>OY282384.1 GCA_958295925.1 uncultured Acidimicrobiales bacterium
ACGGCAGAGCAACGGCTTTGTAACCCGTAGGTCGTGAGTTCGATTCTCACCGTCGGCCCCAGCCCTTATAAACCGCGCGGTCGTAGCTCAGAACGGATAGAGCGACGGTCTTCGAAATCGTAGGTCGTGGGTTCGAATCCCACCGACCGCGCCACTACGGCAAATAAGGAGTGTGAACATGACCGACAATCCTGCCGAACACGACTATACGGAAGTCCGCATCCACCTAGCCGAAGAAGGCGGCTTCTGGGCTGAAATCCCCGACCTGCCGGGCTGCGTCAGCCAGGGCGAGACCTATCCGCAACTCTTCCGCAACCTGGCCGAAGCCGTCGAACTCTGGGGCGAACCCGCCGCAGACGAGACAGCTGCCAGCTAGCCAAAAGGACGACCCATCGTAGTTTAGTGGTAAAACGCCTGGCTTCCAACCAGGCTTCGTGGGTTCAATTCCCACCGATGGGTCCACTCCCCACCCCTACGCTTTATTTCCTGCCCTCCCACCTTCCCCGGCCCCACCGAAGACCCACGCCGTGGACCAGGGACCACCACCCCTGGAAACTCCTCAGTTCAGTAAAGGAGGTAACGAACCATGCAAGCAACTATCCAAGGGACGACGCGACAACCCGTCCCCCGTCCCTACGACTTCGAAAGCGAATGGAACCGCCCCCGGCTGGTCAAGCTGGACGGCGACCGTTCCAACGAACTACACCGGCTATATCCTGAAGCGCAGTTCGTGCAGCTGACCCCAGCCCAGCAGCTCGGCCTGCTCCAGCCCATCATCACCAACATGGAAAGGCTGCCCGACCTGGCGGCCGCCACCCTGTGGCTGACCGACGCCTCCCTGGCCGGCTTATGGGGCCGCCACGGCGCCCTGGACGAACCCCTGGTCAAAGCCGGAGTAAACTATAGTTTCTACGCCCACCGCCTGCGGACCAAGCTGCAGGGCCAGGTTAAGGACTGCTACCTGATCGGCTTCGACGCCGAGTGCGAAGACAGCGGCGCCGCCCAGGTCGAAGTTACAAGCCGCTCCCAACTGGCCCGGGAATTGCCCGGTATCATAGAAACCTTCCGCGCCGGCATCGGCCCACTGCGAACCCGCCGCCTGCCGGTGGACGACACCTACGCCGGTACCAACCGTTAGCGATACCCGCTAGCAATCCCCGTCCCGACTTCAATCGAAAAGGAGGCTCACCTACTATGAACGAACTATCGCAGGAAGTAACCACGCCCGCGGACCCCAAGGCCCTCACAAGGCTCTACCCGGAAGCCCTCTTCTTCCAGCTGGACTCCCGCCAGCAGGGCGACCTGCTCCAGAAGCTGATTAGTGACTTAGAGAACCTGCCCTTCCTGAACGAATCCACGCTGTGGCTGACCAACCCGGCCCTGGCCGGCAACCTGGAAGAGTACGAACAATATCGGGACATTGCGTCCCAAGCCGGACGCGAACGGGTAGCCCCGCTAATCGCCGCCGGCGCCGCCATGTACTTCCGCGTGGAGAAACGGGACGGGTGGAGCATCAGCAACGGCCGGCATACGGCCGTCTGCGCCCACGCCAACGCCGACGACGTCGACGAACTCCGCGGCTACGTGCCGGGATTCCTGGAAGGATTTCATATCGGCATCGCCGAGGAGCTGGCCGACCAGGCCTGGGAGAGCCGAACCATCGACTACGACGACGTCTATAAGGGCATCAGCTACCGGTACACCGCGTAGCCGTAGAGCTGCCCAGCCATAGACCCGCCCAGCAGGGAAACCGACCCCACCGGGCGGCCCAAGGCCCCATCCCAACGCCCCATGCCGTCAAATCAGTAAAGTGAAAGAAGGAGGCAGCCCGCCACGAACTATCCCAAACTCCTGGACCTGGGCGACCCCAAGGAGGTGAACCGGCTCTACTCGGAGCAGGACTTCGAACAACTCAGCCCGGGCCGGCAGGAGCACCTGCTCAAGCGGCTGATCACCGACCTGGCCGAGTTCAAGAGCCTGAAAGCCTCCACCCTGTGGCTCAGCGACCCGGCCCAGAGCGGCGACACCGGACAATACGGGAACTTCCCCGAACCCCTGGTCCAGGCCGGAGTGGGAGCCAGCTTCCACGTCCGCAACCTGACCGGAATCTTCAACCAGAAGGGCAAATACTGGAGCATCGGCATGGCGCTGCACGGCAGCTACGTCGCCGACCACGTCGCCGCCGACAAGCTGGCCAACCTGCACCAGCACCTGCCAAGGATGCTGGAACTCTTCCGGACCCGCGCCGACCGGGCCGGGACCTTCGAGTACGCCGGACCGACCCAGCAACTGGCAGCAGGAGGCGCCCCGCCATGGAGCTGACCAGCCCGACCCGGATAGACCTGGACAACCCCAAGGAAGTCCACCGACTCTACCCGGAACAGGAGTTCAACCGACTGACCCCAGACCAGCAGGCCCAGCTGCTCCAACAGCTGCTCGACGACCTGACGAAAGAAGACAAGCTGGACCAGTCCACCCTCTGGCTCACCGACCCCGGGCGAGTGGGCTACGCCGGCCCCCGCGGCACCTACCCGGAACCGCTGGTCCAAGCCGGAGCAGGCACCAGCTTCAGCGTCCGCAAGCTCTCCCCAATACTCTACGGCGGAGGCCACGACTCTCACAGCATCGGATATGCGCTGCCGAACAGCTGGGTCGACGACCGCTGGAGAGCCGTCAGCCCGCTGAACGACCTGCACCGGCACATCCCGGAGCTGCTGGAAGAACGTCGACCGCGCAGGGTGGAACTAGGCGTAGACCACCGCCCACCGAAGGAAGGAACCCCCACCCCAGGCAGGTAAAACCGTATCCTAAACGCTATATAAAGAAGGAGGAACTAAACGATGCTACATCAACTTTCCGAAGGCCGCATCCCCGGACGGCCGAACACCCAAGGGACCAGCCCCCAGGAAGAACTGATCCGGCTCCGGCTGGAAGAGATTAAGCGCGAACGCCGGGAGCACGTCCGCCATCAGCGGCAACTCGGCCAAGCCCAGGAGTCCGCCTAAGGGCAGAGTCCCTCAGGGACGACACAGGGGGCCATACCGCCCCCTGACGCCCCCTAGGCCACCACTACGCCGCCCAGGAGTAGGCCCACGCCCCAGCCACCCACAGAGCCAGGGCCAAGCCCCAACCAGGCCGCCAGCCGCCCCGAAACCAGGTTGACCATGAGATTGGCCGCCACAATGGCCGCCGTCCCCACGATGAGAAAGTCCACCCGGGCCACCCCGATGCCCAGGAAAAAGGCCAGCCAGACCAGACTGGCCGCCGGCGTCACATACCCCAGGGCATTCACTCCCAGATTGTCAGTCAACGTATTGGCGATGCGGAACAGGACGCCCCCGGCGGCAATCAACAGCCCGCCCCCGCCGGCAACGACCACCAGGTCCAGGGACATGGCTTCACCCCAGGCCACGCCCAGACCCAGCGTGACCACCCCGCTGGCCAAGCTGCTCAGCATATAGCCCACGATAACGCCGAAAATCGCCAGCGAACCCGGAGTGTAACCGGCCACCGGGGCACCCCCAAGGCCAGCGACTGGAACAGCCCGCAACCGGTCAACCAAGTCCCGCGCCCAGCGGAAGGTGAACGCGGAAAAAGAAGAAGCCAACGCCGCGGCTACCGCCAGGCCCAAGCCGACCGCCAGCGTAGAGAAACCAGCATCTCCCAGCGCCAGCCCGCCGGTCTGACTGGCCACCACGAACCCCACCCCGGCGAAGACTACGACCAGAGAAGGCGCCATCGCCCGAAAGTTCCGCCGGTACTG
Source organism: uncultured Acidimicrobiales bacterium (assembly GCA_958295925.1). GTDB lineage: Bacteria > Actinomycetota > Acidimicrobiia > Acidimicrobiales > CATQHL01 > CATQHL01. The sequence goes on from OY282384.1 coordinate 3,764, forward strand.
GCCCAGCCGAAAGAGCCGAGCCATGAGTATTATCATCAAGATCGGCCAGAGCTCATACAAGACCGCCGATACTGATATATCAACGAACTGCGCCGACGCGGCCAGAAAAGCCAGGTCGAAGTAGCTCAGCAGCGAGAAGAACATGGTCCAGCGGACCGCGCTGCGGGCTATTATTGAACATACCCCCGCATTAACCAGCAAAGACCGATACCCGGCCGCCAGCGCCACCAAACAGCCCAGGACTATGCCCATCCGCATCGTCGCATTGAACAAGAGCGGGCTATCCACACCGCCGCTGCGGGCCACCGCCAACGGCAGAAAGGGCAATAACAGAACGGCGACGAACATCAAAGCCGTCGCCTTCAGATTGGCCCCGCCCTGTATTGGTTGCTGCGCTGCTACCACAATGGCAAGTATAATTGCACCGACCGGCCTGGATTACTAAACCCCAGCTAAACGGCCGGCAAGCTACCCAGCAGAACCCCACGGCCAACGGGGCTCCACCGCGATACGAAGGATGTAAATGGACATGACCACCCTGGAAACCCCGACTCTGGGGCCCGAGAGGAAAGAGGAGATAGCCCTCCTGGACAACGAGCTCTTCCACCAGCACCCCCGCAGCCAGCAGCTGGCCATACTGGCCACGCTAGGCACACCCTTCCCGGAGCAGCCCGACCTGGAACGCGCCACCCTGCTGCTGACCGACCCGGAGCTGACCGAGAAGCTGACCAGGAAACGGGAAGCCGGCGAACCAATCCAGGACCAGGACAAGAGCTACGGCGGCGTGATAGTTGAATTCTTCGTCGAAAGATTGATGGACGACGAGGAAGGCGCCGGCGACCCCCATCCCGCCAAAGCCGAAGGCTACTACTACACCGTCGGCTGGTCGGAGGACTCCAGCATCAGCTGGGATTATTTGCACAACCTGGACGAACTCCAAGGCCCCATCCTGGCGAAGCTCCTGGAAGACTACCTGACCCAGAAGGAAATCGGCTGGGAGGCCTATTGGTCCCAGCGACCCGCCGACAAGGAGGAATAAGCATGACACCGACCATGGAAACCCCGACTTACGGGGAACAAGCCACGCCCTGCAGAGAAGAGAGAGCCTACCTGCCAGCGAAGCTCTTCCACCAGCAGACCCGCACCAAGCAGCTGGAACTGCTAGCCACCCTGGGCAATCCCCTAGCCCGGAACCCGGAATTGAACCGCACGGTTCTCTACTTGACCAAGTCCGGGCAGTCCGAAAAACCGATCGCCGAGTTCTTCATCGAACGCAAGCGCCAACCGCCCGGCTGCCCCTGGGTCATCGTCGGCTGGGACCAGGAAGTCAGCTCCACTCTCAGTAGCGAGTGCCTGCCCAGCCTGGACGACCTGGACCGCGCCAAGCTGGAGGAGATACTGGACGACTACCTGGACCAGCGCGCCCAGGCAAAAGCCGAACAGCGGGAACGCAAGCGGTCCAAGGCCGCGCAACTACTGCTGGCCCCGCTGTTGGGCGGCTTCTAGCCAGAGAGAACAAGGCGCTGCCTTTTTTCTTTCCCGGTTTGGGGCCGTGTTGGGGTCCCGCGTTTCGGCGGGGTTCCCGACAGGGCAGAGAGACTTGACCAACAGACCATCCGCCGCTGGGCGAAGGGAGTTAAGCCTTCCTTCGCCCAGCGGCCTTTTTTTACTGCCCCGCATTGTACCGGCCTACCCACCGGCCGGAAAGGAGAACTAACTATGAGAACCACCCAAGCGACCATCACCGCCACGGAGCAGGCCGACCTGGAGCGGGTCCGCCGCCTGATTACCCGGAACTCGGACGGCCTGGCCAGTTGCTACGAATGCAACCGCGACTTCCCCGCCCGGGAACTCATCATCACCCGCTACTACGACGCTCACCGCATCGAATGCGAGGAGTGCCAAGCCCGCCGGGAGATGATAGAAGAACAAACCGACGTCTTCTACGCGTCAAGATAACCGCCCGGCGTAGAAAAGACCCTCCGGCCCATCCTTACGAATTCCATTCATTGGAAACAACGAAACATCCACGTTTCGTCCCCTGACGGGAATCACGGATTTCGTAAGGATGAGACCATGAGCATACTATTGAGGACCACCAGCCCCAACGCTAAACCGCCGGCCCACCCCCCAGGGCTAACCAGCCCGACGCCGGCCATAAGGAGGCAGATATGCCCGCACCGCGAAATACCGAAGCCCCGGCCCACTACGAAGACATCCTGCACCAGTGGCCCGACTGCCCCGGCTGCCAGGCCGCACAGCCCATACCCTACGGCTGCTACGTATGCCGCCAGACCGACCGGCCCAGCGCGACCTGGTCCGCCTTCCATCCGGGAGCCTGGCTCTGCCGGGAATGCCGGAGCAGCGTCTACGCCGCCGACCCGGTGCGCTACCAGTTCGACTTGGAAAGCATCCTGGCGCTGCCCGACTTCGACCGCTTCCTGCAGGGCGCCGTCCCCCTGGGCCGGCAGCTCCGCGAGGAGCTGGAGAACCAGGCCCAGGGCTGCCATACCTGCGGCAACGACAAGGTAGACAACAGCCACCGGCTGACCATCGCCGCCGGCGGCTATTGGCTCTGCCCCAATTGCGTCTATGCCATGTCGCTGGAGAACATCGCCCGCGCCGCCGGAGTGCCTACCAACTAGGCCCCGGCCGGCCCCGGCAGGACCCAAACTAGATTCTCAGGAGGTGAACCCTATGCCTACCCTAGCGCAACGGGAAGCTGCCGCCGCCCGCGTCCGGCAGTCGCAAGCCCAAGAGGAAAACGCCCGCCAGGGGCTTCTTCCCGGTTTGCCGCCGAGTTACACCAGACTTGGTGGGAACCAGTATTTTGGGAACCCAGTATTATAGAATTTCAGGAGGTGAGAACCATCATGACTCAAGCAACTCTCAGCGGCGGGACCATCACCGCGCCCGCCGGAACCAACGTCGTCGTCAATGGCCTCAACATCACCGTGCCCGAAGGCGGGACCGTCAGCTGGGGCGACCAAGCCGCCCAGGCCCCGGCGGCCTACCCGGGGGCGCAGCACGGCAGCTACCCGTGCCAGACCTTGCCCCGCGTCCAGCGGAACGGCGAAGTGAACCATCCCGGAGTCCACTGGTGCATCTACGCCGAGGGCGAGGAGGACCGCATGGACGCCGGCAAGCCCTTCGCCAACCACGACGCCTGGGTCGCGGCCTTCGACGACCTGGTCCTGGACACCAAGACCGCCGCCCCCGACGGGATTCATAATTTCACCCTGCGGGGCGACCGCGGCAAGCAGCACCACGGCATCGTGGTCAACAAGGGCCACATCGAGGCCGCCTTCGCCTGCCAGGCGATTTATATGGCCCACTGCCGGGACAACGACGTCAAGCAGGAGGCCAGCAAAGGCGAGCACCTGCTGAAGAAGTCCGGCTTCCTGCTGGAGAGAATCGAGTGGGACAGCCTCAAGGGCATCTTCGTCATCGAACTCGGCTGCTAGCCAGCCCCAGGCACCGGCCGCCCCTGGAGAGAGATTACAGCGCAACGCTCTATTCCCTTCCCGGGGGCGGCCGCCGGCCCCAAATCTGCACACCAGGAGGTAAGAGTGATGAAGCTCAGCCAATTCAAGCATGAAGTGATGCAATGGTCCATATATATGCCCAGCGCCATGGACAACCTACCGAAGTACGGCACGGATAAGCAGTGGCGGGAGGCCTACGACGCCATCGACCTGGATTTGTCGACCAACGCCCCAGACGGGAACCACCCCTTCGTCTTCGACGGCGGAGTGCCCGGCCGCTGTCACGGCTGCATCGTCGTCAAGGACGGCCAATTCGACGCCATGGCCACCGCCGAGGCCATCCACCAGGCCAGCCTGGCCGAAAAGGAATCCCCCGGCTACAATGAGATGCTCGGCCACGTGGTGCCCTACCACCACCGTTTCATCGAGGACCTGACCTGGGACCCGGAGACGGAACTCTTCACCGTGGGACTGGGGTCCTAGAGCCCTGGGGTCCTAGAGCCCTGGGGTCCTAGCCCAGCCCCCACAGGGCCATTCCGACAATCAGGAGGAACTAACCTTATGAACAACGCCGAACTGAACCGGCTGCTGGCCCGTCCCACCCAGCTGATCTGGCCGGCCGTAAAAGTCGCCGGCTTCAGCGAATGGAACACCAGCGCCACCGAGTACGCCGCCGCCAAGCTGCATACCCTGACCGACGCCCCGCCGGGAGTCCACGAGTACTATCACCAGACCGGCCGGGAAGACGAAGGCGAAGTACGCCACCAAGGCATCCTGGTCCAAGACAACGGCCACATAGAGCCCTGCTTCTCCATCGGGCAGATCTACCGGGAGACCTACCAGCACCTGGTCGAGCACGCCTGGGCCGGCGCCACCGGCGACTACCTGGTCTGGCTGGCGATATATTACATCGACTGGAACCCGGAACAGCAGGCCTTCAAGGTCATGCTGGAGGCCGCCACCGGCGCGGAGCCGTGGGAACGGAAGCACGTCCGGGAGCAGCCCAACCGCAAGCTGGACCCCCGCATCAACCACCGGCTGCTGGACTACGCGAAATGGCCCAATGAGGCGCAGCGCCGCCGGCGGGAGTTGAACCTCCCGGCAGAGCTGATGGACGTGGAATTCGTCCACTAGGGAAAGCCTTGATCCCGGCCCCCACGGGCGGTAGAATAGCAGCAGAAAGCCATAGAAGGACACCCAGGCCATTCCACCGCCCCCACCGGGCCCGAGGAGCCGCCCTGCGCCATGCCGGAAGTGATAAACGACCTGCCTGCGAAGTTTCACCAGCGACTGTTCCAGGAAGACGTGACAGCAGTCCTGAAACGCCTGCCCGACGCCTGCCTGGACGTAGTCTACGGCGACCCCGACTACAACGTCGGGATCAAGTATTCAGGCCATTCCTATACCACCGAGTGGCAGGAATACGTGGACTGGTACGTGGAACTGGCTACCCAGTGCCTGCGGGTATTGAAGCCTACGGGTAATTTATTCCTCATCAACTACCCGAAGCAGAACGCCTACCTCCGAGTCCTGGCCTTGGATAGATTGGCCCACGCGGTCCACGACTACGTCTGGGTCTTCAATACCAACGTGGGGCACTCGCCCCAGCGATTCACGACTGCGCACCGGTCAATCCTTCACGCGGTGAAGTCGCCGGACAACAACTGGCACAAGGACGCCGTGGCCCAGCCCTACCTGAACCCCCGGGACAAGCGCATCCAGACGCGCATCGCCCAAGGCGAAACGGGCCGGATGCCCTACTCCTGGCTGAACTTCGAACTGGTCAAGAACGTCGCCAAGGACAAGACCGAGCATCCCTGCCAGATTCCGGAAGGCCTTTCGGAGTTATTGCTGAAGGCCGCCGCCCGGCCCGGCGACTCCGCTTTCATCCTATTCGGCGGCTCCGGCTCGGAGGTGCTGCAGGCAGAGCGACTAGGACTCACCTGGCTGAGCTGCGAACTCTCCACCGAGTTCTGTGAATTGATCGAAAACCGGCTGGCCAAGCAGCGTCAGCTGGAACGCAGCCGGCTGCTTTAGGGCGGACACCCCCGCCGCCTTATTAGACTACTTCCCCGAACTCCGCGTTTCCCGGTTTCCCAGGCTGTGGCTGAAAGGGAAAACCACCCCCCTTACCCCTCCGCTACCGGACACTTCCCCAACTTTATTCATTCCTACCGCCCAAGCCTACTTTCAACACGCCCCTGCTTTAGAAGCCTTCACCGAAGGAGGAATCACTCATGTTCGTAGAACAGCCACCCCAAGACAGCCGAAGCGCCCCGCGGACCGAAACCCGGCCCCCGAGGCAGAAGAACCCCCAGAAGGGCCAGCAACCCGACATCAAGCGCGGCCAGCAGATGCCCTTCCCCAAGAAGTTCCCCCGCACCATCGAGCTGACCGGAGATCTGACCACCAGACTGACCCTCAGCCTGGCCCTCACGGTCCGCCTGTACCGCAGCGTCAATCCCAACGGCATCGACCTGGTCATCGCCGAGGTTGAATCCATCCAAGAATCGGTCCACGGCGACAGCGAGGAGCAGGCCATCGACCGGCTGCGCCTGCATCTGGCCGAGCTGTACCACACGCTGAACGACAGCCAGCACCTGCTGGGCGCCGCCCAGGAGCGCACCCGACTGACGTTGAACGGCTACATCGCAGTCAAGCAAAGGACCGCGCCACCGGCGCCACCGGCCCCCGAAGCAGCGCAAACCGCAGCACCAGCTGGAGAGAGCGAGAAGAAGAAGAGTAGCGCCGGAGCCCTATGGATAATCGCCCTCCTGCTCATTGCAGGCGGCGGCGGCGGATACTGGGGCTTCCTCGAATACATGATCGTGATCGAAGCCAACCGGGCGTACGCGGCTAACTACGTTGCCGTCCAGCGGCACGTCAAGAACATGGAAGCAACCCAGGCCGCGTACCATTCAGAAATAGCGGCAAGCCACGCCGCATACGAGAACCTGCGAGGCAAGCACAACTCACTCGTCGGCGAATTCAACGTCCTCGCTGGAGACTACAACCAGCTGCACGAAGAGTACAACACGCTGACCAACAGCTTCAACAGCATGGTCGGATACCGTAGCGGCACCAGCAGCCAAGGCCGCCACACCACCAGAGTGACCACCTATAAAGGAGCCGAAGTAGACATAACCGTCGAAGGGTTCAACAACAACCAGAAGCGGTTCTGGGAACTCCGGGACGCCATCAACGGCCTGGAAGGCTTGCTCAACAAGCCTTATCCTACCCCGGCAGTAACGATGTCAGCCGTCCACGCATTCCAAGAGGACAACAGCATTTGCGGAGTGCATTCCAGGCAGTGGCAAACGACCTACTCGGGCCACTACCACATTATGCCTTCCCACATCCAGGTCGCCACCAACCAGGACTGCAGCGATACCATCTCCGGGACCATCATCCACGAAGCAGCCCACGGCTTCTTCACGAATAAAGGCAGCGACTTCAACCATCCCGACTGGACCGAGGAGGGACTAGTGGAAGACCTCGTCTTCCAGCTACTGCCGTCAGACCGGCAGAGCACACGCTGCCCTTACCATCGGAACCTCCACGAGCTGGAGCAAGCAATGCTGGGCACCAACTTCGCGGGGGAATGCGCCTACAACCTGGGCACCGGGCTCTACCGAGAACTACGCCACCATTACGGCGACACCGCCTTCAACCGAATGGCCGCCAGCTTGGCCATAAGGCGAAGCGGATGGGAGAGCGCACTCGAAGCGCGAGACGTCCACGACATCGCCAACATCTTCGCCCGCAACGACCAGGCAGCCGCCGAGATCATCGGCAAATGGTACTACGGCAACCCCAACCGCCATTAACCTGCCCGCAGAGGGCAAAGAAGAAAAGGAGGTAATTACCGTGGGAAGAACCCTCAGATTCTAGCTGATATTCTTTGCCCTCACCCTAGCAACAGTGAACATCACGAGTTGAATATCACGAGGCGAAGCCAGCACGGAGCTGCTGGAAGAGCAGGGAGTAGCCCCCACCACACAAGCCATCCCAAGCCACTAGGCACCCGGAGACCCATTGACCCCAATCCCAACAATCGAAGGAGGTAGAAAAGATGAAGAGACTTGCCATAGGCATAGCAATGCTGGTCATCAGCACGAGCCTAGCCTGCGGGACCATAACCGGCCCTTGGCTATCCAGCTACGACTGCCACGAATTAGCCGAAATGGCGGTGGAGCTGTCGGCTGAGAAGAACACAAACCCCAGGGTCAGGAGTATCAGCAGAGTCAGCGAGACCTACCGGAGCAGCCACCAAGTGGAATGCGCCGGGGAGGCGCACCTTTCCTCGGGATATACCAGAGACATCATCGTCCACGCAGAAAAGAAGGGAGACAGCCTACAGTACGGCTACCGCAGTAAGTAGTTAACCCCATGACCTAAAATCGAAGGAGGTGAGAACAATGTGGAGGTTAAAAACCATCCTACCCTGGTCGCTGGCCGCAGCAGCCATAATGGTGGCCGCCTACACGACCCACCAATACACCCAGGCAGTGGAAGCCCGCACGGACTACCACCAGGCCAACCTGAAGTGGAAGCAAGCCTATAACGAACTGCTGGGCGACTACAACGGCATCGTCCGCCAGTTCAACCGGCAGCACGCCAACAAAGGCGTCCTCGAAGATGGCTACCAGAGCCAACTGACCCGGAAGGAAGCCCTGGAAAAGGAATTGGAAACTCTGACCACCCAGAACGTCAAGCTAACCAGCGAGGTCGAAAGCATCCAGCAGAGGAACCGAAACCTGACGCAGCGGCTACAGGGCGCAGAATCCGACCTGAGCAGCCTCCGGCAGGTAATAGACCGCCTGCAGAAGACAAAGGCGCCGGCCAGGGAGAGCACAGTGAGCCTAGCCCAGTACGAACGCCTCCAAAAGCGTTACGACACCAAGTCGCGAGAGCTCACAGCCCTGGAGAAGAAATACAACCAGGTCCGCTGGCAAAGGACGAGCACTCCCACGCAGGGAGTCGCTACTGCCACGCACAACACGCTGGTACGGGAACACGAGGAGCTAAAGCGGTCCTACAACGGGCTATTAAGCCAATTCAAAGGACTCAAGAGCTACGCCATACTCCTGCAAGCGGACAACCGAGAGCTGCAGGCCAACGGAAACCGGCGAAGAGCAGCAACGGCCCTTTGGGACATAGCCTTCCAAGCCGTTGGCCCCGCCCTAGCGGACATCGCTTGCGCCCACTTCGGTGCATCTCCGGGAATATGCAGCAGCATAGTCCACAAAATAGGAGAGAAGCTCATCGACGCGTGGAGCAACTGAACTAAAGAAGGTGAGCCACCCGCCTACGGGACACCCCAAGGCGGGCGTAAACCGCAAGTCTGGTGGCAAGCCCAGACTGAAGAACCAACCCCTACCAGGGCAGAACGAGGAGAATAACCACAATGAAGCAAGTAAAGCAAAACCTGCTGAACACCGCCATCGGCGCCGTCTTCGGAGTATTCCTGGGAATCGCAGTCATCGGGCTGACATACGACGACCAGGCGCCGACCAAGGCAGACTACGAAAAGCTGGAGTCCAGAATAACCACCCTGGAACAGCAGAACTAGCCGGCAGCCGATCAGAGGAGAAAAGAGAGGCCGACCATGCCATTGACCACCCCAGGAGCCGACCCCAAGGCCGTAGAGCTAAACCAGTACCTGCAAGCCCTGCACCCATCCCCAGCCATGATATTATTCGGCGCCCACGCCCGAGGCGACCACCGCCCCGGCCAGACCTGGATCCACGTCGTCATCTACGACGGCCTGCGCCGGCCGCAGGACCGCTGGGCCCTGGACGAGCAGAGTGAGGCCAAAGCCGAAGAACTATACGGCCACACCCAGCGCGTCTGGCTGCACGACTACCAACCCGAACGCTGGGCGGAGGAACGCCGCTTCTGGAACTCCACCGCCAGCAACGCCTACCACGAAGGCATCTTCGTTCCGCCACCGACCGAACCGACCGCCGGCCAGGACCTCCTGACCCCCGACCTACAGGAACGACTGCGACAGACGGTCGCCATCGCCGGCCCGGTGGAACAACTCTACGACTGGACCAGGTTCGACGACCACCTGAGACACGCCGAAAAATTAGGCCGCTGGCTACGGAAGAAGCCCCGCGAGGCCCGCCTCCCGTTGAACAATTCCACGGAAGACCAGGAAGCGCGAGCCGGAGACGCCCAGCTCTACCCCGAAGCCCACGCGATAATCAAGAACATGATGCGGGGCCACGCCGTGCGCGCCGACGCCGCCCTGGGCCACTGGGCCGCCGAAATGGTCAGCCAAGCCCTCAGAGCCCGCGCCCTGGCCGCCGGCTACCACTACGACGCCCACCCCATGAGCAACCGCGGGCACAGCTTGCCTATACTCACCACCGCCTGGGAGGTGGACTGGGACTTCCCAGGAATTACATGGCCCATCCCGGCCCGGATCTACGACCAGTACGTGGAACACGAAGGCGGCGACCTGGCGGAAAGGCTGACCGACCAGCCGTATTGGGAACGCGCCACCATGCAGCTGGTCAAAGAACTACTCCAAGCCGCGAAACAAGACCGCGCCTACCACGAACCCCGCGGCGGCCCGCCCAAGGCGAACTATCTTTATCGAACACCCCAGGCCCTGGCGGAGCGAAGTCGCTACGGCGAGATTCCAGCGTTCCCCGCTGCTTTTCCCGGTTCGCGGCGGTAAGTCTTCCGTGGCTTCCCTTCATTGCCGGCGTGATTGCCGTTATGATTGCGTCAACTGGAAAACGCGGAGAACTACCGACATTCTTCATAGAAAGGAGCAATGCATCATGAGCGACGACACCAATACCAGCAACGGCAACAGCAGCCGCACGGCCGTCCTGGCCCAGCCCAGCGCCCCGCTGGACGACCGCCTGGCCGACCAGCCCCGCCCCGACGCCATCGTCAACCTGGACTTCACCGCAGTGAAGGAGAACCGAGGCGACCACTGGGCCGCCTATATCGACCCCACCGGGACCACCGTCTACGCCGACGACGAGGCCGCCCTGGACGCCCGCGTGGAGCAATTCATCAGCCTCTTCCTGAGCGTCGCCCCCGACGTCATGGGCTATCTGCACGCCCACCACGTGCCCCATACGGTGGAGTACGACGGCCATCAAGTAAACCCGCTGGCCCAGCGGTACCCGACGACGGTTATCATACCCGGCGCCCCGCCAGTGACTGACGCCGCCTAGCGGTTAAACACTGCAACCACGGAACCCCACAGCCCACCGGGCTTGGCCTTCATTGGCCGAACCCGGTGGGCTTAAATTTTTACGCTGCCCCGCAGCCGGTTCCCATCCGAAACCCCGTGGAAGGAGAAGCGAACCCGGGAGCATAAAGGCAGCTACGCCTATTTAGGAGGTGAGAACCATGACCGCCGCACGCCCGCGCCGCCGGCTCACGCCGGAACGCAGCCAACAGATACTCCAAGCTATGCAGGATAGCAAGAACCAAGCCAGCTACCAGCAGGAGCAGGAAGCCACCGAGGCCAGGAGCAGAGCCCAAGCATCGGCTCAGGCCGCCGCCCCGCCGGCGAAGCCCCGCACCCCGGGGCGAGGCGGCAAGTTCCTGCTTACCTCCGGCGTCGCCGCCGGCACCTGCGCCATAGTACTGGCCGGGTGGCTGACGCTGGCCAGCACCTTCGGTGGGAATGAACCGGAAAACTACGCGGCTATCGCCGACAACCCGTACTATGCCGCCGCAACGGCACCGCCCCAGGCCCCGGCCGCTGAGCTATGCCGCTACGGCGAGGAATGGGCTGCTTGCGCCGCGCCCACGCCGGAGACCACAGCACCCAGATACAGCGAACCGGAAATGGGAAATCTGACCATCCACCCCGAGGTATGGAACGAAGGCATCATCACCGGTGAGTACCAGGCCGAGAGCCGTGCCCACAGCCCAGCACCGGACAACGAACCTAAGCCGACCCAGGCAGAACCGGAAACGCCGGCAGAGGCAGCCCAGGCCCTTACATCCCTGGCCCAGGCTGAAACCGAAGACCCAGCCGCGCTGGAAACGGCCGCAGAAGCCGCCCCAGAAGCCGCAGCGGAGACCACCCCGGTGGAGCTTCCCAGCAATGAGGGAACTACTCCAGAGACGACCCCGGAGTGGAACCCAGAGACCGATGCCAGCATCGACGTGACCCTGGTCACGGAAGTACCCGCCGAATGGCAAGAGCCTTTCACCGTCGCAGGCACGGCCGAAGAAACAGACAGCTATGCGCCGACCAGCGCCGTCAGCCAACCGGCCTACCTGGCCTACCTGGACCCCACAATGATAGAGGAGATCTTCGGCAACCCGGAGAAGAGGGACGGAGGAGAGGAGCCCCTATGCACCAAGGCCCAACCCGAGCACGTGGAAACACTGGTCACCAGCAAATCGGAAGTGGAGACCATCGTCACTGGGTTCCACTGCAACCACAGCAGATACCTACAGCTAGGTAACGCCATTGCGCAGCTGGAAAGCATGCTCGGTAGAGCCTACCCTCTGAGCAAGACCGTTCTACTGAACACCCCCGCAGAGGGGCACGACACTTGCGGGTTCCTACCCCACCCAGACTACAATGTATATTCAGGCAACGTGGTTTGGGACAAGAGCACCATCGTGGTCCACACAACCCGGCATGGAGCAGACACCAGCTGCGGAAGAATGGAAGCAACCATCATCCATGAGGTAGCGCACGCTTGGTTCCACGGAAACGAGCTCTGGTTCGATGAGGGAATGGCCGACCACTTGGAGCGCAAGCTCACCGAGACACGAGCCAGGCCGGTCTGCACCCAGTTCAAGAACCTAAAGGAGTTAGAACGAGCCCTCGACGACGGAGAGGAAACCAGCAACTGCGAGTACTCCATGGGCGGCGCGCTCTTCGACGAGCTAGAAATGCACTTCCGGTCAAAGCGAGGAGCGAACTTCTACACTCTGATGGGAGAACTAGCCCGCCAGACGGTCGAGAGCAGCAATCATGGCTGGCTGGACTACCGTAAAGGCAAAGCCAACCTCTGGATGGCAGATGGGATGGATTCCAAGGCCCGCGAGATCATCGACAGATGGTGGGACGGAGACCCATACAAGCCCAGATAGGAAACTACACCCCGAAGACGGGGAGGAGAATATGCATGAATTCATCGGCACGATAGGAACAGTTGCCGGCGCCGCACTGAGCGGCGCCGGCATCGTATATCTCCACAGGATCACCAGAGCCCTCCGCCCCGAGACCAACGAGTACTCGCTGACGCTAAGCGACGGAGAGGGAGAGTTCAAGGACCCCGCGAAGGTATTAGACTTGATCAACGGGATCAAGCCGGATACCGGATACCATCCCATATGGAAGGGCAAGCTGCCCAGGCACGACGACACCTGGCTGGGGACGAGGACGGCCAACCAGCCGTTCCATTTCACCCTGAAAGCCGATGGGAGGGAAGTACAAGGGAGGCTCCGCCTGGAGGTAAGTGAGCACATTCGGCAAGAAGAGGCTCACCACCGGACCATGCCTGCCAACCTTCGAACGAACCTTCCGTTATCCGAAAGGACAGATTGGGATTACGTCCAACTATCCTTCAAGCCCGAACCAACGGGAAAGAATACTCCACCCAGCGCGGACGAAGTCCACTTCGCCATCCCCATCACCTACAAGTTTCGCAGGAAGCATTACGCCCGACAGTGGAAGAAGGCGGAACGGAACACCAAGCGGCGGAATCTATTAGCAAGATTATGCCCCCGCTGCATACACACGCGGGAGTCGGAGATCACCAGGGAGCTCCGGGCCGCGGAACTGGAAGCCGAAAAGGAGGAGTTCCAGAACTGAACGGAACCAGTATGGCCGGAGCAACAGGACACACGCCCCGCCGGACGGAAGAGCCGGGAGACTACCAAAAACGAACCCACCCAATGGTAGAATAGAGAAGATGAAGAAAGAAAATGAACCGAAATTCCTTGCCGTGGACTTTTACTGCGGCGCCGGCGGAACCACCCGCGGGCTGAGCGACGCCGGTGGATACGTGATCGCCGGCGTAGACAAGGACCCGGCCTGCCGCCGCACCTACCAGGAGAACAACCCCAACTGGACACTCGACCGGGGAACCCCCGAATACCTAGAGATGGACATGTTCCCAGCAGCCCCAGACCATCCCGAGGGCCAGCAGGACGAAATCATGTCCGAACTCAACCGGCTACTCGGCCCAGCCAAAGAGAATCATCCGCAGCTCCCCCTGCTTTTCGCCATCTGCGCCCCGTGCCAATCCTTCACAAAGTATCCGCAGCCGCACATGTCGGAAGGGAGAACGCGGGCCCGGGCGACAGACAGCAGCCTGATCGCCCAGTCCCTGCCCTTCATCGAACGGTTCAAGCCCGAGATGATACTCTGCGAGAACGTAGCCGGCATCGAAAAGAGCAGGTACGCCGCAGTCTGGACCGACTTCATCGAGCAGCTAAAAGAGAAAGGGTACCGAGTGGGAACCAGCACCGTGTGCGCCGCCGACCACGGCGTCCCGCAGAACCGCAAGCGCTCCATCATAATGGCCGTCAAACGCAAAGACGGCGACGAGGCGAAGAACGAACCCATCGCAATGCCGCAGCCAACCGGAGAAGGCCGAAAGCCGACGGTGGCTGACGCCATATCACACCTGCCGGCACTGCAAGCCGGGGAGAAAGACGAGAAACTAAGCAACCATGCGTGCCTGAACCTCTCGGAGACGAACAAGAGCCGACTACGCGCCCTCGCGCCCGGACAGCCGAACCACCTGCTCCCCGACGAACTGGCGCTCCCCTGCCACCGCCGGCTAGAGAAGAAAGGGAGAAAAGGATTCGAGGATCCCTACACCCGCCTGCGGCCGGACCGCCCGGCCCCGACGATAACGACGCGGTTCAACAGCGTGTCCAACGGGAGATTCGGACATTACGACCCGGAGCAGACGAGGGGACTATCCCTGCTGGAAGGAGCGCTGCTCCAATCCTTCCCAGAAGGATACCGGTTCCGCGGAGGAAGTGCGGAGACCGTCGCCCGGATGATCGGAAACTCAGTCCCGCCGAAGCTGGCAGCCAGCATGGCGGAGCACCTATGCGCCGCGTACGGCAAGAACCCGTCCCAGGAGAACCCATACGACGCCTGCGAGGCGGAACCAAGGAGGACGCAATGCCTGAAGAGGGAAAAGAGACCATAGAAGAAGCCGCAGACAGAGCGGCGAAGCGGATCGAGGAGCCCCCTGGAGACGACGGCATGGACGCCGTGCTGCTCCGCGCGTTGGACGGAGGCGCGCTGGTAGGAGCACTGTGGCGAAACGCCGCGGACCAGGAAGCCGGGGCCGAGCCCGGGAAAACCAAGGACGCGAAAGGGAAGGAGCAAGGAGTGACAGGGAACGAGAACGACAACGGGAAGAAGGCGTCGCTGCCCGCGAAGGGGCTGCAGGCCCTGCTGGACTTGGCGGAAGGGTACGTCAGCGAGAACGGAGCCGAAGCTGGACGAAGATACGCCGACCCGGCCGAGCTAGAGAAGGCGATGAGGAACGCCGCCACGGCCTTGAAACGATAACTGCGAGGACGGAATGACGGACTTCCTCACCCCGGAAGACCGCTCCCGGCTGATGTCCAAGATCAGAGGAAAGGACACCCGGCCAGAGAAAACCGTGCGCCAGCTCCTCTGGCACGCCGGATTCCGCTACCGGCTGAACGACAGGAAGCTGCCGGGAACCCCAGACCTGGCGCTAGCCCGATACCGCACCGCCGTCTTCGTCAACGGATGCTTCTGGCACCGCCACGACTGCCGGAAAGGCACGAAGCTCCCCAAGACAAACCGGCAGTACTGGCTGAAGAAATTCGCCGACAACGCCGCGCGAGACGCCGCCAATCTCCGGATACTATCCCAGTACGGATGGACGACCACGGTGATCTGGGAATGCAGAATGGAAGAGGGGACGCAGCACCTGCTGTTGGAGCTGTCCGAAAAGAGACGAAGGGAGAAGGACCGAACATGACCACTGCGACACAACCAGAAATGCATGCTGCAGAGAGAAAGGACGTCGAGCTGCAGCTGCAGATACTGCCCAGAGCACTCACCGCCCTCGGGAAGGACTTGGTCACCGACGACATAGTCGCCATCACGGAACTGGTGAAGAACTCCTACGACGCATTCGCTCAGGAAGTTCTCGTGAAGCTGCATATGGACGAGAACGGGGAACAAAGCCTGGAAATACGCGATGACGGTCTCGGGATGAACAGAAGGACAATAGAAGACCAGTGGTGCAAGATCGGCACAGCCTACAAGAGAGAAAACCCCTGGGCAAGAAGGGCGGGAAAGACCCGCAGAGTATCAGGGAACAAAGGACTCGGCAGGCTTTCCATGGCCAGACTGGGCAACAGGATGACGATGGTGACCCAAGCTCTCGGAGAGAAATGCTGGGAGGTGGAAGCAAACTGGGCGACGATCGCCGGGTCGGCAGACATGCCGACGAACGGAATCACTCTGCGAGAGGCGCGGGGTGGAAGCCCATTCGACACATCCGGCACCCGGATAACAATACAAGAACTGAGCAGCGAATGGAGCGAAGGGAAGCGGCAGGAACTGCGCGAGAACCTACGCCGGCTAATATCCCCCTTCGCAGAGGCGTCCGACTTCGGAATCACGCTGGACCTCGCAGGAGAACAAGAAGAAGGAAAGCTGGAGGCCCAGACGTTCCTCCAAACACCCAAATACGCAATCCGCGGCGAGGCGGACAGCCAGGGAAACATAAGAGCGGAATATCGACGCCAACCGGAGGGATCAAGCGGAATCACAGCAGCGGCGAAGGTAACACTCTCCTGGAGCCAGGTATGGGAGGAGGAGACCAAGAGGGAGCGCTGGCAGTTCGAACACGACAGGGAGACCGCAAAATGCGGAGGGTTCTCCTTCGAAATCCGCGCATGGGACATAGACACCGAGGGAACGAAGGAGATAGCGGAGGAATACGGGCTGGCGCGAAGGGACATCCGAGAGGCCATAAGAGCCCACAAGGGCATATCCATATACAGAGACGGAGTGCTGGTACTCCCGAAATCGGACAGAAACGCCGACTGGCTAGGCATGAACCTACGCCGGGTGAGCAATATCGGGAGAAGGCTGAGCACCAGCCAGATCGTAGGATGCATCTCCATAACCGAAGACGGCAACCCAAGGATCCAGGACACGACGGACAGAGAACGCCTCTCCGCCAACAGGGAAACGGAAGAGTTCGAATCACTCGTGAAATACGTTCTTTACGAGGTTGAGAAGCGTCGGAACGAACAACGGGCGGAGAGAAGAGCGGCGGCGCCAGAGAGGACGATGACCCACCTCTTGGAGAACGTATCCGCAAGCCGTCTGATCGAGGAGACGGAGGCGCTAGCGAGAGATGGAGAGAAAGCCGAAGCAGTAGTGCCCCTAGTCAGAGAGCTGGAGACAGCGCTAGCAGACAGCCGGGAGGAGATCGAAAGGAGATTGTCATACTACAGCCGGTTAGCAGCCATAGGCACGATAGCGGAAACGTTAGTCCACGAAATCAGGAACAGGACGACCGCCGTCGGACGATTCCTCAAAACCGCGGAGAAGCTACTCCAAGCACATCCCGACGACCGGGCGGAGCAGGAAAGAAAGCGGGCAGAGAAGTCGGTCCGGATCCTCGAGGACATGGCGGACCGGTTCGCACCGATGGCGAATCGGAAGTTCAAGCGCGGGACGAGACGCTCGATCCTGGAGGAGAGAATGGAGACATGCCTAGACATGAGACAGGGAGAGTTGAAGGCCCACGGCATCACATGGTCCCGACCAGAAGGAAGGACGGAAGCGCGAGTAGACCCCGGTGAGTTGGACATCATCTTGGACAACATGATCGCCAACGCAACGTACTGGCTACGGCACTGCGAAAATCCAACCCCACGAATGGAATTCTCCATCCAGGAGTGCGAAGACCCAGAGAGAGCCGAATTATGGCTGCATGACAACGGCCCAGGCGTAGCGGAAGAAGACAAGAGGAGAATATTCCTAGCCGGGGTCTCCGGCAAGCCGGACGGAATCGGCATGGGACTGACGACAGCCGCCGAGATAGTCGCCGCCTACGGCGGGAGCATGAGAGCTGAGTGCCCAGGCAAATTAGGCGGGGCATCCTTCAGATTAGACCTGCCACTAGGCAGGGAAGGAACAAAGAAAGAATGAGGATACTCTTCGTCGAGGACGAGCCGGAGAATATCGAGACGGTGCAAGAGCGCCTACGCGAGGAAATGAGGGGAATTCAGATGAGGACCTGCGGGTTCAAAGAAGCGCAGGCGGAAATCAAGACCTTCGCTCCAAGCCTGGTAGTCCTCGACCTGATCGGAGAGGAGGAAGAGCCAGAGGGCTTGGGAACACAGGAATACATCTGGGCATACCATTTCTGCCCGATCGTCATATACTCGGCCAAAGCCGAGATGGCACGAAAGGAGCACCCCTTCATAAGGGAAGTCAAGAAGGGAACCGGGAGCGAAGAAAAGGTGCTGGCAGCAGTCAAAGGATTCAAGCCGCACATCGACGCGCTCGAGGAAACGAGACGACGCGTAAACAGAGAACTGACGGAATCCATGAAGGCGACAGCCCCATGGGCCTTCCAGAACCTCGAGGATGAAGAGGAGAAAAAGGACTACATAGCCAGAGCAGGAAGAAGGCGGCTGCCTGAGATGGCTGCCGAGGAAGAGGACGACAAACCCCAACCAGGATGGGAGCAATACATACACCCACCGCGCCCGGGGGAACTGCTGACCGGAGACATAATACGCGAGACCGGCAGCGACGAGAATGCGGCAACCAGCTACCGAGTAATCTTGACGCCGTCATGCGACCTCAGCAAGCACGGAGGCGCCAAAGCAAAAACGGACAGGGTGCTGACAGCACGCTGCGTACCAACGAAACAAGCACTAAAGCGAGAAGGAACGAAATTCAACGCAGGGGAGATCCGATCCCGCCTGAACCAAGGCTACTGGAGAACGACGCTCCCGCTCCCAAGCATGAAAGGGGCATTCCCGCCGATGGCAGTCGACTTCCGGCAGATGGAAACGCTCCCCATAGAGGACCTAGAGGACGGGAAAGCTTTCGAAAGAATAGCCAGCCAATACAGCCCCTTCAGAGAGCTGGTATCAGAGGCGGCAGCCGCCTACGTCGGCAGAGCGGGACTGCCCGACAGGGATACGGGAGCATGGGCAAAGGAGATACTAGATGAACCAACCAAATAAGAGCAACTTCCCGCGTGAAGAAGGAGAAGAGATGATCAGAGGCAGAGAGAGAGCAGAAATGCCCCAACCCCCCACCCAAGACCAAATCCAATTCCTCTGGGAGTACCTGAAGCACATCGAAGCCAAAGGCTGGTCCTACCGGGACCTGGACAGCTGGGAAGTCGACGATGACCCAGAGGTCCTCCTGGGCCAATACCTGGCCTACCGCCAGAGCGAAGCCCGCAACGCCGACCCGGCCCAGATACCCCAAGCCCCCGGCCTGCGGGTCCAGGACACCCATCTCATCCTGGACTTCCCCGACGGCTCCGTCTGCATCGAAAGGAAGGAAGGAACCGGCCCGCCCACCAACCCGGCAGTACCCAAGCCGCCGAGGACCGCGCCGGCGCCCCTAACCCAATGGTCCCAGCCCCGGCCCAATCCAATCAGCGGCATCGAAAAGGCCAAGCAAGTCTTCCACCAAACTCTCGACCGAATGCAGGACCTGCAGATCCTGGCCGGCCGCCCCGACCCCCACGACCCCCTGGCCGAAAAGATGACGGTTGAGAGGGACAAGGCCAAACAGCAAGCGGCCGAACTCATCGCCAGCTGGGCCACCCACCACTGGGAGGAGACCGAACTGTCGGAAGAACAGCAGAAGGAATTCGTCCGCATCGACCTCTGCCGGGACTGCGGCCAGAAACGCAAGATAGTCCGCATGAGCATGCGGGAGAACCTGAAGCCTGACCAACGCCACGGGCTCATCAATACGAAGGGCGCCACGAAGAGCGCCACGAAGAACGCCGTAACCGACCCGGGGAGCGCCGACCAAGGCTGGCGGGAGTTTCACTGTCCCGGGCCCACCCCGGTGGAAGAGCGGAAAGAAGTGGAAACCGAAATCGTATTCGACGACCGGGAGCCGGCCGCCCGGGCCAACCTGGATGCGATGACCCGCAACCTCCTGCGCGGCACCCGGCAACTCCGAGAAGACCTGGACATAGACCTGGACCTAGACGCCGAGGCCGGCAGACAGCACGAGCTGATGAGCAGACGCCACTGGAGCGTGCCGGAGCCTGAGAACACGCCGTCCAGCCAGGAACCCCGGCGACAACCGGTCCGAGTGGCCGTAACCACCGGCGACGCCGCCGCGGACCAAGGGCCGAACCCGGAGACCAGCCAAGCGCTCCAAGCCCTGGCCGGAGTGCCCGGAGTGGAAGTGGTCACCGACCTCAGCAAGCTGGTGGAGCGGTTCAACGCCGACCGGAAGGCCCAAGGCCTGGAGCCAATAGAACCAGTGCGGCCCCTGCCCCGGAAGGACGACCAGGACAGCGACACCACCGCGGAACCCAACGAACAGAACGGGAAATAACCAATGGACGCCTACCCGGCAACACCGCCCGCCCTGGAAACCTGGCTGCAGACCGAAGACAACCCCGCCAACCAAGAAAAGACGCCGCCCCCGCCGCCAGCCGTCCGCCCCGGCGACCAACTCATGGCGGTCACCCTGACCATCCGCGGCCTGCAACCAGGAATCAGCATCCCCCACTGGGCCGCCCAGCACCAGCCCCTGACCAGACAAATAACCTACCTGAACATGACCAACGCCGGCCGGCTGGCCCAGAACCACGTCAACCTGACCCAGCCGATACGACCCGCAGCCCCACGAATACACCGCCCCCGGCGCAGCAGCCGGAGACCCCTGGCTGGAACGGCTGCACGCCAAAAGGCGCCCGCCGCCCCGGATCCTGGCGGTAACCCAGTACCAGCGCTACCGCCGGACCATGGACCACTTCATCGAACAACGCAGCAACCTCCGGCGGGAATTGATCAAGCGGATTGCCATAGATTACCAGACCACCGGCGTAGTCGGCGCCCTCACCCCGGAGCGCTGCCAGGGAATCCATGCCGAATACATCATCCAGCCAATACCGGAAGAACTCTACGAAGCCTGCATCAGGAAAGTACGCCGCCTGCCCCCGCCGGAAGAGCGACGGGAGAGGCAACTGACCGACCAGGCTCTGGAGGAGCACCCCCTCTCACGCAAGCTGGCAGAGATAACAGCGGAGACGCAGGAACATACCCAGGGCTTTTGGAAACCCGGCTGAACGGACCAGGACGACACGCACTCCTGCCAGACTCCTGAAGCGAAAGGAGAGAACCGACATGCCCACCCAGCCGACCGCCGCCTCCCGGCGCGGGACGCGGCAGCCCGACAAAACCGACCCCTTCGCCCTGAAGGCCAATCAGCAGCCCCTGCTGCCCATCCCCACCAACTCATATATGTCGGTCCAACTCTATCTCCAATCCCCCACCGTACCCCCCGACATCCAAGCCAAACTGTACCAGCCCCCCAAGCAGGCCGGCGACCTGATCGAAGAAACGCTGCGGCTGATCTACATGAACGCGCGAAGGCTGCTATCAGTGCACCTAAGGCTCACCGCCTTCTGGCTGCCCAGCGCCATCGAAGGCAGCCGCCAACCAGGACAGGAAGAATACCTGAACCAGGACTTCTACCGAGTGGAAAGCGGAGGCCAAGAACCGGCCGCCCCACCCCGGGTGTTGGCGGTGCGCACCCACGAGCACTACACTGAAAGACTACGAGAAGTAATCGAAGAACGCATCCTGATCCGCCAGGAACTATTGAAACTCTACGACCAGACCCCGGCGGAAAGACGCTGGCCCCACGCCGACCGCGCCGCGCTGGAGAGCATCGCCGCCTGGTTCCGGTTCGCGGCCATCGACGCGGAAGCCGAGGAGGCCCGGGCCAAGAAATTACAATGGATACACTAGGAAGAAATGAGAGTGCCCCTGGCAGGATAAAAGCAGCAGGCTAGCCCCAGCCAAGCGTATCCCGCAGCCACCCGGCAGCCTCCCGGAGATAAGCCAACACGCCCCCGGCCCAGACCGACACCAGCACCAGCTGATAACCGGCCAGCTGCCGAGCCTGGAAGTTAATGAGTAAGTTGGAGGCCACGATAGCCGCGGCCCCGATGATCAGGTAATCCACCAATTCCACACCCACCCGGGACAGCAGGAAGAGCCAAGCCAAGCTGAGAACCGGAACCAAGTAAGCCAAGCCATTGATACCGAGATTGTCCGTGTCCAGATTGGCCTTCCGCCAAGTAATACCGGCCATCGCATAGGCCAACGCCCCGCCGAGGATAGTAATACCGAAGAGGTCGAAATCAGCCCTTTCCCCCTGGGTCAGACCAACAGCCAAGTTCAGCGGCACCGCCACACAATTGGCCAGCAAAGTAGCGAAAATAACGCAGAACAAGTCGACCGAAGCCGGAGACCTACCGGCGACCAACCCGGCCGGCAGCGCCACCTTCAAGTCCAAGCCCCACCGGTACCCGAAGGCCGCCAGCGACCCCAGGACCACCGCCGCCAGCGCCAACGCCACGCCGAGGAGCGTCGCCCCAAGCGAAGCAGTGAAAGAAAGCAACTCACCAAACCCGCCGGACTGGCCCGCCACCACGAAGCCGAACCCGGCAAAGCCGAAGCCGAGCAACAGCAGGTCCCCCAGCGTGAAACGCCGGTAACGGCCACTGCCAATCAGCCGATGGAGGAAAAGAATCATCACCAGCGGCCACAGCTCCCAGAGCACCGCGGCTACTGACACGTCGATATACCTGGTCGACCAGGAGAACACCGCCAGGTCCAAATAGCCCAGCAGCGCGAGGAACATGGTCCAACTACAAAGCCGCCCTAGCGCCAGCTTCCACAGGTCAACCCGTTTCAGCAGCGACGAATAGCCCACGGCCAAGAAAGCGAAGTAGCCCACCGCCAAACCAAAACGCAGACCAGCCCCGGTAAGGAAAGGACGGTCCTGCCCACCAGCCAGCGACACCAGCAGCGGCAAGAGGGACATGCCCAAGACAGCCGCCAACATATAGCCGACCGCTGGGAGATTCCCAAAGGCACGAAGAGAAACGCCGGAAGCCGACAGCGAAGAAAGAGCACCCACGCAAGGTATCATAACAGCAGGCCAATCCCTAACCCCGCCAGCGGCGCTACGACAAGACAACCACCAGACCGACAAAGGAGAACCAAACAACATGCGCGACCCCAAGCCCAAGATGGCCCAGCCCCTGCCCCACACCGGCCCCCACCCCGGGGCGGACGGCAGAGTAAGAATGTTTAGACCGGAGCCCACACCACCGCCTAGCCAATTAAATACTAAACCCATCCAGCACCTGCCCAACGACTTTCGCAAGCCCCAGGCCGCAGTGGCCGACCAGGCCCAGGCCGTACTGGCCAAGCTGCCCGGCCCCAACCTGGCCCGGGAATACGACTTCAACTGGTTCTTAACCCAGTACTTCAATAATTGGTCCCCGGAGCTCCCCCAGCCCCGCCTGGGTTGCACCCCGAGCGACGAAATCATCGCGGAATGGCAGACCCAGGATTATATTTGGGAACTGATCGTCCAACCCGGCGACCACAGCACGGAAATGTACCGGCTGGAGGACGCCGACACCCCGGAGCAACGCAGCCGTCCCCACCGGATCGAACCCGACCTGGAAACCGCCCAGGGTTGGCGGGAAGTGCTAGACTTTCTGGGACTGAGCGACACCAGAGACGAATGACACAGCGCCCCCAGGCAAGTTAAAGCACGCTACTCCTACGAGAGCGAGAAGGAGCTTCACCCCCATGAACCAGAACACAATTTTCTTCAGGCCCCTGAACCAGAAAGCCTTCCAGGACGGCAAAATCAAGCCGGAATTGGTGACCGCCCAGGCCTTCCTGCCCCGGCAGCAGGACCACCCCTGGCATACGCCGGTCTACGACGGCGACCGCATCACCCCCGGCGACCTGGTGGAACTGTTCCGCAGCTTCAGCCCCGGCAAGACCCAGGGCGTGGCCTGGCTGAGCCTGGCCCAATGCCGGGAGCTGGGCTGCAAAGTCGAAACTTCTCCCTATTCCGAAACACGCCAGCGCTGTGACCTGTATTTCCCTTCGCCAGCCACCTGGGAGAGAATAGAAGAGTTGGCCCAGCGGCTCACCGACCAAGCCGTAGAGAACGGAGTAATCATCTACCCGCTGCCCTAACGCCATACTGCGCCGCAGGGAAAGGAGAAGGCGCCGCCTGACATGACGCCATCGACTGCACCAGCCGAGACCCCGGCCGAGACCCCGGCCATGACCCCCGACAACAAGGCCCACCCCCAGCACCGGAACACCCCGGCCTGCCTGCTCTTCGATGAGAACAAGTTCACCCTGGAAGAGGAAGTAGAGTTCCTCAAGGACACCAGCGTCGTCGACCTCCGCCAGGCCACCACATCCGAGCACCTGGACTGGCTGCTGGCCCAGTCCAAGAAGTACTGGCCGGACGACCACCCCCGGCCCAACGTCGACTGCCTGACCACCGGCGACATCCGCCTCACCTGGTGCAGCCATCACGGCTGCGATTACTACCTCATCGTCTGCCCCCACCGAGGCGACGGGACAGTCTATCGTTTCCACCAGGACGCGAACGTCGCCGGAATGGAACTGTCCCAGCCGCGGCAGAGGCTGCCGGACTTAAATCAGCGCAGCAGCTGGGCCGCCCTGGCCAAGTATATGAGGGCGCCGCTACCGCCTGAGGAACAGCGCGATTAAAACCGTCACCCACAGAGGGAAGATGTTTATTACATACACAGTCGATACCGACTACACGAAACCATTCCAAACAACGGTATGGTGCCACCCAGGGAACAAGAAACCCGAGGGCGGACACACCATCATTTACTGCGCGCACCACCCAGGCGGACCACCCTCAATGCTATATGATGTAGCCGGCATCACAGGAACCAACCCAAGAGTAACTAAGGGTGAGGAAACAGAGCTACGCGCCCACGGGATAGGAACAATAAGGATAAATTACAAGCGAAGCGAGACTGCTCTACGGTCACCCATCACCTCAATGCACGTATTCAGACAGTTCTCGAGAACCAAGAGATGGTGGATAAAACCTTGCAAACAAACACCGCCATGCGGCCTGCAAGAAATAGTCACCCAAATAATCGACTACCAACACAGGGAGCCGGAAAGACGCGGCCAGCGACCACAATGAAAGAAACCATCCTGCACAAGCCCAGGCCACCACTGCGGTGGCCCCTGACCGCCCATTGCGGCTACAACCGAGAACGCTGGCATACACCTCCAGAACAGCGACATCGCTTTTGGCGGACGGCGCCCACCGGAGAGCCGCCCCACGGCCGGGAGCTGACCTGTCCCGACTGCTACGCGCCGGCTGGGCCACCGGCCAGGCTTAACCAGACAAGCGGAGCCAGGGAACATGAAGCTATTGCTTAACCGGACACAGCCGGGACCACAGACGAGACCATAGACCGACACAGACCGGCCTGGAACTCACCCAGGCCAAATTGACAGCCACCGCCAAAATCTGCTAGACTGAAAGGGCAAGACTGGACGATGAAGCCGCTCAAGCTTCGAGTCCAGCGATGCATGCACAGACCGAGGCTGCGTTTTGAGGGTCTTACCTCTACGTTTCGCGCAGCAGCGGTTGCCAAGTAAGGAGTGCGAAACCGAACTTGGCGGGGCGGTAGGAACCCCGAAGGGCGAAAATAAACCCTTCGGGGTTTTTCTTATACCAACCCACACAGATTTGCACCCCGCCAGGGATTGACATTCCACGGCATACGGCTAAAATAGAAAGTGCCAGCCGAGGAAACCCTCTTCGCACGAGGGAAACCGCCACAGACGGCTGAGAAACGTAGAGGTAAGACCATGCGACTACGCTGCAAAGCGTCAAACTTAACAATCCCCCACAACCTCCCCGGTGAATCGAGCGCCGCCTCAGGCAGGGCTTCCGACCTTCAAAGGAACACGCCCAGCGAAAAGGCGGAGGAGTTCCAACTCAACCCAGCAACTGGAGCAGCAACTGGACCAGCGACTGGAGCAGCAACTGGAGCAGCAACTGGAGCAGGGCGAGCCGAATTGGCGATAATCCGCTCCAGTCGCGCAACTCACCGGGCAAATAGCACACCGCCAGGGAATTCAGCTACGAAAGTCGGCCGCGACGAAGAGCGGCTGGAGCACTGGAGCGATGGAGCAGCAATTACGAGTCGAATCTTCCCGGGAGTGGAAGAAGAGGAGGAAGAAGAGAATCTCTTCTCTCTATTCACATTAGCACCTGATCAGATCAGGATCGACCCCGAAACTCCCGCTCCAGTGCTCCAGCGCTCCAGAGACCCTCCGCTCCGCTCCAGGAAACCAGGGAACGTACCGCCCCGCACCTACCCCCGCAGCAACAACAGAATAGAAAAGCCCCAGCGACCAGGCACGGTCACCGGGGCGAAACCAAGAATAAAGGTGGCAAAATGGTACAGCATCAGAACTCCCTTGACAACCCCCTGGCCGAGACGCCAGCAGGACAACCAGAGGAAAACCCGACGACCGGGGCGGGAGGCAGGCCCGCCCGCCCGACAGCCCGCACGGTAGCCGAGGCCCACAGCCGCGCCCGCTGGCTGATCACCGAGAACAAGACACCGGCCTTCGGCTGGATCCACCCCAGAGCGGCCGCGGTCCGTCCCCCGTCCTGCGAACACGTAACGGTCAGCGCGCAATTCAAGGTCACCGCCAACACCCCGCGCGCGTAGCTCACCCACCAGGAGGCAATCGACCTGGTCAGAGAGCTGAAGGCCAGAGGCCGTCCGGCAGCCCCCGCCTACTGCCACTCCAGCGTGAACCACACCATCGACCAGGACAATCTGGGCTTCAATTTTTTGGACCTGGACAACGGGAGCCGGGACGACCCCGACGGCCTGGGCGCGGAATGCTTCCGCCAGGTCATCAATACCTTCCTGGAACGGTGGCCCGACGCCCCCATAGCAGAAAGCCTCTCCGGCAACGGACGCTGCCACATCCTCCACAATGCCGACCCGAAGGACCGAGCCGCCTGGAGCAACGACAAGAAGCAAACCTACATCGCCCACGGCGCGCCGGAGTGGAAGGTGGAATTCTGGGACCCCTACGGGCAGGGACGATACCGAATCTTCACCGACCGCTGGCTGAACGGCGACGCCGACCAGGCGCCCCTGCCTACGATCACGCACACCGAATTGAGAGAGTTCTTCCAGACCATCCTCGCCCAGCTCTGGCGCCCCGAGCCGCCAAAGCGGCCGGTAGGAAGGCCGCCGGCGGCCGACCCCGACATCCCCTACCCCGATGGAACCCACCTGGCTCAGACCGAGCAGGGTGCAGCGCTGCGGGTGGCCCAGCGCCAGCTGGAACAGGAACGACCCATGGTCATGCTGGACGACGGAACCTGCTACATCGCCCGAGACAGCGGACTGCTGGTCCAAATCCGAACCGACCAGCCCCTGGGCGCCGGCTCCCGGCTCTTCGCCAGCGAAATCAGGAAAGCCAATCACGCGGCAACTCAGGAATTCACCGAAGACCGCAGCGAAGCCGAACTCCCGACCTATCGGCATTACCAGGACCAATTCATCACCTGGGCCGACTCCCGCCCAGCCAACTTTCCGGATAAAGTGCTGCGCCACCTCACGATACTAGCCGAGGACGAAGCGGAGCACCCTCAGCTGATCTGGCACCAACAGAACAGAGCCCCGCTCACTCAAGCCAACCTGAACCCGCAGCCGCCGAAGGATTCACTGTACCCGCTGGCCGACGGCCGGATCTACTCCACCGCCCGCAGCGACGTACTCAGCCCGGAGGAGGTCTACCACGACCTCCACACCGACGACGTGGCGCGGCTCACCCGTACCTGGGTGCCCGGCGCCTTCCAGCCGGACGCGGGCAAGTGCCAGCCCCAGGGGCAAACCTACGCCGCTTGGCTGCTCCAAGCATGGGCCGACAGCTTCAAGCTCCTGGTCTTCGCCTCCACCCGCCCCCGCAAGGAATGCGGCTTCAGCATCATGATCGGACACCCCGACCGCGGAAAAACCACGATGCTGGACATCTGGCAGACGCTGGGGCTCTGCAACAAAACCAACCAACCGCTCCGGGACCAGAGCCGCAGCGGCATCCGACCCTTCGACTACCTGGCCGCCGCCCTCTGCAAGGAGCGACTGGTGTTTCTGGACGAACTGGCCACTCCCCTGGAGGAGAATCCCAAGCCGATCCCCAGCGGGCCGCTGAAGGCCCTCACCGGACAGACCACGCTGACGTACGAGACCAAGTTCAAAGACGAAGTAACCCGCACCCGGCGGGGCAACCTGCTGGGCGTGGGAAACCACCCGCTGCTTTTAGACGCCGCGAACCCGGCCATCCGTGAGAGGCTGCTCTTCATCCCGGAACCGAAGGAAGTGGAAGCCCTGAAGCCCCACCACGGCCTGCCGCCGGGACTCCGCAACACCGCCGAGTGCCTGGACGCGATACTGGACGCCTACCTCCAAGAAGCCAGCCGGCAGAGCAAGAGCAAGAACGACAGCCCGCCCTTCACCGCAGCCAGCTCACGAGAGTCCCGTAAAATCCGCGCCCAGCACGAAGCCCACTACGCCGCCTGGCAGGAGCAACAGCGCAGGAAACAGGGCCGCAACGGAAAGGCGCCCACCCCAGAGAAAGCACCCGGAAAAGAGACCAGAACCAAAACAACCGGTACCAGGAAGCAGGCCAGCCGGTAACTCCGCCGATAACGGAGCAAGCAGGGATGAGCAACGATCTCAGAACCTACCAGGACACGCCCCTGGAAGAGTTGAGCATAGCGATGCAAGGCGCCGGCGCCAGGGGCAGAATGGTGAGCAACGAAGCCCGCTTCTACATCGACTGGGCCGGCGGCTGCCACGTCACCAGCCCGAGCACCGGCAACGACCCGCCGCTGGCAGTGCGAACCAACTCCGTCTCCGGCAAGACCGGCGCCTACTACTACGCCTGCGAAAGGGAAGCACTGGACACGGTCGACGCCCTGCTCAACTGGACGCCAGCCAGAAACTCGGCCAGAACGCCAGCCAGGAACGGCGAACCCAAGGAGAAGACAAGACAGACCACCCCGAGGCACACCCCGGCCCGCCGGCGGCGGAGTAACCCACGCCGGCATCTGCCCCCAGTGCCAGGGGCCTTCCTACGCCAGGAACAAGCTCTGCGCGCCTTGCCTGAACCGGAACCGACTGGCCAAGTACACCCAACTGCTAAAAGACCTGGAACAAGAAAGAAGCCGGCCAACCGGCAGCTAAGCACCATAAGTAAAGAAAAGCCATAAGCGGCACCCACCCGTAAAATAGCCGCATGGCTGGAGCAACAACAAAACAGCGCGCCAAGCGCCTGAACGACCTCTCCGGGAAAGAGTGGATGAAATTCAGCAAGTCCTGGTTCACCCTGCCCCCAGGCAAGCCCGACAAGGCCAAGCAGGCCCTCCACCCCGCCACGTTCCCGGACACCCTGGCCGAACAATATATTACCTTCTTCACCCAGCCCAGCCAGGCCGTCCTGGACCCCTTCCTGGGCAGCGGGACGA
Source organism: uncultured Acidimicrobiales bacterium (assembly GCA_958295925.1). Lineage (GTDB taxonomy): Bacteria > Actinomycetota > Acidimicrobiia > Acidimicrobiales > CATQHL01 > CATQHL01. Next base: position 32,858 of record OY282384.1, read on the forward strand.
CAATAGAAGCCGCCGAGCGCTTGGACAGAAAAGCCGTCGGCATCGAACTAGAACCCAGCTTCGCCGACTTCGCCCGCACCCGAACCGGCAGCCCTATCCTGGTCGGCGACGCCCTGACGGTACTACAGGACCACGACCGGCTCCCCAACCACTCAATAGACTACATCCTGACCTCGCCGCCTTATTGGAACACCCTGGCCCAGAGCCGCGGCGGCAACAAGGACACCCGCCACAAGAAAAGAAAAGAACGCGGCGACGCTTTAACCTACGGCGACCACCCCGCCGACCTGGGCAACCTGGATGACGCCGAGGAGTACATCGCCAAGCTGGTCGACATCCTCGCCCACGCCCACCGCGTGCTAAGACCCAAGGGCTACCTGACCGTGATCATCCAGAACCTGAACTACCAGGGCTCCTTAGTACCAATCGCCTGGCAGCTGGGGATGGCCCTGGCCAACACCGGCCTCTACGACCTGAAAGGCGAACGCATCTGGTGCAAAGAACAAGGCCGGCTGGGCATCTACGGCTACCCCACCGCGTATCAGACCAATAATTTCCATCACTACTGCCTGACCTTCCGCCGGAAAGGAGACCAAGACCAGCAACAGCGCCGGACAGAAGTCGCGCCCAGCCCCCAAGGCTGAGCCCCATAAAGCCAACCCCGCACTCCCTCTTTCCAGGTTGCTAAGCCCCCACTACACCACAACCAGAGCCGGAAAAGACACCGGCCAAAGCAGCCCAAATCAGCGTTCAGCGTATAGAATGGAAAGTGAAGAGCATACAGAACGCCAGCCGCCCTGAAGGAGCACACCGGAATGGCCACCCAGACCAGAAGGAATCCTCCCTTCTACCACCGGGCCGCACCCCCAGGATTCGAACAGCCGGAGGACAGCATCCAGGAACAAATCGACTGGATTATGGAAGTCAAGGACGCCGAAGCCAAGCCGTCCCTGGCGGACCTGCACTGGTTCCGCGGCCAATACGAAGCCCATTGGCCCAGCCACGCCCCCAGGCCCTACCTGAACTACACCCCCGCCGGTGAGATCCACACCGAATGGGCAACCCCGGATACCTGCTACGTCCTGGAGCTGGACCCCGAAACCCGCCTCGCCAGCGTGGTCCGCTTGGACCGAAACGAAGACCCGGACAACCGGTCGGAGCCGCCGGCAATCACTCCGGACCTGACCCGCAGCAGCGGCTGGCAGGAACTAGCCCGCTTCCTGGGAGTCCCCACCAAATGAACCGGACGACGCCGCTATTGCGTCAAATTGAAAGGAACGGCATACCGAAAGGCCGACTGAGCTCCCTGGTCTTCCTGCCCAAGCCAGTAAGTGAGAGAGAACAACCATGACCAAAGCCCTGGACCGACACCGCCGCCGCGCCAAGCTCTATTGCTGCGACGGCGCAAACGACCGCGGCGAACTGCCCGCCGCCCTGCAAGCCCTCTGGCAAGCAGACCACGACCCCCACGGCAAACGCCGCCACGATTACATGAAGGACGAGCACTGGCGCCATCCCTGCGACCTCTACTGGTATACCGACAATACGCTGCAGGACGAAGAGGGCTACTTTCTCTGCGAGAATTGCATGAAGGCCGCCCACCCCGGCATCGACCTGGATTATGAGATTCGGATGGAACAGGTACTGGAAATTCTCCGCATCTTCGGCGGCAAGGCAGTCGACGACCCCCAGTACGGCCCCAGCCGAAGCGAAATAGAAGCCTGGGAAGAATGCAAGGCGGAACGCCAAGCACAAGCGGAGAACGCGCCCACCACAACGAACCCACCGGTAACCGACGCCTAGCCGCCGAATAACCGAAGCGCGCTACGGGAGGAATCCTTCCCCCAGGAGAGGCAAAGCATGACCGCGCTGCCAACCGCTACTACCAACGAGGATTACCCCGACCTGATCCGCCGCTGGACCGAAGGCGGCGGCAAAGAAGAACAAGAAAGGCTGAAAGCCTGGGCCCACGACGCCAGCGAATACCTGAAAGCAGAAGCCGAAAAGAACCGGCAAGAACCGGACCAGCCGGCCCTGGCCATACTCCTCTGTTTCATGGACCAAGAGAACTACCAGGCATCCCGAGCCCTGGCCCTGCCCATCAGCGACCAAACCAGCGCCCCGCTGAACTACCCGTCCCGGCCCCGGATTACGAAGAACGCCGTCACAATCTACTACGGCGTGCCACTAGATGCCTACTGCCTACTCCTGGGCATCGCCATCGGCGACATCATCGACGACAACGGCTAGGAGCAGGAAGCAGCCAGCTATCACGCAGTCTGTCCCGCAGAACGACAGGAAGCCGCCCTGCAGGCGTTCATGAAGCTAACCCGGGATGAACAGGAAGCAGTCCTGGGCACCTTTACCACCACCCTGGACCATCAGCTCCACCGGAAGAACGTCGTCGAATTAAGACAGCGCGAAGACGACATCATCACCTACCTCCGGCCCGCGTAGGGGGCACCAGAGCAACCCACCCCACGACCAAAGCCAGCACCCTAGCCGAAACCCGACCCCTGGGGTGCCGAACGGCAGCAGAGAATAGCGCACACATCTCTGCAGGGCGTACTCACGCCCAGACTTCACCAGAAGAAGGAGAATCAGCCATGCCGAAAGAGGAAGAAGAAAGCCGAGCCAGCGAAGAATACTGGAAATGGAAAATGGAACAGGAGAAGACAAAGAAAGCGAACACCGCCACCTGCCAGAAGGGCTGCCTCATCATCTTCGCAGCAGGCGCAGCACTATTCGTCTTGATATTCCTCATCAGCACTTTCGCCAGCTAAAACGCGCCACCAGCCGAGACGAAGGAGAGAAGCACAGCCTAACACAGGTACAACCCCCGCGACGACAAGAGACTCCACTCACCGAGCAAACCCCTGCCCAGGCAGGGGTATTTTCATTCAAGGAAGGAAGATCACAAATGAGAAAGACCATCGCAACCCTATTCCTGGCAGCATTGACCGCCACCGCCATGTTAGCCTGCAACATGGGAGAAACCCCGGAACCCACCGTCGACCCTGCCATCGCTGAGATCAAGTTGGAACGTGACATCGAGGTCGCCAAAGCCAACGCCAACCAGGACGTCGCCTCCGCCCAGAACCGCGCCTTCGTCGCCGAGGCCGACCTCACAGTCGACCAAGCCGCCATCGAGACCAACCGGGCAGCAGCTGAGCTTAACGCGCAGCAATTGAGCTTAACACGCAGCCAACTGGACGACGTACGCAAGGAGATGGCCCGGGTAGAGGCCAGCCGCGCCGACGCGGAGGCGAAAAGAGAGAAGGCCGACGCCGCCCTGAAAGCCGCCCAGGACGAACTCAAGGAGTACCGCGCCAACGAAGTCGCAAGGGAAGCAGAACTCAAGACCAACCTCACCGCAGACATCCGAGCCGAACTGGAAGTAGGCATCAATGCCCGAGAAGAAGCAGCGCAGGACCTGGAAAACACCTTAGCCTTACAGAACGCCGAACTCACGCGGAAGGAAATCAGTTTCTCAGAGCAACTCGAAACCCTCCAGAAGGAGAAGACAGAGCTCCAGAACGAGTACAACCAGCTGTTGAAGGACCAAGAAGCACTGACTCGCGAGAGAGCCGAGCTCACCACAGAGGTAGAGAGATTAGTAGCAGCACAAGTAACGGAAGCCACTGCCGCGGAAAGAGAAAGGCTCCGACTAGCAGAGCAGAGTGCCATCGCCAGAGAAAGCGAAGCGTCAAGAATCATCGGAACCAGAGCAGAGCTAAACGAGGCCATCGGCCGGTACAACCTGCACCACGCAGGAGTGCTCGAACAGTGCGGAGCAACCAGAGAAGCCATCATGAGTCTCTTCAATGAGGCCAACGACGGCCTAGAAGGAGCATTGAACGACCCCGACGACAAGAGCGAAGGCCTGAACGCCATCAAGGGCACCATCAGCAAGATGAGACAGCTGACAAGGAACCTCGAGGACCACTGCCTATCAGCATTGCAGCGGGCAGGCACGGAACAACCCTACAGCCCCTAGGCAGCAATCGACCAAGGAAGAGAATCAACAGATCCGGGACAGCAGAGCCAACAGCCGTCCCGGCCAACTTCCCACCAGGTCGAGGCACGACAGAAACAACCACTCCCTGCTTCGAGAAGCATTACATTATGACCACGTCACTGGTCACCTGACCAAGAGGGAGAGAATGAGCATGCAAAAGCTAGAACACGAAGCCCCCGACAACATCTCCATCACCGAACAGCTAACCTGGCTGCAGGAACTGGCCCGCCGCGCCGGCAAGCCCGGCGTCGGCCGGAACTTCATTGAACGCTTCCAAGAGCTTTACAACCAGCACTGGGCGAGCAGCTGGGAGGTCGACAGCCCCCACGCCCAACTAGCCAACGGCGGCCTCTGCGTCAACGCCGATGCGGACATCACGATAGAGTGGCACACGCCCCAAGGAACCTGGCGCATGCTGGTCCAAGACCAGGGCCCCGACCACACCAGAGGCAAGGTATTTCTATTTCCCACTGCCTTCCCGGAGCATCCCAACCATGAGGACAACAGCACCCCCGTCGACCAGACCCCGGTGCACCTGGGCAGCATGAAACTGCAGTACTTCCATTCCTGGCGGCAGCTGGCCTTCTGGATGGGCCTGCCCCAGCAGAACCTCTGGGAGGAAGCCAGCGCACCGCTGCAAGAGAAACCGCGGATCGCTGACGAAGTAGCGAAGGAATACGGCTACGCCCGGCCCACCGACCAAGAGATAAACGACCTGCTGAAGCTGTACCGCACCCACTGGGCCCGAGGCTGGCCCCAGGGGCATAAGAACCACAGCAACGAACAAGTGAACGCCGCCGTGCCGCCTTTCGCAGCCCGCTGGCTGGAAGACACGACCTTCCACTTGGAATGGATGGGATTGCCCTTCACTTACACCCTGCGGGTCAATCCGGCCACCAAACAAGCCAGCGTGATACGGGCGAGCGACGGTGACTGGAGTTTGACCTGGAAGTTCGAACCGGACCGGGACGAAATAGTAGACCTGGACCTGAACCAGCCAGCCGACTGGCAGAGACTGGCCAGGTTCATGCAGGAAATGCCCAACGGCATCGACGTGGACTTCGTCCGTAAGCCTTATGCATATAGATATAGCCATGCCGAGACCGCCCAAAGCAGGACAACAGTGCCAGGCACCCCGTAGAGCCGCAAGGTCTCAAAGTTACTAAGCAAATTAGCTGCCACGATGCCCACTGCCCCGATGAGCAGCAGGTCAGGCCGCACGACCTGCAAGGCACCCTGCAAGACACCCAGCCAGGCCGGAGCGTGGAACAGTCCCACCAGCGCAAAGCTCCAAGCTACCGCGCCGCCAGCGGCCAATCCCAGCCAAGCCAGGGTGAACAGCGGCGCCAGGTAAGCTAAGGAAAGCACACCCACGTTATCAGTCAAGAGCAGAGCCTTCCGCATCAAAAAGGACGACGCAGGGAGCAGGACAAAGCCGCCCAGCACGCCGGACCAGGCCAGCCCGGGAGTGAGATTCTCCCCAAGGAACCAGCCTACTATCAGGTTGGCCGGCACCGACCCGACACTGCCCAGCAGAAAGGCCGTCAACGCGCAGAACAACTCCGCCGGCCCGGGTTCCCTGACGCCCAGAGCATCCACCAGCCCCCGAGCCCAGACCAGGCTGAAGGCGGCGCAGGAACCGGCGAAGGCCGCCAGCAGGACTAGGAAGACGCCCCACAGGGTCGACCACCCGACCAACCCCGCCAGCACCAGGCTGCCGGTCTGCCCCGCGACCACGAAAGCGACGCCGGCCAGGGCGAAGAGGAGCAGCACGACCACAGAGAAGTAATTACGGCCGTAACGCCGGTGGGGAACGCCGCTACCCCTGCCGCCCTTCCGATCCCACCGGAGCCGAAAACAGGCCGTACTCTACGCCGTTGAAGACCAGCAGCAACACCATCCAGTGGCCGGCCCGCCCCCGGACCAGCCGCCAGAACAGCTTATTGAACATCAGCCCCGGCTGGTGGATGCTGAGCAGCAGGAAGCAGCCCAACGCCGTACCCAGCCGCCACATGGCGTTGAACAGGAAGGGAGAACCCGCGCCGCCGCTGGCCACCAGCACCGGCGGCACCAGAGAGATGAGAACTACCGCTACCAGGAGCAGCGCCACAGCTTGCAGGTTGCCGCTGCGCTGCGCCATTGACCTGGAACCCAGCAAACCGGTCTTTATTACATCTGCCATCACTGGCAATTATAGGCGGCTACTGGCTAATAGACTGAAACCACCCCACCACTCCCTTTATTTCATCGCTGCCACTGCCTTCCCTCCCCCAGCTCTGGAAACCCGGTCAGCCACAGTCTCCCACTGGCAAACAACCCCGATTACAATGAGAATAGAAGACCGACCGACGATAACCCCACCGCCAAGCCAGACCGACGCCAAGAAGGAGAGAACCCCAGCATGACACCCGCCATGGTTCAATACGGCCACATCTACGTGGCCAAACCCGACACCCCGGCCCTCAAGCCGGAAGAAGACTACCTGGACAACCAGAACTGGTGCGCCACCAGCGGGAACGACGACATCGTCGAGTATCACATCGACAACGGGGGAATCCACGTCCGACTCCGGGCCAACTACCGCATGACGACCCACGAAATCCTGACCGACCAGCTGACCAGCCCGGACAGCGTCTTCGCCGTAACCCTGAAAGAAGCCGACAACGTGGTCACCTACCATCCCCGGATGCGCCGCACCACCAGCAATCGGAAGACCAATACCCCAGCGCAGCAGGAAGGCTGGGCCACCTTCGAGCCAGTCCCGCCAGTCCCACCGGCGCCAACAGAAGCGGAAAGGACAAACTAAGGCCATGCCGTTGCCCGAAGTCCGACAAGGACACTTCTACGTCGCCAAGCCCGGCTACCCGCCCTTTCCCCCAGGGATGAGTTACAAAGAGACCCAGTCCACCAAGGACGGAAAAGCCGAAGGCTGGTTCGCCCTGAACCTCAAGAACGAAGCGGTCTACTACCGAGACCACGGCGACCGCCTGGAAACCCGCCTCCAACCAGTCAAAGAAGTGGAAATCAACGACCTGGACCAGGTCATGGCCTACCAGCTCACCAAACCAAATTATGCCTTCGCCCTGCTGGTGCGCAGCACCCACGGCGCCGGGACCATCTATCATCCGATGGCGCAACGCGACCCTACCACCCCACCACACACCCCCGGCCAGCAAGGCGGCGGAACCATCTTTCACATACTATGAGACCAATTCCCAGCACTGGGCAGAAGAGAAGCAAGTCAATGCAACTAGACACCATCAAACGGAAAGTATTCCGCACCAAGCGACCCTTCCTGAGCGTCACGCTGCAGGCAACCAGCCAAGACTACGGCGACGAACAGACCCAGGTCACCGCGACCGCAGAGATGCACAACCCCTCCAAAGCGGTAGCCCACGTAGAAAACATCGAGTGGACCTGCCACGGGGTAGCACCCTACGCCACGGATATAATCGAAAAGAAGGTCAAGGAATACTTCAACCAACCGGACGGCCGGTCGAGAATAGAAACGGAACCGGGAGAGTTCCCCTGGGACCTGTTGGAGCGGATAACGCACTCCGATTCCCAGCGGGCACTCAACCCAGGAGAGACCCAAACCGACACCGCTGCCTTCATCATCCCCCGATTCTGGAACACGGTACAGATAAGAATAGCCATTCCCAAAGCCCAAGACAGGAAGCAAAGGTGGGCCGCAGTAGTCACCCACGACATCCGCATCACCGGACAGAACGACCGAGCAGCCCATCGACCAGTCAATAGAGAACCCAGCCGCCTCCCGGCGCAGCAGTAGCCGCCCACTCCTACCATTACGAAGGAAAGAGAACACCGCATGCAGAACGACCCCGCCCAGACCACCGACGCCACTCAAGACGCCATCCAGCAAGCCCTCCAGTCCCTGGAAGAAAACAACCCCAACCCAACCCAAGGCCGCTGGCTGGAAGCCATAACCATCAGCGCCGCGCCCCTGATTAAAGAATACGACCTAGCCGCCTGCCATTCCTGGGCCGACTGGCCCGAGCGGGAAGACCACTTCCCGGAGACTTCCCAGCAGGACATCGGCATCGACGCCGTAGCCCAACGCCGGTCCGATGGCGCCTACGTCGCCATCCAGTGCAAAGCCCGGCAACTCAACGAAGCCGGCCAGGGCCAGGACATCCAGAAAGGCGAATTGGACAAGTTCGTCGCCGCCTCCAGCAACCCCCTCTGGGCCGAACGCTGGCTGGTCACCAACGGCGACAACCAGATCAGCGGCAACGCCGGGCAAGTGGCAACCATGTCCGACCCCGGCCGCCCGGTCAAGCTGGTCAACCTCCACGCCGACCTGGTGGCTCAGGCCCAGAGCCAAAGCTACCAGGAAGAACCCTGCCCCCACTGCCGGGCCCAGGAGGACGCCTTCCTGCCGGATAACTACATTGACAGTAACGACGGCGCGAGCCGGCCCATCCAGACCAAGTCCTGCATGCAGCACGAGGCCGTCGCCGCCAGCGTCCGAATACTCAAAGAGCACGAACAATCCGATACCGGCGGCCTCCCCGTCGGCCAGGCCCGCGGCCGACTGATATTACCCTGCGGCACCGGGAAGACCCGCATATCACTGCGAATAGTGGAAGAACTGACCGACCCCGGGCAGCTTTCGATAGTACTCTGTCCTTCAATCGCATTGGTCGCCCAGCTGCGGCAGGAATACCTCAACCAGGCCCACCGGCCCCTCCGCGCCCTGGCCGTCTGCTCCGACCAGACCGCCGGCTACGACCCCCGGGGCGAGGATAAGCGCAACACCGCCGAAGACCCCACCCTGGACAACAGCAACGTCAGCGCCAAGGAACTCAAAGGCAAAGTAACCACCGACTCCCAGGAGATCGCCGACTGGATACGGCAAGGACAAGCAGAGAACCAGGAAAGCGACGACAAAGCCATCAGCGTCATCTTCGGCACCTACCAATCCGGCGCCGCCGTCGCCGAAGCCCTGAAGCTGGCCGAAGCCGAGGTCCAGGTCCTCATCGCCGACGAGGCCCACCGCACCGCCGGGCTGAAAAAGAAGCAGGGCGCCTCCGCCAAGGCCTACGAGGCCGAGCAGCGCATCCGCGACTTCACCCTGTGCCACGACCAACAGGCCTTCCCGGCAAAATATCGCATCTACCAGACCGCCACCCCGCGGATCTACACGCAGCAAGCCCGCCGGGCCGTCCCCGACAGCGACTGGGTGGTCCGCTCGATGAACGACGAATCCATCTTCGGCGTGGTCCTCTACGAAAAACAGTACGTCGAAGCCGTCAGGAACGAATGGCTCAGCGACTACAAGATAATCGCCCTGGGAGTGAACGACCACCAGGCCCTGGAACAAGCCAATCTGATGGCCCTCCAGGACACCGGAAAAGGGACCAACCAGCTGACCGTCACCAAGTACCTGAAGGGGCTGGCCTTCGCCCTGGCCATGGCCGGCGCCACTCAGTGGCCGCCCAACCCGGAAGACAAGCAGGACGACCAAGACGGCCAGAACAACCAACAGACCCAACAACAGCGCAACCAAACTGAAAAGCTCCACCTGCCGATCCAATCCTGCATCGCCTTCATGAACACGGTGGAGAAGTCCAAGAAGATGCAGCGAGAGCTGAGCACGGACACCATCCGCAGCTGGCTCCGCATCTGGATGGCAGAGAACAAGATGCCGGAAGGGCCGGCGCACTATCAACTGGAGCACCTGGACGCGAGCAGCAACATCGTCAAACGCGACAACGCCAAACGCAAACTGGCCCAAGCCACCAAAGAAGCACCCCACGCCATCATCAACGTCGGCATCTTCGGCGAAGGGACCGACTCACCCTCCCTGAACGCCATCGCCTTCCTGGAACCCCGGCGCAGCCCCATCGACGTGATTCAAGCCGTGGGAAGAGCCATGCGGACTTCTCCAGGAAAGGAAACCGGCTACATCATCTGCCCCATCGTGATTCCGCCCAACGCCGACCCCGAACAATGGCTGAAGCACAGCGGACCCGACGACGGCTGGAAGGAGCTGGGCGATATTCTCCTAGCGCTCAGGGCTCATGACTCCAGGATCGAAGACAACCTGGCCGACCTGCTGACCCTCTACGTCCCCAAGCCGCCGCCGGTAGTGACTAATCTAGTAGCCATCGCGATCGGAGAGGACAAGCGTTTCAGCTACCGGGAGCATACCGGAGAACCCGGCCAAGCCGTGGAAGACCTGGAACTCGTGCTGACCGACCAGATGCCGATCAATAGAAAGTTCCGGCCGGTAACCGAAAGGACCGGGAACGAAGCCGCCCGGCTCAGCGTCACCGCCGCCAGGACCGGCCCGCTTTCCGAGGAAGACGGCCCCATGTTCCAAGGGCTGAACGGCAGCCCCGAAGGCGCCGGCCAGCCCGGCACGGCCCCCGCCGCCGAAGCAGCGGCAACGATTGAAACAACCCAAGCTATTACAGCCCATCTCCCGGAACCCACCGAGATCCTAGCCGGTAAGAAGCACAGCGACGGCTCCCTGGAAATCCGCCAGGATTGCGTGGTACGGCAGAAGCCCCAGAACGACGGCACTCCAGGGCCAATCGACCTGGACAAGTCCAAGAAGCGCGCCCAGGACATGCTCAACAAAGGCGAAGGCCTCCGCCTGGCCACCGGCGAGAACCGGCCGCCCCGCCGCCAGCGCCGCAGCATCCACGAGGAATCAGCCTACCAGCTATTGATGCGGACCAACCTGGACGAACACGGCCAGGCCATCCAGATGAACCTCCTGGCCAAGTCGGGACTGGTCCAGAACCGGCCCCAGCGGGACGCCAACCTGATCGAAGCCTCCATCAAGGAGGCCGCCCACCAACTCACCCAGGACGGACTCAAGGCGGAATTGGAACGACACCTAGGCCTGGACCTACTCAAGCCCGACGACAAGAAGCAGCAGGCCGACGGCTGCACCATCGCCGCCCTATTACTGATGAACGCCGCCATGCTGCACCAGCGCATCGCCCAAGGGCAGTGGCTGCCCAACGTCAGCGACCTGAAGGAAATCAAACAGGACGTCCACGTAATTAGAAGAATCAAAAGGGAATGGGACCGCATCGGCCGCGTCGACTTCCTGCCTATAATAGAACCGGCCCTCAGCGTCATCGAAACCATCGAGGACACGGAACGGGTCGCCGGCCTGGAACGGGCCCTGCGGCACCTGGCAGCCGAGGCCGAACGCCTGGCCGCCACCTACGCCGACCTGGGCGCCGACCACGCCGGAGCGCTATTCAACAAGGTACGCGGCCACCAGGCCTCCGACGGCGCCTACTTCACCCGGCCCACGGCAGCGTCGCTATTGGCCCGACTGACCCTGGACTGCCACGAACCCCAGGACTGGACCAGCGAAGAGACCTGGCGGGAAATGAAGACGATTGATTTAGCCTGCGGCAGCGGGACGATCCTGGCCGCCGTCCTGGCCGACCTGAAACGCCGGGCTCGGCTGCAGGGAGCTAGCGAAGAGCACCTCGCCCAGCTGCAGAAAATAGCCGTCGAAGACGTCCTCAAGGGCCTGGACATTGACCCCATCTCCCTGCAGCTGGCCGCCGCCCAGCTCACCGGCGGAACCCAGGACATCCGCTATAGAAGAATGGGCCTGTTCCAGATGCCCTACGGCCCCAACCCCGAATACCCGGACCGCGTCTCCGCCGGAACCCTGGAACTGATCAGCCAGCAGTCCCTGGTCCCCCAGCCCGGGCAGCTTGGATTCCAAGACGAAGCGATCCAGACCCGGAACGCCTGGGAGAAGCAGCAGGAGACCGCGCTGGAAGGCGCGGTGGAAGCCGCACGAAGTCCCCGGAACATCGTAATGAACCCACCCTTCAGCAACCGCACCAAGGTCGGAGAGAAATTTCCCAAGGAGATTCAGAACAAGCTGCGGCAACGGATCGACCAGATGGAGAACCTGCTGGTGAAAAGCGACCCGGGCCTGACGGAGTTCGTCGACAAGAACTCCGTCATGCCCTTGTTTGCGGCCCTAGCGGGCCAACTGCAACAAGGGCATGAGAACAACGTCCTGAGTATGATCTGCCCAACTATCTCGCTCTCCAACACATCAGGATTAAACGAGCGAAAACTACTCGCCCAGCGATACCACATCCGCACGATCCTGACTTCCCACCAACCACGCAACGTCAATATGAGCCAAGGCACGGGCATCCACGAAAGTATTGTCATCATGGACAATCAAGCCCCAGGCTCCAGGGTGCCAACCCGTTTCGTCCACCTAGACCGGATGCCAGTGGCTGAAACCGAGGTTGCGGACTTACACCAAAATCTGCAGGATTGCCAACAAGGCCAAATTCCAAACGGATGGGGAGAGATCTCCCAGTGGCCCGCCAATCAAATGGAACAAGGCGACTGGACGCCAGCCGTCTGGCGGTCGCCCGAATTGGCGGAAGCGGCCCGGCAATTCGCCGCCCACCCGGAAATGCGAACCATTCAGGAACACGGATATTCTTGTGAAGCCACCCGCGATATGATGAGGAAGTCCAACTTTATCCCGGCCACTCCCGGAAATAAAAGTAGCTTTCCCATCATCGACTCAAAAGGCGCCGACGGACAGAGAACCATCCGAAGCACGCCGGACGCGCAATGGCAGCCGACGAACCCGGACGAAGAGCAACGCATGCGCAAACGACTACTATCAAAAGCCGGTTTCCTGATGATAACATCAGGACAGAATACGTCCACCGCCCGGCTGACCACCATTGCCAGTGACGAAGCCTACGTCGGACGTGGGTGGCTGCCCATCACCGGGCCTAACGCCGAGGAAGCTAAAGCCGTAGCAGTATTCCTCAACTCTACCCCAGGCCGTCTCCAAATACTGAGCAGCGCCGGTCGCACAATAGCCTTCCCCCAATACAATCCAGAGCCCCTGGAGAGCATCCAAATCCCCAATATCAAAGAAAAAGCAACCCTGAAGACCCTAACCGACTGCTGGGAGGCAACGAAAAACATGGTAGTCCCCCAGTTCCGCGACGGAGAATGCAGAGTGCGACAACTCTGGGACGAAGCAGTCGCCGAAGCTCTAGGCTGGGACCCTGAAGAATTAACCCGGCTCCGCCTACTCTTGCACCAAGAGCCCCACGTGCGAGGACTAGGCTACAACCAGTACCAAGAAGCAGAAACGATTCACGAGGAAGGAAATTAGACCAAAACATGAAGGTATGGGAGCCGAACCCAAACGCCACCCGGGAGCAGAGCAAGGCCTTCGGAAACGCAATAGGCACAATTGACCTCACTCTCAAGAGCATGCTCAAATCTCTAGAACCCCAAGACGAATACCTAGAGCTAAGGGCCCACGTCCAGCAACCAGCTGTAGAGCTTGGGAAACTACTGCCCATCGGAAGACACGGAGGGAACCTATTAGCAGAGGTAATCCAAGACCTCTTGTTGCACCCACTGCAAGCACCCACAGAAGCTAAACCATTCATCAAGCAATTCGAGTTCGAGATGCTTTACTGCAAATGGATCACCGAGCCAAAAGCAATGCAGACTCTGAGAAGCATGGCCAGAGGCAGCCAACGCGGGATATTCCATCCACGACCGGCAGAAGTAGTACACACTACTAAGTGGCAGCTCCGCAAAGAGATCCACCCGATGCACGGGATAAAGCACACCGGCGAGGGCTTCTTCCAAACCGAGGAACGCCTCTTCCAAGATTACAAGGAACCGACAATCGACATCGGTGCTTGGGGAAGCCAGCCACTATACGAGACAATCACGGAGGCCGGAGAAACCAAACAATTCACCCTCCTAGAGACAATCCGTTACATTCGGAACACAGAAGGAGCCCACAGCGACACCAGTAAGCGGAAGGAGAGGGAAATCGCCCTCATGGACGTATTTGGCGACGCCGACAGCTTCAGCTACCCTCACTGGGTAATCATCCTGACCGCAGTCTACTTACGGAACGAATACGTCCTAGCACTGGAAAGAGCACCAGAGCATTGGAAACCGTACGTAGACCAGAAGCTAGTCCTTCACCTGACCGGAAAGTTACCCGAACCAAAGAGGATGCGCGGCGTCCAAGTACTAGAACCCAAGTCAGCAATGACCATTTACCTCCCAGACAACGTCAGCTCCCTGCCGACAGAAGGACAACGCCACTGGCTACATCGCACCATCACGAACCGCCACAAGTAAACCTACCCCAGAGAAACACCAACCGACATAAAATAACACTCAAGAGCCGAGAAGGAGAACGAAAGCGATGAGTAAGAAAGACACCCTTAGAAACCACGTGGACACTGAGCTCAGAGCAATCCTAAACTTGACCATAGAAGAGAATGGAATACTACATTCCATCCCAGGAGAGGAAGAAGTAATCCAGGAAGGAACCATCTCTGTATCAGAACTACTACAGATGCGTTACCCACTCAGAGGAGAGATTACGAATGCCAGAGGAGGATATACACTCTTCAATTTCAGCTTGCCCAGCAGGAAAGAAGTAAGGAGACTAAAAGACCAGTACTTCCTTGAGCACGAAAATATGAGATACGTACGCGTCTCAGAGCTCGAAGCAGCAGATTTTCCACAATTAGAATCTGCACAGTGGAGCAACAAATACACCCTAGTAGAGGCTACAAGGTACCCACCGGAATTCCGCAACGCGATCAAATTCTCGAACGCACGAGCAACTCTGTACAAAGCCTTGATCCAAGGCTTAGACGACACCGAGGAGAAACTGGAACTAAAAGGGAATTTCGAGAATGCGTTTACCGCATTCAAGGACCAGATAAAGATCACCATAGACGGAGCGAGCCTCAAGGTAGAATGCTACTTCAAGGTCGCAAGTAAAAACAAGGAACTAACATAGAAGCGAAAACTCCCTTAACATAACCCCTACAATGAAGACTTGCCGCCTGCCTGCATCCATCCTCACATCCACCCCCACAGGAGGCAAGTCATGTCTGACCCAGACTCCAGTACCCCACTGTCCTTGCCAGCCGACGACAAGACCAACAGCCCTACCAGTGCCCCCACCGACCTCCCCGTCCTGAAGACCGCCCACGCCGAACGAAGACTCCAGCAACGCGGCATCAACCCCGGCATCATCCAGGTCCTCCTGGACTACGGCGTCTGCCGCCGGATCCGCAACCGCGATTCGATCTCCTACTCCATGAACCGGGACGCGAGGAAGAAAGCCCGCCGCGGCCTGGGCGACGCCCAGTACAAAGTAATCGAGAAATGGTTCCACTGCTACCTGGTGGTCTGCCCCAAGAAGGACGTAACCATCACCGTCGGACACCGGAAGCGACGCCTGCGCCGCTAGAAGAAACAACCCAGTTTTGGGCTAAACCCAAGGATTAAACGCTATCTAAAGGAACGGATCCAGGTACTCTAAGAACCAAGCCGCTACCAACCAGAACTATGAACGAAAACAGACCTTCCCACCACCCCACTTTCGTCCACTGCCGCTACGCCGGGATGAGCCAAGCTCTCGACCGCGACACCTACCACCGCCTCACCCCGCGCCACGGGGAGCCGCCCAGCGGAGAGCTGGACCGCCATCAACTAATCATCCAGGACTATGCGTTCCTACTGACCAACCTGACCCAAGCCCTGCTGACCGCGAAGGTCCAACTACGCACCCTGCCCGGCCACCACCGGAGAAACGGCGCCAGCCCCAACGGCCAGCACCCGGAGCAAAATAACGGAGCCCAGCCTTCCACCAACGGCGCCACCCCCCAGCCCCACGGCCGGACAGTACTCAACATCATCCTGACCCTGGACTACACACAGTTACCACCGACAGGAGAAATGCTGCACCAGGACGCCTGGCACCAGCCCCGGCTGCTATACCTGGTCGACCAGGAAGACCGCAGCCTCACCGCCATCGTCCACCTGCTCTACGTCATCCAAGGCGACCGGCAGCTCTGCCTGGGCATGAGCAACCCCGCAAGAGCCAAAGCCCCGCACTGGCAGAAAGTCTCAGTAGCAACGCCAGCGTAGGAAAAGCCCGGCAAGGCAAGAGCTTTACAATAACCAGGTTGCCCCAAACCCCCAGAACAGCCAGCAACCGCGAAGGAAACACCCCCACATGCCGGACTACACCGAATACCCGCACCAGTACGTAGGCATCAGCCAGCCCATCGACCAAGCCGAAGCCAAGCTCATGGACAACTACGACCTGTCGGAGTGCATAAGAACCGACAACGGAATCGTCATCGAGAACTGGACCTACGCCCTGACCGACGCAACCGCAGCAGTGCTGGAAGCAACCCTGACCAAAGAGCAGGAATAGACCAGAACGCGAAAACGCCTGCAGCTATCCCTGCAGCAGACCGGCGACGCCGCAGTGGACGACCTGTTTCCGACCGCGGTTCAAGGCCCCGAACTCCCGAGAATCATCCACGTGGAGCAGCAGAACGGACAGAAGCTCACCACATTGATGCGACCCAGCTCCTTCACCGGCTGGCTGGAGTCGACCAACCCCAAAGCGACCAGCACCCGAACAGTCGAGCTGGTACAACCCCCGGAACGCAGACTGCCCCGGTGGACCGAGCGAACTTAACCCCAACTAACAAGGAGGATTGCCTCATGGCAGACTTCGGCACCGCCATCAGCGACCTGAAAGCAGGACACCGGGTCACGCGCCCCGGCTGGAACGGCCAGGGCATGTACCTGGAACTGCACAAAGCGGGCCCCGACTGCCCCATGACCAACGACTACATCTTCATGAAGACCAGCGACGACAACTTAGTACCCTGGCTAGCCAGCCAGACCGACATGCTGGCCGAAGACTGGACCCGAACCCTCAACCCGGAAACCCCGGCCGTAGCCGAACCGCAGACCAGCTAAGGGCAAGGACGGAAGATGTTCATCAAAGTGCCGGTCTACGACGACCATTCCCAGCACGACCAATGGCTGAACGCCAGGCTAATCGCCAGGATGCGCGAAGGCACCACCACGCGGGAAGGCGGCATCGGCACAATAAACTCCAGCTTCCGGGAACGGACCGAAGGCGCAGACCGCTTACCCGCAACCAGGATCGAAATGCGCCACACCAGCGAAGTGATACTGACCCCGATGCCGATGAGCGAGCTGAGCAGAGAGCTGACCAAAGCACTAAACCTGCCCCACCCGGGCGTACCAGGGTAGGCCCCAGCTACCCCAACTCCAATAGGAGCATTCCCACCATGCCCATTCACCTAATCGCAATAGGCGGAGCCGTCGGAGTAGTCACCCTCGGTATCACCGCCCATGCCGCCCTGAAGAAAAGAAACGCCAAGAAACGATTCGAAGCGAAGAAGGAAGGGACCCAGCGCATCGAAGAGGAAACGAAGAACGTCCACCGGGACTTCACCACCGCCAGCGAGACCCTGGGCCGAACCCGGGTCAAAGCCACCGAAACCCTGCAGCAAGCCGCCGATTATCTACGCGGCATAGCCAAGCAGTACGACCTGGAAGCCATCCCCGAAATACCCGACGAAGTCCTAGCGGAATGGACAGAGCTAGAACAGGACATCAAGGTCAGCCTAGGAGTCAGCACCGCCGCCGGCGCGACCAGCGGAGTAGCCGCCGCCACCCCCAGCGCCTTATATACCGCGGCCGGACTCTTCGGAGTAGCCTCCACCGGCACCAGAATCAGCACCCTATCCGGAGCAGCGAACGAAGCTGCACGATTAGCCTGGCTGGGCGGAGGAGCCCTAACCTCCGGCGGCGGAGGAATCGCCGCCGGAGCCACCATACTGAACGTGGCCTCCCGGGCCAACATAGTACTGGCCCCCATCGCCCTGGCCACCGCCCTCTGGAGCGAGAAGAAAGCCCACGAGGCCGAACAGGAAGTCAACGAGAAAATCGGCCAGCTCAATCAGACCGAAGCCAAACTCGGGCTGAAGGCCAGCACCATGCGCACCGCCATGCTGCGCATCAAGGAACTCAAGACCGGAATCGAAAACGGCGACAAGGCAGTCCAGGACCTGCTGGCCAAGGCCCGCGCCCTGCCCCTGCCGGCGCTGAACGCCCCCGAGGGCAGCGTCAACGTCCCAGTGGAACCAGACCTGCACCTGCCCCACCAGGTCTACCTGGGCGCCAAGACGCTACGCAGCCTGATCGAAGAACCGGCCCTGAACAGCGCCCAACGCGCCATCCTGGAGCAGGAAATATGACCAGCCACCTGGGAAAGATAATAGGCCTCACGCCGTTAGTCGAAAGCACCCTGCAGTCCATCAGCGAGATGTACCAAGCCCATGAGGCTGCCGCCACTCAGCAGGCCTGGATCCAGGAGTATTCCGCGGTCCTGACCCGGAAACTAGAACTGGAACAGGAGCAGATACTCCGCTACTACGAACTGAGATTCGCCGAGCGGCACGAAGCGCTGCAGGAGTTCTACGACCTGCTGCACCAAGCCGTCGCCAGCGGCAACAACCAGCATCTGCTGTTCGCCCTGCAGAGCATCCTGGGCATCATCAAGCTGGACCCCCTGGCCGACTACGACCAATTCGTTGTAGCCTACCGAGACACCAACCACGTGCTGGAGATTTAGCTTGGAGAAGCTCAAAAGAAGATTACCCCAGGTATTAGTGACTACAGCCGCCACAGCCTTAGTAGCTATGAGCATAAACACGACACTGGAACAAGGAGACAGTCGACTGCAGCAAGCTTGGCAGGAAGCCATAGACTACGACCGAAGCCGGGAAGGGAGCGAGTACACGAAGACGCAGAACGAGGCCTGGAAGGAGTTCCTCACGAACAAGAGATACGAACTAGACGAGGAACTAAGAGAAGTAAGACAAGACATAATATCCTTTCAGAGCCGGTACCTCACCTGCTCGAGAAACGCAATGGCTGCTGCCAACACAGAAGCCATGCAACAATGCGAGACAATGTGGGGGCCATTCCGAGACAATCAAGACCGCCAGCACCAGCTGCTCGGCGAGATAGGAATCACCAGACAACTCTACGAAACCGCCACCAAGCGACCGTAAGAGAAGAACCTGCATTGCAAGAATCAGGAAGACGAAAATGGGATTCGGACGAGACCTAAGGGCCGCAGCCACCTTCGGAACAGTTCACACCAGGAAGCATAAGAACGCCGAAGACGCGCTAGAAAGGCGGACAGTCATCCACGAAGAAAGAGTAAGGCAGTTCTACGAAAGCAGAGAACGCCTCCAGACCCACGTCAAAGAAATGAACCAAGCATTCAACCAAGCCCAAGAAGTCCTCCGCACCAAAAAGCCAATAGGCCAGCCCAATGATTCCAACTCGAACCGAAGAGTAGAAGACCCAGGAATAAACTTCGACGAATTATTCGACATACACATGCTATTCCCCTGGCCACCCTTCCTGGGCTTAGGCATAATCACACTGCCGCTCGGAGCAGCCATCGCTGGGAAACAAGAAAGAGAGTTCCTAGAAATGAGCAGGCAATCCGCGGAACGGATGACCGCAATAGAAAGCGACTTCAACTCAATCACAGAGAAACTGCCGCCATACCAGGACCTGCAAAGGACAACGGAAGAGCTACAGACACATACGAGGGAACTAGCAGAAAGCACACCCGAGGCACCGGCAGAGGAAGAGCATGCCTACCAATTAGAACAAGCGATGCTCCAGGCATTACACCTGATACGAGCAATCAACGAAGCGACTGGAGAACCAGACACCAGCCAGTTCTACCGCCAGCATAGGCAACAAGAAGGACCCGAGCGAGTAAACGGAGCCATACCACTCTAGTAAGAACCACCACGTCAAGAGGAAGCCCATGGTAGCATCAGCAGCGTTCACCGGGGCCAGAATAGCCGGCCCCGCCATAGCCAGCCTACTGTTCAAGTACCTCACCCAGGACACCGAGAAGACCGACCTGGAAGTAGCGAAACTACACGCCCAACGCGACGTCCTCATCGCCCAGATCAACGCCGAGCAGCAAGTCCTCCAGTCCTACATCGACCAACGATTCGCCGAACGCCGCGGCTCCCTGGACGACCTCTTCGGCCTCCTACACCAGGCAGTCGATAATAATAACAACGACCAGATACACGTCATGCTAGCCGGGATCCTGAACATCATGCAGCAGAACCCCCTGGAAGAACTCAACGTCTTCATCGAACGCTGGGAGCAAGGGCACATCATAGAGATCTAAACAGAGCACAAAGTCTCAAGGAGTCGAATACGACCATGCCATTCTTCATCCCCATCCTCGTTGGTATCGGAATAGCCGCCGCGTTAAGCGGCTCAGGCGCCGCAACTATCCACGCCAACGATCGTAAGAAGAAAGCCAGGAAACGCCTGAAGCGGAGCGAAACGGAATACACCAACCAAGGCCAGAAGACCCAAGACTTCCAAGAACAAGTAAACAAAGCGATCGAGAGCTTGGGCCAAGACCGCATCGACGCCATGCGGACGATCAAGGAGGCAATCACTTTCCTGCAACAGGCCAGACTGAAGAATCCCAACCTGATCGTTGACGACCTGCTCAAAGACCTCCAGGAGCTGGAGAAGCTAGGCCAGATCTACGACCCCATACTAAGCAAGATAACAACCAACGCCGCCGGGACCGCCGGCGGCCTGGCCGTGGGCGCCTTAGCTTCACTAGGAGCCTACGGCCTAGCCAGCACCATCGGCATCGCCTCTACCGGCGCAGCCATCTCCGGACTCAGTGGAGCCGCCGCCAGCTCAGCAGCCCTAGCCTGGCTAGGCGGAGGGGCACTAGCCGCCGGTGGCGGAGGCGCAGCCCTAGGCGCCAACCTGATACTGCCAGGAATCGCGATCATCCCCACCATTGCCGCGTGGGGCATACTGGCGGAGTTCCAGGCCGGGAACTTCGAGAAGAAAGTGGACGACGAAGTCTCCCGCATCAGAAAGGAAATCAGCGAGCTCAAACTGCTCCATACCAAGTTCGACGGCATCCACCAACGCACCCAGGAAATCAGCCGAGCCGTAAGAGAACTGAACCAGCTACTCCAGGAACAGCTGAAGACCGAACGGCAGAAAGAAGCCGCCGGCCAGGCGACCAAAGAAGAAAAGTACGCCGGACTACAGCGGATCGCCCTGCTGGCCAAAGCACTGCGCGACACCCTGGACATCCCGGTAATCAACAAGAACGGCGAGGCCGCCACCGGACCAGTCCGTTCCCCACACCATCCCAACGGCTCACAGGCATCGCTACCCAGCGCCCACCCAACAAGAGTGGAGAGCTATCAAACCACCAAGACCATCACCCGCTCCGGCACCGGCGCCGCCGTCCCCCAGGTCTTCACCCTGAACAGCGGACTAGCCATCATCGAGTGCGAGCACCGCGGCGAGGGAACCTTCCAGGCCACCCTCGAACCAGCCAACAAAGAAGCCGGAGACCCGGCCGTAACATTGGCCGACACGGAAGGAAGCATCAAACGACAGCAACTCGTCATGATCCAACCCCACCCGGCCGAAACCGCCGGAAAGCCATTTCCCAAGACCTACTACCTGAGAGTCAAAGCCAGCGGCAAATGGACCGTAACCATCACCCAGCCCAGGGCCGGAGGCAGCAAAGCCCCCACCGACTGGAACGGAACAACCACCCCACCCCACCAGCCCTATTTCTCAGCGCCCTTCACCATCGGCTCCCAGCCAATCGCGCTGCATCACGAACAGAAGAACCCCTCACCATTGAGCGTCACCGCCTACCCCGTGGACGGCAGAGGCGAACCGATCGACATCATCCGCTCGGTGAATCAGAACGGCCCCGCCAGCAACCTGCTCCTCCAGCCCAACACCGAATACATGCTGGAAGTGGAAGCCGCCAGCGATTGGTCCCTCACCGTCGTCCCGCCGCCACAATCAAAAACGCTTCAGGCCCCCGACCAAAAAGCCCTGCGCAAGGCCCTGAACGCCGGCCGAAGCGTCGAACGCCGCGGCACCGACAGCCGGAAAACGACCACCACCTTCCACCTGATCCCCGGCCTAGCCCTGGTCACCACCAAGCACGAAGGCGCCGGACAATTCAAGGTAGTGCTACGCCCCAACACCGCCCCCAACGGCCATTCAACAGGCGCCACCCCGCAACCAACCCCGGTACCCCACATCGTCCTGATCGACAAGGTAGGCGCAGCCGACACCAACGACCTTTACGTCATCATGAACGAAGCGCCACCGGCACCGCCAAGCAAGGATACAACTGAAGAGACCAGCCCCACCGTGAGAACCCAGTCCATCCAGACCGGCCCCTGGCCCTGGAAGGACTACACCCTGGAAGTAACCGCCGACGGCCCCTGGAAAATCAAACTCAGCCAACCCGCCGCCGGCCTGGCCAAGCCCTGCCCCGGCTGGCAAGGCGAAGGCATGCTGCCCGGACGCAGCGTCATCACCGAGCCGGTCACCTTCCCCAGCGCCAGCCGCCAACTCTTCCTAGAGCACTCCGGCCCCGGAGCTTTCATCGTCGACGCCTACCCGGTGGACGGCAGCAGCCCGCCGGTCAACCTGGTCCGAACCAAAGGAAAATACGCCAAACGCCCCGAGACCGAACTGAAAGAGAACTTAGAATACCTACTGGAAATCCAAGCCGAAAGCGACTGGAAACTCAAAGCCTAAAGCCAACAGCCCCACGCACTAGAAGGAAGCATCACATGCCTTTTCACACATTTACCGAGGGCCACGTAGGACACCCCACCAGCGAATACAAAGAAGCCCACTGGGTCAAAGCAAAGAACATCCGCATCAACCTGGACCACGTCACCCACGTCTACGAAGCCGACTACGGCAGCATCGCCACCCACCAACAGAGAACCGAACACTACTTCCACCTGGTAACCGGAGAGACCATCAGAATAGACGAAGAGTACCTGCCGCCCTGCGACAATTGCCTGGAACCAATCCTACCCCAGGGCATCCAGAACGACCACGGCCTGCGCAAGTGCATCCCCGCCCCCAGCGTCATCGCCCTGCGGGAACGCGCCAAAGCCGAACACGAACAGCAGATGCAGGAAATCAGCCAAGCCAACTATCCTCAGGCCATCTGAACCCGGTTAGACTGAAAGCACCCCCACCAGCATAAGGAGCCGCCCGCAATGCCCCTACCCATAATCATCCCAATCGCCATCGGCGCCGTCACCCTGGTCGGCGGCCTCACCGCCACCAAGCACGGCTCTGACCGAATCAAACGCGCCCAAGCCCATCATCAACAGGAATACGACGCCTACGCCAACCAGCACCAGCACACCGTCGCCGCCCAGCAGGAAATCGACGAGCATTACCTGCCACTATTGGGACAGATGCGACTGGACGCGATGGCCGCCGTCCGCGAAGCCATCAAGCTGGCCAACCAAGCCGTTCAACACCACGCCCACGCCCTGCCCGACTCGCTCCACGACGAATTAGTGGAACTCAAGAACAGCCACGGAGTCTACGACTCACTACTGGACCAGACCACCCTCCCGGGCAGCACCCTGGCTACCCAGGACATGGCCCAACTAGGCGCCTCAGGGCCGTCTTCCGCCATCAACGCCATCAGCGCCGCCGGCACCGGAGCCGCCATCTCGGGCTTGGGCAGCCTCTACGCCGCCAAGGCCGGAATAGCCTGGCTGGGCGGCGGTACTTTAGTCGCCAGCGGAGCCGGCATCGCCGGGGGCGCAGTGCTGCTGGGCGGGTTGGCCGCCGGGCCACTCCTGGCCATGGGAGTGCTCAAAGAGATAAAGGCCGGCCGCGTCGAAAAAGAAGTGGAAATCGAAGTGGACCAGCTGCACCGGCAGATGAACCGGCTGACCGCGCAGCGGGAACGCATGGACAAGAGACTATTCCGCATCGGCGAACTCCAGGGCACTCTGGACCGGAAGAGCCGGGCCCTGGCCCGCTACACCCAGAAGCTAGACCTCACCCAAGCGGAGGCGCCCGAGGCGCTACACCAACTAGCTATCGGCATCCGAGAGCTGCAGCAGCTGATCAATGAACCAGTGCACTAAGACAGGACAATACCCAAAGATTGGAGGGCAAATATGCCGCTACCGCTACTGATACCCATAGCCCTGGGGGCCGCCAGCATCATCACCGGCCTCACAGCCACAAAACACGGTGAACATCGCATCAAGAAAGCGCAAGAGCACCTCCAAGCTGAGTATGACCTCTACAAAGCCCAGCACGAAGAGACAGCAGTATCAGTCAACCGATTCAACGACGAAGCACTTCCACTCTTTGGACAATCAAGGCTCCATGCCATTGAGAACCTAAGGATGGCCTTCGAGTACACCAACCAACAGTGGGAGGAGAACCCAGAGCTCCTCGGCGAGGAAGGGAGAGCCAAACTGGAAGACCTAGCCGCAAAGCAGGAAGCATACAACACTATCGTCGATGAGTATGCCAACGCGAAGACCGGACTAGGCACCGGGGCACTCGCGACCCTAGGCGCAGCAGGGATCGCCGGCGCGTTTGGCACTGCCGGGACCGGCGCGGCCATCAGCAGCCTAAGTGGCATCTACGCCGTAAAAGCAGGACTAGCCTGGCTAGGGGGCGGCACCCTAGCCGCCGGAGGGGCCGGAATGGCCGGCGGAGCCAGCCTACTCGGTGGACTAGGCGGCATCCCGATACTCGCCATCGGCATCCTCAAGGAGGGAAAAGCCGACAAAGTTGAGAAAGAGGTCGAAAAAGAGGTAGCCAAGCTACAAGAGAAGAAGCACAAACTTCTGCAGGAAAAGAACAGAATAGACCAACTCAGCCTCGACTCCGCTGAACTCCATTACCGCATGAACCTAGAAGGCAAAGCAGTACTAAAGGCAATAATGCGCACAGAACGTAGCGAGAAGTGGTTAGCTTGGCTCTACCAAATCTACCAGCTCATCTGGAGACGACCATTCCCAGGGAAAGTGAAGAACATCAATCGCATCATCACCCGCGCAGCAACACTACAAGCAACCCTGCAGCAGAAGCTGATCTAGACAGCTCGCCATGCCCCTTCCCAGCCTGTTGCAAACTACAGCAGAACACAAGGACTAACACCTACCAGGAGCCGCCTACATCATGACTAACGCCGCCAACAGCCAGGCAGTCCAACAGCCAGGGCATAAATCGCCTCTTACAGAGCCGATTTATGCCCAAGGTCCCCTCAATCGCGGTGTCTATATCGCCGACAACTACCATTTCCTCCAGTCCTTAAACTCAGAAAGCATCGACCTCTGCGTCATCGACCCGCCCTTCGCCAAAAACGAAACCTTCGGCCGCCGCAATCCCAAGAACCCGGACCCGCTGAAACCGCCCCTCTCCGCCCTGGAACAGCAGACCGAGCTGGAACTCCTGGCCCGCTGGGGCATCCACAACCAGGAACAAGCCGACCAAGCCGGCATCAACTGGCCCGAAACCCGGTACCACGACATCTGGTCCTGGGAGAAGGACATCCATGAGAACTGGCTGACCGACTTGAAGGCCGACCACCCGGCCATCGCCGAGCTGATCGAAGCGGCCGCCCTGACCCACAGCGACTCCACCGCCGCCTACCTCTGCTACATGGCAGTCCGCCTGCTGGAGATTCACCGCGTGCTGAAAGCCACCGGGAGCCTGTACCTCCACTGCGACCACACCGCCAACGGGTATTTAAGAATGCTGCTGGACGCAGTATTCGGACACCAGAACTTCAGGAATGAGATCACATGGAGAAGAACCTACGCCCACAACGAACAGAAACAATATGGCCGCACCAGCGACACCATACTGTTCTACAGCAAGTCAACAGAACATAAATGGAACAGGGTACTAACCCCCTACACAGAGGAGTACAAAGGAAAGTATTTCAATTACTCGGACGAGAGGGGAATATTCCAGCCAATCACATTGACCGGAGCAGGAACTACCCGCGCCGAGTCCGGCAGCACCTGGAAAGGATACAACCCAACAGATTCAGGGAGACACTGGAGCATCCCTAGACGAATCATCCAACAATTAGTTGGAGAAAAAGCAAACCAACTTTCCCTGGAAGAGAAGATGAACCTACTAGAGCGGGAAGGATACATCTATTGGCCCAAGGAAGGGAACACACCCAGAGTTAAACAATATCTCCACGAGATGAAAGGGACACCAGTCCAAGACATCTGGACTGACATCGGACCACTCTCTGCACACGCAGCCGAACGCACCGGCTACCCCACCCAGAAACCAGTCGCCCTGTCCGAAAGAATAATCAAAGCCTCCACCAACGAAGGCGACGTCGTCCTGGACTGCTTCGCCGGCTGCGCCTACGTCCCCGTCGCCGCCGAAAGATTGAATCGACGCTGGCTGGCCTGCGACCTCAACCCCCGCGCCTGGACCGTCTTCAAACGCCAATTTTCCAAGCCCTCCCTGGCTCTGCTGGACTGCCAGGAGGAGACCCACGACCAATACACTCTGGGCGAAGGCTTCAACGGCCTGGCCACCGTCCACGGGCCCAACGAACTGCCGGTCCGCACCGACCCGGAGCACAACGGCCACGCCAAGACCAGGAACCTGCCCACCCCGGAACGCAAGTTCAAAGTCCCCGCCGCCAACATGCCGAACCAGCTAATGCTGCAGAAATTACTGGAACTCTCCGGCTACCAGGCCTGGTGCTGCGGCTTCGCCAATCGCAAGGCGGACGGTACAGTAGTCCAGACCACCAACAACTTTCACCTGGACCACATCAACCCTAAAAGCGTCAGCGGCTCCGGCTGGTCCAACGACATCACCAACCGCGCCCCGCTCTGCCCGCATCACAATATTCAGAAATCCAACCGCAGAGTCGGATTATACGAACTCCGCCAGGAGATAGAAAAGGCCGGCGAGCTGCTAGTCGACTCCGTCAGGGAACTGAAAGACCTGGACCAAGCCCACCACCAGGCCCTGCAGCTGCACCTAAAAGCAGAGCTGGATAAGCAGCAGCCATTCGTACAGCTGTAGCCTACAGAGACCGGAATAGGAAACCCAACAGAGGGTGATCCAAGCCCATTTTGTCAACAGCGAGGATTTTGAGTGAGTGCAACAAAAACAGCCGATTCCCGGCCGTTTGTCAACAGCCGCCCAGCTACAGACCAAGCAAGGAAAGCCCGAGACGCTGCCGCGCAACATCAATCGAACAAATCCTCACCTTCATAACCTGCCCAGCAGCAAAAGCATCTGCCGCCCGCCAATCCTCCCCCGGTGGGATCTCGGTCTTATGCACCAAGCCTTTCAAACCCAGCTCAAAGCGGACGAAGATACCAAAATCAGCCAGGCCGTCATAAACCCCTACTATCACGTCCCCCACGGAATGACGCTCAGCCAGGAAGTCCCAAGGGTCCCGGAGACACGGAAGAGTCAACCGCACGTTCCCCTTCTCCGGGTCCCTACCATCCACGGAAGTCACCCGAACAACGACAGGATCGCCCACTGAAAGCTCACCCAATTCCTGGGCAGCGAGCATAGAGAGACACTCCGAAGGAACAAGACCATCCACAACCCCCAACGAGACAAAAGCCCCATGCTCAGTAATCGAAGACACTCTACTGCTGAACTCCTGGCCCACCTGGAAAGACTGCCGCCGCCCCCGCCGTACAGCCTCAACCCCACCGGCAGTGTCCAACTCCACCCACGGACCCCACCCATGCCCGTTCACCGCCCGGACGCGGTAACGAGCACCAGCAACAAGGCTCCGCCCCACCATCGTAGAGAAGGCGCCAGAGCGACCACCCACTGAAACATCCCGATCCGACTGCCATTCCCCAGCATGATGCTGTACCTCAAAATGCGTCACGGGAGAATAACCGGACCACACCGGCATCTCCCAGGAGAAGCCATAAGCGTCTCCCCGCTGATAAACCAAGGACAAAGAGCGCACCGCGCCAGGAAAAGCACCTTTCACCTGCACCGACGAACCGTGCCAAGGCGTGGAATAACCCCGCCACCTTGCCCGAACACGATATTCGTAAAGAAACGTCTCCAGAGGAGGCACCAGCGGTTGATCCACAAAATCGACACCCTCGGTCTCAGGGAAGACCTCGTCCTCGCTGAACCCAGAAAGAGAAGAGACATACCGGACAACTTCAAAAACGACGCCGTCAGGACGGCAGGACAAGCTCCAAGAAAGGTCGACCATCCCACTCCCCGGGCGGACCGCAGCCCGCAGCGGAGACAAACCCAGAACAGAAGAAACCGCCTGCACCAACTCCTCCTCAGTGAGAGAAATCAGGGCCCAAGGCCCAGGGATACCAACATCGCTAATACCCCGCACCCGAACCGAAAGACCCGACAAGTCGGTTACCTCGTAAGAATAAGGAACATCCGAACAGACACACTCGAACCGGACCGACCCATCGGAGAATTTTTCCACCGGACAAGAACAGGGAACCCCCGGAACGGTTTCGACGGCAGCCCAGGAACCAGAGAAAGAATCCCAAGACTCCAACTCATACGCGCGAGTAGGAAGGATCTGCCGCGGCCCCAAGTCGCCAGAGAGTCCCCACTTCAAACCGAAAAGGAAATTTTGATTCTCCGGATCAAAGGACAGCCCAGCCGACTTCAACGCCAGCAGCGGAACCGCAGAGACACTGGTCACCTCAGCAAAGCGCGCAGCGCCAAAAACCGCCCGCTCCTGCTTATAAGCCTTCAAAGCCCATTCACACCGCCACGCCGTCTGACGACTATCTAAAGGCGGCGAAAGCCAACGAATCCGATGCTCACCCCGATTGCGAGTATCAGAATTACGAACCTTCTTCCAATGTTCGTCATAAATGAGAACAAACTCAGAGGAACGATACTCAACGACCCTAGAGCTATAGGCCCCTGGATTCCGAATATCATTACGCCCCGCCATATACAAGGCATTCTTAGCAACAACCTCATGTTGAAACTGACGAAGCGAGGGATTGTAAGTCATACCAACGTAACCAGTCTCCAGCTGGTAGACAAAGAATCCTTCACGAAGCAATGGCTTACCCTTGCACCCAGGGACAATCCCATCAACCGGCTCAACAGAACAAACATTGCTAGTGCAACTGGACGGCTTGCCCCCACAGGAGAGATCAAGCGTCACCAACCACCCAGCACAGAACGGACACATTGGAGAATCAACTTCCAGATAATGCTTTTCCTTGTGATCGGGATCGACACAAGCACGAGCGCAAGCGCCACAGACAAACTCGGACTGCGACTTAGCAGAACCGCACATGGCACAATCCAGGAGCAACAAAGGGTCCAGCAACCCCAAAACACGGTTCATCTCAGGAAGATGAGAACTCTCCCCAGCCAGGAACCGCCGCGACCAGACGTCACGATACTCAGTAGTCATAAAACAACACCACCCCCGCCAAGAGATTACTTTCCCGATTATAGAAAAGAGAGAAAGCCTACTCTCTAAACGAAAACGCCCCCAGTCCTAAACCACTGCCCCGCAGCTGCAATCCGGCTTCCGCCGTCTGGTTTGGTTCCTCTTCCCCGGTTGCGGGCGGTGGCCTTGCGCCTCGTGCTTCCCTTTTCCGTTCCTGGGGAAAAGACAGCGCCCAGCGCAAAAGCCGCCAGCTTCAACACACCCGAGGTGAGAACTATGATCAAGTCAAGCAAGCCCTTCAACCCCCAGTCCCACCGGGCCGAAAAGGCCCTCGCCGAACACAGCCCGGCCGACCAACAAGCCCTGGCCAACGGCTTCCGCTCCAGCGAAGAGCAAGGCGCCTACCTGGACGCGCGCCTCAGCGGCCTGACCCACGACCAAGCCGAAGACCGCCTGACGGACCTCCGGATGTCCAGCCGCTTCCCCGTCGGCGAGTATTTCGAAGACCTGGCCACCGGCAAGGCCGCCGCCCGCGCCGGAGTAGCCCAGGCCAGAGCCGCCGCCCGGCAGAACCCCGACGTCGCCGACGCCTATAACGACATCGCCCAGGCCCGGGCCACCCTGGCCAATAGCCAGTCGCTGGACGACACCGAGGCCGCCCTGGAAAACCTGCGCCGCACGGCTTTCTAAACGATAGGCCGCCAGGCCACAGAGAACCCCTTCCCGGGGCCAAGACGCCGCCCCAGCGACCAAAGAGCCGCCAGCCGGGAGCCAAACCAGCCCCCGGCTGCTTCTTTCCCGGTTCGCGGCGTGGGGCGTCGCCAGCCCCACGATCGACTTTCCCAACTCTTATTCATAAAGGAGGACATATTCATGTCTAACAACGCCACCCCCAGCGCCACCGCAGTCGCCGACTGCACTCTGGAGAACCACTGCGCCCTCTGCGCCCGCCTCATGGCTCATCCCAAGAACACCGCCGCCGGCGTCCTGGAAATGTGCGCCGACAGCCGGCGCGACGGCCAGGCCGGCCCGGAACGCGAACACGCCGCCAACGTCAAGATGGGCCTCTGCCGCCCCGACTCCCCGCCGCATCAGCGGGCCTGCCCGGAAAAGTATTGCGTATCCTTCTCCGCCGGTGAAATATGCAGACATCAGTGCAGCGGCTGCGGCGCGCCCCTCGGCGCGTAGACCGCCCTCCCGGCCCGACACAAGCCCCCCAGGGCCTCTCAGCAGCTACCCCGCTGCCCGGGAGCCCCCCAGGGGGCCAATCAACGCCTACCCCGGCGTTTCTTTCCCGGTTTCAGGCCGTTTGGTTCCGCGGTTCGGGCGGAGTCGTCGTGTCTTGGAGTTTTATAGACGTGAGACCGCCCGCGCCGCAGAGAATCAGGCAAATCTTAAAGAAAGCAGGTGAAAATTATGTCCTTCAAACCCTTCCACGGCATGATCATCGTCCCCCGGGAAAAGCAACCCGTCGTCTTCCAGCCGACCCAGCCGCTGGACACCCTGCCGCGCATGGTCTTCCAAAACGACCCCGTGGCCCAGGTCATCAACTACATCAAGGCGACCCCGCCCCGGATCGCAGGCTGCCTCTATCGCGACGGCCAGGTCATCCAGGGCCTGATCGAAGAGAGCACTCGCGACCGCAACTGGAACTTCGTCATCAATCGGCCCTACGCCTTCCCGCTGCTGCACGGCGACTTGGAAAAGTGGTACGGCCCCCACATCTATGGGCTGCACGCGCCGGACCGCACCTGGCTGCTCTATATCGACCACGAATACCGCCCCCACGGGAATTCGGGCAACGTCATTCTGCATGAGAATACGCCCGGCGCCATCGACCGGCTGCTCAGCGGCGACTTCAGCCAAGGCTGGCGGATGGACAAGTCCGCCCACACAGTCGGCGGCGCCATGCGCGACGCGGCCAAGACCCACCAGTGGGTGCTGGAGAACCACCTCCGCGCGGCGGAGCAGGCTGCTGCAGCAGCATCAGCATAGCCGGCCAGCGGCAGCTACCGCACTGTAGTAAAGCCCAGTCCCCTGGGGAGCAGCACCCCCCAGGGGACTGGCAGCCCCTCCCAGGGGCTTTTTCCCGGTTTTCGGCCCGGGGGGTTCCGCGGTTCGGGCGGAGTGGCTTCGCTTTTCGGAGTCATTCGACGGCCCAGCGCCGCCGGACCCAGACCGGCAAACTTAAAGAAAGGAAGTGAAAGAAAATGAGTAACGGCAACAACACGGGCAACCTCAACGGCAGGCCCACCCAGGTTATCGACCACGGCATCCGCGGCAAGACCGGCCAAAAGCCCGGCGAATGGACCGAAGTCCAACCCATCCTCCAGGTCCACGAACCCATGACCACCTTCCCGGACATCTTCTACCATCCCACGCCGGTCCAGAACTTCATCGACCAGGTCGCCAACGGCCTCTACAAGCTGATGGACGACAACATGGCCCGCCTGCGGGGCGAAAGGAATCCCCGGGCCGTCTTCGACCAGGAATGGCTCAGCCAGGTGGTGGAAAGGAGCAACCAGCAGCAGCCCGGCATCTTCGCCCACGAACTCTATTTGCCGGACGCCGGCGACGTCTTCGTCATGAACGGCGACTGGCTGCTCTGGGTCAACCCGAGCCTGAACCTCATCGCGGTGTTTCCCAACACCCAGGACTCCCTGGACTATATCCAATCCAACCAGGACGCCCCCAAAGGTTGGCGCTTCGACGCCGCCATGGGCTGGAAACTGGCCGGCCTGGCCAACGAAGTCCATTACGCCCTGATGACCGGCATCCATGCCGGTCTGCCCAGCAGCCTCAAGCGGAACGACCGGGACCGCTATTACCACAAGCTACTGGACGCCTACGCCCAGGTCCGATACCAGAGCCTCTTCGCCGTCAATCCGACGCCGCCCTTCAACGGCGGCGGAGAATGGGACGGCTTCACGCCCAGCCAGGAAGACCTGCCCGGCGCCCAGGCCGTCCAGGAGCTTCATGACCTCCAGGCCCGCTACCAAGTCCCGCGCGGGCACCAGAAAAGCTACAACTTCGACTACGGCGACGTAATCGAACGATGGCTGCTGGCCGACCCCCAGGCCATCACGGAACTCCCCAGGCCCCAGCGCCGCCCGCGCTACGACCTGGACCGGGCCGCCGCCCGGGCCCAGAGCCGATTCCAGGGCCAGAAATACGGCGGCCAAATGAAAGACGCCGCCGCCTTCCGCCTTAACCTGGGCGCCGCCGGCCAGTTCATCCTGTTGACTGAGCACCAGTCCTGGTACGAATGGGTCGACGGCCATGGCGAACAGCAGTTCAGCGACGACGCCTGGCTGATCATGGACCGTCCCGGCTTGGAATCGGAATTGGACGACCTACAGGTAGACCGCCCCGGCCCGAACGTCTTCCGGCATCGGCTGACCAAGCAGGGCGAAAAGCTCGCCAACTGCATCCGCGCGGCCTTGGGAAACATCCCAAGCGCCGCCGCCACTGACGTCCCGCCCACGCCGGTAGAGCACGCGGTAGAGCACGCGGTAGAGCACGCGGTAGAGCACGCGGTAGAGCACGCGGTAGAGCACGTCAACAACCCCGCCCCGCGGGACCCCCGCTGGGCCAGCTTCGTCGACGAAGTGGCCGACGCCCTCGGCCGGAACACACCCGGCGATCAGGAAAGCAGCAGGAGCGCCAGCCAAGATGACGACATGGACTCCCCCAAGTCCGCCCCGGTGCAGACCGGGACCTGCCGCCACTGCGGCCAGCACTGCAAGCCCGGCTTCACGCAATGCCTGCCCTGCTTCAAGGCCCTCTCCAGGGAGTGCAGAGAATGCAAAAAGGCGTGCCCGCCGCATCACACGCTGTGCCGCCCCTGCTTCTTGAAACATACCGGCATGAAGGCCTGCATCGGCTGCGGCAAAGGCATCCAGCCGCAGTACAGCCGGTGCATTCCCTGCAACACCGCCTACCAGGCCAAGCAACAGGCCGTAGCCAGCCAGGCCGCCGCCTAGCAGCAGGGCAACCCTATCGGAGTCAGATACACCCCCTGGGAGAGCAACGGGCCACACGGCCCCGCGCCCCCAGGGGGTTGTTATTTTTCTTTCCCGGTCTGTTGCCAAAGTCTGCGCCTCTGCTGAGTCCTTGAGGCGCAGAAATTGAGGTAATAAGATAAGGAAAAGGTGAATAACAATGAGCGACTCCCACCGCGTAGCCACCCTGGCGGCAACCCAGGCGCCCCGCCATTACGAGGACATCGGCACCGCCTGCGCCGCCTGTGAAATGGACCCCGTACCCCGGCACGGCTGCTACGTCTGCCGCGATACCAACCGCGGCCCCAACGACCGCTGGCAGGACATCCACCCCGGCGCCTGGCTGTGCGACAGCTGCTACCAGGCCGCCTACGGCCGGAACCAGGAACAGTACCTGAAAGACCTCCAGTGGATCTACGACCAGCCGTCCTTCGACCGCTTCATCAGCGGCGCCGTCCGCACCGGGATGTACCAGCTGGACAGCCTGCTCTTCCAGTCCTACGACTGCTACAACTGTCAGACGCCCTACGCCGCGAGCCAGGGCCACGCCTACGTGGGCCCCGGCCACCATTGGCTCTGCGATGCCTGCACCGACCAACTCTGCGAAGGCGCCGAGCCGATAGACTTCCCACCCTTGAAGTACAAACAGTACGACATGACGGTGTGGATGCGGGAGACCGGCTGCAGCGAGCACGAAGTCATGGACGCCTTCAACAGGCACCGGAGCGACGACCTGGCCGCGCCGGTCCTGGCCCGGGAGAAAGTCAACATGTGGTGGAAGCAATAAACCGCCCACCGGCAGACCGGAAGAGAATCAGCCCCGGCCTTTCTTTCCCGGTCTGTTGCCGGTTCTGCGCCGTTGCCGAGGCAATATGCTTAGTGACGGCGTGGAGGCAGCAGGTATCCAATCTTAAACTAAGCGAGGTGAGAACCATGACTACGATGATTCTGGAACCCAGGACCGAGACCAACACCGAGACCAACACCGAGACCAACACCGAGACCAACACCGGAAGCCGGAGCGACACCGCCGCCCTGGTCTGCGTCAATTGCCGGAAGGTCGGCCCCATCCTGTTCGCCGGCAAGGAGACCCCCTTCGGCTGGCGCGAGGCCACCGAGTATCACGATGCCGGCTATGTCTGCGACTCCAAGCTCTACAGCCGTTAGAGAGCAAAGGGGGCCACAATGGCCCCCAACTATTCCGGCATAGTGCCGCAGTTTTACCAAAATATTGGGAGGTGAACCATGACACGAGCAAGCGAGACCGCAGCCCAAGGCACCCACGACCACCCGTTCTGCGACTGCCCCAACCAGGCCGCCGAGAATTGCCCCGGGCCCGACCTGGGCTATGACTACCAACAGCACTGGGACAACCCGCACCCGGACTGGGAGGTCTTCGCGGACTACCGCAAAGACTTGGATTTCTACCTGGCCCACGACTAGCCCGCGGGTAACCCCAAGGGTACCAGCAGCTGCCCCCATTCCTACCGAATAAGGAGGTGAGAACCATGACTACGACCATGCACCGCGGCCGGGAGACCGACGTAGGCCTCCTCGGCGGCGACAAAGACTGCCACCTCTGCCATATCAGCAGCGCAGACCCCGCCCCGGTGAGCCTGGCCGAAACCCCCTTCCGGCTCTGCCGCTCCTGCTACAACGAGCTCAGCATCGCCGGCGAAGTGAGAGAGTATCTGCACTACGCCCAGCGTGATTACCAGTGCCGGCTGCGGCTCCAGGAACTGCGCTGGACTCCCCAGGAGCAGGCTGTCAAAGACGCCGCAGCCGCCCTGGAACGAGCCGAGGAGGCGCTGTGCCACACGCCGGAAAACAAGGCCTTCGAACAGGCCACCAGGGACGTCACCCCGGAGCGGGACAAATGGCGCCGCCGGAAGGACCACTTCAGGGAGGGACAGATGGAAGACATAGCCGCCAGCTTCGGCGTTCAGTTGGCCCACCGCTAGGCGACCGGACCTGCTACCATTATTCCGCACCGGGAGGAGCAGGGAGATGATAACCAGAATGACCAGGAAGCAGTGGAAGCAGTACGCCTACTTCCTGCTGAGTCTCCCGCCAGAGAAGCGGGAGGAGATGCGCCGCCAGTCCCTGATTACCAGGTACGGCAACGTCAGGGGCCATACCCTCCACGACGCCTGGCAGGAGGCGGTACGCAAAGGCGAGCAGCCCTCCCAAGCCTTCCCGGGCAGCACCGACCCCGTCCTGCCAGAACCGGAGCGGATGATGAACTTCAGCCGCAAAGAGATAACCCAGTACGCCCAACGCGTGGCGCTGCAGGACTTGATAGAAGTGGCCCACGCCCGGCTGCAGAGCTTGGACAACCCAGAGAACACCGAAGTTAAGGAGTGATACATGCCAGCACAGATAGTCCTGCCCCTCACCGGCGAAGGTAACGTCATCTTCAAGGTCAGCAGCATCCAGGAAGTCCTCCCCGACCCGGAGAACGACCGGCACTGCCTGGTCGATACCGGCCGGCGGACGCTGCCCAGCGGAATAGAAATGCCCCGCTTCAGCGTGGACTTCCAAGCAAAGGAACTGGATTTCTGGCTCGCCACCGTCCGCCGCGTCGAACAACAGGACCCGGACCAGGTCCGGAACATCGTCCTGCGCCTGACGCCGCCGGACACCATGGAATATTGGTACGAATCGGACACCAGTCGCGTAATCGAAAACGGCAACCCCGATTTCCCGCCGGCCGCCGACCCCCAGGGCTAGAGCGGACCAGACCCCGGCCTGGAGAACGCCCCGGCTTTCTTTTCCCGGGTTCGGGCCGGAGTTGCAGGAGAAGTTCTGTGTTGCCGGTGGAGAAAGCCGTGGCGCTTGGATGCTCCAGGGAACCCTCCGCCGGCAGACCGGCGTTCCCACCCCCGGCGGGAGATACGCTGCCCCGCAGCATTTTTCTTTCCGGGTCTCGTGCCTAGGCTGCCTTCGGCTGGAGCTTCGCGGAACGGATACTGTTGTCAGTAGTATCGGCTGCCGGAGTTTTCCCAGTCGTTGGGGCAGCTCACCGGCCCCGGTGGAGAGCCCCTTCCAGGGGTTTTCTTTCCGGGTTTCTTGCCTTCAGCTTCCGTGAGCTGGAGCCCCTACGGAGCGGCTGTCGTTGTCGGCAGTATCGGCCAGCGGGGTCTTCCGGTCCTTCGGGAGCTGGCAGGCCCCCGGGGGAACACCCTTCCAGGGGTTTTCTTTTCCCGGTTTCTGGCCGCCGGTTTCTGGCAGCCGCTTGCCGGCAGCTCTCCTTCGGGATTGAGCGTGCTTGGCGAGTGGCGCTTATGAACATCTATTTTGATGCGAACCCAGGACGGGGCCGCCCCCAGGGCACTCTTTCCAGGTTCCGGGCCGTGGGGCTCACGGGAGTCGCCTACAGACTCCCAACCTTCACGGTTTCCAGTGTGGAGCCAAGCATCCCCGTGAACTGAGTATCGGGCCACGGGGCGACGACTCCACACTAGAGACTGCGGAAGGCCCAGCCTTATCACGGCCTCAAGTCCGCGAACGACGACGTTAACAGCGACGCTGACACCGGCATTAACGCCGACAACGGCGGAGTCCGCCGCGGGCGACCCTGAAATCCTCCAATGGATACGGATGGCAGGCTTGGCCAGACCCCAGGGATGCCGCGTGGAGCGCAAGCTCCCCGGTGGAACGATTGCTCGATTGCAAGAGTGATTATTCCGTTTCCCAGCGGGTAGGGTCATTGCGGTCCCCCGAGCTGACCATGCGAGAGCTGAGCGCATGGCGCGAATAGTTTCGGAGTCCCGACCTTATGGAGGCTCCCAGCCCCAGCCGAAACCCGGAGCGCATCCGGGCCGGCCCCGGGGCCGAGGAGTGGCGGCCGGCATTGTACCGGCGTTGTACCGGCGTTAACGCCAAGCCGTTCAGCTACAGCATCGCGAGTAGCCTTCAGCAAGAGTCCACCCCAGTTTTGTCCAACGCAGCGGAGTCATGCCCGCTGGTCCGTAGACGCAAGTGGACGCCCCCCAAGGATAACTCCCGCCAGGTCGCGCCGCTGCGTGCGCCGTTTCCTGGCCGCCTGGGGGAACCAGGGGCTCCTGCGTCCAAAGCAGGAGAAAGCCCGGACCTAAGCCGCAGCCTAGCCTAGCAGTACGAATCTAGGAATTAGTCGCTGCCCGGCGATGAGTACCGGCCTTGTAACAGGGGCCGCAGCCCGCCGGTGTCCCTCCCCGTAGGAGATGGACGGCAGCTCTGGTGGACCGCTTGTTCGCGAACCGTAAGGGGATCGAGAGCGGAGCCAGGCCGCCGTTTTAGGCTCTACGGGCCAGCGTCGAGTGGAACCACGCTGAAATTCCCTGCCCGGAGTGCGATGCGCCGCCCCGGGCGAGGGACCTGCCGAACCCAGGACCCAGGGCCTCCAGTCGCAGCCCCGGGACTCAGTGAGCAGGGAGGGCCCAGCCGCGAGGCCGGGTCGCGCGGCGACAGCGCAAAAACCGCCACCGCCGGCGGCGGGTAGGCCAAGCTTCGGCCAGACCGCTTGCGAGTCCAAAGCCGTACCAGCAGGCCAAGCCGGCGAACGAACCTCCCAGTACGGTGGGAGCAAAACATCCGTGATTAGACAACGGTCGCCAGGCCGGCGCCCCGCAAGGGGCTGCGCCGGTCGCGGCGGCGACTTCCAGGAAAACCGAGACGCGGAACGAGCCGGGCCACCCCGCGCTGCGCCTGGAGGGGGAGATCGGGCTGCGAGGCCTGATGGTACCAGCCCGGGGACCCGCCAACCCCGTCGGCGGCGGATAGGCCACCAGGCCAGGCCGACGGAACCAAGTAAAATCACCCCCAGGATACGGGACGGCAAGGCAGCTTCGGCTGCTTTCTTCCCTGTTTTGGGGCCAGGTGCTGGCCTAGGGAGAGCAATCTCGCGTTTGACCGCCAGCTGGGTCGGAGTTCAGTCAGGAGGGCCACTGCTTTCAAGAGCAATCCTCCAGGGTCGCCGTAAGGGCCAGCTGAGCTTCGCACGCTTACGGAATCCCCCGGGAGGGATTCATTTCCTTTCCGGGTTTTTTGCTGGGGCAGTGCTGACGCCATTGTCCCTGGCAGCTCGGCGCGCCGAGGCTCACCTCTCTTGGGTTCGCTCTTTCCCGGGTTCCGGCCTTCGGGCTGGGTTCTACGGGAGCTGTTACGACTGGGTTACGACTCAGTTGATAGCAGCGGAGTGGATTCGAGCTCGAGGGAGGCGACCGGCGCCGCCCTGACGCCGAACCGGCCTCCGGTCCTCTGGACCGCCGCAGCCGTCCTCCAGGTCGATGCCTGGAACATCACGCCGTCGATACAGCGCTCCCGCCGGGAGTTCGATTAGGTCGACACCCCCATCGCCAGTCGATGGGCGCGCCGCAAGGCCCGGACCCGCCACGCCGTGGCGGATCATCCAGGCCCCTCAGGGCGCCGGCAGCGCGCCGACGGCTAAATAAGCGACGATGCATTTGCGGCCCCTCCAGGGCGCCGGAACCAGCCGGATCAGCCAGGGCGTCCACGCCGACGAACCGCAGCCCCGCTACCGGGACCCACATCGGGACCCACATAGGGACCCACATAGGGAAAATGCCGGCCCCCCAAGCCCACCGCGGCGCGGGCGGGAGCGCACCCTCGAGCCCAATCAGAATGGCGAGAGGCGGTGCCAAACCACCGGCAGCGCCCGAGCCGGCTGCGACCACGGCCATAACGGCCCAGCGTCGAACGACAACTCATCCCGCCAGGGCCCAGCGCCGCCCAGGAATCAATACTGGGACCAATACTGGAACCGACACTGGAACCAGGGAAATAAATCCCCCCAAGGGAATCAACGGGAGTCCCGCGGCGGCCACCGCCTCGATTGAATGAACGCGGTCGCAGTCCACCCCCGGACTTTCGCGCCCCCAGGGGAGCGATTCCTTCCCTGTTTCACGGAGTCGGCCAGCCCAGGCGCACCGCCACTGCGTGGGAGCTGCAGCAGCGATACGGGATCGACCCATAGTCGCTGACTAGATACGGACTCCCCGGAGTCCAGCTCTACGGAGCATTACGTACCCCTAGGCGGCCCTACGGCTAGAAATAGCTGGTAGGACTCCGCCGACCGCCCGACGACGAATCGGGTTACGACCCCAGTGGCAACCCCAATACCCGCAGAACGTGCGGGATTCCAAAACCTGAATCTATGGAGGTACACACCTATATGTTGACTCACAAAGTGAACGGCGTCATCGTCAAGGCCGAAGGCGCTGTGGAGATTGATACCCGCGGCGCGACGGCCGTAGCCGAAGCTCCCGCCCCCGCCGTAGGCACCGGCCGCCCCGGCTACAACCGCTACGGCAACGGCAACGGCAACCGCAACGGCGGCAACAACTTCGGCCGCAGCGGCCGCCCCGGCAGCTACCCCCTGCGGGAGGAGACCGCCGACGTGGTCAAGGCGAACATCCTGCCCTACCTGCCGGAGAACTTCCAGACCGCGCTGGCCGAGGGCGAAGTCACCTTCAAGCCCCGCTCCGCCCATGACCGCGGCGGCCGGGATACCATCCAGAACCTGGCCCAGATCGTCGAGGCCGGCGGCAGCATCTGCCTCTTCGACACCCCGATGCAGGGCGTGGTCCTGGAGGGCCCCAACGCCGACATGGTGAAGCATTCCCTGCGGGTGGTCCTGTCCACCTTCATCCCGGACAACGAGCAGCGCAGCGCCGCCCAGCGGGCCGCGACCCAGCAGCGGAACGCCGAGTACCACGCCAACTTCCAGAAAGAGGACGTGGCCCTGGGCGCCAAGCTGGAGACTCGGAACGTCCCCAACCCGGTGACCAACCTGTATACCAACGCCAAGCCCGCCGGCTGGGAAATCAAGCACGACGGCATGGTGTTCTACCTGGACATCACCGTGTCCCCGGACATCGGGACCTGGCAGGACCGGCCGATGAGCGCCGCTCAGATGGCCTCCCAGGCCAAGCGCGCCGCGGACCGCGAAATGCGGGTCGCCAACCGCCAGGCCATCGTGGAGACCGTCGCCAGCGAGGACCTGGAGGCCGGCGGCTACAGCTATTAAACGCCAGTCCCCGGCCGGCCGGAGTTCCAGCCCCAGCGCTGGAATGACCCGGCCGGCCGGATGACCGGCTACGCGGTAGCATGCTAAAGCGATAAGTCCGAACATCGGCCATGAGTCGGTGCGCGGACGCCCTGACGCCTTGGCGTCGACGCTCTACGGAGCTGAGACACCCGGGCGTCCCGACCCCGTGGAGTTAAGGAGCCTGGGCTCCCCGACTCTGCGGAGTCGCCCCAGGGGCCTGCCGGAGTCGTTTAGACTCTAGTAGGCCGCAGCTCCTGGCCGGCCCCGACGGAAGCCGGCTATGCTATTATTTCTGATATTCTTGGATTCTTACAAGAGCCAAGACAGCAGGCAAGACGGAATCGTCCCCGATCCCGAGGAGCCGCCGAACGCTGAACCGGAAGGACGCCCCCTAGAGGTCTGCCAGGCCGAAGTCTGGACGCCGCGCCAGGGACGACCCCCCGACGCCGGGAGCCGCTGCGACAGCGGAGAGCCCCTACACCGGGCTTATTCCCAGCGAAAGCGGCCAAAGGCGATGAGGCCTCGACGGCTCCTCGGGCGCGGCGACGCCGGCCGACCGTTAATTGTGTCGGCACACGGTATGCCTGCCGTGCCCAGTCCCTGGCCGGCGCCGAACGCCCCAGGTTTTGGATCTCACCTCCCCTGGGTGGGAACGGCGCCGGCCGGGGATTGAACACTGTGTTACGAGTCCGGTAGCTCAGCCTGGCCAGAGCATCGGTCTCCAAAACCGACG
Organism: uncultured Acidimicrobiales bacterium; assembly: GCA_958295925.1. Classification (GTDB taxonomy): domain Bacteria; phylum Actinomycetota; class Acidimicrobiia; order Acidimicrobiales; family CATQHL01; genus CATQHL01. Next base: position 73,832 of record OY282384.1, read on the forward strand.
GTCGGGGGTTCGAATCCCTCCAGGCTCGCCAGCGTTACATAAGCTGCGCTTCCCGGCGAAGCAATTTTTTATTTTTCCCGGCGGGGGCAAGACAATTTGATCCGCCGCTGGCGGAAGGGCCGCGCTGGGCGGCCTGGATGGACTGGAGATTCAAAGAAAACGGTAGCAAAACGATAGGAAAACGGCCGGCGGCTGCCTTGACCTAAAGCAACCAACCCTGGCAAACTGCATCACGAGAAGCGACGACCGGCAGTCGGATAATAGCTTCGGAGTCCCGACCCCGGAGGGATAAAACCCTTCGGGGTTCCTTGCCCAACCCGCGCTGCGGCAAGGCGCCTAAGGGCCGGAGGAGGGGACAAGAACCCACCCAGGCCGAATTGACAGACGCCACCGGATCTGATAGACTAGCGCAGCGATACTGGACGATAAGACCTCCCGGCCTACCGGACAGACACGCAGGCGCACCAGCCGAAGCAGCGTTTTGAGGTTCCTCCCTCGTCATTTTGCGCCGCTCCGGTCGCCAGGCGAATCTTGCAAGGTGCCGCTTGGCAAAGCCGCCAACTAGCCCCGAGCCGCAGAAATGAGCCGCTCGGGGCTCTTTATCGCCCCACACATTGGCACCCCTCCCCGCTTGACAACCCACGACGTAACGCTGCAATAAAAGAGTCAGTCAGGAGCGCCTGCTTGCAAGAGGCCTCCACCAGAAATGGCTGGGAAATGACAAAGGGAGGCCCCCATGCAACAACGCCGGCAGGCGTACAGCTTCATAAACCCCGACACCCTCCCCGGTGAATCGAGCGCCGCCTCCGGCGGGGCTTATGTCCTCCAAAGGAACACGCCCAGCGCCAACCTACCCTCCGTCCCGGAGCCGCCAGCGCCCAGCGCAGGGACCCTCAGCGTAAGGGTGCTGAGGGGCGGTAATGCCGGTAACCGGTAACTCCGGTCATCAGCCATTTTACTACACAAAGTGAATTTTGGAAGAATACTTTCTCTTCTAAGAAGATAACGGGAAGATAACGGAGGATATGAAAAACACGCGTACATAATGACGTAGAAAAGAGCAAATTACCGGGTTACCCGGTTACCGGAGTTACCGGGTAACCACCAGGAGGAGGAGACCCCGCAGCCAAAAGAAAGAGCCCTGGCGACCACACTACGGTCAACCAGGGCCGACGCAAAGGAGATGACAGAAATGTTACACGATTCCAACGCTCCCGACAACCCCCGCCAAGAGTTGGTGAGAGAACGATAGTGCGTCGACTGCATGTAAAGAAAACGGCCCCAGCGACTCAGGGGAAAGCCGCCGAGGCCCGACACGAGGTGACAGAAGCATAATAGAACATCACCCCACAGCTTGGCAAGACCCCTAAAGGGCCAGAGCCGCGCCCCGCTGACTTCCCAAGTGTCTTCCCGGCTTGGCGGCCGGCAGCCCCAGCTTCCCCAGAGCAGCCCCGCCGCCGGAGAGGGTAAGATAGACGACAACCCACCCACGGCGGGAGACCAGCTCAGCCATGCAGTACCTGGAAGTACCCAGCCAGCTGGGAGACACCCCCGACTTCGCCCTATGCTGGAACGACCAAGCCCCCGGCTACACCCTGCTGCGCTACCGGCACCAGACCCAGGCCGAGCCCCGTTACGAATATCAATACCGAAGCGACAGCCAAGCCAGTCGGCAACCCTCCCTCCTGGGAACCTTCATCAGAGCAATCATCACCGGACTCTTCGGCCCGGTGGTCCTGGACCTGACCCAGGAACAACCCCCGCCCCGGCCCAGACATCAGCTACCAATAAGCTGAGCCAGACAGCCCCGCCAGGACTAAACACCCGGCCCCCACCGGCTAAACCCCACGGCCACGCTGTGCAATACTATCCTTATTGCCAACCCAACTCCAAGCAAGGAGGCGCCTGCCATCATGCCCGAAGAACAAGCGAACGGCAATCAACTAACCGTCACCATCGACACCGACGGCTCCTGCCACGGCAACCCCGGCCCCGGCGGCTACGCGGCGCTGTTAAACATCCCCGGCCACCCGGAGGCAATCATCTCCGGCGGCGACCCCCGGACCACCAACAACAAAATGGAACTCGCCGCCGCCCTCAAAGGCCTGGAATGTCTAATCGAACAAGCCCCCCAGCTGGGCCTGGACCTACAACAACTCCAAGTCCGGCTGAACTCCGACTCCAAGTACGTCGTCTCCGCCTTCAACGAAGGCTGGATCGCCAACTGGCAGAAATCCGGCTGGCGCAATTCCAGAAGACAGGAAGTCCCCAACCAGCACCTGTGGCATCCGCTGATCGCCGCCGTGGAAAGACTGAATATAGACTTCCACTGGGTGCGCGGCCACAGCGGCGACCCCCAGAACGAGAAGTGCGACGAAATCGCGAACAGAGAGGCCAGCATCGCCCGGGGCAGCCGGGAACCCCACCACCAGCGGCAACTGCCCCTGGGCTGGAGCATGCCCAGGCAGCCGGCCAGCCAACCGACCAGCCAACCGGCCAGCCAAGAAACCTCCAGCCGCCCGGTAGCCGCCCAAGCGGAAAGCCAGGACTCCGGCCCGGTGACCGTCGACTACATCGCCGACCTGCTGAACGACGTCCGGCGCAACGCCTACGCCAACATCGCCAAGCAGCGGGCCGAACAGGCGGCGAAGCAAGCAGCAGCCGCCGAGGACTTCCCGGCCCAGGCCGCCATGGAGCCGCCGGCTGTCGTCACGACAACCGATACGGCACTGGCCGAGACCGGCAGCGACCAAGCCCAGCTCCCCGCCACGGTCAGAACGGCCGACTTCCAGACCCGGAAGGTCACGCCGACCACCAGGCTGCTGGAGCAGATCAACAGCATCGCCCAGGCCAGCAGCGACTTCGACGACTTCAAGCAGCGCCTGAGCCGGCTCACCCAGGAGCACCAGGAACAGGACGCGCCCCGCACCCTGAGAATCGGCCTCTAAGCTGAAGACGACGGCAACCAGCAGCAAGCGGGAGCAACCGGGAGCAACCGGGAGCAACCGGGAGCAAAAGAAGACCCCAGGGAGATACACACGATGACAACAGAAAGGGCGACCGCCCCCACCAAGCCCAGCGCCAATACTGAAACCGACCAATACGACCCCGACCCCCGGGCCGTCACCCTGGCCCACGTGCTGCGCCGCTCCGAGCAAGCCGAGCTGACCATCCTCTTCGGCTCCCGAGCCCGCGGCGACTACCGGGAAGGCAGGTCCGACATCGACATAATGCTATTGGTCCGCCGGGAACCCGACAGCGAGGAGAAGCGGAAACGCATCGCCGCCGCCGAAGCCGTGGCCGGCCAAATCTACGAACACCCCGTCCCGGTAGAATTAGTCTGGAGAACCCTGGAACAATTCCGAAAGAACCGCCAATTCTGGAACTCGGTGGAGACCGCCGCCCGGAACGAGGGGATAATCTTACCCCGCAACCATGCCGAATACAACCCCAACCACTACGAGGACGACGAAACCGAACACCGGTTCAACTGGATAACCCGCGACAACCGACTGTTCCACGCCGAAAGCCACCTGGACATGTTCGAAACCGCCGTCAGCGGCAAGAAAGTGGACATTATGATCGGCCAACACGCCCACCAGGCCCTGGAGCGCGGCATGAAAGCCCTCCTGGAGACCTACCGCGCCGAGGACAAGGAACTCACCTATCCCGAAACCCACGACCTCCGGCTGCTGGCCCGGCTGATCGCCCAGCGGGACGAGCTATTGACCGACTTCCGCGTGGGCATCCGGCCCAAGATCTACAACGAATACGTCGGCCACCTGGAGTACAAGGACGAACGCCGGGAGGCCGAGCTCACCAGCCAACCGGATTGGTACGAACGCACCAAAGAGGACGCGGAAATCATCATCGAACGCGCCGCCGAAAGAGGAGCCGAGATAAAGAAGAAACCGGAAGGTTAGCCAGAAACACCTCCCAGAGACGCCAATACCCAGGACTACAATACGAGAATACCGGGACTCGGAACGAAGAGGGAATGAACCATGCTCAAGTGGCTAAAGCGAGACCGGAACGACCAGGAACGACAGGACGCCATCGACCGCCAGGTCGCAGCGCGAGGCGGCCAGCCCAGCCCCTACCACAAGCAGCGTGCGTACCAGGACTGGCTGCTGGAGACCCTCCAGGAAGGCAAGCTGCCCAACGTAGCCTGGACCCGGTCCAATAGGTTCCCCTTCACTCTCCAACCCACCGAAGCGCCGCTGTATTGTTTCCAGAACGTCAACTACCTGGAACAAAAAGTCAAGCGCGAAATCAAAGGCCGCTCGGTAGGCGCATCCTTCCGCGTCGCCAAGGGCGTAACGCTGCGTACCGGCGGCTCCCGGGGCACGCCAGTAGAATCCGACGAGGTGGTAGACCGCGGCCACGGCATCCTGGCCGTTACCACCCGGCATCTGTACTTCAACGGACAGCGGTCGTTCCGCATACATTTCAATAAATTAGTCGCCGTCGAGTCAGATCAACAGGGAGTGGAAGTGGTACGCGACCGAGCGTCAGCGCTGTCCGAATGGTTCGTAGTTGGGAATTCTCAAGGGCCATTCTTGTGCGACTTGATTTCGCAAGCCATGGCCCACGCCGGCACTTCCATCAAGTCGATTGAACGGTGTGAGCTGGAAGGCGCTGAAAGGGACTCTCTGTACCTCCTAGGCGGGGACTGGACTGGCGACGAGTTCTTAGACTAAGAATCACACAGCTCCCGCCAGCCAGCGCCACCCTAGCGCCCTCCCCCACCTCCCCGGCCTCCGACGTTTCAGTTGCGGTTCGATTCCTTCCTTGGGGAATCCAGAGCCGCCCGATTGCTACTGCCGATAGAATGGCAGTAGAATAGAGAGACCAGAAGAGCCGGAGAGAGAAGCCGCCATGACCACGACCTTCCACGACCTACCCACCCTGGTGGAAGCCCTGGACCGAAACCCGGAATACCGGGAGAAGCTCCGGGGCCAGCCAGCAGACAGCGCCCCCACTCCCAGCACGAACGCCGCCGACATCGCCGCACTGACCGCCACCGTCGACACCATCGCCGCGAAGGTGGACCAACTCAGCGACAAGATCGACGCCACCAACGCCCGAGTCGACGAAACCATCGCCCGCATGGACAAGGCCACCACCGAGATGGCCGAGAACACCCAGGCGGTGAAGCGACTGACCAGCCAGATGGAACGCCGGGACCAGGACACCGCCACCCTCAAAGGCTGGCAGACCGAGGAGAAGGCCCGCCGGCGCCCCGGAGTAATCGTCCACCAGCTGGGACTCACCTTCCGGCGCACCCTGACCGACCGCGACCTGCGCCAGATGATGGCACCCCACCAGAAAGGCATACCCACGAGCAAGCGCGAAAGCTTCGAGGAGGCCGACCTGGTCATCGAAGCCGAAGACCCCCAAGGCAATACCACCTACGTCGCCGTGGAAGCATCCTTCACCGGCAACCCCAGCGACGTCAATCGCGCGGTGGAACACGCCGAATACCTGACCCGGTTCACCGGATGCCCCGCCCTGGCCGTCGTCGCCAGCGTCAAGAACCACCCCAGTATCCACAACGACATCGCCGAAGGAACGGTCAGCTGGCACCGGATCAAAGAGAAGGAGTTCCTGAACAACTAGCCGAGGCACGGAGGAATAAACGGAGAGAATAAATGCTGCAAGCTGAGTCAACAAACCCATTACTGGCCGGAGAAGCCACCCCCTTCGGCGCCGCCTATCTGATCGCAAGCATCACCGGAGACACCGCCAGGATGGAGGGGCTCCTAGGAGAACTGCGCCAGGGCCGCGGCGAGAAGGCCCAAGACCAAGCCGCCCCGCCGGCAACGATTGACGCCGGCACCGGCACCGGCTGCAAGCAAGAAGCCATCGCCGCCCTCCTGGGGCTGACCCTGGTGGGAAAGGTCAGCAAAGAAAGGCTCACCAAGATGCTGGAAGACAGCCCGGACGCCAACCCGGCCACCAGCGACATCCGGCCCCGGGAGCAAGCCCGATTCCGGCACGGCGGGCTGACCTTGGAATGCCGGGACCAGGCCGGCCAAACCCAATACGCGGCAATAGAAGTCAACCTGACCGCTACCCGGCATTGGGTAGAGTACGCGATACTCAGGGCGGAGTACCTCACTAGGTTCACCGGCTGCCCGGCCCACCCGGTCATCGTCGCCGCCTACCAGCATCCTGCCGTAGACGACGACTTCCAGGCCGGGAGAGTACTCTGGTACCAAGTGGAAGAAGCGGACTTCCTGCCGCCGCCGCACCTCCGGTAGTAAAGCCTGCTACCAACGAACTGCTACCCCACTAAAGGGCAGAGGAGAACCAAGCATGACGACGACCTTGGACTACCTACCGGACCTGCTAACAGCCCTGGACGAAGACCCGCTCAACGCCCGCCGCATCAAGCTCAAACTAGAAGAGCTAGGCGCCGACCCAGGCCATGAACTGCCGACCGGCACCGACGAAGGCGCAACAGCCCGCCCTGACACGGACGCGCTCCACGACCCGAAGGCCGCTGACAGACTCCTGGCCGACGACCTGGCCCGGGCCCTGCTCGCCGCGCTGCGGGAGAACACCGCCGCCACCGACCGCCTGGCCGCCCAGCTGGAAAGACAAAGCAGGCACGCCAGCGCAGGCGCCCCGGACCCAAAGCAAGACCCAAGCACAGGAATGGAGCGGCCCACCACCGAGGACATCGCCAGCCAACTGGGCTTGCGCTTCGAACGCCGGATGAACCGACAGCAGCTGCGCCGGATAATCCAACCCCGCCAAGAGACCATCTCGAAGCAGGAACAGGCCAACTTCGAACACAGCATGGTCCTGCAGACCAAAGACAAAGACAACAAAACCACCTACGTAGTCATTGAAGTCGCCCAGACCGCCGACCTGGCAATCATCCACCGGGCCTACCGCAAGGCTACCTACCTGATCAGGTTCACCGGTCACAGCGCACATCCGGTGGTAGTCAGCGTATGGAAAGACCCCGGCGCGGAAGACGCCCTCAAGCAAGGCGGCCTGGCCACTTGGATTCAGGCGAGGGAAGAAGACTTTCTCCCGCCGCCGCACATGAGAGACTGACCGAACGCCCAGCCCACGACTGCCCCGCCTGGAGGCTAACCAATGACCAGCGCCACGACGCCAGCCCAAGCACCCGACCCCACGGTCGTCCGCGTCAAGCGGGCGCCGCCCTACCAACCGGACCGCCGCGCCGTACGCCTGCTGCGGACCATCCATTTCCGCCAGCAAGCCCGGCAACAGCCCGATGAAGCAAGCAACCACAAACCAATCTACAGCATCCTCTTCGGCTCCCGAGCCCGGGGGGACTACCAGCACCCCGAATCCGACATCGACATATTACTCATAGCAACAGCCATCCCCGACGCCAGGTGGCAGGCCAACTCCGCAGAGGTGGCGCTCCACCACGCCGAGCAGATCTACGGACACCCCATCGAGGTTACCCTGATCTGGCAGGACCTGGAAACCTTCAAGAGCCGCCTGCGTTTCTCCAACAGCATCGAGAACGCCGCCCGAAAAGAAGGAGTCATCATGCCCAGCAACCCCGAAGATTACCCCCGCTTCTACGACCGGGAGGATGACGACCCCGAAGACGAAACCTACGACTGGAGCACCTGGGGCGAACGGCTGCGCCCCGCCGAGAAGTACGAGGCCGGCTTCAACGAATTGGTAGACAGCGCCAATGACATCATGCTGGGCTTCTCCAGCGCAAAGGCAATCGAACACGGCGTCAAGGCCATCATGGTCGCCAACGGCCAGGACCCCAAGGAGAACCATAAAATCAGAGCCCTGCTCAGCGAAGCCGGCAAGGCGGACGAAGTCATGAAGGACTTCCAGCTCAGCATCGACCCACCGGTCTATGCCGAATATCTGGGACGAGGCGACTACGAGCCGAGAACTCAAGCTCTACTGACCGAGTACGACAACTTCCACGAACGAACCGCCAAGGACATCGCCTTCCTCCTGGACCACGCCCGGGAACTCAAGAAACGGCGGGACGAATACGAGGAGGAGCTGCGGAAGTGGGAAGCCGGAGAGTTCTAACCACTCCGGCAAAGCGAGACCAAGCCAAGGCAAACCCTACCAAGGCCGTCAGAACGACCCAACTCACCAAATCCCCCATTCAACCGCGCCACGAGGAGCCACCATGAGCCAAACCGCACCCTACCGGCCGATGGACACCATCACCGATGCCACCACCGACCAGCCACCAACGCCCCGGCCGACCGACATCGTCTCCGTCCTGCCGCCGGCGCTGGACGTACTCTGCAGCCGAGTCCACACCGGCGGTTATCCTCACCTGGCCAAGCAGCTGGAAAAGCTGGGCCGCCCGGAGAACGTCGACACCGCCGCCGCCGAACTGCCCCTGCAGCCAGGAAGCGCCCTCGTCTGGTGGGAAGACTTCCACCAGAAGCTCAACCCCTGGCATGCCAAGGTCAATGCCGAAATAACCAGGGACGGCTGCCTGTCCGTTAATTACTATTGGGCCAGTACCGGCACCGCCATAACCCTGACCTTCAAGGATAAAGACCACGTCGTCTACTGGTCCGAAGACGGCCAGGGCCGCACCGCCTTCGGCCACGGCGACGGCGACGGCCTGCCCATGGCTGAAGTCATAGACAATATGCTGAAGCTGGGGATATTCGAGAAAAGGAAGAAACGGAAGTAACCACGACCCACTGGAGAAAGGGGATGCCCCGATACTTCATACAGCCGGAATTACCAGCCATCCCCTACTCAGGAAATAGGTGATCCGCCGATACTCTGCATTACAATCCAACCCCACCGAAGGAGAATCCCCGTATACCTGACACCAGTTGCAGGAGACCAATCCCCCACCAGAAGGGGAATCACCCGCAGATCCCGCCAGTAGTTTCAAGCCAAGTCCCTTCAGAGGGAATCACCCATAGATAGCATCAGCAATTTCACCCCAGAATCCCTACCAAGGGAGTACGCCAGGAACAAGTTGAGGGAGAAAATCACTACCACCGGACAACCCTCCCACCGGACAACCCTCCCACCGAGGGATAAACCAATTTACGTCACGAAGGAACGCCTATCCCAACAGGAACTCCCCCGATCCTGTTTGCTCGCAAAAAGCGGAAAACCCCGGCCAGCGTTACGGGACTCCACCGGCCCTGATTGTCTGCAGGAAACAAGCCACTCCCACCAAGGGTACGGGAATCAACCGGCCCGTTGTGAGATGAGCGGAAGAAGACAACCAATCCTACCTAAAGGAATCATCCTGAACTGCCGCGCGAGATGAAAGAATCCCGCTACCCAAACGGGAAGACACCGAACACCGCCGCCCCGCAGCCGCCAAGGGCGAGCAGCAAAGCCTTGCAGCCAGGCCGAACTTCGGCCTCAAAGTTGATGAGCAAGTTGGCCGTGATTATGGCAGCAGCGCCGATGAGCAAGTAGTCCAACCGCGCCAGCCGCACCTGCGAAAACAAGGCCAGCCAGCCCAGACTGAAGATGGGAATAGCATAAGTCAAAGCATTAACGCCCAAGTTCGTAGTAACCAAGTTGGCCTTCCGCCAAGACAGGCTGCCCAGGCCGACCACCAAGCCGCCCAAGACCGCTGGTCCCAGAACTAATAAATCAAAGGACTCCTGACTAGCCCGCCCAATGACCGCGCTGACCCCCACCGAAACTGAGCTACTCAGGAGAAAGGCCAGGACGATGCAGCCCATTTCAAGAGATGGACCAGTCGACTGCCCAGTCCCCGGCGCCGCCGCCAGGAGCGTCTTATCCCGACTCAGCTCAGTCCCCCACCGGAACCCGAAGACCGTCATCACGTTGCACGCTACACCCAGCAGCAACAGCAGCAGGCCGGTCAGAAAGATGCCGGCGCCGCCGTACTGGAGATTGACCACACTCCCGGTTTCACTCGCCGACACCAGCGTGAAGCCAGCAAAGGCCAGAAGAACCAGCAGAATGAATGACGGGGTGATTACGCCGAACCGGCCATCTACCCGGTACAATCGGGACAGCAGCAAGACCATGAATATCGGCGAGACATCGTATAATATGACCGCTACGGACACATCAACGAACTGAACCGCCCAGGCGAAGAACGCCCGCTCAAAGGTGCTGATCAGCGCGAACAGAATCAGCCAACTGGAGAGATGCGGCAGAATCGCCTGCCAGACGGCTCTACACAGGAACACTTGACGAAAGAAAGCGACCAGGAACAAGCTACATACTATGACGTAGCCCAGCCGCATCCCAGCGTTGAACAGGAAAGGCGTCTCGGCCCCGCCGCTCAACTGGATCAGCAGAGGTATCGAAGACCAGGAAACGACGGTCACCAGCATATACGCCAGCACCGCCTGGTTTCCCGTGCCGCGGAAAGTCAAGAAAGCCAGCATAGTAAGGCCTCCCCAGTCAGCAGTATTGGACAACGACCAATCCCAAATCAGAGAATCAACCTGGGTGCACCCTAAAGCCGACCCAATCCCACCAATGGGATTGCCATGCTGACCGCCGCCCTGGACGTCGCCGGCATCGTCATCGTCGCCGCGCTGCTGCCCTGGCTGCAGCGGAACATCAACCAATACTGGCTGAGCCTCCCCAACGTGAGCATCACCTCAGCCAGGATCGGCAAGGGAGAAATCATCCTGGCCATCATCGGCATCGGCCTCTGGATACTCACCATCGGCAACCTATTCAGCGACTCCTGGCGCTCCCTGACCTGAGGCCAAGCCCTACCATGACCACCCATGACTACCCATGACTACCCCAACGCCCACCGAGCGAAGAAGGAGAGGACCCCATGAACCGAACACCGACCAACCCGGAACAAGCCACCAACCCCGCCTTCCCCGCCACCCTGGGCGGCGGCATCAGCAACGACTGCATGGAGGCCCTGATGAGCCCCCTGCCCCTGGACTGCCCCGCGCTCCAAGACTTCCGAGCCTTCCGCGAACACTGCGAACCCACCCAGGAAGTCAGCGACTTCGAGATCGAAGCCCTGCCCCAGGAGTGGCTGCAGGCCAGGTACCAATTCCCCGGTAGGCCCCGCGTGGCCATCACCTTCCAAGGCAACGACCGCGTCAGCTTCGTCGGCCAGGACCTGAACGACCATTGGCTGACGTCCCGGAAAGGCGCCCAGCTCCACACCACCCTGGCCGAAGCCGAAGCGGCGCTGGCCGAGCACGGCCTGTTCCGACCCAAGAACTAACAAGCCCCCAGGGCCAGCCCCCGCCAGCCCAGCAGTAGGAGAGAACCCCATTATGAATCAGACTCAGCCCGAAACGACCCAGGAGGACCGCCCCATCCCGGAGCCCATGCAGGACATCGTAGTGAAAATCTTTCAAGACGGCGGCGCCTTCCTGGCCGAAAGATTGCTCTACTACGCCTCCAACGAAGACCTATCCGAAGGCGACATCCCCCTGACCGTACCCTCGGCCCAGGCCTTCCATCACTTCTATACCCAGACCTATGCTTTGGGCGAAACTTCAATCACCTGCAGCCAGGACGGGTGCCTGGTCCTGGAATACCACTTCCCACAACGCGGCGAACCCGACCGCCGCAGCGCGACGATCTGGTTCACTGATGATGACAACGTCGTCTTCGCCGCGACGGATAAGGATGGATTCTGGCTAGATCAGAACCGAAGGGAAGACCGCTCGGTCTCAGTCGACCAGGCCATAGCAATACTGGTAGAAGGCAACCTGATCCAACGGAGAGAAGACCCAGCCTGACCCCAACCTGAACCGGGAGGCAGACACGATGACTCAATCCCTACTGGAACAACCGACAGCGACAATGGAAACCCCCCGCCTGCGCTACCCCCTCCCGGTGCTGCCCTACAAATTGTACGACCCGCTGACCAGCCGGGTAACCCACTACCAGCTGGCCCAGGCCCTGCAGGAACAAGACTACCCCGTCACCGGGCCCGACCTGAGAGGCCGCTACCATACGACGACTGATTTATGCCACCATCATCCGGGTGGACCGCCCCCAGGGGCGTCACTGGAAGCCCGTCCCCACGACGACAGCCCCAGCGCCGTCGGAACCCCGGAAAGACTGACTATCAACCAATCAGCGGCTGGATTCGCAGTTTACTGCAACACCCACCAGTGCGGAGTAGCCTTCGACCAGCAGGCCTTAGGCCAGTCGCTACTCGCCGCCGCCGGCTTCAGTGAAGCAATCATCGACCATTGGAACCCACGGCCCTTGGACGAATACGACCGCTGGGTCAACGCGGTTTACGCCGCCGACGACGGCGGCCACCGGCTGGAGTTCCGCCAGAATTGGCCGGACGACTACGAACTCAAGTACGACAAGTGCCCCACCTGGCACGGCAAGGGCGGCCGGCCGAAGCGGAAATGCAACCGGGAGCGGAGCGACCCCCACAAACATCTGTGGAGTTCCGTAGGCAAAACCAACAAGGGCACCCTGGTCCGACTGCTGCCCACCCCGGCTACGGAACTGGACCCGGAAGTGCCTTATGTAATGACTGAAGGCCCCCACGCGGCCAACTACCTAAGGATGCTGGGCTGGCCGGCCGTTAACTGGTGCGGGGGGCGCCGGCGCCGCTAAGGAAGACGCGGAGCTGTCCCCGCTCTACGGCAAGAACGTCATCCTCTGGCCAGACAACGACGCTACGGGCTATCAAGCTATGAACCGAATCGCCCGTAGGCTGGAAGGCCTGGCCACCGTCCACATCGCACCAGGCTACGGAAAGCCCAAAGGCGACGCAGCCGACTGCCCCGAAGAGTTGATAGCCCAGCACTTATCCCTGGCCCGCCCCGCGAACCAGCAAAGGAGATAGAGAGAAGACCATGACCGCCAATCTACGCATCGCCCTCTGCGGCCCAGCCGGCGCCGGCAAGAGCACCCAAGCTCAACTGCTGCAGCAACAGCTGCACCTACCCGTAATCGCCGCCGGGAACCTGTTCCGGCAAATAACGATGAACCAGACCGGATTGGGACAGTTCATGGCCAGCTACATCGACCACGGCCGACTCCTGCCCAGCGACCTATGCAATCGACTGATCATGGAAGAGCTGGCCAAGCTGGACGTAACAGTCGGCTGCATCCTGGACGGTTATCCCCGGACTATAGAGCAGGCCATAACCCTGGAAGACGAAATGGACAAGCAGTCGGTCACCCTGGACCAGGTCTTATGCCTGACCATACCCGACGTAGAAGCCTACCAGCGGCTGAGCGCCCGCTACACCTGCCGGGACTGCCAGCGCACCCAGGACCTGCCCCAAGCCAACCCAGCCGTTCAGCACTTCTGCCAGCATTGCGGCGATAAGATACATCAGAGAGAAGACGACCAGCCACACAAGATGGAAGGACGCCTGCGCATTTATCGCGAGCACACCGAGCAAATGCTGGAATTGTACCAAGGACAAGGAAGGCTAACCGAAATATCCGGCCTGGGAACCATAGATGAAGTCAACCAACGAATCCGGGCCATCCTGCAAGCACACCAGCCGGCCACGCCGGTGCTACAATAAGCCAAAGCCGCCTGACCACCCAGCCCAAGCAGGAGAAGACCGGCATGGACCCCACCTTACTCAGCGCAATCTGGACGGTCCTATGGGCCGCCATCTCCGCCGGCCACTTAATCCTGGGCGGCACCGCAATAGTAGTCCTCTTCAACGAATACAAGAACCGCCCCGGGAGAGGACACCTGACCCCCGAGGCCCGGCAGCAGCTGCAGACCCAGCCAGCAGGGGCATGACCTAAGCAACTCCCAACGAAGGGAGATAAACCCTGTTAAGAATTATCGAGCAAGGCCAACTCAATCCCACCAGGAATCAGCCTTGATAGAGACGCCGCGGGCAGATGAACAACTCCCCCACCAACGGGAGATACCCCCTGTTACACTAATATCTAACAGACAGCCAATCCCAGCCCGGGAGTCACCCCTGATACACTCCGCTCAACACACCAGACACTCCCAGCCAGGGAATGACCCATCACGACCACTCGCCAAGTAAAGACATTCCCAGGAAGGGAATCAGCCATTGTCTACAGGGTATGAGATTTCAAGCCAGAACCTCCGACCAGGGGCTCCACGAGTATGAGAAGAAGAGGTACCGAGTTCAAACCCTGACTCCCAACAGAGGAATACCCCATTGTACAAAGGCTTGAGCGAATCCAAGAAACACTCCCGCCAGCGGAGCTCCGCTCTGCTACAACCCGCCTGGAAACACCCATAGCATCCCTTGCCCAGGGAATACGCCATGATTGAGGGGCAAACTATCGTTGCCACAACCCTTCCCAACAACGGGAAATCAGCATATCCGCAAGCGCAAAGAAGCCCGGCTCCCCAGCCGGGAGCTCCCCGGTGGTACAATTCCCAATCTATTCACAACCCCAGCCCAGGGGATACGCCGATGCCGTTTTCCGGCGAAATCATCCCCGTCGACCCCGCGGGGCTACACCATTATCCAAGGACCAATTCCCGTTCCCCACTTCAGGGAATCAGCCTAAGTTGATGATGGCCGCAGCCTGCATCATCAGCACAAACCAACACCGCCGAGCAACGGCGCTCCCCGAGTTGATGACCTGTCTATCCTGAAAGGCGGATCAATCCCCGCCCGGGAATCAGCCCAATTTGCCGCTCCCGCTTTCGAAGAGCAACAACAGCAACAGCGCCAGCCCACCGAACCCTCCGCCGCAGGAGGCTCCCCCGTCGGTTCATTCCCAGCCCAACAACCAGGAACTCCAGCAAGATTGGAGATACGCCCTACCAGGCGGTTGACCAAGTGTAACGAACCCCCTGACCAACGGGGCTCCTCTATTTAGTTTCATAGTTTAAGAACTCGGATAAACCCCCACCCAGGGGCTCCGCCACGCATGTGCGATAGCAGGAAATCCAGGAACCCCCAACCCGGGGCTCCACCGATTTCCCACGTCTGCCGAGAACGACAACGCAACTCCTCCGGAGAAGAATCCTACTTTCAACTCTAGGCACGAGTTGATGCCCAACCCAACAGAACAATCCCGCCAACCGGGACACCAACCCCAGAAGGAGAGAACCACCCATGCAGCAGGAAACCACCTGGGACGCCCCGCCACGCTGTCACCTCTGCCTGGGCTGCCGGAACTTCACCCACAGAGAACCGGTCAAGGGCACCCAGGGTTGGACCGCATGTACTCATTGCGGGAAACTCCACACCCCACTACACGCCAGGCAGACCAGAACAGAGACCGGGAACCAACGCGTCACCGCCGAACCACACCTGCGCTACAGCACCAGCCAAAAGACAGTCAGAATGAGAGAAGCTGGAGTAAAATATAGGCATGAGAAAAGCGAAAAGCATGGAGCCCCACATACCCCGCGCCAAGTTACTCAACGCCACGCCCGACGACATCGCCGTGTTCGAGAAGTATTTCAGGGGCGCCGGCTCGGTCAGCATGCCCCGGCCGGCTACGAAGACCAAGGCCCGCAAGCTGCACAAGCAGCTCACCGGCCTGACCGACAGATACGACTTCAACTATGACAAGATTGACGGCTGCCTCGGCATCATGGCCCAGCCCGAAGGGAAGCCCCTGCTGCTAGCCGAACTCAGCCGCCGAGGCCAACTCAGCGGTGGGATTTATGACACCGAAGCCGGCTGCCAGCTGGCCTTCGGCGTGGATTTGACGGTGGAAGAACTGCTCGAAATGATACAGGACTGAAGGCCCAACCAACTCCTGACGGAGATTACCATACCTTCCGACAGCGTTTGCCAACAACAGAATCCCGACTGGCGGGAATAACCCCACTAATTGGCAATCAGCAAGACATTCCGGTTTCACGGAAATCATCCAGCTTTCGGGACATGGATGGGTATATCCCACACCACGGGAATTAACCGGTTTTAGGAGACCATTAAGTTTGCCCCAAAAGGCAATCACCCAGTCCTTGAAAAGCCGGGAGGTAATCCCCACCAAGGGAGTCAGCCGGTTTTGGCAAAGTACCTCCAAAAGCTCCAGACCGTGGAGATCAACCCTTTGCCCAAACCACTCTCAATTCCCACCAGCAGGGAATCAACCATCTTGTCAAAATGCCGTCACAAGCAACTCCGCCGAACGGAGATACGCCGCGCCACGTCGTAGAATGAGTTGCCCCACCACTTCCCAATCAGGAGTGCGCCAGCCTTGTCAAACAGTACAACACCAACCAATCCCCGCCCGGGAATGCCCCGACTTGCCATGTCTGCAACTACAAAGTAATCCCAAAGGTACAGGGAATCCCCGCGGCGTGTACCACTACTCACCCAAACCGAGTCCCCGGCAAAGGGAGTCCGCCGGCTACGCGACTCTGTTTGAAGGGAATCCACCCTTGGCACTACAGGCGCAAGCCGACAATCCCTGTTCCACCAAGATATAGAAGCAGGGAATACCCGACTGATTATGGCCGAACTATCGACCCCAACCCCGGAAGAGACACGGGGCTCAGCCTACATCAATGGTCTGATAGGCCAATACCCGAAGGAAATCCCGACACGGGAATCAACCACAGTTCTCTCCCAATGATGTCAAGGAAAACGGCCACCCAGTCCTACAGGGAAAGACAGGAATCACCCCTATCACCAAGTGAGCGACGAACCCCGCATGGAGAGAAATCAAGGAAAAGAAACGACATGCACATCCATCTACACCCCGAAACACCGGAAGAGCTACGAGAACTCGTACAAGTCACCCTCCTACGGGGAAACGAGAGGCTAGTCCAAGACCTCGTCAGCGACACACGCGACCACTGCAGCTACTGCGGACAATTTGGACCACAACACGGGCAGCAAGGTGCCAACGACTTACTCGCGCAGGCGACCGGTATCATCCACCTCCACCTGCCAAGCAACCTAGAAGACATCCCGATCGACAGCAAGAAGGTGCCACGCTGCAACAACCTGGGATGGTTCCTGCAACGTGAATTCGCCGACTGGTGCGCGAAACAAACATGGTACACCGGCAAGGAGAAATACCTCATCTTCGGTTTTCTACGCAGCAGCCCCCACCCCGCGAGGGGAATCAAGACCTGGTACAGCACCGCGCTCATCGAGGAAGCCCACCGCTATGTGAAAAGGCATTGGCAAGAGCCACTGACCACAGCATGGAAAGGAGAAATAGGCATCACCGCCGAAAACCACACCGACGAAGAGCTGGGACAATTCCTCAGGGAGGGAAAGACCATACTCCACACCATCGACGGAGAAGTAATCGTAATCCAACGAAGAGACCACCGGAACTAGCCTAAAGTAATCCCCGAAGAGAGCGAAAGCAAATGCATCCAAACGATGAACGCGACAACCACGAAAACGATATAAGGAACGTCATAAGGGACCTGAATCTCAGAAAAGTAGCCGGTCTGGGCATCATAGCCCTGGCAGTAATCGTATTCATATTCGGGGCACTTATGGGCGCCTTCCCAGAAGCGAGCAAACGTCCAACAGCACCAGAGCCCAGTAGATACAAGGAGACAAGAAGCTCCGTCTCCGTCCCCAGACCCACCGCCACACGGCGTCCTACCAACACGCCAGACCCGCTGGCCGCCACTCACCGCGCCATCGAATACTCCATGCGAGCGAAAGGATACGACGCGCCAACCGCAACAGACCGAGAACAAATGTGCCGCAACATAAGAAAGCTCTCCAGAGACCCGGACTTCAATGCCGGCCCTCAATCGCCAACTGTCGAGGCCCAGCTCGGCAGCCTGAACATCATCGGTGCCGCCATTACCGCCATAAACGCCAGCAACCGAGTAGACAGACTTCTACAAAAGATAGAGAACCTAGGCCCCTACCATGAAGCATATTGGTACACAATGAGTGAAGTAACCAACGAAGGCTACCGCACGAGAGGCTATTGCGAGTAGGCACCCCAAGAGAACGAAAACCCACCATCGGGATCCCCGATTTTCTGACTACTTCACAGTGCCCAGCAACCCCGACAGCCGGGAATCATCAAGCCAATGGCGTGTAATTCGGCCAAACCCCGCACCACCGGGGCATCCCCACCCCCAGCCCCGGTTTTTCAGCCACCCCTCCCCCTACCGCCAGGGAGATAGCCGACTCCGGCCGCAGAACCCCAAGAACCCATCCAACAAACGCACAAGGAGGCCACCACCATGACCAAAATGCAAATCGGCGACGATCTCCACGCCCACGACAGTTACGGCTTCATCCCGCTCTGGGCCAATCCCATAATCACCCAGAACTGCCTGGTCTGTGAAACCTACCAGCAGGAAAGCCAGAAGGGCAAAACCACCAACGACGAAGACAGCGGGAACCAACTGGCCGGCTACCGCTGGTTCACCCTGACCGGCGCCACCGCAAAGAAAGGCTTTGGCAGCATTTGCCAAGCCCATAACGAAGAGGTAGAGAAAGCCCTGACCCTGGCGCGGCAGAAGGCCCAAACCGGGAAGTAAAGGCTGCTATAATCAGCCAGAGGACCACCGGCAGACCAGTAAGGAGACACCCCAATGCCCAGTTTGTGCTACTTCACAGCCGCCCACCAAGAGAAATGCATCGTCATCAATATGGACCAAGTCTCTAACATCCAAGTGCTGGACGACCACACCCTCCGGGTGCGAATGATGAACAAGGAAGACATCGAAATCCTGAGCACCCTGCAAGACCTACAAAACCTTCCCCACGCAGTGAGACAAACGGACCCCCGCGCCGGAACCGAATACAACCCCGCCGTGGGCAGGGTGCGGCCACCGCACCACCAACCCAAAAAGCCCTCCCTAGCCGAAAGGCTACAGGCCCGGCGGGACGCCATGTACGCCCGGATGCAGAACCCAACCCAGGCCGAGCAGCTGATCCAGCGACGAAAGAACGGACAACCGGCAACCGTCGCCGAGATAGTCCAAGCCCTGAACCGGCGCTGCCTGGCCGCCACCGCCAAAGACCTGGCCCAGTTGGAACTCTGGGGAACGACCACCGGCCCGGACAATATACCGGCGCGCCCGACCATCGCCGAGCTGGAGACTTGGACCAAGCCCAGAACCCAGGTAGACCTGAAGTCCGCCCTAGGCCTCTGGAACTTCCTGCAGCGATCGGCCCGGCCCATCGCGCCCCAGCTCCATGGCGAATACGAATTGCCGAAGCTCGACAATGAGCGGCCCGAAGAATACCTGGCCGCCTGGCTGGACCCCAAAATCAGCATCATCCTCAGCAGTCATTACCAGCACCCGGAACGCCCGGATAACTATGCCCGAGTCGTCTTCCTGGACGAGAATAAAGGCAGCATCGCCAGCGGCGCCGCGACCGACCCCAAGCTCCTGGGTACTTCCCGTACGGCATGGATGAAGACGCTGGAGGCCAGCCCGCCGATGGACTACGCCGCCCTGGCTGAAAGGATGAAAGAACAAGGTTTCCGGCTGGAACAGTAAACCCCGACCCAGCCAGTAGATTACGAGGAGAGAGCACCCCATGCCCAACCTGCACCATTTCCAGACGACCCAGCCCGACAAACCCATTCTGCTCAACTTGGAGCAGGTAGCCAGCATCCAGAAAGTAGACAACGAGGTACTGGAAGTCAACCTGAAAAACAAGCAGAAGGTTTTCATCTACAGCACCATGCGGGAAGTCCAGCAACTATTGCATCCGGCAGCCAGCCCCCAGGCTGACACCAGCAACACGCCCAGCGTTGCCGGCCAAGCGCCCTACCCCCGACCCTACCGGACCGATCACCCTTCCCTAGCAGAAAGGCTGCAGGCCCGGCGGGACAC
This sequence comes from uncultured Acidimicrobiales bacterium, assembly GCA_958295925.1. GTDB lineage: Bacteria > Actinomycetota > Acidimicrobiia > Acidimicrobiales > CATQHL01 > CATQHL01. The sequence goes on from OY282384.1 coordinate 93,522, forward strand.
CATGGTCGAAGCCATGAACGACCAGTCCAAGGCCAACGAATTGCTGCGACTACGGAAGAACGAACACCCCCAGACAGTAAGAGAAGTCATCAAAGCCCTGGAAGACCGCGGCCTAAAGCGAACCGCAGAAGACCTGGCCCAGATCCAGCAGTGGGGCCGGCATGACCACCTGGCCCCGCCCGCGGAAGGCGCCAAACAGACCAATATTGAAACCCCGCCGGCCAACCTGGTCAACCGACATTCCGCCCGCGGATTGTGGAACTTCCTGGCCTACTACGACAAACCCGAAGCCCCCCGGCTGCACAGCTGCCTGGAGACGGAGGACGAAGCCGGCCCCAACCCGGAGCTAATCCTCCAGGCCACCTGGCAGACCAAGGACAACCCGCCAACCATCGGGCAGATAACCTTCGTCAACCAGCAGCAGGGCGCCCTGGCCACCGCGGTCATCGCCGGGAAGACGATGGCCGGCATGAACTACTACCTGGATGAGTTGAAGCCCGGCGACCTCACCGATTACGCCATCCTGGTCGAGCAGATGAAGGCGCAGGGATTCCGGCTAGAACACAGCTAGAACAGTAGAAACGGAAAGAGCATACAACGGGAGAGCCGACAAGGAGAACGCACCCATGCCCCAGATACACTACTTCCAGACCACCGACCCGAGCAAGCCCGTCCTGCTCAACATGGACCAGATAAGCAACATCCAACCCATCAACGAAGAAGTCCTCGAAGTAACAATGAACACCAAGAAGCTCATCTTCATCCGAAGCACCATGGAGGAAATGCAGAAGCTCCTCCAATCCGACCAGCAGGACACCTAACACTCCCCCTCACCAGAGCTTCAGTTACCCCCGGGGTCCCCCAAGCGCCCCGACAACGCAGCAGGCCAACCACCCACCCCCGTCAGGAAACCCCAAGGGGTAGAAGCCCCCCAGGGGCAGATAATCTTGCCCGCCAGATAGGAAATCCACCTTTGCACAGCATTAAGCCCCGGACCCGGGGCAAGAAAAGCGCGGCTACCGGAGCTCCAGGAACTAACGGTGTACTAACGGTGTACTAACGGTGTACTGACCGACGAACAGCAGCAAGTCCTACGGGAAAACCGATAGTAATACCAAGAGAACCAAAGGCACCCGAAGAGCGCCAAGGCCAAGCTGGAGACCCCGCAAACAGCTAGTAATACCAATTTGCACACCATTTATCCCGTTGACAACCGGGCAGCAAAGCCCTACAATTCCGCCCAGCGTCCACGAAAACCGCGCCGGCAGGTGCGGGGAAACCTGCCAACACGGCGTGGTATAATGGATGTAGGTCCCACCGTGAAGAGGCAAACCCTCCCCACGGTAACCGCCAGAATAAGACTCTTGGTGCTGTACCTCGCACCTTTTTTCTCACTTGTTCTGGCAACCGGCCTTAGACCCTGCCAAGGTTGCCTGACGGCCGGCAAGAAATAAAGGACCACCCCCCACGGAGCCCCCGACTTCTCCCCCGGGAAGTCGGGGGTAATTTTCGATCCCATTCTTCATCCGAAGACCCCTTGACAATCGCCCACCGCCTCGCTAAAGTGATTCCACCACATAGCAACTGTTTTGGCAGAACGGCAACTATGCGAGAAAATAATGAAACGAGGTGTCAAGAATGACAATTGTCAGTGATCCGCATGCCGCCCCAGCGACTCCACACCACCTGGGAACCCCCACAGCCGCCAACTGCGAACAAACTACCACCACCGTCGCCTCTGCCAGCGACACAGTGGACAACTCAGCAGACACCTCCCCAGGCCAGAACGCCGACCAGCTCCCCAACGACCAGACCCCCACCGAGACCTCTGCCAGTCTCCTGAACTCCCCCACCGCCAATCAGCAGGAAATCGGCGCCCGCGCCATCGCCTTCCTGGAGAAAGGCCAGCAGAACCTCACACCCAACCCGGACCCGAACGCCAAGAGCCACCGCATCCTGACCAGCAGCGGCACCCAGACCCTGAACGAAATCGCCCTGCTGCTCCAGGAACCCCGCAGCCGGCTGGCCCCGCCCACCCAGCAGATCCGGGCCATCCTGGCCAGCAACGGCAAGGACCACAAGAAGTACAAGGACGCCAAGGCCAAGCTCCCGGCTATCATGCCCTCCCTGGCCACCACCGCCGGCGAACCCCAGGCCCTGCCCACCAGCCCACCGGAAAGGGACCAGTGGGTGGCCCAGCGCCATACCGGCCTCTACGCCTTCGACATCGACACCATCCTGGAACAGCTACCGCCCGACGAACTAAGCGTCGAACAGCCCAAGCTGCGCCAGGAGCTGCTGAACCACCCCTGCATCGTCGCCGTCGCCGTCTCAGTAGGCGGCAAGGGCCTCTGGTGCATCGCCGCCGGCCCCCGCGCCGACAGCGAAAGGCAGCACAAGGACTACTGGAACGGCATCGCCGCCAGCCTGCCTGAAACGGCCCAGGCCAATTGCCACGCCGCCTCCAAGAACCCCAACCGGCTGCGCTACCTGGGCCACGACCCGGACCTCAAGCTCAACCCCAACCCCATCCCCTGGACGCCACGAGCAATCGGGACAGCCAGCAAGACACCAATCGAAGACGGGAGCCGCCGCCTGATGAACCAATATCAAGATATGCCGCCCCTGCACCTCAACAATGGCAACGGCAACGGCAAGCAGCCGGAAGGCTCACCGCTGGAATACCCCCGCGACGTGAGTCACGACGTGAGTCGCAACTCAGGCAACCACGACCACAACAACGACCACAACGGCCAGGTTGAACAGACTGAACAACCTGATGCAAAGCGCCGCCGCATGGCCGTCGACTACTACTGGTACACCGCTACGGAGATAGTCCAATTCGGCCTGGAACGCATACCCCCGCAGGCCTACCCCGACGGACACGGCCACTACGACACCCTACTGGGCCTGGCCGCCAGCGCCAAAGCCTGCGGGCTGCACAGCAGCGAATGCGCCCCCTGGTTCGCGGCCAGCCACCCGGCCAGTCCCCACTGGACGGTCGAATTCCCCCAGAAGTGGGAACACCTGCCCCAGGCTGATTACGACGACCCAGCCCCCTGGGTCAACGCCATCCGCGAGCACGTCGACCCCGACTTCCTGCTCCCCGGCTACCAGCAGCGACACTACAAAGACGGCCGCGCCAAGCATCACGCCCGGAACGGCCATAGCAACGGCAACGGCCGGCATAAGAACGGCCACCCCGGCAGGCAACCCAACGACCAAACCATCCAGGCCCACCAGGCAGAAGCGGCAACCCAAGCGGTCCAGCCCACGTACCAGCAACCAGGGTACCACCAGCCCACGTACCAGCAACCAGGATACCACCAGCCCGCCTACCAGCAACCCGGCTACCAGCAACCCGCAGGATATTACCAACCACCCTGTCCCTGGGGTTACGCCCCCGTAGCCGAGGCCCAGCCGCATCACCCGACGCTGATGCCTGAATCCCTACGCAACTGGTTTCAACTCGCCGCCTGGTACGGCAGCCTCAACCTGGAGAACCAGCTGCTCTACGACGAAATAACCCGCCTCTGGCACGGATTCAAGCCCGAAGGCTATTGGGTGGAACTCAGCAAGGAAGATTACAACCACCTGGTCTACGACGGGCTGCGCAACCGCCGGGAAACCCTCACCCAACAGCTGCAACGAATGGGACAATTCACCGGCGCCGCCATCATGGGCCGCCCCGGCTCCCTCCGCGTCAACAAGGAGGAAGTCGATTCCGGCCTGCGCATCCAGCTGGCCCGGCCCCTGCCCAAGCCGGCCCTGGAAATCATCGGCACCCCCGAAGGAATGGTGAACCTGAGGACGGGAGAATCCTTCCCCCACAACCCGGCGCACAACTTGAGAGCCAGCACCGCAGTCAACCCCGGCAAAGGCCCCATCGCCGTCCAAAAGCGCATCGCCAGCGAATACTTCGGCAAAACGATGACCCCGCCGAACTTCAACACCTTCTGCCGCCAGCTGGGACTCACCCTCAGCGGAGAGAGCCAGAGCCACCACCCGATCGCCCTGCTCAAAGGTCCCCAGGGCAGCGGGAAAGGCCATATAATCCACACCGTCCGCACCGCCTTCGGCAGCTACGCTCTCACCGCCAGCGACGCCCTGCTCCGCGAACCCCACGGCGGCCCCGACGGCGAAGGCGCCACCCTGATCAAGACCGACCCCCGCTTCCTGATGCACGACGAAATCTTCGGCTCCGGCGCCGACCGCACCAGCGAAGGAAGACTGAATCGCCTGACCGGCGGCAACGAAATCAGCGCCAAGCCCTTGTACATCAACACCCCGGTCTACGGCGTCCCCCACTTCACGATCTGGAGCGCCAGCGTCGACGTACCCCGCTGGCAGCTGGACGGCGGCATCGGACGCCGCCTGACCATCATCGAAACCAGCGGCGAACTGCAGGAATCCGACAAGCATCACAACTCCAAAGTCCCCCAGGAGGTGCTGGAAGCCCTGGTGGCCATCGCCATCGACGAAGCCCGGAAGTACTACGAAGAAGAAGCCGCCGGCCGGTATATTGCGCCCCAGGGCGACCCGCGAACCCTGGCCCAGCTGAAGCAGACCATGGACCCCCATGCTGATTGGATTGCGAACGCCGGCGACCTGCACGGCGTCACCATCCAGTCAGCCCTGGCCCGCTGCCAACGGGAGACCGGCGCCGACCCCATCAGCAGCAACCTCTTCTCCCGCAAGTTGCGCCGCACCGGCATCTGGTGGACCGGCCGGCCAACCGCCGGCGAACACCGGACCACCAGCATCATCTACCGGGACAAGGAGCCCATCCCCACCGAGATACGCGACCTGGAAGCGGAAGAACAAAGCAAGAAGACCGTGCCCACACCAAGCAAGCCTGCAGCCACGGCAGCTGCTAGGCCGCAGGCACCCGTCCCGGCCGTAAGAGAAAAGAAAGAGGAAGCCATCAAGGAACCAACAGCAGAGCCAAGCCCCGTAGCCATCACCCCCACTGAGCCAATAGCTGAGCCAATAGCTGAGCCAATAGCTGAGCCAATAGCTGAGCCAACCATCCCCACGACGCCAGCACCGGCGGTAGAATTAGAGGAGGAAGCCACACCCGAGGCCAGCACAGAGAAGGGTGAGGCAGCCCCGCCAGAGACTCGCACGACCAAGGTCGCCACCGAAAGCAAAGAACCGACAACGGGGACCACGACTGCGACAGCAACCGACTCCCAAGCGGAAACGGCCAAGCCCAGACCAGCGCCAACGCCAGCCAAGGCCCAGGCAGCCTCCAGCCGAGCAACCAGCAAAAGCGGCACGAAAGCCGCCAAGGCCGCCCGCCGGAAGCAGGCCAACCAGAGCAGGAAGGAACAGCGAGCCAAGCGGCGCTAAGACCAAGGGCCAACCCAGCCCTGGAAGTCCACAAGCAAAGCAAAGGAGCGCGCCATGAACGGCAGAGAAATGCTCTTCCTGGTGACCCAAACCAGGGTCGAGCACAACCTAACCACCGAGGAAAGCCTCCGCCTCGTCAGCGAAGTACTGAACAAAGACGTGCCTGACGAGGAAAAGGAAGTTGGCGCCGGCGCCGTCCGAATACTCTACAGCCGCGGACTGAGAGAGGCCCACGCAGAGCTGGCCGACAAAAGGGAACGGAGCAAGCGACAAGCCGAGCTGGACGCGCTGGAAGGCCCAGCGGAGAGAGCTATTCGCGCGTTCAACGCCAGGTGGAACCGATAAGCTACCCCCGCCAGCTACCCACCAGCTACCCACCAACTACCCACCAACTACCCACCAACTACCCACCAAACCGGAAGGAAAAGGAGAACATGTTCCAAGATTCAACCGATGATACGACCAGCTGCCGCCTGGGCATCCACTGCCACGAACGCGGCAAAATCGCAATGCACGTAGTGCAGCCGGATATTCACGTCTGCGTGCAATGCGCCGCCGGCGAGGAGGGCATCAGCCCCCAGAAGGTACGCGAGGACCTGAAAGGCGGAATGAACAACGCCATCCACCGAGCCAAAGACATCTTCTGCTGCGATCCCCAGGACGATGACGACGAAGACGAAGACGAGGACGAGGACGAGGACGAGGACGAGGACGAGGACGAGGACGAAGGCGCCTGGGACTAAGAGCACGACGATCACCGCCAGAGAACGACTCCTGCCCAACTCCTGCCCAGGTCGTACACCGAACGAAAGAGCAACACTCCCCGGTCAACCAAGACCGGAAAGGACGAACAGCATGCCCGATTACCTCCATTGGCCCACCCCAAGAGACCCAGCCGGATTCTTCCGCTTGGAACAGAGCAAGAACGGACGAACCTTCGTCTACCAGCACACCGTCCACTGGCACCTCGACGGAGAAAAGATTCGTCCCGGCCAGGACAAACCCATCGCCTGGGACATCAGATGCACCCCTTACCCCATCGACCTGAGCAAACCCCATTATCACTGCAGCGGAGAAGGAAGACAGTACAAGGGCCGGAGCAAACCGAAAGAACCAGCCTACTGCGAGAACATCCACAAGAAGCCGAGAAAGACCCACTGCTACGGCACCAGCTACGGAGAGAAACTACCGCCAACTCCCTGCACCAGCATAATCTGCGTGCTGCCCAAGATCCACCGATGGAACGAGTTCTATTACAGCACGAAACCACCCCGCTGGAGGAACCTCCACCGATACGCCAGCGAAACCCGACCTACTCCGTCCGTGCGACTCCACGCAATGGAACTGGAGCCGCCACCCTGGATCGTCAATTCAAGAAGATACGACGACCGCCTGGAACATCTGGACAACCAAGAGGGAACCGGTGCAGGAGACACCACCAGTTGCCGACTAGGCCTCCACTGCGGCGGAACAGGAAAGATCGAAGTCCACGACGTCCCCTATCAAACCCACGTCTGCCTGGCTTGCGCGGCCCGCGAAGAGGAAATGAGCAAGGCATGGATGACAAAACAGCTGGACAACCGGCAATTCCACGCCGTCCACCGCGCGGAAGATGTCTTCCGCTGCACCCCGGAACAAAACGCCAGAGTCCGAGGCAAAAGGAGCCAACAGGTAAGCAAATGACCACAGCAAAGAACCCCGACCCCAGGGCAATTACAACGGCCCAGGCCATCCTGGAGAAACTCCAGGCCGAACTGGAAACCAACCAGCCCAGCAACACGACAGACAACTCCACCCCGGAAGTAACCGTAATCCTGCACGGCTCCCGGGCCCGCGGCGACCAGCAAGAACACAACCCCGGCCGCTCCGACTTAGACCTCCTGGTCGTCAGCCAGCGCCCCGTCACCCACCCGGACAACACCCCGCTGGAGGAAGCCGCCGAGCACCTCGCCGAAGCAATCTACGGCGACTACGGCGACTATATTGAAGTATCCATAGCCTGGGACACCATCCAGGAGGACCGGGACAACCGGCAGTACTACAATTCGCTGGAGAGCGAGGCGCACCGCAAGGGAATCTACTTCCCACCGGAAACTAAAACCGCGCTGGAACCCGCCGACCCCGCTGCGGTGGAAACCGAGTTCAGCTGGAAGATATATGACATCCGCATCAAGCGAGCCCAGGAAATCGCCCAAGACTTCGCCTTCCTGGAACGCGGCGGATACCACGGCGCCTTCCGCGGCTTCTTCATAGCCCAAGGGATACGATACGGCATCCAGGCCCTCACCGACGCCGCGGAGCAACCCCGCAACAAAAGAGCCAGCCTACGGGACCAGATGGCCGCGCTGCAAGGCGCCATCCCGGAAGTCAGGTCATTCCAGTGGCGGATCGACCCCGGGATCTACGAGATCTATCTGGACGATCAGCTGCCGCATACCAAGAACACCCCCAGGCTGACCGACATCGCAGGCTACAGCGCCAAGGCTGCCGCCGACCTGCAGGACCTCATCGACGCCGCCCAAAGCGCCAGAGCGCGCCATCCCCAAGGACGGGAACAAACCCGGCCCGTAGAGGTAACCGCATGACCTCACAACCTCCCGACCTCCGCGCCATCAGCAGCGCCCACCGAATCAACCAGGCGCTCAAACCCATAGCCACCTTCCTGTACGGGAACCGTAATCACGATGACTACCACGCGGATTCAGACTTGAACCTACTACTCCTGGTAGAACGGCTCCCCACCGGCGAGCAAGCCATCGCCAACCGCCACCAGGCCCAGGCCATTGCCGACGAGGAGTACAACAAACCCCCGGCCGCCGACCAGCCGGTGGAAGTCGAACTCTACTACCTGGACGCGCCGGAATTCTGCTATGAGCGATTATTCGACAACTCCGTAGCCACCAAAGCCGTCCGCCACGGCCTACTCATCCCCGGCGACCCGGAGACCTTCGACCTATCGGACTACCAGGACGAGAAGACCGAAAGCGAACACGATTGGAGTGATTACCACACAGCCGTGGCCCTGGTCCAGGCCAGGATGCTCGCCCTTTCCATGCACCCCAATGCCAGAGCGGAGAGCCCGGAGCAGGTCTACGAATTGCGCCGCGACGCCGTAGAGGCCGTCCTACTGGCGCATAAGATACGGCCCAAGCGTAGAGACCCTATAGCCGTGCTAATCGGCATACTCCATGCCCTGGACGAAGAGCTAAAAGACTGGCAGCCCCACCCCGACCCCGACGACCTGGAAGGCGCCGTCAACGACGCCAGGACGCTGCTGGAGCGAGCGCAGAACGTCTACGAAAACCAGGAATAGCCCCACCGCCAACCCCACAGGAGGAAAACAACCATGAAACTCAAAGTCACGGACTACAACGAAGCCAACGACGCGATTTACTTGTGTTACCCCAGCCGCCCCGGCCGCACAGCCAGCGAATCCTGCGAAGTCTTCAACCAGCCCGGCCATATTCTGGACTTCAACACCACCACCCTGAGCCCCCGAGGCCTGGAAGTCTACCTCTGCTTCGAGTATTACTCGCCCCTGGCCGACCACCCCGGTTACGACAGCGCAAAGGACCTACTCCAGTTCGGCCACCCCGACAGCGGCATCGCCCCCCGGCCACCGCTGACCCCCACCAGGGCCAGCTCCAAGGGCGACCTGATGGTCCACTGGGCCATCGACTCGACCGAAACAGAATTCCATCCGGAAGCAGCAACTGCCGAGGAATTTTGGACGCCGGTGCTGGTACAACTCAGTCACGCCAGTGTCCACCTGGCTAAGGCACTGGAGCAAGCCGCCCAAGCTAAAGGACAACGCGCCGGCCAAGACGGATAATAAGCGAGCCAGGACCAAACAGCCAAGGAGACACCCCCATGAACCAAGAACCCACCCCTGAAGTAACCCTTACCATCAGCTATGAAATCAGCGACGACTCCCTGTTCATCGGCCCCAAGACCGAACCACCCGGCTACACGCCACGAACCGCCACCAAGGAACTTTACAACCTCCCCGGCCATACCCTGGAGTTCGATACCCGGACCCTGGAACCGCTCGGCTTCCTGCTCAAAGGCTTCAGCAACTGCTGCCCAATCAACGAAGCCTCCGGCCTGGACGAAATCAACGACACCTGGACCGTCGGCGACTCCTACGTCGAAATTGACCACACAGCCCGAAACGGCCCATTATTGGTCCACTGGGCCCTCCGCCCGGAAGTCAAAGACCGACACCAGGACAACGGCCACGACTGGCGCAGCTACGTCCCCGTACGAGTCGAACTCGAAGACGCCCAGAGCCACCTGGACCTGGTGCAACGAAGAGTAGCCGAAGAAAGAACCCAATGACCGACACCCCGGACCACATCGCCCGCCAGGCCATCGCCGCCTACCGGCAGCAAAGCCTCACCGACCTGCAGATCGCCGGCCGCATCCTGCAGCTGCTGGAAGAGCAAGCAACGCCAACCCCGGCCCCGGACCCGACCGCCGCGGCAGCCAGGCTACAAGACCTCCTGGCCCAGCACGCCGCCCAGGCCCAGGAAGACGCCCCCGACAACTTCGACCTGGACTTCGACCTGGACTTCGACCTGCACTTCGACCCGCCAGCTCCGGCTCAGCCCAACATCTTCGCTTTGTACGAAGATAACATCGGCACAATTGGGCCAATGCTCGCCGAGGAGTTGAAAGAAGCCGAAGAACGCTACCCCGCCTACTGGATAACCGAAGCCTTCCAAACGGCCGTGGACGAGAACAAACGCAGCTGGCGCTACATCAACGGAATACTACGCCGCTGGGCCAGCCAGGGCCGAGCCAACTACCAGGACCAGGCAGACCCGCCCCTGGGCGGAACGGAGCAGCCCCGAAGGCTCACTCCAGGCAAGCACAGCCCGCCAGCCGGCGCCCCGCTGTGGACCGACACCACCCCGGAGGAAACCAAGCCACCAACGCCGGGACAGTATGTTCCATCATAGGACAGCACCGCCCAGCCCAGGCTACAATGACCAAAGAATCATCCCTGATTCCAGGAGCCACCTGATGACCACATTGCCAACCCCGGCACTACCCGGCGACAAAGACAACGGCATCGACGAAAGCATCGACGAAAGCATCGACGAAAGCATCGACGAAAGCATCGACGAAAGCATCGACGAAAGCATCGACGAAAGCATCGACGAAAGCATCGACGAAAGCATCGACGAAAGCATTCGGCGCCGCTGGCATAACGGCGAATGGCACTACAGCATCCTGGACACCATCCAGAGCCTGGCCGACAGTATGACCGATGCCGACACGCCCCGACAGCGCTGGAAAGACCTCCAGGCCCAACTGCTCCACCAAGAGGGAGTCCACGACCTACCCGACCTGATAGTCCACCTGACCTTCCCGGACGCGCCGGCAGGAGAGAAAGCAAGAGAACTAGCAAGAGAGCTAGCAACAGAGCCAGCCGCCAACGCGGAAACCATCCTCCGGCTAATCCAGTCCATACCTTCCCGCAAGGCCGAACCCCTGAAGCAGGCCCTGGCCCAAAACGCCTACCAGCGGCTGATGGACGAGGAGAACACCCACCTCCTCCACCAGGCCACCTTCGCCATCACGATCCAGCAGCACCGGGAACTGAAGAATATACCGGGAGACGACAGCCTGAGGCAGAACATGACCAGCGCCGAACTGGTGGTCGCCGACCTGAGCCGAATGGCCGCCCGAGCCATCAAACGCACCCGCAACGCCGAGAGCTACCAGGAGCAAAGACAGGCCACCCTGGCCGCCGGACAACTCGCCAGCGAAATCCGGGCCAAACTGGAACAGGCCACCGGCCAGGCAGTCGTCTCCAGCGAGAAACCGGCAGCCCGACCAGCAAGAGAACGACCAAGATCACGACCATCACGACCATCACGACCATCACCGCCGTCAAAGCAAACCCCCGCCAACCAGCCCCAGCTGTTCTAAGGCAGAAAATCAGGCAACAAGCCAGGGAGCCAACGCCATGACCACCGACACCTTCATGCCCATCTTCGGAATCACCCTGATCGTCATCGGAGCCGCCATCTTCTTCGGCGGCCTGGCCTGGACCTACTCAGGCCTTTACCGAAAGCGGAACACCACACCATCAATCTCCGCCCTGGACTACGACCTGGACCACAACCTGGACCACAACCTGGACCACAACCTGGACCACAACCTGGACCACAACCTGGACCACAACCTGGACCACAACCAGCCCACTGGCTGCTGCAAGAGCAAGTGAAACCCGACCAAAAGCCACCCCCGAGGCTTTACATAAAGACGCAAGCAATCTAAAATGCGGGCTACTCGCCCAAGACACTCCCTCAAGGAGCAGAACCCGCATGAGCCTGAATCAAGGCATAACTAACGCCACCGCTGCACCCCGGACCACCCTGGAGTTACTAGAAAGCCTCACCACCCAACCCCCCAATACTTCAGCCGCCACTTCCACCGCCACTTCAACCCCTACCCAGCCCCCGGCAGCAAGCGACCCCGCCACAGAACCAACAGCAGCCCCCACTGACGCCAGCACCCAACACCCCAATCCCTGGCAGGTCATCCCCGAGGGCGACCACCGCGCCCTAGCCCTCCTGCAACAGCATCAGTCCCTCAACCAATACCGCGACCATCGGCCCCGCAAGTCGGCCCGCGGCCAAGCCTGGCGCCTGCTCCTGGCAACGACCGACGGCAGCGCCCTCCTGGTCTGGCGCCAATCACTGCCTACCGACAAGCAGGAAGGCATCTGCTGTTCCCTCTTCAGGAATCAATCCGACCAACTCTCCTCAGAACTACTGCGGCAAGCCGAAGCCCCAGCCTTGGAACTATGGGCCCAAACCCAGCGTTTCTATGTCTTCATCAACCCGAAACTCCACCAGTCGCCCAATCCCGGTTACTGCTTCAAGCAAGCCGGCTGGCAGTACGCCGGCCGGTCGCCCCGCGGGCTGCACCTGCTAGAAAAGAACCTGACGCCAGGCCGATAATACAGAAACAGGGAATTACACCCCCGGTGGAACCATAGTCATCCCATAGTCATCCCATAGTCATCCCATAGTCATCCCGTAGTCATCCCGTAGTCATCCCGTAGTCATCCCGTAGTCATCCCGTAGTCATCCCGTAGCCATCCCATAGTCATCCCGTGCCACCCATCACCTCCCCCAGGGAGACGGCGGTGGAAGCGGCCTCCCGGCCTTCTTCTTTCCCGGTTCCGGGCCTGGGTCGCCGGTCGGCGGCTTCCTTCGGCCGGTGCGGGTTTTCCGCTGGTTCGGCTCTGGAACAAGGAGTCGGAAAAGGAGAATCCGCCCCCGCCAGAAAAGAATAACAAGCCGCCACCCGGCGCCTCCCAGGCTTGATTCCAAATAAGGAAAGTCATTAGGAGGTACCAAATGATTAAAGGCTCAACCCCCTTCGTTCCCGGCCCCCGGCCCAACTTCAACCGCCTGAAGTCCCAAGTCCCGGCCGCGAGTCCCCAGAACGGGCAGAACGGGCAGAACGCTCCCGCCCCGGCCACCCAGTCGCCCGAAGACCTGGAAGCGCAGATCGACGCCCTCTTCGGCCCCCAGACCCAGCCGGCCCTGGCCCATTCTTCGACTACCATGGCGACTACCATGACGACTACCATGACGAACCGCCGCACCCTGGGCGACCTGGTCCCCCAGTCGGTCATTCCGCCCCGCGCCGGGCAGCAGGTTCTTCCTTTGCAAGTCCCCGGCGACAACGTAGCCAATAATGCCGAAGCCCGCCCCCGCGCCCTGGGCAAGGCCAGCGTCTCCTGGAAGTCCGTCTCCACCGTCATTACCCCGGCCAGCGGCTTCATTGCCGGCTATCACGGTTCCCTGAACCCCTATTCCGGATGCACCTTCGGCTGCCAGTATTGCTATGCCTCCAATTTCGCCAAAGATACCAAGGCCCAGGACACCTGGGGCCAGTGGGTCCAGGGCAAGGACAATGCCGCCCAGGCCCTGCGGCGCGAAGTCGCCCCCGGGGCATTGAACGGCAAATGCCTCTATATGTCCACCGTGACTGATCCCTATCAGCCGCTGGAGAAAAAGGCCAGCGTCACCCGGGCCATATTGGAGACGCTGCTGGCCCTGCACCCCCAGGTAAAGATAGTCGTCCAGACCCGCAGTCCCCTGGTGGTAAGGGATTTGGATTTATTCCAAGCCATCGAGAAAGCGGGCGGCCGCGTCCAGGTCAATATGACCCTCACCACCGATAGTGAGCGCGTCCGCAAGCTCTATGAGCCCGGCTGCCCCTCCAATCAGGCTCGGCTGAAGGCCATTGTCAGCCTGCACCAGGCCGGGATTCAGTGCGCCATCACCATGACCCCGCTCCTCCCGGTGGAAGATATTAGTCAATGGATAGTCGACCTCAAGGCGACCGGCATCAGCCGCTATATCGTCCAGGACTTCCATTTGCCCAAGGGCAATACCGCCCAGGGCAGCAAAAGAATGGTGGCCCGCACCGATGCGAAAGCCCTGGAGGCGACCGCGTCGCATTATGGCCTGGACCAGGCCCAGGCCGCGGCCCAGTATGCCCGGGACTATCAGGTGTGGCGCAGCGCCCTGAAAGCCGCCTTCCCCAGCATCGGCGAAGGCCGCACCGGCTTCCAACCCCCCTTCTAGGGAGTTAAAGGCCCACAAAGGCTCTAAAGCCCCGCCCCCAGGCCAGGCAATCGGCCCAGGGGCGGGGCGATTTGTTTCCCTACCAAGAACCCAGCATCAACCCCCAACAACCCCGCACGACGGGGCGACGAAAAGGAGAGTGAGAACTATGAACGACCATCAAGCCGACTACCAGGCCGCCGAGCCCATGCTGACCCTGGGCAAGAACCGCAAGACCTACCTGCTTGGCGTAGCCCTGGCCGCCTCCCTGCTGGCCCAAGGGCTAACCATCTACCTGGTCTACGACGTCGTCACCGGCTACCTGGCCGGCTAACGAGATAACCCTCTGCCCCGCTGGTGGCAACACCGGCGGGGCAAGAGCGCCAACCCCGACACCCCCAGCACATGGGGATACGATAAGGAGGCCAAAAATGGCTATGAAAGGACTACTGAAAGTGGCATTAGCCGCCTTCGTAATCGTCGCCGCCAACGCAGCGTGTGGACCCAGCGAGGCTGAGATTCAACGAATGGTACAGCAAGAAGCACGAGCCATCGTAGCATCCATGCCAACACCCACACCGGCGCCACCGCCAGTCTACCCAACCCAAGTCCCCTATCCGACCCCAGTGCCAACACCCACCCCTCAGGTGTTCCCGACCCCGGTCCCTACACCAACGGCCATCCCCACCGCCACCCCACAGCCGACGGCAACCCCCGAGCCGACACCCACCCCGCAACCGACCAGCACTCCGATGCCGACACCGACCGCGACCCCGCGGCCTACGGCCACACCCCAGCCCACCGCGACACCGCGGCCGACGCTGAGGCCGACACCGACTCCTTCGTTTACTGACTGGGCGAAGATACTAGACGCCCACACCGTCAGAATCCAGACACCCGACGGCGGCGGCACCGGTTTCTTCCTACCGGACCCGAGGAATAAGAACCAATACTACTTAGTGACCAACGCCCACGTAGTAGGAAGACATCAAACAGTCAGGGCAGTTTGGTTCAACGAGATCGAAATAACACACGCCCGCGTGCTAGGGATAGATGAAGAAGCCGACATCGCCCTGATTGACGCCGGCCCCAATAAGTTCGACTGGTCGCACACGCCTTACTCCAACGGCATAGACTACATCAGTCACCATGGAAACGGCATCACCTACTCCACCAATCCCGTGAAGGGAGCAGAAGTAATCGCCATCGGTTACCCAAGAGGGGGAGGGCGCGGCGCTTCGGTCACCAGAGGGGTCATCTCCAATGAGGACGTAACCCATACCGCCTGCAACGACGGTATCCACCACGTGAAGACGGACAGCGCCTTGAACCCTGGAAACTCGGGTGGACCTCTAGTCAACGTGAAAGGCCAAGTTGTCGGGATGAATACCTGCACGCTTAACAACGCGGAAAACGTGGGCTACGCAATCGTCCTCCAGGAAATTTACGACCGATTCGACGACCTGAAACGCGGCAACAGCCAGCTGGTCCAACCCACGCCCACGCCACGACCTCCAAAGTCCCCCTGGAACGACGGCTCCTATCCAGCACTCCTAACTTGGGAGGAGAACGGTCGAACCATGTGGTACATAACTGAGGAAGAGAACCCTTGCATCACCCGCATCCGGGACCACGGAGCAGGATACCGCTGGACACTCGACAGACGAGGTATCTGCCAGTACGCCGGCGATTATTCGAACGACGGAGTATTGTACGCCTGGATCAACGGGGACTGGTACCAAGCCCAAACCATCATGCTAAGTAAGAAGCCTGCATCAAGGTAAATAAACCACCCCTTGACCAAGGAAGAAGTAGCCCCCATCCCAGCTGGCAGAGAAACCAATCCTGGAGTGGAGGGCTACTCCCCGACACCTGGCGACAGAGACACCCCACCATCGCTCACCAGCAGCCGAACCCGGAAGGAGAGAAGAGAATGTACCCACCGCCCCAACCCCAAGGTTGCATCGGCTGCAGCTGCGGCTGCCTGACCATCCCCGCCGGTCTACTCTGCATCCTGGCAGCCCTCAGCATCCTGGCAGTCATCGTCTTTTAGACAGCGCCAACTCCATCCACCAAGTAACCCACCAGAGAAGGAGGCAATAAATTGAACCTAAAGGACAAAGTCATCCTGGCCTTCGCCCTTCTCCTGGGCCTGGCTTACTGGAGCGCCGGCGCCTTCGTAGCCATCTGGCTCACCAGCGCCATCCTGTAACCCCCGGGCCAACAGCTCCGGCTCAGCCACCCGCACCCTGCCAGCGCACAAGCCGGCATAGTAGGGATTTCTACATAATGAAGATGGAACCATCCAGACACCCCCAACACATGGGGATACTTTGAGGAGAACGAAATGGCGATCAGAGAAGTATTGAAAACGGCATTAGCTGCCACCGCCATCCTGGCCGCCACAGTAGCTTGCGGCCCCAGCGACGCTGAAATCCAACGGATGGTGACAGAGCAAGCAAAAGCCATCGTGCAATCCATGCCGACTCCGGCCCCGCCGCAAATAATCATCCGAGAGAGGGAGCCGGTGGTATACCCGACTCGGGCTTGGCTACCGACGCCGACACCCCAGGTATTTCCGACACCGACACCCAGGCCGGCACCCACACCGACGACACCGCCCACAGCGACGCCTGCGCCCACGGCCACGCCCACGCCACGACCAACCAGCACCCCCAGGCCCAGGCCAACCGCGCGCCCAACCCCGAGGCCAACCGCCACGCCCTGGCCGACCCCGCGTCCGACCCCGACGCCAAGAGTCGCCGACTGGGCTGAGATACTGGACGCCCATACCCTCTTGATACTTACCGACACCGGCAGCGGCACCGGCTTCTTCATCCCCGACCCCCGGAACCGCAACCAGTACTACCTGGTGACCAACGCCCACGTGGTAGGTAGAGACAAAACAGTCTTCGTCCATTGGTTCGAAGGAATAGAACTGCCGGCCGCCCGCGTCCTGGGCATCGACGAATATGCGGACATCGCACTGATTGACGCCGGCCCGAACAAGTTCGACTGGTCCCACACCAGCTGGCGCAGCGGCATGGAATACCTCCGTGCCTGGGGGGAAGGGATCTCCTATTCCACCAACCCGATCAAAGGGGACGACGTCATCGCCGTAGGATTCCCCGACGGCGGCGGAGACGGCATCTCCATCACCAAGGGCATAATCTCCAACCAGGACGTCACCCATACCGCATGCAGCGACGACGTCCACCACATCAAGACGGACACCGCCATCAATCCAGGAAACTCCGGCGGACCCCTGGTGAACCTCCAAGGCCAAATCGTCGGCATGAACACCTGCATCCGGTCCGACCTGGAGAACGTCGGCTACGCCATCGCCCTGCAGGAAATCTATGACCGATTCGAGGACCTGAAACGAGGGAACAACCAGGTCTTCCCAACTCCAGTCCCGCCGGTAACACCCTGGAAAGACGGCTCCTACCCCGCCATCCTCTATTGGCAGGGAACCGACGGACGATACCACTGGAACACCTGGAGCGACAGCACCCCCTGCGTAACCCGAGTCACCGACTACGCCGAGGGTTGGGACATCTACTGGGCCTACTGGGGCGAAGACCCCTGCCACTTCCAAGGGTACGACTACGGCGACGACGAGATACACATCTCTGTCCAAGGCGAAATCTACCCCGCCGTGTGGATAGAACTGGACGGGCCAACCCACTAACCGATACACCACGTGAGGGAACCAACACCCCTGCCCCGCTGGCAGACATGCCAACAGGGCAGGGCGTTTTTTGCGCGCCTAGCGCGCCCGGCCAATGGGCTAAACAAGAATGATAAGATGAAGCCAGTAGACAAGCCTAGAGGCTTGCAAACCCACCCAGGATTCAACCAAGGAGCTAGATGCACCAGCCCCCACAACCCCAAGGTTGCATCAGCATCGACTGCTGACTGACCATCATCGGCGCCATCGTCATCTTTTAGACATCGACCCAACCGAAGAAGAGACTAATGAACAGAGAAAGTTGGAATCCCGCCGCCAAACTAGCCGGAATAGCCGCCCTTGCCCTGCTACTGGCAACCAGCATCCTGGCCTGCCAGGAATCGCCCCAAGAGCGAGCCGGACGAGTGGAAAGAGCCATACTGCGCCACAAGATAACCAACGACCGCGCCACCTGGGAGGCCCAGTACCAGCAGAAGGCCGCCGACGCCGAAAGACAGCGCCAGCAAGCAGCGCCGACACCGACACCCTACCCGCCCACTTATGAGAACCCAGGACCGACGCAACACAACTGGCGAACCCTGGCCGCAATACAAACCAAGGAGGCGCCCAGCCGCAACCGACCCATCAGAAGAGTAGCTCCCACGCCGACCAGAGCGCTCAGAATGACCGAGCCAGTAGAACCGCCAGCAGAGGCGCCAGCAGTAATAGCGAGAGAAGTACCAGTAGGCAGCTACCCGACAAAGCGCCCCACCAAGCAGCCGCCCAGAGCAACCGCCACGCCACGACCAACGCCGACAACCGCAATGAACCCCGAACAAGAACGGCTAGCCTGGATACATAAGCAGGTAGGAAGACGCGCCCAACAGAAAGGCTACCCCAGCCCCAATAAACACCAAGTAGCCCGCGCCTGCGCAATGATTATCACGATCCAAGAACAAGCCGACTTCGAGGAGGTAATGAAAAAGGTTGAGGGCATCACCAAAATCAGCGCAGCGGTACTCGACGGCGGTTTGAGCCTCATCCTGTGGGAATTGACAAAAGAGAACGTAAGGACCGAGGTCCACTTCGACCAAGTCATGATGCGACTACCAGTCGACGACCGAGTCTACGTCTGGGCCATCAAGCTGGAAGCCGACAGCCACATAAGTGCGTGGCACACGCCCAACATGAGACCAGACGACCTGGAAACATACTGCTACTACTACAGCAGGTAACCCACCCGGCACCCACCGGAATCCCCCACGATTGGCATACTCCTAACTCCGGAAAAGGCCAAGCAACGCCGACTCAATCCCTATAACCCAAGGGGAATCCCCCACCCAGGAGAGAAACCCGCCATGCCCCTGACCACCGAACTGCGCAACCCCAACTCGCCCATGTCCCAGCTCCTGGCCACCCGCCTGCCCGGCCTCCCCGCCTACGCCCTGCAGGACATCATGGCCGACCTGGGCCCCATTGCAGTACCCTCCCCCTGGCGCGTCCCCGGCCCCGCCGCCGAAGTCGGCACCGCGTTCGATTATGCATTGCGCCTCCAACACCTGGGGCTCAACCTGACCGACCCCACCCAGCCCCACCAGCAGGGGCTGCGGGTACTGGAACACTCGGGAACCAACGGCATCGAAGACCATCCCGGGACCCGGCTACAGACCAAAGCCTTCGTCCACACCACCAGGTACTGGCTCTACGAACTGCAAAACCTGGAACTCATCCAGAGAGAAGAAGCGGACACCAAGCAGACCCACATCCTGTACACCATGGCGGTGCTAGCCGCCTGGCTGGACCAGGCCTACCGCCGCGGCCGCTGGCCCGACAAGTTGAAGACATTGGCCCTGGCCATCCCCGAGAACCGCGCCTGGGGCCAGAACATGCTGGCCGAACCCGAAATGGGCGCCCCGCTATTGCATTATCGCGACATCGCAGCCCAGGTGCCGCCGGCCCAGGTCCGAGACCTGGAGAATCTGATGCACGCCGCGGAGAACCCTTTCTCCGAGAGCTTCTCCGGCTTGGACGAACTGCTGCGAACCAAAAGAACCGTCATCGGCCCCACCTTCCAGGGCAGCAAGGACGTGGGAAACGCGGACGCGGATTTCATTCATTATGGAATGCTCTGCGACGTCAAAACAACCAAGGCGCCGCAGCGAGAATGGCACAACTGTCTCCGGCAGCTGCTGGGCTACAGCATCCTGGACTACGCGGACAAGTACGAAATTTCCAGCTTGTCAGTGTACTTCGCCCGCTGGGGCTCGTTCCTGACCCGTTCCCTGGAAGAAGTAATCGAAGCCACCCGGCAATCGCCCGACGTAACGATGGCATCCCTGCGCCAGGAGTTCATGGCAGCCGTGATGCGAAACCGCTAGGCATCAGTCGCCGCCACGGCGTCAGCAGATTCATCAACCCGGCCCACGGCCCCAGCCCGCCGCCGGGCCGGCCAGTTGACCAAGACGTTCCCAGCCGTCACCAGCAACGCCCCCGCTGCCAGCCAATCCACCCGGGCCACCGACAACTCCGAGAACACCCCCAGCCAGACCAAACCCAATAGGGGACCCCCATAGACCAGTGCATTAACGCCTAAATTGCTGGTCAACAAATTGCCCAACCGACCCAGCAGCGAAGGCCCCGCGTTCAAGAGCAGCCCGCCCACGAAAGCCATCACCAGGGCCGACCCCACGCCGAACTCCGGCAGCCACCCAGGCCCCAAGGCCGTGGTCTGACTCCACGACGCACCGGCCCAGCCCAGGCCCCCGGCCAGCCAGGCCAGCGCCAACGCCACCGGTATGCCGAAAAGATACCCCAAGCCAAAAGCTAAGCTGGTACCGAAGAACTCTAAGCTCTTCGAAGGCGCCGCCCCAACACCGCTGTCACCCGCAGCAGCAGCCAGCCCCACGGCCCGCCAGTCCCTGGCCCAGGCCAGACCCCACCGGAACGTCCCATACATCCCGACGCCGCCCAAGCCGGCCCCCAGCACAGCCCAGGCCAGCCCCAGGGCCAGGTCGGTCCAAGCCGACCCCGCCATTCCGGTGAACACCGCCGTCCCGCCCTGGCTCAACGCCACCAGGGCGAACCCTGCCAGCGACAACCCCAGCAAGGGCAGGATCCACGCCGGCCGGAAACGCCAGCGTTCACTACTTCTATATCTGAACAGCATGAGGCCGACGAACAAGAGTGGCCAAGCCTCCAGGAACACCGCCACCAACCCGGGGTCGACATAACGGACAGCTAAAGCAAAGCACCCAAACACCATCGAATTGCCTACTGCCGCCAGGAAGGGCCAGGACCAGAGTCGCCCCAGCGTAAAGAGCGCCACGCCCCACAACGCCGCAAACCCAGGCACGACGCCCAGCCGCCGGCTGGCCAGAGAAAGGAAGCCCAAGGCCCCCAGAGCATCGCCAATGCACCACCATAGAATGAAATAAAACGGCGACCCACTGCCCTCGCTAAGCGCGATCCAGAGCGGCACAACGGAGCCCAGCAGCACCGAAGCTGACATCGCCGCCAGGCCCCTGCGATCGCCAGTTTCTTGGGTCATTCGCTAACTCCCCAAGGGCTAAGAATCGCCCGCTCCCCTGAAAGAAAATACTTACTTTTAGATATAATAGTGCTACTGCCCACCGACCCCTGGCACGCCAGCCTCACCACAGGAGGAACAAAAGAACAATGCAAGCAAAGACGCAGCAAGCGACCCACGAGAGCCAACCATCAACACCGGCATCAACACTGGAATCCGCCGGCGAAGCCAACGTCCACACCTTCTGGCCCGGCGACATCACCGCCTACTGCCCCGCGCCCAACTGCCGCACCCCGGTGCTGGTAACCCAAGTACAACCGAACGAACGCTGGGGCCGCATCGGCCAGCACCCTCACCCACAAGGCTTCACCAGTGACTGGAGAGCCGACGGCCTGGCCCCCGATGCCAACGAATGCCCTTGCATCTGCAGCGGTCGGATTTACGACATGGATCATCTGGCCCGCGTCCAACCGCTACAGGACAGCGCCTAAGCCGTACCAACGGAGCCACCCACCGAGAACAAAGAAAGGGGCCGGGGAACCAATCCCCGACCCCTGAACCATTGACTAAACCTAGGCGCTAAACGCCCTAGCTGCCAGCACCAGTGGTATCACCAGCACCAGTGCCAGCAGCGCCAGCGTCCCCGGAAGTACCGGAGTCGCCACCAGAAGTATCGCCAGCGTCAGCAGAGTCACTGGAACTCCCTTCACCGCCAGACGCCGACCCATCGCCGCCCGAAGCTTCATCAGAAGCTTCCTCACCGGACGAAGACTCAGACTCCTCCACCGGCGGCATCGCCTTATCCGGCATCACCCGCTCCGGCTTGGTGGGCGGAGCCACCGGCCGACGCTGCCCCTGGATGCCCTCCAGGATGCGCCTTTCGACTGCTCTACGCTCCACGTCCTCCGCGATCGCAAACAGCTGGTCCGGACTGGCCTGCCCCGGCCCAGCCCCCTGGCTCACCGCGAAGAACAAGTCGTCCACCGCGAAGTAGACGTTCTGCATTTCTATATTGACTACGCCCAGCCCAAAGGTCAGCTGGTCCCCCGCGTGGGCGTCCCCCAGGCCGGCCGGAACCTCCAACATCTCCAGCTCAAAGCTGAAGCCGTAGTCGGCCCCGATGCCGTAATCGGCCGGGTCCACCGGGATTTCAATGTCCGGCATCCCTTCGCCTTCCAGAGTCTCTTCCATCGTCTCTTCACCCAGGAAGTCGCCGAACATCGCCATCAAAAGCCAGCCCAGCATCTCCCCGCCGGCCTCCAGGTCCGGCAGGTCGTCCAAGGCCACCCCGGCCTCGGCTACTCTGGCTACGGCAGCCTCAGGACTGTCAGTCCTTTCCACTTCGAAAGTCAACAGCGCCAGCGTCCCCGCCGCCGCGGGATTATCCGCATCGGCCAGGAAGCCCAGGCGGTCTCCGGTGGGACTGAAGTTGCGAGCGAAGTGGTCGCCATGCAAAGAGATTTCCTCCATGCACGTATCCGGGAAGTCGTCCCCGTCCGGGAACAAGGCCCCCAGGTCGTCCAATACCTCCTGCGGCACCGGTTCTATTGATCCACCATAGAACTCATCGCTGTCTTCACCGAAATCACAGCCCCGCATCGAACCGAAGCCGGGATGCATCCCCTCCCGGTCGCCGAAATGCTTGCCCGGGAAGTCCGGATCTTCCGGGTCGACCATGCCCCAAGGGCCCAGGCCCTCATGCCCGCGGCCGCCCCGGCGCTTGCCTTCCGGCTTCTGGCACTCCTCAGCATCAGGGCCCAACTCAATACAGGCCTGCATCCGCGCCTCGGCGGCTTCACGGCGAGCTTCCCGCTGCTCCATCCGATGCTCTTCCATCAGCACCGGCAAGAGTTCCCGCAGACGTTCCTCCACCGCCGCATCGACCACCAGATCGAAGGCCTCGCCGTGAGGGCCTTCCATCATTTCGGCCATCGACTCTTCCATAGATTCTGCCATGCCTTCCATCGACTCAGCGTCCATGCCCTCAGTCGTCATCATGCCGTCCACGACGTCAGTAGAAGTGGCCGAGTCCATGGCCATCATTTCTTCCATCATCGCCGGACGCATCTCCACCAGCCGGTCCGCAACGGCGGATTCCACCAACGCCGGCAGGTCCCGAGCCACCACGGCCTCCAGCGCCGCTTGGTCGACACTGGACTTCCGGTCGTCCCGGTCGCCGCAGGCCGCCAAAGAGACGGTGATTACGCCCAGCGCCAACACCAGCAACAATGCCCGGCTGGCCCCCAGGCCCCGCCACCGCGCCTTGAAATTAGATAAGTTCACCATGATTGCCTTCCCTCCAGTATCTTTCCCATAGAATGATTTGGACTGGATAGGAATTATACTCTCCAGCCCGGTGGAAGAACATAGAGAAGGGAGTACAGCCCCAAGGCCGGCAAGAGTACACCACCCGAACAAAGAAATCCCGACCATCCAGGCCGGGATTCACAAGCATCCACGAATTCGCTCAGGCTAGACCAGTCTACTCATAGTCCCGCGACCAGGACCGCAGCCGGGAGAGATACAACCAGCAAGTCGAACCATCCGAAGGCAGCCGCTTGTTCGCCTCCGTAGTCGAATCCCAGAAAATCACCAGGATATTGTTGGAAGCATCACGGAAGCTACGGGCGATAGGATCGGCGCCAGCCTGCCGGCCTTCCCGAAGCCCAATAGGCAGTTCATCTGAACCCACCGAATGGTCGGTATTAGGAGCAGAGCGAAGATCTATACAATTATGGCCAGGAGCATTAGCGATCGACCCAGGCGCCCCCGCGGGAGGACTGCCAGGCCAGTCCACCGCGCTGACCACATGCGGATTCCAAATGTCCGCAGTGCAAGTGGAGCGGTTCTGAATCAGACGAATCACCTCATTCATGCGGTCACCGCTGTTGGAACCCCGCTGCACCACCAGCTGGTCCTCCAGCAGAGTATCGCAGGCCACCTGCCCTTCAGTGACGATAGCGACGCCACCGGCCGGCTCAATAATCGCCTGACTGATAATCCTGGGAAGAATGAAAGCGGCGCCGGTGACGATCAATCCAATGAAAGCACCCATTAGGGCCTGACGAGCCTGCCCGCTCTTCTGCGGGTCGCCGCTGGCCGTCATGAAAAGGAAACCGGCGTAGATGAAAACGATCACGGAAACGCCGCCGATTCCAAACGCGAGGAATCTGGCGACGCTGTTGATCAGATTGGCAAGCTCTTCCATTAACAGTAAACCTCAAGCCTTACCATACAGGAATGAGGAGAGGTCAGTAATTACGGGACCAGCTCCGGAGACGGGCCGTATAGAGCCAGCAGACCGAGTCATCCGAAGGAAGAGCCTTCGGACCACCAGAAGCCTCTTCCTGGAAGAGAACAAGAATATTATTCGACTCATCCCGGAAAGAACGTGGGACAACATTCCCACCTACCGCACGGCTAACACGCAAGCCGAGAGGAACTTCAACATTACCAATCGGCGCCGTCTGAACAGCGGCATTGAAGCAGTTACTCCTGCCATCCGCAACAGTGGTGATAAACCCACCAGGAGTATCAATCACCTCAGGATTCCAAATATCAGCAGAACACTCCTGCCTATTCTGAATCAGCCTGATTACTTCATTCATGCGCGCCGCGCTATTAGCCCCACGCTGAGCGACTAACTGATCTTCGAGGAGGGAATCACAGGCAACTTGGCCCTCAGTAACGATAGACACGCCCCCGGCCGGCTCAATAATGGCCTGCGAAATGATACGTGGCAAGACGAAGGCGGCCCCAGTGATGATGAGACCTATGAAAGCTCCCATAAGAGCCTGGCGCGCCTGCCCCGTCTTCTGAGGATCACCGCTAGCCGTCATAAAAAGAAAGCCGGCATAAATGAAAACGATTACCGACACACCACCAATGCCGAAGGCAAGGAATCTAGCCACATTGTTAATAAGATTAGCCATCTCTTCCATTAAAAGTCACCTCAAGAAACAGAAGGAGGAATAACCAACTAGTAGGAACGACTAGTAGGAACGGCCCCACGACCGAAGCCGCGCAAGATACAGCCAGCAATTGGAATTATCCGAAGGACGCCGATTATCGGCAGCGACATTCCAAAAGACGACCAGAATGTTATTCGAGGCATCGCGGAAGCTACGCTCCACCGTCACACCGTCGACCGCCTGGCCATCACGAAGACCCAGCGGGACCGGGTTCCCCCCGATAGCCGCGCCAGCCGCTTTGGCCGCATCAGTAGCCGTAGTGGCATCACCCCCGCCAAAGCAGGCAGCATTGCCACCAGTAGCATCCGGAGTACCAGAAGTATTACCAGCGCCATCCCAGTCGAAAGAAGTCAGAACGAAGGGATTCCAGATGTCGGCAGTGCACTCCTGCCTATTCTGAATGAGCCGAATGACTTCATTCATGCGCTCACCATTGTTGGCACCCCGCTGGGCTACCAGCTGATCCTCCAACAGAGAATCACAGGCAACCTGTCCCTCGGTAACGATAGAAACTCCACCAGCCGGCTCAATAATGGCTTGGCTGATAATCCGGGGAAGGACAAAGGCAGCCCCCGTGATAATCAGCCCGATAAAGGCCCCCATAAGAGCCTGCCGCGCCTGCCCAGTCTTCTGCGGATCCCCGCTAGCCGTCATAAATAAGAAGCCAGCGTAAATGAACACTATTACGCTGACTCCCCCTATGCCGAAAGCCAGAAATCTAGCAACGTTGTTGATGAGATTAGCCATCTCTTCCATAAACGACGAGCCTCCAGCGAGAGAAATAGCGCTGGCTAGGAACCGTAGTTACGAGACCAGCTACGCAAGCGGGAAGTATACAGCCAACAAATAGACTGATCCGAAGGGAGCAAGGAAGTTTTATCAGAAGTGGTAACGAAGGTAGTGAAATAAACAATGATGTTGTTGCTGGGATCGCGGAACGACCGCTCAACCACCATCCGGTCAGCAGCAGAACCCACACGCAGGCCGAGCGGCACCTCAACGGAACCAACAACCGCGTGAGCTGGATTGGTCAGCTTACCAGAGGTCTCCGAGTTAACATTGACACAGGAATGATCATCAGCTGCAACAACCGCCGCAAGGTTGGCCACAGCATCGACAGCACCGGCGATTACCCGAGGATTCCATATATCTGCCGAGCACTCCTGGCGGTTCTGGATCAGCCTAATGACTTCGTTCATACGAGCACCATTGTTAGCGCCACGCTGCGCAACAAGCTGGTCTTCCAGCAGAGAATCGCAGGCTACCTGTCCCTCAGTGACGATCGACACACCACCCGCTGGCTCAATAATCGCCTGCGAGATAATTCTAGGGAGAACAAAGGCAGCACCCGTAATAATAAGGCCAATAAAGGCACCCATAAGGGCTTGCCGAGCCTGCCCAGTCTTCTGAGGATCACCGCTAGCGGTCATAAAAAGGAAGCCAGCATAGATAAAGACGATGACCGAGACACCACCGATCCCAAAAGCCAAGAATCGGGCAACATTGTTAATGAGATTGGCCATCTCTTCCATTGCGAAGAAACCTCAATCAAGCGAAGTGAATCGGAGCCGAAACCAAGCCGAAACCCGAGGAGCTAAACAAATCAAGGTTTATACTAAACACCAGGGAAACCCGCCAGGTTTTAGAAAGAGAAGACCAACCCGCCACGCCACCAGCGACACGACCATAAACACCAAGAGAAGGAGGAGCCAGAGCCAGCCATGCACAGCCTGACCACCCTGCGCCAGCGCACCTACGACCGCGCCGTCCGCCACCTGGCCGACCGCCTGGAGATACCCCCGGTCCCCGGCCAGATAATAGAATACGAACACGTCCGATACACTCTGAACCCCCAGGCGGTGGCCGACATCCGGGCCCTGCAGCCCAGCCCGGAACAGCCCCGGCCGCTGCCGGATCGACAGCCAGCCCCGAAGCAGCCAGCCTATAACTTCACCAAGCCGGACCGCAGCCAAGCCGAACCGGCCTACGACCGCCGCCGCTGCACCCCGGTGGTAGAATAGATAGCAAGCACAGACAGGATAGAGACCAGCAAGCCTGGCTACGCACCGCCCCCAGGAAAGCGACCAATCAATCCCGACACGGGAATCCACCCATCCTGGAGCCCCTACAGACCGACCCCGCCACTCAGGGAATCCGCCCGGCTAATCCTGGAACCAAAGGCCGGGAAACAGCCCGAAAACCCGGCCGAAACCCCAGAACCAAAGGGGAATTGCCAGCGCACTAAACACCTATTGCTAAACGGCCCAGGCAGGAAGCGCCGCCCCCAAGGCCACCGCCGGACTACAAC
Organism: uncultured Acidimicrobiales bacterium; assembly: GCA_958295925.1. Lineage (GTDB taxonomy): Bacteria > Actinomycetota > Acidimicrobiia > Acidimicrobiales > CATQHL01 > CATQHL01. The sequence goes on from OY282384.1 coordinate 120,943, forward strand.
GGCGATTCCCCGGTCTGCTGAACCAGATGCTCTGGAACAGACAATCCCTGACCGCAGGGAATACGCCGAGCAGATTGGCCGACAAGCGCTGAAAGGCTCTCCAACAGAGAGATTCACGAATGAGGACGCCGGCGGCACCATTTACGACTCCCTTTCCAGGGACTACACCGGCATTCGTCTACATTCCGGCAAGGCAGAAGGAGTCAACCACTATCACTGCCCCGACGCAAGGGCGCCGAATCCCGCAGCGGGAATGACCCCGAGGTTGGCTCAGCCATGGCAACCCCGAACCCCAGGGGGTCAGCCAATCACCATCCCAAGGACAGGCGACCCAGCAGCAATCCCAACGCTGGGAATGACCCCGAGCTACTACAGTCACGACAGGAGGCCTTCCCAGCCCAGGAATCATCGCTAAATAGGCACGGCAACCAAGAGCAGAAAACCAGCAATCCCCACTATGGGGAATCAACCAATCCAAGGGGCTCCAGAGTTGGCGGAATCCCACCACGGGAATCACCCCGAGGCCACATCCAAAGTAGTGAAGCCAAGCACCAAGGCCATCCTGGAGACAACAGGAATCGCCCCGCCGTTCCATTGCCCAGCGATAGTCCTGCCCAATAAAGGAATCAGCCTTGATAGTCATCGAGCCAAGCCGAGTCAAGCCATCCTGCAAGAACCAGGAATCGTCCGGATAGATCTTTCGTGCAGTGGAGCAACCAACCCGGACACACCGGGATACACAACTATCCTAGCTGCTCAGGAATACCCAACCAGACTGGGCTCCGCCGTATGGAAGAGTTCCTCAGAACAACCCCGCCAACGGGGCTCCGCCCAATGTGGCATCTAGGATTTCATCAGCCAATCCCTCTAGAAGGGGATCCAGCGGCAATTGCAAAAAATGCCAGGTGGAACCAAGCTACTCCGCGAGATTAAGACCAGATGGAAGCACCCCGCAACGGGGCTCCTCCCAGGGCGATCAAAATTGAACCGAGAACACCAGAACACCTCCGGCCACCGGAGATGAACCAGTACGAAATGGAGTTATCCCAAGACCACCAACTCCGAGCCACGGAGATGCGCCTTTATGATTATCCGGCCCTAACTACTAGCCCCCTAACGCCAGGGGGTCAACCCAGACAGAAATTGTCAGACCAATCGACACTCCACCCCGGTTTAGAATGACAGCGACCGTACCATCCCCAGGTACGGGGAATCAGCGATTAAGGTAATCAGACGGGTCCAAACCCAACTCCCGACACCCGGGAGTCAGCCACGGTTACCGTGCCAATTGACTCCCCAGCCAAGGACTCCGCCGTACGTGCTTTTGTGAACCCACCCATCCCTGGGCACACAGGGAACACCTGACCCAAACAACTACCAACAACTAAAGGAGAACCACAATGAGTTACTGCCGCTGGCACGAAAACGACTCAGACGCCTACCTGTACGCCTATGCCGACGACGGCTTCTCCCTGAACCTGCTGGACACCAGGAAAGTCCCGCACGACCAACGCGACATCGACGACCCCCAGGTAACCACCAGCGACTTCACCAGCCGCCAAGCGCTGCTGGAGGCGATGACCGAAGCCAGGGCAGCCGGCTACCGCATTCCCCAGCCGGCCTTCGACCGGCTCCACCGGGAAATCGCCGCCGAGATCGCCGGAGAAAAGATTCCGTCACCGATGGAAGAGACGCTGCACTCCGTCGTAGCAGAACTGGAGAACAACCCGCAGCCCATTCCAGGCAACCCAGGAGAAGAATCATGAGCTATTGCCGCTGGAAACCCGAATCATCGGACGCGTACATCTACGGCAACGAATTCGGTGAATGGTCCTTCCATCTGTTGGACGTAACCAAATTCGACGACACCCGGGTTCACTCCCGGAACTTCGCCACCCGCGAAGCGTTGCTGGAAGCCATGGCCCAGGCCCAGGAGCAGGGCTTCCGAGTCCCCCAGAGAGTATTCGACCAGCTACGCCAGGAAATCGCCGCCCAGGCCACGACAGCACCGCCAGCAGGAGCCTGAGTACAGCAGCAATCCCCCACCGGGGGAGTCAGCCAGCGAGGACGTCCAACCTACTCCGCCAAGGGATCCACGATTATCCAGTCACCGGTGAGTTCCACCAGGAAGCAAAGCGGCGCCTACCGCCTTCAACAACCCAGTCCCCCATGCCGGGAATCAACCATTATGGTATGAAAAACCTAACCCCCGTTCCAGGGAGGCTCCGCCGGCGGACAATTCCATCAAGTAGCGAACAACGCCACTCCCTACAGGACAGGGAATGCACCTTGTATCTAGCAATGCGCCAAGGAAATCCCCCCAGGGGAATCAGCCATGATGAGCGGCCTGACCGCCGTTGAACCCCCGGCACCGCGGGGCTCCACTAGCGTATGCTTGCTACAACACCAATACCAACCGGAGCAATCCCACCCAGGGACTACACCGGAAAAGCCCGGATCGCCGAGCAATTCCCGCCCAACGGGAGTCAGCCTAATTCGGCGCTCAGCATGCACGGACCCAAACCCGCCGCTGCGGGAATCCCACATTGGGCGACATATCCAAGCCCGAAACTCCGACAAACGGAGATCCACGACGGCTCAAAAGGGAGAGGTTCTTAGCACCACCTCAGCACCCACCAACTCTGCCCGACAGAGATCCTCAATTGTGGGCTTTCAGGTACACAGCGCCACGAACTCCGCTGGGCGGAGCTCCACCAGGGACAGATAGCCACTGACTCGACCAAATCCACACCTAGAAGGAGGGAATCCACAATATGACTACTACAACCCCGCCGGAAACCCAGCAGGAAACCCAGCAGGAAACCCAGCCGGAAACCCAGGTAGACGCCCAGGTAGACGCCCAGGCCACCCCCAAGCCCAAGCCCCTGGCCACCGCGACTCACATGGCTATCGTCCAAATCGGCCAGGATTACAACGCCGTCCTCCTGGACACCGACGACCCCGAACAGGCCCTCCGCGACTGCGTGCGGTTGCAGCTGGATAAGCGCTACCGTGACAATATGGGAGCTCCGAAAGGCACAGCGCTGAACGGCGACATGAGAATAACCTGGTCGACAGAATACGTTCCGGCCCCGCCGGCCATCAAAGACTTCCTACAAGAGCACAAGCTCCGCCGGCTGGAAGTCCCCGCCGTCATCATCAGCTGGGCCCACGCCAGCGAAATGGAAGCCGACCGCACTAAGCTGCACCAGTCCATCGCCGGCCGCGTCGTCACCGTTGAGTGGTTCCAGCAAGCCATCCAGGCCACCCAAGCCCGGCAGCAAGCCGGCGCCACAGCCCAGACAGCCTAGACGCCGACACCCCCAACCCCCACACCGTTATTCAGCCATCCCTACCTCGCCTAAGGAGAACCATAACCATGAATCAGTCCATGCCCACCGACCCCCGGCCCTTGCCGCAGCAGGTCGCCGCCCTGGTCCAATCCCAGATGCCCAGGGATACGATATATCTCTTGCCGCCGGACACCCGGCCGCGTACCCTGACCGAAAAGCAAGACGGCATCACCCCGGAGGAGCAGGCCCTCCGGCCCCACCGCCTCCTGGTGGTAACCCACGAAATCAACACGGACGTCAATAGGGTCGTCGCCAATGAGCTGGCCCAGCAATTCCTCAGAGATACCCACCAGGCCCTGCCCCTGGCCGTCTTCGCCATGACGAAATGGAACTTCCAGGAACGGGCCGGCGACCCGGAACACTGCGCCTTCATGGCCGGCGGGCAAGCAATGAAAGAGAACCCCGACGACTATGACCTGGCCCACCCGGCCAGCGACCAGGGCATCCACCTGGGCCGCCTGCCCCGGAACTGGGAACATACCCGCCAGCGCCTCATCTTCGCCCAGCAGCATCGGCGTAATATGCATTTGGTCCTCGACCAGCCACCGACACAGTTCATGAACACCGCCATCGGCCTCCACGCCGCGGAGCAGGCCGTGCGCCACGCCCTCCTGGGCTGGCTTACCCTCTTCAACGAACCCAGCCAGTACTACGCCACCCTCACGGCCATGTGGGACCGAATCGACGTCCTGGAAGACCGGTCGGACCTGAACCGCAAGCCCCTCCTGGAGAAGGCCGGCCTGGCTACCAAGCTCCTGCTCAACTACACCAAGCTGGAATTGGAAGAAATCGACGAGGACGGCAAGTACTTCATCCCGGAACCCCGAAAAGCCGTCGACGGCACCCCGGACAACTGGCTGGACCACTACCGCAACCTGGGCCAAGCCATCAAAGCCAACTCCCAGGAGCCCCGGTCCGCGGTGGAAATAGAGGAAACCCGCTACATGGTGGACGGCCTGGTCGCCAACGTCGTCGCCCTGATCCACGACCGCTGCCACAGCACCGCCGCCGACGTACTGCCGGACTGAGAGAACCATAGCCGCCCCCGGCAACAGCAAACCACCCCCAGGGCGATGACAGCCCCAACCAGGTAGTGATAAACTAGAAAGGCAATAAGCCATTGCTCATGCCGCCAACTCCGAGGGCAGGAAAAGGTACTAATGCACCAGCGACCCCCGCATAACGACTCCCCGCCCCCGGAGGAGCCCACGGCCTTCAACGCCGCCGAACGCTGGAAAGCCCAGTTCGAACGCTTCGGCCTATACCTGGCCATCCTGGTGCTACTCAGCCAGTCAACCATCTTCCAGCCGGGACTGAGCAACTTCTTTGCCAATAACCTGGTCTTTTACGCAACCCTGGGCTACCTCAGCGCCAACATCGGCCTCATGGTCTATGACCAATTTCTAGCCCAATACGACCCGGAAGCCATCCTGGAAGGACTGGCAAGGATGCTGGAACCGGAGGAAGAAGACAAGAAGAGAGGAGGCCATCGCCGCCACGAGGATAACGAGGACGACGCCGAGGACGACGCCGAATACGGCGAGTATGCCAATATCACCGGCGACGGAGTAGAATACGACACCGACCCCGTCCAGCGGCAGAACGGCAACCAGCCGGAACCCAACCCCAGCGAAACCCCCAAGCAAGCAACCACGAAGGAGGAAGAACCAAGGAAATGACCACGCAGACCAACAACCAAACCCCGAACCAGGCCCCCGAGGCCGCCCCCGACTATCACCACCGGAACAATCCCGACACGGGAATACAGCGGAACAGCCCCGCGCCCAGCGGCGCCCTTGGCTTCAAGACGACTTTGGCCCTCACCGCCGGCATACCCTTGGCGGGAATAACCATCCTGGCCCTGGCCAACCCCAACGACTTCCCTATCTATGGATACATCATGGGCGTACCCGTCGTCCTGGCCGCCGGAGTAGCAGTCTGGGCCTTCATAGAAGACCGCAAGGGCAAGAAGGGACTGCCCCGACGCCAGCGGTAAGAGAGACAGCGCCACCCGAAAAACAGAGACAAGCCAGCCAACTTTGCCAGCCCCAGAAGCAACACTGCAGAAAAACACAGACCCCACAATCGAGAGCAGCAACAGGACCCCAAAGCCACTCACCACGTATATCATTAAATCAAGGCCAAACGAGAGGCTGCCAATCTTGGCCATCAAGACAAGCATCTTCGCCCTGCAAAGAGACTCCGCAATGAGCAGGCGGAGCCACGAGCTCGCCACACAGCAGGACGCAGCTTACAATGCTGCCGTCGAGTTACTAAATCGCAAGCTCGACCTACCCCTCCGCCGAAACGGAAAGAACCCGGATTGCATTGGGAGACTCATAACCCTCTGGCGGCAGAAAAACCCCGAGGAGAGAAACGCCCCATACCACGTCCACCAAACCGGCGGCGTACAAGCCTTCTGGGCTAACGAACGCCTCAAGGAAAGACGCCTCAAGAGACTGGAGCGCATCGCCAAAGCCGAAAAGAAAAGCAAAGAACCAGAGGCCAGAGACCGGCGTCCCCACCGAAGGACGCTCCCCAAGCGAACTCCCACGGATTCACGACTCAGCTTGTCGATACCAGACAAAAGAGTGCTGCGAGTCAGCAAAGAAGGGCTGACCCTCACAGTCACCGATTGCAAGCTCGCCTTGCACCTGAGGGAAAACAAGAATCTCCGCGGCCTAGACGTCAGAACCATCAGGCTGGTTCCAGTTGAAGATTACCCCAGCAGCACTCCGGCTGAGCAAAGGCGCTACTGCCTCCACGTCAGCCACTGGGTCCCAGACCCACCTAAAATCAAAGAGGTAGGAATAGGAGCTCCAGAAGAAGTCCTCGGAGTCGACCGCGGAGTCAAAACCCAAGCTATGACCAGCTCAGGCGCCAGAATCCACCACGAGGACCCCGAGAGAAGAAAGCGCGCCCGCAAGCGCCAGAAGTCACTCCAAGGCAAGCCGGCCAACAGCAAGCGACGAACCAAGACTGTCGCCGAACGAAAGAAACAGAGCCACAAGGAGGAAGCAAGGAAAATCCAGGACCTGCGCCAGCAGATAAAAGAAGAACTTGAACCGGTTCAGCACAAGATGGTCGCCCTGGAGCAACTCAAGCCCGTCAATATGACGGCTTCCGCCAAGGGAACAGTAGACAGTCCTGGAAAGAATGTCGCCAGGAAACGAGGCCTGAACCGAAGCCTTAGAGAAGCCGCCATCGGCAGGCTAGGCATTATCATTAAAGAGGAAGCCGCCAAGCTAGGAATACCCACTATGGACGTGCCGGCGGCTGGCAGCTCCCAGACCTGCCCACGCTGCGGCAACCGACGAAAAGAGAACCGGATAAGCCAAGCAGTATTCCATTGTCAGCAATGTGGGCTAAAAGATAACGCCGACTGGACTGCCAGCACGATCATCCGCAACCGCGGCTTCGCCAAACACCAGCAGTGGACGACAAAAGTAACTCCCTATAAGTCAGTAGCCCCTACCGGGTGGCGTGATCAGCCATCCAGCCCGAAAGAGCAATTTAGATTACTCGTCGGGCTAAGCGACTACAAGCCAAAAGGTAACGCGACGAGTATTGTTGCTCCAACAACAGGACAGGGTCCGTGGCCTCAGGCCTGGCAATCGCCTAATAAGCGAAGAGCTAAGTCGCCTAAAGTGCAAACTGCTACAGCCACGCTGTTTCAGCGAGCACGTTCAGAGGACGTTTTTCCTTGAACCGACGCAGGAATTCCCGGAACGGCGGCATTTCGGACCCCTGAATCCCACCCGGACACGAACCGGGATAATCCCATATAAGAATCATCAACTTCGGCCAATCCGCCGAAGATACCCTCTCAAAGACCTTTGAAACGAACTCGACATCCCGGCACGCGGGAATCAGCCCACCAAACCCTCTTTGCGGCATTGGAACCAACCCCCGCAGCGGGGCTCCCCAGCAAAACAATTCCTGCCCGATAGGACAATCCGCCGTAAGCCAGCCCGTCTAAAGAACCCAGCAGAGACCCTTAGACGATGCAGGGACGATGCAGGAATCCGCTGTATTACCGCCTCGCCGAAATGAAACAACATCCCTCCAGGAAGGGACTCCCCTTCGTAAGTGCCTGTTCATCGGGAACCACCCCACCCCAGCACCGGGGATCAACCGTAAAACGGTTTAAGTTTAGCCCCCAACTGCTACACCACCAAGAAGGTGATATGAAAGAAACAAGAATATTTACACTAAAGGAGTTCGGCCACGCCTTCGCCACCAGAGAGAAGGCCAGAATGGTCTTCAGCCACCTGGAGAAGATGCTGCAGGGGCAACCAACCCAGCTCATCGTAGACTGGACAGGAGTAAACGCCGCCAGCCCGTCCTTCATCGACGAGCTCATCGGCCTCCTCTGGTCAAACGAAACCAAAGGCTTGACGCCGGAGGACATCACCTTCACCAGCGCCAAACCCTACACTACCGAACTCATCAACAAGATGCTCCACCAGCGGAACTGCCGCCTGCAGTACGCCATAAGCATAGAAGCAGCCCAGGCCGGAGAAACCAGGACACTGGGCGACGTTCCTACTCAGCAGCCCAGCCCCGTTAGGTAATCCACGATATGAACGCCCGGCCGATGGCAAGGACAGCCCCGACAACGGGGCTACTCCGCGAAAAAGGATAGGCCCAAGGGGACAATCCCCAGATCAGTACATTGAATTGACAACATCCCTATTGGCAAGGGAATCAGCCACGCAATCACCACTCGACAGCACCTTGAACGAACCCCTACATCGGGGCTACCCCTGAAACCATCTTGCCGCGGCGCAGGAAGATCCCACAGATGAGTACACCGGCAAAAGACAGCCAATCAGTCCCTGCAAAAGGGAGTCATCCTGGGGAATATGCCATGCTATATGAATCAAGAAACTCCCGAAGCCAGGGACTCCGCCGTGCAAGTGCCCCTTTCCCATTTAGCAAATACCATCCTCCCCGGCCAGGGAGACCGGCTGGACAATAACTCTCCTCAACGACATGCAATCCCACACCAGGGACAGGGAATCGCCTTGATGAACGGCAGTTAAGCGAACTGCGCCACACCATTCCCAGCCAACCAGGGAATCACCAGGATCACGTTCACTGAGGCGGATTAGCCCAGGCAAGTCCCGACCCCGGAATACACCGTTCCAACTGTGGAACCCAGCAATGCGACCAGACCAACCCCAAAGTCACGGGGATACTCTTCAATGGCTCAGAGTGAAACAGCCCACCCGAACCCCGCTACGGGGCTCCGCGGATATGCAGGTTTTGTGAACTCCACCAACCCAGGCCCCAGACCAGCAATCCCGCAACGGGAATCCTTACCAAGCCTAAACAAGCCAGCTTAGAATGAAAGAAAAGAGAAGCACTGAGGAAAGTAACACAATGACCATCGCCGACCACCCCGACCGAGAACTGCTGGAGTCGCTGAAACAGGCAATGCGGGAGAACCCCGACAGCGCCGCCGAACTTCACGAACTACTCGAACAGGCGGTGACCAAGGCCGCCCTCGCAAAAGCAGAACCAGCCCCGCCGGCAACGCTGGAGTCCCTCAGCCAACAGCTCACCCAGGGCTTCAGCCGAGTCAACCGGCGCCTCACCTACCTGGAGGACAAGGAGAACGGAACCAAAAGAGAAATCAGACGCCTCCGCGACGCAGTCGACCGCACCGCCGAGGAGAGCTACGAACGCTTCGCCGCCAGACAGCTCCTGCCCAGGCTGAGCGCTGCCTTCCAAATCAGCAACCCCACCCTGGTCTGGGGCAAGCAGCTCGGCCAAGCGCTCCTGTACGACATCACCGACCAAGCCCTGCTGAACAAAACCATCACCATCGACGAAGCCCAGGCAATCGGCGAGGCCAGCCTAATCTTCCAGGGAAGCGACCCCGCCGGCCAGGACTGCTACACCTTAGTAGAAACTAGCATTCAGCTGGAAGATACCGATATTAGAAACGCCCGGCATCGGGCGAATCTGCTGGAGAAAGCCAGCGGCACCCCCAGCAGCGCATTAGTCTGCGGCGAAGCAATCAGCGAAGACACCGCCGCCTATGCCGCCCGACGAGGAGTCCACTGCATCATTACCAAGCAACGCCGGCGCGGCGAGACGACCAGCGAGACAACCAGCGAGACAACCAGCGAGACAACCAGCGAGACAACAAGCTAACCAACCCAGCATCCCCCGGGAATAACACCAGAGTAATGAACGAACACCATTTCAACGCAAGCTACAGCCCCTACCCGACACCGGAAACCAAGAAGCCGACGCTGGGCGACGTCATCGGCGACTTCGCCCGCGACTGGAGCCCCGGCAGCATCGGCCTGCTGGCCCTGAGCCGACCCCGATGGGAACCGGAGCTGAGCGCTGCCGAGAACATCGAAGAGAATTTCATGCGGCTCTGCCTGGGCCTGGCCACGGTCGCCCCCTTGGTGGGACTAGGCTACTTCGCCATCTCCATTCCACTACGCCTCGGGGCCAGGCTACTGGGTTAGAGCAGCACCTAACCTCATACCAGGAGAGACAACATGTCCCACGCAAGGCGCCGCCGACACCAACCAAGCCGCAAGTCGCCCCGGCAACAGAACCGCCCATGCTGCGAGACATGGTGCGAGACATGCTGCGAGACATGCTGCGAGACAACGAACACACCCGCCATGACCGCCGCCGTCCCATGGCGCAGATACTCCGCCGGCAACGGCGGCATCGTCCACGACATCATGGCCATGCTGGCCATGAGCGTACCCCGCCTGGAACCCGGGCTCACCAGCGTGGAGAACCTAGCGCTGAACACCATGCAGCTCATCATCGGCCTGATCCTCTGCGTCAGCCTATTCACGCTACTGTTCCTGACCATCGCCGTGCCGCTGCGGATAATCGCCGCGCTGCTGAACTAAAGCAGACAGAGAAACCAAGCAACCCCCCACGGGCTCCACCGGGTGTCTAATGGCACCAGACCAAAATTAACGCCGCAGCCCAGACGGCGCTCCCGACAACACCCACAGCGCCAGGCCCGGGACACTAAACCACTATTTGACACTTGCCCCTACCGATTTTTTTCAGACGTTACGAAACATGAAAAGGCCTCCCCCATCCCAATGAAGCGTTCCAAGAAAAATGGCATAGGCGCAGTGTCTTTTAGTGTTTAGTGTCTTTCCTCCTTGAATTACCAAGTAGGAGGAGTAGAGAAGGGGTTGCAGGAAACCAGCAAAGGCACAGAAAGACTTTATTCGTGCAACAATCTGGACGAAACCACGAACTGAAGATTCCTCTCGCCTTCCAAGCTCTCCAAGAGAGAAACCAAGATTCTTCAACAAAATGGACGGCCTCCCAGATTGGAGACTTCTGCAAGGAAGAACCATTAGTCCAAGAACAACGTGATTTTGCCAATTGCCCCCGGGCTATTGACACTCCTGCACGGAGTATGATATTCTGACGCAGTTGCAGAGCAGAGGACCAACCAAGCTTGCCTTAGAACTGGAGAGTAAGCACAGCGTCAGGAGAGAACCAAACCCAGCCGCCCAGAGTTCACCAATCAGACACCAACTTAGCAGCAACTTAGCAGCAACTGCCCACGGAACCCGGTAAGGAAACCAGCAAGGAGAACCTGCGATGCAAAAAGAACTCAACCAGCTGCCCAACCTGCAGGACGAACTGGACGACATGCCCATCATCAAGCGGAAGAACGCCCGGGAAGTGCTCACCCCCGCGCAGAAGAAGGACATCATCAACCAGTTCAACGAGGGCGCACGAATCACCCGCCTGGCCCAACAGTACGCCGTCAGCCCCTCGACCATCTCGAGAGTGATCACCATCGTCCGGGAATACCAGGAAAAGCAACAGGAGAAGCAGCAGGAACGGCAGGCAGCCCTCAGCCGAACCGACAGAGAATAAACCAAAAGCAACCGCTCTAACCTGCCACGCGGGAAATAAGAATCCCCCGGCCGGACCGTGCTAATCCGACCAGGGGCTGAAACGAAGGAGATAGGCCTTCTATGACCATTATACCAAATATAGGTATGCTCCCCAGCTCAGAAACCAGCACTGAAACCGACACTAAAGGCACTGAATACTCCGACCCCGGCGCCTGCCGGGTATCCTTCCTGGAAAAAGGCGTCAAGAACACCCGGCGCATTCCCGGCCCGGACAAGGCCACCTACCAGGTCGTCATCTCCCGAAGCATGACCCTCCAAGAGCTGGCCGACTACACACGCCATTCCCCAACCCTCCAGGAAGCCACCAAGGACCTACGGGACCTGGGCGGCATGAGCGGCCCCTACCACCGAGCCAAACTGAGGCTGCCCTCCATCATCCCCGCCCAGCTCGGCGAACCGGAGGAACTGCTGGCCCTCCCCGCGGAACAAGCCGCACGGGACGCATTGATCCATCGGCGCCACACCGGAATCTACGTCTACGACCTGGATTCCTACCACCAACAGCGCAGCGACGCCGAAATTCAGGCAGAACTGCAGGAGATAACGGCCAGCCTGCAGACCAACCCCCACGTCCTCTGCGCCGGCAAGTCCGCCAGCGGCAAAGGAATGTACTGCCTACTGCTGCTCACGCCAGCCCGGTCGGAAAAAGAACAAGAAACCATCTGGCAGGAAGGACTAGCCCTGCTGCCACCGGCCGCCCAGGTGGCCAGCGACAAGACGTCGAAGAATGCCACCCGGCATCGCCTCCTGGCCCATGACCCAGACTTCTATCTGAATGAAAGCGCCACCCCGGCAAGACGACCAATCGCCAACGAAGAAGAAACAAAGCAGACACCCCGGTCGCCAAAGCAAACTCCAGCCCAAGCGGCTCCGCCAAGGGAAAGCTCCAGCAGCCAAGCCTGCCTGGCCGAGATAGTCCGCTACGGCCTAGCCCACGTCCCGCCCAGCGACTACCCGGAAGACGAGAACAACTACAACAAAAGACTGGCCCTGGCCATCGACGCAAAGTCCGCCGGCCTGACTGCCAGCGAATGCCAAGCGTGGTTCGCCCAAGGACATAACGATCCCCAATGGAACAGCCGCTTCCTCGCTAAGTGGGAGTCCCTACCCACCAACAACCATCATGGCCTACCCAACTGGATAGCCGCCATCCACCGCCGCGAACCCGATTACCAACCGAATCTACCCAAAACGAAACAGGACAAGATTGCCCGGAAACCCGCCAAGACACCGACCATCCCGGAGGCCAGAAGAGCCGCAAAGCAGCGCAGCAAGCTATACCAGGTTCCCTGGGAGCCGGACGTGCCCCGACCGGTAATAAGCACCCGCAGCCTCAACCTGGACTATGCTTCGACCCAGATCGCCGACCTGATCGCCGGCAAGAACCGGGAGCACCCCCAATGGTTCTCCCTGGGCGAACTGCAAATCGGCCACCTCTATGAAGACCAGATGACCGGCCAAATCAACCTGGCCGCCGTCACCGTCCTCCACGTGCAGCGCGCCATCGCCCAGCTCACCAACTTCGGCCAGTGGAAACAGGAGCGAACCCGCGCCAGAACCAAGAAAGCCTCACCCGAGGCCGAAGCAGCGAAGAGCCAAGACGCGACCGATGAGAACGCCACCGAGAACGCCACCGAGAACGCCACCGAGAACGCCACCGAGAACGCCACCGAGAACGCCACCGAGAACGCCACCGAGAACGGCGCCACCCCAGAGAGCATCCCGACCAACACTAAGGCGGACAATCAAGCGGCTGACCAGACGGCCAGCCGGAAACCACCGTCTCCTACCGCTTCGACGAAGTGATACCGCAGCACACCATCGCCGCCGCCGTACTGATGAAACTGCCCGACCTGCTGCCCCCGCTGCAGAACATCATCCACCACCCCTTCATCCTGTTCCGCAACGGCCAGGCCCAACTCATCATGACCCCGGGCTACCACTGGGAGAGCGGCCACTACCTGGACCTCCCGGAACAAAACATCCGGACCGACTTGACGATCAAAGAATGCCTGGCCATCCTGGACGACATCTACGGCGAGTTCCCCTTCCAGGGCCGGAGCAGCTACGCCAACTTCATCGGCATCCATAACGGCCAGTACCTGGCCGAAGCCCGCAAACCCCTCCTGCTGGTCGACAAGGCCACCACTCAATCCGGCGCCAGCATCCTGGCCGACGGCATGAGCCACACCATGCTCAACGGAGAACCGGCCAAGATGACGCCGGTGGACGGCATCGGCGAGAATGAAAAGATCTTAGGCTCCGTCCTGCGCCAACGCCCCAACGTGCTGATCATCGACAACGTCGACCACCACTTCAACCTGCCCACCCTAACCAGCGGGATGACCAGTAATTTTATCGCGGTCCGTATGTTGGGCCAGAACTCCATGATTCAAATTCCGAATCGGCTGCAGATAATCATGACCGGCAACAATCCGTCCTTCCGCAGAGACCTGGCCAACCGGTCGGTCTACGTCCGGCTGGACCCCGGCATCGCCGACCCGGAGACCCGAACTCACTTCCGGCATGACTTGCAGAACCGGGAGCATCTGCTGAGCCTGCGGCCCCGGCTGCTGGACGCCCTGACCAGCCTGGCCACCCACTGGATCAACGCCGGCGCCCCCAGGCGCACTCCGGCCTACCCCCTGGGCAGCTACAAGGATTTCATGGAATGCGTCCAAGGGATGCTCGACCTCTTCGGCATCGAAGGATTCCAGGAAAACCGAACCGAATTCATCGAAAAAGCCGATTCCTTCCAGGGCGACCTGGAAGGTTTCATGCTGACCTGGCTCAACACCTACGACACCACCGAGCAGAAGGCCAGCGAGCTGAGCAAGCTCCTGACCGACCCCGACACCGGGCGGGACAACTTCGCCTGGACCTGCAACGGCGACAGCGCCAACGGCCGTCAGAAATCCTTCTCCGACTTGATCAACTCCCTGGTCGGCAAGATCTACGAGCTGGAAATCCCGGGCCAACCCGGCGCCGTCCAAACCATCCAGGTCAGCAAGACCAAGAAAGGGCGCCGCCGCGTCTTCAAACTCAGCCGCCTGGATGCCAGACCAGTAGAAGCCCAGGCGAACAGCATAAACGGCACCATCACCGAACTGCCCGGCCAGATACTAGAAACCAACCCAGCACCGGCTGCACCCAGCCAGAACGGCCACGAACCCACGCAACTGCTGCCGACCACCGGCATCCGCAACACCCCAGAGTAAAAGAGGAGAAACACCCCATGGCTGAAGCACAACCCAAAACCAAGATGAGCCCCTGGCAAATCGCCTCCATCGTCCTGGCCTGCGCCCTCCTGGCCGCCTTGGCCTGGAACATAACCAGCGACCGACGGGACGAAGCAGGCAGCCAAAGCAGCGCCGACGCCGTCAGCCAGGAAGAGCAGGACGACGAGACTACGGACACCAGGCCCAGCGACCAGGAGGGCACGGCGGAGGCCACCCCGGCTGAAGCCACGGAGACTGAATCAGAAACTGCGAGGAACGACGTCACCGCAGCCAAACCCGCCCCGGAACCCAGGAAGGAGACCACGCCGCCGGAGAGCGCCAGAGACCAAGACGACGGTGTCTACCCCGACGAACTGACCGCAGAGGAAGTGGAACTGAACAGAATAACCCGTATTCTCCTGGCCGCAGCCCGCTGGACCGACGCATCAGGAGAGGACGTCCCGCACCGTGGCAGGAACCTGGACATCGAAAAGCCCCACCACTGGCCCGAGGAGAAAAACGCCCACGACGAGATGGTCTATTACATCCTGCAGCAACTCCAGGACCACTACTCCCAGCTGGAGGACGAATCAGCCCGGGAAATCGCTTACCACCTGGTGCGCGAAGGCATGGCCGACGTCGACCTGGAGAGAAAGCCGAACTACCCGGGCGACCCCAGACCGCAGTGGGCCTACTACCAACCCAAGCGCAACCCCGACAACGGAGAATGGACCGTAACCGCCGTCGCCGTCAGCAGAATCGGCATGGGCGACAACCCCAACATCACCGGCTGGGCCAGAGCCTGTCTGCCTTACATCATAAAAGTGACCGACTACCAGCGACAGACCGAAGTCCGAGCGCCTACAGCGACATCCACCACCCGAAGACCTGCTTCGAGAGCGAGCTGGAATTCCATAACCTGCTGGCTGAAGAACCTACGGAATAAGGCGGTCAGCAAGTTTATAATGGAAAGAGAAGAAACCAGTCCCCGAGAACGAGAACCATGACCACCGAAGCAACGCCCGGCATCCTGGAGCAGCTAGTAGCCGAAATAAAGTCCGACCCCGCCGGAGGACGCCGCCTGCAGGGCCTCCTGCTGGAAGCCGCCCTGGCCGACAACCGACAGGCCCTCCAGGCCAAGGAAGGAGAGGCTGCCACCCAGCCAGCAGAACCGCCGGCAACTGCGCTCACACCGGAAACGACCACTACACCCACCGCGCATAAGTTCGGGCCACCTACCAGCACCCAACGGCTAATCACCATCCTCTCCCGCATCAAGGTCCCGGAGCACCCGGTCTGGGAATGCTACATTACCAATCCCAACTACGCCGCCATTCCCATACCCACCGACCTGGCCCCCCTGATCCAAGCCCTCCTGGAAGACTACCCGCCGGAACGGATCCTGGCCATCGGCGACGACCAGAGAAAGCAAGCAGCAGAATCAACCACCGAATCAACCACCGAATCAACCACCGAATCAACCACCGACCCGTCAGCTGAGCCGTCAGCTGAGCCAACGCCCGAACCCGCCACCGCCGGCCAGGCCGCTTAATGTATCCCCTGGACCGCCCGCTGCGGATACGCAGCCACATCAACCCGAAACCGGACGGCCCCACTACGAAGACCACGGCGTCACCCTCCAGGAAATCAGAGAGGTGCTGGCCGCCCACGGCCACAACCAGAAGAGCTCAGGCAACTCCCGCACCATGACCGGCCGTACCCAGGACGGCCGCCTCCTGGTGGTGGTATACTCAAAAGACCCCGAACCCCGGAGCGTCTACGCCATCACCGCCTACCCGCTGGAAGGCAGCGGCCGCCACCGGTACCGCCGCCAGAACCGGCGGAAGAACCGCAGGAGCTAACGAAATGACAACGGCCACCATGACCAGAGAAACCACGACAGAAACGGTAACCCAAGAGAAGGAAACCATGCCGGACGTCAACCAAGACGTGACAGCAGAAGCAACAGCAGCCGACAACACAGGCAACGACACAGGCAACGACACAGGCAACGACACAGACAGCGAACTAGCCGCGCCCAAACCAGTCACCTACGAAGACCCCAACGAATATCCCCCAGGGCTGGACCTAGCCGCGGTGAACGCGATCGTAGCCCACCACGAGAACCTGACCGAAGACGACATCGCCGCCCAATACGACGCCATCGAAGCCAACCCCAACCTGGAATGGTGGGACATCCCCTCTACCTGGCCCAAACCGTCATGGACATCATCGACCAATACCACGACATCAAAGAGGAAATGGAAGAGGAAGCCACAGCAGAATCACCAGCGGCCACCGCGCCAGCACCAGCCCATTCAATGGCCAGCATGGCCCAAGCCGCCTAACCAACGCCAATCCCAGCCCGGGACTCCACCGGCTACGTATATCCCTGCACCCTTCCATCCACGCCGGGGAATCAATCAATAATCTCAATCCACCAAATCAAGACGGACAATCCCCCATCCGGGGCTCCACCCAACCTGTTGCAACTGGGCGACACATCCGCCCCACGCGGACGGGAATCATCCTACCTTCTACTATGCAGAAGGCATAAACCACTCCCCAACACGGGAATTATCCAACCTTGTGCTTCAACCTCCCATCAATCCCTATCTCTGGGGAATCCCACCAGGAGACAACCAGCTATGGCCTTCGCGTTATGTTTCAACGGACGCGGCCTCCCCCGAGCCCACGTTTACGCCACCCCGCATTTCCAAGGCATATTGGACGCACCCCACACCATCCACCTCTATAGTGGAAAGTATCACGTAGTAGATTACAACCCCGGCGCCGTACGCCCCACCGCCATCTGCGGATGGGATAACCGCCAGGCCAGTGGCAACAAGCAGTGGGCGCCGTCAATCAGCGACCGCATCACCGACCCGGAAACCGGAAAGCAAGTAGTCAATTGCCCCGACTGCCTGCACCCCGCCGGCCCGGATACCATCGACCTGGAGTCAAACCAGCAAAGGCTACAATATATCTACGACCCCAGGTTCGACCAAAGCGCCAAGCAGCCCCTGCCGTCACGGAACACCCAGCACTAAGCTGAAACTTATCAACCCCACCTACCAAGAGGCCCAGCCAGGAGAACCACGAATGTCCTTCTCATTCTGTTACAAAGGCCACCTGGCCCCGATCGCCTATGTCTTTCAATCCAGCGAGTACGAAAATGTAACCAATGACAGAAGGAGGATTCATCTCTACAGCGGCAAGGCCATTCCGACCAAACATAACCCCTTAGTAGTCCAGCCCATAGCCATGTGCGGGTGGGACGAACGACACCCCAGCGGACACCCCAGCTGGATCCAAGCCATCGCAGTCAGCCTCACCGACCCGGAAACCGGCAAGCCGCTAGTCAACTGCCCCGACTGCCTCTATCCAGCACCGCCGGAGCGCGACAGCCAACAAGCCGACAAAGGCAAGCTAACATACATCACGCCGCCACGCGACACCATAGCCAGCCAAACCCCACCTACCCAATTTGAATGGTAGCCCACCAAGAACGTCAGCAGGAGACCCCCATGGCCTTTACATTTTGCCACCGAGGCAAAACCCTGCCCCAGGGATATACGTTGCCATCCAGCCAACTTACGCTGCTCAGCAGCCACCAACGAACCATTCACTTATACAGCGGCCGAGCTATCCCACCGAACGGAACGCCAACGTAGTCAGACCCATCGCGGTCTGCGGATTCGACGAAAGACAAATCAGCAGCCACCCAGTCTGGATTCCCGCCATCGCCGAGGCCGTCATCGACCCGGAAACCGGCCAGCAGGTCGTCAACTGCCCCGACTGCCTCCATCCGGCCGGCAACCAAGCCGCCAGCCAACAAGACAACCGAAGACCGCTGCGATACCTGCCCCCAGGCCAGAACCCCAACCCCGCCCCGCCCACACACTTCCAGTGGTAAAATCAGAAAGTACAGCCCCGGCCTCAAGCCAAGGCTGACAACCCACCCACCAGGGAACAGAGAACCAGCATGACCATCTTGGCCAACAAGACCGACACCAAGCCGACCCCCGGCTTCTGCCAGTACTGCAGCATGCCGCTGAACCAGCAGAACCGCCGGAACGGGATACTATGCCTGCCCTGCTTCGGCAAAAGGCAGCAGGAATACCGGCGCCGCCGAATCCGCCGCCAGCACGGCGTGGACCCGGACAACCCCACCTGCCCGGACTGCCAGGAAAAGCTGCCCCAGGGCTACCGCGGCCTGCGCTGCAAGGAGTGCAAGAGCATTCATCTTTCGATTCAACTGGCCGCCGGGTACAGGAAGAGGATGGAAGCCATGCAGCCGGAAACCTGGCCGGAAACCAACGGCGGCGAAGCAGACAACAACGCCAGCGAACCAGCACCAGAGACGGACCAAGCCCCGCATCCCTGCCCCCGCTGCGGCGGGAATACCCGGTTACCCGACCACGACGGTTGGACTTCCTGCTGGATCTGCGGGCAGGAAAGCAACATCCACCAGCAGCCCATCGGCGCCGGTAGCCGATAAGCCCCACCACCGCACTGGAGGAAACCAATGAGCGAAGAATTCTACGACCAACAGGACGACGACACCATCGTAACCGTCGACCACGAACAACGCGAAGAACGGAAACAGCAGCTGGTAGTTCCCGAAGAAATTTGGGACCTGCTCCGCCGGGTGCAGAACTTGGAAGAGGAGCTTGAAGAACATCGTTGCCGCCTGGACAACCTGGACTCCATGCCCCATTCCGGCCCCGTCGGCCGCGAGGCCTGGTAGCCACCCAAACCTAACCACAGGAAAGAGAGAACACAATGCGCGACCGACCATTCAAAGTGGCAGACATCGACGCAGACATCGACGACGTCATCATGGCCCTTGAACGACAGGACGAACGCCGGGAAGAGCTGCAACAGCTCCTCATCCCCGAAGAGATAACCGACCTGCTCCGGCGGGTCAAAGACCTGGAGACCGAACTGGGCGAACTTCGGCAAAGAGTAGACGACTTGGATGACAGCAGGACCGGCCTGGACCTGAGATAAGCAACTTCAGAAGAAGGTCAACTGATGACCCAAAAGCCACCCGGCGCACCCAGCAACAACGCCAACAACGTCAACAACGCCAACAACGCCAAGAACGCCAGCCCCGACCACCGGGCCCAGGTAGAAGCCGCCCTGGCCCAGCAACTCCCCATGCAGTTCCGCATCGCGGAACTCAGCCCGGAGGTCACCCGGGTGCGCACCCCCTTCACCTTCCCCGACGGGACGATAATAGACCTGTACGTGGAACGATTCCTGAACCGTTACAACCTCACCGACCTCGGCGAAACCCTGGACTGGCTGAGCATCCACTCTCCAGAGGATGAACTCACCCCAGCCCAGCAGGAAAAGCTACTCTCAATAGAGAAATCCTGCCTGCAGGTACGATTTAGAGACGGTCAACTCAAGGCCGAAAACATCGCCCCCAAGGACCTCACCGGCGCCGTCTTCCGGCTGGCCCAAGCCGCCATAGAAGTGGCAGCGTTAGGTCAACTAGACTAACAACTGACACTGAACTCTTATAAAGAAAGCCGTCCGCCGGCCAGGTTCCAACCCCGTAACAGATACGAAACACCAGGACTCCCTGGGTCCCAGACACCAAGACCCCCAGTCACCCACACACCCCGACCCCAGGGAGCCAGAACACCCTAGCGCCCGGACTCCAGGGAGTGCAGACCCCAGGGCGCCAGGACCCCCAGGGGCCAGGACCCCCGGACACCAGGACGTTTCACACCATTCCGCCCCGGCGGGTATAGGAAAATAAGGACGAAAATGCGCTTTCCTGGTCCCAAAGTTACGGCGCAAGTATTACAATAGCCTCACGGCAACCAGATAAACCCTGAATTCCACGGAGAGCGATTTCCCGGGATCCGGGGTTCCCAACACCCCTAACCCCCGGAAATCAAAGATTGGAAAATCAGGAGTAAGACCGCGCCATGACCAGCAATATGCAATTTCACAGAAGAGAACTACAAAAGCGCGCCCGCGAACACCGCCGCTACCACGACCGAGAGTACGAGACTCAGCTCCTCCGCCTCGCCCCGCTGCTGGCCAACCAGCTGAGCGTGGACGACCCCGTAGTCCTGTGGACCACCAGCCAGCTGGTGCATTATCCCAATCAGAACCACCTGCTGGCCCCGCTGCAGGAAGCCGTCACCGCCGAAGTCATAACCATGGACGCCATGGCCGACGCCCTACGGGTGCAGCTGGTCGTCCACGGCAAGCTGCTAGGCCGCACCAACCACTACCTGGCCTGCCAGGCTCTCCTGGAACCCACCAAGGACGACTTAGCGGCCCTGCGCCGCCGGGCTACTACCCTGGAAACAGCACTGGGCACCCAGGTACGGCCGGTGGCCGTCATGACCTATACTCCAGCTTTGGCCGACCAAGCGTTGCAGGATGCCTTCAAAGAGCACTGCGTTACGCCCCGCGTCTCTCCATACCGCACCGACAACGACATCGACGACTGGCAGTTTTAGCGCCACCAGACGTCCCACACCCAGCACGCCAATTCCCTGGCCGGAAAACTTACCCCCCAGGGCGCGAGCAAAAGGAGCGCTCCCATGGAAAAGGTCACCCGACACCTGAACCTGCCCAAGGCAGCCCTGATAGTAGCCGGACTCCTGGTAGCCGCCGCCATCCTCGGCTGCGGAGCCGCCCAGCCCTCGCCGCTGGACCGGGCCACCGGCAACATGGACTACATCACCGAGAACGTGAACCAGAACATCAGCTTCACCTACGGAACCCCGCCCAACGCCGCTGAAATCCAGCGCGGCTGCCAAATCCTGCGCAGCGGGAACTGGAACTACATGCAGGGAGCCCAGGCCCAGGGACTGAACATGGACATGCGCGCTGCCGCCGCCATTTCCATGTACGCCGGCCACCGGACCGCAGAATACTGCAACAGCCGCTAACCCAAGCAAGCGAAAGGGGCCGGCAACATCGCCGGCCCCTACAACTTCCCTAAAGTTCTTTCCTACTCTACCCCACACCCGCCCCCCGCAAGGCGCCGGTCAATTCACCAACTTTCTCTATCCCTTGCTCCCCAAGATAAGCCGTCAACTCGGCCTGAATCCGGCCCAAGGCCCCGGCATCTTCCAGGAAAGCAGTCCCCACCTGCACCGCCGAGGCCCCGGCCAGGAAGTACTCGGCCGCATGCCGCCCGGTGAACACCCCCCCGGCGCCAATCACCGGCACCCTGTTGAAACCCTGCGGCATCGCCGCTACTACATTAGATACCCGCTGGGTCAATCCCAGGGCCACCGGCCGGAGCGCCGCCCCGGACAAGCCCCCAGCCCCCGCCCCCAACACCGGCCGGCGCGTATCCACGTCGATACAGAGAGCCGGCATCGTGTTAGAAACCACCAGAGCGTCCGCGCCGGAACGCAGGCAGCCCCGGGCCACGAACTCCAGCTGCGCCACGTTGGGCGCCAACTTCACCCACAAAGGACCGGAGTAACAAAGCCGGGCGTCGATCACCGCCTGCGCCGCCAATTGCCCGCTGGCCGCCAGGACGGTTCCAGGACCAACGCCAGAGCCACTACCACCGGCACCGCCCACGTTGGGACAACTCAGATTCAACTCCAAGCCGGCAATCCCCGGCGCCCCGACGCAGCGGGCCGCCAATTCGCCGAACTCCTCAGGAGAGGTCCCCGCCAGGGACAAAATAACCGGGAAGGGCCATTCCGCCCAGGCCGGCGCGTACTCCGCCAACACCCGTTCAATCCCCGGATTGGCCAAGCCCACCGAGTTCAATCTGACGAAATCAGCACCGGAAACTCCACCCGAACCATCACCCGAACCGGCCGACCAATCCGCCGGATACCGCCGGGGCTCCGGATTGCCGGCCCGAGGCCGCAGCGTAACCGACTTGATAACGACGGCGCCAACACCGCTACCAGCCAGAGCCACCAGGTCCACCCCGGCCCCGAAGCCGTCGGAGCCGAAGCAGCCCGCCGCGATAATCAAAGGGCTGGCCAAAGCCAGCCGCCGCCCCTCCCACCTTCCCAGTTCTACACTTAAATCAGGGCTTAAATCAGGCAAGTCGCCCCACCTCCCGAGCGGCCCGGAAACCAGCCGCCATCAGCGATTATAAGCCCTGGCGTAAAGCCGCCGCCCGACCGAACGTCACCAATGCCAATCCAGCGATTACAATGAGAATAACCACAAGGAGAAAAGACTAATGCCAGAGACCATACCCGAGACCACAACAGAGACGACAACAGAGACGACAACAGAGACGACAACAGAGACCACAACAGAGACCACGAACAAACCCGCCCCCGGCCTGGCCCAGTACTTCGGCCACTGCCTCCGCCAGGCCGTCCGCGACCTGCAGGAGACGCTCCAGGCCCTGTTCCCGGCCCCGGAACTGCCCCAGCAGTCCTACGCCTACTGGCAACACGAATTGGCCCCCAGTGCAGCCCACAGCAGCCCTCAAACACCTGCCACGCCCAGTTTGGGGATACTCTATTCCAACGACCCAGACCCCAGGTGGGACTATATCGTCACCGCCTATACCACCGAAGAGAACAGCCGCGCCGGCCGAAGGCGCCGCCGGCGGCAGCAGCGAAGGCAACTCCGGCAGCGCAGGGCCGCCTACCAGCGCTAGACCGCGTCCAAGACAGAACCAGTCCCCAGGAGTCAGTCGCATGTTACTCATGCAGGGACAAAACTTAACCCTAGCCAAGCATAGAGCGCAGCTTTTCATAGAAATGCAGAAAGCCCAGTCGCCGGACATCAGCCCGGACCAGCGGGCCGAACTGGCGAAGGACATTGAAAAGGCCTTCGCCGCTTTGAGCGACCTGCAGCGCTACCTGAGCGCCTTGAATGTCCAGAATTTTTATCACCCGGCCACCGAGGAGCACTCCCAAGCCCGCGCCGACATTGAACGGCTGGAAGCAATCTATCGTGAACCGTGGGGCCGCGGACAACTCAGGTAGCACCCGAGTCACCGAACATCCCGATCGGGGAGTACGCCGATCTCCAAGTAGGACGATGAAACTCCTAGCCTAAAGAATCAACCGAGTGTTCACGGAGCACAACTAATCCCACCACAGGGAATCGCCCCAGGATGCGCGGAGCGGAGACAATCCCATCACGGGGAATCACCAATGTTTACCGAGAGCCAAGCCCGTCCCAACCAGGGACTCCACTAGTATTGCGAGACAGTTCGAACAACAATCCCACCACCAGGGAATCGCCCCGTCTTGAAACCACCGTCCCAATAACGGGAATCCCCTTCTACGCGCCGGATGAGACAGACCTGAACCAATCCCTGCCACCGGGAATCAGCTTGACGAAGGTATTATTTTTCAGAACTAACGCCGCACCCAGACGGCAATCCGCCAGGCGAGACAATAGGATTCCAACAACCCAACAACGCCGGAACGCTACGGCGCTACCCCAGTTAGCCAGGATGACGCCGGAACCAACATCATGACCCCGCCCAACGGGGCTCCCCAGAATATCATTTAACAAATCGCTTAGCACCAACCAACACCCAACGCAGGGAGCTCCCCCGGGCCAAATTTCGGTGACAGCAAACCCCATCACCGCCGCACCAAGCCGGCGATCCATCAGTGCTTGTATCAGATTTAGTACACCACAGAACGCCCTGCCAAGGACACTCCACAGCCACCAGGAGCGAGGGACGAGAACATGGACCAACACCCCACTGACATGAACAACCAAGAACCCACCGTCCCCGCGGCCCAGGCAACCCTGGAACAACAGCTGCCCGCGCTGTTCAAATACCACCCCTCGCAGCACGGCGTCTGCATCACGACGCCACTCAAGTACGCCGACGGCAGCCAGGTCGACGTCTGGCTGGTGAAAGACCAGTTCGGCCTCAAGCTCACCGACCACGGCTTCGCCCTGCGCTGGCTGGAACTACAGGAGGCATGGCACCACACCAGAGCGAGCAAGCGCCAGCAACTGTTCCAGGACCTGGATTTCTGCCTCGGCATCCTGCTGCAGAAGGGGCAACTAGAACTCCGTCCCCAGCCGGAGGGCATCGCCGCCGGCGTGATGCAGGTGGCCCAGGGCATCATGTACGTGAGCAGCCTGTACTACAGCCTAGAAAAGAAGAAGGACGGCAATGGACAGCCGGTCCCATCACCTTCCATCACCGCCGTCTACGACAGGATAGAAACTTAACCAGGAGAACGAACATGACCACCAAGCCGCCCCTCAGCGCCTGGGCCAAGGAAGTCGCCCAGTTTGCCGCCCAGGCCAGCCTCAGGAACCAACTACCCAAGCTATTCCACTGCGCCCCGGCCCGCAACGGCATCAGCATCACCACGCCGCTCATCGCCGACGACGGAACTCTCATCCAGGTGTTCATGGAGCCAAGCGACCCGGGAGTGCGACTCACCGACTACGGGGAAACCTTGGGACAACTGGAGCTGCGGCACCCCCACCTGGCAAGCAACCCCAACTACCCCGCCGCCGTGGCGGAAATCATCAAAGGACTCAGCCTGGAGAACAACGACGGCTGCATCGAACTGGCCAGCCCGGACCCGGAAGAACTAGCCGGCGACGTAATCAGGCTGGCCCAAGGCATCCTGCAGCTCAGCAGCCTCGGCCAACTAATCCCCCACCAGCGAGAATAAAGGAGAAACCTAGCCAAAAAACTAAGTCGACGACACCGGCCGAAGTATTTCCCCAGGAAGGATTCCTCCCCGGAAGAGGTAATCGCCCCCACAATAGCCTCCGGCTTGCCGATTCAGACGGCCCTCCTGCCGCCTGCGCTGTTTTCAGCATATCATAAGCCGGCACGATTACGAAATAGATAACCTACCAATGCCCCCGCCGGCCAATACTGCCCAGCTTGGGCCGCAACTGGCCGGTATAGACCCGCCGCCAGCGCCAGCCGACCCACCGCCATTGATAGACTCTACGGAACACCGCCCCGTTGCCCTGAACAACCCCCAGGGCCTGGTCGACTTGACGAAAACTCAGGCCGTCCAACGCCCGGAACCGCGCCTCCAGAGCCGCCACGTAAGCCGCCGGCCCATCAGCCACACTACCAACGGCGCCACTAGAACGCCGCCTATCGCCTTCGAACCAAGCGAACATGGGACACTCCCTCCAGCAACAGAATGAAACTAAAACTATTCCGCCAACTCCACCGGCAACACCTGCGGGGAGTAACCCCAAGCCTCCCGGAGCGCCTGCGCCAGCACCCAACGCTCTTGATAGTCGTTCCACCAGTCAGACCGTTCCGCAGCAGTCATCTCAGCAACCCCACCCACGCCAGCCCAGCCACCGGAGGACTCCTCCAGTTCCGACATGGCCCGCTCCCACCGGGACTCCTCAGCCGCCAGCCGCCGGTCCACCTCCGCCGCCACCCGGCGTTCCAAGGCGGTGGAACTCAGCCAAACACGAAACGAAGGGGGCTCCGTCACCCAAAGCGGCGCCCCGGCCACCACAATATCTCTCTGAGCAGAACCCCGGAACTCCGCCCCGGGCTCCACGACGCCCAGGCCCCGCCGGTCGAACTCCGCCGCCACCGCGTCGGCTACCGCGTCGGCCACCGCGTCGGCCACCGCGTCGGCCACCGCGTCGGCTACCGCGTCGGCCACCGCATCGGCCACCAAGCCATCCAGCCGAGACTCCCACTCGGTGAGCAGTCTGGCATCCCGAGCATCCAAGGCCGCCCGCACCTGATCATCCAAGACCAAACGGTAAGAACCGACCACCGCCGGTTCAGCGGACACATCGGACACATCGGCCTCACCGGACACCCCGGCGAAGTCAACCGCCATACGGCTCCGCAACTCCTCCTCGGTCAGCCCCCGCAGCGAGTACAGAAAGCCGCCCACCGCGGTAACGACGATAATCGCCGCCGCCGGCACCCAGAACCAGGGGCTAGAGAACAACGCCGCGTAATACGAACGGCCCTCCGCCGGCTGGTTACCCTCACCAGGCCAAGGCATAACTACGCCTCCTAGAAATCAATTAAACAAGGAGAAATCGAAAGGAGAACATCGGCCCAGCCCCCGCTTCAACCACTCCCCCGCGGCTTGCCGGCACCCCTGGCGCCGGCTGAAAAGTTCTCAAGACAACTAACCGCCGCTTCCCTGCTGGGCCGACACTTCAAGGATAGCAGCCAGGCCAGACGCCAGACGCCCTCCAGCGTCAGAAAACAGCCCAATTTCCCCCTCAAATCAGCAGACCGAACTACCCCTCACACCCCCTTCTTTATCAGCCACCGCCTTCCCCCCAACAACACTCCACCATTCCGGTCTGCTAACCCAAACACAACGAACCCCAGGGCTAACGACTACCCGCCGCCGTCTCCAAGCGTCGTTCATAGAAGGAAGACCCGGAATCCTCCGCCTGCGTGGTACCCCAGAGGTGCTCCGCCAGCGCATCGGCCACCGCCCGGTCAACCATGACCCGCATCCGGGCCTCCCATTCAGCATCCCGCTGTTCCAACGCCTTGGCGATCATGTCATCGACCACCAAGCGCACCTGCCCGTCCAGGTAGGGGGAATCCCACATCCTGGACCCGGTATCGCCGATGACCACTTCGTCGGCAGTCATACCCGCATGGAAGATCGGCTCCGCCTTGGGCCGTTCCGGCTCCGGAGTGAACCAGGCCCAAGCCATCACCCCCAGCATCCCGGCAGCCCCCAGGGACACGAAAAAGAGGAAAGCTATGTTCTTAAACCAAGTGTTCTTAGACGTCGCCTGCCACCAGGCGCCGAAACTCCTCCTGGAACCCGCATCCCGGCCAGTTTCATCAAACAACACCATCAACGGCACCCCCTGCTTCACAGATTACTCATCAGTATAAAAGCCTACCAACCCTACTGACAAAGGAGAGCGCCACCGCCAATGACCACAACCGAACAACGCCCCGCCCCACGCCAGCAACCGCTGGAACTCAACCCCGTAGCCAGCGCCGGCGCCCGGCCCCCCACCAACCAACCCCACCCCGCGGCCCAGCCCTTCCTGAAGTGCCACACCGAAGAGCGAACCACAACTTACCTGCATCTGGAACGACTACAGAACGTGGAAATAACCGAGGACGCCTACGGCCAGGACTATAAAGACTACGAACCCTACGACCAGCCCCGCTGCAGCCACGCCCGGCACCGGCCCCCGGACCACCTGGAATGCCGCATCAAGGCGACCATGAAGCCACTCCGAGGCGACAGAGAGCCAGTCACCTACTGCCTATACGTCCACCGCTACCAGCTTGGTCAGCTGGTACACAATCCCTACTACCGGCCAAACAGAGCATTCACAAGCTGAAGCCGCTTGCTTTCGCCCATAAAAAGCGCTAAAATAGCGCTATGAAAAAGGGCAAAGAAATACCCAAGCACCGGAACAGCTTCACAATCACCGGAGACAGCGTCGAACGCTACCATCGCTTGATGGAACGCCTGAAAGCGAGCGGCCGAATCAAGAACAAGACCGAATGGCTCAACCAGGCCATCCGGCTCCACATGGACCGCACCGAAGCGGAACTGAACCACGACTCCTCAGGAAATGAATCATGACCACAACACAGCTCGTTACAACAGAAGACATGGCCAGGACCAAAGCCGAGCCGGGCCTGCGAACCTTCATCGACCTCTTCGCCGGCATCGGCGGCTTCCACCACGCCGCGGCCCAGGCCGGATTGACCGGCGTCTTCGCCGCCGAAATCGACGCCCACACCGCCCAGGACTACCACGCCGCCACCGGCCTGGAGCCAGTCGGCGACATCACTGCAATCAACCCCGACGACGTCCCCGACCACGACCTGCTGACCGCCGGATTCCCCTGCCAGCCTTACTCCATCATCGGAGACCGGCAGGGCATGGACGACCCCCGCGGCCAGGTCATCCACCACATATTCCACATCCTGGAAGCCAAACAGCCCCAGGCCTTCGTCCTGGAGAACGTCAAGCAGCTCCGCAGCCACGACCAGGGCCGAACCCTGAAGGGCATCACCGACCGCCTGCAGCAAGCCGGCTACGCCGTCGCCTACTCCGTGCTCAACGCCCTGCAGCACAATCTCCCCCAGCGGAGAGAAAGACTCTTCATCGTAGGATTCAACACCAACCAGGCCGCCGGCGCCGCCTTCCACACCTTCCACTGGCCCGAACCCCGGCCATTGACCCGCACTCTGCAGGAAGTGCTGTTACCCGCAGAGCAAGTGCCGGACCACGTCCAGCTCAACCCCGCCATGCGTGCACGCTACCAAGCCGCCCACCAATCGGAATACGACCCAGGGATCTGGCACCAGAACAAAGGTGGCTGCATCAGCAGCCATCCCTACTCCTGCGCCCTGCGCTCCGAAGCATCCTTCAACTACCTGTTGGTCAACGGAGAACGCCGCCTGGCCGAAAGAGAGATGCTCCGCCTCCAGGGATTCCCCGACGCCATGGAGCTATCCGGAAGCTACACCAAAATTAAGCATCAATGCGGCAACGCCGTGCCAGTGCCCCTGGCCCACGCCGTCATCCAAGAGGTAATCAATGGCATCAATTCGACGGCGCGACCAAGCTGACCAGCCCAGAATCCATCCCCTGAACGACATTCCCGAAAGCGTCATCGAAGCTCTGGGCAAGGGCATCGTCGCCCTCAAACTTCGCGGCCGCCGGGAACTGGAAAGCTCCGATCTGGAAAGAATCTGGGCTCAAGCAGTACAAGGCAATCTCGGCTCCAGCAACCTCGGCTCCAGCAACCTCGGCTCCAGCAACCTCGGCTCCAGCAACCTCGGCTCCAGCAACCTCGGGCTAACGGACGTCGCCGCCAACGGCACGAATTGGTCCCTCAAGACCATCAAAAAGAAGAACCCCTTCAGAGCCAAGGAGAACACAACCATCCGACTAATCGTCCTAATCGTCGGCCGCTGCAGCCCGGAATACTCCACCGGGAATGACAAAGGAGTGAAAGACCCCCAGGCCACCGGAACCGACGCCCTGCGCATCTACAACCAGAGAATCGCCCAGCTGCTGCAAAAGAACGGCGACTGCAGAGCACTCTGCTTAATCCGTGACTACGAACGCGGCGAATTCATCATCTTCGAGGAACGCCTGGTAGAGACGCCCACGGCTCTGATCCAGTGGTCACTGAACAAGAACAACAACTTGGTAGGAACCAACGTAGGAACCAACACCCAAACCGGAAAGGTCGAATTCACCTGGCAACGACACGGCTCCCAACTCACCCAGCACGTACTCGTACCCACCGACGCCGTACGATTCACCATCAAAGCGCCCGACGACAAAATCGAAAGCGACGAGGACATACTCGCCAGAGCCGGCTACACCCCGGGATGGATTGGGCTGAACCCGGAAACCCCAACGAGAACCAGGAAGAAGGCTCCTGCAAAGAGCCCGAAGCTCCTATAGCTCACCAGGAGAACCACAGAAACAACTGTCATTTCACGTCACGAAACTCTACCGCCAGCGTATAACCAGCGTATAATAGGACAAGAGCCCACCGGAGTCTCACCCCGAGCGGACCACAGAGGAACAGGAGCAGCCACCAGGAGCAACCGCTACCTAATCCAACACGACAGCCACGGCCGCCAGCCCACCATGATAACCGAATACAGAGACCCCGAAGCCGCCCGCCAGCAGCTAGCGGAACTGGAAAAGGCCCAGCAGCCCGACCTGCAGCAGAGCATCGCCTCCGGCGTACCCCTCCGGTGTTCCCCTCCGCTGGGAGCGCCTGATCCTGATCGCCGACTCAATCGGAGAAATCAACGCCACCCACCGGCGCTACTTCCAAGGCGAATACTCCGTGAGACGCGAAAGGGAGAATGGCCGCCGGAGCAGCCAAGCGGCCGACCCACAGCCGGCAACCAGGGAGCCCAACGCCGCAGCAGCCCCCGCCGAACACCAACTGACCCCGGCCTAACCCGGAGAGAACGCGATGACCGAGCCGCCCACAGACTCGACCACCGACTCGACCAACCGGCCAATCAGCCCATCGGAATACCTGGCCTTCGACGGCTTTATCTTCCGCCTGCTGGCCATCGCCTTCACCGTCCTGGCCAGCGCCGTCTTCGTCGGCATCCTCCACCTAATCGGCTACCTCTCCCAGCGATGAAAAGAATCAATTGATGGACGACGAGGAGTTATACATCCTAGCCACCTTGGCCATGGCCATCATCTTCACCGTGCTAGTAGTAAGCGCCGCTTGGCTTATTGCCAACCAAAACCCGCTGGCAGGATGAGATAACTCCAAGAAAGCCCACCGGCCCACCTGGGAGCCACACAGCGGCGTTTTAACAAGCCAAAGGACTCGCAGGACTACCCAGCCCGAAAAAACCCCAGGAATCACGGAACAAGCAATCACAACCCGTCCCACTCGGGCGAGAGAGAAAGCAGCAATGCAAACTAAACCAGAGCAGATAGCCCTGTCCACCCACGTCTACCGACTCTACACTGACAAGCCGAGCTACAAGCAGATCGACCAGATAATGAACGACTGCGGCAAACTCCGCAGCCGACTGGCCACCTACTGCCGGCAACTGGCCGACCAGGACCTCCCCGCCGCCGACCTGCCGGCAGCCCTCCAAGACCACGTCGACCAAATGCAACTCAGCGAAGACCCCGACGTCCAACCCCTGGACCCCGCCCTGGTAGAGAAGCTACGCCGGAACACCGCGCTGGAGTTCCAACGCCGAATGAACCAAGGCAAGGAACCAACAACCGAAGCCCCGCCGAACGACAAGCTCCACACCCTGACCCTGCAAGGGCCATTTGACCAAACCATCAGGCTTCGACCCAGCGAAAGCAAGCATCCCAGGGCCGAAGTCCACGTCCCCGGCTTCCCCCACCTGTGGTTCTTCGTCGACCAACGCTACAACCTGAGCGCCCCGCCCAGAAACATCCAGCTCACCCGCAGCGGGCGAAAATTCAATATAGCCATCGTAGTGGAACGACCGCCCCGCGCCCCGGCAGCCGGCAGCCAGTAGAAGCACCGGTAGAAGCAACACAACCGAGCACTCCGTCCTCAAGGAGAACGAAACATGAATGCCGCCCAAGT
Organism: uncultured Acidimicrobiales bacterium; assembly: GCA_958295925.1. GTDB lineage: Bacteria > Actinomycetota > Acidimicrobiia > Acidimicrobiales > CATQHL01 > CATQHL01. The sequence goes on from OY282384.1 coordinate 152,449, forward strand.
CGACCAAATCGACCAAAGCAAGCCCGCCAAGCCGGAATGGACAATCTACGTCCGCACCGCGGCCATCACCATCATGGCAGTGAGCTGGGGATTCCCAGCCCTGGTTCTACCCATCGGGCTGTACCTAGCCGTCACCGGCCAGACCGAATGGTCCGAACTGCGCCACGCGCCCCACGCCACCGCCGTCTTCCTCGCGGTCGGAGCCCTCTGCTGGCTGGCCCACCGCCAGGTCCGCAAAATAGAACGCCGCTGGGACGAAAGCATCCAACAATACAACACTGCCCAAGAAGCCATCCCCCAGGCACCGAACTACCGGAAGCCTCCTGCCGAACCAGCCCCCCAGCGGCCCAACCCCGCCCGTTGGATCGGAATGATCGGCAGCATCGCCTTCTGGAGCATCCTCGCCTACCTATTGGCCACCTATTTCATCATCCAGCCGGAAAGCAACCCCGGTTGGCATTCCTGGATCTACCTGGTACTAACCGCCGCCTTCGGGGCAATGCTGGTAGGCCACTTTGCCGAGACCAACGACAAGAAGAAAGAAAAGCAGCGCCAAGCGATAACACACTACGACGACCTGGTATAGACCAACCAGAGCCGAGACAGCAACCAGCCCACCCGAGCAGGAGTAAGAGCAACATGCCCCAACCCCGATTCCCCCAGCAATTCTCCGACGAAAGACTGGACCAGCTGGGCCGGCGACTGACCCAGCGAATCACCCCGGCCGACCGGGAAACCTTCGAGAACTACCTCCTGGTCCTGGACTCCCTGCGCCACCAGCTCACTCAGGAAATAATCAATCTGCTGGACCGGACCAGGCCGGAACTGCGCCAGGTCCGCCTCACCTCCCGTACTAAGAGAGCCGACTCCATCATCGCCAAACTCAAGCGCAACCCCGACCAGCCCCTGTCCCCAACTGCCCGACATCCTGGGCCAAAGACTGGTCGTCCCAGGCGCCGCCCAGCAGCACCCGGCCGCCCAAGCCCTCCAAGACCACTTGGACCGACCCTATAACGAACCATACGCCGACTCATGGGAACAACAGCACCAAGTCCTGGAATACGACGACAAGACCGGCCGGCCCAACGTCGGCTACCGGGCAATCCACTTAGACTTGCGGTACCGCCGCCGGCCGGCGGAAATCCAGGTACAGACCCGAATCCAGAACCGCTGGCAGACCATCTCCGAACTGGCCTTCGCCCATGACCCCCAGATAAAGTACGGCGGCGGGAACGCCGGCGTCAAGGCCATGCTGATGGAACTGTCGGTCATCGGCAAGCAGGCCGACGCCGAGAACACCATGGCCGGCAACCTGGCCTTCGAACAAGCGGCTGCCCACGCCGAAGAGCGAATACAGAGAACCTACCAGGGCGCCGGAACACCAACCGCGACACCGCCCCAGCCCACCGAGGAGCAATCCGACATGACTCAGCCGACGCCACAACTTCTACATTTCCTGATCGAACACGACCGGCACGGCAAGGAGCCGACCAGGATTACCCAATTCGCCGACCCGTACGAGGCCCGGGCCCAGCTCTACCCCCTAGACCTGGAACAGTTAGACGAACTGAACGCCAGCTTGGAATCTGGTGTACCCCTTCGGTGGGAGTACGTGATACTAAGCAGCACTTCGCTAGAGTCCACCATGGCGACGCATCACAGATATTATCTGTACGACTTCCAAGTCCACCGGCCCCCGGTGGAGGCAACGAACCAAGTAGGCGACCAGGAGAGCGAGTAAGAATGGAAAGCGTACTAACGCGACACCTGAAGCAGTTCCTATTCGCCTTCTTTTTCACCCTGGTATTCCTCAGCCCACTCCTGGTCATCATGACCGCCGCGAAGTACCCGGTCGCCTTCTGGACCAGCTTCAGCACCTTAGGACTCGCCACCGCCCTGGCCTTCGTCGTGGACAATTATTACGCCTTCACCAACAAAAGCCGCCACTTCCCGCGACTGCAACGAAAAGTGCCGCCGCCAACCTTCCCCTGGTGGCAGGTCATAGTCTGCGCCGCGCCCAGCGTGGTCTACGCCGGCTACTTCACAGCCAGCCTCATCTTAGGATTCAAAACGTTCGGCGACCGGCCCATACTTTGACGCCCCGCTCCGCCACCAACAACTGCAACCAACAACCTCCACCAAATTCCCCAACCCCATACCCCCACAAAAGCGCAACAACCCCGTAAAATAAGAGCAACCCCCATACTCCAATCGGAGGCCTCGCAATGAACGGACCAGGAGCCCCCATCTTCTTCATGGCCCTCATGCTCTTCGGCAGCGGGATGCTCCTGCAGAACGTCGGCGCCGGCTGGGTCACCGTCGTCCCCGGCGTAACCCTGATCGCCGTCAGCATTCCCATGCTCTTATACGGCATCATGAACTTCACCGGCAACCGATCCTGAGGGAAGTCCTGAGCAAAGCAGACCCCAGCCAACACTCAGCACTCAGCACTCAGCACTCAGCACTCAGCACAACAGGAGGCAAACGCCATGAACGACTCCCCCGTCGTACTGATAATCTCCGTCGCCATGCTGATCATGTCCGTCATATGGCTCATCAGCTCCATCTCGGACCTGAACTATGAAATCAACCAAGGCAAGACGGTTGCCGAGCGAGAAGCCGACCGCCAGGCTGCCCTGGACCACTACCAAGCCCGGCAGGAGCTAGTTACCAGCATCAGAGAAGCCCCCTGGTACTTGAAGGTAATCCCCAGCATCATCGTCCTGGCCATCGTCGCCTGCCTGGGCTACGGGGGCTACCTCCTGCACCAGGAAAACAACCTCAGCAAAGAAGAAAAGTGGGAGAGAGAACTAGCCGACGCTGCGAACCACCGCGCCCGCTCCGCCGAGAGGGAGGAAAGGAAACGGCTACGGGGGCTGGGCTACCCCCGAACCGAAGCCAGATACCTGGCCCGCCAGCAGGGCGAACTGGAACGACAGCACTACCTGGGAAACACCCGGGCTTATCGGAGCAGTCCGGCACGGCATGCACCCTGGAACTGACCTGGAACTGACCTGGAACTGACCTGGAACTGACCTGGAACTGAGCAGAAGCCGATAAACAGAGGCAACCAAGGCCAGCAAGTCCCCCCAAACGGCCACCGGCCCCCTAGAATGGAAATAGAACGAAAACAAGCATTCGCTACAGGAGAGAGACCGTGCCGCCTAGGACTCGCTACCTCACCATGGCCCTGCTCAGCGCATTGGTGTTACTGAGCGCCACCCTAGGACAACTCCAGACTACGCCGACCATCCAGGCCATCACCGACCTCCAGCCGGGAGAGAACCACCCCGCCCAAGCCCCGGACAGCACCGAGACCACTCTGCTGGAAATGCAACAGATACTAGACGACGCCTTCTGGCAAGAAGCCAACGCTGCGCTGGAGGAAGGACAGAGCTTCATCCAACAGGGACAAGCCCTGGCAGATGACTACAACGCCAGGTTGGAAGAACTAAAGCAAGCCCAGCCCGGACTCTAGCGATAAAGTAAAAGGAACAACGCCATGGATTGGAGAACCTCCGTCATCTGGACACTGGCCGCCTTCCTGGCCACCGCCGCCCTGGCCAGCTACGGATTGGGCTACCACGCCCTGAACACCGGTCCCACCCCGGAAGCAGCACGCCAAGCCTTAGAACATGCCAAGCAGAGAGAAAACGCGGCCCGCCACGAACTGACGACGCTGAGCGACGAACACCAGGAAGAACGCCGAGCAATGGAAGCCAAGTGGGAAACCGAAGAAATAGCCACCCCCAAGGAGAACTACCACTACGGAAAACTGGTAGTCCATCACGACGAAGAACGCGCCGAGGCCCACCGAGCCTGGGTCAAAACCCTGAAAGACTTGGTCGAAGCCATCGCCGCGCTGGAAAAGGCGCTCAGCGCCGCCGCAGCGACGGACAACCCGCCGGCAGCCCCGCCGGAACCAAGCCAGCCATAGCTGCAGATAACCAACCCAGGCCAGCAAGGAGACCACCATGACCTGCAAATGCAACCCAGACTGCTCCTGCGTCCAAAAACCCCACGACGACGATCCAATAGAGAGCCTTATACTTTCCGCCGTCATGGTCGTCGGAGTGCCCCTATGGGTATGGCTGCTGCTCGGCAGCGGATGGTTCCACTAACCCTCAAAGTCGGAAGAACAACGCCAGAACAGCAACGCCGCCCCCAAAGGCCAGGAGCAACCCAAGGAGGAAAGATGGAAGAATACTTCGACCACCACCCGGACAACTACTCCGGTCAGCGTTACTCCCCCTACTCCAGGGAACATACGCAACGGCGACACTCTCCCGAGGACCGCGGAGCCTATGTATTCCTATTCATCTTTCTATTGAGCTTCGCCGGCGCAGCCCTACTCCTGGCTGAGCTAATCTGCCCATACTAGCCTAGCCTAGCCAGACCAACCCACAACGCCACGCCAGGAAGGAATGAAAGCGATGAGCAAGCCCTGCTGCAAACAACAGGACTCCCAAGAACCCGAACCCAAAAAGAAAGAGACCTGGTTGCAGGAAAGCGCCAAGCCCCACCTCGGACAGTTGCTCTTCATTACGTTGGCCTCCCTGGTCATACTGGCAATAAGGCTGCTCTGGACCGGCTAGCCCCGCCAAGCAGTCCCGCCAAGCAGTCCCGAAGCAACTGCCCCAGGGAAGAGTGAAAGAGATGAACGAAAGCAGCTACAGCCACGACTTCAACCACGACTTCAACCACGACTTCAACCAAGACTTCAACCACGACTTCAACGAAAACTACTCCCCGTACCCCAAAACGGAAAAGGCGAAGCGACACGAACTCGGCGACGAAGGATGGATGTTCCTACTCTGCCTGCTGCTGGTCATCCTGGGCGGCGCGGCGCTCTTCGCCAGCAGATTAACCTGAACAACAGGAGAAAACGTGACCACCGTCTGGGGCAGCGGCCTCCTGGCCCTGGCCGGCTTGGCCGGCGGCTGCTACCGCTGGGAGAAGAACAGGAAACAAACCGCCGAAACCCGGAACTAATCCAAACCCAGGAGGAAAAATAATATGGACGACCGAACCGGACCAGCGCTGTTTATGATCTTCGTAACCCTCATCCTGGTAGGGGCCGGCTTCATGCTGATCAGACAATTCGAAGGTTGGCCGGTCATCGCAATCACCGCCGCCATCGTCGTCCTGGCCGCCGGCGTACTGCTCTACGGTTTCTACATTTTCATGGTCAACGAACACGCCGGTTGGCGCGGGCAGGAAGGAAAGCGGCAATCCAAGAGAAAATAGGGCCAGGACCCAGCCAAGGCCCACCGCCAAGTCCCGGCTACACCAGAAGGAGCAAAGCCATGCCCCGACCATCGCCCCGACCATCGCCCCGACCATCGCCCCGACCATCGCCCCGACCATCGCCCCGACCATCGCCCCGACCATCGCCCCGACCATGGGAACCGCCACCCGACCTACTCGGCATCACCCTGATCGTCCTGGGCTTCGCCATCGCCGGCAGCGGCGCCGGCCTGCTCTATCTCTACGAAGTCAGCGACAGCGCCAGCCCCGCCTGGCCGGAATGGCGGGTCATCGCCGTCGCCTGGAGCTGCTGCTTCCTGGGCCTAACCAGCTTCGCCTACGGATTCTGGCGGTATCAATCCAATAAAACCCTGGGCTGGCACCGGGAACTGGACAAGCTGCGGTCGCTGCCCGAAGCCGAGCAGTGGACCCGCGGCCAGGGCCAGGCCTACCGGGCTCTGCGCCAGGCCGGACACTCCAAAGCCCGGGCAGAACAGCTGGCCACAGAACAGATGGAACAGCTCCAGCAACTCTCCCGCCAAAGTAGAAGCGATGACGGCCCCGAGGACCACGGCCAGCCCCCGGGCCAGCCCCCGGGCCAGCCCCCGGGCCAACCCCGGAGACAACCCGATGAACCAACTCCAGGGCCAGGCAACCGGCCAAGCAGTCCACAAACCCACCAGAGAGTCTACGAAAGAGTCTACGGCCAGAGCGACCACTACGACCAGAGCGACCACTGCGACCGGCGCTATCGCCAGACCGGCCAGGGCGACCCCACCGTCATCGCCACCGGCCTCTTCGGCATCGGCGTACTAGGGCTCTGCCTCCTGGGAGTCGCCGCGGTCACCGCCCTGGAAATAAAAGAACAGCGACAGCAGCGGCAACGACAACCACAACGACAACCACGCCAGCCCCGCCGCTACATCGACATCAGCACCATACAACCCCAGGCAATACAGCCCCAGACAACAGAACCCCAGACGATACCCGCTCACACCCCAGGCCACATACCAGGCCACATCCCAGGAGTGAAAGGCCATGCCAAGAACCAGAAGCGAATCACCGAAGCAACAGAAAGAACCGCCGCTGCCCACCGCCTACGACCAGGTCGGAGCAGCGATGCTGCTGGTCGGCGCCTTCCTGGCGACCGGCGGAAGCTTCCTGCTCTATTACCTGGAGACCAGGCCGGCACTGACCTACGCCGTACCCATCCTGACCCTGGCCACCCTGCTGCTGGTCTGGGGCTTCCATCGCTACCAGAACCACGGCCTGAAAAGCCGAGAAAGGGAGAGTAAATACCTGGCAACTCTCTCCGAGGAAGCAAAGTGGCAACGCAGCGAAGCCCACGCCCGCGTCGCCCTGCGCCACGCCGGACACTCAAAGGACCAGGCCGCCCAGCTGGCCCAGCAGCAGATAGCAACATTGAAGCAGATGACCGCCGGACTCCCACCGAGGAATCCCTAGCCGCTACGGCTCCCAGCCAGTATAATGCACCCAGACCCCCAAACCAACAATGAGAATCGGAGATGCAACGAACAAGACGAACCAGACGAACCACCCGCCACGCGCCAAGAACCCCCAGCGCACCCCAGAGCGAGGAGCCTCCACTAAGAACAAGAGGGCAAACGACAAGCCAACAGCGGCTGGGAACCGCCCTCGGGCTCATCGCCCTGACCCCGGCCCTGGCAGTCGCCACCACCCTGTCGGTGCAGCTACTGAGCGGGCAACCACGAACCGAATGGCTGCTGCCAGCCTGGACCGCCTGGCCCGCCGGCATAGCCCTATGGGGCTGCCTCATCTGGATACTTCGACAGCACGACCCCGACAAGTTAATCTAACCCGGGAGAGAACATGAACCAGTCAATCCACTATCACCAGTATCACCAGGAAACCATTCCCGCCCCCTGGCCGGCCTGGCTCCAGGCCTGGCTGCTGTTCTGCCTCATGGGAACGGTCATCGGCAGCACGCTCATCGTCCGAGCCTACTTCGGTGAGCTGACCGGCCTGCTGAACGCCATCCTGGCCCCGGTCGGCGCCCTGGCCTTCGCGGCCCTGCTCTGGCGGATGCACTTGGACGGCCGCTTCGACCCCAGCGCATGGCAGCGCAAGGACTGAAACAAAGCAATCCCACCAAACATTCCACCAGCAGTCCACCAGCAGTCGAAGGAGCATAAGCGATGCATCACCGCACGCCCCTGGGCCCGTACCCAACGCCGAGAGCCAACGGAATCAGTTCAACCAAGACTATTCACCCTACCCCCGCGTACCCCGCGTCAAGGAACAGGACAACGACGACCTCACTCTGCTGGGAGCCCTAGGCGCCATCGGGATCAGCGTTGTCGCCGGCGTGGGGATAGGGCTCTTCCTCTGCGCAGTGTCGTAAACCAACCCAACCAGTACCATCCCCCAGGAGTAACTCAAATGTGTGTTTACTGCCAGGCCGCCCAGAGCCGCCGAGCTAGACAGAACGCCAACCCGGCGCCGGCTAACCAGCCGGAAAGCCGCCAGCCCAGGTTCAATCCCAATTATTCGCCTTATCCGACAGAACCCGAAGTCCCCAGCACCGCCGGCGCCCTCGCCGCCCGCCTGGTCGTCAGCGCCGTCATCGGGCTGGTAACCACCGCCGCCCTGCTGCTGTCTTACCGGATTCTCACGTAAGAACCCACCAACTCAGCCCAGCAACACCAACATCGAAGGAACATCAATGCCAGCTCAGCCGGCAACCCGGCCCTACCGCCACGAACTGCTCCACCACCTGGTGGCCAGCGTAGCCATCATCCTGATAATATTAGCCACCACTTCGGCTACCACGCCTTCGACCCCAAGAGCGAAGAATCACCAACGAAGTACCAGAACACCCAACGGGAGAACACACCGGCCAACTCAGCCGGCAATTCCCCGGAATTACGAAACCCAAGCATTCTAATCAGCCGAACATCCATGATTCGCCGCTAAAGGCGGTCCACGAAATTCGTAAGATTTCTCCCCAAGGGACCACTCTGAGACCAACCCGTAAAACCCCAGCTCCCGACGCCGACCCGCACTGACCTGGAAAACCGCCCGAACCCAGTTTCCGGCGGTTCCGGTCCGGACCGCCGGTTCCGTGATAGAATCAAATTGCCCCGAAAGGCAACACCCGGAACCAGTTCCGCGACTGCCGTCGTCCAGACTGCGAGCAGACTAAGACGACTAAGACCACGAACCCAGCGTCAGGAGCGCCCCATGACCGACACCGCCGCCCGCGTCACCCAGCTCGAAGCCGGCTACTCCCAGCTGTTCCAGAACCAGAACAGCCTGGCCCAAACCATGGCCGCCGTCCAGCAAACCCAGGCCCAGCTGCTCCAAGACCAGCAGGCCGCCAGCCGCATCATCGCCAACCTGGTCGAAAAACAGCAGCAGATGAACCAGGAATCCCACCTGCTGACCCAGGCCATCGAGCGAATCCTCCAGGCCATCCCCGACCTGCGCCAAGACCTGAAGCAAGAAATCGGCCAATTGGAGACCACCATGACCAATATGCACCACGAACAGCAGAAAACCAACTCCTACCTGGAGGCCCTGAGCCACACCCAAACTAAGATGCAGGCCCACCTGGAAGCCGCCCAGGCCGAGCAGAAACAGACCAATTCCCACCTGGCCCAAATGCACCGGCAGATGGGTCGGCTCAACGGCTCCGACTTCGAACGCCGCATCATCCGCGACACCAGGACGAAATCTTCCACCAACTGGGTCGTCCCCGACCGGCTGATCTCCGAACCCAACGAAATACCCGCCGACCTGGTCCGCCTGGCCCAGGAAGCGGTCGAACAAGAGAAAATCACCGCCGAAGAGGCGGCCCTGATCCGCGCCGTCGACCTGGTCGTGGTCGGCCACCGAACCGGGCCGCCCAGCCAGACCGAACTCCCGGAAAACCGACGCTACGTCGTCATCGAAGCATCAGTAACACCCGACATAGACGACGTCACCCGCGCCCAGGAAAGAGCCCAACTCCTGCACCAAGCCACCGGCATCCAGTGCATCCCGGCCGTCGCCGGCGAGTCCATCGACCCCGCCCTGGACGAACAAGCCGCCGAACTCGGCGTCCAACTGCTCCGGCTGCCCGGCAAGACCAAAGCGCAGAAAGACGAAGCCTAGCCCCAGCAACCCAGCGACACCAGCGACACCGGCGACCAGCGCCAACGCGGGAAGAAACATGAACCACCAAGTCAACCCCTCAGCCACCAGCTCAGCCAGGTCAGCAACCCAGCCGGACCACCCCGCCCCCCAGGCCGACCTGCTGGAACCCTACGACCGCCAGCGCCGCCTGGAGGACGAAAACCGGAGCGACTGGCGCCTGAAGTTCGAGATCAACGACGTCCGCGCCCAGCGGCAATGGAAAGCCCACCGCAAGCTGACCCAGCGCCTGCAGAGCGAATATCTCCTGGAATGCTACTCCACCACCTGGTTCCCCGCCCAAGGACAGATCGGCCTAGCCAATCGCCTACAGCAAACCCGCCAGGGCAACCCCCAGGAACAGCCGGACGAACAGCCGGACGAACAGCCGGACGAACAGCCGGACGAACAGCCGGATGAACAGCCGGACGAACAGCCGGATGAATCAAGCCAACCGACCCGCTACAACAGCCAATACAACAGCCAATACAACAGCCAATACAACAGCCAATACAACAGCCGGCGCCGACCCTGGAACCCCATCACCTTCGCAGAAGCCCAGGCCATCCTGCGCGCCCACCTGATACTCCGGCTGGACAATCCCAACGCGAACCCCTACGGAATATATCAGCCCTATCACTACAACCAGGCCGCCCTCTGCTACGGAATCGAAGCCACGCCCCTGGAGAGCATCCTCTACCAGCAGAACCTCCGCGCCCAGCGGGCCCGGGCCAAGCTCCAAGACCCCGGCTACCAGCCGGCCACCGACCCCGACTTCCCCCACGAACTGGACGACCCCTTCCACGACTGCTACCTGCTGCTCTGCACCGCCGAACGCCCCGGCCCCGCCGAGGTGCACCGCGCCGCCCGGGCCGCCCGCCTGCTGGAACGAACCAGCGGCCGACCGGCCATCCCCGCCATCGGCGGCCAGGACGACGGCCCGCCCCACGATTGGCGCGAAGCCATCGAGCCCTACGCGCACCAGCGCGGCGTAACCTGCTTCACCCTACAGCTGGACGACCGGCCCTGGGAATGGCGCCCCGACGTCCCCGTCCGGTAAGCTGGCCAACCAGCTATCCAATAAGCCAAATCAGAAACCGGGCAAACCCCAGGAGAACGCCATGACCACCCGGAACACCCGGAACACCCTCCTCGCCCGGCAGCAAATCCAACAGAACACCCGCCGCATCGCCCGGCAAACGACCCGGATAAACGCCCTGCTCAACGCTCAAAGTAACACCCAAACCAACGGCAGCCGATTCGAAAGAGAAGCCCACCACCGCCTCCCCCGGCTGATCCGACGGCAACTCAACCTCCGGGAAACCCGGCATCTCTGGTCCCAACTCCGCCGGGAACCGGAACTGACCCCCATCCTGGACCAGGCCATCGACGAAGAGCGCTGCTCCTTCGCCGACGCCGACGCCATCGAAGGCGCCAACCAGGTCCTCTCCGCCCTGAAGGACGACCCAGACAACCGGACAGCCAACCGGACAGCCAGCCGGACTGACAGCCAGCGCCCGCCGGCCACCGTCTACGTCCTAGTCGAACTGCCAAAGGCCACCAACCAAATCACCACCCAAATCACCACCCAAATCACCACCCAAATCACCACCCAAATCGAAGCCAAAGACATCCATCGGGCGGTCCACCGCAGCCGCTTGCTGGAACAGGCGACCAGAACGACCGCCATCCCCCTGGTCGCCGGCGAAAGCATCTCCGACCTCGACCGCGCCGTCGCCCAGCAATACGGCATCCAGGTCATCCTGCTCGCCCCGGACCAACATCACGACGAATACCCACCCGAGCCAGAGCCGCTACCCTGAGCGTCAATCCCCTTCCGCCATTCCAATCCCAACCTTCCCCCCAACCCCCAACCCCCATCCCCCTGCCCAAAATTCTTCAACCATCCCCATCTCCCGGCTTATCAACAATAGCAACTCCACTGCGACATCACTACAGGGCCACTGCAAAATCGCGCACCCCGCTGATATAATCGAAACAGGGGAGCCCTCAGGAGTAAAGCGAATGACCACGACCACCCCGGACAACCGCCAGAACGACCGCTTCGGCGAACAATTGCGCAACGCCCTGCGCCATGACCAGGAGACGCGCCGCGCCCTTTGGCAATTCCTGGAAGAAGAACCAGAGACCATCAACACGGAAGTCCCAGAACAAACCACCGAACCGGCATCAGAACCAGAGCTTGCTCCAGAGGCGACTTCAGCGCCGACCACCGAAGCAGGAATCGCCCAGCTCACCGCCACCCTGGAACGATTCATCGAAACCACCGACCGGAATTTCCGGGAGCTGCGCCAAGACCTCCGCCAGGACATCCAAGAAAGCCACTCCGGACTCCTCGCGGAAATCCACGACACCCAAGAAAAGATGGACGCCGGCTACCACCGCCTGCACACCAGGGTCCAGTCCAACCATAAGAAGCTCACCCGCCGGCTCAGCCATCTGGACCGACAAATCGGCGACGCCAGCGGCGACGAATACGAACGCCGCGCCGCCCTCCAGACGCCGCGGCTGCTGAACCGCGACAAGCAAATCCGCCTCCAGAAGGCCCGCAGCGTCTGGGCCAAGACCCACGCCAACCCGCCCCTCCGGGACCAACTGGACCAGGCCCTCGCCGCCGGCCGCGTCACCAAGGACGAAGTCAAAGAAATCAAGCAGGCCGACCTGGTCTTCCGCGGCTCCACCACCCCAAAGCGCGCCCGCCGGCCCCAATACGCCCTGCTGGAAGCGTCCCGAACGGTCCAGGCCCACGACGTGGAACGAGCCCGAGACCGCGCCCTGCTGCTGGCCCAGGCCCTGGGAGAACCAGTCGCTCCCGCCGTCATCGGCCAGACTATCAACCCCAACATCGCCCAGTACGCCGCCCGCCTCCGGGTCCACTGGCTGCAAACCCGGCAACCCGACGAATAACCCGACGAATAACCCGACGAATAGTCGGCAGAAAGCAGGTCGATGACCACCCAACACCGCCTCCCCGGCCGGACCGGCCCCACCGCCAAACCGGCCTTCCTGCAGCGACTCCGCCGTCCCCAGGCCCCCGGCTACAAGCGATACGCCAAGCTGCCCCTGCGCTACGCCGGCGGGAAGTCCCGCGCCGTCGGCCAGATAATCCAGCACTTCCCGGAAAACCTGACCAGCCTGGTCTCTCCCTTCCTGGGCGGCGGCGCCGTGGAAGTCGCCAATGCGATAGAACTGGACATCCCCGTCCAGGCGTACGACGTCTTCGACCTGCTGACCAACTACTGGCAGGCCCAACTCAACCAGCCGGAAGCGCTGGCCGACCGGATAACCCGGCTGGGCCCGCCCACCACCGACAACTACGCCGCGGTCAAAGAACGACTCAAAACCCACTGGGGAGGCGAAGAGCTAATTAAAGACCCAACAGAACTGGCCGCCCATTACTGGTACAACCACAACCTCAGCTACGGACCCGGCTTCCTGGGCTGGCTGTCCAAAATCTATCAGGACCCCGCCCGGGTAGAGCGCCTCATCGACAAAGTGAGAAACTTCCGCTGCCCCAACCGGCAAGCCGACGCAGGACGATTCCAGGAAACCATCCCGAAACCATCCCGGCCCACCCCAGAGACTTACTCTACTGCGACCCGCCCTACTACCTGGAAGGAGATTCCAAGATGTTCCGCGGCATCTACCCGCAAAGGAACTTCCCCGTTCATCACCAGGGCTTCGACCACGAACTGCTCAGAGACCTGCTACATTCCCGCCCCGGCCGATTCGTGCTGTCCTACAATGACTGCTCAACCATCCGGGACTGGTACCAGGACTACGACATAGTCGAAGTGAGCTGGCAGTATTCCCTGGGCCAGGGCGAAACCCGCATCGGCAAGAATAGACTGGAACGAATAGAGAGCACCCCACAGGACCAACCCGGCCACAAGGCCAGCCACGTCAAACCATCTCACGAACTGCTTATTGTGAAACATTAACCCCGGCAGACCCCGGTCCAATCCGGCCAGCCGGTTGATATAATCCCAAAGAGACCAACAAAGTAAACCGCCAACTCCCCACCGGAGGCCCCCCACCATGTCCACGCCATCCCAGCCCAGCACCACCGGGCACCACGACACCGACACCGAAACCAATAATAACAACCCCCTGCGCCCCATACACCTGCTGGAGCAATACCAGCTATACGTGGAAATCGCCGACCGCACCACCCGGCGGAGAGAAGCCGCCAACCGCTTCTACGCCGCGCTAACCACCATCGCCGCCGTCCTATTCGGCGTCTTGGTCCTGGACCAAATCGCCATTCCCGCCAGCCGCCACCTACAGGCCCTCACCATCCAAGCCCTCACCATCCAAGCCCTCACCATCCTGGCCACCGGCAGCCTCTTCGCCGCCGCCCTATCCGCCGTCTGGCTGCTCAACAACAATTCTTACCAGCAGCTGCACCAGGCCCAACGCCAGGTAATCAAGAACCTGGAGCAACATCTGCCCGTAGCCGGCTACTCGGAAGAATCGACCGATCTGGCCCAAAACCCCGGCCGCCAGCTCAACCTCCTGGCCAAACTGGCCAAAATCGAACACTACGTCCCCGTCTGCTACGCCTCGCTCTTCCTGACCATCGCCGCCTACGCCGGCTACCAGGCCTGGAAACTCATTGGATGAACCACACCGACACAGACCAACACAGACCACCACAGACCAACACAGACCACCACTCCCTGGAAAGCAGCAATGAAACGACAAGTCAACATCGACTGGACACGGACCATCCCCTTCCTGGCCGTCACCGCCCTGATCGCCGCCAGCATCGTCAAGAAAACCGTCAAGAAAACCGTCAAGAAAACCGTCAAGAAAACCGTCAAGAAAACCGTCAAGAAAACCAGCAAGAAAACCAGCAAGAAAACCAGCAAGACCACCCCCGCCAGCAATCCCAAGACCACCCCCAGCCGGCCGAAACGCGCCACAAGCCGTTTTCCGGCCGGAAAAACCCAAGAGTAGTCCTGGGAGTCCTGAAAGGCCCAAAAACGCCGCTACGCCCGCCCTGGCAACGCCGGCGGGCAAGAGAAAACTTGCTCCAACCCCCAAAAGTTCCCCGGAAGAGAGACGACGCCAAAACCCGGCCCCCGCCGGCCATCCCCTCCTCCCCAGCATTCCAGCACATTCAATTCCTTCCAACCTCCAGGGCCTCTCCCCTGGAAACCAGTCCCCGGAAGAGAAGCTCAAACTGCCCCCAGCCTGGAACTACGCCGCCGGTCACCCCTATAAGAACCGCCGTCGGACTGGTAAAATGAAACCAGCACCAACCCAAAGACCTGACAACCGTAACCAGTTCCCCCAAGCCCCAACGCAATGCAAAAGGCTAACCAGAGACAGACCCGGAAAGGAACAAAGCCATGACCACCCCCATGACAACCCCCACCACCACCACCGGTGAAATCATCCAAGCCCTGAACACGGACGCCCACTTCCTGAACGCCGTCCAGCGAGCCATCCTGCCCCCGGCCGACTACCACCACATGCAACTCCGCCTCATCGCCCTGGAAGCCGGCAACCAACGCCTGGACGCCAAAATCGACGCCAAAGTGGACGCCGCCACCCAAACGCTTAGACAGGAAATCCAGGACGCCACCGACACACTCCAAAAGTCCATCGACGACGCCGTCGCCAAAATCGGCGGCGAAATCTCCGCCCTCGCCGGCTCAAACTTCGAACGCTACGCCCAGGACGAAATCACCGACTCGCTACACCACCGCTTCGACCTGCGCTCCAACCACGCCTGCTCAATCCCCCAAACCAATAACTCCGAGTTACTCGAACTCCTCCTGCCCGCCGTCGAAGCCGACCTGATCACCACTTCCCAGTCCCGCGACATCCGCCGCGCCGACATCGCCTACACCGGCCAGGATTCCCAAAAGCAAGCTCTTCAGGTTCTCCTGGAAATCTCCATCACCATCGAAGAAAAAGACATCCGCCGCGCCCAACGCCGCGCCGACTGGCTCGAACTCGCCACCGGCGTCCCTACCCGCCCCGCCGCCGCCGCCGGCCAGTTCATCTCCCCGGAAATCCAGCTACTGGCCGACCAATACAACGTCTACGTCGTCATGGTCGAAGTCATGGTCGAACCCGAAGACTGACTCACTCACAACCGAAACCCAAAACAGTATCACCCGGATCACCCGGAAAACCGACGGCTGCGTCCACCAGCGCCAGCGCCAGCCGAAAAGGCGGAACACGATGGCCACGCCCCAAAGAGACCCAGCACAAGAACCAAATTGCGATGAATCAACCTATAAATCAACCTATAAATCAACCTATGAATCAACCTATGAATCAACCTCTGCATCAGCCAACCCCACAAGCCCCACCGGCCCGACACTCGACCAAGAGCTGCAACGTCAATTCACCGAATCCATCCGCCGCACAATACACGCCGCTTGCCAGCAAGCCCTGCAACAACTCCAAGAGGACATCAAGCAAGGAAGAAACGAAGACCCGGACCGCCTGCGACCCGCCGTCAACGCCACCAGCACCACCGTCTGGTACCGCCCGTCCCAGCAATACTTAGCCCACGACCACACGGACGCCGACCTCAAGACTAACCCTCAAGACATCCCTAAACCCGAAGACGGCAGCACAGCCCTTTGAACCAAACCGGCCCAGCCCCACAAGAATCACCCCCGGCCAGCTGAACAACGCCACTCCCCAGGCGGATTATTTCCTTCCCTGAAAGCCAGCAGATAGCACCAACTCAGACCCCCGCACTGCTATAATCGAACAGCAAGAATCAACCAGCAAGAATCAACCAGCAAGAATCAACCAGCAAGAATCAACCAGCAAGAATCAACCAGCAAGAATCAACCAGGCAACACAGCCGCCACGGAGCAACAAAATGACCACAACATGACCACCACCCCGCGCCTGCCCTACGACTTCCACGAGGCCATCCAACAAGACCGCAGCATCGCCTGCCAGATCTACGACTCCCTCCACGACGCCAAAGAAGCCGACAATCAGAACAAACAGCAGCTCTCCCGCCTGGACCGCCTGGAAGACCTGGCCGAGCGCCTGGAAAATCTGGCCGAGACCAACAACAAACAAATCCAGGCCAACGCCGACGCCATCGCCCAACTAACCAGCGAATACAAAAACGCCGCCAACGACATGGGTAACGACATCAAGACAATCAAGGGCTGGTACGCCGAAAACCGCCTGCGCCAACAGCCCCACGTCATCCCCATCACCCTCGGCCTGAACTTCGTCCACCGCCTGGACAACCAGGAACTCACCGAAATGCTCCAAGCCCACTCCACCGGCATCTCCCTGGACAACCAGACCAGCTTCAAAATCGCCGACCTGATCACCGAGAACACCAACCCCCAGGGCGAGACCGTCTACGTCGCCATCGAAGTCTCCTTCTCCGCCGACCAGGAGGACGTCCGCCGCGCCGTCCGCAACGCCAACTTCCTGACCCGCTTCACCGGATGCCAGGCCATCCCCGTCATCGCCTCCGCACGCAACCACCCGTCCCTCCAACGCGACCTGGACTCCGGCCGAGTCCACTGGCACTCCATCCCCCAGCCCAGAATAACCATCAGTTAGCCCACCAGCGCACCAGCCTGGAAACGAAGCTCAGCAATCACACCCCAGGCCCACGCCAGAGAGACAATCAGCCAGACAACGCCAGACACCCTGCCCCGCTAAGGCGCCCGGACAAACCACCGGACAAACCACAGGACAAACCACAGGAACACAACAGGAACACAACAGGAACGCAACCCCGCTAAGCCACCAGGGAAGCCACCAGGGAAGCCACCCACTCACGCCCCCAGGGCAAGATACCGCCCAAGGCCCCGGCAGTCACCCCCAGGGAAACAACCAGCGAAACAACAAACCCATCAGTCCACCCTCATTAACAGACCCAGTCCAACGAACAACCAGGAAACATTCCATACACCAATCTATCATCAGCCCAGCCTCACTCCACGCCGCCGCCCCGCCCCGGCCCACCGACAAAGTCAACCCTCACTTAGCTACCCAGTCCCGCCTCCGGCCCAAGAATAATCAACCCTCTTTCACCGCCCCACTCCCTGGAACACCTGGAAAACATCCCAGCCTCATAACACCCCCGGCCAGCAGCCAACTCCACTAAAGAAGTACAGCCTAACTTTCCATCACACCACACGCCCCAGGCTCCGGAACATTCCACCCTCACTTCACAGCATTGTCCACCCTCACCCCGGGGCCACGGCGACCCTCACTAACCCCCGGACAAAACCGCCAGCCAGCGAAGTCGCCGCCAGCCCAACCTCCCGGCAACAACCCCCTCACAAAACTAACCCCCAGGCCAGCATCGTCGCCCCAGGCTTCACAACAAAACCGCTCCCCGGAGAGACAGCCCGCGGCCCTCCAACCAAGCCGCCCTGCCCCTGAATAATCACTCAACGATCATTCAACAGAGACCCCCACTTCGCCCCCGGGCCGGGGCGCCATGCTCCCAGGAATCTCACCGGCCTCCAGCCACCCGAACAACAACAAAATAACCCCGTATTTTCCCGACCCCTAATGTCATCCGATCCTTCACTCATACCCCGGGTTCTCCCCCCCTCCCAGGGACACTTTCCTCCTGGCTTCCCCCCAGGGCCGCGACGGTTCTTCCGGTTCTTCCCCCGGGAGCCACCCTTCCCCCAGGGCTTCGATCCGAAGAGTCTTCCCTTTGAAGAAGGTCAGCGCTTCCCAGCTCTTCCACCCCCCGGTTCTGCCCGGAATTCACCAGCCGGTTCTGCCCGGTTTGGCGCCCGCCAACACGCCTTCAAGGCGGGTCCACGACGGAGTTGCGGAGCAGCCTCCCAGGTAGGAGACGGGGTGTCGGGGCGGCCCGACGTTTCTCAACCCCCAAAAACGTGGTTTCTCTACCTGAAAGTTAAGACAAGCCCCCTAATGTCCCCCCGGCCAGTTTTACCCTGTCAAAATAATGCCCGACAACCAGACAGGTACACGCGCGCGTAAAGCCCCTCGGCACAGAAGCCAACCCCCGCAGAGATACCAGGACACTACCCTGGAAGCCCCTTTTGGGCGGGCTTCCACCCCGCCAGCCCGCTACTACACGCGCGCGTAAAGCCCCCCTTTAGCCCCTGTTCACAGGGACAAAAACGCGGTGGCGTCGAGGGTCAGTTTGCCTAACTTCCGCTTTCCCGGGGCCCTGCTTATTTCCGTTCTTTCGGCCCGCCGGAGAGCCCGTTTCGGGGCAGAAGAAGGGGTGGAAACCCGGGGCGGCAGAGGCCGGAGAAGGGCGCCAGCAGGCACGATCAAACCGGGACGAAGAGGCCGCAGAGGGCGGGAGGATTCCGGCCGGCCAGAGGCCCGGAAGAGGGGCGCCAACAGCCAAAAAAGCCGTGGTCAAAACAGGGGTGAAACATCCTCCGAGAGGAAGTCGGAAGTGAGCCTCCAAGGGCCTGGAAAAGCCTGCTGAGAGGGGCGGGAAACGCCCGCGATAAACAGCTCAGTCAGGGACTAAACGACCGCGGAGACACCCGGGAGGAGGGCCGACGAGGGGCAAGAAAAGGGAAAGCCAGAGGGCACGAAAACACCTCCAGGGGCCCGCCCGCGGAGAGAAAAAGAACGGCCAGTCGGCAGGAAAGAACAGCCCCGCCGAGCAGAGTAAAATCGTCTAACGAAGGGGACGAAGAGGAGGAGAAGAATGTCCATCATGAGCCGGCTGCCCGGGCTGCCACTGCTCCTCATCGCCGGCGGGATCGCCTTCGGAATGACCATGCTGGTGGACATCATCCGAGTCGAAACAGCCGAAGATCTAACCCCGTCCCGCCCCCAGATCGCCCCGGCGAACTGGGAGGAAAGGTACTATCCCTTCCGCCTCCACCCCCAGGAGGAACGCCGTCCCGGCAAGTGGACTGGGCTCCCCGAGGCAAGTTCCTCCCCGGAAAGAGTGGCCTCAGCCCCCCAGAATCGGCCGGTGACCGCCTTCGAAAACGGCTGGGCCGCCGCGCCGACGGAGCCAAGAAGCCCCGAGGAAGAACAAAGAATAAGGGAAGAACTCACCCGTTTCGCCCTGGAAATGGTCAACCAGACGCGGGCCGAAGCCGGCCTCCCCGGGGTAAAATTAGGCCACAACCCGGCAGCCCAGCAGCACGCGGAAGAGCTGACAACCGAAGGACACGGCGCTCACTGGAACCGCGCCGGCGAGAAACCGTACATGCGCTTCGCCTTCCACGCGCCGGAGTACAACCCCGGGCATCCCTACAACGCGGAGAACGTCTCCAGCCCCGGCTTCGCCAGCCCCAGGCGGGAATACCAGCGACACGCCACGCTGGAAGAATTGAAGGACATCCTCCAGGACGCGCACAGCAGCCTGGAAGGAAGCCCGGGCCACCTGGAGAACTTGCTGAACCCCGCCTGGACCACGGTAAGCATCGGCGTCCACGCCATCGGACAAGACCTGGCCTACGTCCAGCACTTCAACAGCGCAGAACTCATACCGCTACACGGCCCGAACTACGACCGAGACACAGCCACGCTGACCTTCATAGCGACCACGCAAGAAGGAGACCAACCCCTGCCGTCGGCGGAAGACCTGCAGGGTTTCATTTACTACGACCCGCTACCGCAAAAGGCGACAGTGGGCCAGCTGGCCCGCACCTACTGCTACGACTTGGGCACACCCCAAGGGCTGATAATCGCTAATGAACTCAGGGCGACCACGGACTACAACGTCCCAGCGAAGTATTGCCCGAGGCCGAGAGACCAGGAAGGGCCAGCCCCCAGGACCCAGGCTGAGGCCGCAGCCATCTACGAAAACGCCAAGGCCGCCGCGAGAGCCACGCCATACGAAGAAGAGAGAGTCCCCGCCCTCCACGCCAGCGTCTGGCGAGTAAAGGACAACCTATTGACGATAGAGGTCAACCTGAACGACCTACGCAGCGCCAAGGACGGCGAACAATTCACCCCAGTGTACGAGGGCATCTACACCCTGATAATCGCCTCCCCGGGCGACACGCCGGACAAGGACATGAAGATCTGGGCTCAATTGCCGATCAGCTATAATTAAGTAGATACTGACCAGCATTAAAGAGACCAACCGCGCCACCGCAGGAACCCCGCCCACAGAACAGCAAGACTAAACAGAGAAAGTCTGCTAAACTAAACGCAAGCCCCACAAGCAACTACTAAGGAGACAGCACCAAGAATGTCAATCTTCAGCAAGCTGTTCGGCAGCAAGGCACCCGCCACCAGTGAAAGCGCCACCGCCGTCACCCTGACCCCCGAGGCCCCGCCCAAGCCGGAAGTCCAGGTAAGCGACGACCCAGCCCCCGTGGACAACACGCCGGACACCCAGACCGGGAACAACGGCAACGGCGGAGACGACAACAGCCCCAGCACCGAGACCGCCAACGACCGGGACGAGTAACAACAGCACTACCGGAAGACCGCCCAACGGAAGAGCCGGCCGCTGGCCGGCTCCGGACTCTACAAAGCGACACCCCAGCCGCCTGAAAACGCCGCCTGACCAGAGCGCATTAGAACCAAATCCGGCTGCGCCGGAAGGAATCGCCCTATTCAGGGAATGCGATGCAGAACGGCCGCCAACGACCTAAGCACGGTAATTTACTCCCCAAAGCCGAGCGCCCCGCAGCCGGAAAGGCCAAGCCCAAAACATGGGCCGCCGCCGGCTTGCTACTTTTCACCCTGTCAGCTGCCACTCTGACCAGCGCCGCCTGCGCTGAAGAGCCGCCGGCGCCGCTACCCGTCGTAATCGAACAGACCGCGACACCCGACCCCCGATACTACGACCTAGCGACCCAAGTAGTGGACGCCAGGAACGCCACCCGCGTTGCCCAGGAAATAGAAAGAGAGCTGGTCCACCAACTCCAGGTCAACGAAATCAACGAACAACTCCGCCGCATGGCGGACAGCCCGGCCCCGCCCCCGGAATGGCCGGCCCGAGCGGCGTTGCCCACCTACACCCCCAGCCCGACCTACACCCCGGAACCGGAAGGCTGGCCCCAGCCTACCTACACACCCAACCCCTTCCCCACGCCCAGACCCACCTACACGCCACGCCCGCCAGGCTACCGGCCCCGCAGCGAGGACGCCGCCCCGGGCACGCAGCTGCGCCACCCGCTGACCGGCTACGTCGCCGAGCTGACCAGAGAGGAATTGATCGAAACCTACCGCAGCGGCCAATTCCCTGCAGAGTTCGACCCGCAGACCAGCGCCAAGCCGGCCCGCATCCGCCTGCGGCCGGACCCCCACCGCCCCGCGCCGGAGACGCCACCCGCCGTCAGGGACCGAGAACAGGACGATAACTACATAGTAGGCATCCCCACCGCCACGCCGGAACCCATGCCGGTACCCGACCCGGACAACACCGAAGAAGTAGAACCCGAACCCCAGCTCCTCCCAGGCCGCATAGCGTACGCCGACCTGACCGGGGTGGAAAGGCTGCACACCCTCCACCCCGGCACCGCCGACCAAATCGGCCGCCTGGAATGGGTCCAACAGGGCGTCGAACCCAAGGACGCCGACGCCGCCGAGGCCCTGATCTTCCTGGCTCTAGCCCAGTCCACCGGGCGGTACGAAGGCCGCCTATACAGCCTGATCAAGGACCGGGACTGGCTAACCACCAACCAGCAACCGGAGGGCCGCAACCAGGTCATCCTGGGGCTGCACCAGCTGGGCTACAGCCTGGTCAGCCACCGCCGGGGCTACGGCTCCGCCGAAAGAGTGGCCGCCAGCCCCTTCCTGAAGGGAAACGCCCTGGACCCCTGGGACGCGCCGGCGGTCACCGCCCTGGCCAACCTGGAACAGCACTTCCCCAGCGCCTTCCGAGAGCTAATGGCCCACCCCCGGCTGAACCAGAACATCACCGACGAACTGGCCAAGCTGCTGCCTACGCTCTACAACACCGCCTACGCCGCGCAGAAACCCGGCGCGCACCCGCCGGTAACCAGAATCCTGGAAGACCGCAACCCGGTCCTGGTCCTGACCCGGGACATGGAACAATCCAAAGACGGCAACCCGGAGGACTGCAACACCTACTCCGAGCTCTGCTTGATTATCATAGTCAGCGGACCGACCCAGCCCGGCGAAGCCGCCCACGGCATGGAGCTAGCGGCCGAGGAGGCCGTGGAGAGCAGCGCCTTCCTCCGGAAGTGGCTGGCCCAGCCGCCGCTGCGCCGCAGCATCGTAATCCACTACAGCGACGAACCGACCGCCTCCGGCGAGGAGGTCTACAACAACGGACTCACCGTCAACCTGCGAATGGAAGAACTGCCCCAGTACCCCAGCGACGTAGAGAAGCGAAGGACGCTCACCAGAGCGTTGGCCCAACACTGGTGGGCCGACTCCGGCCCGGAATGGGTGGACGCCGGGATGGCCCGAGTCCTGGCCGAGTTCAACCAGCTGAACCAGACCAGAGCCAGGAGGCTGGTGCTGCACGCCCTGCCAGCCTGCGCGCTGCGCAGCCTGCAGGAACTCAGCGCCGCCGCCCCGGTCCACGGCGAAGACGACTTCGACTGCTACGCCACCCTGGGCGCCCGCTTCTTCCGGGAACTCCACGAGGACCGACCCGAAGAGCCGGAGATCTTCCAGAACCGATTGCGCCGGCTCTGGGAGAAAGCCAAGCAGGAGCCAATCAACCTGGACGACTTGAAAGACGCCTTCTATCCCGACCTGATCGACGCAGCCTACCGCGGAAGATAGAACCGCCAGCACCCAAGCCAACCCAGGGGAGAAAAACGAAGCTTTCCCTGTTTCAGGCATTTATCAGGCCCGGCCAAAGCGATGACCAGCGGCACGGCGGGAAAGGCAAGACCGCCCAACCAGTCAAGCAAAGATAAAAACTAAGGCCCCCTTATATAGAGGAAGCTAAACAGCTAGAAGCTCAAAACTAAACACGGCGATAGAGCAGAGCACAAGCTAGTGAAATGAACCGGCGATTCCACCGGAGCAGACAGATGCAGGCCCAATCGAGCCAGCCAGCACAGCAACCCAAGCAGAAGAATACAGCCTCAAGCAGCAAGAGAGCCGGCTTGGCCGCAACCCTGTTGCTGCTGGCGGCCGCCGCCTGCCTGGGCGGCGAACAGCCGATACCCACGCCGGTAACGATAGTGAAGGTAACCGACGCGCCACCCATGGCCCCCACCGACACCCCGTTGCCACCGCTACAACCGTACGACACGCCGCAACCGGCGCCGACCACGACACCGCTGCCCACGCTGAACCCGGCCCGCCGGCCGACGGAGACGCCGTACCCCACGTCGACGCCCTACCCCATAGGCCTGGAAGACCCGCCCACGGCGACACCCTACCCCACCGCCACCCCGTGGCCGACCGCGACCTACGTACCAACTCCGCCGTTCCAACCCACCAGGCAGGCGACGCCCACGCCGGCCAAAGCCCCGACCGCAACGCCGGAACCATATAAGACGGTACTCATCGACAGCGCTTACCAGATAAAGGTCCCACAGGACTGGGGCAGTCCAACGATCGTAGACGACACCCCCTACATCCTGTCCACATTGCAGGAGCGATGGGAGGTAAAAGCGCCGGACGGCTACGCCTACATCTGGCTGCAGAAGCACGGCGTGCCGGAACACCATACGACCAAGCAATTCAGCGACCTGGTGAACGACAACATCGTGCGGGCCTACGGCGGGACCGCCGCCGGGGAATACAAGGGCAGCCTGACTAACAAAAACTGGCCCAAGGCCCCAGGGGCGCTCCACTACAGCTACCGCAACAACGCCAGCGACCACCAGAAGATTCGCTGCCTGGCGCAACGCGCCCAGCGCTTCTGGATCGACCAGACCGACCTGCAAGAGCCGGTGGGCTGGATATTGATTTTGCAGACCTGCATCAACGAGCCGCACTACTGGCTGCAGGCCAGGGAGAGCCTGGCCACCTTCCGCCGAATTAAGAGATAAGGCAGAGGAACCATCCCATTACCAATACATCCCATATAACAAAGGAGCACCAAGACACCATGAGCATCTACGACGACTTCGCCAGAGACTACGCCCTGCCCGGCAGAACGGCCAACCGCCGCACCGGCGCCGGCCCCACGGCCGCCGACTACGAAGGAGAAAGGACGACAACCGCGACCGGCACCGGCCGGAACCCCAATTACCAGCAGCTGACCGGAGCCTGCGAGGAGTGCGGCAAGCCCTGCAAAGAGAACTTTGCCACCTGCTGGGATTGCTACAAAAAGAACAGCAAAGAATGCGACGAGTGCGGGAAGCCCTGCACCCCCGGCCGGGAGTTCTGCCGCGCCTGCTACATGGAGAAGAACGACATGTCGCCCTGCGACAATTGCGGGCGGCTCAAGTCCACCAAGTTCGAACTCTGCTACAAGTGCGAACACGGCGACGACGGCGAAGGGCCGGCCGCTGGAGCAGCCGGAGCTACCGGGAGCACCGCCAGCGGAATGGAAGACCAGGACAACGACGAAGACGGTCCACCTTTCGACGACGATGAGGACGACCTGCCCAGCTAGGGACAGGGAGGCAAGAGCCGCCTGACATTAACCCGCCCCGGCTGGCATAGGCCGTCCACGCCATAGGCCCCAGACCCGGCCGGGGCAAGAACGTACCACCCAGCTACAAGGCCGCCCGAATAGCGGATAATGAAGCAGCCGGCCGTTACAGACCCAGCAACGGCCGAAGACCCCGGACCAACCCCGTAAGCCCCCGCGTGGCCATTCCAATCGGAGGAGAAGCAGAACGCCATGTGCGCCACTCGCGATACCACCCGCTACTCGGCCGACCACCAGCAGGAGGACCGCCTGCAGGACCTACTGGACCACCGCCAGGAACAGCTGAACCACCAAGCCGATACTCTCCCCGGCGGCGCCCCCGGCAATAACGACACCGCCTTCAAAGCCGTCTTCAACCTGTCCCTGGCCGAATACGACGAGGGCGCCGCCGCCCTCTTCGCCTCCGGCGACAACCCCCTGGACCACCCGGCCTCAGATTGCCAGGCCCTGACCGACGCGGTAGCTGCCGTCTTCGACGGCGTGGAACATACCACCGAAAGCGACCGGAGGGACAACGCCGCCGACGTCGCAGCCAGCATCTTCGGCCCCATCTACCCCAAGGCCGAAACGATAGCAGCCACCCCCGACCTGAACCCGGACCAGATCCTGCAGACGGACGAAAGCGCCGCCAAGTACTACGCCGCGCTTTCCAACCTGCCCCTGCAGGGAGAGCGGATCACCGCCGCCTTCCTGGGCACCCTCTCCCGAGAGGAAATCCAGCACGCCCAAGCCGTCATCCGTTCCATCCGGGCCAAGAACGAAAGCGAAGGCCACGTCCCGCATGTAACCGCAGATCATTTGCTGAGCCTACCCCAGGAAGCCTTCACCCGAGAGCTCTATTACAACCACCAGGACCTGGAGAGCTGCCAGAAGAACCTGAGCAAAATCATGGAAGCGACGGCTGACCTGCTGCGCTCTCCCAACGGCAGCCTGGCCTTCAAAGACCTCAGGCAAGCCTGGACCACCGGCTGCAACGAGACACTGGAATCCTACACGGCGCGCATCGCCACCACCCACTGGGGCGCCGCCTACGGCGCGGTGGACACCCTCCAAAGAGAGAACCCCGAGAAGGCCCAGGACGCCTACGCCGCGCTGCACGCCTGCGCCGCCGAGTTCACGGAAGCGCTGCTGGCCGCGGTCGTCAACGACAACGAAGCCATCTTCCACGACACCCTGGACCGCATGGAAAGACTGGCGGAACGCTACGCCCTGCAGGTGGCCGCCGGCTGGGGATTGATCCAAGCCACCAGAGAACAAGGCTACGAGCAGCCCACGCTGAAGCACCCGCCCAGCGTGCAGAACCTCAAATTCTTCCGGAAGGAAATGGCGAAGAGCCTGGAATGGCTGAGCGAGCATCCGCAGACTGCCCACCCCGTAGCCAGAACCACCGCCGCCCGCTTCGAGGAAATCCTGGCCGCACTGGAAGACGAAGACCGCAGCGGCCTGACCGAACAGGTCAACGGCAGTCCTGAGCTGGAACAGGGGCCGCTGGAAGACCTGGAGGACTTCTACCGGTACCATGAGTTCGAGGATGGGGGAAGAGAAGGGCCGGGGAGCAAACAGCGGCAAGGGCCGGGCAGCGGCCGCCTAACTCCTGAGCTGAGAGAGGAACTGCGGTTGCTGCAGAAAAGCGCCGGCGGAAGCCGCCCCAAGGAAGGAGTGGACCTGAACGGACACCTGATCCCGGCAGCGCGGGCTGCAGAGTTCATGCTGCAGGCCAAGAAGGAAGCAGAATAAAAACAGCTCCATCCAGAGAAGCGAAAAGCCCCGGTCATTACGACCGGGGCTTCACTTATGCCTACAAAAAGAAACCCCGCCGCCCTTGCGGACGACGGGGAAGCGCATCTTTTGGAGGCCACGCTATGACGCAGCTCCACTTTCAAGATACAGACGAAAGAAAGCAATGTCAAGAGGCTATTGACAGGACAGGCTAAAGCAGGCTAAGCGGAAAGCCACCCCGGTTGGTAGCCAAAGGGGTGCCATAGAAGATCCACAGAGGCTGATGCAGGAACGGCAGGGTATTGCAAGCATCAAGGCAAACATAGACAATCACTTTGTTATCAGACGTCCCGCACATCCCCACAAGGATTGCCACGTCTTTTAAGATAGCGCATCAAAATTTTTTGGAGGTGATCACCTATGACCGAACAACCCACTTTGGCCCCCAAGCAGAGTTTCCCGAGTTCCCAGGCTTACCTGCAGGCTGCGGAGGATCACACGTTCTACCGGACGTTGACTTCTGACCAGTTCTCCAGGATTGTCGCCGCTGCCCTGCCGAACATGTCCGAGGATGCCCGCAGCTTGATCGAAGGCAACGAGCTGCTCCCCCGGGACATCAAGCAGGTTCGCCGCGGTCGGAATGGCAAAGCCCCCGTTGCGCGCAAGCTCCGTGGGCCCGTGACCTATGTCAGCAATGGCGTAGTCACTGCTGCCATCTACCGGAAGGAAAACGGGGAGTTCGTGGTCAACGTTTTCATTGCTCATAAGGGCAACGAGAGCGAGCTGGACCGGGCCACCGTCGGCGCCAACATCCAGGGTGTCAACACCACGGAATGGCGCAAGACCCCGGACGCTGATGGCTTCTGCTACCCCTACCATGCCAACATGGACGAGGGTGCCTGCGAGGTCAAGGATCCGGAATCCGGTGCTCGGCTGGGCTGGTTGAACGTGGTTATGCCGCGCCAAATCATGCTGCAGCCCGAAGCTGCCGCGACCGCCTAACCTGACTACGGACATTTCGTCCGCTGTCAACAGGCAGTTCCAGCAAGGACGTGCCGACTTTTTCCCACAAGGGGAAAGTCGGCATTTCCGACTTTCCCCCAGGCTAGCGGCGTCAGTCTCTTTCTCAAAGACCGATGACCACTCAGGCCAGTTCTCCACGACCCATTAGGGACCAGGAGGATTGCCGCCAGCCGCACGCACCTTGACAATTGAATAAAGCTTCACTTCTGACAATGAGATCGGCGGCACCCTGCGGGACGCGCCGGTCGCTTTTCTAGATTTAGAGTTGTCACGACACGCCCCAGCCTCTAGCTGTTCCAACTACAGGCAGAATCCCCCATCGGCAAAAAGCCCGGCCCTCTCCCCGAGCCGCCGGCCACCCACAAGCATTCCCGATTTTAAGGAGGAACCTGAAATGGCCTCTGAATCCGGATTCTATCGTCTGCCAGACGACGTACCCCCAGACCAAGAGCCCGCTCTGCGGAAGCTCTGGATACTGTATGACACCGGGAAGATCGAGGAGAAGGTGAAGGATTACCTCGAGTGGTTCTTCAAAAGAATCCCCCCAGAAAGCCTGGAACTTTGGGCAGAACACCTCGAGCAAGTGCTGCACGGGGAAACTGACCTGAAGATATGGGGATTCTCCTCCCGACAACCCCTGCCGAAAATCGCCGACGAGGTTGATTAAAACGGCACCCCTACGGCACCTAGGCCAGCCCTCAAAAGCTCCGCCCAGGTCCCATCCCCCCAGCCTCTGCCGATACGCCCGAACCAAGGAACCACCGGGCCCCGTTAGCCGGGAAAACTTCGCTGCGCTTGCCAAACAAGGGCAGCAGAGAAAACCGGCCTGACGCCGGTGTTTCACGTATCGCGAAGCCCTCCCCGGGCTTCGCCTCCCGGCGTATCCGGTAACCATCCATAAATCTATGTAGGCTGCATTCTTGCAGGAGGAGCTATGAACAACCAGACCAAATTCTTTTTGGCCGAATCCGCTCGGAGAAAAACCGAGCAGGCCGCCGCCGCCGAACGCGAAGCGGCGGAGCAAGCCACCCGGGAACGGGCCGAGCTGCGGCGTCAGCGTCTCCAGGAGTGGGCGGAAGCCAACCCGGAGAGCAACGCCCAGATCTGCCAAGACCTCGGAGTAGAGGACCTTACCGCCCCCGGAGCCTTCGGGAAATACGGGGCCGCGTTTTTCCTCGACGACTTGCGGAACCAGGCCCGCGAACCCCGGAATGCCAACAAGGACCGAAAGTTCAGGAAGGTAATCGACAACGTCCTCCAGGCATTGAACATTCGCGACGATACCAAGGAGGAGGAACAGCAGATCCACCGCGACGGCGTGCGTGACTGCCCGACCTGCGGCACGGAGCAAGCCAAGCGTTCCTGCCCCTACCCCAACGACCAGGTGCACGAAACCTGCAGCCGGCAGGAGTGGCAGCACCTGTGTGAGTTTCATTGGAACCAGCACAACTCGCTGGTGCATGCCCACAGCTTGGAACGATGGGAGGGCCTGATCGCTTACTTGGAGCGGAACAAGGACCTCTTCACCGAGCTCGTGACCCGCGACGTCGTCTGGAACCACCAGACGAGCGCAATGACCGCCACCGAGCAGCAGCAGGCGACCAAGCGGTTGCTCCGTTCCTGCTTCGCGGTCATCGCTGTAGCAGCGGGACTCACCCCCGGCAGCGCCGAGTACGGCACCGAGGAGAAGTCCTACCTGCAACAGTTCGAGCAGTGCCCGCCCGGCACCCTCCTGGTGCCTGGGACCTGCATGGGCCTGTTCGGCGAAGACGACGAACGGGTTGGGCCGTTCAAGCTCAGCTTCGTTTCAGTCTGGACCTACAGCAAGGGCGCGCAATCCCTGGAGGAAGAGGAAGCCCTCCACCAGGAACACGAGGCGCGGCTGGAAGACTTCCAGAACCAGTTCAACGTCAAGATTGACGGCTGGTACGCCAGCGACAGCGGCACCCTCCTCTGCTCGACCGACGTGCAACCCGGTTACGACTACTTCCCGCAAGGGGGCAGCTGGACCGCGAACGCGTTCGTCATGGGCGAGGACCGGGACAATCCCTCCGGGGTGATCTCGCAGATTCCGCTGAGCAACTGGGCGAAAATCGTCAAGTCCTGGCGGTCGTTCTTCGCGCACCGCATGTTCGGCACCCTCGTTTCCATCGTTGGCAAGGGAAGCCACATCCCGCTCAATGCCGAGAAGTCGCTGGTGGTCCACGTGAACAACAGCGGCCTGGCCGGCAGCGGCGGAGCGATGATGAAACGGAGCGCCTATATCTGGCTGCTCAAGGCCACCAGTCGCACGAAGCTGACGAGGAAGGACAAGCAGGCGGTCAGCGCCTACATCGGCTTCGCTACCCGCGACATGGCCGGCAAGTGCCAAGCCAACATCGTAGATGACGACAAGTTCCCCAAGACCGACGAGGAGGGAAACACCATCCACCCGCTGGTCAACTTCATCTGCGACTCGGACAACTTCAACGACCGGATTCGCCGGCTCAAGGACACGGCGATCCACGTCCGACCCAATCACCGCATGGGGAAGAACAGCACCCTCCAACCCATTGAGGCGCTGCATCATCTCTACGCGTTGATCACGCACCTGGGCGTGCCCCAGCTCTGCAACGTAGCCGGAACGGAAGCCTCGGCCCTCGCCGACCTCATGGAACACACCCTGGGGTCCGAGGACCATACCGGGAAGTTCGGCCCGGCCAGCCCGGAAAGCCAGATCGACCAGGAAGCCGAAAGGCTCCGCCTGCTCTATACCTGGCTAGCCCGGCGGAACCCGGCCGAGATGGCCTACTGGTACTGCGGCCCCTACGCCAACCCCGACACCGCGGGGCAAATCGTCGGAGCCGATTACAACAGCTGGTACCACAAGCTGAAGGGCAAGACCCTCCCGGTCATCGTTATTTCAGCCTGGAAATCCTGGCTGACCGATTTCTTCTACGCGGGCGTAGAGGAACCGGCCCAAGGCTACGCGGAAGTCCTCTTCGACCACGACCACAAGCCCTGGGGGCTGGTCGTCAACCGGAAGGACTTCAAGGACAGCGTCAAGATGCTGCAGGACGGCTACGACGGGGACGACTCCGCCGTGACCCTACTGCTGAAGTTCGCCAACGGCGGCTACGGCATCCTGGTTCTGCGCCTACCCCTGACCCCCGGCGGCGGCAGCGTGCATCGCATCAGCGACGACACTGCGCGGCAGCTGATGGACTGCGGGTACGTACCCTACGAGCTGATCGGCGAAGACCCGCTCGCGAAACTGTTCGACAGCGTCGACGGGGAGTTGATTCACCCCGAGGTGCTGACGTCCACCCCGCTGGAGCCGGTATCCATTTCTCTTGACGGGAGCGACGCGGTCAAGGCCATAGCCTACGTCACCCAATTCCGGGCCCTGTACGGAAAGATAATCAACCGCGTGTTCACCTTGCAGTATTCCGGCCTTTACAAGCCGGAGAAGCACTGGTTCATCAACTCGAACGCGTTGGATGCGACCCTTAACCTTACAGGCGACCCCACCCCCATCGCGGAGACGCTCCTGGAGGACCTCCTCGATGACCTGATCCGAGGCGAAATCCTCGACCCCTGCATTGCGGACCGCTGCAAGCGGGACCTGCAAGGCCTCTGGCGCGCCCGCGGGCACAAGGAGTACATGCCTTGGTCCGATGCGGAGTGCACCAACCCAGACCACTTGCAGATTAAGAAGACCATGCGCCAGATCATGGACATGATGAAGGGTGAAATCACGCGGAACCAGTTCCCGGCCAACGGCTATCCGGCAGACCTGCTGGCAGCGGTCGACCCGGCAGTAGCCGAAGAGGCCAGGAACTGCGTCAGTGCCCGCGGCGACACCCGCTTCGTCGAGTCCAAGATGCGGTACCAGATCCAGAATGACGACTCCCTGGGCCGCGAGGAACGGGAGCAGAAGCTGGAGGACAACCGCAACTGGTCCAAAACCAGGATTGAAAAGCTGGTGGCTGGGTTCTACGCCGAAGCGGTGCAAGCTGCCGAGGCCAACGGAGGCTACGAACTGGGCAGCTTCATGCGAGCCTTCATCCAGTTCAGCATCCAGGCCCCCGGCCGCTGGAACCCCGGCGAGGACAACTGGGGCGAATTCCGGATACCGGAAATCCGGGACACCGGGATGCTCCCCCAGGAGGAACAGGAAGCCTTTTACAAGGACCACTGGACCCCCGCCCCGCCCACCGCGATCCTGGAAGCGACCAAGGCTGGCGCCAACTGTTTCGAGGAAGGCGACATCTTCACGCTGGTGGACGACCACCCGGACCCGGAGAAGAAAAAGACCCTTTTCCAGGCCCGCCGAGTCTCCGACGGCCAGTGGCTGTGCAACGTAAAGAAGTTCAGCGGCTCGGTCTGCGAAGGCTATACTCTGAAGCTGGCTGGTGCGACCCACCAATACGGCTTCCCCTTGCGGCAATCGAGAGCGGCTTGGCTGCTCGGAAGCGCGAGCAAGGAGACTGGCTACCAGTGGAGTAAGGAGACCTACCAGAAGGCAGAGACGCCGAAGAAAGCCCAGATTGACCTCTGCCTGGTGGCGGAAATCGTCAACGCCGACGGCACGGCGCTCCACCCGGAGCTCCGCACCGGCTGGCAGTGGGCCAACCCTTCGGAACCGGAGGAATACCCCGGAGGCCTTTCCGCCCCGCAAGGGTGGGACGACCTCGACTGGTCAGACTGGGTCAACGCTGCGGCGGAGACCATGTCCTACTAGAGGACCAACCGAAAAGGGGATACCGCGCCCGCTTCCCTAAAAAGAAGCGGGCCAGTCCCCTCCAGGAAGGCCAGACAGCAGGACCGGAAGACTCTTTCCTCAGGGAGCTGCGCTCCCATGAAACAAACCCCTTATGACAATTTTTGAGCGTTGAATACGCCATTTTGAAGGAGGCTATACAGCCATGACCGACATTACTACCGTTAGCATCAAGGACCTGGGATACTACGGCCTCAAGGCGACCCAGCCCATCAAGGTTTCCATCAGCGAGGACCCCTCGGGCGGTTACACCGCTCAGGTGGAGAACCACAACCTGTGGGAAACCGGGGCGACGGTCGAAGAGGCTCTGACCAAGGTGAAGGAAAGCATCTACCAGGAAGCGATCTGCCAGGGCACGCCCGAGCAGCCCTTCCTCGGAGAAGTTGCCTTCCGCAACGATTACATGGATTTGTTGCGCCAATGGCAAGCGGAACGACCCCACCATTCCGTGCTGGCTCAGCGGCAGGAAGCATGGGACGAGGAACAGGACGCCATTGCGGAGAAGGAATGCCGCAATGTCCGCCGCCGGAACGGCGTAGGGAACACCCTGCCGCCCCGGAAGGTATCCCAGAAGGCTCGGGCTGAGTCACTGTACGAAGCCCGCCGGCAGAAGGGAGCCCAACAGGACCCCGGTTTGGCGGAATACCTGGGCATACCGATCGTATAGTCTCCGCCCGGCTCAGCCTGCACGGCTGAGCCACCCCCACGGCCCAAGAGGCCGTTAGCGTTTCCTACCCCAATCAACATATTAGGGAGGTGTTTTTGTGAAAGGTAGCGAAGAGGTATACCATCCGGGTAGACGGCTTGCCGTCCCCGAAGGAGGTGGAGGCCATCAAGGCCCACCTCGGGCTGCCCCGCAAGGGTTAGCCCCCAGGCAGCGGAGGAGCCCAAAAGCCCCTCCGCTGCTCTGGCTCCGAGAAAAGACCCATCTTTTACGGCAGGACGAACCGACAACTCCGTTCTGCCGGGTCTCTCCCCCGGATCCGCCGCCGATACCACCAGCCCCGGTCCCCCATTCGACTTTCATTCGAGGAGGAACGATAGAATGACAAGTTTCACCGTGGCCCACGCCCTCCCCGGGCGAGTACCCACGGAATTCCAACTGGGCGCCCTCCGGGACGCCCGCCTGCGGGTTAGGCAAAGCCTGACAGTCCGATTCTCCCAACAAGACGGGCAGTGGATCGCCGAGGCCCCCGAACTCAATGAGTTCGGCTCCGGCCCCAATCAGAGCGAAGCTCTGGTAGAACTGCAGCACGCCGTAGCGGACCTCTACTTCACCCTGGAAGCGGAACAGAGCGACCTAGGGAGCCATCTCCAAGGAATCTGGTCCACCGTTTCCAGGAAGGTAGAGCGAATAGGCTGAAACGCCGACTAACCCGAAGAAAGCCCCCAACACCCGGCCTGAGCTCACCAAGAGCCC
This sequence comes from uncultured Acidimicrobiales bacterium, assembly GCA_958295925.1. Taxonomy (GTDB): domain Bacteria; phylum Actinomycetota; class Acidimicrobiia; order Acidimicrobiales; family CATQHL01; genus CATQHL01. Next base: position 186,301 of record OY282384.1, read on the forward strand.
GGGCCGGTCGGTTCCACCGACCCCCGATGCGCCAACCCATAACTTTTAACATAAAAGGAGGGAACAATATGACTACGCCAACCTTTGGACAACCTCACAGTGGACTGGTCGAGAACGAGGAGCAATACTGCGCCAAACCCAAGGCGGAGCAGTTGGCCCTCATGAACACCATGGTAGACACCTTGGGATTCGTCCCTCACCAGGGATCAACCACCGAAGGTTCCAGCACCACCGAAGGTCAACAGACGGAACTGAAGAGTCCTCCCGGAAACGCCGCTACGGCCCGCGACCAGGGCCACGGCTCCCGGAACGGCTCAGCTTTCTCCCGCCTGGGACTAATCTGGCAGGGAATGGGCCGTAACTGGCTTACCCACCAGAACGACGCCCACCAGGACTGGCAAAACCACCTCTGGGAGCGCGCCTACAGCCTCGCCGACGGGGTCGTGAAAGCGATCTTCGAAGCGACGGAACGGGACATCCCGAGCGAGGAACGCCGGAGTCTGAAAGGTCCGATCACCGACTGGGGCAGGAACACTTGGTGTCCTCAAAACACCAAGCTTTACTGCGAAGGCGCGCAGGAAACGCTAAAGGCCGTGGAACAAATGCAGCGGGAATACGCCGACGACGCGAAAGCGACGCAGGCACTGCAAGTGGCCGAAGGACTCGCAAGAGACCTGGTCAACCACGCCGGCTACGTATCCGCGCGGGTGAAGGACGAAAACCGGAAGGCGGCAGAGGCCCGTAAAAAGGCCGCTTAGCCACCGTCCACCCACAGGTAAAGGCAGAGAGCCCGGAATCATTTCCGGGCTCAACCCCTTTTTTTGACGGCCTACCCGGCCGTTACCGATACCCCTGACCTCAACTTTAGACGGTAAAGGAGGCGACCATCATGGAGCCGAACGTGGAAACAATTCATTACCACGCCCACGTAAACACCGGGGAATTGGACAAAGAGACGGCGGACAGACGCTTGCAGGACTTCCTCAAGCTGAAAGGCGCCGGCGAAGACGCCGAGGAAATGGCCCGCCAGACGTATACCTGGACCGGCCGAACATCGCCAATCCCCACTGGAAAGTTCCCCACGGAACTAGAGGCACGACTGGTTTCAACCCAGGCCAACCTCACCCGGGTCGTCAACCTCTTTGCAAGAGAGAAGGCGGCAGGACGGACCGCGCCCGAACAGACCGACTGGTACGAAGCCTTCGTCGGAAAAGCCGCCGCAAGCCTCACCATCATGCGCTACGCGCTGGGCGAGGTCAGAGACGGCAAAGTCGACGAGACTTGGGACCTGGACGTACACCCCGAGGCTTGGCTTTACGTCGACTTGGACCTAGTGGGCGATTTCGTCCGCTTCAGCCAGGAGTGCATGGAAGAATTCCACGACCTCCGAGCCGACATGTTCGGCGACCCGGAGAGCGAAGCGAAAATCGACCACGCCTGCGCCGCGGCCAAGAGCCTCCGAAGTCTAGCCTGGAAACTCCAGCGCGAGCACTTCCCCGAACCGCCTGCGGAGAGTTAATTCTCCCAAGGCCCTACCCTTTTTTGAACCGCCGAAGCAGCACCGTTGCTGCTTCGGCTTTTGACTTTCACCCCAATCTATTTTTGTGGAGGGCTATTCAGCCATGAAAAGGATACTTTTCACCCGGGCCGCCGCCTTCAGCTTCTTGCTGCTGGCAATGGTAGCCACCTTCCTGGCAGTACCGCAGACCGACGCCTCCTTCTGGGCAACCACGCCGGAGGTGAAACGGACGCTGCACACCCCGCTGGGCGCGGTAATCGACATCGAGGTCGGAAACCAAGAGGACAACGGTATCGCCTACCGCCAGTTGACCGGGTCGATCATCCAGCTGGAAAGAAGGCTGGGGATCCCCTACCCCGCCAGCCAGGTCGTCATGACCGCCTGGCCGACCACGGACTTCGACCACTGCGGCTACGCCCAACGCGGCTTCCTCTGGTCAAGCAGCGTCCTCGAAATAACCCTCGACCGCTGGTGCACGAGAGGCGACCCCGAAGAGGCAGCGCGCATAATTGCGCACGAAGCCGCCCACATGTACTTCAGCAGCTGGGGCAAGCTCGGAGAAACGCGCGCTTGGATCGTGGAAGGCCTGGTCGAAAACCTGGCCCACCAGATCGTTGCAGACGTGGACCCAGAACGCCAAAGCGCCCAACGCAGGAGCTGCACCCTTTATTCAACACTGCAGGAATTGGAGGAAGCCACCCAAGACGGAGCAGAAGGCAGACGACACCAGAACTGCATCTACTCCATGGGAGGAGACTTCTTCCAGGAAATGCGGGAGGCGCACGACGCCGCCGGCTTGGATTACGACCAAGCCGTAGCCAACCTCTGGCTGGAACTGGAAGGAAGGTGGAACAAGACGATGAGCGTCGAGGATGTCGCAAGACACCTAGGCGCCACGCCGGAAGTCGCCGCTCTAATCCAAGACCGCTATGGGAGACCAGTCATTCTTTTAGGAGGCTATTCAGCCATGGATACTCAGAAGACACGAGTATTGGGCAGGATCACCTGGGTTGTCGCAGGACTGATGGGAGTAGCAATCAATGCCCCCGACGCCTGGACCCCGGCGATGGAAGCCACCCTGGAACCCGCCTCAGCCTACGTAGTCGACTACATAGGCTCCCTCCTGGCCGAGCCGGCGAAAGCCGCGTTCAGCGCCCTGACGTCCCCTGTCATCACCCCGCTCACAGCGGCAGGCGCCAGCCTGGCCGAGCTGATGACCGAAACCATGGATTCAACCTGGGAAGCTACGACCAACGTCGCTTCCTACATCCTGGAAGCAGGACAGGGCTACTTGACCAAGCAGAGCTAATCCCCCGGACGGAACCGGCCGCGACTGCAAAGCCGCTGGCCGAATAAGTCCGCCAAGGAAAAGCGACGCTTGGAAGAGTTGACCTCAACCGGTATACCAACCCCGTTGCCCGAAGGAAGGGCGGCATATCTTTTGTGCCGCCCCATGAAGGGCCGCACGCCAATATTTTGTGAGGAGCTAAACAGCTATGAAGACGACTTTGTTGGTTCTCCTGGCTATCATCGCCACTTCGGCGTTTTGGTACTGGTTCGGTAACACGAGCAGCGCCAACGCCGATGAGGAAACCATCCAGGGCCTGAAGACCGCGTTCCACGCGGTGAGCGAAGTGGCGGTTGCCTATAAAAAGGAAAACGCCCAGCTCACCGCGCGCAACAACGAGTTGGAAGGCATGTACCTCAATTTCCAGAAGTTGGAAAAACAGGTCGAGCAGCTCCTCGAGGAACTCGACATCCAGCAGTGGAAGACCAGGCACGCCGAGCGCTCCGCTGAAATAACGCGGAAACTAGGTGTAGCCAAGGACTACCTCCGAGACGCGTTGGAGTGGGAGATCGACGCCCAGAAAAGGGAAATGGCGGAGCTGGAACGGCGTCACAGCATGTTCAAGCAAGCCGTCATCTCTCCGGAGTTGGACATGACCGATCTGAACCGGCGGATGGAGGTGGTCACCTGCATCCGCTTGTACCCGGAGGCCACCGAGCTCGAGGATGTCATGGAGTGCCCCTACCTGGGCGTCTTTGGCTGGGACTAAGCAAATTAGTGCCAGGAAAGCCAACCCAAGGCGGACCCCGCCCCAAGCCTTCAAAAGGCTTGGGGCGTACCCCACGTGTACCCCGGACCACCAAAATCTTTTTGGAGGGCTAATAAGCCATGAAAACCCCAAGCGCGGGCATGATCGCCCTAGTCGTATTCGGTATCCCCATACTGATCCTCCTGGTATGGCGCTTCGCAGAAGTCAACATCTTCGAGACCAGCGAAGCCAACCAGACCCCGTCCACCGCCGAACGGCTTGACGGCGCCACGCGCGCAATGAAAGCCCTGGCAGAGGATTCGCTGCAGAAGCAAGAGAGAATCGACTCCCTTGAACAGGAAGTCAAGCAACTCCGCGAGGAGCTCTCTCAAGCTAAGGCCGAAAACGCTGGACTCGAAAGGGCATTCGAGGCCCTGGCAGACAGCACGGTCCAACTAAGGAACGAAGTTATCGACCTCAAGTCGGTGATCGAAGGCCTGAAACGGGACGTATGGGACGCCAAGAACGAAGGCGGCGTCTACGAGTGGCTGTACGACGAGTACAGCAGGCAGTACTACGAAGCCATAGCCCAGGTTTTCTACCTGGGCGGCGAGGTGATGCACCTCGAGGTTTTCGTCGTACCACCCCTGGAGAAGAACATCCGCCTTTTCGAAATTCAGGGTACTCCTGAATACGAAGAGGTCTGCCAAAAGGCACGGGAAGACGTGGCGGAGGGCCGCTGGCCGGAACTCACGTTCTCAGCCTGCGAACCTCGCTAAAACCCGTTCCCAACGACTGGGAGGCTGATTCATATCAGCCTCCCCGTTTGCACCAACCTACCAACAACTTTTTGGAGGGCTATTAAGCCATGAAAGACCCAGGCGGAGCCATCATGTTGGTCTTCAGCATCGCGGCAATAATCTTCTTCGTCGGCCTATGGGTATCCGCCCCCGAGCGGAAGGAACGACATGAAGCGAACGCCGCAGCCCAGCAGACCATCGAAAGATGGGCTGCGACAACCCACCCGGCCGACCTCCATACCTTGGAGCCGGTCGACTTGGCCGGGAGAACAGTGCTTGAAGCGCTGTCGTGGGAGAGACCTTACCCAGGCAGCAAACGAGCCTACGATGAAGCCGCAACGGCAAGAGCGGAAGGTCGCTACTACCCAAGTATTTAAAGCGGCCCCAGCCCGGCCCGAGTGGCGCATCACCGACCGAGTGAGAGGCTGGTTCACACCAGCTTCTCCGTTTGCACCAACCCAAGGAGGTAACCACACCCCAGGCATATTTTGTAGGGAGGCTATTCAGCCATGACTACGTTCATTCGTAACCACCGTTGGAGCATCATCCTGGTGACCACACCTTGGGTATTGAGCTTCTTGCTCGCCGGCGTAGTCGTATACCTCCTCCTGGTTATCCAGGGCATGAACGAGGACATCACCGAGACCAACTCGGAGAACCGCAGCATCATGCAGGAGTTCAACGCCGAATACCGGACGGTCTTAGAGACGATCGGAGACCTGGTCGTCCAGGTGGCCACCCTTGACCGTAAACTGCAGCAGGCTTATGCCCGCATCGCAGAATTGGAAAGGGAATCACCTGGGACCATGAACCTCAGCGCATACCAGCTCCCAACCGCATTGGGCCAGGGGGACCTGCCCCAAGAGGAACTGGAAGGAACACCCACCCCAGTGCACGCCGACATCCCCGTCGGGAGCAGCACCCTGCCGCGAGCACTAGCTCGAGAGGATGTTACCCACCCAGAAAAGGCGTTGGTAGAAGCGCCGCCAGGCGGAAGCTACGAAATCAGCCCTGATACCTGGGAAGCCATGCAAGATGGGAGAACGCCACTTTGCGACGGCTTCGCTGTAGAAGAAAAGCCGCGTTTGCCTGAGCCAAGGCGAGCTTGCGTGGACTCCACTCTCCAGTTAGTAGCCGTATCGCAAGACCGGACTACGACCAGCCTCCCCAACTTGGGGCGACGAGGGGAGGTAGGAACCTACAACGAGAAGTAGCCTGCCCCTTTCTTTCCCGGTTGCCGAAAGCGGTAGCCGCCCCAGCTCAATCCAGCGGCCCCACGCCGCCCAGGAGGTAACAACCATGGAAACCACAACCCTGTTCGACGCTCCGCAGCAACGCGAGCGTGACCGCAGCTATCTGTTCGAGGCGCCACCGGAGACGGAGCGCTCGCTCAGCTGGCCGCACAGCCGGCAGCTCCTGGACATCCCCTGTCCCAGGTGCCACAGCCGGGTGTTCGAGGAATACGAACCGGAAATCGGGGGACCAGTTTACTGGTGCCAAGCAGCTTCCCACACCCTGGTGTTCGTGCCGAAAGGCCGGACCATAGGAGTGTAACCACCCCCTGAAGAAGAGGGTGGGGAGGAGCAACTTGAACCCCCACGCCGCCCCCGACCCCCGGAGTCAGGGGCGGCCCGAATGCAACCCAATGGTTTACCAAAAATTATTGGAGGTGAGAATCATGAGCTACAACAACAGCGTCGACTGGCAAGCCGCCAGACAATTGAACGGCCGCGCCGCGAGGGCGATCCGGACGGGAGACACCGCCCGAGAAGTCGTCGCGCGATACCAAGCCAACGGCGGCACGAGCCGCGTACAGGGAGAAGCGGACTGGGACGCTGGAGCCGACGCCATCGAGGCGATACTCCAGATCGACCGCCGCAGCGAGCCCCGGCTCAAGACGGAACCGTCCATCTTCAACCTGATACGCCTAGCGTACGACACGGTCCAGGCACAGGACGCGCGACCCAACCGAGGACCCATAGTCCGAATGACGGGGCCGAACCGGCACCCGGAAATCACGGACGAGATGGAAGCCGATTGGCTCGAAGCCGAGGCGACCCTGTGGAAGGAAACCAAGCCCTGCCCCGACTGCGGCGCCGACTGGGCCTACGTTATGGAGCCCACCTGTCCCAACTGCATCCCACGGCTGAGAGTCTTCGGCCATTTCTTCGGCCGGCGGGTCCAGGACGAGAAAAGGACCGAGCCGTGCCCGAAGTGCGGAGCCGAAACCAGCGTCTGGGGCTACTGCGAACCCTGCAACGCGGGAACGCAGGAACCCGAAGCTGACGCCTCCGTAGGCACCGTCCTCTGCAACGTCTCCGCCGACGGGCAAAACCACCTTTGGTGCGACTGCCAGGACAACCCGGCACACGACGCCGCTGTCGCAGCGACGCCGGAACCGGAGGCGGAACCGGAACTGAGCGAGGACTTTTGGAGCAGCTTGCTGAACGACGGCGAGGACGCCAGCGTAGGAACCTCGGTTTCCGAGGGAGAAGCGCCGGCACCCGCCGCGGCTCCCGAGCCGGCCGAGAAGCCCGAGCTGCAGGCGAATGGCCAGTGCCATACCTGCGGCAAGGACCTCCCGGACAAGAACAACAAGTACCAGAACCTGCTCTTCTGCTACCCGCATTTCGTGGGCGACATCTGCGTGAGCTGCAGCGTCAAGTGCAAGGAGGCCGCCAAAGGCGAGACCCCCTTGTGCTGGGTCTGCAAGACCGGCAGGAAGCGCGCCCGCGTCTAGCCGATTCGTTTCGGAGAGACAGGAAACCCCGCCTCCCGGATTAACCAGCTTCGCAGCTGGAGCCCGGGAGGCCACCGGCAACGCCAGTGTTTTACCAAAATATTGGGAGGTGAGCGACATGGCTATCTTAGTCAGAATCAGCCAACGAGTACGCGACGAGGAAACCGGCATCAGTTTCACGATACAAATAGACCTGTCCAACGGAAACAAAGGATGGGAAGCCTACGTCGTGGAAACCGAAGTCGCCAGTTTCGCCGAGGACGACCACACGGCCTTAGACCGCGCGGTCGCCTCGGTAAAAAGTTCCATCAACGGTTGGATCAAGCCCGTCTTCGGGTTGACCGACTGGCTGGAGGACCACAGCATCCCGTACGCGTATGAGTAGAAACCAACCCCTGGTAAAGAAGTGAAGCGTTAGAACCAATTACCCCAAGGTACCCGCGGTTCAGATGCATTTCTTAAAGCACAGCCCCTTTCTCCTAGTGAGGAAGGGGCTGTTGCCGTTTCGGGCAGAAACGAAGGAGAAACGGAGTTGCCAGGCCGTTTCCCGGCGGTTGGTTTCCCGGTCGCTTGATTGGGGGTGCGGAGCCAGAAGGTTAGCCCGACCAAGCACGACAACCCGACCATTGGGTGAAGGACGCCAGCCCCACCAGAAGGAGAACACGAACAAAACCGCCGGCCACCGGCCGGCGAAAAGAAAGAAGGAACCAACCATGGAATACCTGGAACTATTCAGCCGAGGCCTGAAACGAGGCGTCTTCGCCATAGGCCGCTTCACCTTGAGCATCGCTGCAGTGATGGGGACAGTAGCCGTCATCTTCCTGATAATCGCCGGCCTGGCGTTAGGAGCAGTGCTGCTGTTCATCTGGGGCGGAACCCAGGTGCTGGCCTACGCGGCCAGCATCGACCTGAGCGACCCCGACGACTACCCTACCTACGTGACCATGCCCCAGAGAGAACCCCAATACCTGACCCCCAACAGCCGAGCCCCCACCGGCCCGGCGCCGTGGGACGAAAGAAGAGGCAGAACCGGCCAGCCGGCCGCCTGCAGCATGGAAGCCGTGCTGGAAGGAACCGAATGGTACGAAGGAAAGTACGACCCCGGCAGCCACAATCTGCGTCCCGGCAGCCCGGGAAACATCCAGATTGAGATACCAGGACAAGGCTGGTACGAAGTGCGGCTATGGGGACTGCACAGCCCCACGGGCACGCCGGAGTACGAAGAAAAAGCAGCGGAAGCGCTGCAGAAGTTAATCGGGCGGAACGATTACTTCGAATACCGAGTCGCGAACCACGGCGGCTACATCAGCTTGATTCTGAGCAAGAAGAGCGAGGAGTACACCACGCTGAACGCCAGAATGCTTGAAGGCGGCTGGGCCGAGATACACCCGTGGCTCAACAATACCAACCCGCCCCGCTGCTTCTGGGACATGGCCCGCCTGGCGGAGAAGACGGGACGCGGCATGCACGGCAGCTGGGGCTCCGGGCCAATTACCGGATGACGCCGGAGACCCCATTGCCCACGCCGGAAGCTACGCCGGAGCCGGAGATAGCCCCCAGCCGGGAAAACGTCCAGCCTGACGCCAGGAACAGCCCCAGGCAGAACAGCAGCTACCAAGCTCCCCAGACGTAACAGCCCCCGCCGCACACGCAAGAGCACGACTGGAACAATCAGTCAGAAGGAGGAAACAGCCATGGCCAACCAACCGTCCCTGGCCCGCTCGGCCATAGAGACCAGCCGCGGGCGGGACACCATCCAACTGGACCCGAAGACCGCCCAGCTCCTGAACGCCACCCTGCTCACCGGCGGCGGAGCCCGACAGAACTGCAGCGTCCACTTCAAGATGAAAGGCTGCAAAATAACCCAGGCCGTGGTCCAAGCCCGGGAGGACTGGCAGGGCCACACCGTGGAGATCCACTTCGAGGCGGAGAAGTACGCCAGCGCCAGCCAATGCAACCAACCCTGCTGCAGCGCGGAGGCAATAGACGCGACGGAAGGCTTCACAATCTTCTCAGGAGCCCCGGAGAAAGCGACCAGGCCGGCCAAACCCCCGGTCGAAAGCGGAGCCGGGCTCCTGAGAAACCGCCGCCAGGAGGCGGGCCAAGCAAGCCACCAGGCGGAAGTGGAAGAAGACTACAGCACCGACACCCCAGTAAGGGAAAGAGGGCCCAGCCCCCTGGCTGCCACCGGCAGCAAACTGAAGACCTGGACCAGCAGCTTCGGAGAAATCGACCGCGAGGCGAAGAAGAGCTGCATGAAGTACGGGGCAGTCACCGGCCTATTCCTGGCGACTGCGATACTGATCGGAAGCCGGGTATTCGGATAAAAGAAGACAGCCACTACAAAGAAGGAGGAACAACAACCATGAACGAAAGGACCGGACACCCCATGCCCGCCGGCTTCGTCTACGAACACCAAATCGTAGGGGAAACGACCGGCCCCGGCGACACCCTGCGCTTCGACCTGGCCCGAGCCGACTACCAGGACGGCCAGGGTGAGGCCCTGACCCCGGGCACCAGAGTCGTCATCTGGCGGGGCGACACCCCCGCGACGCTGTCCCGCTGCAGCGCGGAAGTAACCGAAGTGAACGGGGTGGAAGCCACCGCCCAGATAACCCAGACCGACATCGGCGCAGACTGGCCCGCCTGGAAGGACCCCTTCGGCGCCGGCTCCTTCGTCTACTGGGCCAACCCCAGCGAGCCGGAGAGCTACCAGCCGGACTGGGACAAGACCGCCACCGTAGCCGAGATGGAAGAGATGCGCATCCGCGCCCTGCAACATGAAAGGGACAGCGGCGTCGGCACCGGCTTCGCCGGCGTCAGCGTCACCGACTCCGACCCGGAGAACGACGGCGACAGCCTACGCCGGCACATCGGAGGGACCGGCCGGGTCATCCTGGACCCGGAGCAACTGGCCGCGTTGGAATAGAGAAGGAGTCAGGAGAGACGGGAGAAGAAACCTAACCCAGAGGGGCCGGCTCGCCGTAGCAAAGCCAGCATTCAGGATGGAGCGGCCCCAAGGCCTCAAGCCTTTCAACAGTAGTAGTCAACAGGGGAATCCCCTCCCAGGTGGAACCCAGGTCCAACCCGACGTCCCAATAGACCTCCTCCACCGGGTCGTCCCAGCAGACCAATAGCACCGGCCAGCGGTTGGAACGCCGTTCCGAAGCGAACCCGTTCAGCTTACGCCGCACCCTAGCATCGGAACGCGCGCTGCGTTCGTATTCCACGAAGGCCCAACCCGGCCCGTAAGGCGACTGATTAAGCTTCACCAGCCCATCCGGCGCCAGGCCCCCGGAACCCCCCAGGTACTCCCAATACCGCCAACCGACGGCGGTGGGCAGCTCCGCCTCAGCGAAGCGGGCCATTAGGTCCATGATGCCGTCCTCATGACGGCGGATGCGGCGCCCCGATTGCCAGGACTGAGACAGCACGTGCCGACTCATGGAAGAATAACTCACCCCGTCCAGCTGCCGCAGCAACTGCACGGCCTTGGGGCTCAAGCCCAAACGGGTCTGCCGTCCGAACTCCACTTCCTCCAGCAGCCCCTCCTTCCGCATCACCCGGATGTAAGCCTTCACCCAAGTATTATTCGGCCCCTCCTGCAGAAAGCGCCGCAGAGCCGGCCGGGACATCCCCGGCCAGGACAAGAGAAGATTCATCAACTGAGCCGCTCCCCAGCCGTTGCGCCACTGCCACATAGTGGACTCCAAGCGTTTCTCCCAGCTCCAGCCCCCCAGATCCGACAGCGGAGGCACCTGGAAGACCCAACCCCGGCGTTCCGCCGGCTGCCCCGCCACCTCGAAACACCCATGCACACAGCACCAGCCATAAAATTGAGGCAGCCAGCCATGCACCGCCGCCGCCTGCCGCGCCGATTCCACCTGGAAGCAGTCCACTGCCACGAAGACGTAAGCCGAAGGCCAGGAGAAAACCCCGGCCGCGGAGAGCTGCAGCATATCCTGCTCGAACTTGCCGCAGCGTTTTTCGAGATCGCGACGGTTCTCCGCCAAGCCGGTCCAGAAGAAAGCGGCCCAGCCCAGGTCGAAATTGATCGCCGCGTCAGCCGACACCCGGGCCAGCCAGCGGAATTCATCAAACCCGCCCAGGTCGGGAAAGGCGCCGGCGCAAGCGTAGAAGTTCTCAGCCAACGGCAAGCGCTCCAGGAGCCGGGCCAGATTGCACTCTTCATTCCAATGCCCCATCTCGGCACCAGGCAAACCGACGCAACCCCCAGGGGTAAGCCACCAACGGCTCTGCAGACGCCGGTTCCAGCCCAGCGAATGCCGCTTGGCCAGCCCAGCGTCCTCCAATTCCAGAACCCCGTTGGTGATGGTGGAACGACCAATGCCGGCCAACCCGGTAAGGTCATTGACGCAGGCCAGCGGAGCCTGCAGCAGGAGAGACCGGCAGCGTTCCGCCGCCCGGCTAAGGCCGAGCGAGGAAGCAGGAAAAGCGGCGTCCAAGCCAGGCAAGCGCCGGTCGCCGGTGAATCCGTTCCCCGGCCAGGCTTCGGCATCAGAAGCCGGATTGAATTGGCGGTACCCGCCGAAGCCGGGCATGCCCGCAGCCGCCGGCTGGGTCTGCTGAGTCTGAGCGACCGGCATAATCAAAGACGGAAGCCCAACACTGGGCGAAGGACCAGCACCGGAAGGAGACGAACCAACCAACCCGGTCGGTTCAACACCGTCGAAGAACATAGGAATCACTCCTAAAAGAAGGGAAGAATGGGGACGAGGCAAAGAGTCCAAGGCAATTGAGGAAGGCCAAGCCCAACATCAGAAAATAGCCCTGAACCAGCCCATCAAAACGGGCCAGAACCAAAAGAGAAAGGCCACGCCGGCGGCCAGGACGAAGAGCCAAACCAGGCATCCCAGAAAGGGCCGCAAGCAGCCCAGACAGCCCACGGCTCAACTACCTGCCGCCCCGGCTGCGGACCTGCACCTTCCCCGGATCCCGCCGCTGTCCCGGCGGCGTGAGATCGACCCCCAGAGCGCCGCCCAGCTTATCGGTCTCCTCAGCCCGCACGACGCCGCGCTCCCGCTCCGCCAACTCCCGCTCCTTGCGGGCCAACTCAGCCCGCGCCTGCTCCAAAGCCAGCCGTTCCTCATCCACCTTAGCCGCTTCGGCTTCCACTTTGGCCTCCGCCTCCTCGTGAATACGAGCCGTCTCCGTCTGCCGGACCCGAGCCCGTTCCGACTTGGCCCGGTCGCCCGCCCGCTTATCCAACATGGCCCTCAGCCCAGGATCGCTGGAAGGCAGGGACCCAACATGCTCCAAGATCTTAGGATCCGCCTGGCTCATTTCCAAAGTGCGCTGCTTGATGCCCCGCAGCGGGCCGCGTTCAATCCGCCGCTGGGAATGCGCTTCCATCGCCGAGATGAAAGGAGAAGAATCGACTTCCTCGCCGCTACCCGAACCGACCGGCAGCGGCCGATGGTCTTCCAAGTCAGGGACCGGCGGCTGGCCCACGCCCTTCCGGGCCGGCCGGCCTCGGCCCGGAGGCCGATCAGCAGACTCTGCCTGAGCCACCGCCAAGGCAGCCTCAGAAGCAGGATTAGAAGCAGAACTAGAAGCGCCGACCCCGGCGCCGACCAACTCCCGTTCCGGTTCCACCGAACCAGCGGAGTCGCCTCCGTTGGAAACAGGGAACGGGTCCCCGGAGTCAGGACCGCCCCGCGGCCGACGTTCCGCCGGAACATCAGACTCATCCCCCTGCCCATTGCCCGCCGGGCCGTCAAAAGAAGGCGCCGGCGCCGGAGCGTCATCGTCAGAATTGAACTGAGCCAGCAAGGCCGCCAAGCGGCCCTCCGGGCTATCCGGGTCCGGCGCCTCGCCATCCGCCCCGCCGGAGGCAGCCGCAGCCGCCTTGGCCGCGTCAGCCTTCGCCCTGGCTTCAGCAGCGGCTTTGGCCGAAGGACGAGGCGGCAAATCCGCCAAAGGATCGCCGCCGTTGGCCTTCATGGATTCCTCCATCGCCGCCCGCCGCGCGGCCAACCGGTCGGCCAACGAAGGCTTCTCCGGAGCAGCCGGAGCCGGCGGAGCCGCAGCGGCCGGATTATTCTGCGCCGCCGCCTGACCAAAGGCCCCCGCCAAATCGCCGCCGATTTTGTCCAGGTTGATTCTCGACCGAGTCTCCGACTGGAGACGGTCCCGGACCTCCTCCCAGCCCACGGTGTACTGCTTCGAGGCCTCCAGCACCGCATCCACCGACTCCTGAGTGCCCCGAGTCGCATCCGGCGGCGGCAAGGTCTTCATCGAAAAGGCCGGATAGCACTTGCTGTCGGAGCTGATGCGAGCGTAGCAGTAATGCGGATGCAAGTTGACCAAGTATCGCGGCTGCACCCGGTCATCGTCCATCTCCGAGGCCAGAATGTGCGCATCCTCTGCGCTCATGTTGTACCCCACCATCACGCCGACGTTGCCCAGAATGCCCGCCTTCAACTTCCGCTCCGGAGTATCCAAGCGAGCCAAACTCTGAGTAGCCAGCATCAGAGAGCAGCCGTACTTGCGAATCTCCGCCAGCATGCCCTCCCAGTTGGCGCCGGTAATCGTCTGGAACTCGTCAGCGATCAGCAGACACCGCTTCCGCAAGGAAGGGTCGATGCTCTCCTGGTCCCGCAGGGCCGACTCCACCAACGACACCATGGTGCCGCCCATCAGAGCCGCCGGCTGAATACCCACCGAACCCTGGGCCGTGGACACCAGAAGCACCAGGCCTTCAGACAGGACATCAGACAGCATGATGGTCGAATTGCGCTGCCCCATTATGACTGCAGTCCGCTGGTCGGAGGCGTAGGCGCCGACGCGGGAGTGCACCGGGCCAACGGCCTCAGAGCGCAGTTCCGGCGACCAGCCCAGGTACTGGTTGAACCACTGAATCAAAGAGGGATCCTTCACCCTGGAAAGCACGAAGGACTGGAAGTCCGAGGCCTCCGTGCGAGCGTCCCGGCCGGAACCGACCCGCTTGCCCTCATCCAGGAGCTGGAGAATATCGAGCATGGTCAACATGTCGTCCGGCGCCGTGTCCGCATGGTCGTTGAACTCGTAGATGATCAGCAGACTGCGCTTGAGCAGGTCCTCCAGCCGACCACCCCAGTGTTCCCACAGATTCTTGACCGTAGTAACGATCGTATCCACGCAGCGGTCCCGGTCCGGGAAGAGCCTGGGGTCCACCAGGTTGATACCGGGCACCCGGTCCCGGCGGCCGAAGTCCAAAAGCCGGACCTTGTCGGCCAGATCCTCAGGAACCATCTTCAGGATGTCTCGAACCAGGTCGGCGTGCGGGTCGATGACCACGATGGCCCCGTCATCCTTGCCGGCCGCCTTGCGGTCCAGCTTGTAAGCGACGATGTGCTTGACCATGGTGGACTTGCCCACCCCGGACTTACCCAGAATCAGCGTATGCTTTCGAAGAGCCGACTCGGGCACCCTGATCTCCTGATCGGACTCGGAGATGCCGACCAACGGCCCGGCGTCTTCGCCGCCCTTGGAAAGGTCAGCCAAATACGGCACCAACACGCCGCCGGCGTTCCGTTCCATGGAAGCCATCTCATCAGCCCCCAGCGGCGGATGCCACAGCGAGGCGGCTTCGCGAGCCGACAAAATAGTATTGGCCGCCACGCCCTTATCCAGCCAGCCCATGAACTCCCGGCCACCCAGGAAGATATGGTCGCCCTTGCCCTGGTAGAGATCTTCGCCGCGGAAGTAACGCTGCTTCCCCACCTTGAAGGAATTGCCCACCGGGTCGTCATACGAACGCAGGCAGTCCAGTAAGCCGACGATCGACTCCTCGGCCACGCCGCGGTCCGCCGGGTTGCGGAATACCCGAACAATCTGCATCTCGGCATTGAAAGCCAGAGACTTGAGCTTGTCCTCGACCAGCTGCTCGTCGATATACTCCCGAGGCCCCTTCCCCGAGAACTTCTTATACAGCTTATAACCGCCCCAACCCAGGAGCGCGCTGACCGCGTTATAGCCCAGCAGCCAGAGCATCTTCTCCAAGTCGTCGCCGACCCGATCCCAGATGAGATAGTTGCCGGCGGCCCATGCCGCCAGACCGCCCAGGCCGAAGACGACGGCGGGCGCCGGGGCGTCCTTATCCGCCGAGGCCGAACGACCGGAGTCCTTCCGGTCTTCGCCGTCCCGGCGCTGCTGAATCTTGTACCGCCACTTTTCGTTCCACTTGGCTTCCGCCGGCTTCAATAAAAGCCGCATGCCCAGCCGGTCGCCGTTGGACTCAGCCCCCGGCCTGGTGGAACTGGCCAGCATGCCGATGACCCCGGCCAACGGGTCCATCTTGGACTGTTCAATGACCCGGTCGTCGAAGATGCGGAGCGGCAGGTAGCCCTCCCGTTCCAAGCCCAATGGAGTCACGAGCGCATACTCATCCTCATCGAGGAAGAGCCAATCGCCGGGATCCGGCTCGGAGATGCCATCATCCTCCCGCTTGGTCAAACGAGCTTGCGGAAAATAGGAATGGAGCACGCCGCCCATGGACTCGCCGTGCCGAGCACGGACCAGATAGGTAACCACGCCGTCCGCGGCGAAGAGTTCCAGGGAAACCATGTCGTCATGGTTGCGGAGGCCACGCAGCAGGTTCTCCATCGGAGTGAGCGACCAACCCCCGTCCTGGGGCGGCACCATCCGGAAGTTATCTATGGTTCGGACGGCTCTACCGTCCTTATGCAGGAATGACATCTACGCACCGCCCAGGGAAGAGTACAGCAACCGGTCACACCGGCAAGAAGCAGGGCAGCAAGCCCCGAAAACCCCGGCCGGCCGATTGGAAAAGAAAGACATTGCAGGATAATCTCTGCTAAATTATTTTCAGGAACTACTAAACGGAGCCGAAAGAAAGCCGGCGCACCGCCGGAGACCACACCGAAGACGACACCGAAGACCCCGCTGGAATACCTATTATATAGAAAGCCTGAAAAGCCCCGATTCCAGGCCCCGCCAGGTACGAAAAGCGGCAGGCCGACACCCGCATGAGAACCTAGAGAATCAATAAAGCACCCCAACGACACACAGAGGAGCGTAAGAGCGCAATGACGACCCGATCGGGAGGAAACGCGAACGCCCAGCCCAACGGACCAGGGAACAACCCCGGCGCCACAGCGACAGCTACTACTGAAGACAAGAAGGACCAGCCCCGAGTGAACCAGCCCACCGGAGCCCGCCGCCCCGGCGTAGGCAACCGACCGGCGCCCCACCCCACCGATACCGGCTCAGCCGGCCGCGCCAGCGGAGGACGCCGCCCCGGCGGGGCCACCCGCGCCGGAGCCGGACGCCCCGACCGGGACGACCCCAACTTCCAGCGGCAGATCCAGACCATGGTCAAGTCAGCCGAAGAACTGGGCTGCCAGCTCCAGGTGACCAACCGCGACGCAGCGGTATTGCAGGGGCTCTGCCCCTTCCACCACACCAACGCCGGCGAGGATACGCGCAGCCTGACGGTAGACACCGGCACCGGCCGCTTCAACTGCCGCACCTGCGGCGCCGGCGGCACGCCCAACACCTTCATGGCCCGTTGCTGGGGCGTGTCCGCCCGGGACGCCCACGTCCTGATGGAGGAGAACCCCGAGGCCCTGACCGACCGGCCGGCCTACCCGGACAGCTACTTCCCCAGCCTCAGCAGCGCCGGGGCCATCCTGCCCCAGAACAGCGCGGTGCTGGGCAAGGCCGACCAATTCTACGGCGAACAGCTCTACACCAACTACGAACCGCTGGAGTTCCTTTCCAACCTGGGAGTGCGGCCCGCCGCCGCGGACGCGGTAGGCGTCGGCTACTGCCCCGGAGCAGGCTTGGCAGACCGCCTGGCCGACAACGGCATCTACCCCGCGTTGGAAGACCGGGAAATCGACAACAGCCCCCTGTTCAACGAACTGAACGGCCAGGAGCGCTTCGCCGGCCGGCTGACCATCGCCGACCAGGACCTGACCGGGGGGATCATCTGGATGGGCAGCATCGCGCTGGAGACACCGAACAACAACTCTGAGACCTACTTCCGGCACCAAAGGCCGGCCACCTACGGCATCGCCGGGCACAAGCGCTACCTGGTCAACGTCTACGGGATAAATAGACAGGACGGCGAATGCATACTGACCGACGACGCCCGGCTGTACATCCTGCTCAGAGCCAACGAGCTGCCGGTGGTGCTATTAACCCAGCGGCAGCGCAGCGCGGAGATGCTGAACGACATGGTCGTGAAGAGCGCAGCGGAACTCCGCCGGCGGAACGTCAAAAGATTAGCCATCGCCACCCACAACATGGGCTTCCGCC
The DNA here is from genome assembly GCA_958295925.1 of uncultured Acidimicrobiales bacterium. Classification (GTDB taxonomy): domain Bacteria; phylum Actinomycetota; class Acidimicrobiia; order Acidimicrobiales; family CATQHL01; genus CATQHL01. Next base: position 203,680 of record OY282384.1, read on the forward strand.
GCGGCCTGCACCACGCCATGATGGAGACGCTGGAGGCCAAGGACATCCAGAGCTACGACAAGCCCTTCGTCCTGGCGACCTTGGACCGAAAGACCAGAGACCTGGCCCCCTACACCGACTTCCCCGGCGGGATCTACGCCATCACCCGGCGAGAGAAGCAGGAAGAAGAAGGAACCTGGGAACGGCCGGGGCGAACCCGCCGCGACGGCAGCCGGCGAACCAGCCGAAGCCGGGAGGAAGAAGACGCCGCGCGGGCTGAGAAGAAGGCGGCACGCGAAGCCGAAGCCGCCGACGAGGCGGAAGAGGCCGTAGCAGACGAACCGGAAGCCGAAGAACGGAACACGGCGCCAGTCGTAGAAGCGACCGACACTATCGAAGCAGAGCCGAAGGAACCCCGCCGCCGACGCCGGGCCCCGAAGGCAGAGGCTGAAGAGCCCGCACCAGCGGAAGAAGAGGAAACGGCGCCGCCGGCGGAAGAGTCGGAGCCAGCCGAGGACGCGGAACCTCAAGGAGCCGACGCCAGCGCCGAAGAGGAACCGGACGAGGAGCTGGAACAAGCCAGCTAATTCGGCACCCAAAGCGCTAAACAGAAAGAGCCGGCTCAGACCAGAGCCGGCTCTTTGCTTCCACCAACCAGACTGCTAGCAATTATTGCAGAACCGAAGGCCCCTGGGCCACCTCATAGCCTTCGGCAGCCAGCCAATCACGCAGCGCCAGCTCCGCAATATCCGAGAAGGTCATGTTCAGCTGAAGGCGAGCCGTCTCCAAAACGGGACGCAGGTCTTCCTGGAGATAACAGCCCATCCTGAAGCGGCCGCCGACCATATCCGGCCGCGGCTTCAACTTACGCCGTTCCTTAGGCGGGATGGCACTGCCATTAGGAGAAGAAACGGGCGCATGCCCGTTGCCGGCAATGGAAACGTCGATGGCCCCATCGGGAAGCGGAGCATCTCCAGCCCCGTTAGCCGTAGCAACTTCCACTTCTACCGAAGGAAGCAGGCCGTCCTCGTCCGCGACGTCAACAACGACTCCGCCCTCCCCAGGCAGGGGCGCCCCGGCGCTATGGGGCTCTCTATTCCCCGACCGACCTCGATTGGCCAGAGCCGGCTTACCCACGCCGCGCATAGTCATGCGACACCTCCTGGACTGCACCCGGAATTGAACCTGAAGTAGAACCTGAAATAGACTCGGGAATAGAACCGGGAATAGAACCGGAAACCGCAGCGCCGACGCCGTTGCCACTGGCCGAACGAGCCGAAGCCGGAATCAACTCAGCCAACAGCCGAGCCACCGAACCTTCCTCCCCGGCCGAGTCATAAGACCAGCCCAGCAGGTCGGCCGCCCACGCCCACAACCCCCGAATCTCTTCGGCCGCCACGGACCGCGGGTCGTATTCGTTCACCGCCGCACCATACCTAAGCGCATGCACCTGCGCCACCCGGCGCCGAACCACCCGAGGGCCCAGGGCCAGACCCAGCTCATTGGTCTCTTCCACCAGCTGCCGCAGCCAATACTGCCCAGGCAGCAGATTATTCCCGACGAAGTAGCAGCCATGCCCCAAATCGCCCACCTTCTGGGCGAAGGAATCAGCCGCCATCAGGTCGGCCACCCCCACGCTCACCGGAGAAAGCAGCAGGTCCACCTGCCGCAACACTCTGCCCAGAGCCAGGTGATTGGAACCAGGCAGATCCAGAATCACCAAGTCATAGGAACCGGACTGCACCAGTCCTTCCAAGACGACAGCCCCGTCGCCGCCCACGTCGCCGGCAAAAGCCGGCCAGAGCGGGAAGTCCTCCCGACTGGCCCGGAGTTCCAACAACCCCAGAGAGCCCGCCTGGGGGTCGAAGTCCGCCACGGCTACCCGAAGGCCCATAGCCTGCGCCAACTGAGCGCAATTGAAAGCCAACGTAGTCTTCCCAGTGCCACCCTTCAGAGAACAGAAGGACAACACCCGGCAAGCCGGATACTCCAAAGTCTCAGGCAGGTCGAACACCGACTGACCCTGAGGGTCTGCCGGAGCATGCCCATTACCGTTGCCATTCCCATTGCCATTACCGTTGCCATTACCATCGACAGAACCATTCTGATACGTGGCGCCGCCGCCGTAACTTGTCTCAATCATACCACCGCACCTCCACTGAATTAACATAAGATAAGAATTCCCAGGCTCCCAAGCATCCCGAGCCCCGCCAGAGTAAAGGAATAGAAGAGAATACCGGCCTCCATCGCCATCGTTACAATCGGAAACGAAAGCCTGGCTCTACCACTCCCTTGACGGCAGAGAACAAAAAGGCGCGTTCCCGCAGAACCGACCCAGCGACCGCACCCTCACACCGGAACACCCGCACACCGAGTCGCAGGGACGCCGGAACACCCGGGAGCGCCTACACCCTAACCCCCAGGGGAGAGAAAGAGCAAGGCTGAATCCGAACCGATTTCAGGAGGTTTCAGCCAGTGGACAGACTCAACGGCATCCAAGCCACATTCTTCGGCCACATCACCATGGAACCCGAACTCCGCTACGCCCGGGACACCAACAAGCCCTACGTCACCCTCCGGCTGGCGGTCAACACCTACCTGGGGCCCGACCGAGACCCGGAGACCGACTACATCAACGTCACCATGTTCGACCAGTACGCCGAGCGAGCCGCCTCCTGCACCGTGGGCGCCCTGTGCTTCGTCCAGGGCCGGATGAGCCACCGGAACTTCGTCCGCCGGGACGGCACCAACGGCTACGCCATAGAAGTGAGGCCGGGCACCTTCCGATCCTTCGACCGCCGCAGCAGCGAAGACCCCATGGTCAGCCCGCCAGCCCCGGAGGAGGTCGACCAGGCCGACGAAGAACCGCCCCCGGTGGAACTGGACGACGAAGCGGACGACCAGTAGACGAACGAGTAGGCCAACCCCGGAGCACCAGGGCCAGGGTATCCAAAGACCGAAAGAGCCAAGCTCCCCAGGAAAAGGAAGAGAAACAACCCCATTCCCTACCTGGGGACGACTTTTTCACCGAAAGAAAGCCCCGGGCAGCGTAGGCAAATTTCACTAAATTATTTTAGAGTTACGCAAACTGACACCCAAGCAATTGACCGAAAGCAAGGCGGCTAACTACAATGCCGCCATTGGATTCAATGGAAGAGGAAGAAGATCGGGTGGAAGGGGAATCCCAAGATCGCGAGACGCGTTCCAATCCCACCGGGGCGCGCGGGTCAGCCGCCGTAGAGAAGGGGAAACTCCATCATGAACCAGCATTGGCCGGAAGCCGCCGAACCGGCGTACGACGAAGACAGCCAAAGAAATAGCGACAGGACTAGTGACCCAGCGAACGAGAGAACAGCCAGCCACGGACTGGAGAGAACGGAGAGAAAGGCCACCACCGCCACCAAGGAGCCCACTCCCGAAGGGAAACCGAGGAGAGAACCGGGACAGCTCCGCGGCCGCCGGCCGCGACGGCGGACCGCGACCGACGACCACACGGATAGCAACAACGGGGGCATGCCCACCGGCCCCCGCCGGCCCAAGTTCCCCATCGAACTGAGAGCCAACGGCGCGGCCGGCTACCGCCCCGGCGGACCCAACACGGGTCTGGAAGAGTTGCCCGAGCCCCAGACCGGCAACCGCATGCCCAGCGGACACTGGGACGGGGACCTATACGGCTCCCGCCACGAGGCCCACAGCCACCCAGACGGGCATAACGATAGCCATAACGAGAGCCACAGCGACGGCCACACCGAAGAAGAGAGCGGCTCCCCCTTCAAACGAGCCGCCAGCGCCAGGATCAAAGAGGCGGACCGCGCCGCCGCCACCTGCATCCAGCAGTCGTCCAACGTAGCATTGCGGGAACTGCATCAGATCCTGGCCGCCCGCCAGCTGCCCGCCTTCTACTACTTCCGCGCCGCTGAGGAACTAGGCATGACCGCCCAGACCTGCCGCAACCTCAAGTTCGAAGACTATCCCATGACCGCGCAACCCACCGCCAAGCAGCAGCAGCAAGGGCTGCTGATCCTATGCAACGTCTTCATCAACCTGTCCCAGTACAAAGAGGAACCCACCTACAACGGGGCCAAGGCGGCGCTGAACCGCCGGGTCGACGAGTTGAAAGACCAGCAGATTTCCCACCACAAAATCGCCCAGCACCTCAAGATCTCCCACCGCGGGTTGACCGACCTGCTCAGCTTCGAGCACACCCGGCCCCATCATTGCCCCTGGGAATGCCTGGAAAGCCTGAAGGACATCGAGGAGACCCTAGCCCGCCAGAGCAAGGCCCGCTCCCAGGCCCAGAAGAACAACGACATGGTCAGCGACTTCTCCGCCCGCTACTACGACAAGGAGGCAGTCGAGCTGGCCAAAGCCCGCCTGAAGACGGTCCGCCCGGGCGAACCCTGCGCCAAGTGCCGAGCCCCGGCCGGCAGCCTGCTGCCCGACGGCACCCACGAAGCGACCGAGTCCGTCATCCTGCGCTGCCTCATGTGCGGCCAGGAAAATCTATTGAAAGAGGACGACTGGGACACCGAAGAGGACGTCAGCAAGCGGAAGTACGGCGAACAGCATGACCCCTGCTGGAACTGCGGGGCCGCGCCCCACAACATGAGAGCCGGCCGCACCGCGGCCAACGGCGACCAAGCCTACGACTGCACCATGTGCAGCCGGCCCACCTGGGTCAAGGCCGAGGACAAGGCCAGCAAGGGAATCAACAAGAAGGGACTCGAACAGCGCACGCCGCAGAGCCACGACCGGCGGCGGGAACGAAAGACGGCGACCAAAAGCGAGAGCGAACCGCAAAAGGCGACGGAACCGGTACTCCGCCGGGTCCCCACGGCAGCCCAGCCCCCGGCGATAGTGCGGCGGAGCACCTACGTCCCCATCGACTAGCCCCAGCGACTAGAAGGGAGGACCAGCCACACCGCCCCGCGACGAAAGAGAGACGGAACACCTACCACAAAATCGCCCAGCCAGTTAGCACGGAGCACAGCAACCCACCCTACCAAAGCGGAACCGCAGCAGAAACAGCATAATAAGGTCATTGCAGACCTCCGACCCTTATCGGCCGGCCCGGGCTGAACCAAGCACAGCGCCGGCCGGCCCAGAGCGTCCCAAGTCGCCCGAGGAGGGAACCAGTAAGCGATGACCCAGCCGCGAACGACCACCCCCGAACCGGGCCTGACCCGAACCCGCGGCGGAGCCGGCAAAAGCCGGACCCCCACCAGCGGAGCAAAAGACGCCAGCCAGGCGAAAACCAACCCCGGACCACTCCGCATGTACCCACTGGACCCACAACAGAGAGACGCCGCCTCCGACGTATTGGGACCCATCCTGATAATCGGCGGCCCGGGCGTGGGCAAGACCCACACCCTGATCGGCCGGATCAATAGACTCTTGGAATCCAGGGCCAAGCCCAATACCATAACCTACGTCACCTTCGGCGCGAGGAATGCCGACGAAACCCGCCAGACGCTGGAAGAGCTGATTGAAGGCCCCCAGCCCTTCGTAGGCACCCTGCACCAATACGCCTCCTACTTCCTGCGGAACGCCGGGGCCAGCGTACTGGGCATCTCACCCTACTATTCCATCTGGGACCACCAGCAAGCCACCGAGTGCCTGCAGGAACTGGCCCGCCAGAACCCCGAGGAACTCCGTTTCACCAACGACGAATTGGAGCGGTTCCTGCATTGGAAAGGCTTCAACCAAGCCCGGGACAACACCGGCAGCCCCACGCCGCCGCCGGAGGGCTACTGGCACACCATGCTGGACCTGTACACCCAGGAAAAGTACCGGCAGCAGACCCTGGACCTGGACGACATCATCCCCGCGGCTTTGGAAGCCATGGAAACCAACCCCCAGCTGAGCGAACTCTGGAGCGGCATCAGGACCAAGCACTTGCTGGTCGACGAGTTCCAGGACATCACCCGAGGCCAGTACCGACTACTGAAGAAGATGGTCGGCCCGGAACAGTCGATTGCGGTCGCCACCGACCCCAATCAGTCCATCTACACCTGGCGGGGCGCCGACCCCAACCTGTTGAATAGATTTCTGCTCGACTTCCCCCAGACGAAACAGCACCTGCTGACCTCGAACCATAGAGCGACGCAGACGCTGACCGAAACCGCCCGCGGCTTGGCCGGCCACGCCGACGTCCACGGCCTCTACGACGCAGGACTGCAGTCATTGCGACTGGAAGGCCCCAGCCCAGAAGTCTACTTCTTCGAAGGGCCCACCCAGCAGATGGACACGGAAGTCATCAAGCACGCCGAACGCCTGCACGACGAAGAGGGAATCCCCTGGGAGGACATGGCCTTTATCTACCGAAGGCACTCCACCAGCGCAAGACTGCAGGGCCGCCTGTTCCAAGCGGGCCGGCACTACACAGTGCTTAGCGAAGTCCTGCGAGCGGGAGAGGACGACGCAGCCCACATCATGAGCCTGCTGACCATCCTGGTCAATCCGATGGACGTGCAGGCCTTCGCCCTGGCCGCCGGCGTGGACAACAGAAGGCAGAAGCGCCGGCTCTCCGAGACGGTTTGCGGCCACCTGCGCCGCATCGCCGAAGAGCAGGAAATCGACCTAGTGGAAGCAGCGGAACTCTACCGCCATACCCTGAAGGCCAGCGACGCCGTGGCCCAGAGCCTGCGCTACGCGGTAGCCGCCTGGCGGACGCTGCGAGAAGCCTGCTCCGCCGACCCCGAGCCGACCATCGGCCAGCTCTGCCGCCTGACCTACGAAAGAATGCACCAAGAACGCCGGCAGGGACACATCCCGCCGCCGCCCCCGCCGGAGGTGACCCGGCTCTTCATCATGGCCGACACCACGGCCCGCCTGCCCGGCGAGTCAGCCCCGAAACATCTTTCCCGGTTCCTCGAATTGGCGCGTACTTCAATTTATCCGGACCATAGGTCGGTGGAGAACGCCGACATGCTGGAACACGAACGCGGCATCACCCTGTCGACGATCCACGCCGCCAAGGGCCTGCAGTGGCCGGTAGTCTGGCTGATCGACGCCGCCGACCACATCATCCCCGGACCGATCCGGGAAGACTCCCCTCAGGCGAAGACCAAACTGGAGGAGGAACAGCGCATCTTCTACGTGGCCGCCACGCGGGCGACGGATAGACTGCATTTCTGCTACGCCGAGACGACGATGCAGGGCAAGCCGGCAGTCGCCTCCCGCTACCTGGAGCCATTAGAAGAGATGCTGGAATTCCACCACGTGAAGTACACTCCGCCCGAGTCGGAACAAGCCGGCTGACCGGTCAAACCGACGACAGGCAATATAGATACCCCCTAGCTAGCCGGCGGCACGGCACCGCCGCAGAACGAGCCAAACCCGCCCCAGCCACCCCTGGCCGGCCGACCCGCCGAGGGGCCATAATATCCGGGAGTCCGGAGAACCAGGAGACCCCAGGACTCCTGACGCGCCCCAAGAGCAAGAGAATCAAGCCGACCAGGCCGGAGAGGAGGGGAAGGGAAAGCCATGCCAGCAGCCACCAGCGCCAAGCCGAAGAAGACAGCCGCGAAGTCCACCACAAAGAAGACCGCCAGCGCCGCCCCCAAAGGCAAAGCCCCCGCTAAACCGAAAAAGGAAACGCTGCAGCCACCCATGGAGCGCGGCAAACTCCGCGCCGTGCAGCTCACCCGAGTCATCGACGGCGACACCGTCGAGGTAGAAATGGGAGTGGGCTGGTTCAAAGCCCCCGCTAGAAAGCGCATACGCCTCTGGGGCATCGACGCCCCGGAGAGCTCCCAAAAGAATGGTAAGGAATCCACCAAGCATCTCCAGAAGCTGATCGGCTCCCGCCGCAAGATCTACCTGGAAGCGATGGCCCTGGACCAGTACGGCCGGACCGTCGGAGTAATCTACCCCGGCAAGTCAGCCCCCGGCCACGCCTACAACTGCCGCATGCTGGCCGACGGCTGGGCCCACAGCTACATGCTTTCCAAGCCCTACAAGGACATCTACGCCCGCGCCGAGGCCCAGGCCAAGGCCAAGCACAAAGGCATGTGGAAGCAGGAGAAACGCGGCAAGTCGCTGGAGGCCCCCGGCGCCTTCCGCAAGAAGGAACAGCGCAAGCAGGAACGCCGCCACGGCTTCAAAGTCTGGTTCTGGGTCATCACGCTCTTGCTGCTGGCCGGCGTCATCACCTACGCCGTAGCAACACGACTATGACCACGACTATGACCGCGACCACACAGGGAAGATCAACCAGAGAAAGAAGAGAAGCGGCGAGCCAGGAGGCGGAGGCCGAAACGACGCCAAGCGCCCCGCCCCCGGCCCGAGCCCCACTGGCCCTCCGGGACTACCAACAAGAAATCCTCCAGGAAGCCCACGGCTGCCTGAGAGAGGCGCCTTCGCTGTTAGTAACCGCCCCCACCGGGGCCGGGAAGACCATCATCCTGGCTGAGATCCTGCGCCGCACCCGCAGCCAGAACCGCCGCGCCGCCCTCCTGGTCCACCGCCAGGAGCTGCTGAAACAAGCAGTCGAAACCATCATGGTCCAATCAGGAGTCCCCGAACCCCCCGGCGTGGTCTGGAAGGCCTCCCAGGACTGGTCCCGGCCGGTAACGGTCATCGCCCAAGACACCTTCAACTCTAGGGAAGTGCCCAACGAAGCCAGAGGCCTCAGCCTGCTGATCATCGACGAGGCCCACCACGCCATCGCCCCTTCCTGGCTGGATACTATAGGTCGGCTGAATCCCAGGTACCTGATGGGCTTCAGCGCCACGCCCTTCCGCCAGGACCGGGAACCGCTGAGCCCCGAACCCTTCGCCAAGATAATTCGGCCGATAACCCCGAAGGACCTGATCGACCGGGGAATACTGTGCCCCGCCCGGATCGAATCGCCGGTCATCTACGACCCGCTGGGCCAGCCCCAGCCGGTGAACAAAGCCGAGAACCTGAGCGACGTCTACATCCAAGCGGTACGCTACGCCATCGCCCAGGGCCGCAGCAAGATACTCCTCTACGTCTCGCCCAACCGAGCGGAAACGCCCACCCAGGTCATGGCCCAAGCCGACAAGAAACTCAAAGCCCAAGGATTAACCTCGGACGCCATCACCCAGGCGATGAGCGGAAAGCAGCGCGAAGCCGCCATCGACCGCTTCAAGGACGCCACCGGCGTCAGCATATTGTTGAATTACATGGCCTTGACCGAAGGCACGGACCTGCCCTGCGTCGACTGCGTGATCATCGGCCGGCACACCCTGTCCGAAAGCACCATCATCCAGATGATCGGCCGCGGCCTCCGCAAGCACCCCGGCAAAGAGGATTGCCTCGTCCTGGACTACACCGGCCGGACCGACATGACTGACATCATCCACTACTGGCGATTGGACTCCGACAAGGAGAACCCTCCCGAAGGCGGCGGAGAGGACAGGGACGACCTCGAGCCGCCGCCGGAGAAGCTGACCAAAGCGGAGATGACCCAGCTGATAACCCAGTTCCCCAACCAGATCAGCCCCTTGGCCCAGGCGCAGGTGGACTACCCCTGGTTCAAGCCCTGGCCGAACCAGCCGATACTGGCCCTGCCCTTATGGGAGACCAACCCCCGGCCGGAGGATAAGGGACAGGACCACTACCTGGTCATCCAGCCCTACCGGAACGGAACCTGGGGAGTGACCCAGCTCACCCTACAAACCAGAGGTCCAGCCCCAATGACCCGGAAGCGGGAGCTGGCCGGCAACCAGGACGCCGCCGCCAACCTGGTGCGGGCGACCCTGGGCGCCGAAGCCCCCCGGCTCAGCCGGCAAGCCCGCTGGAGAACGAGGGAAGCCAGCCAGGCCCAGCAGGTCGCCTGGCGCCGGCTGCACCCGCAGAGCAAGGCACTACCCGAATTGTTGACCGCCGGTGAGATTTCCGATAGCATAGCCTGCAGCCGCTTCCAGGCCAGAGTGAACCCAGCTGTATTAGGGAATTACTGAACGAGCATGACGATGAACATGACAATGAAAACAAAGAACACTTCCGAGTTCCTTCCCCTGGGAATACCCGGAACCAAGGACACCTGCTGCATCTGCGGCAACGAGAACGCGGAATTGGGACAGGAAGCCTTCAAGGCTTCCTGGAACGGTAGGCCGATCTACCTGGAAGCCATCCAGGTAACGCACTGCGACGAGTGCGAGGAAGGAACACTGACAGCGGCAGAGTTGCAGAAGATCGACGAGGCTTGCCACGCAGCAGACGCCCAAGGCTCAAAGTAGGCCACAACTACCCAGATGGCAGAACAGGAGCACAAGGACGACTTCGGCCCGACCCCGCCCACGGCGGGAGGAACCGCCACGCCGGCACAGAACGGCAAGCATTGGCGACCCTGGCCGAAACGCCGGCTGACCCGCATGGAGACGATCGCCATCGGCTTAGCCCTGGCCATCCTGGTAGTAGGCTCCCTCCGATTCCTGTTCCCCCAGGACCCGACCCCGCTCCGCGCCCTGGTCACCGAAATACCGGAGAACCTCACGGAAGCGGACGCCGCCATCGCGTTACAGAACTGGCTGAGCGAGGCCGCCTGGGCCGAACAGACCAGCGCCACCGCGCAATTGCAGCCGGAGAACTTCCACCGGGCCATGGCCACCGAGCCAGACCGCCGCTGCGCCGAGGCCAGCTGGGGCGAACGGGAACGGCTCCTGGACCTGAAACAGAACCAGCCGAGCACCTACGCCAACGCCATGCAGGAATACGTCCACGACCTGCGCGCCTGCGCCGAGAACAACCAGACGCTGCAGGACCCCGCAGCCTGGACCCAGGCCTCCCAGGGCCGAAGGAAAGACCTGGCCGAAAGGCAGTTCCAGCGCCTCTGGCGAACCATCAACCCCGCAGAGACCATCAAGACCCTCCTGGCCACCCGGCTGCAAGACCCGGTGGAAGCCCAGGACAACGAATGGCGGAAGGTCCGAGACTTGTACCTGGACTGCGACCGGACGGAGTACTACGCCGACCGCATCTCCCGCATCGACGACTCGGAGCACATCCGGCAGGCCAATCTATGGCTGAACGCCGGAGACGAGATGCGCCGCTGCGCGCAGGAGACCACCAACGCCGCCATCGTAGGGCGGGACCGGGAGGAGACTCCCTCCAACGACGCCGCGTTGGAAGAACCGCCACCCCCTCCGGTGGAAGAGGAACCGTTAGAAGAGGCCAACCCACTGGACAACCACCACCAGGAGATGACGCCGGAAGAGCTGGAGTACCACCTGGAGACCGGTGGGTTCCTCGGCGAGGATGAAAGTGAATTGGAGCCACCCGGCGACGCCGCGGACGAAACGCCCACGCCGTAGATTACCGAAGAATACGGAGAGAGCCAGGAGACGAACCAACACCAAGATTGGAAGGGGCAGGCCGACGCCCACCTGCCCTCCCTTCTCTTCCCGGGCTGGCAACCGCGGGCTTGTTGCCGGTTCTTCGCTGAGCTAAGGCGGGTCGACGCCGTTGAAAGAGTGAAAACCACTAAACCGGTTTACTAAAAGCCCGGACCACGGGCAGGACAAAGAACCCCTACAAGCCCCGCACACACGCTGAAGAGACGGTCCACGACCGAACTCGAGGAGGAAGACCAAACCATGAAATCACTAATGCTCAAGATGGCGGTGATCGGCGGCGCAGTCGCCATCGTCACCAGCGTCGCCTTGGTCGCCGGCTACATGCTGGTGCTGGACCCCTGGATCAGCGACCTGAGAGCGCCGCCGGCCCAGAAGCTGGCGCAGAGCATCGACAAGTCGGCGGACAAGACCCGCACGCTGGGTGGGTCCTTCGCCCGGATCAGCCGGGACCGGGGCATCCAAGAGAACACAGCACACATCCAACAGACCCGAGCGAACGAAAGCCGCATCGAGGCGCTGCAGGCCGAGGAGGCGGCAGGGCCAGCCCAAGATGCCGCGAGGGCACCCTACGCCGGAACAACACCGAACACCGGAAAGATAGAAGGACCCGCTCCCCCGGGAATAGCGAACGCGGCCAGCAGACAAAGCCCGACAACGGGGCAAAGAACCACGGGCAGTGCCGCCCCAGCGACAACGGGGACGCCCACGCCGACCCCGCCGCCCACCAGGACGCCCAGCCCGATCGAAGCCGCAACCAGTGCAACCGACGAACTGACGCGGAGGCTGGCGCTGCGCCAGGAGTACTCGCCCACGGCCTACACCAGAGCGGTACGCGCCCTGGCCGAATCCTGGCGACCCCGCTACGAGCAAGCGGAGGATGACTACGAGGAATTCAGAGCCACACTGGCTGAGACCAGAGCCCTGTCGACGGAAGTCTTCAACCAGATGGACGCCACCGTGGACGAACTCCAGGGTGAACGCCGAGTGGACTGGGACGCCTTCGTCCAACGGAGCCGCGACGGCTTCAACGCATGGAACGACAAGGCAGCCATCGCCGAGATAGAAGCGGAAAGAATAATGACCGAGCTGCGGAACATCAACGCGGAAATCGCGCTGCTGAACATCGACGCCGCCTTCCGGGCGAACCTGTCGACCGCGCCCAACCTCCCGGCTTCGCTGGCCAGCATCAATCAAGAACTGGAACGCTTCCAGCGAGAGACGGTGCGTATCGTGGACACCTACCAACCAGCCAACACCGGCCAGGAGTAATCCGCCGAAGCTAGAGGACTAGCCAAAGCCGGCTAAACCGATATAATAAACGGAGGCCGGCAGCGGCTAAAATAGTTTAGTAGGGCTAAACCCACCATAAGAATCCCCGCGGGAAAGACTCCCACCCAGGCAGGGCAGGCCAGCCAGACACGGCCGAGCTACGACCAACCCAGCGAGGTAGGGCACGATAGATGCCGAAGCAGCCGTACCACAACCACCCGATCTGCCAGGAGATCCGCAATCTCATGGCGACCGGGAACATCGGCACCTCCGAGCTGGCCAGCCGCTGCGCCATGAGCAAAGGCAACGTATCCCAATACCGCCTGGGGTATAGACTGCCCCAGCCCCACCTGATGGACACCTTCCGGCAAGCCATCCTGGAAATCCAGGAGGAACGGAACGGCCAGGAAAGGGCCGGCGAATCTTCATCCCCGCTGTCCGAACCCGAAGCGAACCACTACGCCCGGATCCGGAAGCTGAAAGTCGAAATCTTCCGAGTAGCCGAGCAGCACGACTGGAAGGTGTTCGGCATCCACGACCGGACCTACTCCGAAGTGGGACTGCTCCTCTGCCGGGACATCATCGTCTTCTGCTCCCTCCGACCGAACTCCCACGAGGCGTCGGAAGAGGCCAAGAACTACGAGAAGGCCCTAAGCGCAGCCAACGTCCACGTAGAGCTGTGGCACCCCAACAACTGGCCGGCCATCGAAAGGATCCTGGCCCTGCCGCCGCTGGCGCTGCCGGACGACGAAGAAGACGACTTCGACTACTGAGTCGATGACTGACCAAGGCACCCTAAGAAAAGCCCCAGCGACCCCCTGAGACGGCCCCACAGCCCTTATAATAGAAGCACAGGGGTCAGACACCACCAAAGCCCCAGAGGCGCCAGAAAACGCCGTTTCAGCAAAGACTCCCCGACCAAAGAGTAAAGGATTTTAGCATCATGAGACGCTCGAAGACCCCTGCCCGCGGGCCGGTCTCCACCCATGGAGACGACAGCCTCCAGGGCAAGGAGAACAATCCCCCACGATGAAACAGCCCACCGAAACGAAGAAGGAGCGAGAACCGACCGAATGAAGATCACCGTCTTACAGGAGAACCTGCACCGCGCCCTGAACCTGCTGGGCAGCAGCATCTACGAGAACAACGCCCTACCCATCGTCCAGAACGTCCGCCTGGCCACCACCGACCACGGCATGCTGGAATTGACCGCCACGAATATGACCTTCACCATCAGCACCCTCATCGGCGCCCAGGTGGACCGCCAAGGCAGCGTCACCCTCCCGGGCAAAGCCTTCAACGAGCTGGTCGGCTACCTGGCCGCCGAGAAGGTCGAGATGGAAGTCCCCCAGGACGGCAACCACGCCACCCTGCACCTGACCTGCGCCGGCAACAGGACCGAAATGCACGGCATGCCGGCCAGCGACTTCCCGCTGCCCCAGGACCTGACCGACCCCGTCGTAGCGACCATGGACGCCGAGGCGTTGACCACCGCGATCAACCGCACCCTGTTCTCCGCGGCCAAGGAGGAGAGCCGGCCGGTCTTGACCGGACTGAGCCTCCACCTGAAGCCCGAGGGCTTCACCATGGCCTCCGCCGACGGATTCAGACTCTCGGTACAACGCAGCGACTTGCTGGAGCCGCCCAGCCACGACGTCCACGCCGTCCTGCCGGCCAAGGCGATGAACGAACTCAACCGCCTGATGCGGCGGGAGGAACAGCCGGTGACCATCGCCGTGGACCTGGACAACCGCAGCGCCGTCCGCTTCGAGGTGGGCGCCACCACCCTGACCAGCCAGATCCTGCAGGGCGCCTTCCCCAACTTCGATCAGTTGATCCCCAGGGACCAGAAGACCGCAGTGACCCTGGAACGGGACGGCGTGCAGCGCCGCTTAAGGGCGGCCGCGCTCTTCTCCGGCAACGGGACGATACAAATGGAATACTCCCGGGAAGAACCGCCGGCGGACGCCACCGTGGTCACCGACGGCGAATGCGTCGTGTGGGGCAAGGACGAGCAGCTGGGCGAGACCCGGACGACCATGCCGGTGGAGATGAGCGGCGAGGACAACCGCATCGCCTTCAACGGCAAGTACCTGCAGGAGGCCGTCCAGCACATGAACTTCGGGAAGGTGACCCTAGGCATCAACGACCCCGGCAGCCCCGGAGTGTTCCGCGGAGAAGGGGACGACAGCTACGTCCACGTGGTCATGCCCATGTTCGTCCAGTGGTAGAAGCCGCTGGCCGGTAGAGACCAAAGAGAAGGCCGGGGTGGACGCCCCGGCCTTGCTTATTTTTTCAGCACCGCGTGCTAAGAGAGGGAGCAGGAAGGCCTACGGGGGAACGCCCTGAAGTTGCACGACAAACGGATCAGAGGGCTCACTCCAGATGACTGTACTAACGCCATTCACGACAGCAGTACGCGAAACCCTAACTTGGACATCCCAGACACTATACAGGCCCACAGAGCCAGCTAACTCATTAGCAACGACCCCGGAGAAACGGAAGTAAGGATCAGAGAGACTACCAGCAGGCAGCCATCGACGAGCCCCATCCGGGGGCTCATGACCGCTGTGTGGCCAATAGCGATACTGAATCTGTTCAGAGGGAGTAGCACCAAGAACGACGAAAATCCGCCCGATTTCCAGCTTGCCGGAGCCATCTTTAGACTGCTGAGCAGCCCTTATAACAGGTTGGGAGGGACGAGGAACACCTCCAACAAGAGTAGGGAGCTGAGTAGCAAGAATATCCGTCTCCCAAACGAGAGGCCGCGTCGGCATAGGAGTAGAGCCGGCCGACCGGGCCAGGAGTCCAACCAGAACATTCTGGGTAGCGGAACGCCCGAGAACCACGTCATCAAGAGTGCGGACATCCGCAACCTGGAAAACGAAGATGCCGCCAGGTCGACCAGTAAGGTCAACCTTCCCACCGGTGGGCCAAGGTAAGAAGGGAGGGCTCACCGCCAGCGGGCGGTCGAACCCGTTATATGACCACATACGGTAACGACGGACCGCGCCAGAGGGAGTGGAACCAGACGGAGTAAGGACAACCTTCTTGTCATCCTCTACCACGAGGCTGAAGCCAGGAGAAGTACCAGTAGCGTTGAAGGATGCCAGGCCACCAGGCAAACCAGGGACAGACCCCGGAGTCGCGGTATCAGGCGTAGCAGGCACGAAACTACCAGGCAACGCGACAGTACCAGAGGGAGTAGCCAGTCGGACGGGCAAATCAGTGTTATCAACACACTCAAGACGGAGGTCCTCATTACCAGGGCCCGGGTCCCGAGGGACAGGAGTTCTACAATCGCGCCTCATACCGCCGGATCGGGTGGGCGGGACATTAACCTCAGGTGAAGAGCCCAAGTTGCACTCAGCAGCACCCATAGTCTCCAGAGTTAAATCAGCCTGCTGAGTAAGAGGCTGATCTTCCAGCCCGGAAAGACGGGTGGCACGCCCGAAGGAATTATAGAGGTGCCACTGCCAATTACGGCAGCGGGAACAATCGTAACCAGGTGTGCAACTGGAAGCCAAGCTGCGAGGGTTGGCATACGGCCTATTAGGGATACTCTGAGAAGGCCGACAATTGTAAGGGTCACCACAATGCCTGCAAGACTTGCAGGTACAGCGAGTGCTTCAACGTTCCACACCGCTGGAATTCGTGCGTCAACGCTCACGACAGCGTTCACCGCAAATGTCACAGTCCGAATGGGTGTGACATTGCTGACAAGTACCGCAGTCCGCACAGTAGAGATAGACACAGGTCTGCCCGCATTGGCTCGACTGGCCCTCGCAAAAGTAGCGATAACTCACGCGATCGCCAGGAACCTCGCCAGGGGGATCCCCACTATGGGGCGGCTCCCCCGCACGCACAGAGGAAGAAGAAGGGGAGAGGGCAAGAACGCCCAAAACCCCCGAGAGGAACAGAAGTAGAGCAATATACAGAAATCGCATGATTTAGCGAGCCTCTAGGGCAATAGGTGAGAAGACCTCAAAGTACCAAGAATGAATCACTTCTTCGCCATCCTCGTCCAGGAGTTCAATCCGCCACTCGCCAGGAGACCAGAGATGGTCCCCAATACCGGTGAGCATCCACGCCACCGGGCCGGTGATAGACCGATGGACGTTGGTAGAGAACAGCTTCCAGCCAGTAATCAACTGACCGTCGACGAATTCCTGACCAACATAAGACCACCGGACAACCGGGGAGTATTCAAATTCCTGACCGTCCATGCCAGTAGCATCAAAGCAGATCGCCCAAAAAAGAAAAGGCGCATCTCGGGGCACCCGATCCAGAAGGGGAAGCCCCTCACAGGTTCCAGCATAAACCGGATCGAGCCGGTCACTCTGGGCCACAAAGAAACGATGATCTTCGAAGTAGACTTCCAAGCCAGGCAGCTTGCCATAACGAGGAAGCGGCGCAGCCGTAGGACTAGAAGTAGCGGAAACTGGGGTATCCACAGGTTCCAAAACAACAGACTCAACCAGGTCTAGAACAGGAGTAGCGGTAGGCACAGGAGTAAGAGTAGGCACCGTCGTCGGCAACTGAACATCCAAGACAGTACGAGGCCCAGCAACCGGGGTGACGGTAGGGGCCACAGGCCGAACGGCAGGAATAGGAGTAGGCGGGACGCCAGAAGAAGAATAAGGAGAGGGAGAAACCGGAGGCACAGGCGTAAAAGTAGGCCAAGGCGTGGCAGTGATCGGCAGAAAGAAATCGAAGAGCGGCACCGGACTGGGTTGCTGGACAACAGGATAAACGCCAACTGGGCGAGACGGCCCACAAGCCAAGACAGCCACGACCACGATCACGAGGAGCACAAGAGTTGGAGAGAAACGGGGCAACCGCCTAGAGTTCCCCATAACCCGACCTCCACTCACCATTTTCCAGGACATACTCCCAGCACACAGCGCCATCGAGAGCCGGGAAATCGAGATGCCAGTTCACAACCAGCCGAGAACCGTCCGGAGCCAAACCAGTAGGAACGCCGGCACAAGATGGCCAACCCTCATCACGGGGAAAGAGATCCCAGAGCAGGGAAGAACATTGTTCCGCATGGAAAGCTCGCACTTGGTCGAGCAGCCGCGCCACCTCGGCGACGTTAACCACATTGGCACGAGACCCACCGTCGGAAGACAGAGAGGTAACCAAATACTCCCGGAGCTGATAATCACAAGCAGGGAAGCCCAAGCGGTGGACACCACTGTCCAGAACATGAGAACCGAAACGAGTAGGACGCACTACGGCCCAAGCCCAGCTGTGCGATTCAGCATCATAGTACCAGCACCCCCCAGGGGTATCACCAGGACCACCCAGGCCGGAAGAAAAGTGCAGCAGCACATTACCGTCCGAGTCGACACCACTGGGAAGAAGGAAAGGCCGCTTCAGAGAAAAGCGCCGCTCAATCAAGGCCTCGGAAACAACCACTTCGTGGACGGAGCCAAAGATACCAGGACAGCCAACCGACAATGCCGCCACCGGGGACCACACGCCAGGAACGCAATCGGCGCGAGCCAATTGAACCTGAGCAATAAATTCGCCGAGGACAACACCATCAATATCAAATTCCAAAGCAGCCGCCAGGGCGGCAGCACGAAGGGCCTCATCACATGAGGCAGAAAGATAACCGGAGGGTAGGTCAATCCAGCGCTGTTCGACAGAAGGACCGACACCCACCAGGGGAACCAGCTCGCCAGCGTCGAAAGTAGGGGTAGGAACAGTCAAACCAGCGATAAACTCATCACCAGAATCGCTGGTAAAAGGAAGGACGCCAGTCTCAGGGACAGGGAGCGTAGGGACAGGAGTAGAAGTAGCTGGAACAAATGACTGAGCACGCGTCAGAGGAATAAAACCCGACACCGGAACGGGAGTACCAGCCCTCAGGGCCGGAGGAGCGGAATCTACACCATCAGAGACAGGCGCGCTCCCTGCAGAACAGGCAGCGAAGCCGCACGAAAGGAGAAGCACAAAAAAGAAGGACCACGCCGACCGAGAGCCACCGAACACAAGACCAGCCTCACGAAACAGTGCAGACAAGCTGCGATTCATCATGAGCGCCGTCAGCGGCTTGCACATGCTTGAGAAGATGCTCCTGCAGATTGCCCAAGACCATCAGGTCATCAAAGCCCTCATCCTGAAGGACTACATCCTCTTCCTGAGATAGCTCACCATCCTGCCGCCACGCGTCATCAAGCACCAGCTCCCGCTCCTTAGCGGTGGAGACGATCTCCACCGGGAAGACATTCCCCGTCTCACCGATCAGCAGGCCCTGACCCCGCATGGCACCAGAGAGAAAAGCTGCCGCATCCTGGTTCAAACCCAAAGCCTCCACCACCTGCGGCAAAGCACCCGGGTCCTGGGACAAAGCCAGCTTGGTGGCAGAATTCTGCAACAGAGATCGGCCAGCATGGCCAGTGATCGCCCCGCCCTCCTTATTCTCCGAAAGAAAGTCCTGCACGTCCTGCGTAATCGCCATCAGAGCCAGCTGATACTTCCTGGCCCGCTTGACGATAGTGATCAAAGCCTCAGCGCCGCTGGGAGTAGCCAATACCGTCCAACACTCGTCCACTACCAGCATACGCGGCCTGGGCTTGGCCACCGCCAAACCCCAAACCACCTCAGCACAGATGGAAATAGCCACCGGCTTCAGCGCACCGTTGAGATGCTTCAAGTTGAAGGAGGTAACCGGCGCCTCATTGGTCATCAACTCCTTGCTGCTGTTCTCCAGCAGGAAGCGGGCCGAGCCAGTGGCAAAGCTGGACAGCAGATGCGAAAGCACCGGCCCCTTCATCTCCCGAGCCTCAGCAGAGTTCAAGAACTCATTGAAGTCAGCCATCCCACCCTGCCCCAGGGTGGGATTACGATTCCCCTGGGAACTAAGAGCCAGGTACTCCTTGGTGTAGTAAGCCACCAGGCACCGGTCGATGACCGCGTTCAAGTCATTGTCCACATGGCCTTCCAGCATCACCCCGATGAGGGTCTTAATCCCCTGAATACGCCGAGCGAGGTCAGACCGGTCCAAGTAACCGACAACGAAGGGATTCAATCCATAACCCGGCGCCCCCGGAACATACACGTCCCCGCCCAGCTCACGAGTGATCACCCCGTACTCACCTTCCGGGTCAATAAGATAGACCGGCACATTCTGCTGCGAAATGCGCACCACCCGCAACTTAGTGAAAAAGGACTTACCGGCCCCCGAACGGGCCATGACCACCATGTGGCCGTTCATCGCCGCTGGCGAGAAGGGATTGTAGATAACCGGACTGCGGCTTCGGAGGTCCATCCCAAAAAGAAACCCCTCCCGCTTGTCCAAGTCCGGCGGACCGAAGGGGAAGAGCCGCTGCATCGTACCGGTATCAGTCAGGTCAGGCTCACCAGGCGCCTTACGCAACGCCGGCATGACGCACCAGAGGCCAACCTCCTGCCGGAGATTCAGCGGCCGAACCTGAGCCAAGCTGGAACGGAAGTGACCAATGAGCTGCTCAGCAGAAGTCTTCAGGTAAGCACGCTCGGAGGCGTACAGAGAAACCACCATCGTGCGCCGGAACAACCGAGCCACGCCACGATTCACTTCCTCAGCAATGCGGGTGATGTCCTCGATGGCCAGTTCCACCTCGGGCGGAACCATCTTGCCCTTCTGCAAGCAGGTGAGCTGATTGCCGATGAACCGAGCCTTCTTCATCTCCAGCTGAGTATGGCTCTCCCGGCCGCTGACCGGCCAGATCCAGATGGAAATGTCCATCTCCTCCCCGGTGCGAAGCAAGTTCTCCAAGAACATCAAGGATGAATTCCGAGGCCACTTGGTCACCTCATAGCTGGTCATGTAGCGCCGATTGAATTCCACATCCTTGGAGTTGACCTTGACCTGGTACACCTCCTGCTGGTGCCCGTACCCCATGCCGGAAGAACACGCCTGCAGCAGCATCGACAACTGGTCGTCCTGCAGATGCATGAAGTCGAAGCCACACTGCATCAGGAGCGTATCCATCTCCATGGTCTTAGCCTCATCGCAGATGACGTACCAGCGACGGTCGACCACCCGGCGCCCCGGCTGTTCCAACTCGGTCAGATAGTCGAGGAGAGAATCACAAACATCGTTGATCCGGCCCTCCTGCATCCACTCCGGGCGAGCGTCGATGAAGGATTGCCGGACTTCGGAATAGTCGGGAACATGCTGACGGACTAGGAGCTGAACAGGATAATCCAAGGAATTGAGGAAGCGCCCCCAGCCGTTGACCACGTGCATATTAGCGTGGTCACACCCCACGATCTCCCAGACAGAGAATCGCTTGCCGGAATAATCCTCAAAGGTGTTGTCAACAACGCGGCGGAGCTTAGTCACAGCGCCGACAGTGGGCATTCCCTTGCCCACCTTAGGATCGGGACCATTCCCATTGGAAGAAGGGGAAGAGGTTTCGGATTCAGGAGAAAGCCCGGCATCGTCCGAGTCAGAAAGGCCCACCGACCAACCACCGGTGGGAACGCCGACAACGTCGGCGGAACACTCGTCTACAGTGACCACCTCGACCAGCTGAACAGCCTCTTCAACAGGCTCAGCAACGGTGCCGGAATCACGACCAAAAGGAAGCTTAAACGCCATAAGGGACCTCGAACGGGGATAGGACAGAGGAACTAGCCGCTACGCAGATACTCCCAGGTCCAACCATCAACGTGAGTGACGATAGTGTCACTGAGGAATTGCCAGACCACCAAGGCCATGCCGAGGAGAACCAAACCGGCAAGAACCCGGAAAAGGTGGGACTTCACGCGACTGAGGTCGTTGCCGCTGGCAGACTCCTGCATATAGACAACACCGACCATCGTCAGGGATATTGTAGCAAAGATACCACCGAGGATCACGCTGAAGCGCCAAAGCCGCAGCATATTCTCCTGCAGATAGGCATAGGAGCAATGCTCCTTGTAACGCTCGTTAGAGACGTAGATCAGATCATAATCCCGCATCAAGAAGCGAGGCAGAGCAGGAGGAGCCGGGGACAACGGATGAAGCTCCGTCGGTTCCGTACCCCACGGAGCAATGGAGCCGGAGGGAACGGCAGTCCATATACCGGTAGAAGGGTCGAAGACAGGAGGATCATTCACCGAATCCTCATGCGGGCCGTCATCGCTGCCATCAAGAGCCAACCCCGTATTGGGATCGAAAGCAGTAGGCACCAAGGCATATGACACACCGGAACAGATACATGCCTCCGAGTTAACCCCATCACCCAGGCAGGGGTCGTGGGAAGAAGCAACCACAGTCCCCGACTCCAGAAGCAGAGCGAAGTTAAAGGAGAAGAGCAGAGCGAGGACAAGAGAGCGGGCCCCGAAAGGTGGCAAGCCTAAAAACACAACAAGCTTAAAGAAGGGAATGTGAGGAGACATCATCCCTTGAAAATGCTACGAATCAACCCTTTGGCATTCTGCTCAACAGCCATACTCGCAGCGGAGACAGATTTATTAGCCTCGGCCTTCAACTCAGCCTGCTGGCGCTCCGACCTCCCCAGAGCAGCCTTACTCTGGGCAACCTTGCCACGGGCCCGCTCCGCCCGCGTAGCCTGAGCAGTGGCCCGCCGCTCCTGCGCCAACAACCACGGCGCGTCGCCGGCAACGAGAAACTCAACACGCTCCTCAAAGCCGGGGCGAACGAAGATTCGTACCAAAGAAAGGAGCGCGTACTTAGGAATAGATAGGCCGGAAACCTTTCCGAAGAGAAGAACACCACTCAGAACAGTCAAGACAGCAGTGACACCAAGCTTCACGACCATCCCATAGGGCAGAAGAAGAGTGAACAAAAAGCACCCGCCGGCAAGCAGGAGCAGCATCATAAGCTGCGGAAGAGACAGGCCGGCCAAGTAGACATCCTTCTGGCTCAGAAAAGTAGGGCTTTCATAATTGGGCAGAGACACAAGAGACCTCAGAAGAAACAGAGATACAACACCATTCTACCAACAGCACCAACACAGGGTCTGGAGACAAGAGAAGCAGTGAGCGAGAAGGGCTACGGAGTAGCACCAGACTGGCCCTGGTTCTTCTCCTCAAGCTGCTTGATATAATTCATCAGGCCACGGGACGCGGAGGCGGACTCCTTTGAAGCATTCTCCACCCCCTGGAGACGCTCAGAAGCATCATCACCACTAGACCGATGCAACGTCATGAACGAGCCATTCGCGATGTTCGCCATACGATGATTGATAGCGCGACCACGCTGGAACCCAGCGAGAGCGCCACGAGCGCCACCAGCAAGTCCACCCGCAACCCCACCAGCAACACGACCAGCCGTGCCAAAAGCATGCTGCCCAAGCCGCCGGCCGGCCCAAGCACCACCAACAGCGCCAGCGCTCTCAACAGATTGAATATCAGCGGCAAGGCTACCAGGCTTAGGGGCGGCAGGCTTCTCCTCAGCTTCTACATCACCGCCAGCCCCACCGCCACCATCGGGCGCGGTCCCCCGAGCCGAAGAAACAGGAGCAGACCCAGCAGCCGGCTTCTGCTCCGCAGCAACACCGCCCGGGACGTTCGAAGAAGAACGAGGGAGATTAGCCAGCGGGCCACCAGACTGACCGCCACCGCCGTCAGGAGAGGGCGGGCCGCCAGGCACACCAGTTGATTGCTTCCCGCCGTCGGGACTAAAACCGGCATCCTTAGCGCCCTGAGCAGCCGCACCGGCACCCTGGGCTGCACCAGCAGCCATACCAGCAATAGCACCCGCGCCACCAGTAGCAGCGACAACAGCCGCCTGCCCCGCCATCTTAACAGCATCACCAAAGCTGGAGAAAAGACCCTTCCCATTGGGATTGATGATGTCAGGCACCTTATCCGCAAGGGCAAGGATGAGCATCGAGATCAACATCGTCAGGATGAGATGTGTGAATTGCCCAAACACGCCGGCGTCAACTACCAGGTGGTCGGCGGCAAACCGCGTCCCGAGATAAAGGACAAGCAGCACAACAACTTGCTGGAGAGCAGCACCCAGGAAGCAGCTCACCCACCACTTGGGCCACTTAGAGGTGGCATCACTGGCAGTCATCGCCAAAGCAATCGGAGAAACGGCACACATGATTGCCAGCAATCCGAGCCGCATCACCATCGCCCAGAGAACCTTCACAAAGAAGTAAATAATGAAAACAGCGAAGAGGAGCAAGAAGAACGTGGCAATAGAGCCAACCAAGTAGGCAATGATAACGGTAAGCAAAGCAGTAATAGAAAAGCCGTCAGCGAATTGACCACGCACCCAGGCCATGCCACCCTCAATGGGAGCAATCAACGCCTTACCCAAGAAAGTCCACATAGTGGTGCCTGTATGTTGCGCCACGAAACAACTAAGGTCAGCAGTGAGAGTCAGAACGAACTGACAGATGAACAGGCTGACTGAAGACAAGGCAAGAGCCATGAGAAACTTGGGCAACATCTCACGAACGCCCACCGATGGCTGGGGATCAATCCACCAATCATAAGTCAAACGAAGCGCTTGCCAAACAAACAGACCGAACAGCATCCCACCAGAGAGAACCCAGAGGAGACGCCAAATCTGCCGGACCGCCGGGTTATCCCAGGTCAAACTGGAAGGAGTGACGGTAAAGAGATCCCGGCACAAGTCGGTCCGCGTGAGGCTAAGCAGACCAAAGCCACTATTGAAGAAACCACCAGGCGCGCCGGCGAAGGCAACCTCAACCGGATCATCGCACTGGTAGAAGGATTTCCACAAACGATCCCGATCAGGAGTAACCCCAGGGGCAAGGCGGCGAGCCTGCGCCCACTCATCAGCCGGGACAGAGCAGGCAGCTTTATTGCCGTCGACGATAAAAGGTTCCGACCAGGGACCGTACACACGGTCACCGCCAAGCGGGTTGTGATAAGCCTGAATCTGGAACTCATGAACGAAGCCAGGGGCCACCGGCATCTTATTCAACAGCTCCGAAAGCCGATGAGTAGAAACAATATCCTCAGGATCTCCGGGATAACGGAAACGCTGCGCGTCGGGAGGATCAGACGCAGGGAGAAGGAAGTTGTGAGGAGCGGACAAGAGAAGGGAAACAAGATGCGGCGAGGAAGCCATTAAAGGATGGTTCACGCCAACACGACTACCCAGAGGGGACCGACCGGGAGACAGATAGGGATTGCGCGCACCGGCATTATTATCCCACCGACCGAGCGCGCCAAACCAAAGGCCCTCAGTGCGATAGGAACCATGAATAGTCGAATCGGTACTATCGACAACGTAGAAATAGGGAACATTGAATTCCTCAGCTCCAGGCGCAGACTTAGGATCAGGGATCACCCGAAGTCGATAGCCGTCAACGGCATCATAGGCATCGGAATTGCCATCAGACCAAAGCAGATCCCAATCAAGATGAACCCGAGTCAAACCGGAATTGTCACGCCGGAGCCGGCCATCGGGAGGAATAGATCGGAAGACGGTGGGAGTCCCCATCTCCACCTGGTAAGCAGAACCAGAAAGTTCGACCCCGGAGACCGGAACGCGAGGGTTACGAGGGTTGCCAACAGCCCCTGGAGGGAGATAGGAAAGCGGCGTCCAGGGCTCAGGATCACCTGAGATATTCAGGAAACGAGTTTGTTCAGGGTTAAGAAACAGGCGAAGGGCAGGAATAGAGTAACAGGAGTCAGACTTCTCAGTGACTCCTGGGTCACACTGAACCTTAACTTCAGGAGCAGTCGCCCGATGGCAGGACTGGGAAACCTCACGATGCTGAGCCTCGACATTAGAAATAGAGAGGCCGGCCTGCCCGAACTCGGCATCAGAGAGAGACTGAACGCCACCGGGAGCAGCAGCTCCCGGGACCTTAGCATCAGCCAGGCCGTCAAGAGTATTTACGGAAGTACAGGAAGAGGAGAAGAAGAACCGGCCAAGAGTATCCGGGATACTGCCGACACTACTGACAATATCACGGAAAATGTCAGTAACCCAACTACCGACACTGGAGAGCGCGCCAGTAACCTTGTCGAAACCCCGCTTAAACAGGTTCCAGCCAGGGTCCTCGGCGCCAGTAAACCCGGCAGGCGAAACGACAACACGACAGATAACGCGACGAAGGAAGCGTTTCGGAAGTTTAAGATTGCTCCCGATAGCAAGCCCGGGTCGCTCAAATTCCACGGAGTTGTTACCACTACGAGCCTCATAGAAGGTAAGAAGCATGAGATAAGACCGGTTCGGATCAAGAGGAGCCGCACCAAGAGCCCGAAAATCTTCCAAGAAGTTCTTACGAGGGGTAGCACCAAGCGGGACGCCAAGGCGCCTCTCAGTATCAGCCCCAGCATTGGCACCCTCAGTACCACCGAAGGGATCACCCTCGCGAATACGAAACTGGAACTTATTCAATTTACGCCAGGACTCACCCTGGACAACCTCGCCGGCATCCTCAGCACGAGCAGTCCCCCACCGCAGGAACGGGAGGGCATTCAATTCCCCAGGATGATCGTCAGCAGGAAGAGCAGGAGGCTCAGTCTGAAATTCGAAGGGATAGAAAGAATCGCTATCCTGCAAGGAAGGACACGAAACAGCAGTGCTGGGAACGTCACCCTCAAAATGGCAGATTTCGTCAGGGTTACTCGGGTTCCACCGACCCTCCCAATCTTTGGGTGACGACCGACTGTTCGAGATAAAACCCTCTTTGACGACGCGGTCACGGACGTCAGGATAAACCCATTGCAACCATTCAGGAGAGGGATACTCCCCAGGGAGTTCATAAAGGAACCAATTGAGATCCTCGAAATTAACGGGCCAGGAGATATGAGGGAAGACACGGTTCTCCCGAGTACCCATACGGCGAACTGAAGAGGAAGAACCGGGACCAAGAGTAGTCTCATCATCATGAGTAGGAGTTTCATACCACGCTTCGTGGAGGCCCGGAGTCCGATAACCAGAATGGCTAACCGACTCCTCTGCATTGATCAACGAGACCGGATTACCCCGGATAGGCGGGAGAGCGACAATAGACCGGTTAAAGCGCGGATCACGTGCATAACTTTCCGGGTAACCGGCACCCCCGGCGTAAGCAGAGACGGTCCAAGGAGCGAAACCAAAGGCAGGCAAAGATGCCTCATCAATCTCCCGCCCCCCAATAGACAAACCCTGTATACGCCACTCACGGTCACGCCGGTCATGCTCCCGCAAGTCAACGGAGACACTCAGAACGTCGGTACGCGAATCAGGCTGCTGCACAACCTCATAGACACCCGGAGCCAGTTCGCCAGCGTGCTGACGATCAAGGAGCTCACCTTCCGGGATGGCAGCAGCAGTAACAGGGACGTCAACAGTGCCACCTGCCCCATCCGGGGCTTTACGGACAGTAGGATTAAGTATACCCTGCGTCTGGTCAAACTCACCATTATTAGTTTCAACAGTGCTGATGGCACCATTCACGGTGTGAGGACTAGAGTCAATAACAGAATTGTGAGTACAGGACTGGCCAGTACAGGAGGTAGTAACAGTCCCCGAGGACTGAGTAGCCGTGGTCTGAGCCGTCCCTACAGCCTGCTCATTGCCGCCGGCAATCTGTTCCTGCGTAGCATAATCATGGGAGGCGACACCAGCCAACTCGTCAACAAGGACAGCCTGGTCATCAGTCTGAGTACCACCACTACCAGAGGTAGGATGCTCCCAACGAGCAGAAACGGAAGAGATACCATCGTCATACTCATTCTGCAAAGTACGAAGGGAGCGAAGAGCAAGCAGGTTGTTAGCACGAGTGCTCTGAGAGAAAGGAGTAAGATACCGATGCTCCCAGTCAAAAAGATGAGGGCCATCATCATCATCAGGGCGAAACGCAGGCACAGTACACCCAGAATCAATAGGGTCGTCAGGAGAGGACTCCCTAATATTCTCGAAGCATAGCAGGCGCCAAGCCTCGTGAGCAGGATTGGTGATGCCAGTAGGGATTGTGCCGCCGGGATCACGCATAGAGAAGCGCATAAGCGCAGAGCGCAGATCATCATAACCGGCGCCATGCGAGTACGGATAAGGATGCCACCGGTAGACGTATTCGACATACTCGGACAGATTGTGGAAGAAGGCAATATGCTCACTAACCGGCCAGAACTGAGCCCCCTCATCCGATCCCTCAACGTACCGATTGAACTCACCTGACTCATACCTCCCGAAGGAATCAGCCAAGTCAACCGCATAAACAGCCTTGTAACCCCAAGAGTCATCGGTTACAGAAGCAACAGTAGTACGAGCGTAAACAGGATAACCCGCAATATCGTCAACGACGAGAGAGGTGGGAGGCACCGGTCCACTATGCCAACAAAAAGAAGAAGTATTGCCCGCGTCCTGGGCATAAGCAACAGAAGAGCTGGAAGACCCAGCCACCACAGCTACAAGGAGAAAAGTGAGGAAGAGGCCGAATGACACAATTCGGCCCCGAAAATGCCACAGCATAAGAAATTTTTACCATAAGGGCGAAGTAAGAGTTTAAGGGGAACAAGAGATGCCCACGCTCCAGAGGCCCGCCAGACCCACAAGGAAAAGAAAGCCGATCCAATCGGCCCTGCTATGGCTAGGATTAGGCTTGATGCTGGCCTGCCAAACGGCGGCACCGGTGACGGAGACTGATTTAACGGAAAGAACACAGACCCAGAGGACAGAGAACGACAACGACGGAAGCGCCAGCGCAAGCGAGCGGCAACGAAGAGAGGGCACTCAACAGCCAGAACAGGCGGAGCAGCAACAGGGCCTGAGGGACCCAAGAAGAGCAAACGTCCAGGCGGTACGGCTGCCGCGAAGACCAGCGATGCTAACCTTCGAAGAAGATACAAGCAAAGGAGACAGACCTACAGAAGCGCGGGAAGGAAAGACAGACGAACAGCTCATCACACGAGCAGAAACAACAGAGAGCACGGAGAGCACGAGAGAAAGACCGCCAGGGCCACAAAGGGAACTGGCACCAGAGGAATGGGAGGAAATCCAGGAACTAATCCCGGAAGACCCAAGGAGAAACGACCAGGTCCTACTTCAAGACATCTACAGGCTAAACCCCGACCTCCTGAAGCAATACGCCTTAGACCGCCGAAGGCCGATAAGACCACCCTTACAACACCAGAGCGGAACAGAAGCAGGAAACAAGACCTGGAGCAATACGCCATTCTACATGGAAAAAGAGAAAGTAGAGAACCACCCGTACCTCCACCTATTCCCGATGCTGGCCTACGCATTGGAAGCAAGCCAGGAAGAGGAAGTGAACCAATCACTTGAAACGAACACAAGTCGGAGGAAGATAAGCCCAGTCACCGGGGAGGAAGTGTTCCTGTACGACGAACGACCAAAGGGGACACCAGAGGGAACGCCAGGCTGGCAAAGAGTAGGAGCCTACAACGTGCTCTACCAGCCGTACACCGGGATAGAGCACTTCCTGCTCAACCCCTGGTTCGAGCCGATCACAACGACGGAAATAGAGAGGATCAAGACGAGAAAGGGAAGGGAAAGCAACTACTACAACGGAAGAGAAACACCGATCGGACCACACTGGTTCGGGAGAAACTCACTCCGAGGAGTACTATTGGAGACAGTAACCAGCCTGATACAACAGGCAGCACTGCCGAACACGACAGGGTTCGCCATGCGACTGGACGGGAGAGAGCTCACAACAGAGAAGACAAAGGAAAACAGGATAAGAACAGCGTACAACACAACACGCTTGCAGAACTACCTGAGCACGCCGGTCCTACACACCTGGAGCGAGACCAATTACCAGAAGGACTTCTTCGGGAGAACCGGGACACGAGGCCCGGGTTTCCAAACACCCACGGTACATTGGGAATTCGCTTCAGAGCTGCTACCCATAATCAAGGTCACCACATACAGCCGAACAGTACTGCCGCTGGGGTTGGCAGGCAGCCCGCAGACAGAGATACCGGAACCAACGGAATACGCCGTATCCTTCGTCATCGCCTTCCAGAACCGCTGGACCAGCTTCGAGGAGGAAAACCGTTGGATCCGACGATACCTAGGAACCATGACGAAAGATGAAACCATCCATTACGGAGCGACAACAGCCATCGGGATCAACGACCCGCTGGCCTTCGACGGGAGACGCGGCGCCATCGACGAGGAACGAGGGATACTACGACGGAGCTACCACAACGAAAACTGGCCCAACTATTGGCACCACACGGACTACATGCACCACAGCATCATCGGGCCAATAGCCCTGCAGATATTCGACTCCCCAGTACTAAAGAAAGGGACTTACTGGCAGACGCCGCAGAGACAGCACTGGGCTGCGCCGGATTACGTCATCGGCCCGGAACTGTACTACCGCTATTACAACGTAGAGGGATACGAAGCCGGGGACGCCATCCAAGACAGCCTGACACCGGCAGCAAGGGCCAACCCAAGCTGGGCGGTAATGGCCGACCGGTACAGCGCCAACGCGGGATTCCCCCTGCCAGGGCACGTGCTCACCAACGAACTGACCCAGCCAGGAACCGAGTACTGGGAGAAGCACGAGATGAACCAAAACGACTGGTAAGCAGGAAGCAGAAAATCACTGCAACCGTTCCACAACAACGGGACCAAGCCACTCGCCCACCACGAGATATTCCCACAAGCGCCCACGCTCTTCCCAAGACTGGGGAACAAGACGGTTGACGCCGCCGACCGCAAAGCGATGCGGGAAACCGTCCCGGAGAACGATAAAAGTCGACCACACATTGATGACTGGCTCCCGTTCGTCACGGAGCTGCCAACCCAGATTGGCACGAATCGACTGGATGAGCGGAGGCTGCGGTGAACCAATCACCGGAAGCAGGTCAGCAGCCTCAAAAGCCATTTCGCGAGCCAAGTGTTGATAAATACTTTCATCGTGGAAATTAGCCACGGTGGCTGGGAAGTGTTCATAGTAGAAGACTTCGCGATAAGGATGGACTTCCCGCAGGGAGAGAGGCGACCAATCGCCACCAGCTGGACGATAAAAGGGCAAGCCCTTAGTAGAATCGAACCATTCTTCATGCTCCACCGGAGCAACAGCCAAGCCAGCCGGGAACTCGTTCAACGCAGAGCCCAGAGCAGCGCGAGCAGCGACAGGAGCAACCTCCGCGAGTTCCTGAATAGAAGGCGTAGGCGCCGGCGTCGGAATTGATGCAATCAACTGCGCATGCTCACGCTGGATACGCCGCAACTCGGCGGACTCAGCGGCAGAAAGGCCGGCAGGAACCGGAAGAAAAGAACGTGAATTGGGTGAGGCAGACGCCACCTGAGCATCAGGGAGAGAAGGGACACCATTAACCCAATCGGCAGTCGCTTGATAAAGGGAGCAACCAACGCCGAGAGGGAGGAACAGGACGACGGAAAAGAAAAGCCAACGCATGGGCTCAAGACCCGGCTGGAAGCTGGAAGAGTTCCACATCTATGGGCAGATCCTCCTCCCAGGAGGCGACACGCAAAGCTTCAAGCAAGATCTGCAAATCACGGGCGTCCCGCCGAAGATCCTCGAAGAGGAAAGCCAGATCCCGCAAAACGGTACTGCTGTAGACGACCTCAGTAGGGACATCATCCACCCGGACACCAATCCGACCGAAACGAGACAACTGACCATGGACGACGCCTACCTGGTTCCAGACTGTAGAAAGACGCTGTTCCAGATCGCCACTCGGACAGCCCAGAGAAACGCCCAGCTTATAGGTCGAATCCACGAAAGGGTCGCACGACCAAGAAAGAGGAATAGCATCCCAAGAGTCAAGAGAAACGACAGAGGGATAACGGGCAGCCAAGCCCTCAGTGCCCTGAACTAAAAGGTCGCTCTGATGAGGGACCCAGACGTCGAAGTCAAAAACAAGCAAGTGTTCGAGAAGGGAAGCAAGGACCCGCACCGCATACCGCAGCTCGCGCTCTTGTTGTTGACGCCACCCGGTGCGGTCAAGAGAAGTGGAATCCGAAAGCAGGGACCCATACTGGTCAGGATTCCACCAGAGGCCCCACCCATGAGGCCCAGGACTCCAGACAACATCACGAACACCAGTGCGAACGTAAGGCAGATGGACCGGAAAGTCAGCTTCCACCGGAGTAAGCGGACGAACTTCCCCGGTAACGGAATGTTCCACAACCGGGAGACCGTCAGAAGAGGTTCCAAGAACCTCTCCGAAGGCC
Source organism: uncultured Acidimicrobiales bacterium (assembly GCA_958295925.1). Taxonomy (GTDB): domain Bacteria; phylum Actinomycetota; class Acidimicrobiia; order Acidimicrobiales; family CATQHL01; genus CATQHL01. The sequence goes on from OY282384.1 coordinate 235,351, forward strand.
TCGGCCTGTGCCAGCAGAGCGGCGCCGGCAGGCGCAGAGAACGCCCGCGAGGCAACGATGAAAGGAGAAGCCTCCAGAGGGCCAGCAGGCAGAGACTCATCCGCCATGAACCGCGGTAGGAAGAAGACAAAAGAGAAGAAAGCAGCAGTTAGGCCAACCAGGACAATAGCACCCCTGCGCCCGGCAAAAGGCCGAGGCAGAAGGCGCCGCCACGATCGAGTAGAGCGGTCTTCCGCGAGAATATCTGCCTGCGAAGCAGACAGTGCCTCAGGCGGAGAAAAGGACAGTGAGCGAGACTCTTCCACATAAGAGGAGAGAGCCCGCAAGGCACGGACACGAGAGGACTCCCCAGCGACACCATCTCGCCGGGCAGACCGCTGAGTACGCAACTTCACCAGAGAAAGGATAGAAGCACCTCAAAGGCGGGAGCAAAAGGCAACTATTGCCGGAAAAGCTCACCGCACACAGCACAGCCGTAACTAGCCATCACATTATGGAAATTCTCAGCATGCTGCAGAACAGCGCGCCGCACCGCAATAAGGTCATTACGATCGCGATTAGACATCTGCTCCGTCTCGTCCAAGGCGACGAGAGTAGTAAGTGCAGTCTCAAAGGCTTCAATAGCCATATCCAACTCTTCAAAACCCTTCTCCAACTCCTCGCCGTAGTCGAGAACTATGTCACCAACCTCGGGAGCAGGAACCGGCCGCCGGTCGACGAAGGGAGCAGTGATCTCATTCATCTCTTGGATTTCAGTACCCAGGCGACGGGCGGTCCAGACCTCAACATCCAAGGCGGTGAGATTGCGAAGAATGAGCCAAACTCGCGTATAAGCCCAGAAGTGCCCACCAAGGTCCTCAAAGTAATCGACTTCATAGGCGTTGAGATAGGGATTACGCGAACCTTTATTCTGATCCAGGAGACGCAGGTCGATACGCGGAGCGACGCCGGAACGATTCCGGTCATCAGCCAGCTCCCTGTCAATCAGCTCCTGGCGCTGCTCTTCAGGGGGTAAGTCCGCCAACTGCCGCTGATCCATCGCCTCGATGGTAGCCTGCACCGCCTGCTGAATAGGATCCACCCCAGGATCAAGGACAGGATCAACTGGAACCTCTTCCACAGGCGGAGGAGCCAAAGCCGGATCCACCGGCACCGGAGCGGGCGCGGGTTCAGGTTCGTCATCGAAAGTCAGAATAGGAATCTCACCGTCAGGACCAAGGGGACTCTCCTCCTCACCGCCGGTAAAAACGACGAACAGGACGACGCAAAGCGCCACCATCGCCAGCACACCGCCGCCGATTATCCCAGCCTTTTTGGGACCGCCCAGCTTATCCAACATTGCAGCGAATCACCAACTCAAGAAGTTTCGGGTTAGAAACCTTCGTCAAAAGAATCAAAGGGAACCCCGGCATCCGCAGAGGTAGAAAGAGAGGAAAGAACCCCGCTCATCCGTTCATTGATGTCTTCCATCGAAGTAGAACTCTCTTCCAAATAGAAAGACGCCTCCCGAAGAAGAACCCGGAACCGGTCCGACTCAGGATCCTCCAGGTTCAATAGCGTACGCCCATCGGGACCAATCACAATAGCCGCCCCCAAAGCCCGACTGGCGCCGTAGCCGGCAATCTGAATGACATCCAGCATCTCGATATAGAACTCGCCGTATTCTTCCACCATCTCCGGCGGAAGGTCGTACTCCACGGCCTCAGCGAAGATATGATCCAACTCAGCGACCGCGCGGTGCACATCCTTGACCCAATCCAGGTTGACATCAGCAGGATTCTCATACTCCATGAGAACGAGTAAGTCCCGCACACCCTGCTCCAAGTTCTCCAGACGCAGCTCGTGGCTATAAGCGAAGCTAACTTCAATCAACCGTTCCGGGTCGTAGGTCAGCCCCTGGACCACATGCTCCTTAGCCTGATCCAACTGATATTGGACGGTATCCTCCACCGCCGGAGGGCCAAAGTCAATCAGACCCAGGTCAGCCGACTCCTCGCCGCCCCCGCCGAAGAGACCGCAGCCAGTGGCAGCAGCCAGGCAAACAGAGACGAGAACGAAGAGGAAGGGACGACGAATTCCAGACAACCGGAAGACACCCCCGAACGAGTTGAAAGCCCGAATAAACAGCACTAAACCGTTCCCCATTTTATACCCGGCACCACAGCACCCATTTAGGGAGACCCCAACCCACGGAGGCAAAGGTTCTAAACCAAAAGGTTAAACACCAGGCAAAGCCAACATTACCGAATGGAATAACATATTCCCATGACATTAAGCGACCTACTATACGGCCTCACCTTCCTGCCACTACTGCTAATAGTCCTGACCATCCACGAGGCAGGGCACTATATAGCAGCACGGCTCTACAAGCTAAGAATAGCCAGCTTCCAGATCGGACTCGGGCCAACGCTATTTAGGTGGTACAGAGGAACCACACAGGTCGAGTGGACCAAAGAGGTAGAAGACCTACGACGCCAGCCGGCGGAGGTAGAAAACAACCACATACTAAGACTAGCCATCAGCACCCCCAGCCATGGAACCGAGACCGGCCCGAGACTGGTAGCCATGCTACCGACGAACAAAAAGGACAACCCGACAAGCGAGAAACAGCTCGAGGAGCTGAAGCGCCACAACACTGAATCACTACAGATAACCGGCCGAGTAATAGAACAGACAGAAACCACGCTATCGCTAGCCCCAACGGCTTTCTCACTGAGGCCAATCCCAATAGCCGCAGGAGTCAGCCTCCCGGAAGACCCCAAGGCAGCAGCCAGAGGTGTCTACAACACGGCACCATGGCGGCAGAGAATAACCTTAATCATAGCCGGGCCAGCAGCCAACATTGCGCTCTTCGCAGGCGCGCTGCTTATGATGTCGGTACTACCGACCAGCACCGCGCCACCGCTGCTACGCATCCTGGAAGTAGAAAAGGGCAGCCTAGCGGAGCAAGCCGGCTTGCAAGAAGCGGACATCATCCTCCAGATAAACGAAACACTGGCACCAGACGCCGCGAGACTCAGTCAGACCCTGAAGCAAGGGCAGGCAACCAAGCGAGCAACCCAGCTAGAACTTAGCCGCAACGGCCAGTCAGTCAGTCTGGAAGTACCGCCAGACCTAGCCCCAGCACCGGGAGACCGGTGGGGGCTTAGGCTAGAAACCACAGCAATGACAAAAGAGCAGGGCCTGCCCAGCCCCAACGAAGCCAAGAACCGTTTCGTCCACCTGAACCAGGTCTACCTGGAGGCCTTCACAGGCCTAATAAAAGAGGGCAGAGCAACCGACAGCGTCTCCGGACCCATAATGGCCATCTACCAGACGACCAAAGCCATCGAACTAGCCGGCATCCAGGCATGGCTAGCAGTACTAGCCCTGATCAGCCTCAGCGCTGCGATAGTCAATCTACTGCCAATACCGCCGCTCGACGGCTACCAAGCTACAATACAGACACTGAAATCACTAAGAAAAGGAAAGGAACTCAGCCCGAAGCTGGAAGGAGCGCTAGCGTTCTATGGAATAGGATTCCTAGTCCTACTGACGTTAGCCCTCACCGCCAGGGACGTGTACCAACTAACGAGCTAGACAAACGGACGATTGATTCCCAGAATACGAGGAGCGGAAGATGACGCCCGAACTGAGAACGGAACCGACCGAGGAAAACCCGGTACCCCGGCAGTACCACCCTTTCAACAGCGACGACTGCCAATGAAACCTGGAGCCCAGCTACGCCGTGGGCGAGCAAGCCTTCCTGATCTGCCACCATTCCAATATCGAGGTGGTAAAAGAGATCAACGAGAAGCTGACGATGCTGATCGCCAACCAACCAGTCCACCTGGACATGAACAACCTGTACACCATGACGGTGAAGGACATCATCACCGCCTACATGCAGGAGGTCTCAGGCCGCGACTACAACTTCCGCAACCGGAAGGAACATACGGCCATGGCCGTAGCCTGCCTGCGCCACTCGGCGCTGGGAATGATGACAATCCTCACCGGATACATCATCAGCATGGCAGAGGCGGAGGAACAAAGCACAGCGCCGCTGGGAGTGGAGGAACCGGACTCGGTGAACTACAGACGACGGGAAGAAGACCAAGAACCAACCATGGAAGGAAACCTGGCAGAGTTAATTGAGAAAGAAACCCCACCAAGTGAAGCAGAAGTAACAGAGCCAAGCTCAGAGGAGCCTGAGACACCAACCTCAATCGAGGAAGTAGAGAATGCCGTCAAGGAAGAAGGAAAGAAGGAAGAGCCTCCAGCAGCAGAGGACAGACAAGCAAAGAAACCGGCACCACGCCGAAGACTCCTCGGCATCCGCAGAGAGTAAGAACCCACCAGGGAGAGACGACGAGAGCACCAACCGCAGAGGAATAGCGACATTACTCCGACCCGTCGTCACCACGAGCCGCGGCCAAGCCGCACTGCTACTGGGAGCAGCACTAATAGGGAGCATCGGTCTTTGGCTGTGGACCAGTTCGGGGGACCGAACGGAAGAAATAGCAGCCCTGCTGCCGAAAGACACCCTGGTGGAATACGGAGACTTCCAGTGCCCATACTGCGCGAACTTCGCGCTCAACATACTGCCCCAGTTCGAACGAGACTACGTGGAGACAGGCAAGCTTGCCTTCGAGTATCGACACTATCCATTCCTAGGAGAAGAATCCTGGCAAGCGGCTATCGCCGCTGAATGCGCGAGGAAGGAAGGGAACGACCAGTTCCGACATTATCACGACAGTCTGTTCCAAGCTGCAGGAAAGGGGAGGAGTTTAGCGGAGACGATAGGCACATTGCCAGGAAAAACAATCCAAGAATGTTGGACAAAGGAAGAACCGAGGGTACTCATTTCAACCCAGAGAAGCGAAGGGGCAAAGCTAGGCGTAAACGGAACACCATACCTCTACCTCAACGGGAAGAGAATTCAATCCCACGATAACTACGAGAAATTAAAACAGGAGGTAGAAGACGCGATGGCCAGCGATTGAAAGTTAGTTAGGAGGACTGCCAGCGTCCCAACGATCAAGGTCGCGCTGATACAACCAGCAAGTACTGCCAGACGACGGGAGGTTGGGAACATCAGCAGAAGCAGGGAAGGGGTCCGGGCCAAAGTAGATCAGAATGTTCCCATCAGCACCATAAGTAGACCGGCCAACAGGAGCACTAAGCCGAATAAGATCGGCAGGAATCCCCGGCGCAGCAGAATTGGAAATGGTAGCGTTCTCATCATAGACGGAACCAGTAAAGCAAATCTTATAAGGTCTGTCGCTGCTGGAGATAACTGCAGGATGAACAAGCGGATCCCAGACGTCACGGCCACAAGCCTCGCGTTGAGACTGAATACGACGGACCAGAGCCTGCATCCTGGATGCATTAGTAGCAGTAGGAGTAACCACCAGCTGACGTTGAAGGTGTTGATCACAACCAGAACTGGCCCGAGTAACAATCGGCGCCCCACCCGCAGGCTCAATAATCAGCTGACTGATAATCCCCGGAATCAAAAAAGCGACCCCGACGATAATCAAACCAACAAACGCCCCGAACAAAGCCGACCGCGCCTGGGCCTGCTTCTGCGGATCCCCGGCCGCAATCATCCACTGGATACCGGCATAGCCGAAGACAATAGAAGAAAGCCCGCCACCAAAGATGGTGATGACGAGCGCGATGCCGCTGAAGACGCTAAGTATCTCCTGCATACCCCTAATATAAGAGATTAAAGCCACCACAGGCTTGAAGCACCCCCCACAAGCCGCCAACCCGCTGGTATAATAGAACCAAGAGGAAAAGAGCAACCCGGCGGCAAGGCCAACCCAAACCCCCAGGCCCGTGGAAGAAAGAAGCCTCCGCTACCACCCCTTTCCTCCCTGTCCAATGCTACTTCTACCGGCCCAAACAGCCCTCCCAGGGTGAGGAGGCTGCCCAGCCAAGGTACAAGGCCAGCCAGCGGACGACACCACGTTTCAACGATTCAAGCGAATCAATCAATACAACTAAAGGAGCGATACCGCATGACCACAGTGCATGACCCCAACGTACCCCCGCCCCAGCAGGCGCCCCAGCCTCCGGCCTACCACGACCCGGCCCAGGTGCCGGCCACGCCGGTAGTCGAAGGCCAGTTCATCCAGGACCCGCCGTTCACCCCGGTGGTAGAGAACCAGATGCCCGTCCAAGTAGTGCCCCAGGTACCCACCCAGGTGCCACCCCAGGTAGTAGAGACCGCCGGCCCCCGGCACCGCTACGAGATCCTGAACATGGACCGGGAAGAGGCGCAGCGCCGGAACGAAGTGGCCAAGAAGAACCTGGCCGGCGAGGCCCTCACCGCCCGCGACTTCACCAAGATCAAGCTGCCCCCGGCCGGCATGAAGCTCTTCGTCATCGAAGGCGCCACCGAGGACCAGTACGAACGGGAAGTCGAGGGCATCATCTTCCACATCAGCCGGCCGCGGGCCTGGTACACCACGGCCTTCAGCGCCGGCCAGACGGTGCCCCCGGAGTGCTTCAGCGTCGACGGCATCACCGGCTACGGGAACCCCGGCGGCGACTGCAGCACCTGCCCGAAGAATATGTTCCGCTCCGCGCCCCAGGGCGAGGGCAAGGCCTGCCCCGAGTACCGCCAAGTCTACATCATGACCCCGCAAGAGGCCTGGCCGGCGATGGTCCAGGTGCCGCCGACTTCCATCCGGGGCTTGACCGATTACCTGAAGGACCTGACCAAGCGCGGGATCGACTACGAGAACGTCGCGACCACCTTCACCCTGAAGCAGGTGGACGAGAGCCGGACTCGGATCGAACTCAAGGTGAAGGAGCCGCTGGCCCCGGAGGACGCGGACAACCTGAAGCAGTACACCAGCGGCATCCGGGAAATCATCCTCGCTGATGAGAAGCGCCGAGCCGAAGAGGGCGCCGCCGGACAGAACCGGGGCGCGCTGAACGCCGGGATGGAGCAGATGCCCGCGCTCAACGATAGCCAGCACCAGGCCCGGCAGCAGGCCCCGCAGCAGGGCGACTGGCAGGACGGCCACGACTGGGAAGACCGAGAAGACCCGGCGGAAGACGACCTCTTCGGGCCGATGGGCGGCGACATGCCCCAGGGCCTAAGCAACGGCCAGGCCGTAGGGCAAGAAGCCTTCTTCCCGGACAGCATGGAGATGCCGCCGGCCCAGCCGGTGACCGCGCCGCCTCCGCCGCCGCAGGCCCCGGTGCCGCCGCAGGCTCCGGTACCGCCGGCCAACCCGGCGCAGACCGGCTTCCCGCAGCACCAGCGGGTGAATCGGGAGGCGGGCTTCGGCAGCGACGACAGCCCGGACCAGTCCATGATGGGAATGGACCCGGCCTTCAGCCGCTAAGAGCAGCCCTCCCAGCCAATCGGCTGCCCGCAGACCGAAAGTAGACACCGAACCCCGGGCCAGCCAAGCGGCCCGGGGTTCAGCTTTTACTCCAGGCAAATACAACACCAAAACAACCAACCCAGTAGGCATAGAGAGGCCAGCCCATGGCCACGCAGCAAGGCAACCCCAGCCGGACGAACTGGCCCGAGGTCAGCCGAAGAACAGCAGAATTGCTGTTGGGACCTCCCAACCCCCAACGGTCCAACGAGAGAGAGCTACGTTGGGGACGACAGGGGCTCCTTCCGCTTAGAGATAAGAACCGGCTACTGGCAGGACTTCGAGACCGGCGAAAGAGGGAACACTATAGCCCTAGTGCAAAACCGCCTGAACCTCAGCCGAGAGACCGCCCTGGAGTGGCTGGTAGAACAACAGCTGCTGGAAGGACGACCCAAGGCGCAAGAAGCAGCCAACCAGGCAGGAAGGAACCAGCGGGACAGGCGGGAAACCGCGCCGGCTAAACCGGAAAGGAAAACAGAAGAACAGACCAAGCCAGAGCAACCCTCGCCGGCAGAACCAGAGAGCAAGCCGCCAACCGCCTATCAGATGTGGAACCAAGCCCAGCTAATTCCCATAGCAGGAAGGCCAGCAGCAATAACACAGTGGCTGAACACCCGCTGCCTCTGGCCAGCAGACTGGGCACTGCCCAGCAGCCTCCGCTGGCTGCCTGATAGACAGACAGACGACCAACACACCGATGGAGAGGAACAGGCAACCGGCGGCCGAATAGTAGCCTTGCTAGCCGAACCCGAAGAATGGCAACGGGCCTGGCCGGGAATACCAACAGCCACGGCAATACAGACCATCAGCATCGACCCGGAAGGCAACCAAGTTCCCGACCAAGGCAGACCAGGGGAGGCCGGCGCAATCAAACGGACCATCGGGCCATCCCGAGGCAAATTGCTACTCATCGGAGACCCCTGGCTACAGAACGGGACCACCGCCAACGTAGCGGAAGGCATCGCCGATGCCCTGGCCCTAGCCAGCCGAAGACCAGGCCCCACTGTCGCCACCCTGGGCGCCGGAGCACTAACCGACAACAAACTACGCAGCTGGCTCACCCAACGAAGAGGCGCCACCGCCATCTACGCCGACCAGGAACCCCAAGGATTGGCCCAAGCCAAGCGACTGCATCGCTTGCTGCTGGCCAGCGGGAGGCAAAGCGTGATACGCATCCCCATCCCGGGCACCGGAGACCCCGCCGAGGCAGCACAAGCCGCCGGTTGGCCGGAACCGAGACAAGAGGGAGCTGGTACACCAGCCCGGGGAGGCAACGAAGACACCCCGCGTTGGGAACAGGAAAGGCAACAACGCTTGAGCCGGCTGAAGCCCACAGCTTGAGACACTCCCTAAGACGAAGGAAGAATCTTGACCCAAGAAGCAGGAAAGCGACTGAGCGACTACTATTCACCGCCAAGCAGAAAGGACCAAGCCCTGGAGGAACTGGCCCGCTTGGGCCGAGCGCTACAGACCAGCCCGGAAGACATCAGCGCCAGCACAATAGACAAAGCAAGAGAATTGATTAAGACAATCACCAATGAAAGCGACAACGTCAACGCCGCGCTGATCGAAGAAATCCTGCTGGGAGACGGCGAGCGGCCAACCGCGCTGGCCACCCTGGACCAGCGGCTGGCCGCGATGCAGATTACGGCGACACCAGCCGAAAAAGACGAAGAATTGAACCCACGCCCCCTAGGGGCGAAAACGGCCCAAGCCCCCTACAATAGACGTATGGGAACGCAGCAACCAAGGCTCACCGCCACCCAGACAGCGGAAAGACAGCTGGGCTACTGCCGCCAGGACTACCACCAGGGCCGGCGGCAGCCCGCTATTGCCTCATCTGCAACCTGATGGTCTGCGGCGGCTGCTGGAAAAAGCACCTGGAGATCCACGGGCCCAACCGCGGGATAGACCGCAGAAGCAGAACCCCAGAGTCGCCGGGAGGAAGCCACAGCTTCCACGAACCAACTCCCCCGAAACGACTGAATCCTCCACCTGAAAGCACCGCTTATAGTAAAGAAACTAAACCGTTACTCTAAACGGGACCGACCCCGAAATCGGCCCCGGAAGGGCCGAAATATGCGACCACGCCAACCCCGTCCCCCACTGCCACGCCGGCAAGCCCCGCCAGGACAGCTACCCCTGCTGGAGGGAATCGACCACCGCCCGCTGGCGCCAGGGCTGGACCTGATACCGCCAGCGGTGGGAACGAAGCCAGCACCGACAGCAACACCCCAAGCAGAGCAACAGGAAGCGGCCCGCCCCACAGAAGCGAAGCCACAGCAGCCCACGCCCTACACCCCAGGCCCCGGCGACCCCGCCACGCCGCTGATCGTGAAAGAAGGCGCCCAGCCGCCGGACTTCAAATTCAGAGCCCTGAACTACTGCGACCCCCGCTTCACCCTGAGCTGGGCCGGACACCGGCTGGACTTCCAGGAGCAGACCTCGCACGCCTACCAGCACTCCCTGGCCCTCCTGGCCCTGGAATGGGAATGGAACGACCAGGAAATCGCCGACCTGATAATCGCCTGGCGAAGCAAGCACCGCCGCCGCTTCCAGCACCGAGCCAACTACTACCGCGGGATATTGCGCCGCGCGAGGAACTCCAAGAGGGCCTTAGAAGCCGGGACGCTGGCCGAGGCGGAAGAATAGAGAGAGGAGATTCCACTCCCCGAGCCCGTCGGGAAGAGCCGATTTCACAACCGTCTAAACACCGTTTTCTAAACGGAAGCGCCCGCGCCGCGACCAGGAAAACCGTCGCCACTTCCCCCAGCCCTCCGCAACTTCTTTAAGCCTCAGCGCCCCCGGCAGACACAGCCCCGCAGCAAGGAATAGCCATGACTACTACCCCGACCGGCATCAACGGCATCGACGCCACCGGCGCCACCAACGCCACCAACGCCACCGGCACGACCAAAGACACGAGCCCCGGCTGGGCCAGCCAAGAAGCAGTCCAAGACCGCAGCGACCCCCGCTACTTCAACCCCGATGAAGAATACGAACCCATCGACGAACTCCAGGAGTTCGGCCCCCTGGGCGGCGACGCAGGCGCCCCCAACAACCTACCCAGCCTGACAACTGAACAGTACGAATACCGCGTATACGGCCCGCCGGGCTGCGGGAAGACCACCTACCTCAGCCGCCAGGTACGCCGCGCCCTGCAGAACGACCTGAAGCCCCTGGTGGTCTCCCTGACCCGGGCCGCCGCCCTGGAAGTCGCCGACCGCGGCCTGCCCTTGGATTCAGACGAAGTGGGGACGCTCCACTCCTACTGCCACCGGCAATTGGGAAGGCCGGCGTTGGCCGAAAACGACCAGCAGCTCCGCTCCTGGAACGAAACCCATCCCCAGTACGCCATCTCCCCGGCCCGCAGCCGAACCGTCGACCACGACAACCTGGACTACGCCGGCGCCAATAATCCGGGTGATAGATACCTGTCCATCTATCAGCTGTACCGCAGTAGGATGCTGCCCACCCAGTTCAAGAGCAAGGAAATCCAGGACTTCGCCGACAAGTGGGAACGCTGGAAGCTGGAACAGGGCGTCATCGACTTCAACGACCTGATCAAAGAAGCCACCGAGAAGTGGGACGAAGCGCCCAGCCGGCCCGAAGTCATCTTCGTGGACGAGGCGCAAGACCTCGACTACCAGCAGATGCACCTGCTCCGCAAGTGGGGCCAAGCCGCCGGCCGGTTAGTCGTCATCGGCGACCCGAACCAGAACCTGTACCGCTGGCGGGGCTCCGACCCCGGCGCCTTCAACGACCCGCCGCTGCCCAGCGACCGATTGAGAGTGCTGGCCCAAAGCTACCGAGTGCCCTACCCGGTGCACCGCGTGGCCTATGACTGGATTTCCCGATCACCGGGGAACTACCCGGCGGAGTACCGGCCTAGGCCCGGGAAGGGCGAACTGCGCCAGCTCTTCCTAGGCGACAAGATCTTCGGCATGCCCCACCAGAGCATGAACGACTCCTGGCGGGAGGCCGAAACGCTGATGAACGACGCCAGAAAATATCTTGACCAGGACAAGTCAGTAATGATCCTGGCCGCCTGCAGCTTCATGCTGGAGCCGATAATTGACCGACTGAAGCTCGAGGGCCTGCCCTTCCACAACCCCCGGAGGGACAACAACGGACGCTGGAACCCCATCCAGCGCATGCCCGGGAAGGTCACCGCTGCGGATAGATTAGAAGCCTTCCTGGGACTCTACGAGGAGGGAATCTGGAAGGCGGAGCAGCTGCGTCAATGGACCCAGGTATTGCAGGCCACCCGCAGCAGCGAAGAGGGCCGGCAGCCCATCCTGCTCAACCAGGGCTACACCAAGAAGGCCCTGCAACTGCTGGAGGACTGCCCCGAAGGCGGGTTGAACCCGGACATCCTGGAGGCGATGCTGACGCCGGAAGCGCTGGAGGCCGGAATGACCGGAGACCTGTCCTGGTTCCGCGGGAACCTGCTATCCAGCGCCAACCCCCAGGCGTATGACTTCCCGATCAACGTGATCCAAACCCAGGGGCTGCAGGGCCTCAAGGAACTGCCGAAGATAACCATTGGCACGATCCATTCGGTGAAGGGCACCGAGGCCGACGTGGTCTACGTCTTCCCCGACCTGTCGCTCAAGGGACGAGGCGAGTGGTTCGGCGAACCGGAGGACCAGGCCGGGGTCTACCGGCTGTTCTACGTCGGATTCACCCGCGCTAGGGAGAGCCTGATCATCTGCCGGCCCCGGCCGGTCGACCGAACCTAGACGACCGAACCTAGACGACCAGCCCAAGCAAGCCAGCCCAGCAAGATAGTAACCGCAGCCACCCCGCAAACCGCCGCGGTTGAATTAGAATGAGGTTACGGGAGACTGAAGTGAGGCCAGGGCAGCCGGAGGACAACCATCCCCGAACGAGGGGGCAAGATGCCGCAGACCGCCACTAAACCGGAAGCTAAAACCGCGCCGACCCAGAAGAACCCAGCCACGCCAAGCAGCGGCGCTAAAATAATGGAAGGCCGCCACAATCGGCCCCGCCGACACCCCGGCCTGGGGAAGGAGAGCTGGACCCGTCCCGGGAGAAGGAAGTCCCCGCCGGAGACGCCGGAGACAGTGGAGGCGACGGACCCCATAGAACTGCCGGCACAGGAAGCCAGCGCAGAAGCCAGCGCAGCGGTGGGAACAGAAGAACTAAGCCAGCCAGCAGGCGCAACAACGGACACCGCCCCCGATTCCCAACCGAGCAAGAACAACCACCCCCAGGGCCCGGTGGCGAAAACCTGGGACAACCCCATCCCCCTGCTGGAACCCAACCCCGCCTTCGTCCGCATCCGGCCCAAGCCGCGCTACGACGACGGCTGCCTGCTGCACGACGAATGCCTCACCTGCCCGCTGCCCCAGTGCTACATGGAACCCGGGAACAACATGGGCAAGATGAGCCGCCTCAAGGTGGCGATGAGCGTCATGCACCACGCCCGGACCAAGGAGCAGACGGACTACCAAGCCGCCCAAGCGTTAGAGATAACTTCACAGGAACTACGGAAGCTGAAGAAGCGCTACTTCTCCTACTTCCCCGAAGAAGAGGAAGGCGAACGCCGGCGGCTACTAGCCCTGACCACGCCGGAGGATCTGGCCGCGGCCAACGCCCGGCCGGCCTACCAGGCCTACCTGCCCGACGACCCGGAGCGCTCCAAGCCGGCCGACCCGGAACGCTGCATCCAGCAGGTACACCGCAACCGGGAACACGAGGACGAACCCCAAGGGGGCGGCTACTACCAGTGCCGCCGCTGGCGAATAACCGGCCCCGGCGACAACTACTGCGCCCGCCACGCCAACCTGTTGGCCAACGGGCACACGCCCCGAGGGCTAGAGAGAAAGCACCGGGAGCCGACGGTCACGCCGACCTAAGACGGCACCACCCACATACCCAGCCACCAGCCCCGGCTACAATAGACTCCAGCCCCAGGAAAGCAACCCAACCCAGCTGGAGTTACGCCCATGCCCCACCGCCACGTGCCATTGATCAAAGAAACCGACCAGCCCCTGGGCCCGCCGGAGCAGCAGATCATCTTCTACTGGACGCTGGCCGAGCTGACCGACTTCTACCAACGCTCCGCGAAGGAAGCCGGCGCCGACCGAGAATGGGACGAGCTTCCCCCAGGAGAGCAAGAACAGTTAGAGAACCACTTCCAGGACCTGGTCAATCGCTGGTCGAAGTACGAGCTAAGTCGAGACCTGACCGATGCCTGGCGGAAGGTGGGGCTCCTGCCCGAAAGGCCCGGGCCGCTGCCCCGGCCGGCAGCAACAGCTACTCCAGCAGCAGAAGATGTAGAGCCGGACGGCGGCGCTCAATCCACCAACCCGTAGAAAGGGACAAGCGGCAGCAGCAACAGGAACAACAGCAACCCGTAGACGACGTTGGCCCAGCCCACCAGGAAGTCGTCCAAGCCGTCCGAGGCACCGAGCACTGAAAACCAAGCCAGCATGGAAAGCGACAGCAAGGGCGCCAACGGCCCCAGCCCGAAACGCCGGCTCAGCCGCCAGGCCACCAGGCCGAAGACGGGAAAGAAGAGAAACCAGGCAGCCCGCAGGCCCGAAGTCAGCCCACCAGGCTTGGCGCCGTAAAGCGACCCCGGCAAGGGCTGGCTATCAGTAGCAAAAAAGCAAAAGGCCAGCAGAGCCAACAAGCCCGCCAGCGGCAGCCGGAACTCAGCCAGCCGAGCCCGCCAACAACGGGAGGAACGCGCAAGGAGAATCCGAAGAACCGGCCAAGCCATTACTCACCAGAAGGTCGGGGTCTCCCCGAAGAATACAACCGACTAAACAGCATTGTCTAAACAATGACTAAACAAGGGCCCAGCCCTTGGAGACACCTCCCCTCACCCCCGCACCAGCCCCGCCCCACCAGAGAATCCTTCCCCGGCCTTCAGCCTCCAGCCCACTACCTCCCAGCCCACGACCTCCCAGCGCCGCTCCGTACCCAAGGAAAGCCAACCCCACCATCGCTTTCTATTTTTTCGGCCCCAGCATAGAATAGCCCCACACTAGAAGAGGTGGAAAGCCGCACCGGCGAGACCGGAAGAACTCGAGTCAGACCACCGAATCAACCAGTAGAGAAACCTCACCCCCAGGGAGAGCAACCAAGCCATGACGACGACCACGACAAGAAGCGAGACAGGAAGCAAGACAGGAAGCATGACGACAGAAGGCAAACCGACAACGGAAGGGAAGAACCGACTGGAAGAACAGCCGGCAGCCAGGGACGAAGACACCGAAGGCGAAGCCGCCGAGGAGCTCCAGACCTACCGGGACAACCCCCAAGCCCGAGAGCTGCACACCATCCACAGCGACGGCCACTCGGCCACAGTGGAGGCGTTCGCCCTGCACCGGGAGACCCAAGAATTGTGGTTCCTCTCCATTGTCGGCAGCCATTTTGCCGTGAAGGGCATCAGCGACGCCATGCGGCCGCCCCTGCGCCGCGAAGGCCGCATCACCAAGGGCGCCGGCGGCATGCTGGACTTCAGCGAAGACTTCCCCGCCTGCCAGCTGTCGCCCCGGGCCAGCTGGCGAACCAGAATGGCCCGCCTGCCCCAGAGCAAGGCGTGGCACCACATGATGTACACCCCCATGGGGATGCCGAACCCGCCGACGGGGCACGCGAGCGAGGTGACCTTCCTGCTCCTGGCCGAGAAGGAAGAGGACGGCCCGGCGCGCCACCACCTGTACCTGGACAAGCGGTGCGAACTGCCCCTGCACCCTCACTGGAGCCAATGGCTCTGGCTGCGCGGCCTGGTGGAAGGGGAAATCCAGCCGCTGGAGAGCCAGCACGTCAAGGCCTGGCTCTGCCACCCCAACGTGGCCAAGCTGACCACCGACCTGAGCTCCGCCGTCGCCGGCGGGCTGCTCCGCATTCCCCCTGGAGAGTAGAAAGGCCGCTCAGCCGAGTTAAGAGCGCCCACAGAGCTGAGAGAGCCAACCAGCCCCACTAAACCCAAAGACTAAACACTCACCGAAAACTATCGCGAAAGCCCGCAAAAACCGAAGGTGGCCACCGCCATGAACCAAGACCAGCTAATCCCGAAGCAACCCAGGCCGGAACGCAGAGAAGTCCCGCCGCTGACCATGAACCAAGCCTGGGAACTCGGCAGCCTCTGCACCATCAAGCAACTACCCATGGGAGCCCCCGTAAGACTATTGGACCCCTGCTGCAAGGACGGCGACGCCGTCAACGAATTCAGGTCCAGCCTGATGGACAACCGGAGATATGCCACCAGCCGCAGCAAGAACGCCAGCAACGTCGACAACGACCCCGACTGCCGCATACTCACCTTCGGCGCCGAGGCCGACAGCGAGCAGGCCGCCAACGCCACCCAGCTGCTGGACGCCGTCCTGAACTCCGAGCTCTTCGGCACCGCCATCAGCCACCGGGCCTTCAGCGCCATACTCCTGCACTTGCCCAACACCGACCGGATGCGCCCCAGCAAGAACCCGGAGGAGACCGCCGGCCGGGTCTTGGACCGCGTAAGCCCCTACCTGGTCCCGGAAGGACTATTGATCCTGACCACGCCGCAACACCGCCTGCCCGAGGTGGAGCTCTCCCTCAGCACCCACTACGATTCAATCGAAGCCTGGACCATGCCCGAAGAACCGTCAGTCCTTCGACGAAGAGAGACCAAGCTGCAGGCAGCCCGTGAAAACAACGACGCCGACGCCCTGGCCGAACTGACCGCGGAAGCCGAAAGCCCGCTACTGGTAGTCTTCGGCTACCGAAGGGACGGCTACGAACGAGACCGCGGCCAGCAGCAGCTGATCCGGAACTGGGCCGCCTTCCGGCCTCCGGAACTGAAGGAACTGCGCCGCGCGCCCCTGACCAGCCGGGATTACATGGCCGTGGACGACGAACACCGGCACCGGATCCCCCACGTGGCGGAGCAGCAGCTGGTCTTCACCAGCCGGCAGATCAACCCGGTACAGGCGGTGGAGGAGGCCCGCAAGGTGGGCCTGTGGAAGCACTGGGAAATCGCCGAGCTGCTGAGCGACCCGGAGGAGTTCCGCGTACGCTCACTGACCCCGCCCCGGCGGGGCCACATGGCCTGGATGGCGGCCGCCGGCCACCTGGACAATCTCTGCCTGGAAGCCACGCCGGACCAAAGTGCCCTCGACCCCGACCAGCCGACCCCGCTGCCCGACCGGGTACTGATCAAGGGCCAGACCAGGAAGGAGACAGTGAGCATCCGCGAGAGCGACGACCGCACGGTGCACCAGGAGCGCCTCCGCACCACGCTCACCGCGCTGAACCTGGAAACCGGAGTGATCGAATACGTGGGCTAGGGCCACGAGCTAAGAACGAAGCCAACCCCGGCCAACGGGAATCAACGTAGCAAGCCAGCAATCCCAACCAGCAATCCCAATCCACCTCCCGCTCAGACGAGAACAGGACAAGAAGCAGACCAGCATGAACCTGACCGAATTCATGACCAAGTACGGCGAAGGGATCGCCCGGCGCATCGCCCGCAGCCTCTCGCCCCGCTACTCCCCCCAGGAGCACGACCGACCCTGGCCCGAACTCCTGCGGCCGCCCATCCAGAGCCAGCACTACGCCGCCCAGGCCGCCGCCCACTCCCTGGCCACCCAGCCCGGGACCATCATCGTCGGCGAGATGGGGACCGGCAAGACCTTCATCGCCGTGACCGCGGCCCGCCTGGCCGAAATGAGCCGAATCTTAGTCTTGTGCCCCGCGCACCTGACCACCAAGTGGCGGGAGGAAATCCGGGCCACCCTGCCCCAGGTGAAGGTGAGAATCGTCAACCACGTGGCGGACCTGGAGGAATGCAGAAAGATAGAAGCGACGCCAAACAACCCCCTCTTCGTCATCCTGTCCCAGTCCAGCGCCGCGCTGAGCTACCACAAGCTGCCGGCGCTGCACTATCGCCACCCCAGCAACTGGCGGCAGGCCAACAACCACCTGGACACGCTGCCCGAGTGCGACGTCAGAGTCAGCAACCACTACCCCCAGAAGGTAGCCGAAGTGGGCTACCGCCGAAGCTACTACCTGCACTCCACGGAGCTGACCACCGAGCAGCTGGAGAAGGAAACCGCCGGCTACGACGTGTACCCGCCGCCGCCGCGGGAGAAGGCCACCTGGGCCGAGCTGCCCACTCCGGGCAAGATACCGTGCTGCCCGGGCTGTTACACGCCGACCAACTTCCGACAGAAGAAGTACCCCGAAGCAAGCCGCCTGGCGAATCATGAAGTCAACTGCCTGAAGTGCGGCCAGGCCCTGTGGACCGCGGCCCGCGCCCCGGGGCACAAGGAGAACCGCATCGCCCTCGCCGAGTACGTCAAACGCCGGATGAACGGCTGGTTCGACTTGTTGATCGTGGACGAAGTGCACGAGTACAAGGGCCGGAACACCGCCCGCGGCGTCAGCGCCGGCGTACTGGCCGACTGCTGCGGCAAGACGCTTTCCCTGACCGGGACGCTGATGGGCGGCTACGCCTCCACCCTGTTCTACGTCCTCTACCGAGTCTCCAAGTCGGTACGAAGGGAATTCGGCTACGAGGAAGTCAACAAGTGGGTGGAACAGTACGGCTTCACCGAGCAGGTGATGACCTGGGAGAAAGAAACCGACCCCGTCAAAGCAAAGCGCACCAACACCGGGAGCCATCCCGGCAAGAAACGCGTCATGGGCTCCCGCCGGGAGAAGCCGGGCATCTCCCCCACCGCCCTGCGGCACCTACTCCACAACACCGTCTTCCTGAGAATGGAGGACGTCTCCACCAGGCTGCCCGAATACAAGGAGACGGTACTGCCGGTACCCCTGGACGAGACCAAGCCGGCGACGGGACCAGCCACTGCACCAGCCACTGCACCGGCCACGCCCCCAGTTGCGACACCAGTTGCGACACCAGTTGCGACACCAGTTGCGACACCAGTTGCGACACCAGTTGCGACACCAGTTGCGACACCAGTTGCGACAGTAGAAACCCGGCAACCCACCGGCAAACGCAAGCCCAAGCCTTCCGGGAAAGGGCCCAAGCCTGCAGACAAGAACAACGCACGCCCAGCAGCGCCGACCTCCCAGGCCGAAGCCTACCGGCAGCTGGAACAGGACCTGAAGAGACACCTGGCGGACGAACTGGCCAAAGGCTCCAAGCGGGTCATCGGCGGCTACCTGCAGTCCCTGCTGGCGTACCCCGACGCCTGCTGGCGGGAGGAGCAGGTCCGGGACGCGGGACAGGACCAGCCCATCGCCACCGCACCGGCCCTGGACGACCAGCAGCTCTACCCGAAAGAAAAGATGCTACTCGAGCTGGTCGCCCGAGAGAAGAAGGCCGGCCGCCGCGTATTGATCTACACCACCCATACGGAGGCCAGGGACATCACCGGCCGGCTACAGGAGCTATTGACCGGCCACGGCCACCGGACCACGGTATTGAAGTCGGGCAGCCCCACCGCGGCCAAGCGGCGGGAGTGGATTGACAAGCAGGTGAAGCAGGGCCTGGACGCCATGGTCTGCAACCCCCGGCTGGTCCAGACCGGCTTGGACCTGATCGACTTCCCGACGATAATCTGGTACGAGACCGACTACAGCGTCTATACCACCCGGCAGGCCTCCCGCCGCTCCTGGCGGATCGGACAGGACCAGCCGGTGGAAGTCATCTTCCTGGCGTACCGGGACACGCTGCAGCTGACCGCGCTGAGCCTGCTCAGCCAGAAGATGCAGTGCAGCCTGGCCATCGAGGGCGAACTCCCCGAGGACGGACTCAGCGCCTTCGCCGCCGAGGAGGAGGACCTGATGGTCAGCCTGGCCCGGGAGGTGATCGACAACCAGGAACAGAAGGACCGGGCCAACGCCTACTCCCTGGAGCGGATCCTGGCGCAGGCCCGGGAAGCCCAGCAGAAAGAAGGCGACCTCTTGATGCCGGAGTCCTGGGGCATCCCGGAGCACCTGCGAGGGCCAGAGCCTCAAGGCCCAGACGGGGTAGACAACAACGACACCAGCGGGAGCATTTCCGCCACGGTGACCGGCAGCTTACCCCGCCGGAGCGAACAGGCCGCCCTGTTCCAAGCCGAGCAGGCCGAACTGCAGAACCTGAGCGAGCTGACCGAGCAGCAGGCCGCCAGCAGCCGACGTTCCGCCACGCGGAAAGGAAAGACGCCCATCGCGCCGGCCAGCCAGGACATGTTCGCCTGGGCGCTCAAGGGAATGACGGCTACGGCTGAGCAGCCTCCCGAGCAATCAGACAACGCAGAAGAGAGCCCGCCCCCAGCGGAAGAAGGCCAGCGAGTAGCCCGAAACTTGCCCGCGGCAAAAGGAAGCGAACCCCAAGTGGTCCGCCAGAGTTCAAGCCCAGGAACAACGACGAAGCCAGCCGGGCAAGGCAAAGCCCACCGCAACGGACAGGCTCTAGCCACGCACTTGGAAGAAGAAAGCGCTACCGCCTCGGAGACGAGCGAAATACTCCCCACCACAGAATTGGAGCCAGGTCAAACGCCAGAGCAAGCCAGCAGGAATTAAAGCAGGAGAAGCCCCTGGAACAACCGAGTAGTCGGAGTGAACCAAACCAACAGAGAAGGACACGCTGACCAGCCCAGAAACAATCTCTCCCGAGCTGAAATTCTTTTCCCTCTAGAAGGAATGAAAATGGTATATAGGTCTACCGCAAGGCCGTCGACCGGCCTTCCAGCCGGAATCAACACCGGAATTAACAGAAGAGAGGACCCCCACAACCCTGCGGAAGGGAGTTTCACCAGCCGAAGACCCGACCAGCCACGGCTCCAAAGCCCGAAAAAGGAGAAAAACGAGGTGGAAGGGTAGGCGCCAGACGCGCCGAAAGAGACCCGCCAGGGCCCCTTGAAAAGGAGAAAGCTTTTTCAATCGTTGAAACCTAGAAGGGGTTACAGCAGCAACCCCGGAGACAAAGCTAACCGGAGAGCGAAGCAGCCCACTGGCCGTAATCCTCCTCCCCGCCGAAGTCGACGACATTAGCCGACTCAGGGGCGTCCCCAGGCTCACCATCAGCGTAGGACGGGGTAACAGGAGGCACAGACGCCGCCAGCGGAGCCTGACCCAGAGGGACAACTGGCGCCACGGCCGCAGGCAGGACTCCTGGCGGAAAATCGACAGCGGACGCAGGAACTGCCAGGGGCACCGCCTCACCAGCCAACTCCGCCGCAATATCATCCAAGACGGAATCAGGCACCACAGTGCCAGCCGTAGGGCGAGGAGCTTCCGGCTCTTCCACCGGCGTCAACGCCCAAAGATAGCCGTTGCCCCGGCCGGGAGGCGGAGCCTTCCGAACAACCTTAACCAGAGTCCCGTCGTCCAGCCGGAAACGCCGCTTCAGCATGTGGCGCCGCAGCCAGCCGCCCAAGGCCCGAGGATTAACCCGCTGCAGGTCGACCACCGGGTAACCCTCGGCCAGCTTGCCCTCAACGGGCAAATTAGCAGTGGTCATAAGCGAAGAAACCCGGACGGAATCGAACCCGAAGTCGTTGAACCAAGCCTGCGCCAACTCATCAGCGGACTCCTCGTCCTCATCGGCAGTAATCATGTCCTCCCGGTTCTGCATGAACCCGCCGAAGCCGGCGCACTGCAGAATACCGCCGACCACCGCAGTCCACCGCTCAAAACCACCGAGCGGCGTAGCCAGACGGGCCAGCGGGCTACCGGAATCCAACCAGTGCTGGATCAAGCCGCACAAGGCGCCCAGATAGACCCCCCGATTCTCCCGAGCATTCTCAATCGGATCAGGGAAGCGCCACTCCCGCCCCGGGGCGGGGCCATGACGTTCCCAAGGATGCTGCACGTCGGCATCGAGCCGCACGAGCTGAGTACGATTGAGAAACTCCCGACACATGAGGACAGCATTGCCGGTAAGGCACCAAGTGGATTGCCGAGCGTCCAGCACCACATGCTGGTTATGGCCCAAGAGACGCCCACCGTGCTTGCAGGAAGTAGCCAGCTCCAACATGCCCCGGTCCCGGAGCGTGGAGTTGACGTTGTCCAACCGGATAAGCGGCGCCGCGCTCAAGAGCACACTGGTGATGCACTTCGACATCTCCGCCGAGTCACCGACATAGGGAAACCCATAGGCATAGTCGCCAATAAGAACGGTAGAGACCACGTCAGTCAGCAAAGAAGCCCCGGTGCGAGTCTCCACCTTGGTGTAGACGGTCATAGGCGCCTTGCCGCCAATGGCCCCACGCACCATGGGAGTGAGGCAATGAGCCACCGTCCCCGAGAGGTCGGCCTCGTCAACGAAGGGAAAGTCCGAGAAGAGCTCCCGCAAGAGACGGACACTCTCCCGGATGTCCGGGACCACCAGGTCGGGGAAAGCGGCAGCGTTGACGAAGACCCCGGTCTCCGGATGAAAACCGCCGGCGGTATCCAGCTTGCCTTTCCGCAGATGCGGAAAGGGAGTGACCGAATGCAAAGGCTCCAGCCAGCTGGGCGGACGCTTCATCATGCAGGAGACAACGGTGCCGGAGGGGAGGCAACCCTCGGGCGCAGTTAGGCAGAAGCACGAAGTCCCGTCCTTGCGGGGACGCCACCCAACCCGGGCGCCCTCGGAGGGACGCTGCTGCCGCAGCCAGGCGGCCGCCGCCTCGAGGGCGGGATCGGCCCCCGGACCGCCAACGGTGGAAAGCTCATCCTTCAAGGGCTCGAAGACCCGCTCTGCCCAGCTGGAGTACCAGAAGCAATCCCGACCTACCAGGTGGAGAAAGTCCTCCCGAGTACGGAGTTGCTGAACCGTATAACCTTCGGGTCCATCCGGGCGAAGCACGACCGGGACGCCGCCCTGAGAATGGAGGCGGTCCGCATCACCCCGCTGATGGGCCAGCCGAAGGCCTTCCCAGGCCAGATTGGCCCGCTCCTCGACATGCTGCTTCCGGCCCGCCCAGATAAAGGGACGAAACTCCTTCTCGGCCACCGCGCCACGGAACTGCTGAATCGCCAAATGCAGATCGGCAGCGGGAGCAGAGAGGAAGATATGCTCCGGAGTCTGCAGCAAAGCAGAGCGCCGCTGTTCGTAAGGAAGATCAGCCAGGTCAGCGCCCTTGAACCGCCGCACCGCCGGGAGAATGCCCACAGAGAGAGCGCCAGCCTTCAGAGCGGCCACTGCCGACTCGGCGGCAGCCTTGGCGCCAGCCAGGTCGTTATCCGGATGAATCAGCACCCGACGGCCGGAAGCGACCGAGTAATCCGCCTTCCCGGCGGAAGGAGAACCACCGACGTAACTGTAAGCATCCATGCCGAGGGCAGCCGCCTTGTCGGCGGCGTCCTGACCCTCCAGGATGTACAAAGGCTCGGGCTCTTCTACCACACCGGCCGGCGGGAGAACAGGAGAAGTTGGCAAGGAACCGGACAGACGATGAGCCCGGAGCTTGAAGCCATCCAGCGTCACGCCCCGTGGCTCCAGCCACGGATGCTTATGCCGGGAACCGGACTTCCCGCAATCCTTGAAGGAGCAGGGGAGACCAGCCGGCTGGTAGCGAAGCACCTGGGTGACCTGGGCGCCATCGCCCACCCGACGATAGTCCCACCTTCGCACGATAGGAGCCAGGGCGCCAGAGGAATCAGGGAAGAAGCCAGGCTTATCATTGGGGGCATCCCACGCCGGCAGCCCGCAGCGGGCGCGGATATTATCCGCAGAGGTGGGAAAAGAACACCGGTGGCAATGAAGAACCACCCGGCCCTGGTGGAGGCTGGCCCAACAGCCAGCAGGACTATTGCCACCGTGGCAAACCGAACTAGAGAAAGAGAACCCAGTACCACCAAGCCGGCTGGGCCGGCCGCCAGCCTGGAGCACCGCATTATGCGCCTCCTGCAGGGTAAGAGAACCCAGGCCCAGGCCGGCATTGGCAACCGCCGCCGCGGGCAGAGAATCGTACGAGGAGAGCTCGAAGATCATGCTCTCAGTAGTCGCTGCGTCGAATTTAGACATCAAGAGACTCCTTGAATCAAATTGATTATGGAAAACGCCGGCGCCAGCCGGACCCAATCAATCGACTAAGGAGCTAGTAAGGGATGAAAAAAGCAGCGCTACGCCTTGAACCATCCCAAATGCGGCAAAAACGCAAACTCATTTGCTTGACGAGTATGCTACGTTCTACTACAATGGAATAGACAGAGCAGGTCAGCAACTGTCTGGTTTCATTAGCTCCAATGCGATTGACGTGAACGGTGCCGCGGAGCAAAGCCGCTCCGGCTAGATTAGCCGGGGCGGTTCTTTTTGCCCTCCGCGCACGGGGCATAAACACCTCCGGATTCAGAATAAGCCGAGCTAACGGCGGAAGGACCAAGTTCCTCGGGAGTACCAGGGACCGAGGTCCCCTCAGCCGATTCGAGTAGGAAAGCCTGGAGACGCAGGCGCTCTGCCTGCAACGCCGTATAAACCGCCCAGCGCGAACAGGAGAAGCCCTCCTCCAACATCCGAACGAGGATCTCGCGAGGGCGAAGGCCTTCAGCGGAGAGTTCCAAGATCCGCAAGTCGCGGGCGAAGGAACGGCCAGGCCTACCGGTCTTCGAGATACGAGAAAGAGCCTCAGCACGATCGCGGGGAGGCGGCAAAGGGGAATTCACTAGAAGTTACTCCTAAAAAGAACTCGACTAAACGAACATTACCACATTACTAAACCATTTGGCAAGCGAATGATACAAACCGACCAGAATTCCCAGGAAGGTAAGGAATGAAACCACGAAGTGGAAGCAGAAGAAAGCCCGCCTACCCCGACCCCAAGCAATGGCAGCACCCAGCGCCGGAGGGCCACCAAGCCATCCTGAACGCCGTGAACACCGCGCTCACCCCCGGCGGTTTCCAGCCAAGGGGCTTGGACCTGCCCAAAGGCAGGCTGGACCGAGAGGAAATCACCGACCTGGCGACACTCCACCAAGCCATGGTGGAAGAGACCTGGGAGGACACGGCGCGAGCCGCCGCCAAGTGGGCGGAGACCCGCTTCTCCTGCACCCCAGGGCAGCAACTGACCCTGGCCCAGGCCGGCGTCCCCGCCGAGAGTATCCAGTACCTGGCTGCGCTGGACGGCCTACTGCGCCCCCGGCTCTACGACACCGAGGCCATCCAGGTCAGGCTGGCCATCCTGGCCCAGTTACCGGAGACAGTCATCACGGAAACAGAGAATCCCCCCACGGAGAGAGCAGCCACGAGCTTGCAACCGAAGCCCAAGCAATGGTTCCTCCAGCTGGCCCGCCAGAGAATCGGCCTGCCCCGGCCGATCGAAGACCCTGAAGACGCCAACTACGAAACCGACCAAGCCCTGCTGCAGATACTGGAAGCCGTCACCAGCCAGTGGGCCGACCAACTGCCCACCTGGCTGGAGCTGGCCAGCAGCCTGCAGGAGCAGCCCTGGAAGCAGGACAAGTGGACCAACCCCGGGAAGCCAAGACAAGAACTAACCATGAGCAACCTGCTGGAGTTCGGCGATGCCCTGCGCCGAGCGGCGCGAGCCGCCGGGATCGGCCGAGCCAGGCTGGATTACTACCAGGACACTCCGCCGGAGGAGATAAAGCAACTCTGCACCGAGGCCGGGATCACTATGTTCCAGGACTGCGGTCGGCTGCAGGCCATAACACCAGCGCAGCTGCACCGCATCTACCGCGAGCAAGGCAGGAAACTCCCCTATCTAACCGACGGAACCTACGAAGTCAACCGGGAGTGCCAACTCTGGTACACCGGCAGCCCGCCGCCGCCGACCAAATCCCGCCGGATAATACTTCAAAGGGAACCGCAAGCGGAGCTGACCGAGGACCAGATGGCCCACATCCAGCAACTCCACTGGTACGCGGAAGCCGTCCCCAAGGACTACAGCGACCCCGCCGAGCGAGGCTGGGACTGGCTCAGCATGAACCAGCACAACACCGAGCGGGCCCACTACGCCCAGGCCCTAGAGATAACGCAGGACATCCTGCAGGCCTACCTGGACCAAGACGACCCGGAGCAACCGCTGGCCGAGAATCCCACAACGCCCTGCGCGCGGGCGGCAGAATGCGCCACGGGGTGCGGCCGAGCCCAAGCCGAAGGACGGCGGAACTATCCATTGACCCGGGACGGAAAAGCCGAATCCTGCGGCTGGTACCGCTTCCTGGAGCTCTACGGGGAGCGGCCGTTGGAGACCCAAGAAGCCGCGGCCAAACAATGGCGCCAGGAAGCTGCGGCCCAGCGGAAAATCGCCCTCCGGGAGGAAGCCGCCAGCCGCAAAGACCTGCCCTGGCCGGAAGAATGGAACGGGGAGGCCGCGAACGCCGCAGTAGAAGGCGAAGCAGCGCCAGCCGGCAACCAGAAAGCCAGGACGCCGGCTTATAATGGGAAACAGCAGCCCAAGGCCGACCAAGCTCTGCTGCTCTAGCCCACCCCCATCCAGCAACAGAAAAGGCCCGCCGCCATGACGAACGCCGCGAATCCGCGACCTGCAACCAACCCGGTGACGCTGGACTGGCCCAGCATCGGCTACCAGGCAGCCTGCCTGTTACTGGGGCCCAACAACAGCCGGCTCAGCCGCAGCGACGGCACCGAACTCCGCTGGGGCCGCCAGGGCAGCTTCCGCTACAGCCGCCGGAGCGGCTACTGGCAGGACTTCGAACGCGGCGAGTCCGGCGACGTCCTGGACCTGGTCATCCGGGAACGCGGCGGCGACCGACGCCAAGCCTACGACTGGCTGGTGGAAAACGGCCTGGCCGAAAGCAACAGCAACGCAAACTACAACGCGACCTACAACGCGACCTACAGCGGAAGCTACGCCGCCCCGGCCCCACCCCGGTTCACCCCGGAGGAGCTGCTCCGTCGCTGGGAGAGGACCTACAAGATAACGGAAGAAAGCTGGCACCCGGCCCGAAGGTGGCTGAACCACCGGAACCTCTGGCCCCAGGACCAGGAACCGCCGGCGGCATTGCGCTGGCGGCCCCGCTACCGCATCGACCCCGAAGCCCAGTGCTACGGCGCGGTGACCGCATTACTGGCCAGCCCCCAGGCCTGGCTGGAGGCCAGAGACACCAGCCCGAAAGGGCTGCCGGCGCCCCAGGCGCTGCAGGGAATCAACATCGGAAAGCAAGGGCAGCCGGCCCCGGACCAGCCCCTGCTGGAAGGCGGCGTCACCAAAAGAACGATCGGGCCATCCCGGAACAGCGTCTGCTGGCTGGGAACCCGAACCGAACCCAAGATAGTCAGAATAGTAGAAGGCATCGCCGACGCTCTGGCCCTCACCAGCCGGACGGACGACACCGAAGCCGTCTGGGCCACCACCGGCACCAGCGGCTGGCACCAGCAGCAGCTGGCCGACGCCCTGGCCGGCCTGAACTGCCAGGTCATCCTGCACCCCGACCCGGACCAGGGCGGGCAGCAGGCCAACGCCGCCATGACCGAACTGCTCCAAGCCCGGGAAGTAAAGGTGGAAACGGCCCCGGCCGACCCGCAAGGGAGAGACCCGGCCGACCTGGCCGCCAGCGACCCCTTCCCCAGCAAGGACACCAGGAAACAACCAAGCAGAAAACATCCAACCAAGTAGGACTAACCGCCGCCACCCACCAGGAAAGACCGACAGCATCCACCTCCCCGCCAGCCCAGCCCGTCGCCAATTTATCAGCCTTCCCTTTCCCGAATCAAACATTCCTACTAAGGAATTGAAAACGGAACAAAATCCCTATCGGAAAAGTCCCCCACTTCAGTAGGCAGTGTGCTATACTTGCCATAACGTGGGAGACTGGAGACCCCGATAGGGACCAATAGGGAACGAACCGGGCCGCCACGCTCCCCGAGAACCGGACGGCGCAAGCCGCCGGCAGCTTAGCAAGAGGAGCGTGAACCATGCCTCTGACAGAACTTACGGCCTACTGCCTGAAACTGAAGAGCCACGTGAACATCATGAACCCGGAGCTCCATACCGGAGCCAACGGGACCACCATGGTGAAGGGCGAGGCCGAAGGCCACCCGGGAGTCAAGGTCAGCCGGATCATCGGCAAGGCCGACGTGCCCACCGCCGAGAAGCTGATCGCCGCGGCCGGCGGCGGGAAGGCCAAGGCCAAGAAATAAACGGCCCCTACCGGGCAAGAGCTCTACCACTGAGCCCAGGCGCAGCCGGCAGCTGAACCGCCGGTTCCCTCAAGACCAGCGATGCCGCCGGCTGCACCGATTAGAAGAGATAAAGCAACTATAGACAACCAACTACGGACAACCAACCCCGAACCGGAAATCGAGGAAGGGGCCAGCCGCCGCTCATGAATCAACCGGGAACGGAACCCCGCCGCCGTGCGGACCAAGAACCAGAAAGCAGACCTGACAACAGACCAGACAGCACTGCAGAAACAATAGACAACCCCCTCCGGAGCCACCTGAAGCGCCGCGCGGAGCTGCCCAACTGGGTAGTACTGATCTGGGGCGCCATCGCCCTGGCTGCGCTGCTGTGGATCGCCACCTGGCAGGACCTGCCCGACCCCAGGAGCGCCATGGCCATCGCCGGAGCGGCCTGCCTGTTCCAAAACAGCTATTTTCTCTACTTCGAAAGAAAACGAGCCCGCTTCCTGCTCCAGGAGGAAAACCGACAGCGGGCGAGCCAAGCCCTTCACCCCGTAAAGGAAACCGGCGACCTGGCAGCAGCGCCAGCAGAACCAGCACAAGCACCAGCACCAGCACCAGCAGCGCCAACGCCCAAGTACCGCCACTGCGGCAACTGCGGCGCCGCGCTGCCCACCGACGAAAGCTAGACGATCAAGCCAAAAGAAGACCGAGCCACCATTCCCAAAAGCCCCACCTGTGAGGAAAAGAAACGTGTCCACACTGGATAGACTCTTCGACAAGTACACCATCCCCGGCACCATCATCGGCATCGCCGCCTTAGGCCTGTTGATAATCGTCCCCACGATAATGATGATCACCGGCTTCTACTCAGTAGGGCCGGGCGAGGCCGCCGCCCTCCGCACCTTCGGCAAGGCCCGCGCCGAGCCGGAATCCCAGGAAGGCCTGCACTGGCACTGGCCCAGCCCCATCGGCCGAACCGACGTGGTGCAGGTCCGCAAGTCCCGGACGGCGACGGTCGGCTACCACGAACTCCCCGACGAACGGCTGGACGCCGAAACCGGCCAGGGCTGGACCCGGGACCTGCACGGGGCTACGATGATCACCGGCGACCTGAACATCGTCGAGGTCCAGATAGTGGCCCAGTACACCATCAAGGACCTGAACAAGTATCTCTTCGGAGCGGACGACCCGGGGGTAGAGTTCACCTGGCAGGACCAGGAATTGGAAAACCGCAGCCACCGCTCCCACCAAGAGGGAAAGCCCGACGGCTCCACCATCCGGAACGCCATTTCCATTGCCGTAAGGGAGTCGATGGGGTTACGGAACATCGACGAGGCGTTGATCCAAGATAGAGAGACCATCGAACAGGAAACGCGACGGCAGACCCAATTCCTGCTGGACGAATGGCAGACCGGCCTCCAGGTCAACGCGATGCAGCTGCAGGAGGTGAAAGCGCCCCAGCTGGTGCAGGACGCCTTCGACGACGTGCTGCGGGCCAGAGAGGAGCGGGACACCCGCATCAACCAGGCGCTGACCTATGAAAGCCGAGTATTGCCCGAGGCCCGCGGCGAGGCCGAACAAATTAGAAAAGAGGCCGTCGCCTACGCCAGTCAGCGGGTCAACCAGGCCCAGGGCGAAGCCGACCGCTACAACGCCATCCTGGTGGAGTACCAGCAAGCTCCGGACATCACCGCCACCCGGATGTGGCTGAATATGTTCGACGACATCGGCGAACGGCTGGACTTCGTCATCAACGAGACGGAAGCCGTCCTGATCCTGGGCTCGGACAGCATGACCAAGAAGATAGTGCCGCTGACGCCCAGCCCCTAGGCAGCGGGCCGCTAAGCCAGGCAGAGCAGCACCCTCTGCACTTAGACGGACAAGCGTACAGACAACTGTACAGACAACAGTAAGGAAGAGAACGACATGGCCAGCAACGAAGCGCCCCCCTGGGGCCGCCGACGCCGCGACAAGGACGAGGAACAGAACTACGACCGCGTGACCTGGGAACCCAAAGACCCGCCGGGAGGCGCCGGCACGGTGGACGCCGGTTCCGCTGGCAGCTCCGGCACCGGCGGGAGTGAGAGCAGTAAGAGCCGGCGCAACCCCATCTTCCCGTTAGTAGGCGTTTTTCTGGTGGCCCTCCTGAGCATCATCGCCTGCAATTCCGCGGTGTACGCGGTGGACGAGAAGGAATACGCGCTGCAGCTGCGCTTCGGTGAATTGACCGCAGTACGCAACGCCGGCGGCCTCTACGTGAAGGCCCCCTTCATCGAAAGCATCCAACGCATCGAGCGACGTACCTTGGAGGCGGAGCTAGAACCGTTAGAAGTCCCGGACCAGGACAAGGAAAGGCTGATCATCGAAATGGTCATCCGCTACCGGATAACCAACCCGCAAGCCTTCCGAGAAAGCCTGCGAACCGAGGCAACAGCCAAAAACCGGCTGCAGAACATCGCTTACTCAGCGATGCGGGACGCCATCTCCCAGCACGACCGAACGGAGGTGATCGGCGCCAAGCCGGCCATCGCCGACGACGGGCGACCGATCTTCGACCCGGAGACGAATCTGCCGGTGACGATTTCGCTAGAGAACAGCCGGGCCGCCATCAACGAAGCCATCATCAGCCGCATAAGAGAAGACGTCGAGTCCCAGGATTTCGGGATAACGGTCATCAGCGCCGGCATCAAACGGGCGGACTTCCCGGCCAGCGTGACCAACAGCATCATCAACCGGCTGAGAGAAGAAAGAAACCGGGTAGCGCAACGCCACCGGGCCGACGGCGAGGAGGAATACCGGCGCCGGATCGCGTCAGTGGACGCGGAGGCGGCCATTCTACTGGCGGAAGCCCGGCGGGACGCCCAGCGCACCCGGGGCGAAGCCGAAGCGGAAGCGATAGCGCTGGTACGGAACGCCCTGACCCAGGACCCGGAGTTCTACACCTTCCAGCGCACGCTGGAGAGCTACCGCAAGATTCTGGACAAAGGCGCGACGGTCATCATCTCCAGCGAGGGCGACCACCCCTGGCTGAAGTACCTGTTCAACAAGCCGGAGCTGAATGGCGGGAAGCCGGAAGTAATGCGGGAAGCAATAGCGGACGAACCGGAAGAAAGCGCACCGGAAGAAACGGCGGACACCGCCAGGAATGACACCATAGAAGATACGACCGCCACAGCGGCAGAAACCGAGGCCGCCAGCGTTGAGATGACAACAGGAGCACCTGCCGAGGCAAGCCCCGATGCAGCAGCTGATGCCGCCACACCGGCGCCAACGGAAGAAGTGACCGAGACGCCGGCAGAAACACCTGGCGACGCACCCAGCGCGACGACAACGGCAGCGACAACGGCAGCGACAACAGCAGCGACAACAGCAGCGACAACGGCGACGACAACGGCGACAACAACGGCGACCACGACCAGCAGCGGCCATCAAGAGACCGCGCCCCCGGCAGAATCAGTAGAAGCAGAAGGAGCGGCCGCCGAAGGGCCGATGAAACCCACCGACTACCACAGCCGGCGACCAGGGCCCAAGCCCTTCGAAATCAACCACAAATACAACCCGAAGGGACCGATCTACCGGCTGGCTGGAAGCGACTACGTGCACACCTACATAATCCATCCCAAGGAGTAACCCTGAGATGACCCACCCCCTGGACGAGAAAGGACCGCAGAACATACCGCCCATCAAGGCCTACACCGCCGAAGAACTGGCCGAGTTGACCCCGGAACAGTTCAAGAGCCACGCCCTGGAGATGTTCACCCTGGTGATGACGGTGAACCCGGACCACAGCATGGACCCGCCCCGCGCCGTAGAGGTCTTCTACGACATCTGCCGGGACGTAGCGCAGGCTTACAGGACCGTCGCCGGCCTGGCCGCGAAGGCCGGCTACTACGACAAGGCCGCGATGGCCTACGCCACAGCCCGCCGCAGCGAAGAGATAGAGTTCACCTTAGAGGACGGCGAGGAGGCCATCCGCACCAGCTACCTGGCCCACATCATGGCCGATGCGATGATGCCCACGGCCACCGCGAATCTGAAAACCCAGTTCGAGGCCCACGCCGCCGGCTTGGCCGTAGAGCAGCAGCGCGGCGAAAGGCCGCCGGAGCCGGAACAACGCGGCCCCGACTTCAACCTGAACTAAAGGCCCAGCAGCCAAGCCTCCAAGCAAAATAATGGGAACACCCCAACCCCCGCAGCCCCCGCTTACAGGAAAGGCAACCGGAAAAGGAATATAATCGCCGAACACGGGCCGGAGAGCCAAAAGCTCCTTGCCGGACCCGACTCCAATCGGAGGCGAAGCGAGACATGGACCTCTTCCAGTACCAGCCCCTGCTCTTATGGCTGAGCACCGCCGCCGGCATCGTCAGATACGGCGCCTTTGGCATCTCCGCCATCCCCATCCTGGCCGGAGCCTTTCTGATCATCAAGTCCACCAGGAACCCGGACCCCGAGGCCCAAGAGGGCAACCAGCGGGTGACCGGCCTGATCATGTTCTCCCTGGGCATGGCCTTCCTGGTCGGCGTGGGCATCGCCGTGCCCGAACTGCTCAAACTGATCGACAACCTGAGCGGCGGAATCAACCTACCGGGCATACCGGACCCCAGAGACCGACTGGGCGGGTAGAGCGCCAGCCGGGAGAACACACCCCGAAGTATGAATTGACCCCAATAGGAGTCGGCAATCGCCATGAATATCCCTATTAGATTGGAGAAACAAGCCAGACTCACGAAGCAGCGCCTGCTGCAAACCGGCGCCGCCCTGGTCATCGCCCTGACCATAGGCCTGACCGCAGCCGCCTTCAACCCCGGCAGCCTCCTAGCCTGCGGCGGCTTCTTCTGTACGACCATCCCGGTGGACCAAGCCCAGGAGAGGATCGTCTTCGCCCAGAACGAGAACGGCATCCTCGACGTCTACATCCAAATCGACTCGGAGAACGAAGACCCCACCGACTTCTCCTGGATCCTGCCGGTCCCCCTGCAAGAACAGGACGGCGAGGACATCCGCAGCACCTTCCAGGTAACCACTGACGAGGAAGAAGGCGGCATCAACATCCAGATGTTCGACGAGTTGGACGCAGCGACGGCTACTCGAATACTCGCTCCCGCGCTGCCCGAATGCGCGAGGAACAACCTGAGAATGGAGAGCATGGCCAGCAGCGAGGCCATCGCAATGTCCGCCCAGAAAAGCGTGGAAGTACTCGCCGAAGGCAACGCCGGACCCTACCGCTACCAAGTATTGCGAGCCGCCGGAGAGGACATCCTGGTTCCCTGGCTGGAGGACAACGGCTACACCGTCGTGGACGACAACAAGCCAATCATCGAGGACTACGTCGACGGCGGCTTCGACTTCCTGGCGCTGCAGCTAAGAGCCGGCCGCGCCGACACCCAGGTGAAGCCCATCAAGGTCAGCTATAAGTCCCGGACCCCGATGATTCCCATTAAATTGACCGCCGTAGCCGCCACCGACGACATGCCGATCATCGCCTGGCTCTTCGGCAGCAGCCCCTACGAACCGAGTAATTATCAGGAATTCAGCATCGACAACAGGGAAATCTTCTTCGACGACCTCGGGAACGACAACTTCGACCTATTGCGCCGCAACAAAGCGGACGGCTTCGACGACGGCCAGGCCTGGCTGGCGGAATATCGCCAGGAGACCGGGGACCTGGAGAACCGGAACAGCCACCCAATCATCAGCAAGCTGAAGCAGCGGCATCCCTGGGTGACCCGCTACTACACTCAATTGTCGCCGCATGAAATGACCAAAGACCCCGTCTTCCAGCCCGGCGACACCAGCCTACCGAAAGTCAGCAATTTACGAGATTTACGACAGATGACTGGCCGCTACCAGTGCGAACGGGACGAAGGCGCGAGCGTCAGCATCACCGACCTGCCCGGCGAGATCGGCGGAATCACCCTCCCGGGCCGCCCCAGCGTCGATAGAGAAGGCATCACGCTACCCGGAATCGGCGACCAGGACACCCCCAGCGACGTTGACGAGACAACGGTCACTCTGCCTGACACCGACCTGGCCGACCCGGCCGCAGAAACAGCGGAAGGCATGACAGACGCCGCACCGGAAGCCGCAGCCGCTGGCAAAGACGAAGCCGGCACCATGCTGGACCGCCTGCTGGCCGGGAAGCAAGACGTCGAAAACCCGATCAACCCGGACGACATCCGCCGCGCCGCCAGCGAGGCCGCGGCTGAGGCCCAGGACCAAGCCGACGGGGCGGTAGCCGCCAGCCGGGACGCCGCCGGGCAGTTCGTCAAGGACCAGGCCGCCCGGGAGATGCGGAAGAAAGGCCCGCTGCTGCTGGGCATCGCCGGCACGGCGCTGATCGGCCTCCTGGCCGGCGTAGCCGCCGTCGTCTACCTCCTGAACCGCAGGAAGCAGGCACCGGAACCGGAACCCAAGGGCATGCCATAGCCAACAGACAACGGGACCACAGCTCCCAGCCCACCAGGACAAAAACAGAGGGGTCTCCCCCGCCCACAAAGGCCGGGAGACCCCTTAAACTACTCATTACGACAATCATAGAAACGACAATCATAGAAAAAACAATCATAGAAGCAGCAAAATAAACAGAAGGAGGCCGCCCGCCATGGTCCAGCCAGCCATCATCCTGGACGAAGAACTGACCCGAGACGAAAGAGACCGCCTCCCCCACCGCTTCCGCGTCGACGTAGGCGCCGAACCCCGGCTCAAAGGCTGGGCGCCGGCCCACGGCCTCAGCCTGGAAATGACCACCACCCTGGAACACTTCCAGGAACTCTATCCGGAGGAAGACCCCCGGAGGCGGGTAATCTCCAACGCAGAGAGCGACGGCTGGGAGACCACCCTGACCCCCTGGGACATAATGGGCAGAGGAACAGCACAGGAAACCGCCGCCATGCACCTGGCGGGCAGGGAGGCCGGCCTCCTGGCCGGCGAAGCCGGCGAGGACTATCCCGGACGCCTGAGAGAGGCCGAAGAGCTGGACTTCGCCACCATCGCCGCTCTGCTGGAACTGGAGAGCTACTGCCCCGGCGACACCGCCAACCTGGGCTGGAGCGACGTAGAGGAACTGCTGAACCGCCACCTCACCGAATTGGGCGACCTGGTAATCAGGTAGAGAAAGAAGGAATGACCGAACAAGAGAAAGACCCGCAAGGCCAGGCAGAAACGCAAGCCAACCCGGGCACCCCGGAACGACGCGTCTACGCCCTGGACGGCAAAAAGCTCACCGAAGAGCAGATCGCCGTCACCTTCGCCATGACCTCACGGAGACCGGAGAGCTTCGACGAAATCGCCCAGCAAGTGACTGAATCAAAGGCCGCTGACTTTCACGACCGCTGGGTCCTGAGTTACGGCCACGCTTCAGTGGCCGAACACGCGACGCTGCACCTGGCGGTAGAAAACGTCTCCCGCATCGCCGCCGACCAGATCGAAGACCATCGCTTCGGCTCCTACACCGAGAAGTCCAGTCGCTACCAGGTGATCGAACCCAGCTTCTACCACGTCCCCAGGGAGCTGGACAACCTCCCCGAGGTGAAAGAAGGCTACTTGGCAACAGTAGCGGAACTGTTCCAACACTACGAGACACTGCTACAGGGAACCATCGACTACCTGCGGCAGAACACCCACAAAGGGTCAAAGGAAAGCGACAACGCCTTCAACTTGAGGCTGCGCCGCCGAGCCACCGACGCCGCCCGGAACGTCCTGCCGGCCGCGACCCTGACCAATATCGGCATAACAGTCAACGCGCGGTCGCTGGAGCACATCATCTCCAAGCTGCGTTCCCACTCGCTCCAAGAGGTGGAAGACATCGGCACCGAGCTATTTCAGCAGGGCCGAAAGATAACCCCGACGCTATTGAAGTACGCCAGCGCCAGCGCCTACTACGAAGGGCAAGCCCGGCCCCACCGAGCCCTGCCCCAGGGAAGCCAGGAAGAATTAAAGCAACTGCTCCAGGTCCACCGAGCCGAAGGGTACGTCCCGCCCCCGGAGGCCTACTTCCAGGAAGCGGGCAGCCAGGGGCCCATCGCTGCCAGATTATTGGACTACGACCCCGACGGCGAGGAGAAACTGATCGCCGCCATGCTGCAGAAGGAGATGGGACTGGGCCACGAGGCCAGCAGATTACAAACCATCAGCATGGCCGAAAGCGGACGGGAGGTCATCCTGGCCAGCGCCGCCGCCGGCATGGGCCCCCACGACCCCGCGCCCCGGGAGTTCGAACTAGTTAGATATAGATTCGAATTCGTCATGGACTACGGCGCCTACCGCGAGTTCAAAAGGCACCGGATGCTCAGCCTCTTCCCCGAGGCGATGACGGTGAAGCTGGGACACCGAATCCCAGAACTGATAACGGACGCCCACCTGGAAGAGGAGTACGAGCAGGCCATGGCCGCCGCCAACCAAGGCTACTGGAAGCTACTGGCAGCCAGGCCCGACACCGCGCCGTACCTGGTAACCCACGGCCACTACCAGCGCATGCTGGTGGAGACCAACCTGAGAGAGCTGTACCACCTGTTCCGCCTGCGGACGTCACGACAGGCCCACGAGTCGATCCGGGAACCGATGCTCCAAGCCATGGAGCTGGTCCGAGCGGTGCAGCCGCGGCTGCTGCAGAACCTGCAGCTGCGAGATTAAATACCCCGCCAGGGCAGAGAACGAAGCAGCCACCCCACCCCTCCCAGCACAGTAAGGTTGGGCCGGAGCGCCCCGCGAAAAGCCGTGGCCACGGCAGAGATAGCGACACCCAGATCCTGAACCAACAGGAGAGAACCCAGTGACCACCACCAAGGCCAACCCAGGCACCGACGCGCAGCAAGCCGCGACCACGACGGCCAGCACACCGTATATCGCCCCGGACCGTTTCGCCGTGTCCCACGAGGGAATGAAGGAACTCCACGCCGACCGAGAGCCCTGGCGGCTCTGCAAGGAACTGATCCAGAACGTCTGGGACGAAGCCCCCGAGGCCACCCGGTGCCTGGTGACCATCAAACCAGGCCCCCAGCCAAATACGCTGAAAGTGATAGTAGAAGACGACGGCCCCGGCTTCAGCGACCCGACGGACGCCTACACCCTGATGCGACCGACGCCAAAGCGACTGGACCCCGGCAAGCGGGGCCGCTTCAATCTGGGCGAAAAGGAAATCATCAGCGTGGCCATCGAAGCCGAAATCGAGACAGTCGGGCGGAGCATACTATTCCCCGCGATGGGCGGAAGAGCGGTCAGCCCCAACGACCGAACCCGCGGCACCAAGGTCTCCCTGCTGATGCCCTGGGCCGAAGACCTGGCGCCAGAGCTGTGCACTCAACTGAGAAAGTTCCGCCCCACGGAATGCGGCCTGAGGATAAACAACGTAGAAGTCAGAAAACGAGAACCGGTCCTCACCTGGAAGGCCACCTTACGAACAGTATTGCAGTCCGCCCCCGGCCAGCCCCTGCGGGAAAGCCGCCGGGCAACCGAATTGCATCTCCTGCCGCCGGCGAACGCCGGCGAGGCCTGGCTGTACGAATTGGGCATCCCCATCCAGCAGATAACCACGCCGTGGGACGTCGACGTGATGCAGAAGGTGCCCATGCCGCCCAACCGGGACACGGTGGGCGACTCCTACCTCCAGGACATCTACGCCGAAGTATTGAACGCCGGCTACGGCCTGTTGGAAGGCGACGACTTCGCGGCCCCCTGGGTGGACTTCGCCATCGACGATGATCGCAGCGTCGCCCCGGCGATTCAGGCGACGGTCAAAGGCCGCTACGGCGACCAGCCGATCCTCTCCGGCCCGGACCGGGACGCCAACATGAAGGCCGCGGAGAACGGCCACACGGTCATCCATCCCAATTCTTTGACTCCCAAAGAACGCCAGCGCTTCAAGCAGGAAGCCAAAGTGCCCACAGCCAGAGAAGTCTACGGCATCGTCCGAACCTTCGACCCCCGGCATCCGAAGTTCATCATCCCGCTGAGCGAAAGGCCGGAACTCCCCGCCTTCGAGGCCTGGGTGAAAGAGCTGGCCGGCTACTGCGGCCTCAAAGCCCAAGTGGTCTTCTACGAACACCAGGACGGCCACTACGCCAGCTGCACCGCCGATACGAAGAACCCCACAGTCCATTTCAATTGCGCCAACCTGGGAAAAGACTTCTTCAAGAAACCGTTGAACCGGCCGGAGCAATTGGCCCTGGTCATCCACGAATTGGCCCACGCCCTGTCGGACAAACCGATGGAACACGGCCCCAGCTGGGGCGAAGCGGCAGCCCAGGCCGGCGCCAAGATCTCGGCCGGATTACTGGCGCAGGCCATGCCGGAAACCAAGAACCCAGTGATAGAATAGAGAGAACCAAGCCCCCAGCCGACAGAAAGGAGAAAGCCCTGCATGGCCAACCGGAGACAGGCCAGCCAACGAAACGGCGGCACCGCCATGAGCCGGCCCCGACGCCGCTGGAAGCCGCCGAAGACCCAGCCCCCGCCGCCACCAGCACCGCAACCAGAGCCAGCCCCCGAACCGGAAGTAGCCGCCGGGCCTTCCCCCCTGGCCAACCTGAGAGAACGCCAGCAGGCCATGGAACAAGCAGCGCAGGCCTTGACTGACAAATACGCCACCCGCAAGACGGGCCTGGCCCTGGACCGCCTGGTCAAAGAGGCTGGCTGCGGCGACTACCCAAGAAATCTAAAACGCATCCTGACCGCGAAGCATCAATGGACCAGCAGCCCCGGAAAGAGCGGCGACGCAACTGAACAGTTGAAGCCGCCAGTCCCCGGGAAGACCGCCACAGCATCGGAAGCAGAAACGAACCCAAAGGAACCGGCCAGCCAGGGAGAGCAGGCGCCAGCCAGCCGAGAAACTGCCCCGGCAGCGGAGGCAGCCTCAGCCGCTAAGCCCGCCAGGCCGGCGAAGAAGAAATCCAACCAGGCCAAGGCCAAAGCCAAGAAATAGAGATAGTCAATCTCTCAACCCAGCAAAGAGGAGCAAGCCCGCCAGCATGACGACGTCAGCGACATCGGAACAGCAAGAGAACCAGGCAGTCCACACCCTGCCCACCATGGAGCGCACCTACGAGGTGGAAGTCCCCTACGAGGCCCTGAAGCGCCGGCCGCCGCAGGCGCCAGGTCTGAACGACCCCCACGGCCACAACACCCGTTGGCACGGCTACCTTTCCGAAAGCCAGTACAACGAAGTTGTTGACGGCGCGCTCCGCGACTTCCGCCGCAGCATGGTGCGCCGCACCGAAGGCCCCGAGGGCTACACGATCGACGTGACAGTAGCCGAGGCGACTGAAGACCATACCAACATGCAGAACCAGGTCATCCTGTACTTCCACCCGGACCTCAACTGGAACGAAGCCCGGGAATGCGCCGAAAGCTCCAGCGACATGTCCCTGGACAGCCTGGACTTCCTGCTGGATTTGTACGACCGGTACTACTGGGATCCGGAACTCTGCGAGCCGGAGCAGATCCAAGAACTCCTGGAGGAGTACAAGAAAGAAGGGCGGCCCCAGGCCCCCGAGAACTTCTACGACCCGCGCTGGCTGCCAACCCGCGTCGGCGGAATGGGCCGGCCCCGGCCCGCCAGATAATGACCCAGCCAGCAAGACAAGAAGGCAGAGAACCATGAGCCCCAGCACCACCCTGCAGCCCCGGCACTACCACCTATGGAAGGGGGTGCCCGACCCCGAGACCGGCGAGCTCCTGGCCTACGAGCGGCAGGAACGGACCTACGCCAGCCGCAGCACAGCCCACTACCGGAAGCTCAAGCTGCACGAGCCGAACCACCGCACCCTGCGCTGCGACGACCAGAACTGCACGCTACTGCAGCGCAAGGGATTCACCGGCCGGCCCCGTCCGAAAGCGGGCACTGCAGCGACCACCCGGACAACCGGCAGCCCCGACCCCGAAGGAGAATAAAGCCGCCTATGACCATCGCCGCCAAAGTTGAACCGAAGAAACCGACCAACGGCCAAGCCTACCGCTACCACGTCATCGTCAGCGACCAGAATGATAGAGGGCAGACCCGAACCGAAGCCCACATCACCGAGAACGAATTCAACCGGCGCTGGCCGGGCCAAGACCTCAAGGAATGCCTGGCCGGCATCGAACTCCCCGACCCGGTGGAGAAGCACTACCAACACTTCCAGCCCGAGGACATAGTGGACATCTTCCACCTGACCGAGCACGAGGACAAAGCGAGGACCATCCCGCCGAACGACCAGGACGACGATTGCTGGATGCGCCGAAACTTCGAGCTGCTCTTCCCGGGAGAGCCGGGTCCCGGCCGACCCCGTTCCTACAACGAATTAAGCCCCAAGGGCTTGGACTTCCTGGTCAGAACGATACTGGTATTCGAAGACCGTAACGAATGGCTGGACATAATCAGCCACTCCGAAGGGGTCGACCCCATCGCCAAGGACTTCCAGACCAAGGCAGCGGAGGCTGCAGAGTTCCAGCTGACCCCGCTGGACTTCTTCCACGAAGCGTCCCGGCCCTAGTTTCCCGGCCCGTCGCTTTGGGTAAACCGGGAAGGACGCCACCCAAGGGCTAGGTAGCAGGCACCCAGGAGAATAAGCCACCTTGACAGCAGAAGAGAAAGGAAAAGCGCCACCGGCCGCGACGCCAAAGCCAAAGTCGGCCACCCAGCCGACCCAGAGCCACCCCAAGGGCAGCGAAAGGGAAATCAACGGCCACTCGGTATACCGCAACGCCTGGCTGCTGACCTACCTGGCCATCGCCCACCCCGAGGCCTACAATAATGCCCTGGCCCAATACCAGGAACACGCCGTAAGCCAGCTGATAGCCAGCGGCCTGGAATGCGAAACCTGCCGGCAGCCCACCGAAGGCGCCTACGGGAAAGACCGCAACCAATGCCTGGATTGCAACATTGAAACTGCCGTACTGGCAAAAAGGAAGACAGAAGAAATGACCACGACAATGCCCCCAACGCAGACCGAAGAGAACGCGACCAACGAGGAAAACCGGCCGGCCGAAGCCATCAAAAGCCGCTACTACATCTGCGCCCTGCGCGAAGACCTTTACGACTGGATGATTGAAGAGATGGGCTGGGCCACCCCCAGCCAAAGAGCCCAGGAGCCGGAGACCGACACCGTTGCCGTTACGCCCCCGGCGATGACCTGTCCCAAGTGCGGCAAGCAGGCCCGAACCTTCTGGATCCAAGACCCCTGCAGCGATGACATGGACTTCATGCTGGAACACTGCGCCGTCGCCTGCGAATACTGCCACCCCTACGTGCCCGAAGAAGTAGAAGTGCCCCCAGAACTGAGGCACCTGGAGAAAGCCAGCCAGCTGCCCCCGAAGTAGAGATTACAGACCGACAAACGGAGTCAAGCCAGCCACCAGGCCGACAAGGAGACAGAAATGACCAGCTACCACGCCATCTTCAGGCCCAACCAGACCTGGGAAGACGCCTACGGCAACATCGTCCACCACTACGACCTGGAAAGGTACTACCTGAACTACCTGCCCCACACCGAGGTCTACGAGGAAATCAAAGCCCTGGGCTACGAGCTACGGCCGTGGCGGGAGGTATCCGAGGAGGAGCTGACGCTCCAGGAGCTGGCCGAAAGCGCCTGCTTCTTCTGCGAAGGCCCCGACTGGCTGAGCTGGGAATTGATACCCCCGGGCCAGACAACCGAAGCAATCCTGAAGCAGCACGCATCCTGGCTGGAAGAAAAAGAGGACGAACCAGCGACCAGCGCCGGACAGGAATAGAATGGCCAGCCAAGTCCAGTACCGCTGCTGTCCCCGCTGCGCCGAACGCGCCTACGCCTTGGGGATAGCCCAGGACCCAGCCCCCGGCCGCATCCGCTTCCCAAAAGACCCCGACACCGAAGCGGCCCTAGCCCGAGAAATCCAAGATTGCCGCTGTCCTTTCAGCGGAGACCTGAAGAAGTACCCGCCAGGGAACCAGCCCATCCCAACGGACGGGCTACGAATCGTCCACTGGGGCTAGACAAAACAATGAGTGACCAGTACGGAAACGAAAACAGCGCAACAGCTGAAGCAGGAAAGGCAGCCATGCCCGACAGCGACCGACTCTGGCCCGACGATGACAAGGACTTCTACCCGGCGGACCACCGGCACTCGCCGGAGGAGTTCCGAGGCTTGGAATACCAGGAGCGGGATTATCTAATAGCCGTGATCAACAGCGGCGCGCTGCAGGGCCACCCCCAAGGCCGACTGGCTGAGATCCCGCCTTTCCGGGAAGAGCTGAAACTGCACCTGGCCATCATGTACGCCGGACGCCGCCGCTTGCGCCGCAATTTGCACCGCCGGCATAACCCTGCACTCCCGGTGGACGACGACCTGTTTCAATTGGCTGAGAGCCTGCTCCGTCCCAAGCCGGAGGACTACCAAGGCACCATCCGCATCGACCCGGACAAGCGCTTCGGCAAGCC
The DNA here is from genome assembly GCA_958295925.1 of uncultured Acidimicrobiales bacterium. Lineage (GTDB taxonomy): Bacteria > Actinomycetota > Acidimicrobiia > Acidimicrobiales > CATQHL01 > CATQHL01. The sequence continues at coordinate 277,128 of OY282384.1, forward strand.
GATCATCCGGGACAACCGGCTGACGCCCCAGGACGTAATGGAATACCTGGCCGGTGGCAACCCCTACTGGGAAGTGCGGAAAGAGTGGGACTTCCTCCAGGACCACGACCTGAAGGCCATCGCCAGCTTCGCCAGCGTCGAAGAGATGGACGACGACTACGACTACCGGCGCTACGCCGTTCTTTAATCCAAGCAGGCCAACAACTAGAACCCACAGCAACTCCAACCATTCGGAGGCGACGACACCCCGCCATGACTACGACTACGAACAACAAACCAGAGAATAGAGAAGCGCCCCCGCTGCGGCTGAGCCGGAACAAGGACTTCGACCGCCACGACAGAGCGATGACCGCCGCCGGCTACGCCGACCGAGCCCAACGCCGCGGCGAAGTTGAATTAGCCAAGGAACACCGCCGGGTGGCGTTGCAGCTGCTGAAGCAGATCCTGGACCAACCCCAGGAGAACAGCAGCCACTTTCAGCTGTACCTTTCCGCCAAGTCAGCCAGCCACCTGGCTATGGAGAACCAGGACTACCAGCAGGCCATGCAGCTGGGACTCAGGGCCCACCAAGAGCAGCTCAAGGCCCAGAGGCCAGCGGCAGAGGAAGAACCGGAAGAGGCTGAAGCGGACAGCGAAACTGCAGTCACCCCGGACCGCTACGTCCCGGAACCCCAGGGAGAGGCCGCCGACCTGCTGAACCGGGGGGCCGCCGGCTTGGCCGAAGCCGCCACCGAGCGGCCTACGGTCATCCTGCCGGCAGGATTCCTGAAGGAGCTGGCCACCGCCCACCGCCGGCACGGCGCGACGCAGCTACTGGTAGAACCGGAAGACGACAGCCCGGTGGACTGGGAGGCGATGACCGAAAGAGTAGTAGCAGCGCTGCCCGCCAACGCCAGCTGGCACCGCGCCGTATTGGAATGCCTGCAGACTGAGTTGCTTGAATTGCTCTACGCCACCGCAGCCACCGCGGACGGGGCGACCTCCGGAGACTCAGCCGCCGCAGCAGCCGAAGCGTCAACGGAAGAAGCTACCCCGGTAGCAGCAACAGTGCCAGACGAAACCGGAGCAACAGCCGCACCGGAAGAATAAGCCTCCGGGGTAGCTCCGAAGTGAAACCCAGGACCAGCCCACAACACCAGGCCCAAAGCCAAGCCCAGAGCCAGGAGAGCCAACACCGGCCACGCCAGCCCAACCGACCACGCCGGGCCCAAGGCCAGCCAGAGACCCACCGCCAGCAAGAAGAGAACCCCGCAGCGCCAACGCAGCAAGCCAGCAGACTCCAACGCCACGGACAGATTGGCTACCAAAACAACCGAGACCCCGGCCAGCAACCAAGGCGGCTGCGCCACGCCGACCAAGCCGAAGACAGCCAGGAAGCCCAGGCTGAAGACGGGAATGAAATAAAGCCAGGCATTCACCCCCAGGTTGGATGACAACAAGCCGGCCTGACGCAGAAATACCGCCGCCGGCCCCTGCAGCAGCAGGCCGCCCAGGACGCCCAGGCAGAAAGCCCGCAAGGAAAAGCTCTCCCCGACCAGAACGCTGCCGGCCAGCGACAGGACCAGGCCCAGGAACATGGCCGACCAGATAGCCAGCACGATGCCAACCAAGACCGGCGCCGGCTGAACCAGAGAACCACCCAAGCTGGGCCAGCCCTCCCCGGCCCGCCGCCGTTCCACCACGTAACGCGCCGCGAAGAGGCGGCCCCACTCAATGGTCGCCGCCGCCCCGAAGCCCCCGCAGGCCGCCGCCAGCGTCAGACAGGACAAGCCCAGCAGCAGCTCCAGCCAGCCCCGCTGCCCCACCGCGAAGCCCCCGGCATCCGAAGCCGCCACCAGGATGAACCCCACGAAGGCCAAGCCGAGCAATGGAAACACCCACCGCAGGTTCTTCCGATACAGCTCAGAATGGCGATACCGCCAGGCCAGATAAGCCACCATGCCCAGCGGCCAGGCCTCAGTCAACACAACCGCTACGGCCACGTCCACCCAACGCAGGGAAAGCATGAAGAGGACATAGGAAAAGGCCACGCCCAGACTGAGCGCCATCGGCCGAGTGAAGAACCCCGCCCGCAAGGACCGTACGCCGGCCCGACTGAAGACGACCGACCGGCCGAAGACGAGCAGGAACAGACCCAAGCAGACGCACATGCCCAGCCGCCAACCGGCGTTGACCAGCAGCTCGCGGCCAGCCGGAGCAGTATAGGCAATCAAGAGCGGCACACCCGAGAAGAGCAGCACGCAGAGCAGCATGTAGAACAAGGCCCCGTGAGAGAAGCGAGGGCCCCGCAAGCCATGAATGCCACTGGAGAGGTGAAGAGAAGAGAGGGACACCGGCGACCGGACACCCACCTCCTGGGAGGATGAAAAAATCAGAGGCTTCCCTCAAAGCAGGGAAACCCCAAAGGCATCAGGCAATGGAATAGACCAAACAAGCCGGCTTAGGTAAAAACACCCATTACCCCGCCCATGACGCCGGACAGCAGGTCCCACTTGTGGAGAAACAGCCCGCCGTAGACCGCCACCAAGGCGCCACTGACGACAATGGCGATCCAGCGTTCCACGCGCCTGCGGCCCAGGCCGGTAGTAGGCCCGCCAGCCGCGGTCTCCCGCAAGAGCGGCAGAAGGTCACGAGACACCGGAGCGACTGTAGCGGCTGTAGCCACCGGCTCCACAGCTGGAGAAACCTCAGCATCATCACCGGAGGCAGCCGAGGCTTCCACAGAAGCATCGCCAGCAGCATCAGGGACGACACCAGCCACGACCTCAGGCGGCTTGACCAGCTCCTTGTACCCATCCTCCAGGTGGAGAGAAAGCCGACCTTTCCAGGAGTCCAGGACGCCGAAGACCATGAAGACAATCCCCGCCGGCAAGAGCATGGCATACATATCGACGCCGAAGGCCGCCCAACCGCCCAGGCCGCCCGGCCGCATCAGCAGCGACCCCAAGGCCGCCAACCCACCAAAGGAGAAGAGCGCCACCAGCTCACCGGTAGCAAGAGCCGGCGCAGCAGCCGGCACAAAGGAACTCACCGCAGGAGGGGAAGAAACTTCAACAGGATGCGAATTGCCAGAGGGAGAGACAGGAACAGCCCCGGCCGGCAGCACCGCCGCCAGGACAGCTCCCCGAGTAGCAGGGTAAACGCCCAGGGCGTCGACAGCAGCCGCATCAGCTGCCGGTTCCACCAACAAGGAAGACCCTTCAGGGACCACGTCCACCAGGGACTGGCACTCCGCCCGAGTGACCAAGTCAGCTGCCGCCACCCGCCGGCGAATCCGCCGCGTCCAGAAGTAGACTGCTAGAGCCAAGACCAGCGACACCGCGAAGAAGATCGGAAGATACAAGAAGCGGCCTCCCCACGACCCGGAATACAAGCATGCCCAACAAGAAGAGAAGAGGGCCGAGGCGAGGGAGATTTCCCCCGCAGTCGCCCCCCGCAGAGAATCTTAACATAAAGGCACTGGAACCACAGCTACTGTGCCATCTGCTTTCGAAAGCAGGATTCCCGCCGGGAATCGCCATCCCCTCCCTTACCCGGTTCGTTGGGCGCGCCCTCCAGCCCACCGCCAGCCAATTCCCGAGGATGGGAAATACTCCAATAGAAGGTTTTCTTACATACCCCCAGGGAGAAGTCCCGCCGGGACACCGGAACCCAAGGAACCCAAGGAACCAAAGTGGCGACCAAAGTAGCGACCAGGCACAGCACCCTTTGCCACTACGCCGCAGTAGGAATAGAATGGATACAGGCCCCGGTCCCCCCGGCCCGCCCGCGCCAGCGGGAAACAAGAAAAAGCATCCACAATCCGACCAATTCAATCCGACCGACTCAATCCGACCAACTCAATCCGAATAGAAACCGGCCCTAAGGCCGGCCGAAGGAAGTAAAGGAAAAGCATGACCACCGCAATGGAAACCGCCGCCAACTACGACGTGACCCCCAGCGCCCTCTTCGAGACCCTGCTCACCATGGTCGAAATCCGCCAGCCGACGATGGTCTGGGGCCCGCCGGGGATCGGGAAGAGCGACATCGCCCGCCTGGTCGCCGAGGAGATCAACGCCGAATACTACGACATCCGCGCCCTGCTGCTGGACCCGGTGGACCTCCGGGGCATCCCCTTCCGGGAACAGACCAACGGCCACAAGACCGCGGTCACCCGCTGGGCCCCGCCCTCCTTCCTGCCCCCCCAGGAGGACCAGGAGGGCAAGTACCTGATCAATCTGGACGAACTGCCCTCGGCGCCGCCGATGACCCAGAACGCCCTGTACCAACTGGTCTTGGACCGAAAGGTAGGCGAGTACGAACTGCCGCCCGGGGCCGCCATCATCGCCTGCGGGAATAGAGAGGAGGACCGCGCCGTGGTCAGCCGCATGTCCACGCCCCTGGCGTCGAGGTTCGTCCACTTCACCCTGAAGCCGTCCCTGGACGACTGGCAGAAGTGGGCCATCAAGCACGACATCGCCGCCGAGATAATCTTCTTCCTGCGCTTCAATCCGCAGCTCCTGCACCAGTTCGACGCCAAGCAGAAAGACCCCGCCTTCCCCTGCCCCCGCACCTGGTCCTTCGTCAGCCGGATTCTGAACAACGAACGGAAGTTCACCCCCGAGCTGGAGCTTTCCGTCTACAAAGGGACCATTGGAGAGGGAGCAGCCATCTCCTTCCAGCAGTTCATGAAGATTTTCCGGGAGCTCCCGGACCCGCAGACCATCATCGACAACCCGGAGCACGCCCTGATTCCCCAGAACCGGGACGCCCAAATCGCCCTCTGCGGCAGCCTGTACCGAATCGCCAACGACGTGAACTTCGACGCGATAACGACCTACGCCCAGCGGCTGGGCAGCCAGGAGATCGGCCAGTTCATGATCGACTCCTGCATCCGGCACAAGCCCAACCTGCAGCAGACCCGGGCCTGGATCAAGTGGACGACCGAGAACCAGTAGGCCCAGGCCACAAGGGCACCCGCGCAAGTATTAGCCCCACGGGCGCAGACAACGAACCCACCCCGGTTCGCAAGCCCCCTCAGGCCCTGAAACGAGGGCTCCAGGAGTAAAATAGCAGTATGACCACGACCCAAGAGGCCAACCAGGACGCCGGAGCCAACTCCGGCGGATACCAGCCCACTTTAGTACCGGACAACCCGATGAACAGAGCAGCAGTAAGCCCGGCAAGCAGCCCCACCCCAGGCGCGGGACGCAGCATCGGCGGCCCCGGGTCCCCGATGCAGGACGCCAAGAACGCCAACCCGGGCACTGGAACGCCAGCAAACACGATAGCGACCATGACGCAGAACAACCCAACGCCCGATGAATCGACTATTGACAACCCCGAGGCCGAGGAGCATCAGAGCTCCTTCGCCCAGGGCCACGGTCTATTGGCCGACCGCGCCATGCTGGTCAGCCTGAAGGTCACCGGCTGGCCGGGCACCGCCCAGGACAAGAAGGTCGCCGAGGACGTGGCGGAGGCCCACAACGCCGTAGCCGACGTCGGGCGCTACTCCAAGCGGCTGCTGCCCAAGGTAGCCACCCAGGAAATCTCCGCCCTGGGCCGCGCCCTGCGCGAGGTCCACGAGAACCTGACCCTGCCCTGGACCACCGGCTCCTGCCGGCTGCTCCCCATCGAGCAGTACCAGCGCTACCTGGACGAAATCAACCCCTTGATCGAAGAGCGAGTAGCCGCCCGGCAGGTCTTGCTGGACAACTACAACCGCTACATCGCCGAAGCCCAGCTGGAACTCGGCGACCTGTACCACCCCGAGGAGTACCCCAGCCCCCAGGCCCTGGGCGAACGCATCGGCGCCGAGTACAGCTTCACCCCGGTTCCGGAGGCCGGCCACTTCGTCACCGACCTGGCCGAGAGTGAACTAATAAAGCTGCGCGACCAGATCGAACGGCAGAACAAGGCCAAGCTGGAGGTGGCGCTGGCCGACATGTACCGCCGCTTCTCCGACGCCATCGCCAAGGCCAGCGAGAAGCTGACCCCCGACGAGGAGGGGAAGGAACCCATCCTGCGGGAATCGGTCCTGACCAACCTGAAGAACGCCGCCGCCACCATCCCCGGGCTCAACTTGAAGCAGGACCCTGAATTGAACCAAGCCTGCGAGCAGCTGAACCAGGTGCTGGACGGCGTGGAGGCCAGCCACCTGAGGAGCAAGGACAAGAACTTCGACGCCGAGAAGCACGCCGAGGTGCGGGAGACGCTGGAGACCATGAACCGCAAGTTCAGCAGCTACTTCGGCCCCGCGGAATAGCAGACCAGTCACCAGGCAGAGACAACGAAGACAGGCAAGCAAGCAACCCCCCGAGCAAGCAACCCCCGAGCAAGTAAGAAGGAAGGGAAATGAACACCACCGAGTCCCAAGTACAGAACCCCGCCGCCACGGCGGACAGCACAGCAAACACGGACGAGACGACTGAAGCAGCCGCCGCCGGCAAGGAGAAGGCCCGCCCCGACCTGGAGGGCATCCCCGACTCCATGGCCATCTACTGGTCCGACACCCCGGCCCACCCGGTGACCAACCGGCCCCACCAGGGCAGCGACCTGGGCCCGAAGGCCCCAGAGGAAGAGCAGCCCCAGGAACCGGACCAGCCCCAAGGTCCCCGGCCCCTCCAGGACACCAGCATGCTCTGCTACCTGGAAATCACGCCGCCCCCGCCGATCAGAAAGCGAGAATCCAAAGAGCTGGCCACCCTCCGGGAAGAGCTGGAAAGCAACTTCAAGACGCTGATCTACACCCACCTGGGGCACAGCGACGGCTGGGACCCCCGCTATTGGCGGCAGGACGACGCTTATCTGAGCAGCGGGATGTTTAGGGTTTCGGTTTATCAGCCCGAGGATTACGACCCGAAGAATCAGGCCAACCCCCTGGCCAATCCCAACCGGGAATGGCAGCCCAACGAGGCGCAGACGCCGCGGCTGCTCTACGTCAGCAGCTACCAGGTGTACGTCGACGCCCTGGAGAAGCTCTGCGAGCAGCGAGCGGAAATCCGGCAGCGCTTCCGGCAAGCCTGGCCGGACCAGAAAGACCCCAGCCCCCGGCACATCTACGCCCGCTACCACCTGATGCCGCTGAACTTCACCAGAGAGGAAGTGGCCCCCGACCTGCTGATCCGCTGGGACATGCGGGAGGACCAGGCCGACCAACCCATGGCCGAGCCGGAACGGTAGAGAGAGGCCGCCCAGGCACGGAGTCGACCCCACCGGCAACAGAAGGAGCGTCCCCACCCGATGACAACGAAAAGAACTACCAATCAGGCAAGCAAGCAGCCCAGCAAACAGCCGGCCAAGCCAGCCAACGGGCTGATGCCCGGACTGGTCAATAAGAACGAGGCCAACCAGAAGGAGAAGCCGCCCCCGCCTCCACCCCTGCAGCCCCACGAGCTGCGGGAGTCGGCCCAGCGAGTCCGGGGCAGCCTGTCCCGCATGCTGAGCAGCTACCCCTTCTTCGGCAGCCTGGCCCTCCGGATGCCCCTGGCCCCGACCGAGAAGATCAAGACCATCGCCAGCGACGGCGACAAGCTCTACTACAACCCCCGCTGGGTCTACGAGGAAGCCGACGGCGACCATATACGGGCGGCGATTGCCCGCAGCACCCTGGCCTGCGCCTTGAAACATCACACCCGCCGGGGCAACCGCAGCTACGCTCGCTGGCAGCACGCCAGCAAGGTCTGCACCCGCCCCTTCCTGGACGAGGCGGGATTACTCCCGAAAGAACTGATGGACAAGACCAACGACTTCACCGCCGGAATGGACCTGTCGATTGAAAGAATCTACGACCTGCTCCCCGAGGGCGAGGAGGGCGACGGCGACGGTGAGGGCGAAGGGCAGGCCGAGAACCTCTTCGGCGAGGGCCGAGGCCAGGGCCAGGGCCAGGGCGAAGGCGAAGCCGAAGGCGACGGCCAGGGCGAGGGAGAAGGCCAGCAGGGCCAAGGGAAAGGCAAAGGCAAGGGACAAGGCCAAGGCCAACAAGGCGGCCCAGGCCAGAACGACGGCAGCGACGGTAGCAGCGGGAACAGCCCGCAGCAGAAGCAGCAGAACCAAGACAACTCCGGCGGCTCCAGCAGCGGCCAAGACCAGCAGCAGCCCGAACAGAAAGAGGACAACCCCCAAGCCGGCCACGGCCAGGAACAGTACCGGCCGCCGCCGCCCTCCTACGACCCCACCGGCGAGGGCGAGGTGATGGACAGTCCCACTAAGCCCAAGCCCGGCGAGCCGGACGACGCCCGCCAACTGGAAGAACAGAACTGGGACCAGGCCCTCCACTCGGCGGCGCTCTACGCCAAGTCCCAGGGACACACCGCCGGCCGCGGCGTGGAGCTAGTCGCCAAGATGCACCGCAACCCGGTGGACTGGGCGACGGTACTACGCCGCTTCATGACCAGCTCGGCCCAGCGGGACTACTCCTGGAGCCGGCCCAATCGGCGGCACATCGACTCCGGCCTGTACCTACCGGCCCTCCACTCCGAGGCCATGCCCCCGATAATCTTCGCCATTGATACTTCGGGCTCCATGAGCAGCGACGAATTGGCGATGATCTGGAACGAAATCCAGCACGTCGCCGGCGAGATCCGGCCCGAGGCCATCCACGTCATCCAGTGCGACACCAGGATTTCCGGAGCGGACGAGTACCAAGCCTTCGACCTCCCGGACACCCTGGAAGCGAAAGGCCGAGGCGGCACCGCCTTCAGCCCGGTCTTCGAGTACGTAGAGGAGAACGTGATGCGGACCCCGGCCTGTTTGATCTATTGCACCGACCTGGGGGCGAACGACTTCCCCGACCCGGCGCCGGCCTACCCGGTGATGTGGGCCGTCACCGGCAACTTCCGCTACGGCTTCGAGCCGCCCTTCGGCCAGCGGCTGGACCTGAACCCCCAGGAAGATTAGACCGGAAAACACTAGCAGAAAACAATGCAGCAGGCCCAACGCCCCCAAAACCGCCCATCCCCGGCCTATAATCAGGACCATGAAAGACAACCAACCGGACAACACTTGGCCCGCCCAGCCGGACCGCCACCCGGCCCGGCCCCGACCCCGGCCGGAGAAGGACCTGGACCCGGAAACCCGGCAAAAGCTCCAGGCCAGCAAGCAAGCAAGCCGACAGCGGATCATCGAAGCCGCCGAGCGGCTGAACAACTACCTCCCGGTCTACGGCGACTACGCCTACGAACTGGCCGACCTGGAATCCACCCGCGGCAAGGAAGAAAGAATCATCAACGCCGGCTGGGACGTGCTGCCCGCGGACCGGGACAACCTGGCCCCCTACGTGGAGCAGTTCGTCAGGCTGCATTACATGCTCCGCCTGCAGGAAGACCAGCGAACGGCCCACGGCCTGCTGGCCCGGCGCGAGAAACCGGCCCCGTGCCTCTACTGCCGAATCACCGGCAGCATCGACCGCCCCGCGGCCGGCGTCTCCGCCCAAGCGCATCACGCGGTAGCCGTCGGCGACGACGACCGAGCCGACGCGGCCGGCGCCTGGTTTCAGCCGAATAGTCACGCCAAAATCGACGACTGGAACTACCGCTGCGGATACGTGGCGCTCTGCAGCGAATGCCTCAACCGCCCCGCGCTGGAGCTGCGGCAGCGCTGCCCCTACTGCGGCAATCAAACCCCGGAACGCATCATCATTGAAGGCGTGGCAGACCGACTGGAGACGATCATGCAGACCGGCAGCATCAGCGTGAGCAAGATGGACGTCACCGAAGTGAAAGGAGAACAGCGGGACCTGCCGCTGGAGGAATGCCTGATTCTCCGCAAGGCGGTAAGAGACCTGTCCCTCCCCCGGGCGAACGAGTACCAAGTAGCGGCCGAGCAAGCCAGCCTGAAGCCCATGCTGCTCCACACCGGGCTGAATTAGAGAAAGGGAAGACCCGCCTAGTTAACACCCCACCAAGCGACCCAGACAAAAGCCAAGCCAGCAGCCCACCAGGAGGCCCGCCATCACCGCCAAGCAGCCAGACGAAAGCCCAGAGGGGAAGACCAGAGGCAGCAACGGCTTGGGCCCACTGCCCCAACCCAAGCACGGGCTGCTGATCGCCATCGAGGGCATCGACGGCGCCGGCAAGAGTTCCGTCGCCCGGATCCTGAGCAACCGGATCAAACAGGACTACCCGGAGCAGACGCTGCTGCTGGCCAAGGAACCAGGGACGACGCCGTTGGGCAGGACGATGTACCAGGCCATCCACGAACTGCCGGTCAGTTCGATGACCGCGGAGCTCTTCATGTTCGCCGCCGCCCGCGCCGAATTGGTAGAAACGGTGCTCAAGCCCACCCTGGCCCAGGGCGTGACCGTAATCATGGACCGCTTCGCCGCCAGCACCCTGGCCTACCAGGCGGAACGCGAGGTCACCATGGACCTGATCCGCACCGTCAACCGGGCGGCCCTGCAAGGGCTGGAACCGACGCTTTCAGTGTTGTTGGACGGCCCCGTGGAGAAGCTGCTGGCTCGTAAAACCGGGGACGAGGAACCCCGGAAATCAGTCCCGGGCTACCAGGCCTACCTGGAGAGAGTGGCAGCCCGCTACCGGGAAATCGCCCTGACCGAGAACGAAGACTACCACCGCCGGCAGGAGCGAGAGAAGGTCGCCGGCCAAAAGGACAACCCCAGGAGCATCGCCCCCTGGCTCTGGATTGAAAGCCTGTACTGCACCCCCGAGCAGGCCGGCAGCGTGATTCTAGAGAAGCTGCGCCCGCTGCTGGAAGAGTAGAAGCTCCGTCCAACGGACAGGAGGTACTAGCAATTGCCCGCAATGGTGATATAATCCGTGCCACCGGACTTCCCCGGTTGCTGGGTGGTGTCGGGTAGAGACGACCGGAGAAGGGAAACCCAGCCTCCAGGGCAGAAAGAGGCCACCCTCCTCAGCTCCACGAACTCAAGACGGCGAACTCAAGACGACGAACTCAAGACAGCGAACGACCTCCCCCGCCACCCAGGGAGAGGGCATTGAAGGCAAATATGCAGCGCAGCAGCCAGACGACTACCCAAAGCAGCCCCCAAGGGGACGACGACAACCCCCAGCCAGGCAGCAAGCCCATCCTGACCGGCCCCAGCGGCTTGAAGCTATCCCCGGAGCAGCTCCAGATAATCAACCACCCCGACGGCTGCCACGGCAAGGTGCTGTCGGTAGCCGGCTCCGGCAAGACGACGACCATGGCCTGCCGCATCAAAGAGCTGATCGAAAACCGGGGCATCCGCCCCAGCCAGATCCAAGTCCTGATGTACAACCGGTTGGCCCGGCAGCAATTCCACGAAAAGCTGGACCAGATCGGCATCCCGGCCGGCCAGCACCCGGCGGTGGACACCTTCCACTCCTACGCCTATCACTTGATCGAGAACAAAGAGAAGCGCCAGGACTGGGCCGCCCGAGGCGACCAGGCGACGATCGCCCTACGGCAATCCCTCCAGAAGGTAGTGAGCGAACGCTTCCCCCCCGAACCGTCCAGCACCTGGCAGGAACAGCAGGACCGGCTGCAGAACATCGTCTCCGCCCTGATCGGCCCCAGCCAGGAGGCCATCATGCTGTGGAAGAACGCGGCAATCCGGCCAGAATACGCCGGCTACGACGCCAGCGAGGCTCTGGCCGAGGTCTTCCAGGAAACTTACAGAGAGTTCGAACGGCGCCGCAACAACGCCAACCAAGCCCTGACCTATGATGATTTTGTACTAGAGGCCCTGGACGCCCTGGAGGACCCGGAGACCATGCGCCGCCGGGCCAGCCACCTGAAGCACATCATCGTGGACGAATACCAGGACATCAACCTGGGACAGCAGCTGTTACTGGAGCGATTAGCCAGCTTCGGCGCGGACCTGATGGCGGTGGGCGACGACGACCAGACGATCTATGAGTGGCGCGGGGCCCGCGCCGATTACATCCTGGGCGAGTTCCAGAACACCTTCGACGGGAAGCCGCACCGAACCTATAAATTAACCCGCAGCTTCCGCTTCGGCTACCACATCGCCCAGACCGCGCAAAATCTAATCCGGCACAACCCCAACCGGCTGAGCAAGGACCTCCTGGCCTATCGGCCCCAGGCGCCTTCCAAAGTCCAACTCTGCGGAGAGAGCGAGGCAGCCGGCAGCGGCAACGGCGCCAACGCCAACGACGCCAACAACGCCAACAACGCCAACATTGCCAACAGCAACCCGACCAACCGGGACAGCAGCGAACTGCTGGTGGACGCCCTGGAGCAGCTGCTGAACCAGGGAGACGCCAACTACAACGCCGAGAACACCGACAACGGCCCGGAGCGACCCCGCCAGAGCCGCCAGACGGTCAAGGCGGACCAGATACGGATCCTGGGCCGGAGCCACGCCCAACTCAACGGCTGCGCCGCGGAGCTGCTGCGCCGCAAGATACCCTTCCAGACCGTCGACCACAGCCCCTTCCTGGAAACGGCCGAAAGCCAGACATTGCTGGACTATTTACAATTGGCCGCCTACGCGAGCGACACCAGACACTTCGCGGTAGCCCAGCAAACCCCGGATCCACTTCAGCTACTGCGCAGCTGCGCCAATCGACCGAACCGATACCTGAGCCAGCAGGACCAGCAAGGAATAGTAGACACCGCCGCCCGGCAAGGAACCAACCTGCTCCAGGCAATGCGAAAGATCGCCGCGCCCGACGGCAAGCCGGGAACCAGCGCCAAGCTGCAGAATCTGGACCGCCTAGCCGATCTATTGGAGCGCACCGCCCGAGAATTGGGCGACCCCGGCGCGGCCCAACCGGTCGGGCCGATTCTTTCCCGGCTTTGCAAATCGGCGGGGCTGGAGGAGCATTACCTGACCCAGCACGGACCGGGCGACGCCGCCCAACAGCGGCTGAGTTCCCTGGACCAAACAATGGACTACGCCCAGCGCAGCAGGCTGAGCTGGCTGGAGTTCCTGGAGCACGTCCGCCAACTGGACTATTCCCAGGGCGAAAAAGAAGCCAACCGAGTCAAGCTGATGACGATCAACGCCACCAAGGGGCTGGAGTTCGACTACGTCTTCCTGCCCGACTGCAGCGAAGGCAAGCTGCCCTCCCTGCACAGCGGCAGCGACCCGACCTACGACCGTCGGCAGCCCCGCAGGGCGCCCCAGCCGGCCGAATGGCTGGAGAACGAACGCCGGCTCTGCTACGTAGGGATCACCAGGGCCCGCCGAGCCGTCTTCCTGGGCGCGCCGGACCGGAACGAGAGGGAGACCCCACCCAAGCCTTCCAGGTTCATCGAAGAACTGGAACTGGACATCCTGACCGACCTGGCACCCGAGGTCAGGAAAGTGGCGCAACGCACCTCCCCCGGAGCGAGGCTGTTGACCATGCTGGAGGCCCGACGGGACCACCACGACTTGATCCGGGTGATCCGGGCCCATTATGCCCCGGACTTCCCCCAAGAGTTGCGGGAGAAGGTAGACCAGATCCGCCCCAGCGCCGCCGAAAGGCCCTTCGGCTATAAACTTCAATATGACCGGCCGAGGAGGCCGTTAAGACAGGATCGCCATTCAACCCTGAATCGGCAGATCCAGGAGCTGCTGACCGCATCGCTCACCGACTCCATCCGGCAGACGGATCTGTAGAGAGAAGACAATCCCTGCCCCAGACAAAGCAGCAGCTGCCACAATTCCACCACGGAACAAAACCAGCCCGCCCACCTGCGAGAGGAGGAAAGCCCAATATGGCTGAACCCCGGACCGCCCGGCCTCGGAGCCGAAACCGAACCCGAGACCGAGACGAAGCGAACTCTAAAGAAGCCCCCGCCCAGCCCAAAAAAGAATCCACAGCGAAGAACGAAAAGAGCAACCCCGCCAATCGGCCCCCGAAGGACACCCCAGGCGCCCCAGTGAACAGAAGACCAGCAGGGAGACAATCCACCCCCCGAGCAAGAGCCCCGCAGCAGCCCACCGGCGAGTCAGTCAATCCCAACCTAACCGAACAGGCCTCGGTAAGGCCCCGCGGCGGCAGACCGCCCGCTTCCGGCGAGGAAGCCGGCCCGCCGGCCCGGCCGAGCAACGCCAGAGGCAGACCAAGCGGCCGAACGCACCAGCCAGGCAGCGGCAACGGAAACGGCAACGCCAACGGGAACGGGCAGCACCGCCCAGCAGCAGCCGGACCAAACCAGCAGCCTGTCGGCGGCCATCGAGACCCCTACCCCGGGCAACGCAGCGGCCCTCGGCCCGCCGGCACCAGCCAGCCCAGCAAGAGCGCCGCCCGCAGCAGCCGACTCAGCCCCCACCTGGGGAGCGAAATGAACCAGCAGCGGCCCAGAAGCAACTATCCGACCAGCGCGACCAATCCGGCCAACCAGGACCGGCCGAACCATCGTCCTGGCTATGGCCCAAGCCAACGGCCGAGTCAGCGGCCCGACAACCGAACCGGCGGCCACCCCGCCGACCGGCCCTTCCGGCCCTATTACCGCAACGGAGTGCAACCCCTGGAACCACCGGAGCCGGACACGGAGATGCTGAGCCCGATACCCACGAAGAGCGCCACCGCGCCGGCAGAGGCCCCGGCCCAGGCTACTAAACCAGTTAGAGCAGGAGCGCCGCGGCCCACGCCGCGGATGACCCAGGTTCCCAACACCCTGCCAATGGAATTAGCCCGAGAAGCCGAGGACTGCTGGAACGCCGGAATGACCCTCGGCCAGATCGTCGAATGGATCGAAGAGGCCGGCTACGACATCGACGTAGAGGGCGTGCAGCGCGCCCTGCGCAGCCTCGGGCCCATGCGAGACCGCCGCTAGGCCACAAGTTGACAAGCCCAGAGCGCCCAGCCGCCCGCACTACCGGTAACTGCCACCAGCGACTCCCGCTAAGGAGTGAAAACCATCCCATGACCGATAGACCAAGCCAACCTGAGGAAAACGAAGAGAGCCCGATCGAGGACGCGAAGGGAGAACCGACATTGAACCTACCCATAGAGCAGCCTACGGAACTGACCCCCACCAAGTCGCTGCAAGAAGCCAACGTCCTGATCAACGACCGGCTCCTGCTACTGATACCCAACATAGAATTGGCCAAGGCCAAGCAGGCCTTCAAGGACTTCGAAACGGTTGAACACCCGGTCAACCACGAGACCTTGAGCGAATGGTGCCTGGCCCGGATCATCAAGAACTTCCTGCTGGAACGCCAGGTGTTAGTAGACCAGGCCGCCGAGGCCATGAAGCACAGCCACTGGGGCGGCGCGCCGCTGAGCTGCGCCAACATGATCCACCAGGACCGCGGCCGGCACCCGGCCGCCGGCATCTCCCGCCGGCTGTACCACGGCATCCTGCCGCCGGAGGACGAAGAGACCAACATCGCCTTCGCCGTCCCCTGGGACGACGAGGAGAGGGACGCCCCGCCCAACTTCCCCGAGGGGCCGATGTGCGGGGTGATCAGCCTCTGCCGCGAATGTCTGGATTACGACAGCCGGCAGGCGGTCTGGAACGACCAATGGTACGACCACGTCGAGGACGAAGCCCGCTGCCCCGGCTGCGGGAATTATTCCGACACCGAGACCATGCGCCGCGAGGCGACGACGATCGTCGAAACCTGCATTCGCGAGGACGTCATCGAAGACCTGGAACGGGGCGGACGCTACCCCGTCAGCGATTACACGATTCTGGCCCTGCACGGGCCGAAGCTGAACGAGCACCGGGCCCAACCCGGCGACCCCATGGTGCCCAACGCCAGCCTGTCGCCCTTCTCCCTGAATTAAGGAGAGACGGCGACAGAACCCGACTAACCCTGAACTCAACAGGGAACCAGTGCCCCGCACCACGAAAACCACCCACAGGAAGGAGGAGAGAAGCATGACCACCCAGACAGTTGAGGAAGCGACCACCGAAGGACACCGGACGCCCCGGCCCTGCCAGTACTGCCAAGGCCGGGGCGAACTCTACGCCGTTGAGAGCCCCAAGGGCAAACCCTCCTGGATCTGCCGGGAGTGCTGGAACCGGATGCAGGACGGCGCCACCGCCGAGCAAGCGGTCAAGACCGCCGGAGCCGGCCGACCCGTCTTCCGAGTGAAGGCCGCCGGCGGCGAGACCATGGAATACCCGCCCCAGGAGTGGCTGAAGCTGGCCGCCGCCGGACGGAGATTGAAACCTCACGGATAGCATTCCACGGAATCGCAAGCCCCCTGAAACCACCTTCAGGGGGCCAGTCTTTCAAAAGGACTAAACAGAGTCGCTAAACTATAATCTTTGCCATGAGAAAGCGAGTAGGGAACCCCTGGACACCCTTGGCTATAGGCATAGCTGCCGCGCTCTACGCAGCATTGCTATTAGCCTGGACAGCGCCTGAGGCGAGAGCGGAAGACGACCCGACGTTAATACCAATAAGCACGTTCACAGGACTGGCGGCACTCGCAATGGACCTGGACGCGGACGGGCGACCCGACGAGCCAGCAGATTACCCAGTTTGGGAAAGCAGGATCGGACGAGGAGGAGATGGACCGCCGGCGTGCAGTGGAACCAGGAGCACCACCACCGGCACATGGGCTGGAAACTCAACCTGCCGAGGATACAGACTGACCCGGGACATAGCTGCACCCACAGGAGGTTCCTCAATAACGAACCGGATCATCGGACAACCACTGAGGAGCTTCAGCCCGACGGCGACAACGACACCCTATACCGGCGTTTTCGAGGGAGGCAAGAAGACGATCAGCGGGATACGAATCCAGCAAGGCGTCAGCGGAGGATGCCACGGCAGCGGAGTATTCTACGGCCTATTCGGGGAAATCGGGACAGGAGGGGAAGTCCGCAACCTGACCCTAAAGAACGTGAACATGGAACCTGATCTAGTCAGCAGCACCTGCAATAGCTTCATAAGAGTCGGCGGATTGGCCGGCAGGAACAAAGGAACAATAAGGAACGTCCACGTCCACGGAGAAGTGGAAGCCGAGAACCTGACGAACGGGACGCACCGCACCAAAACCGTAATAGGCTGCATCGTCGGAGCCAACGAAGGGACAATCACCGAAAGTTCCAGCTACTGCAAGACGAAAGCGAACGGGAGCCACGCAGCCCAGAGATGGGTACAAGCCGGCGGAATAGCTGGATACAATAGCGGAACGCTAAAGACGAGCTACACGCAAGGTCAAGTGGATATACGAGGAAGCATCACGAAAAAAGCGGGCGGCCTCGTCGGACACAACAATGCGGGAACAATAGACACGACGTACTCCAGGGCCACGGTAAGAGCAGCAAGTTCCACAAACGCGAACAATAGCAACACTGGTGGGCTAGTTGGGGATGAGTCCGGGACAAACCCCGCAACGAAGAATTCCTACGCTACGGGACCAGTGGCGGGGCCAAGAGCCAGCGGCTTCATTAGCGGCCCAGTGACAAGCTCACAGCGACTAGACGAGAACAACTATTGGGACACAGCAACAACAGGGATCGCGGACACCACGCCTTACACAAGTCCACAAGGGAAGACAACAGCAGAACTGCAGGAGCCGGCAGATTACACCGGCATCTATGCCAGTTGGAACACCAACCTGGACGGCACCCCTGGAAACGACGACCCCTGGGACTTCGGGAGGGAACACCAATATCCAATGCTGGATTACGGGAGACAGACTCCGATAAAGCAGGGAAACCAGGCAATGGGAAAGACCGACAACAGCTACTACGCAGTAGCAGGAGAACCGATCTGGGTTCAACTACTGGACCGGCGGGGGGACCGAGCCACCCCACCGACAGGATGGATGTGGGAGGTTGCCACCGACGGAATAGAGTGGATGAACGCAAACGACAGAAGAGGACGAGAGGCAGGGAGAGGCCCTACCTGGGCACTAGTCCCCAGAACTACCGACGTAGGAAGCTACTTCCAAGTTAAAGCACCACTGAAGAGCATGGCACAGAGCAACAACGGCCCAGCCGACCTGCACACCCAGGTCTTCGGAAAAGTCATAGCCTGGGACAGTCTAGGCGATGCAAGCGAAGGCAGCGACCTCACCTTCACCGAGGGCAATAACAACCCCCAGGTAGGACAGGGAATAAGATTAGGCAGCATCCCAGCAGGAAAAGACCTAGGAGAACGGCGCTGGGGCTGGCAACGCTGCCAGACACCAGACGGGAGTAGCTGCGCTTACATCTACCGAGACCTGAAGAAGAGAAGCAAGGACTGGTACAACGACAACTACACACCAGTGACAGCAGACCAGAACAAATGGTTGAGGGCCTACCTCTATTACGAAGCCGGCGACGGCACCTGGACCAAGTCGACCAGCCCCATCATCGGACCAGTACAGTAGACCGAGACCAAACAGAGACCAAGCGGTCAACAAAAGAGAGAACCACCCATGTCTAAAACCTACGTAGCCCTGGCCGCGGACCACGAAGTCGACGACCCGGAATACAACGCCAACATGACCCACCAGCAGATCCTGCTGGAAGCCATGCGCCCCGCCTGGGAAGGACTGGAGTACACCTTCCGAGAAGCCGGCAGCCTGTCGACCTACCAGAACGGCTGGAGCGGGAACGACCGCCAGTGGCTCACCGGCGACGACGCCCGGATGCTAGGCCGGAAACTCCAGGAGTACGTCAACAGCCCCGCCGGCCGGAAGAACTACGAAGAGTACTACGACCAGGCCTACCGGCACATGGGCTTCTACCGAGCCCCGGAGGACGGCCCCCCGCCGACCCGAGAAGAAAGAATCCAGGACTTCATCGACCGCGCCCAGCGCTTCGGACACTTCCTGGAGCACTCCGGCGGCATCTCCATCTGGTAGCAACAAGCGAAGATAAGCGCAAGCAGCCAATCAGCAAGTACCCAAGCAGGAGCGAAAGCAAGCCATGCAAGCCCGAATGCGAATGACCGAGCAGGAGTTCCACGAACGCGCCTACGCCTTCTTCAGCAGTTGGATCGAGGACTTCCAGGACCGAGTCAAAGAGGCCATGACCGAGGAGGAGGAAGCCCAATACCAGGCCGAGCTGGAGGAAATCAACGACCTGTGCGAGACGGCAGAGGCGCTCTGCGCCCGGGACGAAGAACCCGACCCGATCGACGAGGATGAGGACTACTGAAGCCGGCCCATTTACAAAACCGCCCCGTCTGGCGATAATATGGGATAGAGCCCCAGGCTCAAGAGACCGGCGCAACAACCGGCGCAACAACCGGCGCAACAACCGGGATAACAAATCCCGGGAGCAGGCGAGAGAGGAGGCGGAACTCATGCCGAACATCATCCAGCTGGGCAACAGCCCCACCCCGGGCGGCGGACGAAATATCTATCTCACTCCCCTGGCCGACGAGAGGGAAGGCCGCCGGCGCTGCCGGAGCTGCCACACCCTGACCCAGAACGCCTACTGCAGCCCCTGCTACCAGGAAATCAAGCAGGACATCGGGCAAGCCCGGGGAGCAACGAACAGCAACCACCAGGGCAGTGGGAAGAATCGGAACCGAGCCGGCAAGCAGCACGCCCACGGGCGTTAGAACGAGAAACCCCAAGCAGCGGGAGAGAAGACCACCCACCCACGAAAGAAGGCCTCGGCGCAAAAGCCGAGGCCGTGGCATTTTGCAGAATAAAGACAGCGTGAACCAAGACCAAGAACCAAGACTGAAACTAAACCCAGCCCAGCCCCAGGGAAAGCCAACCGATGCCAATGAAGCCGGACCTTAACGGTTCTGAAATAACCCGGAACAAGCCCTACCGCCGGGTGAAGGGCAGCCAGGGGCGCGCCCTGCAGAAGAAGTACGAGAACCATAAGGCCACCAGCCGGCAGCGCCGCCACGACGGCAAGACCAAGTACGAGACCCTCGAAGAGGCCCAGGCCGCCTGCTCCCGCCGGCATGACGAGGTAGCGATGACCTTCGGAGCATTGCAGCCCTACCATTGCCCCTATTGCAAACACTGGCACATCGGCCACGGGAACGACAAGGGGCCGCCCCAGCCGGTGACCACAACGACGCAAGCCGCCTAACGATACGGCCTAACGATACGGCCTAACGATACGGCCTAACGATACGGCCTAACTACCGGCCAGGGACACCAGGCCCAAGCCGCCCGGGCCGGGGTCGACTATCTCACCGTGCAAGACCAGCGCCAGGCGCCAGCCCTGGAACTCACCCAAGCCCCAGGCCGCCAGCTGCCGATTATCGAACTCCAGGCCAGCCCAATATTCCAAAGGCCAGTGATTCTCTCCCTCCAACCAAAGGTCGCGAAACTTGACCACTGGAACCCCATGTCCAAAGGAACCCAGGCCGAAGCCGGCCCCCGGCAGAGCGGCGCCATCGCCTGGTAATTCCAACAAATCAAAGTGATACACCGGCCGCGTGCCGCGATAGGACGCCGTCGGCTCCAGAGAATCCAGACCGACCAGGTCCAAGCCGTCCCAGAACTCAATCGTAGAGAAGCAGGAAGACAACACCTGCACCGCCAGCGGACTGGCCCGGTCCACCGGACCACGGAAGGACTCCAACCCCGGTTCTAAACCGGCAATCGGCTCCGGAACAACAGGACCACCGTCATCACCCGGAAAAACGGCGTCCCGCACCCAGACGCCGGCGAAGGCCGGGAAGACTTCAGCAGAACGCACCGCCACACTGGCGCCGTCAGGAGTCGACCGGTCGCGGGCTGACACCGCCGACACCGGCTGGTCCAAAGCCTCCCCCAGGCAGTCAAGGGAACCATCGCCAACGGACAAGCCGGACACCCGGTTGCCGAAAAGGAAAACCGGTTCAGAAGAGTCAACGAGATCGCCCCGCTCCTCCCACTGGAACCCCAAGGGCAACAGGAACGCCTCCACGCTGTAGGAATGGCGGAAAATGGGCTCATAGTCGGCCGCCAGGTTGACCCCGCCGACGGTGGGCAACTCAGTCAGCACCCCGGTGTTGGGAGCCGCCGGCAGAATGAAGGCGGGCCCGAGAGGCCCGAGATCATCGCCAGCGACCTCAGCAGACAAGCCCATATCGGCGTCGGAAGAGTCGAAGCCTTCCTCAAAGGCCTGACCAGACGGAACGACAGTTTCCAACAAGGAGTCCACCCCGCCGTCATCGGCCTCCGAGACCGAGTCGAATACGAGCCCCGCCACGTCAGGGAAACTGGAAGTAGGCGCCGGCTGCGCCGCATCACGAGGAGGCTCCTCCTCCAGAACGGCCGGCGCCGGAACCCCCGCAGCGGGAGAATCGCCATCCCGGGCCAGCAGAAAGCCGAAGACGGCCCCCACCGCCAAAATACCAGCCAAGCCGGCGAAAGCCCACCAATAACGTAGAAGCAAAAGGAGACAACCCCGCAGCCAAAGATTGAACCAGCCAACAAGGACAGGAAACCCAGCAAGAGCGAACCATTTCCCGAATCAAGCACCTACTACTATACTAGATAGTAGCGGGCAGCAAGAAGAGCAGAGACGGCCCGCCGGAGCAGAGCCGCCATGCCCTTGCCGAACAGCCAGGACGACCCCACGCCGGAACGACCCCGGGGAGCCGCCCCCCGGCCGGAGGAGACCCAGTTACCAGTAACCAGACAACCGGAAACGCCAGCGGCCCCAGAG
The DNA here is from genome assembly GCA_958295925.1 of uncultured Acidimicrobiales bacterium. Taxonomy (GTDB): domain Bacteria; phylum Actinomycetota; class Acidimicrobiia; order Acidimicrobiales; family CATQHL01; genus CATQHL01. The sequence continues at coordinate 298,578 of OY282384.1, forward strand.
CCGGAGCCAACCCACCCCACGCCGGAACGACAGCTGACCGAGGGCTTCGTTCCCCCGGAGCAACCGGAACCGCCCAAAAAGGAAGGTCCTTCCTGGGCCACCATGCTGGGCTGCTGCTGCGCCGCCCCCCTGGGATGCAGCCTGGTGCTGGTGATAGTAGCCGGAGTAGCCATCTTCCTAGGCTGGAATTTGATTACTTCGATTCTCCCCGAGGTGCTGACGACGGTACTGATCCGAGTACTGGACCTGTTATTCGGCTACCTGCTGGGCGGCGGCATCGAGCAATGGCTGCCCGACCTGGACGCCTACCCCGGCTAAAAAGGACCCAGGCATACAGGCGAGAGCGCCCCCAAGACCCCCGTACCCAACCAAAAGCTACAATAGCTGCAAGGAGAGAGAACAACATGATCAAGCCCGACCCCCGAGAACGAAACGAGCTGGAGGCCGCCGCCAGGGAGGGCAGCATGGCCAAACAGCTGGCCCACCGCGCCTGGTGGGACATCAACGACGAGGAGGCCCGAGCGGCCTTCCGGGAGAATCTAAACCCCGACGGCCGGGAATACTTCGACCAAGTACCGGTCATCCCCTGCTGGTTCTGCATGCAAAGATGCAGCAAGCGCACTCCGCCCCGCGCCTCGGTAATCTGGATGCCCCTGGCCCCCCAGTACCAGAGCGTACTGGACCCAGCAGCTCCGGCCATGCCGGCCTGCGAGGAGCACTACAGCGGGACCATGACCAACATGCTCCTGGGCATGCCGGTGGAGACCCGCCAGAAGCGGGCCAATCAACAGCACCTGGACGGCCCCGAGGCGAAAGACCAGGACGCCCCGCCGGCCATACCCCGTCCCGCGCCGAAGAATCCTAACCACCGATTGAGCACCCGGCTCACCGGGAGAGTAATGGCCCCCTGGGCCGACAACGCCGGCGGGCTGTTGATCTACGCGCTGTAGCATAGAGAAAGAAAACCAAGCCAAGAGCCGGCCCTATTTCCCGAAGGCGGGAAGGATTTTTCTAGCCGACCCCGGGCGGCAGACTCCAGGCCAAGGAGAGAGGGCCGCGGGCGCCTGTCCTAACCGGGAATGTCAGCCATCCCCGCCATCCCAAACAACCGCTACCATCCCCCATCCCCGGCCCAGCAGATTTCAGCCTCCCCCTCAACCAGCCCCGCTATTCTCCAAAACTTCCCCAGCCATCCACCTCAGGGAACCACCAGGGCCGGAAAACCCCACCAGCGCACGGAATAAGATAACGACAACGACCAAAGCCGACACCGGCAGGGAAACAGGAACAGGACCAGGAAAAACAAGAATCCAACCATGGAGACCACCCACCCCAGCGGAGGTAGCCAAGCCATGCCCGCACCTGGTTCCGGGACCCGCACCCCGGAAGAGAAACGAGCCCGCCAGGCGGTTAGGAGGAGAGAACTAGCCGCCGAGCGTCTGGCCCAAGGCCTCTGCCGCACCTGCGGCCGATTCAACGAAGACCCGGAGACATATAGGAACTGCCCCCAGTGCCGAGCCCGGATTCGCCCCTGCGCGCGCCGGGTCGCCCTGCGGCACGCCGCCGCGGGCCGCTGCCCCTGCGGCCAGGAAAGGGAAGGCGAGCACAGCCGCTGCCAGCGCTGCCGGGCCAGCCGCAAGGCCAGCACCGTCCGAAAACGCCAGGCCGACCGAGCCGCCGGCAACTGCCTGCGCTGCGGCCAGCCCCAGGAGCCGCCGATACTCCACGTGACCTGCGACGCCTGCCTGCGGAAGGTCAAGGAGTCGAAACGCAAGTGGACCGCCTACCGCATCGCCCGAGCCCAAGGGCGCCGGGAACCATGCCGGCGACCCCAGGGGATGAAGGGAGAGCCAAACACGGCGGCAACGGTAGAAGACAGAAGAGTAGACACAATGCCACCCACTCCCCAGCACGGGAAAGAAGACGGGAAAGGTGGAAATAACCACGGAAGCAGGAAGGGTTTACCATAATCAGCAACCCGGTGAGAGACAAACCAGCCCACGGGAATCAAAGACAAGGCAGTACAACTGCCGACTTTCACCCGGAAAATGAGCATAACCGCCGCTTACCGGAAACTGGCAACCTGCTATAGAATAGAACAAAGGAAGGACGAAGACGCCCCAGGGCGGACAACCTTCCCCCAACACAACGTAAGAAAGTGACCAGCACGAGCAACCAAGTCAGAGTTGCCCCGTAACCAGGTCTACCACCTAAGCCACTATCAGCCAACCACCGGGTCCCTGACCCAGCCGCAAGAACCGCCCCGATTCCGGGCCCCGAGTGAAGAACCCTTCGCCGGAAAAAGGAAAAGGATGATACCCCAGATACCACCGGACATGAACCCACCGGATCCGGTGCCCAAGAGCCTGATACCACCGGGCAGGCCAGGGCCCCGGCCCCGAAGGAACCAGGACCAGCCAGGCGACAAGAAGAAGAACACAGAATCCGGAGGGCCGGCGAATAGCCGCTGCTCCGAAGACGCCCAAAGCCCGGGCGTTACCCCCGATCAGGGAGTGGAAAGCAACATGGACTTGAGAATCGACCTGAAGAAGGAATTGGTCAACATTCGAGAAATACCGACAGTCGAGAAGCCCAGCGACGGCAAGGCCGCCGTGCGCCAGCGCCTCTTGGAGACGCAGAACCGTTTCTACCGGGAGCGCGCGCTCAGCGCCGAGCAGAACGCGGAGGCGGCGATCACGGCGGCCACCACGGCTGGAACCGCCCTGGACTACTTCGTCATCGAAGTACTGGCCGACTGCATCGCCCAGCACGAGGACATCAACCTGTACTGGCTGATCGACGAGATCAAGTGCCGGCCCCTCCGGGAAAGCCTGATGAAGGAAGCCGAGGGCCAGCCCTACATTCGAATCGTCATCGACCAGGAGACCAAGTTCTTCTCCTACAAGTATTCCTGGCATCCTCCCGACGAGGACGAGACCTAGCCGACCCGGTCAAAACAGAAACTATAAGTACCAACTCAAAGCGGCAATACCAGGACAACCCCGACCGTGGGGGAATTGAAGCAGAGACAATACTGGGGCCCGAGTCCAGGAGCAAGCCAGCTACGGCTGATAGCAGGCGCTGGACACAGGGCGTATAATAGACGGAATATGCAGCAAGCTCCCGCCAGCAAAGGGAGTTAGGACAGAACGGCGGGCGTCCCCGCCGGCGGATCCGCGAAAGGACGCAAGGAGGCCGGAGCAGATGACAATGACCGATTTGCCAAGCAGCGAAACCGTCAGCGACACCGTCAGCGACACCGTCAGCGACACCGTCATCAACCGGATCGACGAATACCGCGGCAGCAGCCAGAACCGGTACCGCCAGGGTTTCACCAAGGGCACCCTGGACGGAATGAAGAACGCCTACCAGCTCTGGCGCGGCGACCCCAGCGGCGCGCTGGTGGAGCCCTACCGCCAGGGCTACGTGGACGGCTACCACGCCGGCCAGGCGGAGAGCCGCAGGGTCAGCCTGAACTGACACAATTAAGCCCTACTCAATAGAAAACCAGACCGGCCCCGCGCCCTGACCCCCCAGGGCCCGGGGCTGAACTTTTGATGCCCCGGCAACACAATCGGAACACTACATACCATGCAGCAGAACTGGAATCAGTCTCCCCAAAAGAGACCATTAACCCGCCGTTCGGGTTAGAATAATAGAAAATCAGTTCCACTGAAGAGAGGCCGCCAATGACCCTGAACCCCAGGGACCAGGTCAAGACCAACCCCAAGGAAACCGACACCCACCCAGGGCAGGACGACTACAAGATTTACAACCCCAGCGGCCGGATCCACCACGCCCTCGCCGAGGCCGAGCTCCTGCCCGACCGAAATAGAAAGGAACCCCCGCCTTTCACCAAGAACGCCGAGGTGGTGTTGGACCGCCGCTACCTGGCGAAGGACCCCGAGACCGGGGCGGTGACCGAGACGCCGGACGAAATGCTGCGGCGGGTGGCCCGCAACCTGGCCCAGGCCGAGGCGAACTATCCCGGCGGGAAGAAACGCCAGAAGAAGGTGGAGCAGGAATTCTTCGACTTCATGCGCCGCTTGGACTTCCTGCCCAACTCCCCCACGCTGATGAACGCGGGCAGGGAACTGCAGCAGCTCTCCGCCTGCTTCGTATTGCCGGTGGAGGACAACCTGCCGGCCATCTTCGAACGAGTGAAGCAGACCGCTCTGATCCACAAGAGCGGCGGCGGCACCGGATTCTCCTTCTCCCGTCTCCGGCCGGAGGGAGATCGAGTCAGCGGCACCGGCGGCGTGGCCTCCGGCCCCGTTTCCTTCATCGGCGCCTTCGATTCGGCCACTGAAGTAGTGAAGCAGGGCGGCACCCGGCGAGGGGCCAACATGGGCATCCTGAACCACGACCACCCCGACGTGATGAAGTTCATCCGGGCCAAGGCGGACGGAGACTATCTCAACAACTTCAACATCTCCATCGCCGTGACCAATAGATTCATGGAGCAAGCGAAAAAGAAACAAGACTACAACTTGGTGAACCCAAGGACCGGAGCAATAACCGGGCAGCTCAACGCCGCGAAAGTCCTAGACACAATGACCGAGCTAGCCTGGGCCACCGGAGACCCAGGAATGGTTTTCCTAGACCGGATGAACGAAAGTAACCCGAATCCGTCACTGGGTAGAGTGGAATCGACAAATCCATGCGGCGAGCAGATACTTTTGCCGTTTGAGTCCTGCAACCTCGGTTCCATCAACCTGACGAATTTCGTAGACGCTTTCGCCCCCAGCGTAGAGCAAAGCCCCAAGACCAGGATCAACTGGACCGAACTCTCCAACTGCGTCAAGACCAGCGTCCGCCTCCTGGACGACGTCATCGACATGAACCAGTACCCCATCCCGGAAATCGACGAAATGTCCCGCAAGACCCGCCGCATCGGCGTGGGAGTCATGGGCTTCGCCGACCTCCTGATGATGCTGGGCATCCCGTATGACTCAGCAGATGCCCTGCAGCTGGCCGAAGACCTGATGCAGTTCATCCAGGCGGAGACCGCCCGCCACTCGGGCGAACTGACCGAAGAACGCGGCTGCTACCCGGCCTGGGAGGGCGGCGTCTACGCCAAAGAGGACCCGCCCCGGCCGATGCGCAACTCGGCGCCGGTAACCATCGCCCCCACCGGGACCATCAGCATCATCGCAGGAGTCTCGAGTGGAATAGAGCCGCTATTCGCCCTGTCCTACGTGCGGAACGTGATGGACCGCACCAAGCTGGTGGAAGTCAATCCAATCTTTGAGGCAGTAGCGAAAGCCGAGGGCTTCTACTCCCCGGAGTTGATGGAGGAGCTGGCCGAGCAGGGATCGCTGCAGAACCTGGAGAACGTCCCCGACTGGGCCAAGCGGGTGTTCCGCACCGCGCAGGACATCAGCCCCGAGTGGCACGTGAGGATGCAGGCCGCCTTCCAGAAGTTCACCGATAATTCAGTATCGAAGACGATCAACCTGCCCAGCGACGCTACCGTCGATGACGTCAAGAAAGCCTATCTATTGGCCTACGAGACCGGCTGCAAGGGCATCACCGTCTACCGGGACCAGAGCAAGGCCGAACAGGTGCTGAGCACCGGCAGCGGTGGAAGAAGCATTACCAACAACGCCGGAGACGGCAGCACACCAGACGAACAGCAAGACAGCGCAACGCTGGATGCCATGGCCTCCCGCAACGGCAGTGAAGAAGCCGAAATGCCCGTGCCAACGGGCAACAGCCCCCAGGCAGAAGGAGAACAACAAGCGCCAAAGACCCAGCCCCGGCTGGTGAAAGCCAGGCCCCGGCAAATTCAGGGCATCACCGAGAAGATCCGCACCGGCCACGGGAGTCTGTACGTGACCGTGAACTTCGAAAGCGACCAGCCCTTCGAGATCTTCTCAGCCCAGGGCAAAGCCGGCGGCTGCGACTCAGCGCAATTGGAAGCCATCTCGCGGCTGGCCTCGCTGGCCCTGCGCTCCGGCATCTCCGCCGAGAAGGTGGTCAGCCAGCTGGAAGGCATCACCTGCTGCCCGATGTACGACAACGGCAGCCTGGTGCGCTCCGCGCCGGACGGCATCGCCCAGATACTGCAGCGGCACGCCCAAGCCGTGGAGAGCGGCGGGTTCACGCCCACCGCGCACCTGAACAACCCAGGGACCGACTCAGTACAGCTGAGCCTGGCTGACGGAGCGAAACCGGCCCCGCTGAACGGCCCGCCGGAAGGCAGCCTGCCCGCCGGGAGGAAGTGCCCCGACTGCAACGGCCCCACCTACCATACCGAGGGCTGCCGCATGTGCTACGCCTGCGGTTGGAGCAAGTGCGAGTAGGAAACCAGCCCGGACTGGCACCCAGTGGAACAACAAAGCCGGCAGCGACCAACCCGCTGCCGGCTTTCCAACCCCTTGGGAAAGACATACCCCGAACAGGAGAGGTCCGAATGCGACTAATCTGCTTCAACTGCGGCAAACACATCGGCCCCGAAATCGACCCCAGCCGGGTCAAAGTCGACCACCCCACCGGCATCACAGTGGAATGCCAGGACTGCGAAATCGAAATGACCATCACGCCCATCCCGGAGAACGAACTCACCGAGGAGGACCGCAAGGTCATCCAGAGCTGGCAGGAAAGTGAACCGGAGAAGGCCAGCGACAGCGCAGAAGTGAAAGAAACCGCCCCCGGCCTCGACTACGACGCCCTGGCGATGATCGAAGACTTCCTCCTCGGGAAGACCATGGTTACAGAGGGCGAGGAGATAAACCGGGAGAGACGATGAAGAGGAAAGTTGCCGGGAAGAGCTAAGAAGAGGCCTGACGGGAAGGCTTGCCCTCGACGATGACCGGAAGATCGGCATCCTCCTCCGATTCATCCTCCAAGAGCCATTCAGGATAAGCCACGCTGTATTCCTCATCCCCAGGCTGTCCGCCGCCGCGGGAGGGAACCCGGCCCCGGTCGCTGCCGTCCCGGCTGGGCGCCAATGCCGGCTGGGACTTGGGACGCAGCTGCCGCCCAGCCCGCAGTTGCCGACGTTCAATGTCGGTCTCCGCCTCCAGCGTCAGCGGATAATCGCCGCCCCGCAGGAGAACATCCGATTCAGCCAGCATGCGGTGATAGAGCTCCTTGCCGGTAACACCGCGCCGGTCTCCGATGATGACCTTCTTCAGCCAGCCCTTGACGCCGTTGTATTCCACGTTGCGTTCCCGCTCAATCCAGCGCAGCCGGGCCAGACGCCGTTCGATCTCCCGAGCCCGCCGCTGCAGGTCCCAGTCCAAGCCGGGCTCCGGCACCGACTCCCGGAAGGTCAAGACTAAAGCCAACTCCAGCCTGGTAACCACCTCATAGGCATCAAGCAGAGCCGAATACTCCAGCCCCATCTGGAACTGGTATTCAATGGCTAGATGCCGAGCCTGCCAGATGGAGGCGCGCCGCTGCTCCATCTCATCGGACCAACGCTGCCCCCGGACCGCCCAGCCCACGACTTTAGCGGACTCAACCACCGAAGGTTCGTTCTCCAGGACGACTTCAGGAAGCAAGTCCCCTGCATCGTCATCGTCAAGAGAAACGCCGTCATCTACGCCGTCAGCGGCCGGGTCAGGGGGAGCCAAGTACTCATCCAGGTTAAGGCCCACCATACGGGCCACCTGGTCCAGCCGGTCCCAAGCCTGCCAGTCGAGTTCAATAGCGCCGGCCTTCAGCTCAGCCAGCTGAGGCGGACGCAGGCCGAGGTGCTCCGCTACCAGCGGCTCACCCAGGAGGTCGGAGAGTTCATCCAGGAACCCGGCGAAGGATTCCAGATCTATGGAATCATCATCGTCATCGTCCAAGAGGGCAGCCTGGGCTTCAGCAGCCTGAGCTTCGAGATCAGATCGCTCTGCCGCCCCGCGGGCCGACTGGCCGGTATCCTGCAGCGTCGCCAACGTCACCACCTACTTCGACACCCGAGAAAGCCCAGCCCCAGGCAAGAATGAGGAGCAGAGCCCACAGCTCTGCCAAACATCGAAAGGCATAGAAAACGGAAAGCCTCCATTCAACTACCTAAAGGTATCAAACCCCAAAGCAGCCAGCTTTTGATAGCTATAAACGCGATCCAAACCAGTAAGGAGAGAAAGAGCAACCCATTAGAAGCCCCACCGGGACTAAACGATAAAAGCCCACGGCCGCCAGCGGTTTAGTATAAAGCCAGGCAGCAGAGGCGCCTGAAAATTAAGTCTTCAAGCTTCAAGTCTTCAATCGAAGGAGCCGCCGGCGCATGGCCATAGAATTAACCGGAGCCAACTGGGGACTCCTGGGCGGACTGATCCTGATCGGCCTGATCGTCTTCGCCCTCCGCAGCGTGCTCAGCCCGCTGATCATCGTCCTGATCATCATCATCGTTCTCCCCATGTTCGGCATCAGCTTCCTCGGCCTCGTCAACGTCGGCAACGCCGGAGCGGTAGGCAAGGCCCCGCCGGCCTTATCCGCATTGCAGTTGCAGCTGCTTCAGAGCTACCAGACCAAGACGACCATGACCGACGCCGAGGTCATCCAAGCCGGCAACATCATCCCGAAGGCCCAGGCAAATCCGCAGGGGATGACCCGAGAGGAGCTGACCGCCTACCCCGGCATCAAAGCCAAGTTCGACCGCTTGACCCGCACCGAGCAGCAGGCCTTCCTGGAATTGGCCAAGCGACAAGCCGCGATCGACGCCGTCTTCACCGTCGACGACGCCACCCGCATGGTGGCGCTGTTGAACGAAGCCGGCATCTCCGGCCCGATCTACAACCAGTACTTCGCCCTGAAGAAGAAGGAAATCGCCGCCATCAACCGCGGCCAGATCCTGAACCTGAGAGACCGGACCACCCTGGCCCGGATCCAAGCCAAGCTGGACACCATCTCCACTGCGAAGCAGAACGAACTGATCAAGCTGTTCCGCAAGAGCGGCTCGCTGCAGGGAACCGGCCTGGTCAACACGCTGGTGAACTATTCCAAGGAAATCCTGAACTGGGTGCTGGGCATCTTCGGGCAAGCCCTCAGCGACAGCGTAGCCGCGCCGGGAACGGTGCCAACGCTGAGAATCGGAGCACCCGGAGGGCTGCCTGGACTAGTGCCGGCAGGGCACTGAAGCCAGACCACCGACCACTAGAACCAACCCACGAAGGGGCAGGCCAAACCTGCCCCTAAAACGGTTTACTAAAAGCAGCCGGCAGTACACATCCAGCAGGACACCCCGGAACGCCGCCCCGCTCCATAGCTGGGAGACAGCCGACACCACCGGGAAAAGATAAGAACCCCGCCCGGCTAAACGCTGGCAAAGCCCGCAATAAACGGCAAAAGCTAAACTGAAACTCCGAGAACCACACGGGAACCACACGGGGACCACACTGGAGCCAAACCGCCCCTGCACGGAGTACGCAGTGCCGTCATTCGACCGAACTTCGAGCCGTTCCCCCAACACCATCAGCCAAGCAGCAGCCAGAGAACGACCGGGCAACCTATGGCCCAGGCTGATACTAGCTGCCACGCTGCTATTGGTCGCTTGGCTGGCGCTGACAGCGATACCAGGCAACAGGGTGGAAGCCCAAGGCTTCCTCCCGCCGATGATCCTCAGCGGAGTAGCCCACCAGGAGACCGGAGAACCCTTCCCGGAAGGCGCAGTCATCAGCGCCTGGCGCGGCGAGATCCTGGTCGAAGAGAAACTCACCAATGAGAAGGGCGAGTTCAGCCTGAGCATCCCCGGCGAAGGGAGACTGAACGGCACCGGGCCGGTCCAACTAAGGATCAACGCGCTGCCCAGCGTAGCCTACGTCTTCATCGGCGGCGTAACCGACTACACCTGGACCTGGCAGTACGACTCCGGTGAATTCCAACGCCTGGGCACCCTGATACCGGTACCCCTGGGACTAAGCCCCCCAGGGGCCGAACCCGAGCCGAGCCCCGCCCCGACAACCGAGACCCCCACCGCCAACGGCGGTGGTACCAACCCCCCAGCCAACGGAGGCAGCGCCGGCAGCGGCGGCACCGGACCGCCGGGAGCCAGAGGCCCCCGCGGCCACCCCGGGCCAGCGGGAGAACCCGGCCTGGACGGCCTGGACGGGGCCACCGGCCCGGAAGGACGGGAAGGACCACCAGGAATCGAAGGCCCCACCGGAGCCAGAGGCCCGCAAGGCCCCGACGGAGCCCGCGGGCCCCGGGGCGAAAGAGGCTTCACCGGCGACCAGGGAATCCAGGGCATCCAGGGAGAAGTAGGGCCGCAGGGACCCCTAGGCCCTCCCGGCCCGATAGGTGATGCAGGACCCATCGGTGAACAAGGACCCACCAGCAGCCAGCTACTGGCCCAAATCGCGCTGGGGTTGGGGGCTTTAGGCCTGATAGTAGGCGGCGCCGGCCTCTTCATGGCCTACCAGAGCAGCACCGCCCTAAAGGCAATGAATGCCGTCAACGACGAAGCCGCCGCCAGCGCGTTGCTGAGCAGCGCCGAGCGCGGCGGAGCAACCGGCAGCGCCACCGGAAGTTCGGTAACCCAAGGGCTGAGCGGCGGAACTTCGGAAGGCCGGAGGAACTTGCGCGGCATGAGTAGGCCCCGGCCACCGGCCCGTCAAACGGTGGAAGAGGCAGAGGCCACTGAAGCGGAAGCAGACACACCGCCGGAGACCGAAGACCAGATAGTGGAAGACTACATAGCCCCGGAGGAAGCCGAACAGGACGACGACTACCAGCGCCAAAGCGCCGAGGAGGGGACCGAGCCCGAAGAGGCCCCAGAGCAAGAGCCGGAACCTCCGGAGCAGGAAGCAGCAGCCGAACCGGAACCGGAAGAACGGCCCCGCCGAGTGGCAAGACAGCGCCGTCCCTCCCGGGACTGGGAACCCATCGAGCTACCCAACGAACCACCCGGCAGCAGCGACCCCGGAGCCAACCCCCGGATGGGGAATTAAACCACGTACTCAAACGAGAGCAGGAAGCAACAACCAAATGACAACAAGCCCGAGCTGGCACTTCGCACCCACCGGCGGCGGAGCCATAATGGGGCCCAACAACGCGGGCCTGGAACATTTCAAGGACAACCCACACGCCAAGCTGATCAGGGAGACAATCCAGAACTCACTGGACGCCCACGACCCCGACCTACCACCGGTGGAAATAGAAATCAAGCAGTGCGAGATCTCAGCAAGAGAACTAGGACTAGAGACGCTGCTACCCCACCTGGAGCAGTGCCTCCAAACAATGCAGGCAAAGAACCAAGCAGCCGCTGCAGCAGACTACAAGCAATCCATTGAACAGGCCAAACAGGACACAATCCCCTGCCTGGCGATCATCGACAACAACACCACCGGCCTCACCGGACGCCACTGGGACTCCCTAATACTGGAAGAAGGAATTCCCGAGAAAGGTAACACCGGCTCCCCGGGAGGTTCCTTCGGCATCGGGAAAAATGCGCCGTACAACATCGCAGGACTACACGCCGTTTACTATTCCACCCGCTACTGGAACGGCAGAAAGGGCAAAGAACAGAAGTTGATGGGGCGAGCGCAGCTGGTCAGCCACCCAGACCCAGGCGGCAGCAGCCAGCCAAACCAGCCCATACAAATGCTCCAGCATATTGGCTTCTACGCCAACCAACAGGGGCCCTCAGGCCAAGTGAGCTTCCTAGGCCCGCAACCAATATTCCCCCCAGAACTGCCAGCAGCGTTCGAATTAAAGAACAACGGAACAGGCATCTGGATCGCCGGCTTCACCCCGCCAGCGGACTGGACGCGAGAAGCAGCGAAGGCGGTACTGGAGAACTTCTTCCAAGCAGTATACGAAGGTAACTTGAAGGTCACCCTTAAAGACAGCCAAGCCGAAACGATAATTTCCAAGGAAAAGATCGGGAGCCTGATGGAAAAGGGAATCGCTGACTCGGACTACGAGCACTATTACCGTGCCATCCATGAACCAATGCCCTTGGAGCCCGCAGAGGGACAAGGAAGAATTGGAAAGATCCAGATTTCACTGAGAGTAAGCAAATACGGCCCGAACCGAGTCGCTTACGTCAACCGCAAAGGAATGTTGATCACGGACTCCGGTCGAGTAGGAGAGAATCCCTTCCACAACCGCTCAGGGAGCTGGCCCGCGTTCACTGCGGTAGTACAAGCCATAGATGACAAGACGGACCAGCTCATCCGACGCATGGAGAACCCAGCTCACACCGCGATCAATATCGACCGGCTGACAGGCGACGAGAGACGGGAGGTAGAGGAGGACCTGAAGGCCGCCAGGGAACAGATCCGCCAGCTGATCGACCAAGCGATCAAAGACCAAGAAAGCGAAGAAGCCGTCAACATCGCGGAGCTGGCAGAGCTCCTACCAGACCAGAACAAAACCGCACCGGTAGGACCACGAGCGTGGATAAAAGAGAGAAAGACACGGGCGCCAGCGACCCAGCATGTGGAAGAGATAGAGGAGAGCACGACAGACGTACCAGACGACAACGGTGAGACAGAGGAGGACCAGCCCGCTGGAGCAGACCACGCCGGCGAGGGGAGAAGACCGCAAACACCTTCAGAGACGCGCCCTGGAGCAACCAGAGCGGCTCGCCCGCGGAACATCCGCCGAGCATCCGTCTTCAAACACGACGATACAGAAATACGAGCTCTCCTGCAGTTCACCGAAGGCCGAGCCGGCGAAATAAAAATAGAACTCAGGCCGACTGGAGAGGACAACGCGCTGCGTGAGGCGCAAGCAACAATCCACCACGCGGAGTTGCTGGAACCCGGAACAGGAACACTACATCAAGACGGGAACATCCTCACAATCACGCCAAACGCAGGAGGAGCGAACAACGTCAGCCTCCGGCTATTAACCGACCCCGACAGCAGGCACACCGGTTACGCGGTGGTCGAGCATTCAGCCCCAGAACCGAAGACCAAGACCACCCGCCGGCGCCGTGGAACGCCGAAGAAAGGAAACTAACTGGAGGAGAAAACAGCAAAGTGAGCCACCGCAACCACCACAGCATCCCCCACCCTCTGTTGAGCCCCCAAAGAGCAGACTACAATGGAGAAAACAGGTTCCGAACCACAGCCCGAGTAATGACCAGCACCGACAAGGAGGTGGAATTGGAACTGACCACCACCATAACGTCGCCTACGCTGACCAGAATGGTAGAGGAACAAAAGGCGTCAATCCAGACGCTGGTAGAAGCGCCAAGCACGTTCCACCGCCACGCAGATCGGACAGCCCAGCCAAGCCACCGAATCACACTCAGCACGGAGAGGTACCAGGGACAGATCAATCTGACTCCATACCTCGTCGCCGAGGAAGAGACAGAGAGGTTCAAGCCGGAAGGGCTAGAACCAGAGACCGCAGCACTAATACCGGAAGGGGTGCCAATCCCCAGAGGAGCAATCCTGGCCATAGGGAACCAACTGGAAGTAACCCTGACGCAGGACAACAGCAATTCCATCATCGACTTAGCCCCAGCCAGCCGAGTCGAACGAGGAACCTTCGAAACGGACCTGGACAACGACCGGATAATAATCCTGGTAAACACGGAGGACCACCGAGAGATCAACCGACTACGTCAGACTGGAAAACGAGATGGAATGGTCTCCGGAATCTACCTGCACGCCATAGACCGGGGGATCAGGAACCTGGAGCATCACCTGGAGCGAGGCTGGGCCCAGACCATACAAGCACACCTGGTCCAAGAAGATCCAGGTGGGAGGTACGAGAGATGGGCCGAGGCCTCAGAGAAGTGGGCACAATTCCTCCTCAAGAACCCACTGAGCGGACTGATCACCAGCCTGCAGGACCATGACTATGGGAACTAACCAGAGAGGACAGGAAACAGTGACAACCAATGTATCCACCCAGACAACCAACCCCGCCGTTGAGGTCCGCCAACTGACAAAAGAAGCCATGCTCGTACTGCAGACGCAGGCCAAGGAACACCCTGAGCTCTGGCGGGACCCGGACACCAATTGGCACGAGGTCCTGACCCGGGAGATCGGCGGAGCCTACGACGAGCCCACACCAGTGACTATGAAGACCGGCTTCCAGCCGAAAGTCCGGCCAGGAGAATCAGCCCATTTCAGCGACGAGCAAGGACTAGACTTCCTGGACGATATGGAAGGGTTGACCGAGGCCATCATGGCAACGCCAGGCATATTAGCTTGGCTGAACCACTTCCACCTGCACGCATACGGCATCGACCGCTGGCCGCCAGACAAGAACGCCAACATGAGCCAGCACGTTATCAATCACTGGCTTGGCGAGAAAGACCGCAACATCTACGAGCGATCCAACAGCGGGCGCCTGCTCTGGCTGGCCCACATCAGCCGACAAGCGGCAAAAGAAAGCGGCGGCGCCTTCACCGCCATAGAGGCACTGAAGCAATTCAGCGAGCACGCCGAAAGCTACCACCGCTTCATGCAACGACCATTCATGCGCAACCCCCGGATCACGGCAGCTTACGTCCAGACACTCCTGGGAGAAGGGAAAGGATTAAACAACCGCGGGGTATGGCAACTCATCCGCCAGATCAACCTGGAAGCAGGGGCACGCCTGATCGACACACTGCCCCAGGAGGAGATCCAAGAGATGTTCCGCATCAACACCACGGAACTTCGCAAGGACAAAAGGAACGTCACCGGACGACAGCACCTGGTAGGACACCACCCCCTGGTAGCGCTGAGCCTCGGCGCCGGCGCCCAATCATCCTGCCTGGCCCTAATGGCTGAGCAGGGCTACGGCGGCCTGGAAAAGCCCGACCTGGCCATCTTCGCCGACACCGGATGGGAGCCGCCAGCGGTATACGAACACCTAGCCTGGCTGGAGACACAACTTTCCTACAAAGTGATAAGAGTAAGCGCAGGAAGCATCAAGGACGACCTCCTGGCCGGGAAGACGCCAGACGGTTACGACTTCCTGAACATACCAGTCCACCTGACCGGACTGGACGGCGAACGGGGCATGGCGAAACGCCAGTGCACCAGCGATTACAAGCTGAAGCCGATCAAAGCGCACCTGCGCCAGGAACTAGGACTCGAGACCGGCCGCATAGCGCCGAAGGACAAATCAGTGGAGATGTGGCTGGGCATCAGCCGCGACGAGGTGAGCCGGAAGAAGGAAAGCCGGGAGAAGTGGATCGACCACAGGTTCCCGCTAATCGACCAAGACCTGGGACGAGCCCAGTTGATCAACTGGTTCAACCAGAACTACCCCGATCGGGAGCTGCCCCGCAGCGCCTGCATCGGCTGCCCCTACCACAACAATGCGGAGTGGAAGGAGATGAAGGAGAAAGACCCCAAGTCATTCCAAGAGGCCGTACAGGTGGACTGGGCGCTACGCGCCATCCCGAACCTCCAGAAGTTGACCAAAGGGGAAGCCTTCCTCCACAGCAGCCGACAGCCTCTCAGCGACGTCGACCTCTCCGAGTCCAAGACCTACACCGAATCCATGCAAGAGGAATGCGAAGGACTCTGCGGCATCTAGCCAAGAGGGAAAAGCCAGCAGGGCTTCCCTGAACAGCAACCCAACCACACTACGTCCCTACAACCACCATCACACTCAAGACCCAGCCTCCGCCGCCAACCCATTCCCCCCGTTTAGCGCACTAAACCGGCTTGAAATTCAACCTGATTTCCAGTAGGATAGACATAATGTTCTAATCGAGGAGCAGGAACCCCCCGGCCAATTCTGGCGCACCCGAAAGAGAAAGCGACGAGAAACCCTGCAGCAGGGAGAACTCGAAGGAGGCGCCGCCTTGACGACCAATCCCCTGGTCGACCCGTACCCACCATACCCAGCCGGCTGGGACGACGAAGAATATAATCCCACGGAAGACTGCGACCCCGACGAGGACGCCGACGTGGAACAAGACGGAACTTTCCGCATCCCGGCCACGCCCCGAGAAATCGGCCTGCCGTACGACGAATGGCGTCCCAACCAACTGCAAGCCCTCCAGCGGCTCCAGGAGCACCAGGAAGGCCTACTCTGCCTCCAAGCGCCCACCGGCTCCGGAAAGACCGGCATCGCACTGGCGTGGGGCTTGCTACAGGCTGAATTATTGCTCCCCGACAACAGCCCGACCCGGACTCTAATTCTGGCCCAGCGGAACTCCGAACTGGACCAATACCGCCGGCTGGCCGAAGGGCCGCAGCAGACCGCCCACCGCGACCTGGCGTACATCCGAGGCCGGCGCCACTACCACTGCATCAACCCGGCCCACCCGGAGTCGAAAGCGGCCCTGGCCAACTTCGTCGGCAGCCACCAGGGAGCCCCGGAACCGTGCAGCGACCCCGCCTGCAGCGAGCCACGCTACGATGACAAGGCCCCCTGCCTGCAGCATGGCTCCAACGGCAAGTGCGACTACATGAGCCAATGCCCCTACATCGTAGCCCGGAAGCGCGCTTCGGAGACTCCGATAGTAGTCACCAACTACACCTACGGCATGCTGGCCTTGCAGATGGGATTCCTGGGCGACTTCCAATCATTAGTCGCCGACGAAGCCCACGACCTGATGGCGATTCTCACCGACAACTGCTCGCTGAGCATCAACCTGGAAGGGTTAGCCGACCTGTACCGGCAGGTGTACGACAACAACCTAGAGCTCCAGCTGATCGCCGGACGAAACCGGGAGAAGCGCCTGCTCTACGAAAGGCGGCAAGAGGAACTCAGGAGCAACCCACCGGCCAGCGGAGCGGACAGCCAAAGAGACGACCAGGAAGCCAGCCACGCCGGAAACTTCGAACACGACGATGACGAACTAGCCGACGGCTCCCTGATCAACCAATGCCGCGAGGAAATCAAGAACGAGATCAGAAAGCGCCAGGAGCAGCTCAGCAGCATCACCGAAAGCCTGAAGCAGCTGACCGCCCTGGAACAGACCGACCAAGCCCTGTCGGAGACTCTGTGGCACGCCAGCCAGGCCAGCCCGCTGCTGCAGGAACTAAGCGCCGCCGCCTGGCAGGTACTGGACGGCGACGAAGCCGAGGTGAACCGGCAGGCGGAGAACGAAAAGCTCCTGCCCGGGAACATCATCGCCCGCGCCCGAGAGCTGGCCGACCTGGCCGAACTGGCAGACACGCCCGAGCACCATGGGAACTTCGCCCCGGCCAACGACTTCAACCCGATGCAGCCGACCTACCAGCCGGTGGACCTGCGCAAGCAGGAATTGGCGGTCAAGCGCCTGTGGGACCGAACCAACAACGCCCTGGCCATGTCCGGGACGCTGCCCCGGAACGAGAACCTGGAATACTTCCTGGGACTGAACCAAGAGCCGGAAATCACCCGGCTGGGGCACCAATTCCCCAAGGAGAACCGCCCGGTCTACATCTGGCAGCAGAAACTGAGCCTGAGCTATTCCAGCAACTATCAAGATAGAGACCGAGTCCATGAAACACTCAATCAGCTACTGACCAGCCCCCGGCTGAGCGACCAGAAGGGGTTGGTCCTCTTCCCCAGCTACGCCTGGATCAAGGAGTACCTCAAAGAGGTGGAGCAGGTCCAGGAGGAATACGAGACCGGCAACCGGGCCTACGCCATAGCGTTGGGCTATCCCCGGCGGGAAAGACTCATCGTCCAGGAACAGGAAATCGGCGCCGCGGCCGCCATCGAAGAGTACCGAGAAACAAGGGAACCGGCAGCCCTGCTTTCGCCCACCGCGTATCAGGCATTGGACCTGCCCGACGACGAATGCCGCTTCGTCATCATCGTAAGGCCCTTCTGGCCGCCGTTGAATAGAGGGGGGCTGGACGCCACCAGGAACGCCGAATGGCCGGGCTACGCCCTGCAGACAGCCACCCTGAGGATGATCCAAGCCGCTGGGCGGGGCTTCCGCAGCCCCGAGGACTGGTGCGACGTCTACGTAATCGACAAGGGCAACGGCGCCGACGTCATCGCCGCCTTGTGGCACCCCAATTACGAACTGCCGATCAAGCCGGTCAGCGACCTGACCGTCCCGGCCCAGGAGCCACCAGGGCCGCCGGGCAGGTAAAAACGAGCAACCGAGCAGACGGCTAGCAGGACTACTTCGGATTGCACTCCAAGCACACTGAGATTACTCCAATCCCCGAAACAGGGAGGCTACCGCGATGAACGACGTCAACACCAGGACCACGACCAGCCCAGTGGAAACCCAGCCCAAGCAGCGAGCTAAAGCAGCCATCATCCGATTGCCGGAACCGTCGAAGCAGGTGCCCACCGCCGCCGAGCAACGAGCCCAGCAGCGGCTGGTCAAAGAACTAATCCGGCAGCTGAATATCGAACGCCACGAGTGCGAGCGGCTCCAGGACGCAGCGCAGGCAGCCCAAGCCATCACCAGGTTGGAGAAGCTGACGGAACAAGCGCAAAGCCTCCCAGACCGGGTATTGGGCCGCTTCGATGCGGCAATGAAAGAGCTCGCCTTCCTGGCCCAGGTCCTGGCACAGGAAGGCAACACGGAGACACAGACGGGGACACAGAAGGCCGCCGAGAGCCACCGGCGGGGAGCCCAGGACATCCTGGAGCGAGCCATCCGCCGGATGGAAGACCTGGAAGCCTAAGCGGGACAACAGCTACCCACCAGACCCCCGGCGCCCCGGCACCCCAGCGCCGGGACACCAGGTCCCCAGGACACCGGCACACCCCCGTGCCAGGACGCCCACGCGCTACGACACCAAGACGCCAGGACGCCAAGACGCCGCGACACCAGAACACCCTTCAGGACAACGGCGATTCCGCCGGGCCACCCCAACGACACGCTACGCTACAGGAGACATTCCAAATGCGGATCATCCACGAGAAATACCGCTGCGGCCGCTGCAAGGGCCGCCTGGGCTACGACGACACGGACCCCGATTGGCTGACCTGCATCGACTGCAGCCGACAGATACGCATCCGGGCCGAAGCCCCCCGCAAACCACTACCGCCTCTGGAAGAACCCAAGACACCCAAGGCCGGCCGCCCTCTGCTATAGAAACTGAGAGAGCACGACAAACCCGGCAGCCGGAGAGAAACACAAGCAACCCCGCCGGTGCTTTAATTAAGGCCTAAGGGATCCACAACGGAACCTAAATCCAGTACCAGGGGGAAACGGCAAAAGCGGACGACCCCAGTCCCCTGGAAGGAGCGAACCACCCCATGGCCCAAGCAAGCCCGGACACCGAAACGCCCGAGCAGGAAAGCCAGACAAGTAGAGAAAGAGACGACAACCCCAGTAGACCGAAAGTGGACCGCCCGTGGGCCAGAAACCAGCCCACGGCATTGATGCAGCTCACCGCGGAGAAGATGCAGGTCCACCGACTGACCGTGGTGGTCGACATCGCCCAGGTCCCAGACCCCAAACTCAGAGCGGCCCTCACCGAAGAATCCAAAGGCAAGCCCTACGTCCGAGTGGACTGGGAACCCCGGACCATGGTGGCCGACTACGTGGACACCCTGGACGTCCCGCCCCCGGAACAGGACATCCGGATGCAACCCGCCCTCCTGGCCCAATACAGCTTCCTGGCTTGATCGAATATACGCAGCAAGCCAAGCAGGACGCCAACCAAACGACACCGCAGGACACCAGGCCACACCCAGCGGGAGAGAAGGGAAATTGCTGACACCGCAGAAACCGCCCAGCGCCTGGACCTCCCGCCTCTGGCTGCTCGGCCTGATCGCCAGCATCGTCATGACCATCAGCCTGCTGGACGCCGTCCTGGCCCCGCTGACCGGACGACCTTACGACGGCGGGAAAGAACTACTGCTAGAAGCCCTCCAGGCCGGGATTATCTATTGGCTGACCTGGTCCCTCCGCCAGGAATACCGCCCCAAGCTGGGAATAGACGGCCAGGTCCGCTCGACTAACCACGCCCGCGCAATAGGCCTCCTGGTGCTGATAATCCTCATAACCATGCGCCCCGCCTGGCAGCTGCTAGGCTGAAGCAAGCCAGGACCACCCCCAAAAACGCCACCAGCTGGAAAAGAGAACGACGATGAACAACGTGCCACGACGAGAAGAACCGGAACCCTCCGAAGACTTCGAAGACTTCAAGGAACCCAGGCAGCTCCGCTACCCAGACATCGGGCTGGCCGCCATGACCGAAGCCGACTCAGCCTTCTGGAAAACCAGGCTGCGCAACATCCGGAGAGACCACCCGGAGGAGTTCGAGGAAAATCGCCGGATGCTGGAGGAAGAACGCCGCAACACCGGCCTCCACGACCAGGCCTTCCTGTTCCACTACCTGGACAATACCTGGCCGGGGGACGCCCACCTGGAACTCAGCCAGGGCCAGAACGGAACCGCGCTGGGCTGGAAGACGCAGCGCAGCCTGAAGACCCTCTTCGACGACGGCGACGAACTCTTCGACAACCGGCCCTCGGTCTCGTTATCCAACTGCAAACTGATCGCAGTCAGCGCGGTAGACCTGTACCGCCGCCTGCTGGGCGAGCAGGACTTGAACTTCAAAAGATTCGACGAGCACCCCGAGCTGAAAATAGCCAAGCAAAGAATCGAAGCCATCGGAGGGCCCTTCCCGAAGGAAGGCCACTTCCACCAAATGCTGGAACAATTCCTGGCCGCCGACGCCCTGGCCCAGGACCGCCTGCTGATACCGCTATACGCCAGCATGCACGGCAGCTTCGTGGACGGCCTGGAGAACCGCGGCCCGCAGGCCGGCACGGCACGGAAGGTCGTCCACCAGGACGAGGTGAAAAGAGTCATGGACCCCCTCTTCCCCCACATCTTCGAGGGAGTCCCCGAAGAGCTCTGGCCGGAACGATTCCGGAAAAACAATTCCGGAAACCGGAATAACCCCAGGCAACAAAGGAAAGCCAAGCCAGACACGCTCTAACCGAGAGTGGAAAAGAGGCCCCAGAGAATAAGAGAAGGAAAGAAACCCGGAATGGGCTACAAGAGACCGGAATTACCCGACGGCTGCCACCTGCACGACCACTGCCTCACCTGCCCCCTCCCCGAGTGCATCTACGAAAATGAAGACGAACCCACCGCGGTAACCATCCGCCGCCTGCAGGACGAACAAAGAGTAGAAACCATCGAACAGGAAGAGCTGACCACCCTGGAGGCCGCCAACCGCTTCGGCGTCACCGAACGCACCGTCTACCGCATGATGGAAAGAATAAGAATCCGCCGCATGGAACGAGACCGCCGGCTAAACCGAAGGGCCTACCAGCAGGCCGGCGGAGCGAAGAGCGCCACCCAGACCAGGACTGAAGACTGACGAAGCCGGAAGGGCAGAAAACAGGCAGCCCCTAACCGCCCTTGGAATCCTTCCAGAAGGGAATGAGCTTCTCCGCCAGCGACTGCAGGTCCCGAGTCTGCACCCAGCAGGTCCCCTCACCCCGCAGCTTCATCACCAAGCCCTCGCCGCCGGCCACCAGGGAACGTAGGCCCCCCACCTTGCCCACGGTGTAGTCCAAGCCCTCGGTGAAGGCCACCAGGTGCCCGGTGTCGACGACCAACTCCCGGCCGGGAGTGAGGTGAATTTCTTCAATCGCCCCGTAGCAGTTGTAGAATACCGCCCCCGGCCGCGCCCCCGCGGTGATATGGACGAAGAAGAGAGACTCACCGGAGAAGAAACCCTTGAAGCCCTGCCACTTGGCGTCCACGTCGATACCTTCCTCACAGGCCAGGAAGGCGCCGGACTGGAGAAAAATCTCACCCCTGGGCTGCAGCTCAAAGCAGGAGACGGCGCCAGGAGTAGCCGGTGCCAGGCGGACCACGCCGCCGCCGGCGTTGCCGGTGAAGGTATTGACGAAGAAGGATTCTCCGCCCAGGAGCCGCTTGAAGCCCTTGAAGACCGAGCCGGCCCCGCCGGTCTTCAGTTCCACGTTCTCCTGAGTCACCATGGAACCGGGCTCAGCCCGAAGCTGCTCCCCGGAGCGCAGTTCCACGATCAACATCGCGTAGGCCGGATTGTATTCGATTTCGTAACGCATCAGACACTCTCCCTGAAAATAAGGACAAGGTTAGAAGCACCGCCGCCTGGCGAAAGTATAACAGCCGAGCCGCCAGGCAAACAGAATACCGCCCCCGGCTGCCTAGCCGCCAGGCAACATAACGCCCCGCCCAAGGCAAGAAGCGGCACAGTCCAACCAGAGCACCACCCCAAGCTGGAATAGACTGGAAAAGCAGATGCCCCACGGCAGAGGACCGGGAGGAGAGAACCATGCCCAGAAGTACAGTCGACTACGCAGTGGACGAGAACGTGAACGAAGCGAAACCGGGAATGACCCAGCGAGAGCTGGACTACGCGGTACTCTCCCGCGTGAAACACGAAACCAGAGAGGTGCAACCACAAGGCACCGACCACAAGAATGACCGGCCCCCATGGGACGCGGACGCCTGGGACCCCGCCGACGAAGACAAGACCGAGCGCACGGAGCATCAAGAGAAAACCCAGGAAGCGAAGGACGACGAACGCATCCGCGACCGCCTGGCCGGCTGGAACCTTCCCCCGGAATTGGAGGCTGCCATCGCCGCCGAGGTCAAAGAAATACTGGAAACCATGAGAACAGCGGCAGCAACCGCCGAGGCCGCCGGCGAAAACAGCGACGCCACGCGGTTATTGAACGCCTGGGAGCAAGGCACGCCGGAAGAGCCGCTGCTGGACTACATCAGCGCGAACCGCGGACTCGGGAGGACGAACGGGCTGGCCCTGGCGAGCCACAGCGCCAAGTTCCAGACGAACTATGAATTGGGCTATCCCGGCGACGGATTGAAACAGATCGAAGCCGCCATCGGCGAGTGGTCGCGGGAACAGCCGGCAGACCCGCAGGCTAGAGAGATCCACGAAATGAGAGTGGGATACGCGCAGAACGCACTGACCCAGGACGTGACAGCGGCGGTCAACCTAGCAGTTGAAGGAAGAGGCCTCCTGGCCACACCGGATGACCGGACCGGAACGATCCACCCCAACAACAGCGAAGAGATACTGGACAGCGTCAACTACATGGTTGCGAAAGGCGGGAAAGCCGAAGAGTTCCTGAACACCCGCTACGACCGGATTGAAGCAACCGGGAACCGGATTCTCCAAGGAATGGCCGACGGCACCGCCACCATGGAGCTGGTACAAGAACACCTGAAGGAGCGGGAACTACTGCAATTCATGACCAACGGAAAAAGCGAGACGGACCAGGACGCGGCCCTCTACTGCGAGGACCGCTGGCACCGCACGAACTCCACAGAGTTCGTCAAAGAGACGGTAAACGCCCGCCTGGGCTACGACGAGGAAAATCATCCGCCGGAGGCGGTCTACGAAGCGATGAAAAACTGGCTGCGAGACCAGGCCATCGGTTTCAAACTCGACTTCGACGTCGCAAGAGCCGAAGAAGCCCGCCCGGAGAGGCTGAAAGAGACGGCAGCCTACCGCAGCCCGGGGATCCAGGCGGCCACGGAGTTCACCCTGCGAACCTTCGGCGACGCCAAGACGGAGGAGCCGATAATCGACCTAGGGCGACTGGAAGGAGTTGCCGGCTTCACCAATGAAGAGCTGGACCAATGCCAAGCCGACCTGGAAGACCTGGCCAAGGAGCTGCGAGCCAGCAGCCTGGACCCGGAAGACTACCGTTACGGAACTCCGGCCGGGGAGACGAACGCGACCGAGGCCATAGTCAAGATCGAGAACTTCCAGGCCAAATACGAAGAGAAGACCCCCGGCGGAGACGAGCTCCACATGGACCAGATCAGCCTGCTGCTCCACCACCTGAAGCACACCTACGAGGTGCTGGAGAAGGCCGAACAGAAGGTGCTGGATTTCTACGACCCGTCCCTCGAACCGCCACTCAGCATAGAACAGACCGCCAAGCATATCGCCGCCACGGAGCTGCTGCGTTACTTCACGCAAGCGCCGAACCAAGCCAGCTAGGCAAGAAGATGCGACAACACCAGAAGGAGGCGAGAAAATGGCCAGAGACACCCTGAACGGAACCTCTTCCTACACGACAACCTTCGCCGACGAGGCACGAGCACGCCTCGAAGCGTTGAACCCGAAGGAGTCGTCACTGCTGGAACAGGTAAAGGACAAGGTCAAAGACCTCTTCGGCTGGAAGAAGGAAGAAGTTGAAGACCGACTGGACGAACCAGTTACTCAGAAGGAGACAGAGAGGAACAACGCAGAATTCAACATGCTGCTGAACCACCAGAAACTGAGCGAATACAACTTCGTCCTATCAGAAAAAGGAATAGAGAACACAGGCTACGCCTACCACGGCGAGCCAAGGAAGTTCACAGACCAATGCCTCCAATGGAAACTGAACGCAGCAAACAAAAAGGCCGTGGAAGACCCCATGCAATACCGGCTAGACATGGAGGAACTACTCGATTTCCAAGAGAGAATGAAGGCGCCAGAGGAGCCGGAAGCACGACTGATTCAATTCGGGCGTTGGAAGAACGACGAACGAATAGAAGGAAGAGAGAACTACCCAGAGGAAGACAAGCTGATAGAAGCCTTCGGGAGAATAGAAGCCCCGCTATCATGGCGAAAGGCTGACGACACCCCCTTACAATGGGACAGCCAGACGAGGAAAGAAGCAGAGCAATACTGCAACGACTATACAGGGAACCAAGGGCAGATCGCCCAATGGCTCCTCACGGCGCGGGACGAGGGCGATTTAACAAACCTAGAAGCACAAATGCTAAGAATGGCCTCGGACGGGGCGTGTGAATCCGCAAAAAGAATAGAACGAGAACTCAACCAAACCGGAGAGGTCCGGCCGGAAACACTGCTTCAGCACCTGGGGCACAGGGAGCAGATTGATTACCTGATCCAAGGAAAGTCGGACGCCGACATAACAAAGGGGAAGGAGGCAACACTAGAAGCGGAATTACGACAGATAGTAGAAGCGGCAAGCGGAGAAAGAACAGCTTTCGACTACACGAGCCGAGAAGGACAGACAACCGTCCAGGCCGAGTTCCGAGCGAACTGGCAAAGTGTGGCCGACAAGATGGAATCCATAGAAGAATGGGCGAGGTCAAGAGTAACCGACCCGGAACAACTCTACCTGCGCCTATTACAACTGGATACGGTGTATCTAGATACAGAATTGACCAAGGCATTTCGAGACGACTGGAACAGAGAGATGAGGATCCAAGAGATCTTCGCTACCAGCGACATGCTAATGGAAATACATCTGGAGCACGAGGCAAGTCCCAAAGACAAGTACGCACTAGTGCCAGAAAACGAAAACAACTATGAAACGACTGCGACACACGCAAGAGAAGGAACCCTTCCCAAAGACGACCCATTCCACCCAGACATGATGCGGAAAGCAAGTGAAGCAACAGAGACATGGCTCGGGAGACTGGACGACGCAACACCCACTTTCACAAGCATGACCTACAACGAAGTCGGAGAGACGATCAGAGAGAACACAACACAAGACGAGCGAACAATCCTGAGAGACCGCTTACTCCGGCTCCAGGCGGTGGGAGAAGTAGTCAATGATAGCAGAGAAAAGATGAACGTGAGCCTCATGATGAGCTACATCGCAGACCAAAGAACGGTAGAAAAAATACTGCAAAGGAAGGGATGGACATGGGAGGAGAGTTGAAAATTCCCGCCAGGGACAAGAACCGGCAAGCGAGGGTTGGAACAGCGAAGAGAGATTGAAACACCACAAGAAGCAGAGACCACCACTGAACGCGAAGGACACCACGCCCTTAACCAACTTCCTTAATTAAGGAGACCACCATGCCAGGAACCGAAACACCAGTCAGCGACCACTCCCGTCTCTACGACACCGTAACCACGGAGGTTGACGAGCAAGACGAAGACCTCGACGACGCCACCGAGCTCACCGACGAGGAGTGCGAGGAAGCCGACCTGGAGATGATCGTAGAAGGCCGCACCGACGGCTTGGACCTTCACCCCGAAGTACGCGAAGGCTTAAAAGAACGCATCCGCGAACTCAAGGACACCCTCGGCGTGGACGTGGGCGCCGTCAACAGCCCCAAGTCCCGCTTCCACGGCCAGCTCTGCTACGCCGGGCTCTACCGGGAGAAACATCTGGTCAACTACGGCCGCATCCACCACGAAAACGAGGACGCCAGCTACGACCGGCTACCGGACAACCAGCTGATGACCGACACGCAACAACTCCGCGCCCCGGAGCTCTTCCGAGGAGAGCTACTGGAGCAATCCCTCGACCGAGTGGAAGCAGCCCTGGACGCCAACGAAGACCTCCCCGACCACCACCCCTTCTCCCGAGCCGGATTGGAGAACACCAGCCACTGGGCAAAGACCCTCCACGAGGCCGCAGAAACCGAAACCGACTGGGCCAAGATGCTCGGCGAGACCGAGCAGGCGGTCTACCAAGACGCCCTGGAACGCATCCACGATTCAGCGCTGAAGCTAATTGAAGGCGGCCTGACCCGGGAGGGAATGGTCGAACTGGTAGCCGACCAGGAATACCTCACCTTCCTGGTGGAAGGGCAGAACGAACTGATCTCCGTCGACATAGCCTACTGCAGTTACCTCTGGCGAGACCGTCACTGGCAGACCGGAGAACACCGCCTTACCGACCGAATAACGGCAGAAGCAGAGAGAGATGGAAGCCCCGTGAGCGAGGAGGTCGAGAACGCCATCGCCGAGAAGGTGACAGACCTCTCCGGATACTTCGACGAGCAGTTGGAGAATCTCAGGACCGAAATACGCCCCCTGGCCGGGACGCCCGAGGCTAGCAGGAAACTAGCCAACTTCGTTGACATTGCTACCAGGTTCGCCGACCCGACCCCGGAGCAAGAAAGCGAAGCCAAAGTCGACTTCACCCGCAACTACAACCGCGAGGAGCACACCGAAGCCGAGAACGAACGGCTGGACCTCTGCCAGGAGAAGGTGGCCGCGCTAGGGACAGCCCTGGAAGCCAGCGAGTGGTGGGGAAGGGCCACCTTCGACACCGCAATGGCGATGTACCAAGCGGACCCGAAGCAGCTGGAAAGATTCTTAGGGCTAGACACCGAGCAGCTGACCGAGGACATGAGGACGATCAACGAAGCGTTGGACGCCTACGCCGGAGGGCCGGCCCTGGCACTAAGCGAACCGGCCGAGAACGCCGTAGTCTGGACGCTAGTAGACGTCCTGTCTTCCTACCAGGCCATGCTGACCGAAAAGCAGCAGAACATCCAAGACGGAGACCCAGACCGCCCACTGTCCAGGGAAGTAATCACCAACAACCTGGCCAGCCGGAAGATGCTGGGTTTCATCCTGAAACAGCCCACCAGTGAAACAAGCGAGAACTAAAAATAGGCGCCAGCCACCCAGAGCAGCGCGATAAACCGCGAGGAAGAAAGACATGACGAACCGAAGTACCGGCAGCACCGGAACCGCCAGCAAGAGCGGGGGAGAACCCCCCAGAGGCGGAATGCACTGGGGAACCGAGGCCCAAACCAACGACAGAACCAACGACAAAACCGAGTGGAATGATGCGCCGCTGAGCGAGAAGCTAACACACATCCACCAAGAGGCGGACCTGGTAGGCCGCGAGGTCAGAGAGACCTTCGAAAACAAGTACGAGAACTTGGACCCCCAACCGGGTGACACCAGATTCACCCTGGTGGAGAAACACCTAATCAAAGGAATCAACGAAGATCTTGAGAAGCACCGCCACGCGGCAGACATCGAGTACGCCGACGAACGGCGGAATCCTGGGCAACACGGAGAGAGCTTCCCCCGGAGCACGACGTACCTGAACGAACTGAAAGAAACCCACAGCGACTGGAATGAGAACTACCAGGAAATCACCAAGCCGTTGATCGAAGCCTACTGCACAAAGTTAGAGGAGCTAGACAACGCCCAGACGGAAGAAGAAAAGCTGGAGAAGCTCCACGACCTGAAACAACTACGAGAGGCAATGATCGACGGCAACCAAGCGGAACCAACCGAGGAGAACGAGACGAATGCGTGGTGGCAGACCTGCAAGAACGTCGCCGGCCACGTGCTGAACGGAGCACTAGCCCTAAGCACGATTGGACCGATCATCAATGGGATAAACCAAGCAGCACACTCCTTCAACGAAGCGAGAAAAGACCACCAATCATGGGGAGAGAAAGCCGCCGCGGTAACAGGGTTCGCACCGAGCATGGGTGAGAAAGCCACAGCCTGAGGCTGGAAGATCTACGAGAGGGCGAGGCAACGCCAGGGAGAGCACCAATGCCAGAGCAGCTGAACTACAGCAGCGGCAGCGCCACCAAAGAAAGAGAAGAAGACCGCCTCCGCTCTGAAAAAGGCATCCGAGAATCCGTAGAAAGGACAGCCTTCATGCACGAGAAAGAGTGGAAGCTGGAGGCCGTAAGCAACGAAGACGACCAGGCCGGAGGGGCAATCCCCAAAGAGGAACAGGAGGAGACCAGGAAGTACGCCGCTGCAGCCATCGGGTACCACGAAAGCAATTACTGGGACCATTACGAGTTCTATGACTGGAAAGAAGGCCAGAAGGACTACGAGGCCCTGGAGAAGCGAACCCACATAGATATAAAACGCGAGGAGTACCAGACCGCGAAGGAAATGGGAGAAGGACTGGCCGCCGAGCTAAACAACCCAGCCGAGGAGCAGAGCAAGGACGGCCGGCAGCAGCAACGATACCGCATATTCGAAGTAATAGAGAAGACGACCCACTTCGTACAAGCAGCCAACTTCGAGTACGGGAAGAACCACAACAGCAGCCAAGAAGAACAGTTCAACCCAGTATGGAAGGGAATGGAACCGGAACAATTCCTAAGCCGCTGTGGCGACGCCCTGGCAATAGACAAAATGCAATTCAACCAGAACCGCATGGAGGCCACACTCCAGGGGATGCAGGAAAGCTGGACCAGCAACTGGAACGGCAGCGGGCCCACCGGGAAGAACTACCTGGAGGCAGTCAACATAGTGCTGGACGCCATCGAAGCCTCCGTCCCCGTAGGAGACCTGGAGGAGCAGGAAGGCAAAGCACTGCTGCTGCTGAGCGGGATAACCAAGAAGGCAAACCAAGCATTGCTGGAGTTACCGGAAGGAACGGCGCCCAGCACCGAACAGCTGAGGAGATCTATAGCCAGCAGGAACTACCTGGGGGACCAGCTCCGGCCCTGGCCGAAGCGAACCCGTGCCTACGGAGAAGATTAACGAGGGGCCACCAAGACAACCAGACCAGCCAGGCAAAAAATACCACTAACCTCAATAGAGGAGCAATCCATGCAGGAGCGCCTAGGACACACCAGCGCCACCATCGACCTAGAATTAGAAGAGAGCGACCTGGACACGCAGGAGTCAGCAGCGACTGAGGGCGCCGCCGAGGCCACCCAAGAGCGGGACGAGAAGACCAACGACCAAGACGCAGCATCAGGCCGCAAAGCCGGAGTCGAATCCGGCATCAGCGACGCCGAGTACGACAAGCTGAACGACTACCAGAAAGCCACCCGGCAAGCCGAAGGCTGAGAGCGATTCTGCGAATTGAGCTGCACCACGCAACATGAAGGCAGCAGCCTCGACATGGTCTACGCCAAGCTAGGCCGCCACCGCAACGAGGACGGCAGAGAGAACCACCTCACGGAGTTCTTCGAGCACGACTTTCCCTTGGAGATGCTCCAAGGGAGGTTCGGCACCGAAATGTCGAAGATGGAACATGACCTAGCGAGCCGAGGCCACGCCGCCCTGTCCGACCTGTCAATCGAGGGCCTGCGAACTATGAATGAGATAGTAGCCTTCGCCGAAAGGTATTTCGAAACGGACCACCATGACCGAAAAGCAGTCTGCTACGGACGGAACGCCCCGGAGGAAGACCGGGGCGAAGCATCCGACCAAGCCCGGACACTCGAAAGGCTGAGCTGGAAGATCTCCTTCGGCAGCGGGCTCAGCTGCACCGCCGAAGAATTGCAACAGAACATGGATCTCCGAAGATGGGAGGTCGGAGAGTTCAGCGCCGACACCATGCACGAGACCATCGGCGCCGTCCAGACGATGCAGCACGACCTGAACACCAACCGGGTCAACGACCTGGACCCCACGTCCGAACGGGTCCTACGCCAAGCCCTGGAGGGAGTACTAGAAAGCTGCCAGGAGATACTGGACACCAACCAGCCCACCAGAGAGCAGATGATCGACAACGCCGGAACCAGGGAATGGGTCCACTACCTAGTCCGCGGCAAACCGGACTCCATGGTGGACCACCAACTGAAATACGGCGGCTCCCCCGTTGAAGCAACAAAGCAACTAATGGTCCGAATGACCGGCACGACAGTACGAGGCTGGCGACTCCGGGCAACGACGCGGGAAGCAGAACTGGAGGACCACGTCGACACGCTCCGCGATGACATGACCCGCTACAACCAAGGCCCCGGCGCCGTAGAGAAACTGAATGAGGCAGTGGAGAGGCTCAACCACTCGCCCCACAGGGCAGCGACCGACGCCGAGGGGAGGATCATCGACGGGGTAGCCGAAAGCATAACCAACTTCGTGAACGACTTCGCAAACGACAACCAGGACACAAAGAAGGCGCTGGAGCACAAGCGCAACTGCGCCAAGGCAGTATTGGCACTGACCGGAATAACCGCCGGCAAGGGAGAGCACCTGCTGCAGGACACCATCAGAAGAGAAGAGAACGACTTCCGGGCCACCCTGTCCGTATCGAACGAGCTCACCAACCACGGCAACCTCCGGGACACGCTGCGCCACATCGAAGAAGGCTGGCCCGGAGCCCCGAACGGCGATGGCGTAGCCGACCGTCCCACCCTGCTCAATGTAGCTACAACCTTCGAAGAGTTGAAGGACCGCCTCCTGGACGAGGAGGTCGACCCAATAAAGCGCCACGTAGCCCTAGAAGTGATCGGCATCGCCGAAAGAGACAACCAGCTCTTGTTAGAAACCCCGGACGGGAAGGCGCCCACCCAGGCGCAAATCCGCAACGCTCTAGTCAGCCGAAACTGCGCGGCAACCTGGCTGTAGGCAGAGCAGAAGCTAGCCATGCCGGAAAGACTCAGCCACCTGAACATCGGCCCGATGGACGAATGGGTCGACGAACGAACCGACGCCGCAAAGAACGACGATAAAAAGCTCCTCGAAGAGCTGAAGGAAACCAAGGAAGCGGTAACCGCAGCCAGGAACGCCATCCAGGTAGCCCACTCCAGAGACGCCGGAAAGCGGACAGCAAACATAGCCGACCAAGCGGTACGAGGCGACGTCGCCCGAGAGGACCGAGGCATCTACGAGGCGAAAGAAGCCGCCTGCGACAGGATCCAGGAGCAACTGACCCGCATGGAAGCCGACGCCGCCGACCCGGAACAGAAAGAAAACAACTGGGGCACGCCGCCCGGAGAGGACAACCCGGCGGACCGGGACTTCCCGGGCCAGCACCGGAACGAACTGATGCGGGACCAGGCGACCGAGTTGCTGGACTACGCGGAGAACCTCAGCGCCGAGCTCAGCGACATAGTAAAAGGGGAAATAGCCGGCATCAGAGCCCTGGCCGGGAACTTCCGGCCCAACATCGCCAGCGAAGCCGGCAAGCTCGACTTCCACGTGGACGTAGCCGACAAGGCCACGATGCTGAAACTCATCGACGGAAGACAGGAACGGGGCAACCCCTTCGAATACGGCGAGCTGGCCGAGAACGTCGTCCAGCACAGCGAGATGCGAGACCACGTCTATGAACTGGAAAAGCGCCACGCCCTGACCGGAACCGAAGCCAGGGAGTTGCTGCAGGCCATCCAGCAGAGCCAGGAGTCGACCCAAGGGTTACGGGACAGCTTCACCCTGGAAAGGATGTTCCAAGCCATCACCGACCGCAAGATACTCATCGAAAGAGCCAACCAGCCCACCATGGAAGAGAAGGAACTGCTGGCCGCCCGAAGGAAGAGCCGAGCCTACTCCGACCGGCAGCTGGCCGCATTACGAGAATATTGGGCCACAGCGAACGAAGACACCTAAGCAAACCCAATCGGGAGGAATCATGCCCAAGAACGAAGGATACGGAGCCAGTTACGCAGCCACGGTAGACCGAGTCGAAGTCGAAGCGGAGCACGACGCCGGAGAAACCACCGAAGATGAAACGGAACACCAGGTCAAGGAGAAAGTAGAAACCCAGTTGGAGGCCAAGCTAGGCTGGGACAAACTCGGCGACGACGTCCGGGAGAGAGTAGTAGCCAAAATCGAAGCAGTCAGAGAGATGCTGAAGCGGGAAGGCGCCGACCCCGAGGGCTACGGCAGCGCTGAGAAAGCCGCGTTGGCTAACCATATGAGCGACCCCGACTACGCCGACCGGCAGCTCATCCAATGGGGCCGCCGCTCCGGCGACCTCCTCCCCGAGGGCCGAGAAGACCATACCCTGACCTATCACGTAGGAAAACTGGAAAGCCACCCCAGCTACCGAGCAACCAACGACTTCACGGCCGGGAGTTGGCCACTGCCGGAGGCGGTGAACGGACACCACTCCGCCCGAGTCGAAGGCTACCTGGACAAGGACAACTTGGAAGTAAAGCTGGACATCCTCCAGGACCTGGACAAGAGAGTAGCCCAAGGCTGGCTTGACAACGGGAAACTGAACCAAGGCGAGGCCGCAGCGCTCTTCCAGGGCATCCAATGGGTACGGGAGGCCCACGAAGCCGTCCGCGACCAACGCACGGAGTACATCGACCGACTCAACGACTGGCGAAGGAAGTCGAAGGTCGAAGGCTTCTCCCTTCCCAGGCCCGAGTACCAGTTGAACCAGGAGAGCGCCGCAGACCTCTTCGCCAGCATCGAATACCTGAAGTTCCTGACCGGCGGGAACGCGGATCAGAACCTGGAAGGAGAGAGAGCCCGGCAGCTGGAGAGCATCGCCGGCGACCAGGCCTACGCCGACTGGAAACCGGAGCAGGGAGAGGAACTGACCGAACAACAGAAGGAAGACCTAGCCTTGTTCAAACAGCTTTGGGAGGGAAGATTCGGCCGCGAGGAGAACCTGGGGGCCCTGGACCCCAACCTGAACGAGAACAGCCGCTTCCGCGTCTGGGAGAATATCGCGCTATTGATCCCGGAAGCGGTCGAAGACCGAGCCAAGTTCGAAGGCTCCCGAGGCAACCTGGAACACCAGAATATCAATCACCCAGAGCGGGACAAGCCGATCACCCAGATCTACCAGCTCTTCGAGCGGATGAGCGGCTTCAACCAGCGAGACACGGAAGCCGGAACGGCCCGTTACAAAGGCGTGATCCGCAGCCTCAGCGAGACCAGCATGATGTACCGGCTGCAGGCCGGAGTGGCGGAAATGGTAGACCCCGGGCTGGACGATAACGAAGTAAGAACAACCGAACAGGACCTGGTCATCCTGGAAGACCTGAAAGAGCAAATAACCAATTGCCACGATTGGTACCAGATCAACCCGATGCAGAAGGCCATGCTGGTGGCAGTCATCGACCGCACGATCGAATCGCTCCATGCGACCACGGACGAGTCGCTGTCCGAGACCGAAGCTGCTGAAGCCCAGGACAACCTGGCTGGCGACAAGGCCACCCTGGCCTGGATACTGCTGAACCGCGACCGCTACGAGCAAGGACCCGCCTGGCGGAGAGAAGACGCACGACAGACCTTGGCACAAGAACGGGAGAGACGGACAGGCTAACCAGATAGCCAAGAAGGCAGGAAGAAATGAGCGAGAACAGGGAGTTCAACACCAGCTGGGCCGTCGTCGACACGGACACGGAAGAGGAAGTCGAGGATAGGGTTACACCCGCAATGGCCGAGCCGACCAGCGGCAGCGAGGAGACGGAGAGTGGCAGCGACGCCAAGCAAACCCGAGACCAGACCGACTTCGCCGTCTCCGACGAAGTGAAAGAAAAGAACCGGCTGGAGTTCACCGCCGCCTGGGACCTGGACGGCCAACGCTTCCAGGAAATCTTCGACACCCGCTTCAACCGGAACTACCAAGCCGGCTACGTCATCGAGCATCTGGCGCCGCGCCTGGAGGCCATCGGCGAACGCCTGGACGCCATGCTGACCGAAGCCGAGAACGGCCCGCCGGAGGACTACGAACGCCGGGCCGGCGAAATCCTGGGACTGAGCCACCGGCTGACCAACCCGCCGGAGGACGAGGCGATCTTCGTTTACAAACACGAGGAACATGAGGAGGAGAACGCCGGCTACGGCGAGAAGGAATATCTCAACACCGGACTGAACGAGTGCGTAAAACCGCCACTGGGATGGACGCTGCCGAGCAGCCAGGAAGAAAGAATCAAAGAAACACTGGCCGGGTGGGGCACGCTCCCCCAGGAACACGAGTACAGCCACGACCGAATGGGAAGACGTACCGGCTGGCTGCGAAGAGTCCAAAGTGACTTCGAGGAAGGCCACCCCGTAGACGAAACAACTCGACAACTGGTAGACGAGATCATCGAAGAGATGGCAAACCACAACAGGAGCATGCCGGACGAACAGCTCTTCGGTGAAGAGAGTTGGTTGGAAGAAGAACACAAGTGGCGAGCACGCTACCCAACAGCTGAAGAGATAAAGAGAGACCTGGTCGACCGGGAGATGCTGGTCTTCCTCTTCAGCAACCAGAAGCTGGGCATAAACCCCAGCATTGAGCAACTAGCCAACGAACGGCTGTGGCACCCCGAGGACTTCGTTGAAAAACCCATAGACGCCAGCCTGCAGGAAACCATAGACCTCATCCATAACTCACTGGAAGCGAGAGCCGACGAAGAGAACAGTCAGCACCTGCAATCGGAGACCCAAGAGGTTAGAGAAGCGCTGCAGGAAGCGCTGAGAGGGTTCGGAGAATCCATCCTCTACAACGCGAGACAAAACAACGCCTGGATGACCCAATTCCGAAGCATCGAGGACAACGAAGAAAACCGGCAAGAGTTCGCGACGAAATACGGATATGGGCAACAAGGCCACCAGGAGCTATGGAAACAGTTCATGGAAGGAAGCCAAGCAGGAGGAATAATCCAATTCGGCGCGCAGGCGACGGAGGGCCGAACCTCCCACGGCAGCACCAAGTACGCCGAGGCTCAAGTGCTGAACGAACACATCCCCGAGTTCATGACCGACATGGCGAGCATGGACATCACCGAGGATTGGACCAACCCCCTTCAGGAGAAGAGACTGATCGAAGCCACCTTAGCCGCCTGGGGCAGCGAGGAAATGAGCCGGGACAACCCGTTCCACCCGGGCCGCATGGCCCAGGACATAGCTACGCTGGCAAAGCAACTGGACATGAGAAGGTGGGACCAGGAATACCTGGGAATAACCAAGAGCGAACGGGACTTCGTCCGGAACGCAATGGACAACCTCCACTGGGACACCTATTCATTGTCGAGAGAGGCCAAGACCCCGACCCCAGAGGAACTGAGAGAAAACATTGCAATGCGCCGGATCCTGAAAACCATCACCGGGTCATTACAACCAGTAGCATAGATAGAGGGAAACCAGGCCCTACCAGGGCAGAGAGAACAAAAGGAGATAACCTACAATGCCCCACACCCAAGAACCCAGCTTCCACGAAGCTGCAAGAGCAAAGGCCACCGGACTTGACGACCAAGAATTACTGGAGCTACTACAACAAGCGAAAGAAAATCTGACCCAGGAGACCCACAACCTCCAGAGGAGCTACCAGGAGCGCGCCACCGCCCGGGTCCGCAACCTGGTGAACCCCAAACTGGCCGCCATGGTCCTGAAAGAGGAAATGGAACACCACCGGAGAGACCTCAGCGCCATGGAGCAGCTGTCCCAAGAAGTCGAAAACACCAGAGAGGAAGCGCTCGACCCCGAGATGAAAGCCCACATCTGGACTGAGGAGAAACCCGGAAGAGGCAAAGCCAGGCAAAACGCCAACGAACGCATCGCCGAGTATTTACAACAGCTGGTCGACTACGCGAGGACCATGACCGAAGAGCTGACGCCCACCGAACAGGGGCAACTGGCCGGCATCCGCACCATGACCGGCAAATTCCAGCCCAACCTGGCCGGCAAAACTTGCGCCTTCCGCTTCCCCTGCGACCTGACGCAGGAGCAGTCGATACTGGATACGCTGACCGCTGGGAACCACCCCGGGAACGCAGTCAGCAAGGACACCCTGCAGGCAGACCTGGGAAGACTGCGACAGCTCTCGACCGACATCCTGGCCAGCGCCGGCAAGGGCGTGGACGCCCTGAATACTACAGAAGCCGAGAACGCCCTGGGGGCCGTGGAGCAAGCCATCTACACCACCCGGCGATTCATCGAGGAGAGCAGCCTGCTCTGCTTCCTGGCCGCCATGCGGGACCGGGAGGCCCTGGCCCGGGTGCTGGAACGCCCCAGCCAGCAGGAGAGACGGCTAGTCCGAGAACGGCAGGAAGACCGCGCCAGGTCGGACCAAACCCTGGAAGCGCTGCGCCAGGAATGGGAGCAGGTAAGGCAGGCCCAGAACGAACTGGACGACTCCAACGCAGGCGCCTAGGAAGAGAAGCCCCAGGAGGCACCTCATGCCGACCAGAGAACCCACCGGGTACAGCTCAGTGCTGGAGAGAGACACCGAACCGGAAGCGGACGACACCGCCCAGGACGAACCGGAGCACGCCGCAGCCGACGCCACAACCCAAGAAGATTACCACGATTACGTGGAAGCCGCCCGGAAGGGGCGGGCCGACGACGCCGACTGGAAGACCTGGTACCAAAGCCAGGATGCGACGGACATCCAGAACCGCGCGGACGAAAAAACGAAAGAATGGAAGAATGAAACCCAAGCCCGCTGGTCTGACGGAGTCGTCACCGAGCTAGGCCTGGCCGCGGCCGGGGACGAGGCCAACGCCATGACCTTCTGGCGCAAACTCTGCAACGCCACCGACCGAGTGAGCGAACGCCACACCTTCCTGCAGGAGAGCGACCCCAGCGCCGCAGAACAGTTCCTGGCCGAGGCCCAGGCCCTGAGCGACCGCGTCGCAGCCCACGGCACGGACGGCGGAGGAGACACCAGGATAGTCAACTGGCGCCCCGCGCCCAACGCATTAGAAGACAGCGTCGCCAGCGGACCCGATGCATTGAAAGACCTAGCTACGGCCTTCCGCCTACCCCCGGAATGGCGATACGGCGGCCACCCAGTGGAGGACTACCGCAGCGGCGGACATGACCGCAAAGAGAAAGTGGACGCCCTGCTGGTGCGGGAAGCCGAAGGGCAATACATCACCGTCGAGCGGATGGAGGCCGACCTGCGAGACCTGCACGAAGCCAGGGACTTCCTGTCCGAAAACGGCGCCGCCGCCCTGACCGCCCCCGAACGAACCATGGTCGACGCCCTGCTGGAGAACTGCATCGAATCAACCAGGGAGATGCGGGACACCATGGCCCGAGAGGCCGAACTGACCAACATGCCAGGTGTAGTGAGGCACGTCGGGGAATGGCATGCCGCCCGCCGGCAGCTGACGACGGATAGGGAAGCCCTGGTCTACGTCACCCGCAGCCGCAACGAAGCAGCCAGCGAAGGCTAGAAGCAAGACAGCCCACTGAATAAATGCCAGGCCATGGCAACAGCCCCACGGCAACCAGCCCACGGCAGCCCCCACCCCCAGCCCAGCGCCCCGCTGCACCACCAGCGGGGCTTATAATTTGGTTGCGGCCCGACAAGCACGGGAAGAGAAAACATCCCCTACCCCCCCAGCAGTACAGGTTCCGTCAGGACGCCGGCGAGAAAGCTGGCCCAGTTGAAGCAAGAGACCAAACAAGAAAGGACGGAAGCGCCGACACAGACGACAGACCCAGCATCAGGAGAAGAGCGAACCATGCGCCAAACCAGGTACCGGGCCCACCGCGACGAGGCCAGCAAGAGAATCACCGAGGCGGTCACCGCCGTCCAGCGGGAACTGAAGGACCAGCCCCAGGTAGCCCTCCGAGCCGGGCAAGACCGGCAGGGCCGCAAGCAGGTAGAACTCCTGCTGGACAAGAATGGCAAGCCCCGGGCCACCCTGATCCGCAGAGCCGACAGGACCCTGGAAGGCAAGGGCGCGCTCCGCCCCTACGACCTGGCCGACCCGAACTTCGACCCGGAAGACGCCCCCCGCCTCTACGGGACAATCCCGGACCTGGTCGACCTCCAGACCGAACAAATCGGCGAGGCCTTCGAGAAGTTAGTAAAGAAGTACTTGAAAGGAACCAAGCTCTCCATGCTGGTGGGCATCATCGCCATACCCGACTGGTTCCGGGGTTCCAACCACCACTTCAACGAAGCCAGGAACAGCGTCAAGTGGCTGAGCAACCAATGCTGGACCAAGGCCGAACTATCCAGCGGCCGAGTAAGAGAAAGAGAACGCACCCACAGCGTCGGCAGCCTGGTCAACCGGCACATCATGTTCGAATTCAAGATCAGTCCCAAAGACGTGCAGCTGGCCATGGAATGGTTCGACGACCACAGCAACCCGGCCTTGCGGGAGCAGCTGACCATCGACGAGTACAACTTCACCATCAGGAACAAGGACAGCCTGGCCCAGCTGGAACAGCAGTCCCCGGCCGTCATCCGCTGGTACACCCGCACCGGACTGTATAAGAACTGGCCCGAGACCTTCAGGACCGCCCGCGGGAAGCCGGTAAAACCCTCCCAGGTAATCGAAAGAGTGAGAAGGGACACCGGCCTGGACGAAGAGGAGCCGGCCCGGTGGAAGGCCTTCCTGACGACGCCCCTCCAGCGGATCGACCGACATAGATTCACCCGATTCTCCAACGTGAGCGCAGCAGAGCGAGAAGCGGCGCGGCGCAACGCCAGGGAAAGACTGCAGGAGCAATTAGTCAGTTACACCGAAATGCTGGCCCGAGCCAACCCCAGCCCGAAGCACGCGCCGGACGACTACCAGCTGGGCCAGCTCTGGAACTGCGAACACCACACGCAACAGCTGAAGGCTAAAGAGTGGAGCCACGGCGACCCGATGGCCGCCTGGGCCAACATCGTCCAGGCCTACCTGGAGGCCAGCGAGAATGAACGGGACGGCGAGATACCCCGCCGCTACGGGACCACCCTGTCCGACGTGGGAGACGCCCTCCAGGCTGCGATAGAGGCGCAAGAACCCTGGCCCACCGGCGCCCGGTGGCCGGACCACAAGGCGAAGAGCGAACGCTGGCACACCCGCATGGTGGCCGAAGCGAGAGAAAGACGCGAGAAGGAACGCGCCACCGCAAGCTGGACCGCACCGGTACAACAGGCGAGCATGAAGGGCCACCAGGCGAAGGCCTTGACCACACCCAAGCAGCTGTCAATCGCCGGCAGCGAACTGCACAACTGCCTGGACAGCTACTGGCAACGCTGCCTCAAGGGCCAGGCCCTGATCTATCTGATAAGCGAAGAAAAGGAGAACGCGCCGGTAGCCGCCGCCGAACTGCACAAGCCCGAGAGCCGAGGGCAATGGGAGCCCGGCCAGGTCCGATTGGCCAAGAATAATGAAGCTCCCGCATGGATGACCGTATGGGCCCGGGAATTAGCCGAGGCCTGCAACGACGCGGAGCTGACCGCGAGGCACCAGGCCGCCCTGGCCGAAAACGAGACGGCGGAAGCAACAGCCACCGACTGAACCAAGACCGACTGAACCAGGGCCGACTGAACCAGGAAGGAAAAGCCGGCCCACCCGGCCCATCCAGCCCACTAAACAATTCTAGTGAAAGCCACTAAACACGCCGGTATTATGGTAAAGTAGAATTGCGAAACGGAACACAGGTGGGAGGCAACACCCCGGAACAAGAATTG
Source organism: uncultured Acidimicrobiales bacterium (assembly GCA_958295925.1). Classification (GTDB taxonomy): domain Bacteria; phylum Actinomycetota; class Acidimicrobiia; order Acidimicrobiales; family CATQHL01; genus CATQHL01. The sequence continues at coordinate 338,145 of OY282384.1, forward strand.
GATAAAGACCCACCTCACGGGGAGGCAACACCAAGCGACCCGGCAAACGACCCGGTAAACCACCCCCACTGAGAGGAACTACCCCCAAGCAGAGAACCCACACGCAAAAGCAAGAAAGGAGCGCCGCCGCCGCAATGCACGACATTCTGACCGAAAGATACCTACAAGTGGACGCCCCCGACACCAGGCCGGTCAATCTCCCCGAACTCTTCCGGCTGCTGGCCCGGGACGAAGTGGACGACTACCCCAACCTGCCGGCCCACCAGTGGCACTACTGGCACGCATTTCTTTGCCAATTGGCTGCGACTGCGCTGGCCAGACAGGGAAGAACCGAACTGCCCACCACCATGGGCGCGCCGGAATGGAAGCAAACCCTGACCGCATTGACCAAGCAGGATTGGCCCCAGGACCAGCCCTGGCATCTGATCCAGCGGGACACCAAGATGCCGGCATTGCTGCAGCCGCCCTGCACCCTGGAGCCCCACCCGGACAACTTCAAGCACCGCTGGGAAAGCCCCGAGGACCTGGACCTGCCCTACACCGCCAAGAACCACGACATGAAGCAGCACGCCGGGTATTTGGCCAGCCTGGATCAGTGGCTCTTTTCATTGGTGACACTGCAGACCGCCGGCGGTTTCAGCGGCGCCGGCCACTACCACGTCTCCCGAATGAACGGCGGCGCGGCCAGTAGATCAGCCTTGAGCCTGACCCCGTCCCTCCGCCCCGGAGCCCATTTCCGGCGGGACGTGGACATCATGTTGAAACACGACCCAGAACTGGGGCCGGACGAAGCCAACCCCTACACCAGGAACGGCCACAGCCTGCTCTGGCTCCTGCCCTGGGACGGCGACCAGGACCCCAGAAGAAAAGAAGCACTGGAATTAGACCAATTGTCTCCCTGGTACATCGAAATCGCCCGCCGGGTGCGAGTAGATGAGGAGGAAGGCCGGCTCTTCGTCCGCTACGGCACCAGCAAACGCAGCCGGATCAACGCCGCCGAACGCCGCGGAGTAGTCGGCGACCCCTGGATGCCGCTCAACATGAGCAACCCCAAGGAACCCAAGTCCCTGACCCTGGCCGGGGGCGGAATGACCGCCCGGAGGATGATCGACTATCTCTGCTCCGAGAACTGGCAGCCTTCGCTCTTACTCCGAGCCACCGCTGGGGAGTTGGCCGAAGAGCAGGAGATGCTGGCCGTAGCCCGCGGAATAGTACGAGGCCAAGGCAAGACCGAAGGCTACCACGAAAGAGTGGAGACGCTGCAGCCGACCACGCTGCAAGCGATCAGCGAGGGAGTAGAAGGCGAAGAGCGAACGCGCCTCCTGGCGCTGAACGAGAGCCGCCGGCAGGAGCTGAGCCAAGTTGGCAACATCCTGAGCCACGCCCTGCACCAGACCCGAAACACCGAACCCAGCACCGGCGAAGCCGGTGGCGAAGGCGGCGGCGGACGCGGGAACCCCAGCCAGGCGGTGCAGAAAATCCAGGAAGCCCGCCGCCGGGTAGAAGAGTCCCTGGACCCCCGTTGGCTGGAGGCGCTCCAGGAAGAGTTCTGCGCCCCGGAAGAGCAACGGAAAGAAATCCGGCGCCGCTGGCGGGAGGAAGAGCTAGTCGCGGCCGCGGAGAGAGAGTTGTACTTAGACCTGCCGGCGCTGGACCGCAGCGCCGCCCGGCGCATGCAGAGCCGGAGCATGGCCCAGACCATCTGGGAGGACCGCATCCGCGCCTACCAGCGGAACGCGCTTTCGGAACCCAAGGATGAGGCGGAAATGGAAGACACGGCCGCACTGGAAGAAACCGAACCCACCGAAGAGGCCACCGAACTGACCCAAGCCCAGCAAGACCAGGAAGCGATGAAGCAGGCCAGCCAGGAAACCGCCGCCGGCAGCAGCTACACTACCAGCCGAAGGCCCGGAACCGGACGCATCCGGCCAGTGACCGAAGCCGACCACGCGGTGGCTTTGGCCGGAGATCTATTGCTGCATTCCTTCAGCAGCGTGGAACTGCACCAGCTGCGCCGGATGAACCCGGAACAACCGGAGAGCCCCGTCTTCCGGAGCCTGCTGGAACGCCGCGGGCTGGACCACCCCGACGCCGACCGGCCGGACCCGGACCACGCCGAGAAGTGGGCCTGCATCCTGAAGGGCCTAGCCCTGATGACCCCGAAAGCAGGAAAGGTGGCGCAGAACACCGACCAAGGATTCAAGCCTTCGGCCCACCATCCTTTCACGCCGGCGGGCCGAGCCCTGTGCCTGGGCGGAGACCCCGGAAGGCGCCGTCCCTACTGCGCCCCGCAGCGGGTGGAAAGAATGCTGCAGGCCAGCGGGCCCCAGCTTCGGCAACAGACGGTGAGGCTGGCCGGAATGCTGGCCAGAGCCAACCAACCCTGCAGCTGGCGGGACCTGGCCACTCTGGTGCTCACCGACGGCCGGACCGACCAAGAGAGCCAAGCCGCCGGCGAGGAAATCCGCACCCGGATTGCGAGAGACTACCACCAGGCCCGGCACCGGGCCATGAACGCGCCAGCCGCGGAAGGAAGCCAAGCAGCCTAGGAGGCAGAAGACCTACCCAGAAACGCCGACGCGAAACAACCAATCCAAGAATCTAACCGAGAAAGAGGTGAAGACACAGCATGACCACCACAGCAGTTGAAAGCGTAACCGAAACGCCGACCAAGCCGCGCCGCGGCCGGCCCCCCAAGGTCCGTCCGGAAGTCACCCCGGTGCAACCGGAGAAGGAAGAGGCCCCGGCCCCCAGTCGCCGCACCCGCAGCGCCAGCGCCAGCCCGGCCCGCCGAGGACGCCGCAAGGCTGAAGAGACGCCCCAGAGCGGCGTGGAGAAAGCCGCAGCAACCCCCCAGCCGGTAGCCCCGGCCCGGGACCGCTTCCAGGGCGTGGACCCCGAGGGAGCCGACGTGCCCCGCTTCGTGCAGATTCACTTCCTGACCTCCTACCCCGCGGCGTTGTTGAACCGGGACGAGTCAGGCCAGGCCAAGCGGATGATGCTGGGCGGCCACAGCAGAACCCGCATTTCCTCCCAGTGCCAGAAGCGCCATTGGATCACCACCGGCGACAAGAACTCCCTGAGCGCCATCCCCAACGCCGAGCCGGCCTACCGCAGCCGCAACACGGTAGAAAAGCGCATCATCGAACCCCTGCGCAGCCGGGAATTGGCCAGCGAAGAGGTCCTGGACGCCCTGGCCAAGCTGTTCAACACCAAGGTCTACGGCAGCTCCGGCGAAAGCGAAGCGAAGCGGCAGCCACTGCTCCTGGGCCGGCCCGAGGTCGAGTACCTGAGTGAGCAGGCCGCGGCCGCCGCCAGCAGCTTCCCCGACGATCCCGAGGGCGCCGTCAACTATGCCGTAGAGCAGGTCTTCCAGCGCCGCGCCGGCTTCGAGGCCTTCCGGCAGACCCAGACCATGGCCGGCGGAATTACGGCAGCGCTCTTCGGCCGGATGGTCACCAGCGACCCCAAGGCCAACATCGACGCCGCGATTCACGTGGCTCACGCCTTCACGGTCCACGCCGAGGAGAGCGAGACCGATTACTTCACCGTCGTCGACGACCTGGCCGACCCGGAGAAGGCCCAGGCCGCGGACCACATCGGGGAAAGCGAAATCAACGCCGGGCTGTTCTACGGCTACGTGGTAGTCGACCTGCCGGCTCTGATCAGCAACACCGACGGCTGCGCCGTGGAGGAATACCGCAATCGGGACGTGGACCGGACGCTCGCGGCCGAGACAGTAGGTAGGCTCTGCAACCTGATTGCCCAGGTCTCCCCCGGGGCGAAGAAGGGAGCGACCGCGCCCTACGCCTGGGCCCAAACGATGATGGTGGAAGCGGGCGACCGGCAGCCCCGCAGCCTGTCCGAGGCCTTCCGGCAGCCGGTGAAGGCCGACCTGGCCCCGGCCCTGGACGCCATGGCCGACCAGCTGGAGAACCTGGACCGGGTGTACGGGAACGAGGAGCTGCGCCGCTTCATCTGCCTGCAGAAAGGGATGCAGCTGAGCGGAGCCCAGGAGACCAACCAGCCCGGACTGGTCCGCTGGATCGAGGAAGTGGTCAAAGAGGGCATAGCCACCCGGTAGACTACGCGAGTGGCCGCTGGCGAGTGAGAACTGACCGGCTGGGTAAAGAGCTAGACAGAGAGAGCCAGCCCCGGGCGGTCAGTCGCCACGACAAAAGACTAGAGACCTAAACACCAGCCACCCAGGCACAACCGACCAGGCAAAGCCGACCGGGCAAAGCCGGCCAGGCAAAGCCGGCCAGACAAAATCAATAAAAAGAGAGACGACCATGCCGCGTCACCTGATACTGAGACTCCAAGGCCCGCTGATGTCCTTCGGCGGCCCCGCCGTCGACTCAATTAGGCCCACCGAACAATTCCCCGGAAAGTCCCTGCTTACCGGGCTGATCGCCAACGCCCTGGGCTACCGCAGGTACGACCACGAAGAGCTGCAGCGGCTGCAAGAACGCATAGTCCACGCCGTACGCATCGACCGGGAGCCGGCCTCCAGCTATCCACTGACTGACTACCAGACCGCCCAGGTGAGCAGCGGCGACACCGGCTGGACCACCTGGGGCTTCGCCGAAACCCGGAAGGGCGCCGACCAGACCGCCCCCATCCTGCGCTACCCCGAATACTGGGCCGACGCCGTCTGCACTGTAGCGCTGCGGCTGGAACCGGCGGAGGAGACGCCCCGGCTGGAGGAAGTCGAAGCTGCACTGACGCACCCGGCCCGGCCCCTATTCATAGGAAGGAAGACCTGCCTGCCTAGCGGCCCGCTGCTGGCCGGCACCCAGAAGGGCGAAACGGCGCTGGCCGCCCTATTGGAAGTGCCCCACGAACCGGAGGCGAAGCTAGCCGGCCGAACGAACGGGGCCAGCCCCCACCGGCCACTGCGCCGCTCCGCCTACGGAGGCCGACGGAACAACCAGGAGCCGGAAGCCGCACCGGCCCAGAAGCCGCTGCGCTGCCAATGGCCCCGGGGCGAAGGCGATGAACGAATTGAGGCCGACCGCAGCCAGCCCCGGCAGCAGGCCGATAGAAGAAACTGGAAGACCCGCATCCACGGCGGCGGCACCTGGTACCACCAGGGCAGCATCCCCGCCGAACTGCTGACCCGAGCAGATTAACCGAATAAAGGCCCGCTCTTCGCGGACTACTACCATCCCTGGGAGATGAAACCCCTAGCTAGCCAATACCAAAATTCAATCCCGAAATTCAATCCCGACAATCAAACGGGAAATCAACCCACCGAAGGAAGAAAGGACGAGAAGCAGATGACCACCATCAACCAGGCCGGCCGCCGCCCCGCCGGCCGCAACGATAGCCATAACAACCGGATACACAGCAACCCCCCGACGGGGACCACGCCGACCCAGAACAGCAACAAAGCGACCCAGCAAAAAGACAGCCCGCTCTACCTGATCCAGAGCAAGGTCCACCAGCCCAGCCTCCAGGCTTGGATGGCGCACCGCGGCTTCACCGACATCAACCACGCCCTGCATTCTCTACTAGTAGAGAACCTGGGCCGGGGGTTGGCCCCCAACCCCTTCCGCTACATGGAGTCGAATCGGGACGCCTACGCTACGATTTACGGCTACACGAGCCACCACGGCGAGGAGCTCCAAGATGCCATGGAAGCCTTCGCCGACCCGGAGCGGGAGCTGATCATGCCCCCCGACCAGATCCAGTCCAAGCTGATGCGGACCGACTTCCCCAACGGCGCCCTCCTGGGCTTTGAGATCAAGCTCAGGCCGGTCATCCGCGTCCCCGGCGACCGGGGCCGCACCTGGGAAATCGACGCCTACCACCATTACCTCAACGAAAGAGAGGCCAACCACAAAGCGGACATCAAGCACCATGCCTGGACCTTATCAACCTGGGACGAGGACCCCGAGAACGAAGGACTGGAGAAGCCCAGGACCCCGGTGCTGTCCCCACCGGATGAAAGAGAGGTCGTCTACGCCGAGTTCCTGCGGCACCTGCTGGACCGGCAGGGCAGCTGCGCGCTGGAACGCGCCGTGCGGCGGATTTATAAACGCACCATGGCGGTGCGCCAGCTCGGCGCCGTACCCTCCGAAGGACCGGAAGTAGTCTACTTCGGCAACATGAGAGTGATCGACGAGGACAAGGTAGGCGACCTGCTGCGCCGCGGCATCGGCCGGCACCGGACCTATGGCTACGGCATGTTATTGCTGAAGCCGCCCGGGTGAGCGAAACCAGGCCCGCCCTCCAGCCCCTGCAACAGCCGATCAGGGCTAAAATAGAGACAGGGAAAGTTTCCCGGTTCGACAAGGTTGGGTGGTGGCAGAAGGAGTTGCGGAAGGCGAAATATCAAGCATCCATGCAACCCGGCAACCCGGCAGCCCGGCAACCCAGCCGTCCCCCATCGTCTGGCCGTAGCGCAGCGGTAGCGCACTTGGTTTGGGACCAAGAGGCCGCCGGTTCGAATCCGGCCGGCCAGACCACTCTTATTACCGGCAGCGCCAGCCCCGATAACCAAGGCAACCAGCCCCAGCAGGAGGAGGACATGAACAACTCCACCGGCATATCCTGGGCCCAAGCCACCTGGAACCCGGTCACCGGGTGCGACAAAGTAAGCGAGGGCTGTGACAACTGCTACGCCGAAGCCCTCACCAAGAAGTATCCCAAGAACTGGCCCGACGGCTTCGCGGTGGTCCTCCACCCGGACCGATTGAACCAGCCGGCGAAAGTCAAGCAGGGCAAACGCATCTTCGTCAATTCCATGTCGGACCTCTTCCACCCGAGAGTCACCGACGAGTTCCTGACCCGGATCTGGCAGACCATGCTGGACCATCCCCGGCATACCTACCTGACCCTGACCAAGCGGCCTCAGCCCATGGCCCGCCGGATATTACAATTAGGACTCCCCGTCCCGGACCACATCTGGCTGGGAACTTCAATCGAGTCCCAGCAGTACGCGGAACACCGAGCGGAAGCCCTGCTGCGCACGCCGGGCAAAGTCCGCTGGGTCTCCGCAGAACCCCTCATAGGGCCGCTGGACCTGAGCGAATGGCTGGGACCCGACCTGATCAACTGGGTCGTCGTCGGCGCCGAGTCCGGCAAGAGACGGCGGCAGATGAAAGCGGAATGGGCCACCGGCCTCCGGGACCAGTGCCAAGCAGTCGAGGTCCCCTTCTTCTACAAGCAGGGCAGCGCCTACCTGTCAGGACAATACGACAAGCTGGAGAACGTAAGGCACCACAAGTTTCCGACGCACCCCCAGTACCACGACCGCCCGCACAACGAGTACGCAGTGAACAACCGGGCCGAGGAGAGCCAGAAGCACTTCGAGGCCTACCAGGCCGAACTCGCCGGGCGACGCTAGAGGACGACTGAAGAGAGACCGGAGAGCGAGACACCAGAACCAGAGGAGGAAAACCGGAAGATGCCCCTCCACCCCCGATTCGAAGACTCCAACCGACTGCTCCTGGCCTGGAACAGCTGCATCGCCGTCCTGCGCCGCCACGAGACGCCGACCAGGATTCCGCGCTTCGACAACGAAGTAATAGCGGAATACCGCACCCAGAGCGGCGAGCAGCTCAACTCGAAGAACCTACCCGGCTTCATCAGCAACCTGATCGGGCACTACGAGCAGAACTCTCGGCATTTCGTGAACAACGCCCTGGCCAACCGGCAGCGGGTGAGAGAGCAAACAGTCAGAGCCTATCTCATTGAAAACGAAGGGGTAAGCCAGAGCCAGGGCGAAAGCAGCGACATCCTGGACCAGCTGTACCCCGAGCTGAAAGGCGCCGGCTGGGCGGCATTACTGGCCGCGAACCCCCGCTGCCACCCCCAGTGGCCGCACCTGCCCCTGCCTTGGGGAGGGACGAGATCAGCCGACACGGCCGAGACAGCAAGCCCAGCAGCGAAGCCGCCCCAGGCCGAAGAGGCGCCACCGGAAGGAGCAAGTACGCCATCATCCAGCCCCGGCCCAGCCCTGCTGTAGACATAACAAAGCCCACAGAGCGAGCCAAGGCAGGGCCCCAAAAACTCCAGCAGCTGGAGCTACAAGAGAGAGTTGAAAATGACCACAATGAAAGAAGCAAGGAAAGAAGCGAGGGACGACCACATCGCCAACCTGCAACTGCGCCGCGCCGAACCGCCCCAGCCCACCCTGCAGGAGAGACTCCAACTCCGCAAGAAAGGACTGGGCGGCCCCGCCCCGGAACTAATCCACCTACCCGGCAAGTGGCTGCACTGGAACAGCGAAAGACGCCACGGCGTCCGCCAGACCCGCTGCGGGATGAAGTTCATCGTCAACCGCGACAATACCCCTTCCAATATGGACGGGACCAACGAAGCCAAGCGCCGCTGGCGCATGCCACATTCCAGGGACATTCCCCGGATCAGCCATTACGAAGAACGCGGCACCTGCCCCCGGTGCCTCCAGCATTATCAAATACAGAAGACCAAGCAGCGCAGGCAGCGTAGACACAAAGACCCCCAGCGGCCAGCCCACAACCACCTGGAACGCTGGGCCGAAGTCCACCTGTCAGAAAGTCTGCAAGCGGCCGTAGAACAGCAACAGAAACCGCCCAGCCCGGCCCTGATATGCTGGATTCTGTTGGGCTTGCAGAGCCAGGCGAACTTAATGCAGGACCCCAGACGGCCCCACTACGCCCCGGAACCGGAGACCGTCCTGGGCCGCCAGAAGCGGCTGAACCTAGCCTTGGAGCAAGGCATACCGGTGGTCCTAACCAGCACGCAGGAAGAAAGGGACGAGATAGAACACTTCCTGACCGACCCGGAACACAACCTGAGAATGGACACCTTCCGGGCCTTCCCCGAAGTACGCGGACGCCAGGACCTGCTGGACCTGCATTCCCACCTCATGGGTTGGCACTTGAAGCACGGGCTGCTGACCATCGCCACGCCCAGCGAGGAGGTAGACGCCGAGCTGAAGAGCAACGCCTTCGTCCGCGACCTGTACGCCCAAGCCATGCGCTGGCTCTACGACCCCAAGGGGCTGATCAACTGGGAAGACAAGAAAGCCCAGCAGGCGAGGCAGGAACAACAGCAAGAACAACAGAGCGAGAAAGCAACAAGGGAACCAACCGCCACCCAGGGCTAATACCCAGCCAGCCAAGAGAGGAACCACCGGCCAAGCCGATGATGAAGAAGGAAACAACCATGTCAGAGATCCCCAGCGAACACGAAAGGATGCCCGGCCGCCCCCTGCACCGGCCGCAGCCGAAATACCAGCACACTCGGCTGGACCACATGGACCGCCTCCCTGGATTCCGGCCCGCCGTCAGAAAGAACGAAACCAGAGGCCACCGGCCGGAGCGAAAGAAGTGACCGCAGCTACTACCGATAGACCAAGTAAGACACCCGACAGCGACAGCCCCACCGCAGGAGATAGAACCCATCCAATAATGCGCTGGAGCATGTACGACCGCACCCCGCTGGAGAACCTGCCCCACGAGCACACCCAGCAGGACTTCCACCAGGCCTTCGGCAGCCAGCCCTTATTGCTGGATACGGACGCGCCGGACGGGATCCATCAGTTCCGTTTCAACCACGAAGTGCACAGCAGACAGCCCGGACCGCCGAGCAAGCCCCACTACGGCATCACCGTAAGGGACGGAAAGTTCGACCCGTACCTCACCTGCCACGCCGTCTACATCGCCGAAAGCGAGTACGGGCGGCAGCCCCGCACCAACCACGTCTTCATCGAATACGTCGACTGGCACGAAGACAAGAATCTCTTCACCGTGACCTTAGGGTCGTAGTAAGAGCCACCACCAGGGCGACGACTAGCAGCCCATAAGCCAGCCCCCCAAGCGACCGACCAGACAGTCCCCTACCCAGACCAGGGAGCAGACGCCAGTGCTATACCCAGGATTGAACCCCACGCCGCCGGAGAAGCCCCCGGTCCGGCCCCGCAGCAAGAAGGAAGTGGAACAAGAAAGGCGCAGCAAGCCCAACGGCGACCTGGAGCTCTTCCTGCGGCACGACCCAGCGCCGGTCCACGAATACCATTATGATTATTTAGCCTCCCCCTTCTGGCACCAAGACGCGAAGGTAAGGCGCCAGCGCATCCAGGCGGTCCGCGCCGTGGCCACGCACCTGATCGAAAAGGGCAAGATAATCTTCTGCCCCATCTCCTACAGCCGAGCCCTGGCGGAGCAGCCGGAACACCCGGAGATTCATCCGCCAGTGGGCTGGTACGAATTCGACCTGAACTTCCTGGCCGGAGCCAGGACACTATATATCTTCGAAATGCCCGGCTGGCAGGAATCCTCCGGCGTCAAAATGGAATTGGCCTTCGCCAAGGCGAGGAAAATCCCGGTCACCCGGCTGCCCTGGCACGAGATGACCAGCCTCCCCGGCATAGTAGGCGAACTGGAACTGATCCACGACTTGGAACTAGCCGGCCGGGCTGAAGATAACAACCAAAGCCTCCCGCCGGAAGCCGGCGACACGCCGGAGACGGGAACGATAATCAACGCCACGGTGACCACCCTGCCCAGCGACCCCGCCAAGTTGACCGCAGAGCTCAAAGCCCAGGAGAAGAGGGTCCGCAAGGCCCTGGAAGCGGTCCGCCGCCGCTGGGCCATCTACTGCCCCAATTGCGCGCCGGCCCGCACCGACGCCGGCACAGCCGCCAAGTACGAAGTACGAAACAATCAAACGGCATTGGCCCACTGCGCCCAATGCGAACGGATCCCACTACCCCAGGCCCTGGTCTACCTGACCGACAAGTTCAACGACCTGGAAGCCGCCCGCAGCACACTCCACGCCATGGTGGAACGCATCAAGCAGGAAGAAGTCAGCTAAGCGGACAGGTACCAGCACCAGAAGGTATAGAGAGATAAGCATGCACTACGCCTACCCTTACAACGTAAGAGCAGTCACAGTAACTGGCCCGTACCACATCACCTTCCCCGACCTCGCCGGAGTGGATGGAGAAGTAGCCCACTGGAGCGAAATATCCCAAGGCGCCGAATTCGCCGTCAACGAAGCCCTGGGCGAATACCTGAGACACCGCCAGGCCGCGCCGCCAGCCTCACCATGCAGACCGGACCAACGCATAGCCCCCATCTGGCTACAGCTAGCCGCCAAGCACGCATTACTCCAAGAAATGCTGGCCCAAGGGATCAGCGAAGCCCGCTTCGGACAGATGATGTTCCTCAGCCAAAGGGACGTGGACAAACTGTTCGAGCCAGCGCAAATCAGCTCGATAGAGAGAATCAGCGAATGGCTGGACCAACTCGGCCGCCGCTGCGTCCTGGCCACCCTGGACGGCCAACCGGACGAAGACCCGGGAATAGCCAAAGCCAAGGCCATCGCCAGCTATCAAGTAAGCAAGGAGAGCGCCTGCGACTACACCCTGGCCGACCTGACCGAACCGAACAGGCAGCCCCTGCCCCGCATCCTGACCCTCCCCAACGGCGAGGAGAAAAGCATCGAAAGCTGGGTGGCGCTCTTGCGCCACACCGCCGAATACGTGGCGGCGACCAAAGCCTTCCCCGCCGACAACTTCCCCTGCCCTTGGGGGAAGAAAGGCTACCTGCTGAACGACAAACCAGCCGACCCCAACGGGGTATATTGGCCTAAATGGACCCGGCTATCCAATAAGCTCCACCTGAACGACGGCGGGAGCCGGGAAATAATCGTCAAGAAGACCCTGCACCTGATTAAAATGGCCGGCGACGACCCCAGGAACTACGGCCTCACCATGGCCCGAGGTAGGACGCCGCTCCCGTTATGAGCGCCGCCGCAGGAAGCAAGCGAAAGCGCCGACACGCCAAGCCGTTCCCCGGCATATTGACTAAGAGATTAGCTATAACTACCGCCGCCAAGCCGAGCACCAGATAATCCACCCGGGCCACCCCCACGTCCCACAGGAGGAACAGCCACACCGCCGCCAACACCGGCGTCAGATACCCCAGGAGATTAACCCCCGGGTTGGCTGACAATAGATTAGCCCCGCGGAAGAGCAGACTGCCCGGGCCAGCGCAGATGACCCCCACCACCAAGCCGCGAAGCACCACGCCCCAGCTGAAGGACTCCCCGGCTACCAATCCCACCAGAGTCAGATAAAAGAAAGCCACCACGCAGCCCAGAGAATAGCAGAGCACCGTCCCACACAGGACACGGCCCGCCGGGGACACGAGGCCCATGCCGAAGCCCACCGGCAGAACCGCCACAAAGCGCAGCGACCAGAGAAAGTTGCAAGCCCCCAAGGCTCCGAGGCTGCCAGCCAAAACTCCCAGGCCCAGACCCAGCGCCAGAGGCCAGAACCGCCCACTCCCCAAGACCAGCGTCCCCTCCTGGCTCCACGCCAACAACAGAAACCCGGCCAACGCCAGCGCCAAACCCAGTCCAAGGACCGGCCAGGACACCGACAGCCGCCGTCCCCCGGGCCGCCGAAAGCCCAAGGCCATCAGAACAATGAACAACACCGGCCAGGTCTCCAGCAGAGTAGCCGCCACCACCGGGTCAATATAGCGCACCGCCAACAGGAACAAGGGCAGGTTGGTGAAACTCAAAGCCGAAAGCAACATCGGCCAAGTGAAGAAGACGCGGCGCACCGCCGACATCCCCACGGGACTAAGAACAATCGCACGATAGAAGACCAACAGAAAGGGCGCGCAGCAAGCAAAGACTCCCAGCCGGGTCCCCGCAGCGAAGATGAACGGCGAGTCCGGCCCCGAGACCACCGCATACAACAGCGGCAGAAAGCTGAAAACCAAGACCGACCCCGCCATCAACCCCAGCCCGGCCACTATCTAGCCTCCCAGCCAGGAGTACAAGCCGCCACCAGGCCAGAGAGCCGCCCCCCAGTCCGCAGGAACGGACAACACCGCCCCGGCGAAGAACAAGCCGAGAATCAAGCCCCAGGCCTGCCTGGAGAGACGCCCACCCAGCCCGGAGAGCAGATTGCCCAGGACAATGAAGGTCCCACCCAGGACAACCAAGTTGGGATCCAAGGAAACAGAAGTCCCGCCCAGGAACCCGATCGCCGCAACCAGCCATACCGCGCTAAGCGCGGGGACTGCATAATTGAGGGCATTAACCCCCAGGTTGCGTGAAAAGAGATTGGCCCGGCCCCACAAGACATTCCCCCACGCATTCACCGACCCCGCCAGGAAAGCCGCCACGAGCAAGAACCAAGGGCCGTAGGCGGCCAGAGAGAAAGTCCGCTGGTCGACAGCGCCAACCACCGGGAGCAGGTCACCGCCAGCGACCAAAACCAAGACAGCACTCAGGCCAGAGGACAGCAGCCACGCTACTACGAAAAGCAGAGCCACCCGGGCCAGAGAATCCCCGAACCGAAACACCACCGGCCGAGTATTACCTCCCCCGGACTCCCCGGGAGCATAGGAGAACCCCAGCTTCCACGCCGAGACGATCAGGCAACTCAGCCCGGCGCCGGACACCGCCAACAACACGCCCAGCCAGGAATGAAACAGAATACTGAAGACGCTGCCCGCCGAAACTTCCCCGCCGGAGAAAACCCCGCCCTGGCCGAGGACGACAATCGCCATGCCAGCTCCCGACAAGGCCAAAGCCAACCAAACCACCCGGTTGAGCGAGCGATACCGGCCTTCACTACGGAACAACCGAGCCGTCACCAGCACCGCCAGACAGGGCCACACTCCAAAGACGAGAGCCGCCACCGTCGGTTGAAGATAACTGGCCGACCAGCCATAAAAAGGAAAGTCCAGGCTACTCAGCAAAAGCCCAGCGAACAGCCAGCGCCGGCCGGGGACCGACCAGACCCCGGCCAGGAACCTCACCGAAGCCGAACTGAAGAGCCACCCGAAGTGCCATACCAATAAAAACAGCCCCACCCCCAGGACGCCACCCAAACGGAAGCGGAAGTTGAACTCCCAAGGCGCCTCCGCCCCGCCGGCCAACACGACGCCCAAAGGGATGAACGAATGGCAGAGCACCGCGAAGGACATGGACAGCCAGGCCACGGCTTCCCTGCCCCGCATCCCGTGGGGGAGATTGAAGACCGACGCACTGGACACCCCGCGCGAGACGACTCGCGAAACGACTCCCGAGACGACTCCCGAAGCCAGCCCGCGCCCGTCCGACATCACCAGCCCTCCAGGCCCAAGTAAGCCACCGTTCCCAACACCGGAACCAGGACGACCGAGGCCCGCCACCGCCAGGAGGCGGCCCCCGACAGATTGACCGCAAAATTGCCAACAGTAACCAGAACCAGTCCCAGAACCAGCAGGTCCCATCTGGGCGCCAGCCCCTGGCCGAAGCACCACAACATCAGGACCGACACCGCCGGAATGAGATAGCACAACGCATTGACCGCCAGGTCATTGGTCACCAGATTGGCCCACCGATAGGTCAAACTGCCACAGCAGGAGAAGACGCCGCCCAGGGCCGCCCACCCAATCAGGTTCCAGGAAACGAAACCCCGGTCGTACTCCAGCAGCGCCGCCAGCGGCAGGCATAAGGCCACCGCGAAACCCCGGGAGATGAGCAGCACCGCCAGAATGGCGAAGAAGTCCAAGGCCACCCCGCTGGAGGGAAAAGGGCTGCCTGCCACCAGAGCCACCACTGGCGGACGCCGCCGCAAGGCCCAGCTGAACCCGGCCGCCCACCGCAAGGAGAAAGCCGCCAAGGCGGAGCACACCGCCCCGGCCAGGATGATAAAGACCCCCAAGAACGAAGCCCAGGACCAGACCACTGCCCAGTCGATACCGGCCAAGCCGGAGGCCGAGCCGGAACCAACAGACCAGGCCACCCCGCCTTCGCTGATCACCGCCAGCGACATGCCCAAGAAACTCACCAGGACCACGCCCAGGACTCCCCAGGTCAGCCGGCGATAGCGGCCCTCCCCGCGGAAGAGCCAGGCCATCCAGAGGATTATCAACACCGGCCACACGCCGTAGAGAATCGACGCCACCGCCACCGAAATATACGCCGTCGCCCAGGCGAAGAGAAAGAACTCCAAAGCGCTGAGCGCCGTGAGAAGCAAAGGCCAGCGGAACTCCCGCACCTGGACATACGCACCCAGCACGCTCCAAAGCTCGGTAGAGAACACCAACTTGCGGTAGAGAGCGAAAATAAGCGCGAGGACGCAAAGAATGGTCGCCAGCCGCATCCAGCCGTTGAAGGAAAAAGGCGCCGCCCCGCCGGCCCCCAGGCTCACCGTCACCGGCGAAAAGGACCAAGCCAGCACCGCCAGGAGCACCCCAGCCACCACCCACGCCTTAACCGACAAAAGGAGAACCTCCCTGCAAGTAGGCTAGAAGGCCGCCGGCGGCGACCACCAGCATGCCCCCACGGTGCGAAAGGGAAGAACCGCCCAGGTGCAGCAAGAGATTGGCCAAGATGATCAGCACAGTCCCCAGAACCAGATAGTCCGTCCGGGACACCAGAACCAGCCCGAAGGGCGCCAGCCACAGCAGACTGAACACCGGCCGGAGATACGCCAGCGCATTGATGCCTGGATCCAAGGAGAGCACGTTGGCCCACCGCCACAGGATCCCCGCCACCGGGTAGGCCGCCCCGCCCAGAGCTAACGCGAAGAGAAAGTGCCGGCCACTGAGAGATTCCGCCAAGCCCCAGCCGAAGGCCAGACTCAAAGGCGCAGCCACTAAGTTAGCCAACAGACCAGCCATCACCACGCCAAAGAGACTCAATCCCTTCCCTCCACCCATACTTTCAGCCAAATCGTCAGCCAGATCACGGCCCCACCGAAAGCCGAACCCGTTCAGCGCCGCCACCAACGCCGACGACAGAGCCAGGAGCAACCCAAGCAACCCCAGCCAGCCCAGGCCGGCCACCGCCCCGCCGACATCCGCGCCCTGCGCCAGCAGAACGAAACCGAAACCGGCTAGACAGACCAAACCAAGGACCAAGGAGCCCCAGCCCCAGGGCACGACCCCGGGACTGACTCGACCCAGGCGAGAGCCCAGAAAGAGAATCAGAAAGAGAGGCGACGCCTGCGCTGCCAATACCACCAGGGTAAGGTCCACCAAGGCGCTGGCCCAGGCAAAGAAAGCCAGGTCAAAGTAGGCGACCACCACGGCACCAAGCCGCCAGTCCCACAGCCGGCGGGCGACCAGCCGCCAGGAAGCCGAGGAAATAACCAACCCAGGATGGAACAATACCAGGAACAGCAGAAACCCGGCGGCAATACCCAGCCGCCAGGCGCCATTGAACAGAAATGGCGCCGCCCCGCCGGACCACAAGCCCACGGCTAGCGGGAACACCGAGTAGGCCAGCACCGACGCCAGCATCAGCCCCAGGGCCGCCGGCTCCCGCCGAACCAGCCCGGGACCAGCCGGCGTAACTACGCTGGAAGCAGCAATCAAAGAAGCTCAGAAGTTAGAAGATAACCGGCAGTCAGTAGCCGCGGGACCAGCTGCGCAGCCGCGCCAGATAGAGCCAGCAGATCGACTCGTCCGAAGGCAGCCGGGAGGCGCCGGCATTGGCGCTGTCCAGGAACAGGACGAAGATGTTATTCTCATTGTCCCGGAAGCTCCGCTTCACCACCTCAGCGCTGGCCGACCGCCCCTGCCGGAGACCGATCGGCACGGCAGTCCCACCCACCAGAGCCGAAGCCCCAGTAGCCTCAACGGCCGTGTCAAAGCAGGTATGCGGCCCCGTCGAGACGTTAGGACCCAAAGGCCCGGCGGTGCCATTCCACGGGTGAATCCCGGTCATGATCCGCGGGTTCCAAATATCCGCCGCGCAGTCTTGACGAGCCTGAATCAGCCGAATCACCTCGTTCATGCGAGGGCCGTTATTCGCCCCCCGCTGGGAGACCAGTTGATTCTCCAACAGAGTATCGCAGGCAACGTTGCCTTCCGTGACAATCGAAACCCCGCCCGAAGGTTCGATGATGACCTGGGAAACTATCGGCGGCAGGACGAACGCCGACCCGGTGATGATCAACCCGATGAAGGCCCCCATCAATGAAGACCTAGCCTGCCCCATCTTCTGCTGGTCCCCGCTGGCGGTCATGAACAGGAAACCGGACCAGATGAAGACCAACACCGACACGCCGCCAATGCCGAAGGCCAGAAACCTGGCGATATTGTTGATCAAAGCCGCCATCTCTTCCATAGAACTGGACCCTCCAAGGATGAGGAATCAAAGCAAGCGGCCTACCCGCTAAACGCAATGATAAACCAGCCGGCAACCAGGCCATATTGACGGAAAGAGACAGCCACGCTAGCAAGCCAGACTACCAAGCCAACCAAGCAGGCAGGTATAATACCTACCAATACAAGCCATCAAGAACAACCATCAAGTACGGCCATCAAGAACAATCCCCGATAGAGAGGAAGCAACCATGGTACTCAGCGACCGAGACATCCGCCGGGAAATCGCCAGCGGCAACATAGTAATCAACCCCTTGGACGAAGGCGACATCCAACCGGCCAGCGTGGACCTGCACCTGGCCGAGGAAGTATTGGTCTTCCACAACCGACCCGAGGGTTACGTCGACGTCCGCGCCGACCCTGCGGGACTGACGCGGATCGACCTACTGCCGGAGAAAGGCCCCCGGCTGCTGCACCCCGGGGAGTTCCTCCTCGGCGGAACAGTGGAGGACATCCACGTCCCGGCCCACCTGGTGGCCCGGCTGGAGGGCAAGAGCTCCCTGGGCCGCATCGGCCTGATAATCCATTCCACCGCCGGCTTCGTCGACCCCGGCTGGCAGGGCAAGCTGACGCTGGAACTGGGCAACATCTCCCGGTTGCCGATAACCCTGTACCGCAACATGAAAATCGGACAGCTCTCCTTCCTGAGACTGACCAGCCCCGCCGAAAGGCTCTACGGAGACCCGGCACTGGGTAGCCGCTACCAGGGGCAGATGGGCGCCACCGCCAGCCGCAGCCACCTGGACTATCAGAACGACCTAGCCGACTGAAGCAAGTGGCCAGCCACAGCTCACCAGCCCGCGAAGCAACCCCAAGCGCCCGCGGCCCATAGAACGAGGAAGGCGCTCCTGGCCCCCAACAGCCCCCGGCCGTCGAAGACGCCGATCGCCAGGTTAGCCACGATGATGCCGGCGGCCCCGGCAAGGAGAAAGTCACCCCGAGCCGCGATGGCCGGGCCGAAGGCCCAGAGATACCCCAGGGTAAGCGCCGGCGCAGCGTAGAACAACGCATTGACCCCCAGGTTATGCGTAACCAGGTTGGCCACCCGGAGCAGCACGCTGGAAACCGCCTGCAGCGTGCAGCCGCCAAAGACGGCCCAAAGCAAGACTGCTGGAAGTAACGGCTCACCCCGGGCCAGGCCCAACCCCGCATTCAAGCCAATGCCGACCAAAGTAGCCAGCAACAGCCCCAGAAAGAAAGTGAAGAAAAGCAGCCGAGCGCTGCCTTCAGGCACCGCCAACCCGGGCAGGGCAGAGGCCAACGCAGCCGCCAGGTCCCGACCCCACAGGAAGGAAAAGGAACCGCAAGAGGCCAGCCCAGCCGCCAGGAGCGCAATCGCCAAGCCGACCCACAGGCGGCCATCGCCCCACTCCAGTTCCAGCGCCCCGCCGGCTTGACCCAGAACCACCAGGGCCAGCCCGGCCGCCGCCAGCAGCAGAAAGGGCAGCACCGACCGAACATTACGGGAATAAGCCCCACGGCCCAGCCCCGGCCCCGCCCGCAGCCCCCAGGACACTACCAGGAAATAGACGATCGGCCACAAGCCCACGATGACCCCGGCCACTGCAACGTCCAGGTAGACTGTCGACCAGACGAAGACCCCGTAGTCCAAGGAATCCAGCAGCAGAAAGAACATCGCCCAGCAGACGAGCTGCCGCCCCGCCACCCGCCACACGGCAAGATTAAAGAGCAAGCCGCCAAAGGCGACCGCCAGGACCAGGAAACCGCCGAAGGCCAAGCCCACCCGCCAGGCGGCATTGAAGTAAAAAGGACTGGCCGAAGCCCCTACTAATGACACCAACAGCGGCACCGCCGCCAAGCCGGCCACCGCCAACCCCACATACAAGAAAGCCCCGGCAGTGCCACGCATCAGAAGACCAGCCCGGACAACCAGGCCAACAAGACGACCGACTGCCGCCCGGAGAAGTAAAGCGCCACCCCCAAAAGACCCGCGGACAACAGAGCCGGCCCCAGCCCAGGAAACCCCCGACCCAACGGCGGAGGCAAGTCGCCAGCCCCGAGAACCAGCCGCACCGCCGGCGGGAAAGCCGCCAGGTAATTAGTCAACAGAATCAACGCCACCCCGAACAGGAACCAATCCACCCGGGCCAAGCCCACCGACACGAAAAGGAACAGCCACACCAGAGTGAAAGCCGGCATCAGATAATTCCAAGCATTGACCCCCAGGTCCCGAGCCATGAGGTTAGCCCGCCGATTGAAGACGGTGCCCGGCCCATCAAAGAGAAAGCCCCCGGCCCAGATGACTCCTAGCACCGCCAGCAAAAGCGCCCAGTGCAGACCAGCCAACTGGGAGACAGCCGCACCCTCCAACACAAACCCCAACCCGGTGTTGACCAGGAAAGACACCGAACTCCCAATGGCGAAGGCCAGCAGCATCCCGAAGAGCTCCGCCTCCCCGGGGCGCAAACGACCCACCGACCCAGCCGGGAAGTAACACTTCAGCCGCCAAGCCCACCGGTAGTTATAAGCAGTGGAGGCGTCGAACAAAGCCGCCAGCAGCCCCAACAAAACACCCAGAACGAAGGGCCCCTCCCCCAAGAAAGCCAGGCCGCCGCCGGCCCCTACCGAAAGCCCCTCCTGGCCCACGGAGACCAGCACAAACCCCAGGAACCCCACCAGGGCCAAACCCACCAACCCGGCATCCAGGAACCGCCGGCCACCGCCGGCCACCCGCAGGGCCCTGCCCACAAACACAATGAAGAACAAAGGCCACAAGCCCTTCAAAATGGCCGTCAACGCCAGATCGACGTACCCCGCCGAAAGCGCCAACGCCGTGAAACCATAGAAAGGCAGCAGACAAGGCAAGTAGGACCAAGCGAACACCCGCTTGGCAAGAACCCGGCTGCTTTCAGCTTCCACCAGCAGAAAACGGAACCGCCAGAACAGGTAACCCCAGCCACAGACCGGGCCGCCCAGCCGGTAAACACCATTGAACAGAAAGGGATACTCGTCCCCGCCCACCAGCAGCAACAGCAGCGGCACGAAAGAATACAGCAGCACCGAGGCCAGCATCAACCCGGACGCCTGCCGGTTGGTACCAACCAAGCGACCCCATGCAGGAGAACCTACGCCAACAGCCGCACTCACCAGGAAAACACCCCGCCGGAGCCCAACAGCGCCACCGCCCCGCCCAGCCACAAGGCCGGGATGAGATTGCGAAACGCCAAGCGCCATTCCAACCCCAGCTGAATCAGGAAATTCACCGCCGTCACCCCGGCCAACCCAGCCAGGAACAGCCCGGGCCGCAACACCGTAAGCCGGTGGAAAGCGCCCAGCAAAACGATACTCAGCACCGGAGTAAAATGCCCCAGCGCATTGACGCCCAGGTTATTGGAATACAAGTTCGACCACCGAAAGAGAAAGTTGCTGCCCCCAGCCAGGAAGATGGCCCCGCCCAGCCACCAGAGGACCGAGCTCCATTCCACCCGCTCCCCGGCCAGCCAGCCCGCCCCCAGGCTGGCGATCCCCGGCACGCTGGAGAAGAGAGACCCGATCAAGGAACCGAAAAGAACCAGCGAGGCCAGGTCGGAAACCGACCCGCCAAGCAGCGGACCATCAGAAACCCCACCATCAGACATCCGGACCGCGAAACGCTCCCCGAACCGAAAGTTGAAGGCATCCAAGCCGCCGACCCCGGCCGCGGCCAACGCCAGCACAGCTCCAACCAGAGCCGACCAGCCCACCAGGAACAACACCCCGGCGGACTGGCTGGACAATGTCAGCCCCGCCGCCAGGAAAGCCACCAGCAGCAGAGGCAAAAGCACCCCCAGGTTCTTCCGGTAGTCCAACCCGGTATCGGCCCAGCGCCGCAGGAACAATATCAGCATCAAAGGCCACAACTCAATCAAGACGACAACAACTGAAACATCCACGAAGTGAGTCGACCAGACAAACAAGGCCATCTGGACGCCGTTGAGGCTGGCTGGGACCAGAATGAGAAAGCCGGGCCAACGGAAGAGAGCGCCCCAAGCCGCCCGAGAGAACAGCAGACGCGGGAACAACAAGAACAAGATAAGAAACGTCCCCGTCACGTCGCCCAGCTCCCAGAAACCGTTGAACAGGAAAGGCCGTTCCAGCCCGCCGGTCTTCACGGCAATGAGAGGCAACATCGCCCACAAGACCGCTGCCAGCAGCATGGCCGTCTCCGGCCGGGCCAAAGCGCGGAGAGAACCGGAGCGGACCGAAGCAACTTGGCCGTTGACCCCGTCCACCCAGCTCACCAAACCCCCCAGGTAGACGGCAGCCCCGGCCAACAACCAAGAGGAATAGCCCCAGAGCCAACCCAGGCCCCAGTTTCACTGGAAGTGAATCAGCAGATTAGCAGCCACCAGAATGGACACCCCCAGGGTCAGATAATCGCCCCGCGCCACTCCCACCAGAGCGAACAGCCACAACAGCAGCAACCCGCCCACCGGCGCAAAATACGAAATAGCATTCACTCCCAGATTATCCACCGAGAGATTGACCACCCGCAGGATGAAACTGGCCGGCGCATGCAGGAGAGCGCCCAAGCCCAGGCCCACCAGGAAAGACCACCATTCCCAACCTTCCCCCACCGCCAGGCCCAAGCCCAAGTTCAACCCAGCTCCCACCAGGCTGGACCAAGCCAAGCCCAAAACAGCACCGAACAAGACCAAGTCCCTGTAGGAGGAAGACCCAAGGACCAGGCCACCACCCAAGGCAGCCAGCAGCCGACCGGCAGCCAATCTTCCCCAAGCATAGATAAAAGCCGCCATCCCGGAGGCGACACCGGCGAACAGCGCCAAGCAGACCCCGATGGCCAGCGACCAGCCGCCCACCGCCGGCAGAAAGCTCCCGCGTTCACTGACCACGACGAAGGCCAAGCCCACGAAGGCCACCCCCAGCAGGGCAAACAAGCCTGCAGAGTCCCGCCACCAACGCCGCCCGCCCCGATGCAGGAGGGCCATGAGCGCCATGAACCAAACCAACCAGGTATCATAGAGAATCGAAGCCACCGAGACATCCACGAAGGCAATCGACCAAAGATACAAAGCCGAGGAGAAGCTGACAGCCAAAGACAGCAGCATCGCCCGATGCCCCAGCAATGGAAGCAAGACCCGCCAGACGGCTAGAGAGAACAAAAGACGGCGCCAACGAAGTAAGAGAAAGCCCAGGCTGCCCAGCCCCAGGCCCATCCGCCAAGCAGAGTTGAAAACCAATGGCGCATCTCCGCCATAAGCCAGCCCCACCACCAAAGTCATCAACGACCAGAGCAGACAGGCAAACAGCATCAGCCCCAAGGCGCCGTTGCTACCGACCACCCAGCCCTCCCTGGGCGAAAATGGGGCAACCCCAGGAGGGGAAGGAAGGCCGGCCAAGCCAGGCGCCGTCACCACACCCACCCCGGCAGAAAGAACAGGGCCGACCCGCCGGCCAACAGCGCCAGCACCACGCCGCGGGCATGGAAGCCATTCCCCGCCCCGAAGCTCAACAGAACATTGGAGACGATAATCAAAGCCACCCCCAGGGCCAGGTAATCCAAGCCCACCCCGTACACCAAACCGAAAGCCGCCAGCATAGCCAGCGACACCACCGGCCCGAGGTACCCCAATACGTTGATGCCCACGTCCCGAGCCAAAGCATTAGCCTGGAACCAGCAAACCGCCCCCAAAGCCAGAAAGACCCCGCCCAGCGGGAAGAGCAGCAAGCCCCAGGACAACGACCCGTAGTCCAGCCAGCCCAGAGCCGGCCCCCCAAAGCCGAAAACTTGCGCCAAGCCCAGGAGAACCAAGCTGCTGCTGATGGCAAAGCAATTGGACAACAGAAAGACCAGCACCACCAACCCCGGCCCCAAGGGCCGCAGGGCGCCCCCGGCCGCCGCAGCCCGCAGCAAAACCGGATCCCGGGCCAGCCAGGTGCCGCAGCGAAAGGCGCACACCCCCAGGGAAGTAACCAAAGCAGCCCCGACGGCCGGCAGCAGGCCGAAGACCAGAGCTACCGGCCCCAGCCGGAAGGACTCAGCCAAGCCGGCAAAGCCGCCGGCCTGGCTGGCGACCACGCAGAGAAAGCCGAAGAAACAGACGGCCGCCAACGGCAGAATACGCCGGAACAATTCCGGCGACAGAGCACGGCTCAAGCCGGCCAGAATGAGCAGGCTGAACACCGGCCACAACTCGAAGATAACTGCGCCGGCCGCCACCGGAATGAACTGGGTAGACCACGCCAGCAGAGCGTAATCCAGAGTCCCCAGGAAGACCGGCAACACCAGGAAGATATACGGCCGGGATAACAGCCGCCGCAGCGCCACCCGCAAAAGAGGCCACTCAAACAGCGGCCGATAACAGAGAAAAATGAAGCTGCCATAACAGAGCAAAGCGCCCACCCGCATATGAACGCTGAAGGCCGCCGGCTGGTCGCCGCCGTCAGTCAAGGCGATCAACAGCAGCACCGCCGAATGAAAACAGGTTCCCAGGAACATAACCAGGACGGCCAGGACCGCCCTAGTGGGAACCCAGAAGGCCCAAGGCCACACCCAGCGCAAGGAAGACGACAACGAGAACAACAGCGTAAGCGCCGCCAGCATCAGAAGGCCGCCAGCGCCAAGAGAGTGCCGCCGCACCACAGCCACGCCGGCAGGATTGAGAACCGGGCCAACCGGCCGCCCCGGAACTGAGCCAGCACATTCACCATCACGATCGACGCCGCCCCCATCAACAGATAATCCAGCTTCAAGCCGCCGCCCCTTCCCAACAGACCGAACCACACCAGAGTCAGCGGCAGCCCCAGGTAAAGCATCGCATTGACACCGAGATTAAGGGTGAAAAGATTGGCCCAGCGCAAAAGGAGACTCGCCGCCGCGTGCAGGACGGCGGCGCCCACCAGCACCACCCATAGCGTGGACCAGGTCACCGAGCCGAAGTCCTCCCCGCGGACCAGACCGAAGACCAAAGAACCCAACGCCCCCAGGAGATTGAACAGACAGTAGCCCAGAATCACCGTCCAGAAGAGAAAGGACAGCCGCGCCGTCCCAGAGATACCAGACACCCGCCCACCAGTCAAAAAACCGGAACCACTGGCAGCCTCCCAAGCCAGTACCAAATCCCGCCCCCACGCGAAGGAAAAGGCCCCAAAAGAAGAGCAGCAAGCCGCCATCAGGACAATCACAATCCCCCACCAGACCCAGTCGGTGGAGAGAAAAGCGAGCAAACCCGCCCACGAAGGCAGCCCAGCCTGGCCGGAGACGCCGACCGCCTGACTGAGCACCACCAACGCGAAGCCGAAGAAGGCGATAACCAACAGCGGCAGAAGCGACAGCAGAACCGACAGCAGACTCCGCCCGCCGGCCCGGCCCCGGAAGTGCCACCCCGTCACCAACACGAAAATGATCGGCCAGCACTCGAAGAGCGCCGCCACCACGAAGACGTCCAGATACGCAGTAGCCCACGAATACCCGGCGAAGCTTACCGAGTTCAACACGCCCGCCAGTGTGCCCAAGGTAGGACCGGCGAGCAGCACCAATCGCCAGGCCCCCGGCTGAGCGAAGAAGGCTTTGAGAAACCACCGGCCCCACAGACCGAAGGAAACCAGGATTCCCAGGACCAGTCCCAGCCGCCACAGGAAGTTGAATAGAAAAGGGGCCTCCCGACCACCGCCTTCAGTCACCAACACCGGAAGCAGCGACGTGCAGACCACCGACAGGAACATAACCAGCCCGGCCCGGGCCTCGAAGCCCCGCACCGGGAGGGCTGCCACAACCGGAGAACTAGACGCCGCCGTCACCAGGCCCTCCGCCAGGCTAACAACCGCACTGACCGCAGCCAGCGGCCATAAGGCGCCGGCCGAGAGACCAAGTAATTCCCCAAGGCCACCGCAGCAGCGCCGACCAGCAGCCACACCCAAGGC
Organism: uncultured Acidimicrobiales bacterium; assembly: GCA_958295925.1. Lineage (GTDB taxonomy): Bacteria > Actinomycetota > Acidimicrobiia > Acidimicrobiales > CATQHL01 > CATQHL01. The sequence goes on from OY282384.1 coordinate 363,140, forward strand.
AAGCCCCCGGCGAACCCCAGCAGCGAAAGCCAGACCAAACTGAACACCGGCACCGCATACCCGACCGCGCTCACCCCCGGATTGCGCGACAGAAAGACCGCCAACCGCATGCTGGTGCTGGCCCAGGTACGAGTGGTAGCCCCCACCAACAGCGCCACCAGCACCAGAGAAGTATTAAACGACTCCCCTGCCGCGAAACCAATGGAGCCATTCAACACCGCCCCGCCCAGGCCGCCCAAGCCGAAAGCCAAGCTGGAAGCGAAGAAAGGCGCTTCCCACCCCCTGAGACCGTCACCGGAAACCGACGGAACCGAATGCGCCGCCCGCATGCCCCAGACCATACTGAGCGAACCCAAAGACCCCGCCACCGGAGACAGCAAAGCCGGCGCCAGGCCCACCAGGAACAGCGACCCGCTCTGGAAGAAGTCCAAGACCCCGCCGGGCGCGGAACCCACCGCCACCACCACGACACCTAAGAACCCCAGCAGGAAACCGGGCAACGCGGCCCGGAAGCCCCGCCAGGGGACTGCAGCCGGCGCGGGACCTGACCCGCCACTAGGCGAAGCGGAAGCGACGAAGAGGAACCTACCCAGCAGCAAGGCCATGCCAATCGGCCAGAGCTCCAAGAGCAAAGCCGCCAGCGGAGTCCCCACCAACGGAGCCGCCAGCGCGAAGAAGCTGAACTCCAGAGTTCCCAACAGCAACGCGAGGAAGGTCCAAGTCCAAAGGAGCCGAACGGCGCCCCGCCAGAACAGCCAGGAGAAGAACCAGGCCGGCCGCCACGCCGCCATGAAGGAACCCAGCCCAGCGGCCAACCCCAGCCGCATCACGGCGTTGAAAAGAAAAGGATTCTCCAGGCCGCCCCCTACGGCAATCCCCACCGGGATCAGCGAAGTGAACAGGACTACCATAAACATCAAGCCCCAGGGCAACCACAGCGGGGCCGACTGATTACCACCACTCAACTGCGCCGCCTTCCCTACCATTGTTTCAACCCCAAGGGAGAGCCGGGCCCCGGCGAAGCAACCGGAAGATAGACCGCAGCCCCCAGCAGCAATAGGCCCAGGCCCAAACCGCGCCAAGGCAGCAAGCGAGGCTCCCGCAGATTGACCAGAACGTTGGAACCGACGATCAAAACCGCCCCCAGAACGAGATAATCCACCCTCTCCACGAACACTCCGACAAAGAGAGCAAGCCACAAAAGCGCCACCGGCGCGTTGCCGTAGGCCAGCACATTCACCCCCGGATGGTCGCTAAGCAAATTAGCCTGCCGCAAGCAGAGGCTGCCCACGGCATGCAGGCCGAAGCCGCCCAAGACGGCCCAGCCCCAATCCGGCCAAGCCAGACTCCGACCCCAGCCGTAACCGATGCCTAGATTGATGAAAGCCGCCACCAGCCCGGTCAGGCCGAAGCCCAAAGCGCTGCCGAAGAGCACCACCTGGGACACCGGCCGGCCCTGCCAGGCGCCGACCGGAATCCTTCCCGCCAACAGCGCGCCCCACAGAAACAGAACCGCGCCCAACGCCGTAAGCGCCGCCGCGCCCAAGCCGAGGCCGATCCCGGCCATAGCAGGGAGCCAGCCCCGGCCGGCCCAGACCAAACCCCCGGTCTGCGCCGCCAGCAGCAGAGCCACCCCCAGGAAGGAAGCCAGAAAGCAGGGCAGAGCCGGCGCCAACCCGGAACGGTAACCCAAACCCCGCCGGCGGAAGAGAACAAAAGTGACCAGGGTGAAACCCATGGGCCACACGCCCAACAGCAGCTCCGCCACGCTGAGTTCGACGTAATTCAACGCCCAGACGAACAGGGCGTAGTCAAAACCATCCACCACCGCAAGCAAGAGCGTCCAAGACCCGGCCAACCCCACCGCCGCCCGCCACACGAGCCCCCTGAACAGCAACGGACGAAACCATACGAAGAGAAAAACAAAAGCGCCTAGAGCCACGCCCAAGCGCCAGAAGCCGCCGAAGAGAAAAGGCGCCGACACCACCGACAGCTGCGCAATCAGCAAGGGAATCAAGGAATAGGCCAGCACCGTCCCCACCATGAAGCCCACCGCCAGCTGGGAGCCGCTCCAGGAGCGCAGCAGAGAACCGGGAACAGCCGAAGACCGAACTGCCGCCCCCGCCATCAGCCGACTCCCAGGGTAGAGAGAACCGCCAGCGAATACACCGCCGCCCCGGCCAGACCCAACGCCACCGCCGCCGCCACCCAGCGCAGCAGCCCGGCGGCGCCGAGATTCAAAAGCATATTCATCCCGACGATCAACCCGGTCCCCAGCGCCAGATAATCCACCCGAGCCACCTCGATCCCCCAGAAGAAAGCCAGCAAGACCAGGGACAGCGCCGGCGCCAGGTAATTCAAGCCGTTGACCCCCAGGTTGAGCGACCGGAAGTTGGCCGCCCGCAGCAGATAGGAATGAGCGGAATGAGCCGTGCCGCCCAGGAAAAAGGCGAACAGCAGAGAACATAAAGCCAGCCCGCCGGCCGCCGGGCCGCCAGCAACGGCCAGCCCACTGCCAAAAGAAAGCAGCAGCCGCTCCCCGGACAGGAACCCAACCACCAGGTTGAGAACCACCGAAGCCAGGCACACCACCAGATAACCGGCCAGGGCGCAGAACATGGAACGCCGAAAGGCGGAGATTTCCAGGCTGCCACCGGAAACAGACGACAGCAAAGGCCCCAAGCCCACCGCCAAGCGCAGGCCCCAGCCGATCGAGAAAACACCGGCGGCCGCAGTCAACGCCGCCAGCAGCGAGAACCCAGCCCCCAGGGAAAGGGAGAACAAATCCACCCCGGTCCCGAAGACCCGCCCGCTTTCACTGAAGACCACGTAGCCCAAGCCCACCAGGACCACCAGGCCCAAAGGAACCAACAACCCCAAATTGCGCCGCCGCCGCGCCCCGGCCGAACCCGGCCCGCCCCGCAGCACGAAATAGCCGAAGATGATGAAGAAGAGCGGCCAGCTGTAGAAGATAACCGAAGCGACCGCCGGGTCCACGAACCGGGCCGACCAGGAGAAGAAGGCGAACTCCAAGCCATTGACGCAGGCCAACGCCAGACTCCAACTGGCGCAGGAGGCAGCCACCCTACGCCAAAGAGAGATAGAAACCGCCCAGCGGAAGTAGAAGAGCAAAAGAATACCGAAGACGCCCACCGAAGTACCCAGGCGCCAGAAACCATTGAACAGGAAAGGCGAGGACAAACCATCGTCCAGGAGGATAATCAACGGAGTCAACCCGCCAAGAACGACGGAGCCAAGCATCGCCAGAAGGGCCACGCCCTCACCCCGCCACCACACGGCTGGAGCGGAAGCATTAGACAGAGAAGCCACGGGAGGCGCGGCGGCCCCAGGAACGGACACAACCCTGGCAGAAGACTTCACGACCCGACCTCCCCGCCGGCCGGCAGCGCCATCAGAAGCGCGCCGCCGCCAGCAAGAACCGCAATCAGCGACTTCCCAGCCTGCCGCCGGCCGTTCATACACGCCAGCACGTTGGCCGCCAGAACGACCAGCAACCCCGCCAGCAGATAATCCGGCCGCGGCACGCCCACGCCGAAAGCCAGGAACAACCAGGCCACCGCCAACGCCGGGACCAGGCAGGACAGGAGATTAACCCCCAGGTTCTGAGTCAACAGATTGGACCACCGCAACGAAATACCGGCCACCGACATGACCACCCCGCCGCCGACGCCGTAAAAGGCCAACTCCCAGTCGTAACGCTCTCCCGAGAGCAAACCAGCGCCGATGAAGACCGGCGCCGCCACCAGACAGCCCAGGCCGTAGCCGAGCACCCCGCCGAAAAAGAAAAGCTCCCGCGCCGGAAGACCAACCGCAAACCCGTCCCGTGCGAGGACCAACCCCAAGTCGGCGCCCCAGCGAATGGCAAAAGCCGCCAGCGCCACCACCCAGGCGGAGAGGAAGCCCAGGAACAGGCCGAAGCCAACCGACCAGCCCAGCCGGAGGTCGGTCCCCAACACCGGCACCCCGCCCGCCTGGGCCGAGACCAGGAGAACCGTCCCCAGGAAAACCAAGACAAACAGCGCCAGAAGGCTACCGGGGTTCCACCGGTAGGTACCGCGATACGCCCCGTTCCGAAACAGCAGCAGCATCACCACCACCAGCGTGACCGGCCACAGCTGAAACAGCACCGTCGCCACCGCCAGGTCAACATACCGCGCCGCCCACGGATACAAGGCCAGGTCGCCGTAACCCACCACGCCCCAGAACATGCTCCAAGTCAGCAAGAGCGGACCCACCTGCCGCCACACTGCAGTATTGAACAAGAGAAAGCGATACCGCAGAACAAGCAACGCCAGGCAGCCCAGAGACACCCCCAGGCGCACCAGGGAAGCGAAGAGCCAAGGCGCCGAACTGCCATCGCCCAATTCCACCGCCAGCGGAACGAAGGAGTAAAACAGAGCCGCCAGCAGCATGAAGAAGGCCGCCGGCCCCTCGGCGCTACGCGCCGCGCCTTGAACCCCACTGACGACACTACTACCGACACTACTACCAACACGACTAACAACACTACTACCAACCGCCACTATTACCTCACACCGTTCCCAGGTATAGGCCCAAGCCGACGAACCCCAGGCCCAAAGCCAGCGAACGATGCCGGCCCAGGCCCCGGGAGTCGAAGGCCATGAACAGATTGGACACCCCGATCAGGAAAGCACCCAGCAACAGCCAGGACAGACGCAGGGAACCCAGCTCCGCGAACACCGCCAGCCACAGCAGGCTGGCCCCCGGCGTCAGATAGGCCAGAGCATTGACCCCCAGGTTGCTGGCCAATACATTCGCCAGGCGCATGCAGAAGACCCCGGCCAAGTGCAGGGTAAAACCGCCCAGGCCGATGAATAACAAGTCCCAAGGGCTGATCGACTCGCCAACGGCCAGGCCAGCCCCCAGGCCGAAGACGCCCACCAGCCCGCTGGTGGAGCCCAGGCAGAAGACCACGCCGAACATGACCAAGCCCGGCCCAGGCCTGAGCGTAGCCGGAAAAGAACGGGTAAACGCCCCGATACCGGCCAAGCCGCCAGACCTGGAAAGGGAAACCAGCCGGCCGGCGAAGTCGCTGCCCCACCGAAAGTCGAAAGCGGTGAAAGAGGCGCATACCACTGATAACGCAATCAGCGCCAGCCCCCAGAGGAACCCACGGGACAAACCCAGCAAAGGCCCAGCCAGCCCCTGGGAAGAGCTGAGCACCACCAAAGCCACCCCGGCGAACCCCAGAAGCAGGAAAGGCAACAGGCCAAGGAAATTACGCCGATAGCGGCCCGAACCCCGAAAGAGAAACCCGGTCAACGCGATGACCATAATCGGCCACAATTCAAAAAGGACCGCCGACACCGCCACCCCCAGGTACCGGGCCGCCCCCGCCACGAAACCATACTCCAGAGAATGCAAAATCCCAAAGAAGAGTAACCAGGTAAAGAACATGGGAAGCGCCGCCCGCCAGACGGCAGTAGAGAAGAACAGCCCCGGCCAAGCCACCGCCAGCAGAGCGAAGGAACCAAAGGCCACCCCCAGCCGCCAAGCGCCGATGAAGGACAAAGGCGCCTGCACCCCGCCTAAGGCCGCGATCAAAAGCGGCACGACCGAGAAGACAAGGACCGCCAACAACACCAACCCCGCCGCAGCGCCGTTGCCGCCCAGCCCCCACCCCAAGGGAGGGAGCAACACAGACCCAGACCCAGCTGCAACCGCCGGCCGGGTCACCAGCCCACCCCCAGCTGGAGGCCGGCCCCGGCCAGCCACAGGAAGACGAGCAGCGCCATCCGCCGAGCAGCGCCAAAGCCCCTCAGCCCCAGCAACAGATTAGCCAACAGAATGCCCGCCACGCCGGAGACCAGCCACTCCGGCCGCGCCAACTCCAAGTCGGCGAAGAGCCACAGCCAACCCAGGCTGAACACGCCCACGAAGTAACCCACGGCATTCACCCCGGTGGAAGAGCTAAGCAGATTGCCAAACCTGAAACAAATCGAAGCCACGCCATGAATCAGCGTCCCGCAGATCAAGGCCCAAGCCATAGTAGACCAGACCCATTCCTCACCCCGAACCCAGCCTACCCCCAGGCTGAAAGGAACCAGGAACAGCGACCCCAAGGCCCCGCCCAGCACCGCCCCAACCAGCAAGAGCGGAAACAGGCCCCAGGCATGCAGCAGAGCCACCGGCAGCCGGGACACGAAGTCCATCCCCCAGCGGAAAGTGAAACCGGCCAGGCCAATCGTCGCCGCGCTGACTAAAGCCAGAAGCACGCCCGGGACCAATCTACGCCAGTCGGACAGGCCCACCAAAATACCGCCATACTGGCTGGAGACCACCAGGGCCACGCCCAGGAAAGCCATCCCGGCCAGAAGTAAAATCAACGGCAACGGTAGGGAGCCAACGGGACTACGACCCGCGAAGACCCGGGACAAGACGAGGATCATGAAAATGGGCCACAGGTCAGTCATCACGACGGTGACTGACAAATCGACGAACTGCCCGGACCAGGCGAACAGGCCGTACTCCGCCGCCGCCAAGGCCGACCAGAACATGGGCCAGGTAAAAAGGCCCAAGCCCACCGCAGCCCAAGCCGCGCGGGAACGGAACAACCCACCGAACCGCAGAACGACGAAGGCCAGCACACCCAGAAAGAAACCGAACCGCCAGGCGGCATTGAAGAGAAAGGGATTATCCACCCCGCCGGCCAGGGAGACCGGCAGCACCGCCAAGGAGAAGACCAGGACGGCCACCAACAGGCCGCCGTAGGCCATCGCTTCCCGGCGGAGGCCCGCTGGAGCCAAGAGACCAGTCGCCGGCCCAGAGGCAGGCGCAGCCGGGGGAGCAGCGCCAAAGACTGCCGAAGACTTCACCCCAGACCCCCTGGGATACCAAAGAGGACCACCAGGCCACAGAACCACAGGAAGCCCAAGAGAGCTGATCGAGAACGATGCCCACGCCCTTCCAAGTTGAGCAAAGCCCCCACCAAAGCCATGCCCACGGCACCCAGCAGCAGCCAATCCAACCGCGCCACGGTTATCTCAAAGAAGAGGTAGAACCAAAGAATGTTCCACAGAGGCACGGAATAACCCCATAGGTTGATTCCCGGTTGATCGGTCTGCAACATCGCCCAGCGAAAAAGAATGCTGCCCACCACGCAACAAGCGCCAGCAGCCAGGAATCCCCACACAAAGGGCGGAGAAACAAGAAAGGAGAAAGGTCCAAGCCCAGCCCCGCGCAAGCCGGAGAACTCTCCGAGGAGAGCAGCCAACAACAAGTTGACGGAACCGGAGACGAGCCCCATAAGGACGAACGCCACCACAGTGCCGAAGAGAATCAAGCGATAAGAGAAAGCAGCCATTGCGGAAACATCCCAGTCGGGATAAGCGACAACTGAGACCTCCAACCAGGGCTGCCGAGCAGGAGAAGAGACCAGAAAAGCAAGAGCAGGAGCCAAACTCCGAGCCCAGCGGAAGCCCAGCACCGCTACCGAGGAACAAACCGCCCCGGTCAGAGCGAAGAGAATACCGAAGCCCAAGGCCGGCGTCCACCCCAGGGAGACACCAGTCGCCCGACCCAAAAAGCTCCCGCTTTCCATAGCCAAGCCGCCCTCCTCACTCAGAGCGACCAAGAAGAGAGAAACGAAACAGATACCCACCAGGGGAACCAAAGACCGTAGGCTCCGCCGGAACCGCCCCGGCAGCGCGAACCCCAGCATGAGAATAGCCAGCACCGGCCCCATCTCATAGAAGACCGAAGTGACCAGCAGGTCGACGTAACGCCCCGACAAACCGAAGAAACAAAGCTCCAGACCCACCAGGAAACTGGCCCACAAGGGCCAGGAGAAGCGGGCCGAGAGAGCCCGCCGAAACACCAAGCGCCACACGCTGCGCCGCCAGGCCAGCTCCGGCATGAAGACCAGGACATAGGCCAACCCACCCAGCCCCAAGGCAAAGCCGATGCCGGACACCATCAGGAAAGGCCGTTCCACCCCGCCGGCCAGAGCGAACACCAACGCGACGAAGGACCAGGAGAAAGAGGCCAGCCCCCGAATCCAAAAAGCTCGGACATTGGAGTAAGCCAGCGAATGGCTGCCCACCCCGGCCAACACCGCCGCCGCCAGGCCCGAAGCCGGCGCGGCGCTCACGGCGACCCCGCCAGATAGACAAAACCGCCCAAGACGCTCAAACACAAAGCCGCCACCCGCAGCGAGGCCCGCCCCGCCAACTCCAGGTTGATGAAGAAGTTAGCCAGCAGAATGAAGGCCACACCCATCACCAGGTAGTCGGGCCGCGCCACCCCGATGAAGCCGGCCCAGGCCAGCCAGACCAGACTCAGCGGCCCCGCCAAATACATCAAAGCGTTGACACCGATGTTGGTCCCCACCACGTTGGCGAACTTGAACAGCACGTCCTGCGGGAAGTGCGAAATAAGGCCGCCGGCCAAGCCCCACAGCAAAACCGCCCCGCTGCCCACCCCCAAGGCCGAAGGCAGCAAGGCAGCAGAGAAGTCTTCCAAGACCAGAGCCAACCCCAGATGACTGACCAGAATCACCGAGCTGACCACCACCTGGCAGAGCAGACAACCGAACAACGCCAATATAGCCAAACTACGCCCGCCCACGGGAGTACGCGGCAATTCCACCGCCGTACCCCAGCTCCAGCGAATGGCGAAGGCGACCATGGGAATACAAACCGCCGCCAGGAGAGCCAGCCCGGCCCCGGCCAGCGTGGACCAGCTGACCGGAGAACCACCACCCCCAGCACCTCCCACCAAAGGCAGGCTACCTTCCTGGGAAGAAACCGCCAGCGCCATGCCGACCACGGCGAAAGGCAGCAGCGTCAACAAGGACCTCAACCGCCTACGCCGCTGGAACCGAGACGCCACCCCGACCAACAGGAAAGTCCCCATCACCATGAAGCAGACCGGCCAGAGCTCAATAATAATGACGACGACCGCCACGTCCAAGAGAGAGGAGGCCCAGATCAACAGGGAATAATCCAACCCCACCGGCAGCATCGCCAGGACCATCCAATGCCGCCCCCGCCGCCAGAGAACCGACCACACGGCCCGGCTAGCCAGCAAGTCACCAAACAGCAGAAATAAGACACCCAAGGTGCCGGCCAGCAGCCCGGCCCGCCAGGCCACCATGAACCAGAAGGGACTATCCGCCGCGCCGCCGGCGGCTACAATAAGAGGAACCAGAGAGGAGAAAGCGACCGCGCCCAGCATGGTCAGAAACGCCGCCGCCCCCAGGCGGAGACGCGGCAGAGGAACCACCCGACCCAACCCGGATTGCAGCAATACTGGACCGCCTGGCGAAGAGGTAGGAAAGAAGCCAGCCCCCAAAGGGACTAAACGCAGGAAAGACTACTGCTAAATCATACCCGCCCACCTACCAGGGAGAGTTGCCCCAGCAAGCCGGCAGGAAGCCGGCGAGAAGCCGCCAGCAGGCCCCAGGGCCTGGCGACCGCTGCGCGGTCGTTTTCCCGGTCTGGCAAGATTTTGTTGGTGGATTACCTGGAGAGTAGAGAGGCCGAAAACGCCGCCGGCTGATAGAATTGATGAATGGCCATCATCGCCGGCGTCCAGCGCGCCTTCCTCCAAGGCTTCAAGAACTACGCCGTGTTCTCCGGACGCACGGGAATCCACGACTTCTGGTTCTGGATGCTTTGGTGGTGGCCCTGGATGGCCGTGTTCAACCATTGGCTGCCCTTCGGATTGGACCTGCTAATCCTGCTAGGGACGCTTTTACCCACCCTGGCCTTGATGGTGCGCCGCCTGCACGACACCGGACGCAGCGGCTATTGGCTGCTGGCCTGGATCGGAACGAATGCCCTGGCAGTACTCCCAGCGCTGCTGGTAACAATCTCCGCCTTCATCCAGCTGGAACTCAGCCAAGTGACGATAGAATCTTTGTTGAACGAGAACGCCGGCGAGGCGGAGCTCGACCAAGCCCTGGATAACCTGGGATTAGGATACATCGCCGCCTTCCTCGTGGCCGGACTCCTGGCAGTAGCCGGAACAATCGGAGTGCTGATCTGGCAGATAGTAATGCTGGCGCAACCCAGCGAGCCAGGAGAGAACCGCTACGGACCACCGCCAGCGGACACCGCACCAGCAGCTACAGCCGCAGCCACGCACCCCAGCATCGACCCCAGCATCGACCCCAGCATCGACCCCAGCATCGACCCCAGCATCGACCCCAGCATCGACCCCAGCATCGACCCCAGCATCGGAGGGCCCCGATGAAGCCCTTCAGGGACTACTTCCAGAACAACTACGCGGCCATGGCCGGCTACTTCCGCTTCAGCGGACGCGCCGCCCGGCCCGAGTTCTGGTACTTCATGCTCACCTGGCATATCGCCATGCTCCTCCTGGCCTGGAACCTGCCATCAGGCTTCACCCTCTGCTTCGTGGCTGCGACCGCCATACCGATACTGACCCTGACCAGCCGCCGGCTGCACGACACCGGCCACAAGAACCACTGGGCTTTCGTATGGATATTGCTAGCCCTAGGCAGCCTATACCCGGTAATCCACACCATCATGAACGGACCAGCCGGGACCCTGGCCGCAAGCGCCCTGCAGAACGCCCTCACCGGCGCGGAGGCCATCAACTGGCAATGGGCCTGGATATACGAGCACCCCACCCAGAGCAACTACATGGGCAACCTGATGCTGAGCGCCAGCGTGGCCGTAGCCGTCTGGGCCATCCTACTGGCCTGGAGCCTGATCTGGCTGACCAAGCCCAGCGACAAGAAGGACGGCAACCCCTACGGGCCGCTGCCCAGCTGCCAGGAGCTGCATCTATGGGCCAGGCTGACCCACCAGCACCACGACGAGGAGACCGCCGCCAACGTCTACCCCAGCGACCACGCCCGACAGCCCAGGCAAGAAGAAAGGGAATACAAAGGGTCGCCGACCTATTACATCCACGACTGACGATCCAACCCAGCAGAGAAGGAGGCAACCAACCATGAACGAAACCTTCGTCCCCCAGCCCCAAGCCCTGGGGCGAGAGGAGACATACATTTGCCGGCCGCCGGAGAGTGGAGACTTCAGCGCCTGCGAGTCCTTCATGGACCAGATCGACCGCAGCGAAGGAGCGGGCCAACCCCGTCTCCCGGCTTTTGGCGGTTTGCGGATAATGCCGTGGGAACCCAGCTTCCACTGGGAGCCCACCCTGGAGAGCTGCGCCAACCGCATCAACTTCCCCCACGAGGACTACCCGGAACGGATTCCCCAGACCATCAACGCATACCACTGGCTGAGCCAGGAACTAAACCGGGACTGCCGGCTGACCACGGAGCAGCTGCTCCGGGTGAACGGGATGATCTTCGGCGACAAGCCCTTCGGCGGCAAGCTCCGCTGGGTCAACGTAATAGTCGCCGAGCACAAGCCGCCCGAGCACGGCATGCTGCCCAAGCTGATGCGGGAGCTGGAAGAGACCTATAGAGATAGGCTGACCAACATCGTCAACCTGAAGGCCTGGTACGACGACTTCGAGACGATTCATCCCTTCCAGGACGGGAACGGCCGCACCGGCGGCGTGGTCCTGGCCGCCTACAGCCACCGCTGGCGGCCCGAGCAGGGATTCCTGTCCCCCGGGCAGTAGAGCCGGGCAAGCAGCCAACTAACACCCAACCATTAGGAGGAACGACCTACATGGCCGTACTTGAACCCCCGGTCCGCGAAGTGGAAACCATCGCCGTTCCGGTGATCGACGTGGACATCGACACCGGCCGAGAGACTAAGTCCGGCAGCGGAAGTGAACATCGTCATTGCGACGGCTGCCCCCGCTGCCAGGACGCCGGCGCCCCCTTCTGCCCCAGCCAGCACCCGGAGCACGACAACCTCCATCCAGTCTGCAGGAGATGCGGACACTGCGTGCTCCGCGGAAAACACGGCGACGATACCAGCGACCTGGACCAGAAGCAGCAGCCCACCCCGCGCTTCGGGTTCTTCTAACCCCAGAAAGAGAGAAGAAGACCCAGCCCGCCGGGAGCCCCATCCCGGAGTTGCCAGGCGACTAGAAAGTTAGATAATAGAACCATCCAATCGAACAAACAAAAGGAGGCGCCGACCCCGCCATGGCCCGAGCCCACACCGGAACCATCTACAAACCGGGAGAATCCCCGACCCAACTGCAGCTGGCCGACCCCCGTCCCAGAGAGAACGCGGTCAACCAGTGGATCCCCGGCTGGCTGAACCAGCATACCCAGGAATTGATCGAACGGCACTACTGCACCGCCGACGGCCCCAAGCCGAAAGAGACAGTCAAGCCCCGCAACGGCTACGCCTACCTGGGCTGGACCCTGGGCCCGACCTACGCCGGCCTGGAAATCCAGATCAGCAGCAACGAAGGCCACTTCCACGAATTCAACCAGGAGACCGGCCGGACCTACAACCAACCCTTCGACATGAGCCTGCCCTGGTCCTGGTCCAACCTGGCCCACAAGCTGAACCGCCACCGCGAGAAGCTGGCGACCCAGACGACACGGGACGAAACCGCCCCGGTGGGAGCCGCCCGGTGAAACCCAGAGCCATCGTGACCACCGACTACCAGCCTTCAGTAGAAGAAGCGATCAGGAGTAAATTCACGCCAATGAGTCGAGTCAGCCACAATCACGAAAATGACCCGGAAGGCGACCCCGAAACCCAACCGCCCCGCTGCAGCGAATGCGGCACCACCGCCGAGGTCAAGGTGACCGGCGGCCCGCCCTATTGCTTCGACTGCATGCTGAAACTCCCCAAGCCCGATTGCAGCCGCTGCGGCGTCCCCGGCGCGTCGACCTTTCTCGGCCTAACCCGGAAGGGCGAGTTGCAGCAGATGACCATGATCTGCGCCTCCTGCGCCGTCGAAGTCCAGGAGATGATCCGGGAGCAGCACGGCCACGAAGCGGCTTCGGAGATAACCAACCCCACCGAGGCCTTCCAGTGGAGCGACGCCGTCAGACGGGCTTACCTGGCCGGGCGAGAAAGCGAACAGGACGCAGCAGGCTGAAATGCATCAAGCATCAGGAATTAAGAACAGAAGGAGGGAACGCATGAATTTAACCGAAACCCCGGTGGAAGACACGGTAGACAAGATAGCAGAGGACCGAACCCCGGACGAGCGGCTCATCGACCGCGCCCAGCGCAGCCGGACGGCCAAGCCGATCCTGACCATGGGCCATTCCACCCACAGCCTCCCGGCCTTCATCACAATATTGGAGGACCACGCCGTCAACCGCGTCGTCGACCTGCGTTCCTACCCCTACAGCCGCCACGCGCCCCAATTCAACCAGCAGCCGCTGGCCCAGGCGCTGCACCGCGCCGCCATCGCCTACGACCACGAGGGTGAATACCTGGGGGGCCGGCCCCGCCGGGTATCCATGTACGACGCCGGCGGCCAGGTGGATTATCTAAAGATGGCGGAAGGCTCCCACTTCCACGGCGCCATCAAGAAGCTGGCCCGCCAGGCCATGAACGAGAAGGTATTATTGCTCTGCACCGAGCACGACCCCCTGCAGTGCCACCGGACGGTACTGGTCGCCCGTACCCTGCACGAGCAGGGCATAGCCCTCAGCCATATCCTGCGGAGCGGGAAAATAGAAGACCACCGGCAGACGGTGAACCGCATGCTGCGGGGACAAGGCCACGCCACGGCATTGGCCGGCACACCGGCCGAGCAGCTGGAAGAATTAGTAGCCGAAGCCTGGCGGGAACAGGGCAAAGCCATCGCCTACCGCAAGCCCAGCCCGGGCCGCGCCAGCTACAAGTAAGCCGACTCCACCCAGAAACTGACCACAGAAGAAGAGGAGCCTGACCTAACAATGACGACGATGACCGAGCGGCCCACCGAAGAACGCGAACCCCGGTTCAGCCTCGCCTCCGGCGAGGCCCTGGACCTCAGCGACTGCCCCGACCTGGCCGCAGCGACCCGGAAGGCCTGGCACTGGTGCCACCGGAACCTGAGCTGGGACCAGGGCGTCCCGGCCCTGGACGACACAGTGCAGCACTACGTCCAGCTCTTCCCAGAACGCTGCCCGCATGCCAACAAAGAACAGCGGGAGGCCTTCCGCAGGGGCATAGAACAGGCCCAGGCCGAAGCCGTGAACCGGCGGGACGCCACGCTAAACCCAGAAGAGTAAACCCATTACCCCACAGAGCAACCAGGACCAACCACCATCCAGAGAAACCCGCCAATAGGAACAAGAATAAGGAAGGAAAGACCATGCCCACCGACTACGAACCCGAGGACCAAGACGACGGAGAGAACACCCACCGCGAACCCGAAGGCGACCTCGAACCCGGCGGAATGCTGGAATTAGAGGACAGCGCCAACCTGGAAGAGGCCGTCAGCAACGCCTGGCAATGGTGCTTCAGCAACATCGGCGACTGGGGGGCCCGGGGCCAGGCCCTGGAGATGATCATCGAGGAATACGTGTACCACTACCCGGAACGCTGTCCCGAAGACCCCGAAGAGCAGAAGATGATCGTAGAAACCGTCGTCGCCCGCTCCGTAACCGGGACGATCCGGGAAAGCGTCGAAAAGCTGAAGGAAGAGGGTTCCATCGTGGAAGACGAGAAGGGAGTCATCACCGTCAACCCCATCCTGAAGCAGGCCACCCAGGTCGCCGAGGACTACAGTCGGGCCCTGGACCGAATGAACGACTAGGCCAGCAGGCTGACCAGACAGGGCCGACCAGGCTCCACTGCCGGGCCACCCCCTACCTCCCCGCCTACCCGGTTTCAGGCCTCCCCACATCCATTCTCACGCTTAGCTACGCCGCCCCCGGCGAAGAGCCGCCAGCGTCGAGGAAGGAAAGAAGGGAGCACTCCTGATAACCGGCAGCGGAGAGAATGATGCCCCGAAAGACCAGAACGACCACCGGAACGACCACCAGAACCGCCAGCAGGCCGAGCAAGCGAAGAACGACCCCGGCCGAAGCCATCGCCGAGAGCGAGGCCAACCAAGGCGCCGACGCCGGAGCTGCCCCAGGCCGAAGAATCGCCAGCGCCCTGGACCAAGCCCGCCAGGCAGGCGCTGGGAAGCCAGCAGGGGAAGCAGAGACCCAGGCCAGCCACCCCACCGGCGGTTATCACATAACGCCCACCTACGGGCGCAGGCTGACCAACAGCCAAAAGGCGGAGCAGCAGCTCCAGAGCCTGGAAGAGGAAGTAGCGCGGCTCACCCCGGAAGACCGCCAGCGTTTCCAAGGCCAAGTCAAGGCCATCCGGAAGGCCGCCGCGCAGCCGACTTTGGACCTGGAAATAGCTCCCCCAGCCGGAGACAGCAATACCAAAGAACAAGAGGTCGCCGACCTCTTCTAACGTAGAGCTAGACACCGGGAAACGCGACCCAGCACAACAAGAAAATCCCGACCTACCGGGAGCCAAGGACGGCCAGACCGATGGACAAGGAAGAACTGCAGAAGCTACGAGACGAAATGGAAGCTAGCTGGCGGCCCAGCAGCGACGCCCGCAACTTCTGGGCGCTTTGCCCGCGCTGCCGGCACTGGGCGCCTCAGTACACGCTGCCCAGTAAGAAGACCGAAATCAGATGGCACTCCCGCTGCGCCAGCTGCCGGCTGCTCAGCCCGAACCTATTGCAGTACAGTAAGGACACAATGCGCGAGATGCTCCCGACCAGCGACCCCATGGCCAAATACTGCCGGCCCAGGGAGATAACTCCCCAGGAGTCCATCAAACGCCGCAAGATCGAACGGGAACGCATGAGACGCTACGGGATACGATGAGCGAAACGACGGCAGAAGTAAGCCAGCGAGAACCCAGCCGCCCCTGGCAGGTCAGACAGCAACGCTGGGCGCCGCCCCTCTGTACCGGGCTGACCATGGCCCTCTTCGTCACCGCCTGGACCATCTACGGCGTCTACGCCTACCAGGAACTATGCATCTTCCCGCCGCAGCGAGTCGCCGCCTGCAGCGAAGACTTTTGGGGCGACCTCACCCTGGTCTGGGTCGGAACCGGGACTCTGGCCCTCTTCATCATCGCCAGCGGCTTCACCCACTGGGTGAACACCGGCTACCGGGAATACCGGAAGAGCGAAGGCGCAGAGGCCATCGAGGACTACAACTATCGCTAGTCAGTATCGCGAGCCAGTCAGCAGCCGGTTTTAATTGACGGGTAATTGACAATCAGAACGGAAAACGGCCGGTTTGCAGCTTTTCCCTATCTGAAGACGCCCCGATTTTAATTGCTGGGTAATTTACAATTAGAACGGTTTCCGCTGGGATTGAGAACGCAGTGCGAGAGGGCCCAATGGCCGATAGGCCGCCCTGACTGCTATAATCGGAGTTAGAAACAAGACCTGCTCCGACGAATACGGAGCTCCGCCCCGCATGACTAACCAATGGCATCCCATTGGCAGCCCAGCCACCAACTCCCCCACCGGGGAATCACCCCTTGTCCACGTGACGGGAGACAAATTCCCAGCCGGGCAAGCCGAGCAGGGAATCAGCCGACATACTTCGGCGAATTGAGATACGAGGGAACGAACCCACCCCCGGAGGGATCCACGAACTATCAACCAGGAAGACCAATCACACCGTTACCAGCCCTGGAAAGAGGGGACTCCACCCTTCATCATTTGGGACCATACAATCCCCCAAGGGCAAGACGAAGCCAAGACGGGACTCCCCCGAACGAGACCTTGACTGAAGAAGGCCAACCCAGAAACGCCCAACCCCCCACGGGAAAGAAGGAAGAGAACCAGAAGATGTTGACAATCAGCACCACCCGCGCCCCGGCCACCGACCTGGGCTACCTGCTGCACAAGCACCCGGACCGGGTCCAGCAATTCGACCTCCCCTTCGGGCAGGCCCACGTCCTCTACCCCGAAGCCACCGAAGAACGCTGCACCGCCGCCCTGCTGCTGGACATCGACCCGATAAAGCTGACCAAGCGCGGCCAGAGCCGGAACGAGCGAGGCACCCCCGACTTCCTGCTCCAGGAATACGTGAACGACCGGCCCTACGCCGCCAGCTCGCATCTCAGCGTGGCGCTGACCCGGGTCTACAGCAGCGCCCTCAGCGGCGTGTGCCAAGCCCAGCCCGAGCTGGTCAACCAGCCGCTGCCCCTGAGCATCGGGATAACCTCCCTGCGCTGCCCGGTGGGCGAAGAACTGCTGCGCCGCATCTTCGAACCCCTGGATTACACGGTCACAGTGGAGACCCCCGGCCTGGACGAACGCTACCCCCACTGGGGCGAAAGCGTCCACCATAACGTCACCCTGGAGTCGGATAAGCACACCCTGAGCCAGACATTGAAGCATCTGTACCTGCTCCTGCCGGTGGTGGACAACAGCAAGCATTACTGGATCGACGACAGCGAACTGGAGAAGATGTTCCGCATCGGCGAAGGCTGGCTTGAGCAGCACCCCGGACGCCGGCAAATCGCCCGGCGCTATTTGGGACACCGCAACAGCCTGCTGAACGAAGCCGAAGAACGCTTCAAGAAGCTGGACGAAGAGGCCGGCAGCGACAATGCCGGAGTAGCAGCCGAAACCGTCCTGCCCGGCCTGGACTTACCAGCCATTGAAGCAACGATAGACCAGACCGGAGACGCGATGGGCGAAGAACCGCCCGACCCAGAGCAGGAGACCGCCACCCCGCGCCTCAAGCGAGGCCGGGACTACCGCAACCTGGAGGCCCGCCTGGAAGCCCCGCTCACCCTGGGCGACCAACGGATGGCCGCGGTGTTGGACGCGGTGAAAACCTGCAGCGCCAAGACGGTCCTGGACCTCGGCTGCGGCGAAGGGCAGCTGCTGCGGCCCCTCTGCCAGACACCTGAACTGGAGAAGGTGACCGGAGTCGAAGTCTCCCCCTTCACCCTGACACGTTGCAAGGGCCGCCTGAAGATGCGGGAATACGTCCCCGAATGGCTGAGCCACCTGACCCTGCTGCAGGGGTCGTTAGTTTACAGAGACCGGCGACTCAACGGCTACGACTGCGCCGTCGCCATGGAGGTCATCGAGCACATCGACGAAAGCCGGCTGCCCGCCTTCGAGGATGCGATATTAGGCGCCGCCCGGCCCAAAACCCTGATCATCACCACGCCGAACCGGGAGTTCAACCGCCTGTTCCCCGACTTCGACTACGAGAAGGACAAGCGGCACCGGGACCACCGGTTCGAATGGACCCGGGAACAGTTCCAGGAATGGTGCAGCCAAGCCGCCAACAACCAAGGCTATTCAGTAGCCATCAGCCCCATCGGCAACGAACACCCGGAATACGGCGGCGGCAGCCAGATGGCCGTCTTCACCCGCCTGGACTGAAAGAGCGGGCTCCGCCCATCAGCGAACGAGCAAGAGGCCAACTCCCCGTAGCAATCCCCACGGCTAGCCCCAAGAGGGGACTCCACCGGAGAGTTTAGAAGACTATTAGAGACTGGCCTAAAAGACCACTAGAGACCAGTCTAAAAGAGGAAGAGAACGCCATGAGCATCCCCGAAACCCGACGCTACCCCGACGAGGGGCTCAACCCCGACGCCTACCCGGTGAACGCCCACGCCTCCCACGAGACTGAGCAGACCCAGGCCCAAGAGGCCAGAACAGCCTGCCGAACGACCACCGTCGCGGTGGCCAGGCCGGACAATCCGGTAGCCGTCGCCGTCCCGAAGACTTCCAGCAGGGAGAACAGCACCGAACCCGTAGACGGGCAGGAAGAGACCGACAGACGCCAGCCCCGCAACCGCCACGAGCGGAAGCAGCAAGAGGCAGCCCTGCGAGAGGACATAGACCGGGACGACCCCTTGGGGCCGGAACAGTCCCACCCCAAGAAAATCAACATCAACGACTTCTGCCTGGTGCTGCTGATCGGCCCCGCCGGCAGCGGCAAATCCACGTTTGCAAAGAAGCACTTCGCCAAGGACGAAATCCTGGCCTCGGACGACTTCCGGGAGATGCTGACCGGCAACCGCCACGACCAGGAATGCTCGGCGGAAGCATTTGAGTTGCTGCACCACGCGTTAGACCTGAGGCTGAAGCGCCGCCGGCTCTGCGTGGTGGACGCGACCAATCTCATGGACGAACACCGGAAGAAGATGGTCGACATCGCCCGCGAGCACGACGCCCGCGTGACGGCAATAGTCTTCAAGCTTCCGCTAAGCGACATCCTGCTTCAGAACGAAGAACGAGGGGAAGCGGACCCCGCCAGCGTAGTGCCGGAACGCGACGTCCGCCGGCAGAACGGCGGCTTCCGCAAGCTGGACGGCTCCCTGAAGAGCCAGCGAGTGAAGGGAGTACGCTACCTGCGGAGCCGGGAGCAAGCCGAGGAAACTATCGTAGAACGCTACCCCCTGCGAGAGGACAAACGCAACGAACGCGGCCCCTTCGACGTCATCGGCGACGTCCACGGTTGCCACGCTGAGTTGGTCACCCTGCTGCAACAGTTAGGCTACCGGGAAACCGAAAGCGACTCCGGCACCGAGTCCGACGCCACAACCTACCGCCACCCCGAAGGCCGAAGAGTCGTTTTCGTCGGCGACCTAAACGACCGCGGCCCCAGCTCCGACTCCTGCCTGGACCTGGGCATGAGAATGGTGGAAGCGGGCGACGCCCTCCACGTCAACGGCAATCACGAGGACAAGCTGTACCGCCACCTGCGGGGGAACAAGGTCCAGATGAACCCGAGCCTGCAACTGACCATCGACCAAATAGAAGCCCGCGGCCCCGAATTCAAACAGCAGGTGAGGCAATTCCTGGGCAACCGCCCCGAACACCTCTGGCTGGAGGACGGCCGCCTCACCGTGGCCCACGGCGGCATCCTGGAACGCTACCAGGGCCGAGCCTCCGGCCGAGTGAAAGCCTTCTGCCTCTACGGCATGACCAACGGCGAGCAGGACGAATGGGGCCTGCCAGTCCGCCTGCAGTGGCACCGGGAATACCGCGGCAAGAGCACGGTGGTCTACGGCCATACCCCGGTATTGGAGCCGGAGTGGTCCAACCACACCATCAACATCGACACCGGCTGTTGCTTCGGCGGGAAGCTGACCGCCCTGCGCTGGCCGGAGAAGGAATTGGTCAGCGTCCCCGCGCTGGAGACCTACTACACGCCGCCCAAGCCGCTGGAAGCCCCGGCAAACGACGGAACGGCGACAGTCGGCCCGACAGTGACTATAGAAAACCTGAAGGCCGCCGGGCAGGAAGAGAACACACCCAACCAACAAAGCAAAGGCCGCCGAGGCGACCCCGGCAAGATAGAATCCCTGAAGGCGGCCCTGAACCCGGCGCCGCCCCGGCCGGCCCCGGCCCAGAGCCTGGACCTGCAGAAGTTCACCGGCGACCAGGAGATAATGACCGCCCGTGGCGGAGTAATCAGAACCAAGGCCAAGCAGAACGCCGGCGCCCTGGAGACCATCTCCCGTTTCAGCGTCGACCCCCGCTGGCTGGTATATCTGCCGCCGACAGTATCGCCGAGCGAAACCTCCCGGCTGGAGAACTGGCTGGAACGGCCGGAAGAAGTACTGAACCAGTACCGCCAGGACGGCGTGAGGACGGTGATCTGCGAAGAGAAGCACATGGGCTCTAGGGCCGTCGCCATCGTCGGCCGAAGCCGCCTGGCAGTCAACAAATACTTCGGCCTGACCGAGGACGAGGACACCGCGAACGCCGGCATCATCTATACCCGGACCGGCCGGAGGTTCTTCGACGACCCGGAAAGAGAGAAGTACGTCCTGGACGCCCTCCGCCGGGGAATGGTCGGCAGCGGCCTCTGGAACATCCTGGAAGCCGATTGGGTAGTCCTGGACTGCGAACTCATGCCCTGGTCCCTGAAGGCCGAAGGCCTCTTCCAGAAGACCTACGCCCCAGTGGCCGCAGCGGCGATGAATACGACCCAGCAGACCGAAGAACTACTCATACAAGCCGCGAAACGCGGCCTGGAAGTAGTCGACCTGGTGGAAGGGCAGGAACAGCGGATGCGCGCCGCCCGGGAGTACGAAATCGCCTACCGGACCTACTCCCAGCCCACGCTGACCAACCAGGACATCAGGATCGCCCCCTTCCACCTCCTGGCCAGCGACAGAGCGATTTACTTCAACCGCACGCACCACTGGCACATGCAGCAGGCGGAGGCCCTGGCCGAACACGGCGCAGCTACAGTACAAGCCACCAAGTGGCTGACCGCCGACCTGGACGACCCGGAGCAGTGCCAGGCCGCCATCGACTTCTGGAACGAACTCACCGCCGCCGGCAGCGAGGGCATGGTGGTCAAGCCCTTGGAGTTCCTGCCCCGGGGAACGAGAGACCGGATCCAGCCGGCGGTCAAAGTACGGGGCAGCCGCTACCTGAGATTGATCTACGGGCCGGAATACGACCTGCCCGGGAACATCAACCGGATGCGAAGGCGCAGCCTCCACACCAAACGCAACCTGGCAGTGAATGAATTCCACCTGGGCATCGAAGGACTGGAAAGATTCGTCCAGGGCGACACCCTGGAACGGGTGCACCAATGCGCCTTCGGCGTCCTGTCCCTGGAAACCGAGGAGACCGACCCCCGGTTGTAGACTGGAAGCAAGCAGCAGGGAAGCCACCAGGCCTGCCTGCAGAAGCCCCACCCAGGGGGATCAACCAATGAGCGACCAGGAACGCTAGGCCACTGAGAGACAAAAACCCCGCCCACCGGGGAGAGCGATAGCCCAAGCCCATCCACCACCGGCCCCACCACGGGCCGAAGGAGAACAACCGAACCATGCTAGCCCGAGAGAGCGGAGCGCTCAACTACGAGACGCTCCTGGAAATGCTGAAAAGAGAACCGCCCCTGGTCGAGAACATGACCAACCCGGCCGACCAGGTCCAGCCCAACGGCATCGACCTGACCCTGGACTCCGTCGCCAGCTTCACCGGAGCCGGGCGGATCGGACTGGACAACGCGCAACGCGAGTTGGCATCCACCATGGACTTAGAGTTGATAGAAGGCGAATGGACCACTCTGGGCCCCGGGCCCTACCTGATAACCTTCCGGGAGACCGTCAACATGCCGACGAACCTGATGGCATTAGGGCGGCCCCGCTCCAGCCTGCTGCGGAACGCCGTGTCAATACACTCCGGGGTATGGGACGCCGGGTACAGCGGACGCTCCCAGTCCCTGATGACCGTGCACCAGCGCTTCGGCTTCCGGGTGCAGCCGGGAGCGAAGCTGCTACAGCTGGTCTTCTTCACCCTGAATCAGCCCACCGGCTACGCCTACCAGGGGCGCTACCAGCACGAGAATACCGGGAAGTAGAAGAGAAAAGCAGCCCAACCAAGAGCAACCCACGCGGAGCGATGGCAGAGCTTGGCTTATTGCGGCGGTCTTGAAAATCGCTATGTCTTCGGACATCGGGGGTTCGAATCCCTCTCGCTCCGCCACCCAGTCAATCACAAGCACAGAAGTAGGAAGGGCCAACGATGATAGAAGAGAAGCCCACGGGCACCCAAACGCCCCAGGACGGCAAGCCCAGCCTGGCCATGGCCGCCCTGGCCATCTACGACCGCTACGGCGAAGCGGCCATGCTGGACCACCTCCAGGAAATCACCTACCAATGCGTCCCCAACCCATGCCGCCTCAGCGACGAAAGCATGGTCGCCTTCACCGGCAACTTCTACAGCTTCTTCGACCCGGAAGGCTGGGAATCGAACCTCGACCCAAACACCCCCTTCCCCGACCGACCCGCCACGCTGAGCGAGGCGGAACAGCTGGAAAGGCTCCGCCAGCCGGTGAGCCTGCTCTGGGCGCCCAACGAAAAGAGCCTAGTGCAGCAATACGTCCGCAACCGGCGGCAGGAAATCCTGGAAGAGGAGCTGGAGAAGGACCTAGCCCCCGGCGACCTCCCCAGGGTGGAAAACGAAGCCGTAAAGACCTTCCTGCTAGAGGAGGACTTCGGCATCCAGCCCGACCAGATCAGAGCCGCCGCCCCGGCGCTGCCCGTACAAGCCCGCCAGGCGGCACTCAACTACGACGCCCCGGAATACCTGATCGAAATCCTGGAAAACGAAGTAGCAGAGGTAGCCGGCCAGCTGGACGATAACCTGCCCGCCGAGCAGATTGAAGCACTAGACCAGGTCATCCGGCAACACGTCCACAACTTCCTGAAAGACCCCAAGGTCAAGACCAACCTGGGCTGACATTGACCCAGGCCAACCCCTATAATGGAAGGAAGGGAATCCACCCCAGTCCTGGCTACCTCGCGAACCGACTACGTCACCAACCGAAGCGCGAAATCAACCCCACTACACAACCATTTGGGAACAAGTCCCGCAATGAGCCAATCCCGGCCCCCGGGACTCCGCCCAGCCACACAATCAAAGCCCACAGGCCCAAAAGGGAAGGTAAACCATGACCGAGGAAAGGACTGACAATCAACCAAACGCCGGCTTCTGGCGGGAGCTGCTGCACAGCAAAGTAGCCCGCCAGCTGACCTCCCTCTGGGTCTGGAGCACAGTAGCCGGCGGGCTGACAATACTGAGCATCCACTTCGGCAGCGCGATACTGGGAATATGGAACGAGCCGCACATCTACTGGCCCTTTGGCATCACACCACTGACATCAAAGGCAGTCGCCATCGCCGCCCTGTCCCTCCTGGGCTGGCCCCTCCTGGGGACCCTGAAGACATTGTTCCCACTACCAGGGAAGCCCAAGAAGGTGAACTGGCTGGGCGACCCCGCCATCGCCGTCCTGGCGATAGGAATGTTCATCCTCAGCGCCTTCCCGGTCGAAGGCCCTACCTACAGAGTCGCCGGCGGAATGATCATCGGCGGGATGATAATGTGCCTGGTCAGCTACTGGCAGAGCACCAAGAAGGAGAATCGCCTACAGCCGGACCCGGATGACAGCAACCCGAACTAAACGGGCAACCCGCCCTGGGTCAAAACCACCGCATGACAGCTGCGACCGGAATAGCACCCATTCCTAAAAAGGAATCACCCCGTGCGACCAGGCAGAACATTCCCACCGCAAAGGGAAATACCCAAGTGTAGATAAACGCTGCAGAGAAGCCCCCAGCAGAGTGAAAGAGGCGCCAGGCAACACGGCGCTCCGCCCCACGAGAACAACAGCCGCAAGCAGCACCCACAATCGCCAACCGCGACTCCGCAGACCCCGGAACAGGACAGGTCAAACCCCTGAGAGACGAAGGGGCTCCCCAAGTCAGTCACTCGGCTTCCGACCGACCAGCCACTCCAGCAGAACGGAAGAGGCAAGCAGCGCCATGCCCAAACCGGCGAACAGCAAAATCCTGCCACTGGATACGTGCAGGAATCCTCGACACCAGGCGATCGTGCGGGACCGCCTCCAGGGCGCTTCCCACAAGAACTTGGAACAGACCTACGGCATCAGCCCCGCCGCCCTCCACGTCCTGCTGCGCCGCTACGGCCTGCTCAACGGCCAAAGCCCCATCGGCAAGCTCCCCAAGTTCTAAGACGATACCTGGACAGCGCCAAGCCCCAGACCACAGCGACAACCCTACCTGCCAACACGCCTACGAAAAGGAAGTGAAGCGACTCACGCCTATGACCAGCGACATCGCCGCGACCATCACCAAGACCATCGCCACCAGCATCGCCACCAGCATCGCCACCAGCATCGACAACATCCAGAACGGCATCCAGCACTGGCTGCCCCAACTCCATCAAGGAGAGAGTAAGAACATGAATCAAGAACCGCAAACCCAACCCTGGGAGGGTGGCCGCGTCACCAGCAACCTCCAACTCTGGCCGTGGGCAGTCGACGAAAGCATCTGGACCATCCACGGCAGCGAGGACAACATGGCCGCCACTGCGTCCCCAGAGGAGCTGATGCACCTGGCCCTGCTGATCCTGGAACGAGTCGACGAAGGCGAAGCCCAGCTGGACCCGGACACCGGCCAGCCCACCGGAGAGACCAAGCCGCTGCTCTACCTGGAGAACATCGGCCAGTTCCTCCACCCGCATACGACAGCGTTACTGAAGAACATGCAAGACCACCTGGCCGAAACCACCCAGTCGCCCTACGACGCGCACAGCGCCTCCCAGCAGGCTGAAGTCGGCTTCATCCTGATCGCCCTGGGCCGCCAGGCCCTCAAGCAAGCCCGCCGGGAGCATCAAAAGGAACGAGAGCGAGGCCGCCCCATGACGGAGTTCTTCCGCCAGGAAGGCATGAGCCCGAAGTATCGGCTGGACTTCAAGCAGAAGTAGACCAACCAACCCGAGCCCACAGCGGCAACAGCAGGACAACCACCCAGCGGTTTAGAATGGAACAGACCGGCAATGCCGCATTGCCGCGCCCATTCCCACCTAATGGGAGGCCGATCGGCCATGCCGCTCAACGACAGAAATTACATCCGAGGCGAGCATCCCCCCACCTGCAGCTGCGTCGAGTGCATCGAGCAGTACCGAACGCCGGCCGCGCCGCCGCCCCCGGCCGAACTGAAGCCGACGCCTAAGGCGACGCCCAAGCCCGCCCCCAGGGCCATGCCGCCGGAGGCCTTGACCAGCGGCCGAGCCGCCAGAAGGTTCGACCGAGAACAGCGCGACATCCACCGCAAGAGCAAGTGGAGAGAGAAACTTCCGCCCCCTCCCCGCCTGATAGCTGGGTTCTTATTGCTCCTGCTGCTCCCCGGGGGCTTACTCCTCTGGTGGCAGATGAGTGAGGAAGACGAAAGGCCGGCAGCGCCGCCGGTCGTCGCCATAGAAGTGGACCAGACCAACCGCGCCCCGGTCAAAGTTCCAACCCAGCTGGAACTCACCGGCCTGACCGGGCCGGCGCTAGCGGAAGAGCCGGCACCGGCCACCCTACCGATACCCCGGGTCCCCAGCGCCGCGGAGCTGCCGACTGAAGAGCTGATCGACAGCGTCTTAGAAGCCAACGCGGACCTGCCCACACCCACCCCAGGGCCCACCACCCTGGCGGAGGAACAGGAACACTTGCTGGAACTGATCAACCAAGAGAGAGCGAAAGGCAACCTGAACCCGCTCACCCTGGACGACAACCCGGCGGCCCAGGCCCACGCCGAGGAGATGCGAAGCGAGAACTACGTCGCCCACTGGAACCTGGCCGGAGAGAATCCCAATTATCGGTACACCCAGGCCGGCGGCAGCCAGTACCTGAACGAAAACGCCTCCGGCGGCGTGACAGTGGGCCGCAGCAGCCGGCCCAAGCCCAGCAACCTGGCCGAGCTGACCCTGATCCACCAAGGGCTGCTGCAGAGCGAAGACCACCACCGAAACGTCCTGGACCCCTGGCACACCAGGGTGAGCATCGGCATCAGCTGCGACGGGGTGACCTGCTCCATCGCCCAGCACTTCCAAGGCGAATACCTGGAATGGACCAAGCAGCCCACCATCAACCCGGACCACATCCTGACCCTGGCCGGCAGACTCCTGAACGAACGCACCATGCACCCCGCCGTCCAGGTCTGGTGGAGCCCCGCCCCGGCGCCGCTGACCCTGGGACAGCTGGACCGGACCCTGGCCTATGGCATCGGGCAGAGCCCGGCGACCTTCATCATCCAGCCGGCGCCCCACGGACAAGCCTACGAGCCTGGGCAATTAGAGCCGGAGCAATTCAGCTGGCCCGGCCGCAGCGACCCCCACGAGGTCAGCCCGGAGCTGCCCCGCACCCAGCCCTGGGAGCAACCGGCCGACACCGGAGTGCATAAGGTGAAGTGGGTGCCCCTCACCGTCGCCGACGTCTGGGACGAGACGGCAGGAGGAACCAAGTTCTCCCTGGTCGCCGACCTGTCCCAGGCGATAGAAAACGAAGGCCCCGGCGTCTACACCGTCCAGCTGTGGGCCAGCCACCAGGGCGACACCCGCAGCGTCAGCAACTACACCATCCTGGTGGAGTAGGGCCAGTCCACATAACCGAGAACAGAAGGAGCAGAACGCAGCCAATGAGCGGAGTAATGCTGGAACCAGAATGGGCCGCAGAATACGGCCTGAGCATCGAGGCCATCGAACGCCGGCTGGGCGTGAAAATCTCCATCTGGAGAGAATCGACCTCAGCCGTAGGCCAAGACGGGGAAGTGGCCGAACACCTGAAGCCCCACCTCCTGGGGCCGGACCACCTGAAGGAAATCGACCCCCGCATCGCCACCCAATTCACCATCTACCTGCACTACGGCGACCCGGAACTCCCCGACCCCGGGGGCGACCCGGAACACACCCGGCAGCAACGCCGGCGGGAGAAGCCCCGCACCTTCCGGGGCGGCGAATGCTGGCCCCAGGGCCACAGCTGGCGCACCCGCACCGCCAGCCGCTCGGACCAGGTGGAACACCAATGCCTGCGCTGTTCCGCCCAAAGCAGCTGGCCCCGGAGCCAGACGGGACACTAAGGCCGCAAGAGAGCCAGAAACCCCGAAGAAACCGCCCCTAAACGCCCCGGAAAAGACGGCTCAATAACACAGCCGCTAAACCCCAACGCTAAACGAAAACCAGCCTTTCGGCTACGATAAAATCGCCGAAGCAGGAGCGAAAAGCATGACCCAGCCCCAGCCCGACAACCTGGCCGACAACCAAGCCGGCAGCCTGGCCGACAGCCAACCCGACAGCCTGGCCGACTACTACCCGCTCAGCCACGCCGAGCACGCCCTGGCCGCCTACGACAGGCAAGGAGAGACCAGACTCCTGGAATACGTCAAGGAACACGCCCTGCGTGAGGAAAGCCCCGAAGGCCAGACCGCAGCCGCGACCAGCTACAAAGGACGCCGCTGGTTCTTCAACGACGACTCCGTGGTCTGGCTCCACGACCCCTGGTGGCGGGAGACAACGAGAGAAGACGCCGGCATGGCGGAGAGCGAGGAAAACGACGGCGACGTGCCGCCCAAGTACCGCTTCACCTGGCGCTACGGCAATACGGAACGAGTCATCGACGGCCGCCCCGCCGGCCGGGACTTCCCGCGCCTGGACGAAGCCCAGCTGAGCTACACCCAACGGGCCTACCAGCTCCTCACCGAGGACGGCGAAGTCGCCCTGCTGGACTTCCTCCTGGAACACGGCGACTGCGCCAACCAACCCAGAGAAGACGACATCGCCCAGAACCAGTGGGAGTGCCGAGTCTTCATCTTTCCCGACCACTCCCTGGTCGAGATGCCCGAGGGCATCAACAAGGAATGGAAGTTCGCCGAAGCGAACATGTCCCATTCCGTCCCCATGGCCGACTCAGTAGAGGAAGAGTTGCCGGACGACCCGCCGGTCAACCGCCCGCTGTTCAACAACTGGCCCACCACCAGGTCGACCATGAAGGAAGCCCTGCTCAACCTGGAGAACCAGGTCCGCCAGGAAATGAACCTCCCCCTGGTCAGCAACGACCTCAGGCCGGTGGAACCGGTGGTCGGCCTCTTCGAGGCCCATACCAGGCACTGGCGACTATTCAAAGCCGTAGAGGACTCCCACCAGGGACAGCAGCAACGCTACGTCCACGTAGCCCAGGCGCTCCGCCAGTTCGAAGTCCTCTGCGCCAGCGAGGCCATCAATCAAATGCCGGGCCAGGCCAGACAGGAGCTGCTGCAGGACATCCGCCGGAAGCTGACCGCGCCGACCACGGGAACCGGCAACCAAAGCTAGGGCAGCCAGCCCCCGAGGAGACCAGCCATGAGAGAACCGATAGGCCCACCGGACCACACCATGCCCTGCACCAACTGCCGCCAGCGCGTACCCCTGGAAGGACACAAGCTGGTCCTGCACGGCAGCCCCCAGGGGGGCGTCTGCCGAGGCTCAGGCCGGCACTTCGACCGAGAGGTCATCTACGTCGTCCAGAACTTCCACAGTTCGAGACAAAGTTCGAGACGACGTTCGAGACGACGAAGAGAACAGCCCCAGCTGGCGGCGACCCACCCCCATACCAGAGACATCAAGCCGGACCGAACCGCCATACGCCAAGCCACCAAAGCCGCGATACGCGGCGCCACCTGGAGCCGAGCGTAAGACAGCGCCAACGCACCGGAACCCCAGGGCCGCTCCGTCCTTACCGAGAAACCGAAAAGGAGAACAGACCGACCATGGCCACCGAGACCAACCCGGCCCGCCGGATAATCCAGCTCCGCGAGGAACTGGAACAGCACAACCAGGCCTACCACGGCAGCGACGACCCCGCCGTCTCCGACCAGGAGTACGACCAGCTCTTTCAAGAGCTACAACAGCTGGAAGCCGCCCACCCCCAGCTGAAGAGCGACCTGTCCCCCACCGGGAAGGTCGGCGCCCCCGCCAAGAACACCTTCCAGCAGGTCAGGCACGAAGAGCCCATGTTGTCCCTGGCAAATGCTCATTCAGAGCAGGACTTCCGCGACTGGCTGAAACGGGTCAACCCCAACAACCAACCCATGGCCTTCACCTGCGAACCCAAGATGGACGGATTGGCCGTCCGCCTGGAATACCGCAACGGAGTATTACAACGAGCCGCCACGAGAGGCGACGGCCAGGTCGGCGAGGACGTCACCAACAACCTGCTGACCATCCCCGAAGTCCCCCGGCAGTTGAACTGGAGCCGGAATTATAAAGGCCACCCCGCCGACCCGGAGCCGGGCAGCACCGAATGCCCCGAATACCTGGACGTCCGAGGCGAGGTCTTCATGACCAAACGCTCCCTGAAAGAAGTCAACGTCAAGCGCATAGCCAAAGGCGAACCGGAACTGCTGAACACCAGGAACGCCGCCGCAGGCGGGCTGCGGCAGCTGGACCCCCGGGAGGCCAGAGAACGCCAGCTCTCCTTCTACGCCTATTCCTGGCGGAATCCCCCGGCCCGCGTAACCGGCCATCACCAGGGCCTGCAGCAACTGCAGCACGCCGGCCTGCCCACGGTGGACCGGCAGTTCCACTGCGAAACGGTCGACCAGGTCATCCGGCAGTTCAAGCAATTGCAGCAAGACCGCCAGTCCCTGGACTACGACATCGACGGCATGGTCATCAAGGTCGACGACCTGACCACCCAGAACCAGCTGGGCAACGCCAGCCGGGAACCCCGCTGGGCCATCGCCTGGAAGTTCCCACCGGAAGGGGCGGTAACCACCCTGCTGGACATAGAAATCAGCCACGGCCGCTTCGGCCGACTGACCCCGGTGGCAGTCTTATCAGCCGTACAGCTCCATGGCATCACCGTCCGCAGCGCATCCCTGCACAACGAGGAGGACATCCACCGCAAGAACCTCCGCATCGGCGACAAAGTAGTAGTCGAACGCGCCGGCGACGTGATACCCCAGGTCACCCGCCCGGCCAACCCCGTCGACACCGAGAACTTCCCAATGTTCCAGATGCCCGCCGACTGCCCCAGCTGCGGGCAGAAAGTGACGACGGTCCCCGGCGAAGTAGGCCACTGGTGCGAGAACGACGACTGCCCCAGCCGGCTCCCCGAGCAATTGACCCATTTCGTGGGCCGCAGCTGCATGGACATCGACGGCTTGGGCGAAACCTGGTGCAAGTTGTTAATTGAACACGGCCTGGTGTCCAACCCCGGCGACCTGTACCACCTGACCAGAGAGCAGCTGCTCACCCTGCCTCGCATGGGCAACAGCATGGCCACCCGCATCCTGAACGGCATCGAAGCCAGCCGGCACCGGCCTTTGAACAAGGTCTTCTACGGCCTGGGCATCTACCGGCTAGGTAGAGACGTCTCCAAGACACTGATGGAGGTCTGTTCCTCAGTGCAACAGGCCCAGCAGCTGACTGTCGAACAACTGACCTGGCTGCCCAACATCGGAGGGACGATAGCAGAAGCCACCCAACGGGGGCTGCAACAACCGAGAGTGAACCACCTGCTGGAAAGAATGGCCGCCGGCGGGGCTGTGATGGCCAAACTGCCGGAAGACCGCCCCGGCTACGGGACAGTGGAAGCAACAAACCAAAGCGCCGTCCAAGCCGGCGCCGCACGCAACGAGGAGGAAAAGAGAACAATGGAACAGTCCACACAAAGCAGAACCCTGAACGGACAGACCTACGTGGTCACCGGGAAGATCGAAGGCTACACCCGCACCGAGGTAGAAGGGCTGATCCAACAGCACGGCGGCAGGGTCGCCTCCAGCGTCAATAAGAACGTCAACTGGCTGGTCGTCGGCGAGAAGGCCGGCAGCAAGCTGAAGAAGGCCCAGCAGCTGGACATCGGCATCATGGACGCCAAGACCTTCTTCGCCCACGTAGAAGGAAGAATAAACTGGCCGGAATAAGAATCCCCTGGGTAGAGCCAGTGCTCCACCGAGAAAGCGAAAACCCGGCTGCCATCAGCCGGGTTTTCCAAGTGACGATTCAAGCCAGGAGAGAAGCCGAAGCTCACGGCGAATTGTAATTGCGAGTCCAGGACCGCAGCCGGGAAGTATAAAGCCAGCAGATGGAATTGTCCGAAGGAAGAGCATTAGTCGCATTCTGATTGAAATAGACCAGGATGTTATTGGCGTCGTCGCGGAAAGAACGGTTAATCTGCTTGGCGCCAGCCGCCCGGCCTACCCGCAGACCAATCGGCACCGCGACCCCGCCGATCTCAGAACGGGCGGAAGCGTGCAGCGGATCAGTATGGTCGTAACAAGAATGCTGCGGGCTTGTGAGAGTTGCCGCATCGGCAACGAAGGTAAGATTATTCGGCTTGATCCGGGGCGCCCAGATGTCGGCGCTGCAGGCCTCCCTGGTCTGAATCAGGCGAATGACTTCCTGCATCCGAGCGCCGTTGGTGGCGCCACGCTGGGAAACCAGCTGGTCCTCCAGCAGCGAGTCGCACGCTACCTGTCCCTCGGTGACGATCGAAACACCTCCAGCCGGTTCGATGATCGCCTGACTGATAATCCTGGGTAGAACGAAGGCGGAACCAGTGATAATGAGCCCAATGAAGGCCCCCATAAGCGCCTGACGAGCCTGCCCAGTCTTCTGTGGATCGCCGCTAGCCGTCATAAAAAGAAAGCCGGCATAGATGAAGACTATGACGCTGACTCCACCAATGCCGAAAGCAAGAAAACGGGCTATGTTATTGATGAGATTAGCCATCTCTTCCATAGAGACGTCACCTCAAAGGGAAAGTCAGTAGCTCCGCCCCCAAGAACGAAGACGAGCAAGGTAGAGCCAGCACACGGAGTTATCAGAAGGGAGGCGAGAGCCAGGATTACCAGTATTAGTATCCTCCCAGAACAAGACAAGGATATTATTGCTGTCATCGCGGAAGCTACGCTTCACAGTATCAGCCCCAGCAGCGCGGCCATCACGAAGACCAAGCGGGACAGGGTTACCACCAACAGCATCCGTCTTAGCAGTTGCATCATCTGCCCAGCAGCTGCTAAGACCGGAGCCGTTAGCCGGGAAACTACCAGTAGGAGTAGCACCCCAACCAGAAGCATTAGTAAGAACCCGGGGGTTCCAGATGTCTGCAGAGCACTCTTGCCGATTCTGAATCAAACGGATGACTTCGTTCATGCGGGCACCATTATTCGCACCCCGCTGCGCTACCAGCTGATCCTCCAAGAGAGAATCGCAGGCAACTTGTCCCTCGGTCACAATCGAGACCCCACCAGCCGGCTCAATAATGGCTTGGCTGATGATACGGGGCAAAACGAAGGCCGCCCCCGTGATGATAAGACCAATGAACGCACCCATAAGCGCCTGCCGCGCTTGACCCGTTTTCTGCGGGTCACCGCTAGCCGTCATAAATAAGAAGCCCGCATAGATAAAGACGATGACCGACACGCCGCCAATACCGAAGGCTAAGAATCTAGCCACGTTGTTAATGAGATTAGCCATCTCTTCCATAAAAGAAAACCTCACCAATGGAAAGTTAAGGACAGCTCAGTAGTCCCGTGACCAACTACGGAGACGAGCAGTATAAAGCCAGCAAACAGAGGAATCAGAAGGGAGACGAGCAGCATCTTCGACAGGACTGCTATGCGGCTCTTGAAAGAGGACGAGGATATTATTGGATTCATCCCTGAAAGAACGAGGAACGACGGCACCACCAACTGCACGACTGACCCGCAAACCCAAAGGAACCTCAACAGAACCGATGGGACCAGATTGCGAAACAGTACCAGTGCTGTTAAAGCAACTATTCTTATCCGCTGCGAGGGCAGCATCGAGAACGAAGCCGCCAGCAGTATCAATCACCTCAGGATTCCAGATGTCAGCAGAACACTCCTGCCGGTTCTGAATCAACCTGATAACCTCATTCATACGAGCAGCACTGTTGGCACCACGCTGGGCCACTAATTGGTCTTCCAACAAGGAGTCACAGGCAACCTGTCCTTCAGTAACGATGGACACACCACCGGCAGGCTCAATGATAGCTTGGCTGATAATCCTAGGCAGGACGAAAGCAGCCCCTGTAATGATAAGCCCAATAAAAGCCCCCATCAAAGCCTGTCGCGCCTGCCCAGTCTTCTGCGGATCACCACTGGCCGTCATAAATAAGAAGCCGGCGTAAATGAAAACAATCACGCTGACTCCACCAATCCCAAAAGCGAGAAAGCGAGCTACGTTGTTGATGAGATTAGCCATCTCTTCCATAGAAGAATCACCTCAAAGGGAAGGAAACTCAGTAGTTCCGAGACCAGCTGCGCAGCCGAGAGCTGTAAAGCCAACAGATGGATTCATCAGAAGGCTTGGCACTCTCGAGGAAGTAAACAACAATGTTGTTCGATTCGTCACGGAAAGCACGGTTAACAGGAAGAGCAGCGGCTGACCGCCCAGTGCGGAGACCAATAGGCACCTCTGTCTGCCCGATCAGAGCATCATCGGTAGCAGTAATAGCAGTCTGATAGCACCCATTCGCGGTATCACTGTGCGACGCAGTAACTACATAACTGCCGGTAAAGGCAGCCCCCACCAGGGGCGACCAAATGTCAGCAGAACACTCCTGCCGGTTTTGGATCAGGCGAATGACTTCGTTCATCCGCGCCGCGCTGTTAGCCCCTCGCTGAGCAACCAGCTGGTCTTCCAAGAGAGAGTCACAGGCCACCTGCCCCTCAGTCACGATCGACACACCACCAGCCGGCTCAATAATCGCCTGCGAAATAATCCGCGGCAACACGAAGGCCGCCCCGGTGATGATCAAGCCGATAAAGGCACCCATGAGTGCCTGCCTTGCTTGCCCAGTCTTCTGCGGATCACCGCTGGCGGTCATAAAAAGAAAGCCAGCGTAGATAAAGACGATCACGCTAACTCCACCGATGCCGAAGGCTAAGAATCTAGCCACGTTGTTAATGAGATTGGCCATCTCTTCCATAAACGCAGAACCTCACAGCGGAGTGCACAGGAAGAATTACCAAATGACTAAACACTCCCGAGATCCACGCTAAACAGCAACACCCCCCAAGAGTTTAGGAATAGCGGCGGAACCGACACGAGAACAACCAATATCAAGGAGACAGGACCATGACCGAAGACGAACTGATGACCGAGGAAGAACCCCGACCCTTCATGCTGACGAAGACCGACTTCGACCCGGACCACTTCCGCGAGATGCTGGAAGCCATGCACGGCTACTGGCGCCTCCCCACCACTGAAGAAGGCGGCTTCACCAACCTCCCGGAGATGCCGGACATCGGCCGGGACGCGCTGATGTACTACTACGGCATCGCCATGGACGAGGTCTTCGTCGAAGTTATGGAGGACGAACACGAGGACGAGCTGAACCACTACGCGGGGATAACCATGGCCCGCCTCGGCGAGAACGGCCGCGAATTCCTGATGAAGACCCAGGATGCAGAGATCTGGACCCAAGTGAAAGAAATCATGAGCCGCTACGGCGTGAGCCTGGGCATCCAGGCCACCGACGCCCTGGCGGCGAGCGCCGCGCAGGACGCGCTCACCCCCGAGCAGGAACCCACCCGGGCCGAACGCCGCCGCGGACACCGCAGCAGCTGGAGCACCAACTAAGGGACCAGGCAGCCAGAGCCACAGCGTCACCACAGCGTCACCACAGCATCACCACAGAACCAAGCAAGCCCCGGCAACGACCAGTCCCAGGAGCAACACCCGAGCCCCCGGCCCCAGGGCGTCCTGGAAGTGAACCAGGACATTGGCCACGATGACCACCAGCGTCCCCGCCACGAGGTACTCCCCACGCACCACCTGGGCCAACCCCAACAACAGCAGCCAGCACAGCGTCAACGGAGGAGTCAGGTAGAGCACCCCGTTCAACGCCAGATTGCGCATGAGCAGATTAGCCTGCCGCCAGGACAGGGACATGGCCACCGCCGGCCCCAGGCCCACCAGGAAACCGACCAAGGCCACCGACCAGACCAGCGGCTCCCCCACCGCGAAGCCAACCGCCAGGTTGACCGGCGCCGCCGCCAGGACTGACACCAGCAGCGACACCGCCGCCCCGCAGAGGCCCAGCCCCGCCGGAGCCCCCGGCTGCCGCGCCAGAGCCGCCCCCAGGTCGGCGCCCCACTTCAGATTGAAAGCCACCAGGCCGGTCAGGAACATAGCCGCCAACGCCAGCCCCAGGCCCAACAAGGTAGACCGGAAAGCCCCATCGGCGAAGAGCAGCTGCCACCCAACCACCTGGCCACCCAAAGCCAAGAGAAACCCCAGCACCGTGACCAGGGCCATCCCGGCGACGAACCAGGTCATCGGACGATACCGCCCCTCGCCACGGAAGGCGAAGGCCAGGAGCGCCACGCCGGAAATGGCCCAGGAGTCGAAAATCAACACGGACACAGTGGCGTCGACGTAACGGGTGGACCAGGAAAGCAGGGCGTAATCCCAGGTATTGACCAGCCCCAGGAGCAGGTACCGATTGGCCGGCCAGGAGAAGACCCGCGCCCGAATCAAGGCCCAAGCCGACGAAGTAAAAACCCACCGGCGGTAGAAGGCCAGCAGCAGCCCAGAGCAGCCAAGGCCGATACCCACCCGGTAGAAGCCGTTGAACAGGAAAGGAGCCAAGTCCCCGGCGAAGGCCGCCGCCACCGGCACGGTGGAAGCGCAGAGCATGCACACCAGGATCAGCCCCAAGGCAGCAGTATCACGACCGGGCGGAGCGGTAGAAGACAAAGAAGACTCCCCCAAAGACTAAACGACGTTCAGGCCGGCAGACCCCAAGACAGCACCAGCTTCAGCCATACCAACAGAGTATGATGGAAGGACGAGCCCAGCCCACAAGAAGATTCCCAATCTACCCACAGAGATAAGGAGACGAGACGACATGAAAATCATCTGGAAGTCCCACGAATGGGACCAGCTGACCGAGTTGCAGCGAATACACCTACTCGCGTTGGCGGACAGCCATGAGTTCCTCCCGGAGCCAGAGTGGCAGAAACGCGGTGAGAACCTGGCCGTAGAAACCGACCGCGGCGCCAAGCGGGAATAGACCCACCCAGCCCAGGGCAGAGGAGGACGGAGCAGAATGACCACCACTCTAAACGCCGCCCCCAGCGAGACGACGACGGTGGACTGCCAGCCGGCAGCCGGCAGCGCCAGAATGGCCCCAGGTCCCCTGAAGCTATACCCCGGCTGCCCGTGGCGCCGTGGGAACCACGGCAAGCCCACCCCCGGCGGCTTCTACCGCAAGGACAACCTCCGCCGCCTCTGGAACCAAATTAGAAAGGGTCAAGGCATCCAGAGCTGCCACCTGACCGACCCCGGACACCCGGACCACGTAGCCGCCGGCGCCGCACCCACGGCCCAGCCCCGAGAATGCGCCGGCTCTATAGCCCTGGTCCACCGGGAGACCAGGAAAATCCAGGACTGCCTGGACCAAGGGATGACCGAGGACAGCGCCCTCCTGCGCTACCAGCAGGAGAACCCCCACGGGCTGACCAAGCGAGGCCTGGTCTTCTGGGCCTGCCAGCGCACCACGCTGACCAACACCCCGCTGGGCGAAGACCCCATCCCGGAGATCGAACCGGGACTGGTGAACGACGAGGAATTAGTAGCCAGGCTCCCCGAACACTGAGCATCCGCTACGGCTGTTACCGCCCCTGCCTCCGCCACCTCCCCAGGCCAGCGCGCTGTTTCACCGGCCGCCTCCAGGAGAACCCGGGCAATCGGAATAACGCCACCAGCCATCAGACAACACAAACGACACCAGGACGCCCAGAGGGCGAATCCAACCACTAAGGACCAGAGACAAATGACCACCACGCCAATGAACAGCCCCCAAGCAGCCGCCACCGCCGCCCAGCGCGTCAACGTCTACGAACTGTTCCTGGACAACGAACAGATGCCCCAAGACGACCTCGGCGCCGTCCACTACAAGCAGGGCTACCTGGACGCCTTCTTCCAGGACTCCGTCCCCGACCGGGAGGAACGCCGCAAGATAACCACCTTCATGCAGAAGGCAGTCAACAACGAATACTGGCGGGTCAGCATCTTCATCCCCGAAGACGAACTCCAAGCCGCCCACGACAGAATCACCCTGAACGGCTCCCCGGTGGTCTTCCAGGACCTGGCCGAGCCGATGCTGGAACCCGACCAATTCACCCTGCCCGCGGCCTTTCAGCTGAAGCACTGCGGCTGCATTCTGGACCCCCGGTCGCTCCAAGACCACCCGGGCCGCATGGAACTGCTGAGCCGCATCGTCGCCAACGAAATACCCGACCTGCCGGAAGAGGCCGCCGACTGGCAGAATTGGACCAGCTTCGAAAGCAGCGCGGAGGAAGACTTCAAAGACCGGATGGGACTCTTCACCATCCGCTGGGAACAGCGGCAGCCCTAAGCCCACCGAGGCAGGCCCCCGGACCAGGGCGCTAACACAACCCGCCCAGAGGAGACAAATGCCCCAACCGCATCGCGACAACCCCGACAACGAAGTCACCCACAGCAACCCCACGGCCCAGGCCTTCCAGTCCATAATCAACACCGACAACGCCAGCTACCAGACCACCGCCGTCCAATCCTTCGTGGAACTCTACCAGCGGCTGGACCTCAAGGACCACCCCGGCCTCTACCCGGTAGGAGTAGTGAAACTGGCCAACGACTGCTGGCTGGAACAGCTGGGCCCCCACCTGACCCTTTACTGGAGAGACCCGGCTCCAGCCACAGAGAGTGACACCGGCAACACGCTGGAAGAACGTCCAATACAGTGCCTGAAACTCCGTCTACCGGGCGAGGCGCCCTGGCCCACACTAACCCCCAGGCACGAGGCCCTGCTAGACTACTGGAACACCGAATTCGTCTTCAGGAAGCTGATGCAGACCATCCGAGACGCAGCCCAAGCCGAGCTGGAGGCCCAAGAGGGCGAGTACCCCTACGAAGAAGACCTCTACGACGACTACGACCCGGACCAGGGAGCCGACCTGGTAGACCTGGCCCGAGCCTGCGCGGCCATGCCCGAACTACCGGAAAGCATGAAAGAGGCTATGGACGCCTGGCAGCCGTCAGATTCCTTCCTCCAACGCCTGGAAGAATACGCAGAGGACATCGCCCGCGACATCCACCTGAACCTCAGCGACCGACAGAAGCACCAGCTGATCCAAGCCACGCTCCAGGCCTTCCACGAAGACCAGGCAACCAAGCAGGCGGACAAAGCCCACACAGCAACAGACGCAGCCGAAGGCGAATAAGGTAGACCAACCACCAGGAGCGAAAGACGAACATGGCCCACGACCCCGACCGAACCTCCTACGGCAACGCCACGATGCCCCTCACCATCACCGAAGGCTGGCGCGAAATCACCCAATGGCTGGAACACTGCCGCCGGCAGAGCATGACCGACCAAGACTTCTTCCGAGCAGTAGGCATGGACGATCAAGCGTGGTACGCCGTCCAACGGCTGCTGAACAAAGCCAGGCAGACGCCCAAGCACAAAGAGCTTGAGTTGCGCCTCCGCCCCGACGAAGCCCAGCGGTTGGGCGACCAGCTGCGGTTTTGGGAATGCTGCCGCGACGAAATGGCGGAGAAATACCGGGAGCATTGCCCCAACTGGGAGACCTTCGCCTGCGTCACCGAGGACGTCCTATCGTCCATCTACGAATACGACCACCCCGGCGAAGCAAGGCAGCAGGCAACAGCAGCGCCAGCCCCCCAAACCGCCCAAGGCGGAGTAAGATAGAAAGAGCAGCCACCCAGGCGAGGAGAAACCCGAATGACAGCACACCTGCCCCAGAAGGGCTTCTGGGAAGTGAGAATCAGACCCGCCCCCTACGGCGGCTACCATGCCGAGATACCCCGCGTCCCCGGCTGCAACGCCGAGGGCAACAACTGGCCCGAGTTGTTCCGCAACCTGGCTAGAGAGATAGAGATCTGGGAAGCCCAGCACCAGAGAGAAGCGGGAAAGTAACGCCGGCCAACCACCGAGCGCACGCGAGCAAACCTACCCGGTAGGAAAGGACGAAAGCCATGACCAACATGACGCCCACCGACACCCAGCACAACACCGACACCCGCCAGTTCACCCTGGAACTGATCGACGAAACCGCCCCGGACTACTACGCCTACGGCGGCCCGGAAGCCTACATCCACCTGGACCCCGGCGCCACCACCGCGCCGCCGCCCCGGAGCATGACCTTCAGCGTCACGCCGGTCATCGGCGGAGAGGCCGAGGAAATGCTCCACAGCGAAGGAGCCGACTTCGTCGAGGCCTTCGGCGACGACCTGGACGAATACGTCAACTTCAGTCGAGTGGACGACCGCCCCGGCGCCCGCGGCCAGCTGCAGGAGCCGGGCCACCCCGACCTGCTGGGTTACAACATCACCTGGCAACCGGCTTAGAGAACGCAGGCAACTGCCGAGGCCCGACAACAAAGCCCAATCGGGCTGCTAAGGAACAGAGACAGACCATGACTCAACCGAAAACCCCCGAGTTCCAGTGCCAAGCCCCCAGGATGAGCTTCATCGTCACCATCGAAGGAACCGAGGACCAGGCCGAACTGGAAAACGCCGTCGCAGCCATAGGCGGCACCCTCCGCTGGGTGACCGTGGAAGAATACAGCGAGTACGACGGCGAGGGCGCCCACGGCGAAGAGTGGCTCTGGTCCTCAATCGAAGAGTGGCTGGAAGGCCTGGAGGAAGACGACGACGGGGAATACGAAACCCTGGTCGAAGCCGTAGGCAAGCCCTTCGAGGACTTCAACCAGAAGGAGAAGCGCCGCTTCATGCGGCTGCTGGTGGAATCAGGGAATTATTTGGGGCACAACACCCCGACCGCGCGAAGGGTGACCGAGCTGGTCAGAAGCATGAAACGCGACCTAGACCGCTGGACCGGGCAGAAACCCGGCCCGTAAGCCTCCCCCACCTCCCCGGCCATATAAATCAGCCCTCCCTGCGCCCCCGCGCCAGGAGGCGCCACTCCCCACGGAAAGACTCCGACCAAGAGGGAAGCAGAACCCAAAAACGAAGGGGACGCACCTAACATGCCCCAACCGCTTAACATCTACCTGGCCAGCTCCTGGGACAACCTGGCCCAGGTCCAAGAGACGACCAAGCTGCTGCGCGCCCACGCCCACCAGGTCTACGACTTCACCGAACAGGGCCGCAGCGCCGGGCCCCACTGGCCAAAGAAGGGCGAAGCCGTGCCCTACGGCCAATTAGCCCAGCTATATCAGTTGCCCGACCCGACGATGACCTTCACCCGGGACATGCAGGCCCTGGACCGGGCGACGGCCCTGGTCTGCATCCTGCCCTGTGGAAGATCGGCCCACCTGGAATTGGGCTACGCCATCGCCCGCGGGATCATCACCGTCATCCTCACCCCACCCACCCAGGGCGGCCATGAACGAGAAGCTACCGAAGCAATCCACGCCGGCCCGGAGACCGACGAAGGCCGGGAACCCGAACTGATGCACCGGGCCGCCGACGCCCTCTGCAGCAATAGCGCCCACCTGCCCAACCTGCTGGACCTGCTGGCCGCCCGGGTCTACCCGCCGCCGGGTTACAAGCTCTCCCCGGACCCGAACCACGAGGGCAGAAGCGTCAGAGAAGAAAGACGCCCAGCGCCGGTCGCGCCCCGGAACCTGAGAGTCTACGAACCGCTCCACGTCCACCCCGGCGTCCACCCGAAACTAGCCGGAAACTAAACCCCTATTGCTAAACCAGCAGCATTAGAATAGAGTTAGCGGGAGAGCCCACCCCGGAGGGCCAGCCACGGAGCGAAGCCCGCTCAAAGAAGGAAGCAAGCCGCCTCATGACTTCAAGCCAAGAAGCTCAAGCCAAGGAAGAAACGGCCGCCGGCCAACAGACCAAACCAGACCCCCTGGAAGTGACCCAGCTGGCCGACGGCCGCAGCCTAATCCGCCACCCAGCCCACGGCTTATTGAAGCTATCCCGCACCGGCAACAACAGCCACACCCTCTTCGGCTGCGACCTGCGGCACCCCGCCGCCATCCGGCTGGAAATCCACCAGGCCGCCACCCACCGGCAGCACGGCAAGGACATCCACAACGAAGAGGAAGTCCTCCTGACCTGCCTGCTGTCCCACCAGCAATTACTCGAAGCCGTCACCGGCATGAACCAGAGCCCGGGCGTCCCGGTGACTCTGGACTTCGTCCAAGGCGACGCCGAACGCCGGCCGAGCCCGCCCCAGCGCAGCCTCCGCCAGCAGTTCAAAGCGGAAATGAAACGCACCCTGGCCGACAGCATGACGCTGGCCGAGCAGTTAGTGGCAGAAACCAAGGGCAGCGCCAAGCGCAAGGCCGAAGCCCTGAAGCAGAGCATCACCAGCCGGCTGGAATACCTGGACAATCAATTCGACGAGGAGCTGACCAAGACGATCAACCAGGCCAAGCTGGAAATCAAGCGGCAGGCCGAGGCGGCCAGCGCCAGAGTGGACGTAGCCAGCTTCGAGGAGAAAGAGAAGCCAAAGGACTAACAGCCCCAGGACGAACCAGTGCGGAACGGAGTGAGGAGGAGCAGTCCCATGACAGCAAACACGACATCGAGGACCGAATCCACAGCGACAGCCATACCCTGGCGGAAGGAAGACCACTTCATTCCCAAGAAGGAAAGCGGCAGCGCTACAGAGAGACCAACCCCAGGCCAGCCAGCAACACCCAACACCCCAGTCTCAAGAACGACCACCCCAGCGGAACTGGAAGCCCTGGGCTGGCAGGTCAACTTCCAGGTGAACCCCGACACCCAGTCGGAAACCGTCGCCGGCATCCAGACCCGAATACCCCACTGGCAGGAACTCAACCAAGCCGAGCGACTCTACCACCAAGCCGCCTACGGCTTCGACCATGAAGGCCGGCTGCAACTCCCAGCCGACCAGCTCACCAGCCGAGCCAGCAAGAGCAGCCACCACCAAGCCTCCCCGGCCCTGGAAGCCGTGCTGGACGGCAGGCTGCAGCACTCCACGGAATACCCCTATACCTATGGCCTCCCCAACAGGCCCCTGCCCAGCTGGGCCACAAGACTGCACCAGCTATTGCCAACAGCAGCCGAATACTGGGTAGGCTTCTCCTACGACGACTCAGCACTGGCCTGGTTCCTGCCCGACCAGTCGCTCATCTACACCAACGAAATCGGATGGGGCATCCCCGGCCACCAGGAAGGAACCAGCTACTTCGAATTCGGAACCACGCTGCCCGAGCTATTCACCGCCTGGCCCATCGAGAACTACGAGGCCCGGCAGCCGGAGTGGACCCGCCCGCCGAAGGATTAGAAGGAAAAGCAGCCCAAATGAGAGACATGGAAAGGACACTAGACAAAGTCATACTAGGCGGCGGATTCCGGATCGGCGCCGTCTCCGTCATATTCGTGGTCTACATGACCTACTTCGCCATAACGGACAACGGAGGCCCCCACGGGCAAGTAAAGAGAACGCTGAACGCCGAGAAGGGGAGAATCTTCCAGGCGATCAAGGACGACCGCCCCGGTACCGACCTGAGCCAGCTGACGCGGCGAACACCGTGGAGCTATACCTGCCAGGAGCACGAAC
The DNA here is from genome assembly GCA_958295925.1 of uncultured Acidimicrobiales bacterium. Classification (GTDB taxonomy): domain Bacteria; phylum Actinomycetota; class Acidimicrobiia; order Acidimicrobiales; family CATQHL01; genus CATQHL01. The sequence continues at coordinate 405,864 of OY282384.1, forward strand.
GGACGCCGGCCAACCGGCACAACATGGCGGACAACCGGACAGGCGAAAGAGCCTACCTCTTCACCTGCCGTTTCTACACCACCCCGGACGGCTTCAAGATACAGGGTGTCTACTTCACCAGCGTAACCCCGGACCCCAGCAAGAATCCGCTAAGCGTCTTCGAACAGCCCCGCTGGCCGGTGACGCTCGCCTGGCTGAAAAAGGAATCCATCAGAATAGAACCGGTCAGCGGCCAGCTGAGCGTCTACCAAGCAGACGAAGAGGACAGATAACATGAGCTACGCGCCAGGCGCCCAGAGCAGACCCGAGAAGACCGATTGGTGGGACATCGCCGCCGGGATTAGCCTGGCGCTGTGCCTATCCCCATTCCTAGCCATAGTCCTCTACGGAACAGCGCTCACAATCGACGAAGCCGAGGACGGACCGCAGACAAGATTGAGCACCGCGATTGAGGCGGACAAAGCCAACATCATCCACGAGATCAAGAGGGCCCACCCCGGCGCCGAACTAAGCCAGCTGAGCGCGAGCACCCCGATGGACCGCTACTGCGAATTACAGAGCAACACCGCCAAAAACCGGCACCGCCTGGGGGACAACCGAGTCAGCAGAGACTCCTCCCTCTACAACTGCCACCTCTACGCCACCGTCAACGGGCACAAGGTAGAGGCAATCTATTTCGTAGCTGTCGCCCCGCAAGCCGGCTGGCTAGGCCGATTCTTCCGGCAGACCTACCACGTTGAAGACAAATGGCTGATCAAAGGCTCCACCCGCATGGAGCCGACCCACACCGGCCGGGCAAAGAACTAAGCCCGCCAGGGATGCAGACAGAAGGAGGAAAGCGCATGAACCAGGCATTCCCCGCCCGAGGCCCAGCCAACCGGAATAGACCCGCGAAGGTAGATTGGGAATACATCTTCGCCGGGAGCTTCCTACTGATGGTCGCAGTCCCCTTGGGCGGCGGATTACTCTACGCAACAGCCGTGATAGCAGACGAACTGCGGGACGGCGAGCACAAGTACCTGCGCCGGGCCGTGGCAGGAAATAAGGCCGACATCATCCACGACATCAAGAGGGCCCACCCGGGGACGGAGTTGAGCCAACTCACTACAACCACGATGATGACCCGCCAGTGCGAGGTGGAAAGGAACACTCCAGAAAGCCGATACCGCCTGGGCGACAACCGGGTCAGCAAGGACGCCCGGTTGTGGAACTGCCAGCTGTACGCCACCGCCAACGGCCATAAAGTAGAGACCGGCTACTTCGTAGCCATAGGAAGAGATGGCGGCTGGCTCGGCCGATTCTTCGGGCCAAGCTACAAGATCGAAAGAGCTTGGGTACTAAAGGGAACCACCCGAGTGCAGCCAACCCACACGGGGAGTTGGAACTAACCCCACCAAGGAGCGCAGCGCCAGAGAACAAAGAGCCTAGCCCACGAAGACCGGAGCCACCGCCGGAAACCAGGATGGGAGGAAGGAATGGCCAGCAGAGCAGCAGCGAAGAATCAGGATAGACTGACCGGAGGCGACTGGGCCTGGATCATCGGACTCCCCCTCTTCTTCATACCCTTCTTCTACGCAGCCTTCGCCGGCATGTACGTCAAGAGCAGCAGCCTGCCGGGAGCGCTAGCCGAAAGCGCGGAGCGGGACCGCCAGAACATCCTCAGCGCCCTGCAGAAAGGCGGCAACGGCTATGAACTCAACCGCCTCACCGCCGGCGACATCGCAGTCGACGACTGCCAGGTGCACGAGCAGAGCGCAAGAGAATACTACGAAGTAGCCAGCCTTCGAATAGGGCGGAACAACCACCTCACCACCTGCCAGGTCTTCGCCGTAACCAACGGCTACCGCCTGAACGCGACCTGGGTCATGGAACGGGGAAGAGCACGGGCCGGCTTCTGGCCATGGGGCAAGGACATCTTCCCCGTCGTCGACGCCTGGATACAGGAGAACAGCCTAGTCGTAGAAGACGCCGGACGGCAGCTGAGGCGTTAGCCAAAAGAAGAACAGCGAACCACGCCCGCAAAACCGGTCGCCTGGGAAGGACAAAGGCATGAAGACGGAAGCAAGAGAGGCAGAGAGGGACCACCAGAAGAAGCCAGACAATCTCGCCGAAGAGAGCTTCGATAAGACGCTCCGCCAGACAAAGAAAGTCTTCGCCGCCCTGATCATCCTAGCCTTCGGCTTCATCACCTACCTCATGATGGATGCAATAGAGATGAAGAACGACAACCCATTGACCACGGTAGAAACCAGCCTCAGGGCAGAGAAGGGAAGAATCGCCCAGGCGCTGCAGAACAGCCAGGCCAGCCCGGCCTTCGAAACAATAACCGATAAGAACACCCAGGTGGTCAATTGCCGAGAGGCCGGCGCCTACGCGGAAAACCAGGCGAAGGCCAACGACAAGATTGAAAGAGGCGCCCAGCTGCTCACCTGCGACCTATACGCAGGAGCCAGAGGGCAAAGAATAAGCGCCGAGTACTTCGCCGCCACCCGGGCCAGCCGGGAAGCCAACTTCATCTCCAGGCACTGGAAACCGAACCACATCATGTTCAAGCATTGGATCAACCGGGAGTCGATTAAGGTGAGCCAGGACAACCCGATCGACATCCCACTAACGGGAGAGAACTAAACCTCAGGATAGAGAGGGAGAAATGCAGAACAGCGAACCGGCAGCCAACGGAATACAAGCGGAGGGCAGCCCCGGAGCCAACCCCATTCCGAAGCAGGAGAACAGCAGGGACGACAAAGTAGCCGAGATCGTCGGCTCGATAATGCTGATCCTGCCCTTCTTCCTGCTGGCCATACCCTTCAACCTGGCGCTGGACCACAGCGGGACAGCCGCATACGCCGCCTTCGAGGAGGGCCGTATAGAAGTAACACGGCAACTGGAGATAGCCACCGGCTCAGAGCCACGCACCGTGACAGACGTACAGCAGCAATGCAGCTACTTCACCTCAAGGGAGGGCAAACGCCGCCGGGAGACGTACCATTACGACCTACAGACGAGCCCGGACACCTGGATCCAAATGTGCGACGTACGCGCCCGCACCCCGAAGGGAACAATCCACACCACCTACCTGGCCCTCTACGATGACCCGCACCTGATAAAAAGCATCATCGGCCCGAACTGGAAGCTGCAGGAGACCCGCCTGGACCTACAGGACCTCACCGAAAAGAGCCCGGACAACCTGGTGCTAGTGAGAAATGCGAGCCGGGAAAGGAGGTAGCAATTGCAGAATCACCAGGAGCCACCCATCAACCCCTTCAACCCGAAGAACCTCTTCACGCCCATGGGAGTCCCCGAAAGCCCCAACACCACGCCGTTCGAGTTCTTCGGCTACGCCTTCCTAGGCATCGGCTTCGTGGTATTCATGAGCCTCTTCCTACTCACATTGATGAACGACCTTTTCGACTCAGAATGGAAAGCTACCCAGCAGGCCTACCAGAAAGATTACGACGACGTGGAAGAGAAGCTGCAAGAAGCATTAGGCAAAGCAGAAATCATGGAGCTCCAAGAGCGGTGCGACTTCCTCCCCGGAAGGGAAAGACGCCCACTACGCCGGGACTACGAGTACCACCTCCGGACCGACGATGACACGACCATAAAACTCTGCACCGTCCGTGGCCGGACGACCGAAGGCAGCTTCAAAACGAACTACCTGGCAGTTTTCGAAAGGCCCCATATCATCGGCAACCTGATCGGCCCGAATTGGAAGCTGAAAGAAAGCAGGCTGGACCTCCAGGGAATAACCCATAGGGAAAACACCGAGCTAGTGGTGATACGAGGACCGGAGGAGACATAACCCCATGAAGAGCAGAGGCAAGAGAATAGGCGGAATCGTGGAGGCGATCGCTGCCGGCGTCGCCCTGACGATGCTCGCCGGGCTAGGGATAATAATAATGATCGGACTAGCCCACGTCATCCTGGTCCCGAACAACCACCCCACAGCAGTGGCCGAGGCCGCCCTGGCAGCCGACGAGGATGAACTCAACAGAGTATTAACCCAAGGACTCCAAGCACCCCACCAAGGAAAGGCAGCGGCAATCACGGGCAGCTGCCGTCCCGGGCGAGGAAACCGGACACACATCTACCGGGACCTAGTAGCGACAACCCAGGATGAAATGATCCAGGCTTGCCTCGCCGAGACCCAGCGCGGGGACAGCATCATCGCACTGAACTACATCGTGAAGATGGACAAGGACGTGGAGTTCCACCCGGACGTCGGCGACGATTGGAGCTGGAGCGCCTACGCCAGAGAAGCGAGGAGGGCCGCCTCCCATACCTTCAGCTTCAAGCGGAAGGACGTCATACTGACCTACCTGGACGTAAACTCAGTAACGATAACGTCGGCCCCCAGCGTGACGCCCCTGAGCGAAGTACCGCCAAGCAGCATCACCACCGGGGCACGCGCCGAAATGCCCACCGGCCCACCAAATCTGGTAACTTTCCAGCCCAAAGATTGACGGACCCATAGCCATCAGAGAGAACCCTGCGAGCAGGACAAAGAAGAAAGATGAGCAGCGCCCAACACTACGCACACAGCAAGGAGGAAACCGAGCACTGGGGAGCAGGGCATTAGCTAGCAATAGCAGGATGCGCAGCCATAGGATTATTCATCTTATACACAGGCATCAGCATAATGGAGAAAGGCGGGCCATACCCGAGCCACAGCGTAGCCAGAAGAGAGATGCCACACCGGCAAGCCGACATAATCGCCGCGCTGCAGCGGGCCGGGAACGGCTATGAGCTGAGCCGCCTGAGCCCAGCCAACGTCCGGATCGACCGTTGCCAGATTTACCGAGGAAGCCAGCACCAAGGGGACTACGGCATCTTCTACGAGAAAGCAAGCCTCCGCATCGCGGAAGGAAACAGCATGGCAGCCTGCCCAGTGTATGCCGTCACCAACGGCTACTTAATAAAGGGAGAATGGATAATGGAAGTCGAACCGGCCACCCTACATTGGTGGCCCTGGAACAACACTGAGCCAAACATCACCAACGCGTGGCTGCAGGAAAGCACCCTCACCATTGGGGAGTCAGGAGACCAGCTCCGGCCATAAGGCAGCCAAGCAAGAACCAAAAACACAAGAAGAGAGGAACCACCCCCAAAGGAACAGCCCAGGGAGACCAGCCCATGGAGACCAGCCCATGGAGACCGGACCAGGAGAGAAATGAACACCTACGACAACACCCCCACCAGCCAAGCCCTGGCCATCGAAGCCCGCAGCGTCACACAAAGGGCCAACCAGGCCAACATCCAAACCCTGGACGCAGAGGCAGCCAAAGCAGCAACCAAAGCCGGACCCCAGCCCGGATTCACCGCCCCGATGAAGGTTGCATCAGAAACGCAGAAAGAGCGCCCCCACGAGCAGCCCAACCAGGGCAAGGCAGCAACGCCCCATGAGAGCCAAGCCCAAGCCGGCCGCACCCCGGAGGCCGCCCGCTCCCGGCCCCACGCCTACTTCGACGAGAACTACAACCTGGTCATCCGCGCCTCCGCCATGACCAACTGCCGCCGCGCTTTGTGGTACACCGCGACAGGCCAGGAAGTAACGAACCCAAGGGACGACCAGTCCTACACCATCATGGAAGCCGGCACGGCGTTAGAACCCGTCGTCCTGCGCGCCATGAGCCGCAGCGGGTGGAAGATAATCAGCCCCAAGGACCAGCCCCTGGTTTCGATAAAAATATCCGGCCACATCACCGTGAACGGACACCCGGACGCCATGGGGCTGCATCCCCAGGACGCCAACGACCCGGAAGCGCCTCTTTCAATAATCGAAGTCAAGACCCGCGGGCCGGAACCCTTCAAACGTTGGCAGACCCTGGGCAGCGAGGTCAGCCACCCGGACGCGGCGGCCCAAGCCGCCTTCTACACCCTGGCCGCCTACCAGGAACCCCGGGACGCCGTCATCGCCAGCATGAACACCGGCAGCCGGGAATGGGACTACGAGGTAATCCCTTCCCACCGTATCGAACAGGCCTTCTACGTCTCCCAAACGAGGCTTCAGGCCTTGGAAGACCACCTACTGGAGTTCGGCCCCGACCCAACAGCGCTGCCCGACTACGACCACCGGCCCAGCAGCATCGAGTGCAAACGCTGCCCCTATTTCGACATCTGCCAGAAGCCCAACCTTCCATCAATCCCAGCGGAGCAGCCGGCAATGAACCTGGAACCGGTGAGCCAGGAGCAGGCCGTCGCCGCCCTCCACGACTACGAAGAGCTGCAGGAGTCCATCCGGCAGTGGGAGAAGGAGAAGAAGGACGCGACGGAAACCCTCAAGCGCTACCTGGTCGAAAGGGACCTGAAGCGCGCCAAGCTGCAGGGCAAGGACAAGCCCCGCAGCATCAGCCTGGTGGAAACGCACCGTTTCAGCACCGACTACAAGCAGCTGAACAGCCTGCTGGACCCGGAAACCCGGAAGGAGATAGTCTCCGAGTCCAGTTCGGAGTACCTCCGGGTAGGGTGAGCTGCCCACCAGGACAGCCCAGACTTGCCACCAGGCCGCCGGAAGGCTTACAATACGGAGATCAGGACCGCCTAATACCAGCCGTCAAGGGGCTGCAGAATCTATTGATTGAATTTATTGATTAAATCTATTGATTAAATCTATTGATTGAAACCACGGGACTACCCGCTCACGGGGCGAAGCCGCCCCCAGGCCCCCGAACTTAGGAGAACCACCCGCTTATGACCCAGCAATACACCTTCCGAGTGAAGGGGCAAGCCCGCAAGCCCGGCGAGGAAACCCCGAAAGACCCCAACGAGTACAACGAAGACGGCACCCTGAAGTGCGTGCATCACTGGTTGATTGAGTCATCGCAAAAGGTCCACGCCGGACGCTGGCCCGGCCAGTGCAAGAAATGCGGCGCACGCAAGATCTTCGGCGAGAAGGAAGAGGACCAGCCCCACGCCTACGCGCCGCGAAGAGGCAGACCCGGACGTCCAGCCAAGATTCCCCGGGACCAAGCCGACGAACCGTTCGACTAGGTTCCCAGGGGCCCCGTTCTTGAAAAGAACGGCAAGCACTGCTAGACTACCCACCAAGGGTATAAGCAGTTCGCTCGCAAACCCCTGGAACCCATAGGGACGACTCTGAGATCAGCGCCGCAGCGAAAGCGCGGCAGCAGAGAAGGAGTCGTTCCGCAGTGTAACCCCGAAGCAAAGCACCCGGCTACAGCACCAGGGCAGCAATGCAGAACAGGAAAGAAAGCATCACCGAGCACGAGCCCGACCAGCGACACATCTACCCGCTGCAGGCCCTCTGCGGCTTCAACCCGAACTTCATCGTTGCCCGAGGCCGCCGGCACCGCTTCATAACCTACGCCCCCGAATGGAGCGAGTCCCGCGCCATCTATTCGACTGAGACCAACTGCCCCGACTGCCAGTTCAGAAAAGCCAGCCATGCCAATGACCAGACCTGAATACCTCAGGATGAAGGACGCCACCCTGGTCTCCCACACGGCTAACAAGGCAACCGCGCCAGGGCAAGGGCACTGCGGCTACCAAGCCAGCTGGACCACCAGGAAAACCGAATGGCACGTCTTCACCATAAGCCGCCCCACCTGCGTCGATTGCCGCCAGGCCGTCAGGAAACCAGGGAGATCCGCAGCACGCTTAAAGGCGATAACCCAATGGCTGAGAGCCCAAGCCAGGACGACCAGATGAAGCACATCCCCACCAACCATCCGCCGGAACTGCGCCGCGGCTACATCGCCTATTGCGGCTTCACCTGGCATTGGATAACCCCAGGCCCGGACGACATGTTCATCCCCGTCTACTGGAACGGCAGAGCCTTCTCCTTCCGCGGAAAGGTCGACTGCCCCGATTGCATCCATGCCAAGAAACCGGAATGGAGCTGGCCGGCAGGAGGGCCGAAGTTCAGCTAACGCAAGACCAAGCAAACCGGTATAATGCCCCAGGCCCAATTGACATAACCGGCCAGGCCAATACAATAGAACCGCCGCCTCCCGACTCCCAACCTTCCCCCAACAGCAGGAGGCCAAGCCCAGATGCGACCCAGGACCAACCCCGGAGCCCCCGCCAGGAATCAGCCAGTCCCCAAGAACCAGGAACCCACCCCCACCTACCACTGCCACATCGCCGCTGCCGGCTCACCGGAAGCCACCGCCCCCGGAGCCTACGCCATCGTAGTGAAGAACCCCGAGGGGCAGGAGACGCTGATCGCCGGCCGCAACGCCCGGACCACCATCCCCCGCATGGAGCTGACCGCCCTCCTGGCCGCCCTGCAGCAGGCCCACCGTGGCGCGACGATATTCATACATTCAGCATCAGCCTTGCTCCACGCCGCCTGCCGGGACATCCACCTGGCCACCCACAGCTTCAAGCGGACCGGAGACGCAGACCATTCCGACCTCTGGCATAAGCTGCGCCAGGCCATCCAGGAGCAAACGCTGGTGGCCCTGCCCACCAAACCAAGACGCAGCCGGGAGCTAAGAAAGGCCAGGAACATCGCCAAGCGGCAGCTGGAATACGCCCGATGCGGCCAATTCGGCGACCACACCACCAATACCAGAGACTGGACGAGAATGCCGAGCTCAGGGAACTGAAGAAACACGCCCTGTAGCCGAGGTGTCCTGACACCAAGGAGTTGGGACACCAAGACGTAGAGACACCACCACCCGCTGGAGACAAAACACCCCGACACCCGAAGACCAATGAGCAGAAGAGACCGAGGCCGCGCAGCCATACCCAACAAGGGCGAATACAGCCGCCGGCTATAATCGAATCAACCAGCAAGCATCAAACAGCCCAACGGCGGAGGTAGCCAAACCACCATGACCACGCCAAACGAACCCCGAATCGAACAAATTGCCCGCGAGGCCTTGGGCATCACCAGCCCCAGTCCCAGCGCGCCGCCCCCGGCCCCCGGAGCCGCCACCCCCACCGCGCCGGAGAGCGCCCAAACCCTGGAGCTGATCGCCGACCCGGAGGAAACCGCCGCCATCGCCGACACCTCCTCCGAGGCCTTCAAACTCAACGTCATCAAAGGCCCGCAAATCAAAAGGCCACCCTGCCCCCACGCCCCCGACTGCCCGGGGCATTGCACGCTGTGCATGGAATCGACGCTGAGCTGCAAGAACAACAACCCGGCCAAGAAGTCCCACGACCCGGAACGCTACGTCCGCTTCGGGCTGAAGACCACCCCGTACCCCTGCCCGGACCGGCCCCGGCAGAAACTGCCCAGCCCCTTCCTGGCCGAGGACTACGACCTGGACGGCAAGGTGCTGCATACGAACCAATTCGAACCGGCGCCAATGCCGGACCGACCGGTGGCCGTAGGCAACGGACGAAACGCCGACGAGAGCGAGGAAGAGAGCTTCGCCACCACCGAAAGCGAGGAATAGCCCTAACTCCCATCCCTTTCCCCCAGCCTCCCAAATATTCGTTCCACCCCCAAGGGATAAGGCCTACAGGGCCACAGAACTGGGAACAAACCGACAAGCACTGAAAAAGGACGCCAGCGCCCATGACTACCGACACCCAGGACCAGAGGCCCGAACCCATAACGGGCCACCACTACGTCACCAACGACGACATCGTCATTCGAGACCCAGAGGCACCAGCAGCAGGAGCGTCAACAATGACGCCAGCAGAGAAGCAGAAGCGGCGCACCGCCAAACGAGCTACCCAGCAGCCGAATGAGACAGAAGAAACCGAGAACCCCAGGCCCTGGCCCCACGAACACCACTTCCCCGAATACGTCAAGCAGCTCCGCGAGAAGGCCCTGCCGGAACTGCAAAAGATAGTAAACCAGCACCCCCGCATCAACCGCCATTCCCGCGGCATCACCGTAACCAACTATGCCCTGCACCCCAAGGCCCAGGTGGACAGCCACGCCAACATCTCCATCCACCGGGACAGCATCACCAAGGAATGGACCGGCGGCATGGCCCTGCCCCTGGACGAAGGACGCCTCGCCTCCCTGATCGCCCACGAACGACGCCGTTACTACGATGAGATGTTCGTCAAGCTCCCCAACCGGCTGCGAGCCCGGAACGCCAACAAACGCAACCACTTCGAAGACATCGAGTACCGGAAGAACCTCACGGCACTCCGCGGCGAGATAATCGACTCCCTGATGCCGGAAGACCAGCGCACGCCGGACCGGCAGCTGGCCCGGGAGATGCTGGCCCAGCTCGATCAACAAGAACTGAAAACCGCGATAGAACTGCTGGGCCGCGGGGCCGAGCTCCACGACCTCACCCGGCTGGACGAGGCCCGGGCCTGCCTGAAGACCGCCAAAGGCGTCGAGTGGGATGGGAGCTGGGATGGCAGCTGGGATGGCAGCTGGGACCCCGACTGGGACGGACACCGCAACCGCATCGCCTGGTGGGTCGGCACCTGCCGCCAGGACCGCTGGCAGCACAAGATACCGGCGACTATAGAAGACCTGCTAGAGCAGGCGAAGGTTAGCTTCTCCCTCCGGCACCCGGAGGTCAAAATCTGGGGCCGGAACTACGGCCAGAACACGGAAACGGACTGGGCGTATATCGAGAACTTCGACCCCAACCTCTTCCGGAACAAGGACCTCCCCCCGGTCCGAGCCCTGATGCACCTGCGAGAGATGTACCCGGACGCCCCGCCTCATATCAAGATCCAGGAAATAATGGCCAAGGACAAAGAGGGCGCCTGGCCCAGCACGTTCCACCCCCGGACGCGGCAGCAGCTGGCGCCGTGGAACCAATTCCTCAACGAACAACTCCAGCAAGTTGAAGCCCAGGCTGTGAACGAGAGCTGGAAACCGGTAGAACTGAAACGCCGCATCGCCGACATCACCAGCCCCCTGGAGACCTATCTCAAGATAGGAAAAACGCTGCCCTGGCTGGCCACCGAAACCCAGAATACCGTCTGCCAGGAGAAGTACCGGGAAGACCCCGCCGGGCTGGACCGAGAATTGCGCCGCATCATGAACTGCCCGCCGCTCGAACCCGAGACGGCAGGAGAAGGAGCAAGCTCCAGCGGTGAGACAGCCAAGAGCGGCAAGGCCAAAGGAAAGGGAGGAAGAACCGCCGCCACGCCGAAGGCCAAGCAACCACGCCCCGCACCGCGCCTCCGCTCCGGAGCAGCCCGAGCCAAGCAGGAGGAAGCCGAACGCCGAGCCCGCATGACCGAACACCTGGAATCGCCGGCAGCCCAAGCCCGCATGAAGGCCCGCCTGGTCCCTGAAACGACTCTCACCCCGGACAAGGACTACCCCAGGATAGTCGCCAGCAGCCGAATGGGCGGCCCCGACACCTTCATGCTGGTCAACCGCTGGGACAATGGTATGATCCGCCCCCGGGTCATCGGCGGCGCGGACGACCTGGCCCCCATGTGGTTCGGCCACGAAACCATGCCCATCGGCCTGGAAGAACTGCCGGAAGCCCAGGACAAACCCATCGGCCGCGCCCGGCACGACTACTTCCGCTGGGGCTGGGCCACCCAGCTATTAACGGCCCTGGCGAGGAACGAACTGCTGCGCCACGCTCCGGAGCTGGCCGAAGCCAGAAGCCAGGCGACCGAAGCGAGCGAAGAGACCGAGCCCGGCCCCACCGGCCAAGGCACAGAAAAGCGCAAGCTGCCCCACTGCGGGACTCCGGAATACAACGCCGCCAACCGGGCCGCCTACCACTGGGTCCAAAACCTGAGAAGCGAATGGCAGAACGCCTGGGAATACCGCCTGCGCCGCGGCCTGGTCCAGATGTTCCTGGAAACAGCCGAGCCGGAACCCCTTGAAGCCTACCGGAAATTGATGGCCGAATGCCGGGTCCCCGGCCACATCCTGCAGCCCGAGCCGGTGCTGCGCCACTACAACCTGATCGCCGCGGCCCTGCCCGGCTGGGAGGAACTCTACGAGCGGCTCCCCGGAGCCGCCATGTGGTGGCTGCACCGCAGCGACATCCCCAGCAACTGGAAGCAGGAGCCCCTGGCTACTTCCGGCAGCCGCTTGGAGAAGAAGGTCCGCCAGGAAATACGCGCCATGAAGCTGCTGCAGCCGGAGGAGCAGGAAGGTCTGTTGAAGATGCCGGCCCGGCTGATTTCAATATCCCACTACGGAGAGCTGCACACGCATCAGACCTCCAACGTCAGGATGAAGCGCTGCCGAGAGCACATCAGCGACCTGGCCCGGCTGGGCGCCCAGCGGCCCGGCCAGAAGTGGCCGGACGCCCCCCACGCCGTCTTCGGCCTGGCCATGGGCATCAGCGACCACCTGCGCCACACCCCCAGCCCCTTCAACCCGAGCATCCCGCCGGCGGAGGCCGAAATAGCAAGATTATTGCTGGAAGCGCTGAGCCGCAGCGGCGACAACCCCCAAGCCCCCGGCCCAGAGTACGCCATCGAGCCCCACGGCAACTGGACCGGACTGATCGCCGACGCCATCGGCTTCTATACCAGAAGGATACGGGCCAAAGCCGACGCGGCCCGACAAGCGTTGCCCCAGGATACGCCAGACGAACAGAAAAAAGCCGTCTACGAGGCAGCCTACCGCAACCCGGAAAGGGAGTTCCGCACCTGGCGGGACCTGATCCGGGCCATGCTCGCAGAGCAGCGCGAGAAGGAAGCCAAAGCCTTCAGGAAGGCACTAGGAAAGCTGCGCGGGCAAGAGAAGGGCTGCTACCACGCTTGGGAGAATAAAATCCAAGAATACCTGGACGAGGAGACCGGCTGCACCGCCCACGCCGTGCCGGATCAAATAGAAGAGATACGAGTCAGAGCCAAGCTGGACCTCCAGTACTACCCCGGCGACATCCAGCTGCGGACGAAGGAGAATTACCACGAGGATTACGAAAGGCTCTTCGTAATGACCACGCCCCTAGGGACCATGTGCCTGGCCCGGCTGGGGCCGGTGACCGAGGGGCCGCAGCAGCCCGACGAACAGGGCGAATGGGACTGCCTCTCCTTCAGCTATCCCAAGCACCAGAGCGACTTCCACGAAAGAGAATTACTGCACGAAGCCGGAGAGCGGCTGGCCCTGGCCTACCAGGAGAAAGTGCAGGAGAAGAAGCACCTACCGGTGGAACGGTTGCCCATACCCGAAGGCGCCAGCTACTGAGAGAGACAGATGAAAAGCACCGGAGACCAGGACTGCGCCCACACCAGGAGCTGGCGTTCCCACGCCCTGGGACTGACCACCGGGCTGCTGACCACCATCCTGGGATTCGGAATGGCCATAGCCCTAGCCACGGACACCGGGCTCCCCCTGGAAACCGAGGGATACCTGGCCGGGAAGACCATGCTGCTGGTGTACGGCACCGGCATCGCGGCAGCAGTAACCAGCGCCTGCTGGGGCTTAACCATTAAGCAAGAGACGCAGACCGGAAGACGGCAACCGCCAGGAAACAGATGAAGAACCCGATGAAGAACCCGATGAAGAACCCGATGAAGAACCCGGGAGACCCGGGCTACGACCGCGCCACCAGTTTGAGTTTCCACGCGGTAGGATTAACCACCGGCCTGATCACCGCCCTGATCGGCTCCTGGATAACTGTAGCCCTGGCCACCGACGCCGGAACGGCCATCCAAACCGAAGGCTACCTGGCCAGGGAGACCATTCTCCTGGTCAACGGCGCCGGAATAGCCGCGGGATTCACCGCCGCCTGCTGGTTTTTCATCTATGAAGCAGCGAAAGTCGCCTACCAGGAGTTCACCCAGCGGGACTAACCCCAGCCAGCAGACTCCAAACAAAAACCCCACCCACGGGAAGAACCGCCCCAGCCACGAAGGCTGGGGCTTACTTATCAGCGTAGGAGACAAATCCATGTCAGCGACACCACTCAACATTTGGGAGCAACCGGAAAGAACCAACACCCTAACTGCCTTCGTACGCCACACGGTAGGATTCGCCATCGCTTTGGTACTGCTCAGCTTCGGCGCCGGAGCCATGTTCCTGGCAGGCATTACCCGGATTGCCAGTTTGACCGAGAACTATGGCGACCCCGCCTTTTGGGTCTACCTGACCCTCGGCATCGCCATGACCAGCGCCGGCTGCACCGTCGCCTGCTGGACCTTAGCCAGCTGCTGGCACTACGTCCAGAACGCCCAGGAGACGAGCAGAAAAGAAGTCAGCACCTACCAGAACCCGATGGAGTAACCCGGCGATGAAGCTGAGCAAGCTCCCACACCCAGTACTGAGAGCCTTCGCCCCGCTGCTGATAGCGACAGCGCTAGTCATAACCATCATGGGCATCCAGGGAGGCATAGCGAAGCTCCTCGCAGGAGACCCCACGGGGCTGGTCTACCTGGCCACAGCCGCCAGCCCAGTCGCCACGACCTACCTCCTCACCGGCGGCTGGCAAGAGCTGAAGGCCCGCCTGGCCCCGAGCAAGACAGCCGCCCGCATTTACGCTACAATGAACAGGAGAAACGAAGCAGTTTAGCTTTAAGTTTTAACCCCAACCCCCAGACCAGCAGGGAAGAATCCCACTTCCGCTGGCAGGAAAAAGAAGAAGGACGACCATGACCACCGACGCCCCGGCGCGGGCTACCGAAAGCACCGGCATACTATCCCAGAGGCAAAGCAACCAGAACGACAACCAGAACGGCAACCAGGACCAGGACCGGAGCGCCAGCAAGGACGCCGAACCCCACCACCATTACATCCGCTGGCAGACCCGGCACAACCGCACCCCGGAGCTGCGCCGCATCCTCTACTGGAACGACCAGGAGGTCCAAGTCCAGATAATCGGGCCAGCGCCAGAAAGCCGCTCCTGGTGGCTCCACGACCACGAAGGCTGCCCCGGCTGCCTTCTGAACCAACCCCGGAACAACCGGCCCGAAGCCGCCGGGCAAATCGCCGCCATCGCCGCCTGGTAAGAAAATAAGGCCCCCAGGCCACGAAAGGACCCACCCGTCATGGAAAAGCAGCAGGAGAACCTGACCGAACCGAAGCAGGACCGACTGGGCAAGTGGAAATACTTCCCCACCGCGCTCTTATTCGCCTTGGCGATCAGCCTCTACGCGTCGATCGGCGCCAGAATGGGCAACACCGACAACCCCGCCGGGGTGCAGCTGGCCTTCTGGGCCATCTTCCTCACGACGATCTTCCTGGCCCTGTCCCTGGCCCACTACGACCCCAGGCACATGTACAGCAACCTCTGCCAGAAATGCTGCCGGGGCAAGGGCAGGAAGGCCAAGCAAGACAAGAGAGACGCCGCCCCCACCGCGACGGAGCCCCGGGAATGAACCAACCCGACTCCGGGGCCAACGAACTGCCACCCGGCAATAACGGCGCCCACTCAACCACGCCGCCGCCCTTGCCAAGCAAGCCCTTCAACAACGGGCTCAGCAACCCGATGATCGACCAGGTCTACTACCACTCAGCCGCCACCATGCCGGAGTTAGAAAACGACAGCATCAGCCTGGTCGTCACCTCCCCGCCCTACTTCAACGTGAAGGACTATTCCAAGAACGGGAAGCAGAATATCACCCATTCCGAAATCAAACCGGGGGACTGCGGCAGCATCGACGACTACCGGGAATATATCCAAGCCATGCTGCCAGTCTGGCAGGAATGCGCCCGCGTCCTGCAGCCCAACGGCAAGCTCTGCATCAACGCCCCGCTGATGCCCATGCCCAAGGCCCAATACCCGGACCGGCATAATAGAACCATCTTCAACATCTACAGCGACATCGAGCATTGCATCCTCGCCAACTGCCCCGAAATGCACCTCCTGGACCTCTACATCTGGAACCGCACCAACCCCACCAAGTCATTGATGTTCGGCAGCTACCCCCACCCACCCAATCTATATGCGCAAAACACCATCGAATTCATCGGCGTCCTGGTCAAGGAGGGGCCGCCGCCCCAGCGCCAGGAGCAGGCCAGGCTAGAATCACAGTTAAGCGAAGCCGAATGGCGGGAGTTCACCCGCCAGGTCTGGAACCTGGCCATCCCCAGCCGCAGCGACCCCGGCTACGACCCGCACCCAGCTCTGATGCCCGAAGCCATCGCCCAGCGCTGCATCCGAATGTTCTCCTTCGCCGGAGATAAAGTCCTGGACCCCTTCACCGGCTCCGGGACCACCCTGAAAGTAGCCCGCGAACTGGGCCGAATACCGGTCGGCTACGAAATCTACGAGCACTACCGGACTATAATCAACCGGAAGCTCACCACCCAGATGCCCATGCCCGGACTACTCAATCCGGTGAGACAGTAAACAAACGAGAAACTCAAGACAGAGCTCCACCCCGTTGAACTTGAAGGGAGGCTATTGGCCACTCCTGAGCCAACTCCTGAACCAACTCCTGAACCAGCTCCTGAACCAGCTCCTCAACGAAGGAGATACCCCGGTATCGAATTTAGTCGTCCATCTGCTTCCCCAACCAGAAGGGAATCAACCGGCATCACCCGGACCTAGCCCACACAAACAAGCAATATCCCCAACCATCCCAACACGAGGATTCAACCGACCGACATCATAGAACAGGGCCTGACCCAACAAACCCCGCACCGGGGTTCCCCCGATTGTGACACTCAATTGCCGATGCGCGGCAATTACCGAGCCAAACCAATTCCTCACCAGAAGGAAGACCGAGGACCAGAGAGTAACCCGACAACCCAGCCGCCTGCCGAACCAGCCTCCCCCAGGGAGTAAACTGTCTATGTTCAGCAAGTGGCCCATGTTCGTCACCATCCTGATCCCCCTGGCCGCCCTGGCCGGAGTGGTCATCACCCTGAACCTCCAGAGCAGCGACGGCGACCTGGTCGAAGAACTCCAGCAGGCCGACCGGGAGAGCCACCGCGAACTCCGCGAGCTGGCCCTGGCCGGCACCCGCACCGCCCACGAAGCCCAGACCGCCCAGCAGCAGCTCACAGACCAACAAGCCGACCACAGCCGAGCCACCGAAGCCCTAACCCAAAGGTTCGAACAACTGGAGGCGGACTACGCCAACTATCGCGAAGAAGCCCAGCAAAGAGAGGACGAACTCCGACTGAGCAACAATGAGATAGAAACCGCCCTGCGCCAGGACCTGGAACGAGAACAGCGAGATCGACAACTCAAAGAAGGCCAGGCCCAGACCATCACCCAGAGCCTCCACGAACGCATCGCCGAGTTGGGCAAGCAAATCCGTGGCGCGGAGAGAGCAGAAAAAGCCCTCCGCAATCTGAACACGGAACAGAAAGACCACCTGGGCGAGCAAGCCGAAGAACTGCTGCAGAGCCGCCTGCGCGCCAGCGGATTGGCTACCGAAGTAACCGCCCTGGAGGGCGAACTGGCCATCCTGCGCCAAGCCCTGCAGGAAGCCTTGATACCGCTGCCGCCACCACCCACTTATACTCCCCAGCCGACCTACACGCCCCAGCCCACGCCCCGGCAACTGGACGGGGCCTTGACCACCGGCCAGTGGTCGGAACGGCTGCGCCATTGGATCGTGGAGATACGGCTGCACGACGCCGTAGGAACCGGCTTCTTCATCCAGGACGACGCCGGCGACTATTACGTAGTAACCAACGCCCACGTGGTGGACCACCACGACACCGCCACCCTGCGCTGGCTGGGCGCCCATTCGACTGAAGCTCCCGTCCTGGGGAGGGACGAAGTAGCCGACGTGGCTCTGATCGACGCCGGCCCCGACGACTTCCTGCCCAACGGCCGAAGACTATTAGCCCGGGAGGGCGAAGGCATCCAGGCCTCCACCAAGCCCCGCCCCGGCGACCAGGTAATCGCCATGGGCTTCCCCGCCAACAAGGGCTTGACGGTGACCACCGGAACCTTGAACGCGGTCTGCGTGACCATCCGGAACAACTGCTACCTGGTCAGCAGCGCCGACATCGACGGCGGCAACAGCGGCGGGCCGCTGATGACCACCCAGGGCAATATTATCGGCATGAATACCGCCGAAGCCGAAGGCGGCGAATGGGACGGCGACCGCCGGGAACCGGCCAGCTACGCCCTCACCATGCTGGCCATATTAAACCGACTGGACAGCCTGAAGCACGGCGGCGTCATCGAAGACCCGCTGGCCGAGGCCGAGCTGTTGCCCCGGAAAACCTGGCCCGACGGCAGCTTCCTGGCGGCGCTCACCTGGCAGGAGGAAGGCAAGAGCTTCTACCCAGCGGATACGCAGAACGAGCAACCCTGCGCCACCCGGGTCACCAAGACCCCCTACGACGACCAGGGCAACTTCCAAGTGGAGTGGGAAGTGGACCCGCTGAACGGCCTATGCCACTACACCGGCATCTTCCACGAAGAGGGAATAGTGGTCAGCTTAGACGGCGAACAGTACTTCGCCCAGGCGCTGCCATTAAGTACGTCGCCCTATGAGGAACACCCCTAGAGCTAAGCCAGCAGCCAGACCAGCAAGGTCAAGACGACCGCCGCGGCCAGGAAATGCAACGCCCCGTGCTTGAACAGGTCCCAGGCTCCCGGGACCGCCAGGCCCAGCTCCGCCCCGCCCCGGCGACAGAGAGACAGCCACAGCAGCCCAGCCAGCGACCCCGCCGGCGTCAAGACCACCCCCAGGTTGAGAGCCACCAGAGCAGCCGGCAGCTGGACCCCACTCCCACCCGGCGGGAACAATTCCACCAGGAAGGCCGCCGCCGGCAGGTCATTCACCAGATTGACCAGGAGTGCCGAACCGAAGAGCGCCGCGAGGAAATCAACCACCGGCGCCCCAGAGGCCAACCCGGCATACAACGCAGGGAAATCCACCTCCCGCGCCAACGCCCCCACCGCCAGGAAGAGGCAGCAAGCAAAGACCGCCACCGACCAGGGAAGCGCCGCCAGGGCGGAACGAAGCGAAGACACTCTGCTTAGGCGCATACCACCAGGGCCAGAAGAAAGACCCCAGTCACCAAAGGACAACGCCACCAAGGCAGCCGGGAACGCCAGCGCCGACACCCACCAGACGGAAAAACCACCGGACAGCGCCACTCCGTAGGCAGCCACCGCCAACAGGAAGATGACAAACCAGACGCCACAGCGGAGACGGAAAGACGGCGCCGTCCCCGGAGCCACGCCAGGCCAGGCGGAAAGAGAACGAGAGCGGCGAGACGCAAGCCACACCAGGGCGAAAGAAACCACCAGGCACACCGCCAAAGGACCCGCCATCAGGCTGAAATACTCGCCGAAGTCCAAGCCCAGCTCCAGGGCAAGAATCAGGTTAGTAGGACTGCCCAACGCCATCCCCATGGACGCCAGATTGGCCGGAATGAAGAGGCCCACCACCATGAACTGCCGCACGTCCCGAAGCCGCGCCCCCGCCGCCATTCCCAGGAACAAGGGCGTCAACGTCAGAATAACCACGTCATTGCTGGTCACCAAGCTCACCGCAGCGGAAAGCAAGTAAGCCCCCAGGAGCAGACGCCGGGGCGAACCCCGGGAGAACAACAGCAGCCAGGCCGCCAGATACGAGAAGCAGCCACTGCGCTCCAGAGCCCGAGCCAAGAGGGAGAAGACGAAGATAACCCCCAAGGGCGGCCCAGCCGAGGACAGAGCGCCAGCCACGAGAGACCAATCCAGCCGACCGGCTGCCAGAAGAAAGAGAGGCAGGCTCAGCGGAAGCCAGGCCTCCCTGGCCGGCAGAAATGACGCAAGACGGAGAGAAGGTCGCCCAGCTACAAGGCCAACACGGCCCCCACCGAGGACAATCCCCAGCACCACCATAACCGCCAGCGCGAGCAGAGCAGGAACAAATGGGAGCCATCCCCAGCGGACCAAGACGCCAGCCGAAAGGGCCAGCCCGAGGACAAAGGCACCCCAGGCCAAACCAGACCACAGCGCCGCAGGAGCGACAGCTAAACCGCCACCAGTCAAAAGCCCCTCCAGAGGCGCCCGGCTAAAATCCTGAACAGGGCCTTGAACGGCCGATACAAAAAAGCCTACTTCCCGGAGCCGCCCCGGATACTCGGAAGGGAATCCCCACCGACGATGCAGCAGCCAGAACAGACAACTGATTACCCCTTACACGAGCTGGCCAGGATCTTCCCGAAGGCCAGCCCAGCAACCTACGCGGAGCTCAAACAGAGCATCGCCGCCGTGGGCCAGCTGCAGCCGGCTATGCTGCAGCTGGGCCAGCTCCTGGACGGCAAGACCCGCCAGCAAATCTGCCGAGAGCTGGGACTGGAACTAAGCTGCCAGGAGCTGCCAGAAAAAACCCACCCGGTGGACTACCTCCTGGCCGTCAACCTGACCGGCCGAAACAGAAACGAGAACGAAAGAGCCATCATCGCCAGCCGCCTGGCCCAATACTATCAGGACGCCGGGAGCAAACCCCAGAGCGCCCAGCGCCGCGCCGCCACCCAGCTGAAGGTGACTCAGAAGACAGTCGCCCACGCCGCCAGGACCCTGAACCCGGCCAGCCGCGCCATTCCGGCCCTGCGCCACGCGCTGGAGACCGGCAAAATAAGTCTGAAAGAAGCCGACTACCTGTCCCGACAGGCCATGCACTGGCAGCAGCGAGCCCTGCAGGAGATGGCCGCCAGCCCGCCGGGCAGGCCGACCACGGCCCAGGCCGCGATCAAGAAGCTGCGCCGCGCTGAAATACGCCAGACCTGGGAGCAGCAGCAGGCAATAAAACGCAACACCCCGCCCAGCAAAGACCTGACCCTGTACCACAGCTCCTGCCGGGAATTGATCGGAATAATCCCCCAAGAGTCGATTGATTTGATAGTAACCGACCCGCCCTATCAGCCGGAGACCCTTTCCTGCTACCGGGACCTAGCCAACCTGGCCGCCCACTGCCTGAAGGAAGGCGGGATATTATTGGCCATGGCCACCACCTCCCACCTGCCCCAGGTGCTACAGTACCTGACTTCCAACGACGAACTCACCTACAACTGGACCTTGAACGATCTAATGGAAGGCGCCAACCTGCGCTTCCACACCCGCGCCGTCCGCATGGGCTGGAAGCCAATCATCTGGCTGCAAAAAGGCCGGCCCGACCTGACCGACCGGCACGACGTCATCCAGGCCCCCGCCCTGGCCAGGCAGGACGTACGCTACCACCAATGGGGCCAGAACGAAGCCGGGTTTGAGCTGTTGCTGGAACGCTTCGCCTTTCCCGGTCAGACGGTCCTGGATCCCTTCGTCGGCGGCGGGACCACCCTGTTAGCCGCCCAGCGACTGGGCTGCGCAAGCATCGGCGCCGACATCGACCAAGATTGCCTCACCACCACCCGGCAGCGGATCGTCGACTACCAAGCCGGCATAGACAACTAGAACAGAGAGAAAAGCGACGAGACAGAGACGAAGATGATCAATCTGAATCCCTTCCGCTGGTTCAGCCTCTTTCAACAGTACCGTTCCCAGAAGATGGACGTGATCCTCATGGTCATCGGAGTCATCTGCATGTTCTTCGTACTGGGCGTCCTCTACAACCTCAGCCTGCCGGGATAGAAGCGACCAGAGCCCAGCCCCGAAGCAATCCCCATTGTTGTGGTTTTCCCGGTTTTCCGCCGAGGGCCGCCCGAAAAGCCGACGAGGACGCCGGGAAGGTCCGAGGCTGCTAAAGCATAAGAACACGACCCCCCAAAGGGCTCTTAGTGTAATGAGAACACGTCGCTCCTGCACAGCGGAGATGAGGGTTTGACTCCCTCAGAGTCCACCAATAAAGCCAGACGCCGCGCATTAAGCGCTCCCCCCACAAAGCCCCCAGGCAAAGCACAGGCAACCCACTCCCCCGATGAATAGCTGACCCCCAATCCTAAGCACCTAACCCGTGCACCCGCAAGGAGGCTGAAGAGAACGACCATGCCCACGACCATGACCACGACCATGACCACGACATCGAATAACGAACTGACTTCCCACCTGAGAGCCCTCCGCGTCGAAGGCTACCGATCACTCAAGGACGTGGAACTGCGAGACCTGCCCGAGGCCGCGCTACTAATCGGCCCCAACGGCGCCGGCAAATCCAATTGCCTGCACCTGCTGAGACTATTGCGCTGCATCGTGAAGGACCGCCGGCTCAACCTGCACGCCGCCTTCCAGGGCGGCGCCGACCAGCTGCTCCACGTGGGGCACGACCAGACGCCGGCCATGATGGTAGAAGTGAAAATCGACAACCACGACGCCCAGGTACGGGACCAATACCGGCTGGGCCTGGGCTGGCAGCCGCCGGAGAACCTCCAGGTCAACGTGGAGAAGTACCGGACGGCACGACTGGACGCCGACCCCCGAGGGTACGGAGTCTGGCATGAATTAGCCGCCGGCGGGAAGGAGTCGACCCTCTTGGAGGCCGCGCGGGCCCAGACCTACGATGCCGGCAAGCCGAAAGCCGGCAAGCCGAAAGCCGACCAACCGGAGCAAGACGCCGCCCAGCGCCTGGTGGACTACCTGGAACAGGTAGAACTCTACGAGTTCAACACCAGCCTGGCCACCTACGCCCCCGGCGTCAGCCAGGGCAGCCCGGCCCTGCACCTGCCCCAGGAGGTAGGCCGGAACTTCCGCCTGGAACCCGACGGCGCCAACCTGGCCCCGGTATTGCTGAGATTGAAGGAAACCCAATCCAGGCGTCTTGAACTGATCGAACACCAGGTCCAACGCTGCGTCCCCGAGTTCGAGCATTTCGTCCTGGAGCCGGACTACGGCAAGGTACTCCTGCAGTGGCAGGGCAAGCAGAGGCGGAACTTCCAGCCCCACCTGACCAGCGCCGCCACGCTGAAGCTAATGGCCCTGTTCACCCTGCTGAACCTCCCGACTGAGGAATTGCCGGCATTGCTGCTGCTGGACAACCCCGACCTGGGGCTGCACCCCGCGGCCATCGACCTCCTGGCCGGGATGATCCGCAGCCTGCAGGTACAGAAGCAGATAATCACCGCCACCCAGTCGCCCAGAATGGTGGACAGCTTCGAACCCGAAGAGGTCTACGTCCTGGAAGACCGGGGGAACGGAACCAAGGTCCGCCGGAACACCCGGGAGGAGCTGAACAACTGGCTGGAAGAATACTCCCTGGGCGAACTCTGGGAGAAGAACGTACTGGGCGGCCGGCCTTAGAAGAGTGCCCAGCGAAGTCACAGGACAGCAATGGAGGAGGCTGGGCGCCACCGCCCAGCCTCCCACCGGCCAGCCTCCCACCAGCTTCCCAGCCGGCCCCAGCCAGAAGACACCAAAGCAGGAAGGAGATGAGCCCATGACCACCGATCAAGCCCCGGCCCAAGCCGCCAGCGCCCAGGACGAGAACCAGGAGGAGAACCAGGCCGGCCCGCGCCCCTGGAACCCGCCGGTACTCTCCCGGGACACCGACCAGGACGCCGCCCGGCTGTACCACCTCCTGGAGCGGAGCAAGCGGAGTCTGAAAGAAGGGCTGACTGCAGCGGCTAAGGAAAGCGGCTACCAGCTGAAGGAACTGCGCTTCACGCTCACCGAAAACGAAGGCCTCCAGGCCAAGGCCGAGTTCACTTTGCAACAGCGCCCCCAGCTCTGCAGCCGAGCCAATTGCCTCAGGGAAAGAGCAACAGTGGAAGAGCGCGACACCGACAACGACGTCTGCCGCTACCACCTGCCAGCCACCTACCCGGAGCAACCCTACCCCCTGGTACTGGATACCCTGGTCGCCTACGAGGTGCCGCCGGGCACCAACTGGGATTTCTATACCCCGGAAGAAGGCAACGTAGAAGGCGAACCGGTAATGGTCGTCACGGCCGACCACCTGGCCAAGGAGTTCCGCACCCCAATGCGGCCCCTATCCGACTGGGAAACGAAAGAATTGGTCTCCATACCGGAGACGGTGGCCTTTCAACTCTTGGCCGACTTCGCCGGCAAGCACTTCGCCTGGCTGCACTGCGAACGCTTCGCCCGGGACTTCTTCCTGAACCCCTACGAAGGCCGCTTCCACCGGATGCCGGAGCTGACCCTGACCCAGCAGGCCATGCACGACTGGTGCGAGGCCCGCGTCAGCGAAGACCCGCCCACCGAGCAACGCCGCGGGCCGTGGGAGCCGGACGAATGGGACCGGGACGACTAATCGGCCCGACTAATCGGGACGACTAATCAGCCCGACCTACCCCCAAACAGCCCCTGGCAACCCCCAGGGGTTTTTTCTTTCCCGGTTTAGCGGGTTCGTCGTCGTGGACTAGGCCGTGCGCTATCGCTGAGGCGAAGCAGCACGGCAGCAACGGCGATGCCGAGCGCCCGCGGCCCCAGCCCCCGCAAGCATCAAACGCCATTGATTGGACTCACCACCGAGTCCGAAGGAGGGAAACGCTCCCATGACCATCACGATTGAATTCAAGAAGCCGGTGCAGACCCCCGTCTTCCCCAGCCACTGCCTGCCCCTGCACCAGGTCTACGACTGGGACAAGGTCCATTCCCTGATGGAGACCGCCCAGGCCGGCCTGGCCCTGGAGGAAATCCCGCCCTACGTGGTAGACTGCCGGCACACGCCGACCAACGGCGAGCCCCACTGCCATGAGCCGGGCCTAGCCCCGGAGCGGCCGGCCCTGCTGACCGGGACCCACCGCCACGCAGCCAACGTCCTGCTCGCCCAGCAGAAGAGTAGGATACAAGTCCCGATAGTAGCCACCTGCGCCTGGGGCGAAGGCAACCCCGGCCCCGACGGCAACTTCGACATCAGCCTGGGCTACGCCGCCGATACCGCGATCTACGGAGCCGGCGACCCGCCGGTGAGCGAGTATCTCCAGGCCCATCCCAAGTGGGCTCAGCCGGACGCGACGCCGCCCACGGCGGTCTGCGAATGCGGCGGGCTATGGCTGGCCGCGCAGCCGGTGGAACAGGAGCATTATCGCCCCAACACCCCGGGCCGCCGGACCATCGTGGTCCGCAGCTACTGCTGGACGGACGACTACTGGATGGCCACCAGCGGCAACCACCACTTCCGTTCCGTGGAGGAGATGCACGACGCCGTCGCCCGCTCCCTGGCCCAGGACCAGGGCATCCGCCACTACGGCGAGTGCAACCGAGAGCTGATCGCGCCCAGGCGTCCCGACCTGGGGCCGGCCACCAGCCCGCACTACACCCCCGGAGTTCCGGCAGAATACCACCTGGCTGCATGATACAGAGCCACAGCTTAGTCAATTCAGCCCATCACTTCCTGAAGAAAAGCCGCTTGGCCGGCCTTGACGCCCCTGGGGCCGGGAATATAAGATAACCCGTGGATTGAGTTGCACCTACCCGTACCGCAATTGCTTCGCCCCCGGGCGCTGCCGCTGCTTCCCCGGGCATCTGCGACCCAGCCGCCAGCATCCGAATGTGTACCAGGCGGCACGCAGGAGGGTGTATGCCCCGGCTCCGACCGCGCAAGCGGGGGGACGCCGGGGCGATTTTTTGATCTCGGTTCAGGCCCACAAAACTCACTTTCCAAAGTAAAATAAGAGGTGAGACAAGCCCAAAGGAACCAGATGAGCCATGACGACGAGCCAGACAGTGCTATTCCCATTAGCGCAGGACGCCGAGGGCCGGACGGTTGAAGCAACGAAAGCTCCGCCCCACCAGCGCTACCACTGCCTTGAATGCGACAACAGAATGGTAGTAAGACAGGGCGACCAGAAAACCTGGCACTTCGCCCACTACGAACCACATCCCGAATGTACACCGGACCTGGTGCTACACAAGCAGACGCAGAAGACATTTCAAGCCAGTGTACAAAAGATGCTAGACGGGAAAGCAATACGAAAGCTCCTGATACATTTCCCATGCAGCAACTGCAACGGGGAATTCGACAAGATGGCATACACCAGCCCGAGAGTGCCGAAAAGCACCCACGTAGTCCTGGAGGACAGAGAAGTAGCACCACCTTCAATAGTAGACGCCGCGGTCTACAGCAAAGGCAAGCTTTGGTTCGTCATCGAATTCATCAACACCCATGAACCGGAACAGGAAACGAGGCGGAGGCTGCAGGAACTGACTTGCCCAGTCTATTTGGTAAAGACGAGCTATGAGGGGCTAGCCCTAGAGCGGAATCAACTACTGAACGGACGGAGGCCGGACCCGGAGGACAAAAGTGGCACGTACCTACCACTTTACATCAAGGCCTACGAAGTTCTCAACGCGGAGAGAATAGAAAAGGTCGACCCCCGAGCATTATTATGCAGCGGCTGCCTGACCAACCCAAGCGAAGGGCGGCGAAAGAGGAGACAAGCAGAATGGAGAGCCGAGCAACGAACAGCCAACCAAGGCATAATCTGCCCAGGCTGCAGAGGGCCGAAGTCGAACGGGGCCTGGAGATGCAAGAACTGCAGCAACAGCCCATGGTGGTGCGCCTGCGGGAACAAGAAGTCGCCCAACTACGACAAATGCCGAGATTGCGCCCGCTAGGCTGACAACGGGAACAGAGCCGCAAAGCAATTCAGAACATTAGGAAGAGAAAGGAGAACAGCTTTGGCTGACTGGAGACGAGGCTACGCCGCGAACGGCCAACCGATGTGGGTGAACTTCGACCGCGTGCAGCGGTACCGCACCGGCGAACCAATGGAGAAAACCACCGGTTTCATCCTAAGAGGCTACGACCTGGTATTCGACTACGATGCGCCGGTAGTGGAATTCCTGGTAGAAACTTTCCACGAACGGCCGACGGACGACTTCGTCCGGTTGCCAACCTACGCCGAGCGTAGCGACAACCCTTACCAGACCGGAGTAGCGACCATTCGCCTGAAGGACATCGCCTACGTCAACCGGCTGCGTTACGAAACCGACAAGGAGGGAGTGCAGCTCTGGGAGCGGCACTGGTTCGAAATCCACGTCAAAGGCGCCGCGCCGTTGCTGACCTACCTGCACAACGCCGACTGGCCGGACAACTGGATCAGCCCGGACGCCTGGTACACCCAACCCGGCTCGGCGACCATCGACCTGGTGCCGGACTTCTCCGGCGAAATCCCCCAGCCGCAGGAGGGGGACGAGAAACCGGCCTAATCGGAACGGCAGGCCATTGACCGCAGGGAGCCAGCCTGCTAAAATAGAAATGTCGTAGCGAAGCAGTCCTTTAGAATTCGCACCAGTCGAGCCACTGTTTTTCCTTTCGTTAGGCGGTGGCAGCCCCAGTCCCGAGCTCGCCAGCTCGTTTAAGGGACTGGGGTCGACTTTTGCCCCAGGCCAAACAGCCCCTTGACAGGACCAAACCCCACAGGGTAAATTAGAGGCAGCCCTGAAAACTCCCCTACGGCCTGGCGAGCCGGAACGGCGGAGAGGGTGAATAACGAAAGGAGGTGGCACACATGGTGTCACTTAAACTGGAAAGCCCGCCTCAGACCAACGCCCCTAGCCCCAGCGACGACCGCATCACCCACCACGAACTGGCACTAGCCCTCCGCGCCAAGGGCAACCTGGTATTCGGCCCAGACGCCAACGGCCAATACCAGACCACCACGACTCTCTGCCACGGGGGCGATTCCCCAAAGAAGCTCTACATCTCCACCTCCGGCCAGGGCGGCTTCCTCGCCTACTGCCATACCAAAGCGTGCGGACGCGGCAACCAGGGCGAACTGGGAAAGCGGCTCCTCGAAGCCGCCGGGATCGCCCGGCGACGCCTGCCCCAGCATTACCAACAACACCGTGACGACAAATGGCTGGTCAAGACCTTCAAAGCCCCCGGGAGAATCCGGAAGGAATACCGGCGGAATTGGCCGGAGGACTGGAACGAGAGCCAGACCCACTGTCCCAACCCTATCGACAAGGGCGGACGAACCCAGTGCCTCAGGCCGAGGAATGACCCGCACAAACACATGTGGACCGATCCCGGGAGCCACAGGGACGTCGAGTGCGACATCACCATCGGGAACGACACCGACATAATCTACCTGACCGAGGGAGGAAAGGCGTCCTACGCCCTGAACCGAGCCGGGTATAACGCAGCCTCATGGCTGGGCGGAGCCAACTCCATCCGATTGGTGGACCTGCGACCGTTGCACGGGAAGCACATCATCGCGTGGCCCGACAACGACAAAGGCGGACTAGGGACCCGGGCCATGCAGTGGGCCGGCTACCTCCTGAAGGAGAAAGTAGCCTCTTTCTCCATATTGCCCCCATACGACGCCGGGCGCGACGGCGCCGACGCCGCAGATTGCCCTCGCAAGGAGCTGGCAAGCCACCTGGCCAAGGCCAAACCGTACGAGCCGGAGAACGAGCCAGGGACCGACGAGGCTATCAACACCAAGGAAGAGGAGAACAAGAAGACAGAAATTCCACCCAGGGAAGAGCCAGCCACGCCAGGAGCAGGAGAGGAAGCGCCCAAGGCATTGACAACAGCCACAGGCCAGCAGACCCCATCCGTACCACGAACGGGGTTTACCAGCAGCGGAGCTCCAATCAAATTGGAGCTGGAAGACTCCGTCGACGGGATCAAGCAAGGACTGGAACACCTGGGCGTCCAGATACGCTACAACAAGCGCATGGAGGGGCCCGAGGCATCAGAGAACGGCGGAGAGACCTGGGACAACCTGGAAGACCTCTACGAGGCCCACCTGCGCCAGCTGCTGGAAGAGAACTGCGACGTAATCAACCACAAGAACGGCAAGACCAAGCGCGCAGAGTGGGTGGACACCCGCTGGTACCGGCTGATGAAGAGCCTCCAACACCGGGAGCAGTGCGACCCCTTCAGAGACTACCTGGAAGCCCTGCCGGCCTGGGACGGGATACCCCGCCTGGAACGGATGCTGCACAACATCCTGCTGGCCGACGACACGCCGCTCAACGCGGCAGCCGGCCGCTGCTTCATGATCGGCGCCGTCGCCCGGACCTACAAGCCCGGCACGAAGTTCGATTGGATCCTGACCCTCATCGGGCCGCAGGGCGGCGGCAAGTCCTCCTTCGCCCGCCACCTGGTGCCAAGCCCGGACTTCTACAGCAGCAGCGTGGACTTCACCAAGAGCGACAAGGAAGTATGGGAGGGCTGCGGCCAAGCAGTAATCACCGAGTTTCCCGAAATGGCCGGCCTGACCGGCAGAAGGATGGACTACGCGAAAGCGTTCATCACCAAGGAGACGGACCGCTTCCGTCCAGCCTACGGACACCGGAGCATCCGGAAGGACCGGATGTGGATCGGCATAGCCACCGCCAATCCCAAGGCGAACGGCATCCTGCCGCATGACGAGACCGGGCAACGCCGTTTCGTATGCGTGGAGGTGCACGCCGAAGAAGGACAACAGCCCATCGTCGTAGAGGCGTTGGAAGCCGACCGGGACCAGCTCTGGGCCGAGGCACTCTACGCCTACCGCAGCGGCGAAAGCCAGGAGTTCCCCTACGAACTGATCGGCGACCGGGACGCAGCCAACGCCAAGTACACCAAGACCAACGAGGCCATTGAAGAGACGGTCAACCAGCTGACCGACCAGGGCAAGTCGATGCCCATCGGAAAGATAGTAGAGGCCTGCGGGGAGAAACCCACCGACCAAGGGGCCCAGGCCCGAGTGAGACCGATACTGATCAAACTAGGGTGGACGCAGCCACAACACGCGACCAGGGACACGACACTGGAACGGAAGGACCAAGTGAACCGTTGGTGGAAGCCCCCAACCCCGTTGGTGCTACCGATAGTAGAGAAAGTAGTAGAGAAAGCAGGGGAAACGGCCGCCCAGCGGGAGGAGAAAGCCGTGCAACAGGAACTGGCCCACCAAACAGGGTAAGCAGGACCGTGCCGGGAACGATAGCTGAATAGACAAGGACCGGACAGCCGGAGGACGAGAGAACGATGGCCTCAATTCCACCGCCAGCAAGGCGGGGAAGAAGCACGCCCGAGAGAGAAGGACGACACACTCCACTAAGAGATAACAGCCGCCGACGGCGGGAAAAGGAGCACGACGCCCCACCTAACCGACCAAGATAGAGGCGCCCCACCGAGCAGTAGCACGGAAAAGCCAGCAGAAAGAAAAAAGGTAGCGCCGCAGCCAAGGCCGCCAGGCCAGTAAGGCCACTCCCGACCAGGCTAACTACCCCTAAAAGGGCCCACCAGGGCCAGCCTCAAGCAGGCTACACGGGGCATACGCCCCGACACCCACCGGCGAAACAACTCCCCGTTGGCACAACGCTCAACAATTGCAAAAAAGCGGGGGCACCAGCCGCCGGGAACCTAGCCACGCCCAACTCCCAAGGAAGCGACGCCGAGAGCGACAGGAGAACCCCACCAGTAGAAAGAAAAAGGGGCGAAACTGCCGTGGTAACGGAGCATTTCCAACAGGGCGAAAAAGGAACCCTTTTTCTTTACAACTGCAGAATAGCGGATGAGCAGCGCTTTTCAACAATTGCGGGACTACTGGAGAGAAACCAACGGAAAGAAAAGTAGTTCCGTTACCACACAGGCCCTAACCTTCTGCCCGACAGGGGAGACAACGCCCCGGGCGTAGTTTTCCCGGTCTGGAGCGAGGGGGCCGGTGGGCGGAGAGGACTCGTCTATCCCGTCCATCCCACTGCGACCATGCCCGCAAGAACCAACAGACCCACCAGGTGGAGGTGAGACATGACCATGCAGCAGCAAGCAAACGAACCGGCCACGCCCCTGGAGAACCCCCTGGCCGCCCCCGGGCTCTACTATCTACCAGACTTCCTGACCCCGGAGCAGCAGGCCTTCCTGGTGGCCCAGGTGGACGCCGCCGTCGACCAATGGCGGAGCGACCTCTCCCGCCGCACCCAGCACTACGGCTGGCGCTACGACTACCAGGCCAAAGCCATCACCCCGGATATGTACCTTGGGCAATTGCCCAACTGGCTGGAGCCGGTAGCCCAGCTACTACAGAACACCCTGGTCCACCCGGTAACCAACCAGCCCCTGTTCGTAGAGACCCCCACCCAGTGCATCGTCAACGAGTATATTGGCAGCCAGGGCATCGCCGAGCATACCGACCACCCCGGCTTCGGCCCGGCGATTGCCACCATCAGCCTGCTGGACGACCGGCCGATGCACTTCGGCCGAAGATATAAGCAGCCGGCCGGCGCAGTCGAACTGTCAGCCGGCTCCTGCCTGCTGATGACCGAGGGGAGTCGATCCGTCTGGACCCATGAAATCAAGAGAGACCAGGCCGTGCCGCGGAACGCCCGCCGGCTGTCGCTGACCTTCCGCACCGTGCGGAACCGGGACAACCGGAACGACAGATAACACAGTGGGTAGCACGGTGGATAGACCGACAAGTACAAGGAGCCGGCCGCCATCCCCCAGCAGCCCCCGGCATTGATACAACATTGATACAACATTGATACAATAGGGATCCAGGGAATTGACAGCGTTGACTCCATCCCTGACTCCATCCCTGACCCCATGATTGGAATGACGCCCGGTATCGGGCAGAAGGAGGAAACCACCATGGCCAGACCCGAAGGGGAAGACCAAGCCTGGGACCGCTGGAGCCGCCGCGATTGGAAGAAGCGGAGCAAGCGGGGCCACCGGTACAACAACCTGAAGTGCCTGCTGCAGGTCGGCCTGCGGTTGGAGAAGGAGGCCCGGGAGGCCGCCGCCGGGAAGCGCGCCAAAGGGCATTGAAGACGCACCGGCTAGAGACAAAAAACCACCCAAGCTGACGACCCAAGCTAATGGCCAAGCCGACGACTCGAGCCAACGACCCAAGCTGACAAGCTGACGACCGTTGAACGCAACACAAGCGAGGACGATGATGACGACGGGAAGTGAAAGGCCCCCGCGCCCGCCCCGGCCCAGGGCGAACGCCCGCAGAGGGCAGAACGACTACCACGAAGGCGAGGAGCGGACCATCGACCCCAACTGGGACAAGAGACTACCCGGGCACCGCCGGCCACGAATGGTAGAGGACGAGGAACGCCCCAACTTCCCCACCAGCCGGCCCGGCCGCCACGACCCGTGCCAGATCGCCAACTTCTTTATACTGCACGGAGTGGGCGCGGGTAAGCCGATCAACGCCCAGCAGATCGAAGCCCTGGTCTTCCTGGCCCACGGCCATCTGCTGGCCCGCCATCAGCAGAATTTATTGACCCAGACCTTCCACGTAGGGCACCAAGGGCCGGTGTTGCCCAGCCTGCATAAGCAGCTGAGCTACTACAGCGACACACCGCTCACCACGCCCTTGTCAGCCTTGGAAACCAAGTACACCAAGGAACAGACCCAGGTCTTGAACGAAGTCTATGCCAAGTATCAAGGCCACAGCGGGGCAGAATTGGCGGAAGTCTGCCACCAGGAGCACAACCCCTGGTACCTGGCCTGGCAGAAGTACCGCGGGCCGGCGCCGATACCGGACGAGATGGTCCGGAAGGAGTTCCTGGCGCTGTGGCCCGAGCTGGCGGTTCCAATACCGGCCCAAACACCGGCCCAAACGCCGGCCCAAACGCCGGGAACGGCAGAGTAACCGAACCCAGCTGATTGGTGTATTGGCCAGCACGCAGGTCTTTGAAGCCTGAAGACAGGGTTCGATTCCCTGATCAGCTGCCACCCCCGCAAGATAGCCCCAATAATCCTCAATCATAAGGAGGAATCAACCATGACTCAACTCTTGGAGAGAATCGGGGGCCGGCCCAAAGGCAGGCACGACGTGGAGGACAGCGAGCACTGCCTGGACCCGTGCCAAGTGGCCAACGACTTCATAGTCCGCGGAGAAGTTCACGGCCAGCGGATAACCGGGCTGCAGGCCAACAAGCTGACTTATTTAGCCCACGCCTGGATGCTGGCCCTCCACGACCAGCCATTGATAAGAGGCGGCTTCTAGGCCTGGCCCTACGGCCCGCTGAACGAAGTGGTCTACTACCGCCTGAGCCATTACGGCGGCGAACCGGTGGCCCTCATGGCCAGCAAAGACCGGGAATACACCCCGCTGGAGCAGTCGATCATCGACCAGACCTGGGACCGCTACCGGCACCTGGACCCGATCACCCTGGCCGGGCGGTGCAACAAGAAGCATGGCGCCTGGCACCAGGCTTGGCAGAAGTACGGCCCGGCCCGAGCGCCGATTCGCAACGAGCGATTGCGCGCCGAGTTTGCAGCCATCTACCAGAGATGGGAGAAAGAACAGAAGGGCAAGGCCGGTAGCCAGCAGCAGCGGCAGGCCAGCCCTGCAGTATAGGGACGAGACACCACCCCACCCCAGCTCTGTAGTGTAAAGGAATCACGCGGGTTTCTGGAGCCCGAGATCTGGGTTCGATTCCCAGCGGAGCTGCCAAGCAGGTCGCTAGACTTTCCCACTGGCCCCCCGGCCCCATCTTCCCCGGCCTGGCAAGCTATGATTGGGGCTATGGTTGGAGCTACGGTTGGGGCTATGGTTGGGGCTACAACGGGGGGCGACGCGACAGCCGCCATGATGGCTGCCGCCGGAAGGCGGGAAGACCGGCCAGCAGCCGGTGGAACCTACGAGAACCAAGCCAATCGAGAACTAAGCCAATCGAGAACTAAGCCAATCCCAACAGATGGGAATACCAGGCCCCAACCCTGGAGAGAGAACCCCCTAAACTCCATTACAGAGGAGGTATGAGTAGAGACCATGCCCAAACGCTGGCAACCCAAGCCCAAGGACCCCAAGGCCAGAGAGGCCCAGGAAATCCACGCGACTGTATTGACCGACCGCGTCGTGCGGGAATTGGAGCCCAGGAACTTCAAGTTCATGGCCATTTCCGACGACGGGAAGCGGCTCTACCCCATGGGCGAGAACGACGACTGCTGGCTGGAACGCCGGGACGCCGAAAGCGCCCTCCGGGCCGACGACGCCCAGGGCATCTTCGTCAAGCACGGCGACAGCTTTACGATACATAGATTACTCAACCGCGGGAAGGACAACTTCGGCTTCGACGCCTGGCGCCGGATCAACCACGAAGTTGAGAACGCACTGAACGAAGCCAAGGACGCCTTGGGCATCGACGACGACGGCGAACGCGGCAACGGCATCGGCCTGTTCCACCTGGACGAACGCATAACGCCGTTGGTCGCCAAACGCGCCGTGGTGCACAACCCCGGCCGCTACGCCAGCGCCATGCTGCGGGAGTTCATCGGCCCGGAACTATACGACCTGACGCTGAAGCTGGTCGGCAGCTACTTCGCCACCGTCGACCTGGCCGGCCAGGTCAGTCTCAACATGGACAGCCTGCAAGAGGCCCATAAAATCAGCCCCAACGCGACGATGTATTGGCTGATGGCCCAGGAGCAGCTGCAGAACCGGGCCCAGGCCGCCAAGCGATGGGAGCGGCACGAGGGAAGAACCGGCGAGCCGGGAATCCCCTTCGAAAGCGAGAAGGTGGCCGAGCGGCTCCGAGTCCGCGCCACCGGCGAACTGCAGAGCGGCGAACCGGCGACCGACCGCCGGCGCTGGACCAGCCCGATGCGGCCGGCCGGCGAACGCAGCCCCGCGGCTGAGCTAGAAGAGTCCAGCCAAGACAAGAAGCCGCCCCGCCGCTGGAACCAGACCGCGAAGACCGCGGAAGAGATTCTGGCCGAGGCCAAAGAACTCTTCCTGGAGGACTGCCGGGCCTTCGGCTTGAAGGTTACGACGGATCTAAGGTTACACGACGGCGTCGAACCGAACGTCGAGCCCAACGGACAAAGAAACGACCCCGAGTTCATGGGATACCTGCGCCGCAGCCACAGCCCGCTGAACGGACTGGGCGCGCTGGGCCACCACCCCGCGGCCGGCCCCAGTGAGAACGAAGACGACGAAGAGTTCAGTCTCACCGACGAGGACGGCGACAATCGCCAGGAGGGCTTCCAAGCCCTGGCCCAGCTCCGCGCAGCGCTGGTCAACAAGCTGGCCACCCAGGCCAACGGCGGCGTCGCCCTGGCGGTAGTGCCCACGGCCGAAACAGCCCCGGCCGAAATCGACTGGAACCAGGCCGCCCACGACCTGGCAGTGGAGACCATGACCGCGACGCCGGAGAAGCTCTGGCGCTACTTCCAGCAAATCAGCCCCCGGCTGCTGCAGGGCAACCACGTGTCGCCGATACACCGAGTCTGCGCCGGCGCCGTGCGGCAGCTGTTCGAGATAACCGGCCCCGCCGGGCCGCCGGCCTATACCATAACCAAGTTCTACGGCCACCAGAGCAACCCCCTGGGCAACATCCCCAAGCCGGTGTTGCGCAGCCTGTTCCTCCGCAGCCGCTGGCCCCGGCAACGGCAGGAGGACTTGATCCGGGCCGGCTATCTATTGAACGACAAGAAGGCCAGCCACTTCTGGGAGCTGGGCGCCCACCTAAGGAACAGCGACGACCTGAGTTCGGTCGAAGCCATGGCCGACAGCGAGGTGGGCAAGCATGCCGAAATCATGCTCAACCACGCCCTGGAGCTGGCCAAGAAAGAAAGAGAAAGAGAACGGGAGGCCCAAGCCGCCAAAGCGAAAGCGGCCGGCCAAGACCCCGGCAAGAAGCACGGCCCCACCCGCTTCCTGGAACTGCTCCACGGCAACGGCAAGCCCCTGCACTCCAACAGCGTAGGCCAGCAGCTGCACCTCAGAGGCAAGGAGAAGGCCCGGGCCAGAGAACTGGAGGCCAAGGCCGGCTCCGACCAGTATAGAAATCAAATCGCCCTGCTCTGCGACTTGCTGCGCCGGCCCGAGGCCCAGAGCAGGCTGTTACAGGCCTGCGAAGACCGCATGCCGCTGGAACAGAGCGGGAACAGCCTGACGATCTGGCAGCAGGCAGGACAGCCGCCGCTCGTTATCACTCGGCAACCGAGTGGAGAAGTGATAATCACCGGAGAACCCGCCGGCAGCAGCCTAGCCGACTGGCTGCGGCGGCCCCGCGCCGACGGCGAGGCCATCCAGGATGCCTGGCTGAGAGACGCCGTGGACGCCCGCTTGGCCCAAGACCTGAAGCACGAGAACGCCAGCCCGGCCTCCCGAGTCAGCGGCGACCTGCTCTACAACCCGGAAGACCAGGAAGAGTTCGAGGACGGCGCCAGGACCCTGGTACAGCTCAACCGCCGGACGCTGAAAAAGAACGAAGAGCTGGACCGAGCCGCCAACCGCAACCAGTGGCACGCCGGCGCCCCGGTAGCCCGCTGGGCTCGGCTGGAAGCCCGCCAGATATTGAGCGACCTGGTGGAACAGGCCGAAGGCCCCGCGCCCCTGGACGATAAGGGCAAGCTGGACGAAGCCAGCGCCGGGCCCCTGACCAAAGCCCTCAGTCGGCTGCGGGGCGACAACCGCGCCGTCCGCGCCTGCTACCCCCAGGTATTGCAGACGCTGCTCAGCCATGAAGAAACCATGTTTCAAGGCATGGTGGCCCGGCTGCTGCGTCCCGGCGACCTGGCGACGGCCGACGGCAACCTGCGCCGCCTGCAGGAATGGGGCATCCTGCCTCCCAAACGGATAATCACGCTGGGGCTGCACAACGCCCTCCTCACCGACCACAGGATACTTAGAGACCTGGAGCAGACCAACCCGGCCATCCTGGCCTACTGGCTGGCCCTGGCCGAACAGGGAATACTGGTCCAGGATAGCAAGAGTCCAGAAGAAACAGCCCAAGCCGTGGAACCCATCCGCCACGCCGGGCAGGTCATCACCCTGGTGAAGCAGCGGCTGGCGCAGCAGGCGACCGGCCAGCAGAATAGAATAACCTGGCGTAGCCTGCAGCAATGCCCACGGGGGCTCATAGTAGGCCTGTTCCATCAGGATGACACGGTCGACGTACTAGCCGCCGGCCGCCAGGCGAGTGGCTGGAGGCGGCGCACCCGGAAGCAGAACCAGACCAAGCCGGAGCACCAGCGCTGGCACGTCAGTGAACGGGTGCTGCTGGCCAGTTTATTAACTGCCGCCGAGCAGGTCGCCCAGCAGGCGAAGGGGAATCCCGAAAAGAGCGGCACCGGCGACTGGGCCACCGGCCCGGAGCTACAGAACGAAAGAAACTGGAACCAGGCCCTGACCAACGTGGCCAAGACCATCCTGGGCATCTACGAAGGCAGCTACTTCAACAAGAAGTGCCTGGATGTATTAGCCCCCGCCCTGGCCCGGGTCAGCCTGCAGCACGAGCTGGCCAATATCGGCAACGGCCGAGCCCGGAGAGACCTGGAGGCCCAAGTCCGCAGCCAATTGAACGACGTCATCGACATGGTGAACGCGGTGCCGGAGACCGCGCTGTCGAAGGGCCGGCCCACCGGCAGCTGGCACCAGCTGGTCAAGCGTTCCGAACGCTGGCACCGAGCCCGGCGGCAGGCCGGCGAAACCACCCGCCGGCTGGAGACGCTGAAACGGCAGAACGGCCAGTATAAGGGTTGGCGTTCCAACCTGGACCGGGGCACCCTGTCCCAGCTCCTGGGAGAGGCATTGCCGGAGTTGACAGGAAGCCACCTGGCCAGCCACCTCGGCAACGGGCATAACGGGCATAACGGCAACGGCAACAGCAACGGTAACCACAGCTACGCCGTGGACTACGAATACCGGGCCCTGGACAGCCAGTGCCTGCTCTTCGACGAGTCCCAGATGATGCAGCACTGCATCAGCAGTTACGATAAGGACTGCATCGAAGGCAAGACTCGCCTGTTCCACCTGCAGCCCCTAGAGCTGACCAGCCAGGCGCCGGACCCCTACGGCATCTCGGTCGAACTGCGCCGGGACCAGGACGAGAAGAAGTGGCTGGCCTTCCAGATCAAAGGCATGAAGAACCGGCGGGCCACGCCGGAAGAAGAAGCCGCCGCCGAGCGCTTGGCCCAGGCCTACTCCGCGGCCCCGGACCGCAAGGAAGTCCCGGCCCACCGGACCATCGACCCCGAACCCAACGACCCCGGCGTGCAACTCGGCCATTCCTTGATGGTGGAGATGCGCCGCGCGGAGTAGAGCAATCCCCCAGTCAGTCACCGGCAGTCAGTCACCGGCAGTCAGTCACCGGCAGTCAGTCACCGGCAGTCAGTCACCGGCAGTCAGTCACCGGCAGTCAGTCACCGGCAGTCAGTCACCGGCAGTCAGTCACCGGCAGTCAGTCACCGGCAGTCAGTCACCGGCAGTCAGTCACCGGCAGTCAGTCACCGGCAGTCAGTCACCGGCAGCCAAGCCCAGGAACTCAACCCCAGAGTTTGGCTGCCGGACCCCATCAAGCAGCGAATCAGCCAGAAGGAGCGGAACGGCCCATGAACAACCCGATGAACAACCAGTTGAACAACCCGATGAACAACCCGATGAACAAGTGGGAGCCAGTCCACAAAGAGGAACAAGTCTACGTCCCGGTGCTGCTCCGGCAGGACATCTACAAAGCCGTCACCGCCGGCAATCTGTTGGACGACCTGGACGACGACCTGGTCCACCCAATGGTCGCCACCAGCGCCGTGGTCTGCCGCAGCTGCGGCATGGAAGTGCTGCGCATCAGCCACCGCGGGAAGAAGCCAAAGGCCGGTGATGAAGCCGGCGACGATGCCGGCGACGATGCCGGCGAAGTCGAACAGAACAACAGCGCGGCCTACCGCTGCAGGCAATGCGCACGGAAGGAAAGCTGATCCAGCCAGGCTATCAGGGCCCACGAATACGAAAAGAATGGCGTTCGTCCCAGCCGAATAGGAGAAAACGTTGCCGCACAAGCCAATGGAGAACCCCATCGCCTGGGCGTACGAGGCGATTGCGGGCGAGATCAAGGCCAACCTGCTCGCCTACCGGCACATCTTCCAGCCAAGCAACGAGCCCGAAAGAGCGACAGGAAGACCGAACCACGCACAACGGCCGTCAGGGCCGGCGAATAACCAGAAGGAGGGCAATCGTCCCACGCAGCAAGGAGGCCGTGCCATGCCCCAATTCCTGACCACCAGCGGCATCTCCCACGAGATGGAACGCATCATCCGCGAGGCGAAGCAGGAAGTAATCATCGTCTCCCCCTACTTGAAAACCAATCCAATCCTGCAGGAATACCTCCAGGACAAGAGCCGCCAGCAGGTCCCCATCAAGCTGGTCTACGGCAAGGTGAAGAAGCTGGAAGGCAGCGAACAGCATTGGCTGAAGGAGCTGCCCACCGCTGAGGTCAGCTTCTACCAGAACCTGCACGCCAAGTGCTACTTAAACGAGCACAAAGCCCTAATCACTTCAATGAACCTGCACAGCTTCTCCCAGGCGAATAATCGCGAAATGGGCGTCCTGGCCGACAAGGCCACCCAGCCGGAGCTGTACCAGGAGATCCGAAACGAAGTGGAATCCATCCTGGCCGCCGCCACCCGGCAGGATAAGAAGGCAGGAGCCGGCGCCAAGACCGGAGCCACCAGCAGCAGCTACGCCAACAAAGCGGCGCAAGGGCAACACCCGGGAGTGAGGCGACAAACCGCCGCCAACGGCAAGGCCAGCACAGCGGCAGCCCCAGCCAAAGCCAAGCCCGCCGGCAACGGCGGCAACGACGGCAACGGCGGCAACGACGGTAAACGAACTCCCGAAGAATGGGCGCGCATCAACGCCATCAAGAAGAACCGGGCCAAAGCCGGGGGGAGATAGGACAAGAAATACGGCAGACGCCCAGCCCCCACCAACCACCAGCCCCACTTACAATAGAAGCTGGCACCCAACCCCACGCCCCAGCGACATTCCGCCAAGAGGAAGAAAGAATGGATAAAGACCTCATCCGCAACATCAGCATCCGGCTCACCGACACCCTCCAGGCCCTGGAGACCGCCACCAGCGAGGAAGCCACCAAAATGGGCCTGATCGTCCCGATGATCCACGGCCTGGGCTACAATCCGTACGACCTGAGAGAAGTCATCCCCGAGTTCTCCGCCGACGTCGGAAACAAGAGAGGGGAGAGGGTCGACTACGCCATCATCCGCGACGACCAGCCGGTCATGCTGATCGAAGCCAAGCCGGCCGGCGAACCGCTGAAGGAGGACAACGTCGGGCAGCTCTCCCGCTACTTCGGCACCCTGCCGGAATTGCACATCGCCATACTGACCAACGGCGTGTCCTGGAAGTTCTTCGCGGACCTCGACAAGCCCAACGTCATGGACAGCCACCCCTTCTTCGAAGTCGACCTGATGAACCTCAGCGACGCCGACCTGGACGAACTGGAGCGCTTCTCCAAGAAGGGACTCAATATCGGGCAGTTGTTGGAAACCGCCACCGGGCTGAAGCACACCCGGGCCATCAAAGCCCTGCTCACCAAGCAGATGACCGACCCCGACGAAGGCCTGGTCCGCTGGGTGACCGGCGAGGTGTACGACGGAGTGCGCAGCACCACGGTCATCGAAAAGTTCACCGCCCTGACCAAGGAGGCCCTGCAGCAGGTGATCAACGACCGAGTTTACGGCCGCCTGCAGCACGCCCTCCAGGGCGAAGAGCCGCCCCGCGCCCCCAGCACTGGAGAGACGGCGCCCACCAACGGGAAGACAACAGCGAAGGAAGAGGAGCCCGAGGACAGCATCACCACCACAGTGGAGGAACTGGAGACCTACTGCATCATCAAGTCGATGCTCCACGACCTGATCCCGCCGGAGCGAGTGGTCTATAAGGACTTCCGGCAGCAGATGAGCATCTACCTGCGCCGCAGCGAAACCGACCGGCAGGGTATCCGAGTGGCCGTGCTCTTCTTCCACAAGGCGAAGAAGGAATTCGCCTTCACCGAAGTGGGCGAGCCGAACCCCAAGCGGCGGCCCATCGCCAACCCGGACGAGATGTACCAGTACCGAGACGAGCTGCGGGAACTCACCCGCCAGGCCCTGGAACCCAAGCCGGCCAACGCCAAGGAGACCCAGGCGGAGGCAGCACCGCCAATCGACGTCATGCCCACCGGCAGCTACGCCGGAGACATGGCCAGGCCGGTCACCGACCAGGTAGAAGAGTAGTAGAAGACTAGTCGAAGATTAGTAGAAACCGCAACCAAGCCGTTAGAATAGAACGGTTCCCCCGCTCACGCGGGGATCAACGCAGCCCAGTAGCCCGACACCCCACCTAACCCCGGCAAACGGGGCTCCGCCAACGGAATGGGAAAATCAGGGCCAACCCCCCAAGCGGCACAGCATTACCGAGGAGAATACTCCCCCATGCCCGTTTCCTGACCACCACCAGCATCTCCGCCGAGCTGGAGCAGACCATAAAATCGGCCCAGGACGACCTGCTGCTGATCAGCCCCTACGTCAAGCTGAATCGGCAATTGCAGGAGTACCTGAAGGACCGGGACCGGGAACAAGCCAACAAGGCCAAGCCGCTGAAGCTGCGCATCTGCCACGGCAAGACCAACATGCCGGCAGAAGAGTCAGCCTTCATCAATCAGTTGCAGACCAGCCAGCTCTACTACTACAAAGAACTGCACAGCAAACTGTACCTGAACGAAGACAGAGCCATACTCACGTCAATGAACCTCCACGAGTTCAGCCAGAACCAGAATAGAGAAGCCGGACTCTTAGTCCTGAAGGACGAGGAGGAACAGCTCTACGAGGAGATAAGGAAAGAGGCCTTCTCCATCTTCCTGGCCGCCAGCCAGATTGCCAAGCCTGGGACGGAGACCGGACAAGCCACCCAAGGCAGCAACGATAGTGCCAGGGCCACAGCCACCACCCAGGGCAGCTGCATCCGCTGCCGCAAGGCCCTGCCCTACGACCTGAAGAAACCCTATTGCCGGGAATGCATCAGGAAGCGCAAGCGAGACCCCCGACCCTTCGAGCAGTACTGCCACCAGTGCGGGACACCGGAGCCAAGCACTCTGGAGCAGCCCCGCTGCCCCCAGTGCCGCACAGTAGCAGAGATACCAACCAACACAGCAACGGTCACCGCCCATTCCTTCTGCATCCGCTGCGCCGGCGCCCTGCCCCGCAATCCCAGGAAGCCCTACTGCACCAATTGCTGGCGGGAATGGAACGCGGCCGGCGAGGACCGAAGGCAGGTGGAACGCGCCTGCCACGTCTGCGCCAGGAGCTACCCGGCCAGCATGAACCAACCGATATGCCAGCAGTGCCAGCTAATCCTGCTGTAGCCAGGAATCACCCGCCGGCCAGCGCAGGAATCATCCCTAGCTCTGGAGAGCTACCAGAGGCAAGCTAACCCCGAAACGCCGGGGCTAGACCGGCGATCGACCAAGCAGGGAAAATGAACCCGAAGCACTCGGGCTCCGCCCGCCATCTACCCAGTTGATTACGAAAGGCCGAACCCTGGAAGAACTGGGCTCCACCAGCGGAGATACTGGCTGCTGTCGGAGACCATAATCCCTACAAAAGGGAGTACACCGCCCGCGCAGACCGGGATGAGCCAGGCTCCACCAGAATCCCTCTAGGTAAGGGAGTCAACCAGTCGGGAATCTACCTAGCGAGCTATAGCCAAGTCGCCCACTCCCACGAAAAGGGACTCCCCAGCCCGAACACGGAGAGATCTGCCGACCACGGCAAAATCCCGGCCACCAGGGAATCAGCCCGCCGTTTGCACGGAGATGCACGACGAACAGTCCCAACCAGCTGGGAATGCACCGCCCGACTGGGCCGGGGTTCCAGCCCGAATCCCCCACGAACCAGAGGGGAATCCACCACCCGCCAGGACCGGGATCGACCTGAACAATCCCGCAAGACGGGAATCACCCAATATACTAAGAGCAAAGACACAAGTCGCCCCACAGCCCAACACTGGAGAAAGCCACCCATGCCGCCTGAAGAGACAATCCAGTTCCAACAAGAAGCCAGCATCCCCCAAGGGCCGGTACACCCCTTCTGGCACTACCTCCTATGGGCCAGCGGCATCGCCGGCCTCGGCTGCCTGGTCTCCGCCATCGGCATCCAAGTTTTCAACGTAGTCCGGCTGAGCTACCTCATGGCCTTCGTGGCCGACTTCACCGAGCCCAGCGGCCCGGAGACCTGGCTGGGCTTCATCCTGATGCTTGCCGGCTTCGGCATGATCCCAATAGCGGCATGGGCCGTCCACCAATGCGGCGGCAACCCCATCCCCGACGACGTCCGCGGCGAGAACGGCGGCATCGACCGGAAGAAGCTGAAAAGCAAGCTCTACCGCACGGTAGGCCATTTCTCAATCTTCATGCTGATCTGCGCCATCGCCCTCCATATCATCCTCAGGATAGGAGACAGGTAGGACCGCGATGGGGCTGAAGCCAACCACACCAACGCAGTGGATGTACCTGATCATCGCAGCCATCCACTGGACGGTCATCCTGAGCGCATTAGCCTGCGCCACCTACGGCTTCTACCAAGCCTGGGAAATCCTCTGGACCGAAAGCGACGAGACCCCATCCTGGACCTGGATCCTATGGGGCGCCGGCTTGATGCTGGCCAGCTGGGCGCTGATGCCGGTCAGCTTACTCGCCCACTGCAGGCTATACCAAGAAGAAGCAGCAGCAACCAAGCGGGACCCCATCAACAAACGGAGAGAAGACAACTGACCATGCCGCCTGCCAGAAAGTACAAGACCTACGAGGGCATACACGGAACGATGGAAATGAACGTAGGCTTCTGGCTCATGATATTGGCCGCCACCATCGGCGTAGGCTGCTCCGTCACCTTCCTGGGCGGGATCATGGGCTGCATAATCCTCCCGGAGGACGCGCTAGGCGTAGTGTGCATGAGGCGAGGCGCGCCGCCGGCCTGGGGCCTACCGCTGGTCATCGGACTGCAGGTAACGCCCTGGCTGATGATACCGGTCGTCCTCGCCGGCGGAGCCGAAGCAGCCAACATGACGGTCACCGAGTGGCTCCACGCAATGAACGAAGAGCAAAGGAAGAAGCAGTGCCCCACCTGCGGCCAACCAACAACCGATAGGTGCCCTACCTGCGGCCAGCCAAAAGGTGCCACCAGGAGCACGACCTGACCACCGGTCGTGGGGAGAACTGAGAGGCAAACCATGCCCCATGAAAGGAAGTACAAAACCTATGAGAGCGAAGGCGGAACCGTGGAGATGAACCTCGGCTTTTATACCGCGCTCGCGGCGTGGGCAATCGCCATCGGCATCCCGATATTCCTGCTAAGCACGATCGTGATCAGCGCAGCAATCTGCGCAGTACCGCCCGAATGGGCACAGGACGGATTATGCAACAAGGAAGCGCCGACGCCACCCTGGGCCTGGCCGCTGCTGATCGTCCTGGTGACTACAATGTTCCTAATGATACCGGTCGCCATCGCCGGCGAGGCGAAAGCCTACCATAAGACCTTCTGGGTAATAGTCATGGAGATCCTCGAGGCGAATTGCAAAGAGAGTCAGCCGAAGAAGTGTTCCACCTGCGGGCAATCCATAATGGAGAGATGCCCGGCCTGCGGCCAAACCGTGCGCAACACGAAAGCGACAAGATGACGGCCAGCCAAGAGGAGAACCGACCATGACCGACCGCCAGCTGAAACTAACCATCCTGGCCGCCACCTGGCTGGGGCCCCAGGTCCCAACACTACTCATTGGAGTCCCCGCCGTCTACTACGACCGGATAAGCCTGGGCGGAATGCTGGTAGGCGCCGCCTTCATGCTGGCCATCAGCGGCGGAGCTCACCTGATGCTTGCCTGGATGCAGAGGAACGACGAAAACGAAGCGAAGTTGACCGAAGCCTACCAAACCTGGCGGCCACCCATCCGCAAGCAAGAGTTGCCCGACACCAAGCGACGAACCGCCCGAGAGCGGCGGAAGAGAAACCGTTAGCCCAGGACCGAAAGAGGCCCCACCGACCCAACCCAATCACTATTGGAGCAAGCGAATCCCATGAAGAAGCTACAACCCCGCAAGATGACCATTCTACTGGCCACCGCGCTATTCCTACTGGCCCTCACCCTGGCCGCCTGCGGCGACGAGGTGCCCATGCCCACCGAGACCCCCACCAGCATGGTGGACGTCTTAGACGCAGCCAGCCCAGCCGACCAGGACAGCGACAACGCGACGACCACCGTCAGCGCCATGGCAGAGGCCACCCCCGCGCCGACGACCACCACCGCGGCAACCCCGACGCCGAGCGCCACGCCAGTGCCGGCAGCGGCCACGCTCTCCGTAACCGGCAACCCCTTCGCCACATTAGAGGAGAAGGCGAAGCCTGAGCCGGAGACAGACCAGACGGCCTACGCCAGCGCTGCAACACTCACCGCCCTGA
Source organism: uncultured Acidimicrobiales bacterium (assembly GCA_958295925.1). Lineage (GTDB taxonomy): Bacteria > Actinomycetota > Acidimicrobiia > Acidimicrobiales > CATQHL01 > CATQHL01. Next base: position 450,654 of record OY282384.1, read on the forward strand.
ACGAGCGAATAGAAAGCCTACGGCAGGACTTCGTCGCCCAGAACGCCGAGAACGAGCAAGCGTACGCCGAGTGGCGCCAGATGGCCAGGGAATGGACCGCCGAGTTGCTGAACTGGAAGAACCTGGAGGAAGGCTCAGCCGGTAAGCCGGCAAGCAATCCGGAGAATGACCCGGAAGTCATAGCGCTGCGAGAAGAACTGGCCAACCAGGCACACGAACTGGAAAGGCAGAACCGGGAGGGCGACCTGGCACTGCTCAAGGCCGAAACCGAATTGAGCCGAGCGATCAACGACGTCTACAACCAGGCCCAAGCCCAGGTAGCACGAATGCTGGAAGCCGCCCTGGCTAAGGAAAGAGCGGAGCTGGCGGAAGCCACCAAGAACCTGGAAGCCAGGGAGGACGAACTCCAGCGACGGATCGGATTCTTCAACAGCTTCCAATCAGCCCACCTGCCCAGCTGCCAGAGGTCAATCAAGAGGGCAATCGAGGACCTAGAGCGGCTGGAGAGGCAAACCATTGACATCCCTCGGACGACGGACGAAGCCAGGCAAAAGAAGTTCCTGCTCATCACCGGCCGCGTCGGAACCGACTGCCAGGCCGCCGCGGACGCCAGGACGCCCCAGCCCTTCACACCCCAGCGGTAGGGAAAATCGAAACCTGATAGGATAAAGGCAAAGCCCCAACTCACCAAGAGAAGAAGGCCCCGCCGATGTCCTATCACCAGTCCAACCCCTACCTGGAACCCGCCAAGGAAGAACCGGACGCCCCGCCGCCCCCGCCCAAGGGGCAGCTGGTCAGAGAAGCCCTGATCGGCTTCTCCCGGTTCTGGGAAGGCTGCTTCCTCTTCATGGCCGCCCTGGCCGGCTTCCCCGCCCGCGCGCTCAGCAAGAACCTCACCGACGAGGAAGAACGCAACATCGAACCGTTGAAAGACTACCTCAAGGCCTGGCGGAAAGCCCGGAGCGAGGCGAAAGCCGCCGAAGAGGAACGCCGGTACAACCAGCGGATCGCCGAGCGTTCCAAAGAGCCGCCGGACGCCATAGAATAGAACGGCACTGACCAACCGGCAGCGACGGACCAACCAAGCCAGCCCCACCAACAGCCGCAGGAGTAAGAGACGCCCCATGAGCGTAGCGATGAACGAAGACGGAATGAGCAGCCGATACCAGAAGTACAACTTCCTGGTCTCCATGACCCCCCAGGAGTACGAAGCCCACCGCAAGTACGGCGTCAGCGTCAGGGCCGACTTCGAGCTAGTAGCATTGGACGAGACCACCAACACCCTGCACCAGGGCTGGGACGCCAAGAGCCTGGGCGACGAAATCAACGAGTATCACCGGAGCCAGGGCTGGCCGTATAGAATACATCCCGACCCCGAGACTTGGGACGTACCCCTGATGAACCAGTTCCTGAGAATGTGCGCCGACCAGTACAAGTGGGCCGAGAACGGCAAGGTCTTCGACAGCTGGATGCTGGCCGGGACCGGCAGCTGGCCCCACAAGATGGCCCGAGTCTACCCCCTGGTTCCCTGGACCATCGCCGAGGAAGACGAAAGCCAGGAAGAGAAGACGGCGCCAACCGCTACCGCCAGCGCCTAAACCGTAGAACGGCAACCCAGCAGCCAAGCCCCACACGCCAAACCGCCCAATCGCGCAGAAGGAGAACCCCCGCCATGCCCGACCGGAATTACACCTTCCTAGTCACCATGACCCCCGAACAATACGACCAAGTCCTCCCGGCCATGCAACAGGCCAAAGTCCGCCTGGACGCCGCCAAGCTGGCCGAGCCGGAAATCAACACCAACGCCGTCCATCAAGGCTGCAACCTGTACAGCCTACTGGAAGAAGTGAATACCAGCGGCCACCCGCCCCAGCCCAACCGGGACGCGATCCAAGACGGCGACGAAGCGCCCCAGCCGTTGATTCAAACCGACACCGAGAACTGGGACCTGGCGACCGTGAGCCAGTTCCTCCAGTTCTGCGCCGCGGAATTGATCTGGTCGACCGAGTCGACGGTATTGGACACCTGGTACCAGGACGAAGGAGAGTTCCTCAACACCAAGGAGGAATATCCACTGATACCCTGGGCCGAGGACTAGGCCGGAACATGCCCGAAAGAGAAAACGAACTACTGGCCAACCGCCAGAACAAGCTGACCCGCCTGCGGGAAAAGGGCATCGACCCCTACCCACCGCGCTTCCAGCGCAGCAGCGACAACGCCGCCGCCATCGCCGCCTTCGAGGCAGCAGAGACGGAACAACCGTCAGAACCGCGACCGGAAGAGACGCCGGCAGACCCGCCCCGCCACTCCCTGGCCGGACGCATCACCGCCCTGCGGGTCATGGGCAAAGCCACCTTCCTGGACCTCCGGGACGGCTCCGGCACGGTTCAAGCCATGCTGCGCGCCAACCAGCTGGGCGAAGGCTATGACCTCATCAAAGACTTGGACCTGGGCGACTTCCTCGGCGTCACCGGCCCCATGCTGCGAACCCGCACCGGCCAGGTTTCCATCAACACGGAGACGGTGGCAGTACTAGCGAAGAACACGCGCCCCCTGCCGGAGAAGTGGCACGGGCTACGGGACATGGAAACCCGCTACCGCCAGCGTTACCTGGACCTGATCGCCGACCCAGAGATAATGACTACGTTCTTCCAGCGTAGCAAGGTCATCAGCGAGATCCGCCGCTTTCTGGACGACCGAGGCTTCCTGGAAGTGGACACGCCCATCCTGGTACCGGTGGCCGGCGGCGCCCACGCCCGGCCGTTCCAGACCCACCACAATGCGCTTAACCAAGAGTTATACTTGCGCATCGCGACGGAGTTATACCTGAAAAGGCTGATCGTCGGCGGCTTCGACAAGGTCTACGAACTGGGCCGGGTCTTCCGCAACGAGGGCATCGACCAGGACCACAACCCGGAGTTCACCCTGCTGGAAGCCTACCAGGCCTACGGCGACTACACCGAGATGATGGAACTGACCGAGACGATGATTTCCAGCATAGCCATGAGAGTCCGCGGGACGATGCAAATCCCCCACGGCGAGGCGGTCATCGACTTCACCCCGCCCTGGCCCCGGCTGCAGCTGAAGAAAGAGCTGTACCGCCACAGCGGCATCGACCTGGATGCCTACCTGGAGGACCAAGCCGGCCTGAAGCAGCTAGCGAAGAAAGCCGCCCAGCTGGGAGTGAAAACAGGCGCCAGCAAAGAGACAGCAATCAGCCGAGGCCGCCTCATCGAGAAGCTGGTCTCCACCTTCATCGAACCGAACCTGATACAGCCCACCTTCCTGCTGGACTACCCGGAGGTAATGTCGCCCCTGGCCAAGGCCAAGCCGGACCAGCCCGGCTACGTGGAACGCTTCGAGGCCTTCGCCGCCGGCATGGAGATCGCCAACGCCTACACCGAGTTGAACGACCCGGCCATACAGCGAGCACGTTTCGAAGAACAAGAACAAATCCGCCAGCTCTACCGGGACGAAGAAGTGGACCGCCTGGACGAGGACTTCCTGACCGCCCTGGAATACGGCATGCCGCCCACCGGCGGCCTGGGAATGGGAATCGACCGCCTGGTCATGCTGCTGACCAGCCGGCAGAGCATCCGCGACGTACTGCTGTTCCCCCAGCTGAGAAGCAAGACACGGGCAAGCGACAAGCCCCAGGAGACAGCAGAATGAAGATGCCGATCCTGATCTGCCTGCTGAGCGGCACCGCCCTGACGACAGTAATACTCTTCGTGCTGTTCAACCAGCCCCTGACGGAGAGAGCTCCCTGGCAACGCAGCATCCTGCTGGCCGTCATCTTCCTGGGAGTAGTCGCCGTCGTCTACGGCGGCACCGGCTACTGGCGGCAGGCCAAACGCACGCTGCAGAGCCGCCGAGAACTGGATAAGGTGGAACTAGAGCTGCCCCGGCCCCGGCGCCGCCCGCTAACTAACCAAATAAGCCAACGAAGGGAGAGAAGAGGCCGACCATGCCGATACCCACGCCCCGCAACACCGAACACCCCACGGTGAGCCAGCGCACCTTCAATGCCATCTATAGACAGGGCTACCAAGCCGCCCTGGACCGACTGAACGAAATCTACCTGCCCGACCACGACGGGAACCAGGGCGGAGGCCGCGAATGCATCTGTACGATCTGCATCGGCCACTGGCAGAACCACGGCGGCGAATGCGACTGCCCCGGCTGCGAAGCGATTCGACGATTCGAGAAGGAAGTCAGGTTCGGACGCCGCCGCCATACCAAGTACGTCCCGGACCTAGCCGGAGTACTCTAAAATAGAGAGGAGAGAAACAAGACCATGCCCATGATCGAAATCGACCATAAGCTCTGGGTCAACCCCAAGCACGTGACCAGAGTGGAAATACGCCACACCGCGAACACGCCCCACGCGGTCATCTGGTTCAGCGATGGCCGGAAGCCCTACAGGACCGACAGCCCCAGCACCATGGCGCGCATCGAGGAACAGCTGCTCCCCGGCAGGATGAAAGACCAACAGTAACCAGGAGAGTAAAGAGCCAGGACAGCAGGAAACATGACCCCAGCCTCCATCACCCCGCAGGAATTGCTCCAAGCCATCGAAGAGAAGAACGGCTTCCCCTTGGACCCAGACCAGAAACGAGCCATCATCCACGGCGACGGCCCACTGCTGATAATAGCCGGCCCCGGCACCGGGAAGACCGAAGTACTGGTAGCCCGCTGCCTCAAGCTGCTCTGCTGCGACCGAGTGGAACCCCACTCCATCATGATGACCACCTTTACCAAAAAAGCCGCCAACTCCATCAAGAGCCGCCTGGCCCAAGGGCTAGAAAAACTGCAGCAGAGGTATCCGCAACTTGAAGAAATAAACACCTCCCCGCTACGGCTGGGAACGCTGCATAGCCTAGCCGACCTGCTGCTACGGGAATACAACTACCCAGCGTACCGGAACTTCCGACTACTGGACGAAGTGGGCAGCGCCATGCTGGTGGACCGCAGAGTAATACCCAACCTCACCCAAGGGCAGAGAAACGCACTCTACGAAGGCTTCAAGCCCATGTGGATGAAGCCGGGCGCCTGGCCCTTCACCCTGGGCGTCCAGAACCTGCTGGACCGGATAACCGACAACCGCATCAACCCGGCGACCCTGGAACAAGCCGGCGGGAAATGGACCGCCCTGGCCGAAACCTACAAAATCTACCACGCAGCGCTGATCGAAGCCAGAGCGGCCGATTTCAACCACCTGCTGAAAGCCTACCTGCAATTCCTAGAGCAGAAGCAAGCGGAATACGAAGCAGCCGGCCGGGCTGAAGGGATAACCCATATTCTGGTAGACGAATACCAGGACACCAACCCGATGCAGGAGGCGATATATTTTCAGCTGGCCGGCGCTCCGCCCCACAACTTAACCATAGTGGGCGACGAGGATCAAGCCCTATACCGCTTCCGCGGCGGGACGATGGAATGCATGACCGAGTTCCCCGAACGCTGCGCAGCAGCCTGGGAAACAGAACCGGAAGTCATCCAGCTGGCCGCCAACCACCGGTCCACACCGGAGATAGTAACCTGGTGCAACCACTACCTGGAATCCTTCCCCACCATGCAGAAGCCGAGCGCACGCAGCGAAGGCAAAGAGCCACTGTATGCCACGCGCCAGAGCCCAGCCTATTATCCGCAACTCAGCGTAATCGCCCGAAACAGCATCGGGAGAACCGCCCAGGAGTTGGCCAAGCTGGTCCAAGAACTGAAGGCCGCCGGCACCATAAAGGACTACAACCAATGCGCCCTGCTGATGGGCAGCACGAAGCGAACAGTGAAGAACGCCGGCCCATTCCACGAGGCCTTAGAGGAAGCCGGCATCCCAATCTACAATCCCCGCGCCAAGGACTACCACGAGCAGCCGGAAATCGCCCAAGCCATGGGGGCACTGCTGACCCTGCTAGGGGCCAAGCAGCAGACCATGTGGAGCCAAAGCGTCCAGAGCATGAAGACCGCGTACCAGTCCATCGCCCACGAGAATGCGGAACTGCAACGCTACGTCGAACAGAGCCGAGCCAACATCATGAAGAAAGAGGCGGGAGCCAGAATAGGCCCCACCGCCAGCGACATGCTCTACCGCATCCTGCAACTGAAACCCTTCACCACCTACCGACAGGACCCGGTACAGGACGCCCGCTTGGCGAAGCTGACGCAAATCCTAGAAACCTTCTTGAAGGAGTACGGACGCAACCTCCGAATCGACCAGGAACACCCCGGAGAAATCAACCGCTGGTGGCTGAGCCGCTTCCAGAAGGGACTATGCGAATACCTGGTCGAGCAGGACCTGAACCAGGACGACGAGGAGGAGATACAGCCGGCACCCTCCGGCCAATTCCCCATCATGACCGTCCACCAGGCCAAGGGGCTGGAGTTCGACATCGTCTTCGCCGCCAACAGCTGGATGGAAACCCAGAACCGGACCGACGGCAGCTGCATCCTGCAGGAGGAGCTGCACCAGTTCAGCCAGAACGGAAGAAAGAGATGGCCCAATGCCGAGGAGGTGAGCCTCCAGGACCGGATTAGAAAACACTACGTCAGCTATTCCCGTGCTAAGCAAGCACTGATACTATTGACCGAGAACAAGCAGTTGGCGAAAGAGAAGCCCTACCCCGCCTTCGGCGGCCGAAACAGCGAATGGTGTCGAAATTACTTCCAACCCCTGTAAGAAGGCGACTGAGGAACCAATGACAAGCCAGGAGACAGCCCCTGTAATGACAGACTAGCCCAGTCCCTTCAACGAGCTGCAGCTCCCCGCACCGGAAAGCCAGAAAGCAAAACCAAGCTACAGCATCACCGCCGACTTAGGAGCCTACCTACAGTGTCCCATCCGCTACGACCACTTCGCAAGAAGGAAATACGAAGCGGTCCCAACCACAGGGCAAACCTTCGGCGACCTAGTCCACGAAACACTGCACAGCCTGCTATCCCTAGCGCAAACCAGCGGGAGGCTGCCAACAGATAGAGACATAGAAAAGGCTCTGCAAGCAGTCTTGAAAAGCCTGAAAGGGAAGAACTTGTACCTACCAAAGGAGCAGCTCGAACGAGCCAAGCAAATCATCACGGGCTTCAACGCCCAAGCAGGACCGGAACTCTACCCCAGATTAGTAGGCACCGAGCACCCAGTCCAGGAGAAAAGAACAAACTACGACCTGACGGGAATCGCGGACGCCATAACAACAACCCCCGACGGTTCAGGGCTTGAGGTCATCGACTTCAAGGGAGCACAGACGCCCAACAGGAACACAGCCAGAGACAGACAGAACCGTTTCCAGATAGAGATGTATGCCCTGCTAGAGGGAAACAAGAACGGGGTCACCCCGAAACAGGGAACCCTGTACTACCTGAACGCCTTCCCCACCCAAGAGGGCGGAACACTATCCCCGAAGGGCATACACCAGTGGGAGATAACCAAGCCGCAACTGACGAAAGCAGACACTCTCGCCCAAGAAACAATCCGCAGGATCGAGGAATCGAAAGAGACAAGACACTTCCCCGAACCCAAGGAGCCGCCACCGGAAAGCTTATGCCAAGCCTGCGAACTGCGCTGGAGCTGTGCAACGGCTCACCGGAGAGGGATAGGGACAAAGGGCAGCTACCCCTAGGAGCAGAGAACGAGAGCGCCCCATACCACGCACCATTATGCTACGCTAAAGCAACACCAGAAGAGGACAGACATAACTGCCCGTCACAACACCCTTGCCTACAAGGAAAAGACATCCATGACCAGCGCCACCGCCACCGCCACCGCCAACAGAAGCCAGCTCCAGGCCCAGCCCCAGAATCCGGACGAAGAACCGGTAATCAATTCCCCCTACGACCCGCCGGATTGGCACTGGGCCATCAACAGCGACACCAAGTCCACCGGCCCCGCCGTCGCCGGCCGCCGCACTGCCCAGAACATCCCAGCCGTCTCCGGCTCCAAGAGGCCAGTGAGAGGAGTAGCCCCCGAGCCCGGCAACCCCAGCGTGCTCTGGCCGCCCATCCCCCTGGTCAACGAAGTAAGAAAGGCAGTAGCGGAGTGGCACGCCCAAGGCTGCCCAGGCATCACCTGGACCACCCAGCAGCTGCTGACCCACTGGCTGGGCAACGACCCGGACAATCCCAGGGAACGCAAGCTCTACTTCGCCCAGCTGGACGCAGTACTGACCCACATCTACGTCATGGAAGTCCAACCCCCGGACCTGACTGCCAAGCTGCACAAGATAAACAACCGGCAGAACGAGAACGTCATCAGGATCGCCCACAAAGTCGCCACCGGCGCCGGGAAGACACTGATCATGGCCATGCTGATTTTGTGGCAGGCCAGTAATCACCGGGCCAACCCGAAGGACCGCCACTTCGTCGACCGATTTCTCTTGCTGACACCAGGGCTTACAGTGAAAGAAAGACTGGAAGCCGCCCTGCTGCCCAACGCCGAGACCAACGACTACCAGGAGTTCGACCTCTTACCGCCAGGAGGGCAATACGCCCAGGCGTTGCGCCAAGCCCAAATCATAGTCGCCAACGAGCAGCAGCTGGACCTCTTGCCCATCAAGGGCATGCCCACCGGCCTGACCAAGAATTTAATCCAAGGCCAGGAGCAGGGCAGCCGAGCCAGCGACAACCCCCAGGCCCGAGAGACGCCCCGAGAGATGCTCCACCGAGTGACCGACGCCAAGTCCCGCCCCCAGGGCCGCATCATGGTCATCAACGACGAGGCGCATCACTGCCACCGGGACGTCACAGTCAGAACCGACAGCACGCTGACCCGCTGGTTCCGCGGCATCAAGCACCTGGACGAAGCCAAAAGGCTGAGCTACGTGGCCGACCTCTCCGCCACGCCCATCCACATGGACCGGAAACGGGACCTGATGGAATGGATCACCAGCGATTATTCGCTGGTAGACGCGATAGAAGCCGGCCTGGTCAAGATACCCCAGGCCCCGGCCATGGGCCAGCAGAATACCGACTCCCGGGACTTGAGAGTGGAATTCCGAGACATCTACGGCAACACCGACAAGAAGCAACAGACCCATTTCGACCCCGCCGACGAGACCAACAACCCGTTGCTGAAAGACGCTTTCAAACTGCTGGCCGAGCAGCACGATAGATTGACGAAGGACTGGGCGCTGCAGGACCGGAACGCCTACGTGAAAGAGGCCGCCGGCGACCCAGACACCGACGCCCCGGCCCCCGCCGGACGCCGCCCGGTCTACGCCATCGTAATGAACAGCGTCAGCACGGCCAACAGCATGTTCGACTGGGTGAGTAAAGGCGACGCTGGAGCGCCCCTGCTTTCCAACTACGAACTCACCGCCCCCGGCGAGCCCAAGCGGCTGAGAAAGACGCCCCGCACCATCCTGCTGCACAGCCGGATCGAAGAGGAGAAGGACGCGACGTCGAAGGAAATCAACCAGTCGATCCGAGAACTGGCCGAGCTCTACCGGAACAACCCGGCCTACGGCTTCACCAAGGCAGACAGCGCCGCGGCCATACTCCGCAGAGTAATGAACACCATCGGCAAGCCCGGCCAGCCCGGGGAGGACGTCCGCTGCGTCATATCAGTGGAGATGCTCACCGAAGGCTGGGACGCCCGGACCGTGACCCATCTACTGGGCTACCGCGCCTTCGACTCCGCCCTGCTCTGCGAGCAGGTGGCCGGCCGCACCCTGCGCCGGGTGACCTTCGACTTCGACGAGACCGGACAGAGATTACTCCCCGAATACGCCGCCATCCTGGGCATCCCCTTCCCCCAGTACGAACAGGTGGTCAGAGAACCCAAATGCCAGCAGTGCGGCAAGCTGCGGAAGGACTGCTCCTGCATCCAGCCAGCGGAAGTGCAGATCAGAGTGGACACCACCAGGCCCGACCTGGCGCTGGAATGGCCCAATATAACAGAACTAGTCCAACGCGGCGGCCAACACGCCGCCAGCCTGGTGTCTATGGTTCCCAAAGACATGACGGAAATCACCCCGGAGAAGATTACAGCCAGGAACAACGGCCACGTCCACCTCCAGGGTTGGGTCGGCCCGGACAGCGTCCTGCGCAGCAAGAACAAAGCCAGCCGCGACGAATTCATCTACCGCACCGCCAGCCAGGCCGTGACCGAACTGCGGCAGGACTGGGAACGGGAAGCCAAAAGAAACGGCAGCCACGACCTTCAAGAGAAGACCGCCCAAGCCGACCGCACCACCCTGCAGAACGGCGCCCTGTTCCGCCAGGCCGCCGGCATCCTGAAAGATTTGATCGACTGCAACCGGCTCACCGGGCCTATTGACCGAGCCTCCTGGCCGGGAGACGCCGAAAGCATCGGCAAGGCCGCCCAGTGGCTGATCGGACAGACCGACATCAAGAAGGCCAACCCCCAGGCCAGGCCGGTCTTCGACGCCAAGGCTTCGGACAACCAGCTCTGGCTCAGTACCGACCAATTAAGGGAATACACCGCCCTGCAGAAGGCCAACCTGGTGTATGGGCCTACCCTGAAGTGCCCCATAACCTACGCCCACTGCGACTCCGGCTGGGAGTACCAGGTAGCCGAGCAACTGGATAAGATGCGGGAGATCAGCCGGTGGACCCGGAACAAGAACCTGAACTGGCACATCCCCTACGTCTACGAAGGCGGCGCCCACCGCTATATCCCCGACTTCCTGGCGGTAGCCCCGCTCAGCGATGAGAAGGAACTCTACTTAGTAATAGAAGTGAAAGGAAGAGAATCCGACGCCGACCGAGTCAAACGCCGCTGGGCCGAGAACTACTGGATTCCGGCCGTGAATCAGCACCCCAACTTCGGACACAAGAGAACCTGGGACTACCTCTACCTGGACAGCCTGGAGGGCATCGCCGAGGCCGCCCACTTGATTGCTGAGAAGGTGAAAGAGCACCAGGACGCAGTCCAAGAGCGAGTGACCACCAACGCCGTCACCGCCTGAGCGCTACCCCAGTAATCTGCATCAATAACGTGGAAATAACCGAGGAAGCGAAAGCGACCAACAGCCAACCAGAAGGAGCAAACGCCATGCCCCGCGCCCGCACCGGCCCCGCCGCCGAGCCCACCGCCTACAGCCACCATTCCGCCGAGCGGACCAACCTGCCCACCCCGGAGACCAGCGGCTCCGTCGCCAGCACCCCGGACTTGGCCGAGACGCCGCTGCCCGACCAGTCAATAGAAGAGCAGCCCAGCCGCACCCGCTACCCCCGGCTGGAGTGGAACCGGACCCCGGTGGACGAAGAGGAAAGAACCCACGGCCCCCTCTACATCCACGAGAAGGTCTCCCCCGAGACCTGGGTCAACTCACTACTGAAATGGCAGCCGAAGCAGACCGACATGTTCGGCCAGATCAACGGCTTCGAGGACGCAGAAGGCAAGCCCATAGAGCAGGCCGCCTGGCTGCCCTACCAGTACAAGGGACACTGGTCCAACCGGCTGATCCGCAGCTCCGCCCAGCGGGCCATGGCTTCGCTGCTGTATAGAGAGGACCTGCGCGGGCAGGTCAACCTCATCTACATGGACCCGCCCTACAACATATCCTTCCGGAGCAACTTCCAGGTGGGGATGGACGCCGAGGACCAGGAGACCGGCGAGACGATCGGCGGCGTACCCCAGGACCCCGTCACCATCAAGGCCTTCCGGGACAACTACCGGAACGGAGTGCACTCCTATCTGGACGGATTATATGACCAGTTCAAGCTGGCGAGAGAGCTGCTGGCCGACGACGGCAGCATCATCGTCCAGATCGGGCCGGACAACGTCCACCAAGTGGCCGTACTGATGAGCGAAGTCTTCGGCGTGGAGAACCACGTGGCGACGATTCCTTACATCACAGCATTCAACCAAAGCGCAACCAACTTGCCAGAAATAAGTAACTGGCTGCTGTGGTACGCAAAAGACAAGAACAAAGTAAAGACATACAGACTCTACGAGGAAGAGACCCTCAAAGAAAAAATGACAAACATGTCGATGCTACAGAGGGTCCAGCTCACAGACGGAACAAACAGACAGATACGCGAGGAGGAAAGGGACAACCCAGACGAAAACCTACCAGAAGGTGCAAAGGTCTGGAACGCGAGACCGATTAACTCACAGCATGAGAGTGAAACAGGACGGTCCGAAACGTACTACCACCACCCTGGCGGGAGGCCTTGCGAAGGAACAGGGAAAGAATGGTTGGACCACCAGTGTTCCAACGACTGCAAGAGGAACAACCCAGGTTGCCCCTATGGCAACATATGCGGCACTCAGTGCCACGCCAATGCCTACCCATGTCCATCGGGTAGGCAATGGCGTGTAAGCCTTAGCGGCTTACACTCCATTGCTTCACAAGAGCGGCTTAACACCGAGAACCTAGAAAACCTGACCTGGAAGCAATACACAGACGACATGACAGGCCGGAGAATCAACGCGATCTGGACCGGAACAGGCAGAGTGCAGGACAAGCAATACATAGTAGAAACCCCACCCCGCGTCCTGGAACGCTGCCTGCTGATGACCACCGACCCCGGCGACCTGGTCCTGGACCTGACCTGCGGCTCCGGCGCCATGCCCATCCAGGCCGAAACCTGGGGCCGCCGCTGGATTGCTACTGATGTATCCCAGGTATCCATCGCCATCGCCAGAGAAAGGCTCCTGACCACCACCTACCCCTGCCATCTGTTGAAGGACTCGCCGGAAGGCGCCGCCCTGGACCACCGGCTGGAGCAGGAACTCCACCCACCGGAGAACCGAACCCACTTCGTAGCCAAGCCGCCCACCGCATACCGGCACGACCCCGCCCAGGGCTTCGTCAACGAAAGGCAGATGCGTGTCTCCGCCGCGACCCTGGCTTATGGGCCGAACCCCGACGGCTCTGACGTCATCCGCCACCCGGACCGAACCAAGAAGGACAGCAAGAAAATCCGAGTGGCCTCCCCCTTCACGGTGGAGTCGGACTCCCCGTACCGGGCCACCCCCACCGAGGATTACGACGCTACGGCAGCCGCGACCAACACGACCAGCAACGCCGCCAGCGTCAACGGCGCCCAGCCCGCCGGCAGCACCGCCAGCGCCAACCAAGCGGCATCAGGCCCGGTGCGAGACCGCATCATCGAGGCCCTGCAGACCTCCGGCATCAGCCAGCCCCTGGCTGGCGCCGCCAACTCCAGATACCGAGTGGAGAACCTCCAGCCCACCGAACACCCGGACCTGACCCATACCGGGACATTAGTCAGCCCGACCGGCGAAAGGCTCCCCGCCACCTTCTACATCGCCGGCGAGGACGAAGTGGTATCAGCAGGACGCGCCAACTTCGCCGCCCAGCAGACCCTGGCCGCACACACGGGAGCAAAGCATTTAATCATGATAGGTTTCGCCCAAGACGAGAACGCTCTGCCCCAGAGCGCACGGCACCCCGCCCTGAGGATCCTGCACATCATGGCGCACCGCGACCTGCAGCTGCAAGGCCTGAAACCCGGCCAGGAGGACGACGCCTTCACCATCATCTCCGAGCCGGAGATAGTATTGTCCAGAGTCCCTAGCAGCGGCAGTGCAGGAGAACAAGTAACCCTGACCGTCAAGGCCATCCACGCCTACGACCCACGGAAGGGCACAGTCAGCCCGCAAAGCGCCCACAAGGTACGCGCCGTCATGGTGGACACCAACTACGAAGGGGAGTCCTTCAGAGCCCGATTGATGAACGTGGTACGCAACAAGCGCAACCAGAAGACCCTGCGCGACCTGGAGAAAGCCCTCACCAAGGGCGGCAGCAAAGCCCTGGACCCCGACAAGTGGCAGGCGATGCAGAGCCGCACCACGGTCCCCTTCGACCTCCCGCCGGCGGGACAGGGAAGCAAAATCGCCGTCAAGGTCGTCGACCAGGTCGGCACCGAGCACATGCTGGTGCTGGACCCCAGAGACGAGAGATACTATTAACCCACAAGGAACGAACCCTACAACCCCCAACCCAGGGGGAGCCAGAAGGAAAGAACAAACATGGCCCACATCACCGCGACCACCGCACCTTCGACACCGCTGAGGTCGAAAGCGTAAGCGCAGTGGAACACTGGTACTACGAAGAGGAATGCGAACACTGCAAGGGACACGTCAAGTGGCGCAGCGCCTACCGCGTCCTGCTGAAGGACGAACCCACCTCCGTCCTGATCGGCGGAAAGTACTTCGCCCTAATCAGAGAGGAATGGCTGAAGCGAGCCAGGATCGAAGCCAGGATCGAAGCCGGGCTGGAGTAGCCATCGCCAGCCCCGCCGGCCGTGCCAAGCCGGGCAGTAACGCCCAGCCCCGTCTCAACAATCCCCGCCCTGGGGAATCTGCCAGCAGAAAGCTTCTCCCGAAGGAGAGAAAGCCCACCCCCAAGAAGACGGGGCTCCCCCAGTCAACAACCGCAGACGCGCCAGCCTAACTTCCCCAACCAAGGGAACTCCCCCGGACTGCATTTACAAAATGATGTTCACTCGCTCAGGATTGAAGGGACTCCGCCCGGCATCACACACGGCCCATCATTCCCCCACCAAAGGGACTCCGCCAGTGGCACAAAAAGAGTACAGTCCCATCCCGGAAAGAAAGGGTTCCACCCGACGACATGCAAACCATGGGGCCCAACCCCACACGACGACCAGGGCTCCGCCGATAATCCGGCCCAACCGGTTATTAAGTCCCCAACTCCCAAAGCAGGGACTCCCCAGCAAATCGACCAGCCAGAGGGTAGACTGGAAAGGGACCACTTCCTCACCAAAAAAGGGAATCAACCCAAACCCAAACCGCAGATAAGCTAAACACCATTCACTAAACTCCCTATCTACAGGGAAGCAGAAAAGGAGACACCCCAACCATGTCAAACTTCATCCAGACCGTCAACGCCGGAACCACCCGGCACTGGTTCGACCCGGATAAGATAACCCAGCTGCGGGAGAGCATGAACGCCAACGGCGACCACGAACTAACAGTGTTCCTGACCGACTGCCGCGTGGTCGAAATCAGCGACCCCGCCTTGATCGAAGCAATCAAAGCCGGCGTCGGCATCCCGAAACTGCCGGCCAGGTAGCTCCACCCAAGTAGAACATGACGATTCCCATGAGCAAGGGACTCCCCGGGATTTCAGCGCAGCTAGCGAACGCGCCCCAACACAGGGCGATCACCGATACCTGAAATGCATGGGCATCTTAGCCCTGAACAATCCTCACCGGAGAGGAATCAACCAGTCGAGATACAGGGACAAGGGACAGCAAATCCCGCACCGGGAATACACCGTTTCTTAAATTAGACGCAACCCCGCCACGCCGGGGAGACAGACTATCACCACACGAGGAGGAGAAAGACAGAATTGAAATGCAAATGGCACGAGAAGATGACCTACGACCAGCTCGGTAGCAAAGGTAAAGAGACCCATAACTACCACGAGGTCGCAAGGCTCCTAGCCCTCTACGGCTACACCTGCCGAAAGCTGAACCGCAGCGAGAAGACCGGAGACCTAACGGCAGTCGACTTCACCGCAACCCATGCCAGCAGCAACGAGAACCTGCGAGTGCAGCTGGAGTCCCGGCCCGGGATTGACCAGCAATACGAGGACAAGTCCCTCCACCTCGCCTTCCCCGGCGAAAGCAACAGCCGCCCCCGGGCTTGGTTCCTGGTCCCTCACGAGGAATTGGTCGCCCTGGCTACAGAACACACTAATTGGACGACCCATGCATCCTGGAAGGACAAAGGCCGGCACACCGGCGCCAGCGCGCCTGAGCTGATCGACGCCCTCCACGAACAGGGCTACTGCATCGGCTACGCCACGGAGAGAGAATAGAAAGACACCGCCCCAGGCGGAAGGACCGAGAAGGGAGAAACGATGCAACTAACCAGAATGACCCACGACCAGCTCCCGGCCTACCTGAAGAAACAACAGAACTACCACGAAGTCGCGGAGCTGCTCACTTGGTACGGCTATCAGTGCCGGGAACTGACTGGGAAAGAGAAGCGGGAACAGCCCAAAGAAGCCGACTTCCTGGCGACCCAGACCATGGAGGGATGGAGCATCGCAGTAAAGCTGCTGGCAGCTCCGCGGATCAACACCAAGTGGCTCGACAAGTCTCTATACCTGGCCTTCCCCGGAGAGAACCGAGAACGCCCCAGGGCGTGGTTCCTAATCCCCCACGATGAGCTGGTAGCGCTGGCCACCGAACACACCGACTGGACCACCAGCGCGTCCTGGGCCAAAGGCGCCTATTCAGGGACGCCGCCCAGGCTGATAACCGCGCTGCACGACGGCGGGTACTGCATCGGCCAGGCCATCGCGGAACAATAGAGAAATGCCGAGCCAGCGGACCAGAAGGAGGAAAGGATTGAAACTGGAGAAGAAACCCTACGCAGAGCTAAGCGACAGCCAGAAGGGGTGCCACAACTACTACGAGGCGGCCCGCCTCCTGACCCTCTACGGCTACCGCTGCACCGAGCTGAGCCGAGACCCTGAGCAAACCGGCGACCGGAGAACCGCCTGCGTCGCAGTCCACGAGACCGACCCCGCCCGGAGCTTCCCACTAAGGATAGAAGCCCGCCCCTGCATCGACGTGACCTACCAGGGCCGGAACATCCACGTAGCCTTCCCGGCCCGCAGCGGCAAGCACCCGCGCGCCTGGTTCCTCATCCCCCACGAGGAAATGGTGGAGCTGGCCACCACCCACGCCAACTGGACGAATACAGACTCATGGCAAAAAGGCCGCTATTCCACCAACAGCGCGCCCAGCCTGGTCGATGCGCTGCACGAAAAAGGCTACCGCATCGCCTACGCCATCGACGCCGAGGAGGAAGCAGCAGAATGAACCAATCACTCGAAACCGAACAACAAGCCCAATTGCTGCAGTGGGCCGACGCCCACCGAAAACAGATGGCCTTCGCCGGGACTTCGATGAGCCAGCTCCCGGAGAGCGAACGCGCCACCCTGTTCCTGCACTTCCTCAGCGAGACGGAAGTCATCGCCATCGGCCTGAGCGGCGGGGCGGAAGCGCTATTCCCCGAAGGAGCCCGAGCCAACTTCG
Organism: uncultured Acidimicrobiales bacterium; assembly: GCA_958295925.1. Classification (GTDB taxonomy): domain Bacteria; phylum Actinomycetota; class Acidimicrobiia; order Acidimicrobiales; family CATQHL01; genus CATQHL01. The sequence goes on from OY282384.1 coordinate 467,655, forward strand.
GGAGCATGAAGCTGGCCTACGCCGACCAGGAGCTGATCTACCGGATCCTGCTCTGCTGCATCATCCCCAACGAACAGGACACCGATGACCTGACCATAGAAGGCGTCCGGGCGCTGGGCAGCGGTTTCAACCAGCAGCCGGCCGCCGCGCGAAGAGGAATGATCGAAGGACTGTTCATCGGGTACACCCAAATAATGAGCCGGACCGGGAGACCGGTGCAGATCGACACCGGCGAGCGGTAAAAGAGAAAGCCCCTTCGGGAAGAAGGAGCTTGAAGGAAAGATAACAGAGTATTGCCAACCAAGATTTTACTGATAGTTGCGAGACCAGCTGCGAAGCCGAGCAGTGTACAGCCAGCAGATTGAGTTGTCTGAGGGGAGACCACTGAAGTAAACAACAATGTTATTGGACTCATCACGGAAGGCACGCTCTACGGGGGACTTACCATTCTCACGGCCGACACGGAGACCAAGAGGAACAGCAACAGTGCCCACAGCAGCCGGATCACCCCCATCAATGTCCGTAGCAGTAGCCTTATAACAATAGTTACCAGTGGCCTCAGCCACACCAACGAAGGCCACGGTTGTCAAAACAGAGGGATTCCAAATATCTGCACTACACTCCTGACGGTTCTGAATCAAACGGATAACCTCATTCATACGCGCTGCGCTATTAGCCCCGCGCTGAGCGACCAACTGGTCTTCAAGGAGAGAATCACAAGCGACTTGGCCCTCAGTAACGATCGACACACCCCCGGCCGGCTCAATAATCGCCTGCGAGATAATCCGAGGCAGAACAAACGCGGCGCCAGTGATGATCAACCCAATGAAAGCACCCATGAGAGCTTGCCTAGCTTGGCCGGTCTTCTGCGGATCACCACTCGCCGTCATGAACAGGAAGCCAGCATAGATAAAGACAATGACGCTGACTCCGCCAATGCCGAAGGCTAGGAACCTAGCTACGTTATTGATGAGATTAGCCATCTCTTCCATAAAAAGGAAACCTCACTGGTACAGATAAAACGAAGGAATCAATAGTTCCTAGACCAACTACGCAGACGCGACGTATAAAGCCAGCAAACAGAGTTGTCAGAGGCATAAGAAACAGGAGCAAAATATACCAGGATATTATTCGCCTCATCCCGGAAAGAACGAGGGAAAGGACTACCGCTAACCACACGGTTAACACGAAGGCCCAAAGGAACCTCAACAGAACCAACCACATCAGTAGCCGGAACCTTATTAGTGGTATTCCACAGACCAAAGCAATGGGTTTCCACATCTCCATCAGTGGCCGGAGAAGCAACAAAGCCAGTAGAGTCAGTAAACGTACCGAGCACAGAAGGATTCCAAATATCAGCCGAGCATTCCTGCCGATTTTGAATCAGGCGAATAACCTCATTCATCCTAGCTCCACTGTTAGCACCTCTCTGAGCCACCAATTGGTCCTCGAGAAGAGAGTCACAAGCCACCTGGCCCTCAGTAACAATGGAAACGCCCCCAGCTGGCTCAATGATAGCTTGGCTAATAATCCGAGGCAAGACAAAGGCAGCCCCGGTGATGATCAAACCAATGAACGCACCCATGAGCGCCTGACGCGCCTGGCCAGTCTTCTGCGGATCTCCGCTAGCAGTCATAAAAAGAAAGCCAGCATAAATAAAAACGATGACGCTAACGCCACCAATGCCAAAGGCTAAGAATCTAGCCACGTTGTTGATGAGATTAGCCATCTCTTCCATAGAAGAATCACCTCAGGCGAAGACAGAATAAGAAAAAGCAGGGAGAATCACGGAAATTAGAAGGCATGGCTAGGAGTTATATTCCCGACTCCAACTCCGGAGACGAGAAGTATACAGCCAGCAGACTGAGTCGTCAGAGGGAAGCGAGCCGAACTGGAAATAAACAATGATATTGTTACTTTCATCACGGAAAGCCCGAGCAACTGGAGCACCATCAGCAGCACGGCCAACGCGCAAGCCGATAGGAACGACAGTCTGTCCAACAGAGGCCCCAGCCACAGGATTCACACCGTAACACGAGCTAGTGTCATCAACAAAAGTAGCACCCTTAGCGACGAACGCTGTAGTAAGAAAAGTAGTCTCAACCTCAGGATCCCAAATATCCGCAGAACACTCCTGCCGATTCTGAATCAACCTGATAACCTCGTTCATACGGGCTGCACTATTAGCACCCCTCTGAGCTACCAACTGATCTTCCAACAAGGAATCACAAGCCACCTGCCCCTCAGTAACAATAGACACTCCCCCGGCAGGTTCAATAATCGCCTGCGAAATGATACGGGGCAGCACAAACGCCGCCCCCGTAATAATCAGCCCGATGAAAGCCCCCATCAAAGCCTGTCGCGCCTGGCCGGTCTTCTGCGGGTCACCGCTGGCGGTCATGAAGAGAAAGCCGGCATAGATGAAAACGATCACGCTGACGCCGCCGATTCCAAAAGCAAGGAACCTGGCGACATTGTTGATCAGATTGGCCATCTCTTCCATAGAAGAAGCACCTCCGAGAGACAAAGGCTGACAGACCCAGGATGAGAACCCCAGAACCTTCCACAAGGGAAACTTACCAAGAACTACAGTACCCCTGAATGCCAAAGGAGCATTTCAGAAAGAGAGGCAGGCCATGCCGACCAGGCGCCACGTGCCGAAGGACATCACCAAAGAAGCCCAAGCGTGAGCCAACTACCTGGCAAAGAAGATGCCAAAGGGCTGCAGCTCACCCGGAGCAGCCGAGGAACTAAGCCGGGCACTGAAGAAGTTAGAAGAGTCCAGCCAGGACAGGGAAGAGAGAAGAGAAAAAGTAATCGCCGCTTACCACAAGCTGTCTACGGCTTTCGAAACCGAAGACCTATACCGGGACGTCGGAGTCTACCGGAAGATAAACCGCATCGGGATCGGGTTACTATTCCTACAAAGTAGAACAGCCCAAGACACCATTACGGCGCCCGCTGACACTGATTAGGGAAAGCGAGGAGAACAGACTTCATCCTCTGGAAAGTGCCGGAAGCCGCCTGCCCATCACCCTGAGCATAGAACTCTTCCTCAATACCCTGCATACCTTCAATCAGAGCAGTGAGCGCAGCGCCACATGCCTCAGTCCTCCCACGAAGCTCACGGAGCTCCCGCTCAACCCCCTCACGTTGCTGTTCCATAGATGCAGCAGCGATCTCCAGGCTGCCAGCCTCACGCTCTACGCTGGAAGCACGGTCATTCAACCCAAGCAACTTCTCTTGAGAAGCGGTATGAGAGCGACCCAAGACAGAGTAGCGCTCGCGAACCTTACCTTGCTCCACGACCCGGATACGCGGGAGCACTAACTCAACACCGCGAGCAAGACGCGCCGCCACGTCAGCAGCAGCCCGCTCCGCCACCAGCCCCCGGTCATACAGGCGGTCAGCCCCACGGGCATTCTCCGACTCCAGCTCAGCGCTGCGAGTGTCGCTGAGCCCCGATTGCTCCCGCAAAGCCTCAGCAGAGGCATTGACCGCCTCCGCCTCGGCACGAAGCCCAGCCTCCGCATCCTCCTGGATAGCGGAACTTTCCACGAAGGAGTGATTGCCAGTCGCGAGCAGAGCGGCCAGCTCACCCTCATGCTGATCCAAAGCCTGCTGGTATTCCAACTGGAGAGCATCGCGCTCCTCACGCAACTCCGCGACATCGAAGTCAACATCCGACTTGACGGACAAGTTGAAACCCACCTGGTTCTCCCAGTAGGAGAAGACCGAAGTGGGCTGGGGAGCAAGGATAGGGCCATACTCCCCATCGACGGCTTGGCCACCAGGCCCACCGAGGCAGGCGACATTGACCAGGAGGAGCAACCCCAGGGCAGATACAAGAATTGAAGACCGAAAAGGAATTTTCATGAATTAACGACCATTACAAAGTTTCAGATGAGTACGAACCCCGGCAGACACTTGGTAACCGGTACCGCCAGGCTGCGCCGAAGGATCTCCGGGAATGCCCAGCATCAGCTCCAGCTTCTTATACATCTCAGGCGCGCAATCAGACTCCAAAGCCAGACGCGCCCGCAGCTCGCGCAAGCTCTGCGCCGCCACGCTGCGCCCCTGATTAGCCACTTCATAGCGGCCCTGGAAAGACTTCACCCGCGCCTCGGCAGCATCCAAACGCTGCTGCGCCGCCTGCTCCGCGGCAGCGCTCTCCCGCTTGAAGGCATCTTCCTGCCGCACCAGCTCAGCCACGTCGTCCGCCATGGCCAAGCGAACCTGCGACAACGCCTCGGCGTCAGCCAGCACCTTCAGGTTATCCTGGGTTTCTTTATTGACACGCTCCAGCTGCACAATGCGGGCTTCCTCAGCCCGCAAAGCATCCCGCTCCGAGACCGCCAGGTCCCACCTCTTATCAGCCAACCTCTTGACCTCCTGCTGCACCTTCAGGAGATTCTGCGCCGTCTCCAAGATACGGTCCAGACCCTTGTCGGCAGCAGCCCCCGCCGCATCCACCTTCTCACTGACCAGCTCCTGGTCGGCCACCACCAGCTCCTTGCTTTCCAAGCCGACCCTGCCAATCTTCTCCTGAAGCTGCGCGATTTCATGAGCCAGGCGTTCCATGTCTTCCTCACCCTCGGCGATCTGATTACGAATGTAATCCACCTGCTCGGCATAAGCCTGGACCTGAGGATCAGAAAAGTCTGGCAGGAAGCCTCCCTGGCCATTAACCCCCAAGCCGCCAGCCCCAGCCTCCTCAGTAGGCACCACCACCTGGGTGCAGGCCAGAGAGATGAGCGACAGCGCCAACGCCGCCAACCCCATCAGAACTATGACCCATCGTTTACTCAATCCCTCTTCTCCCTTGAAAACAAAGACTAAGGGCATCATCACTTAGAATACCCGCCGGAAGGCGAGGAGCCCCAAGGCCGCAATCCCCACCGGGAACCAAAGCCCCACCGGGCCACTCCCGCCGGCAGGCAGAGGGGCTGCGCAGCCCCCACCGCCCGCGGGAGCAGCCGGCTGCTGAGCTACCGGCGCAGGAGGAGCAGCAGGGCCACCCCCAGCCTCACTGGCAGTAACGCCAGCCACCACCCGAGTAGGCGGAGTAGTCAACCCCGTACCACCGGAAGGAAGAACAGTGAAGTCCAAAGATTTCTCAACCGTGGACGCGAGAGGCTCAGCAGCGGATTCGCCGCCAGCCCCGTCCACCTGAACTTCCCAGTCGGCCCGAGCCGTCAAACTGAAAGTCCCCACCTGATTGGGCCGAAGATTGACCACAATCTCCCTAGAGCCGCCCTCCAACACCGAGAAGGTGCTGGAACAAGAGGCGGAACAGGTCCCCGCAAAGTCCGAACCCCAGGCGGTCCAGCCCACCGGGACCGGAACCTGCAGATAAATGGTCATCGGCCCGCCGGACAATCCCGGATTGGACACCTGGACGGTGAGAGTAGCCGCATCGCCCTGCTTGAGGACCGACGAAGATGAACCAATCAACAAACTGGGTTCCGTAGAGGCCTTGGAAGCAGCCGGAACCGGCGTGGGCGTAGCCAGAGGGTCAACCTTCAGCCGCTCGCTCTCCACGAAGAGCTCACCCTCCGGGAAGGAGCCGGGCCCGGCGTCCGGGAAACTCCACTCCACCAACCCGGACAGTTGATAGATGCCAATTTCAGAGGCCACAGCTTCCAGCTGGAACTCCTCAGAGGCCCCGGAGGCGACAGTGAAGAGTGCCGAGCACTGGCCGCTGCAGCCGGCTTCGGGCAAACCTTCACCGGTAAGGGTCATCCCCGAAGGAACCCGGAGGCCCAGCAGGAGTTTCATTTCCGGCAAGCGTGACGAATTGATGACCGAGAGAGTAGCCGTCACCGGCTCCCCCAAGGGCACCGAAGTCAGGTCGAAATGGAGAATGGGGTTAGGCGCCCACCCCCACCAGTCGGAATGAAGAGTAGCCGTAGGAGCCGGCGTCTGCCCTGCTACCGGCGTCACAGCCGGAGTAGCAGCCGGCCCAGGCAAAGGAGCAGCCCCGCCCTGGGCCTCAGTATCCGCCGCCAGCGTATAACCGGTCTTAATATCCCCGGACTTCCAGACAGCCTCAGTCTGAGCTGCCACCAGGTTTCCAATCCTGAAGGAAATGGGGCCGCTGGACCGAGAAACCGAAAGGGTAAAAGCCCCGCCGTCCCGGGCCTGAGTCTCACCCACCAAACGACCACCATCCCAAGCAGTAATCACAGTCCCCGCCGAGACCATGGCCCCATTGACGAAGGCCACGCCGACAAAGACATGCGGCGGCACATCGTCAACCGGCGGCCCGCCGGAGGGAACAGCCGTAGCCGGCACAGGAGTCACCGTAGGCTCAATCACTACCGGCGGAGTGGCAGTGGGGACGAGAGTAGCAACCAGAGTAGGGACAATGGTCGGGACAATGGTCGGGACAATGGTCGGAGCCACAGTCGCCACCGGAGTCGGAGTACCGTCAGCGTCGTCCACCGGCGGAGTAGCCGTCGGCTCGCCCCCTGGGACACCCTGAGCCCGAACCACGCCGGGCTCATTACCAATATGAGAACCGTAGACCAGGACCAGCCCCAGGGCCAGGGCGAAAGCCCCAGCCCCCAGGGTAATTGGCAAGACTTGCCTTAAAGTAGCCATCGACAATTCAGCTCACGCTCCCCTTAGCTTTAGACCAGCCGGCGGAAGCCGACCAGGCCAACCATCCCCAGGATGCCCAGGCCGGCCAACAGCAGGTCGCCGTTCAGGGCGCCGCTGCCGGAGACCAAAGGCGCCCCGCCGATCTGGCAACCCAGGCCAGGTCCGCCACCGGACCCGCCAGCGCCAGCGGCCGGAGCTACCGGTTCAACCGGATCCGGAGCGACATCATTCGGATTGAGAGCCGGATTGGGCGCCGGCGCCTCCTGCTGGAAGTCGACGGTGAATTGATGCTGGAAGGACTGAGTCTGGTTGAACTGCGGGTAATCCTGCGGCCAGTAGGTCGCCAGCGCATGAACCAGGTACTTCCCGGCAATGTCGCTCTGGACGTTGATGATGATCGTCTTGCTCTGTCCCGGAGCGACCGTGAAAGGAGTACGCGCCTCACCCGCAGAAAGCGAACCGGCGAAATCCTGCCCGGAAATTACTAAATTAGCCGGCGCGGAGATGCTGAGATCCACCACCATCTGCCGTTGGTTGATCAAAGGGTTGTTCATCACCACTTCGATGATGCCCTGACCTCCGCGATAGATGACGTCCTCCACCGGACGCAGCTGAACCGAAGGGGGCTGGCTAACGCCGGCCGCGCCGAAGGCATCCATCAACCCAGTAGGAGCCGGCAAAACCTGAGTAGAAGCGACGGTAGGAGCCGGCGCAACCGGAACCGCAGTCGCCACCGGAACGGCCGTAGCCGCCGGAGTAGTAGTCGCCGGCTGCTGCTGCCCAGTCGCTGGAGCCGAAGTGGTCCGCAGGACCACGGCAGCAGCCCCACCGGCCGAAGTAATGACGTAGGTATCGGTAGCCGTCAACGCTCCCACCGTGAAGGTGACCACCGTGCCGGCGGCAGCGGAAGTGACCGGAATGGTCATCTTGAAAGCGCCCGAGGCATCGGTGAGCGCAGTAACCACCGGATTAACCCCGTTGGCTTGAATCGCCGTATTCAACCCGACCGGCTCGTTGTCGTGGAAGGCGACACCGGTCAGAGCGGTTTCCGCACTAGGCGGCGCCGGGGTAGCCGTCGGCTGGCCCTCCTGCGCCGAGGCCGTGCCCACGGCCGGGAAGAACCCCAGGCCCAGGACAACTACGAACGCGGCAGCGGCCAACAAAGCCCGAGGCAAAGAAGTAAACGCGTGTGAAAGTGTCAAAACGAAGAACCTCCAAAAGGCAAACTTGAATGAGGCAGAAACAGAGGAACAGATGAGCTCCAAAATCGTTACGGGCCAGCCCCACCGACAAGGCCAGGAAAAGCCCCGTAGAGCCGGCCCATAGGTTATAATAGCACGACAGACCTGCGTTGGGTAGCGAACAGCGTCATAATTCCCGAAAGCAGACCTGAGGAGTCCACCCACCCTGATTAAGTTGTTCTCAAGCTGAAGCGAAGAACAAGCCCGGCCCACCGGGAATCAGCCGCTCTGTCAATAGAACCAACTGAAGGCCACACACAGGAAGAGAAACCCCAAAGCAACCAGGGCTCCTCCCATATCGCGCAGCGGAAAGGCAGGCACAACCCACCGGAAAAGTGGCTCCACCGCTATACTACCGGCAAAACCTGGCGACCCAGCCCGGAAGGCGCTCCACTCAGAATCACGATACCGAGGTTGAATACAACCATGCTGCCGGCCCACCTCCTGGTCGACGACCGGGCCACCCCGGAAGACCTACTGACCCTGACCGAAGCCGACTTCCAGAAGTTGGTGGTCAAGCTGGCCCGCGACCTGGGCTGGAAGGTCACCTTCTGGCCGATAACCAAGTTCGGCGGCGCCGGCCGCAGCGGCTTCCCCGACCTGGCCCTGCACCGGGAAGGACAAAACAGCCCAGCCTGGAGCAAAGCGGCCACGCCGGTGCAGGAGACCCTCTTCCTGGAGCTGAAGACCGAGAAGAAGGGCAGCAAGCCTTCAGCGGAGCAGCTGGAATGGCTGAAGATGCTCAACATAGGCCCCCGGCAAAGGGCCTACCTGGTCCGGCCCCGGGACCTGCCCCTGCTCAGCCGCCAGATTCTCCCGGCCCCCTGCGACCGCTGCCAGGGTCCCGACCTGCCGGAGTTCCTGCCGGACCCGGAACAACCGGTGCGAAGCAAGAAGAAGACCAAGACGGCAGCAAGCGAGCTGCCGGCCGAGCCGCAGCGCAGGAGAAAAGCAGCAGCAACCCAGGAAAGTCCCGGCAACGGGAATCAGCCAGCCCAACAGCTTGGGATCAGAGTTCGAAAGCCCAAGCCGGCGACCAGGAAGCAGAGAGTCACCCAGTGATAGTCCTAACAGCAGCCGAGCCGATTCCCGAGCGAGAGGAAATCAACCCGATTGCTGAAAGAACCGAGGTTCCAGGCACTTCCCAACGAAAGGAATCACCCACAGCAGAGACTAACGTGAAACCCAGGGCGGAAGGGCTCCACCCTGTCTCCCAATAGCCGGAGATAAGCAACCGACCAACACCGACCGGCAAACACCGACCCACCGGTGATACCCCGCCATCCCCTAGCGGATGCCGAATGACCCACCGAGCCAACCCCAGCATTGGGATACGCCGGTATCAGGCGACTGCGCCAAACCTAAAACAGTCCCAGGAGAGGAATCAGCCTACCATCATCAGAGTCAGGAGCAACGGCCACTGGCAGCAGAGCAGAAAGGAACCAAGAGAACCCGGAGACTACCGGGATACTACGGATGTGGATTGCTTTGACAAGATTCACTGCTTCCCTGCAAGAGGGAATCCGCCTTGGGCTACCTGCGCAATCTTAGAGCAGACTCCGACATCGGAGGTCCGCCTGGGTCTTGACACAGGATCTGATACAGGACCACAGAATCCCTAGCAACGGGGAATACGCCAGTATGACTAGAAGGTAGAACGCTGACGCGGGCCATTCTCCCACCAGGGAGAATCAACCACTGCCAAAGTCAACGGAGGGCTACCCGCCAAAAACGCCGGACCAACGGCAATCCACGGGATACCACAGAGACGCCAGTCCTCCCCGGAGAGGAATTTCCCGTACAGCATTGGCCTGTTATCTACCAGCCCCCAAGCCCAGGGGGATCCACCATCGAAAGACATTGCTTACCTGACGACACACGCAGCACCTAGAGTGAGAAGAACGGCCCAGCCTCAAATTTTCCCGGTTACGCAAATGTCTGGGAATCCATAGTTGAAAGTGCCAGGTATGAAGAACCGGCAAGGTTCCGCGACCTACCAACCACCGCCCACGGCCAGAAGAACGAAGGGCGATCTCCCGTTTGCCCAATACCACGGCATATTGCCGAACCCCTACAAAAGGGACTACGATGCAGGAACATAATCACCGCCAGCAGCGAGGGACCATCGCACCATGGAAATAAGCCAAACCACCATCGGCTACAAGGACCTGAACACCCGGCCATGGGTGGACAACTCCGTCTACATGCACCGACCGGACTGCCCGCAAGGGCTACCGGTCACCCGAGTGCTAACGCAATGCGGCCACGTCTTCTATGTGATGGAACACCACGGCGACGAGACCATCCGCCGAGAGTTCAAGGAAACCCACTGCCCCGGCTGTCGCCGGAAGCGCCCCGGCCAACTGGAATGGAAAAGCAAGGCCGAACTCCGCGACCCACTGAGGAACCACGACAGCCCCATCGTATTGCACCTAAGGCACCGCGACCCGCCGTCACCGGAAAACAGCCAGCTGGTAAAGGAACTAGCCAAGTGAGGAATCCTCCCCGCAGAGAGGAATTCGCCTGAAGGTTAGGTCTACTTCAATAAGGACGAGCCTAAAATACCCCGCAGAGGGTAATGCACTGGAGTGGTCGCTGTGAGTCACACGCCCGGCAAGCCCGCCAAAGGGCAATCAACCCCGCTACACTAAATGTGTAGATCCAACCCCGAACCAACGGGGCTGCGCCACTGACCAGTGCGAGCGTTTCGCCAAGGAACTCCCGGAGTGGAATACGTCACTGACAATGCACGAAAACGACCAGTAAAACCCAGAACTACTGGGCTCCGCCTGGATTAAGGAGTTTGGAAAGGACAGACCGAGAGTCCCCGCACCAGGGAATCCCCCGGAAATAGTGGCATCGCGAAGCCACCACCCCAGTAACCAAAGAACTCCCCACGGAGGGAAAAGAAGGAGGAATCAATCATGAACACCAACCAGGAAGCAAAAGCACCCCAACCCACAGGCCACCTGAACCAGGAAGAGCTCAAGCAGAGGAACTGGCAGCAGAAGCAGCGCAGCCTGGAGTCAGTGAAACGGGGCCTAGCCCTGGGCCTCACCGACCTCCGCGGCTACGAGAGCGACTGGAACTCCCAGCCCTGGCCGGCATTGCAACCCCGCCAGCCGAGAACCGCCAAGAAGCGCATGACCTGGACCGAACAACGAGCCAGCCTGGCCGAAGCGCTGCAGGAGCTAGCGGAAATAGAAGCCGACGCCAGAGAGGACAACCTCCCCGTCCCCAGCCAGCTGGCCCAGGAGAACGCCCGCCAGATACTCAAGGAGCTGCATCGCTTCCACCCGCGCCACTACGGCGTCTACAACTTCGACGACGGCGTGGCCATCGACACCAGAGGCCGGAACCACAGCATCTGCGTCATCTGCTGCCACTCCGACGGCAGCGTCTCCGCCTACGTGACGGTGGACAACGAATCCCGCAGAGTGCGCTACCAGAGCGCGAAACGGCTGCCCGACGCCTTCCTGCGCGAGGCCATCAGGGACCTGGAACGGACCGAGCAGGAGAGCGCCGCCCACCAGAGCAGCCCGCAGCTGCAGGTAGCCACGCCAGCTTAGAGGTAACGCTATCTAAAGCAACTGAACGACAAGAACTATCAACACCCCACGGGAGAGGAGGAAGCCGCCATGCGCGTAATGCAAGGCTACCTGGCCGAAAGCGACCCCCGGGAGATAGCCGAAAGGCAGCCGGCCGAAGTGCTCCGCCGAGCCCAGAACGGCGGCCCCGGCCACCCGGTAACCCAAGTACTCTACGACTGCGGCCACGACGAACTCTTAGAAGGACACCGGAACCCCCGGATGACCCCGGACAGCAAGTGCCCCCAGTGCCAACTGAGAGCCGACATCGTGGACATCCGAGGCCGGCTGAAGAAACTCAACGACCAGCAGGCCGACCGCTTCGACCGGAAGACCGGCATCCATCCGGAAGACCAGGAATAATCAAAGGAGACTCAGCCAGAATGCGAACCTACCACCTGGACTACGTCATCCACGAACCCAGGTATCCCTACAGCGCCGACAGCGGCTCCGTCTACATGGCCGAAGTGCCGGCGCTGCCCGGCTGCCGCGCCTGGGCCGAGACCGCCGAGCTGGCCCTGAGCGAACTCAACATAGTGGCCGAAGCCTTCATCCGGGCCTTCCAGGAAAGAGGACAAGAGCTGCCGGAACAACCGAAACGCACCGGGACTATCTCCCTAACGGTATAAACCCGACAAGGCAGACAAACGATGACCACCACCAGCGCTACCAGGAAGAAAAGCCGACCGCCGGCGACAAAAGCCCCGGCCCCAGCGCAAAGGCGCACGCCGAGAAAGGCCGAAGCCAACGCCGAAGCCGTCCGCCAGTCCCAGGGACTCAACGCAGCGACCGAGGCCAGCATACAGACGTATGAGCTAGTAAGAAAAATCAGCAACAACGCCTCCGCCGCCAGGCTGAAGAGCTACTACCGAGAAGTCAAACAGGCCAGCGAGACCAACATGGTCAGCGGCGAAGGCAAGCTGGGGCCCAATCCCCAATACCTCTACGCCTTCGTCCCCAAGTTCATCCAGGAACTGGGACGACAGGCCCACATCTTGGACTACCGCATTTCAGAGAAGTCAGTGGAACGCTTCCTGGAAGGCCCGCAGCGGCCCTGGCCCCTCTGCTGGCTGTTGAAGCAGCCGAAGCAGACCGCCGGCGGCCTGATATTAGAGGCCTGGCAAATCTACAACACCCAGCGTTGGAATACCGACAAGCCACCCAATCCGAAGCGTCCCATGATGAGAAACTGGAACGCCGAACGGGTCAACCTGATTTCAGCCCTACTGCTGAACCCCAACGACTGCCCGCAGAAATACTTAGAAACCGGGCTCACCCTCCGGCCCCGGGAATCCGGCTTCCACCGTAAGATGAAGCTGGACCTGCTGGAGTTATTGCCCAACATGGAAAAGAGCGCCGACCGGCCCCTGGTCAGCGAAGGCTTCGACCCCTACCGGCTGGTCCCCAGCCAACGGAACCCCGCCGGGTACCACCACTACGTGGACCAGGCGACCAGGAATAGAGAACTGCACCACACCCCGACCAGCCGAGTGCTGCCCGACCCCCGGCGGATCCAGTAAGGCGACCAGCCTGGAGCAAGGCAACCCCACCGGCTACTGAAGAACTACCGCGAGACTGCCTAGGCGCTAGCCAAACGCTACCAAAAGACTACCCAGACACTACCCAGATACGACATTGAAGGGAACGAACCCCGCAATGCAGACCGAATACAGCTACAGCAGCGACGGCGCCAACCCTACGCCGCGCTCCCAGCCCCGGCTACCGGTGATCTACCATCTGGACAACGGCCGCGGCGTCCTGATCGGCCCCCACGTCTACCCCCAGGCCCACTGCGGGTGGACGGCCCTCTGGCACTGCCCGAAGGACCGGGCCCACCCCCGACTGCGCTTCCGCCGGCAGCAGGGCAGCGGCTACGAAGATCTGGAAGGCGAAATAACCTGCGCCGACTGCGCCAACGTCATCCGCCCCCAGCCCGCCGGAATAGACAAAGAAGTTGGTACGACCATAGCCACGCCGCCGCAGGACCCGGTAATCTACTGGGAGCACCTGGCCTACCCGGAAGCAACCAGCCGCCGGCTGAGGTGAGAGAGAAAGATGATGCGCCCTGCCCTGAGCGCCCGGCAAAAAGAAGAACTGGCCCACGCCGACGAAGTGCTGCAAGCAATCTGGCCCGACCGCAACCGGGAGAGCGTCATACCCCAGAAGGACGCCCGGCCCCACCGGGGGTATGTCAGCAACCAGAAGAAGGCCAGGAACGAACGCAACCTGATCAGCGGCACCACCCCCAACCTCTGGGACGACCAACTGACCCAGCTGGCCCCCTTCATCGGCCACGCCATCGACATCCTGGAACGGAATCACGTCGTCACCGACTGGCAGATCAGCGAGGCCAGCATCGCGGCCTTCCTGAAGCACGAAACCAAGCTGCCGCCCTACGCCACCCCCAAGAACCACCCCCTGCTCTGGCTGCTGAAGCATGTACCGGAGGAACCGGACCGTCCCATCCTGGAGCTATGGCGCGCGGTCAGCGACTTCCGCAGCAGCCCAGCGCCGATCGCCAAGCAGCCCCTGCTGCGAAAGTGGAGCCTGGAACGGATGCAGCTGGCCGACGGCCTGCGCTGCTGGCTGAACGACTGCCCGCTGGAATACCTGGATAAGTATCTAATCAACCACCCCCTGGACGACCACTATGAAAGAGAACAGAAGCAGATACTCCAGCAACTCCGCAGTGGCCGAATGAACTACTGGAGACTGCCGCAAGACCCCAGCAACGAGCTGTAACCAGGTATAATAGAAGCAGCAGCCCCAGCTATTGGCCAGCCCCCAAAACTTCAATAGAAGGAGAAAAGCCCGATGCCCCGACATACGGAGAACGCCGCTCCGGCCGCCTTAACGGACATCAGCAGCACCAGCCAGAAGACGACAGCGACAGCAAGCACGACAGCAAGCACGACAGCAAGCACGACGCCAACCCGAACCAAGCCGAACCCGACCCAAGCCTACGACTTCAGCGACGCCAAGTCGATCCAGGCCCTGGCCCAGGAGCAGATGCAAAGGCAGTACCTGGCCTGCATCCTGCAAGGCTTCAGCCAGATCTACCACAAGACCCGAGGGCGGGAGGAACGCGCCGCCACCCACCGCTGGAAGGTCCACGACACCCAGACCTGGCAGGCCGAAGACTACGTCGTTACCATCGGCTGCCGGGACTGCAAGGAGTCCCGGCGCATCCACCACCGGCAGGAGGAACCGGCCATCCCGGAGGAGTACCACAAGCTGGCGCACAACCAGTGGACCAATCTAAAGGAATGCCCCAAGGCCAAGAAGCGGCCCCGCCGGCACAGCAGCCGCTAGGCTGGGACTGAGAGCTGGTACTGAGAGCTGGTACTGAGAGCTGGTACTGAGAGCTGGTACTGAGAGCTGGTACCAAGAGTCGATTGCCAGCCCCTTGCCGTCCGCTAATTTCCTGCGCCGCCCCGGAGAAGCCCGGCCCAGGGGCAAAGAGAACAACCAACCAAGCCAATAGGCCCGAAGCGAGAACGAGACCATGACCATCCAGAGGCGCTCCCTGGAAATCCAATTCCCCAAACTCCACGACTTCATCGCCCAGCACAACCTGAAGCTGAATATAATCTGGCACGAAGGCCTGGGCCGCTTCCACGCCGACATCAACGGCGCGGAATACAAACTGGACAGCAGCGACAAGCTACTCAGGAGTATTTACGGCAGCGCGGGCAGCCGGGAAAGCGCCATCGTGCTACTGAACGAGAAAATCAGCTACACCATCATGGTGTTGTACGCCTACGGAACCCAGGGCCAGCGCCGGAAGGAGATACCAGTCCCCAACCTGCAGGAGCGGGACTAACCAGGAAGCCAGACAACATGAAAGAAGAGCTAACCAGCAGACACAGCATAGCCCTGCCTGAAGTGACAATCACCGTCCGGTTCCCGGCGCCGGGGGAGGAGCACGACCCCGTTGAAAAGCCCCAGGGCCGGATGAGCATTTGCAACAAAGTAATGAGAGACGCAACGGAGCCGGACGCACCCACCGACCCCGCCACCGGCTGGGCCGAAGTCGCAGCATGCGACGACTACGAAGAACGCTGCATCGAGGCAGCAATCCAGATGCTGCGGAAGTGCCAACGCAACAGGCCGAGCAAGGTCGAACCGGACGGGAGCGCCAGCCTGCGCCGAGAATATCCCAAGTTGTACGACTTCGCCAGCGAACAAGGCGTGGCAGTAGAAGTAAAATGGAACCGGTACATCAACCGCTTCCAAGCAAGCATCACCCGGGCTGACTTCAAGCGGGACCACCGAGACCGCTTCCTGCGCGGAACCTTCGGCAGCGGACCCACCCGAGCGAGCGCCCTCCACGGGCTGACCTACGAAATAAGCGGCGCCATCATGGTGGTGAACGCCAGCAGCAAGGACGAACGCCGGGAGATAGAGGTCCCAGACCTGGTCGAAAGGAAACCAGCCACGCAATAGCAAACGGCACCAGCCGAGAAGGAGAAAGACCAATCCCATGAGCAACGACAAAGAAATGGAAACAACCCAGCCCGAAAGGCCCAGGAACCCCGTCTACGATGCCACCGAACGCGAAGTCCGGCTGGGCACCGAGCTGCGAGCCTACTACGCCGAATTGAAGTTCGGCGAACCCCCGGCCCTGGACGAAGACACCGAGAACCTACGGCAGGGGCTGATCGCCCTCCTGGACCGCGCCGCCACCAGTCAAGTGAACCTCAGCAAGACCTACCGAGAGGGCTACCAGCCGGAACGAGCGACCGAGCTAGCCCTGAGCATGGTCGCCGGCCTGTCCATGCCCGGCTTGAACCAGCCGTACAAAGAGGCCATCCGCTGGCTGCGCGTCGCCGTGCGGGAGCAGCGCAACCCAACGCCACCGGAAGTAGCAGAACAGCTGACCCAGTGGCAGGGAGACCCGGAAGCCGGCCGGATGCTGCTCCACGCCCACCACCTGGCGAAAGAACTGCAACAGAAGTTGCGCCGCGCCTACCTGGACGACGTCGTCCACTGCATCGAGGAAGTGGTAGAACCCCGAATGGCCGGAGCCGAACGAGAGGATTCCATGATGCAGGCCGTCGAGGACACCCGCACCTGGAGCCGGCTGACCGAAGCCTTGGGCTTCGCCCGCATCGCCCAGGAACTGCTCCAGTACGAGGCGGAAGCAGTCCGTAAAGAAGAGGACCAAGCCCGCGAAGACGGCAACAAGCTGCCCACCCCCAGCCCCCGGCGGCAGCAGTACCTGGAAGCCAGCACCCGGGCCGCGACGGTGCAGGTCTACCTGATCGAAGCCCACTACGCCCAGGAAGCGGCGCAGGAAGCGAAGCACCGGCGGCACCACGCAGCCCGCCGGGAATGGGACGAAATCAGGAACCAGGCCCGCCTGCTCTACCACCGGAAAATCCGGCTGGAACGGCAGCTGAACCACGGCGACTTCGTGGTCATCGACCCGGCCAGCGGCGACTACGAGGTCAGCGGAACCGAAGACAAGGCCCGGGAGGCCCTGGGCCAGCGCCAGCCTGGCTGCAAGACCCATACTGAGAAGGTGGGCTACAGCGCCACGCTGCGCATGAGCAGCCGACCCGTGGCCAGCTAAGCCAGAGGAAGAGAAGGGAAAGGACGGGAGGGGAAGCAGCCATGGCCGATGACTGGAAGACGACAAAGAAGCACGAGGCCCTGGCCAGCCTCCAGAAGGCCAGAACCGAACTGGAGCAGCACCTAGGCCAAGCCCAGGCCACCGAGGAAACCCGAGCCAGACGGATACTACTGGGCGTCCTGGAATACAACGCCGGCCGGCTCAGCGGCCAGCTCAGCAGCGACTGGCTTACTGAACAGCCCACGCTGGTACAGGACGCCATCCAGTACCACAACACCCTGCGGATGAACACCACCAACCAGCTTCTGGACCGAAGCCTACACAACGTCGAACTAACGATAAGGCAGGCGAACCCGGAGTTGATCGAAAACACCCCACAAGCGGTAATCGACCAACTGCCAATCTGGCAGGGCAACCAGCAAATTGGCTGGTTCATCCTGCTGGCCAAGCACCACGCCGAGCAGCTATTGAACTTAGTCGACGAACTCTACACCCGCGACATAGTAGTACTGATCGAAGAACTGGCCGGCCCGGGCTACGACCCCACCCACGACCGGAAGAACCTGGACCTCCGGCAGAAGTGGCACGACCTACCGAGAATCGCCCGAGCCGCGCAGGACACGGAGCAACTCCTGGAATGGGAACTGAAACTCATCAACGAGAATGAGAGCGACCTGACCAGCCAGGACATCCCCCGTCTGGGGGAGGCCTGGCAAGAGGCCAGAGCGACCCGACGCTGCCTGGTCGAGACCAGACTCGTCTGGGATAGACAAAGGGAAGCTGCCCTGGAAACCAGGCTGCCCAGCGACGGGAACACGGTGACGCTCCGCGGAATGCGGCTCTTCCACAAGCAGGTGCGGCAGCAACTGCAGCAGGAAGAGCGAAAAGCAAGCAAAGCCAATTTCGTCGGCATCGACATCGACACCGGCGCCTACGCTTTGGGAGAAAGCGAAACCAAAGCCTACCGCCGGCTGAAGCGCCAAGGCCTGGAAAGGATATGCTATTTCCAAAGATTGGACCAGCCGAAACATCCAGCCTAAGCGACAGAAGTAAGACCCCAGCGCCCACCAAGGAGCCCTCCCATGCGAGTCACAATCAAGACTTGGCCGCCCCGCTTGAGCATCAAGCTGGAGACCCCCATCAAGGAATCCTTCCAGAGAGGCCGGGACGAAGCCCTCCGCAAGCGCATGCTGGACCGAATGGAACAAGTCCCGCCCACCAGCCAGCCCACCGGCATCAACGTCACCTTCCCCCAAGGAAACAAAGTGAAGGTCGAACTCATCGACCGACCCACCAAGGAGCAGATGCTCAGCGGCGCCGCCCTGTTGGTCAACCTGGCCCAGCGGGACGTCAGCCCCGCCATGCAGCAGCTGGAGGACTTCGTCCAAGCCAACCGGCTGATAATTCAGCTTGAAGGCAACCGCCGGCAGGACAGCTGGGCTTACTTAGAAGCCCAGGACGGGAAGGAAGTCCGCTACTTCGACCCGGAGGAGCACCCGGAGACCGCCCACTCGGAATACGGACTGGGGCCCACCCAGGAATTGGCATTGGCCGACCTGGCCCGGAAAATCAGCCAAAGGCAGATCCTGATCAGCGGGAAGCGCGGCCGGCCCAAGACGATGAAAGTCCCGGAACTAATCTGAAGAGACTGGCAGAGCCACCCTGAGCCACACCGGAGAATGAACCAAAACCGCTAAAGCAATTTACTAAACACAGCATTTCACCTACCTGAGAGGGCTGGAAAACAGAACAGTCTATGCAATAATAGGATAATGAACCGAAGCAACCCGCAAGCCAGACAAGCCGGCCCCAACGCCGGGAAGCCACCCCGAGGACAGAACGGGAAAGGCCCCTCTTTGACCACCAAGCCAGGCATTCGCATCAAGCGGCCGAAACGCCCCACCGACCAGCCGTCCACCAACGGCCGGCATAACGGCACGCCGCCGCAGAACCAAGCCATAACCGAAGCAGCCCCGCCGCCAACGAAGCAAGCAGCGCCCCCAGCAGCCCAAGCCAAGCCGGAAGCCAAGCCGCAAGCCCAGCAACAAGCCAGACCGCAGGCCAACGGGAAAAGGCCCCACACCCCGGAGAAGACCCACTTCCGTCCCCGGGAGCAAGGCCCGGAACCCCGGGAAGCCATCTGGGAAGTGGCCAAAGCCGCCGACACCGCGGCGCAGACCGCAGGGAAAGAGAAGGGCCGGCAAAGCGCCCTACTGAACCCGGAGACCCCCTTCGCCCGAGAAAGGCCGCCGGCGACCTACCAGCCACCCCCCGGCATGGCCACGCCGACTGAAGAGCAACTCCAAGTGATATACCACCCCGCCGGCTGCCACGGGAGAGTGCTGAGCGTCGCCGGCTCCGGCAAGACCAGCACCATGGTGCATCGAATTTATTACCTATTGCGGCAGAGAGGGGTCCAGCCCGACCAGATCCAAGTCCTAATGTTCAATTCCCGAGCCCGAGCCGACTTCAAGAAAAAACTGACCCAGGCCGGATTGAACTACAAGGCCCAGCCGAGAGTGGACACCTTCCACTCCTACGCCCTGGGAATAATCAAGCAGTACATCCCCAAGCCCCACTACAAGTGGTACGGCGAGAACACCGACCAGGCCGACCTGGCCCTGCGAATCATCATCGACCAGCTGGCCAAGGACCGCCGCAACGAAGCCCGCGCCGCCGGCAAGGAGAACGAACACGTCGACCTGGAACTGGACTTCGAAGAGGCCCACAACTGCATAAGTTTGTGGAAAGATAATCTGACCCCGCCCTCCTGCGCCGGACATAGTGGAACCGACGGCCCGGAATACGTCGAAATCTACCGCCGTTTCGAAGCCGAACGGCAGAAGAAGAACGCCATCACCTTCGCGGACTACCTACCCCTGGCCCTGGAGTTGCTCAACGAAGACCCCCGGCGAATAAAAGAAACCGCCGGCCGCCTGAAGTACCTGATCGTCGACGAATACCAGGACGTGAACTACGGGCAGCAACGATTGATCGAGATAATGGCCGAGCAAAACGCCGACGTCATGGTCATCGGCGACGACGACCAGACGATTTATGAATGGAGAGGGGCCCGCGCCGACTACATCCTGGGCGAGTTCCAGCAGAGCCTCAGCGACAAGCCGCATAGAAGATACAAACTCACCCAGTCGTTCCGGTTCGGCTACCAGATCGCCCAGACCGCCTACAACGTCATCGCCCATAACGCCAAGCGCGAAGCCAAGATGCTGGTCGCCGCCGACCCCGGCAAGGGCTCTAAAGTAAGACTCTTCCAGGAAACGGCCGACCACCAGGGCCAGGCCAACCGGCAGCTCACCAGCGAGATACTCCGCTTGGTCGAAGAAGAGAAGGTCAAGCCGATCGACATCCGGGTATTGGGCCGCTGCCACGCCCAGCTGGACGACCTGTCGGCGGAGTTATTGGGCCAGGAAATACCCTTCAAGACGGTGAATCATAGGTCTTTCCTAGAGCGAGCCGAAGCCCAGACGTTGTTCAACTACGTCCGCGTCGCCGAGCAACTGGACAAGATACCGACTATAGAGACCGAAAAGGCGTTGCTGAACATCGCCAACAAACCGTCCCGTTATCTGGCCCGCCGGATGATGGAAGGACTCTGCCAGTCGGCCCGAGAGCAGTTTCTACCGCTAGAGGACATCCTGGAGCAGGCCGGCAAGGAAAGCGGCGCTCCCCGCGGCCTCCTGCCCCTCTACTACATCCTCTACGGCGTAAAAGACCGACTGGACCAGGACCCGCCGATGGAAGCCGGCGCCCTCCTGGACTGGACCGAAAGCGCCGCCGGGCTGTCCGAGCACTACCAGAGCTACTACGGCAAGGGCGAGACTTCGACTGCTAGAATCGACACCATGAACGCGATCATCGAATACGCCCGCAGCACCGGCCTGGCCTGGCCCGAGTTCTACGAACAGGTGGCCCAGACCGATACCACCCTGGGCTACCCGGAAGAGCAACTCATCCACCTCATGACCATCCACGCGACCAAGGGCGAGGAGTTCGACTACGTCATCATCCCTGACTGTAGAGAAGGCTTCATGCCGGTCCTGGCCCAGAGCGAAGACCCGACCTACGACAAACGCCGACCCAACCGGACGCCCAAAGCCGCCGAGTGGCTGGAGAACGAACGAAGGCTCTTCTACGTCGCCGCCACCCGGGCCAAACGGGAATTATTGATCGGCTGCCCCGAACTGCCGGGCGAGAACGGCCCCAAAGCCCAAAAGAAAAAGGACCAAGACCACGAGGAGAAGTGCTCCCGCTTCCTGGAGGAGACCGAGCATCGGGAGACTGCTGTCTTGGCGAAAGAAGTGGCCGCCGCGGCCAACCGGCGCGGCAACCAATTGGCCGAAGCCGCCCAGAGCTGCAGCGACAATCATCGACTGCTGGAGCCGCTGAAGAACGAATACAGCCGGATGCTGAGTCAAATCGAAACCCAGATGCGGAAGGTCAGCCTGGACGTCACCAGCCGCGCCTTCGGCTACCAGCAGAGCTACTCCAGCCCCTTCGATCGGGACAAGGACGGCAAGAGCCGGAACGGCAAGCCCACGCCAGTAGCCGCGCCGCCGCAAGGCGTGCAGGCGACCATCTGGGGCCACTTGAAGAACGGTTAGAGAAACGACCGAAGTAATAGGCCCGCCTACCGGCAGAGCAGCTGCCAAACTAGGAAACTGCCAGCCTGCCCAGTCGCCAAGCTCCAACCTCTCCCTACTTTCACTCACCCTGCCATTCACCCTGCCATTCACCCTCCCATCTCAGCCCCCAAGGGATAAAGGAACCACGCCCATGATCTGGAAGAACCCGATGCACGCACTCCACACCCCCACCCAGAGAGAACTGGAAAAGTTACTGGACTACGCCCACTACGAAGGCTTCAGTTCTTACGTGAACCAGACGAAGCACAGGGCGACTTTCAAAGAAGACCGAGCCAAGGCCCAGGCCATGATGGCCGAGCTGCGGGAACGAATGTACCGGGACGGCCCACCCCTGTACCACGAGGAATACGCCGCCGCCGTCTATCTATTGCTGTACCACACCGGGAGATGCGTCGCCGCCCAATTCGCCTACCGCGAACTGTTCAAGAGAATCGGCACGCCCACATCCCTCCTGGTCCACGACGTGGGCGCCGGCACCGGAGCCGGAAGGGCCGGCCTGGCCCTGGCCATAGTAGAAGGACTGAACTTCTGCGAAGTACGCTACACCGCCCAGGAGCCCAGCGAAGCCATGCTGAAGGCCGGACGCGACTTCTACCACGAACTGCTCATGGGAATGCCAATAGAGACCAGAGAAAAACTGAAGCGGCCCACCTGGCTATATGAAGAGACCGACCAACCGGCCCAGAGCGACTGGAACCTCGCCGGCGACCCCACCCGCATCGTCACCGCCTTTCACCTCAGCGTGCCCTACGACCAGAACAAACTGCCTGAAGTGCAGCAAGCCGCCGAGGCCAGCATGAAAGCGGCGCTCCAGCACATCAAGCCCCACGTAGGGGTCTTCACCGCCCCCGCCGGGAAGGAGGAGCAACTAAGGACGATCATCGACCAGTACCCAGGCTGGCAGCAGCCGGTCCCCGACGACATTCCCCTGCCCACAGTGAAGGAGAGAAAAGAACAGCCTACCCACGCCTACTGGCGCGCCGCCGAAGAGGGCTTCGTCCCGCCGAAGGACGGCGAGAACCCCAGCCTGGAGGAACGCAGCCGGCGCCGCTTCCAGCCCGGGCCGGGAACTCTGTTCATGAGATTCGCCGAGCGGAAGGAATAAGAGCATCCCTGAAAAGGAGATGACAAAGCCAACAGATACAATCGCCTGATGAAACCGGGAAAAGAATCGACAATCGAATTAAGCAGACTGCTCCGTCTGCCAACAGGCAAGCTCCAACGAGCGCTAGACACGGCCCACCTACAGAGCTTCCAGGCCATCCTGAAAGCCCTCAGACACAACTCAGGTTCCGACCTCCACAAGAGCAAAGCTCAACAAGCCATCAACGAATTACTAGACGGCGTAACAGGGAAAGGCGACATCCCAAGATATAACGACCCATACGTCGCAGCCGCATACATGCTCAGATACCACTTAGGTCACGCCATAATGACCTACCACATCTTCCAAGAGATATTCGATCAGATAGGTACGCCAGCGAACCTATACATCCACGACGTGGGGGCAGGGACTGGAGCATGCCGCGTAGGGCTAGCATTAGCATTGACAGAACGAAGAGAGGAAATAAACGTATTCTTCGATGCAGAGGAGCCTTCACAGGAGATGCTCGACACTGGGCGACAATTCTGGAGACAGATAAAGTGGCCGTACAACTTCGACAGCGGATACAGAGAGTCCCGCGCCACCCCGAAGCAAGAACGAAAATTGCCGCCAGGCACGTTGAAGATAGTAACCGGGTTCCACATAACGCTACCGTACGACTCAGAGACTCAGACATACAGCATCAAAGGCTCAGACTTCCAAGAGAGAGGTACAGCCCTACAAACAAAGGAAAGAGCCAAGTCTTCAATAAGAGAAGCCATGAAGAGAACACAGCCTCATCTCGCACTGTTCACCGCACACGAGAAGAAACGAAGGAATCTTCACGAGGCATTTAGCGGCCAAGCCATAAAAGAGCAACACATAGCGGAGCTGAACCAAACGAGTGAGCTTCCAGCAATCTACGCTTACGCAACCAGCGAAGGATTCGAGACACGGAAAGGCAACATAGGAAAGTTCATCAGATACAGATTCGGCCCGCCTCAAGGCATCATCCTACTGAAGACAGGTGAACCCCTACACCAAGTTTCACCGAAACAAGAAAGAAAACCGAAAGAAGCGCCGACGGCAGGGAAAGTTAAAGCAACAACTCCGTGGGAGACAACCAAACACCAGTTAGAGATAGGCGACCAGCAGGAAGCAAGAATAACAGGAAGAAGCACGGACAAACTATTCCTAGACATAGGGACGACAACCAAAGCATTCATCCTACGCCCAGGGCAAGCGAAAAATGACTACAGCAACGGCGAAAGAGTATGGACAGAAATCATCGGATTCAACGACAGAGAAGAGCAAGTCAGATTAAAAATAATAAGGAAATAGACGGAGAAAGATGAGCAAAAAACCAGCGGGAACACAAGGCACCCTGTTCCCAGGCACACCAGTGCCCACAGTGGTCACAGGTCCACAAGCACTAGGACGAACAAGAATAAGTTACCAAGAAACATCGCAGATCCTGATGCGCCAAGACCCGGAGAAGGGAGAAGACACGAAGAAGTCCAAAGGATTCATGGACCAGTACAACTTCACCCTGAATCCATACTCAGGATGCTACTACGGATGCACCTACTGCTACGCCGCGTTCTTCCGCGCGAACAAGGAAGAACAAGAATCCTGGGGCGAGTGGGTGAAAGTGAAAGAGAATGGAATAACCAAGTTGGCAACTAGTCTGAAGAACAACCCAACACTGGTAGACCAGAAGACCATCTACATGAGCACCGTAACCGACCCCTACCAGCCCATAGAAGGGAAGATAAACCTCACCCGTGGAATACTGGAACTCCTGGCAGAACACCAGCCCAAGCTGGTAGTACAGACCCGTAGCCCCCTGGTAGTACGAGACTGCGACCTGTTTCACAAGATAGTAGAAAAGGGCGGAAGAGTACAGGTGAACATGACCGTCACCACCGACGACGATGAAATAAGAAAAGCGTTCGAACCCTACGCGCCGCGGAACGACAGCCGAATGAAGACGATTGCAGCCGTGCAAGAGAAAGGAATCCAGAGCTGCATCACGATGACCCCGACACTACTAGTGAGAGACAGAGAGAAGTTCTCCCAGGAACTAATCGACACCGGTGTCCAACGATTCATCGCCCAGAGCTTCCGAATTAGCGGCGGAAGGTTCACGGCCCAGACCGGCCCACAAGCCCAGGCCAGAATGGCCGAGTTAATGGGACACACCATACAGGACTTCCAGCCCCACTACGAAGCGGCCTACCGAGCATTCTTCCAGACAATGGACCAGAAGCTGAGAGCAGCAGGATTACAGCCCCTAGGCGAGGGCAAGGACGGCTTCGCCCCGCCCTTCTAGAGAAGTAAACAAGTAAAGAAAGCCGCTAAACAAGCCCCTGCTAAAATCACTCCCAGAGCATCGAGAACCAAGCCCGAAGGCCCCAACTCCCGCCAGGAGGCCCGCCCGTGCCGCCAGCCGACGTCCCGATCGCCGAACGCGTCAAGTTCTGGGAGGAACAGAACCAGCTCAACCAGGAACTCATCCCCCGCTTCGTCAAGCAAGCCCAGCTCCTGGCCGAACACGTCGCCGAGCACGAGAACCTGCCCCTCATCGCCGGCAAAGCCGTGCGGGAGTGCCTGGCCGCCTGCCTAGAGGAGCAGGAGCAACTCCACCAAGCCGAACTGGAAGCGATAAAGGCCCTGCACCAGGAGCAGGAGGCCGAGTACCAAAAGGCCCTGGCCGAGCTGAACACCCAGCTGGAAGCGGCCCTCACGGCCATACAGGACAAGCACGAAGCATCTCTCACCAAGCAGGAAAGCGAAGGACAACGACTCAAGCAGGAACAGGACGCCGCCCTGGCTCAGGTGCAGGCTGAAGTGGACATCCAGACCCGACGCCACCAGGAGGCCTTGGAAGACCTGCAGCAGCAGAAGGAGAACGCCGAAGCCAGCTACCAGGCCGCACTGGCTCAGCTGCAGGAAGAGGGCCAGGCCCAGAACCGCCGGCTGGACGGGATACAGAAAGAGACCATCGCCCTGGCCCAGGAACACAAACGCCAGATTGACGCCGCCCAGGCCGAACGGGAAAAGCAGGAAGCCGACCACCGGAACGAAGTGACCAACCTGGGCCTGCAGGCCAAGAAGACCAAGCTGTTGCTGCTCACCGCCGCCGGCAGCGCGGTACTACTGAGCCTAACCGGGCTGGGCGCGGCCGTCTATGCGCTATTGCCCACCCTGACTGCAGTAAGCACCACCCCCGCGTTGGGAGGTTAAGTTAGCATGGCTAAAGTCGATTCCTACCCCTCCCTGGAACTGCTGGCCGAGCTGCAGGAAATCCCCGCCGGCGAGGAGGCCACCAACAACGTGGCAGACCTGATACTGTCCCTCCGGGACACCGACGCCATGCACCAAGGAGTGACCACAACGACTGAAAGCAACGAAGAACTGTGGGCCACGCTGCTGGCCGCCCAGGGGCCGGAGCTGACCGAAGAAGGCCTGCATTACTACCGGAACATGGCAACCATCAATCAAGCCGCCAGCGCCTTCATGACAACCACCCAGGGGTTGAGAGAACCGGAAGAGGAAACTGAGCAAACCAGCCCACCGGGAGAGGAATCAGAACCCTTCCAAGAGTGGCAAAGAGAAGCAGCCCCTACGCGGGAGGAGATAGCGGGAACACTTGCGACACCAAGAGAAGGAGGCAGCGCTACCACCGGACGACCCCCGGACGAAGCCACGCTGGAAGCCTACTTGGAATCCGGAGACTACTTCCGGGACAACGGAGTAGGCGACCACCGTAGCCAACCCCTCCGGCTGCACCAGGGACTCCTACTGACCGAGTGCCGCTACCGCGGCGCCGACAGCTTCACCGCTGCATTGGTCCCCACCGCCCCGGAGAAGAGCAACCAAGCCACCGTCCTGCTGGAGACCGACGGCCCCGCCGAGACCGGCGCCATCTACGTCGTCCGCCCCGGCACGGAAGCGGGGCCGGAACCCGGCGAGTACTGCCTGGAAACCGCCGGCGAAGGCGAGTGGGAAGTCAGCCTGACCCAGCCACTCACCGGGTTGGGAGAGCCGATACCCCACTGGCAGGACGAAGGCACCCAGGGCTACAGCACCCTCAACGAGCCGGTGAGGACCGGCCCCCTGGCCACCGAACTTATATACCGCCACCACGGGAAAGGAACCTTCCAGGTCTACGCCTACCCCCTGGACGGGAGTACTGACAAAGTGAGACTGATAACCCACCAGGGGTTGTTGAACACCAGGAAGACCACACCCCTGGCCCCAGAGACCGAATACCTCTTCGAGATCGAAGCCGACAGCGACTGGGAAATAATACCCATTTAGGAGCGACAATAGTGGCCGCGAACACGTCCATAGCCGAGAAAGTAAAGTTCTGGGAAGAACAGGACAAGATCAATCAAGAACTAATACCCCGCGTGATGCGCCAGTCCGAGCTACTCGGCGACCACATGGCCGACCACGAAAACCTCCAACTAATCGCCGGCCAAGCCGTCAGAGACGCCCTGGAAGCAGCCGAGGAGGAATACCAGAAGCAGTACCAAGAGCAACTCAAAGCCGCCCAAGAGAAGCTGCAAGCTCAACAGAAACAAGCAAAGGCGGAACTCCAACGCCAGCAGGAGCAATCAGAAGCAGAACTGCATCAGCACCAGGAAAAGACAGAAGCCAAGCTGCTGAGCGCCATCGCGGGAGCAAGGACAGAGATGGCCGCCCAGGCGGCCAAGACACGAACCATCCTACTGGCAATAAGCGGAGCCACCACCCTACTGGCAGTAGCATCCCTGCTCACCGCCATCCTGGCCTAAAAGGCAGACGACAATGGAATCGACGAGATTGCTGCCCCAGCTGCAGAAACTCCCCGGTGGAGAGGAAGTTAGACGCCGCACCCTGCGGCAGAACCTCCAACTCCTCCTGGACAGCGACAAGACCGCCTACGCCACCGAGGCCGCCATCGGCAGCTCCGCCGGGCTCTGGTACGTCTTCAACGCCACCAACATCGACGACGCCACCGTCCAGAACCTGACCCAAGCCTACCAGGAGGCCTACCCTAACCTAGCCGCCGAGCATTCGCTCCACGAACATTGGAACGAGATGATCGACCGCGGCCAGGGCTCCATGGACGGATTCCTCAACGGAATCAAAGGCAAAGCCGCCGAGTTCGACTTCGCCGACCGACTGAGAGAAGCCGGCTACAGCGACGTTTCAGTGGCCGCCGACCCCACCCAGCCGATCTGGGACATCAGCAGCATCGACCCCGACGGACACGAAGTCCTCTGGCAAATCAAGACCGGCGGCGCCGACCGCGCCGGCGAAATCATGGACCTAATGGACCAGAACCCCGGAGTCCACTACGGAGTATCCACCGAGCTCTTCGACCGAATCAACGACATCGACCCCAGCTACATTGACAGCATGGCCGACATCGGCAGCAACGTCGAGCTAGTCGACGGGGCCCAGGACGGACTAAGCGCCCTCAGCGCCAACATGGGGCTGGACATCCCCGACGGCATCGGGGAACTGCTCCCCTACGCCGGAATCATCCTGGGCGGAGCCCGCCTCATCTACGGCGCAATGAAGAGCGAAAAGGAGTTCGCCGCCGCCGACCGAACAACGAAGAACAAGATGCAGGTCGTTTCCGCATTGACCACCATGAGCCGGATGGGAGTCAGCACCGTCATGGCAACGGTCGGCGGAGCCGGCGGCACCATGATCGGCTCCGCGGTACCCATCCTGGGCAACATCTTCGGCGGCATCGCCGGAACCATCGCCGGCGCCGGCATGGGCATGTACCTGAACAAGCATCTGCAGCCCCACATGCTGGACCTAGCCCTGGACATCACGAATCTGACTCACGATGACCTGTTCTATTACAAGAACCAGACCCACATCGACCAAGTCGCCCTTTCCTTCAGGGAAAGAAGAATAGCCCTAGGCACCGCGTAGGCAGAGAAAGACACCATGTGGCAGATGATAGCCGGCCCCAACATCTCCTGCGCTGAATGCAAGCACAGCATCCAGCCCGGCCGCCTCTGCCTATCGGAACTGCCGGAAGAGATACCCAGCGGCGTCGAACGCCGCCAAGTACGCAACTACTGCGTAGGCTGCCCGCAGTGCTGGAGCCAAGGCAAACACGCCTGCTACCTCCGGCAGCTGGAGAGAGGAAGGAACATCGCCGAGACGCCCCGCAGCCTACCGTGCGTCAACTGCGGCAACCGCATCGGAGGACACCAACAGGCCAGCGTCGACCGCTACTACGAATGGCCGTCGGAAACGGCCGAAGGACAGACCACCAACCCCAGACAACTACCCGCAGGAAGCACCGGGGCCGCCTCCGCCGCCATCGCCGCCGGCGGAGCGACCACACTGATCAGAGGAGTCCCAGAGGGCGGTTTCACCGACCTGAGCAGCTCCCTGCAGCAGAAGTTCGCCCAGGCCGGCCTGGGCGCGGAACGCGGAACCAGGTCCCTGGCCGAAGCCCAAAGCTTCTACGAAGATTCCATCCCGACGCCGGTACAGAACTTGGGCGAGGACGCAGTCCGCGAATTCACCGACGGCAAGCACGCGAGCCACATCCAGTCGGTCCACAACGCGCCCCATCTGGCCGCAGAGAACGCCAACATCGTCTGGGAGGACGGCGGAGCCAACGTCGCCCGCGGCGCCAGCGACATGTCACAGAGCAACCTGACCGGAGTACATCTATCCAACGGCTTTCAAGCCGGCGGAATCGTCTTCCGCGACTGCCTGGAAGCCGGGACGATGAGCAGCGTCTTCGGCGGGCTGCTGGAAGCCCCCGTAGCCACAATAGAGAACTACCTCCACTACCAGCGAGGCAGGAAGACCGGCGAGGAGGCCGTGAAGGACGCCGCCAAGGCCATCGGCACCCGCGCCGCCATCAGTGGCGGAGTCGGCATGAGCATCACCGCCGCCGTATCCCTGCTGAAAGCGGGAACCATCATCGCCACCATTGCGCCCATCCTGATGCCAGTAGGGTTAGGACTCTACGCCTACGCCGCGCTGAAAAGACTAAACCGAGCTGCGGAATACGACATACCCCCCGGCATGGTAGAAGCCGCCACCTACTTCTGCAGCCCACGCTGCCACGAAAGATTTGCCTACGCCACCGGATACTCGGCATTGATGCGGTGGGAAGGGAAAAGGAGCCAGCATGCCTAATAAGGTTCAAGAGGAATACCTGGGCGCAATCAGGAACGAGGAATGGGTTATAGAGGTGCACCAAAAAGGCGAGAATGAGTGGGCCATCACGACAAAAGGCAGCTTGCAAACATTCTCCGAAGTAGTAAAGGTAGCCCAAAGATGGGACGAGGTCATGGAAGAAGACGGAGAATGGTACGAGAAGACAAGAAGTGAACTCGGACTCACCGAGGAATGGACAATCAGCATAGATGAGAGAGGGAATTACACCCTCCGAGACAACGGAGAAGACATCAGATTACTGAAAGAAGTACCAAAGAAACCAAGAGAGCTCCTCGAAGACTTAAAAAAGACGAACGGAGCCAGCCTGCTTTTCCCCAGTAACGATTTCGTAGAAGCGAAGGGAAAGTCACTCAACGATCTAAAAAGAAGCCTGAAGGAAATGGACAACCTAATCGACTCGGAAGACGGACGATTCGTCATACCCTTCATGAGCAAATACGGACCCATGCCTACCTGGTACCCAGACGAGGACGAAAAAAGAGGAACCGTCACCGGAGTGGGACTCACAAGAGCTGGATCAGGGCGAACGACGAACGAAGAGAAGTGGAACGAGAGAAGGGAAATAGCGGGAAACTTCACCCTCACAAAAGGGATACTCGTGTTCGAATTCGAGCACTTCGGGCAACACTCGCTAGACAGCGAAGCAAAAGACTATGAAAAGGAACACCCCAGCAGCGAAGAAGGATATGTCCAACTGGTAAGAAACAACCCTGGTTGGTTCGACGAACCCAAAACGCTATTCGCGGGAACCAGCTTCCAGAACAGAACCAAAGCCTGGAACATCTGGCAAGTAACAGAAGGAGAATGGCGGGACCCACATCCCCACACCTCCTACCACCTAGAGGTCAACGCAGCCGGCGCATGGCGATGCAACTACTACCAAGCAAGACTAGGAGAACCCAAAGGTGAATTCCCACATCGGATACAAGACGAAGGGGGTTGGATGTATGGACCATTCCGAACCGGACGAAGAACAACGACACTCACCATCGAACACGACCAAGCCGGGCCCGTAACCGTGAGTTTCTACAGCCTGGATGGCGCAGACCTAACGGTACTAGAATACGACGGACAACTACACCTAGAGGACGAGCAAACAGGGCTCCTACCCGGCAAGGAATACGTAATGGTAGTCGACTGCCAAGGAGTATTCAGAATCGAGCTGAACGAAGGCTACTAGCCTCGAGCAGGCACGACAAGCGAACCAGAGGAATAAATAGACATGCTACTCAGAGGAAGAGACCCTGAAGTAGATTTCCTTACAGAAGTATTGCTCGAGGAGCTAGAGGAGGAAATCATAGAAGCCTCGAGAGACAGACGCCCCATCTACGTAACACAAGGTAGTCTAAGACTACGACTAAAACTGAACGAAATGAACAGCCGAACCCACCAGTGGAAAACCGAAAGAGAATCGAGGCAATACAAGATCAACTTTTGCCTAAGATGCCAAGCACAAAGACGACTGGTCAACAGAATCGACTTAGACCAATCAAGCTATTGGCGCGACCAGAGATACAATGCACTACGATTCCGGATTATGCAACGATGCACCAGCAACAGAACCATCCTGATGGAAAACGACCGAAGGTGACCCCACCCCTCCCCACCGGCCCCTACGCCACAGTAGTCATCGACCCGCCCTGGCCGATGACCAAGATCCGCCGCAAAGCCCGGCCGAACCAACAAGGGTTCGACTACGCGACGCTGTCAGTGGCGGACATCGCCGCCCTGCCCGTTTCCCGGTTGCTGGATAAGGACGGTTTTGCCTTTCTCTGGACGACCCAGAAATACCTGCCCAAAGCCCTAGAAATAATAGAAGGCTGGGACCTGACCCACCGCTTCACCATGGTCTGGCACAAGCCGGGGGGAATCCAGATTTATAACTACCCACAGTTTAACGCCGAATTTATCGTCGTAGGAACCAAGGGCAATCCCAAGTTCCTGGACACCAAGAAGTTCAACACCGCCTTCCACGCCCCGCGGGCCGGCCACTCGGTGAAGCCGAAAGAATTCTACGAACTGCTGACCAGAATCTGCCCCCCCCCCAGGGTTGACCTCTTCAGCCGAAGGGCCATACCAGGGTTCGATACCTGGGGTGACCAAGCCCCAGGAACAGGAGCACCGCCAACCATAGCACCCGTGGCGCAACAACGCTTGCTGCCATAAAGAGGAGCCCGACATGCCCGAGCCAAAAGACTTCATTTACTCCGAGCCGGAGGAAAACAACCCCGCCGCCTACATGCAGCACGCCAAGTACGAAGCGACAGGACTCAGAAGCCTCCACGAGAGCAGATTAGCGAAACAGGACGACCACGACCACAACGACGTCGCCCTGGCCTTCGCCAGCCTGTGGAACGCGCTGACCGCAGTGAAACTGGTCGCCGGCGACCCCGAGCCGGAGGAAAACAGCCTGCCCGGCCTGGCCGCCCACCTGAAGCGACTGCACCCCGGCTGGGAGTGGACGCCGCAGACCGACCTGGAAGAGCTGGAAGCCCTCAGGATGGGGACGAAACAAGCCGTAGGAACCGACTGGGCCGAAATGGTCAACGCCGTGGAAGCCGACCTGCCCGAGCTGGAGAAAGCCTATACGAGGGCGATGGCAACCAGAGACCAAACCAACTAGACCCCGTACAGACGCTGAACCCACAGCTATAATGAATATATCCAGATAAAGGAAACGCCAGCCGAATGACACCAGAGCAGAAAGCAAGAAAAAGGATTGACGCCCTGCTACACGCGAAAGGCTGGCAATGGGAGGAGGAAGTCCACACCGGACGGAGAACCGGCGCAGGCTTCGCCGATTACGTCCTCCTGGACGGAAACAACCAACGCGTAGCGCTGCTGGAAGCAAAAAGCCGCCGCAAGCCGGCGCTCACCGCCAAGGAGCAGGCCAGAGAATACGCAGACAGCCTGGGCCTCACACACGTCTTCCTGTCCAACGGAAGAGAGCACTACCACTGGAACACCGCCAGCGGAGAGCCGCAGCGCATCCACGAATTCCCCACCCCGGAGGAATTGACCGGGGAACCCCCGACGGAGAGAACAAGCACCAGAAACCCCATCTGCGACATCCAAGTCGACAAGGACTACCTGAAGAACCGCGAGATGCGGGATTACCAAGTAGCCGCGCTCCGCGCCATCCAGGAAGCCGCCGCCACCGGCCAAACCGGCTTTCTAATCGAAATGGCCACCGGCACCGGGAAGACCACCGTCGCCGCCGCAATCTGCCGGCTGTGGCTGCAAAGCGGCCGCGCCCAGCGAATACTATTCCTGGTCGACCGAAAGGAGCTCTACGAGCAGGCCATCACCCAGCTGAGGGAAGCCCTGGAGAACCAGTACGAAGCCCAGGGTTTCTACGAAGAGAAACCCATACCGAACTGCCCCATCACCGTAGCCACCATCCAGGCCCTGGACGCCGCCGAGCGGCAGCGGAAAGAGACCCCGCCGGACTACTACCAGCTGATCATCAGCGACGAAGCGCACCGCAGCGTGAGCGGCCCCAGCCGCCGAGAACTGTTCAACCGCATGGTCGGCGACAAAATCGGACTCACCGCCACCCCGCGGCAATTCGCCACAGCGCCTACGGAAAGTCAAGAAGAAGCCACCAATCCCTGGTGGGAGGCGTCCCAATTCATCAGAGACACCTACCACGCGTTCAGCTTGACCCCAGGCCAGCCGACCTACGAATACCGCCTGGAAGAAGCCGCGCAAGACGGCCACCTAGTGCTGCCCCGCGCCCTGGACATCCGCACCGAAGTGACCAAGCAGCTCCTGTCTGAAGAGGGCTACCTGGTCTTCCAGGAGAACGAAGAGAGTGGCGCGGAAGAGGTTAAAGCCTTCCACGAAGGGAGCTATGGGAAGCAGTTCCTGTCCCCGGACACCAACCGAGAGTTCGCCGAGCAGATAATACAGCACGCCCGGCGCGAGCCGGAGACCGACCTGATCGGCAAGACGATCGTCTATTGCAGCACGACGGAACAGGCCAGCCTACTCACTCAGGAACTCAACACAGCCGCCAGCGCCGCCTGGCCAGCTAGATACAACTCGGACTTCGCCGTCCAAATAACGCACCAGGTGGACCGAGCGACCGACCTGGGTAGAAATTTCGCCGGCACCCAGGGGCTCCTGGGACGAGACCAAGGAGTCGCCCAGCGCCAGGAGAGCTACCGCGCCAGCAAGGCGCGAGTCTGCGTCACCGTCGCCATGATGACCACCGGCTACGATTGCCCGGACCTCCTGAACATCGCCTTCTGCCGCCCCGTGAAATCGTTGGTGGACTACATCCAGATGAAGAGACGCGGAACCAGGAAGTACGACTTCACCAGGAACTTCGCCGACCAAGCGATGCGAGACCGGTTGCCGCCCCGCCCCAAGGAAGAGTTCCTAATCCTGGACTTCTTCGGAGTATGCGAGCACTTCGGGGAAGGCCGGCTCTACGCTGAGGTTTCCCGGCTTCCCGAGGCTGTCGGCCTGCCCGCGGGGGTAGGCGGCACCCGCTTGACCACTCAATACATCCACTACGGAACCGACGACACGGTCGAGACGACCCGGCTGACGCTGGACGCCGACCACGGCATCATCACCCGCCAAGCAGTGGAATCGGAGCGAGAACGGGAACGGCAGGACCTGTCCGAACTCTTCGAGGAGTATTGGCAAAGCCAGCATACTGAGGAGAGCGCCAGCGACCGAGAAAGGCAGGCTGCTGAGAAGCTATTCCGAGGCTACGCCACCAACCCGGACATCCGGACAGCGATCAGAGCCAAGGAATTCGGCCGGCTGAGCGCCCCGCTGACCATAGAAGAGTACCTCCTGGTACCGGAAGAGCACCGCCAAGCCATACCGCCGTGGCTGGACCAACGCCTGGACCTGAAGTAATCAGAATAGCCCACGCCACCCCAGCGCACCCCACCGGAAGGAGAAACATCCCATGCTCGACAACAGCACCAAACGGGTCATCGACGATGCCCGCCAGACCCTGGTCGGACAGATCCCCATCCCGATGCAGCAGTGCCAGCAGATAACCACCGCCCTGCTCTATAAGTTCATGAGCGACGACGACCTCCTGTCGCTGGAAGCAGGCGGCAGACGCTTCTACTTCGCCGGCGCAATGGAGCCATACTCCTGGGAGAACATCCTGGACACCAGGCTGGACATCGAACAGCAGAGCCGGCGCTACCGGGAGGGGCTGGAAGCCCTGAAGAACTCAGAGACCCTGCCCAGCATGTTCCACGAAATCTTCAAGGACAGCCTGGTCCCCTACAGCGACCACCGGACGCTGTCCATCTTCCTGCAGCAGGTCAACCGCATCGTCTACGACGACTCCGAGAAGCTGGGCGACGCCTACGAGTACCTGCTCAAGACGGCGGAAAGCCAGGCCGACGCCGGCCAGTTCCGCACCCCGCGCCACATCATCGACTTCATCGTCAAAATCATCCAGCCCCGGAAGGGCGAAGTCATCCGCGACCCCGCCTGCGGTACCGGAGGCTTCCTCGTCTCCAGTTACCAGTACATCAAGAGGAAGAACCAGAAAGAAGACGGAACCGAAGGCCTCACGCCCGAGGAATACGACCGGCTCCACCGGAACCTCCAAGGCTACGACATCTCCCCCGAGATGAACAAACTGGCCATGGTCAACATGTACCTGCACACCAGGAACAAGGACCCCCGGATACTGAACTACGACACCCTGACCAAGGACGACCTCTGGGGCGACAACGCCGACGTGATACTGGCCAACCCGCCATTCATGAGCCCCAAGGGCGGGATCCAACCGCACAAGCGGTTCGGAGTGACGTCGACCCGGAGCGAAGTCCTCTTCGTGGACTACATCATGCAGCACCTGAACGAACGAGGCCGCGCCGGAGTCATCGTCCCGGAGGGCGTCATCTTTCAGAGCGGAAACGCCTACAAGCAACTGCGGAAAATGCTGGTGGACAACTACCTGGCGGCGGTGATTTCCCTGCCCGGCGGCGTCTTTCAGCCCTACTCCGGGGTCAAGACCTCCATCCTGATTCTGGACAAAAGCCTGGCCGGCCGGGCCGACACCGTCGCCTTTTTCAAGGTGGAACGGGACGGCTTTGACCTGGGGGCGCAGCGGCGGCCCATTGACTAGGACGACCTGCCGGCAGTGCAGTCGGAGTTGCAGGAGTACCTGCGGCGGTTGCGGGCCGGGGAAAACCTGGCGGACTTTGCGCCCCAAACCGGGCTGGTGGTGGACAAGGCCAAACTGGCGGCCGGCGGGGAGTATAACCTGAGCGGGGAGCGGTATCGGGAGAACGGGCCGCAAACTTCTGCCTACCCAATGGTCAAAATCGAGGATGTAGTTAATACGGTCACGCCGCCGGTCAAAATACCAAAGACTTCGTTCGCGGCAGTAGGCCGGTTTCCCATTATTGACCAATCGCAGAACGAAGTTGCCGGGTGGACGGATGACGAATCCGCCTTAATCAACCCGAAAAAGCCGCTGGTTATTTTCGGCGACCATACTTGCGCAGTAAAACTTGCTACTCACCCATTCGCACAAGGCGCTGACGGTATCAAGATTCTGCAAACCCACGACGAACTTGAGCCGGGCTATTTATTCTATACCTTGCGTGTACGGCCTCTGGAAACTGATGGGTACAAGAGGCACTTCTCAAAGCTGAAAGAAACGGTCATTCCCCTGCCACCCCTCTCCGTTCAGCAGGAAATCTTAGCCGAGATAGCGGGGTATCAGCGGGTCATCGACGGGGCGCGGGCGGTGGCAGATAACTGGCGGCCCCGGGTGGACATTGACCCAAGCTGGCCGGTGGTGGCGTTGGGGGAGGTGTGTGAGGTTATTGCCGGGCAATCTCCGCCGGGCGATTCCTATAACGCTGCTGGCACTGGCGAGCCCTTTTATCAGGGTAAAACCGAGTTCGGTGAGATGTTTTTAGGCGATCCGGTAAAGTGGACTACCGATCCAAAGCGATTTGCCGAAGATGGTGATGTGCTGATGTCGGTAAGGGCGCCGGTGGGGCCGGTCAACTTGGCAACGCAGCGGGTTTCTATCGGGCGGGGGTTGGCCGCCATCCGGCCAAAGAGAGACCGCCTTATCATCCTTTACGGCTATTACGTTTTGCGTAGCTTGGAGGCAAGGATAACCGGCAGCTCCGGAGCGACTTTCGCATCCATTAACAAGGGAGAGATTGAGAAAATCCAAATCCCCCTACCGCCGTTGGGGGTGCAAGAGGAGTTGGTGGCGGGAATAGAGGAGGAGCGGCGGCGGGCGGTGGGAAACATAGAACTCATCGCCATGATGCAGGAGAGAATCGACAAAGCAATCGCGAGAGTCTGGGAAAGACGAGAATAAAATCCCGGCCAACCCAAGCCGACCAAGGAGAAAGCATGCCCACCGCCGACGACCTGGAA
Organism: uncultured Acidimicrobiales bacterium; assembly: GCA_958295925.1. Taxonomy (GTDB): domain Bacteria; phylum Actinomycetota; class Acidimicrobiia; order Acidimicrobiales; family CATQHL01; genus CATQHL01. The sequence goes on from OY282384.1 coordinate 505,010, forward strand.
CAAGCCCAGGAGTACATCAAGAGCGCAATCACCGACGCCGAGGACTTCTTCGTCCTCCACGGACAGGGGAGACACCAAAGAGTCACCCGCCAGATAACCCACCAGTGCCTCTATACAGCAATCGCCAGCGTCTTCCTAGCCGCCGGCCACGGCATGCCCCAGGGCAACTGGCTGCCCGGCTTGATGAACGAACTGAAAGCCAAGCAGCCCAACTGGAAGTGGGAACCCGAAAGCGACCTCCACGAGGTGGTAAGATTGGCTCAGAACCTGGAGCTGGAACCCGAAAAGGGCTGGGCCGACCTGGCCATGAGCCTGGCCTATGACGTCAAGAAACTAGAACAAGAATACCAGCGACTGACCGGGGAGCAGCCCCAGAGACAGAAAGAACACCAAGATTAAGGAGCATCAAACGATGACCGAACTAACCGACCAGCTGACCGAGGCCGCCAGAGCGGAAAGAGAGAAAGACCCAGGCTACCGCAGCGCGCCCCGGATGTGCCTGCGCGTGACCATGGGCAGCGTCTTCCGGGCCAAGGGACTACCGGTCCCAAAGGGCGACCTGCCAGCGCTGCAGGCGGGAATAGCCGAGGTCCAGCCCAACTTCAACTGGACGCCCCACAGCGACCTGGCCGAGCTGGAGAGATTGGCCCGAAACAAGGAACAACCAACCCTGGGTTGGGCGACGATCTACCGCCGCATGGGCAAGGACGTCGTAGACCTGGTAGCCGAATTGCACCGAATGGAAGGCAAACCGGAAGAGACCGGCCAAGGCTGAATAGCCAGCGACCAGGGCATCAACCCCAACACAGCGCCAAACGCCAAGAGAAGGAGCACCACCTTGCGCCAGACCATGACCATCCACAGCGGACTCACTCCGCAGGACAGAGACCCCCAGACCCTCCTGGACCGCATCGCCGCGGCCAACCAATCGGGAGAACGCACCCTCATCTGGAGAGGAAAGAACGAAAGCAGCCCCAGCTTCCAACTGGGCCAGACGCCGCTGCAAAGCGACAAAGAGAACGACGTCAGCAAGCTGACGCTGCGAACCCGCGAGAAGAACGGCGACAGCCCATTGCTCCAGGGCACCCTGGAAGTGGAGACGGAGAACCAGGCCACCGGCCGCAAGGTCAAGCAGCACCGCGTCAACGCCGAAGCCGCGCAGACCGGGGTGATTTTTCCGGGGGAGCGCGAGGAGCTGCTGGGGCGCGGCTCGCTGGTAATGTTGTACTACACCCCGTACTCCAAAGCGCCGACGGTAGAAACGGCGACGGACCTACGAGTGGAAGAGTCAGCAGTGGTCCTGACCATCCCGATCGTCACCTTCGACATCACCCCCGGTTAAGGCGCGAGCCATGACGACGAAAGACAACGGCGCCACCCAACCCGACGGCCACCCCGACGCCCAGGCTATCAAGACAGCCAAAGCCCTCTTCGGATTCCTGCTCACCAGGAGGAATGACAACACCCACGCCGTAATACTATTCGGCTCCCGAGGCCGCGGCGACTACCGCTTGGACTCCGACCTGGACCTAATCCTGGTCACCGATACCCAAATAACAGTTGCATACCGGGACCAGCTCCGGGACCAAGCCCAGGAGCTGGCCAACATGGCCTACGAGCAAGCCGAAGCCACGCCCAGAGTGCAGCTGGTCACCATGGAAACCGAGGAGTTCTGCTGGAAGACGGAGCACGCCCCGGAGAGCGTAGCGGCCAACGCCGTCCGGGAGGGAACCGGCTTCTACCGGCGAACCAAGGCCTCCGCCGGCCCAAGCAACCCCAGTAGCCAAGAGGCCAAAGCGTAATACCCCTACCACCTCCCGCCCAGTGCTATAATGCAGGGAAAGCAGACCGGCAATCGCCACGCGGGAGGAATCCGCCATTACTACGCTATTCGACCACCAAGCCAGACAAGCCAACGAAGCCGCCACCCAGCCGGAGTTGAAGCCCACCGTCCAGAACCCCTTCCCAACAGTCCCCGGCCTGGAATGGGAGCTGCCCCACGCCCAAGCGACCATCGACCGCGACCACGAAACCGAAGCCTTCTTCCGCGACGACTCCCACTGGTACCGAGTCAGCGGCTATGACCGGTCGTTTGCGTCTGTAACTACGATTCTGGGCATCATCGACAAGTCCCAAGCCCTGCTGAACTGGCACCAGCGGTCCATCACCAATAGAATAAGGCACTTCGCCGCCCTGCCCCAATCCCTGGGCGGGCCGCCGCCGCTGAGCAACTCCAACGAGTTCCTGCAGTGGATGGAAAGTCAATTAACGGACGCCGCGAGGGAGCCCGACCGGCTCAAGAACGAAGCCGCCGACCTGGGCACCCGCATCCACAAGGCGGTGGAACAGACCCTGCTCCAAGGAAACACGGAAGGCATCCGAGAGGCCGACCTGCCGGCAGTAGAAGCCGCGCTGCTCTTCCTACAGGACCAGCGACTGACGCCCCTGGCCGCCGAGACCCACGTCTGGCACCCGGAGGAGCGCTACGCCGGGCAGGTGGACTGCATCGCCCAGCACGCCGACGGGACGATCGCCGTCATCGACTGGAAGAGCGGCAATAGATTGTATTCCGCCTACGAGTACCAGGCCGCCGCCTACGCCGAGGCGGTGACCAAGCTGCGCGGCCAGGTCGCCGGCCACGCCTACGTGGTGCAACTGCCGAAGAACAAGAACGGCATCAACAGCCGATACCGCAACAACGGCGGGAACGGGAATGGCAGTAACGGCAATCAGGACCAGCTGCGTTACGACTTCCTGAAGGTCAAGTCCATCGACCAGGCTTATAGCACCTTCCTGGCCGCCAAAAGGCTTTGGGACGCCCTGCACTGAGAGAGAAGCAAGCCGCAAGACTAGGGAAGGAGCCAGCAGGAATGCTAGAAACTCTGATGGAAACAATCGACGCCATCGACCGGCTATTGGTGACGCACGAGAGATACCTGGAAGATTCAAGAGGCGCAGTCCAAACACTGATAGTAACAGAGCTCCTGCAGGCCCTCGACTGGCCGATAGACAACCCGCGTCACGTGCGGATCCACGACACGCAGAGCAGGGACGGAGACTCCGTCCTAACACTGCTCGGCGTAGAAGGAGAACCGAGAGCCGAAGTCCACACCAGGCCACTCAAGAAGGCTCCGCCAAAGAAGCCACAACCGCTGGATAGCACGATCCGATACACCATCGCAACCGACGGGAACCGCTACCAAGTATCGAGACGGTTCGGCGACCAAGAAATCCCCCTGTTCGACATAGCATTGAAAACGACCTACGGCTACACGGCAACAGCACTGTTATCGCAACTATGGTGGGGCAACCTAGCCACCAGATACACCTGTATCGGAGACAAGAGAGACGAACAGAAAGAGGAAGAACCAGGCGGAGACAGATGGCTCACGCTTGAGGAATTCATAGAGCAAGGCTGGCAACGCGCCAAGAAGCTCCGGTTCGCCACCGGAGAAGTGGCAGAGATACCGGGCTCAGCCCACACGGTCTCCCTAGCCGCCAACAACCTAATCGACCGCGGAGTGCTAATACGAGAGTCATGCCCAATCCAGGTCCCTGGAGCAACGAAGCGTTACTTGATCAACACACGTCCCTACCATCCCACCGGGAAAGGGTTCACTCAACCCCACGAACTGAAACAGAACCTCTATTGCGAGACCCACGCCAGCGGCCCACAGAACGTCGGAAACGTGATTTACCTGCTCAGGGAGGTAGGCGAAGGCCCAAAGAAGTACCACCTGCTACCCCAGGAAACAGAGGTGATAAACGACCCAGGTCCAAGAAGAACCAACCACTGGATAGCCCTCACGGACCTGAACCTCGAAGAGCATGAGAAGCCCAGGAGCATCACCTTCCGCGGGAAGAAAACCCAGACCACACACTGGGTTTCAATGCTACGGGCAATCGCAGATACGCTCTGCGACGAAGGAAGAATCAATCCGGGCCAATGCCCAATCCCCTTCGAGCGGAACAATCTGGTCCACACAGAAGCAAAGAACCCAAGCGGCACCGACTTCAGCAAGTCCCATCTAGTGTTAAGCAACGGACTACACTTGAACGACTTCGGTTCCAGAGAAACAGTAGTGAAGAAGGCCATAGCGCTGATGGACTACCTCCACGTCTCCACCGACGAGGTGACGCTGGAAATACCCGCGGTGAGGAAACATTCACCCGTGCCATGAGACCCACGGTAAGCACCCAAGAGAGCAACACCCCACCGGGGCATTCGCCCCCAGCAAGCGAGCAGACCGCCAAGATGTTCAAAGAACTGACCGACACCATCAACCTGGTGCAGCAGCGCCGAGCCGCCGGCATACCCTACTTCCGGCTGTCCAGCGCCGGCGTCCAGGCCGCATTGGTGGAGCCGATATTACAGGCCCTGGACTGGGAGACCGCCGACCCCTTCCAGGTCCAGCACTACGACCACCCGGAGGCGAAGCGACTACGCGTCCTGATGCTGCGCAACCGACAGGGCATCACCCAAGCGGAAGTCCAGGTACGGCCCCTGAACACGAGAGAAGTCGACTTCGACCCGACCAACCCGGAGCCGACCAGCAATGCCGACTTTCTCATTACTACCGACGGCAACCGCTGGCTGCTGCAGAAGTACCGCCGGGACCAGACCGGCCTGAAACGGCACCATACCATCGCCGACTTCACGTTGGAGGAAATGGGCAACCGCGCCGCCCTGGTGCTGAGCCTGCTCTGGAAACAGAACGTGACTGCCGAGGAACCCTTCCTAATGGAAGCGACGATACCCCCGGAGAAGGAAGACTACGACGAAGTCATCCCGCTGGGCACGGAACCGGTAATGGAAGAAGTGGACGCCTAAAGGGAAGAAAGCCCGCAGGCCGTCACCCAGTGCCCTGCCACACCGCCAAGCCGCCCCCACACGCGAAAAGGAGACCAAGACCGCCTGATGCTGGAAGAACTGACCGCAACCCTGAGGCTGCTCCGCGCAAGAATAGCCCAACACGAAGCCTACCTCCAGGACTCGGAACAGGGCGTCCAAGACACCCTGGTAGCGCCGCTATTGCGCGCCCTGGAATGGAACACCGAAGACCCCCTGGAAGTGCGCCGCGGCAACGGCGGCCTCAACCGGACGATACTGTTCAACAAGCAAGCCCGGCAGCCGGTGGCCGAACTGGAGGTAACCGTCCTGGGCAACCTGCGGCCCCGCCGGGGCGCGCGGAACGCCGACCAGCCGGCCCTGCTCATCCAGACCGACGGCGACGAATGGCTGGCCCGGCATTGGGACTACCAGGCCGGCGGGATGATGACGGTATTGGAAGCCAGCATCACCCAAGGCGACCCCGCCAACACCACCGCGAAGCTGGCCCAATTATGGAGAGACAACCTACTAGGCCAGCAGCCCTTCATGACGGCGAGAGGAGAACCACAGGGAACGACCCAGGGGGCGACCCAGGCAACCACCCAGCCGAGAGACCTGACAGCCGAGCAGTGGATTCCGCTCCAGGGACAACCGGAAGCCGGGGCGGAACAGCCGGCAACGGCCCAACAGCCGGCGCATGAGCCGACACCACCGCAGCCAACGACAGAGCGGCCTTCCTGGCCGCCACCGACGACCTACGCGCAGGGCGCGCTCTACGCGCCGGAGTATCAGCCCACCGACCTGACGCCGGAGACGACACCAGAGGCGACACCAGAACGACCCACAGAACCGCCCAGCCGGCCAACCTTCGAACCCCCGGCGGAGATTCCGCTGGAAGAGTTGATTGCAGCCGAACTCCCGGAGCGGGAGGAACTCCGCCAACGCCCCAACGGCGGAGCCCTGCCCCGAGACACCGAACTGGACATCGACCAGGATGTCATCGCCGACATCATCGCCCAAAGCGTAGAAGACCTGAGCATCATCGACGACATCGTAGTGGGCGAATTGGCGGACGCCGTCGACCTGGACGGCCCGGTCCGCGTCATCAACGCGCCGCCGCCGCGCGAGGTAGAAGATACTACTCCGCCACCCAGCGTAGAAGCCGGCCAAGCCTGGATCCCCACCATGGAACCCAGCAGGGAAGAGCAAGCGCCGACTATCGGTCGCTGGGTGCCCCTGGACATCTACGACAGCGAAACCGACGGCAAGCCGGTGGGATTGAGACTGCCCGAAGGCGACCTCCGGGAAATCACCGGCTGGGGCCACACCTTCTCCCAGATCGCGCACCACCTGGTGCAGGAGAAGTACCTGACCGCCCAGAAGTGCCCGGTGCAGCTGCCCAAGGCCCTGATACGCTATCTGATCCATTCCGAGCCGGTGCACCCCAACGGGACGAGTTTCAGGCAGAACCACGAGTTGCCGCAGGGGCTGCACTGCGAGACGCTGGCCCCCCGGAAGCAGACCATCAACAACGCCCGCTTCGTGGTGGAATACTGCGGAGGAGACACCACGCAGTATCAGCTGTTCTCCGTAACCGAAGGAACCAGCGGGACGCCCGGAACCATGCCGGATACGGCGCCAGGAGCCATGCCGGGAGCCATGCCGGGAGCCATGCCGGGAGCCATGCCGGGAGCCGCCGGCGCGACGACAGAGACGATGACAACAGCCCCCAGCAAGGACGCCGACTCCGACACCTACCAGGCCGACCTGGAGCGGGCCCGGGAAGTCGCCGAAGCCGCCCGGGCCAAGAAGGCCTCCAACCGCCGCCGGAAGGAAGAGGGACAGACCCGTCCGAAAACCGCCGGCCCCGGCGTATTGACCGCCCGGCAGCGGCGGCAATTGGCCCAGCCTTCATGACCGCCAGAGAAGCAGGCTAGAAGAACCGACCACTCACCCAGGAGAGAGGAGACCGAGCAACCAAGATGCTAGAGGAAGTGACCCGAGCCATCTTCCAGGCCCGCACCCGCATGGTGGTCCACGAAGCCTACCTGCAGGAGAACGCCTTCGGCGTCCAGACAACACTGGTAGAACCCATGCTGAAAGCCCTGGGCTGGAACCTGGAAGACCCGAACCAATTCAAGCACGCCCCCACCGGGCAGTATCTCTACGTAGCCTCCGGCCGGAAGGCCATCGACCTGATGGTTAGAACGCTGGACAGCGAACGCTGGGAATACGAAGACCAGGCCTTCCCACCAGCCCAAAGCTACGTGGAACCCGCCGCGATGCTGCTGATGACCGACGGGAACGAATACCGGGCCCAGCGTTACGAGGGCGAGGCCGGCATCCCCGTCAAGCTCTTTACGATTACCCTGAAGCCGGACCTGGAGCCCGGCAGCATCCCCGGGATCGCCACCCAGCTGGTCGCCAACCTCTGGCGGGAGAAGCTGAACCGGCCCACGCCGGAGGAGGAAGACGCAGCGCAACGCTTGGCCGGAGGCCGAGGAACCGGACGGCCGACGCCGGCAACGCCCAGGACACCCAAAATGCCCAAGACACGCACCCGACAAGGACGAGCTTCATGACTGCTTCAGGAGAGCAGCAAGCAGCAGCACGACCAGCAAGACAAGCTGAAAGGAGACTACTTACGATGTTAGAAGCATTGACCGCCGCCGTAACCAACGCCCGCGACCGGATGAAGCATTATCAGGCTTACTTAGAGAACAGCCTGGCCGGCGTCCAGGCCAGCCTGGTCGACCCGGTGCTCCAAGCCATGGACTGGGACCTGTCCGACCCGAGCCAGCTGCGCCACCACGACGGAATGCTGCGGCTCTACGACGAGGAGAAGAACCTGGTCGCCGACCTGGCGGTACGCAAGCTGAACCAGCCCCGGCAGGAACTGCGCGGCGCCCGGCCGAAGAACACCGCCCCGATACTGATCCAGACCGACGGGAACGAATACCACGTGCTGCGTTGGGACAGTAGCAACGGCCGGCCTATAAATATGTTCACTACGACGGTCCAGGGCGACCGGGAGGCCCACAACGTGGCGGCGACGGCCGCCCAGTTGACCCTGCTCTGGAGGCGCAACCTGACCAGCCAGCAGCCCTACCTGGGCGGCATGCACGAAGACCTGAAGGCGCCGGACGCCGTGGTTGAAAAGCCGGTGACAACCGGCGAAGAGACCGGCCGACGGCGCCGAGGCCGCCCGCCCAAGGCCACCCGGGCAGAAGTACCGGCAGAAGTACCGGCAGAAGTACCGGCAGAAGTACCGGCCCAGCCGGAGCCGCCGCCCCCGGGCACCGCCGCGAAGGCGCGCAGAGGCAGGAGGCCGAGAACCGAGAACTCCGCAGCCGGCGCCCAGGAAACGCCGGACGCCGCCGCCAGGCAGGTAGCCGAGCTGGAAGAAGCGGCGCAAGCCGCCGAGGCCAGGTACGAAGCCGGCCAGTGGATCACCCTGGCCGAATACGACAACAAGCGGGACGGCCAGCCCACCTGGATCAAGTTTCCAGACGGGGCCACCAGGCCGCTCCACGACTGGAGCCAGATCGTCTACCGCATCGCCCGCCGGCTGGCCGACCAGAAGGTCATCACCCCGGCCCAATGCCCGATACAATTGCCCAAGGCCCACAAGCGTTATTTGATGCACACGACGCAAGTCCATCCCACCGGCAAGCCCTTCCGGCAGGTGAAGGAACTGACCGGCGGCATCTTCCTGGAACTGCTGGCCGGGCAGGAACAGAGCGTCAGCAACGGCAAGTTCCTGGCCGGCTTCAGCGAAGGCGGCCCCGCCAGCTATATGCTGCTGGCCCCGGCAAAGCCAGGCGAAGATTAGAGTAGCAACCACACACCCTACCCGGCAGCCCCAACGGGCCAGGAAGGAGAGACCCCCAAATGTCCAGCAGCGAGACTAATGACGATGACGACGACAACGACAACAACCTGGCCCGCCAGGCCCTGGAGACCCTCCAGGACCACGGCGAAGCCGCCTTCACCGACTTCGTAGCCCAAAGGCTGCTACGCCCGGACGCCGGCCCAGACGAAATAGAACCCCAGGCAATCCTGCTGGACGGCTCCGCAGTAGGCTACCAGGACCAGGAATACCGTTTCTACGGCAGCCGCAACCTGACCTACGCGGGAATCGCCTTCGAGGTGACCGACCGGAAAGGCCGCACCCGCCTGAGCGAAAAGACCTACCGCAGAGGCGCGACGATGGAGCTCCCCAAAGAGACCAACCCCCTATGGCCGCCGAAGGCGCAGCAACTGCCGCTCTACGACGGCTGGCCGACTACTGAGCATCTATTACACCAGCTGCTGGAACAAGTCCAGGACCTGGTGGTAGAAGCCCAGCCCCGCCTGGGACCAGGCACTCAACCCGGCGACGACCCCGTGTTGACCGAAAGAGAAACCAGCCTGCTGGCCCCCAGCCTGCACCGCGCGCTGCGCCAGGCCGCCCTGGCCTCCGAACTGCCCGACCGCATCCGCGGGCTGATTGAAGCGGAATTGGAAAGCATGGCACGCACAGTCCTAAGCAAACTCCAGGACGAAGAGCGCGCCAAGCTGAGCGACCAGACCCAAGCCTTGCTGCAGGACCGAGCCGACCCCCAGCCGCGCCGGGTACGCTTCACCTACGGGCTGGACTTCTACGACGCCATGGTGACCGCCTTCACCGCCAACGAAGTGCCAAGCAGCGAACCAGATAAGCCACAGGCGCCCATAGCTCTGAGCCAGCTCTACCTGGGCTGCATCATCCCCGACTTCCCCGGCTGCCGGCCCATCGAGGGGGAGGAAGACCGCTACCTGGTCTTCCCGGTCGACTCGGATGAGTTCGTAAGATTGCGCCGCGGGCGGATCAGCCAACGGGAACTGACCCTGCGCAGCGTCAGAGACAACGGCGGCGTCTGGTACGAGCTAGTAGGACTGGGCCCACCTGAGGACGACCTGGTCCTGCACCCGCACACCGAAGACCTGACGCAGATCGAACACCTGCTAGCAGACGAGGACAGCCACTGGGACTGCGACCACGACGACCCCGCCGACGAATGGTTCAACGTAATGTGGCGAGCCGAAAAGGCCCAGCGAGAACGGAACGCGAAAGCCCGGCGGGAGAGTGAGATGCTGCCCCCGCCGGAACCGCAGGAAACCAACACCGCAACCAACACCGCAACCAACACCGAAACCAACACCGCAACCAACACCGAAACCAACACCGAAACCGGCAAATAACCCGGCAACTAAGCCAGCACAAGCCGGCAGCCCGACTACGGGAGAAGAACCGCCATGAAAGTATCCTTCATCGGCCTGGGCAACATGGGCCGGCCCATTACGCAGCACCTGCTCAACGCCGGCCACCAGGTCACAGTCAACGACCTATTCGAAGCCAACGCCGCAGACCTGATCGCCGCCGGCGCCACCTGGGCCAAAACCCCCAGCGACTGCGTGGAAGGCTGCGACATCGCCTTCACGTCCCTCCCGGGGCCCGAAGAAATAAACGCCGTCGTCCTGGACGAACCCGACTTCTACTACAGCATGCCCAAAGGCTCAATCTACGTCGACCTGTCCACCAACTCGCCCAGCCTCATCCGAAAGATCCACGAAGAGTTCAGCGACAACGACATCGCAGTGCTGGACGCCCCCGTCAGCGGCAACGTAACCGGCGCCCAAGCCGGCAACCTGACCATCATGGTCGGCGGAGAGCATGCCGCCTTCGTCCAGGCCAAGCCGGTCCTGGAAGCCTTCGGGGAAAGGATAATCTACTGCGGCCCCACCGGCAGCGGCATGGTCTGCAAGCTCTGCAACAATATGCTGTCGCTAGGTATCGGGCTCCTGAACGCCGAAGCCCTGACCCTGGGCGTGAAGGCCGGCGTCGACCTGAAGACCCTGGTGGACGTAATCAGCAGCAGCTCCGGCGCCAACCGGCACATGGACCAGGACCACCACAAACAGCTGTTCCACGGCGGCTTCCGACCCGGCTTCAGCGTCCTGCTGGCCGAGAAGGACCTGCGCCTGGCCCTGGAACTGGGCCGAGAGAACAAAGTGCCCCTGGCGCTGCACAGCCTGGTGGAGCAGGAGCACATCAACGCCCTGGCCCACGGCTACGGCAGCCCCGACTGCGACATCGTCGCCACGCTGCAGGAAGACCGCGCCAAGGTGCACCTACGGCTGCCCCAGGACTGAACAACGCCAGAAGCCCAGGCACGTAAGAAGGAGAGAACCAATTGAACGAACCCACGATACCGGAAGATCGACCCCAGGACCTCGTAGAACAGGAAAGGGTCAACAAGATGCTGCGCTATCAGCGCACCGCGCGCAACGGCAGCATCGAAACCATGGACCAGGTGCGGGACGCCGCATTAACTGAAGAACTGGACAAGCTGCACCAGCTGCGTTTCACGCCCTGGGAGTCCCACAGGACGACTGTGGAACAAACTACCGAGGAAATCCGGCAGCAAACCCGGCTGTCCATGCTGCACACCCTCCACCGCATGACCAGCAAGGCCCTGGCCGAGGCCCGCGCCGGCACGGAGAATAAGTAACCCCATGAGCGCCCCAGTAGGCCAGAACACGCCCAGGCCGCCCGGCCTCTTGAAAAGGCTGCGCCACTGGGCCCGCTGCCCCCACCACGGCCGCTGGCCGGACTTATGCGGCCCCTGCACCCTGCAGCGCAGCTACTGCGTAGCCCAGTGCGACGCCCCCTGCGCCTTGGGCCGCCCGACGCTGATCGACAAATTCAAAGCCCGCTACGAGGCCGAACACAAGTAGAGAGAAACGAACCGTGACCATGAACGAAGAACGAATGAACGAAGAACGAATCAACGAACGCAACCGCCGGCTGGAGGACGCCGCCAGCCATTATCGAGTATTCCACCGCTGCCTGGACGCCAAGGTATACCACAAGGGCACCGTCTACTGGGCCCAGCAGACCATCGAAAGCGCCCTCATGGCCCTGCTGGCCAGCCAGGGAACCTACTTCCCCTATCACGGTAAGTTAATGGAACACCTGAGCGCCGCCCGCGCCTTCGACCCCGCGTGGCAGTGGCAGCCGGCCAGCGACCTGGAAATGCTGACCAGGTTCGTCGACAAGTATAAGGACGACCTGCCGATCTACCCCGACCTGGACTTCGACCAAATGGCCCGGGACCTGACCAAAGACGTCGCCGCCATCTATGACCGTATCAAGGAACAGACCGACTTCGACCCCTGGCAGCATAGCCAGGAAGGAAAGCCGCCCATGGAACTGCGCGACCGACAGGAATCATAAAAACGGCGAGCGGCAGACCACAGGAAGGACGGAAGTTTGACAAACCAACCCGGAAGGAAGGAAAATGACGGAGCCGGAACCGGGAGAGGAATATAATGACCACGCTCAAAAAGAGAAACAACCTAACCGGCAAGAGAAGGCCGCAACAGAACGGGCCAGACCGAGCGGCAATCCAAGCTGCCACAACCAGCTTGGAACAAACCAAAGCAGAAGCCATCATCCTCTTCGGCTCCCGAGCCCGCAACGACTGGACTCCAAAGTCGGACATCGACATAATGGTCATCAGCAAAGCCGACGCGACCATCCAGCAGATCAAAGAAACCGAGCTCACGATCAAAAGAATCGTCAAGGAAAATTATCCCAACGATGAAACACCGAGGCAGCCGGCGATAGACTTCAGCCACCTGGAGAAGCAGGACTTCCTGCGAAGAGCTTTACACACAATAAACGACGTAGCTCACCACGCATGGATCGAGGGAATAATCATGCCCCGCAATCCAAACGAATACTCCGGCGAACACCGCATGGACGACCAGGACGAAATAGAAATAAGAGACAAACGGATCGAAGACGTCGCCATGCACTACCGGATAATGCAGAACGAGCTAGACAAGGAAGAATACAGCAGAGGCATGGTATACCACGAGCACCAGGTACTCGAGAACGGGATGAAAGCACTGATTTCACAACTAGGCGACGAGTACGCCCACACCCACCGATTGGACCTACTCCTCGACCACATCAGAGACCTAGACCCGGAATGGGACTGGGAACCAGTCAGCGACATCGACAACCTGAGCGCCCACGCCGGCGGGCCGCGCTACAACGCCGCCATATACCCAATCGAAGATTGCCACGAGATGTCGAACCAGATCACCGAAGACATGATAGAAATCTTCGCCAGAATAGAGCAACTATCCGGGTACGACCCAATGACCTGGAAGGACCCCGTACGGGGAACAGGAATAGAACCAAGAACGAGGGACATCGGATACGGACCGTGGAACATCCGCTGGGAGACAGAGATGAAGGACTTCAAAAACGACGAGTGGTACTTCAAACCCAGGATTGAGCTAGAAACACACCGGCTTGAGGACGACCCGCATGCCAGCCTACGCGACAGAAACGCAAACCAAGCAGCTACACCAAGCTGAGAAGGAACCCCCCATGTCCACCGTAACCGACACCCTGGTCCAATACCTGGAACGCTGCCCCAACTGGAAACAGTCCCAAGGCGCCGAATGGCAGCAAGCAAAAGAATCCGCCCAGGCTACCGACGACTCCAAAGACCGCAACCGCAGCATCCTCCTGATGAGCCACCTGCGCGGCGTGATACTGCCCCGCTTCCAGGACTACGCCGACCAAAACGGCTTCGGCGAAGACTGGCAGGCGCTAACCCGGGAGCCGAGCAACCAGGAGATAAATAAAAGAGTCGCCGCCCGGCTAAACGCCCGCGTCGAAGAAACAGACCTGAAGGACCGAGCCAGCCGAGAATACCAACGCAGCATCGACTGCCAAGGCGTCACCAACAGCCTGAGGCGGCTCTACGACCCCGAAGGCTTCCCCGAACCCCGCATCGTCGCGGAAGTAGTTGGCGCCTGCCTGAACGCCGCCTACGACTTCGAGGAAACCTGGCTGGCAGACGAACTGGAAGCCGACATGGATTACTACCCCATCGGACTGCTGCAGAAGCTGACCGCCGCCCAGCTCTGCGAACGATGCCACAGCCCCTATCCCATCCTGTGCCACTGGCTGAACGGCGAAACCCTGGCCCGCTGCCTGACCTGCGCTTATCAGCAATTAAGAACCGTGCGCATCAACGCCCGGGAACAACTCACCCCGGCGATGAAGGAACAATTAAAGCTACTTGACAACGCCCTGCGCGGGAGCAGCGGCACCCGCAACGAATACCCAGTGTAGCTAATGCCACCTCAGTGCCAGTCATGCCCAGTAGGCAAAGCCACCCCAGGCTCCCAGCCCCGAACCCAGCCCACCTGCACACTGGCCGTGCCGTCCCACCGGCTGACTATGCCGCGTACTATCAACACAGTCCGCCGCCACTGGCCCCGAAAGCGGTTATATACCTCAGGCCGGATCACCAGTTGAACGTCCCCCGTCTCATCCTCCAGCGTAATGAAGTAGACGCCGCCAGCCCCGGTGGGATGCTGCCGCGCAATCGGCCACCCGGCCACCAAGACGTCGACACCCTCCTCCAACGGAAAGACGGCGCTAGCCGATAACAACTCCGAACCGAAACGAGCAACTAGCCCAGAGCGCAAATGGCCCAGGAGGTGCCCGGAAGGGTACAGACCCAACACCCGGTACTCCCCGGCCATCCGCTCCCAAGCCGTGAAGTCCGCCAGCTGCGGCTCGGAGCCACCACTGCCCCCAGCACCACCATTACTCCCCCCGGCACCGTCCCCCAGCCCCGGAAAGGCCCGACCGCCCTTCCTGGAGGGCCGAAAGCCCAGCCCGGCCTGCCACAGCGCCCTACGCCGATTGGCCTCCAAGCCGTCGAACGCCCCGGCATAAATCAAAGACTCCACCGCCACCGGCTTCAACCCGGTGCGCCGCACCAGGTCCGCTACCCCGGCATAAAGGCCATGCGCCCTACGCTCCATTACCACCTGTTCGGCAAGAGACGCCCCCACGTCCTTCACGAAACGCAAACCCAACAGTATCGAACCGGCTGAGCTTCTATCACCATCAACACAATCATCAGCACAATCATCAGCACAATCATCAACACAATCATCAACACCACCCTCCCCGCCACCCCCCACCGGCCTACAATCCACCCCACTGGAATTGACCTCAGGATTCAGGAAAGCAAGACCAAAAGACTTCGCATCCTGCTTGAGAGTCTCCAACGGATAGAACCCCATGGGCTGATTATTGAACAAGGCAACGAAGAACTCCAAAGGCCAATAACATTTCAACCAGGCCGCCTGGTAGGCCGTCACCCCGAAGGCTATGGAGTGAGACTCAGGGAACATGTACTGCCCGTTCAGCTTCTCCCAGACCTTGACGGCCGCTTGAATTGAGACACCGTTGCCCTGCGCCCCCAACAGAAAACGCTCCCGACAGCGCGCCAACAAAGCGGCATTATTGGCCTTACCGAAAGCCCGGCGTACCGAATCGGCCTCGGCAGGCCCGAAGCCGGCCACGTCCTTCAACAGCTGCACCACCTGCTCCTGCCACACGATGATGCCGCAGCTCCGCGCCAGAGCCCTGGCCTCGAGTACATGATCATAGTCCCACTCCGCCCCGTTGCGGTACCGGTCGACGAAGCGGGACACCGCACTGCCCTGCACCCCCACCCCGGGCCGCACCAAGGCCACCTGCAATGCAATATCCGCCAGGTTACGGGACTTCAAACGCTGCCCCAGCTTCAACTGAGCCGGCGACTGCAGCAGGAACACCCCCTTGACTCTCCCAGAGTTGATCAAGTCGTAAACCGCCGGATCCGCCGGGTCGACCTGGGACAAATCCGGCCTGGCCCCGGTCCTACCCTCCACCAGGTCCAGAGCCTCCCTCAGCTGATCCAACACCGGCAAGGACAGCAAGTCTATCTTGGCCAGATTGGCGTCGCCGACCGAGTCCTTATTCCAGTCCATGATGTACCGGCCTTGGATCGCCCCCGGCCGAACCGGTACCAACTCAGCCAAGTCGCCATCGCTCAATACCAGCCCGCCCACGTGCTGCCCCAGGCCCGCCGGCGCCCCCACCAGCGGGGGCGCCAAGTTCAACAAATGCCGCCACGCCGCCGAGTCGTCGAAACCGGGAACGACACCGCCGGCCGCCAGCAGCTGCTGCCGAGCCAACAGTTCCACCTCACTGGCCTGGCCCCCCGCCATCAGGCCGTTCATCATGCCGCCCCGACCACCCTGGCCCTCCAGCTTGCCCCCGGCTACTACGACGCCGGAGCGGTCCAAAGACCGAGCCAAACCCTCCGATTGAACTGAAGTAAGAGTCACCCCAGCGCCACTCACCTCAGAGCCACCAGATGCAGCAACCCCAGGCCCATCCCCATGCCCCAGCGACTGGGTGATCCGGCCCAACTCCGCCGCCGGCAGCCCCAGGGCCTTGCCCACAGCGCGCACCGCGCCTTTAATAGAATGAGTAGCCACCGCCCCCACCAACGCCGCCCTTTCCGGCCCATAGACCCGGTGCACCCTTTCAATCAACTCTTCCCTAATGGCCCGGGGAAAATCCAGGTCAATATCCGGCAGGCTGGCCGTGTCCTCTGATAAAAACCGCTCCAACGTGAGATCCCACACCAGCGGGTCGACGTGGCTGATGCCGATGAGATAGCCCACCAACAGACATACCGAAGAACCCCGCCCCCGGCCCGGGAGGCAGTCTTCCAGTAAGACACCAGGCTCCGCCAAACCCCGTTCCACCATGATGTCCCGGGCCAATAGACCGATCTCCCGGTATAGAAGCAGAAACCCCGCCAGCCCATGCTGCCGGAGCAAAGCGAATTCCTCAGCTAAACGAAGCCGCACCCGGCTGTTGGGATCTTCGACTAACGCCTGGCCGTAACGCCGCCCCGCCGCCTGCAGACACAGCCATTCCAGATAACTCTGCTCATCCGGGAAACCGGCCGGCACCGCGCAGCCCGGCAATTGATACCCCAGGTCCTGGGCCAAGTCGAACCGGCAACGTTCGGCAACAGCGAGAGTATTATCGACCGCTTCAGGCAACTCCGCGAAACGCCGCCGCATCGCCGCCGGGCTGACCAGTCCAAATCTATCATTAGCCCGCAAGAGCTGCGGCGACTCCCGCAACAGAGCCGACAAAGATTGATTGCGCCCCGCCGCCAACAGCGCCTGCTGCAGCCTGGCCCGACCCGAGTCGTGATAATGCACGTCCCCCGTGGCGATTAACGGCGCACCCACTTGCTGAGCTAAATTGACCAAACCCCGGCAGCGGCCTCGGTCGCCCTCCACCCGGTTGAGATTGAGTTCAACATAGCAGCCGTAGCAGCCGTAGCAACCCCCCGGGCCGAAGGCGTCCAGCCAGTCCGAAAGCAAGGCCCTGGCCTGAGCATGCAGCGCAGCATAACCAGCACCGCCGCCCGACCCCGCCGCGGTCAGCAGCCGGGTCAGAGGCCCCTCCCGGCCCCCGGTAAGCAGAACCAAGCCCTGAGAACATTCGACTAAATCATTCAGACTCACCCACGGCTGGCGCCGATCGTTGAACCCGCCCCTGGTCAGCAACCTACAGAGATTGCCGTAGCCCTGCCGGTCCACCGCCAGAACCACCACCCGGCAGCCGGACAGAGAGATAGACGGAGAGCCGGACAGAGAGCCGGACGAAGAGAAAGGTTCATCCCGGTTATCACCCGGCGGCCCCAGGACCAACTCCGCCCCGGTAATCGGCCTGACCCCCGAAGCCGGCGCCAGCCGGGCGAACTCCAAGCCGCCGCACAAGTTGGTATCAGTCAGCGCCAACGCCGGATAACCCAAAGAACCAGCCCGGCCCAGGAGTTCCGACACGTGAGAGGCCCCCAGGCCGAAGGAATAGAAGCTCTTGCAGTGGAGTTCAACATAACCCCGGGAAGGAGAACAGGAAAGAGAACCAAGAGAGAAGCCGCTGGATTCAGCAGTCAACGGAACTCACCTCAGGAACGAATACCGGTAAGAAAGCACCCGGACACTTGGGAGGCGGGACCCCGGAACACCGGAACACCCCGGAGTTGAGACGCCAGAGAGTCCCGACCCCCTGACGCCCAGGCGTTAGGACACTCTAGCACCCGGACACCCGGACCAGGACACCAAACACAGAACCTACCGCTGCCGGAACCAGGCGCCGGTCTCCCGATCCCGGTAGACCTTGACTTCTAAGACAACATCGCCAACATCGCCGTCCCCGCCGCCCAGCCCCAGCCGGTAATAGTCCCGAGCCACCGGCTCCTGCAGCCACCAGAGGTCGAAGGTCCAGGCATCCAGGACTTCCAACACCGAAAGCCGGCGATTATTGAATGAGACTGACAGCGGCCAGCCCTGGCTGCCACACTGCACTTCAATCGCCTCAGCCCGCTGCAGCACACCACCAGTAGGCGCCGGCGCCTCGGCCGGCATCCGGTTGCCGCCACCGGCTACTGAAAGAACGGCAGAGACGGCAAGACTATCACTATCAATACCACCGCCCCCGTCGCCGACCGGCAATACCGCCGCCCGTAATTCAGGAGCCGGATGCCCCGCCCCGGCCACCGTCACCAAGTGCAGAGCCGGCCTACCGCCGTAACGGGCCCGCAGCTCCCGCTCCGCGCCCCGCACCCGCCGGGCCAAATCGCCCCGCCGGTCCGGCAATAGTCCCAACTGCACCCCGCCGGCCCCGGCAAAAGAAATGAGCGTGACCGTGACCTCAGCAAGCAGGCCGGCCGGCCGGAGCCGCTCCCACTGCCGTTTTATCTGGATAAAAGCCTCCTGCGCCGTCCCCGCCGGCTGACGGAAACGAAGCGTCGCCTCCCACCGCGGATTGGAAGCAGAAACAGCGGCACCCAACCCAGTGTTGCCGTCCAGGACGGCCGACAGCGTAAGCGCCGCCACCGCCCGGCCCCGCCGTTCCCTCCGGGCATAAAGCCGCTCCAGCAAGGTTGAAATAACCGAGCAGCACAGTTCGGGATTATCCGAAGGAAAGGGCAGCTCCCGACCCTCAGTAATAACTTCAGGCAGCGCGGCCGGAACCAAAGGCTCCCCGTCCCGGCCTTGGGCCAAGTCGTACAGCCGGCCGCCCGCCTGGCCGAAACGCGCCAGGAGCGCCGCCGGGGACCACGAAGCCAGGTCACCCAGGTTGGAACAGCCCAGGCCGGTCAACTGCCGGCGGACAGTGGGAGACACCGGCAGGCGTCTTATGGGAAACCTACCAGCAACTACAGACCAATCCAGGTCCCCACCCACCTGAACCGCCTGGCCCGACCCGGCGCAGAGGCCGGCGGCGTAGGCCGGAAACTTGCCCCCGGCCAGGCCCACTCTGGGCTGGAAACCCTGACCCAACTGAGAGACCTTAGATAGAGAACCCAACAGCGCCGCCTGCAGCCCGGCCCGGCCGCCATACATCGGCGCCAAGCCCCGCAAGCCGACATAGGCTACGCCCAACTCCCCGGGTTCGATTCCATCGGCCACCTGACCAATACCGGCCAGCATGGCCTGGAAGGCCTCCCGGTAGTAATCCGGGTCAGCTGGTAGAACAATCACCCCGGGACCGGCCGACAGCGCCGCCGCCAAGTCGGTCCCCGGCAGCACGCCCCGCAGCGCCGGCAACGCCTCCAGGACGATGGACCGGCCACCCTTGCCGCCGGTCACGATCACGCCGGGAGTGTCAACTAATTCGGGACGCCGCGCCAATTCCACCCGGGCCCGGAACCGGGTCGCCAGCACCGCCGCCACCTTTGGCGTATCAACTGCTACTCCAACTGCTACTTCAACTTCGTCAGACTGCTCCCCGGTCGATGAGAGCGTCGCTTTCATCATTCCCCTTCCCCCTTCCAGCCCCGGTTTTGTGCCGCCGCCCGCCCCGCGCCCTAAAGGCCTCAAGGCAGCGAGGATCGGACTACAATCGAACTACAATCGAACTACAATCGAACTACAATCGGACTACAATCGGACTACAATTAGAATACGACAGAATAGCGAACATATGTACTATCTGTCAACCGAGACTGGTCACTAGAGAAAGGTAAAGATGAGCAAGAGAAGGAAGAGCAGCAGCTACGCCCCGGTACGCCGCCAGCTGCAAGAGCACGACGGAGAGCGGACCAGATTCACCGCGGGATTCGTCCGCTTCGGAACCACCTCCAATAGGTGGAACCCCTACGCGATCGAAACTCTTTTGCTGGCCGATGTCAGGTTCATCGACGGACGCCCGGCCACCGAACACCTCTGGTTTAAGGCAGGAAAGTGGTCGAAGGAACTCGAACTCCAGCCGGGAATGAGAATCGCCTTCGACGCCAGAGTCAGCACGTACTTCAAAGGCTACTACCGCGACGAATTGGATTATCGCTTGAGCTTCCCCACCAAGGCGGAAGTAGTGGAACGGCCGGAACCGGAGACGACCGAAATGCCCGCAGCCAGCCCTGGAACCGACGCCAACCCAGCAGCGGCCCCCAAGCCGGTACCAGCCGCCCCCAAGCCGGTACCAGCCGCCCCGCTGCTATAATGGAATAGATGAAGTGAAGTGGAACGAAAGGCCGCGTAGGGCCACCAAGGAGAGAACATGGGAGAGAACATGACCCGTAAAATGAACCTGAAGGAGTTCAACGAGCTGACGACAGCGCAGATGCTCGACGTACTCAGTCGGCCACCGGTGCAGGACCAGGCCGACCTGGCCCCAGAAGACAACTTCTTGATCCAACTCTACCGCCAGTACAGCCAGGAATACTGGGCCGCCGGCTGGATCGATTCTCCAGCGGAACACAAAGAGCACTTCACCCGCTTCCTGGTGGACCGGTTCGACGGAGCCTACGCCCCAACCCAATACGAAATCGACGGCCTCCCCGCCCTCCGGGAGATCTACGCCACAGCCCAGGCCAAAGCCACCCGCCGCGCCGAAAAGAAAGCCGCCAAAGCGGAACAGGAACACCAATGCTGATCGAGGAAAGTTCACACGACCACTGGCCCGCCATCAGAGACCACTTCCTGGTACAGACCTATTCAGAGTGGTCTGAAGAGGTATACGCAGCCGGCTGGATGTCTTACAGCCCCCAATATGGCCGGGACTTCAAAGAGTGGTTGCGACAACGCCTCTTCCCCGAATACCCCCCGGAGCCGATAGACTACGAAGCGGAAGCCTTGCCAGACCTCAGGCAAGTCCTGGCCGAACTGCTACAGGAACAGACAGCCGGCAGCCCACCGCGCTACGACATCCCCCACGGGCCTTAGACCGGGGCCACCCCGTCAACGGAACCATAGCCCCACCAGGAGAGAAAGCAACCATGACCACTCACACGATCACTCACACCCACAGCCGGCCGCCCGCGCCGCAGGCCCAGCCGGAAGAGCTGTCCAGCAGCGCCAAGGCCCGCAACCGCCGCATCGGCGAGGCCAACCTGAACTATCGGCAAGTCCAACTGGCGTTAAACAGCCAGGAATACACCAGCGTCACCCTGCACCTGGCCCACCAGGCATTAGAAGCCGGCATGAAAGCCCTGCTCTCCCACTGCCACCGGACCTACAACTCGGAGGTGGAAGACTTGAAGCGCCTACTCTCCGCCATCCGCACCGCGGACCCCCACTGGCATTGGGAACCCAAGAGCAAGCTGGAGCTGCTCCAACGCCACGACAAGGCCCACCTGGTCCACCAGAGGCTGAAGCCCCAAGGCATCGACTGGGACCTACTGAGCGACCGGCTGAGCCAGGACCTTAGCATGTTGTACCACCGCATCCGCGCCCTGAGCCCCGGCAAAGGCGACGACCGGCCCGGCTTCGACCCCTTCACGCATAGAGAAGAAGGCACCCAGCCCCTGATGCTGCGCTATCGGAACAGCGACGGGAAGGACAACGGCAAGGACGGCGTCATGGGACAGGACCTGAAACTCACTGCAGAACGACTGACCTTCCAGGAAGCGTTGGCCTACCTGCAGAAGGGCATCCCGGTAGCCCGCGCCTGCTGGCGCCCGGAGAAGCGGGGCCGTTACCGCTGGCTGGAGATGCCGGAGAATCATTACTATCCGCCCGACAGCCCCATGCAGCAGATCCTGCTGCGCACCGCGCCGGACCAGGTGACGCCCTGGCCGGCCACCCAGGAGGACATCCTGGCCCGGGACTGGCTGAACCTGGAGCCGGAATACGACGAGGAAGATGACGGCCCGGAAAAGAATCCCGAAAACGACCCCGAAGCCGGCGAAAGCGAATACGACCGCCAGCTCCACGCCAAGCAGCAAGCCACCGCCAAGCTGGACGCCAGGCTGGCGCAGCTGCCCAACCCGCTGGCCTATAACCGAGGGAGACACCGAAGGAACAGCTAGGACGCCAGCTATAGAGGCAGCCAAGCCCCGGAACGACCCGCCAGGCCGCCCGCCCAGCCGACAGCCCAGCCGACAGAAGGAAGTAAGCAGATGACCACGACCGCCACACCCACCACCGGCCCGAAGTTCACCCACCTGCACACCCATACCGAGTACTCGGTCCTGGACGGCATCAGCCAAATTCCTCAATTAGTAGCTGAAGCCAAACGACTGGAGATGGACGCCCTGGCCATCACCGACCACGGCAATCTCTACGGCCTGGTCGACTTCTACGCCGAATGCCGGGAGAATGACATCAAGCCGATCCTGGGCTGCGAGGTCTACTACGCCCAACGCACCAGGCATGACAGATCAATAGAAGACCGAACCCCCTACCACCTGGTGCTGCTGGCGAAGAACCAGCAGGGCTACAAGAATCTAATGCAGTTGGTCACCAAGGCCCAAGTAGAAGGCTACTACTACAAGCCCCGCATCGACGACGAATTATTGCAGTTGCACTCAGAGGGAATAATCGCCCTCTCCGGCTGCGCCTCCGCCGAGTTGCCCAAACTACTCGCCGCCGGAGAGTACGACCAAGCCAGCCGGCGCGCCCAGTTCTTCCGACACACCCTGGGCGCCGAGAACTACTGCCTGGAACTGCAGCGGCATTTGGACGTCCCCGGCCTGGACTTAATCAACCAGGGCTTGGAACGGCTGGCCGGCGAGCTGAGCATCCCGCTGGTGGCCACCAACGACTCCCACTACGTGCACCAGCATCAGGCGCCATTGCAAGATCTATATATCTGCATCCAGACCAAAACCAACATCGACGACCCGAAACGGCTGAAGTTCGACGACGATTCTTACTACTTAAAATCAGCGAGGGAGATGCAATTCCAATTCCCGAACCACGCCCAGGCCCTGGAGAATTCAAATCTAGTCGCCGGTATGTGCGACGTCAGGCTGGATTTCCAGCAGACCCACGTGCCCCGCTATCCAACGCCGGAGGGCCTGGACGCCGACGCTTATCTAGCCCAGTTGTGCCGGGAGGGGCTGGAACGCCGCTACCCCTACCCGAAGAACCGCCACGAGACGGAAAGAGCCATCGCCGAAGAAAGATTGAACTACGAACTGGACGTGATCAAGAAGACCAACTTCGCCAACTACTTCCTGGTGGTGTGGGACATCGTGAACTTCGTCCGCCGCCGGAAGATGCTGATGGCCGTCCGGGGCAGCGCCGCGGCATCAGTAGCCCTGCACTGCCTGGACGTGACCGACGTGGACCCCCTGCAGTACAGCCTGGTCTTCGAGAGATTCTTGAATCTTGAAAGAAAAGAAATGCCGGACATCGACATGGACTTCCCCGACGACCGCCGGGACGAAGTATTGAACTACGTCATCCAGCGCTACGGCAGCGAACGGGTCGGCCAGATCGTCACCTTCAGCACCATGAAGGCGAAAGGGGCCCTACGGGACGTCGGCCGCGCCCTGAACAAACCGTTTGGGTTAGCCGACCAGGCGGCTAGATTGATACCCTTCAAGACCCCGACCCTGCAGGCGGCCCTGGACCTCCAGGGGCCGCTTTGGGACCTGGTGCAGAACGATGCCGAAGCGGCCGAGTTGGTCAGCCAGGCCCAGACCCTGGAGGGAGCCGTAAGGTCCGTATCCACCCACCCCGCCGGGGTATTGATCGGCGACCAGCCGCTGGTGGAGACCGTCCCGCTGCAGAAGCCCAACCGGGGCGGGACCTTCGACGACGATGAGGAACCCGGCGGCCTGGCGCCGAGGAGCAAGAGCAACCGGAAGAATACCGGCAGCAGAGGAGCTACCACACCAACAGCGACACCAACAGCCACACCAACAGCGGCAATAGCAGCGGCAACCGGAGAGAACGAAGACGGCACGACTACCGATAGCGAAGGCGCCGCCCCGGCCGCAGCGCCAGGCCCGCTGCTGATGACCCAGTACACCATGGACCAGGTGGCCAAGCTGGGACTGTTGAAGATGGACTTCCTGGGCCTGACCAACCTGACCATCCTGGACGAAGCCATTAGACTTATCGAAAGCCGGCAAGGCATTAAAATCATCCCCCAGGAGATACCCCTGGACGACCCGGCGATTTATAGACTCCTGGGCTCCGGGAAGACCAACGAGGTCTTCCAGCTGGAGGGATCAGGGATGCAGCGTTATATAAAAGAACTCAAGCCGACCAACCTGAACGACGTAGCGGCGATGATCGCCCTGTACCGGCCCGGCCCCATGGACCAGATCGACACGTTCATCCAGGCCAAGCACGGCAAGAAAGCCGTCGCCTACCCCCACGAGTCGCTGAAGGAAGTCCTGGACGAGACCTACGGCGTCATCGTCTACCAGGACCAGGTATTGTTGATACTGCAGCGCTTCGCCGGTTACACCCTGGGCCAGGCCGACATCGTGCGGAAAGCCATGGGCAAGAAGATACAATCGTTGATGAGCGAAGAAAGAGAACGCTTCCTGGAGGGCGCCGCCGGCCAGGGCTACGACGGGGAGACCGCCGGCCAGGTGTTCGACCTGATGGAACCCTTCGCCGGGTACGCATTTAATAAGGCCCACAGCGTCAGCTACGCGCTGCTCAGCTGCTGGACCGCCTGGTTCAAGGCGCACCACCCGGCTGAGTACCTCACGGCAGTGTTAAACAATCGCAGCGACAGCCAGGAGAAGCTCAGCACCGCGGTGAACGAATGCCTGCGATTGGGCATCAAGGTATTGCCGCCGGACGTCAATAAGTCCCAACTGGGCTTCAGCATTGAAGATAACGAGGAAGCCAGACCGGAAGCAGGAAGCGAGCCTAAAGAAAACAGCAGCCCAACAGCAGTGACAGCAGGAGCAGCTCTGCCCCAGGCCGCCCTGCCCGGCATCCGCTACGGCCTCAGCGCCATCAAGACGGTGGGAGCCCAGGCCGTCACCCCGCTACTGGAAGCCCGCGCCGAAGGCGGGCCCCTCACTTCGATTGGCGACCTGTGTAGGAGAATCGACGGCGACCGCTTCAACAAGACGACACTGGAAGCCCTGGCCAAGACCGGCGCGTTGGACGCCGTAGCCGACCCGGCGGCAGTACTCGAACACTCCGACCAGATAAATAAAATCCTGAAGCAGGAAACCCAGCGCCGCAAGTCCAAGCAGGCGGCGTTGTTCGACGCCTTCGCCGGCGGAGACGGGAATACCGACGGCTACGGCTTTACTTTGCCCACAGCCACAGCGGCATTGACAGAAGAAGAAAAGACCGGCTGGGAGAAGGAACTGTTGGGCCTGGCCCTGACCCACAACCCCCTGTCGCGCCTCCACGAATATCTGGAGCAAGCCAGCGAGACCGACCTGGTCCACGACTACCCCGGCGCCCCGGAGCAGGTGCAGGAATTGCCGGAAGGCCAGGTCATCACCGCCATCGGCGCGGTGGGGACGATTTATCGCAAATTGACCCAGCGGGACAGCAAGATGTTCCTCAGCGTCTTCCTGGAACTGGGCGGCGGCGCCCTGGAGATTACGGTATGGCCCGATCTGTTGGCCAAGACCCAGAACTGCTGGGTAGAAGGCAACGTGGTCCAGGTTCAAGGGAAAATCCGGGACAACCGGGGCAACGTGACGGTGACCGCGGACCAGGCCCGCAGCGTGAAGCCGGGCGTTCCCACCCAGGAGTTCCCGCCGCCGGAACCCCGACCGGGGCAGCCCGGGAGCCGCAGCCCGGGGAGCGGCCGGCCGCGGCCCACCGGTAACGGCACGCCGTCGCCAGCCCGGCAGCAGAGCCAGAAGGCGGCAGCTGGGCAGCAGAGCAGCGACCGGCCCGCCGGGAACGGCAATCGCCAAGGAGCGGCCACGCCAAGCCGCCCTGCCGGCAACGGTTCAACCGAAGCGCCCCAGAGGGCCGGCACCCCGGACCGCGCCCCAGGCCGAGCGGTAGTACTCACCATGACCGAAAGCACCGACCACCTGGCCGACGCCGAGATGCTCCGGAAGGCAGTAGGCCGCACCCTGGAGTTCAAGGGAACCGACCGAGTCCAGGTGGAGATACACTCGCCCGGCCGCAGAACCCTGGTGGAGATGAACCAGTCGGTCCATACCAACTACTGCCCCGAACTGGAAGAACGCATCAGCGAACTCCTGGGCCCCGGCGCGGTGTACCTGAACCCGCCGGAGCCGAACGGCGGAGAAACTGTAGAGGAACCCTTCCTGCCGGAAGTAAATGAAACCGCTACAATGACGGCGGAAGCGCGGGCTACTGCGGAAGTTGAAACAGCGCCAACGCCGGAAGCAGCGGCAGTAGCCACGACAGAAACAATCCCGGAACCCAGCCCGGAGGCGGAGCACGAACCGTTCGAAGAACCGGAGCAACTACCGGCGCCCAACCTCATGGAAGAGAACCCGATGAATCGGAAGCAGGAAGTGCCGGCGCTGACCGAAGACGACCCCGACGACATTCCCCTGTAAACAAGGGGCTCTATCCCGTTCTGCTTACTGACAACCAACGGAATCCCTCGAGAAGGGAATCAACCATGGGCCGCGTCGGTGAGAATTCCGACTCCTCAGATAGAAGAGGAATCCACCATAGGCTGAGCGAGTAAACGCGAGCAATCCATACCCAGGCAAGGAATCACCCGCAAAGGTACCAAAAAGTCCCGGCGAAAGGGACAATTCCTCAAGAATGAGGAGTCAGCCGTTCAGTTTTGACCCAAAAGAGAGAACCAATGACTCCCAAGCAAGGGAATGACCCATTCAGGGAATACGCATAATGCGAAGCCCCACCAAACTGGGGCTCCACGAACAAGCGATGTTGTATCGAGACGAAATCCCGGCCAGGGAATCAGCCGTATGCCGCGTCGGCGGAACGAAAGGACTCCCTAAACACAAGGGAATGCGCCCTTCGGCGAGTCGAGTATATGGACCAACCCAACTCCCAGCAGGGAGCTCTACCAGTTTTCGGCAGCCAGCTGGAGGACAATTCCAGACCAAACGGAACTCACCCGGAAACCGGGGTATACCTATTCAGCGAAACCCCCACTAAGGGGATGAACCCAACTGCTACATCAGAGCAGGACTCCCCTGAAAGAAGGGACTCCTCCAGCAAGCGGATCCTCCAGGATTGTAGAAACAAAACGACTCCCCTACAGAAAGGGACTCCTCCACTGACCCGGAAACAGGAAAAACGCACCAAGCGCTCAACCAAACTACGACATGAAAGAAGGCTCCCCACCACCAGGGACTCCACCAGGGGCATGCTAGAAACCCAAGGCGCCCTACGGCAAGGGAATCACCCTGGAGCACGGCTACGAACTGAAAGTCCCAACTAGAAAGGGACTCCGCCGACGTTCCCGAACTCTTGCATAGCAAGGCAAACCGCCAGACAGCAATCCACACCCACAATCCACACCAAGTGGAATCCCCGATTGATCAAGGCGCTACACGCCGAAACCCCAACCAAGGGGACGAACCGATTTGGAAGATATTGGGCGCTGGACCCAAAGAGACAGACGCCAGACCCCAAGGCGAAAGAACCACCAAAACAGGTGGGTCGCCCATTGACCAATTGTTGTCTCGATTTGTTGTCTCGATGCACCCCGTCCCCGGGGATACGCGACGTAGAGAATTTTACAGGCAGGAACCCCACCCACGAGTGGGATGAACTATTTACGGATTAAGGTTGCAGCCAAGCCCCAAATCGCCGAGAGCGGCGAATCCCCGGATTTGGGAGTCGATCGAAGACACCGACCAGAACCCGCCAAGCCAGGCGGCTGCCCAGCTTATGGAGATGATTAACCTTGAACTCCAGCCGCGGAGCTCCACCCCGCGCCAACTACTGGCCCGAAAGAAATCCCACAAGGGAATCCACCGTCTGGATGGACGAGACCACTATCGCCAGACAATCCCCACTGGGGGAATCCGCAGTTGGGATGATATTAGCAGAGGAATCCCACAGGGAAGAGAAACCGGGTAAGAAGGGATTGACGAGCGAGCGCCACTCCCCGCACAGGGAATGAACTATTTAACACAGAGGCAAACAGGAACCGCGAAATCCCAAGCCACGGGAATCCCCGGCTCATCGCCGTAGTAGCGATTACAGACTAATCCCTACCCTGAAAGGGACTCTCCCGCTTGGAGCCCGCGACCAGTTTACAAAGGACTCCCCACCCGCGGGAATCTGCCGATTATACACATCGTTGTCCTGACAGCGCCAATCCCACCCCAGGGAATCCGCGAGATATGCCATAGGACTATTAGCCAACCCCAATCCCGCGCCCCGGGACTCCCGCAACATTCACCACCTACCGAAGAGAGAAGCAGCCATCGCCATTTTATTCAACCTCCCGGAAAGCCCGCCCCCAGGCATGGAAACAGAACCGGCCCGCATCATCCAGGGCCGCTGCCCCGAAGCCCTCATGCAGCTAGCCGACGACTCAATCGACCTGATCGTAACCTCCCCACCCTACGCCGACCGCCGCGCCAGCACCTACGGCGGCACGCCCCCGGAACAGTACGTCGCCTGGTTCCTCCCCATCGCCGACCAACTGCACCGAGTGCTCAAGCCCACGGGCAGCTTCATCCTGAACATCAAAGAATCCGCCGTGAAGGGCGAAAGACATACCTACGTCCTGGAACTCATCCTGGCCCTGAGAAAGAGAGAGCAGCGCCCCTGGCTCTGGACCGAGGAACTGGTCTGGCACAAGCGGAACTGCTACCCCGGCAAGTGGCCGAACCGGTTCCGCGACTCCTGGGAAAGACTGCTGCAGTTCAACAAGCAGCGAGGCTATTATAGAAACCCGGAGTTCAGCGGCGCCAGCGCGGAGGGAAACCAGGAAGACGAACAGGAAGACGAAATAAACAACGGCCTGGACGGCAACGTCCTGCAGCTGGCCACCGAGTGCGGCAACGCCGGCCACAGCGCCGCCTTCCCCGAAGAACTGCCGGCCTGGTTTATCGAACGACTCACCCGGCCCAGCGCGTTGGTGCTGGACCCCTTCGCCGGCAGCGGCACCACCCTGCTGGCCGCGCTGCGGCTAGGAAGGAACTCAGTGGGAGTCGAACCCCAGGATAAGTACTGCCAAGTCATCCGGCAGCGGCTGGAAGGGGAGACCCGGCGGCTGCTATAGCCCTGGAGAGACCCCAAGGCAAACCCGGCCCCAAAGCCCCAGAGAAATTAACAATTTCACGATCGCAACAATTTCTCACTCGGTCCCAATTTTCAGTGCACAAACAAAAAACTCCCGACGGTTATTAGTAAACCATTGAGGGATCCTCCACAGAGCACATAGTCACTACGTGAGGATCAATGGCAGGGCCTATCTGAAAACCCGTCACGATCGTTTGCACCGGGATTTCGGAGTGACCCAGAAATTGTTAAGATCGTGAAATCGTTGATCGGGACGGGAAATTCCGTAGCTAAAAACCCCGTAAAAACCGTCACGATCGGGGCTCAATTCACGATCGTGAATTCGATCGTGAATTCGATCGTGAATTCGATCGTGAATTCGATCGTTAATTCGATCGTTAATTCGATCGTTAATTCAATCGTTAAGATCGTGAATGCAATCGTGACGCCGCCAAGGCCCAGAAGACCGGCAGCCTGCCAGAGCCCAAGCAACAGAACGGCACAGACCCAGCCTGAACATCAACCTCACCTTGAGCTCCTGACCGCGACCAGCATTTCTATCAACTTCTATCAACTTCTATCAATTGTTATCCATCCAGAGGATTTTAGCGAAATATCACTTGACAGATGCCCTCCCCCAGGAATACACTTGCTCCCAAGGCCCAGGGAGTGCAGCAGTGGAGCAACAGAGGATGGCCGGGCTACCAACCTCTCAGAGAAAAGGCAGGTACACGACATGGTAATCAAAGAACTCCCCCCGGTCACCCGGAGCCAAGGCAGAAATCCCATCAGCCATGAAACGATGTGCGAGATCGTCCACGATTACAACGCCGGCCTGACCCGGCGGGAAATCGCCGCCAAGCACGGAGTGAGCACCGCAACGGTCGGCAACGTCATCCGCACCGCTCGACAACAACACCGGATACCACCCCTGACCCGACCAGCCAACCACTGGGCGGCCCAAGACGAGCAAGCGGAGCCGGCCCTCAGCAACGAACCGTAACCCAAACCATAAGAAAACCCCCGGAGCATTTCACGGACGCTCCAGGGGTTGAGAAGCCAGCCTAGACCCAAAGTGCCGTCAAACCACGAATCAGTGAGGCGCACTACCAACCCAAAGATCGCAGGAACTGAAGGACAGAACGGAGGCCTATTATGGCTATGGCTACCCCTATTATACCAGATAGCGCAACCCCCCAGGGTTTCCTGAAAACCGCGGATTTGACCGTCTCTTTCCTGAAGAAAGGGGTAAAGAATACCCGTTTAATCGGCGAGGACCACGTGATAGTCGTCTCGAAAGCCGCCACCCTGGCCGAGATCGCCGACTTCATACGAAACAACCAAAGGCTGAAGCAAGACACCGCCAGGCTGAGGAAGCTGAAAGCGACCAAGCCCGAGGACGAAAGCAGCTACGCCAGAGCCAAGCTCAAGCTGCCTTCCATCATCCCGTCCCAACTGGAAGCCGCCGACCAGCCGGTGGCGCTGCCCACCGGCAGCCAGCAGCAAGCCGACGAAACCGTAGCCCGCCGGCATACCAGCCTCTACAGCTACGACCTGGATCAGGGACTGGATCAGGGACTGGATCAGGGAAAAGAGGCCCTGAAGCCGGAAACCATCCTCGCGGAGCTGAAGCAGTGCCCCCACGTGGCAATGGCTGGCCGGAGCGCCAGCGGCAAGGCCGTTTACTGCATCCTGGCGCTGCAGCCGGCAACCGGCGAAGCCGAGCACAAGGCCATCTGGGCCACCGGTGAACAGACTCTGCCCGAATCGGCCAGAAGAGCCAGCGCCCCATCCAGCAAGAACGCGACCCGACACCGGTTCCTGGCCCACGACCCCGACGTTTATTTACCCGAAACAGTGCGACCGCACCCAGTGTCCCTGCCGGTGGCGCTGAAACAGGCCACTCCAGAGGACGGCCAGCCGGCCCTAACCCCAACAGCCAGCCCAGAGCAGCCGGGAAAGTCCAGCCAGACCATGCCGGACTACGACGCGATGACCAACACGATGACCAACACGATGACCAACGCGATGACCAACGCGATGACCAACGCGATGACCAACGCGGAAATCGTCCGTTATGGCCTAGCCCACGTCCCGCCCAGCGACTACCCCGAGGAAGCCGACAACTACAATGACAGACTGGCTTTGGCCATCGAAGCCAAGTCGGCCGGCCTGGCCATGGCGGAATGCCAAGACTGGTTCGCCCACGGCCACCAGGCCCCCCAGTGGAACCAGGGCTTCCCCGCCAAGTGGGCTTCCCTGGCTCCCCGTAACCACGATGCCCTCCCCGGCGGCTGGATCCACGCCATCCGGCAGCATGATCCGGACTTCCTAATGCCAAAGCAGGGCAGCCAGCCGAAACCGGCGCCAAGCCGGCAGCCCAACCCGGAAGACAAAAGAGCGGACGACGAGGAACTCTTCCCCCTGGCCGACGACCCCTGGCTGCCCCCGGGCTTGGAGACAGAATACGACCGCAGAGGCCGACTAAAGGTAGACATGAAGGAGCTGGCCCTCCACAAGAGCGGCCGAGCGTTGGCCCGGGAATTGGCCCGGCTCAATCGAACCCATAAGGTGTGGTTCAGCGACCTGGAGAACCAGCCCATCTACCTGGAGCAAGACCCCGACGGACGGATCCGTCCCGAGCCCCTAGAACCGGATTTGCTCTGCGACATCATCTCGGAAATCGCCGACTGCGGCTACTCCCGAGCCGACCGTTCGGCCAACGCCGCAATGAAAAGACTCTGGGAACAGGAAAACGAAGCGCGGGAGGCCGCCGGCGAACCGAAGACCGAGCAGCCGAAGACCATCTACAAGATCGAAAGCGCCATACCCTCAGCGAAGCTGGCCAGCATGGTAGCGAAGCGATTGGGCAAGAACGCCCCGGTGCTGAAAGGCATCCGATGCCTGCCCTATATCCATACCAAGCAGGGCGTCGGTCGACTGGTTACGACCCCGGGCTACGACCCGGAAAGCCAGGTCTACCTGGATCTCCGCGGCTACCAGCCACGGACCGACCTGGGCGTGCAAGCCAGCATCGCCATCATCAAGGACGTCCTCGGTGAGTTTCCTTGGAAGGGCCCGCCGGACGAAGCCAACGCCTACGGCACCCTCCTGGGACAGGTCTTCGCCACTGACATGAAGACGGTACTGATAATAACCAAGCCAGCCTCGGGCACCGGAGCCTCCCTGCTCACCGAAGTCATGGCAATCCTGATCACCGACTACCCACCCGGAACCTTCGCCCCGGCCCACGCCGTGGACGAGAACCAGAAAGCCTTCGCCACCGCGCTGGCCCAAGGATACTCCTGGATCTCCATCGACAACGTGGACGGCGAGTTCCATCTGCCAGCCCTACTGAGTGGCTCCACCAGCAACAAGTTCGTCGCACGCCGATTGGGCACGAATACCAACATAGTCGTGGAGAACAACATCCAGGTCACCCTGAACGGCAATAATCCCCGACTGAGGGTCGACCTGGCGAACCGCGCCCTGCACGTCAGACTGGACGCCTGCACCGAGCACCCGGAACTCCGTGCCGGCTTCCGTTACAACCTGAAGGACCAGGAGACGCTGGAAGCCCTCCGCCCCCGGGTACTGGACGCCATCGCCAGCATCGCCGCCGCCTGGTTGGCGGCCGGACAACCCCTCGGGAAGTCGCAAAACACCATAAACAACTACCAGGCTTACCTGGAGAAAGTCGACGGAATGCTGAAGTTCTGCGGAATAACCGGCTTCCAAGACAACCGACCAGAGTTCGTCATCGAAGCCAGAAGTGCCAACGGCGACTGGAAAGAGTTCTTCACCGCCTGGTACCGGAAACTGGGAACCACGTCCCAATTGGTTTCAGCCGTGGCCGAATTATTAGAGGACGGCGACAGCCCCCAGGGATACGACCTGCCGCTCCGCGGCGAAACCCCGCAGCGGCGGAACCAATCCCTGAGTTGCCTGCTATCCCGAAAGCTCGGAGATACTTGGACAATAGACGGAAACGAAGTAAAATTAACCCGGGACAAGGAGACCAGAGTCACCTTCTGCCTGACACCGACCAACGGAAAGAAGCCCAAGCCATGAGACAGCAACCAAGAGTCTCCCGAGAAGTCTCCCCGAGACCGACCGAAGCAAACAATCCATCAGACCGGCTCCTAAACAGTCAGCCGGTTGAAGTGAGCGATCAACCATGACCGCCGCCAAGCCCCAGACCGCCGCCAAGCCCCAGAACACCAGGCGATTCATGACCGCCGGCTACTGCTGCGTGCGCTGCCACGGGTCGGTCATGCCCGACTACGACCCCGGCTGGCACATGAAGAACGGCTACCTGCACTGCATCCAGTGCGGCCGCAGCCCCTACCCGCCCAGGAACCCGGCGATGATACCAGGCGCCGCCCCCTCGGAGAGAATACTTAAAGAACTGGGCATCAACGCCAAGGAGTTCCTGCAGGACGAGGACGGCAGCTCCGCCGCGACGGCCCAAGCCTGGAATTGGCTCACCGCCAACCACCCCAAGACCGAACTCTGGCTGGTCCGCGCCCTCAAGGACTACCTGAAGGGCGTCAGCCCCGACCCGGTGGATACGGCCAAAGCTGCCAGTAAGAACGGCAGCAAGCCCAAGGCGCCCCGGAAGAAGTCGACTGCGACCACCAAGAAACCCAAGGCGAGGAAAGACGCTACGGCCAAGCCCAAGAAAGAGAAGACGCCGGCCCAACCGAAGCGGCCCCCCGGCCGGCCCCGGAAGAATGCGGAGACTACGATCAAACGCACCCCGGAGGCCAAACCGTCAACCCCGGCGATTACCGGACCAGAGATCACCAGGCCCACCATGGACTGGCTCATCCCGCCGGAAGTCCTTACTGAGAATGGCAACAGCCGTCACTTGAAGCGCGGCCACCGGCCCAAGCAGAAGCAGCGCCGCAAGCAGCACAACCAGCAGCAACCGGCCGCCCGGCAGAACCCCGCCGAGTGGGACGAACTAGACCTGTCCGCGCTCCTGGGCGGGAAAACCCCGGAACCCGGAGCCAACGGGAAGACCAACGGCAACGGGAAAGGCAACGGCCACCATAAGGAGAAGCAGAACGGCCAGAACAACGGCAACGGCCACTCGCCGGCGCCAGACCCAGCAGAAGAAACCAAGCCGGCCCCAGTACAGCTGGGCATGGACCTGGCCGGCGTCCACTGACCCAGCAATCCCTGCACTAGCAGGGAATCACTCGGTATTGTATGCAGTTAACCAAGAACTGAAAGCCAAGAAGTCCTGACACAGGCAGGAATACCCAGGCATACGATAAGTTACCAATAGTCAGTAGCAAAGCAGAACACTGCCTTATAATAGAAGCGGCATCCCAGCCATCCCAGACGAAATGGGAGTACTCCGCAACCCAATACAGAGGTGGCTCCGCCAGTACCGGCAACAACGCAGTGCAAAGAATCCAAAACATCCCCAGGACGAAGGGGGTCATCCAATGTTCTACTCCGACCAGCTTCATTCCTGCCAAGGAAATCACCTAGTGTTCTACTGACTTTAGCCTCCCATGATCGGGAGTCCCCGTCAATAAAGTTCTTGCCCAATCAACAATCCCCACCAGACCGTACGGGAGTCAACCAATAGTCTACAGATGTTGCCCAGCAGCAATCCACCCAGGGCGTAAAGGCAATGTCCTCACAGACAGAGGAATACCACAGGGAACCTACGCTTCATGGAAAACAGGACCCAGCCCCGACAGCAGGGCAGCCCTACTATCGCCTAGCGATTGCCTCCGCCTATTCCCCGGTTGCCAGACGGTGGTTCCTTCAGTGGGTATAGACGAATCGACCCGCCCAATCCCGACCAGCGGGAATCTGCCGATTGCCGTCAAGCAAAAGTTTGGCACCGCCGACCAGGCGCTCCACCGACGCCAATCACCCGATATTAGGCCGAACTATCTTATTCCCCGCTACGGGAGTCATCCAACAGGAGGATATTGTAGACTCCCCCTCAACACCGAAGGGGCTGCCCAAGTTGAATGGATTTCCTACTCCTACCCCAAGAATCCCAACGCTGGGAATCCCCGGTTGAAAAGGCACCGGAGCACTAACCAGTCTACCCACAGCAAAGTGGCTCCCCGGATATACCACACGCGATGCCAAAAGTCTTATCCCAACAGGGAATCCGCCGAGTTGGATGGCAAGCCGGATTACCCAAGCAATCCCTTCAACAGGGAATCAGCCCTTTAGAAGTCAGCAGAAACGCTGAGCTCAACCACGACCAACGTGGCTCCGCCTATTTAACTCTGCCCATGCCAAATCCCCACCCAGGGAATGCACCTTAATGGGCCTAGCCAGCAAAAAGAGTCCACCCCGGCCAGAAGGAGTCCGAGACCCATGACCACCATCCAGGCAGGAAACCAAGAAACCAAAGAATCCTCAGCCCACCCAGCCCACCCGGAAGAGCTCATCACCCCGAAAGAGCTCCAGACCCGCATCAACCGGCACCTGTACCACGCCCGCGCCGAAACCATCCCCTGGTTCTTCAGCTACGCCGAAGCGGGCCTGCGCCGCCGCCACCCCATCGCCGCCGGCGCCGGCCTGCGCGTCGCCTGGGAGTTACTCAGCCAGCTGCCCGACCTGGGCCACGAGAGCCCCCTGCTCAGCGACCGGTACTTCACGATACTCAACAAATTCCACGACTACTGCCTGGGCAAAGACCGGGACCCGAGGGAATACATCCCCAGCAGCGAACTCCCCCAGGGCGAAAGGCAGTTTCCATATCCAGCCCCTCCGGGGTTGGACGCCGCCAGCGAACCCTGCCAGCACTGGTGGCATCGCTGCTACCAGATCAGCGCCAGGCGCCAGCTGGCCGAGAAGTACGCCGAGACATTAAGCGCCACCCCGCTGCCCGGCCAAGCCGCCCTGGACCCCCAGGAAAGGCTGTTGCTCCACGCTTATCTGAGAGCCGAACTGGACCAGCGCCAGCTGTTCTTAGAAACTCTGGACAAACCGCCCCGCGGCTGCCCCGGCGGAAAGGCATATCTAACGGCCACCATGGCTGCCGCAAGACTGGCGCCCCCGGACATCGCCGACTTCGACCTGTACGGAAACTACGTCAACGAACTGGTCAACGAACTGGTCACCGAACTCGTCACCGACCCCGAGAACCCCCTGGGGCCCAGAATCAAAAAGCCGGCTGCAGCGTAGACGAACCATGACGCAAAGCAAGACAAGACCCATGACCTTCCAGGAAAGACAGGCCCAAGCCCAGGCTCAACGCGCCGCCCGCAGCGCCGCCCGCAGCGCCGCCCGCATCGCCGCCCGCAGCGCCGCCAACGAAGCCAAAATGGAAGTTCGCTGGACCGCGATGCACCGCAAGCCCAGCGTCGCCGAGCTGGACGAAGCCGACCTGCCCCAGCCCCGGCAGGGACAAACCAACCAGCCAGCAACGGCCCATCTCTGGGAATGGCTGGGCGTGAATACCCTGCGCTGCCTGAAGTGCAATCTATTGGCCCAGGCCAAACAGAACGACAACCCGGCGGCGCTGGGGAGCTACTATGGTCCCAACTATGGTCCCAACTATGGCCCGAACCAGGAGCAAAGCAGGCGCCTGCCCTGCGCCGTAATACATCGCAAGCGCCCGCCCACCGGCAACGGCGACCCCTACCGGGCGAAATGCGGCTACGACCTGAACTGGCGGACGCCGACATTATGGATCGACACCCGCGGCTACCCCGGGCCGAAGGAACGCATATTAAAGACCGCTGCTAAATCCCTGCGCGGGAGGCAGCAGCAGGACCAGCCGGCCAAGAACACCCTCCAGGTCACCTGCCCCGACTGCCTGCAGCCGGGAGTGCAGCCGAAGCAAGACGGCACGCCCAGCCAAACGAAGCCGGTCGGCAGCTGATGGAAGACCCGCCAAACCAGGACAGCGCCATGGAAACGACCACCCTGAATACCCTCCTGGACGACTGGAACCGGCGCCAGCCCCGCCACCAGTGGGCCAAGCGCCCCGATGCGTTGGTCTGCGCCATCTGCGGCATCGCCATGCACCTCAAAGTCCCGGCGACCTGGGAACGCAAGCCCTGCTTCACCACCCACCTGGTCCGGGCCGAGCCGCGGCCGGAACACGAACCGGGACTAGCCGACATGCTGGAGAAACGCCGGGCGGAGTGCGGCTACACCATGCTCTGGCAGGAGGACCGCCTGCGCCACCCTTTCGAGTACCTGATCATCATGGACCGGGAGGAGACAGTGATTCCCCGGCAACCGGTCGATCTGCTAGCAGGAAAAATGCAGGTCAACTGCCCCGATTGCCTGCACCCCGGGAGGCCGGAGAGCAGAAACCGACAATGAACCATAACAGCGACGTCGACACTACCAGCGACACTACCAGCGACACTGCCCTCCAGCAGCACCAAGAGAACTGGCAGCAGGTGAAGCCGCCCCACCGGTGGGAGGCCCACGGCCGGACCATACAATGCACCCTGTGCCGCCTGACCGTCCACCCCGAGGTGGAACCGAGAATCCGGCCCCGGCCTTGCATCACCACGCATTTAATAGACCAGCAGCAGACCGAAGCGAGAGCGCTGCGGGACGAGGCCGTATCCCAGGCCCGGCGGGCCTGCCTCCTAGACCAGGACGAAGACGACGAACCCCGCCGCCGCTACAGCGTGGCCGTATGCGGCCACACCGCTGAATGGAGAACCCACTTCCCTTTCTTCTTTATGGAAGGCCCGCTGCTGCTGCCCTCTCTCACCACCACCCTCTTCCGCGGAGTACCGCCTACCAACAAGGAGCAGCCCGACGCCCGGAAGCGGATCCAGGTAAATTGCCCGGATTGCCTGCAGCCGGGGCAGCAAGAGAGAACTGAGCAGTGAAGCAGCCAGAAATACAGCAGCCGTGGGAAGAAGTGAAGCCGCCACACCAGTGGACT
The DNA here is from genome assembly GCA_958295925.1 of uncultured Acidimicrobiales bacterium. Lineage (GTDB taxonomy): Bacteria > Actinomycetota > Acidimicrobiia > Acidimicrobiales > CATQHL01 > CATQHL01. The sequence goes on from OY282384.1 coordinate 543,067, forward strand.
ATCGAGAAGAACGGGAGCGCCCGCTGCAGCTGCTGCAACACGCTCATCCAGCTGAGCGAAGCCGAAAGGCAAAAGCCCTTCCCTTGCATCACCATACACCTGGCAGCGCGACTGAGCCAGGCGAAGCCAGCCCTCAGCCCAGAGGCCCACTGCGGATACACCTATGATTGGGTAAGCCATCACAGCTTGAACTCCAGAAAGTTATACAATCAAGGCCTGCCAATTATGCTATCCGAGTTGAAATCGGAACTGTTCAAGATGGACCAGAACCTCCCGCGGAGCCACGCCCTGGCTGAGACGGTAACCATACACGTCAACTGCCCAGACTGCCTGCATCCTGGGCAGCCAAAACCATGACCACGTGGACGGTCCCAGCCGCCTGGCGGCAAGCCAAGCCCAAGCACGACTGGAACGCCCGCGGCCAGGTAGCCCGCTGCGGCGTCTGCGGCCTGGCCATCTGGCTGGACCGCAAAGAGAAACGCCAGCCCTTCGGCTGCGTGACGATTCATCTGGCCGAAAACCACCGCCCCAGCCGGGAACGCAGCCACCTGCCGCCCCACCGGCGAGAAGCAGCATGCGGCTACACCCCAGCGTGGAACGGCGAAACAACCCCACAACGAGACAGCCAGCCGGAGAATTGGAACGAACCGCTGATACTGGACCAGCCCCAGGCCAGGATTAGGAAAGCCATGCCCTTCGTGCAAAGGAGCCACCCCCGCAGCCAACCGATGACGATTCAGGTAAACTGCCCGGACTGCCTGCATCCGGGGCTAAGCCCGAAAACGAATCGTGAATGAAGCAAGCAACAATACCTCACCCGTGGGGGGACCTGAAACCCAAGCACCAGTGGCGGATCGAGAACGACCGCACCGCCCACTGCGACAATTGCAACCTGGCAATCCGGGTAACCAAACCCATCACCAGAGAGCCGTTCCCCTGCATCGTCATCCACCTGGCCAAACGCCTGAGCCAAGCCAAGCGAGCCCGCAGCAACCCGGAAGCCGCCTGCGGGTACACCAAGGAGTGGCACGACAAGCACAGCCTGGTCTTCCAAGGAATGCACTGCGAGAACACCCCGGTAGTACTGCCCGAACTGGAATCAACAGTGTCCCAGACCGAGCATGTCATGCCACCGGCCCAAGCCGTCACCCGGACTATAACTATGCGAGTCAACTGCCCGGACTGCCTGCATCCGGGTAACCGGGCCGGGAGAGCAATGCCGCCAGGAAGAAAGAACGAGGAACCATGATCCCAGCCCCTTGGCTAACTGCCCAACCGGGACACCAATGGGAATACCAGACGGTAGGCTACGTATGCCAGGTCTGCCACGTCAACATCCACCCGGAACTACCGCCGCCGCCGAAGATACCGCCCTGCTTGAAGACCCACCGACTGGCCTACCCCATAGAGAAGGCCAGCAGAATGGAAGAAGAGACGCCCAACCGCCGGGCCGTCTGCGGCTTCACTAGCCGCTGGCGGGACCCCCGACCCCGCTGGTACCTGGACGCCAGAGATAAAAGCCTGATCGTCAGAGACCAGAACGTCTACGACAGCCGAAGGACAACGATCCAAATAACCTGCCCGGACTGCCTCCACCCAGGAAGGATGGACCAAGACCAATCATGACAACAAGGCCAACAGACTCGGAACCAACTACCCAGCAGCACCGCCAGCCATTAGCCCACTATTGGGTACCGCAACGCAGCCACCGGGAGTGGAACCACGACCCAAGACTACTGACCCTGGCCTGCGCCCTCTGCGCCGCGACGACGATAATTGAATACACCAGCGGCATCGCCTGGTGGGAGACGCCGCACCAGCAGCCCTGCTGCGTGATACACCTGAGCCGCCGGCCCCACTACAGAGGCTGGAAGGTGGAACAGAACGACCCCGGCACCGCCCGCTGCGGCATAACCCAGGGTTGGCAGAAAAAGCTTGACCCCTACTACTACGGCGGCGACAGAATCTACCTAGTTGACCGACTGAGGCACGAGCCCTACGTTGGGCCGGACCCCGAGGACTGGCTACCGAGCAGCGAAAGGATTACTCCGGTCGAACCCGGGAGACAACCGAGAGGCCCCCGGCCGGTGAGAGTTAATTGTCCCGATTGCGCCTACCTGCACCAGCACGACAAGAAGAGCAAGAGGGACGCCACCCCCAAGCCCAGCATCAGGCCCAGCCGCCCCGAGGCCGCCTGGAACATCGACCTGACCCTGGAGTGGAAACCGTGAGCAAACAACAGGAACAGCAACAGCAACAGAACGAGGACTTCCGACCCAACCAGCCCCGAGACCGAACCGCCCACCTCTGGATACACCGCGGCGAAGGCTTCTATTACTGCCTGGTCTGCCAGCAGGAAACGAGAGAGGGCCAGCCCGACCGGAACCCCGAAGCCCAAGGCCGGCTGCTCCACCGAGGCCTATGCCGGAGCATCCACCTACGGGCGCCCAAGAAGTGGACGAAGCACGGGCCGGCGCCCACCCCGCCCCAAAGCCCCGAAGGCATCGCCTACTGCGGTTATAGAGGAGAATGGCAACTGCCCCGACCCCGGGAACCCATCCAGAAGAAGCTGAGGCGATGGCACTATCGCACTCTCTACTTCATGACCAAGGACGTCACCCAAGACTTCACGACGTACGTCAACTGCCCCGACTGCCTGTTCCTGCACCGGAAGAACCAGGAGACCAACCCTGGCAGAAGGAGGAAAGCTACTCACCCCGGCAAGCGGTAACGAAGCTATGAGTAAGGAAGCAACACCCGACCTCAGCGCCCAGCTCCACCTGCGAAGGGGCACCGACCATGCCTGGACACCGGTCCGCGGAATGGGACTGAAATGTATCATTTGCAGGCAGACCTCCGCCATGGCAGAGCCGGAACGATACCCTTACACCAGGGCATTGAATCGCTCTCAGTGCACGACGATTCATCTGCAACATCCAAGCAAGCTGGGAACGAAGGGAACAAAGGAAGCCCGCCTCCACCCCGGCAGCGTTAGCTATTGCGGCTTCCGCTACGATTGGAAGTCGCCCAGCAAGGGCAAGCCCCAAGGACATAGCCAGCGCGGCCTCCGGGAATGGCATGAGCGTTCCACGGTCCTGATCCGACAGCCGAACGAAGGCTATACAACCCACGTCAACTGCCCAGACTGCCTGATGCTGTACCGGAAGAAGAAAGAAACCCAACGTCAGCCGAGACGGCAACCCGAACCGGGAAAACCATGACCAATCAGAGAAGGGGCCCAGCCCTTCACCACACCTGGTACATCCACCGAAAACGATACTGGATGAGCGCCAGCGGAAACTACCCGGAAGGACTCTATCTCCGGTGCATCATCTGCAAAGCCGAAACCAGAGTTCCCCTCAGCGAACCCAGCAATGCGTGGAGTCATCCCGACGAGCCGGCCTACGACCCGGACGAAGCATCTAAAGCCGCGGCCCAGGCTTGGCGGGAAGCCACCCACCACCAGCCCTGCGCCGTAGTCCACCTGGCCAGGAGGACCGCCGACGCCGGCGCCCTCTGCGGCTACCAGCCTGAATACATCCACCCAGCGACCCAGGCCCAGAACAAGATGATTCCCCGCCAGCAGGTTGCCACCAGGCCGGTCGACCACGACAATAAAATCTGGGAGCTGACCATCCGGACCAACTGCCCGGACTGCCTCCACGGCATTACAATAGAAGGTGAGACAAACCAGCAGCAGGAGTAGCAACAAATGCTCTACACCCCCAGGGAGACCCACGAAATCGCGACCGACCTGGCCGACTGCCTGGCCATCATGCTGGACCCGGAGTCGGAGCTGGTAAAGAAAATCAGGATGCTGGCCCTGGACCTGGAACAGGCCACGCCGGAGTACGCCCAGAGCGACGAACAAATCGCCGCGGCCCAGGCCACCGCCAAAGCCCGCTACCGGACCTTGATAACGGACATGATTTCCCGAGGCAACGACATGGGGCAGGAGTTCTGGCTACCCATGGCGCAGATTGCCGCCAGCTTGCTCTACGCCGGAGAGGACAAGCAAGCCTAAAACCAAGAGCCCTAAGGGAAACAAGCCAACCATGACCACGACGACACCGACACCGACCAGGTCGGCAGCCCAGACCAAGGCCGACCTGAAGGCCTACCGGCAAAAGCACGCCCGCCAGCAGCTGCAGCTCTGCAAGAAAATCGAAGCCGCCAAAGAAAGCCACTGGGCCAACACCCGGCCCCCGGCCCGGGGCTACCACACGCGGCACGACTGGCAGACAGCCGGCTTCGCCCAGCGCACCCCGGAGATCCCGGAAGCCAACGGCCGGAAGATAATCTGGCCCATGCGAGTACTGGAATGCCGGCGCTGTCGGCTGCAGACCCTGGTCTACTGGACCCGAAAGCAGCCGAACTACCGGGCGCAGACCCACCCCGAACCCTGCGGCACAGTCCACCGGCTCAGCCCGGAAGTCACGGACCAGTCCGACCAGACCCCCGGCCCCGGCGGCATCGCCCAATGCGGCTACCACCAAGACTGGCAGCGGTCACACGCTAAACGCCGGCAGATAACGATCGAGGAACCGTATATCAGCCACCTGGAAGGCGAATACCCCGGCGGCACATTGAGAGTCAACTGCCCCGACTGCCTGGCCGCCAGCCAGAGGAAAACAGCATGAACAGCCCTACTGCCGCGATGCCCCACCCGGCCCGCCGGCTGAGTTACGGAAACTACCTACTGAAGACCTCCTTCTATCGACACCTCTGGCAGGAAAAGCCCCTCATGCCCGCCGACCAACTCGTCACCAACCCCAGGAACCGACATCAAACCATCAAGGCCGTGCTGCTGGAATGCCAACGCTGCCAATTGGAGCAGTTCTTCGAAGCAGAGGACAATCACAACCTGGACCATCAACTATCAGGTAGGGAGAAATGCCGAAGGGTCCACCAGCGGGAAACGCGGGCCGCCGCGGAGAAGCGCCACCAAGCCAACGAAAGCGAAACCGACCCGCATCATCCCAGCAAACACGACGCCGACCGCTGGGGCTACGCCGTCTGCGGCTATTCGCATCACTGGCGTTGGCCCGACGCAGACTACTATGAAGGGATCATCAACCAACCGACGGTACAAACCAACAGAAGAGACCAACTACCCCGCTGGCTGAAAGTGAACTGCCCCGACTGCCTAAACCCAGGAACCGAAACAACATGAGCAATAACATGAACACCGACATGAGCAACAACACGCGGATACCAAGAGAGCTCCAAGAGGACAAGCACTCCTGGCGTATAAAAGAACTGCCCTCCCAAGCCGAACTCCGCCGGGCGCCCTGGGAGCTGAAGGACTCATGGCTGGATGAGGAAGATATTCAACAAAGCCCGCTCCTGCTGCTGCAATGCCGGCGTTGCCGACTGGAACAGCTGGCCTTCCAGCCACCTGAAGCGAAGAGCCTCTGGCTCCAGAACACCCACGCGAAGCAACACACCACCAATCTCGGTTGCTTCACCACCCACCTGAGCCGTTTACCGGCGTTCCCGCCGGGCAGACGAGAGCTCCGCTACAACGACACCGCGATCTGCGGCTTCAACTGGAATTGGGACGCCCAGCACTACGCAAGACCCCTCTTGGGACACGCCTTGTTCCACAGACTAATAAGCACCAGCCAACCCTTCGGTAGCCTGCCGGCATTGATCCACATAAATTGCGCCGACTGCCTCCACCCCGGAACCTAATAGAAACCAAGAACAGAGAAACCAGGAACGCGACCATGAACACAACTATAATTGCGCCAAAGCGCCGCCTCCCCAGCGAACTGCAAGGCGACCAACACTATTGGATCGAGAAGCCTCTGCCTACGCCCGAGGAACTAGAACTCAGCCCCTGGCAATTCCGACTCTACTACGCAGAGAAATTCGCCCCGCTGCTGCGCTACCAGTGCGGCCGCTGCCGACAAGAGCAGCTGGTCTTCCAGGAGACAGAACAGGACGCCGAGCTGCTGCGCAAGAGTCAGACCTACTATGGTAGAAACTACACCGCCGGCCGGAAACAATGCGTCATCCACCACCTGAGCAACGGCCCCCGCCAAACCGCGCCCCCAGGTCGACACTGGTTCGAACACAGCGAGGTGGCCGTCTGCGGTTTCAACAATCAATGGAACCTGAACGAGCACCCACGGGACGACGACCGGCATGATCTGAACAGCCAAATGAGCAGCGGAAGACGGCAGATCGGCGGCTTGCCCGGCCTGGACCACGTCAATTGTCCGGATTGTCTCCAGCCGGGCCGAGAACGAGCCGCACCAGAGCCAGCCCCCTGGCCGGACTAAACCCGATGACAACTAGCCAGCAAACAGACCACCCCTTCCCCAGCGGCGCACCGCCGGAGCTCCATTCCTGGCAGGAGATAGCGCTGCCGCCCACCGAGCGGCAAGCCTACACCGGAAAGAACCTGGGGCAATACTACGACGTGCGGCTGCTGGAATGCCAGCGCTGCCGGCTGGCCGTGACCATCTACGCCCAGGAGACCCAGACCCGGTACAACGTACCGCCATGGACCAAGTGCGCAACCGTACACCTGAGCCGAGTCCACTGCACAAATGAAAATATAGAAACGGCAGCAGGCATCGCCTACCCCAGGTATTACGCCGTCTGCGGTTTTCGCTATCAATGGCTAACCCCAGGCAACAACTATACTCACGTGCTGATCCACGAGAAGGACTGGAAGAGCCAGCAGTACGGACAACTGCCCGAATACCACCGAGTGAATTGCCCCGACTGCCTGGAGCCGGGAGGGAAGGTAGAATGAGCAAAGAGAAACCCTCTCCCCGCGAGGCCAAAGCAGGTCGCCACTACTGGCAGGAGAGACCGCTGCCGCCGAGCGAGCAAGCAGCCCCGGCTGAAGGCAAGACAAACCAGCACTGGGAGCTCAGGCTGCTGGAATGCCAACGCTGTCGGCTGGGCATAACCGTCTACGCCAAAGAAGGGAAAACCCAGCACCGGTTCCCGCCGGAGACCAAGTGCGTCACAGTCCACCTGAGCCGAGCCATTTACACCAAGGACGAGGTGGCCACGGAAGAAGACACGACATACCCCGAATATTACGGGCTCTGCGGTTACCACCACCGGTGGATGATCGGCAGTAATCAGAGCCACTCCCTGAGCCCGCACTTGGATTGGAAATTCCACGGAGACGGCCAGCTGCCGATCTACCGAAGAGTGAACTGCCCGGACTGCCGGCAGGCCGTTCCCTTCCCACAGGCTAACGGCGCCGTGCTAGAGAAAGAAGAGACTGGATAATGCAGCACATCTGGAGAGAACTCACAATACCCGCCTGGCAAGCCAGAATGCCGCCAGCCGACTGGCCCGGGCCGTGGGTGAAAGCCAAGCTCCTCAAATGCCGACGCTGCCGGCTGGAAGAATACGTCTACGCCCAGCCCAACGAGACCGAGTACAACCAGCCCCGAGAACAGGAATGCATCGCCGTTCACCTCTGCAAGGACTTCCACCGAGCGAAGAGCAGCTGGGAAGAAAGGACCGGCGAATGGAACTGGGACCTATACGACGGAGACGCAATCTGCGGGTACGACTGCTGGTGGGAGACACCCAGGGACTACGACCACGACCTAATAATCGACCAGCTGGCCGAAGCAAAGCCCCAGTTCGGCCGACTGCCAAGCTACCAGGAAGTCAACTGCCCCGACTGCCTCCATCCGGGACGAGACATGAACCCAGCTAGCAAAACCGGCTAGGACAGAAAACCAGAATGCAACCAGCAGCCCAAGCTCCCTATACCAAGTGGCCCAACGGCGAACCGCCCGAACACCATCAGTGGGTGGAGACAGAACTAACCGCAGACAAAGAGATACGGCCCACCCCGGACGAACAAGGCAACTGGGTGGACTTTCGCCTGCTGGAATGCCGGAACTGCCGCCTGGCCATTACGATTTATGCCGAAACCAACAGCCGGCAGTACAACCCCACCCCGACCGCGAGGTGCGTACGGGTCCACCTGAGCCGGGAAGCCTACGACGAAGCCCAGGCCAACAAAGGCCAAATACCCAATCCCAAGTTCCACGGCGTCTGCGGCTTCGCTTACCGGTGGAACACCATAGGCGACCTATACCCCCAACTGATGATTCCCAAGATAGAATACAAGCAAGAAGTAGGCAGCCTGCTGCCGGCCTACCGCCGAGTCAACTGCCCCGACTGCCTTTACCTGGCCACCCAGCTGCCCGAGCAAAAGACCACCCAAGACACCAGGGAAGATTGAAAACGCAATGGGACAAGAAAAAGAAAACAAATACCCCAACGGCGCCCCGCCCAACTTCCACTACTGGAAGGAAGCACCCGTGCCGCCGGAGGATTACCCGCTGGGCAAAGCCTACGGACCCGGAAGATTGAAAGAAGTCAAACTCCTGCAGTGCCAACGCTGCCAGCTGGGAATAACGGTCTACGCCGAGGAGACCTTCAATAGAAGCAACCTGCCCACCCAAGCGAAGTGCGGACCAGTCCACCTGAGAAGAGACTGCTCCAACGAACCGGCCTACGGCGGGTCGGAAATGTTCCGCGCCGCCTGCGGATTCAACTATTTGTGGCAGACACCCCGCATGGAAGAACAGATTTATCATGTCCTCAAATTCAGTCTGGAAGCCAGGCACCAGAGCCCCGGCCGGCTGCCGACCTACCGACGAGTGAACTGCCCTGACTGCCTGTATCCGACCGGGCAGCAGGAAGAACCAGGGCCAACCCCACCTAGCGACAAGAGATAACGAGAGATAAGACGATGCTGGAACGGAAACGAAAGCCCTTCACCGGCTGGCCCAGCGGCCCCGCGCCCAAATACCATCAGTGGGAGGAAATACCCCTGCCGCCAGCCCCAGCGGCCCCGCCACCCCCGCCGAGCAGCAAGCACCACTGGGTGAAAATCCGCCTGGTGGAGTGCCGCCGCTGCCGGCTGGCCCTGGCCATCTACGCCGAACCCAACGAAACCCACTGCAGCCTGGAACCGGAGCTGAAATGCGTCCGCTCGCATCTGAGCCGCCAGGGCTACAATGAAACTGAGACCGAAGCCAACACCGAAACGAGGGCGAGACACCAAATAGAAAGAAGCGCCAGCCAAAGCGAGATCACCGAGACCAGATTCCACAGCGTTTGCGGCTTTAACTACCGGTGGAAACGCGCTGACACCGCCTTCTACGAGGTCATCGTGAATGAAGTGGAACGAAGGCCAAAGAACCCAGGACAGCTGCCCTGGTATATCCGAGTCAACTGCCCCGACTGCCTGCAGGCCGCCCAGGCACTCACGACCAAGCCCCAGGGAGCAGCGGGATGACCCAAGCAGAGACCGAAAGGCAACGCAGCAGCCGCCACTGCTGGAAACCCTACAAGCGTGAAATAACCCACCACAACGGCTACCAGGACATCTGGTTCCTGAACTGCCTCTGGTGCCAAGCCACCAGGTCGGTCCACCTGGCCGAGCAGCCCCGCTGGCGAGAAGAGCCGCAACAGCAGAAATGCGCCGTCATACACCTGTGGGACGAGGAGCAGGCCGAAGGCAACCGGCCCCGAGCCCGCTGTGGCTGGAACGAGCGGTGGATCTGGCGCCTAGGGAACGACCGAAACAGCCAACTGGCCATTGAAGATGAACGGCGGCACTGGCCGACCAGCAATTCGCTGCTGCGCCGAGAGCCCAACTGCCCCGACTGCCGGTACCCGGCGCAACCGGAGAAGCACCCAGAACTCAGGAACCGAAACAAAAAGGGAGGCCGAAGCCAACAACAGGGCAACCTGGAACACCGGCGGCCCCGCTTCGGGACGATGCACTCCATCGCATTAGAAAAAGAGTTCGAAGCAGCCGAAGCCGAAGCAGCCGAAGCCGAAGCAGCAGCGAACCACGCCGACCAAGCCAGCCCTGTATGAGCAAAAGAAGACCGACCATGACCCAACAGCAAGCTGCCAAGAGACCAGCCCGTGGCCGGAAGAATTACGACCATCATTGGTTCCGGGAGCATCCCGATGAAACCCACCAGAGCTCCTGGGGTTCCTACGTCTGGCTGACCTGCCTACTCTGCCGAACCCAGTCCCAACTGTGGCTGACCCGGCGCGAGCCGGGAGGAGGACCCAATTTCCGCTTCGACGTCACAGAAGCTGAAATCGTCGCCCACCAGCACTGGCGGCCCTGCCTGACCATCCACCTGGCCGACGAGCCCTGGCTACACTATAAAGTGAAAACCCGCGCCCGCTGCGGCTATACCACCAATTGGCAGCTACCCCAGGACCACCTGAAGGAGAGAACGCTCAGCCGGCTGATCATCCCCAATACTTCCCTAAAACCCGAAGGGAACAGGAAGTTCTGGGAGGTCAACTGTCCCGACTGCCTGCTCCTGACCGAGGAGGAGAAACTGAGAATAGAACAAGCCGAAGCCGAACGCGAGGAGGAACGCGCAGCATGGCGCTGATGCCGCCGACCCGGCCGGGAGAGAAACGCCGCCCGCCCACCTGGAAACACCCCTGGCAGAAACATCGCCGGCGAGTACTGGCCGCCTGGCCGGTATTCCAAGAAGTGGTCTACTGCCCCTCCTGCCGGCTGGAAGTCCACCTGCCCGAAGAACAGACCGACGGCTGGGAAAACCTGGAACACTCCCACCCCTGTACAACAGTGCATCTACTGCACCCGGACCACGACCCCAGGAAGGAACCAGACTACCCCTGGCACTACGACCAGCCCAACTTCGCCGCCGACCCGCCCTGGGCCGGAAAAGCCGTCTGCGGCTGGAGCCGGCAGTGGGACCAGAATAGCTCCAGGCCCCCAGCCAGGATCTCCTGGCCTATAATTGTAGGAGACAAAGCCTACCCCGACCCCAGAGTGACCTGCCCCGACTGCCTGGCCCAGGCCAACCCGCCGGTGGATACAGAACCAATCTTCATTGATAACATCTCTTCATTGATAACATGAAGGTCGCCGAAGACTACCTGCCAGGGAGAAACACTCAGGACGAGCAATAGATGAAACGAACAACCCGCACCAAGGACGCCGCCGACAACCGGACCCTCCCCGGCCCCAACGGCATAGCAATCAGCAAGCCGGCCAACCCCCCGGGCGGCCAGCGCCAGCCGCCGGCTTATATTTACTCAAACAGCAGCCTCAGCCCCACCAGCGGCCTGATGACGAGGGCCGTGACGGCCAAGGACTACGAGAACCCCAGAGGCCTCTGGCCGTACCCCCAAGAGCAACGCCGGCCCAGTCACCAGTGGTACAGCAACCCCCAGCCCTGGAAGGAACGACGCGGCGTCAACGGCTGGACCAGCCAGCGCGCCCCCGGCGCCCGATACTCCTACCAGTCAGAAATCGACCTGACTGATAAAAGCAAAGGCCGGGACCACGACGGCTTCGACGCCCAAGGAGAACGTACAGTCCGCCGGCTGACCTGCCGGGTCTGCCAGGTGATGATCCAGATACCCTGGATCAAGTACGAGACGCAGTGGGAGCATCCGGGCCCCTTCCCCTGCGCGACGGTGCATCAATATCGCCCCCTGGACGCGAAGGAAAAGCAGACCAAGCAGAAGCTGGACCGGAAGCAGGCCACCCTGACCCAGCAATTCGACTGGATCGCAGAACTGAGCCGACGAGAGGCCCGCTGCGGCTACCGAGCCGAGTACAAGCGGCCCAAGGGCGAACTGCAACCCCAACTGGTCGAACACCCCATCCTGGCCAAGGGCGAGGCCTACCCGCCAATCCCGGTTAATTGCCCTGATTGATTGTTGATTACGCGGCTGGAGCAGCTGCAAAATGAAACAGAAGCCACCAGAGACGACAACAAGAAGCGAAGCAAGGGCATCCAAGCCCTAATAAAAAGAATAAAGAGAAGACCAGAAAAGCACGCTGGTTAATAAACACACCGATTGAGAATGAAGGAAAGTTACAGAACAACCCCCTAAATACTCCATTCCATGATACGGTAAACAGGAAGAGAAGGACGACGAACCAAAGAGGCCAGACAAAGTTCCACAGAAGAGGTTTACAGAAACCCCAACCATGTTAGTACACCAAACATTTCAATACCGAGCCTATACCTCTAAGGCCGGCTACGCCGCGTTCGACGAAGCCCTGAGGCACCTCTGTAATCTTTACAACGCCGCCCTGGCGGAAAGAATCCTACGTTACAAATTGGACAAGTGGCCGGCCTACCAACACCATTACGGGATCGGGAAGCCTGACGAGAAATACTCAGGCTATGCCTGGCTGAAATGCTGGAACTGCGGAGTTGCAGGAGAGTACCACGTCCTCAGAGCGGTCTGCGAGGATTGCGCCGTCCGTAAAGGGAAGGGGATCTACTTCGCTGAACAAAGCAGGGAACTCACCCAAGCCCAGCTGGATAACCCAGAGCTCCACAAGCTCAGCCGCAAAGTCAAAGTAGGAGTCCTCTACCGACTGGACCTAGCCTTCAAAAGATTCTTCCAGCGAGTGGAAAAAGGAGAAACTCCAGGGTTCCCCCGTTTCAAGTCCCTCAGCCAATTCAAGACTATGTCACCACGCGGAATAGAAATCTACAGCAGAATCAGAAAGCAGTACTGGCTCAAGAAATCACCCGATGGGAAGAAGGCCTTTCTCACAGTAAGCGGGCTGCCCCGCCTAAAAATAAGAACCGGCAAACGCGGGATCCCAGAAGGAAAACTGACCAGAGTCACTCTCACCCGCAAAGACTGGGGAATCACCGCCAGCATGACCTTCGAGGTAGAGAAAGAAGAACTGTCCAAAACCGACCAAGCGGTAGGCATCGACGTCGGAGTCGCTAAGCTAATCGCCACCAGCGACGGAGAAACCATCCAACCTTTCCCCGCGGACGACCCCAAGGACGAAAGCCTCCAACGCCAGATGTCGAAGCGACACCGGAAAGGAAAGAAGAAGCAATCCAACCGCTACCGAGAACTTCAGCAGCAACTGCGCCGTCACCGCGCCAACAAGCGGCTCCGCAAGAGGAACCGCCTGCACCAGCTAACTACTGACCTAGTCCGAAGATACGACCTCATCGCGATAGAGAAACTCCAGTTAGAGCAGATGACCAAGTCAGCAAAGGGCACCGAAAAGAACCCCGGCACCAACGTCCAGCAGAAAGCTGGACTCAACCGAAGTATCCTGGCGCAATCCTGGGGACTATGCGCTTACCAACTAAAATACAAGGCAGAATGGGCCGGTAAGACGGTAGTAAGCGTTCCTCCCCATTACACCAGCCAAACTTGCGCTAACTGCGGCACCGTATCAGCCGAAAACAGAAAGAAGGAAAACTACAAGTGCGCCTGCGGTTATCAGGCAGACGCCGACGTCAATGCCGCAATCAACATCCTGTGTCGCGCCTTGAGCACGGCGGGGCAGAATCTCGGTCCCGGCAGGCCACAGGATTACCGACGCCCCGGTGGGGAAGTCTGCGCCTATCCGTCTTCGTTACAAGAGCCGACTACCCAGGCAGGTGGCTCTTGAGTAGACAAAGCGGGAGATTCCACTACTGGCGCTGGGAGCGGTTCATTCCCCAGTACAAAGCCCCGGAAGCCGAAACCTACGAAGACGTAATCCAAATCTATTGCCGCGCCTGCTTCCAATACCTGCACCTGCCGGTAAGACTGAAAGACCTAAGAGAAGAGAAATTCGACCGGGACACCCATCCCTCCTGGCAGTCCGGCCCCCGGGAGGACTGGCGCTTCGCCAGATCGGCCAAGCCCTGCCGGACGATACATCTGGCGCTACCGGATGACGGGCAAGCCAGAGAGGCCTACTGCGGCTACGACCTGCTGGACTGGCAGCAGCCCAAGCGGACCCGCCACCCCTACGTGGTCAAGGAACTCAGACCATATAACCCCTGGCAGGACGAGGACCGAACCCAGCCGGTCTCCCGGACCAGCGGCCAGGAAATCTTCGCCGTCAATTGCCCCGACTGCCTCCACGCGGCCAAGGAACAGGAACGGAAAGAGGCAACGCAGCAATGAAGGTGATCAAAAGCAAAACCAAGAACTTCTCAGCAGTTAACCGGGCCGGCAACCGGCCTTCGGACGCTCACCAGTGGGTATCGAAAGGAATAGACCACCGGAATCAGGACGACGCCGGCGCCATCATCCCCAAGCACACGATTTACTGCAACCGCTGCCTCTGGTACATCCTGACCGAGCCGGACAACGAGGAATGGCGGATGCTCCGCGCCCCCTTTCCCTGTAGAAGGGTCCATCTGCAGGACGCCCGCTGCCAGAACCCGCCGCAGGCCATCTGCGGCTACAGCCATACCTGGAAGACGCCGCGCAGCGACTGGATGCATTTTATCGCCAGCAACGGCGCCAATGAGTCCGAACGGAGGCGGCGCAGCTCCTTCGACAACTGGCTGCAGGACGACGTCAGAGGGCAGCAACCAAAAGTCAATTGCCCCGACTGCCTCTTCCCGGCGATGAGCGGAAGTACCAGCCACCTGGCCCGACTCTGGGCCAAAGCCAGCGACCCCGCCGACACCAGAACCCCAAGCAACCTGGCCGGCAGCCGAAGATGAGCGCAGAGGCAAACGGCAAACGACCCAACGCCGTCCACCATTGGGAATCATGGGGACTGAGCCCGGAAAATCCAAGACAATACGACGAAACAGGACAAGCGAAGAAGATCCACGTCCTTTACTGCCCCATTTGCGACTGCCACGCGTCTACCGAACCGGACCGCCTGGACTGGCAGAGCCTCCGGGTTGACTTCCCCTGCCGGACCATGCACCTGCACGACCAACGGTCAACCGACCCAATACAGGCTTATTGCGGCTTCCAAGCCGACCAGTGGCGCCACCCCAGCAGAGCGCGGCGACCTTACGTAGAACCAAGGCTCACGCCCGACACACCGTACCCCAGCGGAGAAACCCACCCCTTCAATCTGATACTGCGACTGGAAACGGGATACCAATGGGCCGTCAATTGCCCAGACTGTTTACAGGCGGCAGCAGCCACGACAACGGTGCCACGACAACGGTGCCACGACAACGGTGCCACGACAACGGTGCCACGACAACGGTGCCACGACAACGGTGCCACGACAACGGTGCCACGACCGGAAATTAGACCATGAACGAACCAGGACACCCGACGACCACCAAAAGACAACGGAGCCCCCAGCACATCTGGGAATCCCACGGGATATTGAAGACCCACCAGGGCAGAGCGAAGGAAGTCCACTGGATAAGCTGCCCGCGTTGCAATCAGCAGACCTTCCTGGAACCGGATTACGGAACATGGACTACCCTGAGAACACGCACTGGGTGCAGAGCATTCCACCTGCGCAACCCCGCGGCCGACGGAGAGAGCGCCCAGGCGCACTGCGGTCACACCAAAAAATGGGCCAAGCCCAAGAAGAAACTCAACCCCGGAATAACCACCCGGCAAAGCAGCTGGGAGCATCCAGACCAACAAGGCTGGGTCATCACCTGTCCGGATTGCCTCCACCCTGGCATAGAACGCCCCAGCCAGAGAGAAAAAGAGGCACAAGCCACCCAGCAACTGATGCCAGGCAGTAAGTAAATGAACACCGAAGTAGATGACATACGCAGCGCGTTAGCCGAGAAGAGCCAACACCCCGCCCAAGGCCACCCTTGGAAGTACGGTCACCACTGGGACAGCTGGAGCACCCAGCCCGACCACTTCGACCAAGACAGCGGGGAAACGCTAGCCATTCGGTGGCTGAGCTGCCGGCTATGCTATAGCTATTTCCAAACCGACCTGGATAAGCAGGATTGGCAGACCCAGAAAGCGCCATTTCCCTGTCGACCAGTTCACCTACGGCGCCCAGACTCCGAGAGCGGCAGCCAGGCCTACTGCGGGTACCATAACTCCCACTGGCGCACCAGTTACGCGAGAACACGACCCCGCATAGAAACCACGATAAAGGGATACGATCCCTACCAGGAAATCCCCACCGAACAGCTCCGCGGCCTGGGCTTTCCCAGCCACGCCCTAGACCGAGTAGAGGAGCAGGAAGTATTCGCCGTGAACTGCCCGGACTGCCTGCAAGCAGCGACTGCGAGGAGCAAAACAGAAACAAACAGATAATGCACACCACTGCATTCGAGGCGATACGAGAGAAAATGAAGAACTACTTCGAGCCACGAGGCGAAAAACTAATTAAAATAGAAGAAGGCAGCAAAGACTACCAAGCAAAATAAGACACAGGGCGAACAATGAAATCCCACGACAAAGAAGCCAACCTGACAACCTTACAGTACCGACTCTATACCAACCGAGCCGGCTACACAGAGATTGATCGGATCATGAGACTGTGCGGGCAAGCCCACAACGACATGATCAGGAGATACCATTATCTCCAAGACAAGGGAGTATCACCCACCAAGATCAGAAGAGTCCTCAACGAAGACAACACCTACCTAAAGAACCACAACCAAGAATGGAGCGACCTAGCCCGACCCATCCTAACGGGAATCCAGTTTCGCACCGAACGAGCCTTCAAACGAGAGGAAGAAGTAGAAGAGGCAGGCGCACCGAAGACCAAGTCCCCCCATCAATTCCAGACGCTGGAAATCAACGAGCCCAGCAAGAACCACCTAAAAAGGCGAGAATCCGATACAAAGAATCCTAAGGGAGAAGTCCACATCAAGGGATTACCCCACCTCTGGTTCGACGCCGACGACCGGCTGGACTTCGCGACTCAACCACGAGTGATCCGAATCACCCGCCAAGGCAGAATACTGACGCTCTGCTTAGTAGTAGAGGCAAAACCAACGCCGCTCCCACCAGCGCCCCACACCATCGCAGGAATCGACCCCGGAGTAAAGAACCGCCTAACCGTCGTCAACGAGAAGGGAGAGTATTATACCATCCCACCCCTAGATAACTCACCAACAGAGGAGAAGAAAAAAGAACTACAACGGACCATCCAACGGTGCCAGGACCAAGCCCTCCACGACGACCGAGCCTACACAGCACTCCACTGGGACAAGAAAAGAGGAAAGTACCGTTGTCGGTTCCATTGGTACGGGAGACCCAGCAAGAAGTACCTAGACGCAAGAGCCCAGCTCCAGAATTGTGAGCGTAAACGGCAAGTGCGCCAGAGCCAGCACGAACACCGGTTTACCACAGAGATCGTGAGAAACCACCAAACCATTGCCATCGAGGATACGAAGTTAGTCAATATCACCAAGTCAGCTAAAGGGACAGCCAAGAATCCAGGAAAGAACGTCAAGGCCAAAAGCGGACTCAACCGGAGCATACGAGAGCAGAGGCTCGGAGCAATCAGAGACAAACTGGAGTACAAGGCCAGTTGGTACGGACGAGAATTTATCAGAGTACCGGCAGCCTATACCAGCCAGACCTGCCCCAGCTGTAAGTTCACCAGCCCAGAGAACCGACCAAGCCGCGACTACTTCCAGTGCCAGAGTTGCAGAACCAACGGACCAGCAGACGCCATAGCTGGTACCAACATCCTCAAGAATGGCCAGAAAGCACTCCAAGAGAAGGAAATAAACACTCCTTCTCCCAGGTCTCCGACCAAGAGTCGACCCGGGGCGAAACCTCCAGCTAAGGCAACAAGCCAAAAGCTGGCCCGGGCGAGAGGCCTGTCCCCCTCAGGGAGAAAGCAGCAAGACAAGAAAGGGTCGCTGACCCAATTAGAAATGCTGCTACTCGCAGAAATATCTCCTCCAAAAGCAGGAAACTAATTTCCTATCTAAGAGAGGAAGATAAGCTTTCAAACGAAACCTTCGTAGGCAACGGCGCCAGCTTCAAGCAGAGGCTCATCCACTGCCGCCTCTGCTTAGCCGCAACGAAGATTCCAATGACCGGCGACCTGCAGGACACCCCAGGCCCCGGCCCCTGCCGCATCATTCACCAAGTGACGGAAGCAGACAAGGCAAGAGACGAACGGTGGAACCATGCCGTCTGCGGCTGGAGCAGCCGCTGGCGGGCCCGGGAAGGAGGTCGGCAAGACCAACTCAGCGACCTGGCTGAACACCCCCGGCTACGCCCCGGCGACAAGAGAGGATACGAGACCCAGGACGGACTCAAAGAAAAGCACATCTTCGTCGTAAACTGCCCCGATTGCCTGCAGGCTGCCGGCCAGCTGGACTGAGCTAGAATGAACAATCCGCCACACCACTGGCAGCATTGGGACCTCAAGCCCCGATACGATGATAAGAAGGAAAACCTAATCTACGCCCAGCGGATAGCCTGCCGAGTATGCAAGACCAGGATCGAACTCCCAGCGTACACCGAGAACTGGCGCAAGGCCCAAGCCGCCCTACCCTGCCTGGTCATCCACGAACAGGGCAAACTGCGCATCGAAGATATGAAGCACTACAACCAAGCCCACTGCGGCTGGAACGGAAGCTGGCAGGAACCCCAAGACAGCCGCCAAGCCAACCTTAGAGTCGTCGACTTCCGCCTATACGAAATCTACACCGTCAACTGCCCGGACTGCCTCCAGGCGGTAGCGCAGCTACAATCAGGAACACAATCAGGAACACAATCAGGAACACAATCAGGAACACAATCAGGAACACAATGAGCAATAACAAGCACCAGTGGGAAACAACGCCATCGTCCGCAAGTTCGACCCGCGGGAGGGCGGCTACCGACGGGTACGCCGGATTTACTGTAAAGTCTGTGTCCTAACTGCGGAAATACCCGCCCAACGCCTGCGCTGGCGGGAACTGGAAACCACCCGCCCCTGCGGCCTGGTCCACCAGACGAAAGATCCATGGCTACCCAGCCAGAGGAACAAACAAGCCGTCTGCGGCTATACCAGAGATTGGCTGCACCCACGAAAGTCGCCCAGCGGCATCATCCGGGACGGAGCAGAACTGGAACAGCTAGGCGACCCGAACTACTACGTCGACTGCCCCGACTGCCTGCAGCCGGCTGCCAGCTAGATTGAAAGAGAGAACCGACCATGACCGCCAAGCACCAATGGATAACGGAACAAATCCAAACACGACAGCCCTCCCACAACCGCCGTAAGCTGGACTTCCGCATCATGCAGTGCCGCATCTGCAAGACAACCACCGAAGTCCCAGCAGGACTGATAACCTGGCGACGGACCAGAATTGGCCGTCCCTGCCTTACGGTCCATCAAGAAACTAAAGAGATACCGCCCGGCATGCAGTACAAGCCCGCCATCTGCGGCTGGGCCTATCTATGGAGAACACCCCTCTTCGGTGGGAACGCGATCATCCGCGACGGCAACGAAGTAAACCTGGACTACGAGGATGACCGCCGCTACCGCATCACCTGCCCCGATTGCCTGCATCCGGCAGGAGAAGTAAAGTAAGGAAAGGCCGCAATGAAGCCGAAACACAACTGGCAAAGCAAGAAGGCAATAGCGGAGCTCCACCTGGCAGCAGAGGGTTTTGAAGAAGTAAAACAACTCCGCTGCAACGTCTGCGGATTGCTTACCGAAGTCCCCCTGGGAACCCGTGACTGGCAGGAAACCACCGGTGGGAAACCCTGCGACACGGTTCACCAAGAAGGCTTCGCCGGACTGAGACGCAAGGGGATAAAATACAACCCCGCTCTATGCGGCTGGGATTACAGCTGGCGAGAGCCACGATTCAGCCCCCAGGGCACCATCCGAGACCAGGAAGAGCTGGACGTGAACGTGGGAACACGCCGCTACCAAATCAATTGCCCCGATTGCCTACTGGTTACAAGTAGAATGAAACACAAGCCGAGCAGCCGGTAACACGAGAGCAGGACATGTACATCCCACACCAATGGGAGATCGAACAGATAATCCGCCGCGCCAACCTGGGCGCCGGACAACCCTACAAGGTACGGCGGCTGCACTGCCAGATTTGCGGCACCCGCACCGAAGTGCCCGCAGAGACTTTCGCCTGGCGCGACGCACCGGCAAACCAGCCGTGTTTCACGATACATCAGGAGTCCAAACGGAAGCCGCCCCGAGACGAGTACAACCACGCCCTCTGCGGATACGCCTACACTTGGCGCACGCCGGACGCCGGCCCGAAGGGCATCATCCGCGACCCCAACCTGAAGCAAGCCCTACAAGCCAAGCAGTTCTACCGGATAAACTGCCCGGACTGCCTGATACGGACCCGCCTGGGACCAGGCCAGCCGACAGTGGTAGCCACAAACAAAGGAGCAATCAACCCGCCATGACCGCCATCGGACCTAGACACCGTTGGAAGAGCATCCGGCTGCGCCGGCGCTACGACTACGGCAAGCGCGCAGAGGTAAAGCAACGAATCATTAAATGCCGGGTCTGCGGCGAAGCGACGACCGTCCTCGCCGACACCCGCGATTGGAAGGACACCTACAACGAGAGACCCGCCCCAATGCCCCTATGCTTCATGGTCCACCAGGAAGGAGGGGTACAACCAGAACACCTGAAGTACAGGGTAGGATTATGCGGCTACGCCTACCACTGGCGCCAGCCACGGCGCGCCCCGGAGGGGGTCATTCGCACCGCAAGCGAAATGAAAGAGGAAGGATACCAAGTCAATTGCCCCGACTGCTTGGCCCACCTGGCCAAGCAATCTGAGACCCCAGCCACCTAAGAAAAGGAGCAGACCAAGGAACCATGACTCCTACCGGGACTCCTACCGGCCCCAAGCACCGTTGGTATTCCGACTATATCTGCGACAGATACGACCCCAAAACAGGCGGGAAGCTCCCGACCCGAAAGCTACATTGTTCGATATGCAACACGAGAATCGAAGTACCGGCCAACCTCGAGAATTGGCGCTACATCGCCATCGACTCCCCATGTCGCATAATCCACCAGGTGTCGGAGCGAGCGAAACAGCGCAGTCGACAGCCAGGAGCCCAAGGGTGGAACCGCACCGCCTGCGGTTACCACGTCCATTGGAGACAACCGCCAGGCAGCCCCCTGGGCCTGATCCGAGACCAAGCCCAGGAGCAGAAAGCCAGAACACAACTGTTTCACATCAATTGCCCGGACTGCATCGCCCACAACGCATTGAAGCAGACCAGAAGAGAGGCAGCCCACGGCAAGCAGAAGGAAGAAGCCCAAAACAGCTAGAATAAGGGAAGCGAACCAGAAGACCCCCAGCCCAGCAAGGGAGGCCAGCAATGGCTGACATCAGAGTTTTCAAGACAGCGCCTGACTCCAAAGGCGAGCAATCACCCATCGCCATCAACATGAAGCGCATCCGCTATGCAAGCCAGCTGGACGAAGTAACAGTGCTAATCGACATGAAGGAGATCAGCTGCAAAGTGGAAGGAAGAGTAGACCAACTCTTCAAAGCACCTTACCGGCAGTAGCCGCCACCCGCCCAGAGCAAGAAGAGAGCAAAGCAATCGCATGACCATCAACCACTCCTGGACCCGCCGGGGCACCTCCCCCTACTGGCGGAACAACCAACAGAACTACCAGGAGATAATCGGCTGCCGCATCTGCGGCGCCCAATTCGGCCTGCCCCTGGCCGACACCTTCGACCACCACGGGCTGAGCCAGCTGCCCAACTATGGCGACCACCCGGGCCATAGCCCCTGCGCC
Organism: uncultured Acidimicrobiales bacterium; assembly: GCA_958295925.1. Taxonomy (GTDB): domain Bacteria; phylum Actinomycetota; class Acidimicrobiia; order Acidimicrobiales; family CATQHL01; genus CATQHL01. The sequence goes on from OY282384.1 coordinate 564,527, forward strand.
GTAGTGCATCGTTTCAAGGTGGAAGACCCGGACGAAGGCCGCCGCCAGGCGCTATGCGGCTACACCGCCAGTTGGAAACAGCCCAAAGGCACCGCCGGCCCGGTAATGCTGGACTTCGCCGACGGCCTGGCCGACGACTACAATACCAGGTTCCGACCGGAACTAACCGAGGACGGCAGCGAAAGCATCAGCCAAGCGCTGGATGTTCTGGGCCTCCCCGACAGCCCCCGGCCCAGAAGGAAACCCATCACTCGCTACCACCAAGTGAATTGCCCCGACTGCCTGTTCATCGTCCAACAGCCACGACAAAGACTACCAGTGAAGCCGGAACCGAGACAGCAACAAGCAACGCAATCAAACCCGCCATGGCGTTGGAAGCTGAACCGGCGGCGTACCTGAAGGCTAAACCACGCATCCGCCACCTACCTCACCCCGTCGCCAGCAGCAGCGTAACCACCCCGCCGCCCAAGAGCGACAGCGCCGTCAACGGCCAGCGGCGAAACACCCCGCCCTGCAGCGTCAACATGACGTTGGCAGTCAACAACACCGACACCCCGGCCAGAAGCACCGTAGCTTCGACCGGTCCACTGCGTCCCATCACCCAGAGAAAGAACAACGCCGCCACCGGAGTCAGATAGCTGACCGCATGAATCCCCACGTTGGCGGTCAGCATACTGGCATACCGCCAGCAGATGCTGCCCAGACCATAGGACGCCGCCCCGCCGACCAGAGCCATCAGCCACAACGACAGCGGGAACCCCCGAGAGACCGATTCAGAAGTGAACCAACTAAGCCCCAGGACTTCCAGGGTCAAACCCAGGATGAGATTAAGCACCGCCGCCGCGAAGTCCACCACCAGCAGCAGGAACAACAGAAAGAAAGCGCCCCAAGCCATGGAGTGTCCAGCCCCGTTGTCGACCGCGACTACAGCGACACTACCACGGCCACTATTGCCATTACCAGGAGCGGTCCCCCCAGGCCCAGCAAGCCAAGCCCTTTCCGCATGATGCGCCCAGACCCAGGAGAAACCGGTCACCCCGGTCAACAAGGCCGCCAGCACCGCCAACAGCAGACCCCAGCCCACGTTGCCACCGGCACCAGCGCCACCACTGCCGCCGTCCCCCTGGCTGCCTACTACTAAGAAAACACCGACCAGAGCCACCAGCAGCAACACCGCCAGCGACCACCCGCCATGGCGGAAACGCCCGCCAGTCCCCCAGGCAACAATGAGAATTAAGAATATCGGCCAAGTCTCATAGAGCGCCGCCCCCACCGCCGGCGCGGCATGATCGAAACTCCAACCCAAAAGCGCCACGTCGACGTAGGAAATCAACACGAACAAGGCCGGCCAGCTCCACAATCTACACCAGAGGAACCGCCACATCCCCGGCAGGAGAAAGCGTCGGCCGAGACAGAGCAGCAGCACCAGCCCCGGCACCGGCGCCAAGCCGAAACGCATACCAGCCGCGAAGAGAAAAGGATTATGCCCTTCACCGTAAGTAAGCACCAACGGCACCAGGCCGAAGAAAGTGACGCTGAAGAGCATGATCAACCCGGCCCGAAAGCCGGACAAAGCCTGCAACCGCTCAGCCACCGGCCACCCCGCCCGCCGGAGATACTACAATCAGCTCCCAAGCCCCCAGGCCCAGCACCGTTGCCGCCCCCGCCACGCTGAGCCCCAGCGCCAGCACCTGGTAGCAAACCCCGCCCCCGGCCCTAAAGGACAACAGTACATTGGCTACCACCAACAACGCCGCCCCCGCCGTCAGGTAATCCACCGAGGCCACGCCCACTTCGCCGAACACCGCCAGAATCAAGAGCGACAGCAGCGGCGAGAAGAACACCAGCCCGTTCACCCCCAGGTTGTCGGTCAATAAGTTGGCCAGCCGAATCAACAGAACGACGGTGACATTGACCACCCCCATCAGCAGGCCAATCCAGGCCACCTGCCGCGGCGACACCGCCTCCAGAGCCAGCTCCCCAACGAACCAGGCGACTACAGGCAACAACACCAGCCCCGGGACAATGGCCACCAAGAAGCCCAGTATGACACCGAAAAAGGCTAGTCTATAGCCGGTAAACCCGCCCAGCGCCGGCCCCGCCGTTCCCACCGAACCCATGAACAAGCGACGGCCCGGCCCCACGGCCCACTCCCTCCCCCACAGAAAGGGAAACACCATGCAGCTCATACTGCACATGGTCAGCAAGGCCAGGAAGGTCCCGAAGGCAATCTCCCGCCAGGAAGCGGCCGCCCCGGCCCAATCGCCGGCCTGGCTGAAGACGACCAGCCCAACCCCGGCGAAGCCTATAGACAATAAAAGCATCAGCCAGCCGAGGCCCCCGGCGGCCGCAGCCCCCTCCCGGCGCAGGGTCAACCCGAAGACCAACACGAAGAAGATCGGCCAAGCCTCAGTCAAGACGGCAACCACCGAGACGTCCACGTAGCGCAGCGAAAGCGCGAAACCTACGTACTCCAAAGAAGTCAGGCCGCCCAACGCCAACAACCACGGCTTGGGAGCACTGCGCACACTGCGCCAGACCAGACTGGAGAGCAGCAAACGAGGAAAGAAGACCAACAAAGCCGCTACGCCGCCCAGGGCCAAGCCCCAGCGCCACATGGCGCCGAAGAGCCAGGGCGCCGCCGCCGCGCCGGAGACTTCGACCACCGGAGGGAAGGTGGAAATGGTGATAAGACAATAGAGAACGCAGAACACGGGCAGGTGCAGCCCGCCCCACCCCGCCATCCGGCTCAAAGAAAGAGCCGACCCCCGCGCCCGAGCTGGAACTGCAGTCAAAAGAGGAAGCCTCCTGGGAAAAGAGAAAAAAAGGGTCGCCAACCGCCACAAGCCCAACAGCGTTTAGTATAATGAAATCCGCAACAGGACTAAAATCCCTTTAGCAGGGAATTTCCCAGGCAACATCATCGACGGCCATGAACAATTCCTACCACGGAAGGGAATCCGCCTTGCGACATCACGCACAGGACAACAACTCCCCAAGGTCGCGGGAATCCGCAACGATAAACCCTGGTTCCGACCACCGTCTAGGTCAGTAGGAGATAACAACATACTCCTGCCCAGGGACTCAACCACTTATCACTTATCCCTCCTGTGCGACACACAGGAATACACCCACAGGTAGCTGACGATGAACTTGGCAACCAAGAACTCCGACCAAGGGAATCCGCCGACGGTCAGACCATGATGCAGTTGCCAGGACAACCTCCCACCAAGGAAAGTCCCCCAGGCTACAAAACACGCATTCCACGAATACCGGAATCAACCGCGTTACAGAAAGCCGGTCCACTTCGCATCACATCACGCGAAATACTCCGGCCGGGAGAAGGTGCACCGAACCGGAACACTCCGTAAAACCAGGAATCGGCCACCAGAATATCGCCCGCGATTCCAACCAGGGAATCCGCCATCCGGATGCAGAGGCACCTACCATCGTTCCCCCACCAGGGAATCCCCGGGATGAGGAGTACCTGGAGCGACCTAGAACCACAATCCGGTGACCAGCCCGGAATCACCCAAGGCGGTATTCACCTGAAAGACCGACATTTCCCAACGCCCCGAAGTAGGCTCTCTCCCCCTACTTCGGGGCCTCCTTCCCAGTAGAACAGAAGAGTTCCCCGGTTATTCAAGTTGTTTGGGTGGGCCGCGGCTCCAACGCCGTAAGGCCGCCGACAGGCCGAGCAGGGAAGAAGCTAGGACCACCGGTTGACCACCACAGCGCTACCCAGCAACCAAGCAGAGAGACAGAAGGAGAAACCAAACCATGGCCAACACTTTCCGAAACTACCGCGAAGGCCGCGGCCGGGACGGCAAGCCCGGCTGGGACACCACGATCGGGCCGGGACAACCGGAACACCGGCAGGCCGCGCCGAAGACCACCGGCGCAGCCGGCGCGTCGCCCAGCAGTCCCCTCAGCCAGGAAGACCCCGAGGACAGCACCCTCACCGCCGGGAAGAAACGCCGCTACGCCCAGCACTACGGGATCTACCGCTGGTAGAAATCCGCCAGCACCAATAAAGGAGAGGAGCAGTCCCAGACAAGCTGACCATGTCCGGCCTCCGCCAGGAGAACCGACGCCAGAACTGGCTGAAGGACCAACCCTACCGCCGACCTGGCCCTGCAGCAAGCCAAGCGCCACGCCGAACGCGTCCGCGACGAGAACCTGGACTACCCCGGCATGGACGACTGAGCCAGCACGAGAAAACAATGGAACGACAGCCAAAGCGGAAAAGAAGGACCATCCACCTGGTGCGGGACGAAAGCATCCCGCTGAAGAGGAACGCCGCCTGCTGCGGCTGGACCCAACAATGGTCGATCCAGGAAGACCAGATAGTAGCTCTAACCAGCGAAGAAAAGCGGATCTACTACAACGAACAGGGAGCCGATAGCGTCCACCTGAACGACGAGTGGCAATGCAGAGCCGACCCAATCAATTGCGCCGACTGCCTCCACGCCGGACAGCTAAGCACTCCGCTGCCACCGGAGCCAACCGGAGAGCTATAATCAGCAGCTGACAGCAGTTGAACAACCAGAAGGAACCAGACCTAATGACCAACCACCGAACCGTCCACCTGGCCCAGGAGGAAAGCCTGCCCCTGCCCCAGAACCGAGCCTACTGCGGCTGGACCTGGCACTGGACGCCGCCCTGGAACATGCGCATCGCCCTGACCGGAATCAACCACCAGGGCTATTCCAGGTCACACCACAGCCCCAGAGGCATCTTCCAGGAAAGGATCCAACTCAGCTACATTGAAGCCATCAACTGCGCCGACTGCCTCCACGCGCAGAAGCTGCACCGCCGCCGAAACGCCAAGCAGCCCCGCCCCACCTGGGAACAGCTATAATCCAGGAATGAGCAAACGACCACCCACTACAATCAACAATCCACCAGAAGGAAGCCCGCCATGCCCAGCGCCAACCTGCCCCTGACCCCGGCCCACCTGGAGTTCCTCCAGGACCGCCGCAGCCCCGGCCGGGAGCGATTCCTAACCGAAACCATGAGCCTCCAGCTCTGCAGCATCTGCCTGTATATCAACAACCTGACGGTAGCCAGCTACTGGAACCGCGACCCCGCCGCCCGGATGCCGTACGAGTGCATTGCCTGCGCGCAGGACCGAGATCGCAGCAGCCTCTTCCGCACCACGCTGCCCAACGAAGACCGACCCTTCCTGGCCCACGCCTTCGACCCGAAAAGCCCGGCCCGCTGCCTGGCCAGGAGCCCCCTGCAGAGAGTAGAATAGAGACAGGGAAGACAACGCACCGAAGAACCACCGACCCATGGTGGATACGCCAGGACGAGAACGCGCCCTTCGGGAGTCGCAGCACTCCCCGACAAAAAGGGAATCACCTGACTTCAATGCTGCCATACCAAAAGCCGGAAACAACGACCCAGCCCAACGACCAGGCAATCCCCTACTATCCAATATATTCCGACTGGCACTAGAAGCGACTCTGACCCGGAGAACTCCGCCGCCAGCGGAGATGAGCCGACTATACCCTACGGTGGCAGAACAGCCCACAATCCCGACCGAAGGGAATCAGCCATCCAGCATACATAAGACCCGATGCAGGACAGAGTCCTCCAGGCTAAGGAGTTAACCGGAACAGTCCCTCCCGGGACGAAGGCAAACACCAAACTTCCAGCAAGAGGGAATCAGCCAACAATGAACACCAACGAGTCCCGACAAACCCACGCCACGGGGTCAACCGTATAGGACATGGCCGTTGCCCATGGACCAACGCCCAGCCTGGGAATAACCCAACTCGACGGGAGAAGTTATGTCCCCCCGTTGCAATCCCGCCCAGGGAATAACACTGACTTGAAGAAGGCTGAACAGCAGCCAAACCCCCGTTTCACGGAATCCGCCCTGGTGATAATCACCAATTCCTCGCCCAAAGGAACTCCACCAAGTTTCTGAGCCGAGAGGAATCCACCCAAGTTCCGTTATGAGAGGAATCAGCCCAGTTCATTGTAGTGAATGTGACCCAACCAATCCCGAAGCCAACGGGAATCAGCCCGGATTGATTCAGCCAATAATCTGCCTCTCAGATAGAGAATCCTCCTGGTAGTATCCCCCAACAGGGGAGTCACCTGACCGCGATTATGCGTAGGAACGCAACCTAGCAACTCCCACCAAGGGAATCAGCCGGCGGCGTAGAAAGAAATCCTGCAACTTCCTAAGAGACAGGAATCATCCCAGCTTCCAATGCTGCCCAACAGAATATTCCCAAGCAGCAAAAGAGCAAACAAGCACACCAGCCATTGAACCACAATGGTCAGAGAACCAGGAACAGGTCACCGAATCCACATGAATAAGCTACAATACTAACAGAATGATACGCAGCCACCGCATACGACTAGACCCCACTGAGGAGCAAGCCAAGCTCTTCCACCGCCACGCGGATTAGCCCGCCTGGCCTACAACTGGGCCGTAGGAGAATTCAAGGCCAGCCTGGACCTCCAAGACTGGTGCAATCACTACGAACTACGGCGGCGATTCAATACGATCAAAAGCCACCAATGGCCTTGGTGGACTGAACTATCCACCAACCCCAGCAAAGGGGCCATCATCAATGCCGGCGAAGCCATCCAACGCTGGGGCCAATACCGCAGAGACATAAAGGACGGCAAGCCAACCCCGAAAGTCGGTTTCCCAAAATACAAGAAGAGGGGCAGCACCCCGACCTTCCGCGCCGACAGAGGCGAAGGAGAAGTAAAGTTCGTCGAGCAGCAGATGTTCCTCTCTAAGAAAATGGGCGGCACCGTCAAAATGCGGCAGGCACTCCGCTGGAAAGGGAGAATCACGAGAGTCAACATGAGTAAGAAAGCCGGCCACTGGTACGCCAGCGTTTCGGTAGACGACGGCATACCCCTGCCCGAAACAGCAGACAACGGGAAACCAGCCATCGGCATCGACATGGGCCTCAAGACCCTGGCCGTCTGCTCCGACGGAACAGAATACGCCAACCCTAAACCACTAGCAGAATTACTGCCCCGCCTCCGCAAAGCGGACAAGGCCCTCCAGAGGAAAGTAGAAGGTTCCAACAATTGGCACAAGCAGGTTGCCGCAGTTCAAAAACTGCACGCCCGCATCGCCGACCTGAGAACCGACTACGCCCGACAAGGCGACCACGGAGATCGTCAGCAACGCCGGCTCAATCAGCGTAGAGAACCTCAACATCGCCGGCATGAAAAAGAACAGGAAGCTGAGCAGAGCCTTCGCAGACGCCGGCATCGGAGAGTTCCTACGCCAGCTGGAATACAAATCAGCATGGAACGGCATCCCTTCCGAAGAATCAATCGCTGGTACCCCAGCTCCAAAAGTTGCCACCACTGCAAGAGTGTCAACAACACACTATCCTTGGCCATGCGGGAGTGGCAGTGCGAAAACTGCGGCGCAATCCTCAACCGGGACTACAACGCCGCACTCAACATCAGAGACTACGAAGAACCCGCCGGGGGCTACTCGGTGGCAGCCTGTGGAGACCTTGTAAAACCGAACCTCGCGGTGGGGACCGATGAAGCAGGAACGAGTAAGCTGCACCGCCAACTGCGACCCTGAATCGCAGGCAACCATGCAGTCTGAACCACAGCAAGGAGACAGCCCAGGTAATCCTGAGAAAGGAATCACCCAGCGCCGGAGCCCGTATAGTAGAGCGTCCCCACCAAGGGACTCCGCCGGACTGGCACTGAGTCATCTATGAATCCCCGAACAACGTAAGGGACTCCCCCAGAGCGGAAGCACCGTTTGCAGCCACCCGCCCCGCGGAACATAGCGGGATCCACCGCCACAGTACACATCGAACACCCCGCACCACGGGGCTACTCCCGACCAGCTATGCAGTTCCGATGACACCCGCCAGCGAGCAGAGCGGGATGAGCCGGAGGTAAACAAAGCAGTGCCAAACCACTCCCAGAGTCGAAGGAATCCGGCAGTGTTCCATTACTGAATGAACTAACCCCCCACCGGGGCTCCACTCCCATACGCAACTCCGCAAGCGGGCAGTACCACAAAACTCCCCACCCAGGGAGTCCACCGACGCCGCCACACATAGCCAGACGAATCCGAACCCAGGAGAAAGAACCAGAATGACCGAAACCACTCCCACCCAGGAGAGAGACTCCCTCCAGAAAGCCTGCCAGGACCTACTGGAACGAGGCTACGAAGACCTGTCCCGTCGACTCTTCTACCTGGCCAGCCAGGAAGACCTGGAACCCGACGAAAAGCCCATCTCCGGCGAAGCCGCCCTCTGCTTCGCCCACTTCGTCAGCGACATCCAAGTAGGGCACTACCCGGTAGCCGAGCCGGCCCCGGACTACGGCTACATTGACCTGGGCTCCCGGCCCGACGGCGAACTCTTCGCCCAATGGAGATTCCCCGATAACGAAAGAGCGCTAGTCGTCTCCTTCTACGACGAGGCAGTCGTCCGTTACACCGCCGCCGACCGGAAGGGAAATACCTGCGTAAGCAAGGGAACGAAGTGCCCACTACCATTCACAAGGCCAAGGTCAAAATGGTCGCCAACGGCCTGATCACTCCGAAGCCTGGGAAGGAGGAACATTACCGGTTCTAAGCCGGCCAAGCAACCGAAGCAACCAAGCTGCGAGGATTGATACATGGCCGCCTGAAGAGTACCACCCCAGCCCCAGGCCTCTGACCGACCGAGAATACCGCGCCGCCACCGTCGCCGGCAGCATCGCCCTCCTGGCCATAGTAGGCGCCCTGGTGTGGCTGGTCTACTCCCTGGTGGACGGGCCGCCGCCCAGCACCGACCCCCACCGCCTGGCGGTCCACCACCTGGAAATGAACCAGGACACACTGCAGCAGAGCATCCTGAAACGACAGCCGGCGCTGGGAGACGAAGAGTACTCCCTGATACGCGAGGGCCTCTGCGAAGTGGAGTGGCAACGCTCCTTCCGGGCAGCCACCTTCTTCGCGAAATGCCCAGTAGCCCCTCCTGGATGAGAACGAACGCGCCCGCGCCACCGCCAGCTACGCCGTGGAGCTGGAGAAGACTTCGCACTGGCAATGGTGGCCACCCCATAGGATCCTGGACGACGCCACCTTCCAAGTGGTCAACGACTACGTTGACCTCAGCAGCATCCGCTGCAGCACCAGTTGGAACCCCTGGACCGAGAATGAAACAGAGAACCAGACCAGCCTCACCGGTAACCCGACATGAATGGCTCTACTATCCGCCTAACCAAGAGGGACACCCCAACACCTCCCTCACGTGCGGGGCTTGCGTGGACCACATCGCGCTAGCGCCGGATGACCCCCGCAACAAGCCGGAACGCTGGAAGAAAATCGGCGGCGCCCGCCGCTGCGTGACCATCCACCATTACCGCGAGAAGAACTGGGAGACCGACACGACCCACGCCCACTGCGGTTACGACTCAAAGCACCTGACGCCCCCCGGGCCAATCACCTCACCTATTCAGAAGGGTCCAAGAAAACCACGGCCTCATCCCCCAGGGCGTCAACTGCATCGACTGCCTGTGCGCCCATCAACTGCGCCAGAGCAACCGGACTAAACCAGCCTGCCGGTAGAAAGTCCCACACGGGAATCCCCGAAGCAGCCCCAGGCTGACCAGCAGTTACGTTTTCCCGGTTTTCGGCCGGGGTGGGCAGGCGTGGGCTGCGGAGTGGGGCAGATGCGGAGGCCGGGAAAGCCCGGAAAAGCCGCCCCAAGTCGGCAAAAGCCCCAGCTACCCCCATGGTTTATAATACTGGAGGTGAGAAAGTATCAATGATTGAGCATAAAGTACGGCGGGCCGCCGCCCGATAAAGTCGCTTGGTTCATGAAGTCCCGGGAACAGCACGGCGACCTGTCCAACATGACCTTCGGGTACCCACTGCACGTGAACAGCATGACCTTCCAGGGTCCCGAAGGGCTTTACCAAGCCTTGAAGTTTCCGGGCAGCCCCGAGACCCAGCAGCGCATCGCCCAGGCCGGCAGCGGCATAGAAGCCAAGAAAATCGCCTACGGCGATAAGGCCAACTTTAGGCCGGATTGGGAGCAGGTCAGAATCCACGCGATGGCCTTCACCCCTGGCCGTCAAGATGGCCCAGCATCCGGATAAGTTCAGGAAGGCCCTCATGGCCACCGGCGACCGCTGGATAGTAGAGAAGTCCTACCGCGACGGTTATTGGGGAATGCAGCCCCAGCAGGACGGGACCTTGGTAGGCGTCAACGCCCTGGGACAGCTGCTCACCCAGCTGAAAGTCTGCATCCGGGCCCACCCGGAAACGGACCTGGCCACCGGCATCGAGAACTTCCTCGATCCGTTCAATGGATTCATCGGCGTCCACCGCTTCACCATCAATGGAAAGATAGTGGAATGGCCCCGGCCGAAGAAGACAACGGCCCCAGCCGTAGCGCCCCAGGCGACCAGAGCGACGGCCGACACCGCCCCAGCGCAGCGGACGCCGCAGACCGCGCCAGGGCGCCAGCCACAGCCAGCCCCGGCCACCATGGCAGCAGCCCCGCAGCCGCGGGTAGGAGCCGGGAATCCTTTGCGGGCGCCCCGGCCCCGAGTGGGTACCGATGTAAACCCGGGTGTAAACCCGGGCCAAGCCCAGGAGAAGTAAAAGCAGCCCCCAGGGTGTCACGACACCCCGGGGCAGCGACCCCCGAGCGTCCCCGGCACTCGGGGGCCAGGACACTCGGGCGCCAGAACACCCGAGTGTCCCAACCCCAAGACCCCCAGGAGTCCAGGAGACCAGAATCTTAGAGAAGGAGGGTGAGGAGTCAATGCTGATTGCAATACAGGAGACCGCAGAGTTCGTCCACGACCTGCTGACCAACCTGCTGAACGCGCGAACATGCCGCCGGCATACCAGCGAACTTGAGTTCGCCCGAGTCAGCCATATCTTCCAAGTATAATCCCCCCAGTCCAACCACCAGGGCCAACCACCAGGGCCGACCACCAGGGCCGACCACCAGGGCCGGCCCCGGAAAGCCATCCAGGCAGATGAGAGGCTGAAGCCAAACGGCAGCGAGCCTCTTCGCCGGGACCAGGCTTCCTCCAAGGCCACAAAGCCCCCACCGACCTACCTACCCCCAGGCCGGACAACACCCTCCCCCAGAAGGCACGGCAGGAACCCACCCCTCCCCAACCTCTTATTACAGCCTCCACCACGACCCCCTTCAAGGAACCCCAGCCAGCTGACAACGCCGCCCGCGCCGCCCTTCCCTTACTTCCCGGATTATTGACCGTTCCAAGAATCTCTTCAGCAGAAGGCCCCAGTGACCAGCACCCCGAAAAGGCGCCAAGACTATATAATAGAAAAGGTCAGAGACAAGGAAGCGCCCAAGTCCATGACCACGGTAGAAGAATTGCATCAGCACTTGGAAGTGATAGAAAGCACTCCCGAGCTCCGAACCCGACTCCGCGAGATAGCCCGAACCCCGGACTCGGAGAACCCGCAACTCCAAGAGATGCGGGAGATGAAGACCACGCTTCAAGCCATCCTCAAAGAGTTCAAAGAGGAAAGGAAGGCGAATGAGGACAGAGAAACCCGCTTCAATCGTCACATCAACGAACTCCGGCAGGAGCAGAGAGCGCACCAGGCATTGAACAGCCACCAGTTCGCCAGCCACCAAGAAGAAAACCGGCAGCAGTTCAAGAACCTCCAGGAGGAGAGCAAACAGCAGTTCGAAAGCCACCTGGAGACGAGCAAAGAGGACTTCAGCAAGCTCCGAGACACCCTGAACCGCAACCGCGGGAACGAGTACGAAAGAGACATAGCCCACCGCATCGTGAGCCGATGCAACGCCAACGGACTGAAGCTCAGCCAGGTCCAAGTCCTGCACAGTGCCATCAACAGCGAGGACCACTTCATCGAGATGCTGAACCAGGCAGAAGAAGACGACGCAATCACCAGCGCGGAGAACGCCTACCTCCTCAAGACCGACCTGGTCTGGGCGGGAAGCGAAAGGAAGGGGAAACAGCGAACCTCTCGCTGCCGAGCTAGCAATCGCCATCCATGCCGATGACATTATGAGAGCCTACACCCGCTCCCGAACACTCAGCCGAGTGATGGACCGAACAGTCGAACCGGTTTGGATCGGCGACCACATCGACGCAGAGCGGCAGGAGCTGGCCGACCAGAACGGCGTCACCATCTGGCTCCACCCAGCGGAAGGCTAAAGGACACCAGCCACCAATGCTAACCACCCAGTTGGAAAGAGATCACGCCGCCCAAGCCAGGCAGGAAAGAAAGCGGAACGAACAGGCCCTCCTGAAAGCCATCACCGAAGCCGACTACCGAGTACGGACCAGCCGGCAGGCCGAGGACCTGATCCGGCAGCGCCTGCCCTTCAACAAGCTGGGCGCACAGCAGCGGCCAGGCCAGCCGGCCAAGAGGGCCCTGAGAGAAAGGCTGGACCAAGCATTGGAGCAGGGACTCATATCAATAGCAGCCAGAACGGCGATAAGGCAAGCCGACGTGATAATGATGGCCGGACATCCAACGCCCCGGCAGCGGAACGCCATCGTCATGAACTGCCGCCGCCGGCCGACGGTAGAGGACGTCGAACAGACCGACCTGGCCGCCTACGCCCTGGCCCGCAGCCTGGCCCGGGAGTTCAACCCGGACGTCAACGCCGGCATAAACATAGTGGTCCCCATGCTCTGCGGAGAGAAGTTCAACGCGGCAGTGCGGAAGGCGGCCCAACAGACCGCCGTCCACCTGGTGGAGCAGCAGGAAGAGCGCCAGCCCTTGAAGCGGCTGCTCTACCGCAGCGGACCGATTCAGAAGCTGAGAAAACGAGACCCGCTCAAGGACTGGCATACCATGCGCCAGGAAGAGCAGCCCGACCTGACAGAAGTAAGTATAAAACTGGACTACGCCGCGCTGCGGGAACGGCTGTACCATGCCGAAGCCGAGGAAAGAATCAGCGAAACCGACCGCAGCGACGTCCTGAAGAACTGCTGGCTGCTGGAGGCGCGAGAGAGCACTGACCTCACCAGCCCAGGCCCAGCCAAGCTATACCTGGCCCAGGCAGTGCTGTACCCGGACTGGCGGCACCTGCACAACATCGACCGGCGCTGCCACACCGTGCAGGAGAGCACCGGCCGGCCGGTGGTCGGCATATTAGCTTACCATGAAATGACCACGGGGCTGAACCCCTTCACCATGGGAGTGACCTACTCGGTGGAAGAGCGCCAGCGGGAACGCGGCAGCAGCCACTGGGAGAGACAGCGACAGCGAGAGGAAAGTACGAAATAACCGAGGGCAGAACAATAGGCAGAACAATAGGCAGAACAACAGGCAGAACAACAGGCAGAACAACAGGCAGAACAACAGAAGCGGAGGGAGAAAGGGCTGCCACCCCAGCCGATACCGCCTCAGCCGAAGCCCCGGCTAGCGGGAATGCTCCCCCGAATGCACGGACGACAGTTGAAGTAGACAGTTGAAGTAGAAGCGAGAGCGAGGGCAATTATGGCCAGAATCGACGGGAAACTGATCTACCCCAGGCAGCCCACGCTGCAGCTACAAGGCTGGCGCATCGCCGCGCTGACGACAGCTACATCCTTCTACGGGTTGATGGCGGCGATGTTCTTACTCTTCGCCATCGGCAACGGAACAGCCATCTACATCGCCGGAATGGGCTTCCTGAACGCCCTGCTACTCGGCTGGATAGAGATGAAAATGGAAAAGCGCGCCGACCTGGAACTGACCTGGGAAGATGAATGGTACGCCGGCCCAACCCGCGAGAAGGGCGCCGCCCAGGCCGCCCAGCATTAACACAGGACCGGAAGAGAGCACCATCATGGACCTGAGCAAGTACGACATCACCTGGCCGGAGCGGCCCAGCAAAGGGTTACAGGCGCTGCACATCGCAACGGTAGTCACCTGCGCTGCCTTCCTGCCCCTGCTGGTGGCGACCTGGATCTTCATCGCCGGCGACATCGCCGCCGGCGCGGAACGGAACTTCTACGCAGGCACCCTGCTGGCCACCCTGCTGATGACCGACGGAATCCTGATGGGCCTCCTGGTTCTTAAACTAGCCGAACGCTGTAGAATGGAAAAGCAACAAGAAGCCGAGCAACCCGGCAGACCAGGCCAAGCAACCACCCAAGCGTCATCCTCCTACTGAGCAGTCCGAGAGCAGGAAAGAGAACAGCGACGAAGGAACCGAGCCAAGTCCAAGGAGCAACGATGAATACATTGATCGAGCGACTGCGCAACCTACGGCTCCAGACGATAGCGCTAATCTACCTATCCACCATGGCGCCCCTGACCCTGGGCATAGTATCCATCCAGCTGGCCTGGACCGCGACGGGCTACGCCTCCGTAGGCGCCGGCAGCGTCATTTACGTCATCGCCGGAGCGCTGTATATCTTCAACCGACGAGCCTTCACCCTCGCTGAACAGAAACGGCAGGAGTGCCGCGAATGAAGCTGATCGAACGGCTCCAGAACATTAAGACATACACCCTGGCAGTAATGCTGATCTGCGCCACCGCCCTCCTGGCGGTCAGCGCAGCAGGGCAGATAAACGATTGGCCGGCCACCGCCTACGCTGCCGCCATCGCCGCCAGCATCGTCTACGTCATAACGGGCGTATTGTTTATCTTCAACAAGGAAGCAATCGAAGATCGAGAAAAGCATAAGGACTGCTGCCGATGAACCAAGCCAGCCGCCTAGTCAGACAGGAACCCGGCAACCAGCCCGGCCATCAACCCGGCCTTCAACCCGGCCTTCAACAAAGCACGCCCCCGCCCCGGCCCGGAGTGGCCGACCCCGATGAATACCGGCGCAAGGCCGAGGAACTGGAACGCGACCCGGACAACCAGCGGGAGACAGGAACAAGCTGGCGTGAGGAGAACCGCCAGCTGGCCGTCAAGCACCGGCAGAACGCCCGAGACCTGGACGACCCGCCGCAGACCAGCCACCGCTGGCAGGAGAAGAAGACCACTACGGGAAACCAGACCCTGCCGATGCTGCACTGCCGGCTCTGCGACCAGGATATGATGGTGGGAACCGGGACCACCCCGGAACAGGCCCGGAACCACCCGGGAAAGCGGCCCTGCGCGACGGTGCATCTAAGGACCGCCATCCCGCCGCCGGGTAGGGACAACCCAAGACTACAGGGGATACGGGAACACGCCCCGGCCCGCTGCGGCTATCAGCGCCGCTGGAAGCGCAGCCGAGAGAGCCGCAGGCTGCACCTGATCCAGGAGAACATCCATCAGCCTTCCAAGTGGAGCTACCCGCTGGTTACCGTCAATTGCGCCGACTGCCTGGAGACGCCCGCAACGGCCCCGGACCCCGTTAGAATAGAAAGCGGAAAAGCCAACAGAATAGCCGCACTGGCCCGGAAGCTCACCAGCTGTTTCTTACGCCATTTCTTGCGAAGAAATAGAGAGAAGCGAGCAGGCAACACCGCCGCCAGCGGCATCAGCCACCCAGCCGCCTGACACCAGCATTACCGAAAGGAGCCGCCTACCCATGACCAGCCGAGCCTACCACGGCACCCGCCACGCGCCGCCGGAGCAGGACCGAGACCTCTACCCCGGCATTCCGACCCCCACCGAAATCCTGCAGTGGATCGAATCGGGCGGCGGCGGACACCCCGGCGCCCAGGGCTACCCCAAGCCAGGCGCCTTGCGCCGCGCCTATCGGGACCTGACCGACCCGCCCAGAACCCAGCACCGCTGGGTACCGGACAAAGAGAGCATGTTCTGTCCCATCTGCCAGCAAGAGCAACATGTAAGCCGCAAGATACGGAAGCAGTTCGAAGCCCATTGGGTGGACCAGGAACCGATAACCGACTACAGCTGGCGGCACCACCCCGGCCCTCGCCGTTGCACACAGGTGCACCTCCTGAAACCGAGAGAATACAGCGAACCTAGAGGAATCTGGCCCTTCAGACGGCGGAAGAAACTGCCAAAAGAAACGTGGTGCGGCGACGAAAGGCCGCTGCAGCGCTACTGGCACCGCGGGAGTTGGCTCTACTACAACTCCTACCGCCAGAAGGCTCAGAAGCATATCTACAAGATGCCCTGGCAGGGCTACCCCATCATTACCGTCAACTGCAGCGACTGCCTGACCCTGTCCGGCCAGACCGAGTTCATCGACTGGGAGCGGATGACCGGGGCTGAAATCGCCAAAGCGAAGGAAGCCGCCGCCAAGCGGCAGCAGAACCAGCAGTATCGTTACTTGCCCAAAGGCGAACCCCGCCGCACCGGGCCAGGACCCGAGCAGTACCTGGACCACGCCTGAGCAAGCAGGAAGCACAAGCTAAAAGGAAAGGAGCCGCCTACCCGATGAAAACCTCAGCCTACGACGGCGTTCATGCCAACCACAGTGACGAGGGCCCTTACCCCGGCATCCCCTCTCCCGCCGAAATCCTGCAATGGATCGAAGAAGGCGGCAGCGGCCACACCAGAGCCCAAGGCTACCCCAAGCCGGAAATGCTGCGCAGGGCCTACCAGGACCTGACGGACCCTCCCAAGACGCATCACCGCTGGTGCCCCCAGTACGACAGTATGTTCTGTGCGATTTGCCAAGTAGAAGAGAAAGTGACCCGCGCCCAGAAGAAGGAGTTCCAAGCCAACTGGCGCGACGATGATCCCATCACCGACTGGTCCTGGAGGGACCACCCCGGCCCGCATCGCTGCGCCCAGGTACACTTGCTCAAGCCGAGAAAGTACACCGAACCCCAAGGGCTATGGCCCTTCAAGAAGACCAAGGAACTCCCCGAGGAAGTCCACTGCGGCGACGACCGCCCCTTGGAGGAGTACGAACACCGCGGGATTTGGATCCATCCGAACAACTATCGGCAGAAGTACCAGCCATATATCTACGAACTACCGTGGGAGGGTTATCCAATCACAACGGTCAACTGCGCAAAATGCCTGACCCTGGCCCACATGACCCAGTTCCTGGACCCGGAGACCATGTCCAGCGAAGAGCTGGCCAAGGCGGCTCAAGACGCGGCGGAATGCAACAGCCCGCTGAGAGAGCTCCTGCCAATCGGACAACCCCGCCGCAGCGGGCCCGGGCCGGAGCGATACATGGACCACGCTTAGAAGGAAGCAGAAAGCAATTCCAGTCACCAGGAGACAAAAACCGAGACAAAAACCGAGACAAAAACCGAGACAAAAACCAACCGCTGGGAGAAACCGGGCCGATGACGCCGCGCCAGCCGCCCTACACCGCTCATACGTTAATGGAACTAGCCCAGCAGTACCGAGCAGCAGGCCGGTCCCTGGCCGCCGAGAGCGTGCGGCGCACCGCGCAGGACCTGGCCGAACCGCCCGGGACCCGGCGCCGCTGGCAGCACGGCACCCTGCAGCAGATCAGAAACTGGCAGGTATACCCCACCGTGCTCCACTGCCGAATCTGCTACCAGGAGACCAAAGTCCAACAGTGGCTGGATGAGACGCAGATACGGAACCACCCCGGGCTCAGCCCCTGCGCTACGGTACGCATGAAGCGGACCACACCGACGGAGCAGCTTAAAAGGGGAAACTGGCGCTGGCGCCGGTTTTCCCGGACCGAAGAACCCGAGTTCCACGCCATAGCGCGCTCCGAGGAGGAAGCGAAACGCAATATAAGCCGCTGCGGATTCGACGCCCGATGGGAAGACTTCCGCCAGCGAAAGGACCGTTTCCTGGACCAACCGGAAATCCTGGCCAGCGAGGGCTATCCGTTGCTCCAGGTCAATTGCCCCGATTGCCTGGCGACCTTAGACTTACCGGAACGCCCGTTTCAGCACCGACACCGGAACGTCCTGGCCTAGCTCAAACCCAACCGCGCAAAGATAAAGAAAGAAGGAGCCGCCTACCAATGACCAGCCGAGCACACCATCGAAGCCGACCAAACCGAGGCCGACCAAGCAGCGCCGAGGCCGAGCAGGACTTGTACCCCGGGATTCCCACCCCGGCCGAACTACTCTTCAAGATAGACGAAGCCAAGCAGCAGGAACGCTACGAGCGAGCCGCCAGCCTGCAGCAGGCTTACGAGGAACTCACCAACCCGCCGGCCACCCAGCACCGCTGGCAGCCAGCCGGCCACCACAGCCCCTGCCCGATGGGAGAAGGCTATTACAAGAAAGCAAATTTCTACCACATCAAATGCAGCATCTGCTGGGCCGAGAGCCGCATCACCCCGGAGCAGGAAGAGCAGATGGCGGCCTTCGACCACGACGAAGTGCCGATAAGCGACGACTCATGGCGGGACGACCCCGGCCCCCACCGCTGCGCCACCGTCCACCTGGCCAGGCCGTTGGAATACAGCGAACCGAGCGGCTTCTGGCTCTGGAAGACACAACAAGAACTGCCCAGAACGCCCTACTGCGGACGCCGGGAACAATCGTGGAAAGTCAATTTCAAGCATAAGCTGCAGGGGAGCATCTATCGGATGAGCCGGAACAGCTGCAAAATCACGACGGTGAACTGCGTGGAATGCCTAACCCTGGCCGAAATGACGCGATACATCACGCCCGAAGCCGCCGCCAACGCCGAGCTGGTCAAGGCCGCCAGCCAGCAGCGAGGCGAGCAAGTCCAATACCTTCCCAAAGGACGGCCCCGCCGCGCGAGCAGCGGCCCAGAGCGATATTTAGACCACGCTTAACCAGGCTTAACCAGGAAGGTGTCAGCCCATGCCGGAAGCGCCCAAGATGCACAGCGCAGAGTCATTGCTGGCGCTAGCCAGAGGCCACGAGTTGACCGGCCAGCGCCACGCGGCCGAGAGCCACCGGCGGTCAGCTAAAGACCTGGTCGACCCACCGAAGACCAGACACCGTTGGCAGCATGGGGAGCTGCAGCAAGCAGGGAATTGGACCACCAGCCCGACGACGATTTACTGCAGCATCTGTTATCAGGCAACCAACCTGGAGCCAGGAATAAGCCAGGAGGAAATCAGGAACCATCCCGGGCCCAGCCCTTGCGCGACCATCCACCTTAGAAAGCCAGCCCCCGTACCGGAACATGAGAAGAAGAGCAAAAGCTGGGATTGCAACTACAACGGACAGGGGGACATCCCCGAAGACATAAGCTGCTGCGGACTACACGGCAGCTGGGCGCGCTGGACCAGGCAGAAGCATCGCTACCTAGCCGGTCACGAGAGAATGACCGGATACGGGTATCCAATCCTAAGAGTCAATTGCCCCGACTGCTTGGCCACGCCAGAGCAGGAGAGACAGCCGGACCCAACTCAATACGAGAAGGAGGAAGGAATCATGCGACAACTCAAAGCCGCCTGGCAGGTAATCAAACCCCGCAACCAAACCGAAGTCGGCGTCATCACCTTCGGCCTGCTGAGCATGCCCAGCCTGGGACTACTTTATTTCGCCTACGCCGGTGGCCAGACGCTCCTCAGCCGAGGCGCCGGCATCTTCGCCCTCGCCGTAGCCGCCGGCTTCGCCGCCAGTTCAATCAAGTGGTTCTGGATGAACCGAACCCCGGCAAAGCCACCCTCCAGCGACGCAGCCAGGCTCAAAATCATAGCGGAGACAGAACCAACGGAAGAACCGACGACCCCCGATTCAGAAGACCAAGTATTACGAAATGAGACCACCGAAACCGCCCAGGCATCCTGAAAAATGCTCCAAGGCGCATCACGAATTCCGTCACCACGCCGGCGACTCCGCCCCACGAAGGAGAACCATCAAGATGAACCAGGAAGAGCACCAGGAAGAGACCCAGGAGCAGACCGAAGAAGCCCGGCAGGCCGGCACTCCCACCGATGAGGAAGTCATCGTCAGCCCCACGGCCCAGGACGAACTCTCCGCCCGGCTGGTGGACGCGGTGCACGCCGCCGCCGGCCTACCCACCCGGCAAGGCCGCCACGAAATCTACTACCGGCTGGGCCGGGAAATCACCGCCAACCTGCTGAAAGCCGCCGACCCCGTCAAGGAGTTCATGACCGAAGCAGAAAAACAGAGCGACCGCACCATCAACCAGGGCATCCACGAACTCCTGAAGGTCCGCCGCCAAACGGCATATAAGGACGCCGCCGTCAGATTCGGACAGAGAGCCCTCCGCCAGGAGATAACCGACCAGGACTGCGAGGAATACCTGACCGACCCCGGCCAGGTGGGCAGAATCAACGCTCCTACCGGACAAAGACTGCGCCGGTACCTGAAACCCGGTAGCGACCCCACCCCGGAGCAGCTCCTGGAAATGGAACAACTCTTGATACTGACCCTCCACGCGAGTGAGATCAGCCTGCGAGACTGCAACGAAGAGGAAGCGTACCAAGCCGCCCGACGCGCCCTGGGCCGCTACGCCGACCACGCCATGTTCCGCCGCTACCCCGCGGCCAACTTGCCGAAGCGGCAGACTGAGATCGAACGAGAGACATTACTGGACTTGATCTTCGACCGCGTGGAGCAGGCCCCCGGCCCCAGCCGCATCGACAGCAGCCTGGCCGTACCGGCGGACTCCCAGGCCCGGACGATAATCCAGACCGCCCAGGACGTCAGCCGATACAAGATACGCGAATGGGGCGAGCAGAACCGGCCCGATTGGCTGACCGTAGACATGGCCCCCATCCATGAACCCGGCGATGCAGCCAGCGAGTCCTGGCGCCGCAGCCCCGGCGGCTTCGAAGGCAACTGGGTGCATCCCGAACCCATCAACCCCCGGGAGGCCAGCCTGGCCAAACAGGAGGCTTGCATCACAGAATGCTGGGAACGAGCCAGGACCGGCTTGGGCCGGGAGCCCGACCCAGCCTGGTTCGCCCTGAAGCTGCTGACGCCCTACCTGGACCAGGACTTCCTGGTAGCCTACGGACGCTATTGCCCCGCCGACTGGGCAGACTACCACGGCGACGGACCCTTCAACTTCGACGAAGGATGGTACTGCGAAGGCTGGTACTTCGACCCCCTGGCCCTGCCCAAGGTATACCGGGAAGTCAAAGACGAACTGGAACAGCGACGCCGGCAGAACGGCGACAGCAAGCCCACCAACCTGCTCCATACCCCGGGCAGCCGCGTCCACCAGCAGGCAACCTACTGCCGCGCCGTCAGGAACGCCCTGATGCACCAGGGCCTGGCCGAAGACGCCGCCAACCATAACTGGGAGGCCCTGGCCCTGGGGCTATTGCGAGCCAGCAGCAGCCTGCACCGGCTGGCTACGGCGCTGAGAAGCGCCTGGCCCAAAGCCGTCATGAGCTGGGTGGACCATACCGGCGACCCCGACTGGCCCAGGAACTACCGGCCCAGCACGGTAGAGGATGAAGAGAACGAACACACGGACGAAACCTCCCGCGGGACCAACCCCGTATCCCACTGGGGCGGGATTCTAAGCACCTTCAAGTACCTCCACGAACTCTGTGACCAGGACAAGCCCACGCCGGCCGACCCGGCCGACTACGACCCGACCACGGACCCGGAACTCAACCCCCGGACACCGGCAAGAAAGTACCCACTGAAGACAGAAGACTTGGACGAGGAGTTCAAACCCCGCGACACCGCCCTGCGCCGCCACCTGGAAGAGGTACGAAGGCACTTCGTCCAAGACCACGAATACCTGGACCTGCTGAACCCCGAAGACCCCCGGCGGAAGGTATGGCTCAGCCATGCGAAGGCTAAAGCAATAGAAGAAGAACCGGACGTCGACCGGTCGCTGGTCAACCACGACTGGGACCTGCCCCGCAGAGTACTGCTCCGGGAAGCCGTCCAAGAACTCACTGCAGCGACCGAGCTGCTGGAGGAGCTGGACGCCTACCAGGAGGAGGTCGCCTACGGCAAGTACCGCCGGCAGCGAGAACACCTAGCCCAACGCCAGCTGGCCCGCCACGCCCTGGAACGGCAGGAGGACAACGTCGTAGCACCCTTGCAGAGCTACCTGGACTACTGGGTCCAGGAACCCGGCGACCCGGAATTGGAGGCCCGCTTCCACGACGACCCCGCCGTGGCGTTAGCCCGGGGCACACAGCCCCAGGAGAGGATGGAAATAGCCGAGCTGGGCCTCAGCTACCCGGTCATCCCGGTCGTCGACGTCGGCGAGGCCGTGCTGCTGCACCGCATCATGCAGAGAATGCGCCACGCCGACTGGCTGACCGAGACGGTGCGCAAGCTGGCAGCCGCCGAGCCGGCCGAAGAATAGAAGCCAGCCTTCAGCAAGCGGCAACCCAAACCCCTGGAACCGCTCTGCCCCCAGCCCCCTAAAAGGGTTAGAATGATGATTGCTAAAATCATCACTAACCCACAAGCAAACAACAGGAGGCAGAGCGAAAATCATGCAAGCCCACCTGCGCCGCGAAAGAATCACCCCCGAAGGCTCCCCCAACGACTGCTGGACCGACCCCGGCGAGGAACTTGGCATCAGGATATTCAGGTGGTCCGGCCGCTTCGACACCACCGCCGACGCCCTGGAGCAGCTCACCGCCGCCGAACGCCTGACCCGAAAGCGCAACGCCGACGTCCTCATCGTCTTCGCCAACCCCCAGCAGACCGAGATGCGCCAGGCCCTGGCCGACTACCAGCGGCGCTTCCTGGTCGAAAGGAAAGGCGACAAATATACCATCCACCTGCGGAAGGCCGCGCCGCGGGGCTAAGACAGCCCAGCCCAGCAGGAACTGGCAAATAACCTACCCCGCCGGCAAAGAAGAGAACGGCAACCCAGCCGAGCGACCACCCCGCCGGGAGCAGGCGGAAGCGCCGCCAGGACGATGACGAAAGGATAATAGAAGCGCCCACCGCCAATCGAGTAACCAGCAATCGAGTAACCAGCAACCAAACCCAAAGACCAACCCAACAAGCAGATTCAGCCCATTCGAGGCCCGCCATGATACGCGACACCGCCACTGAATACAGCGCCGCCCAGGACTGGGAAACCAGCGACCCCACGACTGAGACGGACACCGACACGGACGCCGACACGGACGAGAACGAAGGCGAGAACGAAGGCGAGGACGAAGCGGAAACAGAAGGCGGCCAAGCCAAGTCAATGCTCGACTGGATGGCGGACGCGGACAACGCGGACGCGATGATCGCCATCGTCGACGCCGTCCTGGAACGACAAGAGAAGCGGAAGTTGGGGTGGGCCGCCGAAGCCGCCGAGCAATCAAACTACCCCGAGACCGCCGCAATGGCCGACCAGGCCCTGGCCCACGGCTTGGACCAGGAGGCCTGCCGGGAATACCTGACCGGCGCCGTCGAAAGCGACCACGTCGACCCGGCAGCCCGGGAACGGCTCACCTACCTCACCGACCCGGGCCGACAACTCGACGCCGCCGAATTGAGAGAACTGGACCAGCGACTCGGCGAAGCCTACGACCTGCTCTCCGAAAGGCTGTACAAACTGGAAACGGGACGAGGCGAAGGCGCCGAGGCCGCCCAGCAGGCCCTGTTCGAATACTGCCACGAAATCCTGTACCAGCAATGCGCCGACTGGCCCCTCCCGTCAGTCGACCACCTGGACCCAGCCCAGAACGCCGCGCTGCAAGAATGCATCCGAAACCGCATCTGCGGCTGGCGGGCCGAAGCCGGCGCCAGCCCCGACGTCGAACAGCTGATTGAAACCGCCGAAGCGGTCAAGGAGTACGCCGCCGACCCGGCCGCATGCCCTGCCTGGTTCAACCCGGATACCACGACTCCCGTCAACATCGCCGCCAGCGGCGAAGACCCCCTGAACTTCCGAGCCAACGCAATAATGGAAGACCGGACCGAAGACGAAACCGAACACAACTTCCGCCTGCCCAACGGCTTCCGCGGCAACTGGGTCCATCCCCGGCCCATCGACCTGACCCAAACCCCGGAGGAAATCGGCCACCGGCTGCAGGCAGACTTCGACCGCACCGAAGCGGTACTCGACAGAGACCTAGCAGGAAACGGCTCCGCCATCTGGTTCGCCAAGAAGCTGCTGCTCTGCTACGTCAACCCCAACCTCATGGACAAACTGAATCACTTCGAGCCCAACGACGACGATTGCTACGAAGACGGCGGGTGGAACATGGAAGAGAAGGGACGGGAAAAGATAATCCTGAAGGAACCGACCAACCCGGCCGAACCCAACGAAACCGCCACCAGCCAGGACCACCGGGAAATCAGCTACGCCCGCGCCGTCCGCGACAGCTTCATCGAGAAGGGCATCGTCGACGACGTCATCCACCGCCGGTGGGACGCCCTGGGCCACTCACTGCCCCGCGCCGTCCTGGCCATCAACCGCCTGGACCAATACCTGACCACCTACGGCAGCATGACCGAGGCCGACACGGTCAGGGAACAGACAAGGGAACAGACAAGGGAACAGAACGAAGAGAGTACGAAAGATACAAACGAGGGGCAAACCGGCGACCAGGCCGCGAACCGGTTCAGCCGGGACCAGCAGCCCGGCTGGAACCTCCCCGCCCTGGAGAACTTCAAGCGGATCCTGGCCCTGGCCCCGGCCAGCAGCGACGAAAGCGACACCGCCGCCCACCGAGCCCGCTGGCCGGAAGGGTACGACTACTGGGACGAGTCGACCGAACACCAGGAAGCGGCCCACCCCGAGACGGAGTTAGGCCGACTCATCGAACAATTATCGGAAATAGGCCGGAACTATACCCAGGAGGAACTGACCAACCCCGAGACGGTGATCAACCAGCTGAAAGTAGCCTGGGGCATCGGCGCCGCCGCCGACCCAGACATCGACCTGGACCACCCGCGACGGCCCATACTCCAAGAGCTGGGCGACGACCTGTACTTCGCCGGCATGCTGCTGGAAAGACTGCAGGAATACGACTTCGAGGCCGCCAACGGCAAGTTCCGCCGCCAGCGCGAAAGGGAGATGGGCTGGCGCCTCCACGCCGCCACTGAGGGAGTAAGCGACCCGGAAGCCATCGCCGAGCTGACCGAAACCTGGCAGGCCTGGACCCAGGAGCCCGGAGACCCGCAGCTCATCGGCCAAGCAAGCAACGACCTGGCCGCTCAGCTATATGAAATACTGGACGAAGACACCAGGAACAACCTGGCGGAAGAGCCGAACGACGGCAACCCGGACTACAACATAGACTACAAGATAGACTACCACCGGCTGATGCTGCTGCACCGCATCTCCCAGCGACTCAGCCACGCCGACTGGCTCAGCCACATGCTGAACGCCGAGCGAAGAGTAACCGAGAACGCTTAGAGCGGGCGACAGACGACCAGGACCAGCAGCTAAAAGGAAGGCAGACCGAACAGCATCCCCACCGAGGAGGCCGCCAATGCCAGGCAATGAGAACGAAATCGGAAGCTCCCGCCGCCGGGAGGAGGAAGACGAGACCGCCAGCGTCGCCGTCACGGACCGAGCCGTCGCCAGCGACGTAACCCTGGACCCCCTGGAGCTGGTGGCCGAAGCCGCCCTGAACGACAAGACAACCGAAGAAGGCAGGAACTTCGCCAACGGATTCGCGGAGATACTCACCAGAAGGCGGCAAGAAGAGGACAAGGCGGAATGCCACGAGTTCACGGAAAAAGCCCGAGCCGGAACCATCAAGTCAACCGATTGCAGAGACTACCTGACCGACCCCAACCGAGTGGGCCGGATGGACCCGACCGACGGAGAGCGGCTACGCCACCTGACCCGCCCCGGCACCCAACTGGACGACGCCGAAATCCACGAATTGGACCAACGCCTCGCCAAGGCAGTAACCGTAGCCGGAGTTTCCCTGACCAGGTTAGCCCGCGAGGATAACTGGCAGGCCGCGCAAGACCACCTGGTCCAATACTCCCAGGAACTGCTCTACGAGCAATGCGGGAAGTGGCCGCCGGCGGACATCGAACACCTGAACCCCGCCCAGAACCAGGCGCTGCAGGAGTGCAGCAAAGACCGGATAAGCTACCCAGACCCGAAATGGACGATCTACGATTCCAGGAACGAGCCCCGCTTAGGACTCCGCCTGACTGAAACGCTGAAGGCGGTAATGGAGTACGCCCAAGACCCCAGCCAGTGCCCAGCCTGGTTCAACCCGAGGCTAATGGAACCGGTCACGCTGGAACCCACCCAGCCAGGCGAAGCTGCCGCCAGTTTCACCACCACCACCCTGACGGAACTGGAAGCGGGGCTGACCCGGGAAGCGCTGGGCTTCGACCAGCCAATCACACCCGCCAGTGGAAACGAAAGTGAAAGGGAGCAACAAAGCACCGGCTTCCAAATTCCCACCGAGCTGGAATACGCCACAGCGCGAGAGCAATTCCCGCTGGGCTTCCAAGGCAATTGGGTGCATCCCAGGCCCATCGACCTGGCCGACAGCCCGGAGAACATCGGCGCCCAGATCCGCGAGAACTTCCTGCTGACCCAGCAGGCCATCATCGGGTCGAAAGGAGAGAACCGGAGCAACGACTACAGCGAGCACGACGACAATAGAGTCCCGGCAGCCTGGTTCAGCAAAAAGCTCCTACTGGCCTACGTCGATCCCAGGCTGATGGACAAGTTTCCCCACTTCGACGCCGACGAGTTCACCTACGGCGAAAGCGGGTTCAACAACGAGGGGAACCCCTTCCAGAACCTGCTGGAAGGGACTGAGCGGAAGAACACCAACGAAGCCGCCAGCGGCCAGGACCACAGAGAGATAACCTACGCCCGCGCCATACGCCACGCCCTGATCTTCCACGGCCTGGTCGACGACACAGCCACGCAGAACTGGACCGCCATGGGCCACTCTTTACCCCGGACGATAACTGCCCTCAACCGACTAAGCGAATACCTACACCAATACGGCAGCGAAGACGACGCCGGAAAAGACGAAACCACGGAACACAGGACGGACAGCAGCCCCAGCTGGGAAGAAACCCCCTTGGAGACCTACAAGAGAATACTAGACTTAGCTCCCAAGCCGGCTGACGAAAGCAACACCAAAGAACACCGAGCCCGGTGGCCGTACGGACGCCCGGAATACCCCGAAACCGCAGAGGAGAGAGAAGCCGTTTATCCAGAGAACGACCTGGACCGACTGATCCAGGGACTCTTCGACGAAATCGGCCCGCACTACACCGGCGAAGAACTGACCGACTACGAGTCCAACGAGAACCTGATACTCAACCACGGAGTAACCGCCGCGCCCCCGACCGCGGACCTGGACCATCCCCGAAAGACGCTGCTGCGGGAGATCGAACAGGACTTGGAAGACGCCGCCAAGCTGACCTCCTGGCTCAAAGAACCCGACTTCGACGCCGCCAACGGGAAGTTCCGCCGGGAACGACAACACCGAGCCCAGACCCTCCTACGGCAACGCGCCGCCAGCGGAGCATCAGAAGAGAGCCTGGACAACCTGGCGGAGTACCTGGAGGAATGGACCCGGGAACCCGGACACCCGAACGACACAACCAGCTGGGAGCAGGACGAAGCAGCCCAACTGCACCACCAGGCCATCCAGGACCAACACCTGACCGAGCACGGAACCCCCGCCGACAACTACCAGGTTATAACCGGAACCGACGCCTACCGCGCCATGCTGCTACACCGCATCAGCCAACGAATCGCCCACGTCGACTACTTAAAGAAGGTCCTGGAAGCCGAAAGAGCGGCCAACGGCCAGTAGCCTCCCGGCACCCAACAGGCAACCCGACAAACTATAATGAGTGAATGACAGAGCAAACAACCAGACGACGAAGCCAACTGGCCCGCGCCAAACAGCAAGCCCAAGCCGCCTAGCCCCACATCGCCCGCGACTACCCCGAACTCAACTGGACCTACCTGGCCCAGGAAGACGACAAAACAAAAGACCGCCCAGCCGCCCTCCCCGGCCAAATGCTGGCGACCGCCGACAGCGGCAAGTCGGTCCTGGCCCGAACGGACGCCATCAACTTGCTGCAGGCCCTCCCCGACGGCAGCATCGACTTATTACTCACCGACATCCCCTACGAGAACGTCGACAAGCCCACCGGCGGCCTCAGAATACTGGACAAGGAGCAGGCCAACCGCCTGGACTTCGACCTAATAGACTTCGCCCGCGAAGCCATGAGAGTCGCCAGGCAGAACATCGTCATCTTCTGCGGCAAGGAACAGATCAGCCCGCTCTACAGATTATTCGACGCGGAAGGGCTCACCACCAGGCTGCTGATCTGGGAAAAGACAAACCCCATGCCGATGAACTCCACCCACGTCTTCCTTTCCGGCATCGAAGCCGCGGTCTACGCCAGGAAGCCCTGGGCCGCCTTCAACAGCACCTACCGCAATACAGTATTCCGCTACCCCAGCGGGAGCAGCCTGCGCCACCCCACCGAGAAGCCACAGGCTTTGTTCAAAGAGTTGATAACCCTACTCAGCAACCCCGGCGACCTGGTGTTGGACCCCTGCCTGGGCTCCGGGACGACCGCGACAGCCGCCCTGGCGACCAACCGGCGCTTCATCGCCGGCGACCACGACCAGGACTGCATCGACACCAGCATCGGCCGCTTGCTGGCCGCCACCCAACAGCCCCGGCTGCTACTATAAGAAAAAGCGGAGAGGAGAAAGAAATGACCACCAGCGCCAACCGGGAAGAAATCCGGATCCCCGACATCACGCAACCCACGGCCTACACCCAGGACGCCGCTACCCCAGGGAGGCGGGAACTCCGGTGGGGTCAGAATCGGCCGATGCTCCACGACCACGCCGAGCGCATCCTGACCGAGGCAGTGCGGACCACCTGGCTACGAGGGAACACCCACCTGGCGGTCACCGCCAGCGAGGACGAGACCGCAATGCGCCAAGCCCTCAAAAGATACGAAGCGACCCAGTGCGGCGAATGGCAGGGAGACACCTACCTGATCAACCTCACCTTCGAGGAGAAACCGTAACAGAGCGGCCGCCAGCCGAAGGAAGCCCCGAACAGCAGACATACAACATAGAAGAGAAGAATGACTACCGCCACAGCAGGGCCCGCCATACCCGCCGAGGCCGAAAGAGACCTCCAGGAACAGGACAAATCCTTCTACCCCTACGGGTACATCAACTACTGGACGGAAGAGCGCCCCGGAGTCCGCGGCGGCGAGGTGACGGCCGTCCACTTCCACCAGCAGCCCAGCGAAATGGGCGCGCTGCCCAAAGACCAGCCGGCCGTCCTGACCCTGGAACACCGGACAGACAACCGCCACATACCGGAACCGGGAGCCACCGGCGAGGCCACGATCCGCCTGGGCCTGGAACGGGGCAACCCCCGCTTGGTCCACGTCGGCTACCGGGTCATCGCCCGGGAGACCAGAGCTCCCCAACGGTGGGTGGGTTCGCCGCCAGCCAATAGCTACGTCAAGGAAACGGTAAAACTAAGCCTGGACATAAGAACCTTCCACGAAATCCGCCACGGCTTCAACCAGGACCAAACCCGCGCCGTGGCCAGGGAGATCACCAATATCGACCGGGACTGGGGAATACACTTCTACCGGGAACGAACCGAATACGATAACCAGACGGAATAGCCCAACCCAGCCGGCCGGTTACCACCTCCCCCGGGAGGGAGTAAGATAACCACATGGAACAAGAGAAGAAGAACACCCAACCCGCTCCCGCCGAACTGCGGACCCTGGCCCTGGACACGCCGGCGTGCTGCCTTAACTTGAAGGAACTGGGCTGCCGAAAGCCGCTGCTGATCGAAGTCCCCACAGCGGCAGAGAACGCCCGCACCGCCAACATCCGCGTCACCGTGGAGACGCTAGATGCCCAAGGGAAAATAACCAGCACCCATTCAGCAAGCATCCCGGCCAACCAATGGCCGAGGCGGCAGGAACCACCCGCCGACAACTACTGGCCGGCCTTCCTGAAAGCGCTATCCAACGGCCCGGACCTGGACGAATACAGCGTCATCATCGCCCCCAGGAACCACCGCAAGGGCTACGGCGCCCTCCCCCTGGAAGCCTACCCGTTGGGCGAAACCAAATAGCCAGCCGACGGTAACAACGCAACAAGCGAAGCGCGATGAAAGAAGCCGCCAAACCCCACCCAGAGCAGCCGGCCTCACGCCGCCGGAAGGACTACGTCACCGCCGCCGTCACCGGCCTGGCCTGCCTGGCCGCCGGCGGACTGATGGTGGGAATGACCCAGGTGCTACACCAAGAAAAAGCCCCGCTCTTCGCGACAGTCACCTTCTACAGCTTCCAGGCAACGATAGGGCTGACCTGGCTGACCATCGCCGT
Source organism: uncultured Acidimicrobiales bacterium (assembly GCA_958295925.1). Classification (GTDB taxonomy): domain Bacteria; phylum Actinomycetota; class Acidimicrobiia; order Acidimicrobiales; family CATQHL01; genus CATQHL01. The sequence goes on from OY282384.1 coordinate 594,582, forward strand.
CCTGGCCTTCCGAGGCCAATTGAACCGGGACGAGGAAAACCAAGCGCCAAATACTGAACCGAAGGAGAACGCCGGATGACCGCCGCCCTGACCAAGCAATACGACAAGCTGAACCCCAGGCAGCAGAAACAAGCCCTCTACGGCGCAGTGGCCGGAGTGGTCCTGGCCTGGGCCACCCTCATCAGCATCCTGGGCTTGATGCTGCATAGCGACGGCGTAGCCATCGAAAGAGTCATCCTCATCTGCAGCGTCATCGGCCTCGGCTGGTGGGCAATCGTGTTGACGGTGGTACAAAGCCGGCTGAAGGAAGAGAAGCAGGCCAGGCAGAGAGGCAAGTAGGAACATGACGAACAATCAACGAAACCGAAACCGCGCAGTCTACGCCGCCGTCAGCCTGGCCGCCATCGTCGGCGCTGCCACCGCCACAGCGGCCTACCTGACCCAGGACATAGACTTCCACTACGAAGGACTCACCTCCTACGCCATCATGGCCTGGAACGCAGCCGTCGGCGCAGCATGGACTATTACTATGCTCCTCATCATCGACCAGGAGCTGTCCAGGGAGAGAGACACCAAGGCAGGAGAAGTCAAACCATGAAAAACGACACGGCCAACGAGACCAGCCCCAGCCGGTTGAAGGAAATCGCCACCTACGCCGCCGTATTCCTAACCACCATGGTCCTAACGGCCACCATGACCATGGCCTGGCGAAACGAAGGCGGAATGACCCCACCGCTCTCCGCCACCATCGGCGCAGTCGGCTTCGCCACAATAGCAGGAGCTGCCTGCAGCATCAGCATCTGCTGCGCAAGCCAAGCGATACAACGGAAGCAGGCAGCCATCAGGAAGAGCGCCCAGGAATGACCCAACTTAACGTGGAAATAACCGAAGAGGCAAAGGCCCCACCCCAGTACCAGCACTACTGGCACCACCTGGGCCGCGCCGAACGCCAGGGCGCCGTCCGCCTGCCCGACGGACGAACCCAATACCCGAGCCAAGCCCCCGACCTCACCGCCCACAACAACCGGCGCCCCACCTACGTCATTACCCGTATGAGAGTATTGAGCGATAAGGAAGACCTCATCCGCTGCCTGCGCTGCGGCGCGGAAGAAAGAATACGCATCCAGCCCCAGCAGAGTCCCCTGGGCTACGAAGAATGGTGGAAACGAAAGAAGACCAACTACCCCTGCGCCGTAATCCACCTGGCCAGACGAACCAGGCTCCTAAGACGAAAGACGCCCACCCAGGCCCGCTGCGGCTATACCATGCAGTGGATACTGGGCGGCAATGCCACCCCGCCGGCCGCCGGCTGGATACAGAGAGACACGAACGAACCGAGTGAGTGGCAGCATCCACCCAGCCAAGTTGATTGCATCGAGTGCCTCCAGGCAAGACAGATGAGCATTCCCTGGTTGAAGCGAATAATGGAAATCGGCAGCCTGCTGACACCCAGGGCCACACCGCAAGCCCAGCCACGAAGAGAAGAAGGAAAGAGATGAGCCTAAACAAAGCCGCCAACGCCCTGGAACCGCAGAAGCAGGACCAAGCCGCCTACCCCGGCGGCTACGTCTTCTACCAACCAGAAGACGCCGCCACCCCCCGCACCTACCCGGTCTCCAGCATTCTCTTCCACTTCCACCCCACTGAAATGGCCGCCCTACACCCACAGGACGCCGCCCTATTGACATTAGAAGCGCCGGCCGAGGCCAGGACGCCGCCCACCGGCCAGAAGAGCAAGATTATACTCAGAGTAGACCAAGACAAGAACAACTCCCGCTTCATCCACCTGACGGTAAGGCCGCTGGACACCGAGCAGACCAGGCCCCAAGCCTGGAGCGCCTACCCCGGCGGAAGGCCCCGCCAACCCAGCAGCCAGCGCGCCGTGAAACTCCTGACCCTGGACGTACGAGCCTTCGAGGAGGAATACCGGGAAGTGAGCTACGACGCGGAAGAGCACATCATCGTGCGAGAGTCCACCCTGCTGGACCGGGACCAAAGAATCTTCGTCTACCGCCACCAACCCTTCGGCCCGCCTAGAATACCGAAGAAGAGAAGAGCGCCGGCCCCACCAGCAAGCCAGACCACTGGGAGGCCGGAGCCCAGTGCTGAACAGACGCCCACGCTATTCAGCTGACCGGCACCGGAACAGAACAACAGAACCCCTACTCCCAGGAAAAGGACAAGCAACCTTGCTGAACCACCACGCCCCCTATACCCCATACACCGAATGCCCCCAATGCCCGAACAAGCAGAAATGCCAGCGCGAAGACATCTGCCCGCTGGCAACCCCCGCCATCCTGACCCTGGCCACCGCCGACACCATCCACGGCGCCGGAGACTACGACCAGCCCAAAGCAGTGGCCAGACTACTCGAACAGGCCGCCCAGCGCCGCGCCCCGGTGGACATCTGGAAATACCGCGTCCCCGCCGACTGCCAGCAGCTCTACGTCGGCCAAGCCGAGCACTACGGCCACCCCCGAGGCCGCTTCACCTTCGAAGCCTACGTGGACGCCGACCACCAGCGCACCATCAGCGGAACCATCAAGCTGCTGATTAAGCAGCACCCCTACCCCCGGCGTACCACCCTGGTTGAATACCGGACCAGCCCGACGCTGCCCCCGCCGAGAATCAACCTGAGCATCTCCCAGGACTTCCCGCTGGTAGAAAACGAAGAAATCATCGTAGAATTCACCCCGGAGAAGTTCACCAGCCCCCAGACCCACATCCATTGGGTTAAACTGGTAGTACCAATCACGATTATTAAACTGCCAACCATTGAACTGCCAGACGAACTGCCAGACGAACTGCCAGACGAACTGCCAGACGAACTGCCAACCAAGGCAGACCAGCCAATGGGAACACCAACCGGGTAATTAAAGACTGGGAAACACCCAGCCCCAGGAGAGGAGAGATGACCCAAGAAGCCACCCCGGCCACCCGGAAATACATCAGCACCGCCGCATTGACACCAGAGGGAACCAGGATGCGACTGACCAGCGCCTGGACCGAACCCAGCAGCCAGCCGGGCACCACCAAGCTGCTATACATCGGCAACTTCCCCAGGAGCGAAGTCTCCGGCCAGATCCTGGACCTGGCGGTACGACACGCCCAGGAAGCCGGCCACGACCGGCTGATCGTCCACGCCCCGCCCAGCCAGGTCGGCCTCCGCCAAGCATTGATCGAACGAGAGACCCGGAACCGGGTCACCCGCCAGGGCGACAATTTCACGATTGAGGTAAACACCCTGGGCCAGCAGACTGAGCAGTAAGCATGGCGACCAAGAGAACAACCAACGCCACGGAGAAGGAAAAGCAGGAAGGCTACGAAGAGGACGCGCTGCGCCGAATCATCGAATGCCACCATACCAACCACAGCGGCACCGAAAGCGACCTGCGCCGCACCATCCTGGGCTTCATGCACACCAGCGGGCTCCTGAACCATGAAGAGTACAAATTCCACCTGGAAGACGCCGGCATCCGGCGGAGAGCGGACATCCAAACCGCCCACTGCCTGCTCAGAGTAAGAAAGACGAGCCTCAACCGCGACCGGACCATCGACTTTCGCGTGCTGGCCGAGCTGGCCGAGCAGCTGGAAAGAGTGGCCGCCAGCGGCCGCGGAGAACCGAACGCTATCCTGACCGACGGGTGCACCTGGTACTGGGACGGTAACGGAGCGAGGGGCCAAGCCCAGAACCCGGCGAACACCACTATCTTCAGCGACGCCGCCGCAGCGCCGAAGCTGAAGCAGTACCTGCAACAAGCATTGACCGCCCCAAAGACGGAAACCACCCCGAGCAATTAGGCCAACCACGAGCAACAAGGAGAGAAACCATGACGAAATGGGCCCAAGAATTCAACCTGGGCGAATACCTCGCCTGGCTGTGCGACCCTGCGAAGAATCCCATGCCAGAGAAGGAAATGGAGATACTCGCGAACAACCCGCAAACCAGACGGAACAAGCTGATCACCTGGGCCAACTTCTATGGCGAGCAGGAAGATAACTGGCACACCGGCCTGGGCTTGCTGCGCGGCAGCCACCCCGTCTTTAGATTCACGACCGTCATCCCCGAGTTCCAAGGCGTCTACACCGCAGCCCACTACGGGAGCGAAGACCACCAGAGCCAGACGGGCGCCATTGAAATCCCCCGAGAGGAAATCCACCAGACCACCAGCCTGCTTACGGGAACACCGAGCAACCAGCTCATCCCGGAAGAGAAGACCATCTCCCTGCGACTGGACGACCGGCTGCTGCAGCAGCGCCCGGAAATCCTCGAAGAACGACTCCAGCACTTCCTGCGAGTGGAAGTGTTCCAGAAGCGCCTGGCGGAATGGCTGGTATCCAACCCCGGCCAAACCCCCAGCCCGCTGGGCATCGGCCAAACCATCGAGACACGGGAAATAACCAAACCCCAGGAAATAAACACCGAGTACCTGCTGGACGCCTACGGAGAATTGTCCCAGCGGACCAACGGCGACGAAAGCATCGCCTGCTTCGTTTCCCCGAAACTCCACCATCAGCTGGTAAAGGAGGACACCGGCCGGGAGTTGAAAACCGACGAGTGGGACTGGGCCGGCAACATCCCCCAGTACGCCCTGGAAAGGATGCCGATCGTAAGGTGCTCCACCCTGGGCGCAGGACTGACCTTCCTCATGGGGAACTGGAAGACCTGCCACGTCGTCTTCCCCAGCGGGTTCAGCGTACAGCTGGAAGGCCCAGAAACCAGAGACGGCCAGACCACCAAATTGTCCGTAACAGTTCCCTACAACCTGGGAAGAGCCGGCGCCCGGCATTTCATCCAGGCCAGCGTAAAAGAATAGAAGGCCAGACAGCAATCCCGCTGGCGGAAACCGAATACGAAGGAGAAAAGACATTGACGACACCAGTAGAATTCTACGACTCAGGATTGGTCCACTTCACCAAGGACATTGGTGAACAACGGATAGAGCAAGTATCCTTCTACTACGACACCCAAAAGCTGGGGCAGATAAAAGAGGGAGAAAAAGCGACCCTCACTTTCGAGATAGAGGAAGGGAAAGACACACCAGAATCAGGAACCAAAGTAGAGATGCAGCTACAGCTACACCAACCTGACAAGCCCCGCTTCATCATCGTGCATGGCATACTAAGCCGTAAGGAATACGTCCCCATCGCATGCACCAGCATCAAGCCATCCTGGGAGGTAAGCAGCCTCTTCCATGGCGGAAGGAGCCAGCTACTAACCTGGGAGATCCATTGTTCTGAAGAGACCCCAGAGGAGCCAAACAAGCACCGTTGGCCAAAACCAATCGTCCAATTAAAACCGGGAGAAGCCTGGCCACACGCCAAAGACTAACGGACACCTAAGCAACTACCCAAAGCAGAGCAACTCACCATCCCCCACGAAGACAGAAGCAGCAAGCTAGGAGAATAACCCCCGTGTCCGAAGAATCCATCCAACAGCGCATCAAGCGCGCCTGCCAAGACGGCCTCGCCCAGCTGAAGATGCGCGGCCACCACACCAACGAAGCCAGCACCCTGGACCTGCTGATCAAACCCACCCTGACCGAACTAGGCTACCCCGCCTCCCACCAGTACCCCGAACACGAAGAAGGCCGGAACCGGGTAGACATCTCCTGCTACTTGAACCCCGTCCAGAACCCCCCAGGCAAAGCCGCCCTCCTGGTAGAAGCCAAGCAACAAGGCGTCGACTTCGACCGAGCCGGCACCGGACAGAGCCGAGCCGACTCCCCGGACCGGCAAGTCCAACGCTACCTGAAGAACCACTCCGCCAGCGGCCCAGGCACCATCGGCGTCCTGACCAATGGAGAAACGTACCGGCTCTACGGCCGCCGAGGGAACCAGAACAACCCGGACATTCAGCTCCTGGGAGAGTACCACCTCCACCCGGAAGAACAGAACCCAAACCTGGCCCTCCTGGCCGAAGCCAACCCGCTGGAAGCAGCCATCCAAAAGCTGGTCGACAGCATCAGTCGAGACCACCTAGCCGACATCGCCACGACTACCAGTAAAACACCCCCCGCAACCCTGGCGGCCCAGGGAGTGTTCAACTCAATCAAAGCCGGCATCAAGCCGAGCGAAGTACTAAAACTCTTCGGAGTGAACCAGACAGACAAAATCCGGCACAAGCCGGAGCTGGCCTTGGCCACCCAGCTCCAGGGTAAGAGAAAGGACCTCCACGACCAAGACTGGCAAGACTACGCCTATACCGAGACCTGCCCCCTGAACACCGGACAGGAGAGCCTCCTGGAACAGAAACTGACCATCGCAGCCATCGAATTCGAAAGCAACAGCGCCGCCGGGATCAGCCGAGAGGACACCGCCCTGGCCGCCCGCGCCTTCGCGGAGGTAAACACCAGCCGAACCGCCCTAATACTGGCCTACTCCATCTCGGAGAACGACAGCGCCATAGCCCGCATCGCGGTCAGCGCCGACCGCCAGGTCTCCATGACCCCCGCCTTCGACCCCAGCCTGGCCAGCCCAGCCGCCCGCGCCGCGACCCAGCAGCTGCTGAAGCTGCTGCAGGACGCCGAGAAGAACCAAAAGCCGGAACAACGCCTGACCCCAGCCAAACTGGCCCAGCCACTGGAAGTCGCCACCCTGCGCCAGGAGTTCTACAAAGAAGTCGACGCGTGGACCAGCCGACTACAGCAGGGCAAAAGCGTCCCCCAACGCCAGGCCATCCTCCGCCACCTGATCCGCATCATGTTCACCTGGATCCTGAAGGAAGAAGGCATCATCCCCAGGGAGCTTTTCGAACAGGCCTTCGCCCGAGCTATACTGGACAACCCCGACCGGTACCACCAGGAAGTACTAACCTTCCTCTTCCACCAGCGGCTAAACCTCCCCGAGGCCCAGAGAGCAGACCACAGCAACCGGCAGCTGGACCAATCCATGCAGGAGGTACCCTTCCTCAACGGCTCCATCTTCGCCCAGCAAGAGGAGGACAAGAAATTAAACCTCCCGGCCAGCGAATACTGGAACACCGACCCGGCCCACCCCGGCATCCTGACCATCCTGGCCCGCTACCACTGGACCATGGACGAGCACCAACCCGGCGAAAGCGAACAAACGCTGGACCCGGAACTCTTGAGCAACCTATTCGAGCAGCTGATCGCCCCCACCACCAGCGAAGATGCTGCGGAAGAGAAGCCCAACCGTCAACCCCAAGGAACCTACTACACACCGGCGGACGTCTCCGAAGAAATGGTCAAAGACGCGCTGGCCGGCGCCGGCCGAGAGCAGATCCCTACCCGTATATCCGACCTGGAAGCGCTGAACCTGTTCAGCGAAGAAGGACAGACCCTGGAGCAGCTCACCCCGGCAGAGAAACAGGCCCTGGCCAAGAAGGTAGCCAGCCTGCGAATCCTGGACCCCGCCGTAGGTTCAGGAGAGTTCATCTTCCGTATCCTGAACGCCCTGCAGCGCACCCTGGAACGCCTCGACTCCAGCCAGCAGCACACCGCCGCAGAAATCATCGAACGCCAGCTCTACGGCATCGACATCAACCCCCTGGCCGCCCAGATCACCCGACTCCGCCTCTTCATCGCCATCATGGCAGACCAGAAAAGAAGAGGAGAAAACAAGCCCCTGCCTAACCTGGAAGGACACATCGTCTGTGCCGATACACTGGAGACCGTCGCCGACCCCAAATGGACGCCCCACCGCGCCACCCGGCTGGGCGATACCGCCAACGAGGTAATGAGCACGCTGACCAAGCTGGCCGAGAACCGAGCCCAGTGGTTCCACGCCCACAGCGAGAAGGAGAAGGAAGCCCTAACTAAGAAAGACGGAGCGCTGCGGCAAGAACTGCAAGAACGCCTCGGCGCCGGCGGGGAAAACTTAGCCAGCCCGGCGTTGCAAGGACTCCTGGAAGCGCCCCTGGGCAAAAACAGCGACACCCCCATCAAGACTGACGCCCGACTGCTGTTCTACGAACACCCCTGGCGCGGCTTCGACATCATCATCGGCAACCCACCATACGAAGCACTTTCCAAGTCACTGAGCCATGCTGAAGTCAACAGACTGAAGCAGGACAAGAAGTACCGTACCACCAACACCGGCGACCTCTACAGCCTGTTCTGCGAAACAGCATTAGCCCTAGCCAACCCGGAGAACGGAATCATCACCCTGATCATACCACTCTCCATCGCCTTCGGACAGAAGCAGAGAAAACTCCGACAAGCCTTCGAGCAGAGCTGCAAGAGACTCCACCTGAGGCATTACGACAACGCACCGGGGACTATCTTCACCGACAGCCCAACCGTACGCAGCCCCCGAAACAGCCAAAGAGTAACCATCTTAGTCGCCACCACCGGCGACAAGAAGAAACTCACCATCGCCTCCACCGGGCAACAAAGGTGGTCCGCACCAGAGAGAAAGGAATGCCTCGCCCAGCGCAGCCGAGGCACACTGCCTACCAGGACAAGGAGCGACCCACGAATAGCCCATCAATGGCCGAGAATACCAACACCCGAGATAGCCAAGCTGGTTAACACGATCAACAGCCAGGAACAAAACGTCGAGAGCTACACCGCAGCAAACGGGAAGATACTCACTTTACCCAAGACAACAAGGTACTTCATCACCACAATACCCCAAGCCGCAGTGGGACAGAGAACCGAGAGCGAGCTGACAGTCGCAAGCGAAGACCATCTACGCCTGTTGATGGCAGTGCTCAACGGACACATAGCCTACGGCTATTGGCGAGTCTACGGAGACGGATTCCACGTCAACATATATGAACTGACCAACATAACAGTACCCGACACCTGGGCCGAGAATCCACAAGAGGCAATAGCACTCGGACAGGAGTTGATACACGCAATCCCAGATTGCACCACCAGACACCGCCAGCAGGGCGCAATATGGGAAAACGTAGACTTCCACAGCCATCGCCCACAGCTGGTCGAGCGGATAGACCGCCTGCATCTGAAAGCGCTAGGGCTACCGGAAGAACCATTGCTAACCCAGCTGAGAAAGATGCGCTCCAGCAGCAGCTGGGACTTCAGCTAAAGGAGTAACCCCACCCCATGCCCCTCACCCTGACCATCTGGCAAACCACCCAGGGCTCCGCCGCCCACCTGGAAACCCCGAACCGTAAACACTACGTCTTCAACCTGGCCAACAGCCCCGACTTCAGCCCGCTGGCCCACCGCTACACGAAGCTCAGAAAGTTCAAAGAAAACCCGATCGACTTCGCCGTAATCTCCAACCCCCGGGACCACCACCTGGCCGACATCTGCGACCTACACATCCACCCCAGCCAGGTCGACCTGCCCTGGCACCTGCCCCTGGGCGTCACCCTGGAAGAGAACTTCAACGACCCGAAGAACGGACAAGAGAACTACCGATGGGACCGGGAGCACGCCCACGGGATGAAAGAAACCCGACTCCGCGCCTACAGAGAACTGGCCGGCCAAGCCGGCCCGGAAAGCATGGAGCAAGACCACCACAGAAGCCACCGCTTCGGCCCGCCCAGCGCCGCCCGAGAAAAGGACTTCCAACACTACCGGGCCGTCCGCCAGGAATATGACTGCCCGCCCAACCGGGTAAGAGAGATAGGCACCCCGGAGCAAACCCAGGGCGTCAGCGTCCAAACCTACCACCCCTGGAACAGCCCCATCCAGGACATCGACGGGCATAGTATCGTTTCTATAATCAACTACGGGGGCCTCAGCATCGTCCTGCCTGGCGACAACACCCCGGGCTCCTGGGCGGAACTGTTCGCAGAGACCAGCCTGGCCGACGACCTCAACCACAGCTACATACTGCTGGCCCCCGGGCAAGGACACCCCAAACACTTTCCCGCAGCCCTGTTCCAACACCGGAAGCCAATGCTGACCATCATCAGCGACGGCGTCAAGCCCAAGGAGCGGCCCACCCACTCGCTCTACGGCGAAATAACGTACCGCACCAACCCGGAGGACGACAAGCCACCCATCGACCAACGCTACGCAGAACTCACCCGCGGGACGACGGTCGCCCACCACCAAACCGAATCCACCAGTATCAGAAAGGTCCTGAACACCTGGGACGACGGCCACATCATAATCACCGCCGACCTGGTGGCAGACGACACCGCAGAATGGAAGGTGGAAACCAACACCAGGACGCCCAACAAGTGGGGACTACCGCACCGGACCAAGCAAAATAGCAGCGGAAGAGGCCCAGAGATCAGGACTCAACAAAATCAGGGAAGAACTCCTTCCCAAAATCCCGCAACTCCGGGCAAGAGGAGACAATAGTAAGCGAACTGCCATCCATGTGCTGAACCAGCCGAGTCAGCGCAACATAGAAAAGAATAGCCATATTCAGTTCTTCAGAGGAGTCATTGATACGATCAACGTAGACAACCAGATGACGGCCCTCCCACCCCTTGAAGCTATGAACGGTAATAACCTTCATCTTCCCGTTCCCACCCCAGAACTGATGCTTCAACGGAACGGACTCTCGCTGACGTTCCACCGAATCATGATGATCTGAAAAAATATGGCCAATCGCGAGTCCCGGCCAATACTCTTCCAAAGCCGAGACAAACCGATAACCATCCAGATGCTCGGGAATAAGCGACACAATATCCGAATAACCCGAGTCGTCAGCCAGCTTGTTCCACATACGACTGACCTCATCGACCATGAACGGAACCCAATCCCCACCAGAAGACAGCTGCACCCACCGCAAATCAAGAGGCTCAAAACCAGTCAGATAACCCTGGACCGGCACCGGTAGATCAACGTACTCACCCTGCATAAATTGCTCGGCGAAAGACTTCAGAGCCGGCAACAGCCGATGATGACACCGGTAACTCCCGGAAAGCTTGCGCCAACCCCCCTTGAAGCCGGCCCCGCGCATATTGGACTCAGTCCAAGACCCAGCACGACGATACAAGTCCTGCGTGCGGTCGAAGACCAACATCATCTCACCGGAAGGGTTCCACAATTGGACCAACCGGTCCCACCAGGCCAACTCGAAGTCCTGACCCTCGTCCACCAGAATAGCGTCGAAGAACTCAAAATCCTCACCCGCATAAAGGTCAGGGTGAAAAGCCCAATGATGGAAATGGTCAAAAGTGAGACGGCGGAGCGCGGAATAGTAACTCGAACTATTGCCTGCTGTCGACCGAAGATGACGCACCGCCAGATCATGAAGGTAATGTGACAAGGTGATATTGAAACCACAGACCAAGACCCGCTTCCCCTGAAGCGCCAAGCAAGCTGCCCTGGCCGAAAGAACGAGGCTCTTCCCAGAGCCAGCCGGACCACGAAGCCGCCACCGAACACCTGGAGCCACCGCGCCGTCGACCAGCTTCTTCTGCTGAGGACTAAAGACCAAGGGCTCCCGCTGGGCCGCGACGAAAGCCGGCTCCCGCAACCAACCACGCAAGAAACGAGCCAAGTCATCAGACATCAGCCCTCTACCCACGTTATACACCCGTGGATATACCGAGCGAAGAAAGCCGCCAGCTAAGGCATCCTCCCCTACAACCGGGTAGAGGCCACCAGGCTCTCCGTCATGAACAAAATGAGCACCCAAGTCAGACCAAGAGGATGAATCCCCACGGGTGAAGATAACCCCGGCAGTAATCAAGCCATAGCCTGAAGTACCCCGTACCGCATTGGTGCAGATACGACTGATGAAAGACTTATATTCCCGAACCCGGTCAAAAGGGTTCTTATTCCCTTGAACCGCGACATCAACGGTACCGCCAAGCCAACGATCCGGATAGCGACCCCAGAGCACCGGGTCATGACCAGGAACCCGACCGCGCTGGGGCCCCTTAGCATCATCCGCCCGCTTCTGATGAGTAACCCAGTAAGGAGTAGCAGGATTCCAGTCCTTGACCTCAAAAACACCGATACCAATATCCGGGTTCACCAACACAAAGTCAGGCTGCACCCCATTCATATGAGGTTGGACGTAGAGTTCCCAAGAAGGATCAAGATGATCAGCAAAGAAGTGAGCCACCTGTCGCTCACCAGCGGTAAGCGCAGGAACCATGATGTCCCACTCCTCCCGAGGAGGACTAATGATACGAGGCGGCAAACAACACCCCCAGAGCTTCAGCCCGAAAGCCAGCGACAATAGGCAGAGAAAGAGGAATCACTCCCCCGAGGTCGATTGACCCACCAGAGGAACCAAAGCCACAGCAGCAGCGGCACCGCCACGAAGCTCAGCAGCACCAAGGGCACCGAGTAGAGAATCACATAGTAAGCCGCCGCGGCCCAGAGGAAACGAGCCGACACCGAACGATAACTCCCCGGCCCGCCGTACACCGGCCACCCACACCCGGCGCAGAAACGCTGCTCCGCGCCCAGAACGCCACCGCAACAGTGACAAAGCCTTCCAGCAATATCCATCAAAGACTCCCCTAAGCCAAGAACTATCTCAATTAGGATAAACGCCGCCGGCGGACCACCGATTTTCCTGCGCAGCCTCCCGGGTTCAGGCCGAGCATCCCAGCCCCTGGCATTGCCAAAGGCTGCCCCGAGAGCATAAAATAACCAAGCCAGGGTACGAAAGAGGAAGACGCATGCCGCCTGCGGAAGACCTATATCAAGACTTCTACGCCGCCGGACAGAAACGAACAGTAGGCCGAAGATTCCTGAGAGTAAAAGCCGACGACCGGCCCGAAGTCACCATTGCAAGAATGATCCATACTCTGGAACACCCGACCGTCACCGGAGTCACCAAGTACCGCGGCGGCAAAGACCCGGACAACACCGGAATCTCCTACTGGAGCCGTTTCGAAATCGACGGAAAAGAACGAGTCTTCCACGTAGTAACCAACGCGGAAGCAGACCTGATCCAAACCGCCCACTTCAACCGAGACGCCCTGGAGGCGCTGCAGAAGAACAAACCCGAATGGTTCGACCGCCACTGCGAAAACGTCCCCACCTGGCACTGATCCCAGAGAGGAGAGAAATGAACGAGGAACAGGAAGTTTACGTATCCGACTACGGCCACGAGACCGACGACATCTGGATCTGGACCAACCAAGCCCACCACCCCGAGGACGAGACCACCGAGCTGCAGGACGAGAACGGCCACGTTCTGTCCTGGGATCCCCACACCCTGGCGCCTAAAAACCTGGAGATCCTGCTCTCCTACAGCGCCTACGTCCCCCTCTGCCCAGAGAAAGGGTACGACCCCGTAACCGACACCCAGACCTTCGGCTGGTCGAAGAAGCCAACTGACCGCACCAGCAGCTACGGACAACTCACCGTCGATTGGGAAAAGGACGAAGACGGAGACTTCAATCCCCTCAGAGTCAAACTCGGCAACGCCAAAGAGTTGCTGGGCAAGGTAGCGGAAGAGGCAGAAGCCGCAGTCACAGCGGCGAGGGAAGAGAGAGAAAAAGTTCCAGCTTAGACGACAAGCGGAGTGAAACATGCCCACAACCAATCAGGACACCCCGAACCGACAACCAGAGCCGACACCGGAAGACAACCAGCGCTGCTTGCAAGACTTAAAGAACCTGAAAGACGGCTGGGCCAACGGCGTGCAACACGCCAGCCGCTGGCACGAGGAATTCGGCAAAGCGCCCAGCCACGAAGGGCTGGACTGGCTGAGCACCCAGCTGACGAAATACTACGGCAACGGAGCTCCCAGCCCCCACATCTACCCCACGCCGGAGGGAGGAATATCGCTGGAATGGTCCCTAGGCCCAAATTCAGCCAGCCTGGAAGTAGACCTCACAACAGGACTGGGCGAATGGCGCTGCCTGAACCGCGACACCGGCGAATCGGAAGAGCGGGAATTATCCCTGAACCTTCCGGAATCATGGAGTTGGCTGGAAGGCGAAACGCGCCGCCTGAAGACCAGCCACCCGGCATAAGCCCCCACCCACCGCACCGCCCTGCTAAAATAAAGGCAACCCCCAAAGCCGAACAGCAGGAGACCGCGCAATGACCACCACCCCGCTCCAGGACTCCACCTTCTCCGCCTGCGAAATATCCCTACTCAAACTCTTCAGCGACGACTACCAACTGGAGCTGCCCCGCTACCAGCGCCCCTACGCCTGGGACAAGGACAACGCCCGGGAACTCTACGAAGACCTCACCGCCGCCATGAAGAACGACGCCGAGGAGAACTACTTCCTCGGCAGCATCGTCCTGACCAAGAAAGCCGGCGACCGGAATAGCGAGAAAAACAAATTCGCCATCGTCGACGGCCAGCAGCGGCTGACCACGCTGACCATACTGTTCTGCGTATTACGAGAATTAGCCGAGCAGGAGGACGACAAGCAGAACCTGGACCAGTTCGTCCGCGAAAGCGCCAACCGCTACGCCGGCACCAAGAACCAGTTCCGCCTGGAGCTTAGACACCAGGACAACCCCACCTTCCAGCAGAAGATACTGCTCCCCGGCCAGCTCCACGGCTTCCTCGAACAGAACCCCAACACCCTCAACGAAAGCCTGTCGCTGATACAGCAGAACGCCCAGTACCTGATGAAGGAACTGAGCCAAGCCAGCAGCGGCACCCGGGACGACCTGACCACCTTCCTGATCCAGAAGCGCTACATGGTAGTGGTGACCGCCGCCAGCCAAGAGTCGGCCCACCGAATCTTTTCAGTCATGAACACCCGCGGCAAGGACCTGTCCCCCACCGACATCCTCAAGGCCGACGTCCTGGACCGCATCCACGAAGCCCACCAGGAATTCTTCATGACCCGCTGGGAGGAAATCGAAGAGTCCCTGACCCGGGACCACTTCACGGAGCTCTTCCGGCACATCTATACCATCAAGAAACGGCAGAAGCCGGGCCGATCCCTGAACGAAGGATTCCTCACGGACATCCTGAAGCAGAAGGCAAGCGAACCGAACTACCAGCAGGGCGACGACTTCATCGAAGATACCCTGGAACCCTACGCCACCGCCTACAAGTCGATACTGGAGAAGAACTTCCAAGGGCCAAGCAAACAGACCGACCAGGACCGGCAGATCAACCAGTGCCTGCACAGCCTGCAAAAGGTCACCAGCCGGAACTACTACTGGGTCGCCCCCGCCCTGGAGTTCATCCGCAGGTTCGAACAGAACGGCCCCGCCCTCTCGCAGCTGCTGAAAGACCTGGAAAGAATAACCTACGGCATGCTCTTCCTACCCCTGCTACGGGACAGCCGCCGCCCCCGCTACGACCAAATCCTGGCCGCATTGGAGAACACGCCGGACGACCAGCCGGAGCAGCTCCTGCAAGAGGACAGCCCGCTGCAACTCACGCCGACCGAGCAAAGAGACATCCTGAACAAGCTAGAAGAGCCGCTGACCTTCCTGGGCACCGAGTTGAAAAGAGAGATACTCCTGAAGCTGGACGGCCTGCTCACCGAGGCCGGCGCCACCTATCAGCGCAACACCATCACGGTGGAGCACGTCCTGCCCCAGAAGCCAGGGCCCGACTCCGAATGGCTGCGGAACTTCACCCCCGAAGAACGCGAAGCCTGGACCGACCGCCTGGCCAACCTGGTACTCCTGTCCCGTTCCAAGAACGCCAGCGCCCAGAACTACGACTTCGAAGAGAAGAAGACCAAGTACTTCGACACCAAACAGCAGCCACCCTTCGCCCTCACCACCCAGGTGATCCGAGAGCAAGAATGGACTCCCCAGGTCCTGGAGAAAAGGCAACGAGAACTGATCAGCCTACTGGCCAGCGAATGGCGGCTGGCAAAGTAGAAAACCGGCCGGCGACCAACAGTCGCCGGCAGCGGACGACGCAGCGACCACGCCCGGGCCCACCCAGCCCGGGCGTATGATTTTACTGCAAGCAGCAGACCGCAGACGGACAATTTCCACCCCCCCCCCCCCCCAATTTCACTCCATACACCGATCAGCGCCCCTCCGGAAAGACCAGTCCGCTACAAAAAGGCCTCCCCTCCCCCAACAATAAGGCCAAGCCCCAATTTTAACCCCGAGCCGAACCCGCACCTCAGCCAGCAGACACACCTACAGAGAGGGAGGCCAAACCATGGCAACTGAGTTCCGAGAAAGGGCCTTAATGACCGAAGACGGATATGACGACGACGACAGCGGTGCGCTCCTGCTGCTCAGCAGAGTCGACGACAAGGCCGAAGGCGAAGTCGAGGAAGCCGTCGACGCCGAAGAGAAAGCCTACACCGACCAAACCGTACGCGAGTCGACAGGGACCCTCGAAGCTTTGAAAACCAGGAACAACCTGGAAGGCATGACCAGCGACCGAAAACAAGCAGAAGGAAACCTGGAACCGAACGAGCCCAACCCAGACTGGCACCACCGCCTCACCGCGGCCACCGACCAATTTATGGACTACCTTATCCAAGACGCCGGCAACGGCGAAGGCCTGACCAACCAGGAAAGAGTCGCTCACGCGATCAACTGCGTGAAGCTTGCGGGCAACCTGGTAAACCGGGAGGATGGAAAGTCCACCTTCCTCAGCGAATACATGCCAGTGCGCGAGGAATTCATGGACAGCTTCCACGTAGCAATGCGCACCGGCATGCGCGGACTAGCCGAGAAGGTCGGCTTCACCCCGGAAGAAGTGAGCAACGCCGGCTTCGACGACCTAATCGAGGAGGCCAGGACCACCTGGGTAGAAGGAAAGGAAGGACGCTTCAGCGTCGAGGGTCTCTCCAGGACAATGAACGAACTGGAAGCTATGGACAGCGGAGTGGACCACATGAACCACCTGACCCCGGAGGACCAACAGGTCTTCCACGTCATGGTGGGCGCCGCCAGGGACGCCACCGAAGACTTACGGATGTACGTGAACACCGGCGCGATCTATCCGGAGCACACCTACGAACTACTGAAAGAGAGCATCGCCCTCCGCCAGCTAGTCAGCAACCACGTCACCGGCAAGTGGAACGCGGGCGACTAAACAACGAGCCCCACAAGGCAGACAAACCCAGAACCCAAGGTCCACCAACCAGCGCCCAGCGATGCCGCAGAAACATCCTGGGCGCTGCCTCATGAACGTCCTGAACCCCCACACACTCTACCATTTCTACCACCCCGTCGCTACTGCCACTGACAGCCCCGCCAACCAGCGCGACACCCGCCCCGCATGCCACCGCAGAGAACTCAACTGCCCACCCCGCATAAAATGAACCAGAATAGGCCGGCCAATCAAAACAGCCCAGGCCCAAGAAGAAAAGACCCAGCTCCCCAGCAGGAGGCGCCCATGTCCAACGAATTCAAGAACAGTTACAACGACCCCTACTTGGGCGAACCCGAAGCCGATGGGGAAACCACCAGCGCCGCCGGCGAGAACCACCAAGCAGACGGAATACTAAACGCCGCCGAAGCCGACGACGGCCGCGACAGCAAAGCCGACCTGGAGGGCCGGACGGAACACCGCATGGACGACCGGGACGAAAGCACCCGGGACACCGCCGTCGCCATCATGAACAGCCTGCTGGAAGAATACAAACGCAACCAGGCCGAAGACCGCGCCATGCGGGAGCACCTGGACAGCCCCTACGTCTACACCGACGTACCACGCAGCGAATACGCCGCCCAGGAAGTCATCGACGTCTACAACGAAATAACGGAGCAGATAGTCCAAAACCTGATGCACCACACCGGCTTCAACCCGGGCAGCTATACCGGAGAGCAATACACCCAATGGACCCAGCAGGAGATGGCCGCCGCCCAGAAACTCACCAACCCAGGAAACCACAACCTGATCTACCAGTCCTCAACCGACGTCTACAGCCAGGGATTCCAAGAGAACAACCAAGAGAACAACGAGGAAGAGCAAACCATCCACAACCTGGGCCGACTCTTCGCCTATAACGAAATACAAGCGACCGACCTGACCCCCAAAGGCTTAGAACGAGCCTTCGCCGAGGCCCAGGCCACCTGGACGGCCGAGCCGACGGAAGCCATGAGCTGGAACTCAACGAAACGGTTCGGCCACGAATGGCTCAACGAGAACAAAATCGTGCTGGACGAATTCATCGACCTGGTCTACGACTCGAAGACCCTGACCTACCCCCAACGCTTCACCCTGGTGGAGATGACCCGGGAGGCCCAGAAAGCCAACAAAGCCCTCAAAGAGTGCTTGAATAACCGAGACCCGGACAATCCCGACCCGGAACACGAACGGGAACTGCTGATCCACGCCCTGGCCACCCAGTACTTCGTCTACGGCCACGCCACCGGCCAATGGAACTACAACGTCCCCAGCACCAGGCATTCCCAAGACATCAAGCACTTCGTGCAGGACCACCAACACCGGTACCAACAGCAGCACCAACGAGAAAGCAGCCAGGCCGCCTGAACCCCCGGACCACCGGTTGCCACGAAAATCACCGGAGACTCACCGAAGACCACCCGGCGACTACCCGGAGAGTCAACAACAGGGCTGCCAACAGCCAGAAAAGGAGTTAACCAACCATGTCCAACGAATACAACGACAACTACCGGGACCGCCGGGCGGAAGAGCAAGAATTAGGAGACGAGAACCAGACCGAAGCCAGCACCCAAGACAGAACCGAAGCCAAGGTCCTCGAGGCCGTAGAAGACACCGACGAAGAAAAGGCCCTACAGGCCAAGAACGAGCCGACCAAGGAGAAGACGGTAGACATCCTCCGCAGCCTGAGCCAAGCCTACTGGACAGAAGCCTACCAGGCTCGCGGCGGCGCGGAGGGCAAGGACACCACGATCCCCAGCAACGAATACGCCGCCGACAGCATTATCCTGGAGCATTGCTTCAGCAACCGGGACATGACCAGCCAGATAACCGAGTTCATCGCCTTCGAAAGCAAAAGGACCGAACCCGACGAATACGCCCAAGCCTGCTACCGCAACATCAGCCTGGTCCACAAGCTGGGCGACGCCACCAACGGCAGCAATATCTTCCACACCGAGCACCAAAACGAGAGCCAAGCAGCCGGACCGAACGACTTCGCCGCCAACGAAGGAGAAGCCCGGAAGCTGCAAGGCCTGATCGAAGGCCTGGGCTACACCAACGAACAGACCAGCGCCGCCGGCCTGCAGCAACTATTCGAGGACGCCAAGCTCAGATGGAAGAACGACGCCAACGGTCCCTTCAGCATGGGATGGCTAGAACAGAAGAAGTGGCTGGCCGAGAACATCGTCGAAGAGTGCCACAACTTCGAGACACTGAACCCCGAACAGCAATTCGCCCTAGGCTGGATGGCCCACGGCGTAATCGGCGCCATCGACTCCCTCCAACGGGAATTAACCGGCCACGGTACACCCAGCCGGAACCCGGACGTCGACCCCCGGCAGACCCTCCTGGAGCACGTGGTAGCCAACGAACAATTCCTGGTCAACCACATCCAGGGCAACTGGAACTACCAGGTACCCGCCACCCCCTGGCAGATGGCCGTGGGCGGCTACGCCCAGCAGGAACTGAACCGGGCCACCGCAGCCAGCGAATAAACCAGCCAACGGCGCGAGAAGCGTCCAAAGACAAAGAAAAAGCAAGACTCACCAGGTGAGTAAGGAGAACGACCGTGTCCAGCGAATGGAACAGCAGGCAACGAGATACCGACTACGGAGAGGAACCGGAAGCTGAGATAATAACCGACGGCAACAGCGACCATAACACAGCCGGCGCCGGCGAAAGCGACACCCCAGCCGTCGGAGACAGCCGCCAGGCCTCGGCCAACCTGAAAGGAAACTTGGACCACGACACCGAGGCCCGGGACGAGGGAACCAAAGAACGCACCGTCGAGAAGCTCAAAAAACTATTCGCCGAATATGAGAACAACTCCTACCACGACCGAGAATACGACAAGTACGGCAGGCAACTCCCCCACGAGACCAGGGTCTATGAAACAATCCCCAGACCGGAATACGCCAGCATAAGCATAATGAGCAAGTACGGAGGAATAACGCTGGAAATATCCCGCGCCCTGCGGGACGACGTCGAGGCTAAAAGAAACCAGCTCACCGGAGACGACTACGCCAAAGATTGCGGCCAAGCCACCGAGCTGATGGAGCGACTAACGCACCCCAACAACGGGAAAAACGTCTTCCACGACGAGAACAACAACAGCATCTTGGAGAACTCGGAGGCCGGCCAAAAGATTCTGGCCATCACCGCCGGCCTGGGCTACCCCCAGGACCGGACCTCCGAGCACGGATTCGAAATACTGGCGCAAGAAGCCATCTTCCAATGGGAGCACGGGACCGAAGGCAGCTGCAGCAGCCCCCAGCTGGAGCACCGGAAGCAGCTAGCACTGGACCTGATCGAAGGAATCCAGAACGTAGCGGAACTCAACGAACAACAGCAGTTCACCATGATCCACATGGCACAGGAAGTAGTCGACACCATCGACAGATTACAGGAAGTCCTGGAACACGGCGAACGCGTCGAGGACAACGAAGACGAAGAAACAGCGTACTACCTGTTGTCTGAACTACGAGCAAACGACCCACGACCACACTATCTCCAATCAGTAGTAGGAGCCCAGCAATTCCTGGTCAATACCGTCCACGGAACGCCAAACTACCACGTGAGCCCAGCCAACGCGGAATTCAAAAGGAAACAGGACGCAGAACGGAGAGCGTGGGACGATTAAATCTGCACACAGCAGAGCAATAACCAACACCCACCCTGGAGCGGAGGCCAACCCCCTACATGCCCGGCCGAAACACCACTGCCCCAGCCTGCTTATAGAACTGCTTAGAGCAGCCCCAGCATAACGGGGGACAGGACCAGAAACCCAGCCACCTGGCCGACCGGCAACTGATGAAGCTGGTCTGCCGCAGTTAACCACAACCCACCGGGGCGCCCAAAGCGAACAGAAAACAACCCGCAACCCGGCTAGAGGCAAGCAGCATAGCCCCCAGCTAGCAGCCGCCCAACATCGCCTCCGAGCAACACCGACCGGACAGTTTCAATAGAGTAGGAAGCTACAAGGCCTCTACCACACAAGAGGAGGAACACGATGAGAGACGAATGGAGAGAGCGGCACGAAGAGCTCGAAGCCGGAGACTACGGCGACAACAATGGCGACGACAATGGCGACAACAATGAAACAACCAACGACCCGGCCAACGACCCGGCCGATGGCGCAGCCGCAACCGGCGCCGCCATGGACACCTACAACGGCCCGGTAGGAGACGACTGGGAGGACGACAACCAGGTCGAAGTCGTAGTCGACAAAGCCGAGCTCGGCTTCGCCAGAATGATGAATGCATTGGAAAGCTTCCATCAGCAGGACAACGACCCGATGAGCGATTACCGGCAGGACATCGCCCACTCCACCCACGTCCTGACCGAGACGCTGGAACATACCGCCGACTGGCACGCCCGCCGCCGCGAAGAAGCGGAATACGCCGAAACCCTCAACAGCGTCACCGACTCGGCAGTGAGAGAAATCCTCCAAGTCGCACTGGACAACCGGCAGCAAGCCGCCGCCGAGCGGCACGAAGCCGTCGCCGAAAAGGAAGGCACCATGCCCGCGGAATCCTACAACCGGCTGGCCTTCCAGACAATCCACATCACGGAGGCATTACAGGGAAACGCCGATCTCCCATCCGGCGACGCCAGCATCGTCAGCTTCGGACGAGGACTGAACAGCCACACCAGCTACCTCCAGGCCGTCAAGGAACTCCAGGAGCTCGTAGCCCCGGAACGCAGCGACCCCCAGGTCCAGGAAAGCCACCCCGACTGGGGAATGATCGACTTAATGGAAGCCGCCGAGGCCGCAGAGGGGAAACCCAGCACCCTGATGGGTCTATTGGAAAAAGTTACCGGGACCGAGGAAGGACCCAGCCTCACCGACGAACAAAAGGAGAAAGTAGCCGAGCTACTCGCCTACCTGAACGACAACTTCAACGTCTACGACGAAGCCAACCGACTAGGCAACCAAGCCTGGAAGCATCTGATCCCCAGAGCGGAGTTCCGCAACTCTACGACACTGGACTACAACCCGGACCAAGACCCGGAGCAAGCAGCCTACCCCTTCAGCCTCCAGGCCTTGGAATACCAGAAGCAGATGGCCCTGCCCGAGTTCCGCGACGAGGTGGCCCTAGCCCACCACCGAGGCAGGCTCACCGACGCCGAATTCCAAGTCATGGAACAGACCTGCCGGGTGCTGGAAAACGTGACGGATAACTTAATCGACCACCTGGAGGGCGTGGCCACCGGCAATGAACCCGACCCGGAGCACGGAGCAGAATTGGTAGCCGGCTACCTGGCCGTCATCAAGAACCTGGAAATGCTGGTCCAGGGCCGGAGCGACTGCGACCTGCAGGCCGGCGGCACCGACGTGCTGCAGTGGATCGCCGACCAGGCCGACAAAGAGGACGACGCCGTCTACGGCAAGCAAGGCGCCCAATACCGCCGAGAAATGCAGGAACGAGTGCTGCGGGCATTGGCAGTCTAGCCGGACAGCGCCAGCAGCCGGCCACTTATCCAAGAGGGAGGAGGCCCAACATGAGCACAGAACGGCAACGAGCAGAGAGCGCCGGCGCCTACCAGGCCGCTGAGGTCGAAAAGGCCGAAGCAGACGTGGAAGGGAACGCCGACCACGACGCCGACCACGACGCCGACCACGACGCCGTGGCCGAGAAACCGGACCTGGCCGCCCTCTTCGAAATGGGCGGCAGCCCGGAGCACGTCCAGGAAGTCTGCAAGTCCCGGGAATCCTACAGCCGCCTCAACAACGACGACGTCAAGTGGAAGATGGTCATCGAACTCAGCTACCTGGCCGACCAGCTGCAAGAGGACTTCGACAACGGCCCCCAAACCCCGGAGCGCACCGCCCAATTCACCGAATTCATGGAGCGCATGTTCAACCCGGACAACCCGGACCGCCAACCCATCCGCGGCCTCCGCCAGTTCCAAATCAGCACCCACGACGGCTTCCGCAGCCATACCTTCTACGGCGCCGACCTGGACCCCTACGAAGCAGCGGCCAGAGAGAACGTCATCGGCGACGCCGCACGGCGCAACGACCCCAAGCTGGGGTACGACCATCCCTATTCCAGCAAAGGCCTGAACGCCGACCTGGAACGCATCATCGCCCTCGACCATGAGATGAGAGACCCGGAACGGGGGATCACCGAACCGGAACGCCGCTTCCTGAGCCACGCCATCGAGGACGCCATGCAGGCCCGCACCGACCTGGTCCACGCCGGCAAAGACCGCGCCGCCATCCACGCCGTCCGCGTCACCGTCCAGCTGGAAGTCATCAACTACGCCCTGGAGGGCCGCCCCGAAGGCAACGTCGACGCCCAGGAACTGGCCGACGAACTCCTGGAGGGCCTGCGGGACACCCCGCAATTGACCGAAAGAATCAACGAACTCCTGGCCGAACCCCGCCCCAACGGCGAGGGCCACTACCCCACCGACGAAAGAGTCACCGAAAGAATAGTCCAATACCTGCAAAGCCACACCGTCGGCACCATCGACGGCTACCTGGGCCACTGCGCCGGCATGGACCGGGACTACGGCGCCGAAAAGGACGCCGCCCAAGTCCTGAACGAGGTCAACCACATGCTGGAGACCCTGCTCGCCCCCACCGAATTCCAGAAGGAAGCCCCGGTCATCGACCCAATCTGGCACTGCCACGACAGAGCCACCTTCACCGAAAGCGGCGACATGGTCCGAGAATTGCAACGGATGAACGGGGTCGTCGACGTCCAGCATTGGAACTCGGAGTTCACCGAGGCCAGCATCGGCCTCTACCAGCAGGACTTCCCCAACCTCTCCGAGGAGCACATGTTCCACCCGAGGCAAATCGAAGCCCAGCTGCAGGCCGTGGAAGAGTTCCGGCAGGGTTACCAGAGCCTGCACCACGCCCTGGACCACACCGTAGGAGGAATCATCCTGGGCCGAGCCCTGGCCGAAATGGAACTCTCCTACCGGAAGGTGAGCGAACACCAGACCGAGCACCCGACGGAGCCCGTGCCCGAAGAGCTGCTCATCGACAACATCGCCGTGCGGGAGAGATTCCGCCTGCTGACCCAGAATCGTCGCCTGGCCAACGTACCCGCCGAAGCAACGGTATAGAACGAAACAAAACCGAGGAGCGAAGAAACCCTCAAGGAGTGAAGCCAGATGAGCGAAGGCACCGAACACCGGGAACGGGAGCTCAGCGACTTCTACGCCGTAGTCGATGAAGTCGCCGAGGCCCAGGCGGACAACGCCCTGGAAGGGACGAATGAAAACGCTGACGAAGACCTGAACGAGAACGACCAGGACAAAGTCCTGGACCAGGCCGCCGTCGACCCCAAATCACCCGCCGGCGCACCCCGATCCAGGGAAGAAGCGCTGATGCGATATTTCCTGCAACACGGCGGCCCGGCAGAACGGGCCGCCAACAACCTGGAGTTCGAACTGCAACAAGCCCTCAACGGCGGAGCGAGAGCCAGCTGGGAAGGCCGATTCAACCGCGAGCTGGAAGGCGTCACCGACCCCGAGACAAGAGAGGTGCTGCAAGCAGCCTACGACCACCGGGAACACGCCACCGCAGAACGCCACCAGGAGATACTCAACCTCCGGGAAACCATGCCCACCGCGGACTGGAACCGACGCGCCTGGGAGGCAGAACAGCTGGCCCGCCACTTCGGCCTGACCGGCAACCACGCCGGCGACAAGAGCATCATCGCCCTGGGAAGATTCACCCCCGAATACATGGGCTACCTGGACACGGTCCACGACCTGCAACAGCTGTTCAACGCCGGCCGAGACGACCCCGCCGCTCAAACCGGGAACACAGGCTTCAACCTCCAAAACCTGGTCGAGCACGTCGAAGCAGAACTCCGCAGCGAAGAATCCCAGCTCACGCCAGAAAAGAAAGAGAAAGCCGCCGCCCTCCTGGGCTACCTCCACGACAATTCCCACGTCTACGAAGACTCCAAAGCCCTGGCAGGAACGGAGTACCAAGCACTAATTCCCACGGAACAATACCGCGTCGTCGCGCCGATAGACCTGGACAACCAGGACGAAGACTACCCCTTCACCCACGCCAACCTGGACCACCACTTGAACACGGCCCTACCCGAGTTTCGCGCGCTGGTCGAAGCAGCCGTAGCCGACGGGAAACTCAACCCCGTCGAGGGCACAGCCCTGGAACAGAATTGCCGAGTACTGGAGAACATACTCCAAGAGATCAAATACCTGGTCCAAGGAGAGGTCACCCTCGAGGAGGACGAAGACAGCAGCGACCTGGTAGGCGAGTACCTGGCCGTGATCCACAACCTGGAGACCTACGTCAGCGGACAGAGCGACTTCGACCTGGAAGCCAACGGTGAGAACGTCCACTTCCAAAGAAACTACCAAGTAGAGAACAAGAAGGAACTGGTCACCGGAGATAGATAAACCGCCCAGGCCGGCCACTTCAATAGTTGACACCAGAATTGATAGCAGGAGCTACTCCACGAACGAAGCCGAGCCGGCGCCAGACACAGCAGCGGGAAGCAGCCTAGCCTGAAGTATCCCAAAGATTACCCCAAAGACCGACCGAGGAACCAACTAAGGAACCAACCCAAAGCCAAAACAACAAGGCCAAAACAAAAAGAACGCCGGGACCAGCCCGGCAATAGGAGACAATACCATGACCATGGAAGGAAGAACCGGCTACGGAGCAACCGAGCAACCCGAGGACCAGGAAGAGGCCAAAACCAGCGAAGGCAACAGCGAAGGCGACAGCGCCAAAGGAGAATGGGAGGAACTTCTGGACCACCTGGACGAGGAGGACAACAAAGACCCCGTCGCCACGGCCACCGAATCCTACAGCCACATGCTGCAGCTACACGAGAAAGGCGCCTACGCCCGCACCGACGCCGACCGGCTATGGTACCGAGGCCTAGATAACGAGGAAAACACCGAGTGGACCGTCGGCGAACGCATCCTGGAGCTCAAGCTCTTCGAGCTGCGGAACGAACTCACCGCGGAACGCCACGCCGCCGTCATGCAGCTCCAAGGCGCCGTTCCCATCGAACAATGGAACGGGCTGGCCCACGACATGCTCAACCTGGAGCAACACGAACGCCAAAGCTACGGCACCGAGCCCCAGGAAGAAAAAGCCATCGAATGGGGCCGGCACCAGCCGGGACACCAGGAATGCCTCGCCGCCCTGCACAGCCTCCAGTCCATCATCGACCCGGACCTCCTGGACAACCACGCCTTCAAACGGACCGGACTGAACTATACCCAAACCAAAGAGGAAGCCCTGCACTCCAGCGAGGAAGTGGAGGCCCGCCTCAACGGACACCTCCTGGTGAAAATCGGCGAGCTCGTCGACTTCCTGGACGCGAACGCCTCCAACGACGCCGCCCAGACCCTCTCCACCGCCATGGAGAAACTAATCCCCGACGCCGCCTATCGCAGCATCGAAGCCATCGACTACAACTCAAGTGACGAAAACTACCCCTTCACCATGGACAACCTGGTCGACCAGCTGGAGAAAATCCAAGAATTCAAGAACCTGATCGCCGAGGGGCTGGCCGACGGCAACCTCAACCTAGCCGAGTTCCGGATCCTGGACCAGGGAGCCGACCACCTGGCCGAATGCGTCGACGACCTGATCCAACGCCACGAGGACTTCCAGGAGAACCCGGAGCTGGCACACCAGGACGACGTCGAAGGCGAGCGGCGCCTAGTCAACTACCTGGCCGCCGTGATACACCTGGAAGGGCTCACCACCGGCCAGACCGACCTGGACCTGCAAGCCGACGGGAAAGCCGTCCACATGACCAACAGCAGGGCCGTCCAACGGCGTGAGGAGGCCATCACCGGCAGAGCAATAGCCGACGACCAAAGAAGGCGCACCGCCATAACGAGAGAATGGATCGCCAGCCGGGGCGGGCCGGACACCAGACAAGCCGCCGGCTGAGGACCGCCGCGACCCACCCGAAGAGCCACCGAGCGACCCGGCGCTCCGGCCCCAACAGCAACAAGCTAGGAAAAAGCCGGACAGCTGAACCACGACCTTCAGCACCACCTTCAGCACGACCCCCTGGGCGGGAGCGCAGGACCCCGACCCGAGCGAGAACCCGGAAGCCAACCAAGGCCGAGAGAAGGAGATAGGAAAACACCATGAGCATGAAGGAACGAACCGGATACGGACCGACAGAAGAGCCAGAAGCAAGAGACCAGGAAGCGGACAACGCCAAAGAGCGCAACGAAGCGTACCAGAGGATACTCGAGCGCCACGACGCCAGAGAAAGAGAAGACCCCGTCGCCCACGCCAACGAATACTTCAGAGAGGCCATCCAAGCCCGAGCCACCGGCGACTCCGAACGCAGCGACGAACGACGATTGCAACGCCTCCTCCGGTTCGGAAACAAGAGCGCCGAAGATGACGGGACGGATTGGACCAGCAGCGACCGAACCGTGGCATTGAAGCTCTTCGAGGTGCGGAACGAACTCACCACGGAACGCCACGCGGCAGTAATGCAACTGGAAGACACCATGTCCCCATTGGACTGGAACGGCCTAGCCTACGACATGCTGACGCTGGAGAACCACGAACCAATCGACTTCCTCAAAGAAGGCGCCTCCAGCGATACGGCCCAGGCCCTATCCGCCGCCGTCGAAAAGTTGATCCCCGCCGCGGAACACCGCACCATCGGCCCCATCAACTACAACTCCAAGGATGAGGACTACCCACTCACCATGGACAACCTGATCGACCAACTCGGCCACCTCGAAGACTTCAAGAGGGTGATCACCGAAGGGCTGGAGAACGGCAACCTCAGCCAAGCCGAATTGATGATGCTCGACCAAGCCAGCGACCACCTGGCCGAATGCGTGAACGACCTGATCCGGCGACTGGAGGAATACCAGGTAGACGAGGAGATGTTCAACCGAGACGACGTAGAGGGCGAACAACGCCTGACCAACTACCTGGCGGCAGTGACGCACCTGGAAGGGCTAACCACGGGACAAGCAGAGTACGACCCAGCGGCCCAAGCAGGGGCTAAGATGAGCCGAGACGAGACGATAAACGGACGAGGCATGGCCGCCAGCAATCAGCGGTACAGCCAACTGACCAGAGAGTTCATCGCCCAACGAGGCAGACCCGATACCACCCAGGCAGCCAGCTGAAGACCGACGCGAACCAACGACCCCACGCTCCTTCCCAAAATCAGCAAGGAACGAAGCCCGAGACCAAATCAGGACACCCGGCACCACGCGACACCACGCGGAACCACGCGGAACATTAGGCCAAACCCGAAGACACCCTGCCACCAGGAGGCCACAACGGCATGAGTACGGATTACGGGAGGAGCTACACAGTAGTCGAAGACCCGACCCTGGACAAGGAAACTGAGGCCCAAGGCACCAAAGAGAACAACGAAAACGTCAGCGATGGAGTGGACGACCGAGCCAACGAGGACAACAACGACAACGCCAGCGGCCTCAGCGCCGCCGACCCATATTCCCCAGCCGCCATGCCGAGAACCTTCGAGGAGGCCAGAGCCCGCTATGACGCGCAACAGGAAAACCCCAAGTGGCAGGAACCAGCCGAAGCCACCGCCGCATCCAACGAATTCTACCTGCAGCTGAGCGTCAACGGCCACTGGGACCGACGAGACAAAGAAGACGAAAGGCTGGGCTACAGCCGCTTCACCCCGGAAGACGGCCCCATCGAGCCAACCCTCTTCGAACTACGCAAGGAGCTGACCGCGGAACTCCACAAGAACATCCTGGAACTCCGCAGCACCATGTCCACCGAGGACTGGAACCGCCTGGCCAACGACGCCGAGGAACTGGCAAGCTACCAACGGCAAGACTCCAACCCGGAGACCAAGTGGATCGAGTGGGGGCGACACACCAGCGAACACCGAGAGGGGCTGGAGGCAATCTACGAATTACAGTGCGTGCTGGAACCCTGGCGGAAAAACATCGACCACCAGGACCCCACCACCCGACGCGACCTGAACGCATGGCTCGCCCAAGCAGAACTCAACGACAAGCAGCCGGAACAACTGGAACAATTAACCGACCTCATCAACGAGAGGACCGGCGACCCCGCCGCAAGAGCATTCAACGAAGCCATAGAACGGCTGATCCCCAGCGACGAACACCGCACGCTGGGGCCAATCGACTACAACTCAAAAGATGAAGGCTACGCCTTCACCCTGGACAACCTGGCCAGCCAGCTGGACCACGTCGAAACCTTCAAGAACATAATCGCCTACGGCCTGGAAAGGGGAACCCTCACCCACGCCGACTACCTGATACTAGACCAGGCCGGCAGCCACCTGGAGGAATGCATCGAGGACCTGATGCTCCGGATCGAAGACCACCACGAAAACGAAGAGCTGGCCGACCAGGACGACGTGGAAGGCGAAAGGCGACTTACCAACTATCTAGTCGCCATAACCCACCTGGAAAGACTGACCACCGGGACCAGCGACTTCGAAAGACAAGCAGACCGCTCCCAGTTCTGCGATGCCTTCAAGACATTCGAGGAAGCAAGAGAGAAAGCCGTCACCGGCCGAGAGAACGACGACTAGAGAACGACGACTAGAGAACACCAAGGTCCAAAGAAAGCAAGCGCCCAGCCCCCAGGCAGCTGAAGCAGAACCAATCACCAGAAAAGAAAACCCCGAGGGAAGAGCAGAGGCCAACCATGAGCGGCAAGCTAGAGAACTACGGAGTGGACCCAAGGCTACAAGAGGAGGAAGAGGAAGCTGACCTAGCCGCCAAGCTCGCCGCCAACGGCCAAAGCGGTCTCACCGACCTAGTACTCCCCGGCAGCGACAAGACCGACCAGGCCGCCAGCGACCAGACAACCAACTGGAAGGACGTCCTGCTAGCAGGAACCAACGCCGGCAGAGAGAAACTGAACGGAAACACCACCGCCACGGTCACCACCCCAGTGGCCACCACCGACACCGAAGTCGACACCGCAGTCGACATCATCGCAATCCGAGACGCAAGGCGAGCACGAGCGAACGAGACCGGAACCAGCACAGAACATAACAGCGAGCAAGTCAACAGCGTTGGAACCGATAGCCCCACGGCAAACGACGGCGCCACCGCCCAAGACAAGAAAACCTTCCGACAGCTCCTGAGCGACCCCGAATACCGCGCCCAGCACGAAGCACGGAGAGACGGGCGGCTAACCTTCGTCGAGACCCCGACGCCAGCCGAAGAGAACCCGACAGAGACCCCGACAGAGACGCCCGCCACCTACCACGACATTCTCCTGAAAAAGGGCAGAGAAAACACAGAGAAGGCCGAAGCCACGAAGAAAGCCGCAGCCGAAGCCGCAGAGACCGTCTCAGACCAAACCACCCAGGACAGTGGGACGATCCAAGAAGGAGAAACCTACACGGAATTCCTGATCCGGACAGCCGGAAAGAACCAAGCAGCCGGCGGCAGAAGCGTAGGCTACCAGACCCTGTACCAACCGGAGCACTCTGCAGAAGAACAGGCCGACTACCCGGACTCCGACCCGAGGAGCGGGAGCCCCAAGGCCTGGCGCAGCATCACCGAACAAAAGGTGAGCGACCTCCGCCAGGCGAAGGGAAGCAACGAAGGACAAGGAGAAGCCGACGAGGAGTTCCGCTGGAGAGAGATGCGAATCCTCACCAGCGTAGTCGGCGACCTCTACTACCTCGCCGGACGAGAGATGGCCAGCCCCTACAACATGGGAACGGGCGCGAACTACGACGGAACCCCCGTCGACTGGAAATCCATCAGCGACCCCGCCGCCGAGGTCACCCGCCGCTGGGCCACCCCGGAAATGGCGCTCTTGCGCTGGAGGAACGACGGAAAAAGCGAGGGCGACACCGAAGACAGCACCAAGAGCGACCTCTGCCGCTTCGCCCAGCAGAGCGTGATGGAAGCCGAACTGAACCCAGCCCACCCGAACTTCGACCTGGAGAAGCTCTACCTCGTCAAGTACGGCCTGGACCTGAGCACCTGGAACAACAATCACTTGAGAGGCATCCTGGAGTTCAACGAAAAGAACGGGTTCAAAAATATGGACGAAACCGAAGCAAGAATGCTCAGCAACGCCCTCTTCAATTCACAGCAGGAAAACCAGGAATTATACGAAATTGTTGACCAGTGGAGAGAGAACCCGCCAACCCTGGAGCAAGCGAAAGAACGAGCCAGCGCCTTCTTCAAAGCACGAGCCTGCCAGGAGTTCCTGGTAATACTCACCGCCGGCAGAGCGGAGTAAGAGCAATAGCAGACCGCCAACTTCTACCTGGCCCAGGCCAGCCTGGAAGTAATAGCATTACTCACCGCCGGCAAACGCCCGGGGAACTGAAGAGACAAGAAGGACAACAAATGAGCACGGAGAACTACTCCCGAATCAGCTACGCCGAAAGAGACAGAGAAACGGAAGAGCAAACGGAGCATACCGCCGAACCGAAGGCCGACGATAACCTGGACCCCAAAACCGGCCTGCCGGTAACCGACAAAGACTCCAGCGCCGGCGCGGAACGCACCGGATTCGAAGCCGAAGACCGCTACGAGGCCCAATTGGCCGACCCGGCACGACAGGAACCCATGGAACAAGCCGGCTGCTACCTGGAATACCGACTGCAGATGACGAGATTCGGGTTCCCCGACAGCCAGGAAGTCTTTTACGAAGTCGGCGCCGCCGGGATAACCGACCACAACCAGCTGGCAATCCACCGCGACGCCTTCGAATCGGAACGATACGACACCCGGCAACGCCACGCCGGCATCCTGAACCGCCGCGAGTCGATGGACACCGAAGCCTGGAACACCCTGGCCGCGGACGCCTACTCCCTGAAAATCGCCCTGGGCACCTCATGGGAAGGATTGGACCCCAAGAAGCAAGTAATCGAATTCGGACGCCACCAGCCGGAGCACCAGAGCTACCTGGAGGCGACCACCCGGCTGGCCAACCTGGTCGGCGGCGCCGCAACCCTGCAGGAACTGCTGGACCAAGCCCAGTGCGACCCCGGAGTAGAACTCAACCAAGGTGACTTTGAAGAGCTGGGCCGGAGCCTGGAAGACCTGGCCGAGATCGAGGAATTAGTCCAATATCTGCAGGAAAACGCGGCGGCCTGGTAGGCTGCCGCCGCCCTGAACCACGCGGTCCAACCCCTGCTGCCGCCCCTGGAATACCGCGCCAGCGCCGCCATCGACCCGGACAACGACGACCCCGCCTACCCCTTCCGACTGGAGAACCTGAACCAACAACTGGGCATAGACCTGCCAGCATTGCAGGGAGTAATCGCCACAGCGGTGGCAGAGGGCAAGCTCAACGAAGTGGAAGCTATGGCCCTGCAGAAAACCGTCGACACACTGGACTTCACCCTACGGAGAATCCGAGACTACCTGACCGGAACCGCGCCCGACTACTACGAAGGGCGGGAGGCCCAATATTACTTCGACGAAGTGACCGAAGAATGCGAGTCGGACACCGCCGCCGCCGGATATTCCTCCACCATCGCGAACCTGCAACAGCTCGCCGCCGGCATTCCCGATTGCGACCAGGCGGCGACTGCGGGCAGCCGCAAGGCCGAGGACAATCGCCGGAGCGCCGAAGGCCGGGAACGGACAATCTACCAAGCCCCGTACCGATAGAAGAGAGACACCCCGTAAAAGAGGGAAGCCATGAGAACGGAAGAATACCCGGTCCTACACCTGGAAGACCCGGACCTGGAAGACCCGGAAAACGATGACGAAGTCGAAAGCGGGGTGGACACCACGACGGGAGCAGCAGCGGAAAACGCCGACGAGAACACGGACGACAACGCCGACGACAAGGCCGACGACAAGACCGGGAACGACTTCGAAGACGACTTCGAAGACGTCGACGACGAGGTTGAAACGACCATCGACCCCGCCACCGGCTTCCCGGTGAACCACAAGGACTCCGCCGCCAGCGCCAAACGCACCGCGGTGGAAGCCGCCGAACGCTTCTGGCTGGGGCAGCTGAACGACCCCGACCACCAGGAACCTATTGAACAAGCCAGCTTCAACTTGGAATGGGAACTCCAAAGCGCCTGCAACGGCCAATACGAAGCAACTGCCGTCGAGTTCTTCCTGGAATCAGTCGCCGACGTCGCCGACCCCACGCAGCGGGAAATCTGCCGAGCAGCCTGGGACGAAATGCGCGGCGACGTATCCTATATGAACATACAAATACTGGAACGCCGAGATTCCATGGTGCTGACCGTATGGAACGTCCTAGAACGTCGGGACCCCATGGAGCTGCCCGAATGGAACGCCCTGGCCGCCGACGCCTTACAGCTCGAAAGCGCCGCCGCCGTCGGCCACCGGAACTCCTGGCCGGTAATCGAACCCGGCCGCTATACCCCGGAAGGCCAGACCTACCTGTTCAACGTGCAGTGGCTGCGCCGCCAAGTAGGAACGGCGGAAAACCTGGACGACCTGCTCGAGAAAGCGGAAAACTTCACCGACGCCGACTCGCCCCTGGACGCCGGAGAGCTGGCCAGCCTGCGCCAGCAACTGCGAGAACACGG
This sequence comes from uncultured Acidimicrobiales bacterium, assembly GCA_958295925.1. Lineage (GTDB taxonomy): Bacteria > Actinomycetota > Acidimicrobiia > Acidimicrobiales > CATQHL01 > CATQHL01. The sequence continues at coordinate 627,959 of OY282384.1, forward strand.
CGACCCAGCAGAGGTAAAAGAACTGGTTCAATACCTGAAGGACAATTACTCAATCTACCAGGAATCCCGCGCCCTGACCGACGCCGCCGCCCCCATCCTGGCCGCCCACGAGTTCCACCTAGTAGACCCCATGAACCCCAAGTACGACGACCCCGACCACAAATTCAGCAAGGAGAACCTGGAAGACCTGGCGTACGTGAAAATCCCGGCCCTAGCAGCCGCCATCGAACGCGGCCTGGAAAGCGGACAGCTCAACGAAGCCCAAGGACTGATGCTGGAGAGCGCCCTCGGCTGCGTGAATTGGGAAGTAATGTCCATGATCCCCTTCGTCGACGGGAGAGTGCCGCCAACGGAGAAGATGACGCCCGAATCGAGAGCAATAAGCTATTCCGCCGCCTTCAAGAACTTGGAGAACCTCCTCTCCGGCACCCCGGACTGCGACGTCGAAGCCAGCACCGAATGGATGATCGCCCACGACCGCCAGGAACAGAACGACGCCAAGATCTACCGAACCCAAGTCGGCAAGTACGGCAGCCAGGGCAACCCCCAGTTTAGGAACTCCCCAGGAGTAGACCGGGAATAACCCAAAAGGAAGCAAGGAACCGGACCATGACCGAACGACTGGAAGGAACCGCCAGCCCCGAATGGCTGGAAGCAAGGGAAACTTTCATGAAGGCCGAAGCCGAGGCGGAGCTACGGCTGAACGACCCCGGCGCCTGCAAAGACGAGGATGCAAGCAAGGGCGACGGGACGGAGCAGGCCGCCGAGCCAGCCAGCAGAGACCGGACTGAACACCAAGTCGACGACCAAGTCGAAGACGCCGCCACCGACCGACCCGACCTATCGGCCCACTTCGCCCTGGCCGCCGACGCCGAACACCTGAAGGAAGTCCTGAACGGCAAGGGCCAATTCCACCAACTCAACCCCCCGGCCCTGGGCGAGAAACTAGTACGCTACATCCAGGCCACCGTCCACGAAATCAAACGCGACCTGGAACACAGCGAAACATACCCCTGGTCCCACCTGGACGAACAGAATAAGAACCTACTCCAAGGCATCGTCGCCCCGGACCACAGCGCCCGCCGCATCCTGCAATTCGGCCGCCCCGACAGCGAGGGCGACCTGCCAACATACGCCAAGGCCAAGGACGGAGTCGACTACCAGAACCCGAAGTACCAGGACCTCCTGGCCCAGCAGTACGCCGCGCTGAGCAATCCGGAACACTTCCGCGACGCCAAACTGATGAAGGACCAGGACCTCCTGGCCGACCTGCAGAATAGAGACCACACCGACTACCCCCACCCCTTCAGCAAAAAAGCGCTAGAGGAGTTCCAGCTCCAGATCGACGCGGCCTATAAAGCCAACACCGACGACGCCTGGCGGAACCTGGGCCACAAACCGAGCTGGCTCCTGCTCCATTCCCTGGACGCATTGGACACGTCGACCCAGGAATTGAGGGAAACCGACCACCCCACCGAGGAGATGTTCCTGCGCCACGCCGCCGACCGGGAGTGGCTGCAGTTCCTGACCCAGGGCCGCAGCGACGACAACATTGAAGCCGGCCTGGAAGCAAGGGAGGCCCTGGCCCTGGCAACCGACCCGGCAAGAGTCCACCAAATGCTCCAAGACCGGCTGGCCTACCGCAACGGGAATACGGAAGACAACACAGCAGCCATGCCGATGAGCGACGCCATAGCCGGAATGCTGCACCGAGAGATTGTGGAATGGAACACCATTCCAAATTTGAACTGGGAGATGGACCGCCTGGAACAGGCCGCCCACCACGGGAGCAGCGCGAACTGCACCTACAACATGACCCACATCGGCCAACTGGCCCAGCGCCTGCTGGACCCCACCCGGGAGCAGCTGAAGCAGCCCATGGTCGACATGACCATCGAACGGGAACTCACCCAGGAAGAAGGCCGGGAGATGCACCGAGACCTAACCGACATCAACGACCTGGTCACCCTGCCGGCAGCATGGAACACCGACGCCCTCCCCGAGCTGATCCAGGACTACCAGGAAAACTACGCTAACCTGGACCCCGGCCACCCACTGCACCCCGCGCAGCTGGAGGCGCAACAAGAGGCCATCGGCGCATTCTACCAGAAGTGGAAGACCCGTCCCCGCACCGACTACAACCCAACCCCGCAGGAGTACCTACTGGAGTCAGTCGCCATCGGCGGATTGAACGACGCCCTGGGTTTCGGCCACGGACTACAACAGTTTGAAAACCCTAGCGAACCGCTCACCGCCGAGAAAATCACCGATTACGTCGCGAAGGTCGAAATGTTCCGGCTGGTCACCAGCGGGGCCACGCCGCAATAACCGCAGCAGGCCAACCCAGTAAGCAGCCGAGCAGACCCGGCCAGAGACCAAACAACTGACCGCCGCCTGGCAATTGCCCCACCCCACCAACATATAATTCCCCATTATCCAATCCCGGCCGCTACAGCAAAACATACCCAGCCACAACGGCGGCAGCAGTCCACCAGCTAACATTAGAGTGAACCACCCTGACAATAAACTTACCAAAAACCCCGGCAAGGAGCCAAAGATGACCGGCCGAACCGCTACCGGAGTGGACTACCGCCCTGACATCTACGACGACCCCGCAGACGACCCCGCAGACAACACGGTAGACAACACGGTAGACAACACGACAAAGGACAAGGCTGAAGGCAAGGCTGAGACCAAGACCGAACACGCCGCTGACCAGACGGCCCAGGACAGGGTCAAAGACCAAGTCAAAGAACGAACCTACGACCGCACCTACGACCGGACCGACCCCCGTTCCGGCAACCCCGCCGCCTTCACCAATCTCTCCCCGGTACAGGCCGTGCGACTCTGCAGCTACAAGGCCGGCGAACCCGAAATCAACGCCGCCGAGGAGCAGGCCGACGACGCCTGCGCCTTCCAGGGACAATCGCTCTATAAGGACTTCCGCCAGGCCCAAGAGTGGGCCCTAGCCTACTCCCTACGCGAAATCGGCTACCAGATTGAGCAAGCGGCCGCCGCCTACCCCCAGACCAACCCCAAGGACCCGAACTTCGACCCCGCAGCCGCCGCCGGCCTGGCCGCGGAACGGACCAGCTTCGTCCAGCGCTTCGCCGATGCCGACACCCGCCTGCTGGGATTGGACAAGCAGGAAAACAATTTCAGCAGCCACGCCGAAACGCTGAAGACCCACACCTGGCAGCTGCTCGACATGGCCGAGTCGCTAAACCCCACCCACCCGGAATACGAAGGCCCCGACAGCTGGTACCAGAGCATCCTGTTCGAGGACACCGACAAAGGCCTCTACATCATCCAACAACTGCTCGACTACGAGGAGGAGAACGGCTACCCGACGATGGACCTGGTCAGCGCCCACGTGCTGCGCGAGACCGCCAAAGAAATCCGCGAGACCACCGACACCCTGAAACTGACCATCGAAGTCAACTGGGCCGAAGGCCACCCGGCCGCCAACTGGGAGGGCGGCATGGACCGGCTAGTGAGCCACCACAGCAGCCCCCACTTCCAGAAGGCCTGGGCCGCCCGGGCTAAACTCAAACTCCTGCTCCACGGCCAGGAGGAAAGCGGAGAAAACAGCGAAAACCCAGACGAAGCCAGCACGAGCGACAGCGCTCAGGCAGCAGAGGCCGTAGAGAACGTCGAAGGAAACATCGAAGGAAAAATCGAAGGAAATACCAGCAAGTACCAACTAGACCCCGCCGCCGTGGAAGACCGAATCTGGGAGGACATGAACCCCATGCTCCGAGAAGCAGTCGCTCACCGCCTGGAAGACGCCCTCGCCGGCCTCGTGGACTACAGCCAGGCCCACCCCGGCACCGTCCTGCCAACGGACATACAAGCGATAGTAGACCGATTCAACCAGCTGGAGATCAACGATCCGAAGAACGGATACAGGGAACCAGGTAACATTCTCCACACCGAGAGCGGCGGCTACATCTACCAGCAACAATGGCATCTAACGTATGAGACCATGGGACCAGGCCTGCACCTAATGGAAGGCGACATGGCCACCATCGAGAGCGCAATGGTAGATGCAGACTTTGAGATCAGCGACCTGGAGCAATACATAGACCTGACAGACGACCCCAGCCAGAAGCCCCAATTCTGGCGGCAAGAGGCGATGGACTTGCGATTGAAGATATCCAGAAACCCCTTCGCAACCAGAACCATGAACGAGACGGAATCAAAGCTGGCCGAGCATCACGACTTCATCATGTACGACGGAAACGGCCTCGCGCCAGGCAGCCGTGAGCTGCTGCAAATCGCCCTGGACCGAGCCAGAAACAGCCTCCGAGGATGCATGGAAGTAGCCGGAAGGCAGACCGACGACGAAACCGACGACGAAACCGACGAAGCAGCCCGACAGGAAGCCCTGACCGAGGCCAAACTGGCCTACCTGGTGGACCGGCACATCCTTTACATACTTTGCACCGAGTAACCAGGCAACCTTAAACAACATCAACCGAACCGACCACAGGAGCCAACACCATGACGACAGATAGGCTCGAATTCAGAGCCGAACTCAGCCGGGACGAACGCGAACAGGAAATGCTCGATTTCATCGCACGGAAGGACGCCCAAGACGCAGAGGAATACAACGCCAGATTCGGCGACGAACAAGCCGAAGCAACCGACGCGGCCCAGGCCAAAGAGAACTGGGAGAAAGCCGAGGACCAACGCATCACCCAGGTCATGGGCATCGCCTGGACCCGCGGAGTACGCGAAACCGAACTCGACCCCGCCAACCCCGACTGGGACGACGCCACTATGGAGTCCCACGACGAAGAGGACTCCCACATCGGATGGGTCGAGGACAAGCTCCAAGACGTCACGGACGAGGTCTTCAACAACAGCGACTACAACGCTCCCTTCTACGACTTCCGCATCGACCCCGGCATCCAGGCCCGGATGGACACCGGCCTGGAACGCCTGCAGGACCGCATCACCTACGCCGCCGCCATCATGGTCGGCGGGGAACACGCCGCCTACGGCCCGCCGGACCGAGTGGACCAGGCCGCCGAACTCTGGCGAAAAATCCTGACCGCCGGCCAGGGCAGCCAGCCCATCCAATTCAACGAAGTCCACAAGAAGGACGGCGAACACGCCGAGCGCTTCAAGAACCTGGACGGCGAATACTACATCGACATCGACGAGGAGAGGGAAAGCCTGATCTTCCAGTACCACTTCCCCGCCCTCCAAGAGTCCGGCGAAGCCCTGGCCGTCCCCAGCCAATGGCTGCAGGCCAGCGTGGCCGACCAACTCATCAGCTATACAGCCGACAACTGGAACCAAGAACAGAGAGGCGAAGGACACCTCTTCAGCCCCGCCGACCTGGTGGAAGCCCACAACTGCGCCGATGAAATAGTCTTCATCGTCAACAACTGGCGAAACACGCCAGAGAATCCATTAAATCAGGTCGAAACCGACGTACTGCTGCTGACCGCCATAGAAGTCAAAGACAAGACCAACGAGCTGCTGGACGCCACCACCGCGCCCACCGCGGCGGAGCTGGAAGAATACATCGCCACCCGGGAAACTCTGACCCGACTCCTGGGCCGGCGCGGGCAGCGGAGGATCGCCAGCCCAGAATAAAGCTCCAGAGCCGACCAGTAAGGAAAACACGAAGCAACACCCCAGGAAAAGAACGAACAGGAAGCTATTCCCTCAACCAACGAAACGAATTATAATTCCACCACGGCCCAGGCCGCAGGAACCGTCCAACGGCCCACCGACTTACCAAGCCACGAGCCAGCCAGTACTCCAGAGGCACGAAAATGAGTTCGAGAGGCACCGAGGAGTACAACGTACCCAGGCACGAGGAAGAAAGCCACGCCCTCGACGTCGTCAACAAGTTCTGGGAACGCACCGGCGAGGACTACCAGGCCGCCTACATCGCCGAGCACCCCCTGGAACCCCAGGTCGAAGCCGCCCTCAAAGAAGCCCCGGAGGCCGTCCAAACTTCCGTCGACAGCTGGGCCAACGTCTCCACCGACCAATTCAAGAACTACTTCGGCGAGAAGCTGAACATAGAATCGGCCGCCGAGGTCTTCACCGACCCCACCGTCGGCGCCGCCGTCACCCTGGGCGGCGCGGTAACCGCCAACCCCGGCGCGGTCGGCGCCGTCGCCACCCGGGTCGAGCAGGCCACCGAAGCCCTGCTCAGCCGCGCCTCGATGCTGCAAGGCAAGCTGAGCGAAACCCGGGACACCCTGGCCGGAACCGTCCGAGAAGCCCAACTCATCGGCGACGAAGCCGCCTATCAGAAGGCCATGCAGGACATCGAAGCCCTCGGCTACGGACTGCAGAACAGCCAGGAAGGACGGATAATCCAATACGGCCGCGACCAGGAGAACTTCAGCGAAGGCGACACCCTGGCCGACAGCGCCCGCTATCTGCAGAAAATCGCCGACGAAACCGGCCAGTTCCAAGCCGCCCATAACGGCAACTACAACGGCAACTACAACGGAAACTACAACGGCAACTATCAGGTGAGCCAGCCCACCCTGGTCGACTGGAAGTACCGCTCCGAGGAATCACTGGCTGAATTAGCCCGGCTGGAGGAAATCGTCCAGGAAGAAGTCTACGCCGACTACCGCTACCTGACCCTCCCCGAATGCAACGTGTTGCAGGATACGATAGATAAATTGGTCCTCATCCACGAGGAAATCCAACGAAAAGCCAGCGAAGCCATCGGCCAGAACAGCTACCACTACCGGCCCGACCAGGAGGAATTGGACGAAGAGCAGGCCCTGCGCGACAAGCTCAGCTTCCTGCTGGAAGGCAAGGACGACGACAAACGGGCCGCCGACGCCCGCGGCCTGGCCCAGTTCCAGGCCATCGACCCAAAAACCACTTATGATCGGCTGGACGGCAACCTGGAGATCAACGTCGCCGAGAGCATCCACGAATCGCTGAAGCCGCTGGCCCAGCACCTGGAGGAGTTCATCCGGGAGAACAGCCCCGCCGGCGGGCCGCTGGACGCAAAGCTCTGCGCGATGCGGGACAAAGTGTGGAACACCCTCACCGACCCCGCGCTGATCGAACACCAATGGCCGGCCGTCGACGCCAGCTTCTACAACATGGACGCCGACCGGAAAGAGCTATTATTCAAGTCAGCCGACTTCCAGACGGTCTGCAGCATCCCAGAGCCCTGCAAGCACGGCACGGAAGAGACCATCAACGATTACCACGAAAGGATGAACCATCCAAACGCCGTACGCCAGGCGGAACGACTCTGGGGCGGCGACCAGAAATGGAACAACTACTACTTCAACCCAGATAATCTGCGGGATATGCTGGAGGCCAGCCGGGAAGCCGGCAACCAGGTCAACCAATGGCGGAATCAGTACAAGCTCAACCCCATCGAAGCCGAGCTGATCCAATATGCCCTGGCCAAAATCAACCAGAGCGCTTGGCACTACCTCCACGACATCCAGGACGAGAAGAAGAGCGTCCAGGAAATTAACGACCTGCGCTTCCTCCACGTCGCCAACGTAGAATTACTGAACTGCCTAAGGCTGAGACAGGGCAGCCTGGACTAGACGTGGCCGGTAGTGCAATTGCCGCGCCTCGCACAAACCCACCCCCATCACTCTTAACTCCCAGCCCCGCTTAAACCGGCGCCGCCGGCAGGAAAGCAACCCTCGGGCAACATTGGCGCCACGCCATTGTTCCATAGAACAACTACCCACGGACTCAAAATCAGGTGAAAGCGCCAGGGGCTAAAATAAGGCAAAAGGCAACGACCACTAGCAGAACCAGCTGGCAGAACAGCCAAAACAGCCCAACGCCGGCGAAAGGAAACATAGAATGAGAGCCCCAATGGTCAATACACTCAATTACAGAGTCGTCGTCGAAGAGGAAGTCCCGGAAGAAGACGTCAACCACACCCCGGAGCCCTCCCAGAAAGAAGTAGCCGAGCACATCGTAGCCGAAGTGCTCGGCGAGAAAACCGAAGACCACGTCGAACACGAGACAAAGGATAAAGTCGAACCCCCAAAGAGCCTCAACGAGGTCAACGCCGAGAGCATCACCGACCACAACAGAGAGCTCAACCTCAACGGGGCAATCAGACGGGACAGCGACGCCACGATAAACGACGCGCGCGCCAGCCACGCAGGCGGCTTCTACGGCGAATACAACCCGCTCCCCACCGAGGGGCCGGCCATCGAAAAGACCGAATACCTGCTGCACAGCAGCGGGCGCACCGTCGACCACTGGAACGAAGGAAAACAGAAAGACCCCAACGCAACGGAAGAAGAAAAGGAAAACGCCGCCAAATACCGGGAGATCTTCAACGACACAGTAGGACACCCCGACCACAAGCTGGTCGAATGGGGCAGTGAATTCCGCAAGAGCAAAGCGGAAGAGAAAGAGGAATTCTGCAGAGACCTGCAGGAAAGACTCGACAAAGTGGTCGCGGAAGACCTGGACGCCATCGACCTGACCAAATCGGAAAAGGTAGTAGGTCGCGACCCTCTTTACCACCAGTACCAGTCCACTGGACGACAACTCACGGTCGAGGAGGCGGTCGCCATCCGAGAGCGCATCGGCCAATTCAGCGCGGAAATCTATCACGAGAGCCGAGATAAAGAAGGCCGCCTGGATCTGGACAAAGAGGAAAGAAAGCAGCTGGAGCAAACCATCAAAGACATGGCCAGCGCCGCCGACCAACTCATCGTTTCAGCCAGAGCCGACAACCAGGCCATGAGCGAAGGCGAGCTCACAGAGCACATGCTCCATCGGAACGACGCCCAATTCAGACTGGTCAATCTGCAAGGCACCCTGGCCGACTTCAAACTAGGCGAAAGAGACTTCAAGACAGATGACTACGCCGACGGAGCAACTCAGTTTCAGAAAGAATCCGCCAACCTGACCTACCCAGTAGGCGAGCAACACCAGGCACACCTGGCTGCAAACCCCAACTACAAAGGCCACTTCCAAGACCCCAAGGAAATAGCAGCCATGCACGCCAGAGTGACTGAAATGAAGGAGCTGGTCGACAACGCGCAACCATACAACCTGGACGACCTGGAGAAACGACTCCTCGAAGAACGCCTGGCCGGCCTGCAATGGCAGACTCAAGCCTTGATGGAATACCACCAGAAGCGGGGCGTCCACTACGAGAGAGACAAAAAGGAGGGCATCCAGGAAGGCTACAACCAGCTGGTGGACAACGTCAAAGCCGAACAAGCGGCCCTGACCTACCTCACCGCCGGAGACCCCAGAGACCTGGCCAACTTCAAGGAAAGAATCCGCGACGAGGTGGAGGAGTACCTCGACTCGGACTGGGTAAACGGCCGCGCCTCCGCCTATGGCAACCCCCTGCCCGAGCACATGGCCGAGGCCCTGGCTGAACGCCTGCGAGAGAACTGCAAAGTCCTCGAAGCCGCAGCCACTCAAGCCGCGGCAGAGAACCCCACAGACTGGGATGAAGCCAAAGAAGAAATCCGGGACTACCTGCGAGACATGATCGCAGCGCCTCCAGACGGTGACCCGGCCAACGCCGTCATGAACTGGACCGGGAAGGAATCCCTCAAGTTCGCCGACGGAGTCAATCCCGTCGAACAGAGCTTCGCCGACATCTGCCGCACCATCGGCATCAGCGAGAAACGACGGAACAGCGACGGGCTCCAACTCATCGAAGACTTATTCGCCGACCCGGACGCCAACCCGGAGGACCTGGCCGGGCTGAACCCAACCGAACAAACCGAGGGACAAACCCAAGGCCCAGCCCAGGAGAACACTACAGGCGCACTGGAAAAGCCCACTTGGCAAATGGTCTGGCAAGCCATCTGGAAGCCCAAGAAAGGCGTCAACTACGCCGAGAAATACGTCAGAAAAGACGAAAAGACCGAGCACCAGAACGACGACCGGGACACCTACGAAGTAGGATTCTTCTTCAGCGAAGAGGAAATGAAGCGACGACAGGTCGAAATAGAACAAGCCAAACAGATCGCGATGAGAATGAAAGAGCAGGGACTGCTCAACGCCACCCAGAGCAAGTTCGCCCTGCACGCCCTGGAGCGATACGCCGACTCCACTGCCAAGTGCATCGAGATGTACCCCACCTCCGGGAACGAACCGAAAGAATACCTGACCGCCTGCTACGAGAACATGCTGGATGCCCACGCCATGGAATGGACCTTCCAGGGCAACAGCACCTACGAGAAGACCAAGAAGCAGAAGGAAGAGGAAGAACGGCAGGAGGCCGAAGCCAGCCTCCAGGCCGCATAGAACCCACCCGGGCCAGCAACACACCCAGCAACACACCCAGCAACACACCCAGCAACAAACCCAGCAACAAACCCAGCAACAAACCCAGCAACAAACCCAGCCCCTGGCCACCAACCAGGGGCTTAACCTTGCCACCCAGCCAGAGGAAGGAGGGAAATGAACAACCACAAAACCAATCCCTGGAATACGAGCCGCCTCCGGCTCCTGCAAGCCACCTGGCAAGAACAGAACGCCCTCCTAACCTCCCAGGGCATAAACACCACCTACGTCAGCCTGCACGCCACTGCCCACGGCATATTGGGTAGCCCCAACGGCGCAAGCAGCATCAACCCAGAAAGAACACCAGCAGAAGACACCCACACCTTGGCAGCACCCTTCCCCCAGCGCTACCTGAACCCGACCACCCACCTAGCCATGGAATTGCAAGAAAACTACTTCGACATGGGCCTACTCCTGTCCACCGACCCAAGCTTCCCCAACGAAACCGCAGGCCTGGAACGGCAGTGCCACCAGACGCTGCTGGACCGCCGCCACGCCGACCCCAACAAGTACCTCCAGGAAAGGCTACAGAAGTTGACGCAAGAACTCACACAGAGAAGGCCCACCGCCCCCACCGACCACTTCACCATCATGGTGAACCGCCCCTGGCGAACCTACCACGAAACCATCCGGCTGCTCAGCCTGGTACCCCTGGCCCAGCTCTGGATAACCTTCCCCCTGGGAATTGAACTCGACCAGGATCTGCCGCCCATCGGCATACCCAGGAAGAATCGAAGATACCTGCCCCAGCAGATAACCGGCGACCCCTTCGCCGTGAGCCGACTCTACGACATACAAGAAGACCCCCGCCAGGCAGCACGCCTACAACCTTGCCAAGTCATGGACTACTACGCCGGCGAACTCCTGAAACTCTTCCCCCGAGTGGAACAGAGCCCCTGCCGCCAGAACCAGGAATACGGCCTCATCCTGGCCAGCACCGACCACGCCCCGGTCAACCCCGCCCTCCGCGCCGCACTGGAACATTCCAGCAGAACAGTCCTAGCCCACTGGTAGCAAGCCCGATAGCAACCGGTTAGGCGCTCCCCGCCAACTCTCCCTCCTGGTTTCTTTCCCGGTTCCTGGCGCGACGGTCGGTTACCTCGGACCTTTCAGCCTACCCCCAGGCCAAAGAGGGCGACAACACTGCCCCACCGCGCCCCGGAGAACCTTGAACCAACCAAGGAGGTGAGAAATGTACCAGACGGACATCAAACCCATCGGACACGGCCCCTGCCTGCTCTGCAAAATCGGCATTCCATATTTCAAGATGCCCGCCGGCCGGGTGTGCCAGACCTGCTACCGCTCGGTAAGAGAAAGCTTCCGCTGCCGCGGCGGCGCCCAAGCCAGCGCCCAAGCCAGCGCCAACGACGGCGCCAAGGAACAGACCCGCTTCTTCCACCACAGCTTCGTCCCCGCCAGCGACCAGGGCGACCACATATAAGGCCGAGTAAGCCCCCAGGCTTTTCTTTCCCGGTTTCGGACAATGCAGGGTGGGTAGCCGGCGTGGGTTTCTTCGGTGGGATCTACGGTCCTACCCCCAGGCCGGCAAACCCCACCCCCAGGTGAGAGAGTAAGAGAGTGATAAGGAGGAGCAACCATGATTAAAGGCAGCCAACCCTACCGCCCCACCGGTGGACATAACAGTGGGTTCCATAACAGTGGATTCCAGCCCAGCCCCCAGGAACGGCAACAGGCCCACCAGCAAGCCCTCATCAAACGGGACGACAATAACGCCAACAGAAACGACACCCGGCCCTATACCGTATTAGTGAGCGGCGGCCGCGACTTCAACGACTTCGACCTGGTCACCAGGACCATGGACGCCCTGGACCCCCAGCCCGAACTGATTATTCACGGAGCCGCCCGCGGCGCGGATATTCTGGCCGGCCAGTGGGCGAAACTGCGGGGCATCCCGGTCCAGGAATTCGAGTGCAACTGGCGTCCCAACGGCGTATTCGACAAGGCCGCCGGCTTCAAGAGGAACAACACCATGTTGGTCCAAGGCCGGCCCCACCTCGTAGTCGCCTTCCCCGGCGGATCCGGCACCGCCGACATGGTACGAATCGCCACCCGCGCCGGAGTAGCCGTGACCCAGGTCAAATGGCCCCACGGCACCCCCGCCCCTACCAAGTAGGCCGGCGCCAGACTACGGAACGAACTACGGCAGCCGGCCCAGCCCCCAGCATTGGCGCCGGCTGCCCAGCCGTCTATACCGCCTCCCGGCGACGGCCGCTGCGTTGCGCTGCGGCCTTTCCAACCACCAGGCTCCTCCGCAGAGCCGGGACGACGAAACCAGGCCACTCTCTCTACTCTCAACTCTCTTATAAGACTTATAACCCTCACCACCCCATCCGTAAAGACATTCAGGAGGTGCCTACCCCAATGGTAAAATCTTCCACCCCCTACGTCCCCCAGCCCTACCGGCCCAGCCCGGAACAGGAACAGGCCGCCCAGCAAGCCCGCCAGTCCCGCTGGGACACCCCGCCCCCCGGCGGCTGGCCCCAGGCCGTCCACCCCCCGGACCAGCCCTATACCGTCCTGGTATCCGGCGGAACCGAGTTCAGGGACGCCGCCTATCTCTGCCAGGTCATGAACGCCCTGGACCCCAAGCCCGAATTGATCATCCACGGCGCGGCCCGCGGAGCTGATACTTTAGCCGGCAGCTGGGCCCGGTTGCGCGGCGTGCCGGTCATAGAATACCCCGCCGACTGGCGCCCCGGCGGCGTCTTCAATCCCCGCGCCGGGATGATCCGGAATCAGCAGATGATCGACGAAGGCGTCCCCCACCTGGTCATCGGATTCCCCGGCGGAACCGGGACCGAGGCCACCCTGAAGTTCGCCAAGCGCGCCGGGATTGAAACCAAGACCATCCCTTGGCCCTATCCCGACCGCCCGGCGCCGACTAGGTAGAAGACCCAGGTCTACGACAGCCCCTGACAACAGCCCCTGACAACACCCCCTGACAACAGGGGCTTGACGCCACGCAGCCAGCGCTATATAATCACTGCAGGGTTATGGGAGAAGCATCCGCCGGCCGTGGAGGTCGGAGAAGCAGAAGTAGCGACCTGCTGGCCCTAACACCGAATATCAAGCAGCCCCGGCAAGAGCAGCCCCCGCTCTGCCGGGGCTGAACTTTTATGCGACTTTTATCCAGATAAAATAAAGGAGGTAACCACCATGGACCAAACCATCGGCCACAGGTATGAAACCGTCGCCGACTTCACCAAGCGCTTCACCAAGCAGTACCGGCTGCCCAGCATCAAGCCGCCGCCGGCCAAGACCCCGGCCCTCGATCCGGCCCTCGATCCAGCCCTCGATAAGATAACCGAAGACTGGGAAGTCGAAGAGTATTGCCCGGACACGCCGGCCGACAAGCTGCACCTGCTCCACGCCCCGCCGGTCTACGGCTGCCACCAGTGCCAGGGCCCGGAACATCCGACCAACACGGTGGACATCACCCCGGTGGACTGGGTATGCCGCCCCTGCCATAATTGGATGACCAAGCAGGGCACCCTGGAGGCCTACGTCAAAGCCGCGATGAACGTGTTCTACACCCATAACCGGGACTTGTATTAAGCGGTCCCCACCGACCTTGCAAGAAAGGAGCAGACCAACCATGACCAGCGAAAGACTCATGGTCAACCGCAAGCCCCCGGGCGCGGCGGACCACCCCTACCACGACGCCGACGCCAACCTGAGCCTATACCCCTGGCCCGAAGACCTGCCCCAAGTAGCCAGGCAGACCCCCGAAGGCAGGAAGCTCTACATCTGCGCGCTGGAATGCGGCGACGAGGACCAGGACCTCTTCGACTACACCCCGTATTACTTCGGCGCTGAAAGCCTCTTCTGGAACTACGGCAAGGGCAGCGGCTTCCGGTGCAGCGACTGCCTACCCGAAGACACCCCGCCCACGCCGGAGGAATCCCTGGCCACCTGGCAAAAGCGGATTCGGCTGGTAATTTAGACAAGCGGCATAGAGACGCAGAGAGACGGAGAGTGAGACAGCCCAGCTGTTCTTTTCCCGGTTTCCTGCCTTTGGGCGGCGGGTTGGCGCCGTGAGGGTGTGCCCGGGGAACGGCCGGTGAAACGGCTGACTTCCAGCGTCCCCACGGAACAACGACCAACGACCAGCCCCAGCCCCAGCCCCAGGGCAGACTCTGCAACGAGGTGAGAAACGCCATGCGTCAGACGAATATGGCTCAAGCCCAGGCCCAGACCCAGACAATAGATACCGAAATCCAGGTCGCCGCCGTCGACCTCTTCAAAACCGGCGCCGACGCCCTGGTCAATACAGTCAACTGCAAAGGCGCCATGGGCGCAGGGCTGGCCAAGCAGTTCGCCCAGCGCTATCCGGGAATGCTGCCCAGCTACCAGGCAGCCTGCCGCCAGGGCAAGCTCCGCCCCGGCCAGCTGCACCTTTGGCGGAACCCCGCGGCCCGGGATAACAACTACAAGTCCAACGACGAACCCCGGTGGGTGATCAACTTCCCCACCAAGGACGACTGGCGGGACGACAGCAAGCTGGAGTACATCGAATCCGGCCTCCAGGCCCTGGTCCAAGCCGTCCAGCAGCACGGCATCACCTCCCTGGCCGTACCGCCCCTGGGCTGCGGCCTCGGCGGCCTGGACCTGCACGTGGTCAAGCCCCTGATGCTGGCTGCCCTGCAGCCCCTGGCCAACCAGGGTGTTAAGATTACGATTACCGTTCCACGGTAAGGTTACGAAATGCGCCCCGTTAGCTCAATCGGATAGAGCGTCTGGTTTCTACCCAGAAGGTTAGGGGTTCGATCCCTCTACGGGGCGCCACTCCTTCCAAGTCAGTACCACCGGAGATGCCGAGCCCCACCGCGGTTTTCCCGGTCTGCGGCTAGCTCGCAGCGTCGTGCTTGATTGTCGTTCAGACGACGCGCTTATAGAGCTGCTGAATCCTTTCCAAAAGAGGTGAGAAGATATGGTCATAACCATCAGCGACAACAGCGCCTGGCCGGTGGAAGTCCTGCACGGCCGTACCTATTGCGAAGTTACGGGAACCTTCCACGTCGACAGCCGCGGCAGCATCATGCCGGACGTCTGCCACGCCTGCGCGACACATAAAGAACCCCCTCCCGGGGCAATAGTCATCGACGCCCTCAGCGGCGAATGGAGCGGCCCCGGCCCCGCGCCCACGCCGATTCGTCCCGAACGCGGCTATGGCATCCTGTGCCTGTCCATGAAAGAAGTCAATGCCATCCGCGACCCGCGTATTCCGGCTCAGCCGGAGTACGATTAAGAGGCCGCCCCGGGCCGACGTAGCTCAG
>CATQHL010000001.1 GCA_958295925.1 uncultured Acidimicrobiales bacterium
CAATATAGGGGGGTAGAACTACCCCCAGACACCGCTCCTAGTTTTTGTAGCCTCCTAGCAGGGAGGATCGGAGTCTCTGCGAGCGGTTTGGCGCAGAATGCCCCTGCGAAGGGAAGCAGTTATGTTGTCAAGGAGCAAAAAGGCTAGCACGCTGGTCTTTCTTGGGTGCGAGGGGTGGCTAGTGAAAGCGATGCCATTCGACCTCTCGCACTATATGATGACCGGTCCACTAGTTGGTAATGGCAATGATATTCCCATGAATTCAAAACATTCGCTTCCTCGGTCTTGTGGGTCACCGAGGTCTATCATAGCAACCGAATCCTCACCGTGGTGGATTATCTCTCCGAGATCACGCCGCAGGTCTAGGAACTCTATTGCATCGAGATCTGATATGAACACGCTGTATTGCATAGGCCAGCCGAATTCGATCATTTTCTTGTGGACGTTTCGCAGCCGTTTCGGATCTCGAATGTCGTAAGCGACCAAGTAGCGCCGCCGCTCTCTTGACATGTGTCACCTCGTCACAAATGGAACGTAAGCCGGAATCTCCCCCAATAGATAAGCACCCAGCATTCTTGCCTGCACTTCAAAAACTCTTCTGTAGGAAATCCGGTAGTGATAAATTGGATGCGTGATAATTTGCTCTAAACGGCGTTCGTAAGCCGCTAGAAAGGCGCGGCGGGCTTGTGAAGACAGCGACACACCTCTTGCCCGAACGGTGAATCCTGTAGAACGTATTTCACCGTTGTTGACTACGGTTACTACAACAGAGTCAGCTATTATTGGTCGGAACTCTTCTGCAAGGTCTAGTGCCATGGCCGGCCGACCGAAGCGCGGTTTATGATAGATGCCCAAGTAGGGATCGAATCCCACACTAACGAGAGTGGCGGTCAAATCCTTTGTGAGAAGTGAATATGAATATGACAGCAGACAATTTACTGGGTCTGTAGGTGGACGACGATTTCTGCCAGTAAAATCAAAAGTTCCAATTTCATCATCGTTTAGCATTTTCGAGAAGTTTGAAAAATATAGACGCCCAGCCGTTCCCTCGGTACCCAAGAGAGATTCTAAAGAAGGTGACTTGGCTGCAAGTTCTGCTAAGTCATTCAGTTGGGAGAGGACTTCCTTGCAGTCTTGTCGAGCGTTTCTACGAAGGAATGTTCGGCAGTTCTTGATCTTGCCTTGAACGACTTTTTGCGCTATCTGAAGACCTCCTTGGGATGCAACAGCTGACTGTCGCCTGCGAAGTTCCACGTTTTTCGATGGCATTCCGGTTGCGATTCCCTGAAACCATCCCCCATATGAAAACCAGCTGACTGGTATTTCATGGGTGAAGGCGGCTCGCATCAGTTGCGAACTCAACTGCACGTTACCGAACACGTTGATCTGCGAAACATCAATAATTCTGGCAGAGTCGACTTCATTCCTGTTCGCTGTCACACATACCCTTCCCGATCTCAAGCCAATTTTTGCTCCTTGTTTTGTCACATACAGAGGACGGGAGGCCGGATCGCGGGGAGTCAAGCGACGAGGTCGTTTTGCGACTCGGCCAGCCAGCGCATTTGTTTCGTCTGGCAGGCAGACGCCTACAAGTGAGCAGCGAGGGCATTTGGGGCTGTCAATCAGTGGGAGCGGAATCTTGGGGGATGCAGCTACTTTGCGCAGCTCCTCAATTAGGCCGAGTGTCTGGGTGATCAGTTTTGTGTCAAATGGAATAGTAACTCGCTTTCGAGTCTCGTTGAAGAAGATCTGACCCTCATTGCACTTGTATCCATTTTCGCGAAGCAGTAGTCCAATGGCGCACAGCTGCACCAACTCTGGTGTCCAGGCGGGACCGTGCATAGGCGGCCGACCACGCTTGACCTCTACTGGAATTACGGTCTTACCGGCACCTTCAAGTATGTCTGCAATGGCAGTGAGCCCCAGCTTTTCTGAGCCCAGAGCAACCGATCGGGCTGTCTTGACGGGGTTTTCGTCTTCGGGGCCTTTGATTTTCCCTCCGCCGATGTCCACCTTTCTGTGGACGAATGCGCCTTCAACCGTGTCTTTATTATGTTCGAACTGAGCTTGAACCCATTCAAGAAAAAATAGACGTGGGCAGTATTCAAACTCGTTGAGCATTCGGACTGGAACGAGACTGGGAACATCCGAGTCCATGATTTCCGAGTCCATAATTAAGGACGTCGCCAGACCACCTCTGAAGGATAGAAAGTTCCGTAGCCCCCTTGCGAGGATCGGCCAATTGAAGAGCATCGAATCATTTGCACACCCCAGGCTGGGAGGCATTTTGCTAAGCGTTCAGGGGGCCGATCATGGCTGGCGTGGGCCAATAGTGATTTCACTGCGTGGGACGTGGCAGGTCGACTCCAAATTGGCCAAGCAAAAGAAGCGGATGTCCACCTTCCGGAGCAACCTTGTGTGAGCGTCCTGTCTTTCCCGTCGAGCTTGCCAGCAAAGACAGGGTAGCGGCTCTTACCCAGAACTGCCAGTGCCTCAGCGCCAGGATTCGTGAGCTTCTTGTCTTTTGAAGGGTCACCGGCAGATAAGGCGTAGTCACGGTTGTCGGTTACGTCCCAATTTAGGGAAGGAAGTGTGCTTTTGTAGCTCCACTGTTCGCTCAAAGCGTCGATAATGTCCTCACGGGTGACGTTGTCCAGCAATTCACGAGCCATTTTCATGTAAACCTGTCGCCCAGCAGTGAAATACAAATCCGAGGGTTTGGCGATATTTTTATTGTCAAGGCTTCCCTCGGCAAGAAGTGCGGAAGCCAAGGAATTCCCAGGTTTGTCTGCTCGCGCAGATCGCAGATAGCTTCTGATTTTCTCTGGCTTGAACTTTAGTGCACCTGTCTTGTCGTCGTGATGTGGCAAACCTGGTTCCATGGCTGAACTTGCTAGCCAGCGAGGGAAAACCGCCAAAGCGCGATCGGCAATCATCTCGACGCTGAATTCCCCGCTCACGATAGCGTGCGGAATCAGGTCTTCGCTCCACCAAAGTTTGGGCTGGTCGTGATGACCGTCGAATGCTACCTGGATTCCCAGCGCAGCCAGGAAAGCCAGGTGGTTGGTGGCTTCAATTCCAATGAGTTGTGTTCCGTTCATTGTTTCTCCGCTTCCCATTCACTTTGGCGGTGGTCGGCGAGCCTCAGGATGGCTTCCAGCCAAGCAAGGCCATGATAGCCGTATCGCTCGCTCAGCCTCCAGAAACGATCGGCCATATCCAGAGCCAATTGCGATTCAACAAGATTTGAGTTGGCACGCATCGCAACGCCATCAAGTTTATATTCAAGAGTCTGGGGATTTGGGTCTTCAATGACCGTTGGTAACGGGCGGCCGTAGCCGTGATGGGTGCCTACCAGGTGCAGCACAAGGTCTTTGTCGTGCGCCAAGGCCAGAACCTCGGCGTTGGATTCGATTAGGGCCAGGCTGGCAATTTCGTGCCGCATGCCCTTGGGGTAGGCCAACTCACCCGAAGGGCGGTACCAGGAAGTTCCGGGCGCGGATTTGGCGAGCGGCTCGTCAAGCATTGCGAGTGATACAGGGTCACCTCCGACCAGCATGGCTTGGAATCGTTCATCCACTTTGCCCAGGTCGTGCAGGACACCGGCCAGGCGGAGATCTTCTTGCATCTCAGCGCTGAGGCCCAGGCTTGCGGCGAATCTCTTGGCACGCGCCCCTACGCCTTCAAGGTGGTCGTGAAGCGTCGCACATGACTCGGTGAACGACCCCGATTCGTCGGAGCCGTCCATAGTTGCTGCATCAACTCGCTTTTCGGAGAGGACGAAGTAGGCAGCTGCGGGATTTGAATTGTCAAGACCGACAGAATCGATGGCGCATTTCGCAAGGTCCAATTTGTTGATAGCCTCATTTGCCCACTCAGGCAGGGCGGACTGCGCTTCAATCCAGTCCTGTATGCGTTCTCGCGCCGGCGAATCGGCCTCGTTGTCGTCAGCGGGCTTGGGAGGAGCAGCACTAGCAGGGAAGAGACTCGGGTCGAGCCTCAAGGTGGCTCGACGTCCGTAGGCCAATTGCGCGGCATCGCCAAGATCATCCACTTGTTCAAGACTGGCAGGGCTCCAGTTCCCATTAGCTATACCTCCCCTGGAAGGATCGACGATCAGGACATCCCCAGGCTTGATCTCGGATGGTCTGATCTCGCAAGGGCCGTCCCGGAACCCTTCCCAACGGACCCAGCCCCCCCGAGGCTTACCTTGAGACCCGTACCGGGGCGCGTCGACGCTGGAGTAGTTGACGTCGGCGACGATCGCCTCCGGTTCGCCGGCAAGCCAGGACTTGGCGGCAGGGATCGGCACTTGAAGAAACTCGGCTTGGCGTGGAGGCACCAACTTCAGGGTTTCATGTGAGCGGTCGAAGCGCCAGACAATCGAGACGTCAGGGGTCGAGGAGTGGTTCATCCCGTGCAGGAAACTCTCAATAGAGGGCTGAACAATAGGTTCAGGGTTTGTCTGCGCCCAAGCTTCAATGTGAGTATTAAGCAGTAGAGGGGCATTGTCTTTTGGCGCGTAGGCGGATTCGGGAAAGTTGTTCAACGTGTTGAGGTGTATTTCTTCTGCAGCCTGCCAACCGAGTTCAAGCGGCTGCTGCTGTAACGCTTTGGGTTCTGGATCAGATCCGACTTCCAACAAGCCGTCAATCGCTCGGGCTTCCAGTTCCTTCCAGGTCTCCTTGACGGCTTCGCCGTAGATGGGGTCGGGTTTTTTCGAAGCGACCACCGACTTGGGCCCAACAATCCAACTCTGGGCAGGTCCGTCGGAGAATTGCGAGAAAGTTCCCCGCCTGTCCAATCTTCCGAAGCGTTGCCTAAGGCTGTCGACCGGAGCACTTTCGGTGATAAGGGCGTCGAAACTGAAATCTGCTCCAACCTCGATGGCCTGGGTGGAGACCACGAAAGTAAGCTCACGGTTTTCTTCCCTGAAGTCGGGATCAACGATCTTGATAAGGGACTCCAGTTTCTCAGCCCTGTCCAATGGCCGCATTCGACCTGTAATCAGGTGTGCCGAGTGTCCCTTAGCGATGAGTTCATTGTGAGTTTCCCTGGCTGTGCGCACACGGTTGACGATCACGCCGACGCTCCGTACATTCTCGCCGAGTTCCTTCTTTGCGATTTTCAGGACTTCCTTCGGAATGACCTCATGCGGAGGTTTGTTTGGGGAGCCTGCGGAAAGGAGAGTGGCCACCTTTCGGGCTTTCACCCTGCGACGCAACTCGTCGCACCCGTCAATATCGGCAGCAGGTTCAAGTGTGAAGCGATCGACCTGCGTATTGCTGGGGGTGGCCGACATTTCGACGACCTGGAAGCGCTGCGGCAAAGCTTCGCACCTGTGAGCGGAAATATCTGCGAGTGTCTGGGCGAAAGGGACGCTGAGGTGAACTTCGTCAAGAATCACCAGGCAGTCGTTGCCGGCAAGCCCGGCGTGGATGGGCCGCATCCCCGGGCGCACCCCATAGCCGCGAAACAACAGCCTGGAGCCGAATTGATCAACCGTTGAAACCAGGCACCATGGCTGATCCGGTCGATGAGTCCAATGGTTGTCTATCGGGATGCCGCCTCGCAGGGCAGCTACGCCGAGAAGTTCGCTGTCTTCATCGCAAAGAGCGGTCAAGCGGGCATTCATTTCGCTGAGGAGTGGCGAGTCTCCCGCTTGAATTCGATCCCGAATCAAGAGTGCACGCCTGTAGACCTGATCCACGACAATGCGTCTGTCGATCACAAATACGATGCGACGAGGCGAGACATCCGGGCGAGCGGCCAGAGCAAAGATTGCAGTGTCCAGCACAGCGGTCTTGCCAGATCCGGTAGGCAGGTCAATCACCTCAGGCCACTTACCGCTCTCCAGCACCTGTGTTGTAAGACGTTCTTGCCAAGGAAACGGGTCGCAGCCGTGAACCTCTCTAAAGAAATCTGCAAAATCTGCGGCGGTGAGTTCAGGCATCGGACTTCTCCTTTCTTGGCATAGGACGCATCAACCCAAGACCGAAAAAGCGGCCCGAACCGAGCAGCAATGGCCCTTCGACGGGGGAGTCGAAGGTAACGAACGCATGGATAAGCCGGCGGATTTGTTTGGTATTCCCGCTTTGCCTGACTACCGGGTATTGCGTCGTAGGGCGAGCGCCAGGAATGAACGGTGTGAAAGAAACCTCTACCGCCGAAGGTTCAGGCAGACCAACGTGACTGCATGAAGCTACGACAGCTTGTTCCGCCGCTTTCCAGGCTTTGGAGCGCGCTTCCGGCGTTCCTCGCCCTAACCGTCCAGGGTACTTGGGCAGCGCTATCGGAGTCGCCGAGGCCCAATGCGTCGAGGGTCGACTCCAGACCGCCGGTCTGAGTGAAACCATCGTGGACGGAACGGTCATCCGCTTCATTCTGAGAACTCCTTTTGCGCCGAATAGGAGACGCAAGGAATCTCGCCCTGCTGTTTGTTCCCATTTTCCAATTGCTCGGTAGACGGCCTTGCGGGACTCGTTATCCAGATCGTGTGGAACGGACAACGCAACGCCAAGAAGGCGCCCGTCGGCGTACTCACTTCCTACATAAGGGAGAGGGATAAACCCCAAGTGTGGGCTTCTTGAGGCGGTTTTGTCGTGTCGGTGACCTGTCAGGCCCTCTGGGGCCGGATCGTCGGCATGTTTGATGATGGCGGAGCGCATCGCCTTGGCGACTTCTTCTGTTCTGGTTGCCGGGAATGAGCGCGACGTGTGGTCAAACTCGAACACAATCCAGTGTCCGGACGTTGCTGGTCTAAGGGTCTCGGGAGAGGGGGTGGCGACCTCGTTCCGATAGGGAACAGCGACGAACGTCAGCGACCTGGGCTTGATTCCCTCATGGCTCTGAAATTGGCGTTCCAGAACTGCCAGCTGGCCTGACTTCGTGGTTCGCAGCACTTCACTTCGTTCGTTGCTGATGGAGGGAAGCCAGTTCGGTGAAGCAGGATCGGTGACCACCCGACACGACACAAGGGATGACGAGTGTCCCAGTCGCGTCACACGGCTGAGCAACCCGTCAAGTGTTTCGCTCAAACCTTGAGGAGGCTGACTAGCCCACTGAAAGGTCACTCGAGGCTCGTCGGGTGTCATGGACGGAAAAAAACGCTCCTGCTTGCCGCGATGATCCGGGAAGAGTGCTTCGGCAGATTGCGTGCTGGTCGTTCCTACGTTTTCGACAGTGGAAGTCACGTCTCTTTGACTCTCGATGTTGCTCTTTAGTCTCATGACTTTTTTGGTCATTTCTCCACCAGATTCCTCTAGAGCGTTCCGATAGTTAGCCGAGTGCTCTTCAATTTTCTCTGCCCTTTTTTCCTGCAAACTGCGGCTGATCACAGAAGCGTCGTTGACTGGCACGAAGTGAGCGGCAACCGTTCGAGGCGTCGCAGTCGAAGCGGCAATGGCTGGAGGGGGTTGAGCCTCCAGCCATTCGAGAGCCCGCCTTTCCTGCTGGTCGGGTTTAGCGGGGTCGTGCATTGCCGCTACGAGCGCCGAGAAAAGTCGGGCCGGGTGCGGTGGCCACTCCGACTGACGTCGATCATTGTGGGAGGTTGCCACGCATCTTCCGGTGAGATAATTCACCTCAATCGCGAACATGATCTACTCCGAAGGTTGAGAAGCCGCCGAAACCTTTCTGCTTCGGCGAACGAGTTCGATCAGCTTGGGGGCTGGTTCCAGGCGTATTTCGTCTGTCTCCCAGCCGATACCCAAAGCGCTTGCGTGCGAAGCGGCTTCAGAGAGAATCGATGCAGCGGTGTCCCGGCTTATGGCAACTTCCTCTGAAGGGGAACCGTCTCGACCGAGCAGTTCTATGCGCTGAGGTTCACTGGGGATGAGCAGGCAACGTGACCGCAGGTCAAAGTCCATCTCCGTGAGATAGGCGAGAGCGGCAACCCCAAGGGCGGCAATCGAGGTGCGGGCTGCCACCTCTGCATCACGACTAACCCCGGCGAACCGCAGTTTCCGTAGCGCCGCTAGCGAGATCACCGTCGTCTGAACGGCCTTTGAGATAGTCACTCCACCAGCCTGTGAGTCAATGCTAGGTGCGATGTTTCCGTGGTTCACCTTTGATGGCTGCCCTGCTTCGCCGGCTTCGCTTCCCCTTGAGGCGAAGGCTGGCTTGCCCTTGGCGGTCTTCGCCTTGCTCGAATCGTGAGTCCAGACTTCGGCGGGGTCTTTGGCGTTGAAGACGCGGTCTTCAGTGTTCAGCTTTTCGATTTGCAGGGGGTCTAGCCTGCTGCCAACTTTCTTGCCTATCTGAGCGTCGAATCCGACGATTTCCCCGACATAGGCGCGCTGGAACTTTGAGCCAAGCCCACCCTTGGGTCCTGTGGAATCCCACTGCCCGAAGAGGAGAGCGGTGGGGGAGTAGCGGTAAAGGGCTGTGGCGTTGCGCGGGGTGGAGTCTGTGATGGCGATTCCGACGTCTGAGAGTCGGAACAGCGTTCCGTCCAACAGGCTGTCGCGAAAGATCGCGTCGGCGAAGCGGTGAGGGGTTTCGAGCACGGTCAGCCTGTCGAAGTCCATAATGTCGTCGGTGCCGGTGAAGTCAACGTAGGGGTTGGGGAACCCCAACTCGCCCAGTTCCCAGCCCTCAAGAAGGGCTAGTTCGGCCCGGTTGGCTTGAGAGGCCACTGAGTCCAGAAGCACTGTAGTGGAGGTCTTCTCGGCATCGCCGATCTGGCGTTCCTCCACTGCGTACTTGTGGCTGGCGTTGGTTGCGTAGGAAGATGGGAAGACCTTGTCTCCTTCGCCCCCTGCGGGCTGCAGCTGCAGCCGGGAGCGGATCGCCACGGCGCCTCCGGCCACGGCCTCCATCAGCTTGTCATATGAGAAATCAGTCATTGATGTCTCCTTTCTTTTGGTATCTAGTCCTGTCCCTGCATTGTCGCAGGGGGGTGTGACAGCCGAGGCTGGTGCCTCAACAACTGTATCGTAGAATTCAGCATAGCACACCCTACACAATAACAACGGATTTGCTCAGAGGAATCCGGAAACTCCAGCATTTTTGGGTGAGCAGGTCTGCCAATTATTAACCGCGAGGAGCCATCAGGCTGTGCGATCCTTCTGCAATGTGGGGCAGACCTGCGCAAATACAGGGTATTCGCTCCCTGCCTCTGGACGCTCATCTGCCGACTTCTCCCTGGTGGCAGCGTTGCGCACCCCGCAAGCTTCGTTCGCCAAACGGAGAGGCAAACCCGAACGTCGCCACTCGGCTCGCAGCCATTGCTGCGCTGGAAGCGTTCTATGTGAGGTGCGTACCAGTCTTGCAGGCGATCAACGCTTGGAGGATCGCCCGGGAATCCGCCAAGGCCATAGGCGCCGTCTGAGATGATCGTGTCTGGGGACGGCCACTTCGCATACGCCTTCAAAGCGTCGCCTCGATGGAGGTGGAAATCGCCGACGGGGACTGATTGGCCAACTTGCGTGCCCGCTGTCGCCATGTAGTCGGCGGCCGACTGCGACCCCGAATTCGGCGAGAGCGTGGGAGAGGAGGAATTACACGTGTGTAGTTTCACCAATACCAATACTAGCTAGCTGTTCACCATCCTGGCGAGGAAGTGGGATCTTCCAGGGCGGCTATGGGAGGGGGGCGGCTAGTGGGCGGCTATGGGCGGCGGCTAGAGGGCGGAGGAGATTCGAACGCCTCTACTGGCGGCGGGCCTGATTGATCTGATCCTGTGAATCGGCGGCGGCCTGGGCGGGGTTGGGGGCGGAGGTGATTGAGCGGGAGCTGCTGACAATGAGGCCGAGCCCGTGGGAATTGACGCCAGACGACACCGACGCTGCGAGGTTGCCGCCTTGCGCACCCACGCCTGGCGCCAGGAACGTGAAGTCGTCCCCCGCAATGCGGCGAGCCGTCTTCAGGTCGCTTGGCCGGGTTGCCCCCACCACCGCAAGGCAGTTCCCACGCTCATTCCACTCACTCGCAACAACTCGCAGTGCGTGATGCCAGAGGAGAGCGGAGCGCCTGGCCTCGCCGACAACCTCCAAGGCCTGGAACTCGCCCGCACCGGGGTTGGACGTGCGGCAGACGATTATGCACCCCCGCTCGGCGCGCTCCAGGAACGGTGCCAGGGCGTCCCGCCCAAGATAGGGGTTGAGAGTCACGGCGTCGAAGCCCAACTCGTCGAACAGGTGTCGGGCGTGGGCCTCGCTCGTAGAGCCGATGTCGCCCCGCTTGGCGTCGCCGATAATCGGAATGTCTGGATGGTCGCTGCGCAGGTGCGCCGTTGTCTGCTCCAGCGCAGCCATTCCCGCCTGCCCGTGCGCCTCGAAAAACGCCAAGTTGGGCTTAAAGGCGCACACGTGCGGGTGGGTCTGTTCAATTATGAACCTGCACCACGCAAGCAGGGGGTTGTCGGCGGCGGCGAACTGCGGGGGTGGCGGCGCAAGGGGAGGGTCAAGACCGACGCAGGCCAAGCTGCGAACGTGCCGCATTCGTGCTTCCAGTCGCTGAATGAAAGCAGTCACTACGTCACGTCAGCCTTGAGGACGAATGGACGGATTCCTGCGGTCTAAAGATGCTGTTCAGACAGGATGATTGTGTGCTGGTAGTGGTTCGATGTCAGGGTCGCCTCCAGAGAACAGCGAACCCCAGCTGAATGGGTCGGCGTGCCAACGGCGAGCTTCCTCAATTGCTTGCACGTCCGTTGTGTCCTGTCGTTCTAAGGTGCTCAGCAGCTCGAGAAACGGCGCCAGAATATTCAAGCGCACCCCGGCGGCGTCGAATTTCTCGAAGGTCTCGGCGAAACCGTGGCCGGCAATGGAGACGCAAGCCTGAACCTCCGCCCCTTCGCTGTGCAGAACCTCAATGGCAGCCAGGCATGTGCCGCCGGTGGTAATTACGTCTTCCACCAGCACGACACGGCGTCCTGACACCTCGGCGCCTTCGATTGCCTTCGTCCGGCCGTGAGCCTTGGCCTCCTTCCGAACGAAACACGACGGCAAACCCGTCAGCAGGGCGACTGCAGCGCTGTGAGGAACGCCGCCGACCGCCACACCGGCGATTACCTCGGGGCTGGCCGGAAGCGATCTGACGACTGACGCAATCTGCTCGACGACCGTTCTCCAATGCTGAGCGTGAGCCAGCAGCCGTCGCACGTCCATGTATACGGGGGAGAGGATGCCTGACGCTAAGCGGACAGGGGAGTCGTGCAAGAGGTAGAGGACATCCGAGCCGATGAGTGCGCTGGCCACCGGGTTGTCGGATGCGCTGGTCTGAGGGTCGGCGTTCTCAAGCATTCTTTCAGTCGTCGGCTTTACGGATGTTGCTGGTTGCTGGTTTCACGAGTGACGGGTGCGCTGGAGAAAAGCACGGCATCACTCACTGTTACTAAAGGCTTCACGGAATTTGCTGGTTGCGGGCTTCACGGATTATGAAAGCGGGGGAGAGGGGGCCTCTGTGCACCAGCACGCTGCAGTATTGCACGGCGCTCGCCCCGTTGTCTAAGTACTTAACCAAGTCGGAGCCGTTGAACACCCCTCCGCAGCCGACGAGGGCCATCCCGCGCTGCTTGCACGCGGGGCTGAGCGCAGCCACGGCAGCCAGCGCCGCGTCACGCAGCGCGCGGCCACCCAGTCCGGCCGCCACTTGGCTTCCAGGGGCTGTCCGCTGAAGCGTGTTCGTGGCAACCACGGCTTCCACGCGAGCATCGGCGAGGGCGTGCGCCAACTCCTCGTAAGCGGCTTCGGGCATCTCCGGGCTGACCTTTGCCCACAGCGGAACATCGTCCGACAGAACTGAGTACACGGCCTCGCCCGCACGTCGTGCCCCCTCGGGCGTCTCGATGCACGCCCCGTCGCCGCCCGACCTGCCGCCTGCGGTGTTCGGACAGCTCAGGTTGAGTGTCATCCAGGTGGGTCGCAGGCCGGCTTCGACGAACTCCGACACGGCGCTGGCGAGTTTCTCGCACCGTTCCTCGATTTCGCGGTCATTCGGGTCGGCGGCGATGCTGATGCCGTAGACGCGGGGCAGGTCGCGGGCGTTGCGGGCTAGGAACTTCGCCGCCGCCTTAGCCCCCGGGTTGCACAGACCCATCCTGTTGTAGAGGGATTGCCTTGGGACATCGCGCCACAAAACCCTGCCTGAGTGGCCCATTCTGGCCGACGGCGTGAACGATCCCATCTCTGCTGCCCCCACCATGGCGGGCAGCGACCTCCAGCCGGCCAGGATGTTCTTCCCTCTCCTGACAGCGTCCAAGGCCTCCGTATCGGTCGGGTACTTGTTGCCCTTGAGGAGCCCTGCGGCCAGGATGAGCGGGCTGTCAAGCTGGACTCGGCCGACAGTCGTCGGCCAACTCTCGTGCGGAAAAGGGCGGGCCGCCACACTCGACAGTTGGCGGCGGTCAAGGCTGCGGAGCAGGCGCAGCAGAGTCCTGCGGGAAAATTGGGGGCGCAAAACAGCGAAAAAGCGCTGTGAAACGCCGTTCAGAAGCCTTTCGCCAAGCCTTTCGACGGGCTTGGCAGCAGCAACTCTCTTTCCGGCAACTCTCTTTCCATCCGCAGGGCTGCCTTCCATATTCCAGTCGCAGACTAGCAGCAACTCTCTTTCCGGCAACTCTCTTTCCATGCCCTTCGGCATGCAATCGCACTGATGTCATTGTTTCCTGCTTAGGTTTTGTGGCTTGCCTTGGTTTCCTCGCGGCCCCTTCCCAGATCGGCAACGCTGCCCGCAGTTTCCGTGTAAAGGTTTGCCCCAAAACCTGGCTCTAGCACAATTCGAGCATCCACGTAGGCTGCCCGACCCCTCAGAACCACTTTCACAACCCGTCCGGTCAATTCAAAGCCCTCGAACGGGCTCCAGCCGCAGGCAGTCTTCAGGGAGTCGGCGGAGACAGTCCACCGAGCCTTGGTGTCAATCAGCGTAAATGTATCGGGATCGGCGGCGGGAAGTCCCAGGAGAAGCCTGGGCGCATCGGCGACCAGCGCCTGCAGCCTCTCGAGTGGCAGGCGCCCCTCGTTGGCGGCCGTGACCAGCAATGGCAGGCAGGTGTCCAGCCCGGGCACGCCGAAGGCGGGGGGCTGCGCCGTCTTTTCCTGCCAGGTGTGGGGGGCGTGATCGGTTTCCACCATGTCGACTACGCCGCTCCGCAGGCCTTCCCATAGAGCCTCCCTGTCGGCGGCGGTGCCCAGGGGCGGCTTCATCACTGCCTTCGGGCCCAGTGCGTCGAGGTCGCGCTCGGTCAGATACAGGTGGTGGGGGGTGACTCCTGCCGTTATTGGCAATCCGTCCTCCTTGGCCCGCCTCAGTCGACTCACTGCGTAGGCGGAGTGGATGTGGCAGATGTGCCCCCGCTTGCGCCAGCGCGCCAGGTCGTCTATGAACGCGCCGATCATGTCGTCCTCGGCGTGCAGCCCCAGCGGCCCGGGGCCGGGCCACACCTTTATATATGCACCCATCAACTCACGGTCGATCTCCAGTGTCCCGGTGGTGTGGCCGCAGTAGAGCTTGAGGCCGCAGACCCCCCGTGCCAGTTTCGTCATCGTCTCCGGCGTCGGCGCGCCGGCGGGGTCGGCGCCCAGCCAGACCCCGTAGTCGCAGCGGGCACCCTCGCCGAGTTCGCGCATCTTGCGAGCCAGCCCCGGTGCGTCCACCGTCGGCGGGGGGGTGTTCGGCATGTCCATCACGGCCGTGTAGCCACCGGCCAGAGCGGCCGCCGTCTCGGAGCTGAACGTCGCCTTGTGCGACCATTCCATCCCCCGCAGATGGACATGGGGGTCGACCGCCCCGTCAATGCGAAGCAGGCTCACTAGTCCGTTTGGCCAGCCGACGGGCCTGGCTTGGCCGCCAGGCTGCCCGCTCCCGGTGGCCGCTTCTGCAGGAACGGCCCCGTCCGTCTCAAACGTGCGCCCCGCTCAGCACCTTGGCCAGCAGCGCCATGCGCACGAACATCCCGTTTTCCATCTGCTGGAAAAAGACCGACCGGTCATCGGCGTCCAGCTCGTCGTGGTCGGCCCTAGTCCCCATCTCGTGCTTGCGGGGCAGGGGATGCATCAGCAGGGTGTGCGGGCTGCAGGAGCGCAGCAGCGGGGGAGTCATCACGAAATCGTCCTTTATGGCCTCGTAGTCGGCAGGATTCTCGAAGCGCTCCTCCTGAACCCTCGTCCAGTAGATCACACCGCTTTCGCGCAGCCGGTCGTCGATGCGGGAGGCTTCGCTCACTTCCACCCCCGACGCCCGGCACATCTCCACGACCTCAGGCGGCATTCGCAGGTCGGGCGGCGAGAGCAGGTGAAGAGAGGCCCCGCGCGCCCCCCAGGCGCAGACGAGGCGGGCCAGGGAATGCACCGTGCGCCCGTGTTTAAGGTCGCCGACCATCGAGATGCAGGTGTTGTCAAGGCTTTCCTTGAAGTCAAGAATGGTGAAAAGATCGAGCAGGGCCTGCGTGGGGTGCTCGCCAACCCCGTCGCCGGCGTTTATCAGAATCGGTCGTCGCCCCACCTTTTTGTCGAGTCGCCCCAGGTACCGCGCAGCCAGCCGACAGGAGCCGGCCACGGGATGGCGAAGCGTTATCACGTCGGCGTAGCATCCGGCCGCACGGATGGTGTCGTGGAGGTCTTCGCCCTTGTAGGCCGAGGAGAACCGGATGCCGTTGGACACGCCCACGACCTCCCCGCCGAGCCGCCGCATCGCCGACTGGAAGGAGAGGTCGGTGCGTGTGCTCGACTCGAAGAAGAGCAGCGCCATCACGGAGCCCTTCGCAATCTCTGCAACGCCCCTGTCGCTCTGGCGGACGCGGGTGCGGAGCGAGGAGGTGGCATCGAAGAGGACGTCAAGGTCGGAGCGACAGAACTGCCCCACGCTCACAATGTGCTTGCCAAGAAAATCGCCCTCGATCGGCTCGGGTGCGGTAGCCGAAGGCACGATGGCGAGCATAGTTTGCCTATGGGGATTGATAGTGGAAAACGTTCTCCTGGCTTGGCCGGCAGGAATCAGGGCCTGCAGGACGATATGGCCATGGCAGCGGTTGAATCCCCGATTGGGGCGCAGGGGCGTGTGGCGGGGGCGCCGAAGGTTCTGGTCTGCCGCCCATAGGCTCAACTTTACATAACGGCAATTCTAGAGAATACTTGCAGGTTGGAAAGCGCTGCCTGATGGAAGTCGTCTGCTACGCCCAGCCTTGTAACCAATCGCACGACCCCTCACCGCACGTCGCGGGGCTCGCCCGCACGCACGTCCCGTGACCCCCCCTTAAGGGGGGGCACGGGGTACTCGCTGCACAGTGCGGGGCTAGCCTGCACGCACGTGGCCGAAGTGCTCGTCATATTTGCGGTTGCCATCTGGGGGGCAGCTGCCGTCTGGGTTTCAATTACCGACCTTCGGACAGGGCTCATCTTGCGGAAGGTCGTTTGGCCTGCGACTTTCGGGGTTGCGCTGATGTTCCTTGCAGCCTCGCTCATAGTCCGCAACCCTGGGCGCTTCGGCCTCGCGGTGCTGGGCGGCGCCGCCGTGGGCGCCGCCCTCGTTGTGACCTACGTGCTCAGGCCGGGCATTATCGGGTTTGGCGATGTGCGTCTCGTGACGCTCAACGGGCTGCTGGCCGGATGGTGGGGTCTTGCCTGGTCGTGGTGGGCGCTATTCGCCGGAGCGTTCCTGATGCTGCCCGTGGCCTTGGCGAAGTCGATTATGACCGCCTGGCGTGCCTCCGCCCAGCCTGGGCTTCCCGTAACACAGGAAAAGCCCACCGCAACCAAGTCAGGGAGCGAAGACGGCTCAGCTGGCACCCCGAAGGGCTCTTCGGAGACGCTCTGCGAGGCGGAGGACGGTGGCAACGACTTCGATTACCCCGAGCCTGACGATGGCCAGCAGCCCCAGGGGCGGCTCGGCGCTTTCTTCAAGGCGCTGGTGAAGGGTGAACGCACCACCCTCCGGGCGGGGCCTTGGTTGTGCGCCGGGACGGCTGCGGTGGTCATCATTCGCTGGGTTCAGGCAGGGGCGGTCTGAGACGCCACTCCCCCACTGCCGTCGGGCCGCCCGCGTCCAGGTTCGAGAATCGGCTGTTAACCAAGGTTGCAGATTCCGCCGACCGGAACATTCGCGGACTAAAATAGGCATTACGAATGCGGACGGCACCATTACGAATGCGGACGGCAAGAGAGCGTACAAAGGGGGCGAATTGGCAAGGAGATGCTTTGAAGCGGCTTAACTTCACTGTGTCGCCCCGCTCCGATCAGCGTGGGTTGATCACGCTCGAGTGGATCATCCTCGTCGGAGCGGTAACCGGGATCGTCACGATGGTGCTGATTTTCGGATGGGCGGCCATCTTCGACCGCACAGAGGCAGTTGCCCCCGAGGCCGACGGCGGCATCGCCGAGTCGGCTCGGCGGGCAGCGGACGAGGCGACCTCAGGAAGGAGGTGTGAACTGCTTGAAGGCCTCTACGACAATATCCAGTTCCAGTACGTGAAGGATCCCCGTGATCCAAGTGATCCGGACTATGATGCAACTGACCCGGATAAATGCTCATGTGAAGTCGTGGAGTCTGTGGATGTCGCCAACTGGTGCGTGTTTCACGCTGTGGCCCCGCAGCCGATCCCCGACCAGACGATGGAGCTAGATACGGTTACACCCAATGTTGAGACATTTCCTTTGGATCAGGCATTCTTCAACAAAGATGCTTCGATTACTCCTGCCTATGGGGTAGTGTCAGGTGTTCCGACGTCCGTCACTGCTTCGATCGACCATTCGACGAATGAACTGACAGTCACCGCCATTGCTACTACGTCGGCCGACGGTGCAACAATCACAGTAACTGCCTTTGATGATGAAGACGGCGACGACACACTTGATGCTACTGAGGAGACTCTAGGTACTATCACCTTCAAAGTTATTGTGGAGAATCCTCCAGGACCGACAAAAGTAGGCGAGTTTGAAGATATCGATTTCACGCATGCAACACTTAAATCCCGTAGGTATGATGAATATCTTTCTGTTAAGGAATACTTCAGCGGAGTGGGGTTGACGTTTGAAGCTACTTCGAGCAAGCCAGGGGTAGCTGAAGTAGAGGATACTGTTATTGGGTATGAAGGCGGTATTAGGCTTACATATCGCAATGCTGGCACAGCGACTATAACCGTTACCGCTACGGAAGCTCAAATTCCAGGCATCAGCCCCAGAAGAACCGTTAATCAAGAATTTGATGTAACTGTACATGCCCATTCCAGTGAGCCGTCCATTTTGACTTCTTCAGCCTCAATTCCAACGTTGGAAATATTTGAAAACGAAGATTCTTATTTAGACTTATCAGCGTACTTTATGGGTCCGAACCTTGCTTTCGGGCTTACATCCACGCCATCTTCTGATCCTAGTATTGTCACTGTCGAAACACCTATCGCTTCTGATAAACCAACTACAATTAAACTGACAGGGCAAGCTATAGGCACTGCCATTGTGACGATTGTAGCTTTCCAAGATGATGATGGTGATGGTACAAGAAATGTGAGTAGCGAGCATAGTGCGATACACCAGTTTACCGTTAGCGTTGTTGCAAAACCTGATCCCCCAATTTCAATTAATCCTAGTAATTCGCCAATTTCCGATGGTGCAATCCACAAATACGTGGGCATGACTTACCCTCTTAATGACCTGAAGAACTATTTTAATAATGCTAATGGTAGCACTAATTTTACTGCTGGAAGTTTTGACTCAAACATAGCTGAGCTGGAAATCAGTGGGCATAGCGGGACAATTAAGCGGAAAAGCGTGGGGGACACTATTCTTAGTCTTAGGGCGAGTAATCCTTATAATCCTAATATTAATGCTCGACAGGTGTTTAGCGTAAGTGTTGTTGCTGATCTAGAGACTCTTACAGAGTTTGTTGAAGTCCCCGATTATACTGCGACGAGCGGGACAGTACGAACAATCAACTTGGAGAATCATTTTTCTGGACAAGGTCTAACTTACGCATTGACATCCTCACCTAACGCAGCAAATGGTGCATACACTTCAGCAAGCATAAGTGGAACTAATCTGACGTTTACTTTCGGCACAGTGGGGACGGATGAGGATCTAACTTTTACGGTAACAGATACGTCTAGCTCTCCTGTTGTGCATACCGAAGTAATCAATATAGCAGTAGCCTGATACTAAAATATTAATGCGTCTAGCAAGGAGTTGAGCACAATAAGAGCCCACACTGCTGTCTGGTTTTCGGTGCTGTCGCTCACGGGGGGTTGAGCGATTTGCCTCTTGTCAAGCTAAAGCGTTACCTCAAACGCGTCCGCAAAGACGAGTCCGGCGACACTCTGGCCTTCCTCCTGCTGTTTCCCACTTTCTTTATAGCGGCGTTTCTTCTTCTGCTGCATGTGTTCCTTGTCAACCAGGCGCGTGCCGAGTTGGAGATTGCCGCATCGAGAGGCATTAGGGCAGCCTGGGATATCTCCGCTGAAGCCAAGACAAACCCCGACATCGACGACATCGACTTTGCGATGGGCGATGATGTTATTGAAGAGGCCCTCAAGCAGCGTGAAGACGCTGCTATGTGCGCCGCTCTTGCCCACATGGGGCCCCTTGGGGATTTTTCCGAGATTGACTACCCAGGGGGCTTAGCAGGAGGTTGCGTGACGTGGGCGGACGAGCGGTCGCTGATTGATCACGACCCTGACTGGCTGAGCGTCTTGAATCCTCGAGTCAGCGCTGTTACCGACATGGTGACTGGCGAGCTGAAGCTTATTGTCGAGGGCACGGTTGCAGGCCCTCTTGCGGCCTGGTGGCCATCGGTGATCGGCAGGGTGTCGGTTGAAGTCTGCGGCCCGTTGCCTGTTATGAATACCTCACAAGTGGATGTGACATCGGCGTGTACCTGATTTCCCGCCTGCTGGCACGTCGAAAGGAGGGACGCGACGCGCAAGCAGGGACGGTGGCCCTGGAATTCCTGCTGCTGCTCCCGTTTATAGTTGCTCTCGCCTGGATGGTGCTGTGGGCGGGTGAGGCGGGCAGAACATCCCTGCTTACGACCCTGACGGCTGAGGAGGCGGCGACTGTGGCCGCCACGACGCGCGATAACCTCTTTCGGTCGTACATGGACAGTGGCATGGATTCGGACGAGGCCTACGAAATGTCCGCTAAAGGTGCCCTCAATGCCGCCGAAGACTATGTGGACAACAAGTTTGTGCGATTTGGTGATCCCTGCAAAAACGTTCCGGAGGCTGCCGTTGACGCTGCCTGGTGGAGGTCGGGGAAGATGGATCGCGAAAGCTTTGAAAAGGAAAGAGGTCAGGATGCGGCGCCTGGCAAGACGCTTCCCATAGCGGACGACAGCTGGCTGGTGTATCCGCAAAGTGGCCCAAACGCAGAGACAGTCGAAGTGGAGTTTGCCGTTGTGCGTGTGCGCTGCGAGTCTCGATTCAGATTTGCACTCCCGGTTTACTTCCTTTCCAGGGTCCATGAGGCGATCGCCTGGGAGGCCGTGGGGGTGACCTACTGATGGTGCGCTGGTTGCGTCGCATCAGGGGGGACGAGCGTGGCGGCATCTTGACCATGTGGACTTTGCTGATGGCGCCTGCTGCCGTCCTGCTAACCGTCGTGAGCCTGGAACTGGGGCGGGCGCAGTCGGCAAACGAGGCATTGCAGGAAATGGCAGACGACATCGCCACTGTCGTCGCAATCGGCCGGGAAAACGACCCCGAACAGGCCGAAAGGGGCGATCTCCCGCTTCCGACCGAAGAAGGCTGTGTGGATTATCCGGCAGAGTCCTGTCTCCGGCTGAGGGCGTTGATTGAAGCCAACCTTCGGGCCAACGGAATCTTCCCTGACACCGTCCGGATGTGCTATTCGGGCTTCGATGAGAGCTCTGCGTCTACAGAGAAGTCGTCGTTCGTCACGGTCACCGCCCTCTGGCACCAGCTGCCCGACGCGGTGTACTACTGGACAGACGGCATACAACTGTGGGCTGTCAGCGATGTCGTCGAGAGCACGGCCAGAGAGGGTTTCACGAAGATTGGCGAGACGACTGATCTGTTGTTTGGAAGTGATGGGGCAGGAGAATGCGCCGAGCCATTCACCACTCCCTAGGCTATGTCAGTGCAAGGCAGCAGGCCGCTCCGATGCCCTGCCCGCTCCCCCGTCCCCCACGCCTCCCGCTCCCCGCGCCAAAATCCGCAGGGGAATCCCTGTAGTTCAGTATGATTAACTTCTTGCATAAGTCGAAAGGAAGATAAACGCCCAGATGTCGAGCATCGTTCAATCGGGGGTTGCCATGCATGAGCAGCCCACCTCTCCAGCGCTTCCCTCCCCCCCAATGCCAGGCGAGAAGGCAAGAAAGGACACGTCCACCCCCACGCGCCGTATTTTCTGGATACTCATCTCGCTCGTGCTGCTTGTGCTCAGCATCGGGGGTTTCTACATTTTGGCCTTACGGGCTGACGACACCATAAGCGTGCTGATAACCGCCCAGGACATAGCGCCAGGCACAACCGTCACGGCCGATCTCTTCACGTCGGCCAACGTAGTGCCAGGGGGTGGCATAGAATACGTGGACGGGGATTTTGCCTCCAGCTTCGAGGGACTGCTCGCCATCGGCCCCATCCCGGCAGGCACGCCAGCCCGCTACGAGATGTTCCAAGAGGATGTCACGGTGGAGGAGGCCGGTCTGCTTGAGGTGGTTGTGCCTCTTGACTTGTCGCTGTCACAGGAGGAACTCAGTCCCGCCGACTACGTGCTGTTGATCGACCCGGGCATCCCCCCTGGGGGGGAAGAGAATGGAGGCATAGCCAGGTATGTGGTGGAGTCCAGGTACCTCGATGGCTATGAGGAGGGGCAGCTGAGGCTCAACCTTCCTCCGGAGGAATGGTCTCGCTGGAGGCGTCTGGTTGACTTCGGCGGCAGAACCCCTCAGGTCATGAGGGTCAATCCCGCGCTTGTCGGGAACGACGACGCCCTGAATGAGTGGATCAGCAGGCTGAACGATGTTTTCACAGTCGAATTCCAGGCTGATCTGGAAACGTACCTAGAACAGCAGATAGCTGGCGAGCCGGACCAGTTCTGAGAGGGCTGAGAGGACTGTCGGGCGTCGCAGCGAGGGCTTAGAACAATAGTGCACGTCGTAGTTTCAATGGGCGAGTCCAGGAACGACCCCGCCACGGTTGCTTATGCCCTGGCGAGAGCCTGGTCTACAGCTGGCGTTCCCACCCTGATGATTGACGCCGATCCCGCAGGATGCACCCTCGACTATCGCCTCGGCAATGCGACGAGCACGGCCCTCGACCCGATCGCCAGAGGGCTGCCCACGCTCGTGGGGGGCGAGCACCGCTTCGAGGTGGAGACGCTGGCCGATCACACCTACGGGGTGTCGGGAAACCCCAGGCTGTGGGTGATGCTGGGGCCGAACAACCCCAAGGGAAGCCAGCTGGCTGCCGAGTACGTGGCGCATTGCCTTGACGATCTCGGGAAACTCGCAGAGAGCGTCAAAGTGGTGCTCAACGCAGGGAGGGTGCCCACAGACCGGCCGATCAGCAGTTCGGTGCGTCCACTCTTAGATGCCGCCGAGCCGCTGCTGGTGGTTGATTCGGCGTCTGAGGGGAGCGACGGCGAAACGATCCCGAGCTTCATGGGGGATGTATCGGCCGCCCCTTCAGAACACAAGAAGTCGTTCTGGCAGTGGCTGACCGAGGACAAGAGCAAGTCGGGGGGCGACTCAGCCGACGGAGCGCAGCCGCGAGACGAGGAGAAGGCTGCAAGAAGGGCGGTGGCGGCGGCGAAAAAGGCGGCTGCTGAGAAAAAGAAGGAGGACGCAAAGGCTCGTGCCCTTGCGATTAAAGAGGCGACCTCTGAGGAAAAGGCGCTCCTCCGCAAGGAGGCGGCAGTAACCCGAAGGGAAGCCGCAGCTGACCGAAAGGCGGCAGAGGCTAGGCGGAAGGACAGGTCGCGTGAGCTTCTCATGGTCGCCGAGGGCAATTTCGTGATGCCGGAGACCGTTGAGATTCGGGTGCTTTCACGCCTGCCAGTGATTCCCGATCAGCGGGCGCTCGCCAAACCCTTGGGCCGCTTGGCCAAGCGCTGGAACAGGGGAATAGCGGAAGCTACTGAACAGGTCGATCTGATGCTTGCCCCGCCGGAGCCCCCGGAGGAGGCAGTCCCAGAGCCCCCTGTGGAGGCGAAGGTCATAGAGGCGAAGGTTGCCGACGACGCAGGGTCTTGGTGGAGAAGGCGCCGTCGAGACCAAAGAGGCGTGATAGACGTGGAGAGCGAGACGACCTTGGCCTTGACGGGGGACGCGGCCTTGACCTCGGCGGAGGATGCGCTGATTTCGGAAGCCGCGCCGATCGATGCCTCAGCGCAGCAGGAGAAAGAGCCCAAGCCCAGGCCCGTGAAGGAGCCGAAGGCGGAGCGTCCACCCAAGCCGAAGCCGGTGAAGGAGCCGAAGGCGGAGCGTCCACCCAAGCCTAAGCCTGAAAAGGAGCCGAAGCCCAAGAAAGAGCCGAAGCCCAAGCCTGAAAAGGAGCCGAAGCCCAAGAAAGAGCCGAAGCCCAAGAAGGAGCCGAAGCCCAAGCCGGTGAAAGAGCCCAAGGCGGAGCGCCCGCCCAAGCCGAAGAAAGAGCCCGTACCAAAAGACCCGCGAAATCAGATGAAGCGGACTGGCAGGCGGAAGACTGAAGCAGACCCGACGGAATCACAGGGGAAATCCAAAAAAGAAGCGACAAGCAAGGAGGGCAATGGCAACGAATAGTGGAATGGTTGCCCACAGCGGCGTAGAAGCCCTGTGGGGTCAGGTTGCCGAAGAGGTGCGAAAGGTGCGTCTGGAGGCCTTTGGCGAAGACCTCATCGTTCGGCACAAGGGCGTGGAGGATTCCTGCAGGGAGATTCTCCGCCAGCGCGTGGCCGAGTTCAACGCGGCGTCCTTGTCCACGCACGGCGAGCTCATGTCGCGCGAGGACAGAGCCGAGCTGCAAGTGCGCCTCGAGGCGCTGCTGGGTTCGGGGCCCATGGAGGAGTTCCTTAAGGGTGACGTTGAGGATGTCTATGTGTTCGGGCCGTCGCTGGTGGTGCTCCGCCGCTCCGACGGCACCCAGCAGATGCTGGATCAGAGTGTCTTCCCCGACGAAACCAGCATGGTGCGCCACATCGCCCACCTTGCGGCCACCCAGGGGCAGACGTCCCGGCGATTCGACCACAGCGAGCCCCTCCTTGACTTGAGGCTGCGCTCCGGCGAGCGTGTGTTCGCCGTGATGTCCGTGAGCGGGGCGCCCTTCATAGTCGTCCGCCGCCACCTCCACGTGTCTGTGACTCTCGACAGCCTGGTGGAGAACAAGACGATGCCGGAGGATGCCGGCGCGTTTCTGCAGGCGGCCGCTGCGCGTCCCTCCCCTTGCAACATGCTCATAGCCGGTGCGCTTTCATCTGGGAAGACGACGCTGCTGCGGGCGCTGCTGAATGCGGTTCACGAAAACGAGATCGTCGCCACCATTGAGCAGACCTTCGAGCTATTCCTCGAAAAAAGCCACCCGCTCACGGTGGCGGTGGAGACGCGTGAGCCCAACACCGAGGAGGGCGGCACCAGCGGCGAGGTGACAATCGAGTCCCTTGCGAGGCGCTTCCTTCGATCGGGCGCCGACAGGATCATCATCGGAGAGTTGCGTGGTGCGGAGGCGCTTCAGTTCCTGCTGGCCTGCGGAACCGGTTCCGACGGCTCCATGTGCACCATCCACGCCGCCACCCCCAACACCGCCCTTCACCGCCTGGTCACCTACTCCCTGAGGGACCCGTTCGCCCCCCCGCTTGAGGCGCTTTCCTACGAGGTGGGAGAGGCCATTCACCTCGTCGTTCACGTGGTGCGGCACCCTGTTACGGGCTCACGCGAGGTCAACAGCATTACAGAGGTGTGCGGCTGGTCCCCAGAGAGAGGTTTCGAGACGGTGAACATCTTTGCGCGCCGGGGGCTCACCGCCCCCCTTGAATACATGAACCCGCCGAGGGGTGACTTGTTGAGGGAGCGGCTTGAGCTGTCGGGTTGGACGCCCCCCGGCAACAGTTCGTCTTCAGCGTCGGCGTCTCAAAAGGCCCTGGTGCTGTGACGGCCACTAAGTCGACCCATTCACGGGCCCCCATTCAGGGTTAGGCGGAGTATGGCTGATGTCTGACACGCTCTGGGCGGTGATCTTCGGGATCGTGTTCTTCGCAGCGCTGTTCCTGGGCGTGACGGGGTGGATACGAGCAGCCCGTCCGAGCAACCGCAGGCGCAAGATGGCCGAGCTTCAGGGTGCCAAGACCGCCCGCGAGATTGTGGAGCTGGCGCTCCGGCGCGAGGAGAGGAGCCAGATCGTCTACCGCAGCCCCCACGCCCGCAGGGACGCCATTTTGAAGATCCTCCGCGTCGTGCTTGCTGGGCTGGGCTTGCTGCTGACTTTCCAGCAGACGCAGCTCTACGGCCTGAGCTTCTTGCTGGGGGGGCTGGGCTGGTTCATGCCCATGTTCATCATGGGGCCGCGACTAAGACGCGAGCGAACCCGCGAGGCGGAGATGTGGCAGGACTGGGCTCGGCTGCTCGGGGAGTTGGCGGAGTCGGGCGCCAGCCTCTACGACTCGCTTCGCACCTCTGTCAATCACTTGCCGCCGGAACTGGTGCCCGTAGCCAAGAGGGCCGCCGTCATTGCGGAGATCGACGGCATCGAGCCCGCACTTGACACGCTGGCCGAGACAGAGTCCCCCTGGGGGGCGCAGCTCTCGGCGGGGCTGCGGATTGCCGCACGCGCCGGCGGCGGCATCTCCCGGCCCATGAAGGCAATTGTGACGCGCATCGAGGACATCACAGAGGTTCACAGGCAGAAGAACTCCAGCGTCGTGAAAGTCTGGGTGCAGACGCTCGCCCTTATGACGGTGGGTTTCGTGACAATGTTCCTCCTCTGGCGAAACAACAGCCAGTACTTCGCGCCTTTTGGTGAAGGCATCGGGCAGGTGCTGCTGCTTGGCATCTCGGTGATCATCGTCT
This sequence comes from uncultured Acidimicrobiales bacterium, assembly GCA_958295925.1. Classification (GTDB taxonomy): domain Bacteria; phylum Actinomycetota; class Acidimicrobiia; order Acidimicrobiales; family CATQHL01; genus CATQHL01. The sequence goes on from CATQHL010000001.1 coordinate 24,928, forward strand.
TCTGCGTGGGCTATCTGACGACTCGGGGGGTTGTGCCGCCGCAGGAGTACGTGCTGGGAACAGAGCGGGGCGCAAAGGCCAAGGCCAAGCAGGAAAAAAAGCAGGAAAAAGAGGAGTTGCCGGTCCTTTGATCCCGTTCCTGTTCGGCCTGCTGTTCTTCGTTGCGATCGTCGTGGCGGTAATGGCTGTCCGGTTGAAGGCGGATACCCCGAAGGTCTCTGAATGGGGTTCGGTGATTCAGAGGCGTCTCCAGCTGATGTGGACGCCGACCGGGGCGGAGATGCAGGACATCAGGATGGCCGGGACTACCAGGGAGAGGCTCACCGTCCAGCGCTTCGGGTTCTACATAATTGGGATGATCGGCGGATTCGCGTTGGGGTTCGCCCTCCAGAGGATTTCCGTGGTGGCCTTCCTGCTTGGGCTCCTGGGTGGGTTCGTGGGCTGGATCATGCCCGCCCTCTCCGTGCGCAACAAGGCCAAGGCCAAGCGGGCCGACGCCGAGAAGGTCATCCGTCTTTGGATCGTGCTGGCCGCCCAGCAGGTGTCGGCCGGGATGGACCCGGCGCCCGCGCTCCTGCAGGCTGCCGGCATAGGGACGCTGCCAACCTGGAAGCTCCTGCGCTGGTACATGATCGACGCCCAATTCAACCATCAGCCCCTCTGGGAGGGTCTGAGACGCCTGGACAGGGATTACGGGTTGCGAATCCTCTCCTCAATGGTCTCCGCGCTGAGCCTTGCAACCGATCGCGGAACCCGTGTCTCGAACGCCCTCATTGCTGCGGGCGACCTTTCGTGGCGCTCGGCGATAGCGGCGGAGGAGGAGCAGGCGGCGCGCTCGGAGCAGATCGTGGTGCTGCCTTCCACGCTCATCGGCGTCTCACTGGCCGTGGCGCTGGTCTACCCGCCGATGTCATCCCTCACCGCCGGCCTGTCGGTGGCGTAAAGCATGCTTTACTTGCGCTTCAGGCAGAGATATGATGGCAGGCAAGGAATGGCTTGGGAAGGTGTGGCTTCGAGTAACGCGAAGTCGGCCGTGAGTAACTCTCAGGAAGGTTGAAATGATAATTCTGTTGATATCCGTGGCGGTCTTGTCGGGTACAGCGGTGCTTCTTGCGCTCTCTGCCCGCATGCGGCTGCGAGCGATTTCCTTGGACGATGAGTCGGGACTGTCCACCCTCGAGTGGATACTCATCGTGTCTGCGGTGGTTGGCCTGGCAACCGTGGGCGTCATCTTGGTACGTACCTCTTTAGGCGACGAGGAGCGCGTGGCGGAGGGAACTGATTCCCCTGCTGTAAGGGCGGCACGCGAGTCGGTCGTCGACATTGACGACGAGACTGAGTGCGCTGGGAGCACCGCCGGGGGGCACTTGGACGTGACCACCAGGTGGAACGCGGAAACCGGAACGTGCGAAGTTATAAGAGGCGCCAATACTGATGCGGTATCGCAGGCAAACAAAGAGGCGCGAAAAAGGATTGGGGCCGATGTGCTGGAGGGCATTAACCTGGCCGCCCTGTCCAGGAGCGCCTCGCAGGGAAGGGGCTGCGTTCCGCTTGAGGAAGCCGAGGGTTATTTCCCCTTTGGCGGGCTGAAAATGCCGGCTACTTTCACCCTTGAGCCGCTGAACACAGGCTGCACCTTTGATTCCGGTAATCCGTACCACGGATTTGTCCCGTCGGGGGATTCAATAGTTTCCGTCGTCACTTGCGCGGTGGAAAGTGGCAACAGGGTTTGCGCAGAAGTCCCTGGCAGCTCGTCTCCTGGACAACTCAACGACCGGGGTTGCGCTACTGCAAGCCCACCACCGCCTGATTGCACAGCCGCCACCTCCACTGAAGGGCAGACCGCATCTCAACGAAACGCGGCTGGGTTCGACGCTGACATATTGCTGGCCGAAGTGGACTCCTTCAGCCCCAGCACTCCCGCAGGTGGAAACTGGCTACGGGTGATCTGCAGCACTACGGACGACGGTTATGACGATTGCAGTGAGAGCACAGCCGTTCCCAGTTCCGGCCTTTACCAGGTTGAAATCAAGATCACGCTTTCAAAAGCTGGAGAGACCGACAAGACGTACTCTGTGTTCGACTACGTGGCTGTCCAAAAAGCCTGAACGCCGGTCTCCTCAGCAGCCGGTTTCAGAGTGCCTGCTACTAGCCGCTGATTTGTTCCAACAAGCAGATTTCCCTGGGATCCAGCGCAACAGTGCAGCGCATCCCTGTGTGCATGTTCTTGTCTGCGTACATCTCGAGCGGGGGCGCGTCTTTTGCCTGAACGGTTGCGTGAATTCGATTTGGCGTGACTTTGACGTCGGAGACCTTTGCCGGAACACCGTCGGCAACCAGGAGAACTGCGGAGGGTCGAATCAGAAGCAGCGGCTGCGAAGGCAGTTCTGTTGAGATGCGTGAAGGCGAGTTCATCCGTGAGACGTCCAGGACGCCCCAGGGGCTCTCAAGCAGCGTCCCGTCCTCCCGCAGTGGGATCTCAGGCGACCAGATCACCCCGAGTCGCAGAAATTCCGCCGTGTAGGCGTCGCGGGGGTCGCTTATCAACTCGCCGGGCTCCCCGACCCTGTGAACAGCCCCGTTGAGCATGAGCGCAACACGGGTGGCCAGCGAAAAGGCTTCGGCGTGGTCGTGGGTGACGTGGACGGCCGTCTGCCCGAGGTTTGAGAGGATGCGGCGGATGTCGTCGATCAGTTGGCTCTGCAGGGGGCGGTCGAGTGCCGCGAATGGCTCGTCGAGGAGCAGCAGCCTTGGTTCGGGTGCCAGGGAGCGGGCCAGGGCCACCCGCTGCGCCTCACCACCGGAGAGGGTGGAGACAGAGCGCTTTTCATAGCCGGAGAGGTTCGTGAGGGCGAGCATCTCCCCCACCCTGCGCCGCCGCTGCGAGGGCTCGACCCCCTGCATCCTGAGGCCGAACGCCACGTTGTCGCCCACGTTCCGGTGAGGCAGAAGGGCGTGATCCTGAAACACCATGCCGAAGCGCCTTCTGTGCGGCGGCAGCGAGCGCAGGTCGTTGCCGCACCAGAGCACCCGGCCCGACTGCGGACGCAGCAGTCCCGCAACCGTCCTCAGGAAAGTGCTCTTGCCGCAGCCGCTGGGCCCTAGCAGCGCGGTCGTCTCCCCAAGCGGGGCGGTCAGGCTCAGGTCGGCCAGAATGTCGGCGCCCCCCAGGCTCAGCCACAGCCTCTCCGCTGCCAAGCCGTCCGCGGAGGCTTTCCCGGGCGCAGCCCTGCCAAAGCCTTTCTCACCAGAGCCTGCGATCATCAGAAATCGGCGCTGCCGGGCAGGCGAAAGCGGTCGATGAGAAGCACGGCGCCCGCCACAAGGGCTAGAAGAATCACGCTGAGGGCCATTGCCTGGCCGAAGTTGGCCTGCCCAGGGCGGGAGAGCAGCCTGAAGATGGCCAGCGGCAGGGTCGGTCGCTCGGGGCGGGCTATGAAGGCGGTTGCGCCGAATTCGCCGAGGGAGACCGCAAACGCGAATCCCACGCCCACTGCCAAGCCACGCAGCGCGGGCGGAAGATCCACCTCACGCCAGACGCGCCTGGGCGACGCTCCGAGCACGGCGGCGGCTTCGCGCAGCCGTTCGCTCACGGCGCGCAGCGCCGGGACGGTCGACCGGATCACAAAGGGGATGCCTATCAGGGCGTGGGTGATGGGCACCAGCCACCAGGAGAGGCGCAGGTCGAGCGGCGGGGCATCGAGCGCCAGGAGCGCACCGAAGCCAAGGAGCACCCCGGAAGCTCCCAGCGGCACGAGAAATAGGCCTTCGAAAGCCGACGCTGCGCCGCCGGATCTGCTCACGACGGCGGCCGCTGCGAGCCCGACTGAGCCAGCAATGGCAGTGGCTGCCAGCGCGAAAGTCAGGGAGTTTCCCAGAGCGGTGAGCGGCGAGACGGACATGGCGTGCGTGCCTGCCCCGAGCAGCCTGAAGTTTTCGAACGAGTAGCCCCCCGAATGCCGCAGGGAGCGTTCAACTAGAGCCGCCACTGGCATTCCGATTACCACGACGGCGGTCAGGCACGCTGCGAGGACGGCCAGCCGCTGGGCGGCACCTCGGGGCGCCGAGGCTGAGTGCGCCCCGAGGTGCTCGGGCACTCCCCTGCGGCGCTGCCAGACGGTGCTGGCCGTCACGATGACAAGCACAAACACCAGCTGCAGCAGCGCCAGCGAGGCGGCCACGTCGAACTCGATGCGCTGAACAGCGAAGCGCCAGATCTCTGTCTCGAGCGTGGCTCGGCGAGGCCCGCCGAGAATGAGTATCACCCCGAATGAGGTGAAGTTGAAGAGCAGCACTATTGCCGTGGAGGCGGCGATGGCAGGGATGAGCCGGGGCAGCGTCACTGTGGTGAAGGTGCGCACCCTTCCGGCGCCCAGCACCCTTGCGGCCTGTTCGGGGGCGGTGTCAAGCTGCGACCAGAAGGCCCCCACGCTCCGGGCGATCACCGCGTAGTTGAAGAAGACGTGGGCTGCGATGATTGCCCATGTGGTGTGACGGAAGCGGTCGGTGAGGCCGAGCGAATCCATCAGGGACAAGAACGCCGCGGCAACCACAACAGTGGGCAGAACGAAAGGCACCACAAGCAGGGCGTTGAGCAGCCGCCTGCCGCGGAAGCGGAGCCGCGCCAGTGCGGCGGCGGTGGGCAGCGCAAGCAGAAGGCAGAGCCCTGTGGAGGCCAGCGCCTGTGTGACCGTGAACCTGAGGACGCCCGCCGTCGCGGGATTGCCCCACGTCTGCGCCAGCGTAGAGGCGTCGAAGCCATGCCTGAGGATGGTCGCCAGGGGGTACAGGAAGAATATCCCGACGAAGGCCGCGGGAATCGCGGCCAGAGCGAGCAGTCGCAGCCTGTGTGACTTCAAGGGGCTGACGGCCTGCCCGCCAGGCTCAGCGGCGCAAAGGGGCTACCTCAGGACGATTTCGACCCAGCGCGCCGTCCACTCCGACTTTTTCTCTGCAATGAGCTCGGGCGGAAGGCTCAGGGGATCGGCCACAACCGCTGCGTGCCTCAGGAACTCCTCCGGGGGGATTGCGTTTCCGTTGGCGGGAAAGACAAACATGTTGAGGGGGATGTCCTCCTGAAAGGCCTCGGAAAGCAGAAAGTCCACCAGGGCCTGCGCCGCTGCCTCCACGGTGGTGCCCGCCAGGATTCCCGCAAACTCGACCTGGCGGAAGCAGCCGTCGGTCAACACCCCGGTGGGGGGCGACTCAGGGGGTTCCTCCGCAAAGACGACCTCGGCGACAGGGCTGGTTGCGTAGGAGGTCACCAGCGCCTTGTTCCCCCCGCCGGCGATGAAGTCGCCGAAGTAGGCCTCAGACCAGCCGGCCGTGACCTCCACCCCCCCGTCGGCCAGCCGCTGCCAGTAGTCCTCCCACCCTTCCTCGCCGAAGCGGGCGATGGTGGCAAAGAGGAACGCCAGGCCGGGCGAGGATGTCTCGGGGTTCTGGGTGACGAAGTCGCCGGCGTGCGCTGTCAGATCTTCAAGCGACTCGGGCGGGGGGCCGTCGAGCGCGTCCTTCCAGTAGTTGACGCAGACGTCCCCGTAGTCGATTGGCGTGACGCGGTTTTCCGGGTCGAGCTGAAGCTCGGCCGGCACCGTCGAGATCAGGGTCGAGCGGTAGGGGACGAAGAGTTCCTCGGCCAGGGCCTGCTGAAGGTGCGTGTTGTCGATGCCGAAGACGACATCGGCTATCGGGTTCTCCTTCGTGAGGATGAGCTGCGCCAGCACAGAGCCGGTGTCCTCGCCTGTAATCAGCTCAACATCTATCCCGGTCTGATCTTCGAACGACTCAATTACGCCCTCGGATGCGGCGAATGAGTCGTGCGTGATAAGCCTGACCGTTGAGCCGGACGCCGGCTGGTCGCCGGTGGCTTCGGGCACCACCACGTCCTCGGATGACAGCATCAGGGGGTCGTCCAGCGTTCCGCCCTCAAGTTCATACACGCCCCTCTCAGGGGTTTCCCCCGAATCCCCAGTGGCGCCCTCGTCCACTTCTGAGAGTGACATCTCACCCCCACAGGCGACCACTGCAAAGGCAAGGGACGCCAAAATCATTGAAAGAAAAAACTTTTGCTTCATTTAGTTTCCTCCGCTGGCATTATCCAGATCAGGTTCTGCGGGTCGGCGATCAGATCGCCCTCTCAGCTGTGCAGCTCCCCGTGTCCTATGTTCCAAGTTTTCATTCATTCTAGTTCGCGCGGATCTGCCTTGCTCATCTCTCACCTGCCGTCATCTCCCACGGATGGCAGACCCTGCCTCGCCCTCGAGTGTCGGCTCCGCTGTTGAGCATCCCTGAAAGGTAAGGTTGTGGGGAGTGTCGCACAGGATTGAAGTCCAGATCACCAGCAGGCGTCCGGACGGCGCGTGGACGTGGCGCGTGGCGGGCGCCCGTGAGCCCAAGGGCGAGGTGAAGGCAGATCTGCTCTCACCCGATGTGAAAGTCGGCGACGTGTTGCGGGTTGAGGCGGAGATCAGCGTGGACGGGATGGAGATCACCGAGGTGCTGACGCCCAGGGGCCGAAGCCAAGGTCGCCCGCACGTGATCGAGCACCTGGGGTCGGGCAACTTCAAGGAGGGCGTGGTTGCCCCCAAGGGTCTCGAAGACGGTGGGGACACACGCCGCAGGGGCTCGGCGGCTAGACGTCCGGGTGCCGCGGGCAGGCCCAGGCGAAGGGGGCAGGACGACGCAGCAGCAAAGAAGATGGGATCGGCGAGACGCGACGGCAACGACGGCGCCCATCGCCAGCGGCGGCGGGACGACGGCGGCAGAGGCTCCGAGGGTCGCAAAGATTCGCTTGCGGCGACCGTCCGACCGGAAAGGCGCGGAGATGCCGCGCCCACGCATCACCGCGGCGATTCAGGCGGCAGGCATGACCGCCGCCCCCAGCGGCCCCGCCTGCGCGCGGGGAACAGGCATGTTTCGGCTTGGCTGGAGTCTCTGCCCGAGGAACAGCGAGATTTGGGCAAGCAGATCGTCGAAAAGAAAGCCCGGGTGCTGAGGGAGTCGCTGCTCGCCGAGATCGCCGCCTTGGGCGAGGCGGCCCCCGCCGAGAAAGGCGGCAAGACGCAGGCCCCGGGCGGCAAGACGCAGGCCCCCAAGACGCAGGCATCAGACCCCCAGGGCAAGGAGGTCCTGGAGGAGAGGCTGGTCCTGCTCGACCTGCTCACGGGGCCGATGCTCGCAGCGGAGTGGCGCGACCGGGCAGAGGCCGCTGACTCAATGGGAAACGCACTCGACCTTCGCGACCTCAGATCGGTAGTGGCGGGTGATCACCGGGCGGCGGACGAGGAGGCGCAGGCTCTGGCCTCCCGCCTCCGGAAGAAGCTCACCGAGCGGGTGGAGCGATCCCACGGGGTCTGGCTGGCAGAGATGGGATCGGCGATCAAGTCCGGGCGTGTTGCCTCGGCTTTGCGAATCAGCTGCCGAGGCCCCAAGGCAGGCACTCCCCTGCCCGCCCGCCTGGGCGAAAAGCTGGCGGAGGCTGCTTCGGACGCGCTCAACGCAGAGGAGCCGGAGAATCGCTGGAAGTTGCTGCTGGAGGCTGCGGCCACGTCGCCGATCAGGCTTGTGCTGCGCCCCCGAAGCTTGCCCGCCAACCCGTCGAGCGACCTGCTGGGAGATGTCAAGCGGTGGGGCGAAAGGCTGCCGCAGGTTGCTGCTGCGTTTGCCGAGGCGGGGCTACCGAACTCAGGGGAAAGTCGAACGCCTGGCGAAAGCGCCGATACTCCCCCGCCAGGGCCTGCTGCCCCCTAGCTGCCAAGGCTGTGGTGCACCAGGATGGCCCTGGCCTTCAGCCCGAACTGCTCAAAGAAGTTTTTCGAGGCCCGATCACCTGGCAGGGCTAGGGAATCCACGCCTTCTGCCCCAGCAGCGGCAGCCCAGGACAGCACGGAGCGCATGAGAGCCTCCCCCACCCCCACCCCCCTTGCGCCGGGAAGCACGTAGATCACCCTGAGATCGGCGATACTCCCGCCGTCCTCAAGCTCTATCAGCACAACGAGCGCGATGCCCACCACCGCTCCGCTGTAGACGCCCTTCCAGAGGCTGGCGCGGCTGTTGCGGACAACAGCTGAAAGCGTCTCGGCGTCGAGGCCATTTGGGAAACTGCCTCGCAGCAGAATCTGCCCACCGCGCTGCCCGCTCTTCTCCGAGAAGGCCTCGCGTGCCAACTCTTCGAGGGCTTGGCAGTCCTCCTCCTGTGCAGGGAGGGACAGGGGCGCCCCGGCAAGAGGCAAAGGGCTCACAAGGCGGTGAGCTTTTCCAGGGCGGGGCAGATCTCCTCCCCCGAGGGGCAGCGGCGGGCGCCTATTGCACCGAACTGGCCCGGGGTGACAAGAAGGAAGCAGCCGACGCAGAGAAACTCGTCATCTCTTCTAGGCTCGACGTCTTCACCGCCGGAACTGCCTGCGTGGGGGTCCTTCTCGTCGGAGTCGTCGAGGTCCTCCTCGGCCGCTAGGCGGTCCCTCAGGATTGCCTCCAGGTCGGCTTCCTTGTCTTTCTCTTCGTCGTCATCCTCTTCGTCGTCTTCCTCGGCGCGTGGCGGGCGCTTCTTGTCATCCTCGTCGTCTGCCTTTGTGTTGTCGTCGTCCTCGATTTCGTCATTGAGGTTCTCGCCTTCGAAGTCCTCGTCGATGTCGTCCTCATCAAGGTCGTCATCGTCGAGGTCGTCCTCATCGATTTCCAGAACTGCGAGGTCGCCGACGTCTTCCTGTTCGTCGAACTCCTCGTCCTGGGTTGCCTCGCTGTCGTTACGCATTGTTCACTCCATGCTGATGGGACAAGACGCTTTGTGGTCTTGCAGCCTTTTGTACTTGACGTTCTCGGTGGCTAGGCGTTCGAGTTCCGGCTCGGATGAGTGATCCACAAAGGTCATCATCTCCGCTATGGCGCGGTGGCCGGCCTTGTCTCTTATCAGCCGATGCATTTCCTGGGCAATGTAGCGGTAGGAAGGATGGCCCTGGCGGGTGCTGCGAAGCTCAATCAGGTGCATGGCCTGCCTGGCGTTCATGCCCATAGCGAATCGTATGCGGTAAGCCAGGCAGACCGCATAGGGGGCCTGGCAGGGGAAGTTCTCTGCGAGCCTGCCGAAAAGGTCGGCGCTGATATCCATGCACTCCCTGAAAGCGTCGCCCTGTCCGGCCGAGGTCACCGAGTCCGGCATCTCATAGCCGTGAAGCGCGCTCAGTTGCTGCCACTGGATGGTGAGAAGGCGGTGACGCTGAAGGTCGCGGAACGCCCCATAGTCGGCGAGTATGTCAAAGCGGTAGCCGGCAGTCTCCAGGGCGCGCCCCGGCTTGTGGCGGCGGTTGCCGCGCTCCCCCGAATAGGCGCGAAGAATCCCCAGGCGCTCCTCGACGCTCATCCCCTCAACCTGCTGGCGTATCCGGTCCTCTGAGACTCTGGCATGCGGGTACAGGCAGGCGACCACCGTCTTCACCTCGGCGTCGGGGTCGAAGTCCATGAGCTGCACGCTCGACGGTTGCGGATCGGGGACGCCGGCGTCCGCGGAGCCCAGCAGATTCTGCGCCACCTCCGATGCGGACGCCTGGGCGTCGGCCAAGTAGTTGCTCCAGGCCACCCCCCTGTCGTCGACGTCCACCCGCTTTAGAAACGAGGGGATGACCTTGCGCAGTTCCCTGAGCATCATCTCGGCGTAGTTGCGCACCTCATCGAGGGGGTGGATGCGCATTTTCAGCAGCAGGCTCTCGTATCCCTGCCCGCTTCCGTAGATGCCCACGTTGGAGAGCGAGGCGGCGGGGAGCATTCCCCTCACGGCATCGAAGCCCTTGGCACGGATGGCCTGGCGGTAGGCGAAGTCGCTTGCCCCGTCGCGGTTGGGAAACTCGCGGCGGAAGTACTCCTGCAAGGCGGGTATGGCCTCGCTGTAGAGGGTGAAAATCCTGTCGAGGTCGGCCACGTAACGGGTGCCCAGGTGAGAGGCTGCCACCTGCGGGTCCCGGAAATAGCGGAAGCGTCCCCCCAGCCTCCCGTCGTAGGCCACATATCTGGTGGACTGCTCAAGATACGACATGAGCCGTCCCCACTCCAGCACCTTCGTGAGAATGTTGGATGCCTGCTCGCAAGCCATGTGGACGCCTCCGAGCTGCGCCACGGAGTCGTCCCCGTAGTCGAAGAAGACCCGGTCGTAGAGCTCCTCAGCCCTACGCAGCCCGATGGTGGCGTTCACACCGAGGTCGCCGCTCACGTCGAGCTCCCCGACGAACTCGTCGAGGAACAGGCGGCGCAGGCTCTTTGCGGAGCGCGAATAGCGGGCAAAGAGCGCCCCCTTGACCACCTCCGGCAGGTTCACGAGTGCGAACACCGGCTCGTCGAGGTTGGTGAAGTAGCGGCACAGCACCTCCGCCTCCTCGTCTGTGAACTCTTCCGGCACGTACATTCGCAGTGACAGCTTTCGGGTGGGGTGGTTCTCCAAGAGGCTGCGCCTTGCTACCCCTCGGTCATTCGATGCGAAGGCCGGGCGGTGATCTACCCGCCGGCGACGAACGCCTCGGATGCGGCTTTGCGCAGGGAGGCGTCGGCCAGGTAGTCGATGGCCACCCCCGCGAGCATCTTGGCACCGTCTATCACTGCCTTGTCGCCCCCAGGCCCCCTGGCGTGCTCCGCGAACGCCTCCGTGTGGATCGCCACATCAGGGGGGGCGACTGAAATCATGGGGTGAATCGACGGGACGACAGCGCTCACGTTGCCCATGTCGGTGCTGCCAACGACGCTGCGACCGGGCTCAGGCTGGGCGGGTCGTCGCCCCACCGCGGCTGCGTTCTGCCCCCAGAGCCGCTCCAGGACGGGGTTGGAGATCACATCGAGATAGTCAAGGGCGACGGCGTCGAGCGCAACCTCCACCTCGGCGGCCACCGCGCCGCTGCGCAGGCATGCCGCCAGGCGGGGCTTCAGATCGGCCAGCCCACGGGCGTCGGGGGAGCGGACGTACCAGACGGTCTGGGCCAGGGCGGGCACCACGTTGGGCTTCTGCCCGCCGATGGTGAAGATTCCGTGAATGCGCTCGGTGGGCCTGATGTGCTGGCGCAGGGCGGCGGCCGCCTGATAGCCAAGCACGGCAGCGTCGAGGGCGTTCCTGCCCAACTCCGGGGCTGCGGCGGCGTGCGACGGGCGTCCGTGGTAGGTGGCCCTGAGCTGGCTCACCGCCAGGGTTGTCATCGAAAACAACTCCAGCCCGGCAGGGTGGAGCATGATCGCGGCGTCGACATCCTCGAACGCACCTGCGTCGATGAGACGAATCTTGCCTCCGCCGCTCTCCTCCGCAGGGGTGCCCATAATGATCACCTGCCCGCCCAGGTCGGCTGCCACGCACGCGACTGCCAGGCCCGCCCCCAGTCCGGCGGAGGCGATGACGTTGTGGCCGCAGGCGTGGCCAATGCCGGGCAGTGCGTCGTACTCGCAAAGGATGGCCACGCTGGGCCCGGAATCGGGGCCGGACCGGGCTGTGAAGGCCGTCTCAAGCCCGTAGGCGCTGCGCTCCGCCTTCAGCCCGGCGGAGGCGATGGTTGTGGTCAGCAGGTCGTGGGCGAAGCGCTCCTCGTATCCCAGCTCGGGGTGCTCGTGTATCGCATGCGAGACGCCGAGGAGTTCTTCGGTCAGCGCGTCTATGCGCTCAAAGGCTTTTTGCTTGGCGTCGCTCGCTGTCGGCGCGGCGTTTGTCATTGCAAGATTTATAGCGCAGGACGCTGCTCAGACTGGGGATTCCGGGCTCCGCCGATCTGCCCTAGACGTAGATCTCCAGGGCTTCGGGCTCCACCCTGATCATCAGGTTTCGGGCGACTGCGGCGCGTCTGCCGTCGAGGATGACCGGAGTCGGACTTGGGAGGGTGAGGCTGAAGGCCCGCGTCCTCGAGGTGCGGATGCCCTGATGGGGCAGGTGGCTGCCGGAGCGCAGGCGCGGCCAGGCCTTGAGGCGCTCGGCGGCGCTGCCCGAGACCTCGAGTATCTCCAGCAGGCCGTCGCCAGGGTGGCCCCTGGGCGCCACGTTCCAGCTGCCCAGAAAGGCGGCGTTCATGGCCAGGAGCACCTGCCCGCCCAGCCAGGAGCGCTTGGCCACGAGGTGGGCCACAAACCAATGGATGCGCCCGTCCGCCAGCACCGAGCCAAGGTCGCAGGCAAACCTGCTGGCAGCCTCGGCGCTGCGCACGCCCTCACGCGCTCCGCCCAGCGTCCGATGGAGGTCGCCCCCCAGCAGCCTCAGCGGGGGGAGAGGGCCCCCCTCGCGGCGGGCGGCCTCGACGACCGAGCGGGTCTCGTGGTCGGCATACGTGCTCACGGCGTCGGGCGGAACCGCGGCTGGTGATCCCCAGTCCTCACCTCTTCTTATGCCCACGCTCACCTTCCCCGACCGCAACAGTGTCCGCTTCTTGCCCGCCCGCCAAGCCCGCCTGCGAAGCGAGTATTCCTAAACCTTGATCAGGTCGAGGGAGGACGAGGCCACCACCCCTCTGAGCATCTTGGTGGCCATCTTGCGGCACGTCCGGGCGGCGCCGCTGTCGGGGGCCACACGGGCCAGTTGCTGCGCCAGGTCGCAGATCAGCTTCACATTACGAACGAAGTCCCCAGGGGTGATGTCGGCGATGATTCCGTCGCGCAGTTCGGCGCCATCGGCCCAGTGGTAGGCGGCAGGCACAAACCCGCCGTCCGGCGGACGGGTGCGGGCCTTTCCCAGGCAGCGCCGCTCAGTTGCGGCGATCGAGTTGTAGAGATCGGTGAGCCGCATCCAGGCGAAGTAGATGAACTCGCTGGGGTACGTGGCCGGCTCCCCGGGCGGGTCGGAGCCGCGGGACTCGTAGGTCACGCAGGAGAGGAGCGCCGCAAGCGAGGGCTCGTCGGCCTCGTCGAAGTGGCCGTCAAGCAGCATCTCCGTGATGAGCAGGTCGTTTTCGTGGTATACGCCCGTGAGCATCTCACCGGCAGGCAGCAGGGTCCAGCGCTTCAGGTGGCCGCGCTCACGCAAGACGGCGGCAAGGCTCTCCATCTCCTCGGCGAGCACGCTGCGCTTTCGGCGGCGCTGGGCAGAAGCGACGCGCTCCTTCTGCCGCTCTCCCTTGGCGCGGGCGTCCAGAATCCGCTTTTCCAGCTCCAGCACCGACCTGTCAGCCTGGAACTGGGCGAGCGAGCGGTTGAGGATGCTGCGGGCCTCTGCCGGGTTGAAGCGGGCGAGCAGGTTGGCTGTCATGTTGTAGGAGGGCCGAAAGGCGGAGCGGAGAGGAAACGAATTGTTCTGAACCAGCTCGAGGATCGCCCCGAAGCGCTGACGGGGATGCCAGAGAACCACTGCGTAGCCCTTCTCGTCGATGCCCCGCCTGCCAGCCCGGCCGGAGAACTGCGTGAAACTGGCCGGCGAGAGCGGCTCGTGGGCTTCACCGGTGAACTTCGAGAGCTTCTCTATCACCACGCTGCGGGCTGGCATGTTGATACCCAGCGAGAGCGTCTCGGTTGCGAACACCGCCTTGACCAGGCCTTCTGTGAAGCAGGCCTCCACGGCTTCCTTGAACGGCGGAAGAAGTCCCGCGTGATGGGCGGCCACTCCCCTGCGCATCTGCCCGATCCACTCGTCGTAGCGGACGGCGTTGCGATCGTCCTCGCTCAGGCCCGCTACAAAAGGCTCCACCATTTCCTCGATGCGCCTTCGCTCCTCGGCGGTGGTGAGCATCAGCCGGGAGCGGGCCACGGATGCGGCGGCGTCCGCGCAGCCCGCCCGGCTGAAGATGAAGTAGATGACCGGCAGCATCCCGCGCTCCCCGAGCTCCTCAAGCACCCTGAGGCGGTCTGGGCGCTGCCAGTATCGTCTCGCCCTTCGGTGCCTGTTGCCGTGCTGCTGTCGACGCACAGGGCGCTTGTCGGACTCAAGGCGAAACCCCTCGGGGTTCGCCTGGCCGTCCACGAGCACTGGCAGGAAGCGCAGACGATGGCGGTCACCTGCCCCGGCGCACACCATCCGCTCCAGATCCACAGGGCGCTCCGTCTCAACGACGGCCTGCGTTGGTCCCCGAAGAGCGGCTATCCAGGAGCGGATCTCCTCGACGTTGGAAACCGTCGCCGAAAGGCACACGAATCGCACCTCTGCCGGGGCGTGGATGAGTATCTCCTCCCAGACAGGCCCACGGTAGGGATCTTGCAGGTAGTGGACCTCGTCGAGGATCACCCAGTCAAGGGAGGCAAGGTCCTCTGAACTTGCGTAGATCATGTTGCGCAGCACCTCTGTGGTCATCACTACCACGGGGGCGCCGGAGTTGATGGAGTTGTCCCCGGTCAGCAGCCCTACAGCCTCGGGGCCGTAGAGCGAATGGAAGTCGACGTACTTCTGATTGGAAAGGGCCTTGATGGGGGCGGTGTAGAAGGCCCTTCTGCCCGCCGCCAGTGCGAGCTCCACTGCTCGTTCGGCCACAACAGTCTTGCCCGAGCCGGTAGGCGCCGCCACGATCACGGAGCAGTTGGCGGCGAGGGCGTCGACGGCCTCCTGCTGGAAGCGGTCGAACTGGAAGGGACGCACCCTCCCGCTGGACGGAACCGGCCGGCTCTCGGGGCTCATCCCTCAGCAGTGCCGGGCCGCTCGTCGGCGGCCTGATCCTCGGACGCCTGATCCTCTGTGGCCTGATCCTCGGACGACTGCCCTGCGACCGGCGGTCCCGCGTCGGGCTGCTCGCCGCCTTCCCGCTCCTCCAGCCGTGCCTTGCGGCGCTGCCGCAGTGCCCCCAGCAAAATCGCCATCTCGTAGAAGAGGTACATCGGCCCCGAGAGGATCAGCAGCGTGAGGGGATCTCCGCTGGGGGTCAGCACAGCCCCGGCGATCACGATCCCCAGCAGCGCCCACTGGCGTGTCCGACGCAGCTTTGCCGTAGAGACCAGACCTGCGAACTGGGCGAAGACCAGCAGGACGGGGAACTCGAAGCCAATTCCGAAGGCCACGGCCATTTTGATGACGAAACCCAGATATCGCCTGGGGGAGAAGAAGCTCACGAGGTCTTCCCCCCCGATGCTGGTGAGGAACCCGAGGGCGCGGGGGATGCTCCAGATCGCCAGTGCGACCCCTGCGGCGAAAAGCAGGACGCCGGCTGTGACGAAAGCAAGAGTGAGACGCAGCTCCTGCTTGCGCAGCCCCGGCCCTATGAAGCGCAGCGCCTGCCACAGCAGGACGGGGGCGGCCAGGATCAGCCCCCCGTATCCCGCCACCGTCATTCGCACCGCCAGCGGCTCGAGGGGGTCGAGCACCAGCAGGCGGCACTCCCCGCCCGCGTCGAGACCTTCTGCGGTGGGGTCGACCACTTCGCAGTAGGGGGACATCAGCGACTCGATGATCCACGGGTAGAAAATCCAGCAGACGACAGCGCCGCAAGCCACAGCGACCACCGCGACAATGAGACGCTTCCGCAGTTCCGCGAGGTGGCGCAGCATTGGCATGCGGCCAGCGGACTTCATGCATTCATGCAGGCGTGCCTTCGCCTCCCCTTGCAGCCTCGCTCTCCTCGTTGCCAACGACAGCGCCTGCGTCGGGGGTCGTTGCCCTCCCAGCGGCTTGTGCCCCTCTTTTACGGGCCTTGGCTTCAATGGGGCCGTCGGCTGCGGCCTGCATCTCCTGCTGGAAGCTGTTCATGAGGCGGCGGATTTTGCCGATTCCGCGTCCGATGGTGCGTGCGGTGCGGGGAAGTTTCTCAGGGCCGAGGATGATCAGGGCTATCACCAGGATCACCATCAATTCCCCGGCTCCTATGTTGAACACGGCTTCAGCCTACCCAGCGCCCCGACAGCCCTCCGGCAGCATATGGGCACGGCCTGGGGCGGTTGTTGACAGGTGCGTCAGGCAATACTTGTGAGATGCCCCCCCGACTGCCTTCCCTGCTGGAACGTCCCATCGGTTTCGTGAACCGTTCCTCGGTGGGCAGCTACGGGGAGATCCTGGCGGCCGCCTCCCTCCCTGCGACCGGTCTGAAGTCCCGCCTCTTCGTCGGCGAGGGTGGCGTCGCCATGCTGGGGAGCCCCCGGCCGCGCCTCCGCCGGGCGGGGATGCGGCCGGGGACGCTGCCATTAAGCCTCCTGCTGGCGGAGTGCGGGGCGGGCTTCCATCTGCTCCTGGAGCCGGAGGGGCGCTCGCCTGAGCCTGCAGTCGAAGACGTACAGGCTGCCGGGGGCGCAGAGGGGCTGGAGAGGCTTTGGCTGGCTCACTCAGACCTTCAGATGCTGCTCGCCTGGAAGCGGCGGTGGCCGAAGGTCAGGCTGGTGCTTTCAGCCGCCAGAAAGCGAATCCCCGGTGGCATGGAGCGCCTGGCCGATCAGTTGTCATCGGCAGGCGTAGACGCCGTAGGGATGCCAGGGGAGGACTGGACAGGCGGCACCTCGGTGCTCTTTCACCGCTTCAAGGTGATGACTTTCGGTTGGGATGCCCATTACGAGCGGAGCATCCTCAACCTGCTGGACGCAGGCCTCGACGCAGTCAGCAGCGACAACCCTGAGCGGTTGTTCACCTGTATCCAGCGCCTCTACCCGTGATCGGGCCGAGGACGGCTCAAGCTCAGAAGGCTCGCATATCCCCCAGGGGCCAGATCTGGAAGAATGCGGTCCCGACGATGCTGTCATAGGAGACTGGGCCGAAGCTCCTGCTGTCGAGGGAATAGGAGCGGTTGTCACCCAGGACGAACACATATCCCTCGGGCACCTTGCAGGACGCCCCGTCGTTTTGCAGGCCCTCGGGTGCCTCGCAGCCCGGAATAGGCCTGGAGGGAGGCGCGGTGACAGTGTTTTGGGCGAGGTAGGGCTCGTCCAACCACTTGGAGCCCACCTCGCTGGATTCGATTTTCAGCCCGCCGTCGACGAAGCGGACCGTTTCGCCATTCAGGGCTATGGCCCGCTTGATGAGGTCACCATCGGGGCGTGTGAAAACCAGCAGGTCGCCGCGTGAGGGGGATTTGTCGAGCTTGTTGACGAGGATCCGGTCATTGGGCTCCAGGGTGGGCTGCATTGATTCGTATTCCACATAGAAGGCGTGGAGGATGAATTGGCGAATCAGGAACGCAGCCAGCAATGCAAAGACAATCGTGATCGCCCACCCCATGTACTTCCGCAGCCGGCTTACCTCCTGCACCTCCGGCAACTCGTCTGTTTCGAGCTCTTCGGTGACGTCGTCAAACACCTCGCCTTCTCTGTAGTAGCTGTCGAGGGGCTCTATTTCGGGTGCTTGCGGAAACGGCTCGCCGAGCGGCGGCAGGAGCGGCTCGCCCGGTGCCGGGGCAGGGGCGGGCCGTGGCGGAGCGGGGGCGGGGGCGGGCCTTGGCTGCAGCAACGGGTCTCGCAGGGGCGCAGGCGGCGCAGATGACACCCTCGGCGGGGCGGGCAACGGGGGTTGCGGAGGCTGCGGAGGCCTTGGTGGATGGGCGGCAGGGGTCGGGGGCGCCATCGGCTGAGGGGGGGCAGATGGTTGAAGGGGCTGCACCGGCTGCGTGGGCGGCACCGGCTGGAGGATCGGCTCGCCGGGCCACATTGGGGGCTCTGCCGCGGGCGGCGCAGCATGAGGGGGCGCGGCAGGCGCTGCCGGAGCCGGGGGTGGCTGCACAGCCGGGGGGCGAGGCACTTGAGGAGCTGGAGGGTGAGGTGTCTTCGGCACCGGCTGCGTGGGCGGGAGTGGCCGCACCGGGCGAGGCGTCGTATTCGGCATCGGCTGCGTGGGCGGGGGTGGATGAGCCGACGGCGGCGGCGCGGGGGGTGGCGGTTTTGGGGGCGGCATCGAGATGGGCGGAATGTCCGTCAGCAGAATCGGCTTGCGGGATTCCGCCCCAATAACAGACACGGGCAGATCGGATGGCGCCGGGACGGCAGCATCGGACGGCTGTTCTCTTGTAGGGGAAGGCTCTGATGGTGGCCGGGCCTCAATGGGCACCTCAGGGCGGGCGGGTTCTGCGACACCCGCAGGCTGGGCGGGGGCGGTTATCGCCAGCAGTTCGCTCAGAAGGTCACCAGAAGCCCCTTTGCCTGGAAGGGCGTCCGAGCCGGACGCCTCGTCTGCCCGCTCAGGCGACCCCGACGACCCAGGCGGGGGATTGCTGCTATCCATCTGAATAAACGCTAATGCAGTGGGAAGCCGCGAACGTGTTATTCCCCGTAGATGGAGAGGATTCGAATTGCCGCCTCTGCGGCGGGTTGCTCAGGAATGCCGCAGCCGCCTAAAACCTCCACTTCGGGGCCGAGCAATAACAACAGGCGCTCCAGCCAGGGCAGGGCGGAAACGTAAAACCGTGCAGTGCAGGCATCGCTGGCGGACTCACGCCGGATTGTCGGATAATAGTCCAAGACCCAGAAGGCGCCGGGTCGCAAACGGAGGTCGGCCCAGGAGTCGGCCGGCAACTCGCCCCAGATCATGGGGTCGGTAGGGGTCGAGGGCGGATCGAAGTGCTCGCTGCCCGGCTCGGCGCGAATAATCCGGTCAAGGCGGAACGTCCGCAAGTCGCAGGCCAATTCGCAGTACCCGCGCAGGTACCAGGAGCCACCCTCTGCAAACAGGCGGAGGGGATGCACGACGCGCTCGGCGAAGGCGTCGCGGTTGTAGCTGTAGTACTCCAAGGCAAGCTTGCGGTGCTGCTTGCAGGCTGCGCTTATCAACTCGAGGTGCGCCTCGCCCCTGCCGAGTTGGACATCTATGGCCTCCTCGGCGTTTATGTCCAGCAGCCTGGCCAGCTTTTCAAGGCCGGAGCTGAGGGCGCTGTTGCGCTCCAGCGCCTGCCAGGCCGATCCGGCCGCCAGGAGGGCAAGGGCCTGCTCAGGGGTGAGGTGAAGCGGCTTGGAGAAGTAGTCGGCGTATGCGATGTTGACCCATCCGTCCTCGTCTATCGAGACCTCTATCAGCACGTCAGGCGTGTACGGGGGGACCCCCACCATGAACAGGATGCTCTGCAGGTCGTTGAGCAGCATCGCTTCCGGATAGTCGAAGCGATGCGCAATCTCCGGGAGTGGCGCCCCGCCTCGCTCGGTCACCCAAGGCACCAGCTGAAGCATCCTCTGGAGCCGGCCCAGCTGATCCAGCCTCGCGGATCGCTTAGGGCGCTTAAGCGCATCCTCCCGCCCGGCCAGGACGCCCTCCACTCCCCCGGCGGCAATCTTCGCCCTCCCCTCTACCATCCAAGCCCCTCCCTCCAAGCCCCGCTCGACTGGGGTGGGGCCCGAAGCCTGTGAAAGGGCGCGCAGCCGATCCAGCAGCTTGTCGCGCAGTTCGGGGGGCTCCAGCAATTCGCAGTGATCCAAGAGGGAAAGCACGAAGTCCAGGAACCTGTCGTGGTTGGCCACCCGCAAGTCCAGCAGCAGTGTCCCGTCGTCGGCTCGCCCTGTCCTTAACGGCTCAACCTGCCCGAGCACCCAGTCGGCGATCTCCTCCCCCACGGCAAGGCGGACGTCGGTCAGTTCCGAGCCAAGTTCCCAGGTGGGGGCGTCCGGCCCTTTGCCGCTAAGGGGGCGTGGCTCGAACCCTCCGGGCTCACCAAGCTCCAGATCGTCAATCCGATCCATGCGGAAGTGTCGAATGCCCTCGCGACGACGGTCAAACGCCGCCAAGTACCAGTGCCCCCTCGAGAAACTCAATCGCAAAGGCTCGGCGAGGCGTGCTTCCCCCCGGTAGGAGAAGGAGGCTGTTCGGCGGCTTGTGACGGCTTCATAAAGGCGCACCAGATGGGCTTCGAGGGGCAGCGCGCTCACCACCGGCTCGGCTGCGGCCAGGGAGTGGCCGCCGAGAGGCCAGACTGCCGACTCGGGGTTCGTGTTCTCAAGCCGCACAGATCTGGCCGCAAGGTAAAGGGCCGCCCGCTCAGACTCGGTGAAGCCGGGATCGTTGAAGGAATAGTCCTTCTTGTTCACCAGGTAGCCGTCCACAGGGGGATCGCTGCCCGGGACAGTCCTCACGATTATCGGGATTCCCACCTTTTTCAGGTCGGCCTTGTCCCGCTCGAACATGCGCCGGAAATTGGCGAGGCTGCCCCTGTAACCCTGCACCTTGCTGCGAATTTCGCTGGCCGGAAGCGGGCGCTCCGTGTTCAGGAGGGCCGCTGACAGTTTCAGCAGCCGCTCGAGCCTGGTGATGGTGAAGCTTGCCAACCCGCAGGCCTCAAAGGGATGCGATGAGCCGCTCCACCCGTTCGTCATGCGATTTGAACGGGTCGGTGCACAGGATGGTGCGCTGCGCCTGGTCGTTCAGCTTGAGGTGTACCCAGTCGACCGTGTAGTCCCTCTTGCGTTCCTTTGCCCGACGCACGAAATTCCCACGGAGTCGCGCCCGCGTGGTCTGGGGCGGGTTTTCCATTGCATTTCTGATGTCCTCCTCCAGGCAGATCTGCTCCACCAGCCCGCGCTCGGCCAGTTTGCGGAAAATTCCCCTGGATCTGTTCATGTCGTGATACATGAGGTCAAAAAACATCACGTTGGGGTGCTTGAGGGTGAAGTTGTTGCGGGCCTGGTACTGCTGCATGTACTTGTATTTGATTACCCAGTCGCACTCCCTGTCAAGGTTCATGGGGTCTTTCTCAATCTGCTCCAGCACGTGCCCCCACATGCCCAGGGCGCGCCTCTCCCCATCGCCCAGTTCATACTTGCGGGAGAACTCCAGCGCCCGTTCGTAGTACTCGATCTGCATGTCAAGGGCGCTGAGCATGCGCCCGCTGGCCAGACGGATCTCACGGCGGCAGGTCAGGTCGTGGCTGATTTCCCTGATTGACCTGATGGGGTTTTCCATGGTCATGTCCCTCAGCACCACCCCGGGCTCCTCCAGCATTCGCAGCAGGATGCTGCATGCGCCCACCTTCAAAAAGGTGGCGTACTCGCTCATGTTGGAGTCACCCACTATCACATGCAGCCGCCGGTAGCGCTCGGCGTCGGCGTGGGGCTCGTCGCGGGTGTTGATTATGGGACGGGAGCGGGTTGTGGCGCTGGACACGCCCTCCCAGATGTGCTCGGCCCGCTGGCTGATGCAGTACTTGGCGCCCCTGGTCGTTTCCAGAATCTTTCCGGCACCGGAGTAGATCTGCCGGCTCACCAGGAAGGGGATGAGGGCCTCGGTGTATTCGTTAAGCGCCTCGCGGCGTGAGGTGAGGTAGTTCTCGTGGCATCCGTAGGAGTTGCCTGCGACGTCGGTGTTGTTCTTGAACACGTAGATGCTGCCCCGGTTTCCGTCGAGGTTGAGCCTGTCCTGCGCGAACTTCGTAAGTTGCGACAGCACCTCCTCGCCTGCGCGGTCGTGAACCACCAACTCGTAGATGGAGTCGCATTCGGGCGTGGCGTATTCAGGGTGGGAGCCGACGTCGAGGTAGAGGCGTGCCCCGTTGCTCAGGAAGACGTTGCTGCTGCGTCCCCACGACACCACCCGCCTGAACAGGTAGCGGGCGACCTCGTCGGGGCTGAGGCGGCGCTGGCCGGAGAAGGTGATCCCGTACTCGTTCTCGAGGCCGTAGATTCGACGGCGCACCTGCCCGCGTACTTCCTGTGCCCTACAGCTGCTCGGCCGGGTCCCCGGAAGTCGCCGCCGCCTGCGGCTCCCCGTCAGGGCCGTCCTGGCCCCCCGGAGCCTCCGCTGCGCCCAGAATTGCCGCGATCTCCTCGGTAGAGAGGCGCTTGAAGCTGCGTCTGGCCTGCGATCTTGACAGGAGAGCGGCTTCCAGGGCTTCCGGTGGAAGGCGATCGGGCCCCGCTAGCGCTGCGGCGGCGCAACGCAGCGCGGCCTCGGCGCTCATCTGCGTCTCGTAGCTCTCGGCAAGGCGTTCGGAGATGCCCTCGGCCTCCCCCCCGAGCACCATGTAGCGGTTGCCGTCGTCAACCGTGCCGTCGTAGAGGATGTGGAACATCTGGTCCTCGTCGGCGCTCTCGCCTATCTCGGCCACCAAAATCTCAACCTCCATCGGCTTCAGCTTGTGGGTGAAGATGTCACCGAGTATCTGGGCGTACTGGTTGGCGAGGCTGCGGGCGTCCACGTCCGCGCGGCTGTATGAGTAGCCCTTGAGATCGGCGTGGCGCACCCCGGCGATGCGGAGCTGGTCAAACTCGTTGTACTTGCCCACCCCTGCGAAGGCGATCCGGTCGTATATCTCACTGATCTTGTTCAAGGTCGACGACGGGTTCTCGGCGCAGAGGGCGATCCCCCCGGCGTAGGCGAGCGCGACGAGGCTGCGGCCGCGTGCTATGCCCTTGCGGGCGTAGTCGGCCCGGTCTTTCATGACCTGCTCAGGCGCCACGTAGAAGGGCATGTTCATGGTCGCGCGCCTTTGCGGGTCATTGCGCCTTCTCGTCGAGCAGCGCTATGTGCGAGCGGAAGCGCGACTCAATCTCATCGTCGGAGATCCGCAGGTAACCGTCAGCGCCGATGCTGGCGATCACGGGGAAAATCCTTCGAACGAGGTCGGGCCCGCCGGTGGCGGAATCCTCGTCGGCGGCCTCAAAGAGCGCCTTGATAGCCAGATCGATCGCCTCACCGGGCGGCATGTCATCGCTAAACCCCAGTTTTATAACCGTGCCTGCGTGCAAGCTGCCAGATCCGGTGGCGGCATAGTCCTGCTCCTCGTAACGCCCGCCTGTCAGGTCGTACTGAAAGAGCCGCCCTCTGTCGGCGGCAGCATCGAAGCCGGCGAAGATGGGAATCGCCACCAGCCCGGTGAGGGCGGCGGGAAGGTTTGCGCGCACCATCTGCCCGAGCTGGTTCGCCTGGCCCTCCAGGCTGAGGGGCTTGCCCTCCACCTTTTCGTAGTGCTCCGTCTGAAGCTGGAAAAGACGCACAAGCTCCAGGGACGGGCCAGCCGCCCCCGCCACCGCGACGCCGGCGTGAGAGCCCGACGGGAACACTTTTTCGATGTTCCTGTGGCTGATGAAACCCCCTGCGGTAGCCCTCCGGTCGCCCGCCAGCACCACCCCCTCGGCGTGGCGGAGGGCCACAACCGTGGTGCCGTGGGGGATGCCGGCCTTGTCCGGCCGCACCCCTCCCGCTTGTTCAGACAGGTGGGGTGGAAAGATGCTGCAGTTTGGGAGCGATGCCAGCAGTCCGGTGAAGCTGGGTCCCGGGTCGCTGAGGGGCTCGAAAAGGGGAATCATGCGGCTCTGCCCCTCACTCCCCGCCCTTTTGCACATAGGAGTTCACGAACTCCTCGGCATTCGACTCCAGTACCTCGTCTATTTCGTCGAGCAGGTCGTCTATCTCGCTCTTCAGCCGCTCCCCCTGGGCCGTCTTGCCTGCCTCCTGCGGTTGGCCGGGCTTCCTCTCCTGTCGCTGCGGGGTGCTCTGATCGCGTCTTGTTTCAGGCATCGTCGACCTTCCTTTCCGGCTTTTGCTTGAGGCGTTTGATCAGCTCCGCCGGCGTCTCGCTCTCATCGAATACGCTAGCCAGGCTGGTAGAAGTCCCGCGTCCTGGCTCCATCATCGGGACCCGCCTCAGCCCCTCCCCGCCCAGGTCAAAGACCACAGAATCCCAGTTCGCGGCCACCACGTCCTTTCCAAAGCGCTGAAGGCTGCGTCCCCTGAAGTAGGCCCGGGTGTCGCCGGGCGGATTGACCACGGCGGCTTCGATCTCATCGTCCCCGACGATTTTCGCGAGGCCCAGCCGGGCAGCCAGCGAACGCTCCGGGCGCAGATCGTGATACTGCAGGTCCAGCGCCTTGACGCGGCTGTCGCTCCAGTAGAGGCCGTGCCGCTCCCTGTAGGCCTCGATGAGCCGGTACTTTGCAACCCAGTCCAAAGTCTCAGACGGGCCCAGGGGATCCGCCTCGAGCTCGCTGAGCACCCTCTCCCACGTGAGCAGCACTTCAGGCGCCGACTCCCCCACCGCCGACATACCGAAGGTCTCGCAATACTTCGCGCAGCGGTCGAGCAGCTCCCACTGGATCTCAAGGGCGGTGGCCGTTGTGCCATTGGCCAGGCGCAGGGGACGGCGCAGGGAGAGGTCGGCGCTCACCTTCCGCAGCGCCTTCACCGGGGCGGCGAAGAAGAGGTCTACAGGAAAGAGGTCCACCTCCACCAAGGCAAGCACCAACTGCGTAGTCCCCACCTTCAGGAACGTGGCCGTCTGTGAGCAGTTGGAGTCCCCCGCAATCACGTGGAGGCGCCGATAGAGCCGGGGGTCGGCGTGGGGTTCGTCGCGGGTGTTCACAATCGGGCGCTTGAGGGTGGTCTCCAGTCCAACCTCCTCCTCAAGGAAATCCGCCCGCTGGGCGATCTGGAAAGGTGACGAGAAGCTTCCCGCCCCCGACGCCTCGGCTCCTGCCTTGCCCGCCCCGCAGTAGATCTGCCTGGTGACGAAGTGGGCTGTCGCCCCCTGCACGATTCTTCCGAAGGGGGTGGTGCGGCTCATCAGATAGTTCTCGTGACAGCCGTAGGAGTTGCCCTTTCCGTCGGAGTTGTTCTTGTAGACCACGATCTCCTCCCCAGGCAGAAGGAACTCTGCGGCGGCGGCCATGGACTCCCGCATGATGAGATCGCCGGCCTGGTCGTAGAGAACGGCCGTGCGGGCGTCCGCGCACTCCGGCCCTGAGACCTCGGGATGGGCGTGATCCACGTAATAGCGGGAGCCGTTCGTGAGCACGGCGTTCACGAGATGCGTCTCGGCCTCGGGCGCCAAGCCAATCGGGGTGCCCTCCTCACGGACATCGCAGCCTGGGGATTCGTCCTTGAAGTCCCAGTCCACCTTTCCCGTCGCCCCCCGCGTGTCAATCGATTGCCTGGCGAGGTAGGCGTTGATGAGAATTGAGGAGGCTGTGACCGGGTTGAAGTCGCGGCAACCCCGCTGGATGATTCCGTACTCGGTCTCGAGTCCGCAAATCTTGGGTACGGGTTCCTCGGCCCGACTCACTTGGCGCTGGCCGCCGCTAGAGGTATTGGCCGGGTCTGACTCTCTCCACAGATGGGGCTGCGGTGCCTTCTGTGGAGCGCGCCAAATTGCGGGCGAAGATTATCCGCTCACCCTTCCTGGAGGCTGGCTTTGCCCAGCTGCCTGGCTGGCCGATGCTGGGCAGATCTTCGAACTCGGCGAACTCCTCCCCTGCCGACTCGATGAGGTCCTCTGCCGTGATGCCCCGCTCCGCCCCTGCTATGTAACGCTTGACCGCCAGATACTTTGCCCGGCGCACGACGCTTTCGATCATCGCACCGGAAATCCAGTCCTTGAAATAGAGGATCTCCCTGTCGCCGCCCTCGTAGGTGAGCTCGAGGAACCTGTTGCGGGGCTCGGTGCTGTAGAGGTCGGCCACCACCTGTTCAATCATCCCGCGCACGGCCTTTTCCGTCTCACCGCCGCCAATCTGCTCGACGGCGGTGCGGGCGATGGGCAGATCGGTCGTGAGGTAGCGGGAGAAGATGTCCGCGGCGGCCTCCGAGTCGGGGCGGTCGATCCTTATCTTCACGTCCAGACGGCCAGGGCGCAGCACCGCCGGATCGATCAGGTCTTCACGGTTGGATGCGCCCACCACAATGACGTTGCGCAGGGTTTCCACGCCATCGATCTCGGCCAGGAACTGGGGCACGATGGTGGACTCCATGTCGGAACTGATGCCGCTGCCGCGCATTCTGAACAGGGACTCCATCTCGTCGAAGAAGACAATCACCGGCCAACCCTCGGTGGAGCGATCCCTGGCTTGGCGGAAGATCTGGCGTATCTGCCTTTCCGTCTCCCCAACGTACTTGTTCAACAGTTCCGGGCCTTTGACGTTCAGGAAGTAGCTGCGGGGTTCGCCTTTCCGACCGGCCATCGCCATCTTCGTGGCAAGGGAGTTCGCCACGGCCTTGGCGATGAGTGTCTTCCCGCACCCGGGCGGGCCATACAGCAGGATTCCCTTCGGGTAGGGCAGCCTGTGCTCGGCAAAGACCTCGGGATGAAGGAATGGCAGCTCCACGGCGTCGGTGATCTTTTCGATCTGGGCGTCGAGGCCGCCGATGTCTGCGTAGGTGACCTGGGGGATCTCCTCGAGCACCAGATCGGGCATCGGGAAGGTGGGCAGCACCTCCACCGCCATGTCGGTGTTCGGCTCAATCAGCAGGGAGTCGCCCTGACGGGGTGAATGCGACTTCAGGGCCTCGGCCGTGTTCACCACGCGCTCCTCCCCAGTTCTGGTGGAGACGATCATCCGCCCGCTTTCAAGCGTCTCCTTGAGCGTGACGACTTCGCCTGTGCTGCTGTGGCTGCGCGCCAGCACCACGCTGGAGGTCTCGTTGAGGGCGACCTCCTGGCCAAGCTTGAGGAGACCTTCAAGTTCGGGGCTGGTCGACACGCGCAGTTTCCTGCCGTTGGAATGCACGTCCACGCTCCCGTCCTCGTTCACGCCCAGGACGATTCCGTAGGCGTTGGGTGGCCGGGTCAGGTTCTCGAGCTCGCTGCGCAGCTCGGTGACGCGTCTGCGGGTCTCCTGCAGAACGGTTGCGAGTTTCTGATTCTGCTCGACGGCCTGCGCCAGCCGCCCCTTGGTTTCCATCAGGCGCTCCTCGAGCGTGCGGGTGCGCTTAGGGGCTTCCTTCAGCCGGATGCGAAGGGCCTCGATCTCCAGGCGCAGCTCATCGACGATCTTCGAACGACCTTCTGGCGCAGCCTCTGGTGTGGAAATGGCGTTGACCTCCCCTCGCGTGGTTCACTCCAGCGAATTGCTTCGCAGAAGCGACATTACACCTCTTGATGCCCAATCGGGGGAATTCCGCAAACCCGATCGGGGCAATCCTCGCTGGAAGCCGCACAGGCTGCCTGCCGCAAGTGTTGCGCCTCCCTTAGGCTGCGTGACGTGCAGCGGCTGCCTGCTGACAGAGGTCCAGCGCCAACGATTTGCTGCCCCATTGCATCGATCCGCCGAACTTGCTACGATTGGTGCTACAATTATTTCGAGGCAAGAGTTTACTCAACCTCGGAACACTGAATAAATGCAAATCAGCATTTATGGCATTTAGTTAAGTGGCACTAGTTTTAGTTCTACACACTAATTTAATTTATTAGGAGATTCGATGAAGGTCTGGATAGATCAAGATCTGTGCACCGGTGACGGGCTGTGCGAAGAGATAGCCCCTGACGTGTTCACCCTGCTCGACGACGGGTTGGCCTATGTGCGCGAGGGCGAGACCATTTACAGCGACCCCGGCGGCCCCACAGGGCTGGCCTCTGTGCCCGACGGCCAGGAGGAAGCCGTGATCGAATCTGCCGAGGAGTGCCCTGGCGAGTGCATCTTCATTGAAATAGACGCCTGAAGACCCCTCTTCTGTGACGCGGCCCGGCAATCCGGGCCGCGTTTCGCGTTCAGGCAAGCCTGCCCGCGAGGGAGCGCACCGAGGAGATAACGTCTGGCTGCCCCGGGAGGTAGTTCCTTGCAAATCGGGCAGCGGCGGAGCCTTCGATCTGTTCGGACAGCCAGCCCGGCGTCACCTCTGCCAGCGGCAACAGCAGCCAGATGACCGTCCCGGCGGCCGCTGCCAAGGCCAGCGTCCCTGCCAGCCTGTCGGCGAGGCGAATCGTCCCTGGCATGATCTTCAAGAAGAGCCTGCCCGCGAGCCGCCCCACGATGTACCCGAGCACAGCCCCTGCCAGCAGCACCCCGGCGCTCGCCCCGAACGGGTTCAGCAAACTCAGGCGGTCGCCAGCCCGCTCCATCACCCAAGGGAGGAGCCTGACGGCCAGCAGCAGCCCTGGGGCGATTCCCAGCACGCCCAGCAGGTGCGACATGAGCCCCGATCGGTAGCCCAGGAACCCGGCCAGCGCCACAATCCCCAAAATGACGATGTCAATCAGGCTCACAGGCTGTCCACCCGCTGGTTTCCTGGTTCTTGGGGGTCGCGTGGCCGCCCGGAGGGGACTCGGGCCATCCCCCTAGCCGGCCAGGTGGCGGGCGTGGGTGAGAAAGCCGGTGTGGCCGACCATCCGGTGATCCGGGCGCACCGCGTCCCCGACAACGTGCCATGCCCGCTGAAGCACCTCGCAGGTCGTGGCCATGCCCCAGGTAGCGGAGGAGAGGCTCTTGCGCAGGTGAGACACCTGGATCACGCTGGGGGTGTAGGCCAGCAGGATCCCCCCGGGCCGGAGGGCCTGCCGGGCGTGCTCGACCACCCTCCAAGGCTCCGGGAGGTCAAGGAGCACCCGGTCCAGGCCGCCGGGCCGCACGCCCGCAGTTCCGTCGGCGGTGAAACCCTCGTAGCAGTCGGCCAGAACCACCTCGTAACGCCCCAGTGCCTCCGGGCCTAGAAAGGCCCTCACGTTGTTCACGGCCCTGCGGGCGAAGTCTGGGCGGATCTCGTATCCCAGCACGTGGGCACCCGCCCTCAGAAGTGCCATGGAAAGCGCCCCCGAACCGACCCCCGACTCCAGCACCCGCTGCCCTGGCGCAATGTCGGCCAGCATCAGAATTGGCCCCAGGTCTTTCGGGTAGATCACCTGTGCGCCCCTCCTCATGTTCAGGACGAACTCCGCGAGGCCCGGGCGCAGCGCCCTATAGCGGGATCCCCTCGAAGACCGAATCATCACCCCCTCCGTCGCCCCGAGAACATCGTCGTGGCTCAGTCCCCCGGCGTGGGTGTGGAATACCTCCCCCTCTGCGAGGCGAAGAACCTGCTGCCGGTTCTTATCGTCAACGAGCAGGACGAGATCTCCTGGCGCAAACCTGCCTGGCGCCTCGGCGAGTTTCGTGTCGGGTGGGGAGTCCGCCCCTGGCAGCCCGTCGAGAACCTCCGTGCCGGCCGACTCGCTTGCCGGGCGGCTCACCGTCGATTTCGTACTGTGAGACGATCCCCTGTCTTCACCTGAAGGTATTTGGCGGGGTCACCGGCGAACGAAAAAGCCCGGCGCAGCCCGTGCAGCGCCCAGGCGGCCATACCCGCCAGGAGCCAGGCCGTGCTGTCACCGAGAAGCCCGTGGGTGAGGCCGCGCCTGCGGACGGCGGCCAAGAGCCCTCGCCTGCGGGCTTCGGCCAGGAACCCCCCTCTGGCACGGGTATCCCTCGAAGGCCTCCTCCTCGCCATCAGCCTGGCTGAACCTCGATGAATGCGCGTGAGCGACGTCCACGCCTTCGGCCCAGGAAGTAGGCCAGAATCACGAGCAGCGCGGCGACCATCACGCCCACCCGCCAGGCTGCCTCCCGGGCAGGCTGGCTGGCGTTGTTGATTGCGTCGCCCACCTCACGGAGCTTGGCCTCAAGCGTCTCCGGGGTGATCTTCTCGTCTGAGTCAGTGTTTTTTTTCATTTTGGCCTCGGTTATTTTGCGGCTATTTTGCTTCGTCAGATCTGCGGCGCCTTGCCCTTGCCGACTTGAGGGCGAAGGCGAAAATCAGCACAAACGCTGCCAGCACTATCGCATACGGCGTCCAGCTGAGGCTGCCTGAGAGGTGCTCGGCGGTCTCTGTCTGCAGCGCCCGAAGCGCCGCTAGGGCCAGCAGCACCATCCCGATGCACAGCAGGGCCGCCCCCAGCATCCCCCAGCCGAGCCAGGCCAGCAGACGTTTAAGGGGCTCTACCGCCTCCTGGCGAAAATAGGCCAACAGCAAGTCCCGCAGCTCTTCCAGAACTTCGCCCGGCTTGCCCGGCCTCGAAGTCCCCGGGGTCGGCGAAGATGCGTCGGCGACCCCCTCGGGCTGCGTGTCGTCTGCCTCGGGTGACTGCACGCACTTCAGCCTAGCGGCGCGGGGGAAACGGGATTCCGGCGGATCCGGCGGCCCTAGTCGACGGCATCGGAGGAAACCAGGATGTCAAGCAATGACTCAAGGATCGGCTCGGTGACGGCATCAGTGAGGAAGCCGTCGTGGTTCAAAATCACAGCAAAGGTGAACCATGTCCCGTCAATCCCCTCGGCAAAGCCTGCCAGGGTCGTCGCCTGGGAGAGCGAACCGGTCTTGGCCCTCACTCTGCCCCTGATCTTGTCGCTCGTGAAACGATCCTCGAGGGTGCCTGAGACGCCGGAGACGGGCAGGTAGGAGGCAAGTTCGCCTTCCGGCCCGCCGTAGGGCTCCATCTCAAGGAGCGCCGTCGCCTGTGAGCAGGACAGCCTGTTGTCGGGGCTCAGCCCGGAGCCGTCGGCAGGCGTGCGGGTCAGGTTGACCAGCTTTTGACGAAGGATGTCCTGAACGGCTATTGCCCCGTCGAGGGTTGAGGCGTTCCCATCGTCGTCGGTTCCGGTGAGATGCAGCCCGATCTCCTTTAGCAGCAACTCGGACGTGGTGTTGTCGCTCTCCTTGAGCATGTGGCTCATGTAGTCCCGCAGGGGGGCGGAGTTCAGAATTCCAAGGCTGGTGGTGGATTCGGAGTATTGCCTGTCGCGCGGCGCCACCTCGGGCCGGAACGGGATGGCCACGTCGCGTGCTTCGAGCATGTCGTCAAACAGGACTGCGGTGCGAAGCGCCGCCTCAGGATCGGGGCGCAGGCCGTCGAGCGAGCCGAACTCGGGGGAAAAGTCGTATCCCTGGTTTAGGGCTGCAGAACTCAGGGTGCCTGTGACACCCGTCTCCGCGAAGCCCTCCGGCCACGTGCTGACAGAGCTTGCGGAGTCGTAGCGCAGGTCCACGGTGACCACGCTTCCTTCGATCCTCCTCAGTTCCCAATCGTCCACGATTTGCTGAGCCAGGTTGTCGAGGTTGCTGGCAGGGGCGTCCTCGGCCGCTAGCAACTCGGCGTACTCGGGGGTTGAGAGCAAAGGGTCACCACCGCCGAGAAGATAAAGGTCGCCGCCTATCACCCCCTGCACCGGGGGCGACTCGGAAAACGCCAAAGTCTGGTACACAAAGTCGGGACCGAGCTCAAGCTCCCTTTGCGGGTAGACGCCAGCGGCCTGAAGCACCCCTTGAACCGTTACCAGTTTCTGAAGGGATGCAGGAATGAGCGCAGCGTCGGCCTTGTGGGAAAAAATGGTCTCCCCGGCGCTTCGCACCACCACGCAGCTGTCCTCGGGCATGCCCACGACCACTTCGGAGAGGGCCGCTTCCCCCCACCAGGGGATTTCCTCCGGAAATGAGACCTCCACCGGCTCAACGTCGGGAATGACCTCGAAGGAAAACCGGGCAGGCGAGAAGATGGGATCGGAAGGTCTCCCGGCTTCGATCGGATCGCCTTCCGGGGGGGCCGTGCCGATGCGACCGGAGAGTATCCACAACCCGATGGCGGCGGCTAGAAGCAGCACGGAGAAGAAGCGCAACACGGAAATTAACTTTACGACGCTGCCCGCCCTGTTCTGCGGTTCAAGACCGGGCATGTCCCCCGAATCACCGATCGGGGCGTTACTGTTTTTGGCGTGCAAATCATCGCAGCGCTGTTCATCGACAACATCGACGTACGCTCACTTCCAGGCCCTACGACCCGCCTCGACCTCACGGGGGTGCAGTTCTCGGCGGTCGCAGCCGGGCCGCTGCCCCTGACGGCTGCCCCGCATCTCGTGGTGATCGTGCGCTGCGAGGCCGGCGGCGACTCCGACGGGGTGCTCGAGGTGGTCTACACACGCGACGGGGAGCAGGTGGCGCGCAACGTCCAGGCTCTGCAGGTTGAGCCAGGCAAGTTCAACTTCCGGCTCGTGAAGGCCGAGCTGACCTTCGAATCCTACGGAACGGTGGAGGCTCGCTGCACCCTGGCCGGGGGGCAGGGCGTGGTGGTGCCCTACACGCTGCTGCCGGCGCCGGTGGCGTGAGGCCGCCGCCCGCCACAGTCCTGGATTCCGACCCCGCAGAGTCTCTGCTGACACCCCCATGGCCGCGCACGACCTGAGCGAAGCCGAACTCGAACGAACCGCCGTAAGCGTTATTCGCGGTTTGGCGATGGACGCCCCCCACGCCGCGCGCTCCGGCCACCAGGGCACGGCAATGGCCCTCGCGGGGCTGGCGCACGTGCTCTGGGGCAGGGTCATGCGCTACGACGCCGCAGCGGCGACCTGGCCGGATCGGGACAGGTTCATCCTTAGCGCCGGCCACGCCTCCATCCTCCTGTACGCGATGAGTTACCTGTGCGGCTACGGCCTCTCCCTCGACGACATCAAGGCATTCAGACAATGGGGCAGCCGGACTCCCGGGCACCCTGAAGCCTGTCCCGAGCTGGGGGTGGAGGTCACCACCGGCCCGCTCGGTCAGGGCTTTGCCAACGCCGTTGGGATGGCCATCGCGGAGCGCCGGCTGCGTACGCGCCATGGACGGGGGCTGTGCGACCACCACACTTTCGTGATCTGCAGCGACGGCGACCTCGCCGAGGGCGTGAGCCACGAGGCGGCCTCGCTGGCCGGGCACCTGGGCCTGGGAAGGCTCATCTGCGTCTACGACGACAACCGCGTCTCGATAGACGGCGAGACCGACCTGTGGCTCTCCGATGACGCCCAGCGGCGTTTCGAGGCATACGGCTGGCGCACCGAGCAGTTGGGCGAGTCTGCCGACGACCTTGAGTTGCTTGAGGCTGCCCTGCACAGCGCAATAGCCGAGGAGGAGGCACCCTCGCTGCTGATCCTCCGCAGCCGCATCGCCCACCCCTCCCCCGACCTCACCGACTCCCCCGCCGCCCACGGCTACGCCCTCTTCGACAAGGAGGTCGCCCGGGCGAAGCGGAAGATGGGGCTCCCCCCGGAGGAAAAGTTCCACGTGCCATCGGAGGTTCTAGACCTCTACCGCGCCGCAGGGCAAAGGGGGAAGGCTGCCCGGCGGGCGTGGGAGCGCCGCTGGGCGGAGGCAGTGGCCGCCGATCCGGGCCTGCCCGCCGAGTGGGGCGTTGAGCCCCCCGAGGGCTGGGCGGAGAGGGCTGGGCTGCCCGGCTCGGGCGCAAAGCTTGCCACCAGGGCTGCCAGCGCCGCTGTCCTGGGCGCCCTGGCCGAATCGTGCCCGGGGGTGCTGGCCGGTGGAGCCGATCTCACGGGAAACACCGGCACGAGGCTCAAAGGCTCCCGTCACATCAGCCGTGAGGTCGCCGACGCACCGCAGATCTTCTACGGAGTGCGTGAGCACGCCATGGGTTCCGTGATGGTGGGCGCGGCCCTGCACGGCGGCGTCCTCCCCGTCGGGGGGACGTTCCTGGTCTTCAGCGACTACATGCGCCCTGCTGTGCGCCTCGCGGCCCTCTCAAGGGCCAGGGTGATCTTCAGCTGGTCGCACGACTCGGTTGCCGTTGGGGAGGACGGCCCCACCCATCAGCCCGTCGAGCACCTGGCTGCGCTTCGTGCGATCCCTGGCCTCCTGGTGATACGCCCCGCCGACGCCACCGAGACCCTGGGGGCCTGGCAGCAGGCTCTGGCGCACTCGGGGCCGACTGCGCTCATCCTCACCCGCCAGGGGGTTCCCGTGCTCGAGGCGACCTCCGCAGCGGGCGTGGGCCGGGGCGCGTACGCCATCTCCGAGCTGCCAGACGCCGATTTGACCCTGGTGGGCAGCGGCAGCGAGGTCGAACTGTGCCTGGAGGCGAGCGTGATCCTCGCCGAGCAGGGGGTGTCGGCCTCTGTGGTGTCCATGCCGAGCTGGGAGCTTTTTGCCGCCCAGAGCCATCACTACAGGGAGGGCGTGATCCCCCCCGGGCGTCCCTGCCTGGCCGTGGAGGCCGGTTCCCCGCTGGGTTGGGAGCGATGGGCGGACGACTCCCTCAGCCTGGATCGGTTCGGGGCATCCGCCCCTGGCGACGTTGCGATGGCGATGCTGGGCTTCACCCCCGCGAAGGTGGCAGGCAGGGCTCTCAGGCTCTTGAGCTGAGGTGCGCCGACGCGCACCCGGCCGGGTTTCGGGCAGACTGAAGGCCGCACCCGATCTCTGAAGCAGGGAGGCAGACGCAAATTGGGGAAGCTCCACGATCTCTACACCGAGTTCGGTCAGAGCCCCTGGCTGGACAACCTTAAGCGCAGCTGGATCAGAAGCGGTGAGCTGGAGCGCTGGGTGAGGCGGGGCTGTCGAGGCATTACCTCCAACCCGACGATCTTTCAGCGGGCCATGACCTCAGGGACCGACTACGACGAGGAGTTGGGCGACCTCTCGCGGATGGGGGCGGGGGTGGAGGAGAGCTACTGGCAACTCGTGAGCGGGGACATCGCCGAGGCGCTGAGGCTGCTGCGTCCGACATACGAGGAAAGCGGCGGCGAGGACGGGTTCGTCTCGCTTGAGGTCTCCCCAGAGCTTGCGGGCGACGCCGGGGCGACGGTTCGTCAGGCCCAGCAGCTGCACGACCGGATCGACGCCCCCAACCTGTATGTGAAGGTCCCTGCTACCGAGGCAGGCGTCTCGGCGATACGCACCCTTATCGCCGATGGCCGCAACGTGAACGTGACGCTCATCTTCTCGCTTCAACGCTACGAGGATGTGATGGAGGCCTACCTGTCGGGTCTCGAGGCCCGCAAGGGCAGCCTGGCGGACGTCTCCAGCGTGGCCTCCTTCTTCGTGAGCCGGGTGGACACCGAGGTGGATCGGCGACTGGAGGCGGTGGGGACCCCCGAGGCGCTCTCGCTGCGGGGAGCCGCGGCCGTGGCGCAGGCCCGGCTGGCCTACGCGGCGTTCACGCGGCGTTTCTCCGGGGAGCGCTGGGATGCCCTGAAGGCACGCGGCGCCCGTCTGCAGCGCCCACTCTGGGCGTCCACTTCAACCAAGAACCCGAACTACCCCCCCACGTTCTACGTGGACAGCCTGATCGGGCCAAACACGGTGAACACCCTCCCCGATGCCACCCTGGAGGCTTTTGAATCCCAGGGCAGGCTCGAGCGGACTGTGGACGTTGATCCCGATGCGGCGCTCAGGGCCATCAACTCCCTAGTGGATGTGGGCGTTGACATCGAGGATGTGACCGACGTGCTTGAGCACGAGGGGGTGGCTGCGTTCGCGAAGTCGTTTGAGGAACTGCTCGAGACGCTCGCCCAGCGCTCCGAGGGCCTGCGCCGATGAGCCGCCACCTGGTGGAGGCCCCGCTCAGCGACCTCTTCGCCGAGGTTGCCCTGCGAAGGCGGTCGCCGCTGGTCACCTACTCCCCGAAGGTCTTCATTCCTCTCACCAGGCTCTGCCGCGATCGGTGCGGCTATTGCACCTTCGCCCAGCCTCCAGCGCGCATAGAGAGTCCGTTCCTGAGCCTCGATGAGGTAGTCGAGATCGCCGAAAAGGGGGCCAAGGCGGGTTGCCGGGAGGCCCTGTTCACCCTGGGTGAGCGTCCGGAACTCCGCTACCCGGCCGCGGCCGAGTGGCTGAGCGCCAACGGGTTCTCAAGCACCGTCGAATACCTGGTGAAGGCCGCCCGCCTTGTACTTGAGGAGACAGCCCTCCTGCCACACGCCAACGCCGGCGCCCTCCACCCGGAGGAGTTGGCGGCGCTAAGGGAGGTGGCGCCTTCGCAGGGGATGATGCTGGAGAGCCTCAACCCAAACCTGAGTTGCCACAGGGGCTCGCCAGACAAGACCCCCGAGCGGCGCCTGGCCACCCTCTGGGCGGCCGGTGAGCTGAACATCCCCTTCACCACAGGGATACTCGTGGGCATCGGCGAATCCTGGCAGGATCGCTTGGAGGCCCTCGAGTCCATCGCCGAGGCCCACCATGCGCACGGGCACGTCCAGGAGGTGATCGTCCAGAACTTCCTGCCAAAGGCCGGTACAGCAATGGCGTCCGCAGTGGCGTGCGACGCCGCCGAGCATCTCCGCGCCATCGCCCTGGCCCGGCTGATCCTGCCGGAAGATGTGGCGGTGCAGGCCCCCCCCAACCTCAGCGACGAAGTTTCCTCGCTGCTCGTAGCGGGCGCCTCCGATTTCGGCGGGGTCTCCCCCGTGACAATCGACCACGTCAACCCCGAGCGGCCCTGGCCCCAGATCGAGCGCCTTGAAGCCGAGACAACTCGGGCGGGGTTCATACTCACGCCCCGGCTGACGCTGCATCCCCGCTACGCCGTCGACCCGCATCGCTGGCTGCACCCCGACCTGCATTTCCCGGTCTGCGACCTCAGCGACTCAGAGGGCTACGCCCGCGGACTCGACGGGGGCTGGTACTCGGGGCACCCGGCAGACCCGCCCCTTCTGCTGCGACGGGCCTCTGCTGGCCATCCGGGCAGCAGCAGCAACGGCAACAGCAACAGCAACGGCAGATCAGCCGCCACCACAGCAGGGAGGGGTTTCACCCTGAAAGGAAGACTGGCCGAAGTGCTCGAAGGGGTGATCGACGGCGAGGAGCCGGGTGTCGAGGAGATTGAGGCGCTTTTCGGTGCTCGCGGCCCGCAGGTTGAGGCCGTCGCAGAGGTAGCGGACGAGTTGCGCCACCAAGCTGTGGGCGACGTGGTTACCTGGGTTTCGAACCGCAACATCAACTACACCAACGTCTGTACGTTCAAGTGCCGCTTCTGCGGTTTCTCCAAGGGCCCGCTCTCCCTGAACCTCAGAGGCACCCCGTACCTCCTCACCCTCGACGACATCGCCGAGCGGGTCGCCGAGGCGGCGGCGGTGGGTGCCACCGAGGTCTGCCTTCAGGGCGGCATCCACCCCAGTTTCGACGGCGACTACTACATCGACGTGGCGAAGGCGGTCTCTGATGCAGCGCCAGGCATTCACATCCACGGCTTCACCGCCCTTGAGGTAACCGAGGGCGCCCGCCGCCTGGGCGAGCCCCTTGCCGACTACCTGCGTCGGCTCATGGACGCCGGGCTGCGCTCGCTCC
The DNA here is from genome assembly GCA_958295925.1 of uncultured Acidimicrobiales bacterium. Taxonomy (GTDB): domain Bacteria; phylum Actinomycetota; class Acidimicrobiia; order Acidimicrobiales; family CATQHL01; genus CATQHL01. The sequence continues at coordinate 61,481 of CATQHL010000001.1, forward strand.
CGGGGACGGCGGCCGAGATTCTTGACGACGAGGTGCGCGCCACCCTCTGCCCGGACAAGATCACCACCGAGGAGTGGCTGGAGGCGCACCGCATCGCACATGGCCTGGGCCTGCGTTCGAACATAACGATTATGTTCGGAAGCGTGGAGCGACCGCTGCACTGGGCGCGCCACATCGTCCGAACCAGGGATCTGCAGCGCAGCACAGGCGGATTCACCGAGTTCGTGCCCCTGCCATTCGTGCACATGGCCGCCCCCATCTACCTCAGGAGAGGCTCAAGGCGCGGCCCTACCTTCCGAGAGGCGCTGCTGATGCACGCCGTCGGAAGGATCGCCTACAACGGATACTTGGAAAACATCCAGGCTTCCTGGGTGAAGCTGGGTTTTTCGGCGATGCGCCAGGCGCTGAGGGCGGGCGTGAACGACCTCGGCGGGACGCTCATCAACGAGAACATCTCCAGGGCAGCCGGGGCGGAACACGGCCAGTCGGCGACCGAGGACGATTTCCGGTCGCTCACGGAGCCGCTTGGGCGCAGGCTTGTGCAGCGGACGACGCTCTACGAGCGCCCGGCTCTGACCTCGAGCTAGTTCAAGCGCCCTGGCCCGGGGGCTGCTTCAGCTTTCCAAGGTCTTTCTCAGAAACCCGACAGCCTTGCCCACCGCCTTCGCCGCCTTGTTGATCAGCCGTTCCGCGGCTTGGGATTCCAGGTCGCCGCTCTCAACGGCTTCGAGCAGTTTCCGGTAGGCCACCTCCTCAAGCTCCTCCTCCAGCGCCGATAGTCGAGACATCAGGTTGCGAATCGTTTCCTTGTCCACACTCGCTCCCTTCTAGATGGCAATGTATGTCTCCTGGAGCGATCCGTCTGACGTTCCTGGGTCGATGCAAGGTGTGAGTCTGCCCGTGACCGACATCGCTTTGTCAAGACACCGGGACGTTTGGTTGTAATCTGGCCGAAATGCGCATTCTAGAGTCGTTCCGACCGGCTGGCAGGCTTCCCAGGGTGCTCGGGGCAGCCGTCGGGGTGGGGGCGTTGGTGGGTCTTCTGGTAGTGGGCTTTGAGCAGATCGTCGAGTTCATGCTCGATGCGCTGTTTGAGATGCCGCTCTGGGGGCAGACGCTTGCACCGGCGGCAGGGCTCGCGGGTGCCTGGGTTCTGCTGCGTTTCGTTGGCGGCAGGGGTGCCACCCCCTCAACCTCCGACGAGTACATCAGGGCGTTCCATGAACGCTCGCCGCGAATGCCGGTGCGCCACCTCCCCGCCAAGCTGCTGGCGGGCATCTCCACCATCGGGCTCGGCGGCGCACTGGGCCTGGAGGGGCCGTCGGTCTACGCCGGGGCCTCGGCGGCGCACAACGCCCAGCGCGCCCTTGGCAGGTTCTTTCGCCGTGACGAGGCAAAGATGCTGCTCACGGCAGGGGCGGCGGCCGGGGTTGCCGCCATCTTCCGCACCCCGGCGACAGGCGTGATCTTCGCCCTGGAGGTGCCCTACCGGGACGACGTGACCCGCCGGGCCCTGTTGCCCTCGCTGGTGGCCTCGGCGGTGAGCTACCTGGTGTTCGTCGCCGTGCTTGGGGAGACGACCCCTGTTTTTCCCAACCTGGGGGCAGAGGCCGCCAGCCTGGCCACGGTGGATCTGCTGGGCGGCGCGCTGCTCGGCCTCGTCGCAGGTCTGGGGGGAAGGGGATTCGCCGCCCTGGTGCGCCGGGCGAAGGACGTCTCCTCAGCGGTGGGCCCCGTGGCCCGGCTCGCAGGCGCCGGAGTGATCCTTGCAGGGCTGGTGGTGGCCACCAACGCCGTCTTCGGCGAGCCCCTGAGCCTGGGTCCGGGGCTTCGCTCCGCCGACTGGCTTCTTGCCGGAGAGCACAGCCTCGTGCTGATCGCAGCCCTGTTCGGTTTTCGCATGCTGGCCACGCTGGTTTCCGTGGGTGCCGGCGGGACCGGCGGGCTGTTCTTCCCCCTGGCGGTTCAGGGACTTCTGATGGGGACGGTGGTCGGGCAGGTTCTGGGTCAGGGCGAAACCAGCCTCTACCCCACGCTTGGACTCTCCGCGTTCCTGGCTGCGGGCTACAGGGCGCCCATCGCTGCGGTGATGTTCGTGGCAGAGTCCAGCCGCGGCTCGTCCTTCGTGGCGCCTGCCTTGATAGCCGCGGCCGTCGCCCAACTGGTGGCAGGAAAGGCAGGGGTGTCCTCGCATCAGGCCAGCGAGCGTCAAGGTCACCTGGAGCGTCGCTTCACCCTGCCGATCGCCTCCGTGCTTCAGACCGACGTAATGACGGTTCCCCCTGACGCCACCATCTCAGAGTTCATGACTTTCCACGTCCAGGGGCGCAGGGAACGCGAGGTGGCCGTTGTGGAGGGGGGGCGGTATCTGGGAATGTGCGGCCTGGATCAGTTGGGAGATCTCTCACGCGACGACTGGGACGCAAGGACGGTGGGGGAAATGCTCGAGAGCGGCCTGCCGTCTGCCCGCCCCTCCTGGACTCTGCGGGACGCCGTGGCAGCAATGGAGACGGCTGACGTGACAACCTTGGCTGTGGTCACCGCCGAGGAGACCTTCGTCGGCATTGTGACCGCAGAGGACATCCTGAAGCTCGACGAAATTCTGGACGAAACCGAGAGCTAGCTTAAATCCGCCCAGCGGTCGGCGGCCCGGCGCCCCTGCAGGCTTCAGGCTCAGACTTCAGGCTTGGGCTTGGGCGCCCCCGCAGGGGCGTCCCCGAACGAGTACTCCTCGGAACCGTCTGTCAGCCCACACCATGTGCGGTGGTCCTGTCCGGGCAGGGCGGAGCATTCAGGACAAGGTTCCTCGTTTTCCTCGAACAGAGCGTCGAAGCCGTCGCTTGTCTGCTTAAGCGCACGAGCCTCTTCGTATCGACGATGACGACCTTTTTTCATTGCGGCTACCCCTTTCGGCGGTGGGGCGCAACCTCGCTGCAAGCGGGTTCCACTCCTGCTCAAAACGTCAACGGCAAGAACCTCAGTCTAGCCCGAAGATGTCTCCCGGAATGCCCGAACCTCACCTGAGACTTCAGAGAGGGCGCCCGGAGCGCTCTTCCAGCGTGAGCATACCGTTCGCCCCCAAGGCAACGGATGCCTCCCCGCTGCGAATGCTGAGGGCCTTGGCCCCGAAGAGTTCGAAGCGCCAGCCGCTGGCCAGCGCCGCGCCAGGCTCGCCGCGAAGAAAGTCCTCGACATCGCTGATGCTGGCCACAAGGGGGGGATCGAGTGAGATGTCTGCGGCGGCCTGGGCCAGCCAGGAGGAGACCAGCTTGACGGCAGGCGACGGCTGCGTTCTGGGCTTGGGCGCCACGACCCTGGGCAGCTCCTTCGCCGGCGTGTCCTGGATCTTCCTGAGCACCTCAAGCAGTTCGGTGACGGTCTTGTTGGACATAGCGCCGGTGTTCACCCCCCTGGCTGTTGCCAGATCCCCCTTCGTGCGCATGGGATTCTGGCCCAGGGCGGCCACCCCGAGGTCAGACAGCACATAGCGCGGAAGGATGTTCAGCCGCTCGGCGCGCCGCTCCCGCCACTCTGCTACGGCCGCTGCCCTGGCCAGCGCCTCCCCCCTCAGCCTCCGCGCCTCCTTGACTCTCATCCATGCCTCCTCAGGGTTCCGGCCGGGGCTGCCGGCGAGCCGCATCCGCTCGCATTCCTGCTTTGCCCACCCGAGTCGTCCGCGTGAGGTGAGGTCGTGGCTCAGCGCCTCCCAGAGCGGAATCAGGTGCCTCACGTCGGAGGCGGCGTAGTCGAGCTGCCCAGGCGAGAGGGGACGCTTCAGCCAGTTGGTCATCCGGTCGCCCTTCGGGAGGTCGATCCGCAGGAACCTCCGGAGTGTGTTGCTGAGTGAAGGGGAGCTCATCCCGCAGAATCGGGCCGCTGTCTGCGTGTCGATCATCCTCGTCGGGACTTCCCCTGGCGTCCTTGCCAGAATCTCCAAGTCCTGCGCCCCGGCGTGCATTAAGGCAACGGCCGTGCTGCTCAGCAGCGGCTTGAGCGGATTGAGGGAGCAGGCGAGCGGATCGACCAGCAGCAGCCTGCCAGGCCAGGCAACCTGCACGAGGCCCAGCTTGGGATAGTAGGTGTTCTCGCGGTGAAACTCAGTGTCGATGGCGTAGATCGACACGCCGTCGGCCTCGGCCAGGCACTCAGCCAGCCTGCGGTCGTCGTCAACGAACTCGTAGCCCCCGTTCGCCCTCGCCCTCACGACGCTAAATCCGTCCACGGAAGAGGAACGACACGGCGTGGTGCTGAAAGTCGCGGATTTGGATCAGTCTCGGAGATGAAGAGGTGACCAGCCCGGGTCCAGCTGGTGCAGGAACAACTCGCAGCGCTCGGCCTCGTCCTGTTCGCCCAGGTCGGCGGCGGTGGAGGACAGCCCGGCCAGAGATCGCAGGAAGCCCTGGTTCTCGGGATGCTGCCAGCGCACGTAGCCCGATCCTCTCCAGCCGCTCTGACGCAACCTGTCAAGACCTCGGTGATAGCCCACCCTGAAGCAGGCGTACGCCTCCACGGTGTCTCGGGCGTGCTCGCCCAGGCGTGCCCAGGCCTCAAGGAACTGCGGCCAGCGCCGGACCACTTCAGAGAGAGCGTTGCGACACTGAGGCCCGGGGCGACTCAGCGCCTCCTCCAATGCCCGCTGGGCGGCAAAGGGCTCCCTCAGCAGCACCGTCTCCGGCGGCCCTGAAGGGCTCAGCGACACGTGCGAACCGCTCACCGCCCCGCCATCCTCCCGCCGGCCCGCCGTCTCCCTGCCCGCCTGCACGACCGCCCAAAGCCCCCTGCCGGGTGGCGGCGCGCCCTCGTCGACAGGCGACCCTCGGCTCCCGCTGTGGCGGATGAGGCTGGGGTCATATTTCTTCCGGCACCCTCAGCAGTCGCAGCACGTCGGTGGTGCGGCCCTTCGGGTTGATGCCCGCCAGAACCCCTACAAGATCGCCAGGGTGGATGAGGTCGTGCTTGCGGGCAAGTGTCAGGGCGTCCACCACCCTCGGCTCATAGGCGTCCTCGCTTCGGGTGAGCAACGGACGCACCCCCCAGCTCATGGTCAGTTGGTTGACCGTTCGGGGATTGGTGCTGAAGCCCAGGATGGGCACGCTTGGGCGGAACCTGGCCATCGACCTCACCGTCAGGCCGCTGCCGGAAACGCACAGCAGGGCCGACAGGTTTACCTGCGAGCAGACCCTTGCGGCCGACATCGTCATGGCGTCGGTGACCGAGACTGGCTCAGAGTCGGGGTAGTCGAGCCTCACGTCTGTGATGTAGCGGGCCCAGCCCTTGTTGTCGAAGCGCGTGTCGGCCTCCTCTGCGATGCGGGCCATCGTCGTGACAACCAGCTCAGGGTGCTTGCCGATGGCCGTCTCCCCCGAGAGCATCACTGCGCTGGTTCCGTCGAATACTGCGTTGGCCACGTCGGAGGCCTCGGCGCGCGTGGGAAGGGGCGACTCCACCATGGAGTTGAGCATCTGCGTTGCAGTGATGACCGGAAGCCCCACGGAAACGCACTCGCTCACGATCTGCTTTTGCAGGTGGGGGAGCTCCTCGATCGGAAACTCCAGGCCAAGGTCTCCCCTGGCCACCATGACCGCCCCGGCGAAACCGATAATCTCGTCGAGATTTCGCACGGCGGCGCGTGTCTCTATCTTTGCAACGAGCAACGGGCCCTCCGGGGGCGGCTGAGTATGAAGCTTGAGCATGTCACTCGCGCTGCGCACGAACGACACCCCGAGAAAGTCCACTCCCGCATCTATAAAGGCCTCGGCTATCCGCAGGTCGCCGAGGGTGGGGGCGGTGAGGCTGAGCCTGTCGGAGGGTATGTGGAACCCCGGGCGCCCCCTGAGGCTGCCGCCGTGCAGCACCCTCCCCCGAAGCATCTCGCTGCTGCGATCCACGATCTCAATCACCACCTGGCCGTCTGCGATACCCACGCGATCGCCTGGGATGACGTCCGAGCAGAGGGCTTCGTAGTCGACTGTTATGTCGTTCCGGGTGCTCACCCTGGTGCCCGCCCGCAGCGAGACCTCGCTGCCCTGCGAAAGGGTGGCGCCCCCGTCAGCAAACGGGGCAATGCGAATCTTCGGCCCTGGCAGGTCGACGAGGATGCCGATGGGCCTGCCGGACTCCGCCTCCACCTGCCTAATCCGCCCATAGAGGGCCAGGACGTCCTCGAGAGTGCCGTGCGCAGGGTTCAGCCTGGCGACATCCATGCCCGCGGCTATGAGCGACTTGATGCCCTCCGGGCTCTCGGAGGAGGGGCCGATGGTGGCAATTATCTTCGTTCGCCGCTGCACGACCGACATTTTACAAAGGCAATCCCCGAGCACCGGGTAATGACGCTCAGGGTTGACGCTCAGGTTTGGTGTCCAGGCTTGCCGGCAGGCTAAGTTTGTGGCGTGGGGAGACACTGGCCGTTCCTGGACTGCGACGGGCCGCTTGCCTTTGCGCACAGGGGGGGCGCAGGAGAAGCCCCGGAGAACACGCTGGCAGCTTTCGGCAGGGCGGTGGACCTTGGGTTCAGCTACCTCGAGACCGACACCCGCGTCTCCGCCGACGGGATTGCGATGGTCTTCCACGACTCCACCTTGGACAGAACGACTGACCGCAGCGGCCGCCTCTGTGACCTGACGCGTGATCAGCTCAGGGAAGCCAGGGTCTGGGGCAGCGCGCCCATTCCCACCGTCGAGGAGATGCTGCTGGCCTTCCCCGGGGCGCGTTTCAACATCGACCCCAAGGAGGACGCCGTGGTGGACTCCCTGGCGGAGGTGATCGACCGCACCAAGGCGCTGGACAGGGTTTGCATAGGGGCCTTCGCTGGTCGTCGGCTGGTTCGGCTAAAGGAGTTGCTGGGCGCCGACCTCTGTTCCAGCATCGGGATCACCGCGGTCGGGCGGCTGCGGCTGGCTTCGCTCGATCCTGTGGCGAGTTTCGCTTTCCCCAACGCTGAAGAGCGCCCCTGTGTTCAGGTACCGCCGTATGTCGGGCGTCGCAAGCTGGTGGACAAGAGGTTCGTGGAGGCCGCGCACAGCCGAGGGCTGAAGGTGCACGTATGGGTGGTGAACAGGATTCCCGAGATCCACCGTCTGCTCGACCTCGGCGTGGACGGGCTGATGACCGACTACCCCAGCGTCCTTCGCAAGGCATACGAGGAACGGGGCATCTGGGGCGCATGACCCAGGACGCCTGGGCGTACCAGGCGGGATGTGGAAAACTTATTGGAAACTGGGGGAAAAGCAGAGTTTGGGGCTGAATTTTCGTTGAAAATGCCCACATTTCATGGGAAATCCTGGGAATCTTGGGCATTGAGTGAGATTCACGTGAACTTAAATGGCTGTCCCGAGGCACAGTGTCAGCAAGCGATTCGGACGCTCCCCCCTAAACCCAGGGACGCCGAGACGGCCCCCCACACCGACACCTGCGGGAACTGTTCGGTTGAAGAGGGTCTTTCGGAAGAGCCTCCGAGGAGCAGGACAATAAAGCATTCGAATGAGTCAGGGTTCTGAGTCATTTCGGGGACGTGTCAGGTTCGTGCAACGAATTGGGCCGGCAACGAAATCGAGGAGGAAGCCAGGCTCAGTGAATCCGAAATCGGACTACGAGAGTTTTTCGAGCGGATTGCCGAAGCTTCCTGCACTCGGAATCTCGCAGGGATCTGTCTGATTCGGCCAGGACAGGAAGTCTCAGGTCTTCCGTGAAGTGCATCGGTTGTCGCATATCAGCAGGTGCATTCGCTGGAGGTTCAGAGGAGCGGATCCGAAAGGCTTCGCCCCTTCCAGGGCTCTCCGACCGGGATTCTCGCCGACTCCGGTCGTGAAGCCGAAGGTCTTACCGCAGGGCTTAGGCACTGAGGTGGGACTTGTGGCAGGGAGAGTCCCTGAGGATTTCAGCGTCCGCGGGTTCGGCCCCGAGAAGTCGCCTGCTCGGCGGCTACTTGGGGCCTTTCCCGTTCTTGCCTGATGGGATCTGCAATTAGCAGGGATCTGCTGCCAGCAGGGGTTACCAGTCGGGGGCGTCCCCCTCGCAGGCCCGCCAGCAGTACCAGGCTGCGACTGAGCGGTAAGGGCGAAACCTGTCGCCCAGAGGTTGGGCTTCCCGCTCCGTCAGGGTCTCCCCAGGCCCGAAAGCGAGGGCGTACCCTTTCCTCACACCAAGGTCGCCCGCTGGCCAGACGTCGAGGCGACGCAACGAGAACATGAGGAACATCTGAGCGGTCCAGGGGCCGATTCCCCGCACCGCCGTGAGCGCCTTCTGGGCATCCTCGTCGCTGAGGCGCCCGATTCGGGAAAGGCTGAGCTCGCCTGACGACGCCCGGGCGGCCAAGTCCCTCAGCGAGACGGCCTTTGAGCGCGAAAGCCCCGCCGCCCGCAGATCTGAATCGGAGGCGGCCAGGATGCCCTCCGGCGTGCAAACTCCCCCCAGGGCCGAGAGCAGCCGTCCCCAGATGGCCCGAGCGGCGCTGCCGGCCAACTGCTGGTACACGATTGAGCGTGCCAACTGGCCGAAGCGCTCCTCCACAAGGGGTTTGGGGCCCAGGCGGCAAGGGCCGTGAAGCTTGTGGAGCCGCGCAATTTCAGGGTGGCGATCAGCCAGGTGCCGGCTGGCTGCGGTGAGGCTCAATCCCGCCCTCGAACTGGCTTGCCAGGGCGACTGGTGTAGCTAGCGCAGCGGCTGGTCAGTGGGGACAACCGGGGCCGGAAGCATCGTCCTGCCCTCAAGCCAGTAGTCAAGGGCAGCCGCGCAGGATCGCCCCTCAGCTATGGCCCAGACGATGAGGCTCTGGCCCCGCCCCATGTCCCCGCACACGAACACCCCCGGCACGTTTGTCATCCAGCGGTTGTCGCGTGTGACGTTTCCCCTGGGGTCGAGATCCAGTCCCAGGCCGTCAACCAGTCCCTCCCGCTGCGGCCCCAGAAAGCCCAGGGCCAGCAGCACCAACCCTGCAGGATGATCCTCCTCGGTGCCGGGCACAGTGTCGAAACTCATGCGACCGTCATTGAAGTCCATCTTCACTTCCACGGTGCGCAAGGAGCGCACCGCGCCGGAGGCGTCGCCGACGAACTCTGTCGTTGATATTGAATAGAGCCTCTCCCCTCCCTCCTCGTGGGCCGAGGAGGTGCGCATCATGAGAGGCCAGGTCGGCCAGGGGGTGTTGTGGGAGCGCTCGTCGGGCGGGCGGGGCATGATCTCGAACTGCTTGACCGAGGCCGCCTCCTGGCGATGGACAGTGCCAAGGCAGTCGGCACCCGTGTCGCCGCCGCCGATGATGATCACGTCCTTGCCCGTAGCGGGGAACGGATGCTCCTGGAGGTCTCCCTCACATACACGGTTCGCCGGGGGGAGAAATTCCATTGCCTGGTAGATGCCGGTGAGATCCCTGCCAGGCACGGACAGGTCGCGCCAAGCCGTTGCGCCGCAGGCCAGCACCAACGCGTTGTAGTCCTCGCGCAACGACTCCGCAGACAGGTCCACGCCCACATTCACGTCCGTCTCGAAGCGGGTGCCCTCCTCACGCATTTGAGAGATGCGACGTTCAAGGAAGCGCTTCTCCATCTTGAATTCGGGAATGCCGTAGCGCAGCAGTCCGCCAAGCCGGTCGGCGCGCTCGAAGCAGGTGACATTGTGCCCCGCCCGCGTGAGCTGCTGCGCGGCGGCCAGCCCGGCGGGACCGGATCCCACTACGGCCACCCGCTTGCGCGTGCGGGCCTCGGCGTGCAGGGGACGAACCCAGCCCTCCTCCCATCCCCGGTCGGCTATCTCCACCTCGATCTGCTTGATGCTCACGGGGTCTTCGTTGATACCCAGCACGCAGGACGCCTCGCACGGGGCCGGGCAAAGCCTTCCGGTGAACTCGGGGAAGTTGTTGGTTGCGTGCAGCCGCTCGACGGCGAGCTCCCACTGGTCTCTGAACACCAGGTCGTTCCAGTCGGGGATGAGGTTTCCCAGAGGGCATCCGTTGTTGCAGAACGGGATGCCGCAGTCCATGCAGCGCGCGGCCTGGGTCTGGGTGGCTTCGGCGGGGAACTCCTCGTAGACCTCCCCCCAGTCGCGCAGGCGCACCGGCACTGGGCGACGTGAGGGCAGTTCCCGCTCATGGCGCATGAAGCCGTGTATGTCGCCCATCTCCGGTCTCAGTCGTGGGCTGCGGCCATCACCGCCGATTCGAGGTCGATTCCAGAGGCCCGGGCGCGTCCCGTGGCCTCCAGCACCCGCTTGTAGTCCTTTGGGAAGACCTTTGCAAAACGGCGCAGGCAGGAGTCGCGCTCGGCCAGCATGCGCATCGCCACGGCCGAGCCGGTCTCCTCGACGTGAAGCCCAAGCCGTTCAATCACCCAGTCGAGGTCTTCAGGAGTCAGCGGGTCGATGTCGACCATCTCGGTGTTGACGCGCTGGGGGAATTTGCCGTCGTGGTCGTAGACGTAGGCAATCCCACCCGACATCCCCGCCCCGAAATTGCGGCCGGTCGGCCCCAGGATGAGGGCTCGACCCCCTGTCATGTACTCGCAGCCGTGATCGCCGATCCCTTCGACCACCGCCACTGCCCCGGAGTTGCGCACGCAGAAGCGCTCACCCACCAACCCCCGCAGGAACACCTCCCCGCTAGTGGCGCCGTAGAGAATCACGTTTCCCGCTATCACGTTCCGCTCTGCGGTGAATGGGGCGCTTTCATGCGGCCGCAGCGCGATCCTCCCACCCGAGAGCCCCTTGCCCAGGTAGTCGTTGGCGTCCCCCCAGAGCCGCAGGGTGACACCCCGGGGCAGGAAAGCCCCGAAGCTGTTGCCGGCGGAGCCGTTGAATCGCACCGTAATGGTGTCGTCCGGCAGCCCTTCGGCACCCCAGCGCCTGGTGATCTCGTATCCGAGCATCGTGCCCACCGTGCGGTTCACGTTGCTTATGGGAAGCTGAATGCTCACTGGCAGCCGCCCGCTGAGGGCAGGCTCGGAGAGGCGGATGAGTTCGTTGTCGAGCGCCTTGTCCAGGCCGTGGTCCTGACTGGTGGTGCAGTGTCGTGCCGCTCCGGGCGGCAACTCGGTGCAATGGAGGATGGGGCTGAGATCCAGGCTCTCCGCCTTCCAGTGGTTCACCGCCCGGGCGGTGTTGAGCAGGTCGACCCTGCCCACCGCCTCGCTGATGCTGCGAAGCCCCAGGCTGGCCAGGATTTCCCGCACCTCCCAGGCCACGAACTCCATGAAGTTCACCACGAACTCCGGGCGTCCGGTGAACTTCTTCCGCAGTTCGGGATTCTGCGTGGCCACCCCCACAGGGCAGGTGTCGAGATGGCAGACGCGCATCATCACGCACCCCATCACCACCAGCGGGGCCGAGGCGAAGCCGAATTCCTCAGCGCCGAGGAGGGCCGCTATTACCACGTCCCGGCCGGTCTTGAGCTGCCCGTCCACCTGCACGACGATGCGATCGCGAAGATTGTTGAGCAGCAGCGTCTGCTGTGTCTCGGCCAGCCCGAGCTCCCAGGGCGTACCGGCGTGCTTGATGGAGGTGAGCGGCGATGCGCCCGTTCCGCCGTCGTGGCCGGAAATCAGCACCACGTCGGCGTGGGCCTTGGAGACGCCCGCGGCGACAGTCCCAACGCCCAGCTCAGAAACCAGCTTCACGTGGATGCGGGCGGCGGGGTTGGAGTTCTTGAGGTCGTGAATGAGTTGGGCAAGGTCTTCGATGGAGTAGATGTCGTGGTGCGGGGGCGGTGAGATGAGGCCCACGCCCGGTGTGGAGAAGCGCACCTCGGCGATCCAGGGCCAGACCTTGTGGCCGGGGAGCTGCCCACCCTCGCCGGGCTTTGCGCCCTGCGCCATCTTGATCTGGATGTCGTCAGCGGAGACGAGGTACTCGCTGGTCACCCCGAAGCGCCCGGAGGCGGCCTGTTTGATGGCGCTGCGGCGGCTGTCACCGTTGGGATCGGGGACATAGCGCCTTGGGTCTTCGCCACCCTCGCCGGTGTTGGACTTGCCGCCGATGCGATTCATGGCGATCGCCAGCGTCTCGTGCGCCTCGGCGGAGATTGAGCCGTAGGACATCGCCCCTGTCGAGAATCGCCTGACGATCCCGCTGACGGGCTCCACCTCCTCAAGCGGAACAGGGGTGCGCTCCCCTGTCCGGAACTCGAAGAGCCCACGCAGGGTCCCAAGATTCTGCGACTGCTCGTTCACAGCCTCGGAGTATTCCCGGAAGATGTCGAAGCGGCCCTGCTTGGTGGCGTGCTGGAGCTTGAAGACCGTGTGCGGGTTGAACAGGTGGTACTCGCCTTCCCGCCTCCATTGGTACTCCCCGCCCGCAGGGAGCGTCCGGTGGGCGCGCTCCGAGCTGTTGTCGGGGTGGGCGATGCGGTGCCGCAGTCTGGTTTCGCGCGCAAGGTGGGAGTAGCCCACTCCACCCAGCCGGCTGATGGTGCCCGTGAAGCAGTCGACCACCAGGCTGTTGGAGAGCCCCACGGCCTCGAATATCTGCGCCCCCACATAGGAGCGCACCGTGGAGATGCCCATCTTTGAAAGCACCTTCAAGATGCCCTTGTCACAGGCGGCGACGTATCGGCGGTGCGCCTCAGGGGCTTCGAGGGCGCCCAGCCCCTCCATGCGCCGCTCCGCCAGGTCGCTGATCGACTCCAGGGCCAGATAGGGGTTCACGGCGGTGGCGCCATAACCCAGCAGCAGGCACATGTGATGGACTTCCCTGGCATCCCCCGTCTCGACTATCAGGGCGGCCTGGGTGCGCTGCTTTTCCCGCACCAGGTGGTGATGCACCGCCCCTACCGCCAGAAGGGACGGGATGGGGGCCATCGACTCGTGGCTGAAACGGTCGGAGAGCACGATGAGGTTCCGCCCGGCCTCGATGGCTGCGCTGACGGCGTTGCGGATCTTCTCTATGGCGATGCGCAACCCCGGGCCGCCCTCAGCCACGGGGTAGAGGCAGCTGATCACCGCCGTGGAAAAATGCCCGTCCACCCTGTCGATGTCGATAAGGCGGGCGAGTTCCCCGTTTGTGAGCACGGGGTGGTCGATGAATATCTGCCGGCAGGAGTCCGGCTGCGGATCAAGCAGGTTTCCCTCCGGCCCCAGCAGGCCGTACACGGAGGTGACTATCTCCTCGCGGATGGCGTCGAGAGGCGGGTTTGTGACCTGGGCGAAGAGTTGCTGAAAGTAGTCGTAGAGGAGGCGCGGGCGCTTTGAGAGCACCGCCACGGGCGTGTCCGTGCCCATGGATCCCAGCGCCTCCTTGCCCTCGCGGGCCATCGGCGCCACCAGGATGCGCAACTCCTCGTGCGTGTAGCCGAAGGCCTGCTGGCGTACCAGCAGTGGTTGTTCCCCGCTCTCCCTGGTGGCGGCCAGCGGCCCCAGGTCTCGCAGTGCGACCTGGTTTTCCTTGAGCCAGCGTCCATAGGGCCGGGCGTTGGCCAGCGCCTCCTTGATCTCGGCGTCGCGCACGATGCGCCCCTCCCCGGTGTCGACCAGGAACATGCGCCCAGGCTGGAGGCGCCCCTTCTCCACCACCTTTGAGGGGTGGATGTCCAGTACGCCCACCTCAGAGGCCATCACCACCAGGTCGTCGTCGGTCACCCAGTAGCGGCTGGGGCGCAGGCCGTTGCGGTCAAGCACCGCGCCGATCACGGTGCCGTCGGTGAAGGCGATGGAGGCCGGCCCGTCCCAGGGCTCCATCAGGGAGGCGTGGTAGCGGTAGAACGCCCGCAGGCCCTCTGGCATGTGTTCGTGCCTCTCCCAGGGCTCGGGAATCATCGTGAGCACCGCCTCAGGCAGGGAGTACCCGCCGAGGCTGAGCAGCTCCAGGCACTCGTCGAAACGTGCGGTGTCGCTGGCACCGGGGGTGCAGATTGGGAATATCCCCCCCAGGCCGTCGGGAAAGTGCGGGCTGGCCATGAGCGCCTCACGGGCGCGCATCCAGTTCTGGTTTCCCTGAACGGTGTTGATCTCGCCGTTGTGGGCGATCATGCGGTAGGGGTGGGCCAGCGGCCAGGAGGGGAAGGTGTTCGTGGAGAAACGGCTGTGGATGAGCGCCAGGGCTGTCTCGATCCGCCCGTCGGCCAGGTCGGGGTAGAACCCCGCCAGCTGCGGCGCCACCAGCATCCCCTTGTAGACGAAGGTGCGGGACGAAAGGCTGGGGAAGTACATCCCCTCATGCGCCAGGCTCATCGACCCCATCAACTCGGAGGCGCCCTGCTGGTCTGGGTTGGACAGGGCGTTGCGGATACGGCGTCGGCACACATAGGCGCGGCGGTCGAGGTGGATGCCCGAGATGCCGTCGGCGGCGATGAAGATCTGGCGAAAGCGGGGCATGGTGCGAAGCGCCCCCTTCCCCAGCATCGAGGGGTCTGTGGGCACCTCGCGCCAGCCGAGGAGCTGCAGCCCCTCTTCGGCGACTATCCGCTCGGCCGTCTCGCAGGCAGCCTCCGCCTGCCGGGCGTCGCCAGGGAGGAAGGCGATGCCAGTGGCATAAGACCCTGCGGGTGGAAGCGGAAAGTCCACCTCCTCACGGAAGAAGCGGTCGGGAACCTGAATGAGCACGCCAGCGCCGTCCCCGCTGTTCACCTCGGCCCCCAAGGCCCCGCGGTGCTCCAGATTGTGGAGGGCGCGCAACCCCAAGTCCAGCATTCGGCGGCTCTTGCGGCCTTTGAGGTCAACCACAAACCCGACCCCGCAGGAGTCGTGCTCGAGCGAAGGGTGGTACAGCCCCGTGGGCGGGGGCAGATCGGGGTTTCGGTGTTCTGGGGGTTCTGTTTTCATCAAGGGCTGAAGGTTGGCCTCCGAAGACGCCTGGACAGCGCAGATGTCACCGCCCAAAGCGCGAAAGCAGTTCAAAGAGTGCCGGCTTCGGAGGCAGCGGAGGGGTCATGCTACCCGGATTCACGCCTGTTGATAACCTCCGAGCCTGCCGGCCGGCCGATGCCGGGTCGCTGACGGGCCCCGGCGCCTGCCCGGGCGCAGGGCCGCCGGCCAGGGCGGTTCAGCGTTGCCGCCCAGGGTCGCCGAGAATGAAGTCCTCCGGGGAGTGGCGTGGGGCTGTGGCCAGGGGGGTTCAGCGCCGCCGCCGAAGCGGCTGGATGCCGCGGCGCACAATCATCGCAACGCCGAGGAATACGGCGGTGAGTTCCAGGCGGCCTGTGATCATCAGGCCACCCAGGACCATCCGCGCCGGCCGGCTGAACACGGTGAAATTGGAGGCCGGCCCGGCCTCGCCCAACGCCGGGCCCATGTTCGACATGGCGCTGAGAGCGCCGGAGGCCGCCGTGACCGGGTCAGTGCCCAGCGCGGAGACGATCAGCGTGCCCGCTCCGCAGGTGATGATGAAGAGCGTCACAAATGCCAGCACCCGCCCCACGATCCGCTCGGGGATGATTCGCCCCCCGAGTTTCACAGGGAGGACCGCCCGGCGTCTTATTGCAAGCTGCAGGGCGCGTGCGGTGTGGCCCATCACGATGTTGAAGCGGAACACCTTCATGCCGCCCGCTGTGGATCCCACCCCCCCGCCAATCAGCATCAGCAGGGCGAGGAGTATCTGCCCTGACGGCAACCATTGGGCGAAGTCGCCCAGGCCGCCCGGGCGGATGTTGGCGAATCCGCCGCTGGAAGCCAGGGTGACGGTGTTGAAGAAGCCGTCCCTGAGGGACAACCCGAAAGCGGACCCTCCCTTCAGCCAGAGAAGCAGCGTGGCCGCTGCGGTAACGACGGCGATGATCTTAAGGAACAGCATCTGGTCGAAAGCGCGGCGGTAGGCGCCGAAGTCGCCCGTGAAGGCGCGATAGTGCATGGCGAAGCTCATTGCGCAAACAATCAGACCCCCCGCTATGACGAGCTCGACCGCCAGGGAGTCGAAATGGCCGATTGAGTCGGAGTAGGGCGAGAAGCCCCCTGTGGAGGCGGTTGTAAGTGCATGGGCAGCAGCGTCGTAGAGGCCCACGCCCGGCACCAGGAACAGGGCCAGGCCGATCAGGAGGGTAAAGAGGACGTACAGCAGCCAGAGCCGCTTAGCGGTTCCGCTGATACGGGGGGCCAGACGGTCGGAATCCGGGCCTGGGGCCTCAGCGTTCATCAGTTCCAGGCCACCCACTCCCAGCATCGGCAGGACGCTCACTGCCAGTACCACCATCCCCATCCCGCCGTACCACTGGGTGATCTGCCGCCACATCAACAGGCCCCTGCCGTGGGCCTCGATGTCCCCCATCACCGTCGACCCCGTGCAGGTGAAGCCGGAAATGGACTCAAAGAGGGCGGAGTCCCAGTTCGACCAGCTGAACGCCCCGCTCAGCAGGTAGGGCAGCGCACCTATCACAGAGCACCCGAGCCAGGTCCAGACCACCGCCGGAAAGACCGCCGAGGGGCGGGGGTTTGACGGGAAGCGCGTCCCCAACACCAGCACCACCCCCAAGAAGAGCGCTATGAGCGCTGAGACCCCCAGGGACCACTCCTCATGCGAGGTGCTCGATCCCCACTCCACCAGTGCGGCCGCCCCCATTCCCGGCACCAGGAAGACAAGCGAGAGGCCGAGTACACCCAAGGGGAGGTTGGAGGGTCGTCGGCCGCCGTTGTCCCCCTCGGCGTAGAAGGTGGGCAGCCGCCTTGCGAGGCTCACGGCACGCGGCGAGCCCGCCGGTCGAGGCTCACAGTCGTCTTCCTCCCCGTTGCGGCAGGAATTTCCATTCGGGGTGCCTGTTGCCCAGACCTTCCAGGCCCGTCCTCCAGAGACGTGGCAGCAGCACCCATAGGGTGATCAGCACCGGGTAAAGCATCAGCCTGCCAAGGAACATCAGGCCCATCAGGACCCCCCGCTCCCCCCCGCCCAGGTGGTGGGCGTCGAATCCGGGGGCGAGATCCCCCATGGCGGGCCCCATCGTCGCCAGCGCGCTGATGGCGCCGGAGACGGAGCCGAGCAGGTCAGCCCCGGCCAACGCCAGCCCGAAGGCGCCCAGCAGCACTGCGATTCCCAGAAGCACCTGAAAGGCGTTTAAGAACGACAGCGACCCTTCAGAGACCGACTTGCGTCCCAGTTTGACCACGTGGACAGTGTTCGGGTGAAGCTGGATGACGAGTTCCCTGTAGGCGTACTGAAGCGCCGGGACCGCCCGGCTGAGCCGGAAGCCCCCGCCTGCCGAGCCCGACATCCCCCCTGTGGCGATCATCGCCAGCAGCAGGAACTGCAGGCCCCACGACCAGGATGCCCAGTCTGCGAGCCTTAAGCCTGTGCTGCTCATCGCCGAGGTGACGCTGAAGGCCGCATGACGCAGGCCGGTGACCCCGTCGGCGCCGCTCCAGCCCCAGACCACAAGGACAGCCACGAGCATCAGCACGAGGTACACCCTCAGCTCGAAGGAGTGCCAAAGCGCCCTGGCCCTGCCCCTGAGTGCCCACCAGACGGCCGTGATGCTCACCCCCGCCGCCGCCATCCCTGCAACAGCCGCCCACTCCACCGAAGCCGAGCCGAAGTGGGAAAGGCCTGCAGCGTGGTTGGCGAAGCCGCCGGTGGAGGCGGTGGTGAATGCGTAGGTGACTGCGTCGAATGCGCCCATCCCGGCGGCGGCGTAGAGCCCGCCGCAAAAAAGCGTGAGGGCGCAGTACGCCCCGAGCAGCTCGCGAAGACGAGACCCGCCCGCCAGCGCCCCGACGGGCTTGGCCCCCTCACGCGCCGAGGCGATGAAATTCATAGGCGTGTAGATGGGCAGGACGCAAATCAGCAGGACGAGGCTGGCGTAGCCGCCCATCCACTGGGTTGAGGCCCGCCAGAGGAGCAGTCCCCGCGGGAGGCTCTCGACGTCTTCAAAAGCGGTGAAGCCGGTGGCTGTGAAGCCAGCAACCGACTCAAACAGCGCGTCCTGAAACGATGATGTAGCGCCGGTTGCAAGGTAGGCGAGGGTGGATATCAGGATCATCGTGACCCAGGCTGAAACCACGGCCGCAAAGGCAGATCTGGCCGGCTGCAAGTCCGACTGTTGGGGAAAGCGCCGGGAGGCCGGTATTCCGGCCATCACACAAACCCCCCCGATGATCAGAAAGGCGACCGATGCGCCCCCTCCCAGGCTCGTGAAACCCGCCGCCAAGGCAAAAGCCCCGCATGTAAGCGCCGCCCAGGCTGATGCGGATACCGGGAGGGGGGGGCTTCGTCTTCTCCCTGCCTCCAAAGCCCCGGCGCCCTCAAGGGGCAGGCTCACTCGAACTTCTTGCGTATTGCGGAAACCGCCTTTGGCCTGGCAAGGATGACTAGGTGGTCATCGGCCTGCAGGCGGGTGTTCGCCCTTCCGATCTCAGATCCCTCGCTGCGGACCACCGCTGCGATGAGCATGGTCTTGGGCAGGTGCAGCTCGCCGATCGTCCTGCCTTCCACCTTTCTGTTGGCTTTGAGCGTTATCTCCAGGACCTCAATGTCGGTGTCAAGGAACGTCGCCACCTGTTCCCCGCCGCGAATCTCGCGCAGAACGCCGTTTGCACAGGCAGTCCGGGGGGAGAGGGCGCCGTTGATGCCCAGTTGGCGCACCAGCGGCAGGAACTCCAGGCGATGCAGCAGGGCAACAGCCTCTTTCGCCCCCTTGGACTTGCCGAAGAGGCAGGCCAGGATGTTGTCCTCGTCGTTCCCGGTTAGCGCAACCACTGCGTCGTTGTCGGCTATCCCCTCCATTTCCAGAAGCTCTGCGTCGGTGATGTCGCCTTCAAGTATCAGCACGTTGTTCAGCCTCTCGGCGAGTTCCTTGGCGCGTTCGGGCTTGCGTTCAACAAGGGTCACATCGATTCGCTCCCCCACGAGGCGGCGTGCCAGCATCTCCCCCGTGCGCCCTCCGCCGAGCAGCATCACGCGGCGGGTCCGCCTCTCCTTCAAGCCAAGGATGCGCTGCAGGTCGTCTGAGATCTCGCCCAGGCTCACGATGCGCACCATGTCGCCCTTTATCAGTTTCATGTCCTTGCGCGGGATGATGGTCTCGCCGTTGCGTGAGACCGAGCCGATGAGAAACTCCCAGTCCGGGCCGTAGGAGGCGTTGCTCTCGGAGAGGGTCTTGTTGACCAACTCTGAATTGTCATTGAGGACTGTGCCTACCACCACCACCCTCCCGCCGGCCAGCAGATTCAGCTCCGTGGCGCCCGGGTAGCGCAACAGGTTGAAGATCTCCCAAGCGGTCTCCTCGTCGGGGTCTATCACCACGTCAGCGCCCAGGGCCTTCAGCAGATCACCGGCCGACTCTTCGCGCAGAGCCTGGGCCTCGATGCGGACGATGGTGTTGCGCACCCCCAACTGCTTTGCGAGGAAGCAGGTCACGAGGTTGGTCTCGTCGTCGGCCGTCACGGCTACGAGCAGGTCGGCCCTTCGCAGCTTGGCGCGCCTCATGGTCGCCGGGTGGCTGCCGCTGCCGGTGATGACAAGCACGCCCGAGTGGTCTTCGAGGTGCCGGGACTTCCGCGGGTCCAGCTCCACAACGGTGACGTTGTGGCCCTCCTTGTCGAGACGGTCGGCCAGGAAGGTGCCCACCTCCCCTGCGCCCACGATCACTATTCTCACTGCCCGCCCCGTCCGCCGCCCGGCCCGATCCCAAGCCCTTCAGGGTTTCTCAGGGGTGTGCAAGGTGGCTCGTCCCAGGGGGTCGCCCTGTCCCTGAACTGCCGAATGCGCCAGGGGCTCACGAACACGTCAACGGGCGCGTCGCCGGCGCGCCGTGGCAAACCGGGCGTCCATTGGAATTCGTGGCCGATTCCGATCAGGACGGGGCGACTCCCCTCCAGCCTGCCCTCGGCAGCCTCGTCTTCATCCTCATCCTCGAGCTGCGTAAGAGGGCGAAGCGCCCGGTCGTAGTAGCCGCGCCCCCTTCCCACGCGAGCGCCTCGCGGGCCAAACAACACTCCTGGCATCAGAACAGCATCGTGGCACAGGACGTCCAGCGCACTCCAGTTTTCGCCCTTGAGCGCAACACCTGCAGGCACCCCGATTCCGAACCTTCCAGGAAGCAGGCTTTCGCCCGGGCGGCTCGGGACGAAGCAGAGGCTGTCGTCGGGGCCGATCGCGGGGAAGGTCACCCGCACCCCCGACTCCCACAGCCAGGAGATGACAGGGGCGAGGCTTATCTCGCCGTCCACGGCGGCGTACGCGGCGACTGTCTCGGCGGAGCGCAAGCCGACAGAGGCGGAGAGATTCGACGCCACCAGGGCAGAGGCGAGGAGTTGTTCACGGGGGCAAAGCTCCTGGCGCCTTCGGCGAATCTGCGACTGCTGCGCGAAGATTTCCACCATCTCTGACCCTAGCAGTTTTCCACAGGCCACAAGCGGTGGCGGCCCGAGCCGTGCAGGGCATATTTCCAGGGTTGGGGGCGGTCTGGCGGTAGATTGTGCGGTCGTGCAGATTTGGTTTCTGGGACGGCTCATGCCTTCCAAGCCCACGCCGCATGCCGGGCTGCGGGGGGCGACCGCCGAATGGAGGTGTGCATCTTGACAGCAATCCCCTACCTGGCCGGGGCATCGGCTCTCCTTGGACTGGCCCTGGCCTGGCATTTCTTCCGCTATGTCCGCTCCACCGATCCGGGCAACGAGCGCATGCGCGCGCTCATGGACGACATCGCCGAGGGTGCCCGCACCTTCCTTCGCCGCGAGTACCTCTGGGTCGGGGGGTTCGTGGTGATCATGATCGTGCTGCTGGTCTCCATCCTCGACTGGGGGGGATTTGGCGCCATTTCGTACGTGCTGGGCGCAGCGCTCTCGGCGACAGCGGGCTGGATTGGCATGAAAGTGGCAACGATGGCAAACGCCCGGACGGCGCAAGCCGCCCGGGCAGGGGCGGGGCGCGCCCTGCCGCTGGCATTCAGGGGCGGCGCGGTGATGGGATTCTCGGTGGCAGGGCTGAGCCTCCTGGGGCTGAGCTTCTGCTATCTGCTTTTCGCCGTCTGGCTCAAGCGGCTGGACGCCTTCGACGTAATCACTGCATACGGGCTGGGGGCCAGCACAATTGCCCTCTTCAGCCGCGTGGGCGGAGGCATCTACACCAAAGCCGCCGACGTTGGCGCAGACCTCGTGGGGAAGGTGGAGGCGGGAATCCCGGAGGACGACCCGCGCAACCCGGCCACCATTGCCGACAACGTCGGCGACAACGTGGGGGACGTGGCCGGAATGGGCGCAGATCTCTTCGAGAGCTACTCGGGGGCGATCATCGCGCCTGTCGCCTACGCCTGGTTCGCCTCCGGTGCTTCCAGCATCGCCGAGGCGGAAGGGGGCGACCTCGCAGGCTTTCTGCTCTTTCCCTTCCTGGTGGCCCTGGTGGGCATGGTGGCGTCTGTGATAGGGGCGCTGATGCTCAGAAAGGAGGGATCGGAGTCTTCGGAGCACCTCTCCGCCTCACTGCACAGGGGGACCAACTCGGCGATGGCGCTGACTGTCGGGGGGGTCTTCGCCGTAGGCCAGTGGGTCTTCAACGACGGCACGGCCTGGCGGATGCCCCTGGCCGTTGTGTTCGGGATAGTCGCCGGGTACGCCCTCGGCAAGATCGCCGAGGTCTGGACAAGCGATGGCTACCGCCCTGTGCGGAAGATCGCCGAGCAGACCGAAACCGGGCCTGCAACCACCATCCTCAAGGGCATCTCCGCGGGGATGACGTCGGTAGCAGCCTCCGTGCTGGTGATCGCCGCCGCAGTGGGGCTGTCCTACCAGGTGGGGGCGGGCGCGGCCGGTGGCGGCTTCAACCTGGGCATCTACGCAGTGGCAGTCGCCGCAATAGGGATGCTGGCCACCACCGGCGTGGTTGTGGCGGTTGACGCCTACGGCCCCATAGCGGACAACGCCGGCGGCATCGCCGAAATGGCCGATCTCCCGCCTGAGGTGCGCAAGTCCACCGACGCCCTGGATTCACTGGGGAACACCACCGCAGCGGTGGCCAAGGGCTTCGCGGTCGGCTCTGCCGCCGTCACTGCCCTGGCGCTCTTCGCCGCCTTCCGGCAGGCCGTCGGAGCGGAGGGCGCGACGCTCTCGCTGAACATCGGGGAGGTTGACGTGTTCATTGGCCTCTTCCTGGGGGTGATGCTCCCCTTCCTGTTCGCCGCCCTGACGATCGACGCCGTGGGGCGGGCGGCAAACAAGATGATCTCAGAGGTGCGCAGGCAGTTCCGGGAAATCGTCGGGCTGCGCGAGGGCGTAGAGGGCGTACGCCCCGACTCGGCCCGCTGTGTGGACATATCAACTCGAGCCTCACTGCGGGAGATGCTTGTCCCAGGCGGCCTGGCCGTGGCAGCCCCCCTCGTGATCGGCTTCATCGACATAGACACGCTTGGCGGCTTCCTGGCCGGTGCGCTGGTGTCGGGGTTTGCGCTGGCCATCTTCATGGCCAACTCCGGCGGGGCCTGGGACAACGCCAAGAAGTACATAGAGGCAGGCAAGCACGGCGGCAAAGGCTCGGAGGCCCACAAGGCCGCCGTCGTGGGAGACACGGTCGGCGATCCCTTCAAGGACACCGCAGGGCCTTCGATGAACATCCTCATCAAGGTCATGACCATCGTCTCGCTGATCTTCGCCTCGGCGTTCGTCTGAGGCGGACGATTTCGCAGCGCCCCTGACGCTGTTCGGCGGGGCGCTGCCTCCGGGCGCGATGTGCTAGCAATTTGGCGTGGAGGTTGTCGAGGCCTTGTCAGTGCTGGGTCTGGGCAGGGATGCCTCCTGGACTGAGATAAGGGCGTCGTATCGGCGGCTGCTCCGCTCAAACCACCCGGACGTCCGGCGAGCCGCGGACGCAGCAGAGCGCACCGCCCGAATCGTTGCGGCCTACGGGCGCCTCGCCACGCTCACCGAGAATGGGCGGAAGCCGCTGCCTTCAGTGACGGCGGGGCCGGCCCCAGGCGCAGCAGGGGCCCGGCCCGCCCCACCGCGCCCAGGGGGCGCCGGGGCGGCTTCGAGGGAGGACGCATCAGAGGCAGCGGCAGGGGCAGGAGCCTCGGCGGTGCTGAGCAGGGGGCCGGCGCACTCCCCTGGCGACGTCTTTGCCCGCCTGCACGCCGCAGCCGCTGAAATCGGCGAGTTGCGCCGCCTGGATCGGCAGTCAATGACTCTTGAGGTGGCCCTCTCCACCATGGGGGGGACAGCGACGCTTCAGGCCGAGGTCGCCACTACAGATGAGGGCGACACGAGCATCGGCTTCACGCTTCAATCCCCCGCCGAGGCCACCGCACCGCCCATTCGCGCTGTCGTAGAAGACCTGCTCGAACGCATCAGAAAACCGCGCTGAGCCCGCCCGGGCGCTCTGGCGCCAACATCCTCAGCCCTTAGGAAGCCGCCACCGGGCCGGGCCTTCAAGCCCGCGCCGAGCGCCCGTCCACCTCTCGCCAGGCTCCAGGCCGCCCGGCGATGGCACCAGATGATGAGCATCAAGGCGGGCGCGGCCAGCAGGTATCCCCCCAGCACGTCCCCGGGCCAGTGGTCGAGCCCCGTTATCCGCACGGGGGCAAATAGCACTATCAGGGCGGCGCAGCCCCCCTTGATGGCAACGCGGGCGCACTTTCGCCGCTCGCAGCGCCCAGCCAGGTAGGCAAGCGTGCCAAACACCAGCACCCCGTAGACAACATGGCCGGAGGGGTAGCCGCCTTCCCTGAAGACGGGCACCCCCCAGGTCAAGTCCTCGAGCGGGGGCGGACGGTCCACGAGGTCGGCCAGGCGCGTCAACGCAGTGGCCGCCCCCGCAGCCAGGAGGGCCGATGCTGCAAGGGTGCCCCATCTGAACCACGCCGCGGTCAGCAGGACAGCGAAGACGATCGGCGCCGCGAGGTCGGTGAAGAGGAATTCCACGACCGCCCCCACCCCTTCGAGCGGCCCGCGGAGATGGCTGACGGCCAAGCGAAGGACGGCCGCCTCCCCCCAGAGGAGTTCGCTGCGAGCAGCGACGACGCTGAGAGCCGTGGCGCCTCCCGCCAGCAGGGCCCAAAGCACTGCCCAACGCCAGTCGGTGCGGGGGAAAGGCCCCTTCGCCGCACCGGTGCGGGTCGCCCCCTCTGAGCGCATCGGGGATCTGGCCGCCCCGCCGTCCGGCGGGCTAGGCGAAAGTGGCCGCAGCACGGTCTCTTGCCGCGTAGCACGCCTCCTTGTAGCGCTGCGGTACCCTCGCGCAGAGCTCCGTGGCCTTGGCAGGGTCGTGTTCGCTGTAGACGGCGTTCAGCGAAGCACCGACCCAGCAGCGCTCCTGGTAATCGGGGTCTCCCAGCGAGCACAGGCGCAGGACGCGATCTACCTCCAGCAGCGACGATCCGCTGATGTCCCGCCCCATGCTCTGATAGCAGACGCCGATCATGTCCTCCCTCAGGGTGTCGCAGATTTCGAAGACCGTCGCGAAGTCCTCGTCGGCGTACCCGATTTGGGAAAGCATCCAGGACGTCTGCATGCCAAAGCACTCGTCCACGAAGTCGTCCTTCACTGCGTTGCAGGGGTAGACGAGGTCTTCCTCGCTGAGCGCCGTCTTCGTGAGCACCCCCTGCTGGGTGGCGGTCACGTTCTCCATGAACGAACCGCTCACGCATGAACTCATCTCCCAGCGGTCGGTCAGAGCCTCGCAGTACTCCAGGGAGCCGAAGAGGTCGCCGTCAAGGTTCAGCATCACCCCGTGGCCCAGGCCGTGGACGCAGTTGTAGTGGGTGAAGGAGTATCGCACCTCCGCCGCTGTGGCGCAGATGTCGGGAAGCTCCTCGTAGAGAGTCCTCCCCTTGAACTGCGAGATGGCGTATTCCACCACCCCGTGGTAATAGCCCGACCAGCAGGGAGACCCCTCATAGGTGAGCGCCGTGCCGATGTCGCCGTAGAACGCAGCGGCGTCGTTGCCGAGGTCGTGAACCACCTGGTGGCAGTCGCGGGCAATGAAGTCATCGGTCTCCCTCAGCCTGTCCACCTCGGCAACGGCAACATCGGCCCCCTCCTGTCGCATCACCTCGGCAAAATACGTGCGGTAGCAGTTGGCCTTGCCCACGGTGCGCTCGGCGCACTCGTCCACGCTGGAGGGCGGGGCGTCGCTCAGGGCCGCCTCGATCTCCTCGGCGGTGATCACCGGGTCGCCTGGGCCTCCGGAACCGCCCGATGAGAAGACGGAGGGGTTCATGCCGACGACAATCGTGGCCGTTGCTATCACCAGGCCTAGCGTGAGCGCCTCGAGGCGGATGCTCCTGTGGGACGAGATGCCCGCAGGCCGGCTGCGCCGCCTGGCCAGAAACCCCAGGTTCCAGTCGTTGTGCAACGCAAGGGGCAGGGCCACGAGCGCCACCAGGCCGATCTTTACCAGCAGGGCGACACCGTAGCCGGAGGAGAGAATCTCCCTGCCCGCCAAAAGAAGGGTAGAGCGCAGCCCGGTCAGCGCAAGGATCAGGAAAGACACCACGGCGACCGGCGCAAATTTGCCGAAAAGGGTGCGAACCGCTCCCGATCGCTCCCCGACGGCCAATGACCGCCAACGCGGGCGGGCAGCCGCCCAGCCGACTATCAGAAGTGGCCCGAGCCAGAGGCTGGAGGCGGAAAGGTGGAGGGTGGACACCCAGGTGCCCGTCCACCCCCAGCCGCCCTCTGAAAACACTGCGGTGTGGCTGTTGGCCACCCCGGCGGCGATCATCGCCATCACCCCGAGGCCTGCCTGGAGGAAGGTGAGCGGGTTGGATGCCCGCGCGAGGCGAGGCGCCCAGAGCACGAGCGTTCCCGCAGCGACGGTGCTGCCCAGCATCAGCAGCCCCATCCCGTCCAGCAGCGCCAGGCGAAGGTCTCCAAGCAGGGAGCCTGAGTCGAAGCCCCTCGTGACCAGGAAGATCGTCGCCCCCGTCCGGATGGCGATTCCCAGGTGGGCGACGATCGACCCGACGATCAGAGCCCTGCGGGAGTGCAGGGCAAGAAGTTCCCCAGCCTCCGTGCCGCCAGCGTGCGCCTGCGCCCCTCGCCGCCTCCTCGTCGTGTAGAGGACGAACAACGCACCGGCCACCAGCGCCAGCCCCAGGTACCACACGTAGCGGGCGGCCGCCGACACAACGGTGAGCGCGCGGTCGAGGAGGGGGGTGGACTGGAAGCTGGCGCCTGCCACATCCTCAGCGCTGGCGACCCCCACCCCGAGCACAACCTCGCCCGCCACCCTGTGACCGTCGGGGCCGACGGTCACCCAGGCCAGCCCGTAGACCCCATCGGGCAGTTCAGGCAGGGCGAAGGTGATCACGTCCAGCTCACCCCCCAGGGGGCTCAGCAACTCGCCGCCGGGAATGACCTCCCCGCCCAGGGAGATGATGTCGAGCTGGACGCTGCGGGGATCGACCGCCTCTGCGAACGTCAGCGTCAGCAGCTCCGGCGCCTCCTCCAACGAACTGCGGTCATCCGGCGAGGAGGAAAGCAGCCTGGTGTGGGCGGAAGCAGGCGAGGCGGCGAGCACGAGAGCGAGCGCAGCGAGGCAGAAGGCGGCAAGCACCCGCAGGTGCGGCCTCGTCGGCCGTCTCGCCCGCACGCCGATTCGGGGTGTCATTCTGATGCTTTTCTCGGCCATCATCCTTCGGTTCCGGTCAGCCAATCGTATTAGAGGGGACTATGCGCCAAGTCTTTTGAACCTGCCTGCGTGAAATCTCCGTAGGCTTGCGGGGAAGAAAAGCCAGGATGAAGCGAAAAGACCCCGAAACAAGCCACCAAAACCACCAGGGCGAACCAAAAAACCACAAGCCAAAGGCAGGCAAGGGGACGAGGCTCACTTCACTGAGGGCGTTGCGGCACCGGGACTTCGCGTGGTTTTTCTCAGCTGCCCTGCTCTCGAACGCTGCCAACTGGATGCAGCAGTTCACCATCCTCTTTGTCACCTTCCAGCTGACACGATCCAACACCTGGGTGGGGGCGGCGTCTTTCAGCATCCTCATCCCCATCCTGATTCTGAACCCGCTGGCGGGGGTGATGGCCGACCGCTTCCCCCGCCGCACGACCATCATGGCCACGCTCGCACTTCAGGCGTCTGTCTCGGTGGTGTACACGGCCATCTGGGTTGCCGGAAGCATCACCCCCTGGTGGATTCTGCTGCTGAACCTGACGGCGGGCGTGGCTTCGGGGCTTCAGATAGCCAACTGGCAGGCACTGGTTCCGCTGCTTGTTCCTAAAGAGAGCGAGCTGCCCGCCATCAGGCTCAACTCCATGCAGTTCACGGCGGCCCGGGCAATAGGCCCGCTAGTCGGCGCCGGGCTGCTGAGCGTGCTGGGGCCTGGGGCGGTGTTCGCAGGCAACGCAGGCATGTTCGTGGTGCTGCTTGCCGTGGTGGCCTCGCTGAAGCCTCGGGAGATCAGCGGCACCCGCTCAGAGAGGATTCGTGTGGTGCTGCGCGAAGGCTTCCGATACGTGCGCAGCAGGGCTCCTCTGAAGCAGTCGGTCATCACGGGGTTCTTCATCGCCTACGCGGGCGGTTCCCTGCTGCACCTCGCCCCAGGCCTGGCAAAGGACGACTACGGGGTTGGCGAGGTGGGGCTGGCCGGTTTCATCACCGCTGCGGGGGTGGGATCGGTGGTGGCGTCGATATTCATCATCCGCAGCGCCGACTACGTGGACAGATCGCTGATGACGCGCTGGGGGATGGGCATCTATGCGACGGCTCCGATTGTCATAGCGGCGACCACTATCTACCCGCTGGGGCTGATCGGCTACTTCATCAGCGGCGTGGCGCACGTGATCGTGGCCATCGCCATGAACACCACGATCCAGGCCCAGGTTTCCGAGGAGATGCGCGGCCGGGCGCTTTCCATGTACTTGATGGGAATTTTCGCCGGATGGCCCCTGGGCTCACTGATCGGCGGCTGGCTTGGCGACCTGGTGGGGCTCCGGCCCGTGTTCGCCGCCAACGGGCTCATCCTGGGATCATTCCTCTGCGTCGGTCTGGTCTTCTTCGACGGGTTCCGGCGCATCGACCCCAATCACGACGTAATGGCCTCCTCAGCGAAAGACCCTGTGTAAAGCCGCGCCGGAGGCGGGCTCTCAGCAGCCCCCTGGAAGCGCGGCGTAATGGTCGTGTGAGGCCGTGAAACTGCCCCTGCCCCCGGTTATCGAACGAAGGTCGATGGCGTAGCGCACCAGTTCCGACTCCGGCACGAGGGCGCGGACATGCTGCTGCCCGTACTGGCCCGGGTCGGTTCCCTGCACGATCCCGCGGCGCGCCGAGAGGTCGCCCATCACATCCCCCAGGCATTCCCCGGGAGCTGTCACCTCAACCTGCGATACCGGCTCGAGCACCACCGGGCGGGCCGACGCCATCGCATTCCTGAAGGCGAGGCGGCCGGCCAGCTTGAAGCTCATTTCGGATGAGTCCACCGAGTGGTGCTTGCCGTCGAAGACCGTGGCGCGCAGGTCTACCACACGATGGCCATGGCTGCCGCCGCTTTCCATCGCCTCCTTGATGCCGGCCTCCACCGCAGGTATGAACTGACGGGGAATCACTCCACCGGTTATCTCGTCGACGAACTCAAAGCCCGTGCCGCGCGGCAGCGGCTCAAGGCGGACGTGCGCCACGCCGAACTGCCCGTGGCCTCCCGTCTGCTTCTTGTGCTTGCCCTCCGCCGATGCGGCGACGGTGATCGTCTCCCTGAACGGGATTAGCAGTTCCTCAACGTCCACCCCCACGTTGAACTTGCGCTCGATCCGGCGCAGGGCGGAGCGCAGGTGCCTCTCGCCAAGCCCTGAGATGAGGGTCTGCTGCGTCTCTGTGTTGCGGGTGACGCTCAGCGACGGATCTTCCCCGCAAATCCGGCGCAGGGACGTGGAGAGTTTCTCCTCGTCGAGTTTCGTCCGGGGGGTCACCGCGAACGAGAACATGGGCTTCGGCACGTCTGGGGGGGCGAGGCGCAAGTCCCCGCCTGCGTTGAGGGTGTCACCTGTCCCGGTGTCGGAGAGCTTGGCGGCCGCCCCCATGTCGCCTGCGCAAAGCTCGCCCGCCGGCTCTGTTTCGTTTCCCATCATCCGCAGCAGGGTGCGCATGCGCTCGGCCGATCCGCTGCGCATGTTGGTGAGGGTGTCGTCCGCCCGCAACGCGCCGCAGGCCAGTCGAAAGAGGGAGATGGCGCCCAGGTAAGGGTCGACTGTCGTCTTGAACACCAGCAGGCTGGCCGGGGCGTCGGCCACGGCTGGCGCAATCCCGCCGTTGGTTGTGCGCATCCCGGGCCGAGCGAGGGGTGAGGGGCCGAGCGTGCAGATGTACTCGCACAACCTGTCAACGCCGATTGGGGTGACGGCCGACCCGCACACCACAGGGAAGACAGCAGCCTCTGCCACCCCTGCGCTGAAGGCAGCCTCCAGCTCCCCCTTCGCCGGGACGTCCCCCTCCAGGTAGCGCTCAAGAAGTTCGTCGTCGGACTCCACTATTCCCTCCACAAGGGCCTCCCCGACCGAGGCCGCCCCGTCCACGAGTTCGTCCGGTATCTCAGCTGAGGTGGAGACTCCGTCCTCGTAGAGCCAGGCTTCCTCGCCCAGCAGGTCGACCACGCCCCTGAAGCCGGGACCCTCGTCGACCGGCAGCTCCACAGGCGCCACCCCGCCGCCGAACGTCTCCCGAAGCTCACCCAGCACCTTCTCGAAGGAAATGTGCTCGCGGTCCAGCTTGTTAACGAAGAACAGCCGCGGGACACCGAGTTCGGCGGCCTTCCTCCACGAGCTGACGAGGCCGTAGTCCACCCCGCCCACGGCGTCCACCACCAGCACAACCAGGTCGGCCACGGCCAGGGCTGCCCACTGCTCCCCTGCGAAGTCGAACGACCCGGGCGCATCCAGCAGGTTGATCTTGTGCCCGCCCCACTCGAAGGAGGCAAGGGCGGTGGACTGGGAGCTTCCGCTTTCCTTTTCCTCCGGCTCGAAGTCGCATACCGTCGAGCCCGCCTCGATCCGCCCCAGCCTGGTGGTCACCCCCGCCCGGAACAGCATCGCCTCTGCCAGCATCGTCTTGCCGGAACCGCTCGATCCCGCCAAGGCCACGTTTCGAATCTGTTTCGAAAGGTAGGTTTTCACCTTGTTCTCCCTTTCTCGCCCTCGTAAGCCGTCTTCGGCCGTAGCCAGAAGACCCTCGCGGAGATTACCGCCCAGCGATGGGATTGTGACGACCTGCTGGACGCGGCGGCGGGCGCGGACAGCGGCGGGTGGCAGCGAATCGGCGTTCGGCGCACCGTCAGGCCCGCCCTGCACAGCGCTGGGTCCTGCCCTCGCCGCACCGCCTGGGCGCTCCCCCGCTCACTGTCAGGCCCGTCCCGGCGGAACCCTCCCGCAGGCGTCACCCGAAGTCGGCGAGATGCAACCTCTAGCCTGAAGGCGTGAGCAGCACGTGGGGGAAGGCTTTCCGGGTAAGCACGTTCGGGGAGTCGCACGGTGGGGCGCTGGGTGTGAGCGTCGAGGGCTGCCCCCCTCTCCTGAAGCTCAGCGCAGAGGAGGTTCAGCGTGACCTCGACCGTCGGCGACCAGGTCAGAGCCGCCTCACCACGACGCGCTCCGAGGCCGACAGGGTGCAGATTCTTTCAGGCCTCTTCGAGGGGAAGACCCTTGGCACCCCGATCGGGATGCTCATCCCCAACACGGACGCCCGCCCGGAGGCCTACGAGCACCTGCGAAGCGTCTACCGGCCTTCCCACGCCGACTACTCAACCGAGGCCAAGTACGGCATCCGCAACTGGCAGGGAGGGGGCCGGGCAAGCGCCCGTGAGACCGCCGCCCGGGTGGCGGCAGGTGCGGTGGCGCGCAAGCTGATGGCTGAGGCCGAGGGCGTTGAGGTGCTGGCCTGGGTGGCCCGCGTTCACGAAATCGAGGCCGAGGTGGACCGCTCCTCGGTAGCCCTGGGCGACGTTGAGGGCAGCCCCACCCGCTGCCCCGATCGCGCGGCTGCTGAGCTCATTGCGGAAGCCATCTCCAAAGCCCGGCGCAACGGGGACTCCCTGGGAGGAATCGTGGAGTGTGTGGCCCGGGGCGTCCCGCCGGGCCTGGGTGAGCCCGTGTTCGACAAGCTCGACGCCGAGTTGGCCAAGGCGGTGATTTCGCTTCCCGCCGCAAAGGGGGTGGAGATCGGCAGCGGGTTCTCGTCGGCAGCCATGACCGGAGCGGAGCACAACGACCCTTTCGAGCCTGGCCCTGACGGCCGCCCCCGAACCTTGGCCAACCGCTCCGGCGGCATCCAGGGCGGGATATCCAACGGGGAGGATGTCTGGCTGCGGGTGGCGTTCAAGCCCACCGCCACAATCTCCTCCCCCCAAAAGACGGTCGACAGCTCCGGCGAGGCTGTCACGCTGCGGGCTGCGGGGCGGCACGATCCCTGCGTCCTGCCAAGGGCGGTGCCCGTCGTTGAGGCGATGATCTGCCTGACGCTTGCAGATCACTGGCTGCGCCAGAGGGCGGTCTCCGCCCTTCACCGGCCGCAGGCAGGATGACAGCGGCAGCCCCGCCGCCTACGCCGCCTGAGCCGCCTGAGCCGATAACAGGGCCTTCCCCTCCGGAGAAAGTCGGCGTCTTCGGCGGCACGTTCGACCCGCCGCACATAGGCCACCTGGCGGCTGCGGAGGCTGCGCGTGTGGAGCTTGGGCTGCACAGGGTGCTGTTTGTGGTCTCCAACGTCCCCTGGCAGAAGGCCGACGGCTACGCGGTGAGCGACGCCGCCGATCGCCTGGCCATGGTGCGCGCAGCCGTGGGCGGTTTGGAGGACTTCGAGGCCTCCACCCTCGAGATAGAGCGCGGGGGGGACTCGTTCACCGCTGAGACGCTCGAGCAGCTGAGCACCCCAGGACGCCGCCTCTACCTGATCCTGGGAAGCGACCTCGCCCCTTCGCTGGATTCTTGGAAGCGCCCAGCGGTGATCCGCTCCCTGGCGACCGTGGCCGTAGTAGGCCGGCTCGGTGACGCTGGCGATGCGGTTCCCCCTCCCGGCTGGGACTGGGTGGGCGTCCCAGGGCCGGGCCTTGAGGTCTCGAGCAGCGACATACGCCACTGGCTCGAGGAGGGTCGTCCGCTGGGGGCGGTCCTGACAACACCCGTCGTGGAGGAGATTCGCCGCCGCTCCCTCTACGGCAGCTGACGCCAGTGGTGTCAGCCGAGCAGACGCGGACTAGAGTCAAGCCAGTGCTCAGCCCAGTTGAAGCCAAGAAGGTCTCAGTCGACAGGGCAAAGACCGCGGCCCGCCTGGCCAACGAGCGCTTCGGGAAGAACACCGTGGTTATCGACGTGGGCGGATTGCTCTCGGTTTGCGACGTCTTTGTCATTACCAGCGGCGCCAATGCGCGTCAGGTCAAGGCGATCTGCGAAGCGGTGGAAGATGGGCTCTCGTCGTCAGGCGCACCCAAACCCCGAGCCATAGAGGGTTTGGACTCCCGCTCCTGGGTGCTCATGGACTATGGGGATCTCATCGTCCATGTCTTCCTCGACAAGGTGCGCGACTTCTATCAGCTCGAGCGACTCTGGGGCGACTGCCCCAGGCTCTCGGTTGGCTGATCCCCGCATCTCGCCTGTCGCACCTCCCTCTCCCAATTCCGCATTGACAGACCCTGTGGGCATGGCTAGGGTGCTGGCGTCCCGTAGGATTCCGCTGGCGAATCAGCCAAGTCCCCGGACATGCATTCTGACGGTCCAGGGGACTGGCCCAACGGAGAATTCGACTCTGAACTCTTGATACGCCGCACGCCCTGAAACCCGTACTGGATGTATGCTGTTCCCGGAGTGTGTGAAAAAAGTCACAAGCCCGAAGTTGGCGGCAGGAATAATTTGATGTCAGACGCGTTTATTAATGTCGGAGACTTCAACAGCACGAAACCTCACTAGTTAGAAGGAATACAGACCACAAAATGAGCGACTGGGTGGGTCAATACCTCAACGAAATAGGCCTCGTCTCGCTACTCACGGCGGACGACGAGCGGGAACTCTCGCAGATCATCGAGCGCGGCCGCGCCGCTCAGGAGAAAATCGACTCCGGCGCGAGAAAGAGCAGCAAAGCGCTTTTGGCCGATATCGAGGCGGCGGAGAAGGCCAAGGACCGCTTCATCCGCTCCAACCTCCGCCTGGTGGTCAGCGTCGCCCGACGCTATCCCCTGCCCAACGGCATGGAGCTCTCAGACCTTATTCAAGAGGGGAACCTCGGCCTGGAGCACGCAGTCGACAAGTTCGACTGGCGAAAGGGGTTCAAGTTCTCCACCTACGCCACGTTCTGGATTCGCCAGGCAATAGGCCGTGCGCTCGATCAGAAGGCCAGCCTGGTCCGGTTGCCCGGCGACCGTTCCGCCAGCCTGCGTGCGGCGCTTCGCCAAGTTGCAGGCAACGCCGACGAGCTCGACGAAGACCACGCTCGGCTGGATCGGCTGACAAGGCCCTCCTCGCTGGACAGGACTGTCGGGGACGACGACAGCAACGAGCTCATCGACCTGGTTGCCGACGCCAACCCCGGCCCTGAGTCCATGGTGCTGACGCTCGCTGAGAACGAGATGCTCAACGACCTTCTTTCCGGTCTTGACGACCGCGCCCGCTCAGCGGTCAAGCGGCGCTTCGGCCTGGACGACCCCTTCCAGGACGGGCGCACGCGCGTGCAGGGAGGCCGCAAGCGGAGCTACCGCGAAGTTGGAGAAGATCTGGGTGTCACGGCTGAGGCTGCGCGCCGTCTGGTCAAGAGGGCTGTCAACACGCTCAAGGAGAACGCAGCCGAGGCCGCCCGGGAGGCCGAGGCGCGTGCTCAGGACGCAGACGCAGCCTGAGCCGAGCATGACCGAGCCGAGCATGTCCGCCTGGTCGCCTGGCAGTTGGCGGGACTTCCCTGCCGCGCAGCAGCCCGACTGGCCGGACGAGGCGGAACTTGAGCGCGTGCTCAAGGTCATCTCCGGGTTGCCACCCCTTGTGTTCGCAGGGGAGGCCCGAAGCCTCACATCACAACTTGCACTGGCGGCCGAGGGAAAGGCCTTCCTTCTCCAGGCGGGTGACTGCGCAGAGTCCTTCGACGCCCTCTCTGCCAACAACATTCGCGACAAACTGCGGGTGATCCTGCAGATGGCGGTTGTGCTCACCTACTCCGCGGGTGTCCCAATTGTGAAGGTGGGGCGGATTGCGGGGCAGTTTGCAAAACCGCGCTCCAGCCCGACCGAGTCGAAGGGCGGCTCGTCGCTTCCGTCGTTCAGGGGGCACATGGTCAACGACGCTCCCTTCACCGCCACCGCCCGGGTGGCCGACGCCGCCCGGCTGCTCACCGCCTACCACCAGTCGTCAGCCACGCTGAACCTGCTTCGCTCCTTCGCCACGGGCGGGTTCGCCGACCTGAACCAGGTCCACTCCTGGAACCGGAGTTTCGTGGCCTCCTCGCCGTCGGGGCGTCGTTATGAGGAGGTTGCCTCGGGGATCGGCTCGGCGCTGCGCTTCATGTCTGCGTGCGGAATCAATTCCGCCGACGACCCGAGATTGCACACGGTGGATTTCTATACCAGCCACGAAGCCCTCATCCTGGGCTACGAGGAGGCGATGACGAGGGTGGACTCGCTTACCGGTGACCAATACGGCTGTTCGGCGCACATGCTCTGGGTGGGAGAGCGAACCCGCCAGCTAGACGGCGCCCACCTGGAGTTCCTGCGTGGAGTGAAGAACCCGCTGGGCTGCAAGATCGGGCCGGGCGCCACTCCGGAGGATGTCCTGACCATCTGCGAGAAGCTCAATCCCGAGCGCATCCCCGGCCGCCTCACCCTCATTTC
Organism: uncultured Acidimicrobiales bacterium; assembly: GCA_958295925.1. Taxonomy (GTDB): domain Bacteria; phylum Actinomycetota; class Acidimicrobiia; order Acidimicrobiales; family CATQHL01; genus CATQHL01. Next base: position 96,108 of record CATQHL010000001.1, read on the forward strand.
GCGGATGGGGGCGGAGAAGATCGCCGATGCCCTGCCGCCCCTGCTGCGAGCCACACGCAATTCCGACCACGTTGTCTCCTGGGTGTGCGATCCCATGCACGGCAACACGTTCACTTCGGCATCCAGCGGGCGAAAGACCCGTCACTTCGAAGACATCTGCGCCGAGATAGACACTTTCTTCAGGGTGCATCACCACGAGGGGGCTCCCCCGGGCGGCATCCACGTGGAACTCACCGGGGACAGCGTCACCGAGTGCCTGGGAGGCTCGGAGGATCTCGGTCACGAAGACCTCCCGATGCGTTACGAGACCGCCTGCGATCCCCGCCTCAACGGGCGACAGTCGCTGGATTTGGCTTTCAGGGTTGCGGAGCTCCTGCGCAAGGAGCACTGCCTGGCCTAGATCTCCACATGCCTTGCCCGGCACAGCGGCCTGGCCCCTGGCACTCATGCCCAAGGCCCTGGTGCCCGGGGTGGGACTCGAACCCACACGATCTCGCGATCAAAGGATTTTGAGTCCTCCGCGTCTTCCAATTCCGCCACCCGGGCGCAGGCATGGCGTAAAGTAAGTTACCCGTTAGGTTTGGTGTCACCCGCTCCCAAGGGTCACCTGCTCCCAACCCAAAGTCTACGCGGAAGCTCCCAATGCAAACAAAGATCGCCTTTACATACCCTGGACAGGGCTCGCAGTTCCCCGCAATGGGGTCTGAATGGGCAAATCAGCCGTCCTGGGAACTCGTGGAGGAGGCCTCAGAGGCCACCGGCCGCGATGTCTCCCACCTTCTCCTGGACGCCGACGCCGACTCGCTTCGACAAACCCGCAACTCGCAGCTGGCCACGTTCGTGGCGAGCATGGTCGCCCTCGACGCAATAGGCAGGGTAGGGCTTGTCCCTCACGGCCACGCCGGGCACAGCCTCGGCGAATACACGGCGCTGGTGGCTTCAGGGGCGATGGATTTCGCTGAGGCCGCCCACGTGGTGGCCGAGCGCGGCGAGGCGATGCAGATGGCCTCAGAGGAGCGCGAGGGCACGATGCTGGCAGTGCTGGGCCTCCCCGAGGAGGAGGTGGAGGCCATCTGCGGCGAATGCCCGATGGTCTGGGTGGCGAATTGCAACGCTCCAGGCCAGGTGGTCATTGCGGGGATTCCCGAGCGCCTGGAGGTGGCAGGCGACCTGGCCAGGGAGCGGGGGGCGCGCCGCGTCATGCGCCTTGCCGTCGGAGGGGCCTTCCATACGCCGCTGATGACATCCGCGCACGAGCGGCTTCTCAAGGCAATCTCCAGCACCGAGATATTCACACCCGACGCCCCCGTCTACGCCAACGTCGACGCCACTCCCTATGACCTGGGCGATCCTTGGCCGTCGCTGCTCTCCAGACAGCTCACAAGCCCCGTCCGCTGGCAGCAGACAATGACACGCATGATTGTCGACGGGTATGACACCTTTGTCGAAATCGGCCCTGGGGCGGCCCTGACCGGGCTGCTCAAGCGGATTGACCGCTCCGTCTGCGCTCTCAACGTTGCCGCCCCGGCCGACATCAACCCCTTGCTGGAAGCCTTGGGGGTTTCCGACGAGGAGCAGGCCGACGGCGAACTCCTCTACGCATTCGAGCGTCTCGTGGTGAGCCCCACCGTCGGCGTGTTCAACCCCTCCTCCGACTTCCCCTCCGGGGCGGCGGTGTCAACCGGGTCGGTGATTGGTCACGTCAACGGAAACGAGGTGCGATCCCCGTTCAGCGGCGTGCTGATGGACTACATGGCCAGCAACGGCCAGAGGGTCACGGCAAATCAGCCGATCGCATGGCTTAGAACTTCGTGACTGCGTCACTCGGCAACGGATTTAGAGGCAGCAGGGTCGTCGGGCTTGGGATGGCCGTCCCCGATCGCGTCGTCACCAACGCCGAACTCGCCACGACCCTGGACACCAGCGACGAGTGGATCATCGAACGCACTGGAATCAAGGAACGTCGCATAGGCGGGACGACAAGGCAGCTGGCCATCGACGCCGGCCGCGCCGCACTTGAAACTGCGGGCATGGACCCCCTCGACCTGGATTCGATAATCCTGTCCACCACGACCCCTGACCGCATCATCCCTGCGACGGCGGGTGCCGTGCAGGCCGGGCTGGGGGCGCGTTGCCCAGCGTTCGACGTGAACGCTGCCTGCTCGGGGTTCGTGTACGCAACCATCCTGGCCCACGCAATGCTGATTGCCGACGCAGAGCGGATTCTGGTAATAGGGGCTGACACGCTCTCGCGCTTCGTCGACTGGAACGACAGGACCACCGCCGTGCTTTTCGGCGACGGCGCAGGCGCAATCGCCATGGAGGCGACCTCCGCCGAGGGCAACGCCCTCCTTGGGTGGCACATGGGCTGCGACGGAAGCCTGGAGGAACTGCTCTACAGCGATCTGGACGGATACATCAACATGGAGGGCAAGGAGGTTTTCCGAAAGGCTGTCCTGGTGATGGAGGAGAGCTGCAGGCGCAGCTTGGAGAAGGCGGGGCTTTCCATCGAGGACGTGGACGTGGTCATCCCCCATCAGGCCAACGCTCGCATCATCTCGACGGCCTGCAAGCGCCTGGGGATCGATATTGAAAAGACGGTCCAGATACTTCCCTGGACAGGAAACACGTCTTCGGCATCGATTCCACAGGCCCTCACAGAGGCACAGCGGCAAGGGAGGCTCAAGAAGGGCAGCAACGTGCTGCTGGTGGGATTCGGGGCCGGCATGACCTCGGCCGGCGCCCTCATTCGCTGGGAGCTGTGAGCACCCTGGGCAACGGGGGGGGCTCGTCCCGGGTTGCCCTTGTGACAGGCGGTTCACGGGGAATAGGGCTTGGTTGCGCCGAGGCCCTCAAGTCGTCAGGGCATCGAGTGGCGATTACCTACAATACGTCGACCCCGACGGTCGCAGAGGAAACCGGTCTTCTGGCGGTGCGCTGCGACGTAACCGACCCTTCGGAGGTGGACACTGCGTTCAAAAGAGTCGAGGCCGATCTTGGCCCGGTGGAGATCCTCGTAGCGAATGCTGGCATCACACGCGACAGCCTGCTGCTGCGAATGAGCGAGGAGAGCTTCTCGGCAGTGCTGGAAACGAACCTCTTCGGGAGCTTTCGAACGGTCAAGCGGGCGGTTCGCCCGATGATGCGCGCCCGCTGGGGACGGATAGTGCTGGTGTCCTCCATTGTCGGGCAGACCGGGCTGCAGGGTCAGACCAACTACGCAGCCTCCAAGTCGGGGCTGGTGGGCTTGGCGCGCTCCGTGGCCAAGGAGTTTGCTGCCAGGGGCGTGACGGTGAACGTCGTCGCCCCCGGCCCTATCCACACCGACATGCTCAGCGGGATTAGCGAGGAGCGACGGGACGAAATGGTCTCCCGTGTGCCTCTGGGTCGCATAGGGACAGTGGGCGACGTGGCTGGAGTCGTGGGATTTTTAACCTCGGAGGAGGCTGGGTACATTACCGGGGCGGTGATTCCCGTGGACGGGGGAATGCACATGGGCAACTATGTTGGATAAAGGCGTGTATGTGGCAGCGAAACGCCATTTCTTGGCAGAATCAAATATCGGCAGGCATGCCGCAACAAGAAAGTGACGGAGAAAATCAGTGGAAAACGACAACTTTGACAGAATTCGCAGGTGCGTGGTGAATGTGCTTTCCGTGGAGGAGGACCAGGTGGTGCCCGACGCCTCCTTCAGCGACGATCTCGACGCCGACAGTCTGGATCTCGTGGAACTCGTGATGGAGATCGAGGAGGAATTCGGCGTGAACGTTGAGGAAGAGGAGCTCGAGAACATCACGACCGTAGGGGCAGTGGCAGAGATGATCGAAGAAAAACTGGGATGAGCCGCCGCCGGGTAGTGGTAACCGGCGTAGGTGTCCTGGCCAGCTGCGGAGTCGGCCAGGAGGATTTTTTTCAGGGCCTGCTGTCCGAGCCGAACAAGGGGCTTCGTGTAGTAGCGGGGTTCGAGCCCTCGCACTTCTTCAAGAACCTCAAGGAACAGCGACGCTGTGACCGCTTTGCGCAGTTCGCCATTGCCTGCGCCACCGAGGCCGTTGAGCAGGCGGGTGACCTGAATCCAGACCCTGAGAGGGTCGGGGTATGGATAGGAACGGGCGTAGGCGGGCTCATGAGCATTGAGACCTACGTGCTCAACCACTTCGTGAAAGGCCCCAAACGGGTCTCGCCGTTCCTGATCCCGATGATGATGCCCAACGCTGCGGCTGCCGCTGTTTCCATGCGCTTCGGCTATCAGGGGCCGTGCGAGGCGACGTCCACCGCGTGCGCAGCCGGCACCCAGTCGATCGGGAACGCGACCGAGCAGATCCGCAATGGACGCTGCGAAGTGATGCTGGCCGGGGGCTCGGAGGCCTCCAACTCCCCCACCGGCATGCAGGGGTTCGGAAACATGACCGCCTTGAGCAGCACCGGGCGCTCACGACCCTTTGACCGTGAGCGGGACGGGTTCATGCACGCCGAGGGCTGCGGGGTGCTGGTGCTCGAAGAGCTCGAGTACGCCCGCAGTCGCGGGGCGAAGGCGCTGGCGGAGGTCTTGGGCTACGCCAGCACTGCCGACGCCCACCACATAACCGCCCCGTCCCCGGGTGGGGCGGGCGCTGTGGCGTGCATGGAGCGTGCTCTCGCTGACGCCGACCTCGAGCCGTCCGAGGTTGCGCACATCAACGCACACGGCACATCCACACCGCTCAACGACAGGGCGGAGGCGGAGGCCATCCACAAGATCTTCGGCTACCCCGGGCCTGCCGTGACCTCCACCAAGGGTGTCACGGGGCACGCCCTCGGCGCCGCCGGGGCGATCGAGGCGGCTGCTGTGGTACTGGCCATTCAGCGACGGACGATCCCTCCCACTGCTGGATTTGTCGCCCCCGAGGCGGACATGCCCCACGTGCGGATAGTGGCCCCCGATCCGCTGCCCTGGGAACCAGGGCCCAGCCTGTCGAACTCCTTCGGCTTCGGCGGGCACAACGCCACGCTCATCTTCGCCCCCCCGCCCGCCGACTAAGCCCGCTCCCCCGCTTTTCGCCGGGCCGCTATTCGCCTGGGCCCGTATTGCCGGCGCCCAGCCCGCCCTCCTAGGCGGGAACCGCCACGAACATCAGCTCGGCCTCACAGGCGGCCACGCCCTCCACGCTGGCCTTGCCCCTCGCCTTTCCGGCGCGCCTGCCCAGTCTCAGAACGTCAACGCGCAGGTCGAGGCGTTCCCCGGGCGTCACCTGTCTGCGAAACCGCACCCCCTCGAGCCCGCCAAAGAGCGGCAGTTTGCCGGCGAAGCGGTCGTCGAGCAGAACCACGTAGGCGCCGAGTTGGGCCAATGCCTCGGCCATGAGGACGCCGGGCAGGGTGGGGCGGCCTGGGAAGTGCCCTGCGAAGAACGCCTCCTCCCCCGTCGTCCGCCAGAATCCCTCCGCCCATAAGCCGGGCTCGACGCCTGTCACCTCGTCGAGGAACAAGAACGGCTGGCGATGCGGGATCACCTCTGTCGGCGGGGGGAAAGGCTGGCTCACTAGACCGCCTGTAAGGCTTCAAGAAGCCTGAGGGGTGTGTCTTTGGGGCTGATTTTGTACCACGCCTGCTCCACGCAGCCGTCCGGGCCGATCAGGAATGATGAGCGGATCACGCCGAGGAAGGTGTTGCCGTACATCTTCTTCTCGCCCCGCACCCCCCATGCCTCGGCCATCTCGTTGTCTACGTCTGCGAGCAGCGGAAACCCCAGGCTGTGCTTATCGTCGAAGTTCCGCTGCCTCTTCTGCGTGTCTGGGCTCACACCCAGGATCGCCACGTCGCCAATATCCCCCGAGATGTCACGCATCCCGCATGCCTGGGTCGTTCAACCAGGCGTGGACGCCTTGGGATAGAAGAAAACCGCCAGGCGGCGTCCTTTGAAGTCTGCGAGGACGACGTCGTTGCCGTGCTGATCCTGTAGCAGAAAGTCGGGGGCGGCGTCGCCGGGTTTGAGTTTCATTCGGCCTCCTGGCAGTTGCTGAGTCTGACGCTGCTTCAAGCTAGCCGTTCGCCCGGTTCAGCAGGCCTCCGCAGGCTCAGGCGCTATGCGGGTCGTCGGCTCGAAGGCGGCCCAGGCGAACCAGAAAGTGTCCAGAAACTCCATCGGCTCCAGGCGGGCGCCCGACTGCGGCCCGGCGACGCCAGCCCCGAAGACGTTCCAGGAACTGCCTGTCTCGGCGTCGCTGAAGCCGTCGGCGGTGCGTGAAAAGACAAGATCGGCGTGTCCGCCTGCTGAGCGCACGAAGACCCCTGTTGATCCCACCTCGCGGCCCTCGGACACCCTGGCCGAGTCGATTGCTGATCTGGCGCCCGGAAGGTTCCAGACCACCAGCGGAACCCCGCCGACCTCCACGTTGATCACGCCGTCGCGCCGCAGGCAGGCATGCCTCACCGCCACGGCATCGCCTTCGGAGGGGCCTCGGATGCCTATCACCCGTTCCTTGGGCGCCAGGCGATCGTCGAAGGGCACAGACTGGAATGCGGAGTTGAGCAGGCCGGGCCTTGTCTCGTAGCCGACATACGGGTTGCGCCCGTATCCGCCCCCGTAGCCGCTCTGGGTGGAGAGGACCGTGCCGTCAGGGTAGGCGGCGAGCCACTCGGCCCAGGAGACGATGGGAATCGGGTAGACGTGCAGCACGGTTCCCGCCAACTCGCCGACCACGGCTGTGCCGTCGAAGTGCGTCCAGAGGGTCTGCGTCTGACGGTCGTACATCACCAGCGACGACTGGTAGAGGCTGCCGGAAGTGCCGAAGTCCAGCACGCGCCCCCCCGCGCGCCGGTCGTAGGCAACCGCTGAGTTGCACAGCGGGCAGTAGGAGACCGTTACCGGAACGCCTCCCACCCGGTCGTTTACCAGTTCGTGGCGCGTCATTATCTGCAGCGGGTAGGCGCGGGCGTCGCCGTTGACCTCGAGGGCGAGAACCGCCTCCTGAGGCTCCAGGAATCCGACTTCCCCGGCGGGCGCGAAGACGGGCGAGTCAATGGAGGGGATGCCGTCGGGCGGCGGGCCGCCGCCCTTGATGAGCGCCGGGTCCACGTGGCTGGGGAAGCCGGGCCAGAGCGGATCGGTAAGCGCAGAGGGCACGTCCTCGCGCGGGGACGAATCGGGGAGAGGGTCGCGCCCTGCAACCACAGTCGGAGCTGGAACGTCGGTTGGGGGCGGGGCCGGCAAAGGCAGTTGGACGACCTCCGGCGGGTTGTCGACGTCGGCGGTGAGGTTGCCCAATGGGGGCTGGAACTGGACTACGGGCGATGGGGGCTCGGAGGCGCCCGACCTCGGTTCAGGCGACTCCGACTGTGCCGGGTCATCAGAATCCGAAGCGGCGACGGACGGCTGCGTGGCAGGCTGCGCCCCCTGAGACGGGCCTGAAGGCGGTTCCGCGGGCGGAGCCTCGGCAGCGGCCTCTGTCGGAGAACTGGGCTGTGCCTCCCTGGCGGGCTCCCCGCCGGCGCAGGACGCAAGGACGCCCGCAACCAGCAGCGGCAGCACCAGCAACCAACCCACGGTCGCATCAGATGGGCGACGAATGCCAAGGACACCCGCCGCAGGCAGCGGCAGCGCCAGCAGCGGAAGCACCCGGGCGGCGGTCGCCAGCAACGATCCGGGTCCTCGCCCCTTCAGCAGTTCAAACCGCCCCGGCCACCCTGGCGACTTTGCGGTTCTCGAGCCGGGAAGCCCAACGGCGCAGCGAATCACAGCGAGTCAAGAGCGGCGCGCAGCTCCTCCACCAGTCGAGCCACGCCGTCTGGCCCCTGACCCTCCAGCAGACGGCGCACCATCGCCGAGCCGACCACCACGCCGTCCGACACGGAGGCCGCCCCGGCCGCCGATGAGGGGCTGGAGATGCCCACGCCGGTCAGCACCGGCTTTGAAGTGAGGGCTTTCAGGCGGCCTGCGATCTCAAGGGCGCTGGCGGCCAGGCGATCCCGCTCCCCCGTGACCCCCAGCACCCCGACGGCGTAGACGAAGCCCTCGGAGCGCTCGCAGATGGCGCGCAGGCGCTGCTCTGAGCCCGTCGGGGCGGCCAGAAGGACGGTCGCCAGGCCAACCTGAGAGGCCGCCTCGGCCCAGGGGTCGAGTTCCTCGAGCGGCAGGTCGGCCATGATCGCCCCGCAGATCCCTGCGTTCACGGTCTCTGACGCGAAGCGCTCCAACCCCATGTGGTGGGCGAGGTTGTAGTAGGTCATCGCCACCAGCGGGACATCCACGTCGAGCCGGGCAGCCTCAGCGAGCACACCCGGCGGGGTGGCCCCTGCCCGCAGCGCCCGTTCGCCTGCCTCGGCGATGACCGGGCCGTCCATCACCGGGTCGGAGAAGGGGATGCCGATTTCCACCGCGTCCGCCCCTGCGTCCGCAGCAGCCTCCACGGCCCTGCCCCAGTCGGGGAGCCCTGCCGTGATGTAAGGCACCAGGCACTTGCGCCCGCCCGCCACGCATGCGCCGAGCGCCGCCTCCAGCCGCCCGGGCGTCTGCAACTTCACCGACTCAACGCCCGGCGGTCAGGCTCATCACCAGTTCGGTGTCCTTGTCGCCCCGGCCCGAGAGGTTCACGAGCACCGTCCGCCCGGCGAGGGACTCCCGCTCCCTGCTTACCCAGGCCAGGGCGTGTGCGGGCTCGAGGGCGGGGATGATGCCCTCGGTGCGTGAGAGCATCTCAAACGCCTCAAGCACCTCCGCGTCGGTGACGTTCTCATAGCGCGCCCTGCCTGTCTCCGCCAGATGGGAGTGCTCCGGGCCGACGCCCGGGTAGTCGAGCCCGGCCGAGATCGACTCCGCCTCCGTGACCTGCCCGAACTCGTCCTGCAGCAGGTAGGAGCGCGAGCCGTGAAGCACCCCTGGCGAGCCCTTGCCCACTGCGGCGCCGCCTGCGGGCTCCACCCCCACCAACTCGGCGGGGGTGTCTGCGAAACCGCTGAAGATTCCCGCTGCGTTCGAACCGCCGCCCACGCAGGCCGCAACCACGTCGGGAATCCCGCCCGTGAGCTCGGCGCACTGCCGTCGGGCCTCCTCGCCGATCACCCGATGCAGCTCCCGCACCATCCAGGGGTACGGGTGCGGGCCCATCACCGATCCAAGGCAGTAGTGGGTGCTCTCCACGCTCGCCACCCAGTCGCGCAGGGTTTCGTTGATGGCGTCCTTCAGGGTGCGGCTGCCTGAGGCGACCGGCTTGACCTCAGCCCCCAGCAGGCGCATGCGGTAGACGTTCAGCTCCTGGCGGGCCACGTCCACCTCCCCCATGTAGACGGTGCATTCCATCCCGAACAGGGAGGCGGCAGTGGCTGTCGCCACGCCGTGCTGCCCGGCGCCGGTCTCAGCGACCAGGCGTGTCTTTCCCATGCGCCTCGCCAGCAGGGACTGGCCAATTACGTTGTTGATCTTGTGCGAGCCGGTGTGGTTGAGGTCTTCGCGCTTGAGCAGCACCCTCACCCCCAGTTCTTCAGAAAGACGCACGCACGCAGTGAGCGGGGAGGGACGGCCTGCATAGTCGGCCAGCAGGCGATTGAGTTCCGCCCGGAACTCGGCGTCGGCCCAGGCTTCCCGAAAGGCGGCTTCGAGCTCCTGGCAGGCGGGTACCAGGGTCTCCGGCACGAAGCAGCCGCCGAAAGACCCGAAGCGGCCGTCAGGTGACGGCTCCCCCATCGCTGAGGCGACATCGGAGGCGCCTGTTGGCACGGCTATTCGCGCAGGGCGGAAATCAGACCGATCCCCCCGCGGCGCTCCAGTCGTAGAGGCCGGAGTCGTGGCCCGGAGTCGCATTCGACGCTTCGTCCGCTGCCTTGGCCGCACGCACGAAACTCCGCACAAGGCGGGGATCTTTGCGCCCTGGCGCCGACTCCACCCCCGAGGAAACATCCACGCCCCAGGGTCGTGTCTGGGCGATGGCCGCCGCCACGTTGTCGGGGGTGAGCCCCCCGGCCAGAATCACCCGCCTCCCCCCGGCTGAGCGCTCGGCCAGCGCCCAGTCGAACACCTCTCCAGTGCCCGGGTTCTGGGCATCGATGAGAATGACGTCCGCCCCGTACTCACCCGCCTTGCCGATCTCTGGCGAAGCGGCCGGGAAGGCCTTGATAACGAACGGCACCTGGGCGCGGATTTCCCTGGTGGCGGCGGGCGACTCGTGCCCGTGAAGCTGTGCCGCTCGCAGGCGGGTCTTGAGCATTATCTCGACGACGACGCCTGGGGCCTCGTCACGGAAGACGCCGACGGTGAGCACGTTCGCAGGAACTCGCCGGGCGATGTCAGCGGCTTTGGCGGGCGAAATCCGGCGAGGTGAGGGGGCGAAGAGGAAGCCCAGGGCGTCCGCCCCCATGGCCACGGCCAGGAGGCCTTCGTTCTCGCTTGTGATTCCGCAAATCTTTACAAACATCGCTGCCGACTTTACTGCTTGGCGCAGCGCAGATCGGCGATGGCGGCTGAGATGGAGTCAGGCTCTGGCAGCCTGAGGAGGGACTCCCCCACCAGCACGGCGTCGTATCCGCTCCTTGCAACCTCCGCCGCGTCGGCGGCGTCACGTATCCCCGACTCGGCAACCTTCACCGCTGAGGGGGGGAGCAGCCCGGCAAGCCGAGCGGCGCGACCTCGGTCGACGGTGAATCTGCGCAGGTCGCGCTGGTTCACGCCGATGAGGCTGGCGCCCAAGGATGCTGCACGGTCGATCTCTGCGGCGTCGTGCGTCTCCACCAGGGCGTCCAGGCCAAGCTCCCCTGCGAGCGACAGGAAATCACGTATCTCGGCGTCGCTGAGGGCGGCGACGATGAACAGCACGGCGTCAGCGCCCATTATGCGTGCGTCGCAGACGTCGGCAAGACAGACGGTGAAGTCCTTGCGCAGCACGGGAAGCCCCGATGCCTCACGGGCTGCGGCCAGGTCGCCTGGGGATCCCCCGAAGTGCGCCTCGTCGGTGAGCACGGAGAGCGCCGCTGCGCCTCCCCGCCTGTACACCGCCGAGAGCCTGGCTGGGTTGAGGTCGGGGCGGATGTCGCCGGCGGACGGCGATCGGCGCTTGACCTCCGCTATCACTGCCAGCCCGTCGCAGGCTCCGAGGGCCTCTGCGAAACCCCGCGGCGCGGGCGACGCCGCGGCTTCGTCGATGAGGGCCTCAAGGCTGCGTGCGTCCTGGCTGGCCCTCTCGCGGTGGTGACGGAGGATGCCGTCGAGGTAGCTGGTCACGCAAGCAGGGGCAGGGTGCGAATCTCAGCCGGCAGGGAAGCCCCCGCCACGGGCACCCCCGCAGCGGCCGGGGGCGACACCTTGCGCTTCACGTAGGCGAGGGCGACGACACGATTCAGCGTGGGGGAGAATCCCACGCTCGTAAGGCTGCCGGCCGCTGCGCCCGCCGAGTCGAGGATGGACGAGCCGGGCTGGGGCATCCCGGCGCGGGGAATCCCCTCCTCGGAGAGAACCACGCCTCGCAGCCTCTTGGGCACGTTCCCCCCTCGGCTGTCTATGCGCGCCACGAGTTCCTGGCCCACGAAGCAGCCCTTCGTGAAGCACACCGTCTCGGCCACGATGCCAGCCTCCTCCGGAATCATCCCCTCGGCCAGCTCCGCGCCTGCCGGCACGCCCGAGGCGATCCGCAGGGCTTCGAAGGCAGCCTCCTCGCACAGCCGCAGGGCGCTGAAGCAACCTGGCGGTCCTCCAAGGCTGTCCCAGCCACCAACTGCGCCCCATCGCACGGCCGCCGATACCCGTTCGAAGTCCTCCGAGGCGTTCCAGGAGGGCTGTGGCGGGGCGTGGGGCCCCAGCACTGAGAACGCCCCGATCTGCCTCAGTGTCATCTCGCAGTTGGTGCGCAGCTTGAACCGCAGAAGCCTTTCCAGCGACCTTCGCCCGTCGCCTGCTTGGGCCTCCAGCCAAAAGCGCTGCGGCGCGATCCGATAGACGCGCAAAACGGAGATGAGCCTGCCCTCCGGCCGGAGAAGCAGCGAGGCGGCGGACGATCCCGGCTCAAGGGCTGCCACGTCCTGGCTGAGCTGGCCCTGCAGGAACGTCTCGGCGTCGGGGCCGTCGACCACTATGAGGTCGCGTGTGCCACGTCGGGAGCCCACGGAATTTCGCAGCGCCTCGTAGTCCTGAAGCCAGCTTGGCTCGTACAGGCTCGCAGGGATGGGCGCACCCCCTGCGTCGCGTTCACCCCTCATCGTGCAGCACCCCCCCTCATCGTGCAGCGCCCCTCCGGGCCGCCGTGATCCTCCTGGCCATTGGCACCGCCGCAAGCAGGCCCCTGGCTTTCGCCCTGCACTCGGCGTCCTCGGCTTCGGGTTGGCTGTCGGCCACTATCCCCGCCCCTGCCTGCACCCAGGCCCGCCCGTTCCTTGCGATCAGGGTGCGGATGGCGATCGCAGTGTCGAGGTTGCCGGAGAAGTCCACGTATCCGACCACGCCCGCGTAAGGCCCCCGGCGGGTGGGCTCGAGCTCGTCGATGATCTCCATGGCCCTCACCTTGGGCGCACCCGACACCGTGCCTGCGGGCAGCGTGGCCCTCAACACGTCGACTGGCGTCATCCCCTCCGACAACTCGCCGGAAACCTGCGAGGTGAGGTGAATCACGTGGCTGTAGTACTCGAGGGTCATCTCCTCGTCCACCCGCATGCTGCCAGGGCGGGAGACCCTCCCCAGGTCGTTGCGGGCCAGGTCTAGGAGCATCAGGTGCTCGGCGAGCTCCTTGGGATCGCTGGCGAGTTCCTCCGCCAGCCGCCTGTCTGCCTGCTCGTCGCCGCCCCTCGGCCGGGTGCCTGCTATCGGGCGTGAGATCACCTTCCCGTCCGTGAGCTTCACCAGCGGCTCGGGCGAGCTGCCTGCCATCTCCAGCCCGGGGGTGCGCAGAAAGTACATGTAGGGGCTGGGGTTTATCTGGCGGAGCGCACGGTAGAAGTGGAATGCCTCAGCGCCGAGGTCGAAGTCGAAGCGCTGCGAAAGCACGACCTGGAAGATGTCCCCCTCAAGGATGTGCTCCTTGGCGGTATCCACGGCGGCGCAATAGTCCCCGTCGGTTCGGTTTGCCTCGGTCTCGGGCAGCGGCTCGTCGAAGTCGTACGGCTGAAGCAGCGGCTCTTCGCCCCCCTGTGCGCCAGCGGCGGCGAACGACGCCAGGTCGTCCAGGGCGCGGTCGTAGGCATCGTCAACGCCCTCGCCTCCCCCGCCCACCTCCACGTTCTGGACGAGGGTCACCCTCTGCCGGGAGTGATCGAAGACGGCCAGCTGCCCGATTATCTCAATCTCGGCGGTGGGAAGCCCCCGGTCGTCCACCGCCGGGCTGGGCAGGCGCTCCACCTCGCGCACCACGTCGTAGCTCAGGTAGCCCACTGCCCCGGAGTGGAGCGGGGGCAGTCCCTCGATGGCCGGCAAGGCGAACCGGCGGCCGAGTTCCTCCAGCGCTGCCAGCACGCCCTCGCCCTCTGGCAGGCCCTGCGCCGCCCCGCTGAGGGTGAGCCTCCGCCCCCTGGCCGTGATTCGCCCAAGAGGCCGCCTGCCCAGGAATGAGAAGCGGCTCCAGTGCCCGCCCCGCTCCACCGACTCCAGCAGGAAGCCCGGCTCGTCGCCCACGATGCGCTCGAAGGCGGCAACGGGCGTCGTCAGATCGGCCAGCAGCTCGCAGGAGATCGGGATGATCGGGCGTTCGGCGGCCAGGCGGCGGAACTCGCCCCGATCGGGCCGCACCCTTAGCTCGATACCGGGCGGAAGGGAGGTCACAAAGGGATGAGGGGCGAAGGGCTACTTCGCGCCAGGAGCCTCGAAGGGGCGGAAGAAACACGACCGGGCCCCGGTGTGACAGGCGCCCCCGCCCTGCTGTTCCACCCTGAACAACAGGGTGTCGCCGTCGCAGTCGAGGAACGCCCCCCGTATGAGTTGCCGATTGCCGGACGTCTCCCCCTTCGGCCAGAGTTCCTGCCGCGATCGGCTCCAGAACCAGGTGCGCCCGCTCTCCAGGCTGCGTCGCAACGACTCGGCGTTCATCCAGGCCACCATCAGCACCTCGCCGGTGGAATGATCCTGAACGATGGCGGGCACCAGCCCATCGGCGTCAAAGCGCACCGCCGCGAGGTCTTCGGGGTTGGCCTCGAGGGGGGTGACGAGGACGCTCACAGGTAAAGCCCGGTGCTGCCCTCTTCCAGTCGCTCTGAAGCGACGGCGTGGATGTCTCGGTCGCGCAGGATCACGTAGTCGCTTCCGCGCACCTCCACCTCGTAGCGATCCTCGGGGTTGAACAGCACCTTGTCCCCGGACTCGATCGTCCTCACGTTCGGCCCCACCGCCACGACGTCCGCCCAGGAAAGGCGCTTGCTTATCTGCGCTGTGGCGGGAATGAGGATGCCGCCTGCTGTGCGCCTCTCCCCCTCCGACTGCCCGACGCGCACCAACACCCTGTCGTTGAGCATCTTGATGGGGAGCTTGTCGTCCGGGCCTGGAGACGGCCCGTTCGTGGAGCTGCGCACGGGAAAGACGCTACCCCCTCGGCGGGACTGACAGGGGCACGTCCGGCATTACGCGCCAGCGGCAGATGGAGTCCACGCCTTCAGCCCCTGGGTGTCGGTGCCGGCCTTACGGCGATGCCCGCCTCAGCCAGGCAGCGCTTGGCATCGACAACGCTGTGCCTGCCGAAGTGGAAGATCGACGCCGCCAGCACTGCGTCGGCCCCGGCCCTGACGCCCTCCACGAGGTGCCAGAGTTCGCCCACGCCCCCTGAGGCGATGAGCGGGATGCTCACCGCCTCGCTCACGGCCCGGTTCAGGGGCAGGTCAAAGCCCTCGCAAGTGCCGTCGCGGTCCATCGAGGTGAGCAGTATCTCCCCAGCCCCCAGGGCCTCAACCTCCGAAGCCCACTCCAACACGTCCCTGCCCGTGGGCGTGCGTCCGCCGTGGGTGACCACCTCGAAACCGCTGGATACGGCGGATGCAGCGCTGCGGCGGGCGTCGATGGCCACAACGGCGCACTGGCTGCCGAACTCATCGGCGATTTCCTCCACCAACGCTGGACGCTGCACCGCAGCCGTGTTCACAGACACCTTGTCGGCCCCTGCCCTCAGCAGCCTGCGAGCGTCCTCGGCGCTTCGGATGCCCCCGCCCACAGTGAACGGGATGAACACTTCCTCGGAGGTGCGGCGGGCGACCTCCAGGATGGTGCCTCTGTCGTCGGACGACGCAGTGATGTCCAGAAAGATCAGCTCGTCCGCCCCCTCGTCGTCGTAGCGGCGTGCGAGCTCAACGGGGTCGCCTGCGTCGGTTATGTTCACAAACTCCACGCCCTTGACCACCCTCCCGGCGTCCACGTCAAGGCACGGGATGACGCGCACGACGGTGCTGGCCACGCCCTCTACGGGCGCTCCTCCCGCCAAGCCCCCTTGGGGCTTCGGGGCGCCAATGGGCGAGGACGCGCCAATGTGCGGCGAGGCGCCAGGGGGCGAGGACGCGCCAATGTGCGGCAGCGCGCCTGTCAACGCTGCCCCGCAAGGGCTAGCAGTTCGGCCAGGCCCACCCTGCCCTCGTAGAGCGCACGCCCGACTATCGCCCCTTCGAGCCGCCTGTCGCCGACGCCCAGCTCAGCCAGCGCGCCGACGTCCTCCACGCCGCCCACGCCGCCGGAGGCGATTAGCGGGATGTCGGTGGCGGCCAGAGCCTCCGCAAGCAGGTCGCAGTCGGGGCCGTCGAGGGTGCCGTCGCGGGATATCTGGGTGACGACAAGGGCTTCAGGTCGGGAAGCCTCGCCTCTGAGGCTCAGGTCTGCGAGCACCTCCCCAATGCTGCGACCGCTGCCCGTCTGCCATCCCCGCAGCGCCACCTCCCTGCCCCGGACGTCGAGAGACAGGGCGACGGGGGCGATCTCATGAATCTCAGCGAGCAGGTCGGGGCGTTCCAGGGCGGCGGTGCCGACTACCAGTCGAGCCGCCCCCGCCTCCACGAGAGCCCTGGCCGCCGCCGCGGAGCGGACTCCACCCCCGTACTGAACCGGGATCGCCACGCCTGAGGCGATGGCGGCGACAGATTCAATGTTGACCAGCACGCCGATGCGGGCGGCGTCGAGGTCAACCACGTGCAACCGGAGCGCGCCGGCCTCCTCGAAACGCCTGGCCACGTCAGCCGGGTGGTCGTCGTAGACGGTCTCAGCAGCGAAGTCCCCCTGGTAGAGCCGCACGCAGCGTCCACCTCTTATGTCGATGGCAGGGTATATGAGCATTCGCCTCAGCCCAGGCTGCGGACAAAGTTGGCCAGCAGGCGCAGCCCGGCGGTGGCCGACTTCTCGGGGTGGAACTGCGTCGCCTGAAGCGATCCCCTTGCCAGGGCCGCCGGCACCGGCCCCCCGTAGTCGCATGTCGCAATCGTGTCGCCGTCCCTCGGCGTCGAGTAGGAGTGGACGAAGTACATCCACTCCCCGTCGAGTCCCTCCAGCAAGGCGCTGGGGCGCAGGCTTCGCAGCCGGTTCCACTGCATCTGCGGACGCTTCACGCCGTCGGGCAGCAGGCGCACCCTTCCAGGCAGCACCCCCAGCCCCTCCCTTCCAGGGGACTCATCTGACCCCTCGTAGAGCAACTGCATGCCCACGCATATGGCGAGGAACGGCCTCCCACCCTTGGTCGCCGTCTGGGCGGACTCCCGGGCAGTCGCCGTGAGCCCCGATGCGTCCATCGCGTCCATGCAGGGGCCGAACGCCCCCACCCCGGGCAGCACCAGGGCATCGGCGCGGGCGATCAGCCCGGCATCGTCTGTGAGCATGGCGTCGGCGCCCACCTTCTCCAGGGCTTTCTGGGCGGAGCGGAGGTTGCCGATCCCGTAGTCGATCACCACCACGAAGGGCGGCCTGGTCGCTTTCATTTGCTCCAAGGTGGCTGGCTGCTCGACTGCCCGCTGCGGCCGCCGACTACGCGGCTGCAAGTTGCTGACCGTTGGCGTCTTGGCGCCCAGAGCGGCCGGCGACGGCTACAGCGTGCCCTTGGTGGATGGCACGCCTGTGCCCTCCACGCGCACGGCGTCCCGCAGGCTGCGAGCCACCCCCTTGAAGGACGACTCAAGGATGTGGTGGGTGTTGCGGCCGCGCACGAGCACTATGTGGATGCTCAAGGCGGCAGCCGTGGCGAACGCCCGCCAGAACTCCTCCATGAGCTGTGGGTCGAACGGCGGGTTTCCCAGAATCTTCTCCCCAGGCGGCTCCACCTCGTAGTGGAGGTAGGGCCTGCCGGAGAGGTCAAGCGAGACGTCCACCAGCGCCTCGTCCAGCGGGACCGCTGCGGAGGCGAAGCGGCGCACCCCCGCCTTGTCGCCCAGAGCCTCGGCCAGCGCCTCCCCCAGCACGATGCCCGTGTCTTCCACGGTGTGGTGGGCGTCGATCTCCAGGTCGCCCGTCGCCTTGATCTGAAGATCGCTGACGCTGTGGCGTCCCAGCTGGGCGAGCATGTGGTCGAAGAACGGCAGGCCGGTGCTCACTTCCACCGTTCCCCCACCGTCGAGGTTGAGGTTGACCTCCACGCTGGTTTCCTTCGTGACACGCCGCTTCTTCGCCGTCCGGGGAGCGCCGCCGTCCGCCCTGATGCCGCCGCTCCGCTCAAGCTGTTCCACTCGCCATTTCAGGGCGTCGATGTCTTCCGAGTCGACCCAGGGCGGGTTTTCCACCTCAAGTTCCCCCTTTAACTCGACTGTCTTGCCTGAAAACGGGTTGAACATGCGTAGGAGTGTCACCGATAGTCCTAAGTGATGCGCTAATAGATCGCCAATAGATATTGTGCGAATTCAAGTTGTGGGTATCGCACGACGCCGCTCATAGCAGAATACCGCCCAAGGCTGCCAGGAATGCGTCGATCTCCCCCGGCGCCCCGACTGTGACCCGCAGGCAGTCCTTCAGCCCGGGCCAGGAACTGCAGTTGCGCACCAGCACCGATTGTTCCAGCAGCGCCTGCCAGATGTCGTCGCCAGAGCGCCCCTCGGCCCTGAAGAGAATGAAGTTGGCCCCTGACGGCCATTGGCGCACGGGAAGGGTGGCCAACCCTGCCGCGAGGCGCTCGCGCTCAGCGACAAGGCCTGCGGCGCGCTCCGCCATCTCCTGCCTGAAGTCGAGGGCGATCAATCCCGCCCGCTGAGTGAATGCGTCGATGTGGTACGGCAGCGCCACCTTTTGGAGCTCCCTCGTGAGCCAGGATGGCCCCAGGGAGTAGCCGAGGCGCGTGCCGGCCATCGCCCAGTACTTGGAGAAAGTGCGCGTCAGCAGCACCGGGGCGTCGTCGTCGACTCGCCAGGAAACGTCCGCCTTCGGCGCGAACTGGGCGTAGGCCTCGTCGAGGAGCAGCACTCCGCCCACGGAGGCTGTGGCCTGGACGGCGGCGGAAATCGCCTCTTCGCCCTCCACCGTTCCCGTGGGATTGTTGGGCGAGCAGAGAAACACCACCGACGGGCGCGTCCGAATAATGAACGCCGCAGATTCCTGGGGGTCAAGACGGAAGTCGTCGCCTCGCTGGGCTTCGAGCACTTCCGCGCCGGTGAGCCTCGCTATGTGCGGATGCAAGGCGTACGTGGGGCTGAAGACCGCAACTCGCCTGCCCGCGCCCGCGTAGGCCAGGCACAGGCACTGGATGACCTCATTTGACCCCTTTGCGGCAAACACCTCGCTGGCGTTTACGGAGTGGAGTTCGGCGATCGCCTCGTGCAGCTCCTCGGGTTGGCGCTCCGGGTAGCGGTTCCAGCCGATCTCGCCCGCCGCCTCGGTCAGCCGCCTGCGAAGCTCCGGCGGTGGCTCGAAGGGTGACTCGTTGGTGTTCAGCCGCACATCCGCCTCCACCTGCGGCGAGTGGTAGCCCCTCATCCTGGCGACGCCCTCCCGTGGGGCAGGCCGGGGATTGACAGTGAGACGGGCATCCGACAAGTCGGCGCCCGGCGCATCTTCAAGCAGATCGAGGCGTCTGCGCACCGATTCTGCGTGCGCAGGCAGTCCTTCCGCCTCTGCGAGTGTCTCCACAATCGGCCCCAGCTCTCGCAGCCCCTCTGCCGATGCGGCGATGACATGCATCTCCTTGCAGAAGTCTCTCACCCCAAGCGCCTCGGCGTACCTTGCCGACCGACCGGTCGGCAGCACGTGCGAAGGGCCGGCTGCGTAGTCCCCCAGGGAGGCGGGCGAGTTCTCCCCGCAGAAGACGGCGCCGGCGTTGCGAATCTTCCCGAGAATCCCCGAAGGATCAGCCACCATCAGCTGAAGGTGCTCAGGGGCGACGTGGTTCACCACTTCCGCCACCTGGTCTGGGCCGCTCACGAGCACCGCGTAACCGGAAGATCGCAGCGTCGCCCTGATCTCGTCTTTTCGAGACGCCTTTGCCGTCTCCTCCTCGACTGCTGCGCTCACCGCTCTTAGAACGTCAGGATTCCAGGTGAGCAGGCACGCCATCCCGTCGGGGCCATGCTCCGCCTGGACGATGAGATCGAGCGCAGCGAGATGCGGGGGCACGCTTTCGTCGGCCACCACCACGACCTCCGAGGGACCTGTGAACGCTGCCGCCACCCCCACGTCGCCGGCCACCCGCTGCTTGGCCAGGGCCACGTAGACGTTGCCAGGGCCGGCTATCACGTCAACCGGCGGGATTGTCTCGGTGCCGTAGGCCATCGCCGCTATGGCCCCCGCCCCCCCGACGGCGTATACCTCGTCAACCCGGGCGAGCGCTGTCGCAGCCAGCGTGACGGGCGCAACGCGGCCGTCGGGGCCTGGCGGCACGCAAACAGCCACCTGCTGCACACCGGCCGCCTTTGCCGGCAGAGCAGTCATCAGCACGGTGGACGGGTAGGCCGCCCTTCCCCCAGGCACGTACAGGCCCGCCCGTCGGACTGGCTGGACGATGCGCCTCACGCTCAGCCCCCCTGTCAGCCCCCCAGCGTCTTCGCCTGCGTCATCGCTTGAGCCCGAGAACGGCTGCGGATCGCAGCAGTCGAGCCAGCGAGGGGCCGCTTCGGACTCCTCGGTCTCGGTCAGGGGCAGCCGCGCCCCTTCAGAGAGCCTGTGTTCTTCGGCGCTGCGCAGGTGGAAGTCGCGGATTCGCCTGACGGCTTCCCTGAGCGCCCCCCGGGTGGCTTCATCGAGAGCCTCCAGCGCTTCTAGGCGCTCCGAGACGGAGACCTCCAGACTGGCGGGCGCTGCGCCGTCGAAACGCTCCCCCAGCTCTCGCAAGGCGGCGTCGCCCCGTCGTCGCACGTCCGCGATGATCGCCTCGGTCGCAGCGACTGCCACGTGAGAGGGGGGTGCCGCGCCTGCAGGAAGTTCGCCTGAGTCGCGTCCCCGCAGGTCCATGAAGGTGAGGAGGTTGTCGCCGTCCATCGTGTTTCACGCTAGCGGTGCCCGCCTCTCGGCTTATGTGCGCGCAGGGCTAGCTGAACGTAAAAGCCGAGGGGCAGTAGTCGTTGCAGACGCATTCACCGCAACTAGGGCGGTGGGCGCCGCAAACCCGTCGCCCGTGGAGTATGAGGCGCATGCTGAAGTCGCCGCGCTCATAAGCAGGAATCATCGGGTTGAGCTCCATCTCAATCTTGACGGCGTCTGTGTTCTCGGTGACGCCTAGGCGCCGGGTGAGGCGGGTGACGTGGGTGTCGACTGGCAGGCCAGGCAGGCCGAAGGCGACGCTGCGAAGCACGTTCGCTGTCTTCCGCCCCACTCCAGGCAGTTTCACCAGGTCTTTCATGGCAGTGGGGATTTCGCCGCCGTGCGACTCGCAGACGCGCCGCGCCATCCCAATGAGGTTGCGGGCCTTGTTCTGGTAAAAGCCCGTGGAGTGGATTATCTCCTCTAGTTCGGCTGGGTCGCAGTCGGCGAGGTCTTCGGGAGTCGGGTAATTGTCGAAGAGCCTTGGGGTGACCATGTTCACCCGCTTGTCGGTGCACTGGGCCGAGAGGATGGTGGCGACGAGGAGTTGGTAGGGCGAGTCGTGGTCGAGTTCGCAGAAGGCGTCGGGGTACTCACCCTTCAGGCGTTCGTGTGTCTCACGTGCCCTGCCTGCCGGTGATCGCGGTCGTCCCATGCGCGCGAGGCTAGAGCAACTCCCCCGCCCAGAGCCGCTCTGCGAAGACTTCCGCCGGAACAACGTCAATGCCGTCCTCCGTACGCCAGGGTTTGGCCTCAAGGCACACAACCATCAGCCGCTGAAAATCGGGGTGCTCCCGTCGCAGCGCGCGCAGCCCTTTCAGGTGGTTTCGAGTAATTGTCGGGCGGGCCCTGGCCTCCACCGCAAGCCGGCTGCCGACCAGGAAATCCACCTCTATGCCGCTGGGCAGCCGCCAGTGGCTCAGATCTTCGAATGTCTGCCTATAGGAGAGGAAGGCCGAAAGTTCGTGGAAGACCCAGTTCTCAAAGGCCTTGCCGAAGTCTTGCGAACCCTCTATCACCTCCCCCCGCTTGGCAAGGTGATTCACGATCCCTGCATCTGCGAAATAGAACTTGGGTGAAGCGGTCTCCCGCCCCTTTGGAAGCTTCCGGTAGGCAGGCAGCCATCGCCCCAGGAGGGTGTCCACCAAAATGTTGAAATAGCTCTTGACAGTCTTGTAGGAGACCCCCGTTTCCCGCCCGATATTTGTGAAGTTGACTATTGCGCCGTCGCGCAAGGCTGCTGCTTCAAGAAAGTTCGAGAACATCGGCAGACTTTGAATTCTGGCCTCATTGGCGATTTCCTGCCGCAGGTAGTCGGCGACGTAGGCATCCACCAGCCGACGAGGCCGATTAGAGGCGTACATGCGCGGCATGTAGCCATGGTTCAGCAGTCTCCCAAGGTCGAACTCCTTTCCCAGTTCGCCCGAGGTGAGCCCGAGCAACTCGTATCGCAACGCCCTTCCACCCAGAAGGTTGATTCCGCCGCGCCGCAAGTTGCGGGCGCTTGAAGCGCACAGGGCGAAATGCGTACCCCTGTTCTCGATCAGCCAGTGCACCTCGTTTAGAAGCGCCGGGACGTTCTGGATCTCATCGATGACTACCTGAAAACCGCTCGTTGGCGACAGTTCCTCGAGTTCCAGCCTCAGGCGCTCAGGGCGTGTGGTGTAGCGCTGATACTCCTCGTTCTTTAAAAGATCCAGCCAGTGGCCGTCGGGGTAGGTCTGCCTCAGCAGGGTGCTCTTTCCTACTTGCCTTGGCCCCCACAGAAAGAAAGACTCGGTTCCGGCCTCTGGCAGTTTCAGCGACCTTTTGTACACGCAGACAGGCTACCTGAAATTGGAAATTAGAAGTGGTATGGCTAAATTTACGCAGATTTAGCATTGGTGCTTCTAATTTTGGCTAATGTGGCTCTTCACACGAGGACAGCTTCGTAGGCGCGATTGGTGTGATGGTTGCTGAAGCCCAGCTTGGCGTAGAGCGCGTTGGCAGCGTGATTGTCGGACTCCACGTAGAGGACGGCAATCTTTAGCCCGCTGGAGTGCAGGTGCTCCAGCCCGGCCAGCGTCAGCCCCCTGCCGATGCCCTTGCCCGCGAAGTCGGGGTCTGTGGCGATTGCGTATATCTCTCCCAGGGGAGGGGTTTCCTCTGCGTGGATCTTCGTCCAGCAGAACCCTGCCAGCCGCCCGTCGCGTTCGTGCAGAAGGAAGCCCGCCGGGTCGTACCAGGACATGGCCTGATCGTCTGCGAGCCCGTTGGCGTCGAGCAATCCCTGTTCCGGATGCCAGGCGAAAGCCCGCCGGTTCACCTCCAGGAAGGCGTCGGCGTCATCAGGGCGAAAGGCGCGCACCGGAAGGTCTGTGGCAGGCGCCGGCAGCGCCCGGCGCAGCTGCCAAAGGTCGCGATACGGGCTGAACCCCAGCCGCTCCGCCAAGTCGTCGTCGCCGTCTTCAACCCCTTGAATCCAGAGTTGCGTCCGTCCCCCGCCTTCGCTGCGAATCCGCGCCAGCAGCCGCCGCAGCTCCCGCAGGTCTTCCGAGGACGTCCCGCTGAGTGTCAGCAAGTGGTCGAACCCGCTACCAGGAGCAGGCGGTGTCAGATAGGCAGGCATTCGCAGAGGCTAGTGGCAGAGGGCGACAGGGCCTGCCGCTGCGCCCTCGCCGCCGCAGCGCCCTTGCCGCCGATCTCTGATGAGACCCGTGCTCGCTGCCGCCCTCTAGCTCTCGGTGTGGGTGGCGAGGATGCGATTCAGGTCGTCGCTCGGGTGGTACATGGCGCAGCTCCAACGACCGAAGCCGCCGTAGGTGCTGACCGCCTCCGTCCACTCGCGCAAGTATTTCTCCTTGGAGTAATCGATTTCCAGCGGGTCGCCCTTGACCTCAAGCACCAGCGTGTGGTTGCGGTCGAGGCGGATAAGGAAGTCAGGGATATAGCGGCGCGGCACTCCCCCGTGGTAGTACCTCACCTCGAAGCCCAGGTGATCGTTCTTTACCCACGAGTTCACCAGGTCGTTCTCATCCAGAGCCTGCGCAACGGTCTGCTCAAGCATCGAGTCGTAGACGCAGCGGTTGATGTGACACTTGGCCGCCAAACCGTTCGGCTTTCCGGTGTACCAGCGATCCATGTCGCCGGTGGACAGAATCGGCTGCTCAGTGTTGAAAATCGGCTCGAGGCGCTCCAGGTTGGCCATTCGAATGGAGTCGGCGATGTGCTCGATTATCTTCCCCTCGTTGAGGCTGATCAGAAACTCACGTGGTTTCTGCTCAGCTCCGATGAATACAAGCCTGTCGGATTCGACGAACTCCTCCAGCCGCTTGAACAGCTGAAAGCAGATAACCGCCCTGTTGCCGGAGAGTTTCCCTGCAGGAGTTGAAGGATCCCGCCCATTTAGGTCGTAGTACAGATTCTCGGCCGCTCTGAAAAGAATCTGCTGCCTGCGTTCCTCCGGTGCCGAAATTTCGTGGGGCATGCTCTCATCCTCGACGCCGCCGATGCTTGGTGCGAGCACCGCCCTCGTGGGTTGCTTGGCGACATCTATCTGGAGTTTCCCGACGCTGCTCCAGTCAAGTGTCAGTTCCGGCCGGATGTCTCGCTGAATGCGTTCGACGTTTGGGAAGGAAATCTCGAAGCGCCTCTTCTCCGGGTCGGGCATGATTGCCTGCTTAGGCCCCGGAGGATCAGGAATCGAATACCTCTGATCCTCGTGAGGCAGGAATGCGAACGGCACCCC
The DNA here is from genome assembly GCA_958295925.1 of uncultured Acidimicrobiales bacterium. Taxonomy (GTDB): domain Bacteria; phylum Actinomycetota; class Acidimicrobiia; order Acidimicrobiales; family CATQHL01; genus CATQHL01. Next base: position 120,182 of record CATQHL010000001.1, read on the forward strand.
GAAGACATTCACAAAGTCCTGCTCGAACAACCCTGTCTCCGGCTTGATTTCGTAGTTGGTGCGTCGCAGGCCGCGCCCCACCACCTGCTCGCAGAGAAGCTGGCTGGTGAACGCCCGCAGCCCCATTATGTGGGTGACTGTCTTGGCGTCCCAGCCTTCGGAGAGCATCGCCACTGAAATCACGTGCTGAATGCGCTCCCCCGGCTGCCCTTCCTGCCCCACCGTGTCGACCTGTCTGCGCATAAGTTCAGCCGACTGCTTTTGGGTCAACTTGCGCCCTTTCCCCTCTCCGCCTCCGTCGCCAATGGTGCTCTCGTCGAGTTTGGCAATGGGGGTGTCCGACTGTTCAGCTCTCTTAAGCGCCTTGGAGTCGATGTGAAGCGTCAGCTCGGATTCGGGCAGCCCGGGCAGCCTGAGCGCACCTTCGTCGAAAGCGTGCTTGATTCTTGCAGCCGTCTCCGTGCGATTCGCCACGGTGATCATCACCGGCGGGACAGGATGCCTGCTCTTCTCCCAGAGTTCCCTGGTCTTCTGCCAGTCACCGCCGAGCAGGCGATAGGCCGAGCGAACCAGGTCGGGAAGCGGCTCCTCCGCTTTGGCTCTGCGGTTGAGGTCGCCCTTAACGGAGTTGTCCCCGTAAATGTGGTACATGCGCGACTTGAGGGTCTTGGCGTCGGGCATAGCCTCGTCCCGCACCACTACCCGCGGGGTCTTGACCAGTCCCGACTCGATTGCGTCGTTCAAGCCGAAATCGCTTACAACCCAGTCGAACAGCTTCTCTGCGTTGTCCTTCCCCTTCCCCTTGCCGCCTGGAACGAAAGGGGTGGCCGTGAAGTCGTGGCAGCGCAGGACTCTCCGGGTGCGATGGATGCGGTCGAGTCCTTCCACCCACTTGGTTGGTTCCTCCAGGTCGGCTTTGCTGAAGTCGGCGGAGGAGCGGTCTGGGGGTATCCGCCAGGCGTGGTGAGCTTCGTCGTTGATCACCAGAAGGTTGCGGGCAGAGGCCATGTCTCCAAGCAACTCGCGGACATACGCCGCGTCGCTCTTGGGGCCGCGCTTGTCCACCCCCCGCCGCTTGGCGATCTTCTCAGCGCTCTCCCACTGCAGGGCGTGCCAGTTGCGAACCTCCACCCTCCCCTGCCGCAGCTTCTCCCGGAAAGCCTTCGGCACGATGTTGAACTCCTCGTAGTAGTTGTTTTCCGCCTGAGGACGGAGTACCTCCAGCCTGCTGCGCACCGTGAGGCCCGGGGCCACCACCAGCACGTGGCGCGAGAAGCGGGTGTCGTTGCGATAGGTCACCTTGTTGAGGATGTGCCATGCCGCCAGCATCGCCATCACAACCGTCTTGCCAGCGCCAGTCGCCATCTTCGAGCAGATGCGGGTGAAGTCGCTGCCGTCGGAGGGGATGGTGATGCCCACCCGCTCGGCGGACGGCGCTTCCATCAGCCATATGAGGGTCTCGATGGCTTCGATCTGGCAGAAGAAGAACTGCCGCTGTGCGAAGCCCTCACGTTCGCTCCAGTGATCGAGTAGGCGCTTGGTCACGCCGCTTACGCCAGAATGACCGTTGTTGCGCCATTCGGCCACTCGAGGGCGGATGCGGTTGACGAGTTCGAGGGCAGTGAATTTCCCCTGTCCCCCCGTTTTGGTTGCCGGATCCGACATCAGGTAGCCCGCTGGCCGTCTGCCTTCTTCCTTGGCGAACGAATTGGTTTCCCTGTTGTAGTCCCAGTGCTGCGACGGTGCGTTATAGGGCGAGTTGATGACAAGTTGCTTGATGCCGCTTGCGTCCTCGCTCATTGTTGATTGCCCAGATCGCGCACGGCGAGGCTCTCTATGCCGCGGTCATCCACGATCTTTACTGCTACTCGCCTGTGCTCGCCCGCCTTGAACGGCAGCGAGATTGTGCCTTCGTATGCCTTGATGAGTTCCTGGTCGATGCTGCTGCGAAGCGCCTTGCCCAGTTTCTCCCAGCCGTGCTTGCGTTTGCTCAGCGGGAAGAAGACTTGCCGCGGGAAGAGGCTGCGCCCGTCGTAGTCGGTGTCAAGCAGCCAGACTGCTATCTGATCCCTCCCGCCGGAGACTCGCTTCCCCGACTTCAGGGAGAAGTAGTCGAAGCCGAGCACGGAGACTTTGTATCTGTCGTTGCCGAGGGCTTCTATCTTGATTTCCGGCTGGCCGATCAGCCAGAAGCTTTCGTTGGAGGTGCGTCCCTTCTTGAGGTCGTCGGTTTGCAGGTCGGTGTTCATCTCCACCCGCAAAAGGGTGGTTCCTGGCAGGTTGGTCTCGTCTATGTCCTTTGCTGCCTCTGGGTCGAACTGGAAGGCGGCAAATATCAGGAGGTCTGGCTTGGGTGCATGCATGGCCGCTTCTTCGACTGCACGCTCCACCTGTCGCTGCTCGAGCGGGGCATGCTCTGGGCCGAAGGCGACCGCCACGCGGTGCAAATCTCTCTCTCTCTCTCTCTCTCTCTCTCTCTCTCTCTCTCTCTCTCTCTCTCTCTCTCTCGGCACCCTGGTTCTGATGTTCAGACGGAATAGTCGAAAAGGCTTCCCCTACGGCCGCCAGATGTTCAGAAGGCAAAGACTCGAGGCGGGTGAACTTGATTCGCTGACCGTATTTGCCGCGTATGCCGGCGCGCTCCAACTCGCTGATCCATTCGGCCTGACGGCTGCTCTGCCCGCTGCGGGCGACAGAGGTGTCGGCGGGTTGATGCTCTGCAGTTTCAAGGCTTTCAAGGATTTCCTCTGAGAGGCTGGCATCAGGCTGCAGCACTCTTGGCGAAGGCACCGCCTCGAGAGTAAAAGGGCCGGTTACACGGTGCTTCCTTGATTCTTTCTCAGGCTGGTCGTAGAGAGTGGTGAACTGCGGCGGCTCGTCATATGCAAGTATTGAAGGGGAAACTTTCGGAACTTTCTTGTATTTGAAACCGCTGTCCACACCTTCGTCAGGTTGTGCAAGCGTGTAGTAGTCGAAGTTGGACGTCATGAGTCTCTGGCGGGCGATGTTGAGAGCCACGCGAGATGTGTCACAAGTAATCCAGCGCCTCCCCCACTGCTCGGCCACATACGCAGTTGTTCCGCTGCCACATGTAGGGTCAAACACCAAGTCCCCAGGGTCAGTAGTCATCAACAGGCAGCGCTGTATTACGAAGCGTGAAGTTTGAACGACGTAGCGCTTGTCGGAGGAGGCCATCTGTCGATGCCATAGATTGTTGATCTGGCGGCCAGGAACTTCATCTTCATACCATTTCCAATGCAAAGTTGAAGATCCTTCATACGCAATAAGTCGGTTCAGGTCAGCCATGCGGTCAAGTCCTGAAAAGGACACAGCCCATTGGGCTGTGTCCCAGCATCGGTAGGTATTGCCGTTCCAAGTATAGGGTTCGGAACGACCTGAACTAGAGTAACCTAGTGAATATAATGGCATAGCTCGAAAAAGTCTAGAGTTTTGAGGGAAATAAGTATCGGGATCAAATAATTCTAATGAGCTAGGCTTTCGAATGTTACCATTTGATAACTCGATCATTGCATGCCAACTAAAGAGTTTCGCGATTTCTGCCCGGTTTAGTTGCTCGTAGAGCTGATTGTACTTTACTCTAGAGTTGTCTTTAGCATACCAAAGTAAGTAATCACCTACTTCTGGAAGTTTATTAGTAGAACTACTACCAGTTGTAGCAAAAGTGATTGTCGCCATCCGATTTTTTGCCCCAAAAATCTCGTCCATCATCAGTGCCACTCTGTGCACGTTCTCATCCCCGATTTGCACGAAACAACTGCCCGATTCGCTCAAAAGTTCACGTGAAAGTGCCAAGCGATCACGGAGATAGCTCAGGTATGAGTGAATGCCCAACTCCCAGGTGTCACGAAAAGCCTTAATCGTCTCCGGCTCACGTGTCAAATGCTCGGCTTTGCCGTCGGTTACCTCCCGTTGTTGCACGAAAGGCTGGAAGTTTGACCCGTACTTGATCCCGTAGGGAGGGTCGATGTAGATCATCTGCACTCCCCCGCCAAGGTTTTCCTTCTCGAGCAGGCTGTTCATCACCAGGAGGCTGTCGCCCGCAATGAGGCGGTTGCTCCAGTTGTGCGAGTGCTTATAGAACTCGATGGCCTTGCGGAGCGGCGGGTTTTCCTCGGGCTGTTCAAACAGAGACCCTTGACCCTCCTGTGCGTCGGTTTTGCGGACCGCATCGATGATGCTGCGGGGGTCTATCCGCTCGTGCACGTGCAGGGACACCGTAGGCACCGTGAACTCGCCCCGCCCTTCCTTCTCGGCCCAGGCAAGTTCCGGCCCACCAGCTGGCGACTCCTCCGGAGCATTTGCAGAAAACCCCTGTTTGCCCTCCCAAACCAACTCAGGGTCGATATGCGGGTCGTGGCCCTCAACCTCGCTCGGGGCGTGAGAGTAATTCTTTGTGCCGCCCTCAGGGTCGGTCTTGCTGCTCACTAGCCCCACAGGAGGATTGTTGAGACGCTCGCTCCCGCCGTGGTCGTAGCTCTCAATCGGCTTGCTAGTTCTCTTGGCCACCTACTGCCTCATTTCAGGTATTCGATTTCGAAATGCCCGGCTCGAAGAAAAATTCGCAATAAGGCTACCCTTATGTTTTTTTCGCCCAACGGCGGAGAGGTGGCAAGCCGAAAGTATTGCCCCGACTCTGTCATACCCCTTCTCTAAGTTTGCATTGGGCTGAAGCAGGGCATTCTGCGCTGATCCGATGGACATGCGACGGATGGTCAGGCGACGCCCAGGGCCTCCGATAGCCCACAGCAATCGTCATTTGACGATTCGTTTCCCCACCCTAAACCGCCTCCCAGAAAGCTTCCCCGCCATGGCCAAGAAATCGTTGAGTCTCCGTAATTTTCGGGCATTATCGCGCCTGCCAACCAATCTGACCACCAGACAGATCATTTGTTGGCTCACTCTGTTTCTCTTCGGAATCGCAACGTTCGCATGTACTGCCTTTGTTCCGGATCAGCGAACAAGCGCTTCTCCAACCGCCACGATAAATCCCAGCATTGCCGAGTTATTAACGAGAAACGCCCAGAAGATTAAAGACGCTCAGCAGTCAGAGGCTCTAGATGAGGACGCGCTGCTGTCGACGGTTCCCCCAGCAGAACCCCAATCGTGGTCTTCTTCGTCTACGGCTATCGATAAAGACGCTCTGCTGCCCAAAGATCAGCAGGCCTTGGATGCTCTGACCGTTTCCGCCGAGCACATTGGTGAACGGTACGATCGTAAAGAGTGGGACAAGTCATGGACTAGCGGAGTACACAACTATCTGGGATGGCAACAGACGAATTGCCACTATGCGTTCTACGACAACATTGGAGACTGCTCTGGCAACAATGACCGTGACCACATGGTATCTCTGCCCGAGGCGCACCGCAGTGGCGGCCATGAATGGTCTCGCACTCGCAAGGAAGCCTTCTACTTGGAGACCGACAACCTTTACGTATTGTCAATCAGCCTGAACAGAAGCAAGTCAGACCAGGATCCGGCCAACTGGGCGCCTATTATAGAAAAGTGCCGCTACGCCCGTGAATGGATAGCCATCAAGACAGAGTGGGGTCTCTCCATAGACACTGCGGAAAAACAAGCCCTGAACCGCATGCTCAACACCTGCCTAACTCCATAGTCATATTCTAGAAAGCTGCTAGCGTCAAGAAGGTACGCCATTTAAAGGATATTCAATTCTTTGGCACAATTCTCGAATGTTGAATGCTTCTTGAAGCCTAGAAGAGAGTATGCATCACGATAGAGGGTGTCGCCTGCAAGAGTACTGCAGATTACTGCCCTGGCAAATTTTCGGCCCACGCGTGCGAAATACGCATCGTACGAACCGCCTCCTGCAGAAGATTTCTTTTCAGAATACTTCGACAAGCGAAGAAGCGCATGTTTATAGGCATCCTGATACTCTTGTAAGCCAAGATATCCAGCATCGTATATGCGACGCAGAGCAACAAGCGTGCTTACTTTAAAGTGATTTGAGAGTCTATCGAGTTCGTCAATAAGATTAGTTGCAGGGCGGAATTCGCTTTGCAGCACTTCTTGTGGCAGCAAAAACTCTGCAGCAACAGCATTACACCACTTTTCGGTTAAATCTTCGCTTCGTGTACTTATATCGACACTGTCAAGCCCAGATTTTCCTAATGTGACATGAGCAAGTTCATGCCCAATTGTGAACATTTGAGCAGCTTTGCTGTCGTCACCGTTTATAAATATCAGGGGAGCAAATTCATCTATCAGGGTAAAGCCTCTAAACTCTTTGTGATCCAGCTTTCGGTGAGTGTTGCTACCAACAACACTGCTAATCATTACTAGTACGCCAGCTTTTTCAATTTTCTTTCTCAAGCTGTCGAGCACAGTTGCCCAGTTCCCGTTACGATCTTCCAACGTAAATTCTAGAAGCTTTTGCAGATCAGAAGCTGTAGAGATACTGTCCGAACTTGTAGTTGCTTTACCCACAATTGCGACTTTGTCCAAGTCAAGGCTCCTTGCATAATCCTGATACCAACCTTGTCGTCTTTGACAGATGTAGATAGTGTCTAGCAAGTTCGGGCTAGGGCGAGCTAGTTCTTTGTTACCGATGGTTCGATAATCAGTTATCGGCAACTGCTCCTTTGGGGGTTTGGGCAAGAAAAAGTAGCCGATCGGTGCATAGGTTCCAGAGGCGTACTCTTCGAGTTGCTTAAATGTGGGTTTAGCAGTGCCTGCAATCCAGGAAGGCAGTTTCGGGAATTTGCTCTGGAAGTATTCCTCGCTGCGGCAAGATCGGTCTCGCGCCCAGATAAGGAGTTGCGGGTTGACTTCGATCCGCTCAGTCATCGTGAGCGCTTTCAGTCAGATCGTCACCCTCATTCATCAATCTCGTTGCCCTTCCTTCTATCGAGAATTCTAACGCTCGATAAACACAGCCTGCTCTGATTATTGCCTACTTGCAAGCGTGGATGAGGCTGCCTTCACCCCAATTACCGATTACACCTTCATGGGCAAAGTAAGGTAGCCACGCAGAGGCATAGAATGTGCTGAGATTATTGAAGGAGAAAATCGTGCCGTCCTCTCAAGACCTGCAAACCGCCATCGAACGCATACGCGTCACCCCGTTCCCCGACAACGAGCGAGCAGTTGAGATTAAGGTGATTCTGCCGTTGTTGGCTGCCCTCGGCTGGGACATCCATGGTGATGCAGTGAGGTATCAATACAAAGTCAGCGGAACCCGGAGCAGAAACCAGGGCGTCGTTGACATGGCTCTGATTGGGGCGCGGGGCCCGCTTTGCTTCATAGAGGCCAAGAACGCCGATGAGCGACTCGATAACCACGTGAGCCAGCTTCTTGGGTACGCCTTTTACGAAGGCGTGGTTCTGTGCGCTCTCACGAACGGACGGGAGTGGTGGCTCTATCTGCCGCGCGAGGGTGGCAAGCCTGAGACGCGAAAATTTGCACAGCTCAACTTGGAGACTGACCCTTCCGATTCTCTGGCCGAACAAATGCAGCAATTCCTTGCCAAGGACAATCTGGAATCTGGCCAAGCGGAGAAGCTTGGGAAGGCGACCCTCTCCGAGAAGCGGGAGCGGGCCATCTGGCGGGAAATGCTAGAAAAGCCCGACAAGAGCTTGGTGCAAACAGTGTCGGAGCGCATCGAGCGGGAAACCGGTATCCGTCCTCCAGCGAGTCGAGTGGCCACTTTATTGGCCGAGGTCCGGTTTGAGGCTCAAGACACAACAAGCCAAAACACACCAACCACTCATCCACGCAAGCAAGCAAGCACCCATCCACGCAAGCCAGCAAGCACTCCTCCGCGCAAGCCAGCAAGCAAGCTCGAAGTTAAGGGTGATCAAGACAAGTCTGCTACTCAACCTGACCACGACACTAAACGCAAGATGTCTCCTTCCAAAAAGATCTATGGAGTGAAGATTTGGGGTGAATACCGAGAGGTTAGGCGGTGGTCTGTTGCCTATGTCATGCTTGCCAACGAGATATACAAGAGGAATAGCGAAACATTTATGGAAAAGGTAAAGTCGCTTGATGGTCGAAAATTCCCTTCATTCTCTCACAGTGAGGAAGCCTGTTCATCCCCAGCATCCCCAGCAAAATACCTGGAAGACAGCGATCCAACAATATTTGTTTATGTGCATGGATCAGCCTCAAGCCAAGAAAATAGGGTTAAGAAATTGCTGGAGACATTCGGTTACCCCAGCGACGACAAGAACATTTGGGAAACCATAACTGAGTAGCTCACTCGGCTTCCCTGAAAGCGACTTAGCGGCCAAGCACACAACCTCGAACGCTGCTTTCGGTTAGTAGTGGACAGCGACAGCAGCAGCCTGCTCACGCCGGGCAGACATCGGCCAGCCGCCGTGCGGGAGATGTTCGACCGCATCAGCCCCCGCTACGACCTGCTCAACAGGCTGCTCACTCTCGGGCTTGATCAGCACTGCCGACGGCGGGCGGTGCGGGCTCTCGGCCTTCCCCCCCACTGCCTAATCGTCGACCTCGCCTGCGGCACGGGAGACTTCTGCCGGATTCTGGAGCGGCGGAGGATGCTCCCAGTGGGCGTGGACTTTTCGCCCGGGATGCTCTCCAACGCCAAGACCTCCGCACCGCTGGTGCGCGCCGACGTGATGCGCCTGCCGTTTCGTGACCTCAGCGTGGAAGGGGCGGTCTGCGGCTTCGCACTGCGGAACCTGGAGGCGCTCCCCCCCTTTTTGGCAGAGGTGGCCAGGATTCTGCAGACAGGCGGGCGGATCGCCCTGCTGGAGGTGGCCGCGCCCAGCGGGGCGCTCCCCCGCAGCGTGCATACCTTCCACTTCCGGCGGGTCGTCCCCGCCGTGGGCGGATGGCTCTCGGACAAGGAGGCTTACCGCTACCTCCCCGACTCGGTGAAGTTCCTGCCGCCGCAACATGAACTGACCAAGATGCTGGCTGAGACGGGGTTCAGCGAGATTGAGTACTGCAAACTAGGGGCGGGTATCGCCGGGCTGTTCACAGCCACAAAAACCTGAGGCGGTGCAGGCCGCAAAAGAACTCCCAAGATTCTCGGCGCCCGATCGTGATGAGCTGTCAACAGAGCGCGCTGGCCAATGGATGAGGATTGAACAGCGCCTGTGGCCTTGCTCTCTCCTGACAGATGTCTAAATCACTAAGTTGTTGCGTCATTAAGCGATCCGGGAAACCCAAAACGCAGCCGGCAATCCTGTGCCTCTTGGCTCTCCTGGCCACTACTGCCGCCTGCGACCTTGAGGATCAGATTCGCAAGGCGTCGGACGCGGCCACGTCAACCCCATACGTCGACGAAACAAGGACAACCACCACCAAGCAACCACACGTCCCTCTCTACAGGATTCCCGTGCTCACGCTGGTCTTCCTTCCCCTCGGCGAGGACGGGCGACTTGCGCGGAACATCGTTGGCAGCGACCTACCAAACAACATGCTGGACACTTCTTTGATCAGCCAAAAGATCGATTCCCTTGAAGACGACTACATCGAGACGATCAGGAACGCCAGCCGATTCAGGGGATACGACAACCCCGATGCGACACCTTCGGTCGGGCATGTCAGAATTGCGCGGCTGGTATTCGCCGAAGCCGTCCCTGTCTTGACAGACGGCACCTACCGCACCGACAAGAAGAAGTATCTCGGATGGGTAAACATCTGCGACTATGTCGACAACCAAGGTATCAGGGAAGTGTGGGTCTGGATGTACCACAACGACGGAGTGGCGACTCCCATCGAATCTGACATGTCAATGGGGACTGCCATTGAGGAATTCTGGACGCACCCCGACTATGGCGACATAAGCAACAGCTACCGCCTCGACACCCTCCCGGTATGCGAAAGCACTTACACCGTCTACGAGTTCAACTACGGGCGCAGCGCAGCCATGATGCTGCACAGCTTCGGGCATCAGATTGAAGCCATCATGGGGCACATGGACTGGAACTTGTTCTGGGGTGGTTTCGCAGGGTATTCCGGCGAGGAGAGGGGTCGCTTTCCCACGAGATGCGGATCTGTTCACTGGACGCCGAACTCGACGACCGAGAACGTGAGCTGGGACGAGAACGATGCGGGCGTTCGATCTGACTGTCAGACGTGGAACCCCGACTTGCCGGGTGAGCCTGAGATGGTTGGCTGTCGAACATGGTTCGCCGATGAATGTGTCGGCGATGAAGGGAAGGCCTACCTGACATGGTGGATGCAGAGCCTGCCAGGGCGCGGAAACGAACTAACCCTGAACGGCAGGGAAATGAGGAACTGGTGGGAGTTCATCGGCGACTTTGACTCGGCGATCAAGGCTGGCGAAAGCCTCACCTACCCTCAAACACCCCACCCGTTGAGCGCTGCCCCCCCTTCGTTGCACCCACCCGACAAGCGCACCCGATGAGCGCTGCCGCCCCCAGCGGCGGCTTTACCCACCCGATAGTGCTGCCGCCCCCGGCATAACCACCCGATGAGCGCTGCCGCCTCCGAGCGGCCCACTAACCGAGCGCAGAACCCAGCCAGAGACCCAGGGACAGAAAAACGGCGTACGCCAGCGCCAGCCTTCCGGTTGCCCCCAGCACCGGCAGGAGATCTTCCCCCTGACAGCGACCAAGCACGCGGCAGAGCGGCGGGATGGCGAACGGAAAGGCGAACCACCCCAGATACGCCCAGGCATCCCACACCGCCGCCAGCACCACGACAGAGGCGAACGCCCCTGCGATCAGACCGAGATAGAGGAAGCGGGTGCGCCGCCCCCCCAGCCGCACGGCAAGGGTGCGCTTTCCCGCGGCCTCGTCGGCCACGATGTCGCGCAGGTTGTTGGCCACCAGCAGGGCGCAGGTAAGGCATCCCGCCCCAACTCCGGCCACCAGGCTTCGGGCAGTGAGAGCCTCCAGCTGAACCCAGGCACCGCCGACGGCCGAGACGAAGCCGAAGAACACGAACACCGAGACCTCCCCCCAGCCGCGGTAGCCGTAGGGGCGGGAGCCACCGGAGTAGAACCATCCCGCCAGCAATCCCAGACCACCCGGAACCAGCAGCCACCAGCCCGCAAACGCGGCCAGCACTACGCCGCCCGCAGCCGCTGCCCCGAAGCTCGCCAGCGCAGCGTTGCGCACCGCCAGCGGCTCCGCCCAGCCCGACCCCACCAGCCTGCGCGGCCCCACCCTCTGCTCGCTGTCGACGCCCCTCAGGCCGTCGAAGTAGTCGTTGGCGTAGTTCGCGCCGATCTGCAGCGCCATGGCCACGAACGCCGCCAGTGCGAGTCGCCACCAGACGATCCCCTGCCCCCAGCCGAAGCCCGGGCGCGCCGCCGTGGCCGTCCCCACGAGAATCCCAACCAGGGAGGCAGGCAGCGTCCTCGGCCTCGCCCCGGCAACCCAGATTCCGAGCCTCGACATCGCCTCGGCCTGTTCAGCGCTTGTTGAAATGTCTCCTCCTGTGGCTCAGTTACCCGCGAACAGAATACTCAGGGCGAATACCCTGGAAACCATGAATCGGCTCGCAGCGGAAACCAGCCCGTATCTGCGCCAGCATGCCGACAACCCTGTTCACTGGCATCCCTGGGGTTCGGAGGCTTTCGCGGCGGCGACAGACGACGACAAGCCCGTCCTGCTCTCGGTGGGCTACTCGGCCTGTCACTGGTGCCATGTCATGGCGCACGAGTCGTTCGAGGACGAAGCCACCGCAGCGATGATGAACCGGCTGTTTGTGAACGTCAAGGTGGACAGGGAGGAGCGCCCCGACGTGGACGCCCTCTACATGGAGGCGGTGACGTCCCTCACAGGGCGCGGCGGATGGCCGATGACCGTCTTCCTCACACCCGAGGGCCACCCCTTCTACGCAGGCACCTACTACCCGCCTGAGCCGCGATCGGGCATGCCGTCGTTCAGGCAGGTTCTCGAGCAAGTCTCCGATGCGTGGCGGGGGCGGCGAGGCGAGGTGCTGACCCAGGCGAAACGAGTGACCGCAGCCCTGGACAGGGCGAACCGCCTGCCCTTGGGGAATGCGTCTGAGAAGCCCGGCCCGCAGGTGCTCGCCCGGGCGGCCGCCGCTTTGAGGCTGCAGTACGACGCAGCCTGGGGCGGATTCGGCGGAGCCCCCAAGTTTCCGCAGAGCATGACGCTCGAGGCGCTGCTGCGCTCCTACCTGCGAAGCGGCGACGACGACACCCTGGGCATGGTCACGAACAGCCTGGACTGCATGGCCTCGGGCGGCATATACGACCACCTCGGAGGCGGCTTCGCCCGCTACTCGGTGGACGAGCGCTGGCTGGTGCCCCACTTCGAGAAGATGCTCTACGACAACGCCCTGCTGCTGCGCCTGTATGCGCGTGCATTCCAGGTGACCGCCAAGCCCCGCTACCGCCAGGTCGTAACGGAGACGGCGGAGTACATGCTGAGGGACCTTCTGCTGCCCCAGGGCGGCTTCGCCTCAGCCGAGGACGCCGACTCCGAGGGCGAGGAGGGGCGCTTCTACGTGTGGAAGCCCGAGGAGATTGACGAGGCGCTCGCCTCAAGCGGTCTGTCGGAAGAGGCTTGCGAGGCGACAAGGCAGTGGTACGGCGTGAGCGAGCGGGGCAACTTCGAGGGCAGCAACATTCTCTGTCGGCCCGTGCGCGGCGACCTTGTCCGCCCGCCTGTGGTTGAGGCCGCCCGTGCGGCGCTGCTCGAGGCGCGCAGCCGGCGTGTCCGCCCTGGCCTCGACGACAAGGTGATCACCGAGTGGAACGCCCTGGCGGTCACAGCCCTCGCAGCCTCGGTGGCCTGCGCCCCCGACGAGGGCCGGGCGGCGGCGTGGAGGCAGGCCGCCGTTAGGTGCGGCGAGTTCCTGCTCGCCAATCTCCGCAGGGCCGACTTCCGCTGGATGCGCTCTTGGCAGGCAGGCGACGCAGACCGCCCGGCCGGGGCGCGCCACCTGGCCTGCGCCGCCGACTACGCCGCACTCATCGACGCCTTCACCAGCCTGGGGGAGCTCACCGGGCAGTCCCGCTGGAACGACCACGCCCGGCAGACGGCGGACGACCTGCTGGCCCTCTTCAGGGACGAGGAGGTAGGCGGCTTTCTGACCTGCGGCTCAGACGCGGAGGCCCTGGTGGCCCAGCCGCGTGACTATTTCGACAACGCCACCCCGTCGGCCAACAGCTCGGCGACCTTGGCTCTGCTGAGGCTGGCCGCCATCTCCGGCAGGGGGCTCTACCGTGACGTGGCGGAAGAGGTGCTGGGAATGCTCGGCTCGCTGGCAGAAAGCCACCCCGGGGCCTTCGGCAACCTGCTCTGTGCGGCTGATTTCCACGCCGGGCCTACCACAGAGGTGGTGATCGTGGGGGATCGCCCCGACCTGCTGGAGGCTGTGCAGGGCCGGTATCTGCCCAACACCGTCCTGGCCTGGGGTGAGGCCTTCGACTCGCCGCTTTGGGAGGGGCGCAGCGCAGAGGGGGCCTACGTCTGCAGCGGGTACGTCTGCGAGCTGCCCGTCGACACCCCGGAGTCCCTGGAATCCCTTCTGGACACAACGGCTTAAGGGAGATGGCCGCAGCCACTGGGAGGATCGGCTAGGACTACCTGGCCTGCTGCTGCCTGCACTCAACGGCTTAAGGGAGTTGGCCGTAGCCCGCTTCAGGCGGCTGAACGCTCCAGGATGTGCACTGCACAGGTGGAGCCCAGCCCGATGACGTGGGCCAGTCCCACCTTCGCCCCCCCTATCTGCCGCTCCCCCGCCTCTCCGCGCAGATGCGCCGTCAGCTCAAAAAGGTTGGCCACCCCTGTGGCGCCGATCGGGTGGCCCTTGGAGATCAGCCCGCCCGAGACGTTCACCGGCAGGGAGCCGTCGCGACCCGGCGCCCCGGAATCGATGAACTCCCCCCCGCCTCCCGGCTCGCACAGGCGCAGGTTGTCGTAGTGCATCAGCTCGGCTGTGGCGAAGCAGTCGTGCAGCTCCACAAGATCCAAGTCTTCCGGCCCCACCCCGGCCATCTCATAGGCAGCGTCGGCGGCGTTGGCGGTGAGCGTGTTCACGTCCGGCATCACGGCGCCGCCCGGGGTGTAAGGGTCGGTCACCTGCACAGAGGCTGAGACTTTCACCGCCCGCCTCCGCTGAGAGGCGCTCAACGAAGCCAGCCGCTCCCCGCCAACCAGCACCACCGCTGCGGCACCGTCGCCGGTCGGACAGCACATCAGCAGCGTGTTGGGGTAGGCCACCATGGGGGAGTTCTTGATTTCCTCAAGGCTGAACGCCTTGCGGTACTGCGCCAGCGGGTTCAGTGTGGAGTGCAGGTGGTTCTTGTGAGCCACCTTTGCGAAGTGCTCAAAGCCCACGTCGGGGTTGTCGTGGACGTATCGCATCCCGGACTGGGCGAAAACCCCTGGCATGGTGCTGGTGCCGAGGATGCCGTCGATGGGCATCACCGATCCGTAGCGCCCCGCGGGCTCGTAGACCCTCTCTGCGGGCTTTCGGCGGGAGCGCCCCGTGAGAAGACCCGCCTTTCCCATCTTCTCCACGCCGACGGCGAGCGCCATCTCAGCCTCCCCGGCCTTTATCGCCAGCGCCGCCGTCCGCACCGCCGTGGCGCCTGTGGCGCAGGCGTTGGCAACGTTGAAGACGCTTATGCCGGTCTGCCCTACCTGCTTGAGAATCTGCTGGCCCATCGAGCCGGCGGAGGCGAAGAGCGATCCGCAGGCCAGCACGTCGATGTCGCGCACCCCCACCTCCCCGTCGGCAAGGGCGCCGGATACCGCTTCACTGGCCAGGTCGACGGCGTCGAGGTTGGCGTGGCGGGTGAAGCGCGTCATCGCCGCCCCCAAAATCCAGAGGCTCTCGCTCACGTCTCAGCCCTGGGGCGGTCCGGGCGCTCCAGCGGCACGTAGCCGAAGGCAGCGCACTCAGTGCCACGACTGTCTATCCCTGCGGCGTAGGTGGTGAGGCGAACCGGCATCGGCAGGCGAATCTGCGCGGGGTCTGAGTGCTCCACAAGAAGGTTGGAGCGCACAAAAGTGCGGTCGTCGGTTTCCACGATGGCTGACACGAAGGGAACCCGTATGCCCGGGGCTGCCCTGTGCACCACCGTGAAGGCCCTCAGGTGTCCGGTGGAGCTCACCTGAACGCGCTTGAATTCCGATGATCCGCAGCTGGCGCAGCCATTTCGCCGATCGAAGAAGCGGGCACCGCAAGCCACGCAGACCCAGGCCAGCAGGTGAGGCTCCGGCTCGAGGACGAGGTAGTCCACGATGGGCACGGGGACGTCAGAGCTCACGGGCGCCCCACGACTGCCAGTGCAAGACGTCGTCCAGCGGCCTCCAGCCGCGTGCGACTGAGCGGCTGGGGCGATCCGGTGCAGGCCAGCCAAGAGCCACCGCCCCTGTAATCACCGCCGCCGCTGGCACACCCAGGTGCGTCCTGAGTTCGCCCTCCCCCGAGAAAAGGCCGAAGAACAGCGACCCGAGCCCGTAGTCGGTGGCCGCCAGCAGAAGGTTCTGAATCGTGAAAGCGCTGTCCACGACCCAGTATGGGGCGGGCCAGCCCGCGGTGCTTCTCCCGAGGTCGGGCGAAGAGGCCTTGTCGGGCTCGGAGTAGCGCTCCAGGTAGCGGCGCGGGTCGCTCAGCGCCAGCACGATCACGGGGGCCCGCAGGAGGCCGGGCCAATGGAAAGCCTGCCTCCTGCCCGCAGGGAGCGTGATATCCCAGAATCCCCCGACGGCAGCCGGCGTGTCGAGCACGAGAAACTCCGCCCCTTGTGCGAACCCGGCTGATGCTGCGTTGCGTGCAAGCGCCAGCAGGTCGCGCAGGTCAGATCGGGGGATGGGGGTTGAGCTGAAACTCCGGGTCATCCGCCTTGCGGCGACGACCTCGGAGAATTCCATCCTGAGAGGCAGGTGTGCTGGCTGTCAGCCCTGAAACTTCGAAAGAAGGGCCGGCGACGCCCAGGCGGTGGCCACGAGTGAGTCACCCCGCTCCACGTCGAGGGAGTCGAACATGCCCGCCAGGCCGCCCGGCAGGCTTCCTGGCTTCAGTGCGCTGTGATCCATCACTGCCGGCTGGGTGCCGTCGCCCTCTGCGATGAACGAACGGGCGTCATATGAGCCGTTGCCCAGGTTGTAGAGCTTGGCGAGGCGCCTTCCCCAGGCACGCTCCTCCCCGTTTGCAGCGTGTTCGGGGCGCGGCACCAGGTGGTCAAGGGTCTTGAAAAGCTCATAGCCGGAAGGGTCGTTGAGCCTCACCCCCATCAGCACGTCCTCGTCGGGGAAGGCCATGAGCGCCCGATGCAGCTGCTCGGCCACAAGGGCGCGCATGTAGGTGCTGCGCTTGGCCATGCGTGACACCGATCCGGCGCCAAGGATGATGGCCGGCGTCCCGCCGATGCGTTCAAGCGTAGAGAACGTGAATCCTCGAAGTCGCCCGCCCTCTCGAGCCTCTGTAAGCAGCACCCATCGCTCAGCTTGCTTGGAAAGAAGGCCCACTGAGAACGGATTAGGGCCCTGGGCGCAGAGATCTGCCAACTCCGCCAAATCGGAGTCACTAACTGCCGTACAATTTCTACTAGTTGCTTCAACTGCCATTGTCAACCGCCGTTGTTCGTTGTCTTCAAGTGAACAATCGTCGCTGACAGCTACTCCGAGAACAAGTCTACAAAGAATTCGGGAATCCTGCACGTCGCATCCGCTTTGGGCGCCTCGGAACCGACGGGCGCGGCGGACGACGAGCGACGGGCGCGGGACAGGGCACGACGGCGGGCGACAGGCGCGCGACAGGGCACGACGACAAGCGACGGCCAACAGGCGCGGGACAGGGCACGACGGGCGGGGCGGCTGGACGCGGCACAAGGGACGCGGCACAGGCTCTTTCAGCACATGACGGCTTCGCCCCCCAGCAGCGCCCTGAACTCGGCAATGATCTCCCCCGCAGTGTCAACCCTGAACTCGTCGGCAAGCTGCAGCATGTGGTTGCCGATCTGAATCTCCACCCTCGTGTGCCCCGAGTTGGTGACGATCAGATCCTTCAACGACGCCAGCCGCTCTGTGCTGAGACCTTCCACTGGCACCTGTAATCTCAGGAAGCCGCCCAACTCGTCTCGCAGCGAGGACATCTCGATGCAGACGAGTTTCACGGCATCCTCGGTCTTGTCCAGCCGGCCTGTGACGACGACCGTCTCCTCGTTTACCAGATACTGCTCCACAGACTCAATCGTCCGGGGAAACACGGTGACCTCCACAAGACCTGTCCGGTCTTCGAGGGTGAACGTCGCCATCTGCTCGCCCCGGCGGGTGGTGCGCCTGTCCACCGCCGTCACCACACCCCCCACTTTTGTTACGGAGTTTTCCTTCAGGTCGCCCAACTCGCTGATAGCAATCTCGCAGTTCTGTGCCATCAGTCCGTCCACTTCGGCGAGGGGGTGGTCGCTTATGTAAAGACCCAGCACCTCCTTTTCCACAGCCAGCTTTCGGCGGCGGGAGTACTCCACCTCTGGAATTGGGGGGTGCTCGCTGAACTCAACCTCCACGCCGGCGTCGCTGAAAAGGCTCAGGTTTCCTGCCGCCTTGCTCCGTCGCTCGGCGAGGATGGAACGCACGATCACTTCGAAGACCTTCCCCAGCCCCCGCCGTCTGTGCCCCAGCGAGTCGAACGCCCCTGCAAAAATCAGCGCCTCGAGCGTCCGCTTGTTCAATACGACAGAGTCGACACGCTCGCTGAAATCAATGAAATCCTCGTAGTCGCCCGACTTCCCGCGCTCGTCGATGATGTGCCTCACCACGCCTTCGCCGATTCCGTGGATTGCGGAGAGGCCGAAGATAATGCGCCCCTCGCGCGGGTTTCCGGGGGACGGGTCGGGCGTGAAGTTGGAGAGCGAGGCGTTCACGTCTGGGACGAGAATCTCTATGCCCATCTGCCTGCACTCCAGCAGGAAGCGCGTGAGGCGGTCTTTGTCGCCCTTAACACTGGTGAGCAGGGCCGCCATGTACTCAAGCGGGTAGTTGGCCTTGAGATATGCGGTCTGGTAGGCGAGCAGCCCGTACGCGTAGGAGTGGCTCTTGTTGAAGGCGTAGTCGGCGAAGGGCTCAATCTGGTTCCACCAGCGCTGACCGAGCTCCCGTCCATAGCCGGTCGCCTCGCAGCCGGAAATGAACTTCTCCCCTTCCGCCGCCATGATCTCACGGATCTTCTTGCCGCAGGCCTTGCGCAGGTTGTCGGCTTCCTCGAGCGTGTAGCCGGCGAAGTGCTGGGCAATCCGCATCATTGATTCCTGGTAGATCATCAACCCGAAAGTGTCCCCCAGGATGTCCTCTGCGTCGGGGTGGAGGTACTTCACCGGCTTGCGGCCGTTCTTGCGGTCGGCGTAGTCAATGTGCATGTTCTCACTCATCGGCCCGGGGCGGTAGAGGGCCACCGCAGCGGAGATGTCCCCCACATTGGTCGGCTGAAGCGAGCGCAGCAAGGCTCGCACAGGACCGCTTTCAAGCTGGAACACCCCTGTGGTGTCCCCTTCCTGGAGCAGTTTGAAGGTGGCCTGATCGTTGAGCGGCAGGTCTTCGACCCGCACTTCCTCACTGCGCGTGAGCTTCACGTTTTGGACCGTTTCTGAAATCACATCGAGGGTCCGAAGCCCCAGGAAATCCATTTTCAGCAGGCCGAGCTCCTCGATTACGTCCATGTCGTACTGGGTGACGATGGGGGACGCCTCCGGGTTCTTGGCGTCGGGCTTGCGCTGAACAGGCAGGTACTCGGTGAGCGGCTTCGGTGCGATAACCACCGCTGCTGCGTGGATGCTGTCTTGTCGCACCAGGCCCTCCAGGCCCAACGCCACGTCGACGACCTGCTTGACATCCTCCTCGGATTCGTAGATGGAGCGGAGTTCCGACGCCTGCGCGTATCCGCCTGCGAATTCCTCGTGCTTTTCCAGGCAGGCGTAAAGGGGTGTGGCCCTGCCCATGATGGGGTCGGGCACCGTACGGGCGATCCTGTCCCCCAATCCGTAGGAGAATCCCAGCACCCGATTGGCGTCACGCACAGCCGCCTTGGCCCCGATGCGGGAGAATGTGATGATCTGCGCCACGTGCTCGCTTCCGTAGCGGTCACTCACGTAACGGATGAGAGCGTCCCTGTAGCGGGAATCGAAGTCGATGTCGATGTCTGGAAGCTGGCGTCGCCCCGGGTTGAGGAAGCGCTCGAACAGAAGGCCGTTGGCAAGCGGGTCGAGCTCTGTGATCCCCAGGCAGTAGGCCACGGCGCAGCCGGCTGCGCTGCCGCGTCCAGGCCCCACTCGGATTCCCGACGAGCGGGCGTAGGCAATCATGTCCCAGACGATCAGGAAATATGTGGAGAAACCCATGTCTGCGATAACGCGCAACTCGTAGGCGAGGCGGTCGGAAACCTCCTCCCGAAGCGGCTCTCCCCAGCGTCGCCTTGCCCCTTCCAGGGTGATCCTGGTCAAATACCCGTCGGTGCTCCCCTCACCGTCCGGCAGCGGAAAATTGGGCAGATGCGTTTTCCCGAACTCAATGCTCACCTCGCAGCGTTCCGCTATTTCAAGGGTGTTGTCGCAGGCCTGGGGATGGCTGGAGAACAGCTCCCTCATCTCCCCCGCCGTCTTGAGGTAATGCTCCGAGCCATCGAATCTCAGGCGGTTCTCCTCGGCGGTGGTCGTGCCTGTCTGGACGCAGAGCAGGGCGTCGTGCGAAAGGTGGTCTTCACGGCGCGTGTAGTGGCAGTCGTTTGTGGCCAGGAGCGGAGCCCCGGTGAACTCGGCAATGTCAAGGAGCTGCGGGAATATCTCCTTCTGCTTCGAAATGCCGTGGTCTTGAAGCTCTACATAGGTGTTCGCCGGGCCGAAGATGTCTTGAAGCCTGCCCGTCAGCTTCAAGGCGCCGTCGTAGTCCCCGCTCAGCAAAGCCCGTGACACGTGGCTGCTGAGGCATCCGGTGGTGGCGATCAGACCCTCGGCGTGTTCCGAAAGGACCTCCCAGTCGACCTTGGGCCGATGGTAGTAGCCCTCCAGGAAGGCCCTGCTTGCTATCTGGATGAGGTTCTTGTAGCCGACGTTGCTCTCAGCTAGCAGCGTGAGGTGGTAGTAGAGCTTGTGGCCTTTCGCAGTCTCGCCTCCGCTGTCGTCAATCTTCCCCTTTCGGGCGGGACGTTCGGTGCGGAATTCGTGCGCCAAGTAGGCCTCGATTCCCAGGACAGGCTTGATTCCGGCACCTCGACAGGCCTTGTAGAAGGGGACAATGCCGTACATGTTCCCGTGATCGGTGATTCCCAGCGCATGCTGACCGTCTTCCGCCGCCGCCGAGATGAGGTCGGGGACACGGGCGGCCCCGTCAAGGATTGAGAATTCGGTGTGGGTGTGGAGATGGACAAAGGAATCCGGCATTTGCGGAATTTATGCTTCGGGCAGGCCGGATTCTCATGCGAGCCGCTCAACGTCGAGCGTGGGGTTGATAGCCACAGGCTGTTCAAACGACTACAGGAGCTATCGACAGGGGGCTCAAACTGTAACCATGTTGTTAACACGTATTTCTGGCTGTTTTCCACCTTCGCTTCTCGTGCCTTGTGCGTGGACTTGCTTCACAGGTGGCAGGTGGTTCGGATTTTGCATGGTTGCTCGCGGGTGACGTTTACTTGCGGGTGGCCCGCATGGTTGCTCGCGGGTGGCCCGCATGGTTGCTCGCGGGTGGCCCGAAAGGTTGCTCGCGGGTGGCCTGCCCTTCGAATGGGCCTCGGAGCTTTGCCTGATGCCCCTGCTGTATCGTCAGGGACGGACGGGACGCGCAGTCGCCGTCGGAGAACCAGTCGATACGGAACGATAATGGGGGACAAAATGTCAGACGAGACGAAAACGCTGCAGCCTTCGGAGAAAGCCGAGGTAGTTGAGGACAAGAGCGACAGGGAAGTCGGCGACGCCATCGAGCAGCCCGCCAAGGTCATGCGGCTCGGGGCGATGCTTCGCAGTCTCCTCGAGGAGGTGCGCGAGACCCCTCTAGACAACCGCAGCCGTGACCGCCTGCGTGACGTCTACGAAACCTCTGTGAATGAACTGGGCTCTGCGCTTTCCACCGACCTGAGGGAGGAGTTGGGCCGACTTGCCCCGCCGTTCGAGGAAGGCACGCCATCGACCGCCGAGCTGAGGGTGGCCAAGGCCCAGATCGTTGGCTGGCTAGAGGGCCTGGTGCAGGGAATTCAGGCGACCCTGTATGCCCAGCAGGTGTTTGCCCGCCGGCAGCTCGCCGACATGCGAGGCCAGCTGCCCAGTGCCACCCAGCCGATTTCCAAACAGGCAAGCGAGGACGTGGCGCACCGGGGCACGTATCTGTAGGCGTGACACGTGTCTATAGGCGTGTCCTGCAGGCGGGTTTCCCCCGCCTGACCACGGTGCTTGCCCGAGCCGGCGCCGGGCTTCAGGAAAGGGCGCCGAGGAGTGACGCAAAGTCCTCCGGCAGCTTGGCCGAGTAGTTGACGGTCTCGCCCGTGGCGGGATGAACAAACGAGATTGCCGAGGAGTGAAGCGCCGGGCGGGGGAAGGTGAGCGGCGATAGAGGGCTCACGGCGCCATCCTTGCCACGATTCCCCGCAGAGGGCGCCCCATAGGCCCGGTCTCCAACGACGGGATGCCCGATGCTGGAGAGGTGGACTCGGATTTGATGCGTCCGGCCGGTCTCCAGCCGACAGCGCAGCCAGCTGAGCGCGTCGGGGGCGTCGAAGCACTGCTGGAGCTCGTAATGGGTGCGGGCTTCCCTGCCGCGGGCTGAGACGGCCATCAGCGTGGGGCGGCGGCTAGAGCGCCCGACGGGGGCGTCAATCACACCGGAACTCCCGGTTGCCCCCCAGCAGACGACCTCGTAGAGGCGTCGGACGCTCCTCTTGGAGAACTGGCCGACAAGCGACTCATAACCTCGAGGGGTCCGAGCCACCACCATCAACCCGGTGGTGCCCTTGTCGAGACGGTGGACGATTCCCGGGCGCGTCCTGTCGCCGACCTCGGCGATCTCCGGGTAGCGCGCCAGCAGCCCGGAGCAGAGGGTGGCTGAGGAACGGCCCGAGCCCGGGTGAACCACAAGGCCGGCCGGTTTGTTGATCACCAGGAAGTCGCCTTCCTCGCAAAGCACCGGGAATTCCACCCGCACATCGGCCAGGGGCGCGTCCTGCTCTCTCAACCCCGAAAGGGCCGTCTTCGAGACCTCTATCACGTCGCCCTCGCTCAACCGTTCGGAACGGCGCTTCGCCACCACCCCGTTCAGGCGAACGGCCCCGGCTTCCATCAGCCCGGCGGCGGTGGATCGACTGCAGCCCCAGAGCAGGGAGATTGCCCGATCGAGGCGCTCCCCCCTGAGGGCGTCAGGAATGCTCTCAGACATCGGCAGGGGGTGAATGCGGGCCGCTGGCGGGTTCGTGAGCGGGCACAATCCAGGTCCCAGCGGCGGGCGCGAGGTGCTGAGTCCTCAGTCTGGCCAGATTTCTGTTTCGTAGGCGGATACGAGCTTGGCCCCGACATTGGGATCGGACGCTGCGACGAACTTCACCTCGTCGCCGGTGCGGGTCAGCCAGGCGAAATCGTTGCCCTCCCAGATGGCGGTCTCGTCGCCACTTTGAGGCACGTCGCGGTTGCTGGAGGTGTCCATGGCCACAGTTATGTATTCACGCATCGCCGCGGCAAACTCCACCGCATCCTGCTGAGTGTCGCCGCGATAGTCGAGATCAAACACAACATCCTCGCCGTTGAACCAAAATGAATAGCGATCACCGCCCCAGCCCTTCACAGAAGCCCTGGTATGCCCGCTCTCCCCGCTTTTGCCGAAAATCTGATCAAATATTACTGCGAAACCCATTTCACCCCAGGTTGAGGAGTGTTGCAGCTCATATCCTTCCACCTCAAAACCAAGATGGTCGACATTCAGTGGCAATTCATCCGGGTAGCTTTGCGGAAAGTATATCTGTTCGGTTGAGGCGGGTGGATTGGAATAGATAGCATTAATTGCCGAGTAGTCCCTATCTGCATGGATTTCTCGCACGAAATTGCTTCCTGATATGTACCGAAAGTAGAAAGCGTCTCGAAGGAACGAGGGAACCCTCCAGGGGTTCGCTGATTCGTTAGGACGCGTCCACACTGCTTTGTCTAGCTCGTCTCGTTCTTCAGCACTCAATACGTACTGGTAGTACAAGTTCTCCGCTAACCGTGCGTCGCCTTCTATAAGCGCATTCAAAGCGCTTCTCTCTTCGAATCGCTTTTCTTCTATCAGAGTGTCGACCATTGCGGTGAAGTTGAAGTGCTGGTCGGTGAGTGCGTGAATAAGCTCATGAATCAGTACGCGACGATGAATAGGGCCAATCCCTTCTGCCCCCAGCGGTACTACGAGTTCTGAGTTTTCGGCGTCGTAGAACCCTGCGATGGAACCTGAATACATCTCCCTGTAGAGTTCCGTTAGCGAGTCCTCAGGCTCCAACAAGCCAAGCAAGGTGTAGAGCTCCTCCGCGGCATCAAGGTCGACTAGCGCTTCTTCAAGATCTTCTGCTACACGCTGATTGAAACTTTCCGGATTCAGCAAAACCACGTTCGGAGGCTCTTTGAATTGCAACCCCCTGACTCGCTGGGCGAACCCGACCAAGTCAGCGATGACGTCGTTGTAGCGAGAGGCTAAATTGACTGCGTCGGGTGTTATGTCTGCGCTGGACGCATCGGCGACTCGAAGTGGTTCCTCTGCGTCGTCTTCGGGTAAACCTCCCTGCTCCTCAGATGAATCCCCCGGCTCCTCAGATGAATCCTCCGGCTCCTCAAAAGAATCCCCCGTACCCTCAGAAGAATCCCCCGGCTCCCCAGAAGAATCCCCCGTACCCTCAGAAGAATCCCCCGGCTCCTCAGATGTATCTTCCGACTCACCTGTGGAATCCTCCGAAGTAGTCAAATCCGGAGTTTCCTCCCCGTAGTGATCGGCTAGCAGGACGCCTACCTCAGGATCTGTGGCCGCAATGAATCTCACATAGTCGCCCGATATGGACAGCCAGGCGTAGTCGGCCCCCGACCAGGTGGTGGTGTTGCCGGACATGTCGGGCTCTCCCACGTCCATGGCGGTCGAGACGAAATTCTGCATTTCCTCGTACATCTCCGAAGCGTCGGATGTTTCGTCGCCCCGGTAGGTAAGCGCAAAAGCCGTTTCAGCCCCCCTCGACCACAGGGAGTACCGGTCTCCCCCCCACCCTTTGACAGATTCCCTGTATTCACTGTCATCAGGTTCCCAAGGGTCTAAGAAGCCTATAGGGCTCAAAATGCCGAAGATTTGGTTGAACATTGTTTCGAACCCATATTCCCCCCAAGTTGCGGAACGAGCGAGTTCGTATCCAGAGACATCTGCGATGGGGTGTTCGACATCTAGAGGCACTTCACCTGGATAGCTTCCTGGAAAGTAGGCTTGCTCTGTACTCACCGGCGGGTCGATGTAGGCGGCATTGATCGCCTCCATTCCGCCCTTGCCTTCAAGCTGACCCACGAATCTTCTGCCTGCTATATAATAAAATGAGATTGATTCCGTCACAAAATAAGGGATCGCTCTTGTGTCAGTCGCTTCAGGGGGTTCGATCCTTGTTTCGCGACTCAGTTCCCTCTGCTCCCTAGAAGACAGATCGTTGAAGTGGGTTTCCTCAACGAGCATTGCGTCGCCTTCAATCAAGGCACCTAGTGCGGCTAGAGCGTCTTCTTCGTCGGCCTCGTCGAGTTTGGCCGCAAGAGCGGAAAAGTCAAAGTGCTGGTCGGTTAAAGCATGAACCAATTCGTGTATCAAAATCTGGCGGTCCAGCAGACTGATCCCCTCGCTGTGTATTGGAACGACCACTTCTTTAGTATCATCGTCGTAAAACCCGACAACTCCGGCCGTAAACAAGTCCTTGTAGTATTGCTCAAGGGAATCCTCCTCAGGCATTAGACCCAGCAGTTTGTAGAGTCCTTCGCCTATCTCCAATTCGGTCAGATTGTCCCCCAGGTCCAAGCCTTCACTCTTACGTTCGTTGAAGTCCTCAACACTTAACAGCACGACATTTGGAGGCTCAAGGAATTCCAATTCGCGGATACTTTCCACGGTTTCGATAATTTCAGCTATCTCCTCTTCATAAAGGGATGCCAGATCGCCGCCTGAATCCGTCTCGATACGGGAATCATCAGCAGTATCTGTGGTTTCATCAGGCGTGGAACCTGTGGCTGCAGGTTTACCTGCCTCGCTGGTCGTGGTGGGTGGGGAGGTTTCCCGTTCAATTGTGGTGGGTGGGGAGGTTTCCCGTTCAGTAGTGGTCGTAGCAGCAGTAGTGTCGGGGGGTTGATCAACGTCGGTGCCGGTCGGGGGCGCTGCTGTTGCGCCTGTCGTGGTGGTGCTGGCGCCATCTTCTGGTGAGGCAGGATCGATTTCGTTTGGGATGCCGCAGGCAACCCCGACGAGGGTTGTAAGACAAACCGCCAGCGCCAGCCGTTTTGTTGGTTTCAGAATCACTTAGGAGTCTCCGAGGCTGTCATCGGTGAAAAGGCTGTCATCGGTGAAATACACGTATTTGCTGGTCTGTGGCCATGCAGGTCTGTGGCCATATCAGCGAAGGCGACCACCTCAACGAGTCGTCTGGAACCGGTGATTCAAAAGTCGTCATAGTTGGAAACGAGAAAATCGCCGACTTCGGGGTCGGACGCAGCGATGAAGCGCAGCATGTCGCCCGAAATCGACAGCCAGGCGAAGTCCTCCCCCCGCCAAGTAACGCTCTTGCCGGCGGCGGAGGGTTCACCCACGTTCATGGCGGTGGAGACGTATTCCCTAAAGGCCTCGAACAACTCCGAGGCGTCGGACGCCTCGTCGCCCCTGTAACTCAAAGCGAAGGCAGTATCGGCTCCGTCAAACCAGTGGGAATAGACGTCCGCCCCCCAACCCTCGACAGCCGGACGTTCAATGCCTGCCTGGGTGGGCCGCCGGCCTCTGGTGCCGGTCTTCCCGGATTCAAATACCTGGTCGAACATCAGCGAAAACCAAAGAGCCCCCCAGGTCGAAGCGTGGTCAAGCTCGTAACCCGATACTTCAGGGATTGGATGCTCGATATCCACCGGCAACTCATCAGGGTACTTCTCTGGCTGATAAATCTGCTCAGTGGAAACAGGAAGGTTGCTGTATGCGGCATTGACGGCTTCGAAAAATCCCTTTCCCACTGAAATCTTGTCATCCTCAAACGTCAGCGCATTCTCGTCTAACAGACTCTTTACAAAATAACCACCGTAGGCGTACGGGAACGAGAGGGATTCCTCCAGAAAGAATGGCAACGACTGCTCAGGGTTGGAATCGGCAGGTTCAAAATACCCTGTAATGTCAGACTGTTCATCGGGCGTCAACTCGGAAATAAAATACACCTTTTCACTTTCGACAGCGTCCCCCTCTACCAACGCCTGCAGCGCAAACAATTGATCGTACTTGTATTCCTCATCCAGCGAATCGTAAGTGGCTCCAAAGTTGAAGTGCTGATCGGTAAGAGCATGAACCAATTCGTGTACCAACGAACTGCGTTCCGCCATATCGAATCCCGTTTCGTCGATGGGCACCACAACCTCCCGGGTATCGGAGTCGTAATACGCCGACACCGATTGTGTGATCAAGCTCTTGTAGTAGTCCTCTAAAGAATCCTCAGGCTCTAGCAGGCCCAGAAGGGTGCAGAGAGCATCGAACGCCTCGACATCTGCGTACTCCTCCTCGGCTATCTCTTCTAAACGTTGAAGAAACGGCTCAGGCTCCAATAGCAGAACCTTTGGCTGTTCGAGGAACTGCAGTCCCCTGACCCTTTCGGTCACCTCGATGAGATCGGATATTTCGCCTTCAAATTGCACGTTCAGAGGCGTAGCGGCGCTCGTGCTTTGAGACGGCGAGGCGCCCCCGATTGAAGAATCATCGGCGTCAGATTCCGGAACGGTCGCACCTTCTTCGCCGGATGCGCCACAGGAGACGATCATTGTGCACATGACCAGGCTCAATAGAGTCGCCCCAACTTTACGCTTCGACATTACGCTTTGACATCTTGAGATTCTTCAACTTGCTTTGACATCTTGAGATTCTTCAACTATTTCCGCACGATCCGCGCCTTGAGGAGTTCGCTGCTGTCTTCTGTGTTGTTTTGAAAACAGAGAGTGGATCAAGAACAACAACACTCCGCAGGTAATCCCGGAATCGGCCACGTTGAACACCGGCCACCACTGAAAGTCGATGAAGTCGACCACCTTTCCGCCGAAGAAACTCCCCTCTCCCCTGAACGCCCTGTCGCCAAGATTGCCGAGCGCCCCTCCTAGCACGAGCCCCGCCACAACCGCCACGAAACGGTTCGTGTTGCGCCAGGTTGCGACCACTATGAACAGCGAGACGATTACCACGAGCACCGTGATGTAGGGCGCCAGCGAGGAGCCCAGCCCGAAGGCCGCCCCGTCGTTGTAGACGAGGCGAAGTCGCAGCGTCCAGAAGAGGTCTATGTTGCGATCCGCCAGCGTGTTGACTGCCCAGAGCTTGGTGAGCTGATCGGCGAGCAGCCAAAGACCGGCCACGCCGGCTAGCAGCAGGCGGAGGTTTCCTGCTCGGCGACCCTTGGCTTGTTCAGGGTGGGAAGTGGCCGTCTGCGGCTCAGTGTCGTCGGAGGCCGCCGGCTTTGTGCTCAACCCTTACCGCTGCCCAGGGAATGGCTCTGAGCCTTTCCATTTGTATCGGCTTGCCCGAGACCACGCAGATGCCGTAGGTGCCGTCGTCGAGGCGCTTAAGCGCTTCGTCTATCTGCTTGACCGCTGCCTGCGCCTGCGCGCTGAGGGCGAGATCTCGCTCGCGCTCCACAGCCCAGCTGGCGCCCTCTCCGGATTCCTCGTCGAATTGGACATCGCCGGGCTCGCGCTGGGCGAGCAGCGAATCGGCCTCCTCGGCCATCAGTTCCGCTGACCTCACGTATTTTGCCCTTTCCCTCTGGAGGGCGGCCTTCTGCTTCGCCAGGAACTCTTCTGAGAGGCGACGGGCGGGCTTGGACTGAGGCTTGGCGACCTTTCCCTGAGCGCCTTTGGACTTGGATGCGCCTTTGGACTTGGACGTGGAGGCCGACCTGTTGCTTCCCTTGGACTGCGCGGGAGTTCCCTTGGACTGTGCTGGGCTCTTTCCAGCGGCCTTATTCTTTGCTGCGCCGCGGGACGGCTTTTCGGCTGATTGTTCCGTCATTTTCCTCTGACTCTTTCTCCATTTAAGCGTCGCCGCCTTCTTTGTTCGGGATTGCCGACAGAGGTCGCTCCAAAACCCTGCAGAGCATTCATTGTACAGTTACACCTCTGTCACATAAGTCAGCCAATTAAAAAAATGGAAAGAACAGCAACTTACCCGATAGTAGATCCCAAGCCCGACTTCGCTGCAATCGAGGAGCGAATCCTCGCCCGCTGGAAGACTAATCGCACGTTTGAAGCCTCTGTTGAAGCCCGACCTGCAGGCGAAAGAGGCCGAAACGAATACGTCTTCTACGACGGCCCTCCTTTTGCCAACGGCCTTCCACACACGGGAAACCTGCTCACGGGGTACGTGAAAGACGTGATCGGACGCTATCAGACGATGCGAGGCCGCCGGGTGGAGCGACGCTTTGGCTGGGACTGCCACGGGCTGCCCCCCGAAATGGAGGCCGAAAGGGAACTCGGCGTGGCTGGGCGCAAGGCAATCGTGGAGTACGGGATTGACCGCTTCAACGCCCAGTGCAGCAGTTCGGTGATGCGCTACACCAATGAGTGGCAGCGCTACGTGAACCGCCAGGCGAGATGGGTGGACTTCGAAAACGACTACAAGACCATGGACCTAACGTTCATGGAGAGCGTTATATGGGCGTTCAAGCAACTCTGGGAGAAGGGTCTCATCTACGAGGCCTACCGGGTACTCCCGTATTCCTGGGGGGCGGAGACCCCGCTGAGCAACTTCGAGATTCGAATGGACGACGCCACTCGTCCGCGAGAGGACCCTGCCATCACCGTCGCATTCGACTTGACGCCCCGCAGCGGCGATCCTGGGCGGCTGCGACTGTGGGCATGGACGACCACGCCCTGGACCTTGCCCAGCAACCTGGCTCTGGCAGTCGACGCCGATCTGCCCTACGCAGTCTTTTCCGAGCAGGCAGGCGACGGCAACGTCTACCACGTCGTTGCCGAGGCGGCTACGGGGCGATACGAGCGAATTCTGGCGAAGACCGAACGCTGGGGAACCATTCGGGGAAGCGACCTCGTCGGGCGAAGCTACGAGCCGCTGTTCGACTTCTTTACCCGCGCCCCTGAGGCGTCGGCCGGGTTCAGGGTGCTTTCAGCCGACTTCGTGGAAACCGGGGAGGGCACCGGCGTGGTGCACATGGCCCCAGGATTCGGAGAGGAGGACCAGCAACTCTGCGAGGCTGCGGGAATCGGTGTGATCGTCCCGGTGGACGACGCAGGGCGCTTCACCCCCGATGTTGCCGACTGGTCGGGGCTGAACGTCTTCGATGCCAATGCCGGCATCATCGCAGCGCTCAAGGAGCAGGGCAGGATCGTTCGTCACGACACCTGCGTGCACAACTACCCGCACTGCTGGCGCACCGACACCCCCGTCATCTACAAGGCACTCAGCTCGTGGTACGTGAAGGTCACCCGCATACGCGAGCGGATGCTGGAGCTGAATCAGGAAATCAACTGGATCCCCGGCCACGTGCGGGACGGCCGCTTCGGGAACTGGCTGGAGGGGGCGAGGGACTGGTCGATCAGCCGCAACCGTTTCTGGGGCTCGCCGATCCCCGTGTGGCGCTCCGACGACCCCGCCCATCCCCGCATGGACGTTTACGGCAGCCTCGACGACCTGGAGCGGGACTTCGGGGTCCGCCCAGAAGATCTTCACCGCCCGTTCATCGATTCCCTCACCCGCCCAAACCCCGACGACCCCTCCGGGCGCTCCTTGATGCGTCGGGTACCTGAAGTGCTGGACTGCTGGTTCGAGTCGGGATCAATGCCGTACGCCCAGAATCACTACCCCTTCGAACACAAGGAGTGGTTCGAGAACCACTTCCCCGCCGATTTCATAGTGGAGTACGTCAATCAGACGAGGGGGTGGTTCTACACGCTTCACGTGCTGTCCACAGCGCTGTTCGACCGTCCCCCGTTTCGCAACGCCGTCTGTCACGGCGTCGTCCTGGCCTCGGACGGCTCAAAGCTCTCCAAGCGGCTGCGGAACTACACCGACCCCGAGGTGATTTTCGCCAAGCAGGGCTCCGACGCCTACCGCTGGTATCTCATGTCCTCACCCGTGCTGAGGGGAGGCGACCTGCGAATTCAGGACGACGGGGTGAACGCCGTGGTGCGCGGGGTCATCTACCCCATCTGGAACGCCTACGCGTTCTTCTGCCTTTACGCCAACGCCGACGGGCAGGCTGCGCATGAGGACGCCGGCTCGGTCAACGTCCTCGACCGCTACATACTCTCGAAGACCAGGCATCTCGTCGAAGAGGCGACCGAACGCATGGACGCCTACGACGTCCCAGGCGCCTGCAGCCTCATCGAGGCGTTCATTCCCGCCGTCAACAACTGGTACATACGCCGCAGCAGGGAGCGGTTCTGGTCACCAGCCTCCGAGAGCGACCCGGTAGAAAAGCAGTCCGCCTACAACACCCTGTACACGGTTCTGCTGAACGTGGTCAAGGTTGCCGCCCCGCTCCTGCCGCTCCTCACCGAGGAGATCTTCCTGGGCCTGTCCGAAGGGGAGAGCCTGCACCTCTGCGACTGGCCGGACCCCGGGCCGCTTCCCTCCGACGCCGACCTGGTGCGGGTGATGGACATTGCCAGGGAGGTTTGTTCAGCCGCCCTTGCGGTGAGGGTGAACAACGCCCTGCCCGCGCGACAGCCTTTGAGAAGGCTCACGGTTGCAGGCCGGGGCGCTGACGAGCTTCGGCCCTTCGTGGATCTGCTGGCAGCAGAGGTAAACGTGAAGGAGGTGCACCTCACCGAGGAGCAGGGCGATGAGGTGCGGTTCGTGCTGCGGCCGAGGGGCGACGTGCTGGGTCCGGTGCTGGGCTCGGCGATGAAGGACGTCTTCGCCGCCGCGCGGGCCGGTGAATGGCGGCATCACCCCGACGGCGGGGTAATGGCGGGGGGAAGGCACCTGCTTGAGGGGCAGTACAAAATCGAGCTCCGGAGCGTCGATGAGAACGGGGCTAGCGCGCCGCTGCCAGAGGGCAACCTGATCGTCACGCTTGACCTGAAACTGGACGACGACTTGAAATCAGAGGGGCTTGCGCGCCACCTGGTGCGGCTTCTGCAACAGGGGCGGCACGACCTCGACCTGAACGTCAGCGACAGGGTTAGGTTGACACTGGATATTAAGGGCGACTTGAAAAAGGCTCTGTCTGCCCAGGAGTCCTACATAGCCGAGCAGGTCCTGGCGCTGCGAGTTGACTACACCGACCTGCAGGACGCCGATGGGGTAATCGGAGCGGGGAGCCTCGACGGGCAGGCTGTTCGCTGGAGAATTTGCCCGGTGGGCACTGGCTCCACTAGCAGATGATGCGGCGCAGGAACATGATTGCCACGACGGCAATCGCCGGTACGAAATCGAGAGCGATGGCCCCCAGCCGAAGGGGGCTGAGGACCCTGCGCAGGGGTCGCAGCACGGGATCGGTCAGCGTGTAGAGAATTCCGCCGAGGGTTTCGATGCGCTCCAAGAACCTGATCGGGATCCATGAGAGCAGAATACGGGCGATTAAGACGAAAGAATAGATGTACAGAAACCAGCAGGCAATCTCTCTGATTACACCCATCGGTCAGCCCATCCTCAAACTGCGGATATACAAACTGCGGCGTCTGTCAGGTTCCCGATTGCAGGTGCGGCTCGGGCAGGCCGCCCGTGGATGCCTAGGACGTGGACTCGCCCACGTCCACCGTCATGTCACTGGGAGTAAGAAGGTAAACCCCCAGGGTGACCCGTTTTACCTTTCCGTCTAAGGCGTAGCAAAGACCACTTACAAAGTCCACGAGCCTTCGGCGGAGATCCACGTCGGCATCCTCAAGGTTTACGATCACAGGCTGCCTGCTTTTGAATTGATTCCCGATCTCCTGCGCCTCCTCGTAGCTGCTTGGGTTGATCACGATCGGCTTAACGGAGTCGGTGTAGTTGAGCGGTCGCACGGTGCTGCCGACCCCAGAGGGTGATCCTGAGGTCGACCTGACCGGGAAGGCGGTGTCGACCTGTGGGAACTCATAGGGCGCATTCGGAGTCGTGGCCCGCTCCGAAAATTGCTCCCCGACAGGGTGAGCCGCCGGGGCAGGGGGGCGAGAAGGGGCGCTGTACGGATCTCCCGTGACAGGGATGTGCTCGGCGTACGGATCGGCCTCGTCCGGCCCCAATCCCAGCCAGTTTGCAAACTGTTTTAGAGCCGACATTCAGTTCTCCTGTTCTGGCTTGTCGACACCTCGTCCATGCCACGACCCGCCCTGCCTGTTGCATCACTGCCCATCATGCCACTAGCCACAGACTCAGATTGCTGCATCTTTTTTCACCTTACTCCCCTGGGAAGGCGTCTCTCGTCGACATGCCTGCGATAATAGCCAAGAGTAGCAGGCTAGGGGGGATTATTTCCGGAAGCCTCCCAAAACAACGGTCGCTGTTCGAACAGGGTCTTGCCCAGGCGCACCATGTTCGACCCCTCGGCAACCGCCAACTCCCAGTCGCTGCTGATGCCCATGCTGCGTACCGGCAGCTCAAGGGAGTCAGCCAGCCTTCTGAGGGCGCCGAATTCCTCCCTGACCTCCCCAGGCGGGCCTGGCAATGCCATCGTCATGAGGCCCTTGACTGAGAGCCCCAGATCAAGCGATTGCTCCAGAAGCAGCGGGGCCTCTTCGAACAGACATCCGCCCCGACCTGCCACATGCCGGGAGGAAACCTGAAGCAGCACGGAGGCGCCTGGGGCCCTTCGTGCTATCTCGGCCGCAACGCCCCGACGCCAGACGCTCTGCCAGACGCTCACCGATCCCGCAATCCTGCGCACTTTGTTGCTTTGCAGGTTCCCTATGAAATGCCATCGTGGCCCCGGGGCGTCCTCGCTGCAAGCTTGGGTTCGCATCGTCTCCGAGAACGCGGCCGCCTTGTGCATGAACTCGTCGGAATAGTTCTCGCCGAGGTCTTCAATGCCCGAGCGGAAGGCTGCGAGGGCCTCCTCGACGGTGCGGCCCTTGGTGGCCGCGACGATTCTGATGCCCGAAGGGTCGGCACCCAGATCGGCCATGCGGTTGCGTACCCGCTCGAGGTTGGCCGTGAAGACTGGCTTCAATCGCTCTTCCAGACTGCTAGCGCGTGCCGCTGCTTCTCTTTGCGGGCCCTGTGCGAGAACCAGCGGGAGTCCTCGCAGGAAGTGCATGCGCCAGCTTCGCTGATGTCTGTCACCCCTTCTTTGCGAAGGGCGCTCTTTGCCATCTCAGGCAGGGAAAGGGCGGGCGATCCCCATGCTGTCTCGGAGCGCACGGCATGCCCGAACCGGCTTGCGAACCTCTCAATCAGGGAAGCGTCGAACTCGTAGCACTCCGGATGGATGCACGGGCCTATGAAGGCCTCCAGCCTCCTCGCACCCAGGCCGCGGGCCGAGTTCACTGCGGCTTCAACCACCCCGGCTGCGATGCCCCTCCATCCGGCGTGAATCACTCCGAGCACCCCCTCGGGGGAGACCAGGGAGACTGGGGCGCAGTCGGCCACCCTCACCGAGATGACAGCGCCCGCAGCGTCGGTAACCGCCGAGTCGGCCTCGAAAGGTTGTTGCCTGCCGGCTTCCCCCACTACCTGGGCACGAGCGCCGTGACGCTGGCGGAGCGCCGTCCACGGAAGGTCTACGACTTTTCTCCGCCTCTCAGCCAAGCCGGGTGAATCGGAAAAGTCGCCCTCGGACCGGCTTGTAAATCTGATCTGGGCTGTGAGACCGTTTTCCAGCGGCAAGGAAAGGGCGATGCAGCCCGCATCGGCTATCGGAGGAATGAGGGAAGTTCCAGATCGTCCTCTAGTTCCGGTTCCACGGCTGGCGACCGTTCCGCGAAGGGGTCAGGCAAGTCCTCAATATGTCCCGCTTCACGTGCACTGGTCGGCGCCTGGGTTCGTTTTCCGTCCCAGCGCTCGAATCCCGCCGCTATGACAGTCACCCGCATGCTCTCCCCGAGGCTGTCGTCGATGACAGTCCCGAAGATTATGTTGGCGTCGTCGTGCGACATCGCAGCAACGGCTTCCGCCGCCGAGGTGACCTCTTTGAGGCTCATCTGGGAATTGCCGGAGATTGTCAGAAGGAGACCGCGTGCCCCTTCCAGAGAGGCCTCGAGCAGAGGGGACGACACCGCCCTGCGGGCTGCGTTGACCGCCCTTTCCTCACCGCTCGAAACCCCCACCCCCATGAGCGCCGAGCCGGCGTCCTTGAGAATTGTGCGAACGTCGGCAAAGTCTGTGTTTATCAGCCCCGGCGTTGTTATCAGATCGGTTATTCCCTGCACGCCCTGCAGGAGCACGTCGTCAGCAAGCTGGAAGGCATCGAGCAGCGAGGTTCCCTCGGGCACCTCGCTCAGGAGCCGGTCGTTGGGAATTACGATTTGCGTGTCGACCTTCTCCTTGAGGGCGTTGATGCCCCTGTCGGCCTGCATTGCCCGCTTGCGCCCTTCGAACCGGAACGGTCGTGTAACAACGCCTATGGTGAGGGCCCCGAGCTCACGGGCGATCTCGGCGATCACCGGCGCGGCGCCCGTACCGGTGCCTCCGCCTTCACCTGCGGTTATGAACACCATGTCCGAGCCGTCTATGGCCTGGCGGATTTGCTCCTCCGCCGCCTTCGCAGCCGTCTCCCCCACGTCAGGGTCGCTTCCAGCTCCAAGGCCATGCGTGAACTCACGCCCGATATCTATCTTGATGTCGGCATCGCTCATCAAGAGAGTCTGCGCGTCGGTGTTTACAGCCACGAACTCGACTCCCCGCAGGTTTGCCTCGATCATGCGGTTAAGGGCGTTGACTCCCCCACCACCTACGCCGACTATTCGAATTACTGCCAGGTATTGATGTGCGGTATTCACGTTCTTGTTTCCTTCGACTAGTTGGGGCACAGTTTGTATTTTGCATATTGGCGTGCCAATCGCATACTGACGTGCCAATCAAGTTTAGGACATCCACCGTTTCAATTGGTGATTAGCCCAAAACCTTTTAGTTAAACTTGATAGTTAGAGTTAAAATTAGGGTTATGTAAGGATACAGTGCTTTGCTTTAATGTGCAGAGTCATCCTATCTGCAGTCAGCCGTTCGTGTCAATACCGGTGCGGCAGCGGCACGGACATCGATTTTTTCAAGGCAACGCAAGTCAACCTGGGTTATGAATGCCTCCACCGTGTTCAATTTCTCGCCGACGTTTCGGCTGTCCCCGAGTAACACGTAACCAGCTATGTTGAGATCCAACACTAAACCCTCATGTTCAACTTTGATTGCCCTCACGTGACCCTTCAGTGATTCATCCATCGCCCCGGCAACGCTCAAGGGTCCTTTCAGGTGGGTCATCTCCAGCCACTCCCCCGGTTGGGGGGGCTCCATCCAGAGACCTTCCACAGCCGGCAGCCCCTGAGTCAATTCGGAGTTGAGCTCGAGAACGCGTCCGTGTCCATCGATGGTCGCCCACGCCCCTGGGACTGCCAGCGCAGCCACCGGGGTTCTTTCGGTGATAGCAAAGCTCACGTCGCCCGACCAGTTGCGCTCGCTGCGCACGGACTCAACCCAGGGGAACTCCAAAATGCTTGCTTTGGCTTCATCCAGGTTCAGGCCCAGCAAGGCGTCCCCTGGCACGATTCCCGATGCCTCCAGGATGGAGTCGGCGTTAATCCGATTTACGCCGCTCACACCCAGGGAGTCCACGTCCATGTAGCTGCTCTGGCTGAACCAGAACAGGAAAGCCGCTGTTGCGCCCAATATGGCCAGCGTCAAGAGTGTGATCTGACGTCTTGCAAGGGGATCCCGGGTGCTTCTCGCAGTTGTCCCCGTCGCTGTCTTGGCGGTTTGGTTCGCCTCGTCGGGATTTCCTTCCGGCCTCTTGGCGGGCGTCCGCACGTGAGGTGCTCCGAGGGGGGGTGCGTGGATGGTTGTCATGTCGACTCCCTTTCGCTCAGGAATTCCTGCCAAGGCGAGTCAAACCCCGCCAGCCGCGTCTCCGGTATGAGTGTCACGTTGCTTCTTTGCTTCACTGCGCAGGCCACCTCGGCCATGAGATGCAGGACGTCGTCAGCCGATCCCCCTGAATCTGCGATGATGAAGTTGGCGTGCTTGGGTGACACGACAGCGCAACCGAAGCGCATGCCCTTACAGCCCGCTTCGTCTATGAGCCTCCCGGCTGAGTCACCCTCGGGGTTCATAAACACAGACCCCGCGTTGCTTCCCCCCGGCTGATTGACGCGCCTCCAGCGCACGACGGAGGCCAGCACCTCTTTCTCGGTTCCCGGATCGCTTGGCCGGAGCCCGAAGACGGCTTCGGCCAGCACCATTTGGCGACTCACTGCGGAACGCCTGTACCCAAGCCGGAGTTCCCGCTTTGTCAAGGTGAATGCGCTGCCTGAGAGGAGGTCGACGCCGGAAACCGAGAGCAGCACCTCAGCGATGTCCGATCCGTGTCCGCCGGCGTTCATGCGCACCGCACCGCCCACGCTTCCCGGAACCCCTACCGCCCAGCTGAAACCCCCGAGTCCCGCTGAGGCCGCCATTCTGGCTGCTGCGGGCATGGTCAGGGCGGCCCCCGCCGTGACTCTGGAGCCTTCGATGCGACAGCCTGCGAACGCTTCCCCGAGGCGAATTGCCAGACCCTCGAAACCCTTGTCGCTGATGAGAAGGTTTGAGCCGCGCCCGATTGCCAGGATGGGCATTTCACTGAAGCGCGACGTGATCCGCGCCAGGCTCGCGAGGTCGTCGTGGCTGCCCGCCTCAACAAAAAGTCTTGCCGCCCCGCCCACCCTGTAGGTGGTCATCGGCCCTAGGGGCTTATCGAGACGGACGCTGCTGACGCTCATGGAGTCACGCAGCTGCCCGGCCAAGTGCTTCCAGTCGATGGCAGGGGGCGTCATCGTTCCAGGCGGGCCATGAGCTCGTCGGGCAGCGTCGTCAAGTCGCCTGCGTTCAGTGTGAGGCATACGTCGCCCGGTGAGAGTTCCCGGCGAAGGTGCTCAATCAGGTCCCGGCGGTGCGGGAACCACCCCGCCCTCTTGCGAGGCTCGGCCCCCAACAGGGCGTCGAGCACGAGCTTTCCGCTGACCCCGGGCAGGGGTTTCTCCCCGGCACCGTAGATGTCGGTTATAACGACGAAGTCGGCGTCCTTAAAGGAATTTGCGAAGTCTCTGTGAAGGTGTGAGATGCGGCTGAACCGATGGGGTTGAAAGACGCACACGACCCGATCCCATTCCCCAGCCCTAGCCGTTTGAAGCACCCTTTCGACTTCACCCGGGAGGTGCGCGTAATCGTCGATGAACGTCACCCCCCTGGCCGCTCCCCGAAACTCGTATCGCCGGGAGACCCCGCCGAAGCTCTCGAGGATTCGGGCGCTCGTCTGAATCGGGACTCCAAGCTCCCTGGCGCATGCGGCCGCGCAGGTTGCGTTGAGCGCGTTGTGAAGCCCCGGCTGCGGAAGTCGAAGGCGTGCACGCCCCCCGGAGGACTCCAAAATCGTGAACTCGACCGCTGAGCGCCCCAGGGCGGCTTCCACCACACGCAGGTCGGCGCCCTCCGAGCATCCGTAGGTGAGAACCCCCTGACGCCCGGCTGCGTAGCTTCTCCCCCACTCCTCATCGGCGAAAACGAGTCTGAAGCCGGCAACACTCTCGAGGAACTCTGCGAAGGACGCCCGGAAGGTCTCCTCCGTGCCGTAGTAGGAAAGGTGATCGACGTCGGTGCTGGTGACAACGGCTGCCTCAGGTGCGAGGGAAAGGAACGTCCCGTCGCTCTCGTCTGCCTCAACCACCAGCCAAGGCCCTTCGCCCCAGAGGGCGCCGCTTCCGATCTCGTTTACCTCCCCTCCCACCAGAAAGGAAGGATCAAGGCCAGCCTCGCGCAGTATGAGCCCCAGCATCGACGTCGTGGTGGTCTTTCCGTGGGTGCCTGCAATGGCCAGTGTGCGACGAAGCCGGCAAACCGCCGCAAGCACCTCGGCGCGCGAAAACACCGGGATCCCGGCGTCGCGCGCCGCTGCCACCTCCAAGTTGGAGTCCCCGACTGCGCTCGAGCGCGTCACGATGTCGGGCAGGCGTCCGCCTGCCCCGCGGATGTTTTCACGGCGGTGGCCGATCTCCACCCCTATGCCATCGGCGGCGAGACGATCTGTCACCGGTGAGGCTTTCAGATCAGATCCGCTGACGTGGTGGCCTGTGGCCGACAGGACCGTGGCAAGGGTGCTCATGCCCGCTCCCCCGATTCCTACGACGTGAACGCTTTGCGGAAATGAGAGGTCGACCGTCATTGCTTTGCGTGCTCCTCGAGTAGATCGGCCAGATCATCTGCTGCATGGGGGCGGGCGAGGGTGGCTGACGCCTCGCTCATTTTCTCGAGCCGGGCGGCGTCGCTGATCAGTTCCCCCAGGGCTGATGCCAGCGTTTCCGCGCTGAGGTCACCCTCCTCGAGGAGGACGGAGGCGCCGCTTTCAACGTATGCCCTGGCGTTGGCGTGCTGGTGGCCCTCGGCGGCAGAGGACAGGGGAATCAGCAGGGAGGGGCGCGCTGCTGCGGCCAGTTCGGCCAGCGCCCCTCCCCCGGCTCGTGAGAGCACGATCTCGGAGGCAGCCAGGGCAGTGGCCATGTCGTCTTCGAACGGGAGAATCCGGTAGTGGCGGCTCACAGGCTGAGGCCGGCTCCAGTCCTCTTCCCGCCAAGCCCTGGGGCCCACCACGTGGCGGATGGCGACGTCCCCGCTCGCAAGCAGCCGCCCAGCGGCTTCACGAGTCGCAGCGTTTATGCTCGCCGAGCCAAGGGAGCCGCCCAGTACCAGGATCAAACGGCGCTCCTGCGGCAGCCCCAGTGCTGCTTTGGCAGCCTGCCTCGAGTCGGGGGTGAGTGCGGCTTCGCCTTCCGGGGCGCTGTTTGCGGCCCGTCGCCTCAACGGGCCTTTCAGATGCTCGACGCGCTCGGGGCTGTCGGCTAGCGCTGCGATTTCCGGGCGAACCGGCGTGCCTGTAAGCACCTGGCGGGGAAGCCCTGTCCCGGAAAAGGCGACGGCGCAGGCGCGCGCCCGGCGCGAAGCCAGGCGCGAAGCCAGGCCCGCGGCTGCGTTGGCCTCAAAGACCACGCTCGGGATGCCCCGCAGGCGAGCGGCGACGGCGCAGGACGCGCTCACGTACCCGCCCTGCAGAAGCATCACGGCGGGCCTCAGACGCCCCAGCAGGCGCCACGCCACCCATGCGCCGTGCAGGATGGAGGCAGCGGTGGCCAGGAACGAGAGGGAAGCCTTGCGCGCCAGCCCCTTCCCGGGAATCGTTGCGTGGGGATAGCCCGCATCTTCCAGGAGGTGAGCGTCCGCCCCCTTTTCGCTCACGAAGAAGAGCACCTCGCTGCGGCTGCGTCCCCGACCCACGAGGGTCTCGGCGACTGCGAGACCTGGGATGATGTGGCCTGCCGTGCCGCCGCCTGCCATTACGGCCCAGGTCCCGGCTTGAGCCTGGCCGCCAAGCCGCCGCTCGGTCTGCGTCCTGCGCAACATTGTTCGCCTCATCGGGTGCTTGGGCGCGCCTGGCGGGCGATGTTGAGGAGGATCCCCACGGCGATGAGGTTCAACAGCAGCCCGGAGCCTCCGTAGGAGATAAACGGGAGCGGAACGCCGGTGGTGGGGGCGAGGCCAACCGCGACCGCGATGTTCATGAAACCCTGAAAGACGATCCAGGTGCTGATTCCAATGGCCAGGATGCTCCCGTAGGCGTCGGGGGCTTCCCTGGCTATCCGAATCCCCAGCACCCCGAAGAGCAGGAAGCCCAGGACGACCAGGCCCGATCCGATGAGGCCCAGCTCCTCAGCGATGATGGCGAATATGAAGTCTGAATGGGCGTAGGGCAAGTAGGCCAGGGCGGCCCGGCTGCTGCCGGGGCCCAGGCCGGTCAGCCCGCCCGAGGCGATCCCGATCTGAGCCTGGATTGTCTGGTATCCGACGTCGTAAGGGTCGGACCAGGGGTCGAAGAACGCCAGCAGGCGTGCGCGCCTGTAGGCCGTCCCCATCACGAACGCGGCCACCGTCCCAGCCCCGAGCAGGGAAAGTGCGCCAAGCTGCTTCACAGGCAGCCCCGCAATGAAGAGCATCGCCAGGAAAATCCCTGCGAGCACCAATACCGATCCCAGGCTCGGCTGAAACACGATGAGGCCTGCCAGAAGCAGGAACACGATCATGACAGGACCGAGCACATTTCGGACTCTGTGGACTTGCTTGATGCGTCGCGACACCACCGAGGCGGTGAAGAGAATCAGCGAGAGCTTGGCGAGCTCGGATGGCTGAAAGAACATCGGGCCTATGCGCAGCCATCGGGTGGCGCCGTTTACCGTGATGCCCATGCCCGGCACGAAAAGGGCCAGGAGCATCGCCACGGTGACAAGCATGATCGCCTTGGTGAGCATCGGCTTGCGCCATGCGTGGTAGTCGATTCGCATGACCACCACTGCGGCAATCACGCCCAGGCACAGCCAGGCCACTTGTCGCTGGACGTGGTACCAGGCCCTGCCCACTTCGTCGATGGAGGTGACCACCGAGGATGTGAGCACCATCACAAGCCCGAGGGCGCAGAGCAGCGCTGAAATGACGAACAGCAGCTTGAAGGAACGGGATGCCCGCCCTACCGGTGCGCCTCTAAACAGATTGCGGGGATTCCCTCCCTGACGCCTCTTTCGCCCCCCATTCTGTCTCGTTCTTCGTGTCGGGGCGGGGCGGGGCGGGGACGGGCGGGGCGCGACGCTGCGAATCACCGTGGAGCTGTGGCGATGCTCGTAGGGCCTCACTGGCGCACCAGCCTTGGAGTCTCGATCTCAAGGACGCTCCCCGGGCGGCTCGATGTTGCCAGGGCGGCTCTTACGGCTGATGAGAAGTCCTCGCCGCGCTCGCTGTAGGAGCCGTACCAGTCAAAGGAGGCGCACCCTGGAGAGAGCAGCACGGCGTCGCCCGGATTCGCAAAGTTGCCTGCGAACCCGACCGCGTCGGGCATGTCGGCGGCGACGCGCACCGGACTGCGACCCTCGAACAGCTTGGCGACATCAAATGCAGACTCGCCGATCGCCACCACCGCACGGATCGCCTGCGGGGCGGCTAGGAGCGAGAGATCGAGCCCCTTGCTGCGTCCACCGGCAATGAGCACGACCGAGTCGAAGGCCGCCGCGGCGCTGGCGGCGGCTTCGGGCGTGGTGGCCTTGGAGTCGTTGTACCAGGCAACCCCCGCAGATTCCGCCACGAGCTCGAGGCGGTGGGGAAGACCAC
Organism: uncultured Acidimicrobiales bacterium; assembly: GCA_958295925.1. GTDB lineage: Bacteria > Actinomycetota > Acidimicrobiia > Acidimicrobiales > CATQHL01 > CATQHL01. The sequence goes on from CATQHL010000001.1 coordinate 161,599, forward strand.
GAAACTCCTGCAGGGAAGAGCGCGTCTCCTCGCGCCCGGCCCCCGCCTCGATGGCGCAGGCCGCCGCGGCCGTGGCGTTCAGGAGGTCGTGGGGAAACCGTCGCCGCAGATGCTCGACCTCGATGATGAGCTCGTCGAACGCGTAGATGGCTTCGCCGTCTGTCGAGTAGTCGCTGTCAGGCCGCCCAAAGGTGCGCACCGTGGCGGTCTTGGGGCTGTGGAAGGCGACGACCCCGTCGGCTTCGTTGACAACTGCGGTGCTCCCTGGCCCGTGGTTGCGCCAGATGGCTGCCTTGGCGTTTCGGTAACTCTCCAGGCTGTCGTGAACGTCGAGGTGGTCGGGGGCGAAGTTCAGCCAGGCTGCCACCTTCGGGGAAAAGCGGCTGCTGTGCCCCAGGCGAAAGGAGGAGGCCTCCACCACGAACGCCTGCGCCCTGTCGTCTTCAATGGCGCTCACGAGCGGCAGGTCGTTGTTGCCGGCCAGGACGGCATCGAACCTCGACGCAAGGGCGTCTGCAATGATGGTGGTGACCGTGGTCTTGCCGTTGGTGCCGGTGACTGCGGCTATCGGTCGTGAGTCCCAGCTTGCCGCCAGGTCGAACTCGCTCAGGATCGGGGTTCCGCCTTCGCGCGCCAGGGCAAACAGCGGATGCCTCTCCGGAAGCCCCGGTGTAGGCAGAGCCGCCCCGCAGCGCCTCAGCAGGTCTCGAATCGAATCCTCGTCGGGCGCCTCGCTGATTTTCAGACCAAGGGCATCCAGCCGCTCCCTGAGGTTCTCGTCAACCCTGTCGTCGCAGACCAGCACCTCTCCGCCGCGTCGCATGACCGCACGGGCCACGGCTTCGTTCGTGGCCCCAAAACCCCATAGCAGCATCGGCTCCCGCAGATCGGGGGAGGCGGCGCCCGCGGTCTTCACGTCCCGCTCACCCGGAAGAAGTCGGCGTAAAAGAGCCCCAGGCCCACGGCGGTGGAAAAACCCGCCAGGAGCCAGAACCGGACGATCACCCAGGTCTCGTGCCAGTTTCGCTGTTCAAAGTGGTGGTGCAGCGGAGCCATTGAGAACACCCGCCGGCCGGTGAGGCGAAACACCCCCACCTGGATCATGACCGAACAGGTCTCCAGCACGAAGAGCAGGCAGAGGATGGGCAGGAGGAGGTGGGTGTTGGTGACGAGAGCCAGGCAGGCGAGGGCTGTCCCCAGGGCCAATGAGCCTGTGTCACCCATGAAGATCTGCGAGGGGGCGGCGTTCCACCAGAGGAAGCCGGCGCACCCCCCCAGCATGGCGATGGCCACCACCGCCAGATCCAGCGCATGCGGAAGGTCGTAGACCTCGAAGTTGCGAAAAGCCCAGTAGCCGATGAGGGTGAACGCCGCAAAGCTGAAAATGGAGGAGCCGGCCGCCAGCCCGTCCACGCCGTCGGTGAGGTTCACTGCGTTTGCAGTTGCCACGATCATGAAAACCGCCCAGAAAGCCCAGCCGACCTCACCGAGGTCAAACCCAATGGATCCTGAGCGCGTGAAGGAGAGCTCGGTGTTCACGTCGGTGAAACCGACGGTGATTCCGGCGAAGCCCCCTGCCACCAGGAGCAGGCCGATCATCTTGGATTTCTTGCTGAGGCCAAGGCGGTTTGGTCTGGTCTTCTTAAGCCAGTCGTCCACCGCCCCGACGGCGGCGGCGCAGACCACCGTCAGCATCACGAACAGCCCTGTGTAGGTGAACACGCCCCGGTAGACGAAGTGGCTGACGGCGTATCCCGCGCATGCCCCGAAGACGATCCCTATGCCGCCCATGCTCGGCGTTCCCGCTTTGCGGGCATGGGACGCGGGGCCGTCCTCCCTGATTGGCTGTGAGAGATTCCGGTGTCGGAAGAAGGCGATGAGCAGCCTCGTGGAGATCAGCGACGTGGCAGCTGCAATTCCCCCTGCCAGCAGAAGCCGGATCATCCACGCCCTCCTGCGTGCAGCGCCTCGGCAGCCACTTCCCTGTCGGAGAAGCGTTGTCGGCCGGCGGCGGTGACCTGGGTTGTCTCGTGCCCCTTCCCGGCAATGAGCACGATTTCACCTTCCGCTGCCGACTCGAGCGCCGCCCATATGGCCTTCCGCCTGTCGAGTTCCAGTTTGATCTCGGCAGTACCCGCCGCTTCGCGGGCGCCTCTGAGGATTGCCTCTGCGATCTGCGAGGGGTCTTCGCTGCGCGGGTTGTCTGTGGTTACAAACACCCTGTCGGACAGATCGGCGGCAAGGCGCCCCATCTCCGCCCGCTTGCCCTCATAGCGGTCCCCGCCACAGCCGAACACGACGCTCAGACGGGCTCCAGGCGTCAGCAGAGAGCGCGCAGAGCGCAGCAGGGCAGTCAGGGAGCCGGGGGTGTGGGCGAAGTCCACGATCACCGTGAACCCCTCCACCGAGACCACTTCGAACCTGCCGGGCAGGGCCGGAACCGCCTCCAGGCCTTCCCTTATCGCCGATGCAACCACGCCCAGCGACAGCGCAGCCTCGCCGGCCGCCACAGCGTTGGAGACGTTCACCATCCCACCGAGGGGCAGGCAAACGTCCAGCCCGCGCCAAAGGAACCGGCTCGACCTGGCGTTGGCGGAGAGCACCTCCGCGTCGTTTAACGAGTAGCGGCGCATCTCCCTGCGCCGTTCGCACGCAAGGCGCCTGCCCCAGCGGTCGTCGCTGCAGATCACCGCCGTCCGTGTGCGGCATCCTTCGAAAAGTTGTCGCTTGGCGAGGTAGTAGCGCTCCATCGAGCCGTGGTAGTCGAGGTGATCCTGCGACAGGTTGGTGAAGACCCCCACCTCGAAGCGCAGACCCTCCACCCGCCTCTGCTCGAGTGCGTGCGAGGAGACCTCCATCACCACCACGTCGGCGCCTCGCCCCCGGCTGCTCGCCAGGATGCTTGCCAGATCCGCAGCCGGCGGGGTGGTGAAGTCGCCGCTCAGCGTCCCCACCACGTCGGGTGAGTGACCAGCTGCCGCCAGTATCGACGCCAGCATTCGCGACACGGTGGTCTTCCCGTTGGTGCCTGTCACCCCTGCGATCATCAGGCGCTCCTGGGGAAAGCCTTTCACTGTCAACGCAAGCGGGCCGATGAGGGCGCGCACGTCCTGAACCACCGCCTGCGGGACTGCTACATCAAGTTTTCGCTCCACCACGAGTGCCACTGCCCCTGCCCCCACGGCAGCCCAGGCGTGATCGTGTCCGTCAAAGCGCCTTCCCTTGACGCAGCAGAAGAGCGCACCAGGGGAGATCTTCCGGGAGTCCTCCACCACTGAGGTGACAATGGGATCGGCGATCGGCCCGGCGAGGGCTTCGACGCTCAGCCCGCAGAGCCGCAGGAGCTCGAGCAGAGAGGTTCCCTCAGTCATCGCCGACCCCCACCGAGGCCAGCCGCACCTCCGGGCCGCCTGCCTCCGGGCCCTGGGCCTCGAGCGGCTCGGGGTCGTTCGCAGGCGGCGGAATCCTGAGCCGCCGCATTGCGATCTCCCCCATCTCCTTGAATGCGGGCGCGGCTGCGGTGCCCCCGTAGATGGTGGCCGAGGGCTCGTCGATTACAACCAGGATTGACACCTCGGGATTCGAGGCGGGAAGGAAGCCGACGAAGGCTGCCACGTATTTGTACTGCGACTCCTCCTCGCCGTAGCCGATCCAGGGCAGGGGCTTGCGCGCCGTGCCCGTTTTTCCGGCGGGCTCGTAGTTGGGCACCTCTGCCCGCTTACCCGTGCCGATCCTCACGGCGTCCCTGAGAATCCCACGCATCAGCACCCCGACCTCCTCATCGAAGACCCGGCGGGCGTTCACCGTGGAGGGCGGCACCCACCTGTCGCCGTCCGGCTCGACCACCTCCGAGACCAGGCGGGCAGGCACGTAGAGACCGTCGTTGGCGATGACGTTGAAGGCGAACAGGAGCTGAATGGGCGTGACCGACACGCCCTGGCCGATTGCGATGGTGGGCAGTGACGTCCCCGACCAGTTCCGCGCCTGCTCGAGCAGGCCGGCGGACTCCCCCGGCAGGTCGAGGCCGCTCAGCCTGCCCAGCCCGAAGTTCCGCAGGTAGCTCTCGAGGGCTTCCGATCCCAGCCTCTGTGCCCATTGAATCGTTCCGATGTTTGAGGACTTGACCAAAATCTCTGCAAGCGAGTAGTCCAGGACGGGGTGCGGGTTGTAGTCGCTGAACTCCGACTCGTATATGACCAGGCGGTCCGGCACGCTGGTGACGGAGGAGGGTGTCCCCAGTCCGCTGTCGAGCACGGCCGAGAACGTCAAGCCCTTCATCACCGAGCCGGGTTCAAACACCCAGGTAAGGGAGCGGTTCTGCTGACCGACGACGACGTTCCCCTCCTCGTTTCGGTCGGCGCTGACCATGGCGAGAATCTCCCCGGTTCGTGGACGGCTAACCATCAGGGCGCCACCCAGGGCGTCTACCTCATCGACCTGCTCGGCGAGGATTCTGGCGGCTTCAAACTGCATCAGGCGATCGATTGTGAGGCGAATGTCGGCCCCGTTTACCGCAGGCTTGATCTTGGAAATGCCACCTGGAATGCTGCGCCCGCCCGGGTACTGCTCCTGGACGATCTCCCCAGGCGATCCCAGCAGGTCGTCGTTGAACTTGGCCTCTATGCCTGAGATGCCCTGCTCATAGTCACCCACCCGCCCCACGACTTCAGAGGCTGATTCCTGCAGGGAGTAGTGGCGGCGAGAGGCCTGCTGGGTGGCTATGCCATCGAGGTCCAACTCCTCCACCAACTCGGCCAGATCTTGGTTGACTGTCCGCTGCAGATAGACGAACTGCCCGGGCGAGGAGAGTTTGGCGGCGATTGCCTCAGCCTCCATGTTCAAGATCGGTGCCAGAATCTCGGCCTCCCGCAGCGGGTCGGTCACGAGCGAGGGGTCGGCAAAGATGTTCGCCCCGGAAAATGACGTTGCCAGCACCTCGCCCGTGCGGTCGAGGATGTTGCCACGCATGCCCATCGTGTAGATGGTCCTGAGCCTGTGCTGCTCGCCCCAGGAGGTGATCCTCTCGGCCTGGTTGAACTGCAAGTCGTAGGTCTTCCAGATAAGCAAGCCCGCCATGAGGGAGATCGCCAGCAGAGCGCATATCCGCCTGCGACGTGAGCAACTGGGTGCAGTTCGGGGGCGGGGCGGGCCCAGAGGGGGGGGAGCGTGCCGCATCTACCCGTCAGGGGGATGCAAGTACACGACCGTCGTGGGCGTGGTCATTCCCAGCCGCTCCCTGGCCACGCTCACCACCCGCTCTGGGGAGATCAGCTCAGTTCTCTGCTGTACAAGCTTCAGGTTCAGGTCTTTTCCGTCAGCTATCTGATCCTCAAGGCGGTCAAGGTGCACCTGTGTCTGCGTTATGAAGCCTTGCAGCATCGCTATTAGAAACAGCGCAATAAGCAGGCAGGCAGTAAAGGCAAGAATGCTGCGGCGCAACGACCTCCATCCGCCTTGCGCCTGGCTCTCGTTCGGGTCGCGGGCGGCAGTTTCCGGGCCGCTTCCTCCGGGCCGCTTCTTCCGGGCCGCTGCGTCTTTTCCTTGTTGACCTGCTTGCGGGCGCCCCGGCGGGCGCGCGGCGTTTGCGCGCCGTGGGTTTCCGGGCGCACCAGCAGGGCGCTTCGAAGGGTGGGAACTCGGACGCGCATTTGGCCCGTGATTGTGACCGGGCCTCGCAGCCTGCCGGGAACTCGGACGCGCAGCCTGCCGGGGACTCGGCCGCGCAGCCTGCCGGGGACTCGGCCGCGCAGCCTGCCGGGGACTCGGCCGCGCAGCCTGCCGGGGACTCGGCCGCGCAGCCTGCCGGGGACTCGGCCGCGCAGCCTGCCGGGGACTCGGCCGCGCAGCCTGGCGTCCGCCTCGCTCTCGACTGGCTGTGGCTTTCATACGACTACAACTTCTCGAAGAAGCGAAGCCGGGCGCTGGCAGAACGCGGGTTGCGGGACGTCTCCTCGAAACCCGGGCGAAGCGGGCCCCTCCGGTGAAGCCGAACCCTCGGGGTGGCCCCGCAGCGGCACGGGAGCCTCGGCGGGCAGGAGCAGTCACCCCTGGCAGCCGAACGCAGGGTGTTCTTGACGATGCGGTCCTCGCCCGAGTGATAGCTGAGCACCGCACCCCTTCCCAAGGGCTCCAACCGGTCAATCGCCTGGCGAAGGGCCGGTTCAAGAACCTGGAGTTCCTCGTTCACGGCGATGCGCAGGGCTTGAAAGCTGCGCTTGGCGGGGTGTCCGCCGCGGCGCCGGGAGGCGTCCGGGACGGCCGAGGAGATTACCTCGGCCAGCTCAAGGGTGTCGTTAAGCGGACGGGCGGCGACAATGGCGCGGGCGATCCTCATGGCGAATCGCTCGTCGCCATATCGCTGCAACAAGGCCGCTATCCGCCCCTGCGGCCAGTGATTGACGATCTCGGCGGCATTCAGGGTGTTCGCGGGGTTCATGCGCATGTCGATCGGGCCGCTACGGGTGTAGGAGAACCCCCGATCGGGATCGTCGATTTGCATAGAGCTCACCCCCAAGTCGAAGAGCGCTCCAACGATGCTCTCGATCCCAAGTTCCGTCAGCACCCCCTCCAGGGAGTCAAAGCGTCCCTGGCGGAGCACCGAATCGCCCCCCAGCCGCCCGCGCGCCGAGGAAATCGCAGTCGGGTCTTGATCAAGCCCCACCAGGGAAAGATCTCCCCGCTTTTTCAGCAGTGCGGCTGCGTGGCCCCCCGAACCAACCGTGGCGTCGAGGAAGACACCGGAGGGGATGCTTGCCATGATTTCCGTGACCTCTGAAACCATGACCGATTCGTGCGTGCCTGCCCAGCGAGGCTCATGCGTTTCCACTGGGAGGAACTCCTGGCGGGCATCCCCTCAGCATTCCCCCTGCTGCCAGGTCCTCGCAGGGATCGCTCCCTGGACGAGGAGTTTGGCAAGTGGGCGGTATAGGGGATGCTGTTCCCAGCAACAGGATGAATCCTGAGGGGATGCCCGCCAGAGATCTCACAGCCATTCGCTGCCTACCTCGGCATCGAAGCTGCTTGCGTCTGTGTATGCCTCTGCGCCGCCGACATTCCGCTCCCACAATTCGGCGTTCCAGAGCTCGATTCGTTGTCCAACCCCAGCCACGAAGACTCGTGCGTCGGGATCCTCAGGGTCGACGGCCAAGACGTTTCGCAAAGGTTCAGGTACGAGGATTCGACCCTGGGTGTCGGGTTTCACTTCGTATCCATTGCCGGAGAACCAGCGCAGCAGGTTCTGGTTGGCTCCGCTTTCCCGCACTTTGTCCTGCAGCCGCTGGTAGGTGGCCTGGAAGCTCCCCGTCCTCCAAAGCCCCAGGCAAGGCGAACCGGGAACGCGCCCAAGAACGCATCTGTCGTCCCCCTCGCCCCGCTTCCGAAACTCCGGGGGCAGGGAGACACGCCACTTTGCGTCAATCATGCGCTGGTGGTTCCCTGAGAAGTTTTTTTCCATCTCCCCGGCTCTACCTTTCTCCTGCTCGTTGATCTCGACTGAATGTAGGGAAATTTCCCCACAAATCACTACTTTACCCCACAACTCCCCACATAGCAAGCGGGAATCTGGATTCGCCAAAATGGTTTCCACAACGGCAAACCCACCCAGCCAAAGTGGGAGGGTGGGTGCCCCCAGTCCTGGCAGAGGCGGTCGCCCCGGAAGGCGCCAGGACGCCTATTCGGGAAGAGCCTTGAGAAACTCCTTCAGTGCCCGGCCAGGGTCCACCGGCACGGAAGCAACACGTGCCTTGAGGTGCAAGAGCAGGCTCTCTGCCTCGGCGCTGCCCAGACGCAGCAGGGCAGTCGTTTCCTCAGGGTGCCACTTGCACAACAGCGCCGACTGAAAGCGGGCGGCGCGCATGCTGCGGCGCTGCGAGATGCCCAGGACCTTGGCCCCGCCCGCCAGCAGTTCGCCCTGGTTCAGACCGGCAAAGCAGACAAGCCTCCCCCACTCCCCCTGCACCGAAGGCCCGGTGTGCATGTCGGTGACCACCCCACAGGCGGCCAGGGCCTTCTGCCACGTGCGCCCGAGCCACTCAAAGGAACGGCCTACGTCGCTGCTCAAAAGGGTGTCGCCGGCCGCGAGGATCACATCCACCCACAGAACGCTCCCCGGCCTCAGCAACACAACACCCCCGCCGGAGCGGCGCCTCACCACCGCCCGCCCCGTCGCGCAGCTCAGGATGTCGTGCTTCTGGCTGCTTCCCAGAACCACAGCCTCCGACGTTGCCCGCAGTTCCCAGACCTCGCGACGGTGTAGGGGGGGTCTTGTCTCCTTGCTGCGCCCCGCTTCGGGCACCCGCTCTCCCCCGCCCGCCTCAAGGCCCCCGGGAAACCTGAGCGCATGCAGCTGCTCAGGCGTGCCGCAATATCTTCTGAATCTCCAGGAGGATTCCCCCGTTTTCGGTTTGCCCACCTCATAAAGGCTTGTCGCCGGCTGAGACTCGCCGACGGGTCTCACGCAGAACGAGGGTGCGTCAAGTAGGAGCTCCAGTGATCGGGGACCTCGCCCGCCCGCAGCATTATCAAGGCGGCGCGCGAGGGCGGGCGGGGGGGGCGTACCAGCGTCATGTTGACCTCGCCGGGAAGACGATCCTTCTTTCTGGAGTTGCAGCGCCTGCAGGCGGCTACGACGTTGTCCCAGGTGTGGGTTCCCCCGCGGCTGCGGGGGTTGATGTGATCCACACTGTCGGCGTGAAGCCCGCAGTACTGGCAGCAGTGCTCGTCACGCGCAAGCACCCCCCTGCGGGAAATGGAGTTGCGCCGAAAGTATGGCACGTGCACGTACTTCCTGAGCCTCACAACAGAGGGGACCTCAAGCACCATCCGCTCTGAGCGGAGCACCGACCCCGACAGGCAGACAGTGTCCGCCCGTTCACTGAAGACCAGAATCGCGGCCCTTCGCGCCGGGACAACGCTCAGAGGCTCGTACGTGGTGTTCAACACCAGTGATAGATGCACTGCATCAAGCTATCTAAACCAGGGGGTTTCCAGTCGCATCCAGTCTCTTGAACGCCGAGAGGGGCAGGCTAGCCTAAGAATCCGTGAGCGTGCTGAGACAGGAAGCGAATATTCGGAAAATAGGCAGACGCGAGCCCATTAACGAGCTCGCCTTTGCCGATCTTTTCGATTCGATATCCAAGAATGTCCAGCGGATAATCATGGGAAAGGTCGCCCTTATCAGGTCGATTCTGACCTGCCTGATCTCGGAGGGGCACGTCCTGTTGCAGGACGCGCCTGGTTTAGGGAAGACCACGATGGCCAAGGCGATGGCGCGTTCCCTGGGGCTGGAGTTCGGGCGTGTGCAATTCACCCCCGACCTGCTGCCGTCCGACATCCTCGGCGTCCCTGTCTGGGACAACAATCTCAGCGAGTTCAACTTCCAGCCGGGCCCCGTCTTTTCCGGGCTCCTGCTGGCGGACGAGATCAACCGCACCTCCCCAAAGACGCAGGCTGCGCTGCTCGAGGCCATGGCCGAGCGTCAGGTGACTGTCAACGGCCTGACCTACCCTCTTCACAATCCGTTCCTGGTGATAGCCACACAGAACTCCCTTGAGAGCGAGGGCACGTTTCCCCTCCCACTCAGCCAGCTGGACCGCTTCTTGATGAGCATGCACCTCGGGTACCCCGACCACCACTCGGAACTGGCGATACTCGACGCGCACGGCGGCCCCGACATTCTGGAGACACTCGATCCGGTTGTCGACGCCGAGACGGTTGAGGAGATGATTCGGTTTGGCCGCTCGGTCTACGTGGCCCCCGCCCTGAAGGGCTACATGGTGAATCTTGCCGCGGCGTCCCGCAGCCATCCTTCGCTGGATTACGGAATGTCCCCTCGGGCGACGCTGGGGCTGCAGCGCTGCGCGAGGGTGCGGGCGGCGGCCGATGGCCGGAACTTTGTGATTCCAGACGACATCAAGGCCGTGTTCACCTCGACCATCGAACACCGTGTGATGCTGAGCTCGGTAGTGGCGTCGACGCTTGAGGTGCTCGAGGAGATACTGGCTTACACACCGGTTCCGCACCTGTCGAGCAGATAACGCCTTTGAAGTAGACAGCCGGGCGCGGCGCTACAGACCCCCGATGCTCAATCGAGCAGGAATCCTTACTCTGCTGATCACGCTGACAGGGGGGGCGTCTGCGCTGTTGTGGGGGCTGCCCGCTGTTTTCGTGGCTTCCGCAGTTGTGGGGGCCTTGCTGATCCTTTCGCTGATTTCCGTTAACCTCCCCCTGAGAGTGGGGGCGGAGCGCCTCCTGACGCCTGCAAGGGCGGCTTTCGGAACCCGAATACTCGTAACGCTCAGGTTCTACGGCTTCCGGAGACTGTTCGGGCGTTCAGTAAGGCTGCAGGAGTTCTCCGCAACCGAGGAACCCGCAGTGCGCGACCTCGGCATGCTCCCCTCCGGCAGGAAGGCCAGGCTCACGTATTACGTCGAGCCGAGCAGGCGTGGGATAGTGGAAATGGGCCCGCTCCGCCTTACTGCAAACGACCCGTTTGACCTCGCTCGGCGGTCTCAGATATCCGACGGGGGGGCAGGAGAGGTGTCGAGAGCCCTGATCTGGCCCTACTTCGAGGAAATCTGGCTACCCATGTCAGTTTCCGAGTTGGCGGGTGCTTCAAGAAACAGGCTGACCAAACACCTCCCAGCTTCTGAAGAGGAATTTGCAGGGCTGCGGGAGTACGCGGTGGGCGACGACCCTCGCCGCATCCACTGGCCTTCCAGCGCCCGCCACGGCGAGCTCATGGTCCGCCAGGTCGAGCACGACTTCCTGGAAGAGGCTGTGATCTACCTGGACACGGATTGGCGGGCGGCATCTGAGCAGGTTTTTGAGGAGATGGTCTCGGCGGCGGCAGGGCTGGTAGCGACATGCTGCAAGCTCTTCCACAACATCCGTCTTATGACACCCACAGGATCGGCGTCGGTCGTGAGAAGCGGGGTGGAGGGCGCGTATGCCGCCCCTTTGCTGGACAAGCTCTCGCTGGTAGCTCAGACGGACTTCGCCAGCTCCGCCCGGGTTGTGCGCCCAAGCAGCGACGGGACGACTCTCTTTGCCGTACTAGGCAAGCTTCCCGAAACAACCCGCCAACCCTGGGGAATGGCGCTCGGAGGCGCTCGGAGGCGCTACCTGGTTCAATTCTGCAATCCGCACGACGCCATGTCCGGCGCTGATGTGATTCTGGTTCAACCTGGCGAGTCGTTCCCTGAGCGTTGGCACGCTGCGCTGGGGGACTTGAAGGCTTGAGGATGCCAGCCGCCGACGCCCCCAAAGGTCGAGGGTCCGCCGAACGGGTTCGCGGTTTCTTCTCCGAGGTTCTTTTTTTCGGGCTCAGCGCATCGCTCACGGCGAGCCTCGCGCTCCTCTTTGTGGACTGGTCGTTCTTCGCCCCCTTGCTGCTAAACGCCTTCATAGCCCACCTCACAATCTTTGCCCTTAGGCGGCTGCGGGTGCATGTCCTTCCCGCCGCCTTCATTTCGCTGCTGCTCACAATCCTGGCGCTGGCGTGGGTGCACTACCCCCAGACCACCTACTACGGAATTCCCTGGAGCGAGACCGGAATGGCGGTCGGCTTGGACATCAGGGAGTCGGTTGACACGATCTTGGCCTCGTCGGTTCCGCTTCCAGTGCAGACGGGCTTGCTGTTCATGCTCTCCATCGTCCTGTGGCTGGTCGTGTTCCTAGGGGACTGGGGGGCATTCAGGCTGGGGTCGTCGCAGGTGGAAGTGCTTGCGCCTGCGGCCGCCATCTACGTAGCCCTCTCCTTCTTTGGTGAGGGAACCGCCCGAATCTGGTACGCCGTCCTGGTCGTCTGCGCCGCTCTTGCGTTCTCGGTTGTGCATCCCTCGAAACGCTCAGGGCATAGGCAGCGTCCCGGCGATTCGCCCAGCAGAGGAATCGCCGGGGGTCTGATAGCGGTGGCGGCTGTGCTGCTGTCGCTGGTGGGCACGAGAATCGCCTACGGGTACATGGAGAACTCGCCCTTCGACCTCAGGAAGACCGGACAGGAGGAAGGCGAGGAGCGGGAGGGAGGGCGCGCAGTGCCCAGTCCGCTGGTGAGCGTGCAGGCGCAGTTGCGGCAGCTCAGCAACATTCAGGTGTTCACCGTCCGCGCAAGCGCCCCGGCCTACTGGCGGCTGACCGCCCTGGAGACGTTCGACGGCGAATCCTGGTCGCTGCGTGCAAGCCACTTCCGTGTGGAGGACAACAAGCAGTTGCCCAACACCACTCCCACGGCCGACGGAAACGAGACGATCCAAAGTTTCAGCATCGACAACCTTGCTTCGGTCTGGCTGCCCGCCGCGTACCAGCCGGTTTCCCACGCGAGCGCAACCGAGAGGGAGGTGCGCTTCGCAGCCGACACCTCCACGCTGCTGCTTCAATCGGGATCCTCCGAAGATTTTGAATATGAGGTGCGTTCAGTCGTGCCGAGCTTTGAGGCCGACAGGCTCAGGGCGGTGGGCGAAGAAGATCTGGGCGGCGTGCCTGACGGCCTGCGGAATGTGCCCGAAAGCGTGAGCGCGAGTGTTCGGGAACTGTCGTGGCATGTGGTCGCAGGCACGAGCACCCCATATGATCGGGCGCTTGCCTTGCAGTTCTGGCTGCGGGAAAACTTCGAGTACGACTTGAACGTTCCGAGCGGACACTCCGGCTCACACCTCGATCGGTTTCTGTTTGAGACGCGCCGGGGATACTGCGAGCAATTCACCACTGCCTTTGCTGCCATGGGTCGGGTGGTCGGGCTGCCCACGAGGGTTGCCGTGGGATTCACGAGCGGGGAGCACTCGGGGAGTTTCCCCAACGGCGACGCCCTCTACACGGTGCGGGGCAGGCACGCCCACACGTGGCCGGAGGTGCACCTGGCCGACGCCGGTTGGGTGGCCTTTGAACCGACTCCAGGACGCGGGGCCCCTGGGGCGGAGGCATACACGCTCTTGGAGCCCGAACAAGACGCCTCCCCGCTGCCGAGCACGACAACCACCCAGTCGGTGTCCCCCTCGCCCACACAGGAGACACCCCCCGATCCGCAAGGGGAGGTTGATCCCGCCAATCCGACATCTGCGACGTCGCCCCTGGAAGGAGCCCCTGGGCGGGGCGGACTGGCCTGGTGGGGAAGGACGCTGCTGGCACTCGGCGGCATTCTTGGCGCCTACCTGCTGGCAACCACCCTCCTTTCGTTTTGCCGACTGCGATCCCGCAGGCTAAGAGGCACCCGAAGCCCGAAGATGCAGGTGCTGGTGAACTGGGAGTCGACACTGGAAATGCTGGAATACGCAGGCGTTAGGGGCTCTGTCGGCGAAACGCCGCTGGAACTCTCGAGGCGGGCCGCCGTGAGCCTGAGAATGGAACCCGAGCCATGGCTCGACCTGGGGAGGGCGGTGTCGTATGCGGGTTACTCAGACCCCGCAGTCACCACCGGCCTGTCGCAGCAGACATCCTCGGAATACATCCTGAAGAAGCTGCGGTCGCAGCTGACACGCCGCCAAAAGCTCGCCGGGGTGGTGGGGTTGAGGGTCTGGGGGTTTCGTCGAGGCGACAGGAGGACTGGCTGAGCGGCTGCGTCAGGCGCCCTGAGCCGGCCCTGGCCTGGTTCAGGGTCCGCGTTCGCGGTTGAAGCGGTCGCGCATCCTCTGAGAGGCAGAGCCGACGCCCTCTTTCCAGGGCTTGCGGGAAATTGCCTGGAAACCGGCCTTGCCCACTCGACGGGCCGCCCTCTCGAACCAAAGGGCGCATCCGAGCATGATCAAGAAGCCGATGAACGAAAGCCACCAGCTTGTGCTCAGCAGGAAAATCATCAGCAGCACCCCCCCGAGGAAGCCCAGGGCTGCTCGGCGCATGTTGCGGAACCCGTGTCTGAAGACCGTGGTGTCCCGCACCTCTTCGGCAAGGTCGGGATCGGTCTCGTACAGGTTTGCTTCTATCTCGCTGAGAATTCGTTGCTCGTCGTCTGACAGCGGCAAGGCAGTCCCCCTTAAACAGATCCTGTCAATAGTTTCGCATATATGCGGGAAACTTGCAACCAGATTTCCCGCATGTCCCGGAACGCCCACAATCATTGGCTACGCGGACGCGTCTGGCCCCCAGGCGCCCCGCTGGCGGTTGTACTCCAAAAGGGCGGCTGGGGCCACCGCCTCGTCCCCGAAGCGTGAGCGGATGCTGTCGACGGCCTCGTCGAGGGCCTCGCTGGAAAGCTCCTCACCGTCGAGGGACATCTGAACGGGTTCGTTGAAGCTCAAGCCGGACACACCCACCCCCATCAGGCGGAAGCCCTCGAAGCCCTGACGCAGCCCCCCCAGGTACTCCCGAAGCAAGAATCTTGCCTCCCGGCAAATCAGCGCGCCATGCCGGGTGGGGCCCTTGAGTGTGCGGGAACGGGTCAGCGTACGAAAGTCGGGGTGGCGGAGCTTCAGCACCACCGTTCGTGCCGAGCATCCCGCCTTTCGCAAACGTCTGGCCAGCGCCTCCGACTGACGCAGGATCTCCTTTTCGAGCTCGTCAACCGAGGAGACATCGGTCGCGAAAGTCACCTCCGAGCTCATCGACTTCGGAGGACGGTAAGGCACCACCGGGCTCTCGTCGATTCCCCGTGCAATGTTGTGGAGGTGCTGCCCGTGGGCGTTCCCGAACACCTCCGCCAGAGCCGTAAGCGAGATCTCGGCCAGATCTGCGACAGTGCGCAGTCCCATCCTTTCGAGTTTCCGCAGCGTGCTCGCCCCAACGCCCCACATCTCCTCCAGAGCCATGGGGTTGAGGAAGGCCTTCTCCCCCGAAGGCGGGATATGCACCACCCCCCTGCCAGGAATCAGGCAGTCGGCACCCGGCCTGGGCTTGGCCCTGCGGGAGGCCAGTTTCGCCAGCAGTTTGTTCGAGGCCACTCCCACCGAGCAGTTCAGCCCTTCCTGGGCGAGGACGTCAGCCCGGATGCGATGGCCGATCTCAAGGGAGCATCCGAAGCGAAGCTGCGACCCCGAGACATCCATGAAGGCCTCGTCGGCCGAGACCGCCTCCACCAAGGGGGTGAACGATCTGAGCACCTCCTTGACGCGTGTCCAGATGCCCTCGTAATAGTCGTGGTCGCCTGGAATGAATTCGGCCTGTGGACAGAGGCGACGGGCTTGCGCGCTGGGCATGCCTGAACTGAGCCCGTAGTAGCGGGCCTCATAGGACGCGGCCGCCACCACCCCCCTGCGGCCCGCTCCGCCGACCACTACCGGCCTGCCTGCCAACTCCGGTCGGCGCAACAGTTCCGCGGAGACAAAGAAGGCGTCGAGGTCGACGTGCAAGATGGAAGCCTGGGTGTCGCCGGCACCCGTTGGCTTCAAGGTTGCGTCTTCGGGCATTTCGCCGATCGTCCAGTTATGCGGCATGAAGCCGGTCTCTTCACGGGGCCGTTCGCAGGGTCATGCCCGCCGTTCGCAGGGTCATGCCCCGGGGCGGAAACTGAGGTGGCCTGCTTGGACATCCATCTTCAACAATAAAGAACCTGCGCGACAAACAGCCAAACCACTTCGTCCATGAGAAAATCAGCCCGCAAGCGCATGTCCTGGGCGGGGGGCGAATCCACAGCCTGCGGCTGCGGCCAGCGGCCCCGGCGTCCTACCATGTGGGCGATGAATGTCGAAGAAACGGGATCGCGCTCGGCCGCTCCCGGGCCGTGGGCGAAGGTGATCTCGGTGGCGGCAATCCTTGGGGCCGGGGCGTGTGGCGGCCTGATCGGCTACGCGCTCGTCGACATCTCCTGCGAGGGCGACTGCTCGACGCAGCTCGGGCTTGGGGCGCTCACTGGCTCAGTCATCTGCGCAGTGGGGGTGGCCATCGTGGTTGCGCTCACGCTGCGGGCTTTGGTCGTCCGCCCCACCGCCACGGGGCGGGCCTTCTTCAGATTCACCCGTCAATCGGCACCAGGGGGTCCCGCCCCGGAAGGCCTGCCCCCTTCGGCTGGCGCGGCGTCCGTCGACGCGCGATAGTAGCTTGCTTAACACCCTGCCCACTTTGGCCGACGCTCCCCGCCGTGCCGACGCTCCCCGCCGTGCTGCCAGACAGGGAAATACGCAAAAGAAAGATCCATGCCCACTCGCATCCTGACAGTAGAAGACGACGAACGCATCAGAACCTCCCTCAAGATGGCCCTTGAAGACGAGGGATGGGACGTGGAGGAGGCACAGAACGGCGAGGCGGCCTTGCTGAAGTTTCGAGGCAACCCGGCGGATGTTGTGCTCATCGACATAGGGCTGCCAGGAATAGACGGCTTCGAGCTCTGTCGGACGCTGCGGCGCATCAGCAGCGTGCCCATAGTGATGATCACGGCCAGGGAGGACACCCATGACGTGGTTGCGGGCCTTGAGGCGGGGGCAGACGACTACCTGACCAAACCCTTTGCCCCAAAGGAGTTGTCGGCGCGCATCAGGGCGATGCTCCGCAGGGTGCGCACCGTTGACCCTGCCCTGCGCAGCCTCATCCTGGGCCAGCTGGACATCGTGCCGGAGGAAAACGTCGTCTACATTCGCGGCGAGCGCATCGCCGTCAGCAAGACCGAGATGCGTCTGCTGACCGAGTTGGCATCTGAGTCCGGGGCAACGCTCAGCAGGGAGGAGCTCCTCGAAAGGGTCTGGGGACTGGACTACTTCGGGGACAGCCGCCTGGTGGACGTGCATATTCGCCGTCTGCGAACAAAGATAGAGCGAGACCCCGCCAATCCGCAGCTGATCCTCACCGTGCGTAGGCAGGGCTACAAGCTGCAGACCTGAATATCCGGATGCGCCACAGCGGGGCGCCTTCCCCGTCCTCACGCTCCGACAGGCCTCGTAGACCCAGGCGCTGGATCTTGCCGCGCCTGACGCTGCGCTTCCGAGTGAGCCTGCTTTTCGGGCTGGGGGCACTGATGGTGACTGTCGCCCTGTCTCTTATCACCCACGAGCTGACCCGTGACAACCTCCTTTCACGCCGCGAGGAGATCTCCTTGGCAAGGGTCTTCTTCAACGCAATCCAGGTAAGCCGGCTTAGCGGCGAGGAGACCACAGAGGAGCGTCTAAGGGAACTGGTGCAAGACCTCTACACCCCCCTGGGCGCCCGCCCGGTTATCCGCTTCGGTGAACAGTGGATTTCCGCCAACCCGGTGGAGTTCAGCGAACCTCAGATCCGTCAATCCCTCAAGGATTCAGTCGCCGCCGGCGTCGCCGCGCAGATGCGCTACGCAGTCAACGAGACACCGTTCATGGTCATCGGGCTCCCCTACCCGCAAATCAACGCTGCCTACTACGAGGCCGTCCCTCTCACCGACATCGACGACACCCTGAGCGCCCTGCGGATCACCCTCCTCACAAGCAGCGCCATTACGGTGCTGCTTGCCATAGGCATCGGCATCTGGGCTGCACAGAGGACAGTCCGTCCCCTGGCCGACATCGGTGAGGCCGCTGAGGCGATTGCGGCGGGCGACCTCAGCACGCGGCTCGAAGGCATAGACCCCGACTTGGAGCGCCTGTCACGCTCGTTCAACCAGATGGCCAGCGCCCTCGAGGAGCGCATTGAGCGCGACGCCCGATTCGCCTCCAACGTGAGCCACGAGCTGCGCTCACCACTGATGGCGCTCACTGCCTCGATGGAGGTGCTGAATCACAGGAAAAGCGAGTTGCCAGAGCGCTCTCAGACGGCGCTCAACCTGATCGCCAGCGACCTCGAGCATTTCAAGCAGCTGGTTACCGACCTGCTGGAGATATCCCGCTACGACGTCGGGGTGGCGGCACTGGAGCTCGAGGAGTTCAACATTGCGGAGTTCCTTCAGCAGGCACTGCGGGCAGGCGGCTACGACGTGAAGGTGGCCATTTCGAAGGACGTCTCAGAGGTGATGCTGCGAGCCGACCGCCGACGGCTGGCGCAGGTCATTGCCAACCTCCTGGAGAACGCCGAGCAGTACGGCGGCGGGGCTGTGGAGGTGAGGGTGGAGCGTGCGGGCCCGATGCTGGAGATTCACGTCATCGACGAGGGCCCAGGCGTGGCGAAGGCCGACCAAAAGGTGATTTTCGATCGATTCTTTCGCGGCAAGGACCACTCCGGGGTGGCGGGCACCGGCCTGGGGCTGGCTCTGGTTACCGAGCACGTGAAGCTGCACGGGGGTTCAGTGCGGGTGCAGGGCCGCCCGGGGGGAGGACGGGGCGCCTGCTTCGTGGTTAGCCTTCCGACGCCCGTGGAGTCGTGAGCCAGGCCTTGAAGAGCCAGATGGCCTCAATCCACCTCCTCGCAACGCCAGGGAAGGCTCTCGCAGCCGTGTTCGTCGCAGGTCTCCTTGCGGCGGCCTGCGGCATACCCCTGGACACTGAGCCGCGCATTCTCGACGCATCCTCCATTCCTCCCGAACTGATGGATCCCACGACCACCACCCTCCCCCCTGAGACTTCGGCACAGAGCCGCACCCTGAGGGTCTTCTTTGTGAACGAGGACGGGGTGCTTTCCTCGAGGGAGCGGGAGTTCCCCACCCCGGTGACGCTGGACGAGCCGCTGAGATCCCTCTTCGCAGGCCCAACCGACGATGAGACCGAGCTGGGGCTCACCTCCGCGCTGCCTGCTGAGACGGAGATTCTCGGCATCGATCTGAGCGACGACGGGCTGTTGGTGCTGAACCTGGCCGAGGGGACGCTGGAGCAGATCGAGGGGGAGCTTCAGCGCCTGGCCATCGCGCAGCTGGTGTTCACAGCCACCGAACTGTTCGGCGTGGAGTGGGTCTGGGTGCAGATTGAGAATGAGCCTCGCGCCCTGCCCACCGACGAGGGCGACCTGGAGACCCCGGTTGGTCGACAGCACTACGCCTCGCTGACGGAAGGTGAGACCTGACATCAAAACGGCCGATCCCCTGATCGGCCAGGCGGCGGGCCAGCCCGGGGGCGGCCTCAGACCGACTCGAAGAGCCTGCGCAGGTTTCGGACAGCCTGGGTGATGCGCTGTTCGTTCTCGATGAGGGCGAAGCGCACGTGCCCCTCACCGCCCGGCCCGAACCCGCTGCCGGGCGAAACGGCGACCTTTGCCTCCCTCACCAGCAGTGAGCAGAACTCAAGTGAGTTCAGGTGGGCAAAAACCGGTGGCACCGGCGCCCACACGAACATTGTCCCCTTGGGCGGCTCCACCTCCCAGCCGATCCGGTTCAGCCCCGCGCAGAGCGTGTTCCTGCGGCTCTGGTAGGTCTCGTTGACCAGTTTCGGGTATTCGGACGCCTCGTTCAGGGTCACCGTGGCCGCGATCTGGATGGGCTGGAACGTGCCGTAGTCAAGATAGGACTTGAGCTTGGCAAGCGCAGCGACGACCTCCCGGTTGCCGACCATGAAGGCCACCCGCCAGCCGGCCATCGAGAATGACTTGGTAAGCGAGTAGAACTCCACCGCCACGTCCTTGGCGCCCTCGGCCTGCAGGATGGAAGGCGGGCTGTAGCCGTCGAAGGCGATGTCGGCGTAGGCGAAATCGTGCACGATGAGGGCGTCGTGCTCGCGGGCGAAATCCACTATCGATTGCATGAACCCCAGGTCGACGCAGGCCGTGGTGGGGTTGTGCGGGAAGGAGAGGAGGATGACCCTCGGCTTCGGCCAGGAGTACTCCCAGCGTTGACGCAGGGACTCCTCCATGTCGGTTTGCGTGCTCAAAGGCACTTTGCGCACTTCCGCCCCGGCAAAGAGCGGCGCAAAAAGGTGGATGGGATACGACGGCGACGGCACCAGCACAGCGTCGCCCGGCTGGAGAAGCACCCACATGAGGTGGGAGAGGCCTTCCTTGGCGCCGATGGTGTTGATGACCTCCGTCTCGGGGTCAAGCCCCACCCCGAAGCGGTGCAGGTAGAGATCGGAGACCGCGGCGCGCAGCTTTGGTATGCCCCGGCTGAGGGAGTAGCGGTGATTTCGGGGCGAACGGGCGGCTTCCGCCAGCTTCTCCACCGCCACGTCAGGTGAGGGTATGTCAGGGTTCCCGAAACCAAGATCCACTATGTCCTCGCCGCGGCGGCGACCTTCCACCTTGAGCCCGTCGATGATCGAAAACACGTAGGGCGGGAGGTTGGTGATTCGGCGGAACTCCATCGCCTGCATGCTACCTCTGCGTCCTTTCGCGGCAGGTGAACCAGGGGCTGTGGCCTGGGCGAGCAAAGGCTGCCCCAGCCCAGCCGGCCACAACCTGGCTCAAGTGGGCCCTAGTCCGCACCCGGCTGGTCACGCGCCAGCAAGGCGGCGCCGATGGCTCCCGCCCTGTCGCCGAGCTCCGCCCGGCGCAGCGCCACTGCCGGCCGCCTGCGGCCGTAGCTGAGCATCCCCTCCAGGGCCACCTTCAGCCTCGACAGCAGAAACCCGCCCGCCTCGGCCTCGGCAAAGAGGCCACCCCCCATAACCACCACTTCAGGGTCCAGCATCGCCACGAGGTTGTTGACTCCCACTGCCACGTTTTCCGCGAACTCCCCCAGCAGATCACAGGCGACCCGGTCGCCGCTGCGGGCCAGCATGGTGACGTGCTCCGCGCGAATGCCCTTTGTCTGCCCGCCTCCCAAAGCCCGCAGCGATTCCCATCCGCCCGCCTCCGCCCGCCCGCGAGCCAGGCGGCCAAGAGCCGTACCCGACGCCGACTGCTCCCAGCATCCCCTCCCTCCGCAGCCGCATGGCCTGCCACCCCGCTCGAAGATCATGTGGCCGGCCTCGCCTGCGAGGTTGTGGGATCCTCGCCGGATTGCACCGTCGGTCATCACCGCTGCCCCGATGCCCGTCCCGAGCGTCAGAAACACGGCGTCGGAAGCGCCGGCCGCGGCGCCCAGGGAAGCCTCGGCCACTGCTGCCGCCGTTGCGTCGTTGTCCAGCGCCACCCGACGGCCCAGCCGCTCTGCCAGCAGCGCCCGCAGCGGGACGCCTTTGAAACCGGGGATGTTGGGGGACGCCAGCACCACCCCGTCGCGGCCGATCAATCCTGCGCAGCCCACGCCGACTGCGGCTATGCGGCTGCTGATCTCCTCGCCCGCAGACGCCGTCATCTCCTCGACGATGCCCATTACCGCCTCTGGAAGCCGCCCCTCGGGCGGCGGGAGCCTGTGCGGGCCGCCCGCTTCGGGTATCCCCTCGAAAGCCTGCCCCTGCGCCGTCTCCGAGGCTCCAGGAAGTGCTCGGCGCAGGCTTGTCCTCAGCTGCAGCGGGCATCCGTGGCTGTCGAGCACCTCGGCCCGGATATTCGAACCGCCTATGTCAAATCCGATGAAATGGGGGGTCTCCACCACCTCAGCAGGCCTGCGAACTCCTCTCGTGCTCGGTCTCCCTCCAGAGGTCCTCCACCCGTCGCCGGAACCCGTCCAGTGCCGTTTGCAGAATGCGGGCCTCGGCTCGACGTTTCACGAAACCCGGCACGGACACGGCCAGATCCACCGTGAGGGAATACGTGAGCAGGGTTTTTCCGGCCTCGCCAGGAGCGGGCGCCAGCTTGTACTCGCCGTCAAGGCGGCGCACCAGGTCGCCTTCCCTCAGCTTCCAGATCACCTTGGGGGGATCGCTCTCGTAGGAGTACTGCAGGATGTAGGTCGTGTTGCGCCCCATGGCCGCCACCGTGAACTCGATGAGATGGCCGCGCTCATCCTCGTTGCGGCGCAACACACGGATGCGCTCGAGGTCGCTCACCCATTCCGGGTAGCTCTCAAAATCGATCACCACCTCGAAGCAGAACCCCGGGGGGGCGTCCACGAGCATCTGCCGGGTGGAATGCTCAACCACGGCTGCTGTGAAACCTGGCCGGGAAGCGTGCGTACTTGGCACCCCACAGCGACATCATCCCGAGCCCAAACACGGGGGCAAGAATAGCGAATGCCAAGGGCGAATACAGCCGAACGCCCGCCCCGGTGAAGGCAACCGCCAGCTGAATCCCCACCAGAGACCAGAAAATGCCCTTGAAGCGTGTATTCACACCCTCAAGAAGAAGAAACGCCCCGGCCACCGACATCTCCTCCAATCCGCTTCTTCGGGTGGCTACCAGCAATGACCAGACAAATCCGACGCAACCGAGGACGAAGAGGCTGAGGGAAACAATCACGGCAAGTTGATCGAGGCGCCCCCCAATCACCGCGGCGCAGATGACGGTGGCAGCGAATACCAGTGTCCCGGCGGCGTTCGCCTGCCAGATCCAGTCGCCGGCCTGCCCTCGAGGGGCGCTCCCTTGGGAACCGCCGTCGCCCATTAAACAGCTTCGGGGGACGGAGGGGCGCCGATCCCCGGTTCAGGGGCATCCTTCAGCCCGCCTGAGGGCGCTCCGTTGCCCAGCGCCGCAGAGAGACGCTGCGCCAGGATGTCGTAGGAGAACTCCCTCACCGCCCTTGATCGGGCGGAGATGCCCATCTCGCGCCGGCGCTCAGCGTCGTCGATCAGCAAGGCGAGGGCTTCGACAGCCTCCTCCGGACCGTCATTGGAGTTGACCACCAGGCCGGTCTCGCCGTTGGAAACCGCTTCGGCCGATCCTCCGCTTGCCCCGGCCACCTGCGGCACGCCGGCGGCCGCGGCCTCAAGGAAGACGATGCCGAATCCTTCCTGCTCCGCTTCCCGCCAGCGCCTGCGACAGAGCATCGCAAAGACGTCGGCGGCTCCGTAGAGGTCGGGCAGGCGGCTCTCGCTGAGCGCGCCGAGCAGCCTCACGGGCACTCCAAGGCGTTTGATCTGTGCGGAAAGACGGGCTTTTTCGCGTCCCTCCCCGGCGATCGCAGCCCGCAGGCTGGGACGTGTGGGGGCCAGCCTGGCAATGGCGTCGACGAAGACGTCCATGCCTTTTCGGGGGACGAGGCGGCTCACGCTCAAAACCAGCGTTTCGTGTGGTTGCACCCCGAGGGCTCGGCGCACCTCCTGACGTCTGTCGGCGGGGAGCGGGCGGAAGCGTGCACAGTCCACGCCTGGCGGAACGAGAACCGACCGGGCAGGTTCGCCGTATCGATCCCCAAGATGGTCGGCAAGGAAGCCCGACGCCCACCCGCTGGCGTTGATCACGAGTTCCGCTCCGGCGAGGAGCCGCCCGAGCCGGGGGCGCGCGACGGAAAGGCTCGCAGGAATCGTGGCCTCAGCCCCGTGGATGACCAACCCGTAGGGGCAGTCCAGGTACGGGCCCAGCACCCCCAGGATCATCACGGGATCGAGAACCACAATCTCGGCGCCGATTCTCCTGATCTCCCTGTTGATCTCCGAGCGGAGGACAGGGGTGGGAATCATCTGCAGGGGCGCCATGCGCGCAATCCGGTAGCGCTGACCGCGGTCGAACTCATCTGAGCGGGCATGGGAACGGGTGAGGACGGAGAAAGACTCCGGCGGCAGCCGCCTCCAGAGTTCCCAGAGGTAGTTCTGGATGCCCCCTACCTTGGGGGGAAAGTCGTTGGTAGCCAGCAGATGCTTCTTCATGGGCTGAGAGACCGGGGCCTTCAGCTGCGGATTTTCTTGATCACGTGCAGCAGCTGGACGGGAGAAAGCAGGTTCGCGCCCAGCGACTCGGCCGGGTCGCGCACACCCAGGTCGCCGGCGGTTTCCCCCCGGTCGGCGGAGACCACCACCAGCGCGCGGTCGCGAGGGGCGTCTCGGCACTCGCGGATGATGAGGGAGTCTGCGCTTTCGCCTTCTGCGGAAAACGTCTCCCTGACTCCGCTGTCGCGCCCCCGGGTGAGGGGCACCTCCGACTGCTTCCCGTCGTAGACAATCAGAAACACGTTCCTGCTTCTTCCGTGAATCTCCTCGAGATCTTTCTTGAGCTTCTGCCGCTCCACCCGCAGCCCATGTTTTCCTAAAAGCTGTTCCTTTGCGAGATCCACCCTTTTGTCAGCCGCCCGCTTGAAGATGAAGTTGTACCCGTCAACGATTACGAATGAAGATTTGTTCAGCAGCAGATGCTCGGCCGCCTCGGCCGAATTGTCGTAAATGCCAGGCGGCAGCTCCGCCTTTTCCCTGGGTCGGATCTGCAGCTCCCCAACGGCGACCGAGCGACGGTCGAGAGGCCCCAGATGCACGTCGAGCAGCCTGGCCGCCTGCTCGATCGCCTCGCCTGCAGACTTCCGGAGGCTCTCGTGGTCATCTGAGGTTTCCAGTGCTTCCCGGATTTGCTCCAGGGCCTCAGTGGAGTTTTTTCGCTGCTTCGACACCAGGCTCCCCGTCTCCTCCTGCAGCTTGGCAATCTCGGCGTCTTTCCCCATGCGCTCCCCGTCCCACTTCTTGTGCTCTTCGTAGAGACGCTGCTTGGAGGCGCGGAGGTCTTCACGGGCCTCGTCCCTCTGAGCGGTGAGCCTCGCTGCATCCTCTTCCCTGCGCTCAAGCTGTCTGCTGGCGTCGCGAAGCTTCCCCTCCAGCTCCTTCGCCAGCTTGGCGTCCTCCCTGGGATTCTTCTTGAGCGTTTGTATCTGCGCCGACAGCCTTGATTTCTCCTCTTTCCAGTTTCTTTTCTGTTTCTTCAGCTTGTTCAGGTCTTTCGACTGCCGATCGAGCCTTGAATCCATTTCCTTTGACTTCTCAGCCGCCTTGGACAATCTCAAATGCAGCCCGTAGACGGCTCTCCAGCCCGCAGGGCGTGACAAAAAAAGAAGCGACGCGCAAGACGCGCACTCAGACAGCTCAACCATTGGCTGTACGGGGTCACGGCCCGGGCCCTGCTCCTCGGGCTCTTCGTCCTCGTCAGGGATTTCCGTTTTTTCAGGGGAGCCTTCCTCCTCCGGGGATTCCTCGGACAATGCCTTGACTCGGCTGCCCTGCGACCTGGTGTCGTCGTCGAGGCCGCAGATGTGGTGCTTCCTGAAGTGCTCGGCCACATCGCCCCTGAAAACCGATTCCGCCTCCAGCACCGACTTGATCACGGAGTAGTCGCCCTTGCCGAAGCGCGGCCTATTCCTGGGGGTGCCCTTGGAGATGCGCCCTACAAGCCCCTTCAGGGCCTCGGGCGGGTCTTCCCCCTCGGACGCCTGCCGCTCGTAGGAGTAACGGAGCGCGTGCTCGAGGGCGGGGCGCAGACACTGCAGTTCTGCCTTGCTGAGTGGCTCGATTTGTATTTTTCGGTTCTCGACCGACGAATTCCTATTCTCCGGTCTTCGGGTCTCGCCCATAATTTCCGACTTTACCCATGCGCCTAAAAATTACTGCATGCGCCGCCTTCAAGAGATCGGCTGCCGCAGCCTATGGCCGGCGCCAGGCGCCTGCGAGGTGGCGCTCAGCCCGCCAGGGACTGTGGCGCTCAGCCCGCCAGGGACTGCGAGACTTCCACCCAGCGCTCCAGCGCCCTGGCCGCGGCGCCGTTGTCCACCGCCTCCGAAGCCTGCGCCAGGCCGTCGGAAAAGCCCCCGGCCAACTCGCCCACCATCAGGGCAGCCGCAGCGTTGAGAAGCACCACGCCGCGCCAGGGAACGTCCTCGCCTGCGAGCAGGGAACGCGTCGCCTCCGCCGACGCTGCGGCGTCGGACCCGGCCAGATCGGAGAGGCCTACACGCTTCAGCCCCAGCGCCTCAGGGGTTATCTCACGGCGCGAGACCTCGCGGCCACGAACCTCGAGTATCGAGGACGGCCCCACTGTTGACAGCTCGTCCAGGCCCGGGTAGCCGTGCACCACCATTGCCCGAAGGGTGCCTGTCACCGACATGACCTCGGCCATCCTCTCCGCCATTGCGGGGTCGTTGACACCGATTACCTGGCGTTGAACGCCCCCGGGATTGGCCATTGGCCCCAGGTAGTTGAATGCCGTGGCGATGCCCAACTCGCGCCGGGTGGGGCCTGCGTGCCTCAGGGCGGGGTGGAACAGCGGCGCCAGGCAGAAACCCAGGCCCGCCCGCTCTATGCACCTCGCCACACCCTCGGCGTCGAGGTCCACGACCACCCCCAGCGCTTCCAGCAGGTCGGCGGAACCGCACGACGAGGAGACAGCACGGTTGCCGTGCTTGCATAGCCGCAGCCCGGCGCCCGCGGCCACCAGGGCCGCCATCGTGGAGACGTTCAACGAGCCGCTTCCGTCCCCGCCCGTCCCGGCGGTGTCGACCAGGCGCATCCCCTCGGCGTCCACAGGCACCCTCACCCCGGCCTCTCGAAGACCCTCTAGAAGCCCGACGAGCTCCACGGCGGTCTCCCCCTTCGTTCTGAGGGCTATGAGCAACCCCGCCATCTGCGCCGGGGACGCCTTTCCTGCCAGCATGGCGTCCGCCACGCCGCGGGCCTCAGAGCGCGTGAGGCTCTCCCCTTCCACGAGCTTGGCAAGCACGTCAGGAACCCTCAACCTGGCTTCCCCATTCTCTCGTCAAGGCGCCCGTCACCCTTGCCTGCGCCTGCCCTGCCTCCGAGGGCTTCCACGGCTGCGATGTCCATCTCTGATGCTCTTTCATTGAACGGGATCACTAACATCTTCGCATGGCTCGACTTCCCGGCCCGTTCGTGTTGGTGATAGACGTGGGGACGACAAGCGTAATAGCGGCGCTTGTGGACGGGCGGGGGCGCCTGTCGAACGTCCACAGCGCCCCAGTCCCTCCATCCGTCCACGCCCCGGGCCTGATCGAGTTCAACCCTAGCGACGTGGCGCGGAAGGCATTGGGCGTGGCGCGCCAGGCGCTTGCCGGCTGCCCCGGCGCGCCAGTGGCAGTCGGGATCGCCAATCAACGCTGCTCCACGCTCGCCTGGCGACGCAGCAGCGGCGAGCCGACGGGACCCGGGCTGGGCTGGGCTGATCTTCGCACAGCCGGGATGTGCCTGGAGCTTCAGGCACACAACCTGCGCCTCGCCCCGAACCAGACTGCCACCAAGGCGTCTCACCTGCTGGCGCTGGCAGCCGACGAGGACGCCGACGACCTCTGCGTGGGCACGCTGGACTCGTGGCTCGTCTGGCACCTCTCCGAAGGGGCGGAACACGTCACCGACGCCACGAACGCCGCCATCGGGGGGCTCTGCAAAATTGAGGACGGGGCACCGGCCTGGGATTCTTTCATCCTCGATCGTCTGGGCATCCCGCAAGGCTGCCTGCCCAGGATCGTGGACAGCAGCGGGGAGTTGGCACTGGCCAGCGCCCTGGACGGCTCCCCCCCGGTGATGGGGATCGCCGGCGATCAACAGGCGTCGCTGATCGGCTCCGGCTGCGTGCGCCGCGGCGACGTCAAGATCACCTTTGGAACCGGGGGGATGCTGGACATGACACTGGGCGCCGACGCGCCCGCCGCCGAGCGATGCCCCGGGGGCTCCTTCCCCATTGCCGCCTGGCAGCGCGAGGGCAGGGCCGTCTGGGGGATAGAGGCGATGATGCTGGGAGCAGGCTCCTGCGTGGACTGGTTCTGCGCCCTCTCCGACGCCCTCGACTCGCCTGAGGCCAGCGACGCGCTGGCCTCAGGCTGCGGGGACAGCGCAGGGGTTGTGTTTCTTCCCCTGCTGGACGGCCTGGGCGCCCCCCGATGGGACTTCGGGGCG
This sequence comes from uncultured Acidimicrobiales bacterium, assembly GCA_958295925.1. Classification (GTDB taxonomy): domain Bacteria; phylum Actinomycetota; class Acidimicrobiia; order Acidimicrobiales; family CATQHL01; genus CATQHL01. The sequence continues at coordinate 188,985 of CATQHL010000001.1, forward strand.
CGCGGCCGCATAGCGGGCGTAACCACCGCCACCCGACCTGCACACCTGGCGAGGGCGCTTCTGGATGGCCTGGCCCAGCGCGGGGTCGACCTCATCGAGACCGCGGAGTCCGACAGCGGAATAGCCATAGAGGAGCTGAGCATCGACGGCGGGATGAGTGCCAACCCCACGTTCGCCCAGGCCCTGGCCGACTGTTCAGGGAGAATCGTGAGCCTGGCCCCGGAAGTTGAGTGCACCGCCCTGGGGGCCGCCTACCTGGCGGGGGTGGCGGCCGGCGTGTGGCCCGGCCTTGAGGAAGCCGCTGCCCTGCGCCCGCCCCGAGCGGTCTTGAAGCCTCAGCGGGATTTCAACCGCGCACGCTGGAGGGGCGACCTTGAGCGCTGCGCCGGCTGGCACCCGGAGCTAAGCGCAATCTCGTTCTGAGACGCCCGGGCGCCGGCCAGGAACGGCGCCCGACCTGAGATGGCGACTGCATGGAAGCCGGCCTAAAATGAGTGTGACGGCGAGCCGGCCGGGCGGCCGCGCCGTCGGGCCTCTGGCAGGTCACGGCGGTGAGGAAGGTCGGGGCTCCGCAGGACGACGGCGCTGGCTAAGCCAGTCGAGGCGACTCGCAGGAAAGTGCCACAGAAACAAACCGCCGACGGCTCCAGCCAGGGCCGGGCAAGGGTGAAAAGGTGCGGTAAGAGCGCACCGTGTCTCGGGCAATCGGGGCAGCTAGGCAAACCCCGCCGGGAGCAAGGTCAAGCAGGGGGAGGTGGTCCGCCGGCGCCGGAAGGCGCAACCCCCGGGTAGGCCGCTTAGATGGATGGCCGCACAGGGCATCAGTGCCTGGACAGAACCCCGCCTACAGGCCGACTCGCCGTCGCCCCCCACCGCGCTGCGGGCCGCTGCGGTGCGGGGTCGTGCAGGGGTCAGATAACCAGCAGGCGCCCGCAGGACGGGCACGTGGTGAAGCCCCTGCTGCGCCGGCCGGTCTCGGATTCGCCTTCAGGAGGCATCTTGCGGAGCTGATCGAGTTCCATGAGCGACAGGAAGAGGTGGCACCCGGTGCATGTCGATCCATCCAGCCTCGCCACGCCCACCCCTCCCAGCTGGCTCCGAAGGGATTCATACGTCGCCTTGAGATCCTCGGGAATGCCGGCCGCCAACTCCCACCGCAGCGACTGGACCTCCTGCGTCCGGGAGTCGAGCTCGCCCTCGATCTCGGCCAGCCTGCCCCGCAGCGACTCCTCCCGCTGCTCGAGAGCGGTCTTTTGCGCCTCCAGGGAGGCGATCTCCTCGTTCAAGGGGTCGAGTTCCTCGAGCACTTCCAGCAACTTGTCCTCGACTACCTCAAGTCGCCTGGTGAGAGCGGCTATCTCCTGTTCAATGGCCTGCAGCTCCCGCACCCCTGTGACCTCGCCGGAGTAGAGAAGCCTTTTCTCCTGATCTCGCTTGCGCTGCAAGGTGGCAATCTCGACCTCGCAGCGTTTTTGAACCTTCGTCCTTTCCAGCCTGATGGCAGCTGCCTGCTCGTGTCGGGCATCGAGTTTCGCCGCCCCCTCGTGGATGCTCCTCAAGTCGGAACGCTCCGGGAGGTTCTCCCTGCGATGCCTGATCTGCTCGAGGTGCGTGTCGTGACTCTGCAAGACGAGCAGGCGTTCAAGGAAACTCATCCCTGATTTCCTGTATCCGCTTTATTCACGGACTGCCGGGGGTGCGCCATCGGGGGGCATTTTATTGCCCAAGCCGCTTTCGGCAAGGGCTGCAAGGCGGATTGGGGATTGTGTACGCGATTGACGCTGCTATAATGATCGTCGTGGCATAGCCACGGGGTATAGCGGGTCTGGAGAACAATTTCGCTGATCCCGGCTGCTCCAACAGTCCCAGGCCCGCACAACCTCGACCCGCATGGCTTCATACCGAGTGACCCAGGCTGCTCCCTCCGGCGACAGGCACCCCTCCTCCACCCACGATCACAAGGCTGGCGGTGGGCGCTGACGGACTTGAACCGCCGACCCCTTCCTTGTAAGGGAAGTGCTCTGGCCTTCTGAGCTAAGCGCCCTAGGACGGCAAGGCTACTCAGCGTCTTCATCCGCCGACGCGGGGTCGTCTTGAGGTGACCGGAGATCGGCGCAGGACATCAAAGCCTCGGCCAGCCCGGGGGTGCAGGCGGCCAGGAGGGTTCGCCGCTCCAGTGGGTCGACGACAGTGAGTTCCCTGCCGAGAATGTCGCAGATCACAGCCCCCGACTGCTCGCACACCAGCATTGCCCCCATGTAGTCCCAGGGGCGGTGGGCGTGGTAGTCCAGGAAGCCGTCCAGCCCCCCGTCGGCGACGGTGCACAGATCAAGCGCACTGGATCCCCTCGCCCTGAACTGCCACCATCCTGGGATACTCGGCGGATACCCCGAAATCCCCACCACCGCCCTGGGGAGTTCCGTCTGAGTGGAAGGCCTTATGGGGACGCCGTCCCTGTACGCCCCCGCTCCCCTTACAGCCGTGTATCGCAGCCCGGTGGCCAGGTTTTGCACGAGTGCCGCCAGCGCCCCCCCGGAGTCAACCGCGCAAAGGCTGATCGAGTACCAGGGATGCCCCAAGGCGGCATTCGTGGAGCCGTCAACGGGATCAAGAACCACCACCACGTCCCTGTCTGCGGAGTGCATCCCCGACTCCTCGCTGCAGACACCCAGCCCTGATTCCAGCAGCAGGGGGACAGCCGCCTCGTCAGCCGCCAGATCGCAGCGATACTGGCCTGCCCGCGAGCCTGCAAGTCCCCAGTCCTCCAACCTCCCCAGCGCCTCCACGACAGCCTCGGCCACATCCTCAAACAGGGCAAGCAGTTCCGCAGGCGACTTTGCAGGAGCGATTCCGGCACGCTACCACCAGAGCCTGCGCCGACGGAACCGAATAGGTAGAATGGACGAGGGACGAACGAAGCCCGCTGATTCACGCAGCGTCGCCCTAATTGCGCTCAGGAAGGATGGCCATTTGTCGCTAGTAGACATCCCCGGATTCGTAATTGACCTGAAACACCACGCCCTCGAGGCCGGTTTTCACACCCATGAGGAGCACCACTATCTGAACATCACCACAGGACGCCAGTGGTGGGAGTTTCAGATGCACCCTGACTACGACTGCGAGGGCCCGCTGGAGCTGCATGTGGTGATCGACCTCGACAAGAGGATGCAATTCGCCTTTGAGGACGCGGTTGAGACTCTGCCCGAAGACGCTGATCTGCCGATGGACGGCTTCGACTTGCAGCTTGCCTTCAATTGGCGGTTGCCCCCTCTTCCCAACTGCCCGAACCTTCTGCAGCTGGCCACCGAAATCTCCCCCATCGGCGGCGCCACGCTGCCCCTGCACGTCTGGGCTTTGGACACCATCGCAACAGTCACAGACAAAGCGGCGCGCACCGTGAACGTGGAGGCCAGTGTCGGCGTACCCCTGGCCCTCGCCCACGACGACCACGACTCAATCGACGAGACGTTCAGACGAGTCAAGGACGTGACGCTGTATCTGTACGACCGGGCGCCGGCTTGGCTGGGGGAAGCCTCCTCGGAACAGTAATACTGAGGCCGCTGTCGGCTCCACGTGGGCCGGATGCGTTTGCCGCTATGAACACCGCACCGTCGAGGCGGGGGCGGTGGACCACCCGGCCGGGCCGTCGAGGTGGGCTCGGTGGGGATCGAACCCACGACCAAACGATTATGAGTCGTCTGCTCTGACCACTGAGCTACGAGCCCGCATTCGCCGCTCGGCTCCGGGGGTGGGACTCGAACCCACAACAAACGGCTTAACAGGCCGCTGCTCTGCCAATTGAGCTACCCCGGATTGGCGAAATCAGGATACCGGAACCTGCGTCGGGCCTATCGGATCGGGACTCATTCACCGGAGCGCAGCAACCCTGCCACCTCGGCGGATCTCCCGGCCTCCCAGTCGTGCAGGCGCAGGTCGTCCACAGCCTGCTTCAGGGCCGTCAGGCGTTGCGCAAGCGTCTGATCCTTTGTGTGCTTGAATCGGATCAGCAGGTCCTGGATTTCCCGTTCCGCGGCCTCATGCACAAGGCGCCCAAAGATTGTGACGCTCAGGTTGGTGGGCTCGCTGGCAGCCAGGTCAGCCAGCAGGCGACCCTCAGCCGTACCGCCGGCGTCTTCGGAGGCGAGCATCGAGATCGCCGCTCCGAGGGAGTCGGACCGACGCAGGGCTTCGAACACCGCCCGCTGGAGGGGCCGCTCGAAGAGATCCGACGAGATGTAGCCGGGCACCAGATCTGGGTTGTGGGCGCATATCCGCAGTACTTGCATCGCAATCCCCGAGGTCCTGGCCGTGACGTCGGGTGCCGTCGCCGCCGATCTTTCGCCTTCCTCGCCCGTCGGCGGTCGTTGCCTCATCCGTACCGCGGCCGCCCTCAGCTGGTCGGGGGGAAGCCCGAGACGATCGGCGACCTGCATCAAGTACTGGTCCCGGACGATCTCGTCGTGGTGCTCATCGATTACCCCCAACGCCGCTGCGCCTGCTCGGGAGAGCCCCTCTGGCGTTGAGCGGTCGACCCCCCTGACTGCCCTGTTCAGCCTGAACGCCATGTAAGGGTCGGGGGAGGACACCGCCTCCTGCAAGGCTCCGGGGTCGCTGCGGGCGAGGTCGCCCGGGTCGCTGCCTTCGGGGAGGGATGCCACGAACGTCTGGATTAAGTACTTGCCCTCCCAGCGGTAGATGCGCTCGGCGGCCGCCGCCCCCGCAGCGTCGGCGTCGAAGGCAAGCACGAAGCGCTCGGTGAAGCGTCGCAGCAGTTTCACGTGATCCTCCGTCAGGGATGTGCCGCATGTAGCCACGCAATTCTCAACCCCCACCGACGACAGCCCCAGCACGTCGGTGTATCCCTCGCAGATCACCACCTCGCCCGACCGCACGATGCTTTCCTTGGCGTGGTGGAGGTTGTAGAGGAGCCTGGTTTTCACGTAGACGGGGCTCTCGGGGGAGTTCTTGTACTTGGGGGGCCGGCCGTCGGGCAGTGCCCTGCCGCCAAATCCCACCGGGGTGCCCCGGATGTCGCAGACAGGGAACATGATGCGTGCCCGGAAAGCGTCGATTGAGCCCCGCCCGCCCTGCTGCAGCAGGCCGGCGGCCAGCAGATCGTCCTCAGGCAGGCCCAGGGAGGAACGCAGGGTTTCCCAGGCGTCGGGTGCCCAGCCCAGCCGGAATTCGCGCACCTGCTCGCCTTCGACGCCCCTCGAGCGCAGATAGCTGCGCGCCTGGGCAGCCTCGGGGTGGGAGAGCAGACGCTCGTGATACCAGGCAGCCGCAGCTGCTACCGCCTCGGTGAGGCGTTTCCGGCGCCGGTAGTCGCCCGTCTCTTCGCTGCTGGTGTAGGTAAGGGTGATCCCGGCCCGAGCGGCCAGGAACTCCACGCTGCCCACAAAATCCAGCCCCTCGGTCTGCTGGACGAATGTAAAGACGTCGCCGGAGGCTTCGCAGCCAAAGCACTTGTAGAGGCCCTCCTCGGCGTTGACGTTGAAGGAGGGCGTCTTCTCTGAGTGAAAGGGGCAGAGCCCCACCCAGCGGCGCCCCACCCTTCGCAGAGCGGAGCGGCTCTGCACCAGGGAGAGAATGTCGCTGGCCTCCCTTACACGGGGTATGTTCTCAGCGGCGATACCCACGCTGCGCCTCCCTCAGGATTTTTCCTTGCCGTGCCGCCCTTCCCCCTCGGCTCTCCCCTGCCCCTATTGCCCCGGCCCACTGCGCCTCACGCCTGCGGCTCAGTCTGCCAGTCGTGTTGAGAGGTAGTCCACCAGTTTGGAGATCGGGAGGCGGTCCTGGTGCATGCTGTCGCGGTCGCGAATGGTCACCGCCCCGTCGTCGAGCGTGTCGAAGTCCACCGTTACGCAGTAGGGGGTTCCCAACTCGTCCTGGCGCCGGTAGCGCCTGCCGATGGACTGCGTCTCGTCGTAGTCCACCATCCAGTGCGGGGAGAGAATCCCCAGCACCTCCCTGGCGCGCCCGGTGAGCGCGTCCTTCCTGGAGAGGGGCAGCACGGCCGCCTTGAACGGCGCCAGCGAATGATGCAGCCTCAGCACCACCCTCCTTTCCCCGCGCACCTCCTCGGTGTGGTAGGCGGCCAGCAAGAACGCCATCATCGCCCTGGTGGCGCCGGCGGCAGGCTCGATCACATATGGCACGTAGCGTTCCCCGGTGGCGGCATTGTGATACTCAAGCCTTTGCCCTGAGTGCCCGGCGTGGGCTCGCAGGTCGTAATCGGTGCGGTTGGCAATTCCCTCCAGCTCCCCCCACCCCCAGGGGTAGCGAAACTCCACGTCGGAGGTGGCCTCCGAGTAGTGGCTCAGCTCATCGGCGTCGTGCGGGCGAAGTCGCAGCAGCGCCTCGGGGATGCCCAGGCCGGAGTACCAGCGGAGCCTCTCCGCACACCAGTACTCGTGCCATCGGGCGGCATCGGGGGGCGGGACGAAGAACTCCATCTCCATCTGCTCGAACTCGCGTGTGCGGAAGATGAAGTTGCCTGGCGTGATCTCGTTGCGGAACGACTTTCCGATCTGGGCAATCCCGAAGGGCGGGCGCAGCCGGCTGACGCGCATCACGTTTGCGAAGTTCACGAACATCCCCTGGGCTGTCTCCGGGCGCAGGTAGACCTCGGCGGCGGCATCCGCCACCGGGCCGGCGTGGGTGCGGAACATGAGGTTGAACTGCCTGGGCTCGCCCAGGTCGCCCGCTACCCCGCAGTGGCTGCAGCGCTCCGGATCTGCGAGTTGGTCGAGGCGGTGGCGCCTGCCGCAATTCGAGCACTCCACCAGAGGGTCGGTAAAGCCTGTGAGGTGCCCGGAGGCTTCCCAGACGGCGGGCGGGGAAAGGATGGAGGCGTCGAGTCCCACCACATCGGCCCGCTGCTGCACCATCGCGTTCCACCACGCCTCCTTCACGTTGCGCAGCATCAACACCCCCACCGGCCCGTAGTCGTAGGCGGAGCGGAACCCGCCGTAGATGTCAGCCGACTGGAAGACGAAACCACGCCTCTTTGCGAGGTTCACCACAGCCTCGCCAACTTCGACGGAGACCTGCCCGACGCCTGAGCGGGCTGCGCTATCTTCAGACGGCGGCGGAGGCATCGGAGGGCAGGCTAGCGACCCTGCCCACGAAGTAGAGTGCCCGCAGCGGGCGCTCAATGTGCCGTTCGAGGATGCGCACGCCAAGCCTCTCGAACTCCGAGGCGGCCTGCCCCGTTGTCCTGCCCAGCACTGCTGCGGTGCGTCCCTCCAGGGAGTCCCTGATGATCCTTGCCGTCTCCGGCCTCAGCGGGGCTCCCCTGCAACAGCCTGCACAGGTGAATCCCCCCCTTTCCAAGTCCAAGGCGACCGGGTTGGCGGGCTCCTCGCATCCGACGCAGAAGCCGGGCGCCGGCGCTATCCCCTCCAGCTGCGCCAGGCGCCAGAGAAACGCCCCGACGATCAGCGGGGAGGGGTGGGTGTGCAGGGAGCGCAGTCCCCGCACCAGCAGATCGTAGAGGGCGGGGTTGGGCGTCCGCTCAAGGGCCAGGTGCCCGGCGGCTTCGAGCATCGCCATCGCCTTGCCAAAAAGCTCCAGCTTGTCGGCGAGAAGCCTCGGGTGCTCGAAAGGGTGGAGTTCCACGCTCTCTGCGGAGGTGAGCGTGTCGAGATCTCCCCTGCCGCGCCAAAGCCGCACGTTCAGGTGCGTGGCCGGCTGCAGACGCCCCCCGAACCTGTTGCGCACCTTGCGCGCCCCCTTCGCCACGCACCGTATGAGGCCGTGGGCCTCACCCAGCATCACAACTATGCGGCTGGTCTCACCCAGTCGATAGGTGCGCAGCACCACTGCCCTGTCCCGGTACGGGCCTGTCCACTCCGGCGGGCTCACAGGCGGCTCACAGGCGGCTCACGCACCCTGTCGCCGTGCGTATCCACACCCGACCGTGCGGCCTGTCCACTCCGGCGGGCTCACAGGCGGCGGCCTGCCGCAACCGCCCTGCCCCGCCACCTGTTCACTGATCCAGCCCCCCGAACCGGCGCTGCCTTGCCTGATACTCGGCCACGGCGTCGAACAGGTGAAGGCGGGTGAAATCTGGCCAGAGGACGTCCAGGAAAAACATCTCCGAGTACGCCATCTGCCAGAGCAGGAAGTTTGAGATCCGGTGCTCCCCGGAGGTTCGGATCACCAGGTCGGGGTCGGGAGCCTCTGGTGTGTAGAGGTGCTTGGCCACAACCTCCTCGTCGATCTGCGCGGGCTCATATCCCGCCTTGACAATGGAGCGCACGGCGTCGGTGATCTCTGTCCGGCTGCCGTAGTTGAACGCCACGCTAAGGATGAGCCGGCGGTTCGGGGCGGTCAGTTCGGCGGCCTTGTCCATTTCCCTGAGGAGCGACCCTGCCAGGCGGCGGTCCCGGCGTCCGATGATACGAAGGCGCACCCCCTTTTCGTTCAGCTCGTCGCGGCGGCGGCGCAGGATCTCCCTGTTGAATTCGAGCAGAAAGCGCACCTCCTCGACCGGGCGTCGCCAATTCTCGGTAGAGAAGGCGAAGACGGTCAGCCACTTCACGCTCAACTCCAGGCAGCCATCCACGGCCTCAAAGAGTGCGTCCAGGCCTGCTTCGTGGCCCTTGCTGCGGGGAAGCCCGCGAACGGCCGCCCAGCGCCCGTTGCCGTCCATCACGCACGCCAGGTGCCGGGGAACTGAGGAAAAATCAATGCGCTCCAGGCTCATGCTGTTTTTCAAACTAACCCGCCAACCGTCTGCCAAGACGACGCGTGGCGTGCCCTCCCCGCCTGGCCTCAGCCGCGGCTTCGCCCTGTGACACCGCCAAGAGCGGCCTTTGGGCGCTCAAGGGGCGGCTGCCAGCCCCAGTGTGTCCACTAACCCCCACAAGGGTGACCACTAGCCTCTTGGCGGTGGCCTCGCACCTCCCCGACCTGGAAGCCGACAGCCTGGAAGCCCTCGCCCGGGCGGTTGACGCGCTCGGCGATGAGGGGGAGCGCCGGGCGCAGCAGGAGGAGATGACCGCCGCCGTGTCGAGGGCGATTGTCAATGACGGCCACTTGGCGGTGAGGGCGGGCACCGGCGTCGGCAAGTCCCTGGCATACCTGATCCCGGCAGCCCTCTCCGGCCGCAGGACGGTCGTGTCCACCGCCACCCGGGCGCTTCAGGACCAGCTCAACAGGAAAGAGCTTCCCTTTGTGGCCGAACTCCTTCCCCCCCGCTTTGGGGAGGGGAAGGACCGCCCGCTGCGATGGGTCGTCCTCAAGGGTCGCTCCAACTACCTGTGCCTGCAGCGCCTCGAGGAGGAGCTTGAAGGCAGGCTTCTGCCGAGCGGCGGGCACGGCTTTCCTGAAGGCGGGCTCGAAACCTTCATCGAGTGGTCGAAGATCACCAGCACCGGCGACCGAAGCGAGTTCCCCGGCAGGCTGCCCGCCGAAACGTGGGCCCGCTTCAGCGTCTCCTCCAATCAGTGCCCAGGCAGATCCCTCTGCCGGCACGGCTCTCAGTGCTTCACAGAGCAGTCCCGCAGGCACGCCCGGCAGGCGGATGTCGTGATAGTGAACTCCGCGCTGTTGGCGACCTCCTTGACTGGAACCGAGTCGGTCCCGTCCCCCGACCTTTTTGTGATTGACGAGGCCCACGCCTTCGCCGAGGTCGTCTCCAGGATTGCAGGCGCCACCCTGCACCATGCCTCCTTCGAAGAGGTGGCGAAAGCCGCCGAGTCCGTCGAGGAAGGTCTCGGGTCACCCTTGAGGAACTCCGGGGCGCAAATCGCCCAACACCTCGAAAGGCACGCAGGGCAGTCCGTGAGCCCTGATGAAGCCCCCGACCTCTGGGACGCCCTGATACTGGCCGGCGAGCGCCTCGCGGAAGCCCGCCAAGGCCTCATGGACAACCAGACGATGGAGCTCATCTTCGACGCCGAGGTCGCCAAGCGGAGCGGAGAGGCCCGCAGGCAGCGCTCCATTGCGACCGCCGGGGCCCTGCGCGAGGAAATCAACCGCTTCCTCGATCCTGCGGAGGGATGCGCGATGTTCGTGGATCGGCATGCCCACAGCCTGCGCCTCGCCCCCCTCGATGTCTCGGAACTGCTGCAGGACGGCATGTACGAGGGCGCAACCGTGATACTCACCTCGGCGACCCTGGACGAGTCAGCGCCGGCCAGCCTCGGGCTTAACGAGGACAGCCACCAGTACCTCGACCTGGGAAGCCCTTTCGACTACCGAAAGGCGGGGCTGTTCTACTGCGCCGCCCACCTCCCGGGACCGAGGGATGATCCCTTTGTCCGCAACGATGCGCTCGCCGACGAGCTGGAGGAACTGATCAACGCCGCGGGAGGCCGCACCCTGGCGCTGTTCACAAGTTGGCGGGTTCTGGAGGAGGTGCACGGGAAACTGGAGGGGCGGCTGCGCTGGCCGCTGTTGAGGCAGCAGACCCACCAGGCCACCCCTGCCGCCGAGTTTCTCAGGGAGTTCGCGGCGAACAAGGACGCCTGCCTATTCGCAACGATGTCCTTCTGGCAGGGGGTGGACGTGCCGGGCCCGTCGCTGTCGCTGGTGGCGCTGGACAAGCTGCCGTTCCCACCCATGAATGACCCCCTTATCAACGCCAGGAGGGACCACGCAGGCCGCGACAGGTCCTTCGCCAAGGTCGACCTGCCACACTGCGCCGTGCTGCTGGCTCAGGGTGCGGGGCGTCTTATCCGCAGTTCCGGGGACAGGGGGGTGGTGGCGCTGCTTGATCCCCGCCTGCCCAAGGCCGGGTACCGCAACGAGGTCCTAAAGCTGATGCCACCATTCAAGCGGACGATCGACAAGGGGGATGTGCTCGCTTTTCTGAGAGGACTCCGCAGGGAAAGCCCCTGATCAGGGCGGAGCGGCAAAATCCGACCAGCAAGGCTGCCGCGCAGCGGCGACATCATCGGCGTGCGCCGGTCCAGGCGGCCCCGGGGCGGAGGCCCGCGGCCGGCGTTTCAGCCGAACAGCCGCTTGAGGGCCTCGGGGGAGTTCTGCCAGTCGCGCTCCACCCTCACCCGCAAGTCCAGATACGCCCCTTCGGGCATCTGCAGGCGCACGGCAGTCCCCACCTTCTTCAGCGTCTCCCCCCTCTTTCCCACCACGATGCCGCGCTGGGACTCCCGCTCGACGATTATCTCACAGCGGATGTACGGCCATCTCCAGTCTGTGACGCGAGTCAATATTGAATAGGGCAACTCATCGCGCATTACCGCCAGCAGTTGCTCGCGCACGAGTTCCGCCGTCTCCACCTCGCGGGGAAGGCCGTCCGGCGCGCCCTCCGGGTAGTAGGGCGGACCGGCCGGCATCAGCCGATCCACGTAGTCGACCAGCAAGTCCAGCCCGTCGCCTGTGAAGGCCGAGACCGGAAAGTAGGCGTCGGCGCCCAAGTCGCCTGCTGCCTCCAGTTGGCCGAGCACCGCACGGCGCGAGACCTTGTCTATCTTGCTCACCACCACTGCGAATCTCCCCTGCAGCCTCTCTGCCAGGAAACGGTCACCCCGGCCGAGGGGGGCGGAGGCGTCGAGGACGAGGCAGGCCACGTCGACGCCCTCTGCCGCCTCCTCTGCGGTGGAGTTGAGGTGGCGGCCAAGCTCGTTACGGGGCTTGTTTACCCCTGGCGTGTCCACGAGGACGATCTGGCAGCCGGCTCGGTTGAGCACGCCCTGGACGGGGCGCCGCGTGGTTTGCGACTTGTCGCTCACAATGCTGACCTTCCGCCCGCAAAGGCGGTTGACGAGCGTGGACTTACCGGCGTTGGGGCGGCCCAGGAAAGCCACGAAACCAGATCGGAATTCGGGATCGGCCGCTTCACCCACCCGGGTTCACCTCGGCTCTCGATGACAGGGCGGGCGCAGGGCGGAAGACCCCGAGCCTCAACCTTCGCCGCCTGGCGCAACCAGCACCCGCGCGATACGCCTTCGCAACACCCGCTCAACCTGAAGCCGGTGGCCGTTCACGTCCAGGCTCTCACCCTCGAGGGGCACCCTGCCCAGTCGGGTGAAGATGAGCCCCCCGACGGTGCGCCAGCGTCCGGTGGGAAGGTCGGTGCCGAGCAGGTCGGAGAGATCGTCGAGTGGCAGCCGGCCGCTTACCCGGAAGCGTCCGGCCCCCAGATCATCCACCAGCACCCTCTCCACGTCGAACTCGTCGGTGATCTCGCCGAAGACCTCCTCCAGCAGGTCTTCGAGCGTGGCCAGCCCGGCGGTTCCGCCGTACTCGTCGATTACCACGACCATGTGGAAGTGCTCGTTCTGCATCTCCCGCAGCAACTCCGCCGAGCGTTTCGTGTCGGGCACGAATCTGGCCTCGCGCATCGCCTCGCTCACGGGATCGTCCTCGCCATTGCGCCGCAGAGCCGCTATGAGGTCACGCACGTGTGTTACGCCCTCGATGTCGTCGACACCCTTACCGCAGACCGGCAGGCGGGTGAGTCCGTTGAAGAGGGCGACGTCCAAGGCCTCTGCGACGGTGCAGGACATTTCCACCGTAACCATGTCGGTGCGGGGAACCATCACCTCACGCACGAGGGTGTCCCCGAAGGAGATCACCGACTCGATGATCTGCTGCTCTGAGACTTCAATGCTGGCGTCCTCTGCTGCCTGCTCGGCCACGGCCAGAAGCTCCTCCTCCGAGACCTGCTCCCCGTCGTCGCCCTTCTGTCTGAGGACACCGATCGTGCTCAGCAGCCGCCTCACCGGCGAGAGCAGCCTCAAGGGGCGCAGCAATGGCGCGACCCGGCGAAGCGCCCGCTCCGGATCTGCCCCTGCCAGCGACTTGGGCAGGGCCTCGGCCAGCAGATACAAGACGCCGACCTGGAGCGCGAAGGCAATCCCCAGCCCGGCAACCCCCCAGCGGGGCAGTGCCCACCATGCGATGAGCGCAGCCACCCCCAGCTGCGAGACAAGGGCGAACAGCAGCACCCAGGCAAGGGCCTCACGGCGATGCCTCAGCAGCCAGGCGAGCATGCCGCCCTCCTCGCTCTCGTCAATGAGGACGCGGCAGCGGGTACGGCTGAGTCGCGTGAGGCTGGTCTCGGCCACCGCAAGGATCGCGGCGAGGAGGGTAAGCGCCGCAACACCCGCAAGCGCAAGTGTCTCCCAGCCGCTCATTGGGCGTGCAGCCTCGCCAGGACGGCGCTCGTCTGCGCCCGCATCGCCTCGGCCTCCTGCTCTTCGGCGTGGTCGTACCCGAACAGGTGCAGCACGCCGTGAACCACCAGCAAGGCCACCTCGTCTGCAAGTCGCCGCCTCGCGGACGCGGCTTGGCGGGCGGCCACGTCCGGGCACACCACCACGTCTCCCAGCATCAACGGAGGGGTGGGGCCTGCCGTCTGACCGTGGGCTGCGAAATCCGCCGCATCGATCGGGAAAGCCAGAACGTCGGTGGGGAGGTTGCTGCCAAGGTGCCTTCCCGCCAGTTCCGCCATTGCATCGGCGTCAACGAAACTGAGCCCCATCTCGGCGTCAACGTCAATTCCCCTGTCGCTCCCAACACCTGCCGCCGCCCCCCCGGCGAGCAGTCCCCAGCGGGCGAGGTCGAGAGGCAGGGAGGCGGGCATGCCCCGATTGTCGGCGACTTCCACTGCGACCCTCCCGACGCGGAGCTCCAGCCGCATCCCATCCTCGACGCGACGACCGTCGCCCCCCGGCTTGCGCCCCTTCGGGTGCGGATCGTTCATCGGGGATGTCAATGCGGGGCTGTCGGCGGAAATCTCATCAAGTGCCTCGACGTGAAAAGATCGGGGATGATTCGACGGAACAGTTCAGGATTCTCCTCAGCAATGTCAGGAACTGCTGCGGGCGTCTTCGGTTTCCACCTTGTCGTAGGCGTTCACGATGTCGGAGACAATGGCGTGCCTGACCACGTCCCGGCTGCTGAGATGCACGAAGCTGACCCCCTCCACACCCCCCAATATAGGCTCAAGCCCCAGCAGGCCGCTACGCCCTCCGGCAACGTCCACCTGCGTCACGTCGCCCGTGACGACAGCCTTGGAGCCGAATCCGATGCGGGTTAGGAACATCTTCATCTGCCGGGGCGTGGTGTTCTGCGCCTCGTCGAGGATGATGAAACTCCTGTTCAGCGTGCGCCCGCGCATGAACGCAAGGGGCGCCACCTCCACCACTTCCCGCTCAAAGAGTTGCCTTGTGTCCGGTACGCCAAGCATGTCGTAGAGGGCGTCGTAGAGGGGACGCAGGTAGGGGTCGACCTTTGCCGTGAGGTCGCCCGGCAGAAAGCCCAGGCTCTCCCCTGCCTCCACCGCAGGGCGGGTGAGGATGATCCTCTCCACCTCCCGCTCCCGAAGGGCGTTGATGCCCGCCGCCACGGCGAGCCAGCTCTTCCCCGTGCCGGCAGGCCCGATTGCGAACGTCACAACATTCGAGCCGATTGCGTCCACGTAGCGCTTTTGACCCCGCGAGCGTGGCCGCACCGCAGACCCGCCGGATCGCCGCAGAACCTCGTGCCCGAGGATTTCCTGCGGGTCCTCGTCGGCTGCGACCAGGTCGATTACGTGCACGACGCTGCGGGTGTCGACGGCCTGACCCTCCTGGAGCAGTCGCATCAGCTCCTCGAGCACCCGGGCCACGCCGTGGGACTCTGCGCCGGTGGCGGTGATCTCGTTGCCCCTTGCGTGGATGCCCACACCGGGGAAGGCCGCCTCCAGCAGGCGCAGGTTGCGATCTTCCGGCCCCAGCAAGGCGGCGAGCAGATGCGGCCCTGGGACGGTGAGCCGTATTCGACTCACACCCTGAGCGTCATCCTCCCTGGCGCTCCTGTCGGGAGGGGAAGCAAAGGCGCTTGCCGTTGCTTCCTGTGCCGGCGACAGTTGGCGAACCTACTGGGTCTGCTGCGGATCGGGGTAAAGGTGCTTGAGAGTCCCAGGAATGATCCGGCATGCTTCGATGAACTCCTCGATGTCGCGTCTCTTCACACGAATGACCCGTCCAAACCGGTAGCCGGTCAGCAGCCCCTCGTCGATGAAGCGATACAGGGTTCGAGAGCTCACGCTGAGCATTTCAGCGGCCTTTCCTGAACTCAACCATTCTGATAGCATCTTATCTTTAGGCATGACTGTAAGTATAGCGGACATTACACCAGCTTTGTGGATTTTCCGATAATACACCAATTTCAGCAGAATACGCTGTTCGATTCAGCTGAGAGGCGGGGGCGCCGCCCGGTCTGGCCTACTCGGCGATGACAAGCAGAATCTTTCCGAAGTTGGCGTTGGACTCCATCCACCGATGCGCCTCTGCCGCTTTCGAGAGGGGGTAGCGGGAGTCGATCACCGGGTGCAGCAGGCCACTGTCAAAGAGCGGCAGCACCTCGGCCGCGAACCTTCTGCTGAGGGTGATCTTCTCCTCGAGAGGTCGGGAGCGCAGCGCAGTCCCGATCAGGTGAACCCTCTTGGAGAGCAGCTTCCCGAGCGACACGCGGGCGCCTCCACCGGCCAGCAGCCCCACCTGAAGAATGCGCCCGCCCACGCGCACGGCCTCAAGATTGCGGTTCACGTACTCGCCGCCCAGCACGTCGAGCACAACGTCGGCCCCGCGCCCGGAGGTGAACCCCCTCACCGCCTCCACGAAGTCGTCGGCTGCGTAGTCGAGCGCCAGATCCGCCCCCAGGGCGCTGCAGAGTTCCGTCTTGCGTGCCGAGGAGGTGGTGACGATGCTCGCCCCGAGGGCCTTTACCAGCTGAATGGCTGCGCTCCCCACGCCCGAGCCGCCTCCATGCACCAGCGCCGTCCTCCCTGAAGTGAGCCCCCCCTGACAGACGAGGGCGTCGAAGGCTGTGATCCAGACTTCCGGGATGGCGGCTGCATCCAGGGTGGGCGTCCCCTCCGGCACGGTCATGGCAACCCGCTCATGCACGGTCAGCTGCTCCGCATACCCGCCCGCCGACACCAGTCCCATCACCGAGTCGCCAACCGAATGCTCTTGTACTCTGCCCCCGACGGCGGCCACCGAGCCGGCGAACTCCAGGCCTGGTATGTCGAACTCAGCCGGCGGGCCAGGGTGGAGACCCATCCGCTGCAGCACGTCCGCCCTGTTCACTGCGGTGGCGGCCACGTCCACGAGGATCTCCTCCGGGCCTGGGACGGGTGCCGGCACCTCACGGGGCACGAGCATCTCGCATCCCCCGTAGCCGGCGAGTGTTATGGCCTTCACCGCTGAAGCTTACGGGTGGGCCTGCCGGAGCTGACGACGCCAAGGAGCATGCGGGCGCCGATGAGGATCATCAAAACGGCGATCAGCACGCTGGAAAGACGAGGATCCAGCTCTCCGGCGAGCGTGGCCCCGCCGAAAGCCGACGCCGCCCCGGCGCATCCGGTGAGCAGCGCACCCCGTGCGTCCACGTTGCGATATTTCCAGTTGCGGCAGCTCCCGATGGCCGCTGTCACCAGCACGACCGTGAGGGAGGTGCCCTTGGCCAAGAGTTCGCTCATTTCGAAAAAGAAGACAAGCCCAGGGACAATGAGTATCCCCCCGCCGATTCCCAGCAGGCCGGCCAAGATCCCCACCCCGACACCCAGCACCACCAGAGCGGCCACTCTCAGCGCCGTGAGGTCCACGGCACCCCTTCCGACCGGTATGCCACCCAGGAAGCGCCCTGCGGCGGCCCCCAGCAGCAGGGAGAACCCGAGCTGAAGGCCGCGTGTGGGAGCGCTCTGAAGCAGCCGGGTGCCGGCTACTACGCCTGTCGCCGAGCCTGCAATGATGATCAGGGCGTACGTCAGGTTGACGTGGCCCTCGTAGGCGTAGACCGCCACGCCCGCAGAGGCAAAGAGGACAGTGGCGGCCAGGGAGGTCCCGTGCGCCCGGCGCTGCGACAAGCCGGCGAAGTAGACCAGGCCGGGCACCATGAGAATTCCGCCCCCCACGCCGAACAGCCCCGACAGAAAGCCGGCGCAAAGGCCGACGGGGGCGAACCGAAGCCAGGATGCCTGCCCGCCTGAGGGGTTCAGGGAAAGGCGACGAGAGAACGGGCCGGGTCTCAGGAACCTGGCCAGTTTCTTTCGTAACGGGAAACCAGCCAGCGGTTGAATTGAACCAGGGTCTCCTCCTGCCATGAGTACCTGCCCCTGGGGGCAAACACCGAGTTGAGGCCCACCTGCACCATCGTGTCGGCGTAGACGTCCTGGACGTTGAAGTTGTTCACACCCTGCTCCGCCTGCTCAAAGAGATACTCAAAAAGAGGGTCCCTCAGCGCCGAAGGCTCGAGGCAGTAACCGATGTGGATGCTGATCTCGCCCGGCCCGTCGGGGCTGATGATGAAGTAGGCGACCTCGTCAGGCACGATCGCCAGGGAGAGCGTGGGCGGGATGAGGACGAACGAGCCCCTCTTGCGCTGTTCGGGGGTGAGACCTGAGAAGACGGGCAGCAGGCACTTCTGCGACGGGTTGAAGGAGCTGTCGATCTCGGTGAAGTGCTGGATGCGTGCTATGGCGCCGTCGTCGTCGTCCCACTCCAGGAAGTCGTTCATGTGGCTTGGGGCAAAGGTTTGAAGGGGGCCGTGCAGGCGGCTGGCGTGGTAGGGGTCGTTGAAGTTCTCCATCATCACCTTCCAGTTCCAAGGCAGGTTGGAAAGCGTCTTTCCGGTGCGGGTTACGGTGTCGGGGAGGTTGAAGTTCTCCAGAATCTCGTCGACCTTTGCCAGGCGCGGCCCCAGCGGGCGGGCGTCGGCGTTGAAGTTGCAGAACACGAAGCCCTGCCAGATCTCGGTCTTGAGCCTTGGCAGGCCGCAGGCGGACTTGTCGAAGCCAACCGCCCGATCCATAGCCGGGGCGCCGAGGAGATCGCCGTCGAGGGCGTACGTCCAGTGGTGATACGGGCAGATGAAACGCCGGGTGTTGCCGCCGCCCTCAACCACCACCATCCCCCGGTGCTGACAGACCGCCGAGAGCACCAGCAGTTCCCCCTCCGGGTTTCGCACCAGAATCAGCGGCTCGCCCGCGATGGTGATGCACCGGTAGTCGCCGGGGTCTGGCACCTGATCGACCCTTCCCACGCACAGCCACTCCCGCTGAAAAATGGCTCGTCTCTCGAACTCGTAGAACTCCCCTGAGGTGTAGATGACCGGGGGCAGCAGGCAGGCTTCGTTGATCGGCTTCACCGACCCCGTGAATGACTCCCGCAACTCTGAGGTGAGGACGCTCACTGTCGTCTCCTTTCGCAGCTGATTGTTGACTAAGGGTGGTAGTGGATGAAGAGATCCTCGATGAGTTCCTTGATTCCCTGAGAGAATGCCCCCTTGCTCAGTTCAAGCGTCACGACGTTGGAGTGGATGTGGATGCGGTCGATCTCGAACTCCTCGAACAGGCGGCGCGCCAACTCGTCGGGAGGACGCCCCAGGGTGCCCGGGGGAGGATCCTCGTAGGTCTCGTGCCCCATGCCGGTGAGCGATCGGTTGAGCTCGAAGCGAAGAATGCCCGGGCGGGACGAGGGCTTCTGGACGACGGTTACGGGCTGGCCCACAGCCAAATCATACCTGAACCCCTGAGGGGGCTAGATTTCGCCGTGTGGCGCAGGGGGATGGAGGGCCGGCGGCGGAGCGTGCGGACGCCAGCCTGGAACGAAGACTCTGGCTCGACGGCGCGGCGGTGATCGCCGGCTTGGACGAGGTGGGGCGGGGGGCCTGGGCTGGGCCCCTGGTGGTGGGCGCCGTTGCGCTCGATGCCTCCTGCGCCGATGCGCTGCCCCACGGGGTTGCCGACTCAAAGCAGCTTTCGCCATCTGAGCGTGAACGGCTGTATCCGCTCATCGCATCTGGCTGTCTTGCCTGGGCGGTCGGGGTGGCGGGCCACTCCGAATGCGACAGGCTGGGGATGACTGAAGCCCAGCGCCTGGCGGCGGCGCGTGCCCTCGAAGACCTCGGCGTCAGCTGTGACCATCTAATCCTCGACGGGCGCCGGGACTTCGTAGGCAACGGCCTGCGTGTCACCACCGTCGTTCGGGGCGACGCCAAGTGCGTCTCCGTGGCGGCGGCCTCGGTGCTGGCCAAAGTCTGGAGAGACCGCCTGATGATCGGCCTTTCCCGCCACTACCCCCAGTTCGACTTCCACCTCAACAAGGGATACCCCTGCCCCCGCCACAGGGCTGCCCTGGCCGCCTGGGGGCCGACGGCCATCCACCGCCGCACCTGGGCGTTCATGGATTACCTGCCCGAGGGCCTGGCTACGGGCTGTTCACCCCAGTCCTGAGCCGAGAGCTCCCCCCACAGGTGCCGGTAGGCAACCCCCGCGCTGCGCTCCCCGTCCAGCACGGCCTGCAGCTCGGCGGCTATGGGCACGTACACGTCGTGCTCCTCCGCCAGTTCCATCACCGCGCCGGTGGTTCTCGGGCCTTCGGCCACCTGAGTCATGGAATCTAGAATCTCGTCGAGCTTTCTTCCCCGCCCGAGCTGTTCGCCCACGAAGTGGTTGCGGCTGTGCGGGCTCAGGCACGTGGCCAGGAGGTCGCCCAGGCCCGCCAGCCCCGCAAAAGTGGCCGGGTCGCCCCCCATCGCCACCCCCAGCCGGGTCAGCTCCTCCAACCCCCTGGTGATGATCGCCGCGCGGGTGTTGTCGGATATGCCGAGACCGTCGGCCATCCCCACCACCATCGCCACCACGTTCTTGAGCGCCCCCGCCAACTCGCAGCCAATCACGTCATCGGTCACGTACACGCGGAACGCCTCCGTGGAGAACAGCGGCTGCAGAACCTTGGCCAGGCCGGTGTCCTGCATCGCCAGCACTGCCGCCGCCGACTCCCCAGCCAGCACCTCCCTGGCCAGGTTGGGCCCAGTCAGAACTCCGGCCTGGCTGAAGGGCGACTCCTCCAGCACGATCTCGGTCATGCGCCTGTGTGTCACCTGCTCCAGGCCCTTTGAGAAGCTCACTACAGGTATCCCGGCCTGCAGGTGCCCGGCCACTTTCCTCATCACGCCGCGAAAAACGTGCGACGGCACCGCCATGGCCACAACGTCGGCTTCCGACAGCGTCTGCGCCATGTCCACCGAGGCGACGATGCCGGGCGTGAGGCTGAAGCCGGGCAGGTACTGCCCGTTGGTCGAGTCCTCGTTGATCTCCTCGGCGATCTCCGCCCTGCGGCACCAGAGGCGGGTAGGCGTCTTCGTGGCTATGAGCGAGGCGATGGTAGTGCCCCAGGAGCCTCCTCCGATCACCGCTACTTGCGTAGGTGGGGCTGTGTGGTGCGCCGACAGGGACATTGAGGGGAGATTAGCCAAAACTCCGCCGCCCTATCGGATCGACGCCGTCCGACGCTCAGGCGATTGCACCCGCATCCCGCAGTTCATCTGCCCGCCGGCCTCCCATCGCGCCCACGATCTCATCGGTGTCCCTGCCCGGGGTCGGCGCACTCCAGCCCGGTGCGGCGGGTGTTCCACCGAAACGCACGGGCATCCCGGCCTGGCGCACCCTCCCGACGGCTGGATGACCGGTCTCCACAAAGAAGCGCCTCTCTCGCAGGTGACTGTTGGCGGGCAGATCGGCCAGCGGCACCGCTGGGCTGTTGGGCACGTCCCTGGCCTCCAGCAGGCGGGTGGCCTCCTCCGTGGGTATCTCGCCCAGACGCCTGCGAATCTCCCTCCACGCTGCGCCGGCAGCCGCCCGGTTGCCGTGGCGGGCGGCCATGGTCGCCACGTCCTCGCCAAAGGGGACGCCCAGCGCCTTGCAGAGCCCCTCGAACTGCCCGTCGGTTAGCGCCACCACGTAGATCCAGCCGTCGGAGGTCTTCAGCGGCTTCACGTGGGCGGCCGGGTCGGAGCGCTGCGGGCCGTCGTAGTCGAGCAGGGTCTCGCGCCCCGCCGCATCCATCCACAGGAAGGCGGCGGAGACCTCCAGCATTGACACCTCCACTACCTGCCCGGCGGCCCCCCGCTCCCTGGCCAGCAGGGCTGCGGTGGCGGCCTGGGCGGCGTAGAGGGCTGCGAGTTTGTCGGAGACGGTGTGCCGAAGGGTGTGCGGGCGGCCAGTCCCGTCGTCGGCCTCGAGCGCCGCGAACCCCGACATCGCCTGGACTATGCCGTCGTATGCCGCCCGCCCTGCCAGAGGGCCGCTGAGACCGAAGCCGGTCACCCAAACCACGATGAGGTCAGGGTTGGCGGCGTGCAAGTCCTGTGGCGCCAGCCCCAGCCGACCCGCCACGCCAGGACGAAAGTTCATGAACACGACATCCGCCCCCCTGGCCAAGTCCAGGACGATTTTGAGGCCCTGTTCGGTGCGGAGGTTCACGGTTGCGACCCGCTTGGAGCGGTTGGTCATCTGATACAGCCCGGACACCTCTGCGATGGCAGGCCCTATGTGGCGGATCACGTCCCCGGGCGCCGGGGGCTCAAGCTTGATCACGTCCGCCCCCTGGTCGGCCAGCATGCCTGAGGCCATCGGCGCGGCCAGGGCGGTGGCGATGTCCAGCACCCTCACCCCTGCAAGCGGCGGGGCGTCGGGGCTGCGACGGCCACGTTCGGGGGAAAGCCAGGGGCTGCCGGGTTCGCTCGCACTCATTGGCATCTCGCATTCATTGGCAGGCAGCCTAAGTGCAAAGGGTTATCGCCCCGCAAGGCGCCTTCCGAATCCAGGGGGCCTGACCGGGCCGCCCCCTGATCCAGGGGGCCTGACCGGGCCGCCCCCTGATCCTGGGCCTGACCGGGCCGCCCCCTGCGGAAATTCGGGGCCGCCCCTGCGGGAATAATGCGATGCGCCTGTTCGTTTGATCAGTCAAGCAACAGACAAACCACGAAAGGAGAAAGCATGTTCCTTAAATCATTTACCCCCCTCCACGAGCTGGAGAACTTCCTCCTGCCATCGGGTGCAGGCCGCAGGGCCGACGCCGGGGCTTCAGCCCTGTTCGGCGCCCCTTACGACATCTACCGCCACGAGGACAGGATCGAGGTCTGGATCGACCTTCCAGGCCTTGATGCCTCAGCCATCAACCTGACGGTTTCGGGGCGCAGCCTGGAAATCTCAGGGCGACGCGAGCGCAGAGGCCCCGGCGAAGGCACTGCAATCGCTTCCCACCGCAGATTCGGCGACTTCAAGTACCACCTTCAGATTGGCGGCGAGCTCGACCCTTCCCGCGTCTCCGCCGACTACGTCGACGGCGTGCTGAAGGTGACGCTGCCGCTGGCCGAGCAGGCCAAGCCCCGCAGGATTGCAGTGGGGTCGGCAGTCGGGGGCGAACTAGAGGATCCCCGGTAGGCATCCCAGGAAAGCGGGCCCGGCTCGCCGGTTCGTACCCGCCAGCGAGCAAGGCCCGCTTCAGCCTGGGCCCGGCTCGGCCGCCAGGCAAGGCCAGGGCGTCGCCCGTCCACAACACCCCCCCGTCAATGTCATCGGCTGATGCGGCTGTGCTTGTGCCTGTAAAGGCGTTTGCCTTCGCAAAAAATCGGCTGGCACCCGAACTCTCCCCTCTAGACCGGAGCGAATTGGCCAGGCTGATGGCGGGGCACGTGCTGGCTGTCGCCGCCCCCTTGCCGACATTCGTGGTCTGCGATGACGAGGAGGTGGCAGCGTGGGCAAGAGACGCTGCGGAGGTGATAGTGCGGCCGGAAGCCGGGCTCAACGGGGCAGTGGCCGGAGGTTTCTCCCACTTGCTGAAGCGGGGTTTTGCGAAGGTCGTCGTCGCACACGGCGACTTGCCGCTTGCCAGGGGCTTTTCGCACCTGCTCGGCTTCGACGGCGTGACCGCCGTGCCCGACCGGGCGGAAGACGGCACCAACGTGCTCTGCCTGCCCTCCTCGGCAGGGGCGTTCGGGTTTGGCTACGGGGCGGGATCGTTTGCCCGGCACTGCGCCGAGGCCCGTCGGCTGGGGCTGCAGCTGAGGGTGCTGCATGACCCTGACCTGGCCCTTGACATCGACACCCCCGCGGACCTTGCCGAACTCACGGGACTGGGGCGCCAAACCCCTTTCCTACCTGGGCTTGCGCACCGGCGGCAGCCACCGGAAGAAGCGGACGCCCACGAGAGCGCCCGCCAGCAGCCACGCGGCCATGACCCCCAGGTTGGACCAGTCCCAGGCTGAGACCCCGGAAAGCAGCGGGTTCGTGGTATTCGACATCTGGCTCACGAAGGGCTTCAACGGTGTTACGTCCCCGACGACCCGCAACCACGTGGGGGGGTCATCCATCGGGATGAAGACGTTGGAGACGAACGCCAGGGGGAGGATGGTGATGTTGGCGATGGCAGGCGTAGCGGTGGCGGAGGGGGTCAGGGCGGCCAGCGCCACCCCCAGCGCGGCGAACGTGGTGGAGCCCAGGAGGAAGGAGACCACCGCCCCCGGGATCTGCGAGGCCGCCCCGAATGAGACGTCCATGGCCAGCACCCCCACCAGAATCATCATCAGGAACCCGAACCCCGCCAGGACGATGCTTGAAACGACCTGCCCTACAACAAAAGTGGTGGCAGACACGGGGGTTGAGCGAATTCGCTTCAGGGTGCCGTCGTCGCGCTGGAATGCAATCCCGATGCCAAGGTTCGTGTAGGTGGAGGACGCTATGGAGAAACAGCCGATGGCCGGGGCGTAGAACTGGGCCAACGACAGCATCACGCCCTCGATTTCCACCGACCCGGGAATCAACGAGGCAAGCAGCACGAACATCAGCAGAGGAAAGATCACCGTGAAGAAGGCCGCCATGGGAGTCCGCCAGACGGTCAGCTGATTAAAGCGGATGGTAATTCCGAGCACCCTCAGGGTTTCCCGCGCCCGTCCTATGATGCGCCTCGCAGCCTCGGCCGAGGTGCTCATGGCGTCGCCGGGGGCTGGTTCGCGCACACGCTGATGAGCCTTTTCGTCGGGCATCATTCGGCGGCTGCCGCTACCAGCGACAGGTAGACGTCCTCCAGGCTCGGCCTGCTCACGCTCAGTTCGCCCAACTCCAAGCCGCGTGCGGCGGCCCAGCCTGTGATCTCGGCCAGGTCCGCGGTCGGGCTCCTGAGCACAATCCGAACCGAGCGCCCGTCGCCGGCAAGCCCCTCCCGCAGGCGGTCCGGCATCTCCTCGGCCGCGACGCCGGCAGGAAGGCTGAATGTCAGCTGTGGGCGCTCGCCCCCAAGGAGCGAGTCAAGCGACCCGCACGCCGCCAGCCTGCCCCCCGCGATGATCGCCACCCGGTCGGCCAGATACTGAGCCTCCTCCATGTAGTGGGTCGTAAGAAGGATCGTCCTGCCAAGGCCGCGAAAGGCCTTCAGGACCTCCCAGGCCTCCCGGCGGGCCTCCGGGTCGAAGCCGGTCGTGGGCTCGTCCAGGAAGAGCACGTCAGGATCCGCCAGCAGCCCCATCCCCAAGTCCAGGCGCCGCCTCTCCCCGCCCGACAGCGACTTGATGCGCCGGCGGCGCCTGCCCTCCAAGCCGACGAGGGACAGGACGTGGTCGATGTCAAGGCGGCTGCGATAGGCGCCGCCCCACAACCTCATGTTTTCCTCCACGGTCAGGGCGGTTTCCCTGCTCACGTCCTGCAGGACGACACCTATCCTCTCACGGAACTCCCGATCCCTTGCATAGGGGTCATAACCAAGGACGCGCACCGACCCCCCGCTGGGCTTTCGGAAGCCCACCAGCGTGTCCACCGTGGTGGACTTCCCGGCCCCGTTAGGCCCCAGCAGGGCGAACAACTCCCCCTTCGACACCTCAAAGGAGATCCCCCGCACGGCCTTCACCGTCCCGAAGTTCTTGGTGAGATTGCTGACCTCGATGGCCGCCTCGCCGCTCATCGTTGAAGAATCACCAATGCGGTAAGTGCCCGCCTATCGGCGGCGGCGTTGCTCCGCCCTCTGTTTGGCCTGCTCCTCCATCAGGGCCATCAACCCGGGAAACCCTGGCACTTTGGAAAGGCTGCGCGCGAGGGCGTAGAGGCCGACAACGGTAATGAACACGTACAAGGGCCAGTTGATGAGCAGTCTCCACAGCACGTAGGAGTTGGCGGAGATATCACCACTCAGCAGCCAAATGTCGAAGGATGCAGAGGCAGCGAGCACCGCGCCGAGTGCTAGGAGGCTCCGATCTATCGGCTTGCGGAACTCAGGCAGGTCGCATACCTCCTTGGCCAGCCCCAGCGCACGACGGAGCGAGAGGTCGGCGATCCTCAGCTTGAGCGGCACCGTCAGGGCCACCCCCAGGGCGATCGCATACTTGTAGGCAATCCCTATGCCAAAGTAGACATCCGGGTTATTGGCGACAATCCCGATCACCCCGCGTATGAGTACCGCGACTATCACCACGGGCAGGATGATTCCGATGGAGATCCCGAGTCGGACGCGCAGCACCGCCGAGGCAATCCCCACTGCAGTGGTGGC
The DNA here is from genome assembly GCA_958295925.1 of uncultured Acidimicrobiales bacterium. Taxonomy (GTDB): domain Bacteria; phylum Actinomycetota; class Acidimicrobiia; order Acidimicrobiales; family CATQHL01; genus CATQHL01. The sequence goes on from CATQHL010000001.1 coordinate 214,268, forward strand.
GATGATCGCCGCCATCAGGCTGACCCAGCTGTTGAACATCAGGAAGGCCGCCACTGCCAGCACGGAGTCGTAACCAACCCACCAGGGCAGATAGAGGTCTTCGTCCTGCGATGTGAACGAGATGGCGGGTTCGCCGGGCGGCTTCACGAGATCACCGGCGCCGGCGCCGGCCTCGAGCCCGTCCGCCCCTGCGTCCTTGCCCACCCCTTCCTCGTGCGTCATGTCCATCTGCTCAGCCCCCAGGTCTCAGCTGCTGACCGACATCCACTCCTCGGCCACGCGCCGATCCCCGAGCACCTCCAACTCATCTAGGGCGATGCACCCCCAGAGCGCCATTATGAGCTTCTCCGCGCTTGCGCGCACTGCGGCGTCGCCCTTGGCGTGACGGCGTTCAAGCCGCAGATCGCCGCCCTCCATCCAGCACAGCCACTCCCCCGGCCCGTCCGTCCGATGCAGGTGCAGGCTCCCCTCCGGCTGGTGGGCGCTGCGCAGATCCTGCTGAAATGGCAGCACCACCCCGAGCATCTCGTCCACCCCGTCGGCGGCGAAGTCCCCGTCGAAGCCGTCGGGCACGCCCACTGCGCTCTGCGCGTCCCAGCGATGGATCGCTGTCTCGTGGGCCATGCGACGGTGATAGAAGCCGCCCGTCTTGTCCTTCGACCAGCTCCAGATCTCCTCTTCAGGCTCAAGCGAGCGCAGCGCCTCGAGGACGGAGGCGAGGGAGTCGGTGAACCAGCCCCGAATGGCCTCACCTTCCGGGGGGCGGGGAATCCGATCCGGCTGAACCCGGCCCTGAGGCCGCTGTCGTATCTGCTCGCCTACCGAGCAGTAGATGCGCCCGACGTGCCCAACCAGGCGCTCCAGGCTCCAGCCCGGGCATCTCGGCACCGCCAGCGGGAGGTGATCGATGGAAATCGTGTCGGCAATCGCTTCGGCTTCGCTGGCCACTGCAGCGATGTATTCATCTTTAGAGAGTTTCATTGGGTGCCTTCTCTCCAACGGGAAATTGCTCCGATCACCCTATAGTGGCGCGGGCTTCCCTGGCAGGGCTGCCCGATTACGGAAGGGAAATCCTGATGCGAACATTCAATTTGGACGTAGACGCGCTGCGCAGTTTCCTGCACCTGCTCAGCGTCGGCGTGTGGATCGGCGGTCAGATCGTCGTGGCCGGCCTCATCCCCATTGTCCGCAAGGTCAGCAACCAGGTCGCAACACCCGAGGGCGAAAAGACGGTCACCCAGAAGATCGCCCACAGGTTCAGCCGGATCGCCTGGCCCTTCTTCGCGCTTGCGATCATCACGGGACTCTGGAACCTCGAGGCGGTCGCCCCGGAGTGGGGGAACACCTCCCTTGGCTGGAAGGTGGGCTTCTTTGCGAAGCTCGTCCTCGTGGCTCTCTCCGGCGTGGGCGCCTGGCTGCACGGCAGGGCGCGTCGGCCGGCTGAGCGGGCGATCTTTGCTTCGCTCGCCTCGCTCTCCGCCCTTGTGGCGCTGCTGCTGGCCGCCAGTTTCAACGTCACCTGAACGCTCCGGCCAGATCAGCAGGCACCCTGCAGCGGGCGCCTGCATCCTCTCCCAACCCGCTCCCCACCTCGGGCCTATTCGGTGTCCGAGGTGGAGTCCGAGCCTTTCCTGAACGCCCGACCGACAAGCCTGCCCAGGCCCCTCAGGAGCTTGCCGATCGCAATGAAACCATGCTTAAGGAGCTTGCCGACTCCTTTGGCCAGGACTTTTATCAGCTTGCCCACGCCCTTGAAGATGGTCTTGAGGAGCTTGCCAATTCCGCTGAAGAGTCTTTTCATCAGCCTTCCTTTCCGTTCGCCTCGCCTTTCGGCTTTTGTTTTATCACGTGCTCGCAGACCCACGCGTACATCGCTATGCCGCTGGCCACCCCGGCGTTGATGGAGCGCGTCGAGCCGAACTGCGTGATGCAGCGCATCGAATCGCACGCCTCCACCGCCTCCGCCGACAGCCCCGGCCCCTCCTGCCCGAAGAACAGCACGCAGAGCTCAGGTGGCGGGCTGGTCTCCAGCGGCTCCGCCCCTGGCATGTTGTCGATACCGACGACAGCAAGCCTCTCACCCTCCGCCCATGACCTCAGGTCGGACACGTCGGGGTGGTGGAGCACGGTCTGGTAGCGGTCGGTGACCATCGCCCCGCGCCGGTTCCAGCGCCTGCGCCCCACGATGTGCACCGCCCGCGCCCCGAAGGCATTTGCGTTGCGAACCGCCGCCCCGATGTTGAGGTCGTGCCGCCAGTTCTCGATGGCCACGTGATAGGGGTGGCGCCGAGCCTCGAGGTCTTCCACTATCGCGTCGTGTCGCCAGTAGCGGTATCGGTCGACCACGTTTCGACGGTCACCGCCGGCCAGGAGAACGGGATCGAGGCGGGGGTCGTCCGGCCAGGGCTGTGGATGCGGGCCCACGCCCGGGACGTGCTGCGGGCCCACGCCTGGGACGTGCCCCGATTTCTCCGAGGCAGCCATTTTGGGGACGTCGCTCACAGCCTCGGGAGAATCCAGCGGGCCACCACCGTGTAGTGGAGGGCGACGCTTGCGATGACCAGCAGGTGCCAGAACTCGTGGTACCCGAACTTCCCCGGCCAGGGGTTGGGGCGTCTCGCACCCAGGCAGAGCGCCCCCAGAACGTAGAGGAACGCCCCGATCATTATCAGCACGGTTGCCAGCACTCCCAGGTTTCTGAGGATGCTTGGGACGGCAAAGAGCCCCACTCCCCCGACTATCAGGAAGACGCTGTTCATCAGACCGAAGGGCGGATGCCGCATGCTCAGGCGGACGACTATCCCGACGGCGATTAGCCCCAGGGCGGCGGCGGGAACCCAGGCCTGCGCGGATCCCTCGGCGCCCAGCCCCACGATGGCGCCGTTGCTCCCCCCGATGAGCAGGAAGATGCCGATGTGGTCGATCTTTCGCATGAGCGCCCAGCCCCTGTCGCTCCACCGTCGGAGGTGGAACACGGCGCTGAAGACGAACATCTGCAGGATCGTCCAGCCGTAGAACGCGAGCACCGGGCGGGATCCGCCCGGTGGCGCCTTGACAACCAGCCAGACGAACCCCACGGCGGCTATCGGCACGCAGATCGCATGGCTCCAACCCCTCAGAAGCGGCGGGTTGAGCGAGCTCTGCCGGTAGGGGTCTTCAGACAGCGATGTCGGCCCCCGCCCCGATGTCGGCCCCCGCCCCGATGTCTGACCCCGCCCCGATGTCGGCCCCCGCTTTAGTGTCTGACCCCGCCCCGGTGTCTGACCCCGCCCCGGTGTGGGAGTTCTTCAAGAACCGCAGGAAGACGCCGGAACGGGGCTTCGGGTGAAAGAAGGTGGATTTCGGGGGCATCAGCCTGCCCTCGTCGCAGAGGCGCATAAGCGACTCCAGCGGCACCGGGTGAAGAACGAACCCCGCCGTGCCGGGCTCGTCGCAGCGTCTTGCGAAAGCCTCAAGGGGCGTCTCTGCGCCGGAGACGGCCTGCCAGGGCATCGGAGGGCGCCCGGGCAGGTACTCCACCTGCGTGATCGTCTCCTCGGTCATTCCCAGGACGCCCTTGATCACGTGTTCGTGAAGCCACGTCGTGTCCAACGCTTCAGTGGGCAGGCGAGGAGCGAAACTGTGCCAGCGTCCCTCGACGTAGACACCGAAGCGCCCAGGCGAGGCTGGCTCGGCGGCTTCGGGGGCGCAGCGCGTCAAAGACCCCAGCGCAGCCAGGCCGTCCGTCAGCCGCCGGAGGCCATCGGCGCCGGGAAGCCTCACCTTTCGATGGAACCCCATCAGCCGCACCTCCTCCTGGGGGAACAGCGCCGCCAATATGAAGTCGCTGGCGACGGGTGCGCCAGCACCACCGCCTCGGGCAGGCCGCGCCCTCTCGGCGTCGTTGTGGGCAAGGGCGGCCCCTAGGCGGTGATGCCCGTCGGTGAGATAGAGCCTCCGCCCCTCCAGCGCCCTGTTCAACCTTCCGACGAGTTCGCCGTCAACCCGCCAGATCTCCTGATGAACGTCGTGGATGTCACGAAACGCCATCTCTGGCGGACTTGCCGTGATCTCGGCCAGAATCCCGCTCGCCGACGGCGAGGACCGGTAGAACATCCCGACGGGGCTGGACTGCACCCCCACCCTGGCAAGGTGCAGCCGGAGCAGCTCGGTTCGCTGCCCCTGGGTGGACTCATGGCCTCGCAGCAGGCCGATGCGGAAGAGGTCAAGCGGCAGAAGCCCCACCAGTGCGGTCTGGCTGTGCCCGTAGCCCTTCTGCCGGTAAACGAACAGGTCCTCGCCCACGGGCGGGGTAAAAGCGCCCCTGGCGAGCAGTCGTCTCAGCGCCGACCGGTTCATCCTCGCCAGCTCGACAGGGGCGAACTCGTCGCCGAGCACGTCGGCGGAGAGGATGGCGTTGGCGAAGAGGTCGGGATGGCGGCTCAGGATTGCCCGACGCTGCGACGGCGGCACGCCGTCGTAAGAGGGGGAGACCACGCGCTGCGCCCACCCCTCACGCACAAGGTGGGCGGCGAAAGGCAGCAGGACGCCGCAGTCGGAGCGGGGCTCGCGGAGGGAGTCTGCGGGATTCGACGTCAACAGGCCCGAAGGCCCAGCCGACCCCGGCGGGGTGGACTCAGACGGCCCCACGGCGGAACTCCCCCACAGGCAGGTCGGGCAGGGGCGCTGCGGGCACGACCCTGACGCCTAGGCGTCCCCGCCCGGGCACGAGTCCAGCACCTTCCCTACAGCGGAAATAGCGGCCTCTACGTCCTGCGCCGAGACGCCGAGGTGCGTGACCGCCCGCACGTCCTCCTCCACCCTGCTCATTCTCACGCCGTGGGCCGCCAGGCGCTCAAGGAACCCGGCCGCCCCCAGGCCGGTCGGTGAAACGTCCAGCCAGACCATGTTCGTCTCCGCAGGCGAGATATCCAGGCCCAGCGCCCGAAGCCCCTCGGCCAGTCGGGAGGCGTTCGCGTGATCCTCCGCCAGCCGCTCCACGTGGTGGTCGAGGGAGTGCAGGCAGGCCGCCGCCGCTATCCCCGCCTGGCGCATCGCCCCCCCGAAGCGATGCTTGTAGACCCTCGCCTGGGCTATGAAGTCCGTCGACCCCACCAGCACCGCCCCAAGCGGCGCCCCCAGCCCCTTCGTGAAGTCCACCCAGATCGAATCAACCGGCTCACCCCAGACGCAGGGCTCGGTGGAGGTCGCGACGGTGGCGTTGAACAGGCGCGCCCCGTCGGTGTGGACGAGCACGCCGTGTTCGTGGGCTATATCCGCCGCCTCCCGGTAGCGCCCCAGCGGCCAGATCGCCCCCCCGCCGAAGTTGTGCGTCTGCTCCAGGCAGACCAGCCTTGGGCTCGGCCGGTAGATGTGGCCGGGCGCAAGCGCCGCCCGGAGGTCGTCCGCCCTGAACTGCCCGCGCTCCCCAGGCAGCAGGTCGGTTATCACACCCGAGACCGCCGCCGCGCCACCCGTCTCAGAGCGGACTATGTGGCTGCGGTCGTCCGCGATGATGCTCTCACCCGGGGTGGTGTGCGTGGCCACCGCCACGAGGTTGCACATCGTGCCAGTGGGCAGGAACAGCCCGGCCTCGTGCCCTAGAAGTTCGGCCATGCGCGCGCATAGGCGGTTCACCGTGGGGTCCGTGCCTTGCTGCTCGTCGCCCACCTCGGCTGCCGCTATCGCTCGGCGCATCTCCGCCGTGGGCTTGGTTTGGGTGTCGCTGTAGAGGTCTATTGCAGGTTCTGCGCTGCCAAACACACCCGCAACTCTACGCTTCAGCCAATGCGACATTGCCGCTGGCCCGCTTTGACATCGCCGCTAGACAGCCTGGGCATCGCCGCAGCCGCCCCCTGCTGTGTAGCGTGCCTGCAGAATCATTGCCGATACGAACGGAACCACCGCCAAGACAACCGCTGACGATGCTCGAAGACACCTCCCCGCCCGCAAGCCACCGACCCCCCGACGGGGAGATCGACCGCCGCATGGAAGAACCGGGCCTCGCGGGCGTCGCAGAAGGCGTTGCGCTGCTCGCCTCGGCCCGTGTCCCCACCAGCCACGGGGAGTTTCGGGTGTTCTCCTACCGCAGCACAGAGGCGCTTGACGGCCTGAACGGCCACGCCCCGCCCGAGCATCTGGCCTGCGTCCTGGGCCAGGGCGACCATGACGCCGCCACCCTGGTGCGCGTCCACTCCGAGTGCGCCACAGGCGACCTGCTCGGCTCGCTGCGCTGCGACTGCGGCGAGCAGCTGGGGGCGTCGCTTCGCCTGATCGCAGAGGAGGGTGCGGGCATTCTCGTCTACCTCCGCTCCCACGAAGGGCGCGGAATAGGCCTGGCCAGAAAGTTCCGGGCCTACCAGCTTCAGGACGACGGAGCCGACACCGTCGACGCCAACCTCACCCTGGGCCTTCCCGCCGACGGCAGGAGCTACGGGGTGGCGGCGGCGATTCTCGCCGACCTCGGCGTGCGCTCCGTGCGGCTGCTGACCAACAACCTCGACAAGGCGGCCGGGCTGTTGGAGCATGGCATAGACGTGGCGGAGCGCATCCCCCTCCAGGTCGCCCCCAACGCCGAGAACATCCGCTACCTCCTAACAAAGCGGGACAGGCTCGGTCACCTGCTCGACGGGCTTGACGGAGCCGCGGCAGCCGTAGCCGATGAGGCCAGCACCGATGAGGACACTTTCGCCGAACGAGACATTCACCGGAAACAGACGGCAGCCGTCGCCTCGGATGAGGCCAGCGCCGATGAGGCCGTCGCTTTGGGCGAGACCAACGCCGATGCAGCCGCCTCAAACAGCGACCTGGCAGGGCTTCAAACCGCCGGGGCGCCCGCCACGGGCACCCGCCGCTAGTACCTCACGCATGCTTACCGAGCCGCGCCGCAGCCTCGTGGTGGTGATGTGCGAGACGCCGGAGGGCGAGCTTTCAGTGCTTGAGGACGCCCTGGCCGCCCACACCCGGGAGCACACGCAGCTCCCCCCGCCCCCAGGCAGGCGCTGGGGAGTAAAGACAGCCTGCTCCGAGGCGCTCATGGCAGGCACCGAGCTCGTGCTGCTGCTGGCCGGGCAGGTGCACCTCAGCCGCAGCGACGCCTCAAATCTGCTTGAGAACTACGAGGCGGGTGGACGGATAGTCGTGGGCGACAGGCGGACGCTCTCCTCTCGGGCGATGGGCCGCATCGGCGGGATGCTCATCGGCTCCCGCAGGGGTGACCTGGAGTCCCCCGTGCGAATGTACGACTCGGCCGCCCTGAAGGAAATAATGGCGCACCTGCCCGACTCCTCCGACCACCCGCTGCTGCTCATGACGATGATCGAGCGCCGCCTCCGCTTTGCCGTGCGGGAGTTCCGCCTGCGCAGCCCCGAGGTGCCAGGCACTGAGAAGCACCCTTTGCAGATGGCGGGCGACCTGATGAGCGGCCTGGCGGCGATCTGGTCTTTCCTCCCGACAGCCCGCAGGATTCGCTGATCCAGGAGGTGCGGGGCGACCGGCGCCCAAGGGTGGCGCGGGGCTAGCTCAGCACGTCGGCCGAGCTGAGAATCTCGGCCACTCCCGACATCTCCGCCACGGCGGCCTCGCTGGAGGCTGCGTCCACCCCGACGCAGAGGTCGAGGAGCAGGCGCGTGCGCAGGCCGAGCGCCGCAGCGTCGAGCACGGTCGCCCTGACGCAGTAGTCGGTGGCGATGCCGACCACGTCGACCCCGTCGAGGGACATCCTCCCCGCCCAGTCCGAGAGCGTCTCCCCGGCGGCGTTGCACCCTTCGAACCCCGAGTAGGCGGCGGAGAACCCGCCCTTGGAGAACACCTCCCCCACGCAACCCAGGTCTAGGTCGGGGTGGAACTCTGCGCCGCTGCTGCCTGCCACGCAATGGGGCGGCCATGACGAGGAGTAGTCGGGCTGCGCCGAGAAGTGATCCCCCGGCTCGACGTGCCAGTCCCTCGTGGCCGCAATCGCCGCGTACTCCCCTGAGCGTGCGGCGGAGCGCAGAAACCCGCTGATTCTCCCGGCCAGATCAGCTCCGCCGGAGACCGGCAGGGAAGCACCTGGGATGTCGCAGAAGTCGTTCTGAACATCCACCACCAAGAGCGCCCGCCGTGGGCGGCCAAGGTCTCGAAGCGGTGAGGGTTCGCGCCTGGTCTCGGTAATCTCGCTCAAGACGCCAGTCGCAAAACCCTCGGGCTGGACACTCTCAGAGCATAAGCCGCGGGTCGTAGCGGATATTCAGGAAGGGCTCTCCCTCGCTGAGGTCAAGGGCGGAGGGGGGCAGCTCGCCAAGGGCGCGCAGGTGGTGACGTCTGGCGGCCTGAACAGCCTCAGACGCCTCGGCAAGTCCGGGGTCGGCCAGCGCCCCGGCGGACACGAATGCCGTCTGCAGCTGCCGGGAGCGTTCACCCGGCGGGGCCTGCGTCTCCTCCGCCAGCATCTCCTCGGAGACGGCCACCCCGTTGTCGTCGAGCAACCGGTACGCACGCTTTCGCCTCGGCCGCCACGACTTTGCCGCCGACCGCTTGCGCACCGGCGTCCCGTCGATCTCCACGAGTTTGTAGACCAGCCCCGCCGTGGGCGCCCCTGCACCAACCACAAGCTCCGTCCCCACCAGGTAGCCGTCGGCGGGCGCCCCTGCCAGGGCCTCGATGTCGAACTCGTTGAGATCGCCCGAAAGCACGATTCGGGTCTTCCTCGCCCCGAGATCATCCAAGATCGCCCGCGCCCTGATCGCCTCGGCCGCCAGGTTCCCGGAGTCGATTCGGATGGCCGCCAACTCCTTCCCTGCCGCCGCCACCGCCTTACGAACACCGGAGGGGATGTCGTAGGTGTCCACCAGGTAGGTGCTGTCCGCCCCTACGAGATTGAGTTGCGCCGCCATCGCCTCCTCCTCCGAATCGTGGGCGAGGATGAATGCGTGCCCGATGGTCCCGCCGGTGGGCACCCCGAAGAGTCGCCCGGCCTCCAGGTTGGAGGTTGCGTTGAAGCCGCAGATGTAGGCCGCCCTGGCGGCGGCAGGGGCGGCCTGCTCGTGGGTGCGGCGGCTGCCCCCTTCAAGGAGCGTTCGGGCGCCGGCTGCGATTTTCATTCGGGAGGCGGCGGCGGCCACGGCGGAGTCGTAGTTGAGCACCGAGAGCGTCAGCGTCTCAAGCAGCACGGCTTCGGCAAAGCTGCTGTGGACGGTCAGCACGGGCGAGCCAGGAAGATAGATCTCGCCTTCCCTGTAGCCGGAGATGTCACCGGTGAAGGAGTAGTCGGCCAGCCGCTGCAGCGCCTCAGGGGTGACAATCCGGTTTTGCTCCAGGTGCTCCAGCTCGTCCGCCCCGAATCGGAACCTTGCAATCCCCTCGAGCAGGCGGCCGGTGCCGGCCAGCACCCCGAAGCGTCTCCCGGGCGGCAGGCGTCGGCAGAAGACCTCGAAGGTCGCCTGCAGGTCGGCAGCGCCGGAGCGCAGGGAGGCGTCCAGCATCGTGAGCTCGTACTGGTCGGTCAGCAGTGCCGTGGAAGGGTGTCGGTTCATTTCCCTACCCTGGCAGGTACTTGAGGGGATTCTCCGCCGCACCGTTGACGCGGATCTCAAAGTGCAGGTGCGGGCCGGTCGACAGGCCTGTGGAGCCAAGCAGCCCTACCACCTGCCCCGCCTGGACGAAGTCGCCAGTGGAGACGCTCCGGGAAAGCAGGTGGGCGTACAGGCTGGAGAACCCTCCCCCGTGCTCGACGATCACCACATTTCCGTAACCCCCCGCCCAGTCTGAACGAATCACAACCCCCGACTTGGACGCGTACACCTCCTGACCTGAGACGCTGCCCATGTCTATCCCGGCGTGGAACCTAGTGCCGCCCAAAATGGGGTGAATCCGATAGCCGTAGCCCGATCCCACGTACCCCGCCGTCGGCCAGAGAAAGCCCAGGGCGGCGTTTTCCTCAGTGGAAAGGACGCCCAACTCGCGGGCCCTCCGCCGCATCTCCTCCTGCTGCCTGCGAAGCTCCTCCTGGTAGATCTTCAGCTGAATGAACGCCTCGAGGCTCTTGGCTTCCTGGTCCCAGTTGTTGTATTCCACCTGCAGCTGCTGTCGGCGGATGTCCAGCTCCTTCTTAATGAGAACCTGCTCCAGGCGCTGATCTTCAAGAGCAACGAGTTCTTCCTGCAGCTGCGCCTCAAGCGCCTCCACTCCGGCCACGACGGCCGCCAGTTCTGCGGCGGCCTCGGCGTGCTCGTCCTCGAGAAGCCTCACCCGATCGACCAGGTCGGTGGTGCTTGACCGCACAACGTCGAGCAGAGCCAGCTTTCTCAGCCCACTTGTTATGTCCTCGGTACCCAGCAGGGCTTCAAAGGCCTCGCTTTCGCTGCGCAGATAGGCCTCCACAGCCAAGTCGACCGCCTCCTGGCGAATCGTCCGGATGTCGAGCGCCGCGTAGTCCTGGGCAATCTCCTTCTGGCGCATCTGGGCGATGTTGACTCGCAGATCCTGTCGCACGGCCGCCACCCTTGCCTCCTGGCGGTCGACCAACTCCTTCGCCGCGTTCAGCGCCTCGAGGACTTCGATGTCCTCCGCCGCAAGGAGGTCGACCTGGGACTTGACCCTGAGCCGCTCCTCCTCCACCCTCAGCAGGTCCTCCCTGGCCTCCTCGACGCTCTCCTGCGAGGCCGCCGGGGACGCGGAAGACAGGAACAGCCCGGTGGCCACCAATGCGGCCGCCAAGCGGCGCCCGCGCCCGCGCGGACGGTCTGGGGGTTCCGCCGAGCCGCCTGGGGCGGGGCGCGGCAACAGGAGCGAGGGATGTGTCATTTACTCAATCACGCAAAAGGGGTGGAATCGATGCTGGGGCCTCTCCGCCCAACTTTAACGCTCCCATCCTTGGCGATTGCCGAACGAACCGCAGATGGTGGCAGGCAAAGCCTGGAAAAAATTGATTAAGTAAGAACTCTCATAGAAATCACTCATACAATTGCTAGGCTCTCCGTCGTGGCTTTCAGGGTCGAGGAACTGGCTCTGTCCTCCGGGTTGAGCGTTGCGACGATTCGCTACTACCAGAGGCTGGGCCTGTTGGATCCTCCCGCCCGTCGAGGGCGCATCGGACTTTACGAGCAAGGGCATCTGCTCAGGCTTCAGGAGATCCGGCGGCTTGCCAACAGGGGCCTCAGCCTGGAGCAGATCGGCGCCGTGCTGTCGGGAAAAGACCCACTTTCCGCCATCCTGTCGGAGCGCACGGAGGGTGGGGCGATGCTCACCCGCGACGACCTCAAAGCCCGTTCCGGCCTTCCAGCCGAGCTGATAGACCTCGCCGTCGAAGCCGGGCTCTTGCGGGCGTCGAAGGTCGCCGTCGGGCTTGAGGACGCTGAGCGCTTCCCCCATGCGGCCCTGGAGATGCTCGAGGCCGCGGCCGCCCTTCTGCGGGAAGGGGTCGATCAGGCTGCCCTCATCAACCTCGCCCTCCGGCACGACGACTACACCGACGCGATGGTGAGCGAGGCCATCGACCTGTTCAAGGAGTCGATCCCGCCTGAGAGCGGCCGCAGCGAGTTGGCTTCGCTGCTGCAGAGGCTTCTTCCGCATGTGCAGCGTCTGGTCTCGAGCCATTTCCACCTCAACTTGCTCCGGCAGATCGGCGAGCGCGCCGCCGGCGTGGAGCGCGCCGCCGGAGCGGAAACCCCCTCCTCGCCGAGCCGGTGAGCAGAACGCACTGCGGGCGCCCGCGGCATCTGCGTGGGCGCGTTCGCCGCCGAAGCCGATGATCCGCACACAGGAACTCGCAGGCGTCGGGGAGTCGCCTGACCCGGCGGGCGCGTTCGCCGCTGCGGGCAGGCGGGAGCGCTTCGTATGGCTGCAGCCGGAGCGCAACTTCCGGCTTGTGGGGCTGGGGGTGACAATTGAACGGCGCACGCAGGCCGGGGCCTCAATTGCAGACTGCCTTGACAGCCCCGAGGGCATTTTCGAGGTTCTTCAGCCTTCCCGAGGGCCTGACGGCGGCCCGGAGGGGGCGCTCGTGCTTTACGGGGGATTCGGGTTCTACACCGGAAGCATCAATTCACGGACAGGCGCCAGTCCTCGCATGGGATGCGACTGGGCCGACTTCCCTGCCTCCTGCCTGGTGCTGCCGGAGATTCTGGGGATCGACCGGGGGGAGGGCCTGCGCTGGTTCCTGACCATCCCGGGCGAAGCCTCGAGAAGCGCCGCCCAAGACGCTGAGGCAAGGGCGCTGGATCTGCTCCGAGGGGGCGCCGAACTCGCAAGGGGGCGCGTGGGCATCCCCGCCGAGTACACGCGCTCGGAGGCCCGGGAGGACGCCTACAGGCAGGTCGTCGCCGCCGCTCTCCGAGAAATCGACGATGGAAGGTTCACCAAGGTGGTGCCCGCGCGGCGGGCCACCGTGCGGCTGGCCGAGGGAGGCGCCCGGCCCGCAGTCGTCAGGGAGATGCTGCTGCGCCTTGCTGATCGCTTCCGGTCGGCCACCACGTTCGCCGTCGGGCGGGGGGGCGGCACGCTGCTGGGCGCCACCCCTGAGCTTCTGCTGCGCATCGGCGGCAGAAACCTTGAGACCGCCGCATTGGCCGGGTCGCGCCCGCTGGCAGGGGACGCCCGCGACAATGAAGTCCTGAGCGAACTGCTTTGCGACCCCAAGGAGCTCTTCGAGCACGCCGCCGTGGCAGGGCACCTCTACGAGCGGCTCGCTTCCGCCGGGGTGCGGTTCGAGGAGGCTCCCGGGTCGCCCTCTGTGCGCAGGCTGCCGGGCATCGCCCACCTCAGCACGACTCTGAGAGGGAGAGCCGACTTCCCCCCGGGCGAAATCTGGCGGCTGGCGGCGAGGCTCCACCCCACCCCTGCCATAGGCGGCCTGCCGACAGGGGAGGCTCTGAGGTTCCTGAGCACGCGGGAGGACTTCGACCGGGGCTGGTTCGCCGCCCCACTGGGCTGGAGCGACCTTAAGGGCAACGGCGAGGTGGCGCTTGCGCTGCGGTGCGGGCTGCTGCGGGAAGGCTCCCGGGAGATGGGAATCTTCGCCGGCGCGGGCGTCGTGGAGGGCTCAACCCCAAGCGGGGAACTGGCAGAGACAGAGGCCAAGCTGGGGGCGATCCTCTCGGTGCTCGACCTTGCGGAGCCGCCGGTGTGAAGACGAGCCCCCCCTACGAGTACGTAGCCGCCGGTATGAAGACGAGCCCCCCCTACGAGTACTGCCTGGCGTTCTTCGCCGAGCTGCTTCGAGGCGGGGTGCGGCACGCTGTCTGCTCACCCGGCTCCCGTTCGGGGCTGCTGGTGCTTGCGGCGCAGAGGTGCGGGCTGAGTGTGCTGATGCATCACGACGAACGCAGCGGGGGATTCCTCGCCCTCGGCCTGGCCAAGCAGCAGCGAGGGTGCGTAGCCCTCGTCAGCACGTCCGGCAGCGCGGCGGCCAACTACCTGCCGGCCGTGACAGAGGCCTTCTACGACGGGGTTGGGCTGCTGGTTCTCACTGCCGACAGGCCTCCCGAGATACGTGACAGGGGCGCTGGTCAGACCATCGACCAGGTACGCCTCTACGGGGGGCATGTGCGCTGGTTCGCCGACCTGCCGGTTGCCGGGGAGGTCTCCCCCGACCACGCCCGCTACGCGGCCGGAAGGGCGCTGGCCGAAGCCGCCGGCACGCAATCCGGGCCTGTCCACGTGAATTTCCCCTTTCGTAAGCCGCTTGAGCCCTCAGCCGGGGCACTTTCCCCTACGACCCAATTCCCGACGAAGAAGACAGGACGACCGACGCTGCTTGAGCCCTCAGCCGGGGCACTTTCCCCTACGACCGCCACAAGACCCCAGGCAGGCGGGAACTGCGGCACGACCCCGGGACGGCAGGCGGAGATCTGCCCGCCCACCCCTGCGGAAACTGGCGACCTGCTCGAGTGCGCCAGAAACTGCGAGCGGGGCCTGATAGCCGTGGGGCCTGGCAACTTCACGCCCGCCGAAGCCGCCGACGTCCTGGGGCTGGGCAGGCTGGCGGGCTGGCCGGTGCTCGCCGACGCAGCCTCGAACCTGCGCTTCAGCCCGCCACCCCGCTCCCCCGCAGCCGAGGGTGACGTGTTGATTTCGACGGGCACCCTCCTTGCTGGCGCAGGCGAATTCTGGAGGCGCCAGGCACCTGAGGTGGTGCTGCGCATTGGGCATCCGACCGCCTCGCTGGCGCTGCGGGAAGGGCTGGCGGGCTTCCCTGCGGCCAGGCAGATGCTGGTGGATCCGTCTAGGCGCTGGGAGGAGGCCGAGACAGTCCCCGACAGGCGCTTTGAGTGCGACCCTGCCGCGCTCTGCTCCGCTGTCAGCCGCCGGCTGGCGGGCGGGGGCGGACGGAAGGCGACAACCGAGGGCGGACGACGGACAGCGGGGGCGGACGGCCGCTGGCTGGCGGGCTGGCAGGCGGCCGAGCGGGCCGCGTGGACAGCGGTCAGGGAGGTGCTCGAAGCCGACGACGACGCCCCCCTGCTCGAGGCGGGGATCGCCAAGACGCTTGGGGAGGCGCTGCCCGCGGGCGCCACCGTGTACGTCTCCAACAGCATGCCCGTGCGCGATCTCGACGCCTTCCTGGCGCCCCGCCCGGCTCTGCGCGTGCTCGCACAGCGGGGGGTGAACGGGATAGACGGGGTGATCTCGGCCGCCTTCGGCGTAGCGGCTGCCGAGGATGCCCCCGTGGTCGTGTACCTGGGCGACCTTGCCCTCCTCCACGACCTCGGCGGGCTGCTCTGGGGCGTCAACGCCGGCTTTGACCTGACGATGGTGGTGGCCAACAACAACGGCGGTGGCATCTTCGACTTCCTCCCCATCGCCAAGGCCCTCGACGCCGAGACTTTCGACGCCCTCTTCCACACGCCGCACAACCTCGATCTCAGGCCCCTCGTCGAGGGGCTGGGGGCTCGGCATAGGTCGGCCGGCACCGCCGGGGCTCTGGCGCAGGCGCTGGCCGAAAGCATCGCCCGCCCAGGGGTGGACGTGATCGAAGTGCCGGTGGACAGCGCCGCCAACGTCGCCGAGCACCAGGAGATAAGCCGCGCCGTGTCAGAGGCGCTGGCCACATCGGGCCTCCCGTGAGCCTGGGGGCCATAACGCCGGGGACGCTGAGCGGAGACCTCTTCGCCTACAGGCTCCGGCTGAGGCGGCCGCTCGAGACCGGCGGCGGGGCGATAACCGCCCGCAGCGGCGTGCTGCTCCGTCTCCGCTCTGCCGACAACGGCCCGATCGGCTGGGGCGACGCGGCCCCCCTGCCTGGCCGGGAAGGCCCGGGCCTCGCACAGACAGCCGCCGCCCTTGAGCGCTGGCTGGCCGACGGCGACGCCTTCGAGGGCGATCTGCGCCGCGTCCTTAACAATGCCCGAGAGCGCCTGAAGGCGACGCCCTGCGCCTGGGCGGCAGCCGGGGCCGCCCTGGCCGACCTCGCGGCACGGCTGCGGCGCATCCCGCTCTGCGAGTTTCTCATCGAAGCGCTGGGGCTTCAGCCGAACGCCCCGCAGCCTGCGGGCCCGCACCCCGCGGCCCCGCAGCCTGCGGGCCCGCACCCCGCTGCCCCGCACCCCGCGGGCGACCCAAGAGCCGTCCCCACGGCGGCCCTGGTGGAGGGCAAGAACGCCGACGAAGTGGCAGCGGGCACGGCGCAGGCGGCTGCAGCCGGCCACAAGACACTGAAGCTGAAGCTGGGCTTCAGGCCCATCTCGGAAGACCTCAAGCGGGTAGCCGCCCTCCGCAGGGCGGCCGGCCAAGGGGTCAGCGTCCGCCTCGACGCCAACGGGGCGTGGACACCCTCGCAGGCCGAGGCGAACCTGCGCGCCCTCGCCGAGTTCGAGCCGGAATTCGTGGAGGAGCCCACCAGCGGCCTCGACGAGTTGCGTGGGCTGCAGCTCGCCTCCCCCGTCCCGCTGGCGGTCGACGAGAGCCTGCCCGGAATCTGCGACATCCCGTCCGACGGGCTTGGCATGGACTACGCAGTGCTGAAACCCACCCTGCTCGGCGCCCCGACAGACGTCGCCTCAACCGCCGCGGCCCTGCGTCGAAGCAACACGAAAACGGTGATCAGCTCAGCCCTGGAAAGCGCTGTCGGCCTCACCACCGCCCTGCATCTCTCTGCTGCACTCGGCGGGGAGCCTGCAGGGCTGGGCACCTCAGGGCTGTTCGAGTTCGACCTCTGTGAGCCTCCGAGGCTCTCCGGCGGAGCGCTTGAGGTGCCCCCCGGCGCAGGCCTGGGCGCAGCCCCGAACATGCAGCTCCTGCGCCCGGCCCGCTTTAGTGACAATCCCCAACCACAACGGGAAGGCGGGCCAGGCGTCTGCTAACCCAAGGAAGCGAGCGCAATACTGGAGGCAGGGATATGAGCCGAGACGAACCATACGAAGAGCAGTTCAGGCGTCCGAGGCCGAGGGGCAGCGAAAGCCCCGAAGAAAGCCTGATCAAGCCTGGGGCCGACTGGCATGT
The DNA here is from genome assembly GCA_958295925.1 of uncultured Acidimicrobiales bacterium. Classification (GTDB taxonomy): domain Bacteria; phylum Actinomycetota; class Acidimicrobiia; order Acidimicrobiales; family CATQHL01; genus CATQHL01. The sequence goes on from CATQHL010000001.1 coordinate 230,663, forward strand.
CCACGACAGGGGCTACGCCGACATTGCCTACTCCACCTGCGGGGGGATGGCCAAGCTGACGATCTGCCGCCCGCGCTCTCGCAACGCCTTCCGCCCGCAGACCCTCTTCGAGCTCTCCGACGCTGTCTCCGCCGCCCGCGACGACGACAAGATCGGCGCGCTGATCCTCTGCGGGGCGGGCGACCTGGCCTTCTGCTCAGGCGGCGATCAGAGAATCCGCGGCGACGACGGCTACATCGGCGCAGACGAGGTGGCGAGCAAGGGCATCGGGCGTCTGAACGTGCTTGACCTGCAGGTGCAGATTCGCCGCATCCCGAAACCGGTGGTGGCGATGGTTGCGGGCTACGCAATCGGGGGCGGCCACGTGCTGCACCTGGTGTGCGACCTCACTATCGCCGCCGACAACGCCGTCTTCGGCCAGACCGGCCCCAGGGTGGGCTCTTTCGACGGTGGCTACGGCTCGGGGCTGATGGCCAGGGTGGTGGGGCAGAAAAAGGCCCGGGAGATCTGGTACCTGTGCGGCCAGTACGACGCCTCCGAGGCGCATGCGATGGGACTGGTGAACGTCGTCGTCCCGCTCGAGGAGCTAGAGGTGGAGACGGTGCGCTGGTGCCTGCGGATGCTGGAGCACTCCCCCCTTGCGCTGAGGATGCTGAAGGCGGCGATGAACGCGGCCGACGACGGGCTCGCCGGCATTCAGCAGCTCTCGGGCGACGCCACGCTGCTTTACTACCTCAGCGAAGAGGCTCAGCACGGGCGGGACAGCTACGTGCAAAAGACCCCGCCAGACTTCAGCCGCTTCCCGAAGCGCCCCTAGCCAGGCGTCTCGCGGCACTCCCCTTCTCGGCACGCCCCCAGTAAAGCGTCGCAGGCGCCCCTTGGCGTCGCAGGGCACGCCCGAGCCTGCGGGCTAACCCCGCAAGCCTGCTAACCCCCCCCCCCGCAAGCCTGCTAACCCCGCAAGGCTTCGCTCAATCGCCTCAGTATCTCCTCGAGCAGCGCGCTGGAGGTGCCGAAGTTGAGCCGCACGTGCCCTTCCCCGCCGATGCCGAACTCGTGCCCAGGAAACAGGCGCAGCCTGGCGCGTCGCAGCAGCGTCTCGGCGGGGTCCGCTCCCAGTGCGGTGGCTGAGAGATCGAGCCAGGCCAGGAACGTGGCCTCGGGCGGGTGGTAGCCCACGTCAGGGAACCCCGACACAATCTCGCCGACGCGTCGGCGATGCCCGCCCAGCAACTCCAGGAGGCTGTCCAACCACTCCCCTCCCGTCTCCCAGGCGACAATCGCGGCCTCGCTACCGGCGCGGCTCACGTCCCCCAGAAGTTGGGCGGGGACTTTCCGGAACCCCTCAAGCATCTCCTCGCTGCCGAACACCGCCACGGCGGTTCTCAACCCCGAGACGGCGAACGTCTTCCCTGGCGAGCAGAGCGAGACCGTGCGCCCCGCCGCCGAGGGGAGGCTGAGCAAGGGATGGTGGCGAACCCCCGGGAAGACGAGGTCGGCGTGGATCTCGTCGCTGACGATCACCAGGTCGTGCTCGTCCGCCAGCTCGACGATGCGCTGCAGGCTCTCCAGCCCGTAGATACGGCCGGTGGGGTTCTGCGGGCTGCAGAGCAGCAGAATGCGGCTGTGGGGGTGGCTTTCCAGAAGCGAGGCCAGTTCGTCGATGTCGTGCACCCATCCCTGCCGCGTCCGTCTCAGCGGCCAGATCAGCTCGCTCCTTTGGGTGCTTACGCAGAGTTCGTGGAAGGGCGGGTACATCGGCGGGGAGAGAATCACGCCATCGCCTGCCCCGGAGAAGGCGGCCACGCAGGCCCAGATTCCTTGCATCACGTCGGACGTGGGGACGATCAGGCCAGGATCGGGGCACCAGCCGTGTCTTTGCTCCGCCCACCGGGCGAAGGCCGGGCCCACGTCCTTGGATCGTCTCGTGTAGCCGACGTCGGGCAGGTCGGCCAGGCGCCTCAGAGCGTCGCGCACGGCGGGGGGAGGCCCCAGGTCGTGCTCAGCCACCCACGCCGGAATTACGCCCGCCTGCCCCGGGCCCAGGGCGGTTTCCCGGGCGGGCCTGCGGTCAGGGTCGACCCCCCACTTCAGGCTGCGAGCGGCCAGCTTGGCCTCCACGTCCACGAAGTCGACAACCTTGTCCCTCACAGCCGACATCGTAAGATGCCTTGGCAAGTCATGAATACCCAAGCCGGAATACACAACGAGGCTGAGGCTGCGGTGCGCTCCGGGGGCAGGCGCTACACACAGAACCTGCGCTCAATCGTCTCTGTCCTGGCCGATGTCGGCCAGCCTCTCACCATCAAGGGAATCCTCGAGCGCTCCGACGGACTCTTCGCGAGTTCCGCCTACCGCTCCCTTTCGACGCTCGAGGAGGTCGGGGTGGTGCGGCGACTGCCCGTGAACGCCGAGCGTGCCCTCTTCGAGTTGTCCGAGCGCCTGGGCGGGCACCATCATCACCTGATCTGCGGTTCTTGCGGAGAGGTGGCTGACGTGGTTCTCGACTCCTTCACCGAGTCTGCAGTGACGCGAGGACTCTCCGAGGCGGCCGACGAGGTCGGCTTTAGCGTCGACCAGCACACGGTCGACGCCATCGGTCGCTGCGCTGCCTGCACCGACAGCTAAGCGACGCCCCGGCGGGCGGGGCGACGCCGACGGGCGGAGACGCCGACATCAGGACGCCAGCGGACGGGGGCGACTACAACAGGACACCGACAGCGGGCGACAACGGGCGCCGCGGGCCGCCTGGCTACTGCAACGTCGTCTGCTGAGCCGTCTCCAGACGCCGGCCGTGGGCGTGCTCGTCGAGCACCAGCAGCCTGTCGGCCGGGTGATCGCAGTCGGGCGCTCCGTGAATGACCCGCTCCCCGTAGAGGGTCTCCAGGTTCTCCTTCGTGAGCACATCCTCAGGCGGGCCCTTTGCCACCAGCCTGTTGTCAAGCATCAGCACCTGGTCGCCGTGGCGGGCCTCGTCGAGGTGATGGGTTGAGAAGACGACCGCCGCCCCCCGCCCGCACTCGGCGGACATCACATCCATTATGCGACGCCGGCTGGCCAGGTCGAGACCGGTGATCGGCTCGTCGAGCAGCACCAGATCTGCCTGCTGCAGGAGCGTCTGCGCCATCAGCACCCGCTGACGCTGCCCGCTGGATATCTCCGAGAACTGCCTTCGCATCAGGTCGGCCACCTCCAGGCGTTCGGCGGCGAGCGTAAGGCGCTCACGCTCGGCGGCGCTCATCCGCCGGTAGTTGCCCAGCCGCCGGTAGAGGCCCATCACCAGCACTTCCGCCACTATCAGGGGAATGGGCGCGCCGTGGCCGTTCTGGTGCGGCATGTAGGCCACCGAGGAGCGCCGCCCGATGCTGCCGGAACTCGGCTGCAGCAGGCCCGCCAGAACCATCAGCAGCGTCGTCTTCCCCGATCCGTTGGGGCCTATCACCGCCGTCAGCGACCCCGGGCGCAGGGCGAAAGACAGGTTTTCAAGGGCGCGCACCACGCCGAACTCCACGCAGAGCTTTTCCGCCCGCACCTCGGGCACGGCACCTGCCCGCACCCTCACGCCAGCATCCTCACGCACCTCGGACACGGTGCCAGCCCGCACTTTCACGCCGGCATTGCTTGCAGGAGGTGAAGGGCGTGGGAACTTCATCCCCTAAAGCCTAAGTAGTGCTACGCCGTTCGCTTCCCGTCCATGGATTGATAATAATTATCAGTATTATTTCAGTTAGCAGTTTGCGAAGTCGTCGAGATCGACGACTCAGATCAACCCTAAAGGAGCAAGGAATGATGAGATCGACGACTCCTCCCCACGACCGGGCTTCCAGCAACCGTGGACGAGGGCGAGTATCGGCCCTGCCGATGCTTGCCCGGGGCTCGCTGGCGCTTTGCGTTGCAGCACTCCTGTCTGCCGGATGCGCCTCGGCCAGCGATGTCACCACCGGCGGCGGCGACGCACCCGCCAGCGACGCCAGCACCCCCTCGGCCAGCGGCGCACCCGCCGGCGGCGGCGACGCACCCGCCAGCGACGCCAGCACCCCCTCGGCCAGCGGCGCACCCGCCGGCGAAGCACCCCCTGCCGTAACGGAGTCGACCCCCAAGCCTCTCGTCATCGCCACGACCACGATTTGGGCGGACGTCCTGAGCAACGTCACATGCAACGGCGCCCTCGCCGAGGTCGAGGCCCTTATTCCCAGGGGCGCCGATCCGCACAGCTTCGAGCCTTCCATGCGTGACCGAGCACGGCTCGGGCAGGCCAGTCTCGTGGTAGCCAACGGTCTCGGCCTCGAGGAAAATCTTGAGGACACGCTCGCCGCCGTAGAGGCCGACGGCACCCCCGTGCTGCACGTGGGCGACGAGCTGAGCGCTGAGTTGCTGTCGGCCACCGAGAGCGACAGCGAAGAAACACACGACGACGACCACGAAGAAACACACGACAACGACGACGACCACGACGACGATTACGACGACGACGACCACGACGACGATTACGACGACGACCACGACGACGACGATTACGACGACCACGACGACGACCACGACGACGACGACGACCACGACGACGACCACGACGACGATTACGACGACGACGACCACGAAGACGAAGACGATCACGACAACGACCACGAAGACGACGACCACGACAGCGAAGAAACACACGGCCATGCGCACGGCGAAGGCATCGACCCCCACATCTGGCTTGACCCGCTGACGGTGGCCGAGTCGCTTGACCCCATTGTGGGGCGGCTCGCCGCCTTGACGTCGGCAGACCCGGAAAGGCTCACAACCTGCGCGGGCGACTACAAATCGGCCCTCACACAACTGAACGACGAAATCGCCGCCACGCTCTCACAAGTCCCCCCAGAGCACCGCAAACTGCTCACCAACCACGACGCCCTGGGGCGCTTCGCGCACCGCTACGGCTTCGAGGTGGTCGGTTACGTCCTGGAATCCGGCTCCCAGGCCGAGCCGTCAATCGCCCACATGTCCGACCTGAGGGATCTGCTCAATGAGCACCCCTTGCCGGCGGTGTTCAACGAGGACCTCTCCATACCTAGCGACATCCTCGAGAACCTGGCCTCTCTACTGGACGGGGTTGAGGTTGCGACCCTCTACACGGGCTCGCTTGGGCCAGCCGGCTCAGGCGCCGACTCTTACGTCGGGATGATGCGAGCGAACGCCAACGTCATCGCCGACGCTCTCGGGAGCTAGAGGGTCGCCCAGGCGTGGATTTCCTCACCGACCCCTGGGCCTGGTGGGTCGAGCCGTTCTCCGACAACCCCTTCATGCAGCGTGCGCTGCTGGCAGGCTTCCTGGCCGTGCTGTCCACCTCGGTGGTCGGCACCTGGGTTGTCCTGCGTGGGCTCAGCTTCCTGGGCGACGCCCTGGCGCACGGCGTCCTGCCCGGCATAGCCGTCGCGTTCATTCTGGGCGGAAGCGTGACGTTGGGGGCGCTGCTGGCGGCCCTGGCGATGGTCGGCGGCATCAGCGCCATCCGCAACCTCTCTCCGCTGCGCGACGACTCCGCCATCGGGCTGCTGTTCGTGGGGATGCTCGCCCTCGGTGTGGTGATCCTCTCCCGTCAAAGCGGGTCTTACGTTGGCGACCTCTCGCGGCTGCTGTTCGGCTCGGTAACCGGCATCGGCGGCAACGACCTGCTCCGCTCCGGTATCACCGCCGCCGTGTCGCTGGGCGGGGTTCTGCTCTTCCACCGCCCGTTCATGGCGCTGACGTTCGACGAGACGCAGGCCCGGCTGCTGGGGATGCGACCCCGACTGGCCCATTTCGCCCTTCTTGTGCTAATTGCGAACTCCATCGTGGCTTCCCTGCAGGTGGTCGGGACGCTGCTTGTGTTCGCGCTGCTCGTGGGGCCGCCCGCCACCGCCTGGCTGCTGGTGCGGCGCGTCCCGCTGATGATGGCCGTAGCCGTGCTGCTGGGCTGGCTGGCCACCTACGTGGGCATCCTCGTGAGCTTCCACCACGACACGGCCGCCGGCGCCACGATGGCGCTCTGCTCGGTGGGGCTGTTTCTGGCGGTGCTGTTCGGGCGGGCCCTGGCGCAGCAGGGGCGGAAGGCGATGCAGCGGCGGGGGGCTAAGCGGCCAAAGGGCGCTCACTCCCCCGACGGCCCTGCGCCCATCAGATCGGCGGCCAACGAGAGCAACCCGACGTAGTCGATCTTCCCTGTCGCCGTCATCGGCATCGCCTCTATTTGGCGGATGTGCAGGGGGCTCAGGTCTGCCGCCAAGTCGGCGGCGGCGTACGAGCGCAGTTCGTCGCCCCTGCTCGCAGCGTCGCCGCCTCGCATCACCACGAACGCCACCGGGGAGTGCTCCGGCGCCGGACGCCCCTCTGCGGTCTCCCCGGCGCCGCCGTCAGGCTTCACGACCAGGCCCACGAGCGCCGCGTCGCTAACACCGGGGTGCCTGAGCAAGGCCTCCTCGACGTCGCGGGGGTACCAGTGCTCTCCCCTTACCGTCAGACGCTGCGAAAGCCTGCCGCGCATGAACACGTAGTCCTCCTCGTCCATCCTCCCGACGTCGCCGGTGCGCAACCAGCCGCCCCTCAGGGTTTCTGCCGTCTGCTCCGGCCGCTCCCAGTACCCCTTCATGAAGCCGCCCCGAATGACTATCTCGCCGACCTCCCCCACGGGCACCTCGTGATCGTCCTCTCCCACTATGCGGACTTCCTTGTCGGGCAGCGGCCTGCCGCACGCCGCAAGGCGCCCGGGCGGGGGCGGATCGGGCGACCCCAGGCCGACGAAGCCCCCCAGCTCGCTTTGCCCGTAGCTCTCCGCAATGCACACGCCCAGCTCGTCCTGCCAAGCCCGCTTGAGCTCCAGCGGGGCCGGGCCGCCGCCGGAGAGCGCCAGGCGCACGCTTTTGGGCAGGCCGCTGGCGCTCCCCCCGGCCTCGCCCGCAGGGGGCGGCGAGGTGTCCGGCGCTGGCGGCGCCTCACCCGCAGTGGGCAGCACCTCACCTGCCGTGAGCGGCGCGGTGCGCGCAGTGCCCGCAGCGGGCGGCGAGGTGCGCGCCTTGCGAGCCGCGTCCAGAGTGGCCCCCAGCAGGTGCGGGTTGGCCGCCAGGACGGTTGCGCCAATGCGCCCGATCACCTCCAGGCCTCCGTCCTCGCCCCAGCCGTTCATAACCCAGCAGGTGGCCGAGCACGAGAGGGCGGGCAGCAGGTTCGCCACGAGTTGGTACGAACTCGACAGGGCCGTGGGGCCGAGGCTCACGTCGGCGGCGGTCATCCGCATTCGCTCTGCGATGCAGCGGGCGGCCCGCGCCGTGGGCTCGTGAGAAAGGCACGCCCCCTTGGGGCGCCCGGTCGTGCCTGAGGTGTACGACAAGTGGGCTATGTCGTCCTCAGCGGCTGAGTCGGGCGGCGGAGCGGCGGAGCAGTCGAGGACTTCCGCCCAGTCTGTGGCACCTGGCTGCTCCCCGTCGAGACACAGGTAGCGCTCCACGCTGCCGGCGAGTGCTTTTCGGTGGCGCTCCACGGTGTCGAAGTGGTCGCCGGTGTAGACGATCATCTTGGGGGTGCAATCGCAGAAGTAGTAGTCGAGGTCGTCGGCGAAGCGGACGTTCACCAGGGCGGGAATGGCCCCCAGTCGCCAAGCCCCCGTCATCGCGAGCAAATAGTCGAGGCCGTTGTGGGCAAAGACCCCAAGCCTGTCCCCGCGCCTCAGGCCAAGCTGAGCCAGACCCGCCGCCACCCGATCGGTGGCCGCTGCGGCCTCGGCGTAGGTGAGCGTGCGATCCCGCTCCACCCATCCGAAGGCGGTCTTGTCCCCAAAACGATCTGCGGCTCGATAAATCAGGTGATGTAGCAGCATTTTGAACCCTTCGAAGAAAGCCTTCCGCGTAGAAGAACCCGGTGCCGCCTTAGCCGAAATGAGGGTTTTTCGGCGGGGCTGGCGAGCTGCAGATCAAGTTCCCTTACCAGAATCGTTGCTCAGCAGCGAAATCGGCGGCCATTTGTGAACAAATATAACTCTCTCACATTCGCAAAAAGAAACCCAGCCTGGGGGACCTTGTACTGTGGCCCGGCATGCGCCAGCCTGGGGCAGCACCGGGCGCCGTCTCACCTCGCGGAATCCCCGCATGCCCCGCCAAGCAGCGACGTGTCACACATTTGCTTTAAGCTAGAAAGCGTCGAGTTCAGCTCAAGACCCAAGGGAGGCACGAAATGGGTAAATGTGTAATTTGCGGAGAGAACGCAGGAATGCGAAAAAAAGCGCATCCAGCGTGCCAAAACCGCGTCAAGGGCGCTGAACGGGAAATCATGCGACTCTGCCTCAAGGCCGCTTTGCGCGGGGAGGGGTTGGACGATCTGCCCAAGCGAGTCCGTGCGGCTGCCTCACGGGCCAACATCCCCATGAACTCTCGGCAGCTGCACGACAAGTTGAGCGAGGGGTGGGGCAAAGCCCTACAAGAAGCTTTGAGCGACGACTATCTCTCGGATTCGGAGGTAGCCGGTTTGAACAAGTACCGCTCGGTTCTAAACCTTTCGGAGCGTGAACTCAACAGGTCCCGAAATTTTGACCTGTTTCGAAGTGCCCTCATCTTGTCTTCCCTACACAATGGGGTTATCCCCCGCTACGCGCTGAGTCGGTCCCGTTTGCCGTTCAATCTCATGAAGAGCGAGGAGATGATTCAAGTATTCGAGGAGGTCGAGTACGTAAAAGAGGTGACGCGCCGCCACTACAAGGGATCGTCCATGGGTGTGAGCGTCCGCGTGGCCAAAGGCGTGTACATACGGCCAGGTTCGTTCGAGGGACGCACCATAGAGCAAGTGGGGATGGAGTTGCAGGACACCGGCACCCTCGGTTTGACTACCAAGCATCTCTACTACACCGGCGAGAACACCGGCAGGAGCTTCAGGGTCAAACTTGAGAAGATCGTCGCGTTCAACAGCTACAAAGACGGGCTGCGAATCATGCGCGACACGGCCAGCGCCAAACCCGAGGTGTTTGTAATGAGACCAAACGAAGCCTGGTTCCTGATTAACGCCGTCTACGCCGTTCTAGACCTGGAAAAGACCACGCTGCCCGCTAAAGACGCCCCGACTGTCGACGAACTGGTAGGCAACGGCGAGGAATATGATGGCGAAGCCATAGGGCACATCGGGGGATTCCACTCGCTGGGCGGCTGACTACTGGGCTGATTCAAGGCGTCAGTAGAACCCGATTATTTCGCATACCCCGGCCTGGAGGGGAGGCCGTTCAAGGGGCGTGCGTGAGTATGCCCTACTTCTTTCATCGAAGGTCAATTGCTCCACGCAACATTGGATGTAACCTGAACTATGTGGAGGGTTATAACAGCAGACTGTCCTCCAACGCGTTTCTAAATCAGTCTTAATTTGACATTTTACAGTGACTGTTACGCTTCATAAGGTCCACACTTTGATCAATTAACTGTTGACGAGTTTTTCTAGCCTCGAAAGCATCCTGAATCCACTTTCTCAGCGAGGTGGCATTATCTGGGTATCTATGCAGCCAAGCATATTTTGGTTCTTCTCCCCGCTTCCCCATGTTAGCAGACATACGACTCGATAGTTTGACGTTTTCTATAGATCCAACAGATGGCAGAACTATACCCAACAAACCACTCCTCTTATTCTTAGGATCGTTACGAAGAGAAGATGCAATTTCCCAATCCACGAACTTTCTAGACCACGTACACTTCCCTAACAATACAATCGTGACAGTAGAATCTTGCAGGTAGTCTTCGCGGATTCTTCGCATAATATAGTTCACATCACTACTATTAACCAGTTCCTGATCACTCACACCAAGAACCTTAGAAATAAATACCCTACTATACTCTAGGGCAAACTTTTCTGCATACCCCAAGTCATCCTTGTGGTATGAAATAAAGCACTTGTGTCTCTTCTCTTTTGCCATCAACTTAGTCCTTTGCACCTGCATTTCCAGCAAATCTTGTTCAATTCTAGCAAATCTCGTTTTGAGTCATCAGCGGATCGGAGTTGCGAATGTATTCGGATTTCGAGTCACGAGCCACAAATGCGTTATGAATCCACTCCATCAACACATTGGTGGAAGTAGGGCGATCATAAAAGACATTTGCATATGTAGTACTTTCCAAGCCACATGCATTTACGTACAAACGTTTCGGAACTCCCCAATGAGCGTTAGGATCATTCGCAAGAGCTTCCAAAAGAAGACGACTTGATGGAAGAACTATTCCAAGCAAACCACTCCTCTTGTTCACGGGATCATTACGGAGCGTCGATGCTATTTCCCAATCCACGAACTTTCTTGACCAAGTGCATACCCCAATTAGCACTATGGTTACTGTGGTTTTGGCAAGGCAGTCCTCGCGTATTCTCCTTTTGATATACTCCTCGTCATTGCTCGAGATTGGTTCGTAGTCATATGCTCCGACGATTTTCTCCAAAAAGGCGTCTTGATAAGTATCGATGAATCGTTCAACTTCACGCTTATCTGCTTCATGGTATGAGATAAAACATCTGTGCCTGTCAACCACTGCGCGATCCTTCTCTAGTTGGACATTTGCTATCGGCATATTGCGCTTGCCAGTTCATCTATCTGCGAGTGCCTCCACGATCAAAGACGCCAGAAACGGGTAATGCCTAGTGGCCAAGTGCTCGGCTAGGTCTTCAGTCAACCCCTCATCCATCGCCAAGCGAGCCGCCGCACCGCCAGGGCCTCCGAGCGGGATTCTGGGGACATCAGGGCAGCGTCTGCCGAGCATTTCGTATTCGACGATAATGCCTTCCATTCCTCCTACAAAAACCGCTCCGATCGGTTGTATGAAACTGAACATCTCATCTCGCATCAGTTCCAGGCTTTCCAACTCTGTCGCCTTCTTCTCTGTCCAATGGATTTTTCCCACCCCTAATTCCGCCATACGGTGAGTTTCTTCCGTAATGCTTCTTTCAAACCATTTCGATTGGAATACATCCACGGCACTCTCAACTCCTAGCACAGAACCGATAAACAGGACAAGCGGGGTGATCGTCGGATGCCCACCAAAAAGCAGCTTTCCGCCACTTTGCAGCACAGCACGCACGACAGCGGAAACCGCATCCGCTGTCGCTGAAGCATCGTAAGGCCTGAATTTCCGTCCACGCTCTCCTGAAGGGAAACTGGCAGAAAGAAAGACGTGATTGTTTGCCAATTTGGTCATACCACATTATTCACGACAATTCACCGTCCTGCAAGAACTTCACTTCCATGCCCTTACCATCACGTATCCAATCAAGCAGATCCTTCTTCTCTGCACAGATGTTTCCAGCTGCGTGAACCAGCACGGCACCACAGCCGGTTTCCGTGCCCGGGAGAAGGTTGGTTCGAATTTGATGGAGTTCGAAAAGATCATGTGGACGTGGACATCTTGGCGTTATTTGAAACACGGATGTTTCACCATTTGGAAATGAAGCGAGAATTGCCCAGTCATCAAGAGGTCTACTACAACCACCCTCCCAAGCCAGTATATCTCTCAAACTCCCTATTAACTGTTCCCGGCGTCTTCGCAACGCGCGAGCATGACCCAATTCTATTTTGTTGAGAATAGTGACAAGCACTGCCGACTTAAGTTTACCTTCAGGGGTTAGATCGGCATGGCAGAGACGATGACGAAAGGCATCGGCGACCGAAGAATCCTGCTCACACTTAGCCACACATGGTTTAGTTACAGCTAGTATCCCTATACGGTGACTGTGAGCGTAGGTAATCTCATGTTGGATCCATTTTGAGTCTTGAATACCCGGACTTTCAAGCAGAACAACAAATGCCTTATCTCCGAGTTCTTGATCAATTCGTTCTTGAAAATCCTTTCCAGGAGGAACACTGAATCGATCAAGAAAAACATCAAACCCTCTCTGCGACAAAGCAGTGTGCAACTGGATCGCTAGTTCCTTTGAGTCGTAATGACGGTATGAAATGAAAACCTTACGTGCGCTCTCCACCAAGCCTAGCATCTGTAATAGAGTTGCAATTGCTACAGACTTATTGTCTACCCAACCGACTGCTTTGCGGAATTGTATAGAATGTGGCAGTTTTTCTTCAATATTATCGGGTTCGAATTTTCTCACTACAGGTAACACAGAGATAGAACTCTCTATTGCATTACTTAGGATCAAATCAACAAAATCATTATGCGCTCCGGCAACGTTTCCTAAGTACAGCATCACTACATGATGTTTAGAGTTCCCTAGGTCAGGTAATTCTTCACGCGAATTTATCTCCCTGAATTTGATTGCTCCAGGTTGGTGAAGTAATTTTTCTACTTCGCTAATAATTGTTGTCTTGATCTCGGAAGCAAGATTCGCAAGTCCCTCGTGGACAATTATTACTTCATATGGAGTAGTCTTCACAGTATATTTACCCAAGCAGTTTCTTAAGATTTTGCCAGTTCCATTTGTAGACTCTGCCAGCTCCTCTTATTCTCCAGCTTTCATTTCCATGACGTCGCCCGATAATTTGAGCCCGATCCTTTGATAGTTCGTTAGCCATCCTGACCTCCTTGAGAACGCCCGAAGCCCACCTGGTTCGGCTGCCAAGCATCACGATGAATAGCTGCGAGCGGGAGATTGCAGCTTTCGCTTTTTCTTCCCAGTCACTTTCCGGCTGAGATTCTTTCAAAGAATGATCAATAACCTCAAACGGGGAATCGGGTTTCCTCGCTTGCCCCACGAACAGATCCTTGAGACCTTTGTCGTTGTCGTAATCAAAGCTCACGAATACGCGCTTCTTTGCCATTGCAAATCCTTCCTTACTATCGATGGAGATTTATCCAAGTGACTTTTGTAATCACATCGATGTAGTTTAAGTAGTCAATTGTCAAACAGCAACCTGATTTCCAGGATTGCGACGAGAACTTCACGCCCTCTCCAGGGACGCAACCCAGTTCCCGGAACCGACGTTTGAGGGGTAGCGCCCAATCCCTACCCAGCCCTGGAGCAAGTGCTGCCCTACTCGAACTCGGAGGCGGTGGCTTGTAGGTTGTTGGCGTTTTCCGAGACGGTTCTGCGGGTGGATTCTTTGTAGCCGGCGGGGTTGCTTCCCCTTATCTCCAGTGACAGCTCGACGTCTTCCCCTAGGTGACTGGCAATGCTTTCGAGGATGGCGCCCAACTCCTTGACGCCTCGGACGGGGTCGAGGTTGAACTGGGCGTAGAACCTTTTCGGCTTCGGGGGGGCTGACGGACGCTGTGGCGGCTTGATGTCGTCGTCGTCAGTGGGCGACAAGAGGCCAACTGCCGCGTGTTCCGAGCCCGGCTCTGTCGGTTGATCTGGGGCGAACCGTTTCGCTTCCTCCCGCACCACGTCCCCCCGCACCACGAATCCGCTGATCTCGGCCTGGGCGTGCTGGCCGGAGCGCACGCCAGCCCAGGTCTTCCGCTGATCGTTCCAGGCTTCGGCGTACGCAAACGTCTCCTCTTTCCAAGCCAGCGAGGCGGGGCCGTCGCCCACCGCCTTCATCAGGACATCGAGGGAAGCCAGGCGGGGCATGTAAGGGAAGCGTGCGTAGATCTCCCACAGCGACCCGACTTTCACATCGCCCCGCTCCGACCACAACCCGTAGCGGTCCAGGTCCATCTTTATCCGAATCCCGCTGTAGGAAGCGATTAGCTTCTCATCGCTCTCCAGTTTCCTGCTCGCACGGGCGGCCAGCGAAGCCTCATCCCCGCTCGTCGACAAGCTAACTGTCTGCCATTCAATCTCGGAGGTGCCTGCCTCACCCTTGGGTGTAAGCACCAGCCTGAACGTCTCCGTAATCTGGCTGTCGACCTTGTCGAAGGCTTCATCAAACTTGGTCTCGGCCTGCTTGCGCTGCTGGGCGGTCAGGTTCAGCGTCTCGGTCTCGCCGACAATGGACTTCCACGCCAAGTAGGACTTTGCCGCCTCCCGCAGCTCTTCCAGCCGATTCGCCGCCGCCGTCAGGAACACCAGCATGTTGCGGTTCACCCGCGGCCCCGCTTCGCGCTGAGCCAATATCCTCCCCGCAAGCTCCACTGCGGGGGAGTTCGCATCGCCGCTTGAGTGCGTCACCTGAGGCGTCAGCACCACCAGCCGAACTCCGTCGTCGTCGTCGGGAACATCGCCCGGCCCTTCGGCGAACACCTGAAACGCAGCGAACGCCCCGTTCTTCCCCCGCCCGGACTGCTTGCCGATCCGTTGCCGCACCTCCTCGTCGGCGTCGACGGTTTGAAAGCCCTCCTTCCGGTCTGTCGCCAAGCGGGTGACGCTGGGCCGCAGCGAATACCAGTAAGAGGCGCCGTCGACGTAAAGGTATGTGGCGTCGCTCGAGAGGCGTCTAAGGGCGTCAGTGAACTGACCGGGCGGCTCGCCTGGCTGGACGCATCCAAGCACCACCCGTTTGAGATCGAGGCCTCGCCCCCAGGCGCCGCCCGTCCCCCCGCCCCCAGGCGCAGAGCCCATGTAGACGGTGCGGGCAACCCGCCGGGCGGCGGAATAACGCCCGAAGTAGGTGCTCGCGCTGTCCATGCGCAGCGGCAGGGAGTTCTCGCCGTCGACATCACTCTTGATGACCGGATCCCAGCCCTCCTCCAGATATTTCTTCATCTCGCTGACCAGCACGCCTGAATCCATCGGCAGGTTGGCGGGCATGATCAGCAGGGACTGGTCGCCCCTCATCCACAACTCGGAGATTGCCAGGGCCATCAGACGCAGGACGCCGCGTGTGCGCTGGAACTTCTCAAGCGTCGACCAGTCGCTGAATAGGCGATCAAAAAGCTCGGGGTGGATTGGGTAGCACGACTTCAACCGGCGCCGGTATTCCGCCTCCTTGACTTCTCTGGGAAAGTCGGACGCACGGTCGCCGTACAACTTGCTGAACGCCAATATCACGTTGTCGCGCTGCCGCGCCCTGTCCGCAGGAATCTCGTCGAATAGGCGCCGCCGGACTATCTCGAAGGACTCCTCGGGCGAGGCCGCCTGCCACTGCATTGCGTTGCGGGCGATGACGTTCCTCAGGCGTTCCAAGGCAGTCTGGCCCTGCTTGCCGCCAACCTCGATGTCGGAGGCAGGCACGGCGATCAGCACAACAACGTTCTGGGCCGCGGCGGCCGCCTCTGTGAGCGCCTGGGCGAACGTGAACTGCGTGTCAAAGTCGCCTCCGGCGGGACGCTTACGATCGGCGCCCGCCTCAGGAAGCTGACGGGCGTAGGCCACCCACTCGTCAATCAGCACAACAGCAGGGCCGAATCGGCTGAACAGTGTCCGAAGGGCGTCGCCCGGATTGGTTGCGGACTCATCGGCGACGCGGACGATCTCGTAGCCCTCCCTGCCTCCGAGTTGGAAAGCGATTTGCCCCCAGAGCGTGTGCAGGCGTATGTCGTCGGGAAGCGGCTCATCGGCGGCAGTCTTGTTGGCTGGATTGGCGGGCTCTATTTTGTGACCCACCAGCACGGCCCTGGCGATATTCTCCGGCAGAGTCAGACTCTTCCCAGCGAGCAGTTCCCCCACTCCTGCCAACTCGCTGGGCGGCACGCCGGACGCGAGGTGATAGAGCGCGATCATGCTGTGCGTCTTGCCTCCGCCGAAGTTGGTCTGAAGCTGGATTACCGGTTCCCCGCCTCCGCCTGAGAGCCGCTGGGCTGCGCCAACCAGCAACTCCTCCAGGCCCTGGGTCAGGTAGGTGCGGGCGAAGAACGCTCGAGGGTCGCCGTATTCATCCTCGCTCCGCCCTGCGGCGACTTCCTGCAGGTCGGCTGCGAACTCGGCCTGGTTGAAGCGGCCAGACTGCACGTCCGTGTGCGGGGTGATGATGTCGCGCCACGGCTTCAGATTTCCTTGTGGCACGCCCTCGGTGGGCCTAGCGGCTGTCTTGCGGCGCTCGTTGTGCACCTCCTGCTCAAAGACCCTGCGCATCAACTCGCGGCGAAGGTCGCGTATCTGCTTTTGCTGCCCGACGTTGCCGAAGGCGTCAAGCAGGCGCTCCATGGAGTCAAGGGCGCGGCTTGTGTCGTCGCTGGTGAACTGCTTCTGATGCGCCCAGCTGTTGCGAACCGTCGCCACTTCGAACACAAGCGCACGCACCGCCGGAGGGAAGCCGTGGCCGAACACCTCGTTCCACGTGGATTTGATGGCGTTGAGAAGGAACGACACGTCGCTGGTGTTGGGCTCACGATCGGGGTTGCGCTGCAGACGGTTGACGGTCTTCAGCCAGCCACCCCCGTAGAACCCCTGCCACGTCTCGGCGCACTTGGGCTCTAACCCGTCTCGCAGCAGGCCGAGCGCCCTTGAGACCCGTTCGTTGTTGGTCATTGCCATTGCTTAGTCCCTTCGCTGTCAGTTGCTGAGGCGGCGTGTGCTGTTATAGGAGCCTTGTTTTGTCTGGTTGTTGTCATCGCTCTTTGAAGATAAATGTTATTGTTGCTTCTTTCTTGCATTTCTAGTTTTAATGAGTATATCTAGTTGTTAATGAGTTTAGGAGACTCCACTTTCGGTGCGGATGCCCGCAGCATCGGCCACGCCGATATGAGGCCGTTGTAGACACGGGCCTCCTCAGCCCACCGCTTGTCACTCGCAATCTTATGCAGCAGGTATGACAACTGTCGGGCGCTGTCGCCGACACCCCCCAGGCGCGCCAGCAGCCTTGCCGCCCCCGACTCCGACTGCTCCAACCGAGCGGCGAGGTGCTGAAGCGCCTCCCAGGCGACCAGCCTGGAGTCGCTGGCTGGATCCCAGTCTGGGTCAAGCTCGCCGCGGCGAAAGAGCCGGAACTTGCCACCCGACGACTCCCCCACGCCAGCCCTAACCACCCCTTCGACGGCGGTGCCCTTAGCCCGGGCAATAGAATCCGCCTCGCCGAACGGGCCGATCTCGAAACCATGCTGTGCGTACCAAGCAAGAGCAAATCGAGTTTCGGCGTCGAGCTCAGACTCCTCCCCGTAGAGGACGTCGTCGAGCACCTCGTTAATGATGGCCAGAGCGTCGCTGACAGGCATCGTCGAGCCATCAGCCTCCACCACCTTGGCGTACCGAGAAAACACCTTTATGCCTGGCCCGATGGTGGACTGCGACAAGTCAACAGGGGCAATGTTGCCGGACTGCAGAACCCTGATCGCCTCGGGGAGTTCGCTGCGAAGAGCGGCTACAAAGTCGCTTCGGGAGACGAGCACAGCCGATGTCGAGCGAGGGCGGCAAGCCAGGACAATTGAGGATGCTAGGGCGTTGGAGCCTAACGAACGTGCACGGGTTGCTCGTTCGGTCCTAAGCGGCCAAGTGGCTGTGACTTGAAGCCCCGCTGAAACGACTGCTTGAAGAAAAGTGTCCCAGCCAGTCGAGCGCAACCCACCGTCTTCTGTTGTCTCTGTTGCTTTATAGGCATAATAAATTGTGGCAGGAAGTTCAGCACATTGTCCCTCTACAACTTCACCCATGAACTCGGCCATTCCCGACTCAAAGTAATCATCCGCTTCTGCCTTATTCTTGTGTCGACTCGGGTCGGAAATGAGTTCATCAATCTTTGGTGTGAGCAGCGTTGAACACTCGCTTGGCCAGATCTCGGAAAGATTCCGCTTTAGCCAAACATAGAAGAAATTCGAGATGTCGGAGTACCCAATGTTGTTGTAGTAAGGAGGGTCTGTTGAAATTACTAGATTGGAATTATCTCCCACGAATGCTCTAGCATCCATCTGACGAACAATGCCTTCCCTTGTCGCAGGTAGCGATTCGACAGACTTGGCGACACGATTCACCATCGACATCCAGTTTGCGGTTGAAGATGAAAACGGATTGGCTTCGCAATAGTCCCAAACCATGGTGACGACTTGACGCGGGAACGTATTCCTCATTTTTTCGCCAGCCTTGTCCCACGTGCAAAGTCTCGACCAATAGTCGGCGCACTTATCTACCGCAAACGCCAAGTAAGTCACAACTGCGTCTGCATAAGCAACCGCCCCCGCTCCGCCGTCTCTTAGACGCTCCTCTTTTGCAACTAATCCAGCATCAATTCCATCTGCCAGCACTTTTGCATGTATATCATCGAGGAGATCTGAAAACGTTGTTAACGCCACTAACTGCCGCTCGGTAAACAATTGCCACCATTCCTCTAGTCCGTAGGCCTGAACCGTGAAACCCAGACCCTTGCCTTTCGGAGGCAGGGCTTCAACAGGTTTCCAAACACTCTCTGACAATTTGACTGCTTCTTGGCATGCAGTGACGTCAGCAGATGACCCTTCACAGTACTGGCGTCCTCTACTTCCTTCTGCAGCTACTGCCATAAGGTGTGCACCCATTCCTCCTGCATGCCATTCAGCTTTTGTGTAATCCAATGGGATAGCAGCACCAGTAGCAATGCAAGTCCCGTTCCCCCTATTGACAGTACGCTCGAAAGTGGGGTCGCCACCCTCCCTCACCCGGTAAGAAATAGTTTTAGCTTCCCTGTCAATTATCGGCTCAACCCACACCTTGGACTTGCCAGCCTTGTTGCGAAGAACCCACGACGCCACCAGCGGCACGTGCCTGCCCCACGCAGGGTCAGGCGAACGCACCGTCCTGCCCCACATCCACGCAATCGGGGTCAACCTCTTCCCATTGGGGCCGACGGCGTCGGGATAGAGGTGGCCGATCCTGCGTTCAGCCTCTTCCCGCATCCAAGCGCCGTAAGCCCTGATATCGGCGGCCAAACCCTGCGCCCTGCCCCACGCACCTAGTTCAGTCTTCGCATCGGGATGCACCGGCGGGCAGCCCGCGAAACGCGGCGGAATCTCCAGCATCGACTTGTTGATGAGCACCGCCACCGGATTCAAATCACCAGCAAGTACCCGCAGTCCCAACCGCTGAGCCTCCAACGGGATAGACCCGCCACCCGCAAATGGGTCAAGCACCGCAGGCGGATTACCGTCAAAGCAGTGCGCTACCTCAGCATGAGCCTCAGCCAGGACATCCGAGTTGTTGCTGTTCTCCCAAACCACTAACCGCTCCAAAATTCTGAAAAGGCGCTCACGCTCAGCGGCCTGAGCCTCCTCTGTCGGAAATTGATCGGGATTCGCCGAAGGGTCGTCCACCAGCGAAGCCCACAGCACCGCCCTGCATGCGGCCAACGGTTTACGCGACCACCAGAGATGCAGCGTTGAAGGGTGCCCGTAGAAGATCCCTTTCTCTCGAGAGGACGCCTTGTTAATGGCATCCAGGGGTAAAGCCACTTCTATCAACTTCGGCTTGTATTCAGTCATCTAACCCCTCGGCGCGCTTCGTTGTCCAATCGTTCTTACCTGTTTACCCCTACTCGTGAACTTCTGCCCCAAATCAGCACCCAGAGTCTGCACGGGACTCCGCTGAAGTAACTCCTGCCGAGCAACCAACCTGTGCGCAGATTACTGCTAGCAGGTTTTTTACAACTCCAACTGTTCTCCCACAGGTCGCATTGCTTGCAGCATTGGCCACGCCGATATGAGGCCGTTGTAGACAAGGGCCTCCTCGGCCCACCGCTTGTCGCTCGCAATCTTATGCAGCAGGTATGACAACTGCCGGGCGCTGTCGCCGACACCCCCCAGGCGCGCCAGCAGCCCGGCGGCCTCTGACTCCGACCGCTCCAACCTCGCCGCCAAGTGCTGGAGCGCCTCCCAGGCGACCAGCCTGGAGTCGTCGGCCGGATCCCAACTCTCGTCAAGCTCACCGCGGCGATAGAGCCGGAACTTGCCGCCCGACGACTCCCCCACGCCAGCCTTCACCACCCCGTCGACTGCGGTGCCCTTAGCCCGGGCAATGGAATCCGCTTCGCCGAACGGGCCAGTCTCGAAGCCATGCTGTGCGTACCAAGCAGTAGCGAAGCGAGTCTCGGCGTCGAGTTCAGACTCCTCCCCGTAGAGGACATCGTCGAGCACCTCATTGATAATGGCCAGGGCGTCGCTCACCGGCATAGACGAGCCGTCTGCCTCCACCACCTTGGCGTAACGGGAGAACACCTTGATGCCCGGCCCGATAGTGGACTGCGGCAAGTCCACCGGGGCGATGATGCTGGATTCTTCAGGCACCTCCGCTTCGTCCATCTGGGGCTGCGACTGCGACAAGTCCGCAGAGGCGATGTATTCGGTCTGCATGAGCCTGATCGCCTGCGGGAGTTCGCTGCGAAGCGCTGCGATGAACTCGCTTCGAGTGGCCAGCACAGCCGATGTCGGGCGAGGACGGCAAGCGAGGACAATTGAGGAGGCGAGGGCGTTGGAACTCAACGAACGCGCACGGGTTGCGCGCTCGGTCCTCAACGGCCACGTGGCAGTGACTTGAAGCCCCGCTGAAACCACTGCTTGAAGAAAAGTGTCCCAGCCAGTCGAGCGCAACCCACCGTCTTCTGTTGTCTCTGTTGCTTTATAGGCATAATAAATAGTGGCAGGCAGTTCACTACATTGTCCCTCGACAACTTCACCCATGAACTCGGCCATTCCCGACTCAAAGTAATCATCCGCTTCTGCCTTACTCTTATGTCGACTCGGGTCGGAAATGAGTTCATCAATCTTTGGTGTGAGAAGCGTTGAACACTCGTCTGGCCAGATCTCAGAAAGATTTCGCCTTAGCCAAACATAGAAGAAATTCGAGATGTCGGAGTACCCAATGTTGTTGTAGTAAGGAGGGTCAGTTGAAATTACCATATTGGAATTATCCCGCACGAATACTCTAGCATCCATCTGACGAACAATGCCTTCCCTTGCCGCAGGTAGCGATTCGACAGACTTGGCAACTCGATCCACCATCGACATCCAGTTTGCGGTTGAAGATGAAAACGGATTGGCTTCGCAATAATCCCAAACCATGGTGACGACTTGACGCGGAAAGGTGTGCCCCATTGTTTCGCCAGCCTTGTCCCACGTGCAAAGTCTCGACCAGTAATCGGCGCACTTATCTACCGCAAACGCCAAGTAAGTCACTACTGCGTCCGCATAGGCAACCGCGCCCGCTCCGCCGTCTCTTAAACGCTCCCCTGTTTCAACTAAACCTGCATCAATTCCATCTGTCAGAACCTTTGCATGTATATCACCGAGGAGATCGGAAAACGTTGTTAACGCCACTAGTTGCCGCTCGGTGAACAATTGCCACCATTCCTCTAGTCCGTAGGCCTGCACAGTAAAGCCTAGACCCTTACCTTTCGGAGGCAGGGCTTCAACAGGTTTCCAAACACTCTCTGCTAATTTGACTGCTTCTTGGCATGCAGTGACATCAGCAGATGACCCTTCACAGTATTGGCGTCCCCTATTACCTTCAGCAGCTACTGCCATAAGGTGTGCACCCATACCTCCTGCACGCCATTCTGCTTTTGTGTAATCCAATGGGATCGCAGCACCAGTAGCTATGCAAGTCCCATTACCCCTCTTGACTGTGCGCTCGAAAGAGGGTTCGCCACCCCCCCTCACCCGGTAAGAAATAGTCTTGGCTTCCCTGTCAATTACAGGCTCAACCCATACTTTGGGCTTGCCGGCCTTGCTGCGAAGAACCCACGACGCCACTAGCGGCACGTGCCCGCCCCACGCAGGGTCGGGAGAACGCACCGTCCTGGCCCAAAGCCATGCAATGGGAGTCAACTTCTTCCCATTGGGGGCGACGGCGTCGGGATAGAGGTGGCCGATTCTGCGCTCGGCCTCATCCCGCATCCAAGCGCCGTACGCCCTAATATCGGCGGCCAAACCCTGCGCCCTGCCCCACGCACCGAGTTCGGTCTTCGCATCAGGATGAATCGGCGAGCAGCCAGAGAAACGCGGCGGAATCTCTACCATCGCCTTGTTGATGAGCACAGCCACCGGATTCAAATCTCCCGCCATCGTCTTTAAACCCAGCCGCTGAGCTTCTAAGGGGATGGACCCCCCCCCCCCCGCGAACGGATCAAGAACCACAGGAGGCTCACCCTCAAAGCAACGTTCAATCTCAGCTTGAGCCTCAGCCAGCACGTCCGTGTTGTTGCTGTTCTCCCACATCACCAACCGCTTCAAAATCCTGAACAGTCGCCCACGCTCAGCAGCCTGAGTCTCCTCAGTAGGAAAGCGATCGGTATGCGCCGACGGGTCGTCCACCAGCGACGCCCACAGCACAGCTCGACAAGCCGCCAATGGCTTTCGCGACCACCATAGATGCAGCGTCGAAGGGTGCCCATAGAAAATCCCCTTCTCTCGAGAGGACGCCTTGTTGATCGCGCCTAGCGGCAAAGCCACCTCGATGAGCTTCGGCCTGTACTCAGTCACGGACAGCAAAGGCTAACAATGGGGGCGGAATGCAATGCATTAAGCGGCACATGCGAACTTACACACACCGCTTGACTCGTACTCACCGAACTCCGCATCTAGAGAGCTCTCCTCCAGATTACTGCGCTCATCTTCGGAGTCGCTGCGAGAGTAGCCGAGCAGCTGTACGACCTCAGGGATTGCTAGCCCCGCAAAAGCGGCCGCTGTCGGCACCGACATCAATCCTTCAAGAACCGCGACTCTGAGCATCCGCAGAAAAGACCTCGGAAACCTCCTGATTTGCCAACGTGAAGCGTCCTGTCTGATCTCATCAGGATCAATGGGATACCCGAGGGAGTGTGCCAGCGCAACCGAACCCACATTCCTGTGTCGCCCGAAGGTCTCAGCGGTGATGAAATTCAGCCGACTGAGGCGCACAAGGGCCATCGCCCACGAGACCCTGAAATATCGTTGAACATGGATAACGTCAGCAGCGTCCTCAATTCGGGGCGGCATACCCCACTCCTCCATGAAACGGCGAACCCCTTCCCTGGGCATCAGAAACTCACCAGCAAACTCGTCGGCGAACCCCTCCTTCGATCCGCCACTTTGCGAAACGACCACACGTTCCTCGTCACTGTGAAAAAGGGCGTGGCCGATTTCGTGGGCGATCGTAAACCGACGGCGGCCTGGCGTAGTGTCAAGGTTGACGAGGATTGCGAAACCCACCTTGGGGTGGTTGAGAAAAGCCCCTGACGGAGACTTGCCCAAGTCGGCCCCGAGAGGGGCGTGGTAGAGCGTTATGCCCAGCGGCTTGCATATTGCCTCGACTTCAGGAATCGGCCCGACCCCTACACGGAGGTGAGATCGGACTTCCTCCGCCTTCCGGCTGATGTCGCCCTTCCCGCTGAACTCAGTCCGATGCACAAACGGGCTCTGCCTCCAGCCATGCAGCGGGAGCGAAAGCATCTCCGCCAGTTCAGCGTGACGGTCTAAAAAGCGCACGAACTCGTGGATTCCTGGCGCTGACCCCGGGTCGACGCCGCCATTGCTCCGCATCATCAACCCGGCAAGCTCGGATCTGGCTGGCGTCGGCTCGCGGCCAGCGAGCAAATCCGCCAATTGAACCCTGTACAGACGGGCAAGCCCGCTGAGTTGGCGGTCGTTGGGAGTCCGGCTTCCCGCCTCCCAATAGGAGATCATCGAACGGCTGACCCCTAGGGCCGCTCCGACCTCATCCTGCGAATAGTGGGCTTCTTGGCGAGCCCGCGCCAGTGCTGTTTGAAGATTTCCCATCTCAGATTCCTGTTTTCTTTGTTGCGATAGATTGATAATCTTATCAAAAACAGTAACTATCGCAACACATTTTGGCAATAGTTTTGAATCTTTGAAATCGTCGACTCAACTCTGCCGAATGCTCAACCAGGCCTCACGATTGGGCATCTGGCAGCACAATTGGATCGTTTCCTGGAACTCGTTCTAAGAGTTCGTCCTAATCGTCCGTCGTTGGACAGGATTAGGACAGGCCGAAGGTAGTCGGCAGATCACCTTCCGGCCGCATTGCCAGCAGCGCAGGCCACGCCAGTATGAGGTTGTTGCAGACGCGAGCCTCCTCGGTCCGCAGCTTTTCGATGGAGATTTTAGTGAGGAGGTAGGCGAGCTGTCGGACGCTGTCCTGTCTGGCACGGTCGCCGACTTCGCCAAGGCGCGCCAGCAGACTTGCGGCCATCGACTTCGACCGCTCCATCCTTGCGACGAGGTGCTGGAGGGCCGTCCAGGCTGTCAACCTGGGGCCGCCAGCCAGATCCCAGCTCACGTCAAGCTCGGAGCGTCTCAAGAGACGGAACTCACCACCCGACGACTCCCCCACGCCTGCCCGTACTACCACGTCGACTGCGGTGTTCTTAGCCAGGGCGATGGAATCCGCGTCGCCGAGCGGGCCGGGCTCGAAGCCGTGCTGCGCGTACCAGGCAAGCGCAAAGCGGGATTCGGCATCGAACTCGGACTCCTCCCCATTGTGAAAATCGTTTAGCACCTCGTCGATGATGGCCAGGGCGTCGCTCACCGACATCGAAGAACCGTCCTCCTCCAACACCTTGGCGTAACGAGAGAACACCTTTATGCCTTGCCCGATGATGGACTGAGGCAAGTCAACAGGGGCGATGTTACAGGACTGCATGAGCTTGATTGCAGACGGGAGTTCGCATCGTAGCGCTGCGATGAACTCGCTTCGGATGGCTGGTGGGGCGGACTTCGGGCGAGGGCGACAGGCCAAGACGACTGTAAATGCGAAGCACTTTGGATAGATGAAGTAGTGCGTGGGCATTGAGTGATATGTGCGTAGCGGCCAAACGGCGGTGACCTGCAAGCCGGCAGCTAAGACCGATTGTATGAAGGCGGCCCAACTCGTGGAGCCCACCTTATACGCGTAGTAGATGGTGGATGGAAAATCGTCCTTCAGCTTGGTAGACAGTTCTTGCAGGAAATCGGATATTTCGGATTCGAACTGTTCATTCGCCTCTTGCTTTGACTTCTTCAAGAAGGGTGTTGAGATCATCTCATCGGCTTTAGGGGTAAGGGGAGTCGCGCACTCCTCCGGCCAGATGTCGGCGAGATTGCGACGTAACCACACATAAAAATAATCGGAAATATCCGCATAACTAATCTTGTCGTAATAGGGGAGGTCCGTTGAAGTCATCACATCGGATGACTCACGCACTCTTGCGCGGGCGTCCATTTGACGGACATCTGCGCAGCCAGTAACTGGAAGGTGGGAAATGGCCCTGCACACTTGGTTCAACACTGAAATCCAACTGCCCAACGAGGATGAAAACGGGTTGGCTTCAGCGTATCTCCAAAGTATCGCTATGACTTGACTCCGGAATACGCCTCCAACTGTCTCTTTACCAGCATTCCACCCGCTAAATCTTGAGTTGAATTCTGTGCACCTGTCGATTGCTAAAGCCAGGTATGTCACGACCGCGTCCGCGTAAGCAATCGCGCCTGTCCCCCCGTTTCGCAAGCCCACCCCATCATCCGGATAACCGGCAGCTGCAGCGTCCTTGCACACCTTTACCAGTACCTCAAGCAACAGATTGGAAAAAGTTGTCAGAGCCAGTAGTTGCCGGCCTCTGTACATCTGCCACCACTCCTCGTACCCATTGGCCTGAACAGCGATACCCTCGACCTTGCCTAAAGGTGGCAGCCTGCCTGCGGGTTTCCATCCAACCTCAGCGAACTCTGCCGCCCTTGCGTCGGACTCAAGATCGACTGCTTGAGGTTCGCAATAACGACGACCGCTCCCCTCCTCTGCAACAACAGCCAACAGGTGCAAACCCACGCGTCCTGCCCGCCCCTCGGCCCGGATGTAGTCCCTCGGAATTTCCGCGCCGGTGGCTAAGCAAATCCCATATCCCCTTTGCATGGTGCCCTCGAGAATCGGCCAGCCTCCTTCCCGCACCCGGTAGGAAAAGGCTTGGGCCTCTTTGTCTATGACCGGCTCAACCCACACATTGTGCCTGCTGCCTCTGTTGCGTTTGCGAAGAATCCACGACACCACCAGCGGCACGTGCCCGTTCCACGACGGATCGGGGGATTTCACTGTCCGAGCCCAAATCCACGCAACCGGAGTCAACCTCTCCCCGTTGGGGCCGACGGCGTCGGGGTAGAGGTGGCCGATCCTGCGCTCGGCCTCATCCCGCATCCATTTGCCGTACGCCTTGACATCGGCAGCCAAGCCATCGGCCCCGCTCCAGGTGTTGCGGTCAAAGCGCGCCTCTGTATGCACTGGCGGGCAACCGGTGAAACGCTGCGGTATCTCCATCATCGCCCTGTTAATGAGCACCGCAACCGGATTCAAGTCGCTGGCCAACGCCTTGAGGCCTAGTCGCCGAGCCTCCAAAGGGATGGAACCACCGCCAGCGAACGGATCAAGAACAGTTGGCAACTCACCCTCAACACAACGTTCGACCTCCGCTTTAGCCTCAGCAAGCACATCAGGGTTGCTGCTGTTCTCCCACTTAACCAACCGTTCCAGGATTCCGAACAGACGCTCACGCTCAGCGGCTTGCTCTACCTCTGTCGGAAACCTGTCCGGGTGCGCAGATGGGTCGTCCACCAGCGAGGACCAAAGCACCGCCCGGCACGCGGCCAGCGGTTTACGTGCCCACCAAATATGCAGCGTCGACGGGTGCCCGTGGCGAATCGACATCTCCCGCGCCGACGCCTTGTTGATCGCATCCAGCGGCAGCGCCACCTCAATCAGCTTCGGCTTGTGCATAGGCATCTAGTCCCTCAGCGCGATGATGTAACCCATCGCTCCTGCCTGTCATCTTAACCCGCGGAATTCTGATACCTAATCAGCGCCGGAGTTGGCACGGGGCTACGCTGAGTCGCTCCAAACGAGCCACATGGGGTAGCGCAGATTGCTGCTAGCAGTGTTCAGGCAACTCCGGATGTTCTCCCTTGTGCCGCTTTGCCTTCAGAACAGGCAACGCCAATATGAGGTCGTTGTAACCGTGAGCCTCCTCTTCCCGCTGATTGTCGCTGGCGGTTTTTTGGAGGAGGTAGGCGAGATGTCGGACGCTGTCCTGTTGGGCGCGGTCGCCGACTTCGCCAAGGCGCGCCAGCAGACTTGCGGCCATCAACTCCGACCGCTCCAGCCGAGCTGCGAGGTGATGGAGCGCCTTCCAGGCTGTCAACCTGGAATCGCCAGCCGGATCCCATATCACGTCAAGCTCGGAGCGTCTCAACAGGCGGAACATTCCGCCCGACGACTCCCCCACGCCAGCCCGTACCACAGCGTCGACTGCGGTGTTCTTTGCCCGGGCGATGGAGTCCGCGTCGCCGAACGGGCCGGGCTCGAAGCCATGCTGCGCGTACCAGGCAAGCGCAAAGCGGGATTCGGCGTCGAGTTCGGACTCCCCCCCACAGAGCACGTCGTCTAACACCTCGTTGATGATGGTCAAGGCGTCGCTCACCGGCATCGTCGAGCCGTCCTCCTCCACCACCTTGGCGTAGCGGGAGTACACCTTTAGGCCTGGCCCGATGGCGGACTGAGGCAAGTCCACAGGGGCGATGTTGCTGGACTGCAGAAGCTTGATCGCCGACGGGAGTTCGCTTCGAAGAGCGGCGATGAACTCGCTACGGGAGACGAGCGAAGCCGACTTCGGGCGAGGGCGACAGGCCAAGACAACTAAAGTTGCGAAGCTCTTTGGAAAGCCGAAGAAGGGCGAGGGAAATGAGTGATATGAGCGCATCGGCCAGACGGCGGTGACCTGCAGGCCGGCATCTACGACCGATTGTATGAAGGCGTCCCAACTCGTGGTGCCCACCCTGCACGTGTAGTAGATGGTGGATGGAAAATCACCGTTCTGCTTGGCAGACATTACCTGCAAGAACTCTGATATTTTCGATTCGAACTGTTCTTCCGCTGCGATCTTTGACCCCTCTACGGTGGGTGTTGCGATCATCTCATCGGCTTTAGGGGTAAGGGGAGTGGCGCACTCATCCGGCCAGATGCCGGCGAGATTGTGACGCAACCACACATAGAAATAATCGGACATATCCGCATAGCAAACTTTGTCGTAATAGGGGAGGTCCGTTGAAATCATCGCATCAGACGACTCACGCACTCTTGCACGAGCGTCCTTTTGGCAAACAACAGCGCGGTCATTAACAGGAAGAAGGGAGACGGCTTTGCACACATTATTCAGCATTGAAATCCAGCTGCGCGACGAGGATGAAAACGGGTTGGCTTCGGCGTACCTCCAAATCATCCCTACAACTTGTTTCTTGAATACGCCTCCAACCATCTCTCTAGCAGCATCCCACAAGCAAAAAGTTGAGTTGTGTTCTGCGCACTTGTTGAGCGCGAAAGCCAGGTAGGTCACGACCGCGTCCGCATAGGCAATTGCGCCAGTCCCCCCGTTTTGCAAGCCCACTCCATCATTCGAGAAACCGGCGGCGTCAGCGTCCTTGCACACCTTTACTAGTACCTCAAGCAACAGATTGGAGAAGGTTGTAAGAGCCAGGAGTTGCCGGCCGCTGTGCATCTGCCACCACTCCTCGTACCCACAAGCCTGAACCCTGAAACCCGTGAACTTGCCCAAAGGTGACAGCCTGCCGGTGGGTTTCCATCCAACCTCAGCAAACTCTGCCGCCCTTGCGGCGGACTCAAGATCGACTGCTCGAGGATGGCAATAACGACGACCTCCCCTTCCCTCTGCAACGACAGCCATAAGGTCCATACCCATGCGTCCTGCCCGCCCCTCGGCCTGGATGTAGTCCATCGGGATATTCGTCCCGGTGGCTACGCAAATCCCCTTTCCCTTTTTTACAGTGCGCTTGATCATCGGCCAGCCTCTTTCCCGCAACTGGTAGGAAACGGCTTGGTCTTCTCTGTCTATGACCGGCTCAACCCACACCCTGGATTTGCTGGCCCTGGTGCGAAGAACCCACGACTCCACCAGTGGCACGTGCCCGTTCCACGACGGGTCGGGGGATTTCACCGTCCGAGTCCAAATCCACGCAACCGGAGTCAACCTCTCCCCTTTGGGGCCGACAGCGTCCGGGTAGAGGTGGCCGATCCTGCGCTCGGCCTCATCCCGCATCCATTTGCCGTACGCCTTGACATCGGCAGCCAAGCCTTCGGCCCTGCTCCAGGTGTTGCGGCCACAGCGCGCCTCTGTATGAACTGGTGGGCAATCGGTGAAGCTCTGTGGTATCTCCAGCATCGCCCTGTTTATGAGCACCGCAACCGGATTCAAGTCGCTGGCCAGCGACTTGAGCCCTAGTCGCTGAGCCTCCAACGGGATGGAACCACCGCCCGCGAACGGATCCAAAACAGCAGGCAACTCACCCTCAACATAACGTTCAATCTCCGCTTTAGCCTCAGCAAGCACATCAGGGTTGTTGCTGTTCTCCCACACCACCAACCGCTCCAGGATTCTGAACAGGCGCTCACGCTCAGCGGCTTGCTCCACCTCTGTCGGAAACTTGTCGGGGTGCGCCGACGGATCGTCCACCAGCGAGGCCCAAAGCACAGCCCGGCACATCGCCAGCGGGCGACGAGACCACCACCGATGCAGCGTCCGCGGGTGCTCGTGGAAGGTCGACGGTTGCTCGTGGAGGGTGGACAGGCGCTCGTGGCGAGTCGACAGGTCCTCGTGGAGGGTCGACGGTTGCTCGTGGAGGGTCGCCAGGTGCTCGTGGCGAGTGGACAGGCGCTCGTGGCGAGTCGCCTTCTCCTGCGCAGATGCCGTCTTGATCGCATCCAGCGGCAGCGCCACCTCAATCAGTTTCGGCTTGTGCATAGGCATCTAGTCCTCGGGGTGATGCTGCATTCCATCACTCCTACGTATTACCTTAGCCCGCGGAACCCTGATACCTAATCAGCACCGGAGCCGACACGGGAGTTGGCATAACTCCCACCGAGCAGCCTGGGATCAGAGTTGGCGCGGGACTCCGCTGCATTCACTCCCGCCGAGCAGCCTGGGATCGCCCAGTTTGCTGCTAGCTGTGTTTCAGAGCCTGCTACGAAACTTCTATGTTTCCTCGAATTTGGCCGCAAGTTGTTCGCCATAATGCCATTTTGCCTTTAGCACAGTCCACGCCGATATGAGGCCGTTGTAGACGAACGCTTCCTCGACCCACTCCTTGTCGCTGGCGATCTTGTGGAGGAGGTACGCCAACTCACGGGCGCTGTCGCGGACTTCGACAAGGCGCTCCAGGAGCGCTGCCGCCCGACTCTCCGACTCCTGCAGCCTCTTCACCAAGTGCTGGAGGGCCGTCCAGGCGACCACCCGAGAATCGCTGGGCGGATCCCATTTCGGGTCAAGTTCAGAACGCTTTAAGATACGAAACTTCCCTTCCGAGGACTCCCCAATACCGGCTTCGATCACGCTTTTTATAGCGGTGTTTCTTGCTCGGGCGATGGAGTCGGCGTCGCCAAACGGACCGGGTTCAAAGCCGTACTGCGAGTACCAGGTGTGAGCGAAGCGGGTTTCCTCGTCGAGGTCGGAATCCTCCCCGTGGAGGATTTTGTCGAGGGTTTCGTTGATGATCGTTAAAGCGTCGCTCACAGGCATTGAAGAACCGTCCGCCTCAACAACCTTGGCGTAACCGGAGAACACCTTGATGCCGGGGCCAATGCTGGACTGAGGCAAGTCAACAGGCGCAATGGTGCCGGATTGCAGATGTTCGATCGTCTTCCGCAATTCGCTGAGAAGAGCAGCAACGAACTCGCTGCGGGAGGCCGGCGCAGACGACCTCGGTCGAGGACGGCAAGCCAGGACAATTGAAGACGCTAGGGCGTTGGCGTTTAGGGCGTTGGGTCGGGTGGCGAGTTCAGTCCGTAGTGGCCAAGTAGCGGTGACTTGGAATCCTGCGTCCACGACTGCTTGGAGGAAAGTATCCCACCCCGTTGAACGCATCTTGCCATCTTCAGTTGTCTCTGTGGCCTTGTACGCGTAGTAGATGGTGGCCGGAACTTTCGAGCTTTGTTTGACAGATAACTCCTGCATGAACTTTGCAATACCGGATTCAAAATGCTCTTCCGCCTTCTTCTTTGACGCTGAACGGTGAGTGTTGGCGATCATCTCATCGGCTTTAGGAGTGAGGAGAGTCGCGCACTCCTCCGGCCAGATATCGGCCAAGTTCCGACGCAACCACACATAGAAAAAATCGGAAATATCCGCGTAACAGATATTGTCGTAATAGGGAGGGTCGGTTGAGATCGTCGCATCTGACGACTCACGCACCCTGGCTCGGGCGTCTTTTTGGCGGACATCGGCGCAGCCATCAGCAGGAAGATGGGAGATGGCCTTGAACACCCAACTCAACATTGAATTCCAACTGCCGGATGAAGAAGAAAACGGGTTCACCTCGGCATAGTCCCAGTTCATCGCAATGGCCTGACGCGCAAATGTATTTCTAACTTTTTCTCCGGAACGATGCCAAGTGCAGATGCTTGAGCAGTAGTCGGCACACTTATCCACCACGAATCCCAAGTAAGTAACGACCGCATCCGCGTAGGCAGATGCACCCTTTCCGCCATCTCGAAGACGAACTCCGTCATCCGCTAGCCCCGCCGCCATGGCGTCCTCAATTACCTGCTTCCGAACTTCGACCAGCAAATCGGAGAACGTGGTCAACGCCGTGACTTGACGGTCGGTGAACAAGTCGGCGAATGTTCTGAGCCCGTAGAGAGGAACACTATCCCCTGCCTTACCCGACAATTCCTGATTTAGAAAATCGGCTCGACTCACCGTAACCCCAAGCAGTCCTCCAACTTCCCGATGCCTCTTCCCCAGCGAAAGGTCAGATTCCATCCGAAAGCCCGTCTCAAGTTGTTCTGGTTCTACTCCGCACACTCCTGCCGACGACGGCGAATAATAGAGCCTGCCCCCACCCCCTTCGGCCACGACCGCAAGCAAATCCGCCCCCATGCGCCCTGCCTGTCCCTCCGCCCGGATGTAGTCCACCGGAATCGCAGCGCCGGTGGCTATGCAAGTCCCGTTGCCTCGAACTACTGTGCACTCTTGCTTCCAAGGCTCGTAAACGCCCCCCCCCCCCCCGCGGATTCGTAACGACCTTGTAACTGATTGTCTGAGAGGCGGCGTCAACGATTGGCTTCACCCAAATCTCTGGCTTGTTCTTTCTCGCCCTGCGAAGCGTCCACGACGCCACCAGCGGCACATGCCCGTCCCACGCAGGGTCGGGCGACTTGACCGTCCTAGCCCAAATCCACGCAATCGGAATCAACCTCGTTCCGCTTGTGTCAACGACATCGGGGTAAAGGTGACCAATACTGCGCTTCGCCTCATCCCACATCCAAGAGCCGTAAGCCTTCACGTCTGCCGCAAGTCCCTGCGCCCTGCTCCACGTGCTGATGCGCGCCTTGCGGTTGGCCGCTGTCTCCTGCGACCCGCTGGCACGTGCTAGGTCATTTCTAGCGTCAGGATGTATCGGCGGACGCCCCGCGAAACGAGGCGGAATCTCAACCATCGCCTTATTGATGAGCACCGCCACCGGATTCAAGTCGCTAGCCGATGCCCGCAGTCCAAGCCGCTGAGCCTCCAACGGGACAGACCCGCCGCCGGCAAACGGATCAAGCACCACTGGCGGATCGCCCTCAAAACAACGCTCAATCTCAGCTTTGGCCGCTGCCAGAACATCTGGATTGTTGCTGTTCTCCCACTTAACCAGGTCTTCCAGGATTTTGAACAAGCGATCACGCTCTGCGACTTGTTTCCCCTCGGTCGGAAACCTGTCGGGGTGCGCCGACGGATCGTCCACAAGCGAAGCCCACAGCACCGCTCTGCAAGCAGCAAGAGGCTTGCGCGACCACCAAAGATGCAGCGTGGACGGATGTCCGTGGCGAATCGACTTCTCCCGCGCAGCCGCCTCGTTGATCGCTTTCAGCCGCATGTCAACTTCGATCAGCTTCGGCTTTTGGAGCTTCGGCTTGTGCATGTGCTTCCTTCTGGCGACCCGTTTGAGCTTTCTTGCCTATGAACCTGCGTGGTAGCTGGAGATACGCGGGAATTGGGCCTGTCGCCGGCTTCGTTTGAGCTTTCTAGCCTATGAACCTGCGTGGTGGCCTTTGCACCTGCATGTGGCATTGGATTCATGGCGGCCTTGTATCGGTTCAGGCTTGGAGATTCGAAGCCATCAGCGCTTAGGCTTGCAACATCTCAAGAAAGGGGACCCGTGCGTTCAGTCAACCTTGATAAACTCGGCGAAAAGGCTGCGATTTTGTTGAATTCCGAATCAACAACCGCCATCGTTCAAGATGGCAGGACTGTCGGGTATTTCGTCCCTTCCAAGGACAAAGACAGCCCGGAGGCACGAGAGGCACGTGAGATGCTCGGCGTAGTTGTAGATCAAATACTCCAAAAAACCGGCCTCACCGAGGACGAACTCGTCGAAGAACTATCCATCGGCTAATACTCGCACTGATGCGTAACCCGCAGCCAGGGTTGGCGGGACTCCATTGAAGTAACTCCTGCCGAGCAACCAACCTGTGCGCAGATTGCTGCTAGCTAGATCCTGGTAACTTCTGCTGTTCTCCTTCAGGTCGCTTTGCTTGAAGCATCGGCCACGCCGATATGAGGCCGTTGTAGACGAGTGCCTCCTCGGCCCACTCATTGTCGCTGGCGATTTTGTGGAGGAGGTAGGCGAGCTGCCGGGCTCTGTCGCCCACGTCACCTAGGCGAGCCAGCAGACCTGCGGCCAACGACTCCTGCCGCTCCAGCCGAGTGGCGAGGTGCTGGAGCGCCTCCCAGGCGACCAGCCTGGGATCGCTGGTCGGATCCCAGTTCTCGTCAAGCTCGCCGCGGTGGAAGAGCCGAAACTTGCCACCCGAGGTCTCCCCCACGCCAGCCCTCACCACCCCTTCGACGGCGGTGTTCTTAGCCCTGGCAACGGAGTCCGCGTCGCCGAACGGGCCAGGCTTGAAGCCATACTGCGCGTACCATGCGAGTGCGAAACGGGTTTCCGCGTCGAGTTCCGACTCCTCCCCGTAGAGGACGTCGTCGAGCACCTGATTGATGATCGTCAGGGCGTCGCTCACCGGCATAGACGAGCCATTCGCCTCTACCACCTTGGCGTAACTTGAAAATACTCTGATACCAGGCCCGATAGTGGACTGCGGCAAGTCCACAGGGGCGATGTAGCCGGACTGCAGGAGCTTGATCGCTTGCGGCAATTCGCTGCGAAGAGCGGCGACGAACTCGCTGCGGGAGACTAGCGTCGCCGACTTTGGGCGTGTGCGACAGGCTAGGACAATCGAGGACGCGAGGGCACTAGCGCCGATGGCGTTAGGTCTCGCGCTTCGCTCTGTTCGCAACGGCCAAGTCGCAGTAACTTGAAATCCAGAGGAAACGACGGCTTGAAGAAACGTGTCCCAACCAGTAGAGCGCACCTTGCCATCTTTGGTTGTCTCCGTAGCCTTATATGCGTAATAGATTGTGGCCGGAATGTCCGAGATCTGTTTGACTGACGATTCCTTCATGAATTCTGCCATACCGAATTCGAAATGCTCTTCCGCCTCTTTCTTTGACGTCTTGCGGTAGGTGTTGGCGATTATCTCATCGGCTTTAGGGGTGAGGAGAGTGGCGCATTCCTCCGGCCAGATATCAGACAAGTTCCGACGCAACCACACATAGAAAAAATCGGAAATATCCGCATAACAGATGTTGTCGTAATATGGCGGATCTGTTGAAATCATCACATTAGATGACTCACGCACTCTTGCACGAGCGTCTCGTTGGCGAACATCAGCACTGCCACTAGCAGGAAGATGAGAGATGGCTTTGCACACCCATTTCAACATTGAATTCCAACTGCCAGACGAAGAAGAAAACGGATTAACTTCAGCATAGTCCCAAGTCATTGCTATGGCTTGGCGAGCGAATGTGCATCGCATTTGTTCATTCGGGCTATTCCAGGAACAAATCGTTGAGGAGTAGTCGGCGAGCTTGTCGACCACAAACGCCAAGTAGGTGACAACTGCATCCGCATAGGCAACTGCGCCCTTTCCGCCGTCCCGAAGACGAACTCCGTCGTCCATCAGCCCGGCCGTCATGGCGTCTTCAATTACCTGCTCACGAACTTCGATTAGCAAGTCAGAGAACGTGGTCAACGCAGCGAGTTGACGATCGGTGAACAAGTCGGCCCAAATATAGAACCCGTAACCTCTACCGCTAACCAAATTCGGGGATTCTTGGTTCATGAATTGCTCAGGTTTCCAGGCATGTTCTGAAACAATTGGCACTTTGCAGGGATCCAAATATACGCGCCCAGATCTCCCTTCAGCCACCACCGCAATCAGTGATTCACCCATCAAACCCCGCCTACTTTGCTCACGGATATAATCCCCTGGAATCGCCGCGCCAGTGGCTAAGCAGGTGCCATTACATTTCCTTATAGTGGGCTCAGGGCGGATGCTCTTAGCCGCCGCCCCCCCCCCCCCCCGGATTTCGTAACGACGCTGTACCTGATGGTCTGCGTGGTGGTGTCGACTATTGGCTCAACCCAAACTTCAGGCTTGTTCTTCTTCGCCTTGCGAAGCGTCCACGACCTGACCAGCGGCACATGTCCGCCCCACGCAGGATCGGGTGACATGACAGTCCTCGCCCAAATCCACGCAATCGGAGTCAGATTCTCACCTTCTAGGCCGATTGCGTCTGGATACAAGTGCCCGATTCTGCGCCTTGCCTCTTCCCGCATCCAGGTTCCGTACGTACTGACATCTGCCGCCAGGCCTTGCGCCCCTGCCCACGTGACGAGGTCTTTTCTTGCTGCGGGATGCACCGGCGTGCAGCCTGCGAAACGCTGCGGAATCTCCAGCACCGCCCTGTTGATGAGAACCGCCACCGGATTCAAATCACCCGCTAGCGCCCGCAGGCCAAGCCGCTGAGCCTCCAACGGGATCGCTCCCCTTCCAGCGAAAGGATCAAGCACCGCCGGCAACTCACCCTCCAAGCAGCGCTCTATCTCAGCTTGAGCCTCAGATAGAACATCGGGGTCGTCGCTGTTCTCCCAGATCACGAGGCGTTCCAAGATTCTGAACAGGCGCTCACGCTCGGCGGCTTGAGCCTCCTCGCTCGGGAAGCGGTCGGTATGCGCTGATGGGTCGTCCACCAGCGAAGCCCAAAGAACAGCCCGGCAAGCCACCAACGGGCGAGGAGCCCACCAAAGATGCAGCGTCGACGGATGCCCCAGACGTGGCTTCGATTTCTCCCTCGCCGATGCCTTGTTGATTGCATCCAGCGGTAGCGCCACCTCAATCAGCTTCGGCTTGTGCACAGTCGCCTTATTTTGCAGCACACGCTGTCCCATCGTTCCTACCTGTTTACCCCTACTCGGAGATCAGAATACTTCCGCATCCAAAGTTGGTGGGACTTCGCTGAAGCAACTCCTGCCGAGCAACCAACCTGTGCGCAGATTGCTGCTAGCTAGATCCTGGTAACTTCTGCTGTTCGCCTTCATGTCGCCGTTCCTTAAGAACAGTCCACGCCGAGATGAGGCCGTTGTAGACGAGAGCCTCCTCGGCCCACTCATTGTCGCTGGCGATTTTGTGGAGGAGGTAGGCCAACCCGCGGGCGCGGTCGCCCACGTCACCTAGGCGAGCCAGCAGACGTGCGGCCTGCGACTCCGATCGCTCCAGCCGAGCGACGAGGTGCTGGAGCGACTCCCAGGCGACCAACCTGGGATCGCCAGCAGGATCCCAGTCGGAGTCAAGCTCACCGCGACGGTAGAGACGGAACTTGCCACCTGACGACTCCCCCACACCAGCCCTCACCACCCCTTCGACGGCGGTGCCTTTAGCCCGAGCGATGGAATCCGCATCGCCGAACGGGCCAGTCTCGAAACCATGCTGTGCGTACCAAGCCAGAGCGAAACGAGTCTCCGCGTCGAGATCGGACTCCTCCCCGTAGAGGACGTCGTCGAGCACCTGATTGATCATCGCTAGGGCGTCGCTTACCGGCATAGAAGAGCCATCCGCCTCGACGACTTTGGCGTAACGGGAGAACACACTGATGCCCGGGCCGATAGTGGACTGAGGCAAGTCAACAGGGGCAATGTTGCCGGACTGCAGAACCCTTATCGCATCGGGGAGTTCGCTGCGAAGAGCGGCTATGAACTCGCTGCGGGAGGCTAGCGCGGCCGACTTTGGGCGAGGACGGCAGGCTAGGACAATCGAGGATGCAAGAGCGTTCGCGCCTATGGAGCGTGGGCGGTTTGAGAGTTCGGTGCGTAGCGGCCAGGTGGCAGTTACCTCAAGCCCAGCCGTAACGACGGCTTGGAGAAAAGTATCCCAGCCAGTTGAAATCACCCTGCCTTCCTCAGTCTCTTCTGTGGCCTTGTATGCGTAATAAAGCGTGGCCGGAACGCCAGTGAGATGCGATGTTGTCATGGCGTTCATGAACTCAGCCATACCAGTTTCAAAGTGCTTATTTGCCTCCTGCCTGCCTTTGTGTCTTCCAGGATCGGCGATCATCTCTTCACCTTTGGGAGTAAGAAGTGTTGAGCACTCACTTGGCCAGACATCTGCTAAGTTCTGACGCAGCCACACGTAGAAAAAATCGGAAAGATTCGCGTAGCCGATGTTGTCGTAATAGGGAGGGTCAGTCGAGACAACAACCCCTCTTTCATCACGCATTCTGGATCGAGCGTCGCCTTGAAACACCTCGGCCACGCCGACTGCAGGAAAATGCTCAATCGCCTTGCCTACCCAATTTACCATCGACATCCAGTTTCCCGTCGAAGATGAGAAAGGGTTGGCTTCAGCAAAATCCCAACTCATTGTCATGACTGGAAGCATGAAAGTACTTCGAATTGTCTCGCGGGAACTGCCCCAAGTACAGATACTAGAGCCGTAATCAGCACACTTGTCAACCACAAGAGCCAAGTAAGTCACGACCGCATCCGCGTAGGCAGTTGCGCCCGCTCCATCGTATTGCAAGCGTGTATCATAGTCTGTCAAGCCAGCAGACTTTGCGTCTTCGAGCACCTGTTCCCGGACTTCACTCAACAAGTCGGAGAACGTAGTAAGAACCACCAACTGACGGTCGGTGAACATCTGCCACCACTCCTCATAGCCGTAGTTCTGCACACTGAACCCCAAGCCTTTCCCCCTCGGAGGGAGTCTGACGATCGGCCTCCACACAGCATTCGCAAGTTTGTCAGCTTTTTGGCTGGACTTGATATCCGCAATTGACGGCTCGCAGTATTGCCGTCTTCTATTTCCTTCGGCAACGACAGCCATTAGATGCGCCCCTAGGCGCCCTTCTTGTCCCTCGGCCCTTATATATTTTACTGGGATCGCTGACCCTGTGGCTATGCAAGTCCCATTACCCCGATTCACTGTGCGCTCGAATGTGGGCTCGCCACCTTCCCGCACTTTGTAGGAAATTGTTCGGGATTCCCTTGCAATTATTGGCTCAACCCACACCTTGGGCTTACCGGCTCTGTTGCGAAGAACCCACGAAGAAACCAGCGGCACATGCCCGCCCCACGCAGGGTCGGGAGAACGCACCGTCCTGCCCCAAAGCCACGCAATCGGAGTCAAACTCTCCCCATCGGGGCCGACAGCGTCGGGGTAGAGGTGGCCGATCCTGCGCTCGGCCACATCCCGCATCCATGCACCGTAAGCCCTCACATCGGCCGCCAAGCCTTGCGCCCCGACCCAAGCGCCAAGCCCGATCCTCGCGTCGGGATGGACCGGCGGACAACCGTTGAATCGTGGCGGAATCTCCACCATCGCCTTGTTGATGAGAACCGCAACCGGATTCAAGTCGCTCGCAATCGCCGTGAGTCCCAGCCGCTGCGACTCTAACGGAATAGCCCCCCCCCCCGCGAACGGATCCAGCACTGCAGGCGGATCTCCGTCAAAACAACGCTTAATCTCAGCTTGAGCCTCAGCTAGCACATCTGGATTATTGCTGTTCTCCCACTTAACCAACCGCTCCAAGATTCTGAACAGTCGTTCTCGCTCAGCCCCCTGAGTCTTTTTCGTCGGGAACCTGTCTGGATGCGCCGAGGGGTCGTCAACCAGTGACGCCCACAGCACAGCCCGGCACGCGGCCAGCGGTTTACGTGACCACCAAAGATGCAGCGTCGAAGGGTGTCCGTGGCGAATCGACTTCTCCCTCGCCGACGCCTTGTTGATGGCATCCAGCGGTAGTGCCACCTCGATGAGTTTCGGCTTGTAACCGCTCATCTTGTAGCACCCATCCCGCTGTCGCGCATCTTGTGATTGGCCTTTAGGGGGCGTCCATTACATACTCCCCAACCTGCTGCCGCTCAAATCGCGGCACATCCCCATCGGCTCATCCTGCAACCGCCAACCTGCGTCGGCACATCCCCAGCTACTCATCCTGCGGTCGACCACCCCGCGGATACTCATCTGCGGCCACCCATCCCGCAACGGTTCATCTTGGGTCGACTGCGGACTGAAGCAGTTCTTCAACGTTGAGCGTCAGGCGGGTTTGAGCGAAGTGCATGGTCACGTCTTGGAACGGCTCCACCAAGTAGCGGACAACCGGTGCGGTTTCGGGGGATTCCGGCACGGAGACCACCGCCAGCCTCCAGCGTTCGGGGTTGGACTTGGCCTTTTGAACCTGCTGAGCGCTCACGTGAATCTCTGTGGTCTGCGGAAGGTGGCCCTTGACCTCAATGAAATAGTGGTCTCCTGTGGCGGGGTCTATCGAAAGCACGTCGTAGCCAGGATTGCTGTGCTCCTGCGCCTCAGGCTCACGCCCCAGCAGGCGCTCCGATTCCAGAACCGCCGCAACAGCCCTGCGGTCGGTGTCTTCCGCGACCTCCGGATCGGGCTTTACCGGCATCTCCTTACCGTCCTCCACCGCCGTGATCTCGTCAAGCCGCCCCTGCGGCACCACAAGCGCCGCACCCACGATGTTGGGTGGAGTGTTGTGGAGGTTGCGCTCCTGATCGAGCTCCAGGCGTCGGCGCGCAAGACGCTCCACCAATTCCTCGGCCCTCTTTGAAGCCTGGGCGGAGTTGACAGACGGCGTCTTTCCCTGCCTCTCCTGCTCCTTCAGGTCGATGGCCCGATCATCCCAGTACCGGATTTCCCAGATCAACCGCTCCTGCACAGCCGAGCGCACCTTCGCGACCCTGGCTTCAGTAATCTCCTCTATCTCGCGGAAATGCTCGCCTGCCATGTTCTCAATGGCCCAGTCCCTCGCCGTCGTCTCCGCCGTGCTGTCCACCCAGTCGAGATTCAAGTGGCGCTCCAGGGCCGCCCGCTGTTCCTCGTCGGCGGGTAAGTAGCCGATGTACGGCTCAGGGCCGGGGTCGCTCACGATGCCCTGCTCGTCGATCTCCGCGTACTGGAAGCGTCTTGAGACAGCCTGATTGGGCCTGCTGCCCTGACGGCCGTCGGTTATGACGTGGTCGAGATAAACCAACAGTCGAGGGTTGGTCGAAAACCGGTCCGGGTCTATCAGGATCGCCCCCTGCTCCAGGGTATCTTCGTGATCGGCCAGCACCTTCCCAACAACCGCCGACAGCAGGGCGGTGCCCGGCGAGATGAGCACGGCACGCTCGGACTTCCCGCCTCCCTTCCGGCTGCCGTCTGCGCCGGCGCGCAGTTTGAGGACACCTTCATTCTCAAATTGAGGTTTGACGAACGCCTTGTTGAATGTGACACGGCTGTAACGCTCGTGAACCGGGCCCAGCGTCTCGTCGGCGGACGACCGCACAGAAGCCGGGACCCTGGTGACCTCGTAGCGCCCCTTCTCCCTTGCGGCGAGTCGCCCGCCGTAGTGCTTGAGGGCTGCGGAGAAGAACGCCTCCACGAACCACGGCTGAAGCTTGCGGGCCCTCGAGCGCTCCATGAGGTTGCGAATCGCCTCGTTGCTGGTCTCCTCGGAAAGGCCTCGCACCAGCGCACGCTCATCAAGCACCTTCCTCATCTGAGCGCCGATGTCGTCATCTATCACCTGGTTCATGTACTCGAAGTGGGCAGGGTCGGAGTCCTCCTGGATGGAGCGCATCAGAAGCTCACGAAGCGACGTGTTGATGTGCAAGTCGCCCAGCACGTCGTAGACCTGCTCGCCGTAGACATTCCTCTGCTCCTCGATTTTCCTGAAGAGTTTCGTGAACACCTTGCCCTCACGGGTTTCGTGGGCGACCATGTTCCACAGATGGCATGGGAGGGCTTGGCCGATGCGGTGTATGCGCCCGAAGCGCTGCTCTATGCGGTTCGGGTTCCAGGGCAGGTCGTAGTTCACCATCATGTTCGCCACCTGCAGGTTCACGCCCTCCCCTGCAGCGTCGGTTGCGACCAGAATCCTCACTGTCGGGTCGACCCTGAACATGTCCTGGATGCGCCGTCGATCGTGGCGCTTGACGCCCCCATGAATCACCGCTACGGCCTCAGGTCGGCCAAGTTCGGCCTTGACCCTCTCGGCAACGTAGTCGAGGGTGTCCTTGTACTCGGTGAAGATGATCAGCTTGCGATCCGCCGTGCGGCTTCCCATCTGGTTGGTGCGCAGCAGGTCGCGCAGCTGAATCCACTTCGTGTCGGTGCCGCTTCTGCGGACTTCCTCAGCCAACCCCACCAGACCCTTCAGCTCCTCAACCTCCACTTCAATCTCTTCGGCGGTGGCTGACGCAGTGGCGGCGTCGATGGTCCTGTCTTCGAGTTCCTCGAGGAACTCGTCGTCGTAGTCGTCGTAGTCGAAATCCTTTAGGTCCTGGGGCTTGATGCCCCTGGGAAGTTCGAAAAGGGGGATCTGCTCGCCGCTCTTAGCAAGTTCCCGCAGCGTCTTGGCCTGTTCGCTCAGGCGTTCGCTGCGACGGCGCAGCGAGTGGTAAATGGCGGCCGGCGAAGAGGCCAGCCGCCTTTGAAGGCTGACGAGGGCAAAGCCGACGATGATTCCCCTCCCCCGCTGACCTTCGTCCTGCATCTGCTGCGCCCTGTTCATTCCTGTGCGGACATAGCCCGTCACGGCCTCGTAAAGCCCCTTCTCTCTCTCCGACAAGTCGAAGTTAAGTGACTCGGCGGTGCGCTTCGGGAATAGCGGCTTGCCCTTGAACGTGCGGAGATTCTCCTTGACGATGCGTCGCATTACATCGGAGGTGTCGGGCAGCGACGCCGACCTGTTGCCGTTGCCGCGGTGCGCTCCTGCAAATCTGTCGGGATCTACGAGCGTCATGAACGCCAGGAAGTCCTCGTTGCGTCCGTTGTGGGGGGTGGCCGTGAGCAGCAGCAGGTGCCGCGTCAGCTCACGCAGCATCTCGCCGAGCTTGAAGCGCCCCGTCTTGTTGATCTTTCGGCCGTACGGGCGCGCCGACATCTTGTGAGCCTCGTCAATTATCACCAGATCCCAGTCCGCCACCTTGAGCTTGGCTTGAAGGTCTTCCGCCCTCGCAAGCTGATCGAGGCGGGCGACCAGCAGATGCTTTTCCAGGAAGGGGTTCCCCGCCCGCGATGCCTCAACTGCAGCTCTCGACATCAAGTCGAAGCTGAGGCTGAACTTGTCCCAGAGTTCATCCTGCCACTGCTCCACGAGGCTGCCCGGCGCCACGATGAGGCAGCGCGCCACGTCGCCGCGCAGCATGAGTTCGCGTATGAGCAGGCCGGCCATGATCGTCTTGCCTGCGCCCGGGTCGTCGGCGAGGACGAACCTCAGCGGCTTCTGGACTAGCAGGCGGTTGTAGACGGCGTCGATTTGGTGGGGGTAGGGTTCGATATTGGACGTGTCAACGGCTGCGAACGGGTCGGAGAGGTGCGCCAAGCGCATCCGGCGAGCCTCAGACGCCAGCCTGAACATCTCCCCGTCTGCGTCGAAGCTCCAGCGACGCCTATGGGCAGTGAAGACGCCTGCGAGATCGTTGGCGGTGATAATGCGCTCCCCCAGCTGACCTTGAGAGGTGCGGTAGGTGAGCGTGGCTGAGCCGCGGCCGTGCCTGCTGATGGCGACGACGGTCACGATCCCCGCCGAGCCCTCGCCGACGACGATGCCGGTGAGCCGCGTGCCTGCGGTGATGTCTGTGAACGTGAGGGGTTGTGTCATCTGGGGGGTTCTGAGGGTCGAGCACAGCTGGAGGATCTTGGGTCAGCGCCTTGTTGTCCGGCGCGTCGCATGCCTCAGTCGCATATAGTTGAGCTTTCCTCAATCAATCTAGGAGACAGATAGGAAACCATGACGTCGCTGACGACTGCAGCCAAAGGTGGGATGCTTCGAGAAACCACTCGCCGAGCCGTGATAGCGCAATCGCCCATCGCCGGTAGGCCTCCTCATCGTGGGATGCTTCGAGAAACCACTCGCCGAGCCGTGCGCCAGGC
This sequence comes from uncultured Acidimicrobiales bacterium, assembly GCA_958295925.1. GTDB lineage: Bacteria > Actinomycetota > Acidimicrobiia > Acidimicrobiales > CATQHL01 > CATQHL01. The sequence continues at coordinate 273,647 of CATQHL010000001.1, forward strand.
TTCGGATAATTGGAGGGCGGCGGCGTGAAAGGGGGCGCAGGAAGGGAGCCTCACAGTCAGAATAACTTGCGATTCTTTACCTACGCCTCCTGGCTTTTCCTGGGAATCGCCTGGATCCTGCTGATTACGGCAGTTGCCACCGAATCCCGAAGCGGCAGTTCAGTCGGCATCCTCGTGACCACTCTGGTGTTTATGAAGCTTCACCTGCTCTTTTTCCTGATCGCAGACCAAAAGCGCCGTCATCCTCAAACTGATGTTGAAGATGAACGATCCGTGCAGCGAGACTTGGAGTCTTTAGCGTCCGAGCTTCGCTCGACGTTGTCGGAAGTCGAAGGCTTGCTGGCCCAAGAACAGCACCCGTCGCCGACTCAGTCTGTGCAGCCCGGCCACCCTGGGAACACAGCGAAAGAGTCAGATCTGAGAGCCCGAAAGGAGAATTCCTAACCCTGCGCGCTCAATGTCCAAATGGTCGCATAAAATTGAGCTTTCCTCAATCAATCTTGGAGACAGATAGGAAACCACATGTCGCGGACGACGGCAGCCAAAGTTGGGACGCTTCGAGAAACCGCTCGCCGAGTCGTGCGCCAAGCTTCGGAGAACGAAAGTAGCGACGTGAACGGAGGCGGCGCAGGCAGGGAGACTCCCAGTCAACAGCGCTCACGATACTTCAAACCCGCATCCTGGCTTTTCTTGGGTATCGCCTGGATCTTGATGATTACAGCAATTGCGACCGATTCCCAATCCGACAGTTCACTCGCCCTCATCGTGGCCACTTTGGTATTTGCTATGGTTCACGTGCTCTTTTTTGTGTTCGTACCTCAAACGCGCGGACGCCTTCAACCTGATGTTGAGGATGAACGATCCGCTCAGCCCACCCAGGAGTCTTTGGCGTCCGACCCCCGCTCGACATCGGCTGAAGTCGAAGACGTGCCAGCCCAAGAACAGGAGCACCCCGGTGCAGGTCTGTCCGATCAGCACCTAGAACGCAGCACGACACCACCTGATCGAGCGTCATAGGGAGGCGCACCCCCCCTCGCTTGGGGAACACAGCCCGGTAGCCAGGGGAACTTGGCGAAGGAGCCAGGGGAACTTAGCCCGGTAGCCAGGGGAACTTAGCGAAGGAGTCGGAGCTGTAGGAAGACTTCGCCAGACCCTGGCAAGAGGGCGAAGATGGTGGCCAATCCGGCGCATCATCAGCAGCCCGCATCCACCTCTTTTCACCAAGGTGGGCGCGCTGATACCGATTCCTGTTCGGAGGTGAACAAAGCAGGCTCACCTAAACAAGCCATCTTTGGGCAGCGGCAATTGCGGCAAATGTGAGCTTGTGTACGAGTTTCCGAGAATCGAGAAAATTCCCGGGAATATTTTGGGGCTGGTTGGCGTCGAAGTAGAAGTCGCTCAGCAGTCGCGCTTGCTCGACCACCTAAGCGACCACCACACGTCCAACTCACGAGAGACATTTTAACTTTTGCAAATTACACTTAAGGAATTACAGGGGTTGGAATTTTGCAATCTCGCTGGTTTCATGAATCTTGTAAATCGAATACCAGGAGCATCAAAGAAGAAGACAATGATGACGCGTCACTTAGGCCCAGTGTTCATCTCCTACAGGCAGAGCGACGGGAAGCGCTGCGCCACAGACCTGGCAAGGGCTTTGCGCGCAGCAGGAATACCCGTTTGGCACGACCAAGCCGACCTTCCCCCTGGTGCAATAAAGAGCCGCCTAAAAGAAGCACTCACCTCAGGCCTATCTGGAGCAGTTCTCTTGATCACCCCAGAAATAGCGCGCTCCGAGGTCGTAAAGGAGACTGAATTACCTCCCCTGCTTGAGTTAGCAGACGATCCTCTGTTCGTCCTAGCGGTGGCCTACACGAAAGAACTGGAAGAACGCAACGGAAGCTACGACTACTCACTGCCGGACTGCTTGCTTGACCAGCAAAGTGGCACTCTGAAGGAATTCAAACAGTTTCTGGTTTCAACTCCTGAGGAGCGATCTGAGCTAGCTACCAAGTTTCTTCGTCACCGATTGACGCAGATTAAGTGCAAATCGCATGAGGCCTGTTTCTTGCTTTCCATTGATATTCAAACACGCACGACACCTGCAGGCATCATAGGTGACTCTCATCTCATAATGCGGTTAAGTCCACCTGTGGATAATCAAAGACGCCCTAACCCCGATGGGCTGCACGACTTATCCTATGCACTCAAACACTTCACACAGGAGATCGCAAGCTGTGGGGTCAAGAAGATCCGTGTCAGTGGTGCAGCACATCTTTCAGTTGCTTTCGCTCTAGGCGCAGCATTCCCAACAACACGAATCGGTGAGGTTGAGGTCGTTGATCATCTGGGCAAGAGCTGGATCCTAAGAGATCAAATTCCGACAACAACACAATTCAAGATTATCGACTCTCGATCGATCTCACGAAACATCGGTCAAAGAAAATCAGTACTAGCCTATGTTGACATCCTCCCTCACCGTAGTGATGCAGCTTTCTTTGACTTTATAGAGCACGAAAACGATTTCGCGGAAGTCGTACAGTTATTAACAAAAAATCAAGAACACCTCAAGCCTGAAGATGCTCATGAAATCGTCGGAGAACTGAACAATGCTATTCGCTTGCTAGCTGGACAGCATAGCACCAGCGAAGTTCATCTATTGCTCCGATGTCCCTTTCCAGTTGCGCTCCAACTCGGAAGGGTCTTGAACACGCTGACTGTCCACCTATACGAATGGGAGGATGGCTCGTGTCCCAACAGATCACCAAGCTACGTTCCGAGCATGATTGTTCAGGCGGGACTTGGTGGATCACCTATTCAATCAGTAACAGCCTACTAGCCAAGGAGGAATACCCAATGGCACAACTAAACGAACAATTCACAGCCACTCTTTCCAACATTGAGATAAGTGGAGCGAAACTGGAACGAGCGAAACAGGCCCATAAAGAAATTAGAGACTTTCTTGAAAGAAATTTCTATCTCCAAGAGTGGGGTATAGATTCTATTCTAATAGGTTCTTATAGCAGACAAACAGCAATATATCCTGGGAAAGATGTCGACGTCATGGCTCGCTTAGACAATATGTATTCACTCTATGCAGATCCACGGGCTGTCTATGATCGGGTGTTAAAGGTGTTAGAAGAAAAATACGGGCTTGCAGGAAACGGTGGTCGTGTAACACCTAGGAGTCGTAGCATCAAAGTTGACTTTCCTAGGCGATACGAGAATGCTCAAGATTCCTCTTTCGCTGTTGACGTAGTACCAGCAGTACATCATTGCATGGAATGGGGTATTCCGAGTAGGGAAAGCAGTCAATGGTCAAGTGGACCTGCACACTGGGTTACTACAAATCCAATGAAGTTTGGAGACTTGACAACTCAGCTAAACAAGTCCTCGATGAAAGTTTCAGGACAATCTGCCTACATTCCAATTGTCAAGCTAATGCGTCAGGCGAAGAAACAGCATTTTAGCGATCGGCGTCCAAATGGGCTTTACGTAGAACTCGCGACTTACGACGTCTGGAGCAACGGAATGGTCAGCGGTAGCGACTGGGCAAGCTTGTTCACTTCCACCCTTGAGCAGGTAGCAATACGTTTTTCAAATGCAGTAAGTTGTCCCATCAAAGACCCTGCGCTCAATGTACCTGCAGAACCTAAACTCGAAGCTTTTGAAGCGCAACATGCCTACAAGAAATTTTCTGAACTGGCCGAGAAAGCAAAAACTGCACTTGATTCAGACCGATGTCAAGCCGCAACAATGTGGCGTGAAATACTTGGGGAAAACGAAAAGGGACACGTTTTTCCACTTCCGCCCGGCTGCAACTAAAGTGGCTCTACTACCCCAATAATTGCTCGTACTCCCCCTAGAGAAGCTCAGAGGTTCGGTTAGGTAACATGCGGAACATTGAGACGTATGATCGCCCTTCGCTTGAAGCCTTTCACACAGAACTTATAGAAGCCGGATTTGAACCTGTAACCGATCCAAGAGATAAGTGGATAGGCCCTATCCACTCGGCATTCGGGGCTCTTACCGAAGCCAACAACATGGCAATAATCATTCGTGACGGATGGCCAATTATTTTTCCTATATTGTTCGTAGAAGGTCTACATACAAACCATCTAACGGAAGAGGGGTATGTTTGCATGTGGCATGAAGGGGACGGTTCCCAGGAATGGAATACTCTAGATGGATTCTTTGCTCGAATCGAGCAGTGGTGCACTCGAGCTAAACAGGGCTGGGATTCTCGAGGCTTAGCACGCGACGCGTATCTTAATTTCAAACACAAGCATCGTACTATTGCTACTTTCAACATTGAAGAATTCAATATAGGAGAGTCCGGCCATTATGGAAAGTTTCACGGTGTTCAGAAGCATAGCCTATGTATAATGCTTAAACCCGGCAAGTCCCAACAATCTGAAAACTTGCAAGGATACTGGTACAGCTTGGAACGTCTTGAGATTACACCGCGAAACCTCGACGAGACTCTTAAAGCTTTGCGTCGCTCCCAATCGCGTGCACTATGCCGAAATCTCGATAAGAGGAAGCACGTAGCATAGGTTGAGCATAGCGGATCAGTCGATCTAATCATTCTCAGCTGGAACATTAAGGAACAGCTAACAATTCTGGTTCTGGCCATAGCAGGATCTGGGAAGGAAGCAAAATTGATTGCACTTCAAGTTGGACACAACGACACTCAATCACTTAGAGTCCGAGCAGGGCCAGATGCATCGGTGCTTGCTGAGAAGTCAGCTGCAGTATTCGGGCTTGGAGCTCTTGGAGGCAATGTCGCTCTCTTACTCGCTGAAAGCGGCGTTGGTTCTCTAATCCTTGTTGATAGCGAGCAAGTATTACCCGAGAATGTCGTGAGGCACGTCGCAGGCCATGGCGCAGTCGGTCACTATAAAGTGTCAGCTGTTGAATCAATTATTTCTGACCACGCCCCTTGGGTAACTGTCGAATGCATTCGTGAGCAACCAAAGATTCCAAGCAGACTCGAAGAAATCTTCAGTAAGGTAAATGTAATCGTCGATGCCACAGGAACCGAGGCTGCTACGCAAGCGTTTGTCGCCTGTGCTCGATCCCTCTCTAAACCACTAATCTCCGGGGCACTCTATCGCGGTGGAGCAGTAGCTCGAATTCAGCGGCAAGCAGCGCAGGAAGACACTCCTATCGCTGAACGCGGCAATCATCCCAACTATCCACAAATCCCACCAGGTGAAGTGGCGGAAGAGATGGTGTATCCTCCTATTGGGTGCTCTACACCCATCCACAATGCTCCACCTTCATCAGTCACCGCATGTGCATCACTAATTGTGCAGTCAGCCGTTGATCACCTGACGGATTCCCATGATTTGCCGGACGAGGTTATCGCAATTTATCGCCCCTTATCATCCGATCCTCCTTTCAATGAGATCGGCATGTTTATGCCTTCTAGATGATGTCCTCTACATCCATCCTAAAATAGCCTAGGAACCCGCTCGCTGCGATTAATGCGATACTATTATCAGGGCACAGACAACATCACAACGGTGGGTCGATAGCATGGTCTGTAGGCGCTGGATGTGCAATTACCTTGTCCAACATCCTTTGCCCTCGGCGGTAGGTGGAGTAAGCGCAACCAGTATTTTTGGCTAGTAGCATCGCTGGCATGATAATTCCTACCAAGACAGACATCCCAAGCAGCCGCAAACTAAAGCTCCCGATTTTGAAGGCAATGCGGGATCTGGGCGGATCGGCTCAGCATCATCAAATCCCAGAGGCGGTTCTTCGCGTCCTTTCGCTGCCAGAGGAAGTACTCGACATCACCTACGAAAATCGGCCAGAAACATCAGTATTCGTCACAAGAGTGGGATTTGCCCGTTCTGAGTGCAAGCTCGTCGGGCTGTTGGAGAGCCCGCATCGTGGACTGTCCTTGATAACAGACGAAGGTTACGAAGTCCTTGCCATGCCAGATGACAAGGCGAATGAGAAGATTTTCGAGCTGTTCCGGAAATACCAAAAAGCCTACAATATACGCAAAGAACAATTGCGTGCCTCTTCGGAGGAGGCGGCAGAAGAGACTGAGGATGAAGAGGACGATCTTTCAATGTTGGACGAGACAGAGGAATCAAACGAGTGGGAGCGGGAGTTGTTGTCTCGGCTGCATGAGCTCTCACCGCAGGCATTCGAGAAGTTCGTTCTCTATCTGCTGCGCATCCTTGAGCTGGAGCTTGAACACGTCGGCGGGCCCGGCGATGAAGGGATCGACGGAATCGGGTTGGCGCCCATTTCATCGGTTATTTCCGAAAAAGTGGCAGTGCAGGTGAAGCGTTTCGACCCTGACGGAAGCATCGGGAGGAGCGTTGTTGCGCTCTTCCAGCACGACGCTCAGAACCAAGGGGCGCAGCGGGCCATACTCGTCACACTCGGACGCTATTCTCCTGCAGCCCGCAATGCCGCCCAGGCAAGCACACCCACGGTCAACCTCATCGACGGCGAGAAGCTGTGCGCAATCATTTACGAGCAAAGTCAGAACAATGAAAGGGTCGGCCTTCGGCTGGTGCCCCAGGTCGACGAGCAGTTCTTCACGAGATTCGAAGCCTGAACACTGTCTTGAAGGGATTTGCGACGCTATCGCGCAACCCTCAACTGAACGAGTACAGCAACCCTCAATGAAACGTGCAATGGCTGCTCAAAGCATCGAGGGTTTCGTGAACTTCGGTGCTCTTTCCCGCAGGGTCGGCCACGCCGATATGAGGTTGTTGTAGATGAGGGCTTCCTCTGTCAACTCCTTGTCGCTGGCGATTTTGTGCATGAGATATGCCAGTTGGCGGGCGCTGTCACCGACGCTTGCTAGTTGCTTCAGGAGCTCTGCCGCCAGCGACTCCGACCGCTCCAGCCGAGCGGCGAGATGCTGGAGCGCCTCCCAGGCGACCAGCCTGGGATCGCTGGCGGGATCCCAGTTCTCGTCAAGCTCGCCTCGGTGATAAAGCCGGAACTTGCCGCCCGACGACTCCCCCACGCCAGCTCTAACCACCCCGTCGACGGCGGTGCCCTTAGCCCGGGCAATGGAGTCCGCGTCACCGAACGGGCCTGCTTCGAAGCCGTGCTGCGCGTACCAGGCGAGAGCGAAACGGGTTTCCGCGTCGAGCTCCGACTCCTCCCCGTAGAGAACGTCGTCGAGCACCTGGTTGATGATTGCTAATGCGTCGCTGACACGCATTGTCGAGCCGTCCGCCTCGACGACCTTTGAGTAACGGGAGAACACCTTGATGCCTGGCCCGATGGTGGACTGAGGCAAGTCCACAGGGGCGATGTTGCCTGATTGCAGGAGCTTGATCGCCGGAGGTAGTTCGTCGTGGAGATCGGCTATGAACTCGCTGCGGGAGGCAGGGGCGGCGGAGGACGGTCGAGGACGACAGGCCAGGACAATTGAGGAAGCGAGAACGTTGGTGCCTAAGGCGTTTGGTCGGTTGGCGAGTTCAGTCCTTAATGGCCATGTTGCGGTGACATGGAAACCGGCATCCACGACTGCCTGGAGGAAAGTATCCCATCCCGTTGAACGCACTCTGCCGTCCTTGGTAGTCTCGGTGGCTTTGTATGCGTAGTAGATAGTGGCTGGCACGTCGGAGAGTTGTTTGGCGGACAATTCCGTCATGAACTCAGCCATTCCGGATTCAAAATGCTCTTCCGCCTTCTTCTTTGACGCCTCACGGTAGGTGTTGGCAATTATCTCGTCGTCTTTAGGGGTAAGTAGCGTGGCACACTCCTCCGGCCAGATTCCAGACAAATTCCGACGCAACCACACATAGAAGAAATCGGAAATATCCGCATAACAGATGTTTGCGTAATAAGGCGGATCGGTTGAAATCATCACATCAGTCGACTCACGCACACTGGCTCGGGCGTCTTTCTGGCGGACAACGGCACTGCCAAAAGCAGGAAGATGAGAGATGGCCTTTATTGTCGAATCGATACAGTTATTCCAACTGCCCGAGGATTTGCCAAGAGGGTTGTTTTCTGCGAAATCCCAGCTCATAGCTACTGCCTGACGCGGGAAGACATTGCGTGCATGCATCCTTGATGAATCCCAGGTACAGATCGAACTATTGCGAGATGCCAACTTGTCGATCGCCAGCCCCAAGTAGGTCACAACCGCATCCGCATAAGCAACTGAGCCCGTTCCGCCATCCCGAAGACGGACTCCGTCGTTTGCCAGCCCGGCCGCCACGGCGTCGTTATTGACCTGCTTCCGAACTTCGACGAGCAGGTCGGAAAACGTGGTCAACGCCGTGAGTTGACGGTCGGTGAACAAGTCGGCGAAAGTTCTGAGACCGTATAGAGGGACGCTATCCCCTGCCTTACCCGACAGTTCCTGGTTTAGAAAATCGGCCCGCAATCCTGATATTTCTGAAGACTCACCACCTTTCTTACTTTGAGTGCCGCTTCCTCCTTGAGTGTCGGACGTGTATTGAGCTTGAACAGCGTCCTTGTCGTCCCGTGCTGGACCGCGAATGTCGGCTGGGGCGTCTGCTAAATAAGTTTTGGGTGCGAGTGCTTCCTTGCCATCAGTCTCGGTAGACGGCTCAATTGGGCCATTAAATGCTTTATTCCCCAGTCCTGGCTCATGGTCGCCGTTCCCTGGTGGTGACAGGTAAACCCTGCCTTTGCTTCCCTTGGCGACCACAGCCAACAGGTGCGCCCCTATGCGCCCTGCCTGTCCCTCTGCCCGGATGTACTTGACCGGAATTGCCGCGCCGGTGGCTAGGCAGGTGCCGTTGGCTTTCTTAATCGTGGGGGGTCGGACCGCAGTCTCATTAGCCGACTCGTCCGCGGCGTCTCGGGTGTTGTTATCATCTATTGACGCGGGCTCAGAGCGACTGTCTTCCCCCCCCCCCCCCCCGCGGAATTCGTAATCACTCTGTAATTGATGGTCTGCGTGGCGGTGTCGACGATTGGCTCAACCCAAACTTCAGGCCTGTTCTTCTTCGCTTTGCGAAGCGTCCACGACCTGACCAGCGGCACGTGTCCGCCCCAGGCCGGATCGGGTGACTTGACAGTTCTCGCCCAAATCCACGCAATCGGAGTCAGCCTTTCCCCTTCGACGCCGATCACGTCCGGATACAGGTGCCCGATTCTGCGCTTGGCCTCTACCCGCATCCAGGCTCCGTACGCACCGACGTCGGCCGCCAGGCCTTGTGCCCCTGCCCACGTGACAAGGTCTTTTCTTGCTGTGGGATGCGCCGGCGGACGGTTGGCGAAACGCTGCGGAATATCCAGCACCGCCCTGTTGATGAGCACCGCCACCGGATTCAAATCACCAGCCAGCGCCCGCAGTCCCAGCCGCTGAGCCTCCAACGGGATCGCTCCCCCTCCGGCAAAAGGATCGAGCACCGCCGGCGGCTCACCCTCAACATAAAGCTTAATCTCAGCTTGAGCTTCAGACAGGACATCTGGATTGTTGCTGTTCTCCCAAACCACGAGGCGTTCCAAGATATTGAACAGACGCTCACGCTCTGCGGCTTGAGACTCCTCGCTCGGAAAGCGGTCGGGATGAGCGGACGGATCGTCCACCAGCGAAGCCCATATGACAGCCCGGCAAGCCGCCAACGGTCGCCGCGCCCACCAGAGATGCAGCGTCGACGGATGCCCGTGCCGGATTGACTTCTCCCGTGCGGATGCCTTGTTGATCGCATCCAGCGGCAACGCCACCTCGATCAGCTTTGGCCTATAAGCGGACGTGGCTCTGTCGATCACTTTGGCGGGTAGAACTTCTGCGGTGCGGCAGCGGGGAGCGGTTCATTAGTGAGAATCAGGGGCGCTGAGAATCGGGGGGGGGGGGGGGAATCCTTGTGGAACATCAAATTGCCGTGTGTAGAGGGATCGGAGGTCGAGGGATCAAAGGAGATCGGGGGGGGGGGGGGAATTTACAATGTAGTCGGAATTCCCTCGTGATGTTCTGCAGGCTCTCCGCTTAGACAGCGAGCACGAGCACCAGGCCGTCACCAGTTTCTGCCAAGCATTGGATAAGGCGCTGAGCCAGCTTTGGGAATCCGATGACCTTGTCCTGCAAGACTGCCGGAAAACAAGATGCTGGGGTTCGTTGGCTGAGCCAGCTTGGCGAATCCGATGACTCCCCCTGGGAATCTCACCTGGGAGCCACGGAAGTCGATCGAGATTCCTGATGGATGCCGCAGCGTCGCCTGCACCTCTCTCGACAGGGCGCCGAAGCCACTGAAGCAAGTGGAATTCCTGGATAGAGAACTCAGACGAGGAGAGCAGGAAGGTTGCGCGCCCGCGCCAGAACGTCTATCGATGGCGTATCTGGTCGCAGTCGTTGATCGTCAGCATGCAGGAAGATTGCGCGCCCGAGGCCGAACGTCAGCCGGATACGACACCCGCGGCCGAACGTCTCTCGCATTCGACACCCGCGGCCGAACGTCTCTCAGATACGACGCCCGCGGCCGAACGTCATTCGGATGTGCGCCCAAGCCGAACGTCAGCCGGATACGACGCCCAGGCCGAGCCTGAGCGACATTCGGATACGACGCCCGAGCCAGAACCTCTATCGCATGCGTCGCCCAAGGACGAGACCACATGGCTCTTGGGACGACAGCGCCGCCTGCACAAGTCACCCGCGATCTGCGACGGGCAGGGCGACCACCGATGCCTGGCTTGGGACGACAGCCCCGCCTGCACACAAGTCACCCGTTCAATCGTGAACAATTCCCTCCCAGAGCGGCAATTGGGGCGACTGCGCCGCTTGCGTTCTAGGCGCAGCCGGAGGACTGGCGGGAGGGCAGTCCCAGGGCGGACACGGAGATTTGAGATGGCGTCAGTTGATTGCGTCCAGAGACTGCTGCGTATTTTGCCTATCCCAAACTTTCAACCCCTGTCAATGCTTGTCATACCTCTCTGCTACTTTGGAGATATGGCAAAAAGTGCCCCCCAACAGGGAAAAGACCAAACCCCGAAAAATGCCGCGGCCGGTGGCTCGGCAAACGGAATCCTCACCAACGGGCGAAATTCTGGGATGTCACCGATTTACCGGGGGGCGGCCGGCGGCTCGGCAAGCAGAATACCCGCCAACAAAGATCATCACCCGAATACCAAGAAAGCGCCTACAGGGGGATCCAGCCGCCGACAAGGACACTCAACCAAAGGGGACAATCCGCCGACAACCGAGAGATCGGCGCCGTCACAGGGACGCCAAGGCGGGACACCAACACAGAGACGCCAAGGCGTGGAACTGCCTAAGGCGCACCAAGACAATGGACTGCGAAGTGAGACCCAGGGAACGTGGCCGACACAAGAACGACTGGGAACTGGCTCGACGCAAGCACACCAAGGAACGGGGCCTACACAGGAATGCCAGAACGCGGAGTTTCTAAATGAATCCCAGGGAGCGGCGCTGCCGCGTGGGGTGGATGCGGCTGACCTGGCTCTGGCTGCCCTGGAGCGGGTTTCTGCGGAGAAGATGACGAGCGAGGAACTCGAAAGGCTGTCCACGACGCTCGGACGCATACGCACTCGGACATCCGACTTGCTGCGCTCAGTGGCGGAGACTGCGGCCAAAAGCGGCGCAAAATCTGCCGCCGGGCATCTGCTGGGCGAGCGCGCCAAGCTCGGCAACCGGGAGATCCGCCGGCTCCAGCGCGCGGCCAAGCGGCTCAAGGAGATGCCCAACACCTCGGAGCGGCTCCGTTCAGGCGCCATCACCTTCGAACACGCCGTGGCGCTCGCCGACGCCGGCGCGGAGTGCGGGGCGGAGACCGTCGACAACGACCAGCGACTCCTGAACCTGGCTGAAAAAGTGCCTATTGACCAGTACACCAAAAACGCCCGCTCCTTCGCGGCCAGACACGCCCCCGACAGGGGGAAAGCCCGCCTGAACTGGCAACGCAAGCGGCGCCAGGCATGGCTGACCACCGAAGAGGGCACCGGAATGGGGATATTGCGCGCCCTGTTCGACCCTGTCTCCTTCAACCTCCTGCGGCAGACCATCGATCTTCACACCGACGAACTGTGGCGCAGCGACGGGGGCCGGGACGGGCAGCCGGACACCCTCCGCACACCCCAACAGCGCTGCAGCGACGCGATCTTCGAACTCCTCACAGGGAAACCCGCCCCAGCCCACAGACCAGACCCGGGGAACCAGCCGGAACCGGGGGATCGCGCAGAAACAGGAAACCGGCCAAACACGAAGAAGCGCTCAGAACCGGGATACCGGCCAAACACGAAGGAACGCGCAAACACGGAAAACCGGCCACAAACAGGGAAACGCGCATACACGGAAAACTGCACGGACACGGGAAACCAGCCAGACACTGGGAAACGGTCTGGCAAGGGGAACCGGCCAGATACAGGGAATCGCCCAGACACGGGGAACCGTGCTCGGCGGCCACACGCCGAGAGGCCAGAGCGACGAGCACTGGCGGATAGTTGGAAAGCGGACTCTGAGGATCAACCGCAGGAAGACGCGCCAACGGCAGACGCGCCGGCGAGCGGCTCGGCGGCAACGAGGAAAGGGCGCCCGGCTCCACAGGAAGACGCTCCAACGGCAGACGCTCCGGCGATAGAAGCACCGATGATAGACGCGCCGGTGAACCGTGACAGCCTGAACGGCGATAACCGGGGCGTCGGCGAAGCCTTTGGTGACGCCTTCAAATCGTTCAGGGCCAAGAACTCCGCCCAACTAGTTGTGATCGCCGAGTTGGGGGTTCTTGACGGCAGCAAACCCGATGGGCGATGCGAAATCCTGGGAACCGGCCCAGTGCCACCCGACATACTCGAGGAACTCGGCCCCGACACCGAACTCACCTCCATGATCTTCGGCGGCAACGGGCAGCCCCTTTGGCTAGGACGCAAAAGACGACTAGCCAACGACCATCAACGCTTAGCGGTCGCCGTGCGGGACGGAGGCTGCGTCCTCTGCGACGCCCCCATGCATCGCTGCGAGATTCACCACATCGAAGAATGGAACAAACAAGGTGGCCAAACCGACGTGGAAAACCTCGCGGCCATCTGCGGCCACCATCACCGATGGCTGCACAACAACAGCCGACAACTCCTCCGATCCCCAAACGGCGGCAGCTGGAGCACCCGACAAAGACCACCACCAACCGGGGAATGTTGACAGCACCCCACCGCCGCCCGACCCCACGCGACCTCACAGCCCGCAACAACAAACGCAGATCCACAGCCACGCAGGCAACTGACCGCCGCAGCCACGGCCTCCGTGAGGGGCATGCACAACAACAAACGCAGATCCACAGCCACGCAGGCAAGGCTCGCTCACTCATCTCTCGCTTCGGGTGGATGGCGCCACCGTTGCTTGACGGGCGGCGAGCGCGGTCAAGGCCAAAAGTCGTCTTTGGCGAGCAGACCGCCAAGCGAAGCCCCCCCCCCCCGACCGGCCTCCGTACGCGGTCAAGGCCTAAAAGTCGTCTTTCGCGAGGCCGCCCGATGCTAGGCAACGGACCAGGAGCGGGGCACTACCCTTTCTTAGCTTTTCAGTCATTATTGGCGAGGGGTGGGATTAGGGCAAATTCGGTCATCTTCGGATTACATAAGGACTCGGCTAACTCCTGCGTTGGAAGCGAGGCGGCAGCCTCTCTGCGCTTTGAGCCCGCAACCCGTCAGCACACATGCACCCGGCGTCCAGGCCCAGGCGGCGCCCGACGGCGCCCGGCGCTTTGAGTTCGCAACCCGCCAGCACACATGCATCTACAGCCCGTCAGCACACCCACACCCGCATCAGGGCGACGAAGCCACGTAGCCGAGCGAGGTTTCTTGATGTAGATCTCAGGTGAGGGAGGGCAGGGACGGTTGGCCGCACGCTCCGGAGCGTCTTTCGGATGCGTCGCCCAAGGCCGAGACCACTGGCTACTTGGGGCGACTGCGCCGCTTGCGTTCTAGGCGCAGCCGGAGGGCTGGCGGGAGGGCAGTCCCAGGGCGGACACGGAGATTCGAGATGGCGTCTGTTGATTGCATCCGGAGACTGCTGCGTATTTCGCCTATCCCAGACATTCAACCCCTGTCAATGCTTGTCATACCCCTCTGCTACTTTGGAGATATGGCAAAAAGTGCCCCCCAACAGGGAAAAGACCAGACCCCGCAAAATGCCGCGGCCGGCGGCTCGGCAAACGGAATCCTCACCAACGGGCGAAATTCTTGGATGTCACCGATTTACCGGGGGGCGGCCGGCGGCTCGGCAAGCAGAATCCCCGCCAACAAAGATCATCACCCGAATTCCAAGGAAGCGCCTTCTGGGAGATTCAGCCACCGACAAGGACACTCAACCAAAGGGGACAATCCGCCGACAACCGAGAGATCGGCGCCACCCCAGGGACGCCAAGGAAGGACACCAACACAGAGACGCCAAGGAGGGACACCGGCACAAGGACGCAAAGGAGGGACACCGGCACAAGGACGCAAAGGAGGGACACCGGCACAAGGACGCAAAGGAGGGACACCGGCACAAGGACGCAAGGGCGGGACGCCGACACAGGGACGCCAAAGCGGGACACCGACACAGGGACGCAAGGTAACGAAGCCCACACAGAGACGCCAAGGAGGGGCACCGACACAGGGACGCCAAGGCGCGGAACTGCCTAAGGCGCACCAAGACAATGGACTGCGACGTGAGACCCAGGGAACGGGGCCGACACAAGAACGACTGGGAACTGGCTCGACGCAAGCACACCAAGGAACGGGGCCTACACAGGAATGCCAGAACGCGGAGTTTCTCCATGAACCTCAGGGAAAGGGTCTGCCGCGTGGGGTGGATGCGGCTGACCTGGCTCTGGCTGCCCTGGAGCGGGTTTCTGCGGAGAAGATGACGAGCGAGGAACTCGAAAGGCTGTCCACGACGCTCGGACGCATACGCACTCGGACATCCGACTTGCTGCGCTCAGTGGCGGAGATCGCGGCGAAAAGCGGCGCAAAATCTGCCGCCGGGCATCTGCTGGGCGAGCGCGCCAAGCTCGGCAACCGGGAGATCCGCCGGCTCCAGCGCGCAGCCAAGCGGCTCAAGGAGATGCCCAACACGTCGGAGCGGCTCCGTTCAGGCGCCATCACCTTCGAACACGCCGTGGCGCTCGCCGACGCCGGCGCGGAGTGCGGGGCGGAGACCGTCGACAACGACCAGCGACTGCTGAACCTGGCTGAAAAAGTGCCTATTGACCAGTACACCAAAAACGCCCGCTCCTTCGCGGCCAGACACGCCCCCGACAGGGGGAAAGCCCGCCTGAACTGGCAGCGCAAGCGGCGCCAGGCGTGGCTGTCCACCGAAGAGGGCACCGGAATGGGGATATTGCGCGCCCTGTTCGACCCTGTCTCCTTCAACCTCCTGCGGCAGACCATCGATCTTCACACCGACGAACTGTGGCGCAGCGACGGGGGCCGGGACGGGCAGCCGGACACCCTCCGCACACCCCAACAGCGCTGCAGCGACGCGATCTTCGAACTCCTCACAGGCAAACCCGCCCCAGCCCACAGACCGGACCCAGGGAACCGGCCGAATTCGGGAAACCAGCCGGAACCGGGGGATCGCGCAGAAACAGGAAACCGGCCAAACACGAAGAAGCGCTCAGAACCGGGATACCGGCCAAACACGAAGGAACGCGCAAACACGGAAAACCGGCCAGAAACAGGGAAACGCGCATACACGGAAAACTGCACGGACACAGGAAACCAGCCAGACACTGGGAACCGTGCTCGGCGACCACACGCCGAGAGGCCAGAGCGACGAGCACTGGCGGATAGTTGGAAAGCGGACTCTGAGGATCAACCACCTAAAGACGCGCCAACGGCAGACGCTCCGGCGATCGGCTCGACGGCAACGAGAAAAGGGCGCCCGCCTCCACAGGAAGACGCTCCAACGGCAGACGCGCCGGCGATAGAAGCACCGATGATAGACGCGCCGGTGAACCGTGACAGCCTGAACGGCGATAATCGGGGCGTCGGCGGAGCCTTTGGTGACGCCTTCAAATCGTTCAGGGCCAAGAACTCCGCCCAACTAGTTGTGATTGCCGAGTTGGGGGTTCTTGACGGCAGCAAACCCGATGGGCGATGCGAAATCCTGGGAACCGGCCCAGTGCCACCCGACATACTCCAGGAACTCAGCCCCGACACCGAACTCACCTCCATGATCTTCGGCGGCAACGGGCAACCCCTTTGGCTAGGACGCAAAAGACGACTAGCCAACGACCATCAACGCTTAGCGGTCGCCGTGCGGGACGGAGGCTGCGTCCTCTGCGACGCCCCCATGCATCGCTGCGAGATTCACCACATCGAAGAATGGAACAAACAAGGTGGCCAAACCGACGTGGAAAACCTCGCGGCCATCTGCGGCCACCATCACCGATGGCTGCACAACAACAGCCGACAACTCCTCCGATCCCCAAACGGCGGCAGCTGGAGCACCCGACAAAGACCACCACCAACCGGGGAATGTTGACATCACCCCACCGCCGCCCGACCCCACGCGACCTCACAGCCCACAACAACAAACGCATATCCACAGCCACGCAGGCAAGGCTCGCTCACTCATCTCTCGCTTCGGGTGGATGGCGCCGTCGTTGCTTGACGGCGGCGAGCGCGGTCAAGACCTCTCCGGCCATCGTTGGCGAAATATTTCCCTGATTCGGCGAAACGCTAAAGGCAGGCGTACGCAGTCAAGGCCAAAAGTCGTCTTTCGCGAGCAGACCGCCGAGCGAACCCCCCCCCCGACCGGCCTCCGTACACGGTCAAGGCCAAAAGTCGTCTTTGGCGAGGCCGCCCGCCGAGCGAACCCCCCCCCCCGACCGGCCTCCGTACGCGGTCAAGGCCTAAAAGTCGTCTTTCGCGAGGCCGCCCGATGCTAGGCAACGGACCAGGAGCGGGGCACTACGCTTTCTTAGCTTTTCAGTCATTATTGACGAGGGCCCGCGCGGGGCCGCCGTGACACACCCCGCGCTGGTACGCTTTCTTAGCTTTTCAGTCATTATTGGCGAGGGGTGGAATTAGGGCAAATTCAGTCATCTTCGGATTACACAAGGACTCGGCTAACTCCTGCATTGGAAGCGAGGCGGCAGCCTCTCTGCGCTTTGAGCTCGCAACCCGCCAGCACAGCTTTGAGCTCGCAACCCGCCAGCACACATGCACCCGGCGTCCAGGCCCAGGCGGCGCCCGACGGCGCCCGGCGCTTTGAGTTCGCAACCCGCCAGCACACATGCATCTACAGCCCGTCAGCACACCCACACCCGCATCAGGGCGACGAAGCCACGTAGCCGAGCGAGGTTTCTTGATGTAGATCTCAGGTGAGGGAGGGCAGGGACGGTTGGCCGCACGCTCCGGAGCGTCTTTCGGATGCGTCGCCCAAGGCCGAGACCACTGGCTACTTGGGGCGACTGCGCGCTTGCGTTCTAGGCGCAGCCGGAGGACTGGCGGGAGGGCAGTCCCAGGGCGGACACGGAGATTCGAGATGGCGTCTGTTGATTGCATCCGGAGACTGCTGCGTATTTCGCCTATCCCAGACATTCAACCCCTGTCAATGCTTGTCATACCTCTCTGCTACTTTGGAGGTATGGCAAAAAGTGCCCCCCAACAGGGAAAAGACCAGACACCGAAAAATGCCGCGGCCGGTGGCTCGGCAAGAGGAATCCTCACCAACGGGCGAAATTCTTGGATATCACCGATTTACCGGGGGGCGGCCGGTGGCTCGGCAAACGGAATCCTCGCCAACAAAGATCATCACCCGAATTCCAAGGAAGCGCCTTCTGGGAGATTCAGCCACCGACAAGGACACTCAACCAAAGGGGACAATCCGCCGACAACCGAGAGATCGGCGCCGTCACAGGGACGCCAAGGAGGGACACCAACACAGAGACGCCAAGGAGGGACACCAACACAGAGACGCCAAAGCGGGACACCAACACAAGGACGCCAAGGCGGGACACCAACACAGAGACGCCAAGGAGGGGCACCGCCACAGGGGCGCCGAAGCATGGAACTGCCTAAGGCGCACCAAGACAATGGACTGCGACGTGAGACCCAGGGAACGTGGCCGACACAGGGACGCAAGGGCGGGACACCAACACAGGGACGCCAAAGCGTGGAACTGCCTAAGGCGCACCAAGACAATGGACTGCGACGTGAGACCCAGGGAACGTGGCCGACACAGGGGCACCTGGAAGCAGCGCCCACACCTGGACGCCAGAGAACGACGCCGCCAAAGGTACGCCTGGGCGCGGAGTTTCTAAATGAACCTCAGGGAAAGGGTCTGCCGCGTGGGGCGGACGCGGCTGACCTGGCTCTGGCTGCCCTGGAGCGGGTTTCTGCGGAGAAGATGACGAGCGAGGAACTCGAAAGGCTGTCCACGACGCTCGGACGCATACGCACTCGGACATCCGACCTGCTGCGCTCAGTGGCGGAGATCGCGGCAAAAAGCGGCACAAAATCTGCCGCCGGGCATCTGCTGGGCGAGCGCGCCAAGCTCGGCAACCGGGAGATCCGCCGGCTCCAGCGCGCGGCCAAGCGGCTCAAGGAGATGCCCAACACGTCGGAGCGGCTCCGTTCAGGCGCCATCACCTTCGAACACGCCGTGGCGCTCGCCGACGCCGGCGCGGAGTGCGGGGCGGAGACCGTCGACAACGACCAGCGACTGCTGAACCTGGCCGAAAAAGTGCCTATTGACCAGTACGCCAAAAACGCCCGCTCCTTCGCGGCCAGACACGCCCCCGACAGGGGGAAAGCCCGCCTGAACTGGCAACGCAAGCGGCGCCAGGCATGGCTGTCCACCGAAGAGGGCACCGGAATGGGGATATTGCGCGCCCTGTTCGACCCTGTCTCCTTCAACCTCCTGCGGCAGACCATCGATCTTCACACCGACGAACTGTGGCGCAGCGACGGGGGCCGGGACGGGCAACCGGACACCCTCCGCACACCCCAACAGCGCTGCAGCGACGCGATCTTCGAACTCGTCACAGGCAAACCCGCCCCAGCCCACAGACCAGACCCGGGGAACCAGCCGGATTCGGGAAACCAGCCGGATTCGGGAAACCAGCCGGATTCGGGAAACCAGCCGGATTCGGGAAACCAGCCGGAACCGGGGAACCAGCCGGAACCGGGGGATCGCGCGGAAACAGGAAACCGGCCCCAAACGGTAACCCGGCCAGAGTCTGGGGATCGGCCAGAGTCAGGCGATTGGCCAGACACGGGGAACCGTGCTCGGCGACCACACGCCGAGAGGCCAGAGCGACGAGCACTGGCGGATAGTTGGAAAGCGGACTCTGAGGATCAACCGCAGGAAGACGCGCCAACGGCAGACGCTCCGATGAGCGGCTCGGCGGCAACGAGAAAAGAGCGTCCGGCTCCACAGGAAAACGCGCCAACGGCAGACGCTCCGGCGATAGAAGCACCGATGATAGACGCGCAGGTGAACCGTGACAGCCTGAACGGCGATAATCGGGGCGTCGGCGGAGCCTTCGGTGACGCCTTCAAATCGTTCAGGGCCAAGAACTCCGCCCAACTAGTTGTGATCGCCGAGTTGGGGGTTCTTGACGGCAGCAAACCCGATGGGCGATGCGAAATCCTGGGAACCGGCCCAGTGCCACCCGACATACTCCAGGAACTCAGCCCCGACACCGAACTCACCTCCATGATCTTCGGCGGCAACGGGCAACCCCTTTGGCTAGGACGCAAAAGACGACTAGCCAACGACCATCAACGCTTAGCGGTCGCCGTGCGGGACGGAGGCTGCGTCCTCTGCGACGCCCCCATGCATCGCTGCGAGATTCACCACATCGAAGAATGGAACAAACAAGGTGGCCAAACCGACGTGGAAAACCTCGCGGCCATCTGCGGCCACCATCACCGATGGCTGCACAACAACAGCCGACAACTCCTCCGATCCCCAAACGGCGGCGGCTGGAGCACCCGACAAAGACCACCACCCCGACCACCACCAAATAGTTAAACGAGAAACAGCCGCTTTGCGCAACACAGTCGCAAGCCAATCCACAAGAAGAAGGGGCGAATAGGTCAGACCAGGTCGCAAGCCACGCGAAACACAGCCGCCAGCTAAATCACAAGATTCCGCCCCATCTGCCCTCAACCCACTCCACCTGACATGGCCCTCAACGAAGACCACACGGAAACTAGCCCGTTATAGACGCTCGCCTCCTCGTCCCAGCCCCGTGCGCCAGCCTTTTCATACAGCAGGTAGGCCAACTGACGAGCGCCACCCGCTACTCCCCCAAGCCGGGAAAGCAGCCACGCAGCCTCGCTTTCTGAGCGCTCTATTCGGGCGGCGACGTGCTGCGTGCCCTCCCAGGCCGTCAAGCGACTATCGGTAGCCGGATCCCAGTCGGTCGGGAGCTCCGAGCGGCGAAACAGCCTGAAGCGCCCGCCCGACGCCTCTCCGATGCCGGAGGAGGCAATCCCCTCAGCAGAGGTGTTCTTGGCCTGCGCCAGAGCGTCGGCGTCGCCGAACGGGCCAGGCTCGAAGCCGTACTGGGCGTACCAGGCCAAAGCGAAGCGGGACTCGGCGTCAAGCTCGGACTCCTCTCCGTCGAACACCTCGCCGAGCACCCCGTTGATCAGGGAAAGAGCCTCGCGCACCGGCATCACGGAACCGTCGGTCTCCACGACTTTGGAGTAGGCGGTGAATGCCCGCAGGCCTGGCCCGACCGCCGCTTGCGGCAAATCGACCGGCGCGATGCTTCCGACCTGCAGCAGCCGCACCGACCGAGGCAACTCAAGGCGCAACGCCGCCAGGAACTCCGCCCGCGAGGCCGGCCGCGCCGAGGCGGGACGAGGGCGGCACGCCAGCATGACAGTTGAGGCGAGGGCGTTGGCACCCAGGACGTTCATCCGGTGGGGGCGAGTCGTTCGCATGGGCCAGGTGGCAGTAATCAAAAGGCCCGCATCGACGATTGTCTGAAGAAAATTGTCCCAGGCAGTAGCGGTTGTCTCGCCGTCTTTTCGAGTTTCGGAAGTCTTGTGTGCGTGGCTGATGGTCGCCGGGTAATCAGGGTGTTGGGCGTCGACGGTTAAGCGAATGAACTCAGAGAGATCGGCTTCGAAGTCCCTGTCCCCCTGAGCCTGAGAACCCGAGCGATACTTGCTTGCGATTATCTCATCGTCTTTGGGGGTGAGAATGGTGGCGCATTCCTTAGGCCAGATCTCTCCGGCGTTTTTCCGCAACCACACGTAGAACAAGTCGGAGGTGTCGGCGTAGAAGATGCTGCCGTAAGACGGGGGATCAGTTGAAATCAGCGTCTTCCTGCCTGTGTCGATCAGATCCCGAGTAAGAGACCGGACCTCACGGGAAACCAGAGACGAACCCCCACCCCCCACACTTGAATCAACCAATCCCCGACTGAGAGACCGAGCCTCACGGGAAACCAAGGACGAACCCCCACCCCCCACACTTGAATCAACCAATCCCCGACTGAGGGACCGAGCCTCACGGGAAACCAAGGACGAATCCCCAACCTCCACACTTGAATCAACCAGTTCCCTGGTAAGAGACCGGGCGTCTCGTTGAATGACGCCGACGTTGTCCAAGGCGGGAAGACGCTCGATCGCCTTGCAAGTCCAACTCACCGCAGAAAGCCAATTCGGCCCAAGGGAAGCGAACGGATTCGCTTCGCCATATATCCAGCTCATTCCTATGTAGAGCGTTTGCAGCATCGGGGAGACTGAAGCGCTGCCGATGTGCCACTGGCATATGTTCGTCCAGCGCCTTGCGCATCTGTTCACCGCGAGCGCGAGGTATGTCACCATCGCGTCCGCATAGGCCGTTGCCCCGGCGCCGCCGTCGCACAAACGCACACCGTCGTCGGTCAGGCCAGCCCTCGCCGCATCGGAGAGAGCCATTTCGTGAACGTCCGCCAGCAGTTCGGAGAAAACGTTCATCGCCTGAAGCTGGCGGGACGTGTAGAGATCGGAGAATCTGGTCAACCCGTAGAGAGGGGCATGCATCGGCGCACTGCCGACGAGTTTCTCGTCGGGGGCGTCACTCGGACGCTCCACCCAGGCCGACTGCTCCAACTCGCTTGTCGGCGAGAAAAACACTTTTCCCTTTCCCCTGTGGGAGACAGGATCTTCGTCCACGCTCACGACACGCGACGAAGGACCCCGAGGCAAAACAGAACCAGACCCAAAAGAAACGAGGCCCCCATCCACGCTCACGACACGCGACGAAGGACCCCCAGGCAAAACAGAACCAGACCCATGAGAAACGAGGCCCCCATCCACGCTCACGACGCTGCGATGAGGCAAACCGCCGCCCCGCGACTCCGCCACACCAACACCCCCACCACCCATATCGCGCCCAACGTGGCGGGGAGGCGAGGCGCTACCCTGCGACTCCGGGATGCTCGACCTTGTGGGGTAGGCGGCCACCGCCAGGAGTTGTCGCCCCAGGCGTCCTGCGGCCCCCTCTGCCCTCAGGTAGCTTGAGGGCATCGCCGAGCCTGTCGCCAGGCAGACGCCGTTGCCTCTGAAAAGCGTCCTCTTGTGACTGTGTTCCCCGCCTTCACGCACCCGGTATGAGACGGTTTGCCGATGGCGATCGAGAACGGGCTCGACCCAAACTTCAGGTCTGCTCGCACCGCTCGTGCTAAGCGTCCAGGAATAGACGAGAGGCACGTGGCCGTTCCACGCCGGATCGGGTGAAGCCGCCGTTCTGACCCATATCCAGGCGAACGGTGTGTAGACGCCGCCGCTCGGCGTGAGGATGTCGGGGTAGTGCCGCCCCAGCCTGCTCCTGGCTTCTTCGTTCATCCAGCGCCCGTAGGCCTCGACGTCTGCCGCAAGTCCAGGCGATCGAAGCGAGGCAATAGGGGCGGGCTGCGATGCGGGCTGCGCGGGAGAACTGACGACGCCGGACTTCGTTGCGGGCTTTCCGGCGTTGGCAATACCCGACTTAGCCTCGGGGTTGACCGATGGGCGCCCGGCAAACCTGCCAGGTATCTCCAGCAACGCCTTGGAGAGGATCACAGCAACGGGATTGAGATCGCCTGCGATTGCGGACAACCCCAGCCGCCCTGCCTCAAACGGAACCGAGCCGGAGCCGGCGAAAGGGTCAAGAACGGTCGGGAAGCCGTCCCCGCAGCATCGCTCAATCTCCAGGCGAGCCTCGTGCAGAACCCCTTCGTCGTCGCCGTCCACCCAAGCAACAAGCCGCCTCAGAATGTCAAACAGACGATCCCTTTCGGCGGACAGCGACTCTTCGGTAGGAAACCGCTCGCTTTCGGCGGAAGGGTCGTCCACGAGCGACGCCCAGATCACTGCCCGCGAAACGGGAAGAGGCCGCCTGGCCCACCACATGCCGAGGCCCTTGTAGTGGCCGTGCAAGCTGTTCTTGTCACGCAGGGCCGCCCTGTTGATGACATCGAGGGGCAGCGCAACCTCGATGAGTTTGGGCCTAAGAAACGACATCGGAAAGCGAGGGCATAGACGGGTCGGGCTTAATGGAAGACAGCATTAGGTAGGGCAATCGCGTGAGTGGGATTTCCCCTATCGCGCTCCAGATGAGTCGGGCTTAAAGGAAGACAACGTTAGGTAGGGCAATAGCTGTAGGAGGCGCAGGACTGATGCCGGCGGCGGAACTAGCGACACTAGCCGCAACGTTAGGTAGGGCAATAGCAGTAGAGGCGCAGGGGCAAATGGTTGTAATGCTTATTGATGCTTAATGAGTTGCAACTAATCCACCAGGAAATCGCTGCTGAAGCTTCGGTGCGGCGACGTAGAACGATCTACGGATTCACAGATTGCAACAATTCCACCAGAAATATCACTGCCAGAGGGAACACCGTGAGGACGCGGTCAAGCCCAGCAGCGAAAATGAGGAAGGCGAAGGGACAAAAGCGGCTCTGGGCGCTGTGTCAAGACTCTGCTGGGCTGCCCTTGGCCATCATTTCCGACGACCTGCGCGCAAGCTCTTCAGGTGAAATGTCCTCGATGTGGCTGGATACCCCCCAGCGGTGTCCCCAGGGGTCTTCGAACTGGCCGGAGCGGTCGCCGTAGAACTGATCCGCCATCGGCATGAGCGACTTAGCGCCGCGTCCGAGGGCGACCTGATAGGCGGCGTCGGCGTCCTCCATGTAGACGGTGATGGTCACAGGGGAGCCCCCGACGGCCTTAGGGCCGCGGAAGCCCATTTCGGGGTACTCGTCGGCGACCATGATCAAAGAGTCGCCTATCTGAAGTTCGGAGTGCGCCACCTTCCCGCCGGGCGCATCGATGTGCATGCGCTCGGTGGCCTGAAAAACCTCTTTGTAGAAGTCGATGGCCTCGGCTGCGCCGTCAACGGCCAGGGCTATGTTCACACGCGGGTAGTCGCTTGGGATGGGGTTTGGCACGGGCTGCTCCTTTTGCGGAATTCTCGGAAACGCCCAGGATTACGGAAACGCCTGGGCTGCGCTACAGAGAGTACCTTCACCAGCACCAGCGCCCACCCGAAGAGCGTCTGCCTACAATCTGTTCCAAGCAACCCGACCATTCCCGATGAGAAACGCAACTCATCAAACCTCACCAGGAAACGGCAGAAGAATCCCCGCTCTCCAAGCCGAACTTGGCGGAGGCTGGAGCCAACAACCCCCGACGGGAAGACAAAAGTAAGGCAACAGCGCAGACAACAGGGAATACAACAGCGAATACAACAATAGGAGTCGCAATGATAAACGTAACCACCGCCGAGGTTCCCGGCAAGACCATCACCGCCATCCACGGAATGGTCACCGGCAACACAATCAGGACCAAGGTCCTCTTCAAGGACATCGGGGCGGGTCTGAAAATGCTGGTTGGCGGCGAGGTCCGCTCCTACACGAAGATGATGATCGAATCTCGTGAGCAGGCCGTAGCGCGGATGAACGAGGCCGCCGCCGACCTTGGCGCCGACGCTGTTGTGAGCATGCGCTTCACCACATCGATGATCGCAGCAGGGGCGTCGGAAATCCTGGCGTACGGAACAGCCGTCAACCTGGAGTAGCGGCAGAAGCCCTGGCGCGCACGCCGCAGCGCGCCAAACCGGAGCAGCGGCAGAAGTCCTGGCGCGCACGCCGCAGCGCGCCAAACCGGAGCAGCCGCAGGAGTGGCGGTAAGCCGCCTTGGAGGCCGCAAACGGATGGTAGGCATCCAACCTCCCGCCGGGCGCGGCAAATTGAAGAGGTTAAGTGCGCCTGCGAGCTGCGAACGGGCACGCCGCGCCCAACACAGTGATGGACCCGGCTTACGACGCTTGCTTATCGCCGAATTGTCATGCGAACGGGCACGCCGCGCCCAACACAGTGATGGACGCCCCTAACCCCGACGAGTCGGCGAGGGCGAAGGGATGCACCGCCGCCACCCCGGCCCTGCGAAGCTCCGCCCCAACCAGCGTGAGAGTCCAGCGGGAGTTCACGATGTCGTCGAGCAGCAGCACAGGCTCCGACGGCAGCTTCGCCGAAGGCTTCACCCCGAAGGTGCCGAGGACGTTCTCGTAGCGCCGGCGCTCGTCGGGCATCGACTTCTGCGGCTCGGCGTCCCTCCGATGCTCAACAACACCCAGGCACGGCAAGCCCAGCGACTCGGCCAGCCGACCCGCAAAGTCGGGCATCAAGCCAGGCTGTCGGGCGGAGGGGACGAACGTAACCCACCCGGGCGGGGGGGAAGGCCGCCAAGAGTCTCTGACGACTTCGGCGGCGGCGTCCACCAGCCGATCGTCGAAGCGCCCGAGAGTGTGCTTCCCGTCGCGGATCAACTCGCCCCAGCCGTCGGCGCCGAACTCAGCCATCACACGCCCAGGCTCGAGGCGCATTTCAGCCAGGATCGGCGTGCCAGCGGGGTTCCGGCCGAGCGGCTGGATAATCACGGCCAATGACAGTAATGACAACAGCGACAAGAGCAAGAATCGGCAGCCAGCAAGTCCGCAACCAAGCCCCAACCAAGCCCTTCCCTCCCCCATAGCCGCCTCACCGCAAAACTAGAATTAACCCAGAAAAACCCCTGAGTGATGCGCATTACCAACCGAACCAGCCAAGGAAGGTGTCCCCGATGCTCGTAGAAGACATCCCCGCTTTACGCAACTACTGGTATCCGGTGGCGTATGCCGACGAGGTGAACTCGAAGCCGCACGCCGCAAGGGTGCTGTTCACCGACATTGTGGTCTGGCGCACCGCCGACGACAGTTTTGCAGCCTCCACCGCAGTCTGCGCCCATCGCGGTGCCCCGCTGGACATGGGATGGGTGGAGGACGGATGCCTAGTCTGCCCGTATCACGGCTGGCGCTACGACAGCGACGGGCGCTGCGTGTCAATCCCCTCGGCAGGCCCCGGCGCAACCATCCCCAAGCGCGCCGGCATTGAGAGCTATCCCGCCAGGGAGCGCTACGGGCTGGTGTGGATCAACCTCAACGGCACCGACGCGGAGCCGATCCCTGAGTTCGCAGAGGCAGAAAGCCCGGACTTCATCGTCGCCCACGAACTGATGGAGGTGTGGAACGCGTCGGCGCCGCAGATTCTGGAGAACGCCCTAGACGTGAGCCACGTGGCCTGGGTTCACCGCGACTCGGCAGGCTCATCGGCCGCCCCGGAGTTCGGCGACGAGTTCAGCGTGGATCGAACCGGCAGCACCCTCACGTTCGCTGTGGAGCACACCGCCAGGGTGACCGTCCAGAAGGCCGGCGGAGGGGGTGGCGACGGATCGGAACTCACCCAGCGCGTCTCCTACGGCGTGCTGCCGAACCCGTTCGCCGTCCGCATCGCCCTTGTCTACCCCGACACCGGCCTGATCCACGTGCTGTTCAAGACCGCCACGCCCGTAGACAACGAGAACACCCTCTTCTGCCAGTTCATCGCCCGCAACGATCGGCCCGAGCAGGGGCAGATGGAGAAAATCCTGAACATGGACAGACGGGTTCAGTCGGAGGATCGGGCGCTGCTGGAGCGGATAGCCCCCGACTATCCGCTGGACGTGACCGCCCAGTTCCACACCAAGGCCGACAAGGTGACGCTGGAATACCGGCGGGCACTGGCCACGTTGAGCGGGGTTGAGTGAGAGTTTGAGCGGGAGCTGACTGCCTCAAGCCGACTTGAGTCCCTGGACATCCCCAGTCCGGGGCGCAGGCCGCCTTGGGCTGGAGTTGGATCTTGCGTGGGATCTGAGCGGGAGCTTGCGCGGGATCTGACTCCCCCCTAGTCCGGCAGCCCCGCCCTTCCCAACAGCGCCGCCCGCTGCGCCTCCGCCTCGGCGCGGATTAAGTTCTCGTCGGCGGTGAGCAGGCGAGAATCGGCCACGACCACCCGTCCGCCCACCAGCACGTGCGAAACGTCGTCGGAGCGGTGGGTGTAGACCATCTCGCTGACAGGATCGCCGAAGCCCACAGGCGCAGAATGCAGCCTGTCCCGCCGCACCACCACCAGGTCGGCGATCTTGCCGACCTCGATGCTGCCGACATCCCTCTCAAGGCCGAGCGCACGGGCGCCGCCCAGGGTGGCCATCTCGAACGCCAAGGCCGCCGGCAGGGCGCGAGGCCCGTGCGAAGGCTTGTGAAGAAGGGCGGCCAGGCGCATCTCCTCGAAGCCGTCAAGGCGGTTGTTGCACGCCGCCCCGTCGGCGCCTAGAGCAACGTTCACCCCGTCGGCCAGGTATTCCACCACCGGCGCCAGCCCGGACGCCAGCTTCAGGTTGGCGGAGGGGCAGTGGCAGACGTGCGCCCGGTGGCGGCGAAGCAGGGAACGCTCGGCGGCTGAGAGCCACACGCAGTGAGCCATCACCAGGCGGTCGTCGAGGGCGCCCCAGGAAGCCAGCGCCTCCACGTCCCGCCCTTCGGGGGATGCCCCAAGGCGGTCAGCCTGCTCGCGGTTCTCGTTGACGTGCGTGTGCAGGCGCAGGTCGGCTTCCCTGGCCAATTCGACGCAGCGCCGCCACGTCTCCGGGGAGGCGTTGCGAGGGCCGCGAGGCGAGAGGGCGACGCCCAGACGACCGTCGCCCGCCCCGTGCCAGCGTTCCAGCAGACTCAGCACCTCGCTCCAGGCGTCGTCCGCGTCCTCCCCCACCATCTCAGTGCCCGGCTCCCAGCGATCCATCAGAGCCTTGCCGATGATCGCCCTGATGCCCAGACGCTCCGCCGCCTCGAAGGCCGCCTCCGTGTGGGACATGGACTCCATGGTGAGCACCGAGGTGGTGCCGCCTCGCAGCAACTCGGCCACCCCCAGGGCCGCGGAGGCGCCCAGGGAGGCGTAGTCGTGGGCCTGCTCCAGCGGCCAGACGCGGCGGCGAAGCCAGGTGATTACGTCCATGTCGTCGGCAAGGCCACGAAACAGCGTCTGGCAGAGATGCACGTGCGCCTGTATCAGGCCAGGTATGACCAGACAGCCGGCGGCGTCTATCTCCTCGGTGGACGAGGCGCCGGCCGGCGAGCGGCTGGCCGAGCGGCGCGGCGGGCGGCGTGTTAAACGGCGTATATCGGCGATGCGCCCCCCCTCCACCACCACGTCGGACTCGGTGACGGTAACCCCGCCCGCGCCGCAGCTGAGGACAACCCCGCCTCGAACTACGACCTCGGCCATGGCCAGCCAGGGGTGTGCGGGTTAAGCGGGAAGGTCGCCGCCCACCAAGTCGTGAGCGAGCACCCCACGGAGACTGACGCCAGGTTTTTCCCCACTATGTGCCGCTTGAACCGCTAGAACCGCTACGAGTTTGAGCGGCGCTCGCCAAGTCCGCTGCGGCTTCGAGGGCGAACTCGATCATCGCCTGCTGCCCCGCACGGTACTCATCCAACATCCGCCCCTGGTAGGTCGCCTCGCCGCTGATCAGGTTGGAGCCCACACAGAGCACCGAGCCCGCCTCGCAGCCCAGGCTGGCCGCCACAGTGAACAGGGCGGAGGTCTCCATCTCGAAGGTGAGCACGCCCAACGAACTCCAGCGCTCGATGATCTCAGGGAGTCGTTCGCCGGCGTAGAAGCTGTCGGTGGAGCGCGTCAGGCCCACCTCGGCCGAGACGCCCTGGCGCTCGGCGGCCCGCACCAGGGCGGTAAGCACCCGGTAGTTCGCCACCGGGGGGAAGTTGGCGGGGGCGTAGTAGCCGCTCGTGCCCTCGTCGCAAACGGCTCCCGAGGCGATGGCCAGCCCGCCCACTGGCAGTTTCAGGGAGACGGCTGCGCAGCTGCCCACGCGGATGAACGTTGACGCACCGCAGGCGGCGAGTTCCTCCACGGCGATGGCCATCGACGGGGAGCCGACCCCGCTTGTGGCGACGCTTATCGGCTCGCCACCAAGCGTCCCCGCACCACCAAGCGTCCCCGTGTAGACGGCGTATCCCCGACGCTGCCCAACCTGCTCGGCGTCCTCCAGCATGGTCGCCATCAGTTCCACCCGCTCAGGGCTGCCCGACAGGAGGGCCACCCGAGCCACGTCGCCGTCGCCGCTCACGCCGAGATGCGGGAATGAGCCGTCCGGCAGGCGCAGGTGGCGCTCGGTGAGCCAGGCCGACGGGTCGGTGCGGGCGCCGATGCGGGCTTTCCCCGAAGAGCCCGAAGAACTGCCACTCGAGTCCGGCGGGCCTGCGCCGCCCGCCAACACGCCGCCGTCCTTGTTCATGCCCATGTTCATGTCCGCTCTCCTTGATACTTTCCGACTACGTGCTCGAACACGCCCGCCTTGGTGAGCAGATGCCGAGCCTCGCGGTGCGTCAGGTCTCGGATTTCCTCCAGATCGAGGGTAAGCAGCCTCCTGTCGTCCAGCAGCACCTTGCCGTCGACGATCGTGTAGCGAACGTCGGAGCCCGAACACGACCAGACCAACTGTTCGATTACGTTGCCGCCGCCCTCGCAGAAGGCGGGCCAGGCGTGCGGGCGATCAAGCCCCACCACCGCAATGTCCGCCCTCTTGCCCACCTCAAGGCTTCCGACCGAATCTGCCAGCCCAAGCGCGCCCGCCGAGCCGATGGTGGCCATTTCCAGCAGCTCCAGGCTTGGAAGCACCTCCGCGTCGCCAGAGGAGAACTTCGCCAGCAGACCCGCCTGGCGCATCTCCTCGAAGGGGTCGAGGTTGTTGTTGGTCATTATGGAATCGGTTCCCAGGCCGACGTTCGCCCCGGCTGCAAGCAACTCCGGAATACGGGCGGCGCCGTTGCCGAGTTTCATGTTGGATGTCGGGCAGTGCGCCACGCCCATTCCGCTGAAGGCGACCCGGGCGAGGTCGTCGTCGTTCAGCTCCACGCAGTGGGCGGCCACCAAGTGCGGCCCCAGGCCCACGAGCCTGTCCAGCCACTGGGCGGGGGTGAGGCCGCCCGAAAGTTCCGCCACGGCCCGCGTCTCGGCCCGCGACTCCGCCAGGTGGGTGTGGATGCCGACCCCGAGCTGCTCGGCCAAGTCCCGCATTCGCCCGTAGGTGGAGGCGTGGACGGTGTAGAGGGAGTGCGGCCCGAACCAGGCGCGCACCCGGGGATGACGCCCGCGCCAGGCGTCGACGAACTCCTCGTTTGAGGCCAGCGACTCCCCGGCGCCCGCAGGCTCGTCAATCACTTGCGGGCTGATGGTGGCGCGCAGGCCGGATGTCTGCGCCACTCGTGCGGACTCCTCGGGGAAGCGGAAGATGTCGATGAAGCTCGTGGTGCCGTTGGAGATCATCTCGGCTTGGCACAGCAGGGCGCCTGCACGCTGGTGACGGGGCTCGTAGGCCTTGTCCTTGGGGAGGGCGAAGTCGTTCAGCCAGACGGGAAAGGGGAGGTCTTCGAACACCCCGCGCTCCATGAGCGTGTGGGTGTGGGCGTTCACGAAGCCGGGGATGACGGCGCAGTCGGAGGCGTCGATCACGCGGGCGGCAGCAGTCGGGCCAGCAGCCACGCCAGGGCGTCCCGCACCTGGGGCAGACCCTGGGCCGACCTCCGGGCCGGGCCCTGGGCCGGGCCCTGGGCCGGGCAACCTGTCAACCACCGGGCCAGACCCCTGGCAGACACCAATACCCGGCCCCGGGCCGACACGCACGATCTCGCCGTTACACACGGCCACGTCGCCAATGAAGGCGCTGCGGGAAGAGTCGCAGGGGACGACGACCCCGCCGCGAATCAGCAGGTCAGTCACGGATTCGTCAGTCTCGGAAGCCATGCCGGAAGCCATGCCGGAAGCCAAGTAGGAACCCATGTGCAAGCCATGCCCGCTGGATGCGTCCTGGGTCTCCCCGACCGCTTGTCCAGCTAAGCCTCGACGACCGCCGGCAGGACCGCCTCGGAGAACGCCACGAACTCCGCCAGCGTCTGGTTCGGGCGGACGTTGATCATCACCTGATCCACGCCGGCGGCGGCATAGGAAGCCAGCACGTCGGTCATCTCGTCGTAGCCACCCACAAGGATGCGCCGTCGCGCCTCGGCCTCGCTGCCGCCCCGGTAGCCCTGGACGGTGCTTATCAGGCGAGCCTCGGCAGCCTCGTCGCCGGACAGCTCGGCGAACACCAGGGTGGTGCGCTTCAGGTCGGAGGGCTTGCGGCTGTAGCGCTCGAGGAGGGCGTCGAGCCCGTCATTCACGTCCGACCACTCCCAGGGCGCCCAGAATCCGTTGTACCAGTGGGCGTGACGGGCGGTGATGCGGCGCAGGCGCTCCCCTCCCCCGCCGATGAGCACCGGCAAACCGCCCGGGCGAACCGGCTTGGGCTCAAAGACAGCGTCGGTGAGCGACACGAACCTGCCCTGGTAGTTCACAACCTCGTCGGGGCCGCAAAGGAGGTTGAATGCCTCGACCGTCTCCTCCAGGAACTGCATCCGATCTCCGACGGGGGGGAAGTCGAAGCCGTACATTGCGTGCTCGCCCTCGTGCCAGGCCGCCCCGATGCCGAACAGCGCCCGCCCGCCGCTGATGTGGTCGAGGGTCACGGCCGTCTTGGCGAAGACAACCGGATGGCGGTAGGTGACGCCGGAGACGAGCACCCCAATGTCCATGCGGCTGGTGCTCTCGGCGAGCGCCGCCAGCACCGTCAAGCCCTCGAACTGCGGGCCGTGGGTGGAGCCACCTGGCGCTTCACGAGGATCGCGAGGATTCAGGGGCACGAAGTGGTCGAAGGTGAAGGCCGCTGAATAGCCAAGGCCCTCCCCCGCCTGCCAGAGGTCGCGCATGCGGGCGTAGTCGGTGTGCTCGGGCGGTGTCTGAAATGCCATTTCCATTGGATGATGCTCCTGTCTGTTAGGGGTATTCGGTGGTGGGGATGGCGTGTCGGGGATGGCGTATCGGGGCGGTGCGTCGAGGTGGTGCTTCGAGGTGGTGCTTCGGGATGGCGTGTGGGGATGGCGTGTCGAGGTGGTGCTTCGGGGGGCGATGGTGCTTCGGGGATCGTTCAGGATGTTGCCAGTGAGCATTAGGCGATGCTGCTGCGTGTTAGGGGCTCTGAGGGGTTCTAGGGGATCCTTGAATTGCGACTTCGGCTCTCGATTTGCCTCTCTTTAACGTACGCCCCGCCCTTGGCGGCTGGCGCAAGGCACCGCGGCGAATCGACGGCGAGTTCCCTACTCCTTAACGTACGCCCTGCCTATGGCGGCTGGTGCGATGGCCCGGCCCACAAACAGAAGCGTGATCAGCCCGATCACGTACGGCAGGGCCTGAAAGAGTTCCACGGGCAATTCGGAGCGGGACTGGGCCCTCAGCTGGTAGGCGTCGGCCAGGCCGAACAGCAGGCAGGCGGCTAGAACAGGAATGGGCTTCCACTTCCCGAAGATCATCGCGGCGAGGGCCAGGAAGCCCCGACCGTTGGTGATGCCCCTCTGAAAGAGCCCGTTCTGAACCAGTGAAAGATAAACGCCACCGAGGGCGGCCAGCACGCCGGCGAGCATCACTGCCACATAGCGGGTGCGTATCACGTTCACGCCGACCGAGGCCGCCGCCTCGGGGGACTCCCCGCAGGAGCGCAGCCGCAGGCCGAAGGGGGTGCGCCAGAGCAGAATCCAGATGACGGGCGCCAGAGCGATGGCCGCGTAGTCGAACCAGCTGAGTCGCTGAAAGACTGTGCCCAGGCCGGGGATGTCGTTGAGCAGGGGAAAGTCGAATGACCTGAAACGATCCACTCCCGGCGTGTTGGCACGGCCACCTTCCCAGATGGCGGGGATGAGCGCGGCGGTGATACCGAGGGCGAAGAGGTTGATGGCGGTGGCGGAGACAATCTGGTCGGCGCGCACCGAAATGCAGAACCAGGCGTGCACCCATCCCACCGCCGCCCCCGCAGCCAAGGCGGCAAACAGGCCGAGCACGTTGGAGCCCGACCACCAGGTGACAGCCACGCCGGTGAACGCACCGGCCAGCATCTTGCCCTCGAGGGCGATGTTGATGACGCCTGCCCGCTCGCTCAGCAGCCCGCCCAAGGCGGCGAAGACCAGCGGAACCGACAGCCGGATTCCCTGGGCCAGCCAGTTCATGTCGAAGATCTCGAGCACTGCTCAGTTTCCCCCGTGAGGTGGCGATGATTGGTGGTCGGCTGCGGGAAGCGGCACAGACGACGCAGAGCCTCCACCAACTTCACGGCCACCGCCGACAACTTCCCCACCGTGGCCGACGCCGTCAAGCCCACCACCGACAACTTCCCCACCGTGGCCGACGCCGTCAAGCCCACCACCGACGCCTTCCCCACCGCCGCCAGCGGCTTCCCGGCGGCGCCTGCGCCTGACCAACAGTTGCCGGGCCGCCACGCAGGCGACGAGCAGGCCGGAGATGACCGTGATCATGTCGCGGGTGATATCGGCCTCAAGCTGAAGCTGCGTGGAGCCTGCCCGCAGGACTCCGAAGATGAGGGCGGCGGCTGCCACCCCCACCGGATGCAGCACCCCAAGCAGCGCCACGGCGATTGAGTCGAAGCCGTAGCCAGGGGAGAAGGAGTCCAGGAAGCGGCGATGCGTGCCAAGAACCTCCGACGCCCCCATCAGCCCGCCGAGCGCCCCGGAGAACAGCATCGCCTCCACGATGACGCGCTTGGAGGAGATTCCGTTGAAGCGGGCAGCGTCGGGATTGGAGCCGACCAGCCGGAAGCGGTAACCGCCCGGGGTGCGGAACAGGAAGTACCAGCACAGGGCAGCCACCAGCAGCGCCACCAGAAATCCGGCGTGAAGGCGGGTGGATTGCCAGATTCGGGGCAGTTCCGCAGACGCCTTCACGGGTTCGGTGGCGGTTGGAATCTCGCCTTCCAACAGGCCGCCTGGCTTCACCAGGTACTGCGAGACGCTGAACGCCACGAAGTTCATCATGATTGTGGTGATCACCTCGTGTATGCCCCGCCACGCCTTGAGCAGGGCCGGGACGAGCGCCCAGAGCGCGCCAGCCGCCATGCCTGCCAAAATCGCCGCCAGCACGTGGAGGGGCGCAAAGGTCGAGAGCTTGATCCCCACCACCCCGGCGGCTATCCCCCCCGCCACGAGCTGACCCTCCACGCCGATGTTGAACAGGCCCGCCTGAAACGCCGTCGCCACAGCCAGCCCGCCGAAGAGCAGCGGCGTCATTGACAGCAGTGTCTCGCTTAAGGGGCGCTGCCCGCCGAGGCTGCCGTCGAAGAGTGCTGCATACGCAGTTATGGGATCGGATCCGGCGGCGAAGATCAGGGGAATTGTCAGCACCAGGGCTGCCAGGACGGTTGCAGCGAAGGTGCCAGCCACCCGTCCGACTCCTCGTGCGAGTTCCTCGGCGCTCGCCCGCTGAACGGCCGAGCCGGCATGCTCAAACGTCTTGAAAATGGCGGCTGCCCGCTCGGCGGCTGGGCTTATGCGCTGTTGTGTCTCCGCCTGTTCAGAGGCCGACTCGCCGCCTGCAGCGGATTTTCGCGGGTCGCCTGCCTCCCGCCGCGCCCCGCCGCCTGAAGCAGATTGACTCGGATCGCCATCCACCGAGCGCCGCGCCCCGCCGCCCGACTTGTCCGCCCCTTTTCTCACGCCGCAACCCCCGAGCGCGCCCCGCCGGTCATCCAACGCCCCAGCGTGGTCACGTCCATGTCCCCCGGCCTGGTCTCGCCTGCTATGCCCCCCTCCGACATCACCAGCACCCTGTCGGAAAGCGCCAGCACCTCGCTGAGCTCCAAGCTCACGAGCAGCACCCCCACCCCGTCGCGCCTGCAAAGGTCGGCGAGTTCGTCGTGGACAAAAGCCGCCGCCTTTACGTCGAGCCCCCGGGTGGGCTGAGCGGCCAGGATTACCCGCGGGCCGCGGCTGAGCTCACGCCCCACAACCAATTTCTGCTGGTTACCGCCGGAGAGACCCGCAACGAGCGTTGCAACTGAGGGGCTGAGAACCGAGAACCTCCTCACCACCCCATCGGCGAAGCGGCGCATCTGCGAAAGCGACAGCCATACCCCTCGGCGGGAAAACGGCCGAGTCCCCTGGAAGCCGAGCGTGACGTTGTGGGCCAGATCCATGCGCTCGGCCACCCCCGTGCCGTGACGGTCTTCTGCGATGTGCGCCAGCCCGGATGCCAGGCGCCGGCGCACGCTCCAGCGGGTGGCGTCCTCGCCGATGAGCCGAATCGTCCCCTTGCTGCATCGGCGCACGCCCAGGATCATCTCCACAAGTTCGGTCTGCCCGTTGCCCTCCACCCCTGCCACCCCGACGATCTCCCCGCCGCGCACCTCCAGGCTCAGCGGGCCAAGCCTCCCCCCATCGGTCGCCTCGTCCAGCCGAAGCAGGACGGCGTCGGCGGCTGCGTCGCCCCTTGCGGGCGACTCCGGCAAGTCGTGGCCGACCATCATCCGCGCCAGTTCCGAGGTGAGCGCCTGAGGATTGCTGCGGTCGTTACTCGTGATCTCCCGGTGGCCCTCCACCCGCCCGGAGCGCAGCACGCTCACCCTGTCGCACAGGTCGATCACCTCCGGCAGCTTGTGGCTGATGAACACCACGGTGCGCCCCTGATCTCTCAGCCGTCGCAGCAGGCCGGCCAACTCCTCGACTTCGGGTGGGGCGAGCGCCGCAGTCGGCTCGTCGAGGATGAGCATCTCGGCGCCTCGGTAGAGGGCCTTGAGTATCTCGACACGCTGACGGGCGCCCACAGCCAGGCTTGCGACCTTGGCTGACGGATCGATGCGGAAGTCGTAGCGGTCGGAGAGTTCCTGCACCTCGCTCTTGGCGCGCTCCATGTCGAGGAAGGGGCCTCGTCGGGTTGGCTCCTTGCCCAGAACCAGGTTCTCCGTGACGGTGAAGTCGGCGATGAGGCTGAAGTGCTGCTGCACCATTCCTATGCCGAGATCGAGGGCGGTCCGGGTGGAATCGATGGACGCCATCCGGCCGCCCAGCTGGATTTCCCCGGCGTCCGGCGTCACCAAGCCGAACAGGATTTTCATCAGCGTGGACTTACCGGCGCCGTTCTCCCCGAGCAATCCGTGTATCGACCCGGCGGCAATCTCCAGGTTTATGTCGTCGTTGGCCAGCACCCCTGGATAGCGCTTGGTAATGCCTTGCAGCCGGACTGCCGCGGGGCTGGCGCCGTCGCTCGCGGTTTTCTGCTTAGGAGGCTGAGCACCCTCGGCCGGGTCTTCCTTGTTGAGCCGACGTGGTTTGCCCGACACAGTCGGAAAGTGGATGGGCTAAATCGCGCCGCCGCCGTGCGGCTGGGCGGCGGCGCCAATTTGGCTTGGGGAAAGGGTCACACGCCCGGATCTACGACGATGTCACCCGACTTGATACCCTCCGTGGCTGCAATCACGTCGTCCTGTATCTCCTGGGAGAGGTCCCCGAAGGTCTTCTGGCATACACCCACGAAAGCCCCGTCGAGGCCGAGCGAGACGACACCGCCATTGAAGGTCCCGTCGGCGACCTGCGCGGCAGCCCTGTAGACCGAACCCGCCACGTCTTTGGTCGCTGAAGTCAGGAAGTTGTCGGGGGCCAGTTGATCCTTGCAAGTGTCGGTGCCGATGGCCCAGTGGCCTGCGCCCCGGTCGCTCGCCTCCTCGTACGTCCCCAGGCCGGACAGGCCTGCCACCTCGAAGACAACATCGGCTCCTTCGTCGTAGGCGGCGGCGGTGAGTTCCTTGCCCTTCGTCGGGTCGTCGAAACTACCCACCCAGGCCACGCTGATCTCGGCTTCCGGGTTAACGGAGGCCACTCCCTGGCGGAAGCCGCTCAGGAAGCGAACGACGGGCGGAATCTCGATGCCCCCCACGAAGCCCATCTTGTTGGCCACCGTGGTGTGGCCGGCGATGATGCCCGCAAGGTAGGCGGCCTCGTGCTCCTTGAAGAGGACGCTCTGAACGTTTGAGAGGGGCTCGCCGGGATCGAACCCGCGTGCGTTGTCGGCCACGGCGTCGATCAAGACGAAGTTGGCGTCCGGGCTGGCTTCCGCCACCTCCTCTATGGCGTCGGTGATCAAGAAGCCCACGCCCACGGTGAGGCTGGCGCCGGCGTCCACCGCCTGCTGGAGGTTGGGAACGTACTGCGCCTGCTCGCTCGACTCGATGACGTCCGCCTCCCCTCCGAAGTCGGAGGCGGCTTGCGAAACGCCGTCCCAGGCGAGGTCGTTAAACCCCTGGTCGCCGAGTCCCGCCTGGTCTGTGACCATGATCCAGCGGTGGTCAGCTGAGGGCTCCGGCGCAGGCTCCGGCGTTGAGATGGGATCAGAATCCGTTGCAGGCTCCGGCGACGGGGCAGGCTCAGAATCCGTTGCAGGCTCCGGCGACGGGGCAGGCTGGGCGGCGGTTACCGGCGCTGGCTCGGGGCCATCGGTTGTCGTCTCGGCGTCGCCTTCACCCCCGCAAGCGGCGGCGATGAGCATCATCGGTGCGACGGCCGCCAGGAGGAATTTCAACTTTATTGACATTGATCTGATCTTTCTTTGCGCTTTTGTCTGAGTGGACTTGAAGTTGGATGCGCTACACACCCCGGTACGTGAAAAGAATACACACACAAACGTAGCCCACGGGAGCGACAGCAGCCGACGGAAACACCCATCAGCCGCCAGGTCATAAACAACCGCCAGGAAACGGAACAAAACAACCACCACGGAGCGGAACAACCACCACGGAGCGGAACAACCACCACGGAGCGGAACAACCGCCAGGAAACGGAACAAAACAACCGCCACGGAACGGAACAACCAGCGGAACATCCGGCAGAACCCCACGCTCCTTTATGCGAAACTTCAAGGCCACTCGCATCCACCACCACCCCCCCTGAGCGCCAGGCTAAAGGCTGCCGACCTCCTGCCCAGCGAGTGTCGGAGGGGGGACTTGAACCCCCACGCCCGAAGCGGGCACATGGCCCTCAACCATGCGCGTCTACCAAATTCCGCCACTCCGACGAGTTTGTGTGCCGCTGCCCGGCGAGGGCAGGCG
The DNA here is from genome assembly GCA_958295925.1 of uncultured Acidimicrobiales bacterium. Taxonomy (GTDB): domain Bacteria; phylum Actinomycetota; class Acidimicrobiia; order Acidimicrobiales; family CATQHL01; genus CATQHL01. The sequence continues at coordinate 311,873 of CATQHL010000001.1, forward strand.
GCGTCTGATTAGCCGGTTCAGGTGTCCATTATGAGGGCGAGCCCCAAGGTGGCGAAGCCGAAAATTACGGCTGCCACGATGGTGATGCGATCCAGATTCCTCTCGATCACGGTAGACCCGGCCGCCGAGGCGCCCAGACCGCCCCCGAACATGTCAGAAAGCCCGCCGCCGCGCCCGCTGTGCAGCAGCACCAGCAGCACCACGGCAAGCGTCGTAGCGACATGAAGCACGATCCCCAAAATCATCACGTCGCAAGCCTACCACCAGCAGCCTCGCGCGGCGTCCTCAGTCGATGTAGTAGCCGCCGTTCACGTCCATGACCTCGGCGGTGATGTAGGAGGCGGCCGAACTTGCCAGGAACAATGCCGCATAGGCGACGTCGTCGACGCTGCCTACCCGCCCAACCGGTATCTGCTCGGCCAGATGGGAGAATTCCCCCGCCCGCGCCATCCTGGTCTCGATGAAGAACGGGGCTATGGCGTTGGCCGTGATGCCGTGAGGTGCAAACTCGGTCGAGATCGCCCTGGTGAGGTTGTGAAGCCCCGCCTTGGAGGCGGCGTAGGCGGTGACAGCCGAGTATCCCCCCATTTTTCCGGCGTTTGAGCCGATGTTTACTATGCGTCCGTAGCCCGCGTCGCGCATGGCGCCCACCACTCGCCGAGTGCACAGGAAGGCCCCTGTGAGGTTCACCTCCAGCACTCGTCTCCATTCTTCGGGCGAAGTGTCCAGAATCCCTGCCGGCAGCAGGATGGCGGCGTTGTTCACCAAAATCGACGGTGCGCCCAATGAGCGCTCCACATTCCCGATTGCCTGGTCAACGGCTACTTCGTCGGAGACGTCGCAGGCAACGGCCAGCAAGCCGGGGTCTGGGGTCTCCACGTCTTCGGAGTCGCAGTCGACGTCCAGCATCGCCACGAGAGCGCCCTGCGACGCCAGAGCCTGGGCGATTGCCCGCCCTATGCCTCGCGCCGCCCCGGTGACCACGGCCACGCGCCCTGCAATGCCAGGCAGCCGAATCGCACTCATGCTCTGAACGCCAATCCTGGCTACTACGCCTCTGGCTGGCGGACTATTCCGACAGCCTGTAGCGGACTATTCGGGCGAAGTCGTCGGCATTGAGGCTCGCCCCTCCCACGAGGGCGCCGTCGATGTCGGGCTCGGCCATCAATGCGGAGGCGTTTACCGGCTTCACCGACCCGCCGTACTGAATTCGCACCCCCTCGGCGGGCTCCTGACCGAACATCTCGCCGACCTGGTCGCGAATCAGCCGACAGACCTGCTGGGCGTCTCCCGGGCTCGACACCTTCCCCGTGCCGATCGCCCAGATCGGCTCGTAGGCCACCACCAGGCCCGCCACCTGCTGGCTGGAAACCCCCGCTAGGGCGGCGGCAACCTGTGCTGCCACCACCGATTCCGTCTGATGGGAGTTGCGCTGCTCGAGCGTCTCCCCCACCGCCACTATCGGCGTCATCCCGGCGGCGAGCACCGCGCGGGCCTTACGATTCACGTCGTCGTCGGTCTCGCCGAAGAGTTGCCTGCGCTCTGAGTGACCCACGACCACGAGGCGCACGTCGAGCTTTGCCAGCATCGACGGGGAGACCTCGCCGGTGAACGCTCCGTCGGCCTCGAAGTGGCAGTTCTGCGCACCAAGCAGAATCGGCAGTTTGTCGGTGTCGAGGACGACCTGGGCAGATCGAAGGCCGGTGAAAGGGGGATGCACCGACACGTCCACGTGCTCGTGGTCGTCGGCGGAAAGGGCGTAGGAGAGCTTCTGTATGAACGCAATTGCCTCCAGGTGGTTCTTGTGCATCTTCCAGTTGCCGCTGATCAGTGGCTTGCGGGCACAACTCCCGGGCTGCGACGCCCGCTCGTCTGGCTCTCCCCTGCGACGTTTCCTCATTTGGCCTCCCTGCTTCTGCTCACCCTCACGTGGACTCCTCTCTTCTGCTCATCCTCACGTGGCCTCCCCCTGACGGCTATGCGGCGCTGCGCCAAGACGAGCGCAGTGCGGCCAAACCTGGCAGGTCGCCGCTGGCCAGCAGATCCATGGCCGCCCCGCCCCCGGTGGAGAGATAGTCCACCGCTTCGCCCAGACCCAGCCCTCTCAGCGCGTCGGCGCTGTCGCCTCCCCCCACCACGGTGCGGGCGGGGGTGGCGGCGACGGCCTCCGCCACCGCTCTGGTGCCAAATGCGAATCTGGGGTCTTCAAAGGCCCCCATCGGGCCGTTCCAGAACACCGACGCCGCCTCACCGATGCGGTCGGCGAAACGCGCCGCCGTGGCAGGGCCGATGTCCACGCCCCTCCAACCCATCGGCAGGTCTGCCCCGAACACGCGCACCTCGCCCCCGGCGGTCGGGTCGCCGATGCACCCGGAGGCGCTCAGCCCGACGATGTCCTCCGGCAGGGTGAGCGTTGATGACCCGCTCCGCCGCAGGAATTCCCGGCAGACATCGATGTGCTCGACGTTGTAGAAGGATGCGCCGATTGAGTGCCCGGCGGCAGCCAGGAAGGTGAAGCAGAGAGCCCCGCCGATGAGCACCTCGTCGGCAATCTCACACAGCGCCTCGGCCGCCTCCAGCTTCCCGGCCAGCTTCGCCCCGCCCAGCACTACCACGAACGGACGTGGGGCCGCCGTGCGGAGCGCCAGGAGTTCCTCCACTTCGTGCACCAGCAGCGGCCCGGCTGCCGAGGGCAGACGACCGGGCGGCCCCACGACAGAGGCGTGAGCCCGGTGCGACACTCCGAAGGCCTCGTTCAGGAAGGCGTCGCAGCCGCTGATCAGACGATCAACGGTCGAATCGCGGCACTCCACCTCGCCAGGGTCAAACCGCAGGTTCTCCAGGAGCTCCACCCCGGGCGCAAGCTTGGACAGGCTGGCGCGCACCGGGGAGAGGCTCAAGGACTTCTCGGCGCGGCCCGCGGGTCGTCCGAGGTGGCTGCACGCCCTGACCTGCGCCCCCGCACTTTGAAGCATCTCGAAAGTGGGCAGAACCCTTTGAATCCGAACATCGTCGCTGATGTCGCCGTTTTGGAGGGGCACGTTGAAGTCCGCCCGCACCAGGACCCGCTTGCCGGAAAGGTCGCCCAGGTCGGTTATCTGCGGCAGTCTCATCCGATTGTCCGCACCAGGTCCACCAGCCGGTTGGAATACCCCCACTCGTTGTCGTACCAGCCGCACACCTTCACCAGGTTGTCCGACGCCATTGTGAGGCCGGAGTCGAACACGCACGACGCGGGCGACCCCACGATGTCGGTGGACACGAGCGGCTCCTCCGAATACTCCAGGACACCGGCAAGCGGCCCGTCGGCGGCAGCGCTGAAGGCGGCGTTCACCTCCGCGACCGAAGCGGGGCGCCCCAGCGTCGCGGCGAAGTCGGTTAGGGAGCCGTCCACCACTGGCACGCGCACGGCTATCCCGTCGAGTCTGCCCGACATCGCCTGCATCACGAGTCCCGTCGCACGGGCAGCCCCCGTGGAGGTGGGCACGATGTTCACTGCAGCCGCCCGCGCCCTGCGCAGGTCGGAGTGCGGGCCGTCAACCAGCATCTGGTCGCCGGTGTAGGCGTGAATGGTGGTCATGAATCCCCTCTCCACGCCGAAGGCGTCGTCGAGCACCTTCACCATCGGCACGAAGCAGTTGGTGGTGCAGGACGCATTGGAGATCACGTAGTGCTCCGAAGGGTCGTAGGAGGAGTCGTTCACACCCACGACGAAGGTGGCGTCGGCGTCGCCTGAGGGCGCGGAGACGATTACACGCTCAGCGCCGGCGACGAGGTGCGCAGCGGCCTTTTCACGTGCGGTGAATATGCCGGTGGACTCCACCACGATTTGAACCCCCATTTCCTGCCAGGGAAGATCCGCCGGATTGCGGACAGCCAGCACCGGCAACTCCTCCCCGTCGATGATGATTCCGCCGTCGCTCACCCCGATCTCCCAGGTGGTTGCCGGGAGCACCGAGTCACGGCGCAGCAGGTGCGCCATGGTCCTGCGGCTGCCGAGGTCGTTAACGGCGACAATCTCGATGTCGTCGCCCTGCTGCCGCACGGCGCGGTAGAAGTTGCGCCCGATGCGCCCGAATCCGTTAATCCCAACCTTGATGGTCATTTTTTTCCTTCTTTCCGGCGTCTCTGCACCTTGGTATTTTTGGCGCTTCTTGTCGTTCGCTTCTAGTCGTTCTTGGCGTTTCCACCTGCACGGCCTGTGTGGGCGACAGCCAAGAACCCCCTCCGTCTGCGCTTGAAGGCTTCGGAGGGGCGACGGACGCTCTCAGCGGCAAGTTACCGCACGACGACGATGCAGCGGGTGATTGTCCTCTAACGTCGCAGGTCGCGGTGATGAACCTGCGGGTCGAAACCCATCCGACGCAGGACCGATGCTGCGTACTCGGCCAGGAACACCGAACGGTGCCGCCCGCCGGTGCAGCCGAACGCCAAGGTCAGGTAGCTCTTCCCCTCGGCTTCGAAGGCGGGCAGCAGAAGTTCGCACAGGTCGTCGAGTTGCCGCAGAAATCCCTGGGCGGATGGCTTGCCCGACACAAAAGCCTGAACTTTGGGGCTGGTGCCGTCGAGCGAACGCAGATCCTCCTCCCAGTGCGGGTTGGGCAAAAACCGACAGTCCAAGACCATGTCCACGTCTGGTGGCAGCCCGTGACGGTAGCTGAAGGAGACCACCCTGGTCGTGAGCCTTGTTCCGTCCGACCCCAGAGCCGCCTGAACCCTGCGCCGCAGATCGTGGACGTTGAGCGCCGAGGTGTCGATTACCAGGTCGGCCTCCGCCCGCAGCCCGCTGAGGGCGTCCCTCTCCGCGTCGATGGCCTCTTGAACCGATCCAGTGAAGGCGAAGGGATGCCGCCGCCGGGTGCTTTTATAGCGCCGGACCAGAACCTGCGTCTCGGCCTCGAGGAACCACAGCCGGACGTCTCCGTAGGCGTCGTTCTCAGCTACGGCAGACGACCGCAGGGCGGCCACCGCAGGGGCGATCTGGGTGGAGTAGCGCTCGGTCCCCATCGTGAGGCAGAGGCGCCCGATGGTGGGGGCGGCCAGCTCCGTAACCTTCGGGATGAGTGCCGGCGGCAGATTGTCGACCACGTAAAAACCCAGGTCTTCCAGGCAATTTGCGGCCTCTGAGCGACCCGACCCTGACAGTCCGGCTATCACCACCAGCACGATTGTGAGCCTAGTGGGGCGCCTGTGCCTGCCACGGGAGCGCCTCGCAGCACCTGCCAACGCAGAAGGAAGTCGAGTATGCGGACAACGGGTGTGGGGCCGCGGCGCCCGGCAGGTCAGCGCGGCCTACCCGGGCGCTATCGCGGCGCAGAGGGGGATCAGCCGTGAAACTTGGCGTAGACCGATTCCGCCACCCTTTCGGGCAGCCAGGAATAGGAGCGCAGATCCTCCAGGCTCGCCCTTTGAACGGCCCTCACCCCCCCTGCCTCGGAGATGAGTCGGCGTTTGCGTGCGGGGCCCAGCCCCGGGATGCCGTCGAGCGCCGAGCGCTTCATCCGGTTGCGGCGGAGCTGCCTCTGGTAAGCCAGGGCGAAGCGGTGGCTTTCGTCGCGTATCCGCTGCAGCAGGTAGAGGGCTTCGGACTGCCTGCCGATGCGCACCGCCTCAGCCTGATCGGGCACGTAGACCTCCTCGAACTGCTTGGCCAGGGCCGCCACCGGAATCTCCTCCGCCAGCCCAAGGCGCATGACCACCCGCTGGGCCACGCCCAGCTGAGCGCGCCCGCCGTCCACCAGCAGCAACTGAGGCGGGTAGCCGAACTTGCCGCGTTCGGAGGCGGGCATATCCCTCTCTGCCAGGTAGTTGCGCAGGCGACGCTCGAGCACCTCCTCCATTGCGGCCAGGTCGTTGTTGCCGGTCACCTTCCGCAGGCGAAATCGGCGATATTCCCCCCGGCGCGGCAGGGCGTCCTCGGTTACCACCATCGATCCCACGTAGTCCTGCCCGGAGAGGTGGCTCATGTCGTAGCACTCGATGCGGAGGGGGGCCTGCGGCAGCCCCAGGTGGTCCTGCAGCTCGTTCAGGGCGCGTGCCCTGGTGTTGTGGTCGCCCGCCCGCTTCAGCTTGTGGGCGGCGAAGCGTTCCGCTGCGTTGCGGCGAGCGGTAACGGAAAGCCGCCGTTTGGCGCCGCGCTGGGGGACGCGCATCTGAACAGCAGAACCGCGGCGTTCCGACAGCCAGTTCATGTAGAGGTCAGGCCGCGACGGCATTTCAGGCACAAGCACGGCCTTGGGCGGGCCCAGGGGGTTCTCTGCGAAGTAGACGCGCTCGATCACCCGCCCCATGAGTTCGGCGCTGCTGAGGTCCTCGGCCCTGTCCACGATGAACCCGTGCTGGCCCATCACCCGCCCCTTGCGCACGTAGAACACCGACACTGCCGCCTCCAACTCGTCGCCCTCCAGGCCGATGACGTCAAAGTCCTCGCGGCGCTCGCTCACCATCTCCTGCGACTCAACGGCCTTGCGGACGCTGCTCAACCGGTCCCTTATGCGGGCCGCCCGTTCAAATTCCTCGGCTTCCGCCGCTGCCGCCATGTCGACCTCCAGCCGCCTGATGACGCCGGCGGTTTCACCTTCCAGAAACGTCTCGAGTTCGGTGAGCATGCGGGCGTAGTCCTCGGCGCCCACCTCGCCGACGCAGGGGCCTGCGCATTTTTCGATGTGAAAGAGCAGGCACGGACGTCCCAGGAGTTCGTGGTGGCGGAACTTGTTGTCTGAGCAGGTGCGGACGGGGAATGTCCGCAGCAGCAGATCCAGCGTCTCCCGAATGGCGTAGGCGTGCCCGAAGGGGCCGAAGTAGCGGTTGCCCGCCAGGTGGCGACCCCGCACCACCATCGCCCGCGGCCAGGTGTCGCGCAGGGTGAGCGCAAGGAACGGGTAGCTCTTGTCGTCGCGGTAGCGGACGTTGAATCTGGGCTGGTGGCGCTGGATGAGCGTGTACTCCAGCATCAGAGCCTCAACCTCGTTTTCGACCTGGGTCCACTCCACGCCGACGGCCAGGGCCAGCATCTGCCCCGTGCGGGGGGTGTGAGCCCGCGTGCTCTGGAAGTAGCTGCCTATGCGGCTGCGAAGAGACTTGGCCTTGCCCACATACAGCACCCTGTCGTGGGCGTCTTTGAACAGGTATGCGCCTGGGGCGTTCGGGATGCTCGCGGGGGCGGGTCGCTCCAGCACGCCCTAATGGTATTGAAGACGATCCGGCGGGCGGAGAGCGGCTACGCAGCCTCCAGACGGGCCCTTGCGGTGGCGCAAGCCTCAATGTCCTCGTAGTCGCCGATGTTGAGCTCGCCGGCTATGCGGCCTTTGGCGACCACGAGCGTCCTGTCGGCCACCTCGAAAATCTCCGAGTCCTCCGTGCAGTAGAGGAGCGCGCCCTCGCCCGTGCTGACGAACTGCCGCAGCAGGCGGTATATCTCCCGTTTGCTGGGCACGTCGACGCCGCGCGTGGGCTCCTCGAGAATCAGCACCCGTGGGCGTGTCGCCATCGCAGCCGCAATCACGACCTTCTGCTGGTTGCCGCCGCTCAGCGCCATGATGTTGTCGTCCACTGAGCCCGCCTTGACCATGAAGTCCTTAGCAAGTTGCCCTGCCCTCTCCTTCATGGCCTTTGGGGGCAAAATGCCGGAGCGTCCGAGTTCGCCTGTCAGGCGAGCCACCAGGTTTTCGCCCACCGAAAGATTCTGAAAGAGGTTGTGCGCCCTGTCGGCGCCGACGAAGGCCACTCCCTCGCGCCCAAGTCTTGCGCGGCTGTCGTCCCTCTTGGCGAGGGCATCCGCCGCTGCGTCCCTGATCGCCCTCAATCCGACTTTCCACATCGGCGGACGGCCTTCCTCTTCCGCCATGTCTTCAACATCTGCCACCTCTTCGCCAGCCGACCGAACGACGCCCGCACCACCGCCACCGTCGGTGTCACCTGAACTCTCCAGCATCTCAATGCCCCCCTCCGCAGCCGCGTACCCGGCCAGCGACTGGGCCAACTCGCGTGCGCCCGAACCCTCCATGCCCGTCAACGCCAGAATCTCGCCTTCACCGATTTTCATGCTCACATCGCTGAAACGGCCCTCTCGGTGCGTCCAACCATCCACCTCCAGCACTGCCCTCTCAGATTCCTCCCCGCGAACGTCCTCCCCCGGGCCGATGCTCTGGGCCGCGCCCACCACCAACTCGCGCGCCAGGCGATCCTCCGTCAGGTCTTCGCCGGAGAAGATCGCCTTGCAGCGACCGTCAATGAGCATCGCCACACGATTTGCGTGCTCCACCAGTTCGTGCAGCCGGTGAGACACCAGGATGACAACGCGGCCGGCGTCGGCCAGGGAGTGCATGCGTCGGAAGAGATCCTCCGACTCCTCGTCGGTGAGCGCCGAGTTGGGTTCGTCGAAGAGGAAGACGCGGGCATTTTGCGCCAATGACCTTGCGATTTCGGTGCGCTGCTGCGCAGCCAGCGGCAAGTCCGACAGGGTGGTGTTGGCGCTTTGCTCAAGACCCATCTCCACCAGCAGATCCGACTCGATCTCATCGATGCGCCTGATCATCACCAGCGAGCGCTCCCGCCCGACGATGAGGTTCTCCGCAACCGTCATGTTGGGGAAGAGTTGCGGCTCCTGATGGACGATGGCGACTCGTCTTGCGGCGTCTGCGGCTTCCTCCGCGCCCCCCGCTCCCTCGGAGTTTTTCGCAAGCTCGGATGCGCCGAATTTCACCTCACCGCTGTCGGCGACGACCTCCCCTGCCAGGATTTTTGCCATCGTGCTCTTGCCCGAGCCGTTTGGCCCGGCTATTCCGAGAATCTCCCCCGGGAACGCCAGGAGGCTGAGGCCGTCGAGGGCGACGGTGTCGCCGTAGCGCTTGCAGACGTTCTTCAGGACTACCGCGCCCGACGCTGCGGCCGCGTCCGCGTTCACGGCTTCCGCCGCGGCGGCCGCCGACTGCAGTGAATCAGCGGACGCGTGAGTCATCGGCCTCGTCGCCTGCTCAGCTGATCGAGCACCACTGCGCCGATGGTGACGGTGCCCAGGAACATCTGACGGACGAACGGCCCTGTAGCCATGAGAGCCAGCCCATTGGAGATGACGGCTAGCAGCAGCGCCCCCATGAGCGTGCCGAAGACGGTGCCCCGCCCCCCTGTGAGGCTCGCTCCGCCGATGATCACAGCGGCAAACACCGGGAAAAGAAGGCTCTGGCCGGGATTGGGCTGAACCGAGCCGATGAAGGCAAAATCCAGCAGCCCTGACACCGACGCCATCAGCGCCCCGATGACAAACGCAAGGGCCTTGTAGCGACGCACCGGCAGCTTGGCCAAAGTTGCCGCCTGTTCGTTCCCGCCGATCGCCCTAAGGCGAAAGCCGAAGACCCCCCTCGACATGAAAATGCCAAAGATCACGCTGAACCCGATCAACCAAATCACTTGCATCTCAAGCGCCCCAGGCAGGTCCTGATTTGAGAGGCCCCTAAAGAAAGCCAATTCCCCGGAGTCGACGTTTGTTTCCCGTGGGCTGTAGGTCTTGGAATTACTGACGAACAGCGTGAACCCCAAAATCAGCGTGCTTGAACCGAGCGTTGCGATGAACGACGGCACCTTGACGATTGCCACGAAGAAGGCGTTGAAGAGTCCCCATCCAGCCGAGATTGCCAGCGAGACGATCAGGCTCAGCCAGACCGGCCAGCCCCAGATGATCCACGAAACGGCGGTGAACATCGACGTAAACGTCGCGAGGTTGGCAAATGACAGGTCTATCTCCCCCACGACCAGGATGACCGTGAGACCCAGGGCCGCCATTCCCAGGGTGCTCATATAGCGGAGCAGGACGAGCAGATTGGCGCCTTTGAGGAACAGCCAGTCCGACCAGACGGCAAAGATGAATCCAAGTATGAGAATCGCCCCGACAAGACCGCCCAGCCGCAACAGGCCCAGTTTGCGGACCACCCTGCCAAGCGTGGTTGTGAAGGTGTTCTCGGCTGTCATGTCCTCGGCTGTCATTCTTTAACCTCCGGCCACTGCGGTCACATCACCTTGCTGCCTTTTACGAAGGCCGCGCCTGTGAGTCGGCGAGACTGAATCGGCCTGTGAATCGGCCTTACGAACAGGCAAAACGGGCAGGGGCCCGTCACGTCTCATGAGATCAGGCCACTGGAATCCCTGCAGTGAAATGCTCCTTGCAATCGCGAATCGACCGGACGGGGTTCGCCCGCCCAGTCGATTCGCCACGATTGTTCCGCAGATCGCGGAACTAACTACGGCTTCGCTCAGTTAGCGAGGATCCTGTCGAGGTCGGCCCTCGCCACATCAACCTGATCAACCTGAATCGGAAGGAGCGTCTGCGTGTTGGGGAGGATTCTCCCGTTGGCGAACAGTTCGGCGCACGCGAGCGCCCCGAAGCCTGCCTGCTCTGACCACCTCTGGTCCAGCGCAACCACCTGAATGCCGCTCTCGATGCCGTCAAGCTGCCCGTAGCTGACATTCCAGCCGAGCGTGAACACCTCGCCCTCGCGGCCGGAGTCGATGATCGCCCTGTTCGCGTGCTCGGCGCCGATGTCCACGTTCTCGATGAAGTCCAGCTCGGGGTTGCCCGCAAGCAGGGCCCTGTAGTCGTCGTATGTGACTGCGGGGTCGTAAACGCCGCCACCCACCTGAAGGGCGTCATCGTAAGTGGTGATGAACGTTGCGTCGGGCATTACCTCGAGAATCCTCTCCTGGAATCCGCGCATGCGTCCCTGCGCCCAGAAAGCCGCCGGGTCACCACCGGAGACTGCGAAGGTGTCCCACTCATAGCCGTTCTCGTTCATGAACTCCATTGCGAGATCAGCAGCGAAACGGCCCTCCTTCATCGGAACCTGCGTGAAGTTGGAGAACTCGTTTCCATTGGAGGTCACACCCACTGTGAACACCGGGATGCCGTCTGCGACGAGTTCATTGGTGATGTTGGTATATGCGTTGGAGTCCGCCGGCTCGATGGACAGGCAGTCGATCTGATCCGTGTTGTACAGAGCCTCAATCTGGGCAATCTGCTCAGCAATGTTGATGGCGTCCACCGGCGCTACCGACGTGAACTCCATCGGGTATATCCGCTGGGCTGCCTGCTGCGTCTCCCTGAAGCCTGCGGCGTACTGATCGGAGAACAGCGGAATACCCGTCGACTGGTAGGAGAATACGTAATTGATGGTTTCCCCGGTGCGCACCTTCCTGGCGACGCGCGGGTTCAGGGTGAACGTGCTTCCGTCGTTGAGAATATGGCTGAACGGAAGATCCCCGCCAGCCTCGGTGGCCTGGGCCTGGGCCTCAAGGAGTTGCGTCTGTGCTGTGAGGAGCTGTTCCTGCGCTGCTTGGACTTCCGCCGAGGCTGTCTCTGCGCCGACCTGAGCTTCCTCCGCCTCCATGCGCGCTGCGGAGGCTTCTTCCTGGGCAGCCTCTGCGTCTGCGCGTGCGTCGGCGGCTTCTTTCTGGGCAGCCTCTGCCGCCTGCAGAGCCACAGCAAGTCGGCTCTCGGCGTCGGCTACTGCATCCGCGTTGCCCGCGGCGGTCTCCTCGGCCAACTCGGCGGCAACCACCGCGGCATCGGCTGCCGCCTTTGCTGCGTCCGCGGCGGCTTGGGCAGATGTCGCCATGGCTGACGCCGCCGCGGCGTCGGCCTTGGCGCCTTGCGCCTCGATCAAAGCATCGCTGTCTCCACTTGCGCAGGACGCTCCCACGATCGCTACAACCGATAAGAGCGCTACTGCTGCGCATCGGCTCTTGATTCTTTTTGACATGTGGTCTCCCTCTCAATCACTCGGTTTGACGGTTCCGCGACAGGCCGTGATATGCAACTCGTTGAATCCTTCTGCGCTGCGCCTTCTAGACGCTGCGCCGAAGCCGCCGCTGCGCTGGCCATCCGGTCTCGGCCGCATGGTCAGCATCCAGCCTCAGCCGCTTGGACAGATAGTCAAGCCTAGTTTGCTTTGCCTGCAACCGAACGCCCCCAGCGCCGAACTTGTTCTGAACAGAGCGCAGTCAGGCCGTCGGCCCGGCCTGCCCGTTCTACTGCTTTAAAGCAACAGCGGGCGCAGGAAGCGCCCCGTGTGGCTCTCCTCGTATTTGGACACCAACTCCGGGGGGCCTTCGGCCACGATCCGCCCGCCGGCGTCCCCACCCTCGGGCCCAAGGTCGATGATCCAGTCCGCCGTCTTGATCACGTCGAGGTTGTGCTCGATTATGAGCACCGTGTTGCCGCCGTCGACGAGTCGGCTGAGCACCGTGAGCAGTTTGCGGATGTCTTCGAAGTGCAGGCCGGTCGTTGGCTCGTCGAGCAGGTAGATGGTGTGGCCAGTGGAGCGCTTGGCCAACTCGCTGGCGAGCTTCACCCGCTGAGCCTCCCCGCCTGAAAGGGTGGGCGCCGGCTGACCGAGCTTGATGTAGCCCAGCCCGACGTCAACCAGAGTCTGCAGGTGGCGGGCGATGGAAGGCTGGTTGGAGAAGAACTCCAGGCCCTGCTCGCACGAGAGGTTCAGCACCTCGGCGATGTTCCGGCCCTTAAATGCAATGTCGAGCGTGTCGCGGTTGTAGCGGGAGCCCCCGCAGACTTCGCAAGGCACGTAGACGTCGGGAAGGAAGTGCATCTCTATGCGGATATTGCCGTCGCCGGAGCATGCCTCGCAGCGACCGCCCGGCACGTTGAAGGAGAACCGCCCTGGCTCGTATCCGCGCACCCGTGACTCGTTGGTCTGGGAGAACAGCTTGCGGATGTGGTCGAACACTTTCGTGTAGGTGGCCGGGTTGGAGCGCGGTGTGCGCCCGATGGGCTGCTGGTCGATGCTGATGACCTTGTCGATGCTCGAGACGCCCTCGATTCTGCCGTGACGCCCTGGCACCCGACGGGAGCGGTAGACCTTCTGCATCAGGGCCGGGTAGAGGATCTCGTTCACGAGGGTGCTCTTGCCCGAGCCGGAGACGCCGGCGACGGTCACGAAGCATCCCAGCGGAATCTCGGCGTCGATGGCTCGCAGATTGTGCTCGCGGGCACCCTTCACTGTCAGCCAGTCCTTGCCCGGGGGGCGGCGGAGCTCGGGCACCGGGATGCCTCTGCGTCCGCTGAGGTACTGCCCCGTCAGGGACGCCTCGTCGCTCTCGATGCTGCTCGGCGGGCCGCTGCAGACGATGTCGCCGCCATGCTCGCCCGCACCGGGGCCGATGTCCACCACGTGGTCGGCGTTGCGGATGGTCTCCTCGTCGTGCTCGACGACGATGACGGTGTTTCCCAGGTCGCGCAGCCGTTTGAGGGTGTCGAGCAGGCGAGCGTTGTCTCGCTGATGCAGGCCGATGGATGGCTCGTCGAGCACATACAGCACACCCACGAGCCCGCTGCCGATCTGCGACGCAAGGCGTATGCGCTGCGCCTCACCGCCGGAGAGGGTGCCTGCGGTGCGGGCGAGGGTGAGGTAGTCGAGCCCGACGTCGAGCAGGAAGCGCATTCTGGCCCGTAGCTCCTTGAGCACCTGATCGGCGATGAGCCTGTTGCGCTCGCTGAGAATCAGCCCTTCGAGGGCGCCGGCGGCCTCGTGGATGGAAAGCGAGCAGAAATCGTGGATGTTGCGTCCGCCGATGGTCACCGCGAGGGGCAGTGGGCGAAGGCGCGCCCCGTCGCAGGCGCTGCAGTCAACCTCTCGCATGTAGCCCTCGATTTGGCGGCGGCGGTTCTCGGAGTTGGTCTCTGAGTGAAGGCGCTTGAGGTTGGGGATGACCCCTTCGAGCCGTGCCGAGTAGTGGCGGGCGCGCCCGTATCGGTTGCGATAGGCAACCGGGACCCGCTTGCCCCGCTCCCCGTACAGGAAAACGTTTTGAGCCTCCTTCGCAAGCGACGACCAGGGGGCGTAGTAGCTCACCTTCAGGTAGTCGGCGGTGGCTTCAACGATGCGCTCGTGGATCTGGCTGTGACCGCTCGCCCAGGGCGCTATCGCCCCTTCGGCGAGGCTCAGATCGGGGTCGGGGACGACGAGTTCCGGGTCTACTTCGAAGCTGGTGCCAAGCCCGTCACAGGCTTGACAGGCGCCATAGGGGGAGTTGAAGGAGAAGTTGCGTGGGGCGAGTTCCTCGAACGACTTTCCGTCGCTCGCCCGGGCAAGGTGCTGCGAGAAGGTGAGGACGGTCGCCTCGGCCCCCTGCTCCGCCTCCCCTTGGCGAGGCACCAACTCGATTTGCACGACTCCGTCGGCCAGCTTCAGCGCAGCCTCCACGGAGTCGGTGACCCTTCTTTCGATTCCGTCCCTGCGAACCAGCCGATCGACAACCACTTCTATGTTGTGCATCTCGTAGCGGGCAAGCCCCAGTCCCCTGCCGGCGTCGCCCTGCCCCACGATGTCGGCCAACTCGTGGGCATCGCCGTCCACCCGCACCCGCACGTACCCGTCGTCGGCCAGCTCTTTGAGCAGTGTCTCATACGTGCCCTTTCGTCCACGCACGACCGGGGCCAGAATCTGGAAGCGGGTGCCTTCGGGCAGCGCAAGGATCCGGTCGACGATCTGCTGGGGCGTCTGGCGCTCAAGCGGCTCGCCGGTCTCAGGGTCGTGGGGGGTGCCCACCCTGGCGAAGAGAAGCCGCAGGTAGTCGTAGACCTCGGTTATCGTCCCGACCGTTGAGCGCGGGTTGCGTGAGGCGCTCTTCTGGTCGATGGAGATGGCCGGCGAGAGGCCCTCTATGAAGTCCACGTCGGGCTTGTCCATCTGGCCCAGGAACTGCCTTGCGTAGGACGACAGCGACTCCACGTATCGCCGCTGCCCTTCCGCGTAGATGGTGTCGAACGCCAGGGAGGACTTCCCCGAGCCGGAGATGCCTGTGAAGACGATCAGCTTGTTGCGGGGCAGGCACAGGGAGACGTCCTTCAGGTTGTGCTCTCGTGCCCCCTGTATGAGCAGATCGTCGGCCATCGGCGCTAAGCGTAGACAGGGCGGGTGGCCAACGTAGTGATCATCACTATTAAATCGGCCTAATCAACAAACTCGAATTCTCACGATCTAGTATACGCGTCTGCAGAGCTTAAGGCCTCGACTATTCACAGTTTTCCTTGGAATGCCACTATAGGAAACTTTTGCGCCCTGTGGTAATACCAAACCAACCATGCAAATCATTGGCAACCTTGAGAAAGGTGAACACAAAGTCAGGAGTCTTGGCACTTTTCACATTGCAAAACCTGCACAACCTATAATCCACTTCCAAGGCAATAGAAAGTCAGAGAGACAACAGACCTGGACGCAGATCACTAAGTCCTATCCTGAATTGCGATTTCTCTTTTTGCCGTTCATCTCATCCACTACGGTTCACACTCATAGCATTTTCTGCTTCCAATTGCAGCAATCGTTTAAGTTCTATGTCGGACAATGCGTCTAATAATATGACCCCACCTTTTCGGTTGAGAGCTATCATCCAACTCCTGAACGTAACCCGATCGAACAACTCCTGTCCATCGTACCAGTTTTCTCTCAATATCTCATATATTCCGCGCAATAGACGTACATTCATAGATATGGATGGACGCTCAAGTAGTGCTGAACGTACGTCCTGTTTTGCTAGCAATACTTGTAAGAACTCGTCGGGCTTATCCGGAGCGACTTCATGTGCTGTTCTTCCTAACCACCACAGACGCGACACTCCATTGTCACGAATCAATGACCTGGTCCCGGAAGCAAAATAATGATTTTTGACCTTCCGAATTGCGTTTTCATTATTTTCTGGTCTAGCACTTAACCAGCGCTTACAAACGTATGTGGCACAGACGACATGACACAAATACACCCAAAGGCATTCAAGTGATGATTGATGTGGTGTCAATTCTCTCAAGGTATTATAAACAGTAATTGCATTTTCCGCATCATTTTTTTGTGGGCGATCAGGGTCTACAACAAGTTCACTAGCAAAGCTCTGCACTTTCAAGCGCGACTTGCGAACACCACTCACAGGCAATAGGTGAGGGGTAGGCCCTATATTGTAATAGTACCAGTCAAGGTGATCTTGGATTCCGTTTCGAAGACTTTCCACAGTTTCCGAAGTATAATATTGTAGGGTATTCATGCTGAATCGCCATGCAACAGTGACAGTAGATTGTTGAAAGGAGAAGCTAATAATTTCTGGGCATCGAGAACACGGTTGGAACTCGCAGAACCTAATACTGGGCAATGCGCGAATTCCAGAAGATTATTGAGTGCTGAATACCATCGGAAGTTCTCGTAAGTTTTAGTGTCATTGTCCGCCTCGTAAAGCACTTTGACCAGTGCTGGCAAGTAAAGACTGTTCATAAGATAATGGACATCTGATTTCTTGATGACTTCTAACCGCACCGACTTGTAAAGTCTTGATGTTTCTTCTGACATGATAATTTCCACTCTGTCATTATCTAGCTGGACATCCCAGCGCTCGTTCTGCATTGCTGGGCTCGCTGAATGAACAAATATGGAACCTAGAGGCGCTTCCTCTGCTCTGTCTATCCAATAAGCTTTCGGCTCATCAACAGCCAAAACGTATCCTTCTTTAATATCTACTCTCAGACCACAGAAGTCGCTGTGCCAACCGGACCAGTCGTACGCTTCCAAGAAACGAGTTGCGATTAGGAAAGGTGAAAATTCAGTACGTCCCGAGAGGTCACCAGCAGTGAATCTATTGCGAATTCTTGGCTCGAACGATTCGATGGTTTCCCGGCGTCGTGTCTTGGAACAATTGACAAGCAAAACATATTTTGCTTCCTCTCTATCTACAAGACTGAGCAGATTAGGGTCGCTTAGACAATATTCAGCCTGTAAACTGACAGAACCTTTTCTCTTGTCCAACTCAACATCTATGTCAACCTCAAACTCCGCATAAGGATAGTCGTCACCGTAGCGTTTAGGACGTAACACTGGATGTTGCCATGCTTTACCAGAATCAAATTTCATGGCATATCGCTTTCATAAGCAATCAATCTCAGTGCACAGCCTTCTAATGGTTGATCTGCCTCGATCTCGATTGTTTGTTTTTCGCCAGCCTTCAACTGCAGGCATTTAAGCGAATTAGTTCCAACTGATCTTATGTCTTCTCTGGGAAAAACCGCAGAATCTCCAGCTTCATCAATACAAATTTGGGCTACTCCGCTACCTTCGGAAACGAAACTAATTCTGCGACAGTTATCTTGACCTGGGCTCGGTAATATACGTACTCTCGAGATTCGAATCAACTTTTTCCCTTTTCCACCACCGCGACTACCCTTGCCGTCTGACCCTTCTCCTTCTTCGTTACCATGTCTATTACGGTTACCGTTTCCTCCACCCTTCCCACTCCCCTGACCTCCGCGTTCCCCGAACTCCTCGCCGTCCCCATCGATATCTTCATGTTCTTCATTGGTGTTTGAATGAATAGACGAAGATGATTGTCGTATCGGTTTTAGGCTTATAGAAATCTTTTCAGCAAATCCTGGTTCTCCTTTATCTTCATCTGATTGAGAACTGAACTCGAAATCTTCATCAGGGTAGTAGTCGGGCAACAACCCTGCAAGTTCAGATAGAACAGTGTGTTGGCCGATAGTAGATGTATATGCTACACTTTTTATCTGCTCACGTATCCATTTCACGACTCTATTAAGAGCTCTGCGCCCTTTTTCCTTAGTTTTGTCAGGAAGCCAGTCCACCTCAAACTGATCATGACGAGGGTTCTCCATGCTGCGTAGCAACTCGTTCCCATCGGGATCTTCGAAATAGCAAAGAGCAGCAAAATCCCTGTAACCCGGGAAACGCACGAGCCCCATTTGTTGGTCAGTGATGAGCATCCCAGTGCGACGCACCAAACCAACCCGGCTTGGCAAGTCTTCATCCACAGCAACCCAAAGTCTACAGTGGCCTAAGTCGGTATCTTGTTTCTCAAATTGGTGAATTATACTATTGCATTTTTCAGAAGTAATTTCCCAGAGTTTGCGTATATTACTTAGCTTAGCAGAGGTATCATCTTCGTTATCATTATCGTCTGGACTGTATTTGTCGAACCAATATTGAAGATTGTCACGAGTAATCATAACTATGTCTTCATTCCCTTCAGGTTCAATCTTCACTGTCAGCAAATTATTTTCGATCGCATAGAAATAGTTCTCTAGAACACTTGAGACAACTTTCTTGCGCCATTCAGAGTCCTGCATTTTCTGTCCCAAGATGTATATAGCTGTACCTGAAATTGGGGCAGTATTGTTGAGCAACCTAAACGAGTCAGAAATGTATTCGCCCTCAATTGCTTGGCATCCATTTCTTTCCCCATAAAATCCGATTCCCTGTGTTGACTGGTTATTATGGGACATCAAGACAGATTTACCTTGGAGTCGCTCAACTAACTCACCATCAGCAAAATAGCGAGTCCAATAGAAAACTGTCCGGACAGAAGAAATAGCGAATGTGGCATACTTTCCTAGTCCATGAGACCCTCCAGCTCCTTTTTCCCCGTGTTTGATACTGTCCCCCTGCTTTTTTACTAGAGTTTCCCAATTGTCCTTGAGTAGGCCAGTAGTGTTTCGATCCGAGACTCGAAGACAGGAAATAGAATTACCACTTAACGCATTTATTGCCACTTCAAGTTCGTCTGCGACATTAGCATTTTCATTGTTACTGTTGTCCTTCTGGCAAGAACGGACTGCTGACAATAGTTCGTCCCGTCCATAATCATCTGCATTCAAATTCAGCACTTCGAATGATACATGAACGGGTTGATTTTTGTCTTTTCGAGCATCCAGAGAATTTTGAATTACTTCCCTTGCTAAGCTCGAAACCGGCGCCCCTTTGAAATGAGCAATGCCAGGATGATTATAGCCATCAATACTTCCACCGTTATTCGCTGGAAACTTCCATCCAATTCCTGCTGCTGACATTTAGTGTCCTCCATTCAAGATTTCTTGACAAGCTTCTCCTACACGTTGCGCTAAATTTACACAAACAGCATTTCCTAGCAATTTATACTGCTCTTTTTCTGGAATTTCCGGGAAAATATTTTCCTTGGAATTGAAACCCTGCAACTGTGCAACCTCATTTACACTAAGTTTACGAATTCCCCATGAATCTTTGATAAATGGAACGTTGTGTCCCCCCTCGCCCATGTTTGCAGTCAGTGTTGGACAGAGGCCATCTCGCTTTTCCCGTACATACGACCTCCGAAGTTGGAATACATTCTGATCTGAAACTCCTTCCGAAATTGCCCTTTCAATCATTTTATAGTAGCGATTCTCTGGCGACAGATATGCTTCGTTCGTACCTTGCTGACTGCGATCAATGATCTTATCAATGCTTTTTCGATTGTTTTGTGCATTGTCTTCTTTTGGCAAAGCAAAAGGATTATAGGTAAAATGACTGCGCAGTGCAGCAACCATGAATAACCGCTCTCTGTCTTGGGGCAATTCTGTTGCCTCTTTTACATTCACTATCCAACACGAGTCACTTCTGAACCAATACCCTGCCCTTCGTAATTCGCGACGAACTTTATCGAACCATTCCAACTTTCCTCCATAAAGCAAATTTGGCACATTCTCCAATAGCAGCAATTTTGGGCGCAACTCCATGCTGAATTCCTTAATAAGGCGCGGTATTTCAAAAAATGTCTTACCACGAGGATCCTCAAATCCAAGACGGTTGCCAGCGAGTGAAAAACTTTGACAAGGAAAGCCAGCCACTAAGATATCAACGCTCTCTAATTCTGCAGACTGTTTAGTAAGCGCATGAATATCTTCTTGAATTACTCTAACTCCTGGAAATCGGTGTTGAAATGTTTTACAGGCATAACGGTCGCTATCGCTTGCCCAAGCTATCTTGAAGCCTGCTTTCGCCAAGCCGGATGCAAATCCGCCCATACCACAGAATAGACATCCTGCCGTTAACTTTCCTTGCCCTTCAAGTTTCATTCAAAATCCTTTTTTCAATTATTCACCGTTCAAGCTCTCGAATGCGCCCTCATTGAATCCATAGGACTTGGATCGATGTCCACGTAAGATCAACAAATTGGGCTAAAAGGGGGCATTAAGAAAGATGCCTTTAGCCACAAACATCGAGTCAAAGCTAACAATTACACCCTCTGACTCACTGCTCATGACGCTTACGCCTTATGCCGCGCCCGCGCCTGCGAGGTCGCGCAGCTCTCGCCTCAGGTCTTTGATCTCGTCCCGCAGGCGGGCTGCGTACTCAAAGCGCAGGGAGGCAGCCGCCTCGCTCATCTCCTCCTGAAGAACGGCGATTAGGCGGGGCAGGTCTTCGGCCGACATCGGGGTGTCGGGCTCTCCGGGGCGGCCGCCCCCTGGCGTCGCCCCTGCCCCCCGGCGCTGTCGCTTCGGGGTCGGCGCTGTCGCATCTCCGGGCCGGACGAGCTCCAAAATGTCGGTCACCGCCTTGCGAATGGTCTGCGGCTCTATGCCGTGGGCGGCGTTGTACTCCTGCTGGCGCGCTCGGCGGCGGTTGGTCTCCCCTATGGCGCGTCGCATCGAGTCGGTCACCACGTCGGCGTACATCACCACCTGTCCGTCCACGTTGCGGGCCGCCCGTCCGATGGTCTGAATAAGCGACGTCTCGCTGCGCAGGAACCCCTCCTTGTCGGCGTCGAGGATTGCCACCAGCGACACCTCCGGCAAGTCCAGCCCCTCACGCAGCAGGTTTATGCCCACCAGCACGTCAAAATGCCCCAGACGCAGGTCGCGCAGTATCTCGATGCGCTCCAGCGTGTCCACCTCGCTGTGCAGGTAGCGCACGCGCACGCCCAACTCCAGCAGGTACTCGGTGAGATCCTCCGCCATCTTCTTGGTGAGCGTCGTCACGAGCACACGCGCATACGCATCCACCCGCCCCTTGATGAGCTCCAGCAGGTCGTCTATCTGCCCACGAGTCGGCTTCACGACTATTTCCGGGTCAACCAACCCCGTAGGGCGCACGATTTGCTCCACCACCTGCGCCGAGCGCTCCATCTCAAACCCACCGGGCGTGGCAGAGAGAAACAGCACCTGCCCCAGCCGCTCCAGCACCTCCTCGAACCGCAGCGGCCTGTTGTCTGCGGCTGACGGCAGGCGAAAGCCGTGATCGATCAGCGTCTCCTTGCGGCTGGCGTCTCCCCGGTACTGCCCGCGCAGCTGAGGCACAGCCACGTGCGACTCGTCGATGACGGTGATGAAGTCGTCTGGGAAGTAGTCAAGCAGGGTGAACGGCGGCTCCCCCCGTCCCCTGCCGTCGAGGTGCGCGGAGTAGTTCTCGACGCCGTTGCAGTAGCCCACCTCCGTCAGCATCTCGAGGTCGTAGGTGGCGCGCATCCGCAGGCGCTGTGACTCCAGCAGCCTTCCCCGCGACTCGAACCAACTCAGTCGCTCGGCCAACTCCGCCTCTATGCCCGTTATCGCCCGGCGCAGGTTCTCCTCGGTTGTCACATAGTGGCTGGCGGGGAAGATGACCAACTCGTCGAGGGTTTGGAGTCGCTCGCCTGTGAGGGGATCCATAATCGTGACGCGCTCCACCTCGTCGCCGAAGAGCTCAACCCGCACCACGTTCTCCTCGTAGGCGGGCTTGACCTCCAGGGTGTCGCCACGCACGCGGAACGTGCCCCGCACGAGGTTCGTGTCGTTGCGGTCGTAATGCATGTCGATGAGCCGACGCAGGATGGAGCGCAGGTCGTGCTCCTCGCCGCAGCGCAGCAGGAGAAGCTGATCCTCGTACTCGGATGGCTTGCCCAGTCCGTAGATGCACGACACCGAGGCCACCACCACCACGTCACGGCGGGTGAGAAGAGCGGAGGTGGTGGCGTGGCGCAGACGCTCGATCTCGTCGTTGAGGGATGCGTCCTTTTCTATGTAGGTGTCGCTGGCGGGCATGTACGCCTCGGGCTGGTAGTAGTCGTAGTAGGAGACGAAGTACTCAACCCTGTTGTGCGGGAAGAACTCCCTGAACTCGTTGGCCAGCTGCGCCGCCAGCGACTTGTTGGGCGCCAGAACCAGCGTGGGGCGCTGCACCTGCTCGATCGTCCACGCCATTGTTGCGCTCTTGCCCGATCCCGTGATGCCCAAGAGGGTCTGGAAGCGGTCGCCGCGCCGCAGCCCCTCGCTGAGTTCCGCTATGGCGGCGGGTTGATCGCCGGCAGGCTGGAAATCGGCCACCATTCGAAACGGTTCAGAACGGCGGGAAAGCACGGCTTGATAGTAGCGGAGGCTCGCCACCGACCTTCAGGACAGGGCAGCCCCAAAGGTGTGGCTGGCGTCGCCCCACATCCCCCAGGAATCGGCTCTACGGAGGGCTGCCTGATGTTGCCTGCAGGAATCGCGGGTGGCGTCGCGGCGGCTTGGACAGTCAGGGCTTGGACGGTCAGGCTTCGCTCGGGCGCAACCCCCGAATCCACTGCCAGCAACGATCCACCTCCTCCTCCAGATCGTCCATGGTTCCGTCGTTTCGCAACACGAAGTCGGCGATCGCCAGTCGCTCCGCCCGGGCTGCCTGGCGGGACATTCGGGCCCTTATCTCCTCTTCGGTCAGGCCGCGATCGGCCTTGAGGCGAGCGACGACCGTCTCAGGGGAGGCGTCCACCACGATCACGCCGGCTACCTCGAAAAGGGAAAGGGCCGGGAATACCCGCGTTCGCCCCTTCGCCGACGTTCGCCCCGAAGACGGGGATGCCTTCTGACTTGCCTCTTCGAACTCCCCCAGCGCCCCTGCAAACCCCCCCTGAACACCCGCAGACTCCGCCAGCAGGGGGATGTCGAAGATCACGACCGTCTCGACAGAGCCCCCGTCTTCCTCGATGGCGGCCAGGGCGTTTCGACGGGCGACCATCTCGGCCCTCACCGATGGGTGCACGATGGAGTTGAGACGTTCCAGCTGGACAGGATCGGAGAAGACGATCCGCCCCAGCGTGGCCCTGTCGAGTTCCCCGCCGGGTGCCAGAATCTCATCGCCGAACAGCCCAAGAATGGCGTGAAAGACGGGGCTGCCCCTCTGCTGCAGCCCTCGGACTATGGCGTCAGCGTCGACGAGAACGGCGCCCCGCTCAACCAACCCCCGCCCGACGGTGCTCTTTCCTGAACCGATTCCCCCGGTGAGCGCCAGCTCAAGCATCGGGCTGCCCGACCCGAGGGGAAGCGGCGAACTGCGCCGCTCCGAGACGCTGGGCCGCTGTCCTACCTGTCGGCTGAGCGCCTTCCTGAACGAGGTCTTCCCCGACGCCCGCCATCTCGGCGCTTCCCCCTGTCGTGGCCGTCTTCCGTCATGTCGGCGCCATCCGACTCGTATTCGATCTGCTCAGGCTCGGCTTCCTCGGAATCAACCTCCACAGTCCCCAAGTAATTTCCCTCCTCATCGAAGGCGTGATCGCCGAAGTGCTCCTGATACTCCGCAGAGACCACCCCCCCTTCGGCCGCCTGCTTCACCGAGAGGCTCATCCGCCGTCGCTCAACGTCGATGTTGATGATTTTCACCCACAGTTCCTCGCCTGGGGTCACCACCTGCTCAAGCACGTCCACATGGTGGCTGGCGAGCTCCGAAATGTGTATGAGACCTTCGATGTTCTCCCCCACTTGAACGAACGCCCCGAACGGAACCAGTTTCGTGATCCTGCCGTAGACCAGCTCGCCAATGCTGTGGGTGGAGCTGAACTCCTCCCATGGGTCGGGCTGGGTGGCCTTGATGGAGAGGCTGATGCGCTCTCGCTCGGCGTCCACTTCCAGAACCTTCACCTTTACCTCGTCACCAGTCGAGACCACTGCGCTCGGATCGTCGAGATGCCGCCAGGAAAGCTCGGAGACGTGGACGAGCCCATCCATCCCGCCCATGTCGACAAAAGCCCCGAACGGAACAACGGAGGAGACAACACCGGCGCGTATCTCCCCAGGCTTGAGGTTTTGTAGAAACGCATCGCGCTGCTCCTTTTGAGCCTCCTCCATCCAGGCCCTGCGAGAGAGCACGACGTTGTTTCGATTCTTGTCCAGCTCGAGGATGCAGGCGTTGATCTTGCTGCCCACGAAGGAGTTCAGGTCGCGCACCCGCCTGAGATCCACAAGAGAGGCCGGGAGGAAGCCCCTCAGCCCGATGTCCACTATCAGGCCGCCCTTGACGACCTCTATGACAGTCCCGCTCACGCTTCCGCCCTCAGCCCTGATCCTCTCCACGGCCCCCCAGGCCCGCTCGTACTGCGCCCTTTTCTTGGAGAGCACGAGCCGCCCCTCGCTGTCCTCCTTTTTTTGGACGAGGGCCTCGATCTCCTCCCCCATCTCCACGATGTCGGAGGGAGCGGCGTCGAGGCGAATGGAAAGCTCGCGAAGCGGAATGACGCCCTCCGACTTGAATCCAATGTCGAGCAGCACCTCGTCGGAGTCGATCCGCACGACCCGTCCGCTGACGATCGTGCCTTCCTCTATGGCTACGACGGAGGTGGCGTAGGCGGCCTCCAGTTCCTTGTCGTTCAGGTCGTTGAGCGCAATCGGAATCTCCGACGCCTCCTGGATTGTGATCAGCGCAGCCTCAATCGGCTTTGACCTGTCCAGATGGAAGTCAGCTTTGGGTGATTGCAGATCGGTGGAATAGGTTTCTAATTTGGTGTCGGACACAGGAACTCTCTTGGTCGGTAAATGGGGGGTGGCTCAGGCCCGTTTGATGCGCCGGTTTGGATGCGCCGGCATGCCTGTAACGCCAAAGGCAGGCTATCAGCTTCTCAGTTCCGCTCCCAGGTGTTTAGCGGCGTCTATGCAGGCGCTGCGAACTTCCGCCACCTCGGCGTCGGTGAGCGTCCTGTCGTGGGCTTGAAGCCGCAGTCGCCACGCCAGGCTCCGGCGGCCCTCACCCAGGCTTTCGCTGCGAAAGACGTCGAACAGCCGCAGTTGTTCGAGAAGGTCGGTCGACGCGCCGCGCAACGCTGTCTCGAGGGCCGACGCCGGTATTTCGTCGGGAAGCGCAAACGACAGGTCGAAGTCGCTGGACGGAAAGCGGCTGGGGGGGCGATACGGGGGATCGAGAATGTGGCGTTCCAGCAGGGCTGTCAGCTCGCATTCCAGAACCGCAATCCTCTCTTCGATGCCAAAGCGCTCCAACACCTCCGGCGCGACCTCGCCCAACGCACCGATTCGCTCGTCTTCGATCAGGATCACAGCCGAGCGGGTGCCGTGAAGCCCCGGGACCGGGGCGTTGCGAATCTCGGCCTTCTCAAAAAACATGGACCGGCTGATCTCCTGCCAGACCGTCACCGCCGCCGGGGCCTCCCCGGCCATAACTACCGCCAACTGATCGGTTTCGGCGGGCAGTTCGCCCCCGCCGGGATCCCTGCCCCAAACGCGGCCCGTCTCGAAAAGCCGAAGGGCTGTGCGACGACGGTCGGAGTTGTACTTCACCGCTGCCAGGAGCCCGGGCCGAAGCGACGCCCGGAGCACCGACTGCTCAGCTACCAGGGGATTCGCCAGCTCGAGCCCGCCCGACGGCAAACCGCAGCGCTCCAGGTCTCCAGGGGCGAGGAAGGGCAGGGGCATGGCCTGCATGAACCCCATGCCCGCAAGCAGTTCCGTTATTCTCCGCCGACGACGCTGCGTCAGCGACAGGGCGCCGGTGCGGGGCGACTGGGGAATCGTGCGAGGTATGCGACCGTAGCCCCAGACACGCCCGACCTCTTCGATCACATCGATTTCCCTGGTGCTGTCCGGCCGCCAGGACGGAACGGACACGTCCCAGCCATCTTCCGCCGATTCGGCATCGAAGCCGATCGGCTCAAGGCACCCCCTTATCTCCTCGGGGCTGAGACGCGTGCCCAGAATGGAGTTGACGCGGGCCGTGCGAAGACGCACACAAGCCGGGCTTGGGACGTTGCCGCGGGCCACGACCATTCCCGGTGCCAGCGTCACGCCCGCCGGTGCGGCTAGCTCTGCGAAGCGGAGCAGAGCGCGCTCGGCGATCTCGGGGTCAACGCCCGACTCGAAGCGGGCGGAAGCCTCGCTGCGCAACCCAAGCCGCCGGGAGGTGGCCGCAATGTCAACGGGTTTCCACCACGCCGCCTCAAGCAGAATCGACCTCGTCGAGCCTGAGACCTCGGTCGTAGCACCGCCCATCACGCCCGCAATCCCTATGGGCTCGTCGGCGGCATTGGTAATTACGCCGTCGGACGCCCTGAGCGCCCGCTCAGTGCCGTCGAGGGTCGTGATGGCCTCCCCCTCCGTTGCTCTTCTTACGCCAAAGGAGTGATCGGGCACCAGATCGGCGTCGAAGGCATGGCTGGGCTGCCCCAGCTCAAGCATCACATAATTTGAGATGTCCACCATCGGGTTCACGGGACGCATGCCCGTGGCGAGCAGCCGATAGGCGATCAAGGGCGAGAGGGCGGCGGCTCCGACGTTCTGCAGGAGAACGAGGCTGAATCGTCCGCAAAGGTCCCTGTCAAGTATCTCCACCGAAGCCTCGATCTGCGTCCCGGCGCGCGACACCTGCGGTTCTGGCAGCGTGAATTGCTCACCCCGGCGGGCGGCCAGGTCACGCGCCACCCCGGCCACCGAGAGGGCGTCGGGGCGGTTCGGGTTCACCTCCAGATCAAAGAGCACGTCCTCGCGCATGCTGAGGGCCGAGGAGAGTTCGTCGCCCACTTTCAAGCCTTCCGGGAGGATCAGGATGCCCGAGTGGTCTGTCCCCATTCCCAGTTCGGCAGGGGAACAAAGCATCCCCTCTGAAGTTTCGCCTCGCATCTTTCGGCGTCCGATCTGCATGCCCCCGGGGAGTGTGGCCCCGACCATGGCCAGGGGCACCAGGTCGCCCGCCACCATGTTGAACGCACCGCAGCAGACCTGCACCGTCTCGCCTGGGGAATGCTCCACGTCCACCAGCCCGATCCGGTCCGCCCTTGGGTGAGGACGCGTCCCCGCCACCCTGCCCACCACGACGCCGTCAAGTCGCGAGCCGAACGGGACCATCGACTCCACGGTCAGACCCAGATCGGAGAGGTCGCGCGCCAAGTCCTCCGGGGCACCATCGAGGGGCGCGAACTCACGCAACCAGGAGAGCAGCACCTTCATGAGCACACCCTCGGGCTCACCGCCATCAGAACTGTTCCAGGAAGCGGGCGTCGTTGCTCCAGAAGTCCCGCAGATCATCGATTCCGAAGCGGATCATCGCCAGCCGATCAATGCCGAAACCGAAGGCGAACCCGCTCCAGACCTCGGGGTCGATCCCGCAGACCTCCAGAACGGCCGGGTGAATCATTCCGCAGCCCCCGAGCTCCAGCCAGGCCCCGTCGGGGCGCGCGACATCGAACTCGGCCGACGGCTCGGTAAAGGGAAAGTAGGAGGGACGCAGACGCGAGGTGAACCCCGGGCCGAAGTAGGCAGTCGTGAAGGCCTCAATGGTTCCTGCGAGGTCGCCGAGGGAGATGTCCTTGTCAACAACCAGTCCCTCAATCTGATGGAAGACGGGCATGTGGGTGGCATCCGCGGTGTCCCGACGGAAGCATCGACCGGGCGCTACCACGTACAAGGGAGGGGGAACGGCCTGCATCACCCGAATCTGAACCGGGGAGGTATGCGTGCGAAGAAGGGTGGAGCCGGGCTCGCCGTAGTTCACGTACAAAGTGTCGTACATGTCCCTCGCGGGATGACCGGGGGGGAAGTTCAAGGCCACGAAGTTGTGCCACTCAGTCTCAACCTCGGGGCCTTCCGCCACCTCGTAGCCCATGCCGCAAAAGACGTCCTCCAGGCGATGCTGGGTCTGCGTCACTACGTGAAGGCGCCCGACGTCGGGCTGCTCGACGATCTCCGTGAGGTCGAGACGCTCCGACTCGAGACGTTCGCGGAGTTTCCGCTCCCCGAGCTCGGCAAGACGGGATTCGAAGCGGGCGGACACTGAGGCGATGGCCTCGGTCACCGCGCGGCCGGCTGCGGGGCGCTCAGCCGGAGGGAGCTTCCCGAGGCTTCGGCGCAAGCTTGTCAGCTGCGAGGACTTGCCGAGCAGTGTGGAACGGAGTCCTGCCAGCTCCTCGGCGTCTGCGGCAGCGATTGCTTCTGTTGCCTGGGCAGCCAGTGAAGACGCCTCAGCCGTCAACTCGCGGGCGTCGACGCTCATCTGCGGCCCGCCAGGGTCGAACCGTCGCCTGCGGGCGCCGCCATGCGTCGGCGCACCTCAAAACAAAGAACCGCAGCCGCCGCCCCCACGTTCAGCGACTCCGCCTGTCCGTCGAGGAGGATTTGCGCCCACTCCTCTATGCCATCCTCCCAGGATGCGGGCACCCCGTGCGTCTCGTTGCCCACCACCAGGGCCAGAGGCGGCTCCAGGTTCGCCTGCTCATAGGGCAGCCCCCTGCCCGGGGCGGTGCCGACCGTCCGGAGGTTGCGCGCCTTCAGCTCCTTCAAGGCGGCGACGGGTTCGGCAGATGACAGAACCGGGAGGCGGAACACCGAACCGGCTGAGGCGCGCACCGCCTTTGGGCCGAAGGGGTCGACGGAATTGCCGGCGAAAATCACGCCGTCCGTACCCGAGGCCTCGGCGCAGCGGAGAAGCGCCCCGGCGTTGCCCGGATCGGCCACCCCCGCCGCTACGAGCACGAAGCGGGCATCGGGAGGCAGCCTGTGGTCGGGCCGCTCAAACACGCCCAGCAGGGGCTGAGGAGTCACCGATAGCCCCAGGTCGCGCAAAGACCCGTCCTTCAGTTCCCAGATTTCTGCTCCGGCATTGGTGGCCAAGACGGCCGTTCTGGTGTCTGCACACCTCAGCCTGGCAGTCTCGAGGTAGAGGTCTTTCAGCGTCAGGCCGGCTCCGAGCGCCTCCTCGCAGAGTTTGTCGCCTTCCGCCAGAATGATTCCGTCGGCCTTTCGGGCGGCGGCGGAACCTGCCAGCCTTCGGAGTCCGCCCAGCCTCGCGCTTACCTCTGAACGTGAACGCCCAACTGATCGCGGATGGGCCACCTGGAGTATCGCTCGCCGAATCCGCCAGATCAGGAGCCCGCTTGAACAGCCGCCTCCCGCGCTTGCGTCGACCTTTCCACCAGCGAAGAGAATGTTTCAGGGTCTGACACTGCCATCTCAGCAAGGGACTTCCTGTCGAGATCCACCCCCGCCACCCTCAGGCCGTTCATAAACAGGCTGTAGTTGCTTCCGTTGGCTCGGCAGGCGGCGTTGATGCGCTGAATCCACAGTCGCCGGAAATCCCTTTTGCGCGCCCGGCGGTCGCGAAAGGCGTACTGAGAGGAATGCAGAAGTTGCTCGTTGGCGCCCCTCCACGTTCTCGACTTGTTGCCGTAGTAGCCCTTGGCCCGAGCCAGCGTTGTCTTGCGCCTCTTGCGTCGCTGGACTGAGTTCTTTGCTCTGGACATCAGGACTCCTCCGTGAGTTCCTCGTTAACTGTCTCGTCTTTGCGGTGCTTCGAAGGTTCTTCTAGGCGTGCCGGCTAGCGGCCCAACTGCCGACGCACAGCCGGCAGGTCGGCGGAACTGACCGAAGCCGTGCGACGAAGCTGGCGCTTGCGCTTGGGGGACTTCTTTTCGAGAATGTGGTTCTTGTAGGCGTGGCGCCGGGAGATCTTCCCCGAACCGGTCACCTTGAATCGCTTGGCAGCGCCTCGGCGCGTCTTCATTTTGGGCATTTTCGTGGCTGTTCCAGTTTGGGGGTTGTTCGAGTGTCCAAGGGCCCCGACTAGTTGACTGTGGGGCTAGACAAGGCTAGCCGTCCCGTCGGCTAACCCGCCGAGGCTTCCTGCTTGCGCCTGAGGGGTGACAGCAGCATCACCATGTTGCGACCGTCCAGGCGGGGGGTGATCTCCACCTTGGCCACGTCCTCGGTCGCCTCCACCAGGTCATCCAAGATCCTCATGCCCAGCTCGGGATGGAGCGACTCGCGCCCCCTGAACATCACTGTTACCTTCACCCTGTTCCCCTGCGAGAGGAAACTGCGCACCTTTCGTGTCTTGGTCTCGAAGTCGCCCTGCCCGATCTTGGGGCGGTACTTCATCTCCTTTACCACGATGTTTGTGCTTTTCCTGCGGGACTCTCGAGCGCGCTGGAGAGATTCGTACTTGTGCTTCCCATAGTCCATTATTCGACAAACGGGCGGGACTGCCCCCTCAGCTACTACAACAAGGTCCATTCCCTGGGACTGCGCCATCGAAAGCGCCTCTTCCAATGGGCATATCCCAACTTGAGCTCCTGACGAATCCACAAGCCTTACCAACTCGGCTTGAATAGCGTCGTTCATGATCGGCTCGGAGCCCGTGGCGGCTGCTATGGCTTATCACTCAGCAATAGTGAATTCCTCTCTGTTGAGACGTCTCTATAGGGGGTTCTTGTGAACACTCGGCCACTGCACCAGCGCGCTACCGAGAATAGGGAAGAACCTGACGAGGCGCGAAGTACGGAAAATAGAGTAGTGGAGTCCGCCCATCAAGGTCGGAAACTTTGGACACTCTAGTGCATTTTCGCCTGAACTCAAGCGGACTGCCGTGATTGGCCGAATTCCAGCGGACTGCACGCAAGCCTCCGCTGAACTACGCCAGGTTCAGGGATGAGCAGCACAGTAAAACAAAAAAGGCCCGCCCGGGCAAGGAAGGCAGAACGCAATGACACTTTGGACACCGCAGGGCGAGCACAAGATCCCGAAGGAACCTGAACCACCGGAGCACACGGCCGACGAAACCACGGCCGACGAAACCACGGCCGACGAAACAATGTCGCAGGTGGAGGCGATGTCGCCCGAAGAGCGCGAGCAGGCCGAGGCTCTCGCCAAAGAACTTCAAGCAGCCAGGGAGCGACTTGCGGCTGCCCCTGCGGAGGTGGTGGTTGTAAACCACCTGATGGGGTTCTACGAGCTGGCGGCCATCCACCTGACGGCTAAGGAGCCCCGCCTGGAACAAGCTCGCCTGGCGATAGACGCGCTGGGGGCGGTGCTCGACGGGCTGGAGGGGCGGCTGGGGGAAAACGAGGCGGCACTGCGAGACGCAAGGGCCGACCTGCAAATAATGTTCGTTCAGATAGCTGGCTGACAGCCGTTCCCGGGGCCGGGGATGGGGCGTGGGCGGCTAGACGCCCTGCGTAATCCCGGCCTTGTCGTGGGAGTCGTGGGCGGAGCGTCCCTCCGAGTCGAGCGTCAGAATCTCCGCGCCGTCCTCGGTCAGCAACAAGGTGTGCTCGAACTGGGCCGCGCGTGAGCGGTCGACGGTCACGGCCGTCCAACTGTCACTCCAGACTTCCGCCCCCGGCCAGCCAAGGGTGAGCATCGGTTCGATCGTGAACGTCGCCCCCGCCGGAATTCGCTGGTTGTTGCGGGGATCGTAGTAGTGGGGAATCTGAAGCGAACCGTGGAAGTCCGTGCCCACCCCGTGACCAACGAACTCGCGCACCACCCCCAGCCCCAAAGGCTTAGCCACCGACTCCACGGCCTTGCCGATAGCGCTCACAGCGGTCCCGGGGCGCAGAGTGGCGATGGCCGCATAAAGGGCGTTGCAGGTGCCTTGAACCAGGCGCCTGCTTTCGTCGTCGACATCCCCCACGAAGAACATCGAAGACGTGTCGCCGTGGACCCCGTCGAGGTAGACGGTCACGTCTATGTTCAATATGTCGCCCTCTGCGAGGGGGCGGCTGTCTGGTATGCCGTGGCAGATGACCTCGTTCACAGACGTGCAGATTGACTTGGGGAACCCCCGGTATCCGAGCGGGCTGGGGTACGCGCCCCTGCCGAGAATCTCGGCGTGCGCCGCCCGGTCAAGGGAGTCGGTTGTGACGCCCGGCTCCACCATCTCGCCGACCGCCATCAAGACCTCGGCCGCCACCGCGCCGGCTTTGCGCATGGCCTCGACCTCCTTCGACGTTCGCACGAGGCTCATCATTGGGGAACCAGGCGAACCGCCGGGATTCAGCAAGTACGGAGGACGAGGGATGGAAGCCGGGACAGGCAGGGCAGCGGCCACGATCCCCGGCCGGACGGTGGCCGCCCTGGTCTTGCGTCGCTTCCTCTTGGCCACCGGGATCTTCGGGATTAGCGGACCGCAGGCGCCTGGGCGGGCAGGCGTTTATCCAGAAACGCCCTCATCCCCTCCTGAGCGAAGGGGGCGGCCGCGTTGTCGCTCATTACGCGCAAGGTGCGCTCGTAGGCCTGCTGCTCAGAGAGATCGATCTGCGCATAAAACGCACGTTTGCCGATGGCGATGGTCTCCGGGCAATGGCTGGAGATGGTCTCCGCTATTTCAGCCACGCAGGAGCGGATCTCGGCTGCGGGAACCACCCGGTTGATCAGCCCCCACTCCAAGGCCGTCGAAGCGTCGATTGGAGTTCCGGTGAGCAGCATCTCCATGGAGCGTTTTCTCCCGACGGCTCTCGTGATCGGAACCATCGGGGTGGAGCAGAACAACCCGATTCGCACCCCTGGGGTGGCGAATCGGCTGCGGTCGGAGGCCACCGCCAGGTCACAGGCCGCCACCAGCTGGCATCCTGCCGCAGTTGCGATTCCGTCAACGCAGGCGATCACAGGCTGAGGGGCTTCCCGAATGGCCGCCATCAGCTCGCAGCATGCTCCGAAGAGATTGTCGTAGAACGCCTCGGAGCGGTCGACCATCTCTGAGAGGTCGTGCCCGGCGCTGAACGCGGGATGCGATCCGGCTATCACTATCACCCTCACTGTGGCATCCTCGGAAAGGGCGGCGATCTGCCCTGTCATCTGCCTCATCAAGTCCAGGCTGAGGGGGTTGCGCCGCCTGGGGTTGCTGAGCACCACCCAGACTGCCCCGTTGTCATGCCTCTCCACCTGAAGGAGGGGCGGATCGCAGTCGCCCTCTAAGTGGGATGCCGTGCGATCTTCGGTGATGAGCGTCATGTCTTCAGCCTAATGCAGGCCATTTGGCGGACGACGCCGAAGAGTTGCGGGTTCTGGCAGTAATTTGCTGCCAGGCGCGGCGAACAGGAGGTGGCAGTTCATTCGCCGCAGCCGCAGCCCGGAACTGCCGGTTGTGTTGCTTGAAGACCTCGGAGCCCTGCTGGGTCCGGTCTTTGCGCTCGTAGCAGTCCTGCTCGCCAAGCTGACGGGCGACCCCGTCTGGGACGGGGTGGGGGCGCTGGCCATCGGGGCGCTGCTCGGAAGCCGCCCCGTTCAAGGCTGTGACATACGTGGAACCTGAATTAACCCAAGAAAGGCATTGACAGAGCTGAATTTTATTGATATCTATTGAAATATCAGTAACTTCAGCATAATTCGATCACTTTCAGGCGGGATCTGCCTGGCAAGCGCGGCGCTCCTCCTGCCAACGGCGGCGGGTTGCCTCCCAGCGCAGGAACCCGATATCGAGATAGCGGGGCAGGCGCCCGAACGCGAACGGCCTCTGAAGCCAAGGGTGCCTCTGAAGCCAAGGGCATGGGAGCCCGAGTTGACGCCCGAGTTGACGCTGCACCCGACAGAGAGGGCGTTTCAGGACTCTGAGCCTCCGGGGTGGGTGTCGGCTTGGACCCAGGGGGAAGCATCGGCCCCGGGCGGAGGCTTCAGCGAAGCCGCAGGACAAGGCGTGGCAGGCCCAGGCCTGGAGGCAGGCCCGGACACCGCGCTGATCTCCGCCGCTGGAATCGATGCCGTTGCCACACCGTCGGTTTACGAAGCAGACCTCCTGGCGGCAGGTGACAGCCCAGCGGCGGGTGACAGCCCAACTCCAAGCGACAGCCCAGCTGCAGGTTCAGGAACGCTGACATCCGAGGCTGGAGTTCCGGCTCCACAGGAAAACCAGCCCGCCCAAGGACAGATTGTCCTGCACCCGACAGGATTCGGCGCCAACCCCCCACCCGAGCAGGCCGCCGCCGCCCTGGGGAGTTACCTGAGTTTCTGGGAAAACTACTGGAGCGCGAGCGCCCATCCGGTCGACTCTCAGGCCACTGCCCTGGCCCGCTACGCGGAAGAACCCATTCTGAGCCGGGCGCGAAACGTCTTGACCGAGCGCGCCGGCAAAGGCCGCGCGCTGCTCTTCGACGACCGGCATGGGGAAGGGCGGCTGGTCTTCATCGACAGGTGGGGCGGTGCCTACGCCGAAATCGTCGACTGCGTCGTAGACACCGCCGTGGTCTACGACGTGAACACCGGGGAGATCCTCAACGACGCAACAGCCACGGTGGTGAACAGGGGCTTCATGCGTCTCAGCGAGGGTCTCTGGAGGGTGACGGATGTATTCGAACAAGCGATTTACGAAGGGAGAAATGAAGGATGCAAGCTAAAGACAACCAGACAATCAGAACCTTCAAGGGAGGTGGACGCGGAGTGAAACGGGTGTCTGCCGTTGGCCTTGGGGTGGTGCTGGCCCTGGCCGGGAGCGTCCTGATCCCGGCGAAGGGCGTAGCGGCCTTGGATGCAAGAGTTGATGCCTGCACCGACGTTTCGCTCTGCTCCGACCTGACGGTCAAGAAAGGGCGGAAATCCACCTCCAGCCCAACTCCTGACACACGCAGGTACTTGTCGGCTTGCGGCCCGATGTTCTTACGCAACGGCGTCTACTACCAGGACCACTGCTACTCGGACGGCACCCGCATCACGATTAAGTACTCCCCCGACGACATAGTGCGCGTTACTCCCAAGCCCACGGTGAAGGACATCTCCGCTTCGGCTCGCGGCCTTCTCAGCCCGCCGCCGCCCAGGATCCACACTTCACCGAGGGCTGTCACGGGTTTGCTTGTTCACACACCTACCTGGCTATGGCTGTCTCCCGCCTACTGGCGCACCTACACGCAGACAGTCAGCCTGCTCGGGGTGACCGTGACCATGAACGCAACCCCAACGCACGTCACATGGAAGATGGGAAACGGCGACAGGATCACCTGCATAGGGCCGGGGAACCCCTGGCTGGGCGGCTCCGGGGAAGTCGGGAGCACCTGCTCCTACACCTACCGGCACTCCTCCGCCCAACGGCCCGGCGGACGCTACAGGATCACCGCAACGGTGACCTTCGTAGGCACCTTCGTTACGACCGGGCTGGTGAACCTGGCCGGGCCGCTGGGAATCATCACCCGCAGCTCTTCGATCTGGGCGAAGGTGGCCGAGATTCAGGGGCTGGTTGTGACATAGCAGCGACAATACCCGGCCGCTGCCCCCGGATGGCCGACGCTCGGAGGGCCGGAGCTGGATAGGCCGGGGCCGGAAGGCCGAGCCTCGCAGGGCTAGGCCGGAAGGGCCGGGTTCGGGAGAGCAGGCATCGAAGAGCATGGCCGGATGGCCGAACCGGATGGCCTGGGCTGGCGTCCCACCGACGGAGCAGGCAAAATAGGCTGAAGTCAGCTGCTCCTAGAAGTGCAATCAGCGGCTGCCGCCAATCGACGCCCCTCCAGGAGGTTCAGATGTTTAACGCTCTTCTGTTGACAGAGACACCCGACGGCCCATCGGCGCGCCTCACCCGGCTCACTGAAGACGACCTCCCGGACGGCGACGTGACGTTGAGGGTGGAGTACTCCACCCTCAACTACAAGGACGGGCTGGCTATCTGCGACGGAGCCCCCGTGGTGCGGGTATGGCCGATGGTTCCAGGGATCGATCTAGCGGGGCGGGTGGAGACCAGCTCTCACCCGGACTGGAGCGCGGGGGATCTGGCAACCGTCAACGGATGGGGGCTGGGCGAGCAGCGCTGGGGGGGGATGGCGCAGAAGGCGCGGGTGTCCGCCGACTGGCTGACACCGCTGCCCACGGGCGCAGACAGCCGCTGGGCTGCCGCAATCGGCACCGCCGGCTACACGGCGATGCTCTGCGTAATAGCCCTGGAGCGCCACGGCCTCAGCGCCGACGACGGCCCTGTGGTGGTCACTGGGGCGGCAGGCGGTGTGGGCAGCGTGGCGGTGGCGATTCTGTCCGGCCTCGGATACGAGGTGATCGCCTCCACCGGTCGGGCTGAGACCGAGTCCGTCTACCTGCGAAACCTGGGGGCCTCGCAGGTAATGCACCGCTCGGAGCTGAGCGAACCCGGCGGACGTCCGCTCGCCAAGACGCGCTGGGCCGCGGGGGTGGACACCGTGGGCGGCCCCACCCTGGCCAACCTCCTAGCCTCCACCAAGGCGCGTGGCGCTGTCGCCGCCTGCGGGCTGGCCGGCGGTGTCAAGTTCGCCACCACCGTTATGCCCTTCATTATCCGAGGGGTGGCGCTATTGGGCATCAACTGCGTGTTCGAGCCCCCGAAAGTTCGGGCAGAAGCCTGGGAGAGGCTCGCACGGGAACTCGATTTGGCCAAGTTGAATTCCATGATCTCCCAGATACCCCTTTCCGAGGTGCCCGGGGCAGCCGCTGACATCCTCGCCGGGAAGGTGCGGGGTCGGCTGGTGATCGACGTCAACTCCTAAGAGTCCCCCGTTATGCGGAACGCGCCTGCGACCTGCTAGCTTTAGCCAGGAACTTCAAGGAGGAATCTAGATGGGCTACTTTTCACGATCCTTTGACCTCGCCAAGCGCTCCTGGCACGTACTGAAGAAGGACAAGGAGCTGATGCTGCTCCCAGTGTTTGGCCTTCTCTCCGTGCTTGCAATATCCGGGGTGCTTTTTGCGATTGTTGCCGCCACCGAGTCGGGCGGCGAGGAAGGAAGACTTGGTGGAGGGTCGATCCTCCTGATCATCCTGGGGGTGTTTGCCGGGGGGATCGCCATCTTCTTCTTCAAAGGGGCGCTGGTGGCGGGCGCCCACGAGCGGATCATGGGAGGGGACCCAACGGTGTCGAGTGCTCTGCGAACCGCCACCTCCTGCCTTCGCTACATCGTGCCGTGGGCGATCTTTGCGACCGTCGTGGGAATCATTATCGACATGATCCAGAGGGCGGCACGGGAAAACCTGGGTGTCATAGGCGCCATCCTGGGCGGCATGGTCGATTTTGCCTGGAGGGTGCTGACTTTTCTTGTGATGCCGGTGATAATCGTTGAGCGGCAGGGGCCATTCAAGGCCCTTGGTCGCTCCAAGAGCCTGCTCAAGGCAACCTGGGGAGAAAACCTCATTGCTCACGCAGGAATGGCAATCGTCGGCTTTCTGTTCTCGCTCCCGGCCATTTTGATGGTGGCAATCTTCGGCTCAGCAGGTATGGGGTGGGTGGCTGCCTCCTTTGGAGTCATCTTCGGCCTCATCGGGTTTGTCCTGGTCTCCTCCTTGAGCGGCATCTACCAGACGGTTCTCTACGAATACGCGACCAGCGGAAAGGTGCCCCCGGACTTCGCGGGCAGCAACCTGGAATCGGCTTTCGCAGTGCGTGAGCGCAGGGGCGGGAACTACACCCGCTTCTGAGACAGTTGCCGGCCGCCTCGTAGGCGGCGGCCGGTTAATTCTGAACGCAGCCGCCTAGTCCACTACGGCGGTGGCCTCAATTTCGATCAGCATCCCCGGATCCATAAATCCGCTCACTTCCACGAAGGCGCAGGCGGGCTTAATCTCCCCGAACACCTCGAAGTGGGCGCTCCCGGCCTCCTTCCAGCGGGAAATGTCAGTCAGGAACACCCTGGTCCGCGTGACATGTTCAGGCCCCGCCCCCAACTCCGCCAAAGCGGCGACGATTATCTCCAGGCAAACCTTTGTCTGCAGGTACATGTCGCCGGGTCTGATCAACTCGCCTTCGGGGGTGGTGGCGGCGGTGCCGGCCACTTCGATCACGTTCCCCGCCCTGATGGCGCGGGAATAGCCCACGGGATCCCATGGCCGATCGGACTTGACCTTTGCTCTGCTCACTTTCGCTGCTCCTTGCCTCGGCTCGTGCTACTGCTGCTCTATCCTAGGCTCTCTAGCTAGGCGCTCTAGCCAGGGACATCCGCCGAGTGCTACAGGAGTTGAGAATGTCGGGATCGTTTGAGGGCAAGGTCGCAGCAGTCACGGGTGCGGCGCGCGGCATAGGAGCGGCAATCGTCGATGAGCTGACGCAAAAGGGGGCGGAGGCCGTCTCGCTTGACCTCACGGTGCCAGGGGTGTCACGGCCAGGCGTCTTGGATCTGCCCTGCGACGTGGCCGACGAGGACGCCGTGGCTGAGGCCTTCGCAAAGATCGCCGACCGCTTCGGGCACCTTGACGTACTCGTAAACAATGCGGGCATCCAGCGAGCCGCCCCCACTCACCTCATGGAGCCGGAAACCTGGGACCTGGTGGTAGGAATCCACCTGCGCGGGATGTTCCTCTGCTCGGCCCAGGCCATCCCGCTCCTGAAGGGGAGCGGGGGCGGTGCCATCATCTCGATAGCCAGCACCGCCGGATTCCTGGGGCTGCCCGGTCGAGGCCCCTACTCGGCCGCCAAGGCCGGAATCATGGGCCTCACCCGGTCGCTCTCCGTGGAATTGGCACCCGCAGGTATACGGGTAAACGCCGTGGCCCCCGGCTTCACGCTCACCCCGCTCGTGCAGCAGGGGCTCGACGACGGCTCGCTCACCAGCGAATGGATGCTGGACATGATCCCCATGGATCGCCTGGCCGACCCCTCTGAGATCGCCAAGCCCGTGGTTTTCCTGGCGAGCGAGGAGTCCTCCTACATCACCGGACAGTGCCTGGTGGTTGACGGTGGCTGGACGATCCAGGGTGTGGCCCACCGGCCAGACTGGCTGGAGGCCTGACAGGCCAGGACGCCAGGGCCAGGACGCCAGGGCCAGGACGCTAGGGCTTGTCGGGGAACTCCGGGCCCTCCTCGTGGCCATCTCGCAGCTCGGCAGTGGCAACCTCGTCGAGGACGAAGGAATCGGAGCCCTCGTCAAACCGCACCACAACGCCGTAGTCGCGCCGTGCGCCTTCGGCTGTCACGTACCCGTCGCGGAGATCCTCAAGCACATGCTCGACGCGGCGGGTCAAGGCTGGGCCGTAGCCCCCTCCTCCGGGTTGAAAGCAGTCCATCATCCGGCCCTTGCGGATGGGGAGGTTCGTGCGGAACATCCCCACGTTGATCTCCTCGTCGGTGCCTGGGGCGTAGACGAACCGATTGGGCCGGGCGTCGCACCCGCCGGCGTAGCCCCACGGCCCGAACTTCTCGCCGTCGCCGAGGTCGGAGAGCACGCCGTCGGCGTGCGTGAGCATCCACTTGCGCGTCACGCCCAGGCCACCGCGCGACCAGCCCGCGCCGCCGCTGTCGGGCTCGAGCCTGTAGCAGTCGAAGCGGACGGGGTAAAGGCGCTCCTGCAGCTCCACGGGCTGGTTCATGGCGGTGGTGGCAAAAGTGGTCATGGCCGTTGCGTTGTCCTTCATTGCGGGACGGCCGCCCCAGCCGCCCTCCAGCCAGAGGTACATCACGAACTCGCCGCCGAAACCTGGGCGAGGGTCCTCCCCGCCCATGACGATGTTCAACAACCCTGTCGGGCCGGCCATCGACCGATCTGGCGCCAGCTGAATGAACGACTTCAGGATCAGGTCGCCGACCGCCGGGTACACCCCCGCAGCGCAGCCGGACACTGGTGACGGGAACTCTGCGCTGAGCAGCAGGCCTTCCGGAAGCACGAAGTCGATGGCCCTGAATACCCCCTGGTTCATCGGAATCTGCGGGTAGATCATTTTCATGGTCACCACGACGGCCGAGATTGTGACCGCACGCGAGGAGTTCATGGCTCCCTTGGCAGGGCCGCTCGAGCGGGAGAAGTCCATCGTGGCCCTGTCCCCTTCGATGGTGAGCGACATGTGGGCGACAAGGGGGTCGTCGCTGTCGGACCCCGGGTCCTTGTCCATCAGCGCCTCCACCTCGATCAAGCCGTCGGGCAGGCGCCGAAACTCCTCTCGGAGCAGGTCTTCGGAATAGGAGATGAGCTCGTCCATGGCGGAGATGATCACCTCAGGGCCGTAGCGTCGGGCAAGCGCCTGCATCCGCCGCTCACCCAACCGGACTGCGCCGATGGAGGTGAGCAGGTCGCCCCGCGCCGTCTCGGCCATGCGCACGTTACGCAGCAGCAGATCCACCACTTCCGTCTGGATTACGCCCTCCCGCACAACGTGGATGGGCGGCACCGCAAGACCCTCGCCGTAGGAACTCCGTGAATTGGGGTCGAAGGTGCCCGGCACGTGCCCGCCTATGTCCGTCCAGTGCATTGAGTTCTGGATGTAGGCAGCCAGGCGCCCGTCAAGGTAGACGGGCATGATCGCCCGCATGTCGTTGTGGTGGGTGCCTCCTATGTAGGGGTCGTTGATGAGCACCACGTCGCCCGGGCGGAAGTAGGTCTCGGGGTCTGTCCTTATCCATTCGTGCGTGCCCTGGACAGTGAACGGGATTGTGCCGAGGTGGGCGGCCAGGTCTCGCACGCCCGAGGCGACCAACTCGCCGCGGCGGTTGCTGATCGTCCCGGAATAGTCGCCTCCCTCACTCACCACCAGGGAAAAGGCCGCCCGCATTGTGAGGGCGCTCATTTCGTCGGTGATGCTGCTGAATGCGCTGTTGAGAACCTGGAAAAGAATCGGGTCGCTCTCTCGCAGGCTGTTGGAGCCCACCCATCCCGAGCCTGCCTTCTGTGCGCCCGAACGTGTCGTGTGGTTCATCGATCTTCTCCTCTGGTGAGCATCAGGTTGCCGAGCTTGTCCACTTCGGCTTGCCAGTCCGGCGGCACCCAGGTTGTGGAGTCTTCCTGGGTAAGGACAAGCGGGCCGCCCAGGGAGGTGCCTACGGGAAGAGAGGCCCTCTGCACCACCTTGGCGTCAACCGCTCCGTCGCCGGTAAGCACCCTCCTGATGCGGGGGGTGAAGCTCGGGGCGCCGCCTCCGAAGGGAATGTGCGGACGCTCCGAGACCCTCACGCCCCGGACCCTCAGAGCCGCCACCTCCACAGGGATGTCTATGGCCACCGAGTGGAACTGGCGTTCGTACTCGTTGAAGAAAGCCTCGCGGTACTCATTTTGGAAACGCTCTGGCACCAAGCCGTCCCTCAGCGGTATGTTCAGCGCCCTCACCTGCCCCAGATAGCGCAGGTCGATGGAGTGCTCGAGACGCTGGCGATCCTGGGCCACGCCCTCGTCGGCGAGCGTCTCCCGCATGCCCTCAGCCAGGTCGTCGAAGATGGACTGCAGAACCGCCCTGTCCGCCTCGGAAAGGGCGACGATGTGAGCGCGGCTGGTGTCGTGGACTATGTCGACGTAAAGGCACCCAAGGCCCGATGTCACACCAGGTGCCACGGGGATGACAATTTGACGAATGCCCAGGATGTCGGAGAGCTCGGCGGCCATGAGCGGCCCAGCGCCGCCGAAGGGCACCAGGGTGTAGTCGCGAGGGTCAAGGCCGCGCTCCACTGTGACCACCCGAATGGAGCGGGCCATGTTGTTGTTGGTGATGTCGATTATGCCCAGGGCGGCTTCCTCCATTGCCAGCCCGAGTTCGGAGGCGAAATCCCCTACCGCCTGTCGCGCGGCCTCGATGTCCAGGTGCACGCCGCCTGCCAGATTCACGTCAACCGGAAGCCGCCCTGCTATCAGGTTGGCGTCGGTGAGCGTGGCCTGGGTGCCGCCCAGCCCGCAAGCGGCCGGCCCAGGATTGGCCCCGGCGCTCTGAGGGCCTACGTGGGGGAGCCGGCCGGCGTCCACCCAGGCCAGCGAACCCCCGCCCGCCCCTATGGTGATCAGGTCAACGGCAGGAAAACGTACCGGCTGGCCGAACTGCGGTGAAAACTCATGCACCAGGCTGGCCTTGCCGCCGCGCACGACAGCGATGTCTGCGCTGGTGCCGCCGATGTCGAGCGAGATGACCTCGTCGAGGCCCTCGGCTGCGGCCAGCACCTCTGTGGCCTTGACGCTGCCCACTGCCCCGGTGCTTGCCACCGCCGCAACCCCCTCGGCGGCCTTGGCGCCCGCCGCCGGCCCGGAGGTAAGAAGGCGAGCAGGGAAGCGGGAGGCGCTCTCCAGGGTGAGCAGCCCGCCCCCGGAGTGCATCACGTAAAGCCTGCCCGCAAATCCGGCCTGCCGCAGCTGCGTCTCAAGTGAGCGCAGGTAGTCGCTTATCACGGGTGCCAGGTAGGCGTTCACGACGGTGGTGGATGTGCGCTCGAACTCCGGCGGCTCCCTCAGCAGGGCACCGGAAGTGCTCACGAATGCGCCTGGCAGCTCCTCTGCCACTATTTCAGCCGCCCGCCTTTCATGGGCGTCGTTCACATATGAATGCAGAAACGAGATGGCGAAAGTGCCAATGCCTCGTCGCGCCGCCGTCCGCACGGCCAGGCGCACCTCCTCCTCTGCGAGCGGGGTGATCACATCTCCGGCGTAGTCGAGGCGCTCGCTGATCTCGAATCGGTTCCGGCGCACCACCAGCGGCGCCGGAGGATCCCAGTAGATGTCGTACGGCTCCCCCCGGTTGTGCCGACGCAACTCAAGCACGTCACGGAAGCCCCTGGTGGTGAGCAGCGCAGTGGGGGAGCCACGGTTGGTGATGACGGCGTTCGTCGCCACTGTGGTGCCGTGTGAGATGATCCCTATCTCAGAGACGGGGATGCCGGCCGCCTCAATGGAGTCAAGCACGCCCTTCTCGAAATCCGGCGGCGTGGAGGGCACCTTGGAGATCCGCTGCTCGGAGCCCCTTACCCCCACCAGGTCGGTGTAGGTGCCGCCCGTGTCGATTCCGACGTGCCAGCCGTCGTTGCGGTCTGTCATGTTGTTGGCCCTTTCGTCTCAGCCCGCCTCTAAGCCCCGCTCAGCGAGGCTTGGCCTCGGCCTGGTCCCCGCTGATCCCGCCAGGTACGGCCTGCGCGTTCCCGTCGATCTCCCGCAGCCGATAGTAGAGACGTTCGCAACGCTCGTCGCAGCATCGCTTGCTCTCCCCCGTCGCCGCGGAGACGAAGCCCCAGAAGCGGGCGATGAGCAGGTTCCCGCACACGTCGCAATAGTCCACGGTGGTGTCGTGCCAGAGTTTTGCCAGATCATTCCACGCCATCGGCCAGCCTCCCCCGCAGCTCAGTAGTGGCCTCTTCGTCGAGATCCCCTTTGGCGTCGATGACCACCCCGTAGTGGGCTCTCGCCGAGCTCCGGCCCACGAACCCAAGCTCGACGTCGCGGGCCACAGCATAAGGGTCGCGCTCCAGCGGGTCGCCGTAGCCGCCGCCTGAAGGCGAGGTGATGCGCACCCTGTCCCCGCGGTGCAGACGAATGTTCGTGAACTTCGAAGGGGAGACCAGGCCGAAAGCCTCCTGGAACGTCCTGTAGTCGCCGCTTCCGGCAGGGGAAACCTCGAGGTTGGTGCGGCTGCCCTCGCTCCCGCCAAAAATACCCCAGGGTGATCGCTTCATCCGCTCGCAGAGGGCGCTCACCGTGATCACGTCGCCAGCCACTTCCAGGATGCGCTCGATTCCCAGGCCTCCCCTGTGACGCCCTGCCCCAGCGGAATCGTCGTTGAGCCGGTAGTTCTCGTGAACCCACGGCCACTTGGTCTCGAAGATCTCGACAGGCGTGTTCCGGCAGTTGGCGTGGGGCACAATCTGCGCGCTGTTGCCGTCGCTTTCGGCCCGCCCGCCCCAGCCCATGCCCTCGAAGTGATAGTGGGCGTAGTACTCGCCGTTGCGCGGGTCCACCCCGCCGAACAGGAAGTTCAGAGACGTGTTTCCGCTGGCGGCGGAAGCCCGCTCAGGCAGGATCTGCGAGAGTATCTGGCCCACGACCAGTTCCATTACGCGGGGCTGGAACTCCGTCTGCCCC
Source organism: uncultured Acidimicrobiales bacterium (assembly GCA_958295925.1). Lineage (GTDB taxonomy): Bacteria > Actinomycetota > Acidimicrobiia > Acidimicrobiales > CATQHL01 > CATQHL01. Next base: position 355,364 of record CATQHL010000001.1, read on the forward strand.
CCGACGCACGGCCCAGGGAGTTTCACGCAGGTGATTGTGCCGGCGGGGGCCACCACCCTCACCGGGCGCACGATTCCGGCGTTCACCGGCACGTCACGCGCAAGCACGTAGAGCAGGCCGTTAAGAGATGCCGAGAGGGTCACCACGTACGGCGCGTTTATCGGGCCGACCGCCTGGGCGTCAGAGCGGGAGTAGTCAAAGATGAGCTCGTCGCCGTCCACGATGATCCGGGAACGAATCCAGTAGGGGCGATCCGAGATGCCGTCGTCCTCCATGCAGTCCTCCCCGGTGTAGATGCCGTCGGGCAGACGCCGGATCTCTTCACGCATGTAAGCCTCGGCGTAGTCGATGATCTGCTCGAAAGCCTCGTTGAGGCCATCCACCCCCCGCTCCGAGAGCATGTCGGCAAGTCGCCTCTCCCCTACCCGAAGGGAGCCCAGCATTGCGTGGATGTCGCCCCAGGTGTTGTCGGGGGTGCGGTGGTTGGTGAGCATTATTCGCCAGACGTCCCTTACGGGCTCGCCGCGGTCGAACAGCTTCGTGGGTGGCAGGCGCAGGCCTTCCTGAAACACGTCGGTAGCGGTGGCTGCGAACGAGCCGGGGGCCATTCCACCAATCTCCGCGAGGTGCGCGATGTTCCCCACGTAGGCCGCCAACTCGCCGTCGTGGTAAACGGGGGTGACGAGCATGTGCTCGGGCATGTGCGATCCCCCCCTGTAGGGGTCGTTGTGGACGAACACGTCGCCTAGGGAGAAGTTTTCCTGGCCCACCTCCCGGATGATCCAGGTGGCGGCGTAGAGCGAGGCCCCGAGCATGGCCGGATTGATGCCCGCCGTGGCCACCAGGCGGCCGTTCCGGTCGAGTACGAGCGTTGAGAAGTCCAGCCCCTCGGAGAAAATCGGGGAGTAGGCGGTGCGCATCATTGCGAAGGCCATCTCGTCGCAGATGTTGCGCAGGCGCTTGTAGAGAAGGGTCAGCCCAACCCTGTCGACAGCCCCTCCGCTCGCTGCGCCGTCCACTACCGCCCCTGTCGCTTAGTTGGCTCGATCGTCAGGCACTGGCTTTCGTGCACCTCGGCGGAGAAGCCGGGCGGAACCCAGGTGGTGGAGTCGGCCTCCTCGATCACCGCCGGGCCGTTAATAGTCTCGCCCCTCGCCAGGCAGTCCCTGCGGACGACCAGAGCGTCCACCCACTCCCCAGCAGAGGCAAGGACGCTACGGACGGAGGGGGAGTGGGTGGAGCCCTCCCCCGAATAGGGCCGAATGGACATCTTCGGCGACGGGGAGAGCGCCGTGGCCCCCAGGTAGATGGACTGGATGGGCTGATCCCTCATGTCGTAGCCGTAGGCGGCTTTGTGGGTTTCGTGGTAGCGGTCTGCAAGCCTCGCCACGAAGTCGGCGGCGTCGGGGGGAATCGCCACGGCCAGTTCGAAGCTACGGTCGACATGGCCGAACTCCGTGCGTATCTCCTGTTCGTAGTTCTGGCCGAGGTAGCGACAGGCCACGAAGGTGGTCACCCCGACCTCCGAGTCGACCCGTCGAAGCTGGACGCCTAACTCCTTGGCCGTTTCGTTCGCCAGCCGGGCGAGTTCGACCGGGATGTCCTCTGACTCAATGTGATCCAGCCTGCGAACGAGGGTCACCCTGCGGTCCACCCGCTGGGAGGCGATGAGCGTGCCGTAGGCCGACACCAGGCCCGGGTTTGGCGGAACCACCACCCTCCTCATCCCCATTCGCAGGGCGATTTCCGCCCCATGCAGCGGGCCGGCCCCTCCGTAGGCGACCAGGTCGAACTCGCGGTAGTCGAGACCCCTGTCGACCGTCACGAGGCGGATGGCGCCCGCCATGTTCTCAATCGAGACCGACACCACGGCCTCGGCTGCGTCGGCGACGTCTAAACCGAGCGCCCTGGCGAGCGGCTGAATCGATCTCTCGGCTCTGCGGGCGTCGAGGCGCATCTCGCCGTTGAGAAAGTAGTCGGGGTTAAGACGACCCATCAGCAGGTTGGCGTCCGTGACTGTGGGCGCCCTGCCGCCGAGCCCGTAGCAGGCCGGGCCGGGCACGGCGCCGGCGCTCTCCGGCCCGACCTTGAGGAGCCCCCCGGAGTCGACCGAGGCGACGGAGCCCCCGCCTGCCCCGATGGTGGTTACGTCGAGGATGGGCAGAGCCAGCGGCAGGCCGAACTCGACCTCAAAGAGCCCGGAAAACTGCAGCTCCCCGTCGGTGATTACGCCCACGTCAGCACTGGTGCCGCCCATGTCCAGCGTCACAGCCTTGTCGGTCTTCACGGCTTGCGCGAAGTGGGCGCCGGCAATCATCCCGGCCGCCAGACCTGAGAGCACTATCTCCACCGGTCGCTCCGCCGCATCCCGAAGCGACACCTGCCCGCCGTTGGAGCGCAGAAGCCCGTTCCAGCCCAACATGCTGCGGCTCGTGCACTCCTGTGCGAGGGACGAGGTGAAGTCGGAGACGATGGGCTTGACGTAGGCGTCCATGACGGTGGTGTTCGTGCGCTCGTACTCGCGCCAGACAGGCGCCACCTCACTGGAGATCGAGACTGGCAGATCGGGAAGCGCTGCTGTCAGCGCCTCAGCCAACGCCTGCTCGTGGGAGTCGTTCACGTAGGAAAACAGCAGGGAGACGGCCACTGCGGGCTTCTCCTCGCCGACGGTCAGCTCCCTCACCCTCTCGACGACGCGCCCAGCCTCCTCCGCTGTCAGCGGCTTGCGGACGGAACCGTCGGAAAGAACCCGCTCCGCGACGCCGACCACCATGTTGCGAGGGACGTAAGGCTCGGCCTTGACCCACTGCAGGTCGTAGAGGCCGGAGCGGTCGATGCGCTGGATGTAGAGGACGTCCTCGAATCCGGCGGTTGTGAGCAGCACGACAGGGGCACCGCGCCGCTGGATGAGGACATTGGTGGCGATCGTGGTGCCCAGGATGAAGGAGTCAATGCCAGGGCCGGGCTCCACGCCAGAAAGTTCAAGGGCCGCGAAGGTGGCATCTGCCGGCCTGAATGGAGTCGAGGGCACTTTCCTCAAGCGCACATCTCCCCGGGGGCCGACCGCCACGAGGTCGGTGAACGTCCCGCCGTTGTCGACGCCCACCCGCCAAGCCGTGGCATCCCCCGTCCGGCTCACGGGGCCTGGCCCTGCGTCACGCCCGCCACCAGCATCTGTCCGCCGCTCGTTCCTGACTTCACTCGTGTGGCTCCTCCTGCTCTCGGACGTATCCGCCGCTTAGTCCGGCCACCGCCTCTGCCAGCGAGCCGACGTCAGGCAATTCCGCAACGTCGAGTGCGCCTGTGATGCGGCCGTGCGATACAACCACCGCCCGCCGGGCCAGCTCGAACACCTCGGAGAGCTCGGTGCAGAAGGCGACCACCGCTCCCCCGCCCTCCGCGAATTCACGCAGAATCCGGTATATCTCCGCCTTGCTGCCCACGTCCACGCCGCGCGTCGGCTCCTCGAGAGCGAGAATCCCTGGTCGCTCGGCAAGTGCGGAGGCAATCGCCACCTTCTGCTGGTTGCCGCCGCTGAGGTCGCCGATGGGTTGATCGAGGGAGGCCGCCTGCACCAGGAACTCCTCCCTGTAGCGGGCGGCAAACTGCTCCATCTTTCGGACTTTCAACAAGCCCCACCTACCGGCAATGACCCCCCGGCCCAGCCGCGCAAGAAGGCTCTGACCAACGCTGAAGTCGCTGAAGAGGCTCTCACCCCGATCGGCGGGAAGGTATGTGACCGACCGGTCCGAGATTTTCTTTGCGCCCCTGACCTCCTCCAACCCCGCCAGCGAGCGCACCAGTTCCCTCCCGCCTGACCCCTCCACTCCGACCAAGGCGACAATCTCCCCCTCGAAGACGCCGAACTCGTCTACCTCAAACGAACCGTCCCTGTGACGCCAGTCGCGCATGTTCAGCGCAAAGGCGCTCGGGCCGGCTTCTGCTTGCGAACTGATCCTGTTCCCTGCGCCGCGAACCTTCCCCGTCTTGCCCACCACCATTTCGCGGGCTAGGCGCTCTTCTGTGAGCGAGTCGCCCATGAGCTCGGCCCCTACGCCACCGTCGCGCACGACGATGACGCGGTCGGCGGAGTGGACGAGCTCGTTCAGTCTGTGGGAAACCAAGATCACGATGTTGCCGTCTTCGCAGAGAGCCCGCATCTGGGCGAACAACTCCGCGGACTCCTCCTCGGTGAGGGCGGAGTTGGGCTCGTCGAAGAGGAAAATCTGCGCCTGCTCCCCATGTGCCAGCGCCCGGGCTATCTCGGTGAGCTGGCGCACAACCAGGGAGCAATCCCCCAGCAGGTGGTCACCGAACCGGGCGATGCCCAGCCGATCGAGCACCTCGTAGTGAGCCGCCCCTGGGCTTGGGCGGCGTGCGAGCCCGTTGCCAGTACGCCCTGCCAGGAGGTTCTCGGCAACCGTCAGGTCGGGAAAGAGCATCGCCTCCTGGTGAACGACCGGAACCCTGCTCTCGCCGCTCGCCGGCCGCCAGTCCTCGCCTCCCAGTTTCATCTCCCCGGAATCCGGCTTCCCCTCACCGGAGATCATTCGCACCAGGGTGCTCTTTCCCGCCCCGTTTGGCCCCGCGACACCCAGAAACTCCCCACCGATGAGCGTGAGCGTCAGCCCGGCCAGGGCCTGCGTGTGGCCGTATGCCTTCCGCAGGTTGCGCAATTCGAGGCGCAACCCCTGTGCAGCGGCGCTGAAGCCCTTGGTAGAGGGTGGGGCTGCGACGGTAGCAGTCACGCCTGACCAGCCTTCGACCGCTTAAGGGAGGTGAACCGATCGAGCGCCACCGCAGCGATGGTTGCACCGCCTATGAAGATTTCCTTGGCGAACGCCCCCACCCCGATTATCGACAGCCCGTTGTTGAGCACCGCCAGCAACAGCGCCCCCACCACCGTCCCGACGATGGTGGCCTTACCGCCCGTGAGAGTGGCGCCTCCCACTATCACCGCTGCAAACACGGGAAATAGCAGAGACTGGCCCGACGACGGGTCGGTGGCCCCCAGGAAGGAGAAGTCAAGCATCCCCGCCAGAGCAGCCATCCCCCCGCCCAGGGTGAAGACGATGAACTTGTAGCGGGTTACAGGCAGGCGTGCGGCGCGGGCCGCCACCGGGTTGCTTCCCATCGCCGCCAGCCTGAATCCAAAAAGCGTCCTGTGAAGCAGCACCCAGAAGACGATCGCGGCCCCGATCAGCCAGATCACCTGAATGGGGATGTTCCACCCCAGCCTGGTTTCGCCCAGAGCGCGAAAGACGCTCAACTGTCCTGGATCGGCGGGCGGGTCGGCGTACTTGGGGTTGATCCCCTCTGCCCCTGAGATGAGCAGCGACAGGCCGTAGACCACGGTCATCATTCCCAGCGTGACTATGAAGGAGGGTATGCCGACCCAGTTCGAGAGGGCGGCGTTCAGAAAACCGATGACAAGCCCGGCGGCTATCCCCACGAGCAGGGCAGGGACAATGTGAACCCCGTCTACCCAGATCGTGCCGGTGAGCATGGCGGCGAAGCCGTATATGGACCCTATTGAGAGGTCGAGCTCGCCCACGATTATCACGAGGGTCAACCCCAGCGCCATCAGCCCCATGGAGCTCATTGAGCGGACCATTCCAAGGATGTTCCGCGTGGAGATGAAGCTGGGGTTGTTTGCGGAAAAGATCACCCCGATTACGACAATCGCCGACAGCAACCCCAAAATGCGCGGGTTGCGGACAGCATTCCGTAGAACCGAATTCAAGGCAAAACGACGAATTGGCTCATTGCCTGCAGGTGATACCGCAACCCCCAGACTTGTTCAGGATGCGACTGTCCGGGGGGCGAGATGCGAAATCGCCGCCCCCCGACAGTCGTCGACGCGGATAGTTGTCGACCGCTTTCCAATTACTGGTTTTCGGGCTTGGTCCAGTCGACTGAATCGACGTTTTCCTGGGTGGCTGCCAGCGGATCAAGAATATCGTGGCCTGAGTAGATCTCTCCCCCCAACAGGAAGTTTGCACACGCTGTGGCCCCGTTGTAGGCCTGGTTGGAGAACCCTTGAACCATCGTCACCACGACAATTCCATCGCGGATGTAATCGGCGATTTGCGGGTTCATGTTGAAGCCTGAGGTGTACATCTCACCGTGCAGACCCTGGTCGGCGATGACCTGCGCCACGAACTCCACGCCCTGGTCGGTGTGGAAGATGATGTCAACGTCGGGATGGCCGATAATCCAAGCCTCCGACGACGCGTACTGATCGGCAGGAACCCATCCCTGCGACTCGATGTCGGTGTTAGGGCCGTTCACGAACTCGATGTCGGGAAGCACCTCTGTGATGCCGGCCATGAACCCCTTCATGCGGTTCTGCGCCCAGGGGCCTTCCACGCTCCCGGTCAACAAGCCTGCCTTCTCAAACTCGACGCCGTTGTCGAGCGCCCACTGCCCTGTCATGCGCCCTGCCAACGTGCCGGAGGCAAGCTCGTCAAGGGCGAAGAAGGCGAACCTCTTGGAGTCGGGGCTGTCTGCGTTGACGCCGAACACGGGGATGCCCGAATCCACGGCCTTGTTGATTATATCCACATACGGGCCGGGCTCGTGAGCCTCAAAAGCCAGACAGTCGATTGCGTCGGCGTCGAGCAGGGAATCAATCTCGGCAACCTGTGCCGGGATGTCTGTCTGCAGCGGCCCGATGACTCTACCTGCAAGGGGGTATCCGTGTTCCTCGGCTTCGTAATCGATGCCGCGTTGCCATCCGTCGCTCATAGCCGCGCCGAAAATGGCGATGCCAGTGCCCTCGATTGAGAGGATCAGGTTGAGCGATTCCTCGTTCGCCAGCTTTCCGGCAATCCTGTCGGAAAGCTTGAACGTGCCCCATTCATACTCGACCGAGTAAGGCGGGCCAGACATGTCATCGCTGGCCGGAGCCGTAGTCTCAGGCGTGCTCGCCGTAGTCTCAGTGCTGGCCGGAGCCGGGGGCGGGGGCTCGGGGGCGCTCGCCGGAGGCTCAGGCGTGGCCTCCTCGCCGCTGTCTCCGCAGGCGGCCGCCACTAGCGCCACCGCAAAAAAGACTGCGATCAATACAAATAGTTTTCTTCTGATAGTTGTCATGGACTCTCCTCCATACTGTCGTCTACCCTTACGGGCGAGATTCGCCGTTTCAACTCACTCGCCTCTCTCCTGATCAGTTACTTTAGGGCGACACTTGGCCATTAGGCACGACCGGGGAGTATCAATCGCAGGGCATAGTTGTCAAGCTCGTGCTGATGCAGCAGGCAGGGGCGGTTGGGGGGCGGCCATCAGGCGACAGCGAGCGGCCAAGGCGGGAATAGTGGGGAAGTGGGGGGAAGGAGAATCACAGTGGGAAGCGACCGCATGAACAGTGGAACGGCAGTCATAACCGGCGGGGCAGGGCACCTTGGCCAGGCAATCGCAGAGTCCCTGGCAAGCCGCGGCCTTGTCGTGGTTCTGAGCGACCTGAGCATTGAACGGGTTGAGGAAGCTGTGGCGACGATCAAGGCGAAGGAGCGCAACGCAGACTCGATCGACATCAGAGGATGCGCAGCCGACGTGGCCGACGAGGAAAGCGTTGCCAGGTTGATGGAAACGGCCGCCCTGTTCGGAGGAATCGACGTGGTGGTGAACAACGCCGGCGTGGAAGGGCCTGTCGCAACCACAGACGCGTTGGATCTGAACGACTTGCGTGCCGTCTACGAAGTGAACGTGCTTGGCACACTGTCCGTCATCAAGCAAGCCCTGCCGCACCTTCGCAGCAGCCCGAACGCCCGCGTCGTCAATATCGCGTCGGGGGCGGGGCTCGCAGGGGCGGCCTACATGACCGCCTACAACTCCTCCAAGCACGCTGTGGTGGGAATCACCCGCTGCGTGGCACGGGAGCTGGCAGCAGACGGCATACCCGTGAACGCGGTCTGCCCAGGCTGTGTCTCCTCGCCGATGATGGGGCGCATCGAGAGGGAGATGGCCAGGCTGGGCGGGACGGCGTCCGTGACCTATGAGTCCGCCATCCCCGCCGGACGATACGCGGATGCCGCCGAGGTGGCCAACCTGGTGGGTTATCTCGCCACGGAGGCCCCGAAGTATCTCACCGGGGCGGCTCTGTTGATTGACGGGGGGCTCTACGCCTGACAGACAGGCTCAACGCCACCTCTGGACGCGGCTACCCCTCGGCGTCCATGTCAGGCACTGCGATCCGGCAGGTAAGGCCGCCGTCCACTGGAATCACGGCGCCGGAGACGAAGGAGGCGTCGGGGGAGCACAGGAACGACACGACCGACGCAACCTCCGCTGTCGTCCCGACGCGTCCAAGGGCGTGAGCCGCGCCAATGACCTTCTGTCGGTCGGGGGGATGCGACACCTCAAACATGTCGGTTCTGATGAAACCCGGGCATACCGAGTTGATCCGCACACCGGAAGCGCCCAACTCCAGGGCCAGGCCACGTGTGAGGTGGTCAAGACCCGCCTTCGATGCCAGGTAGCTGATAATGCCAGGCGAGGCCAAGAGCCCCATCACCGAACTGATGTTCACCACCGAGGCGTCGCCAAGAGCAGCGGCGGCCCGCAGGCATGGGGTCAACGCCCTGATCAGTTCGAACGAAGCCCGAAGGTTTACCTCCAGCACGTCGTCCCAGTCTTCGCCGCCGAATTCCTCGAAGCCGCCGACGCGCACTATGCCTGCGTTATTCACCAGAGCGTGAACGGCCGGATGCGCCTCGGCTATCGCCCGGCAGACATCGGCCAGCTGTCCCCGGTCGGAAAGGTCGCAGACTACTACCTCAGCCTCCCCGCCCTCAGATGAGATCTCCTCTGCCAACGCCGAGAGCAGGGCCTCGTTGGTGGCCAGAAGCGACACGCCGAATCCGTCGGCCGCCAGCCGGCGGGCTATGGCTGCCCCGATTCCCCTGCTAGCCCCGGTAACCACCGCCCGGCGTGTCACGTCTTTCTTGAGATCGTCCATCATCATTCCCTTTCAGACTGCGCTCAGCTTCAGTGCCCCGGGCGGTTGCGGACGTAGTGGCGCCAGAGGTGCGAACCAACCGCCACCGGGCTCTTCCGCCAGCAGCGCAGCGGGTCATATCCGTCGTGTACAAGGCACATGTTGCATGAGACGCACTCCACGCCGCCCTCGCGGCCGGCAGCGAGCTTGAGTGGAAGGTCGGGCTCACGGATGAACGGGCGGCAGAGCACCATGAAATCGGCGTCGCCTGAACGGATCAAGTCGGTCATCGTGTGCGTGGTACGGACTCCGCCAACCAGCAGCACAGGAAGCCCTGTGGCCTGCTTGACGGCGCGCCCGAACTCCCGGTAGTAGGCCTCCTCCCCAGGCGGCTGAACGAGGCGCTGGAACACCAGGTTGCGTACCGCCTGAGCGCCCCCCACGGCCACAAAGCGGCGGATGTTCTGCAAGTAGCTCCGCATGATGCCGAAGGTGGTCTCGAAGCCGTCCACACCCAGGTCGGCCAGTTCGCGGGAGCGCTCCAGCGACTCCCCCCGCCGCAAGCCATCGGGCACTGAGTCCTCCACACCGATGCGGGCGGTAACAGGGAAACCCTCCCCGGCCTCGGCTCGCACAGCCTTTACGACCTCGCGAAAGAAGCGGCCACGCCTGTGAGCGTCGCCGCCCCAGTCGTCGGAGCGGGTGTTGGAATATGGCGAGGCGAACGCAGAAATCAGATAGCCGTTGCCGCCGTGAATGTGGATGCCGTCGAAGCCTGCCTCCACCGCCCGCCTCGCTGCGGCGCCGAAGGCCGCCACCAGATCCTCGACCGCATCGGCCGAGAGTTCCTCCGGCTCTACGGCGTACATCGGGTTGGCCACTGTGGAGGGAGCCACAGTTCTCGCACCAGGCAGCATCGCCTGGCTGCCGCAGTGCCCAATCTCGGCGAAGATGCGGCCGCCTTCGGCGTGAACGGCCTCTGTGGCGCGGCGCAGACCGGCCACGCAGCCATCGTGGTGGATGCCCGTTTGCATTGCGCTCGCCTTGCCGCGCACTTCAACGTACATGTGCCCGCTCAGCAAGAGCCCCGCCCCGCCTGCGGCGAGTGAACGGTAGAGATCTACGAAGGAGTCGAAGACTTCGCCGGTTTCGTCGTCGGCCATCGTCTCCGACGTGGCGCCCCGCACAAGCCGATTGGGCAACTCCAGCCGTCCGATGCTCCCTGGCTGCAGGTACAGAGGCTTCTGTTCGCTCACGAGTTGCTCCTTTCGGCTATTCACCCGAACATCCTGCCCCGCAGGCAAAATACTCCCATGACCATTTCGATTCCGGCGCCCCTCGTCCACCGACGACACCAGTCACCGGCAACATCCGTCACGTCACTGCCGTCCGGCGACAATAGCCGCCCGGCGACCTCGGTTTCCCGAACCCAATTCAAGTAAGCAATCCAGAAGTGGCCGACGCACGCACCCGCCGCAAGCTCGAAGACCTTTTAAACCTCAACCACGAGGTTGTCTACGGCGAGGCGGAGCAGATCTCCCCGCTGATTAGTCGGGTGACCGCCCCGAACCCCGGCCCCTTTACTTTCAAGGGCACCGGCACCTACCTCGTGGGGCACGACGAGTTGGCCGTTATAGACCCTGGCCCTGCCATCGGGGATCACGTGGACGCACTTTTGAAGGCAGCCAGGGGCCGGAGGATCACAAAGATTCTCGTCACCCACACCCACGCCGATCACTCCCCAGCGTCTCGTCCCCTCGCACGAGCGACCGGGGCGGAGGTTCTGGGATTCGGGCCCCACCCCGCTGCCGAACACTCCGCCGCAGCCGAAGTTGAGGAGGGCGGCGACTTCGCCTTCAGGCCGGACAGGGAACTTTCACACGGCGATGTGACAGCGGGTGCAGGCTGGACGTTGGAGTGCCTGCACACGCCCGGCCACATTTCAAACCACCTCTGCTTCGCCCTCCTCGAGGAGCGGGCGCTCTTCACCGGCGATCATGTGATGGGCTGGTCGTCGGTGGTCATCGTCCCCCCCGACGGAAGCCTGGGCGACTACCTGAAGAGCCTGGAACTGCTGAAACTGAGGGCAGGGCTGGACCGCGTCTACTATCCCGCCCACGGCCCGGCCGTCGCCAGCCCAGGGGAACTCGTCGATGCGCTGCTCGAACACCGAAGGGGGCGCAGCCAGGAAATCGTCAGGCAACTAGGGGAACTCGATGGCGCCGGCATCCCCGAGCTGACCTCCCGGATTTATGAGGGGCTGCAACCTGATCTGGTTCCTGCCGCCGAAATGACGGTCTGGGCACACCTGAGGCATCTGGTGGAACAAGAGGTCGTCAGCGCGGACGGAGGCTCTCTCGGGCTGGAATCCAGCTACCGCCGAAGGGCGTCTGGCGACGACGGCGACTAGCCGGGCGGTGCGGGCGATTCCGCCGGGTGGCGGCTGCCCGGCCCTTATGGATATCTTGCTCCGGCCAAAGGGCAATCCCAGGCGGCCAAGTGGCTGTGGGCTAATTCGAAACGAGGGCCGAGAAGCGTCGCATCCACTCCACGGAGAGCTTGTCGGCCTGAACGCTCACGAGTTCGGTGGCCCGCAGCGGCAGCACCCCGCCGAGCCGCTCCAGCATCGCCTTGTCCTCGGCGGCGATGGCCTTGTCAAGCTTCAGCACCTCGTCTTCGGGCACCGAAAAGTCGTCGTTGCGCCAAACCACGAACGTGAAGTAGGAAGTCACGTCGTCTATGGGGGTGGACAGCAGCAGCAGGACGTGCACCAGCCCCGTCTCGTAGTGGATGGTGCTGCGACAGTGGAACGGCATGGAAAATCCGCTTGACATCTTCCGGTAGACCACTGCCTCGTCCTGGCCGGAGGTGCTCAGCGCCAGGTCGGGGTTTGAGGCCCTCACGTCGTACCAGTATCCGAAGAAGCCCTTGTCGAGCTGCAACATGTCCAGTCGAGGCACCTCCTGGTCGGTGGCTCCGCCGAAAGTGCCTGAATGGACGAACGGAAAGTGCGTGAAGTCCAGGAAGTTGTCGACCATGCGGGTGGAGGAGACATTCCAGATGTCCACTTCGGGGTTGATGCGCCTGAAGGAAGGGTCGTCCTCCCACGGGACGTAGGGAATGTCCATCTCCGGGGCACCTGGACACACCCAGATGAGTCCGTACTTCTCGGCGACGTTCACCGCCTCGAGGTGTGCACGCGGGGGGATGGGAATGCCCTTCTGCGAGGAGGGGACGCTCACGCAGCGCCCACCTGTGCTGAACTGCCACCCGTGATAGCAGCACTCCAGGCAGCCGTCCTTCACGTTCCCCGCCGATAGAGGCGCCTCGCGGTGGCTGCATCGGTCGGGCACACCCACCAGTTCGCCTTCGGGGTCACGCCAGATGGCGTAGTCCTCGCCAAGCAGCGTCACCTTCAGGGGGCCGGGGTCTGCGTCGCTCGAAAGGGCAACGCAGTACCAGGCGTTCGCGAGCGCCTGCTTGCCTGCAAATACATGCGTCTGCGTCACTACAACCTCACTTTCCGGGGCAACCCCTATGGGCGATCTTCAGGGCAACCCCTCGTCGCCTTTCCCATTACTCTACCACTAGGTATATTTACCCTGCCGGAGGAACCGTTACCTGCGGCTTTCATATCACCTGAAGCGTGGAAAGGCGGCCAAATGACTTACCCCAACACACTGATTTTCGTTGACTTCCCCAGCGACGACCCAGAGGCCTCTGGACGCTTCTACGAAGAGGTGTTCGGCTGGGAGGTCGAAGGTCGCCCGGCAGGGGTCTTCCACCGAATTGTCCCTGGGGAGGAGTTCCTGCTGGACGACAAGCCCTCCGGGGTGGGCAACCTGCATATGGGCATCCACAACGTGTCCAACGCCCGCCCGTATCCCGACCCGGAAGGGACGGAGCCTCGCACCCTGAGCCTGGAAGGCCGCACCTCCCGCACCTGGGTGATGGTGAGCGACGACGACTCTGCGGACCGGATTTTGGAGACCGCCCTGCGCCTTGGCGCAAAGGAACTCTGGCGAGACCACTACTGGGCGGAGTTCAACGGCTTCAACTGCGCCTTCAAAGACCCCTGGGGAAACACGTTTGTGTTGTGGACAAAGGGCGGGGACGACCCGCAGATTCCCGAGGGATTCACCAACGAGTAGCAGCATGTAGCATGAGGATTGCGACCACAAGCCAGGAAGGAGCAGGTCTATGACAACTCTTGATTCGCAAATGGCGCGCCAAGCCGAGGAACTCCGCCGTGCTGTCGGGCTGAAAGACCACGAGGGGGAACGTCCCGACCACTTCCCATTTCATCCCAGCTCCCCCCGCTGGACGCACATAGCCCTGCCCTGTTCCGATATTGGCGCCTCCATTGAGTGGTATGAGAAGTTCACTCCCCTGGAACTGCTGGATCGGCGCACCGACATCATGGGGCACGGGGCGTGGCTGGGACACCCTGACTCGGTGGAGAACCCATTCATCCTGGTGCTTGTGCAGTTCCTGGCTGACAAGGGCAAGGGGCCGCTGGGTCTGCTAACGCCCTTCGCCCATCTGGGCATGGAGCTTCCGAGCCTGGAGGCGGTGGAGGAGATGGCCCGCCGGGGCGAGGAGGGGTGCTGCCTCTACATGAAGCCCACGGAGATGCCACCGCCAGTGGGTTACATCTGTGCCCTCAAAGACCCCGACGGAAACGTAATCGAGTACTCATACGACCAGGGGGTCTACTCCACGGCACGCACTGTCTGGGGCAACGGGGACTAGCCGCCGGTCAGGAGCGACCGGCCTGGGCAGGGGGCAGGGCAACGAGGTACGAATAACAGAAGACCGCAGCCCCTCGGCGGGCGTCAAGCCCGCAGCGCGAAAATTACCTCCCCCGCCCCGAGGATGGTCTCCGCCAGTCCCTCAGATGCGCTTGGGCGAGCCGTTGCCGCCAAGTTCAGGCTGAACGACCTGAAGCCCAGGTCGCAGAGAGCGCTCATCTGCTGAGCGCATTCGGAGGGAGTCCCTGCAACGGCAAAGCGACGCACCATGTCGTCGTCAATGAGGTCGAAAATCTCCGGGGGATCAAAGCGGTCGTGGTCGAAGTACCAGCCGGTGGCCTCGGCGAGGCAGGCTTGCAGCCGCTGATGGAAGTCGGCCCCCACTCCCAGATCGGGCGGTCGGACTATGTCGATGTAGTGGGCTGCGTAACGCTTTACGCTGCGCCGGGCGAATTCCCCGTCGGCGCTCACGCAGAGGGTGAGCCGCGGGCAGACCTCCAGGGTCTCCAGCGGACGATGAGAGCGCGCCGCCCCCTCCGCCAGCCACCCCCGGTACTGGGCCGCTGTCTCCGCAGACCAGAAGCGGGCGCCGATCAGAACCCGATCGGCCACCTCCCCGCCGAGCCGCATCACGCCGGCGCTGCGGGTTCCCACCGCCACCTTGGGCACCACGCGCGGCGGCGTCTTCAGGCGGGCATCGGTCATCTGAAAGATCTCGCCCCTGTGTTCAAGCGTCTCCCCGCCCCAAAGCGCCCGGCAGATTTGAATCGTTTCCCTAAGGGCCTGCGCGGGGCGCGGGCAACTCAGCCCGACCGCCTCCAGGCCCGCACCCACCCCTATGCCAAGGAAAGCCCGACCGCCGCTGGAGTCACTGAGGGTGGCCAGGTTGGCTGCCAGCACGGCAGGATGGCGGGTGTAGGGGTTGGTTACCATCGGCCCTATCTCCAGGCGCTGTGTCGCTTCTGAGCAAAGCGCAATCAGCACGAAGCAGTCGTGCCACAACACCACGTCTGAGATGCCCAGCCTGTCGAAGTCGGCAGCCTCAACCTCCCTGGCCAGGTCGACCGCCTCTGCAGGCGTGAACCCGGGCGAGAACTCGGCTTCGAACCTCAAGGGCCGTGCAGCCGCCTCGCAGCGGCCGCCTGCCCCCTGGCCCTCGCCGAAGTTGGTCACAGCCAGCGTCGCTGCCTAAATGACAGGGAACTTGGCAAGGTCGGGAAGGCCGGAGCGCAGGCAGATTGCCTCCCCCGCCTCCTGGCACTGCGCCCAGAGGCGCTCCTCGTCGACGCTCAGCATCCGTCCGTCCTCCACCACCCTGTTGCCGTCCACGAACACAGTGTGGACGCTGCGCCCGTCTGCTGACCACACCAACTGGTTCATTACGTTCAGCAGCGGCCGCCACTCGGGGCGGTCGGTGTCGTGCAACACGATGTCGGCCTTCTTCCCCGCCTCAAGTGAGCCGATCTCCCCTTCCATCCCCAGCGCCTTCGCCCCGGAGAGGGTGGCCATCTCGAATGCCATCTCCGCCGGAAACATCTGCGGATCGCAGCGGGCGTCCTTGAAGATGCCTGCCACCAGGTAAGTGGCGCGCATCAGGTCGGAGTAGTTGGAGGCGTTGTTGCCGTCGGTTCCAATGGCCACGTTCACGCCCGCGCGCACCATCTCGGGCATCTTCCCCACCTGCGTCACGCCGTAAGCCACCTTCAGGGCGGTTGTGGGGCAGTGCGCAACCGACGCCCCTGTCTCCGCCAGCGTCGCCACCTCCCGGTCATCTACTCGGACGCAGTGGGTGAGCGCCGTGTTCCGGCTCAGCACACCCAATTCGGCCAGGTGGTGGATGGGGCGCTGCCCGAACTCCGCCAGGAAGCCGTCGGGATCCATCTGAGCCGGCGACATGTGAAAGCTCAGCCCCACGCCGTGCTCGTCGGCAAGAGCGCGTGCCGCCTGCCAGAGCGGATCGGACGCCGTCGTGTGGCCAACGAGGATCGCCCAGGCCGAGATGCGCGCCCCGTTCGCCGAGGCGAAGTCCTCCAGGTCGCTCTCGAGGGAGGCGATGGCCTCGTCGGTGTTGCGGCGGTAGACGTCCGGCTCGGGCGGGATGTCCCATGTCCAGCGCCCCACGCGCCCCCTGATGCCGACACTCGAGAGGGCGTCGATCACGTCCTCCAGGAAACGGATGGTGCCCGCCTCAAGGAAGCAGGTGGTCCCGGTTCTCAGCATCTCCACCGCCGCAAGGGTTGCCGAGAGGCGTTCGTCGGCGGCCGTGTAGGTGGAGTACAGCGGGCAGAGCCAGCCGAAGACGTTCTCCTCAAACATTATGTCGTCGGGAACGTATCCCCTGGTGAGAGGCTCGCCAGTGATGTGGATGTGCGAGTTCACCAACCCGGGGGTGGCCACGAAGCGCTCCCCGCCTGCCTCCTCGTCGGCTTCGTATCGCAGCCGAAGCTCCGACTCCGGGCCTACGGCGACAATCCGATCCCCGTTCACGGCCACCGCCCCCCGTCGGATGATGTCGCGGGTCGCGTTCATTGTCACCACATGCCCGGCTCTGATGAGGGTGTCGACGCGCTCGGGGGGCGTTGTGGCGGGGTATGCGGAGGCTGCGACGGGTTCTGGCGTGATCTCGGTCATTTGCCCATATTAGAAGAGCAGCATCTGGCGGGGCAGGGCGGGGCAGGGCGGGGCGAGGCGGGGAGCGGGACGGGGATGCTGGGAGCGGGTTAGTCGGCGGAGGTCTTCAGCCTTGCGACGAAGAGTTGCTGGGCGGGAATCGGCTCAATCAGCCGGAGGTCTTCGAATCCAGCCTCGCGCAACCAGCCGGCGAACTCCGAATAGGTGAAGACGGTGCCATGACGGGTTGCTGCCATCATCACCGCCCGCATCAGCACGGCGTGCGGGCTGCGGGTGGGCTCTGCGCTGCGGAAATAGTCCGCAACCCAGATCAACCCGCCGGGTCGCAGCGCGCCGGCCGCCCGTCGGATAAGCGACCTCGCCCCCGCCTGCCCTTCGGTACGGCAGACATGCCCAAGCACGACAACGTCAAAGGAGTTATCGGGAATGGCTACAGAATGGAAGTCGCCTGGCAGGAACTCGCAGCGACCCAGCAGGCCTCTTTCGGACATCTCGCGGCGGGCCAAGGCCAACACTTCGGGCAGATCGTTCACCACGGCGGTGGCCGCTGTACATGCGGTGAGCACGGCGATGCTCCAGGGCGCTGCCCCCGCTCCCAGGTCAAGCACCCTGGGATTGCGCAGCCTGCCGTAGCCCAGTCGGCTCTCGGCTCTCGTGGCCGCCCTCAGCACAGTGGTGAAGGTGCCCTCCACGAGGGGGCCGTAGAAGGCTGCCATGTCGTCTTCAACAGGCGCCGAGGGTGCGCCTGCGCGCACGGTTTCCGCCATCCGCTCCCAGTTGGCCAGCGGACCCGGGGCGACTCCTATCAGATCTGACATCGAAGCCGCTCCGTCGCGGCAGAGGTAGCGACGGGCGCAGTCGTTGAGCTGGTAGCGGCCTTTGTGCAGTTCCAGGAAACCAAGCACGACCAGGGCGTCCGCCACGGCCTCCGTATGCTCGGCGGAGCTTTCCAGCGACGTTGCCAGATCTTGCGCCGACTGCGGCCCAGCCTCTCTGAGCGACTCAAAAAGGCCAAGCTCCAAGGCAGCCAGCAGGAGCCAGTAGGAGCCCAACCCGAAGATGACGCCCCAGACAGGGGCGGAGGGAGGCGGCTTTACGTCGCTCCAGGGTCGCCCCTGCTGCGCCATCGTGTGCGATTTCTTAAGCTCCGGGTAGGGCGAGTCGGCCATTGCGACAGCTGACCCAGGCACTCGCAGGCAGGCGTTAGGGACGCAGCAGAATCTTGCCGAACGCCTCGCCCGCGGCCAGGCGACTGTGCGCTTCCGAAGCTGCCTCCAGCGGCATGATTGAGTCGACCTCGGCGGAGAAGCCCTTCTTGCAGTAGTTCGCCCAGGCGGGCGCGAACTCCTCATGCCGGTAGGGGTCGGAGCCCAGGACGGATAGCCCAAAGTGGTAAAAGTGGCCCAGGGAGGGGATATCCACCCTGTCGCCTGTGGTGTTGCCGCAGGTCACCAGGCGCCCGCCGGGGGCGAGGGAAAAGATCGAAGCCTCCCATAGGGCGGCCCCAACGTGATCCAACACCATGTCCACTCCCCTGCCATCGGTTGCCTGGCGTGCCCAGGAAACCACGTCCTCACTGCGATTGTTCGCGGTGGCTTCGGCGCCGATCTTCAGCCCCCGGGCGCACTTGGCCTCGCTTCCGGCGGTGGCAAGCACCCTCGCCCCGGCGGCGGCGGCGAGCTGGATGGCTGCGGATGACACCCCGCTGCCCGCTGCGTGGATGAGGACTGTCTCCCCCGCTTTCAGCCCGCCTACCTCAAACAGGCCGTGGCAGGCGGTCATCCAGCAGGTCGGGAACACAACGGCCCGCTCAAGGCTGACGTCGGGGGGGATCAGATGGACATGGCTTGACGGAGCCAGGCAGCGTTCGGCGTAACCGCCGTCGACCGTGGCCCCCACCACGGCCAGGTCCCCCTGAAGATCGCCCCGACCGGCGTAGGCGGCACCCTCCGGCACCCCGCTGAGGGACGGATCCAGCACCACCCGATCACCCTGCCTTATTCCGCTCACGGCATCACCAACCTCATCCACCACTCCCGACACGTCCATGCCGGGGATGTGGGGCAGATGGAAGCCAACCATTGTGTACATTCCTGATCTCTGCAAGAGATCAAGATGGTTCAGCGCCGTGAAACCCACCCGCACCACGACGTCGAGCGGGCCGCACACGGGATCGGGAACTTCCACGTACTTCAGCTGTTCTGGACCGCCGTGGGCCTCGTAGCGGACTGCTTTCACGGCCGGCGCCTCATCGCACCCCTCCCAGACCTCAACGCAACCCCCGGCGCCTCATCGAAGCCCTCTCACGAATGGCTGCGCAAGTGACTGAGGCTCCCTGATTCGCTTGGAAAATATGGCAAGCACCAGAATCGTGAGCACGTATGGCAGCGCAGAGAGCATCTCGGAATTGATCTGATAGCCGATGCCGGGCAGGCTGATGCGGAAGGAGTTTACGCTGCCGAACAGCAGACAGCCAAACATCGTCCCCCGCAGCGTCCAACCCCCGAAGTACACCGCCGCTATGGCGATGAAGCCCTGTCCGCCTACGATGGCGTCCTCGAAGCGCCCGATCCAACCCAGCAGCAGATAACCGCCCCCCAGGCCGGAGGTAATGCCGGCCACGTAGATCGCCTGGCGGCGACGGGCGTTCACATTCACAGAGGAAACGTCGGCTGCCTGGGGGTTCTCGCCGGCTGCCCGCACCTCCAGGCCCCAGCGCGTGCGATAGACGACCCACCACATGATCGGGATGAGCGGATACAGAAGATACAGAGGCCAAGGCTGACCGAAGAGGGCAGGCCCCAGCACGGGGATCTCAACCAGACCAGGCACCTCGAAGACGTGCGCCTTGGGTGAGGCCGGGCTGAGGCTGCTGTTCAGGTAGCTGGCAGTGCCGGCCACCAGGATGTTGATGGTGAGGCCGACCACGAACTGGTTCACGGTGAGGTTGTGTGAGAGGTGCGCCTGAATCATCACAACCAGCAGCCCCGCGACGACGGCGAAGAGCAGGCCCACCCAAATCGAACCCGTAAGGTCACCCCCCACCACGGCGGCGAATGCCCCCGCCAGCATCGCGCCCTCCACGGAGACGTTGATGGTGCCGGCCCGCTCGGCCACCCACTCCCCCAACGCCACGAACGCCAGGGCGCAGGCGAAACGCCAGCCGCTTAGGTATGTGGACTCGCTGGAGAGCACGTCACCGACCGCCGAGAGGAACTCGCCCATCCGCTATGTCCTTTCCTTGGCGGCCGCCAACGTCCGACGCCTGTCGCGGACATACAGAATGGCGGGCGGTATCAGCAGCGCCAGAACCAGGAGGGCCTGAACAACCTTGGTGATCTCGCTGTCCACGCCTGTGGCTGCCAGGAAACCCGCACCGGTGCGCAGCGCGGCAAAGACAAATGCCGCTATGACGGAGAGAATCGGCTGCGAGCGGGCCATCAGGGCAACCAGCAGACCCTCCCAGCCGATGTTCACAGGGAAGCCGGGCGTCAGCCTGTAGTTGCCGAAGTCCCCGCCCGTGAGCATGAATGCCCCGGCAAGCCCGCAGAAGGCGCCGGAAACCGCCAGGGAGAGTCCGCCATAGAGCCGGTCGGAGACGCCGGCACGGTGCGCGGCGCGGGGCCCGCTGCCCAGCATCTGCAAACGGAACCCCACGATCGTCCTCCGCATCACCAGCGACACTGACACCGCCAGGAGGAGCGCCACGAAGACGCTCACCGGAAACTCGTTGCCGAAGAGTTCCAGTCGGGGAAGGCGCGTGCCCTCTGCCAACTGGTCGCTGATGAGGTTGCGGTTGCCCGTGTCGGGCGTGGGGTCCAGCAGCAGGCGCGTGTTCTTGAGGCCGTAGCCCACCGCCTGGTTTGCCACGAAGACCAGAAGGAGGGTGCTGAAGACTTCGGGAATGTTGCGCCAATATCGCAAGACCGAGGCGATGCCAGCCCAGATCGCCCCGCCCAGGATGCCCGCAAGCAGGATGACGATCAGCACCAGCACGCCAGGGCCACTCATGAAGGTTCCCACGTAGGTCGCAAACGCCGCCCCCACGTAGAGCTGTCCCTCCTGGCCGATGTTCACCAGCCCTGCTTTCAGGTTGATAATCATCCCCAGGGCTACCAGCAGCAGCGGTATGGCCTCGCCGATCGTCTTGCCCCAGCGCCCTGGACGTCGAATGCTGCCGTCTAACAGGGAGGAGAGCACAGACGACCAGGACCCCCCCGTGCCCCAGACCACCAGGGCGGAGATCACGAGGGCGGCAACAATGCAGACCAGGTAGATGAACAGCACGCCCGAGGCGCTCTGCAGGCGCTGCTGGCTGGCAAGGCCCGATGAGCCGTCGGATGCTTCTTCTGCGGCACTGCGCCTCAACAGCCTGTTCAGCACGCCGCCGCCCCTGCTGCCGTGGCCGCCGCAGCTCCGCTCATCAGCAGGCCCAGACGCTCGATGTCCACTCCGCTGCGGGGCATCTCGCCGACTATGCCCCCCCTGAATAAGATCACGATCCGCTCGGCGATGTCGAGCACCTCCTCCAACTCGGTTGAAATGAGCAACACGCCCACCCCCTCCTCCGCGGCTTGGCGGATTCGGTTGGAGACATACTCAATGCCCCCCACGTCGAGCCCGCGCGTGGGCTGGGAGGCCACCAGCACCTTGGGGTTGCCGCTTAGCTCCCTGGCAAGCAGCACTCTCTGCTGATTGCCGCCTGAGAGAGACCACATCGGCGCCTCAGGCCCGCTGGCCTGCACCGCGAACTGGGCCATCAAGATCTCCGCCTGACTTCGACGTGCCTTGCGATCCAGAATTCCGAGCCCCAGGGAGGAGCGAGGCGGGGAGACCAGCGTGAGGTTCTCGGCCACGCTCATGTTCAGCACGCAACCCGACTCGTGGCGGTCGGAGGGAATGACAGCCACCCCGGCGCGGGCCATGGCGCCCGGCTTTCCGGTGGGAATCTGTTTGCCACCAACCGTGACAGTGCCCGACTGAAGCCGCAGAAGGCTGGACATCACGTCGCCCAGCGCAGCCTGCCCGTTTCCCTCCACCCCCGCCACGCCCACGATCTCGCCTGGGCGCACCTCCAGGCTGAGGCTGTCGAGGAGGACGCGCC
Source organism: uncultured Acidimicrobiales bacterium (assembly GCA_958295925.1). Classification (GTDB taxonomy): domain Bacteria; phylum Actinomycetota; class Acidimicrobiia; order Acidimicrobiales; family CATQHL01; genus CATQHL01. The sequence goes on from CATQHL010000001.1 coordinate 376,785, forward strand.
CGTCTCGCCCCTTGGCGCTCGCCCCGCTGATTCGAAGCACGGGCAGGATGCCGGGCTCCTCCGACTCCGACCCGCCACCCTCCTCGGCAAGCCCCTCGTCGATTTCAATGTGCCCCAGGGCGATCCCTTTTGAGCGAAGGGAGACCGGCCTGCCCAGCATTGCCCGCGCCAGGGACGGGGCGTCGGCCTCAGATGTGTTGAGCCGCTCAACCACCTCGCCTGCGCGCATGATCGTTATCCGATCGGTGGCGGAAAGAACCTCGTCGAGTTTGTGGCTCACCAGGGCCACGGCCTTGTTGTCGCGCTCAACCACACGGCGCAGCACCCTGAAGAGTTGCTCCGACTCCTGCGGGGTCAGCACCGCCGTGGGCTCGTCGAGCACCACGATCCCAGGGTCGCGGCGCAGGCACTTGATGATTTCCACACGCTGGCGAAGACCCGCACTGAGGTTGAAGACGCGGTCGTTGGGATCGATCTCCAGCCCGTAGCGTTCGCTGATCTCCTTCACGCGACGCCTTGCAGAAGAGGCACTGAGTCGGGCCTGCTCGCCCAGGATGACGTTCTCCCACACGGTGAGGGGCTCTACGAGGCTGAAGTGCTGATGCACCATGCCGATGCCGAGGGAGGCGGCCTCAGCGGGATCTTTGATTCGACTGGGCTTCCCGTGGATGAGGATGCTGCCGGCATCGGGCAGCGCCAAGCCGATCAGCACCTTCATCAGGGTGGACTTTCCGGCCCCGTTTTCTCCGAGAATGCCGTGTATTTCGCCTTTTCGCAGCTTCAGGTCAACATTGCTGCAGGCCACCACTGCTCCGAACCGCTTGGTAATGCCCAAAAGCTCTGCGGCTGCGGGCTGGAGGGTTACCACTGGCTCACTTGACAAACAACCCCGTCGCTGCGTCAGGCAATATCCCAACGCAGCGACGGGGCTGCAGGTTGTTCAGATTCAGGCTCCTATCAGCAGCCTTCGACCGGGAACTCGTATGCCCGAGACTTGATGCAGAGGAACGGGAAGAAGTACTCGCCTCCCGCAATTCGGTCTAGCTCCGCATCGAACTCGGCCTGCTGATCCGCCGTGGCGTCGCAGAGCTTGGCACCCACAAACGGGTACTGCCCGACGCTGAACTGGAAGGTCTGGCCCTCGCCGAATTCCCCGCTGGCAATCTTTTGGAGAAGCGTGCCCACATAGTCGCCTGCGTCGAATTGCACTGCAATTTGATAATCGAGGTCGGTGCGCTCGCACACGTCGGAGGCTCCCGCCGACATGGTGATGATTCCATTCTCGTTTGCGAGCTGCACCAGGGGCTCATGTGCTCCCCCAAGGTACGGGTAGACGGCGTCCGCCCCCTGGGCAAGGGCATTGTTGAAAGCCTCGGTGGCACCTGAGACGTTGTCGAAATCAAACGGGGCGTTGCCCGTGGGCACATAGGTCATCGTGAAACTCTCGTCGACCGCCTTGAGTCCCATCTCGTACGCCTCACGCGCCTCGATTTCGAAATTGAGGTCGCAGCAGCCGATGAAGTGCACGCTGTCGCCGCCGCTGTCACGCAGCAGGAGGCCGGTTGCGTAGCCCGCGCTGTAGCTGATCTGCGAGCTGTCGTCCTGCGCCTGGGCGAGTCCGGACAGTTCCGGGTACCCGGCGCCGCAGTTGCAGTACCAGAAGATGTCCGGGTACTGCACGATGAGGTCGGCAAGCGGCTCGGCGATCTCGCTGGCTCCAACGGCGATCATGTCCACACCCTGCTCCGCCAGGTTGGAGAGCTGCCGGGCGGCGTTGGCAGGCTCTATCTTGTCAACGATTATGGGGTCTCCGAAGCCTTCATTGCTTGCGGAGAACTCCTCGACCGTCTCAACGAGCGCCTGGTAGTAGCCGCCGTCGTCACGCGGCCCGGCGGTGGCCACACCGATGATCACCTGACCGTCGCCGTTCGTGTCGAGCAGCAACTCGAGGGCTTCTGTGGTGGTTGTCTCGGGTGCGGGATCCGGTGAAGGCTCCGGCGCCGGTGATGGTGGGGGTGAAGGCTCCGGCGCCGGTGATGGTGGGGGTGAAGGCTCCGGCGCCGGTGATGGCTCTGGGGCTGTGGTCGTAGTTTCCGCTGGTGGAGCGGCCTGGGTTGTAGTCGGCACCTCGGCGCTCGTGACATCCGGGGTGCTCGCGCCGTCGTCATCACGTGTGGCGCAGGAGGCTGCGAGCAACCCGATAATCGCCACTGCCGCAGCGCCAACAATTACTACCTTTGATTTGTGCATAGCCTTGCTCCCTCGCTGGCGTCATGGAAATCCTGCGACAACTATAGCAACTCTGAATTTGGCCGCTTAAAGGCTCTGAATGACTACGGAAAGCCTGGCAGGCTCCCATCCGGCTGTGCCTGCCTCCTGGCACCTCACCTCTCCGCCAGGACGGCCACCCGGCGTCCGCACAAGGGCATTTCCAAGGCTCGAGTACAAGAATCCGCCATCAGAGCCGACGCTATTAGTTGCTAGGGGCTTCCTCCCCCAAGCGCTCTTTGAGCACGTACTTGCGAATCTTTCCCACCGAAGTGCGCGGCAACTCGTCAACCATCATGAATCGTCGAGGCATCGCCGCCTTTGAAAGCCGCTCCGAACACCAGGCCGAGATATCCCTTTGGGCAGGTGGGCTGTCGGGGCGGCGCCCGACCACGAATGCCACCGGCACCTCATCGCGTATCGAGTCGTGCATGCCCACGACAGCGGCCTCGAGCACCTCAGGGTGGGCGGAGATCACTGCTTCGATGGCCACCACGGACACGTTCTCCCCGGAAACCTTCAATATCTCAGAGTGTCTGCCGTCGAAGTAATGTCGCCCGTCCACACCTCGCCGGGCGCGATCTCCTGTCAGGAACCAGCCTGCCCGAAACGACGCCCTGGTGATGTCGGGGGCGTCGAGGTAGCCGGCAAAAAGGGTTATTCCCGGCACTCCGCCCACCACCATCTCCCCCACCTTGCCCGGTGGAAGCGAACGCCCGTCGCCGTCCTGGACGTCCACTATGCAGTGGGGGGTCTGCATTCCCATCGAAGACGGCACCGGGTCGTGCTCGGGCTCGGTGAGGACGGCGGGGAGCGTCTCGGTCATCCCGTAGAGCTGTCGAGGCCTGCATCCCAGAATCTCCGCCGTCTGCTCGTACTGGATGTCGCTGAGGTTCTGGGCGTACCAGCAGTGCGCCAAACGAGGGACCGCGCCCCCCTCTTCTCCACGAGCCAGGATCATGCGGATAGGGGCGGCAAAAAGGCTCGCTGCGCTGGCCTCGTGCTCGGCGGCCTGGGCGCGGAAGCGGCTGGCCGAGAATGACGGCATGAGGGCCACCGAGGAGGCGCACCAGACTGCGGACGAGAAGGAGTAATACTGGGCGTTGCCGTGAAAGAGCGGCAGCACCACAATCTGTCTAAGCAGTTTTTCCGGCCCGGCGGCCTCAGACATCGCCTTTCCGCAGAAGGCATAGTTGGCCTGGGTGATCTCCACCCCCTTGGGAAGGCCCGTGGTGCCCGATGTGAACATCACCGCCGCCCTCTCCATCGGTCCCGGCTCGGGAAAGCGTCTCAGTTCCCGCCCCGCCAGCACAGAGAGATCGCTTGAGTACTCATCCAGGGCGACGAAAGGCGTCTCCCCGCAAGCTCTCCTGTAGACGCTGGAGCGCTCTGTGGCGCAGAAGCCCAGCTTGGGGAGGGTGCGGCCGATGTGCCCTGAGAGTTCCGGCGCTTTTCCGTGGGGATCCGACGGCACCATCCATGCGCCCAGCCGGATCGTCGCCAGCCAGATCGCAACGAACGCCGGGCCGTTGGCAAGCGCCAGATGCACGGCGTCGCCCGGCCGCACGCCGCGGCACCAGAGCAACCCTGCCACCTGCCGCACCTCGGCGTCGAAACCGGCGTACGTCCACTCTTTCGTGGCACCCGCAGGATCTGCGTAGCGGAGGAATACCCCGTCGGGGTTGACGTCCACAGCACGCTCCCAGACGGTGGCGAACGGCTCTGGATCGCCCCAGGTGAGCACGTCGCCTGTCGGTCGGGCTGCCTGAGCCTCTGGGAGCACGCCACCCTGTGGGCGGTGTTCACTTTCCACGGCGTTGTTCCTGGTCTCCATCTTGCATGCCTTCAAGTCTTCGCACGATCACGCGTCCGCACCTCGTCACCTCTTACGGCGAGCCGTGGCTGCGGCCTGCCCTGCGGGTTACGCCGACGGGCCGTAGCCTCCCCCGCCCGGCAGGTCAAGGCGCACGACGTCGGACGGTTCAAGTTCAAGGCGGGCCTGAGAGCGGACCGGCTCGCCGTTCACCCTGAAACTGCCCGGGGCGCCCTGCCCACCCCCCAGGATCCCCTGGGGGGCATGCTCGAGCCGGCTCGTCACCGCGTTGAGTTGCCAGCGCTCCTTGGTGTCCACCTGAAACTCGATGGTCTGGCCCAGACCGCCCGGCTGCCTGCCCGCCCCGCCTGAGCCGGGGCGCAGTTCCTTTCGAATGAAGCGCACCGGGGCCGAGGCCTCCACCACCTCAACCGGCACCGCCGCCACGCCCGTCGGGTAGGAGCACGCCGAGAGGCCTGGTTTGGCGGCCCGGCCTCCCACTCCACCTGCATAGGTGAACATTGCCGTTATGAACGGGCTGCCGTCGGCGTTGAAGCCGCTCACCTGCATCGTCCAGACCGCCCCTGAACCCTCAGCCATGGCCATCTCAGGTCGCAACGGGCAGAGAGCCTTCAGCAGTGCGTTGGGAAGGAACATGCCCACAACGTGCCGCGCCGTGCAAGGCTGAGGGCTGACAGCGTTCACGATGGACCCCTCCGGTGCCGCCAGCTTGATAGGCGCAAGGCTGCCGTGGTTATTGGGTATCTCAGGGTTCAACATTGATCGCACCGTGAAGGTGGTGTATGCGTGCGTGTAGTTGCGCACCACGTTGATTCCCCACGTGCTTGCCGGTGAGGAGCCGTCGTAGTCCACCAGGATCTCTCCCGCCTCGGGATCTACGCTCACCCTGCACTTGATGGCAATGACCGTGCCGTCGGCCAAGTCAAGGAGCGCCTGAGCCTCGTGCTCGCTTGCAGGCAGCCTGCGGATGCTCTCGCGGGTGGCGCGCTCGGAGCGGGCGACGATCTCGTCTGACAGATCGTCGATGTGGTCGAGGCCGTAGTTGTCGCAAAGAGCCTGAAGCCGCTGGGCCCCGACCGTGGCCGAGGCCATCTGGGCGTGCAGGTCGCCTGAAACGTGATCGGGCGTGCGCACGTTGGAGAGAATGAAGCGCCAGACGTCTTCGTTGCGGTCGCCTGACTTCATCAGCTTGCAGATGGGTATCCACAGACCCTCCTCGAACACGTCGCGCCCTCCCGCACCGATTCCGTAACCGCCCACGTCGGAGTGGTGGATGGTGGAGCCGAAGAAGGCTATGACCCGCCCGCCTCTGAACACAGGGGAGATGACGGTCACGTCCAGGAGTTGCCCGGCTGTCCTGTAGGGGTCATTGGTGATGAGCACGTCGCCTGGGGCCAGATCTTCGGGCGGGAACTCCTCAAGCACCGCCCGTGCGCCCATTGCCATTGAGTTGATGTGGCCGGGGGTGCCTGTGACCGCCTGTGCGACCATGCGCCCCCGAGTGTCGAACACGCCGTTGGCCAGGTCGCCCGCCTCGCGCACGATGGGGCTGAACGCCGAGCGCTGCAGCGCTGTGGCCTGCTCGTTCACGGTGGAGATGAGACTCTGCCAGAGGACTTGAAGCTCCACCGCCCCGAAGCGCCCGTCGGGCTTCATGACTTCATGTCCCCCTTAACCTCGATATCCCCGACGCTGCGAGCCTTGCGCGTGCCTGCCTTCATCAGCGGGATGCCCCTTCGCCTTCCCTGCTCGCTTGGAGGCTGCCGTCGGGGTTGACGAGCACTGTCCAGCCTGGCCGGATCACGGCCGTCGTCTCGTCCTCCTCGATGATCACCGGGCCTGCCAGCGATGCGCCCACGGGCAGATCCTCCCGCCTGTAAACGCCCACTTCAGCCGCAGGCAGGTCGGCGCCAAATCTGGTCAGTCGTCTCGTGCAAGGGGTCGGCTGGCCCGAGACGGGCGCCCCCAGGTCGGGCGCCGCGCCGCCGACGGGCGCCCAGGCCGAGAGACGCCAGGTCACCACCTCGGCTGGGACGTCGGGAATCGTCAAGCCGTAGACGCGCTCGTACTCGGCGCTGAAAGCCTCCGTGGCTGAAGCCGAGTCGGCGGGCCAGGCGTCCCCCTCCCCCAACCAGACGGTTATCTCGTTGCCCTGACCGGCATAGCGGGCGTCGATCCCGTAGCGGAAGCGCACCGCCTCGGCCGGGATGCCTGCCGCCGCCAGCACCCTCAGCCCCTCACCCCGAAGATCGTCGACCAGAGCAGCCACTTCCTCCCCCCCAAAGTCTGCGAGCGGGCGCAGGGAGCTGTGCGCAAGGTCTATCCGAATGGGCGTGACCAGCGTGCCGAAAGCCGAGAGCACGCTGGCGTGCACCGGGAAGATCACCCGCGACGACTCCACCAACTCTGCCACACGACAGGCGTGAACCGGCCCGGCGCCCCCGAAGGCCAGCAGCGTCACCCCTCGCAGATCGACGCCCCGCTCAACGGCGTGCATGCGGGCCATCGCAGCCATGTTCTGATCTACCACCTCGCCCACCCCCATCGCCAACTCGTCGACGCTCATACCCAAGTCGTCCGCCGGCTGGCCTGCGGCCTTGCGAGCAGCCGAGGCGTCCAGCGGCATCTCCCCGCCCAGAAACGCCTCGGCCCCCAGCCGGCCTGCCAGCAGGTCGGCGTCGGTGACCGTCATCCCATCGCCGCCCCGGGCGTAGCAGGCAGGCCCTGGGTCTGCCCCCGCCGAGACCGGGCCGACTTGAAGCAGGCCCAGGTCGTCCGCCCAGGCAAGGCTGCCACCACCCGCCCCGATCTCCACGAGGTCGATGGAGGGCACTTGCACCGGATAGCCCGACCCTTTCTTGAAACGCCAGACCCTGGCGATCTCGAACGACGACGCCAGCACCGGCTCGCCGCCTTCGATGAGGCAGGCCTTGGCGGTCGTGCCCCCCATGTCGAAGCACAGCAGGCGTTCCTCGGCCAGACGTCGGGCGTACCAGGTGCCCGCCAGGGCGCCCGCAGCGGGCCCGGACTCCACCAGCCGTATGGGCACCCGTGCCGCCACGTCAGCTGAGACCACCCCCCCGGCAGAGAGCATCAAGAGCACCGAGCCGCCGAATCCCTCCGCCTTCAACCAGTCCTGCAGCTCGGAGAGGTATCTGCCCATTATGGGCATGGTTGCGGCGTTGCAGGCAGTGGTCATCATCCGGGGGTATTCGCGTATCTGCGGCGACATCTCCGAGGAAAGGCAGACCGGGACACCCAGCGCCTCGGCCAGGAAATCGCCCGCAACCTTTTCGTTTGCCGCGTTCATGTAGGAGTTGAGCAGGCACACGCCTACTGCTTGCACCTCAGCTGCAGCCAGCTCCTCTGCGATTCCGTGAAGGTCCGCAATGTCGGGCTCGAGGAGCACGTCGCCGCGTGCGCTGACCCTTTCGTTGAGCTCAAAGGTGCGGCTTCGGGGGATGGGAGGGTCGGGGAACTCGATCTGCAGGTCGTACATGTCGTAGCGGTGCTCGTCTCGAATAAGCAGGGTGTCGGCGAAACCCCTGGTGGTGACGAGGCCCGCCCTCCCCGTCTTGCGCTGAACCAGGGCATTGGTTACCAGGGTGGTGGCATGGACAATGGGGGCGGTTACCTCGGGCGGCGTCACGCCCGCCCGTCGCAGCACCGATCCGATTGCGGAGCGGACGGCCTCGAGTGGCTGAGCGGGGGTGGTCAGCTCCTTGGTGGAGAAGATCTTGCCGGTCTGAGCGTCGAGCAGCACCGTGTCGGTGAACGTCCCGCCGATGTCAACGGCCAGCCTCCACTCCGACATTTGACTAGCCGTCGATCAGGTCGGCCCGTGGCGGGGCGAACACGTCGAGTATCCAGCACTCGTCGTATTCGTCGTCGCCCACGAAAACGCTGTCTCCGTGCCAGACGCCCTTGTAGGCGAGATAGGAGTCGCCCTCCCTCAGCGTGACGCGCTCCTGCTCGCCGGGCGGGGCGTTCTCGTCGCCTATTCGAAAGTCGAGGGCGCCCCTGATGATCACGCCGAGTTGCTCGTTGTGGTCGTGGTTGTGCAGAAACGAGCCAGGGGTGCCGCCCGCTATGCGCCAGAAGCAGAGCTGCAGATCGTCACCGGTGACGACCCTGCGGCGAAACCCCTTTCGGGCGGTTTCCTTGAACTTGTCGTCAGCGAGGAAGAAGACTGTCGGCCTTGGGGCGGATTCGGGCGGTTTCTCGTTCATTGGGGCACCTTTCGCAATATGTGTTGCGTCTTTCGGCGTCCTGCCTGCTAGCGAACCGTCGAGGAGGCGGTGGGCAATGCCCTCATTGAAGACCGACTTTAGCGAAGCGCCGCTGCTCGGCAGGCAGGTTGAGCGGCTCGACAATTGCCTGATTCTCGTCATCCCCCCAGTGCTCCGAAGGGACCAGCCACATCACCTCGAACTCCAGGCCGTCGGGGTCCTTGGCATACAGGCTCTTGTTGCAGCCATGGTCGGACGCACCTACCAGGGCGCCCGCCTGCTGCAGGCGCTGCCTCATGTCCGCGAGCGCCTCCAGCGTCGACACCTCCCAGGCGCAGTGGTACATGCCAACGGCGCCCAACCCGGCTGTGGACGGCCCGGCGTTGTCCCCGACGCTGAAGAAGGCAATGTCGTGGTGATTCTCCGACCGAGGCGCCCGGAGGAAGGCGAAGGCACCTGCCGGGTGATCGATTACCCGGCTGAAGCCCAGCACGTCCTCGTAGAAGGCTGCGCTGCGACGAGCGTCGCGCACATACAGCACCACGTGGTTCATTCCGGTTATGTGCATGTCTGACTGCCTCCGGTCCCCGGCTACTTTGGCATTGAGGCTAATTCCTCAATGGTTGTCGATGCGCCCCGATGTCGATGCGCCCCGAGCGACCATCCCCTATAGGCATGCGCGTTCGTTTACCGCAAGCACGACCTTGCCTGAAGGCACCGACGCGATAACCGACACCGAGGCCGGGCGCAGGAACATTCGCAGAATCCCCGAAACCTCCCCACCCAGCGCCCAGACCACCGCCGCCTTGACGGCGGTGGCGTGCGTGCTCGCCAACACCGTCTGCCCAGCCGAGTTCCCCAGCATCTCCTCGCACGCGGAGGCAACCCGACAGTAGAGGGTCTCCAATGATTCCCCGCCAGTCGGGGCCAAGCACGGGTCTGCCTCCCACATTTCCATCAGTTGGCGAGAGGCGGTGTCAACCGGCTCTCCCTCCAGGCACCCGTAATCGATCTCGGTGAGGCGCCCGTCCACCAGCGCCCCCCCGAAGCCTGCCTCCTCGAGGGTCTCCAGCGCCCGGCGACGCGGGCTTGAGATCACCTTGTCAATCTCGTAGTGACGGCGAACGAACTCCCCGGCTTGGCGCGACTGCTGCCGCCCGGTCGCGTTCAAGGGGTAGTCGCTGGCACCCTGAAGCAATCTGTGTAGGTTCAGATCTGTCTGGCCGTGGCGCAGCAGCACGAGCACCGCCTCGGGCGTGTACGGCCCTCGGGCCTCGCTCGTCCGAATCGGATCAGCGGAGGCGGTTGAGTATTTCCCTGGCATTGGCTACGTCCACCCTCAGCTGGGCGGCCAAGGCGTCTATGCCGCTGAAGCGCCGCTCACTGCGAAGGAACTCGCCGAACTCAACTGTCACCTCGTGTCCGTAGAGGTCGTCGTCGAAATCCAAGAGATGCGCCTCAAGGGTGGAGTGCTCTACGTTCTGGTAAAAGGTCGGGCGGCGGCCGATGTTGATGGCGCAGTCGTATCGGACGCCGTCGCTGTTGGTAAACCAGCCCGCATACACGCCGTCGGCAGGCCAGGCCAGGTTGCGCGCGACCGGGATGTTGGCAGTGGGGAAGCCGATAGTGCGACCCCGCTGGTCGCCCATCACAACTTCACCTGAGATGGCGTATGGGCGCCCCAGCATTTGGGCGGCCAGCGCCACGCCATTGCTTGCAAGCTCACGCCTGATTGCGGATGAGGAAACCGGCTCGGAGACACCGGGCATGGCGAGTTGGCCGACCGTCTCCACGTGAAACCCCAGCCGATCGCCGTCGGCTCGCAGCGTCTCTACCGACCCCCTCCTTTCGCACCCGAAGCGAAAGCCGGCACCCGCCACCACCACAGCTGCATTCAAGCAGCCGCTGAGAATCTCCTCGGTGAACTCCTCGTGCGTCCTGGAGGCGAAATCGTGGTTGAACTCAAGAACAACAAGGCGCTCGACCCCCAGCGAACAGAGCAGGTCTGCCTTGTCGGCCAATCCGCTGAGCAGCTTCGGGGCCTCGTCGGGGCGCAGGGTCGCAAGGGGGTGCGTGTCGAACGTCACGACAGTCGGGACAAGCCCACGCTCGGACGAAACCCGGAGCAGACGCCGAATAATCCGTCGATGGCCCAGATGGACCCCGTCGAAGACGCCCACCGTTACCGATGAAGGCGGAGACCGAGACGGAAGGGAGTCCATTACGAGCACAGGAAGCCAGCCTACCGCTGGCATTAAAGCCCCTTAATGTGCGGACTCAGGCTCAGAGAAGTCTGACGATGAGCTGGACGAATCGCCAAATCAGATATCCGGCGGTGGCTGCGACCAGCAGCCAGAAGTGCCAGGGGATGCGCTGCGGGACGACCTCCCCTGCGGCAGGATCGGCGGCCGAGCCCCCAACTGCGGAACTGGCGGAGACGGTGGCGGCCGAGTCTTCCGGGGCGTCTAGGCGGGCGTCTTCCCCGACGCCCTCGAGGGGGGTCCCGCCACTGCCCAGGACTCCTCCGCAGGCGGGGCAGGAGCCGTCTTCAGAGAGGGTGTTGGGGTTGAGGAAGCGTTCGCAGGGATCACACCAGGGCACGCCCCGCCCGCCAAGACTCTCTACGTGCGACGAACGGCCAGGATGGCCACGTCGTCGCTGAGCGGGCCGTCGCTGAAGTCGCCGGCGGCGTCCAGCAGCACCTTGCATAGCTCGTCGGGAGAAATTAGCGGGTCGCGACGCACCAGCAGGGCCACCCCCTCCTCCCCAAAGATGTCCTCCCCTCTCCGAGCCTCGATGAGACCGTCGGTGTAGAGCACGATCATGTCGCCAGAATTGAGCTGAAGCTCACGGCTGTAGAAGGAACTCTCCGCTCCCAGCATCACCACCGGCCCGGTGGAGCGCAGCGGCAGCACCTCCCGCTGGTGCCAGAGCCACATCGTGGGATGACCCGCCGAGGCGTATCGAAGAGTCTCAGCCTCAAGATCGAATACAGCCACGAACATCGTGACGAACTCCTCGAAGCGCTCAGGGCTGTACATCTGCCTGTTGAGCTCCTCCAGCGCCTGTGCCGGGTCGCGGTACTGTCGCAGAAATACACGCATCAGGTACTTCGCCTGGAACGCGGTGATGGATGACTCAATGCCCTTGCCGGAAACGTCGCCGATGAGGGCCACCACCCTGGTTGGAGAGACGCGGAACATGTCAAAGAAGTCACCTGCCATCAGGCCTGAGCCGGCCTTGTAAACGTGGCCGACGGAAAAGCTGTCTATTCCAGACATCTCCTCGGCTGCCAGGCGTCCGGCCCAGGCCCGTGGGGCCAACTCCTTCTGGGCAAGAGTCTCCGCAGCCCGACTTTCTATCTCAAAGCGATCCCGCGCCATTCTGAACTCAGAGCCCGACTTTCGGCCCCAGAGAGCGGAGATTGCAGCAAGGGCGCCCACAATCAGCAGGAGCGCCACCCAGGAGTAGCTTCCGGTGGCAAAAATCAGGATGGTCGAAGCCGCAATCAGCAGGTAGAGGGCGGCGGTGTGCGCTTCGCGAAGCATGTTGGAGCGCACGAGTTGCTCCGCCCCGTAGATGGACTTGCGCTCCTGCAGGCTGGCTCCGGCTGAGGCGCTCCTTTCGCCGTACTTGCGCACTTCCTCGTACAGGCGCCAGCGATATCGGACGATGCGCCCCCAGGACAGCGCCGCCACAAGGCTGAAAGCGGACGTGACAACCAGCAGCGTCCTTACCACGCCTGACGGCAAGCCAACGGCCAACGAAAGCGGGTGCCCAAAAACCGCCGCAGGAATCGTGGGGTCCACTGCCCTGAACCTAACGCGGGCGGGCGCTCATCCTGCGAATAGGGCTAACGCCTTCGAACGCGCAGCTTCACCGGACTGCCACCGAGGTCGAACTCCTCCCTGAGGCTGCGTTCGAGGTATCGCAGATAGGTGGGCGGAAGGGTGCGGTTTGCGAAGAGCGTGAATGTGGGAGGATCCGTCGCCCCTTGCGTGGCGTAGAGCACACGCGCCCCGCCGGGTGCGGGGTGGTTGGCCTGCGCCCTGCGGATGGCGGCGTTCACCGACTGTGTGGGGATGCGCCGTCGATAAGCGGCAATGGCGCTTGAGAGTGCAGGGAGGATGCGATGAACACCTCTTCCGCTAAGGGCGCTGATGCGCAGGATCGGCGAACCCGCGAGGAAGCGCAGGCGCTCCGATGCCTCAATGGCCGGGTCTTGCTCTCCACCGGCTCGAAGGCTGTCCCACTTGTTCAGCAGGATGATCACGGGGCAACCCGCAGCGTCTATCCGCTCTGCCAGCCTCTGGTCTTGATGCGTGACACCCTGCGCGGCGTCAACTACGAGGAGCGCCACGTCGGCTCTGTCCACAGACCGGAGGGCGCGCAGCGAGGCATAGTACTCTGTGCTCTCATCCACCTTGGAGCGGCGCCGCAGACCGGCGGTGTCCACCAGCCGGATGATGCCGTAAGGGGTGTCAAGGAGGGTGTCGACCGAGTCGCGTGTGGTTCCGGCCTCTTCGTGGGTAACCGAACGCTCTGAGCCGACCAGCCTGTTGAAGAGTGTGGACTTGCCCACGTTCGGCCGGCCGACGATGGCCACCGACACGGTGGGGAAATCGCCAGGGCCTCCCTGCAATCCGCCAAGGACATTCGCTTGGGCACCGTCGCCGGAACCCGCCCCCTCCAAGCCTTCGACGTCCGAACCGCCCGTTTTGAGGCCCGCGACCACGGCGTCGAGAAGGTCGGCGGTGCCCAGGCCGTGCAACGAACTGATCGGGTACGGGTCGCCCAGACCCAGCTTCACGAACTCCCATATGAGGGGAGCCCGACCCTCGTCGTCCACTTTGTTGGCCGCGACCAGAACTGGGACCGCGCCGCGGCGCAGCATCTCGGCGGCTGCGGCATCTGACTCGGTGAGGCCGCTCGTGACGTCTACCACCAGCACGGCCAGGCTCGATTCTCGGATTGCCTTTTCGCTCTGTGCGGAAACCTTCCGGCTCAGGGTGGTCTCGGAGTCCGATCCTGGGCTCTCCGGCTGCCAGCCGCCAGTGTCGACCACCACGAAGCGGCGTCCTCGCCAGGAAACCTCCCACTCCTTGCGGTCGCGGGTCACGCCAGGTCGCTGCTCCACGATGGCCTCACGCCGCCCGATGATTCGATTCACGAGTGTGGACTTGCCCACGTTCGGCCTGCCCACAACGGCCACCGTCGGAATGCTCGGGATGCTTGGGGCGCTCATTAAAAAAATGCTACTTATACAGACGTCGCCGTTTACCCGTGCCGGGGAGTCTTGGGCGAATTAGCCTGAAGCCGTGGGCGTGACCAAGGTCTTGCTGGCCTCCCCGAGAGGTTTCTGTGCCGGTGTGGAGATGGCGATCAAAGCGCTGGCCTCTCTCCTGGGGGCGTTTGGCCCGCCCGTCTACTGCTATCACGAGATCGTGCACAACAAGATCGTCGTCCGTCGCTTCGAGGAGATGGGGGTGATCTTCGTGGACGACATCTCAGAGGTGCCGCCCGGCTCTCCGGTGATGCTGAGCGCACACGGCTCCGCTCCGGAGGTGCAGAAGGCGGCGAACGATCTGGGAAGCTACGTAGTGGATTCGGTGTGCCCCCTTGTAACAAAGGTGCATCACGAGGTGAAGGTGCGCTCAGGCAAGGGCTACCGCATCGTGTATGTAGGCCACGAGGGGCACGAGGAGGCCGTGGGCACCATGGCCGTTGCCCCTGAGTCGATTCACAGGGTGGAGTCCCCCGAAGACGTGGAGGCGCTTCCCGACTTCGACGAACCTGTCGCCCTCTTGGCCCAGACGACGCTGGGGCATCGGGACTGGACAGACGTGGCCGCCGCCGCCCGCGAGCGGTTCCCAGAGATTTGGACGCCCGGGCGCAGCGACCTGTGCTTCGCCACGACCAACCGTCAGGCCGCCCTTGAGGCGATCGCCGAACGCTGCGAGACATTCGTGATTGTGGGCTCTGAGAACTCCTCCAACACGGTCGCCCTTGAAAAACTCGCCAAGAGGATGGGATGTGAGAGGGTGCTGAGAATAAACGGGCCTGGGGAACTGCCCAATGATCTCAGCGGCACGGTGGGTCTTACCGCCGGGGCATCCGCCCCTGAGGAACTCGTGAACGACGTGCTCAGGGAGATCGCACCCGAAGAGGGCGCCGAGGAGGTGCGCGTGACCGACGAGGAAGAGTACTTCCCCCCGCCCCGCCAGCTGCGGGACCTGCTGAAGATCGTAACAGGGTTCGCAACCGTGACCTTGGGGGCGGAGCCGCCCGTCGACCTGAGCGCCGATCGGCGGGTGGCGGCTAGCGCCGTTTTGCGAAGATTCTGCGACTCGCCTCTACGGATGTCGAACGGGGATCGCCAAGATGTTGGGGCGGCCCCGGCAATACCGGCCTCGTCATGACTGTAAGCATCGTCACAGGGGCTGGCTCGGGGATAGGGGAAGCCACGGCCAGGCGGCTGAGTGTGCGGGGCGACAAGGTGCTCTGCGTGGACATCAACGCGGAGGCTGCGGCAGCTGTGGCGGAGGGGATTCAAGGGGCGCGGGCGTTCGCCGCTGACATCTCCAGGGAAAAAGACTGCGAAGCCATGGTTGAGGCCGCTTGTGAGAGCTTCGGCATGGTAAACGCGCTGGTAAACAGCGCAGGAATCGAAAAGTTCGCCCCTCCCCTCGAAATCACCTTGGACGACTTTCAGCGCGTGGTTGATGTGAACCTCACGGGCAGTTTCCTCACCGCACGGTGCGCGGCGCAAGCCATGAAGCAGCAGGGAACCGGTGGGAGCATCGTGCTCATCGGCTCGATCAACTCCCAGATAGCAATCGAAGGCTCCACCGCGTACGCCGCCTCGAAGGGGGGGGTGCTGATGCTGGGCAGGGGGCTGGCGCTCGACTTGGCTGCCGACGGGATCAGGATAAACGTGATCGGACCAGGCGTGGTTCACACGCCCATGAGCGCCAACAGCCTCGCCGACCCGCAGCGAAGGGCGATGCTGCTGGGAAAGACGCCGCTTGGGCGCCCGGCCGACCCGATGGAGATAGCGGAGGTCGCCGAGTTCCTGACCTCCGAGCGCTCAAGCTTCATGACCGGTGCGTACGTGCCCGTGGACGGCGGCTGGCTATCTGCCTGAGGATCTGATATGCCGTAGCAGGAAGCTCAGACAATGGCCACGTCGACGAGGTAGCGCTTGCCTCCCGTGCCGTGAGAGGAGATGTCCTCCAGCGCCTGGGGCACCTCCTCAAGCTTCAAAGTCCCTCCCACAAGACGGCTCATATCCAGACGGCCCGCCTCATAGAGGGCATTGCCCACCAGAAAGTCATTGCGGGTGAATCCGAAGGTGGTAATCACCCTCAGCTCGCGGCGGATGAACTCACCGAGGTAGCTGTCAAAGGAAAGCGTGGCGGCGCCGTCGCAGATACCCATCAGCAGCACCGTCCCTCCAGGTCTCGCGGCCTTGAAACACAAATCCACGCTGGACGGGACGCCTGCGGCCTCGATGGCTGCGTCCGCACCGTGCTGCGAACGGTGTACGTCGCGGAGAGCCTCCAGGATTTCACCCGGGCTCAACCCTGAGACGTTGATCGTTGCGTCCGCCCACGGCCTGGCAGCCTCAAGATGGTCGTCGGCAACGTCGAGGGCGGCCAGCGAGGAGGCGCCGAAGGCGCGAGCCACCTGGCATACGGTCAGCCCGATGCTTCCCACCCCGCTGACGACCACCCGAGAGCCGGCGCCGATCCCCGCCCTCAATACGGCGTGCACCGAGGCCGGCAGCGCCGAGCCAAGCATCACAGCCTCGCCGGGCGGAGTGCCTGCGGGCAACTCGAAGATGTTCGACTCAGGGACGCCCACGATTTCTGCGAAACCGCCGTCGAGGTCAATTCCCAGGTGGCGCATCCAGGGGCAGATGCTCTCTGAGCCTCGCACGCACCATTCGCACACCCCGCAGCCCACCACCGCGTCGGCCACCACCAGGGCGCCCGGCGGGGGGCTGGCCGCAGACGGCGCCGTTATGACCTCGCCGAAGATCTCGTGGCCGAGCACCCTGGGGAAGCCCGCCGTTGGGAGCATCCCTGCGGCCATCTGGGCGTGAAAAAGGCCGGCCGACGACGCAATTGTGCGTACCAGCGCCCAGCCGGGCTGAGTATCGGGCGGCGGAGCCTCGGCAAGCTCAAACCGGCCACCCTCCTGCAGCAGGAGCGCCCTCACGACCGCGCCCTTAGCACCAGGACAGGCGGCTCAGTCGATTACGTGCTCGGGGTCGAGCTCCCAGATGAGCTCGGAGTAGCGGTCGCCCGCAGGCACCCAGCGCTTGCGTGAGTATCGGATACCGGGGTTGTAGGCATGGGCGATGAACTCGTCGAGGTCGCAGAAATTCGATGAGTACTCCACGTCGGGGGCGTTGTCGCGCAGGTAGTCCCCTATGGGGCAGTTGAGGCGCAGCACGTACTTCACCATGTTCCCGTCCCTGTCGTAGTAGCGCTCGGTGTCCAGCTTCGGCGACCACTGAAAGTAGCCCCAGAACTCCTTGAAGAAGTTGTTGAGGTTCAGCTTTTCGCCCTTGGCCCTCGTCTTGGCGGCCATCGCCTCGCCCATCTGCTTGCCTTGCCTCTGGCGGGCGCGTGACACAGCCTCACGGCCGGCCTGCGTGCCAAGTTCCTCCTCGAGTGCGTCGGCGAGCACCGAGAATATCTTTGTCTTGGCGTGGAACTCGGGCTCGTTGGCGTCCCAGCCCTGCTGGATCGGGTCTGAAGCCGAAACTTCCCGGTAGAGCTCCATGTAGCGGTCCTGCCCTTCGAGATCGAGACCGACCTTCGTGCGCGCGTAACGGTCGCCCGGGCCGTCCTCTATGGCGTCGGCCAGTTCCTTCAGCTCGGGGTGGGAGATATCCACCTTTTCGTATTCGCTCATTCGTCCTCCACCTCCACGGTCCGCTTCCTCAACGGTGTGCGTCCGTTTCCGTTCGATGCCTTTGCTCAGTAGGCCGATTCCGGCTCGGCCGGGCCCGACCCGGCTTCCCGCTCTCCGAGAAGAGCCGGATGGTTCGAGGCTACTTCCAAGAATCCCCGACTTGGAACAACTCAAGCACCAGTCCACCCACCTCCCGGGTGTCGAAGTAGGCGAACTTACCCCCGTCGGAGAGTTCCGCGTAGGAAATCACCTCATAGCCGAGGGAGGTAAGCGCGTCGAGGTCGGCGTCGAGGTCGTCTGTGTAGGCGCATATGTGGACGATGCCCTCCCCATGCGTCTTGAGGAAGTCGCCCTGGACGGTCTTGCCGGCGACCGGCTGAAGCAGTTCAAACTCAATCGATCCCATCTGGGCGATGAGGCCTCTCAGGCGGGCGTCGGGGGCGTCCTTGCCGTATATGCGGCGCAGCGTCGTGTGAGCCGACGGCCCCTCTGTGAACGGGCCGATGCCGAGCCGCTCATAAAACTCCACGGCGCGCTCCATGTCTCTCACCACCACGCCCACCTGATAGGTGCGATCCCACAGGTCCGCTCGCAATCCGGGGCGCTTCGCCTCGTCTGCCTGTTCGGTCTCCGCCATTTTCCTCTCCTTCTCGATTGTCGCAACTGCTTTGCGCACCTGCCGGGCGTTTCTTCCCCAGATAGCGGGGGTTCTAAAAGGCTAGAGCAAGGCGCACAGGAGAGGAATCGGCCGACACGGAACGAGTAATCCGTCGCCTATGGCACCCGACGTATCATTGAACCAGCCCTGGAAATCGCCAGAGAGTCCCGACGGCAACCTGAGGAGGCCCGATGAGCAGAGAAGACGACAGAAGCGCCATAGCCGAGTTGCTCTACACCTACGCATGGCACTTCGACCGCAACGAACCGGATGCGGTGGCCGGCCTTTTTACCTCCGACGCCAGCATCAACTACGGGCCGGAGATGGACTCCATCAACGGAAGGGATGAAATCCTGCGCGTCATCAAACCCGGCCTTGAGAAACTCTTTGCTGCTACGTCGCACCACATAAGCAACGTGCGTGTGCGCTTCGCCGGAGACGGGCGCGCCGACTGCGACGCCTATGTCTACGCCTGGCACAAGTACCACTCCGGGGTGCCCGACGGCCACCTCTGGGGGCAGTACCACTGCACGTTTCGACTCGAGGACGGGCGTTGGCTGATTTCCAGTCTGAAGTTGTTGGTTGCTGGCCTCGAGGACTTCCACCGAGACGAGATGAACCCCATCGGGCGCAAGCCGTAGCAATCCGCTGAGTCCTCCGTTGCGCGCCCCCAGTCCTCCGACATTCACGCAGTGACCGCCGCCATCCCCGCAATGGCGGAAGCTCGAATGCGTCTTCGCCAAAGCGTCGCGTGACAACCATCCTGCTCTCCGGCGTGGGTGAGCTGGGGGGCTGGGCTCTGGAGTTCCTGGCCCGCTCCCCCGAGGTTGGGCGCATCGTCACGCTAAAGCGCAGCCCCTGGGACGGCCCGTCGCGCACCACCCTGGCAATGCTCTCCTCTGCGTTTGCAGGCCACGTTAAGCAATTCGAGCACCACCAGGCCGACCTCGCCGACACCGACTCCATCGCCCGGCTGCTCGTCGAGGTGCGTCCGGACGTCATCATCCACTCTGCCACCGTTCAGTCCCCCCGACTGTTCATGCAGGCGAACATCAGCGCTTCTCTGCGAGCGAGGATACGGGCTGCCACCTTCGGCCTCTGGCTGCCCTGGCACATGCTTCCCGCAGCCTGGCTGACGCGGGCGATCGAGCGCGCAGAGGTTGACACGAAGGTGGTGAACGCGGCATTCCCAGACGTGGTCAACCCCGCGCTCTGGAAGCACTTCGGCAGGGGGCCTGCGGCAGGGGCGGGCAACGTTGAGGTATGCGCCGTCCGCGTCCTGCGCCATGCAATGGCAATAACAGGTCGTACGGCTGGTGATGTTCACGTGCAGCTGGTCGGCTCCCACGCCCTGATGGCCTACGGGCCGCGGCGCGTGCCGCATTGCTTCCGGCTTCATGTAGGGGGGGAGGACTTCACAGACGCCTACGACCTCCACGACGCCCTGATGTCGTGGCCGGAGCCGATCAACTGGGGACAGGCCGACATCTTCTCGCTCTTTGCCGCCTCCGCCACCAAGAACGCCCTGACCCTGCTGAGCCATTCGCCGATCTCCACCCACATGACCGCCCCCGAAGGTCTGCCCGGCGGTTTCCCGGTCAACGCAAGCGCAGAGGGGGTTTCTTTCGACTTGCCGGACGGCCTTACCGTGACCGAAGCTGCTGCGGTCAACGATGCGGCTGCCCGCTTCGACGGAGTCGAGCGCATTGCCGACGACGGCACCGTCGTCTACACCAACGACGCCCGGGCGGCCATGGAGGACTTGGGATACCATTGCGAGGCCGTGTTATTCGAGGATCTGCCTGGTCGCTGCAGGGAACTGAAGAGCCTGTTCAAGCGCCTTGTCGCCGAGGAAGGCGATGCCTGAATTCACACGCAAGCCGCTGGAGGGGCATTTCGTCCTCATCCCCCTGAGCCTTGACGACGACGAGGAGATCGACTTCGACTCCATCGGCCTCAGCATCGCCCTGGTAGGGGCGTCGGGGGCGTCGGGCTGCATCGTGTTCGGCTCGATGGGGCAGATGACGAACGTCTCCGAGCGGGAATTCGACGCAGTGTGCTCAAAGGCTGTTGAGGCCGGCCACGACGCGGGGATAGCCGTGGTTGTCGGCAGCACCGCCGCCTACCAGCGTGAAGCGGTGCGGAGGGCGTGCTACGCAGAGTCAGCCGGAGCCGACGGGTCGATGCTGGCGGCGCCGTTCGCCCTGCCGGTCACACCCGAGTGGGCGATCTCCTTCTTCGCTGAGGTGGCGGAGTCGCTGGAGGGGGACATGGCGCTGATGGTGTACAACTACTCCCCTCTCAACGGAGTGAACCTCACCGCAAGAATGTGGGAGCGCCTGCTGGATGTGGAAAACATCAAGGCAATCAAGGAGTCCAACACGTTCCTGCCGCACTTCGACCAGGTTCTGCTCTCCATCAGCGACCGGGTGAACGTATTCAGCGGAAACGACCCCTCCTTCTTTCACGCCTCTCAGCTGGGCGCCGTGGGCGCCACAGGGTTCTTCGCCTGGCCCGCCTTGCGCACCGGCAACCGCTACATCGCCGAGTGCCTGGCCGGCAACCACGACGACGAATGGGTTCGCAGGGCGTTCGCGGCCTTGCAGAACCTCTCCTCCGCCATCCGCCAGCCCGACATGCCGCTCATGCTCAGCCACGAGCACGGCTACCTGAACGCACTTGCGGAGATGGGCGGCGCCAGGGCAGGCGCCCCCCGCAAGCCGTACCGGCCGCTGCCCCCCGAGGCGCTGAAGAAACTGCGGACGGCTGCGAAGCCCCTTCTGGCGCTGGAGGCCGAGCTTTGAGCCTCGCCGCCACCGGGACGGCGGTGGGCGCAGAAGCGGGGGATCTGCTGGTGATCTCCCGCTCAGAGGTGGAGGAGATGCTCACACCGGCGAAGGTGATAAAACGCTGCGAGGAGGTCTTCGCCTGGGTGGGGGCGGGCGAGGTGGAACAGGTCAACCCCGTGAATCTGTACGTACACGATCGGCTGGGGCCGGAGCCTCCGTACGGACACGGGGCGATCCAGGCGTTTCCGGCCATGATCCGCCCTCTAGAGAGGGCTGCGGTGAAGTGGCTGTCGAGCTTCCGTAAGAACCCCCTACGTGGACTGCCCGCCATCTCGGCGCTCGACCTGCTGACCGACACGGCCACGGGGATGCCGCTGGCGCTCCTCGACGGCACATCGGTGACCAACATGCGCACTGGCGGGCACGCAGCGGTGGGCGCTAAGTTCCTGGCGCGCCCCGACTCGGCGACGTTGGCGATAATCGGCTGCGGCAACGAGGGGCGAACCCACTTGGCATGCCTGGCCGATTTGTTCGACCTGCGGGAGGTGCTGGCATTCGACGTTCAAGCCGAGGCCCTCCGTCGTTTCCTCGACTACTCCACGGAGGTCGTGGGGGTGGACGCCACAGCCGTCAGGAGCGTGGAGGAGGCTGCGGCCCGTGCTGACATCATCTGCGTGGTCACCACCTCCCCGGCGCCGGTGCTATTTGAGAGGTGGGTACCTGAGGGCGCCCACGTCTGCGCCGCCACGGGCTTCAGGGACGTTGAATTCGTCTGCGCCACGTCCTTCGAAAAGTGGGTGGTGGGATATTACGGGCGCGACCTGGCCTGGATCGAAGGGGAGGAGGTCGGGCGGATTGGCGGGGTGCTTCCTGAACAGCTTTCGAGGGGGGACATCCACGCCGACATCGCCGGAGAGATCCTGCCTGGGCTCAAACCCGGTCGGGAGAACGAGGTTGAGCGCACCATCATGACCCACATGGGCATGGCGTCGCTCGACGCTGGCGTGGCTTCGCTGGCTTACGACCTGGCCGTGGAGGCGGGGGCCGGTCAGCGGGTAAGGGTTTTCTGATGAGCGCCGTCGTGGACATGGAGGCGCTCCGGGAGGCACTGGAATTGATCCGCCCGGCGATCGTGGCTGACGGCGGAGACCTGGAGTACCTGGGAATCAGCCCTGAGGGCGTCGTGACGGTTCGACTCACCGGGGCGTGCGAGACCTGCCCGCTATCCGTGGTGACTCTCACCGCCGGAATTGAGGCGCTGCTGCTGAAGCGTGTGCCCGGCGTGACCGGGGTGGTCACCCCACCGCCAGAGGCGTCAGTCGAACGGCCAGTGCCCGACCTCTAGACGCTCGTCCCCCAACGGGCGGTGTCAGGGAATGCGTGCGTAGGCGTCGATCTGCACCTTGGCGCCCTTCCACAGGAACGCCACCCCGAAACTGGTGCGAGCCGGAAACGGCTGGGGGAACCGCTCTCCGTAGATGCGGTTCATGGCGTCGAGGTCGCCCTCGTCCACGAACTGCAAGCAGGTACGGATGACGTTTGAAAGCGACGACCCCACCTCAGCGAGGATGCTCTCCAAGTTGGTGATGGCCTGATGGAGTTCGGGCTCGAACCCGCCTGCTACGAATTCCCCACTAGCGGGATCGCGCCCAATCTGTCCGGTGACCCACACGTGGTCACCGTCGATGCGGACATGCGGATACGGACCGCGCGGCTCCGGGGCCTCGTTGGTGGTGATAGCGGCAGGGTTCTTTGTCATAAGGCAGTTGTCCTTCCTTTCTTACATCATGTGTTTGGAGTGCCCGCTAGCGACCACCGCAAGAACTAGAATCAAGCAGTCCTTTTTTATCAGAATCATATGTATTGCTTTTCATAGCCGACATCAATCAAGTTATGCTCACCTAGATTATTTTCTTCAGGGATCTCTCCTTCCTTACCAATTTGGATTTGGAATGGCCCACTTGCGCTGTTGGTTAGGGAATCTACCGATATTGCATCAAACAGGCCAGATGCTTTTCCAAACTTTTCTAGGGCACATTTTAGTCTTTTCCACCTTTCCAAATCACTATACTGTATGTATTGAATAATACATTGGAACGTATTCCCCCTCAGGATCTCGAGCAGGGCGAGTAGAGTCATATGTTAGCCTTGGCTTCGATCTAACCGGTGCACTAGCAAATAATTTCTTTTTATCCTGCAGATTTGCTCTATGTCTTATTCTATATGGATATTTGGACAAATTACTCAATACCCTCAAATCCTCCTCTAAAGGCTGTAAACTGCTATCAACTGCTTTAGTCTCCTGCTCACCATATTCTTCCAAATATTTTTCACCATATTTTTTCAAACGTCTTTGAGCAAATTCAAATTCTCGAAAGTAGAAATGCAGAGGAATTAAAAAGTAGAAATGCAGAGGAATTAAATTGTAATTGTCAAAATCAAATGGAAAACTGCTTTCTCGAGGGGTGCTTTCCAAGAGCCATTTGATGTGCTGAATGTAATATGCGGGACATTGTCTTCGTCGATCACTTCCCTTATCCTATTATCACCACTCTTTAACGATCGTACCATTGGAAATGGGGCCGGACCTAAGCGTTTGAATACAAAGTCGAAATTTATATGTTGTTCCGTGTGGCCTTCTGAACTTGCTCTCGCACGACGTTGCGTTTGTTCGCTAGGGCTGTAATTCGAAAACCCGCCTTAAACTCGTTGACGCTCTCACTCCTTCCATCACCTTTATGGACAATTTCGTCAAAGCTTCCCAAGTCATAGGGTTCTTCCTTGAAATCCGGCACAACTTGCTCGTATGCAACATCCCGCAGGGCTCTGATTAGGGCAAGAAAGGATGTCTTTCCCGTACTATTTTCGCCTACGAGAAATGTAAGAGGGGCTAGGCGAATCGGACCCGCCTCCTTGAAGCAGCGGAAGTTTTTTACTGTGATGCTGTCCATGTCTGCTTCTTTCGGTTTACTGCATTCAACGGTGACTCTAATTCCCATAAAGCAACCCGACGCCGCTTGTCAGGTCAACCAGCCGCCATCTACCACCAGCACGTGGCCGGTCACATACGAGGCCGCGTCGGAAGAGAGGAAGGCGACAGCCTCCGCCACGTCCTCCGGTGAGCCCAGGCGGCCCAGGGGGATCAGCCCGGCGGCCTGCCCCTCAAGTTCGCCAGGCTCGCTCAGCAGCGAACGTGTGAGGTCGGTGTCGACGGTGCCCGGGGCGACGGCGTTCACCCTCACCCCTGCGGGCGCCAGCTCGCGTGCGGCCGCGACCGTCAGCATCCGCACCGCCCCCTTGGAGGTGTCGTAGGCGACCATCGGCGAGGTTGAGGCCGTGAACGCCGACGTGGAAGCCAGGTTGACGATGCTCCCCCGCCGGCGCGGGCACATCACACGGGCAGCCGCCTGCACCCCGAAGAACACCCCCCGCAGATTGACCGCCATCAACGCATCGAACCGCTCAGGCGAGACCTCCAGCAGCGGCTCTGAAAACGCCCACCCGGCGTTGTTGACCATTACCCCCAGAGGAGCCACCTGCTCCACAGCGGCCACCGCCGCGCCCAGAGCCTCCACGGAACGGACATCCAGCGACAGGGCGTGCGCCTCCCCCCCGGCGGAGCGAATACCCGCGGCCGCCCGCTCGGCGGACGCAAAATCCACATCCCCAACAAACACCACGTCGCCGCGAGCGGCTAAACGAGAGGCGACGGCGCGCCCTATCCCCCGCCCTCCGCCGGTGACCAGCGCCCCCAAAGGCTCACGACTCACGCAAAACACCCCAGTCGCCGCGGGGCACCCCTTCTACGGCAAGACTCCACCCGGAAGCTCCCGGACTCAGCGACGAGACGCAGCCACGTCGCCGCGGGGTATCCCTTCTGCGGCAAGACTCCACTCCATCAACGGAAAGCGTAACAATCCGACAAACAAGGCCTGTAAACATTCGCAGCCGTCTACGCCCTTCCCTGCCGGACACCTCAGCGCAGACAGAGCCTGGCGACGTGCCGGCAGTCTGCTGCCTGCCGCCTCTCGTGTCACTCATCTTGACTATGTTCTGAAGGAACGGCGATTCGCAAACTAACCTCAGCACGGAGCTACCCACCTCAAAGATGACACCTCGCAGCTACCTCTACGTCCCTGGAGACCGACCTGACCGCTTCGAGAAAGCAGTCGCGAGCGAAGCCGATGCTTCGATCTTCGACCTCGAGGACGCCGTACGGCCGGAGCGGAAGGTCGCAGCCCGTAAAGAAACGGCCGATTTTCTGGCCCAACCGCCAGATGCCCCTGTCTGGGTGCGCGTCAACAACACGCCCGAGCTCATCTACGACGACTTGGAAATGGCGGCAAGTTCTCACGCAACGGGAGTTGTTATTCCAAAAGCCAACCTCGAGGCTTGCCGGAACTCCCCTGTAGCAGTGATAGCGCTCATCGAGACATCAGAAGGAGTGGCTACCGCCGCAAAAATAGCAGCGTGTGAGAAGGTCGTGCGGCTTAGCCTCGGCGAAGTCGACCTGAGCGCCGAGTTGGGCATTTTCCCCTCGAGCGACGCACGGGAACTATGGGCGATTCGCAGCGACGTGGTGCTGGCCTCCGCCCTCGCGGGGCTGGAGCCGCCCGTCGGGCCGGTGCACACCAACCTGGAAGACGAAATCGGCCTGGCCCGCTCGTGTCACCAACTCCGTCGACAGGGATTCGGCGCTCGGGGCATCATCCATCCAGGGCAAATCTCCGCCGTCCACGCAGGTTTCGCCCCCAGTGCCGAGGAGTTGAAATACGCAATGCGAGTGCTGGCCGCTCACGAAGACGTAGGCGGCGGGGCGGCGATGCTGGACGGACGCTTCATTGACCCTGCGGTGGTCAGGCAAGCCCGGCGGGTTCTGCGACAGGAGGAAACGTAGAGCAGGCGAGCAGGTTGCAGCTTCGTCAGCCAGTAGAGGCCAGCCGAGCAGCCGCCCCCAAACATCGGCCATCCACGAGGTTCGTGCCCTTTGAGATGTCGCGCCGCTTGGCCCGGCCGGGATGGATCGCCCCCAGCAGAAAGTCCTGGCCTTCAGCGGCCAGCCGCACGTCCGGGTTGTTGATCGTGCCGTCAAAGCTGCCGGCGCGGTCTCCGCCCCACAGCGAATCCGCTGGTGGGCTCAGCAAGGCGCACCCTGTGAGTGTCTCCCCGGGGGCGGCAGCGACAATGCAGATGCGGTTCTCCGCCGCCCGCTCCGCCAGCATCAGTGTCGCCTCTTCCATTGAGGGCGGCCGATGGCAGACCGCCAGCACCGACGCTCCGGCGACAGCCGCCAAGCGGCCAACCTCGGGCAGCCGGATGTCGTCGCCAACGGCCAGCGCCAACCGCCCCCAGGAAAGATCGACGGTTTGCAGCCCGTCGCCAGCACCGCGCGCCCAATCCAGACGCCTCGTGGCGTGCAGCTGGGGCTGCGACAGAATCACGCCTTCGTCGGATCCGACGGCCACCCCCAGGTGCTGATCGTCGCGGCGCTGGGTGGTCACAAAAATGACGCCTTCAGGAATTTCAGGGGGGATAGGGCTTAGCTCGGCGGCCACCACCAGGGCCGCCCCTGAAGCCAAGGCCGCGGGGATGCTTTCCGCGTCCCAAACGACGGCAGCGCTGCACGACACGCCCCCATCGGGAGGAGCCTCAGAGCCAGGGGCGCTCAACGACGCATATAGACCTGGCCTTCGAATCGGCATCGGGAATGCTTCCCGCACACGAACCACTTCGTCAAGGTCGATCCTTGCGCTCACCACACAAGACCCGAAGCGGGGGGCGATCGACAGAACCTCACCGTCGGGGGCGACGATTTGGCTCTCCCCGGCCCCGCAGAGCGCCGCCGCGCCTATGCCAAGGGCAGAGCCGAATTCCTCCATCCGAGATTGCGGCACCAGCGGACCCACCTTGTTGGCGGCCACCACGAAGACCTGGTTTTCCACCGCCCGAGAGGGCACGTGCAAAGAGGCCTCGTCCAAGGCGAAGGAGTTCAGGCTGTTGGCGAGCAGCCGCGCCCCTCCAAGGCTCAGCGCACGCGGCACCTCACAGGTCACCCCGTCCATGCAGGAGTACATTCCGATTCGCCCGAAGGGGGTGTCTGCCACCGGCGCCAAGTGTTTTCCTGCTCGCAGGTGGGCGCGCTCGTTGCCCATCAGCATCTGCTTGTCGGCCTGGGCGACCACGCCTCCCGACGGCGACAGCAGCAGCGATGTGATCGTCACGCCCTGAGATCTCCGCAGAGTGACGGAAAGCACCACGTAGACGCCAAGCCTGCGAGCCCGCTGCGCGCAGGCGCGTACGAACCGCCCGTCGAGTTCCACAGACACCTCCCGGCAGTGCCCGTCGCTCTCGTAGACGGACAAGTGGTTGCAGAACTCCGGCAGAACCACCAGATCGGCGCCTTCGTCGGCAGCCTCCCCGATCGCCTCGAGGCAGACGCTCAGGTTCGCCTCCACGTCTTCGGCGACGGCAAACTGCGCCGCCGCGGCAACCAACTCAGCCATCGTTTACCGCGCCCTCAGAGACCGCCTGAAAGCGCAGGGGCTTTACACGCGCCGCAGCAACCAAGAGCGCCACAACAGCCAGGTCAGTCAAACGGGGCGCCCAGTTTGCGGGAGAGACTCCTCGTAGCCCTCAACACTTCCACAGCCACGGCCCCAACCTCCGGACGAAAGCGCTGAAGAGGGCCGCAGACGCTCAGGACGGCCACTGGCTGCATGGTGTCGTCAAACAGGGGGGCGGCAACCGAGGCGGCTCCGGGTTGCCGCTCACCCATTGAGACCGCAAAGCCCTGCTCGCGAATCTGCTCAAGTTCCCTTGAGAGTTCGTCGGCGTCGACGATGGTGGACTCGGTGACGGGATCAAGCGGCGCGGAAAGACAGGAGAGACGCTTGGGGGCGGGCAGCCAGGCCAGGAAAGCCTTGGAAGAGGCCCCGGCATGGAGCGGGAAGGACGAGCCCACCTGAACTGTCATCCTCACCTCCCGCTTCGGGGTGATCTGGTCGACATAGACGCGGCGCCCGTCGTGAAGTACCGAGAGCGTGGCGGTCTCCTGCGTGGCGTCCACGAGTTCCCGCATCACGTCGAGCGCCAATGTCCTGACGTCGAGGTTTGAGCGGTAGGCGGCTGCGAGTTCAAGCACCGCCGGGCCGAGGGAATAGAGGCGGGAGGAAGGATCGACCACCACGAGGCCGCTCCCCCGCAGGGAGGTGAGGATGCGATGGACGACCGCCTTTGAGATGCCCAGGCGTCCGGAGATGTCTGTGACGCCCTGAGCGGCGGATGAGCGGGCCAAATCGAACATAACTTCCACTGAGCGTTCAACCGACGTGACTCGCCCGGCAGCGTCCCCTGCGGATTCCGGCGACATCTCTCCTCCTTTCCCGGCGTTTTTCGGAATTCCCGGCGCTCCCCTGGTATTACCGGCGATTTTGCGATTAATGACCCTGAGACCGCTCTCAGAAAGTCAAAGGCTAGTGAGATCGGACATCAGGGGGATTTCGCCGCACTTCGCCGAGGGCCGGTAAGTGCCACTGGAATCATGTGCACGCGTTAACTGGAACGTCGTTCCGCCCAGCGAAACGGGCTTTAGGATTTTGCCGTGACCTCGCAAGGCAGGCAAGGCCCGCTGACAGACATCAGAGTGCTGGACTGCTCCACGGTTCTGGCTGGACCTTTCGCCGCTGCGGTGCTTGCCGACTTCGGCGCTGACGTGATCAAGATTGAGCATCCCCGCAGAGGCGACAGCATGCGTGGCCACGGGGCGCAGGTGAACGGGGAGGGGATCTGGTGGAAGTTGATTTCCCGCAACAAGCGCTGCGTGGGGCTCGACCTGAGCGACCCGGAGGCATCGGAAATCTTCAAGCAGATGATCGCCGACGCTGACGTGGTGGTGGAGAACTTCCGCCCTGGCACCCTCGAGCGCTGGGGGCTGGGCTGGAATCGGCTTAGGGAGATCAACCCCGGCTTGGTGCTCTGCCGGGTGACGGGCTTCGGTCAGGACGGCCCTTACTCAGGCCGCCCCGCCTTCGGCACCCTCATGGAGTCGATGAGCGGGTTCGCCTACATGACCGGCGCCGCCGACGGCCCGCCCACTCTTCCACCATTCGGTCTCGCTGACAGCATCGCCGGCCTGACCGCAGTCGGGGCAGTGCTGATGGCTCTGCGCCACCGGGACGCAGGCGGGGGCGGGCAGGTGGTGGATTTGAGCATCCTGGAACCCATCACAGCCACCCTTGGGCCGCACATCTCCGTGTATGACCAACTCGGTCTGATCGCCCGCCGGCAGGGCAACCGCTCTGTAAACAACGCCCCGCGCAACATCTACCGGAGCAGCGACGGCGCTTGGCTGGCCGTCTCCACGAGTTCAGAGCCGGTGGCCACGCGGGCGCTGCGGCTAATCGGACACCCCGAGGTCACCGAGCAGCCCTGGTTCTCCAGCGGCGCCGGGCGGGCAGAGCATTCCGACGAACTCGACGAGATGATGTCAGCCTGGATAGGCGCCCGCACCGCCGCGGAGGTGATCGCAGCATTCGAGGAGGCGGAGGTGGCGCTCGCCCCGGTCTACGACGTGGCCGAATACCTTGCCGACCCGCAGGTAGTCCACCGGCAGGCGGTCACGGAGGTGGCCGACGAGGAACTTGGGGCTATGCGGATGCAAAACGTGCTATTCCGCCTGTCGGAGACCCCGGGGAAGATCCGGCACACCGGCAGGCGTCTGGGGGCCGACACCGATGGCCTCCTGAGCGGCGAGATGGGCGTCACCGCCGACGACCTGGCAAGGCTGCGCGCCCGCGGCGTGGTCGCCTGAGCGGCTTTACGGCCATGCCTGAGCGCGAATTCGCCCCCCCCCGAGCCCGACCGAGCCCGCCGGCCGAAGTGTCTTGAGTCCCTGCCGCCGCTGGGCTAATTCCCCATTATGCGGCGACCCTAGGATTGGGTCGTGAGTTCCACGGCGCAGCTTCTGAGGATGCTCGGGGAATGCAGAGTCTTCGACCTGGGGCGCACGCTGCGCAACGGGATGGCGCAGTCGCCCTCACACCCCCCGTTCCGCCACTGCCTTGATCGACGTCACGGCGACATCGTCCGCTCAGACGGGGGATCCGCCGCAGCCGACCTGATCTCCCTGGGCTGCCACGTAGGAACCCACGTGGACGCCCTGGCGCACGTGAGCCAGGACGGCCGCCTCTACGGCGACGCAGACGCCTTCGACGCGCAGGCGGGAGGGCGCTTCGACGTACTGGGCGTCCATGCCCTCCCGCCGTTCGTCGGTCGGGGCGTGCTGCTGGACGTCGCTTCGTTGCTGGGACGCGATTATTGCCCGGCAACTTACGAGATAACAGCCGATGACCTGAAGTCGGCAGCAGACGAGCAGCAGACACCTCTCAGCGAGGGCTGCGCTGTGCTGGTGCGCACGGGATGGGGGCTGCACTTCGACGACCGTGAACGCTTCGTCGGAATTGAATCGGGCGTGCCGGGCGTGGGCAGCGAAGGCGCCCGCTGGCTCGCATCGCAGGGGGTCGCCCTGGTGGGGGCCGACACCACCGCTTTCGAGGTGCTCGCCCCAGGGGCGGGGACATCCCTTCTTCCCGTACACCGGATTCTGCTTGTGGAGGCGGGCATCAACATCGTCGAGACCCTGAATCTGGAGAGGCTCAGCGACACGGGGACGCGGGAGTTCGTATATGTGATGGCTCACCTCGACGTCTACGGAGCCACAGGCGCGCCCGCCCGTCCGCTTGCCATCGCAGCGAAGGACGTCTAGGCGCAGCTGGCTTGGCGACGCACCTAGTCGGCATCCCGCTGCAAGTGAGCACCCGCAATGAGCGCCCTGGCTGAACTCGCCGAGATGGCAACGGGGCCGCTGCCAGCGGACCTGCTCCGGCTCATGCCGGCCAGGGTGCTGGACATCCTCGGCATCTGCGTGCGCGCCACCACCCTGGACACCAGCCAGGCGGTCGCCGCCTGCGCCTTCGAATCCGGTGGGGCACCGCAGGCCGGCGTCGTCGGTCTCACGGAACGTCTGCCGGCGGGCGGGGCGGCCTTTGTGAACGGCGTGTTGGCGCACTCGCTTGACTACGACGACACTCACCTGCCCTCGATACTCCACCCAAGCGCCTCGATTGTTCCGGCTGCGCTGGCCGCCGCCGAGAAGTCCGGCTGCGGAGGCGTCGAGGTTGCAAAGGCGGTGGCGGTGGGCAGCGAGGTGTGCGTGCGGCTGGGGATGGCGGGTTACGACCCAGCCGCCCGTCAGTCCATCTACTTCGAGCGGGGACAGCACGCCACGTCAATCTGCGGCGCAGTAGGGGCTGCGGCGGCGGTCTCCAGGGTGCGTGGGCAAAGCGCTGACGTCGCCTCGAATGCGATGGCGATCGCATGCTCCATGGCAGGCGGCGTCCTGGAGTCGAACCGGACGGGAGGCAGCGTGAAGCGGCTGCATTGCGGATTAGCTGCTAGGGCGGGGGTATGCGCGGCCGACCTGGCCGAGCGGGGTATTACCGGTTCGCCCTCCGTAATCGAGGGCCGATTCGGCCTGCTGATGGCCTTCCTGGGCGACTCCGCCCGGCCTGAGGCGATTACCGACGGTTTGGGCGAGCGCTGGGAGGCGGAGAACGTTTTCTTCAAGCCCTACCCGGCCAACCACTTCACCCACGCGGGGATCGACGCAGCGCTGGCGCTGCGCCTGGGAGGTTTGCGCCCGGAACAAGTCGAAAAGGCGACCCTGGCGGTGCCCCCTCCGGTGCTGCGCACCATAGGCGAGCCCATTCACCTGAAGCGTTCACCGCAGACGGGCTACGCGGCACAGTTCAGCGGCCCCTACGCAGTGGCGGCTGCGCTGCTCGGCGGCGGGGGGCTGGGGGTTGGGCTGGAGGATTTCACCGACGAGAAGGCCCTCTCGCCGCAGCGCCGGGAACTGATGCGAAGGGTGGACGTTGTGGGGGACGACTCCCTGATGGATGTCTACCCCCAGCAGTTCCCCGCCATCCTCTCCGTCACCACCTTCAATGGGCGGTCGCTCGTGGAACGACGGCTGGCCAACCGGGGCGGCCCGCTGCGGCCGCTCAGCGGCGAAGAACTGGCACGCAAATTCTCAGACAACACCGCCGGGTTGCTGCCGCCTGTCGCTTCCGAAGAGGTCGTCGAACGCCTGGCCAGCCCTGACTCGATTGGCGACGTCGGCAGCCTGATGCAACTGCTGGCCGACATGCAAGGCTGCGATTAGATGGGCCGCCTTCTCGACCCAGTCACCCTGGCAGTGCTGGGCGGGCGTCTGGAGCAACTCATGGACGAGATGGACGCCACTCTGTTCCGCTCTGCCTTCAACCCGATCATCGCGGAGGCACACGACGCCTCCCACGGCATCTACCACGCAACCACAGGGGCCACGCTCGCCCAAGGCGCCTCGGGCCTGCCTGTTTTCGCCGGTTCGATGGCCGGGGCGGCCGCCCTTGCCATAGACGCCGCCGCAGCCGAGGGAGGGCCGGAGGAAGGCGACATCTGGATTTTCAACGACCCCTACCGCGGCGGCACGCACCTGAACGACATGAAACTCCTACGCCCCTTCTTCTGCGACGGCGACCTCCTCTGCTGGCTGGCCTCTGTGGGCCACTACACCGACGTGGGCGGAGCCGTGCCAGGCAACTACAACCCGTCGGCCACAGAAAGCCCGCAGGAAGGGGTGCTGATCCCCCCGATGAAGCTTCAGGAGCGAGGCAGACTGCGATCAGACGTCGTGAACCTGGTCTGCGCCATCTCACGCATGCCCATCAACGCGTACGGCGACCTCCAGGCCCAGCTCAACGCCCTCGAACTCGGTGACCGCCGTATGAGGGAACTGCTGGGGGAATACGGCGCAGGAACGCTCTCGACAGCATTTGGGGAACTCACCGGTCGCGCCTCACGTCTGATGCGGGCCAACGTGGCGTCCCTCCCCGACGGCACTTACTCGTCGGAGGACTTCCTCGACAACGACGGCTCCGGCGCGGGGGCGATCCCCGTCCGCCTGGAAATGAGCGTGAGCGGCGACCGGTTGACGCTGGACTTCTCCCGAACGAGCGGGGCGGTGGCGGGGCCAGTGAACATCTCAGAGACCACCGCCCGGGCAGCCTGCTACGTGGCTCTCAAGCACCTGTTCACCGACGTCCCGGCAAACTCGGGCTGCCTGGACCCGGTGGAGGTGATCATCCCGGCGGGTTCTCTGCTGAACGCCACATGGCCGCGCCCCGTGGGGGGCTACACGGAAACCATCCTGAGGGTGATTGACGTGATCTTTCAGGCTGTGGCCTTGGCCGATCCGGAGCGTTCGATGGGCTGCGCCTACGGAACGATCAATGCCCTTTCCATAGCCGGACGTCGAGACGACGGCAGCCGCTGGGTGATGTTCACTTTCTATGGAGGAGGGCTGGGCGGCAACCCTGACGGCGACGGGCTTAACCACGGCAACGCCCCGCTGTCAACCGCCACCATCCCCCCTGTGGAGATACTGGAGGCCGCCTACCCGATTCGTTACACCCGCTGGGCGCTGCGGGCCGACTCCGGCGGACCGGGCAGACACCGCGGTGGGCTTGGCGCCAGCTATGAGATCGAACTCCTGGCGAAGGAAGCCGAGGCGTTCGCTTTCGCCGACCGTGGCGTTTTCCCCCCGCCGGGCGTTCACGGCGGCCGACCTGCCGCCTTGAACGAGATCGCCTTTGCCACCCCCGAGGGCACCCTCATCCCTCCCATGGCTTCCAAGATCACCGGCGTAAAGCTCGCTGCAGGAAGCAGGGTGAGCATCTCCTCGCCTGGCGGAGGCGGCTACGGCGAGGCGTCGCAGCGCAGCCCTGCCGCCCTGGAGAGGGATCTGGCCCTCGGATACCTGACCGCAGCCCATGTGCGCGAGCACTACGGCGGCGTCAATGGCGGCGACTGATGAGCGGCGTCGTATGAGCAGTCGATCAAGCGACAGGGGGATCGTCGTGGGCGTGGACGTGGGGGGGACGTTCACAGACATCTTCGCCTTGGACGAGCGAACCGGCGAGTTCCGCACAGCCAAGGTGCCATCAAGCCGATTCAGCGAGGCCGAGGGGTTCCTCGCCGGGTTGGCTGAGATCGCCCTCGATCTCGGCGAATTAACCACCATCGTTCACGGCACCACGGTGGGCACAAACGCTCTTCTGGAGCGCCGGGCGGCGGCCACGGGCCTTATCACAACGAAGGGATTCCGCGACGTGCTTGAAATGCGCCGGCGAGACCGCCCTGGCACCTGGGGCCTGCGTGGGGAATTCGAGCCGATCATCCCCAGAGACCGCCGACTGGAGGTGTCAGAGAGGGTGCTGGCCGACGGCAGCGTCCTCGCTTCAGTCGACCCCGATGAGGTCCGACGGTGCGCCCGCACTCTCCTGGAAAAAGGCGCACAGGCTTGCTGCGTGGCTTTCCTTCACTCCTACGCCAACCCTGTGAACGAGCAGATCGCCGCCGAGGCCGTCAGGGAAATCTGGCCGAACGAACACGTAACGGCCTCGGCCGACATCCTTCCTGAGATTCGGGAGTTCGAGCGCACCTCAACTGCCGCCCTGAACGCCTGCCTGCAGCCGGTGGTGGGCGGCTACCTGGCGAGAATCGAGGAGGCCCTCGCCATACGGGGGTTCACAGGGAGTTTCTTCCTCGTCCAGTCCAACGGCGGGATGCTCTCAGCCGGCGCCGCCCGAAGCCTGCCGGTTCGAACTGCGCTGAGCGGCCCTGCCGCAGGCGTGACAGCGTGCTCGCACATTGCGGCTGCAGCCGGGCTGCGCGATGTTGTCACGTGCGACATGGGCGGCACGAGCTTCGACGTGGCCGTCATCGCAGACGGTCGCACCGTCACGAGCGGCCAGGCGTCCATTGACTTTGGCCTGGTGATTCGAACCCCGATGATCGAGATGACCACCATCGGGGCGGGCGGCGGCTCCATCGCACGGGTGGACGCCGGCGGGCTGCTGCGGGTGGGGCCGTCCTCGGCGGGCTCAGTGCCCGGCCCGGCCTGCTACGGCGTCGGCAAGCACCCCACCGTCACCGACGCGCACCTCGTACTCGGGCGTATCAACGGCGACGCCCCCATCGGGGGGCTGGATCCGCTTGACACCAACGCCGCGCGCCAAGCCGTAATCTCCGAGGTCGGCGACCCTCTTGGGCTCGACGCAGAGGCTTCCGCCGAGGCGATAATCGAGGTGGCCACGAGCTCGATGGCTGGAGCCATCCGCCTTGTTTCCATTGAGCGTGGGCTGAACCCGTCTCGTTTCACGATGGTCTCCTTCGGCGGCGCAGGGGCGCTGCACGCCTGCAAACTGGTGCAGGCGACAGGACTGCGATCCGCCCTGATCCCGCCTCACCCGGGAGT
The DNA here is from genome assembly GCA_958295925.1 of uncultured Acidimicrobiales bacterium. GTDB lineage: Bacteria > Actinomycetota > Acidimicrobiia > Acidimicrobiales > CATQHL01 > CATQHL01. The sequence continues at coordinate 411,841 of CATQHL010000001.1, forward strand.
GGGCAGCGCCTTCGGCTGCGTCACCGCCGACATCCGCCACGATCTGGTGCAAACCGTGAACTTGAACACGACCGACATCAACCCGGAGGAACTGCGAGAACTCCTGTTGTCGGCGGAGCGGCGCACTGTGCAATTCGTCGCCGAGGCGGGATTGGCGCTGGCAGACCTGACAGTGCGCCACGAATTCCACATGGCCTACGAAGGTCAGACCCACACTGTGAAGGTGGACGCCCCGTCATACGAGGAGATTTCGCCCGAGAGCGTCGAGGCTGCCTTCGATCTTGCGTACACCTCGTCGTACGGCAGGCTGCTGGAGGGAATCCCTGTTCGTCTCGAGTCAGTGCGGACAGCGTCTACGGGTCGGCGACCTGGATTCGACTTCGGTCTTTTCGCCCCACGAGGTGTCTCCGTGGGCGATGCCCGGCGTGGGAGGCGCGACATGTATTTTGATGGACGATGGCAGGAAGTGCCCGTTTACTCCCGGCTCGACCTGCCCGACAGGGCCGAGATCGAAGGGCCTGCGATCTTGGAGCAGCATGACGCAACCACCATGGTGGAGGAGGGCTTCACGGCCCGCGTGGACAATTACGCAAACGTGATCCTAGAACCCCTCTAACGTCGATATTTTCGAGGTCTAGATTTCTGCAAACTATGGCATCCGACAACCAGGAACAAGGATTGACAACCCTGGACCCAGCTCAGACTCCACAAATACCGGCGCATTCGTTGCCCCAGTGCCCTTCCCTGTTCATATCATATTCCGCGGCATCGGCTTCAACAGCTTCACGAAGCGGCACACGGCGAGAGTGCAGAAACACCCTGTTCCGGAACATAGCGGTTGCATTATGGCCAGACGCCCGCAACGACTCATCAATCCTAACCGCATCATCAAACGAATCTCTGTCACTTTTGCGCAGCTGAAGCCAGCCTTCGGCAGATCTATAAGGACAACCGATACACGCAGACCTTGGCAACTCGCGTTCAGGGTAGTTTTCATTAAACCAATTGATACAATCTTCTCGAGACATGCTCAAATCGATTAATGGATAACAATTTACGATCCACTGATCGGGCGACACTCTCATCCTTTCCGCCTCGTCAGTGGTGATTCCAAGCCACATCTCAACCGAAGTGGCCATGGAAACAGGCGAACGAGCAGGAATTCCAAGAAGTGTCCGAACTTCCGAGCGAATCGGATTGATTTTGTAGTCAGTCGTACACTGCCGCCAGTTCATACCTGCGGGAGTTCCATCCGGATCCGAAAGAAAAGCTGGAATCGACAACCAAGGTCTCCCGCGAGCGTTGACTCCTGCCTCCACATCCTCTTTTAATGAACGGTTAGCACTTACGCTTACCACATTAAATGACAACTCAGACTCCAGCCATTCCACGTTCTTGTAGACGGCTGGGGGCTCCCAGCCTGTGTCGGCAAAAATTGCAACGTCAGGCTTTCGACCAAAACATCCATCGTTTGCCAATAGAGCTAGTACTGTTGACTGTGTGCCGCCGCCCAGGGACAGCACTTTCAGGGCTGGGGGCTGGGGGCGGCGCCTTCTTTTGGGGGGAGGGACTCCTTAATATGGCGACGCAACTCCTCATCGCTCAATACATCAAGACTGATACCACCAGCCTTTCGATTCAGCAACCGCATGACTTTGGTTACTTCGCTGGTCTTGTTGGCATCTGCCAATCCGGATGCTATCGCAACATCCAAAACGGCTGCACGAACACGATCGGAAGCCATGAGATAGCTTCGCCTTAGAATTTGGTGATAGAAGTTGACATTGTGTGCCATCTTTTCAAGCAGGGTATCGCAGTCATATTTTGAGTACTTTGAAGATCGAAGCGCAAATTCATAGAGCCACCAAAGCCTAGCTATTGTATTCGACTCCTTGCTTCTACCTAAGTAGTGAGATTTTATGAACCTCGTCTGCTTGTCTTTCTCAGTGCTAGTAGCTATATTGCTGCTGCCCCATCTAATCTTGACGTAATCCGCAATATGGAAACAATTTAGTGAAGCCAGTACGCGTGGATCCGACATTTCCAAGGCGGTGAACGTGGGGAAAATTTGGCGGAGAAGTTTGACATGTTCAGAATCATGCGCTGGCCCGCTGACAACGTCAGCAATCAGATGTTTTAATGACTCTTTAGGGTACCATTTAGTGTGCTCGGAAAATATCTTTGACTCTTCCTCAGCACTGCTGCTCAGCTTTTTCTCTAGTTGCTCCTGAAGTGTGCCTGAGCAAGAAAACAGATCTGGTTGCTCTTTGGCTAGCTCCTGTAACAACAAGTGCGCTGTGTCTGTAAGGGGCTTTACGACGTCATTCATTCCAATTCTCCAACTTCATCCTGGATAAACAATGGGAACTCCAGCAATTTTTGCGCAACCCAGAGAACGGATTTCGATTGTTGGCCCATAGTTTTAAGCACAAATCGAGCGGAACCATCATCACTGACAGTAATGTTGTTTTCCAGCAGCTTCACAGTAATTACATCTACCCAATTAGAGGTATCTGGTTCTGAGGCTTCATCTGGATCGCGATCTTTTAGGTATACATACAAAGTTTCAACCAAAGCAGACAAATACAGCGTTTGAACAGCATGTTTTGGATCATCCTTGCGTAATTTATCAAAATTATTGTAAGTTTCTTCATTGGCAACTAGTTCAATAAAAGGTTGCTGTACATCTATTTGCGCCTCCCAACCTTCCTGTTGGATAACGGAGTCCTTCTTAAGCTGGAAAATGGATTTAGTACTACGGTCTTCAATTTCACTAACTTTTGTAAAGCTGGGCTTGTGTACAGCGAGAAGATTCCCGGATCTCAACTTTACTGGCCCTCCACCAAATGCACGATTTGCTTCATGGTAATGCAGACATAATTCTTCTACCGCAGTAATCTGGGGATGTATTTCAAGCTGATCACGGACATTCTGAATTGAAAGTTTTCCGTCCACGGTACGAGGCTTAGTTGAATCAGAACAGAATATTTGCCTGTATGAGGTAGCACCGCAATATACCCATAGAATACATCTCGCTGACCCATCGTCGATAAGAGAACTAATGCTCTCGACATCCAAATCAAAATTCGCTGTTAGTATCAACGAATTGTCCTCGACTCGACACTCTACATCCACACTAAACTTCTTGCCAGGGTAGTTGTACTCTCTTTGTCCAAGAACTGGATACAGGAAACCTCTGTCTGGAGCAAATCTCATGACCGCCCCTTTAGGTTTGATTTACCAAGTAAGCGAGAGTGAAAGATGAAACTCCAACTGGCTCGTTCATCACCAACTCTATCTCAATTCGCTCATCTCGGATATTCTCTTTCACATATTCCTTAGGAATAACAAATACGTTCTTTTCAACTGACTCCAATTTCTTGCCGGAAAGGCTCGCTGACATCAGGCCGACCGTCTGGCCTTGTTCATCTTCGCCAATTGCCCTTAGCGAAAACCTGAGGTCCTGCTCATTACTGAAAAACTCCGAAGGCGCAATAGAGGCGATCAACTTATGGGTTTCCCCTGCTATGGAGCGAAAAATTGGTGACAGATCCACACGAGGTTTCCTAGAGACGCTAATTGACCCCTCCGTTGTTCTAGAACCTCGACGGTTCCCCCCGCTTCCCTCCCCACCATATGGAGTTGGCTGCTCCGTTTCAGAATCATCATCATCTTCCTCCACTTCATCCTCTTGAATCGCTTTAGGGGTTAACTGTTCCGCACGTGGTGCGCGATTCAGGATTCGCAAAGGTTCAATCTTGACTCTTGCGCCTCGTTGAACATCATCGATTAGTAGTCCATACCGATCCAACTCGTGCGCACTTGACCCCTCTTCAGAATCCCGCGAAGCATGTTTTGCTATCTCCTTACGGAGCCACTCTTTTAATTTCTTGAGGGCCTGTCGGGCTTGGCGGCGACCCTCCTTGTCTGTCTGCGGTATTTCATCCACCGACAGACCGTCGTGCGACGGCGGTTCGCAATTCTTTAGGACCAAGTCGCCTTCACGTGGTGCGCAATATAGAACCGCCGTGAAATTCTTCCAATGAGTTGGAATCGAAGGATTTGCTTGACCTAAATTCTTGGCTGCGTCTGTCAGCATCAAGCCGGGGTGCCGCACAAGAGCAAGAGCTCTTCGATCGTTGCCCTCGCCAACGTTGATTCTTAGTTCTAGTTCACCAATTCCTTTAATATAATGACTAGCAACGGGCTCCTCCGCTGAAACTCTGATATATTGACGAGTTCGTTCCTTATGAATCAAATCCCAACACGATCCATCTGGACTGAGCTCTTTGTCATCGACGGTGAAATTGCCAATCACAAGCTCCAGCCTCTTGCGAATCAGTGCAAAGAAAAAGCTGTCGGCCGCGGTATTGATCGCTCTGTGCTCCCAACCTAAGTCATCTTCACCTTCACCATCTTCATCGAATAGATATCCTGGTATCAGTATTCTTGTACCTGGATCTTTCAACCAGAAGAGTTCAGGTACATTGTCATCTATTAGAGGATTGAACGAATCTCCGAGGTATCCGTCAGCCGAACGTTGATCGAAATTCGAATCTTGATGGGTTACTAAAATCGAACGGCCAATAAATCGCCTAGAGTACCCCCCCCCCCGCCATTCTGATAGCAGGTTGAGTAAAGAACAGTGCGCAATGGAGTAGAAGCGAAAGGTGCATGCTTACCCAACCCGAAGGAACCTAGAGTGTTGCCTGAAGGTTTAACCGAATGCCCCTCAGAGTTTGTCAGAGCCTCCCACGGGCTCACTTTCCCCTCAGTGGCGTCAAAATCTTGCGTACCGATTGTCTCGAGGTCGGTTATGGACAACGCTTCAATAGAGTCGGCCTGTATCTTCTCAAGGGCTTTGTGAAATTGCTTCTTTCCTTCGTCGGAGTTGTACTTAGAATTAATGCACCTGTGGAGCGCTTCCGCCAAGGATGAACCACCAATCTGCTCGGTTTGCAATTTGACCTCGGCGATTTCGACAAAAACAGGGTGTTCGTCATCGTCTGCGTCGAGAGAGTTTTGCAAGCACTCCCTGAAGAGGGCGGCGTCTCTGTCAGCACTGAAGATGGCCAAGCCTGGGCTGTTGAAACCACTGGACTTTGCTAATGCTTTAGGAAATCTCCATTTTAGTTCATCCACGTGGCCGAATATATCCTTCTCCAATTCAAACAACAGCCTTACGCAAGCTATGGCCCCTCAAGCATCGAAACAATTTGCGACGGAATCTGCCGCAACCGCCCTCAACCCCTCTCGCGCATGCGCTCGAGCAGGCGGCGGGCGATCACCAGTTTCTGGATCTCGTTCGTACCTTCGCCGATGATCATCAGCGGGGTGTCGCGGTAGTAGCGCTCCACTGAGTGCTCGGTGGTGTAGCCATAGCCGCCGTGTATGCGCATTGCGTCGGTGGCGATCTCGTAGGCCGCCTCCGAGGCGAAGAGTTTGGCCATGCCTGCCTCTAGGTCGATGCGCTCGCCAGCGTCGTAGCGACGTGCGGCGTCGTAGGTCATCAGCCGTGCGGCGTGCAGCTTGGTGGCCATCTCGGCGAGCATGAACTGCACAGCCTGGTGAGCGAAGATGGGCTTGCCGAAGGTCTCCCGCTCCTGCGAATAGGCAAGGGCGGCATCCAAAGCGGCCTGGGCCACCCCCACAGCCCGGGCGGCGATGTTCACCCTCCCCAGTTCCAGCGCCGACAGGGCGTAGCGCAGACCCTCCCCCATTCCCTTATCCCCACCTAGCAGGTTGGCATGCGGCACACGGTGATCGGCGTACGACATTTCCACGGTCTCCAGCCCCTTGTAACCAAGCTTTTCAATTTTTCGGCTGATCGTGAGGCCGCCCGATCGCTCCCCGGGCGCCTTCTCCACGGCAAAGCAGGTGATGCGGTCGTCCGGGGTGCGCGCCAGCAGCATCACCAACGACGAACGCATCCCGTTGGTCACCCACATCTTGGTGCCGTTGATCACCCACTCCCCACCGTCTAGCTCCGCCCTGCAGCGGATGTTGCGGGTGTCGCTCCCGGCATCGGGCTCGGAGAGCGAAAAGGACGCTCTGAATGATCCGTCAAGCATTCTGGGCAGAAATCGGCTTCGCTGCTCCGGGGTGCCGAAGCGTGTGATCATCGCCACGGCCAGTTTGTGGGAATTGAGTATCCCGGCCAGCGACATCCATCCCCGCGAGAGTTCCTCCACCACACGCGCATATGTGATGGCGTCAAGTCCGAGTCCGCCGTACTCGGGCGGGATGGTGGCGCCGAACAGACCGAAATCGCACATCTGCTCGAACATCGACTGGGGGAACTCGTCGGCCTGCTCCAAGGCCCGTGACTGGGAAATCACGTCGCGGTCCACCCACGTTGACACGGCGGCAACGAGTTCGTCGGCCAGTTCTGCGTCCACGCTCACACGCCTTTCCACGATGCCAGAATGCTATCCCACCACAAGGGCGAGTCTTGGCGCGCAGGGAAACGCAAAGTCGCAGGGCAAACACAAAGGGCAAACACAAAGTTGCGGTCGTGTTGCTTGACGAACAGAATCAAAGCAAGCTTGGCGTGTCTTGGCTCGCAGGGCAGACACAAAGTCGCAGGGCAAACACAAAAGTAAGGCGCGGCAGAAACGCTCAAAGTTAAGATTGCCTGTTATGGAGAAGCGATGAGCATCAGTGACGCCGTGCCCCCGCTGCGCACCTACAAACTCAGCGACCGCTTCGACGCCAGTACGGGGACCGTTTTCCTGTCTGGCCAGCAGGCGCTGGCCCGTCTTCCGCTCGACCAACTGCGCGCCGACCGCAAACTGGGGCGCCGAACCGCCGCCTTCGCGTGCGGTTATCCAGGTTCGCCGCTCGCCACCGTGGACGGCGAGTTCAACCGGGTTGCCGCCTTGGCGCTCTCCGACGGTCTCAAGTTCATACACCAGCCTGGGCAGAACGAGGAACTCGCGGCGGCGGCCATCGCCGGCACGCAGTTGGCGCCGACACTGGACGACTGCCTTTACGAAGGCGTGCTTGGATTCTGGTACGGAAAGGCCCCCGGACTCGACCGGGCAAAGGACTCCATCCGCCACGGCACCATGACAGGCTCGCACCCGCTCGGGGGGGCGGTCCTGCTTGTAGGGGACGACCCTTCAGCAAAATCCTCCACCGTTCCGAGTTCATCGGTGGCCGGGCTGATTGACTTGCACGTGCCGTTCCTGACCCCCGGCAGCGTCGGGGAAGTTCTGGAGCTGGGTCGCCACGCCATAGAAATGTCCCGCTCAACAGGAACATGGACCGCCTTGCGGATCGTGAACGTCGTTGCCGACGGAACCGAGGCAGTGTCGTTGAACCTTCCCTATGCGTATCCAGTCCTGACTCCCGGGCACGTGCACACCCCCGAGGGCGGCCTTATGCCACCTCTCTGCAGCGAAGTGGAAAAAGACCTGCTGCTCACCCGCCTGGAAATGGCCCGCACCTACTGCCGGCTGAACAAGCTAAACCGAGTCACGCTCGACCCGCCATCAGCCCGCCTGGCCATCGCTGCGGCAGGCAACTGCTACCCCGAGGTGCTCGAAGCCCTGCACAAGCTGGGCTTACCGACAGACCGCTCCATCTCCGAGGCAGGTATCCGTCTCGCCAAAATCTCAATGCCCTACCCGATGGACATGGAGTTCGCCCGCACCCTCGCCGACGGGGTGGAGGAAATCCTTGTGATAGAGGAAAAAGACCCCGTTGCTGAACTCTTCATAAAGGACGCCCTCTTCCCTCAGGCTGAGCGGCCCAGGGTGCTGGGAAAGAGGGACGAGAATGACAGGCGGCTCTTCTCCCCCGCCGGGTTGCTTGACGCCGACGCGCTGTTCGCCCCGCTGCGCTCCCGCCTGGAAGTCCTGATGCCGGACCGCCTGGCCCCCCTGCATCAAAAAAAGCACAAGAAGATCGAGGTGTCAGCAACCCGGACGCCCTACTTCTGCTCCGGATGCCCGCACAACACCAGCACCGAGGTGCCGGAGGGGTCAATGGTGGGCATGGGAATCGGCTGTCACGGGATCATTGCGCTCATGGAGCCTGCCCGGGTGGGCAACATCCTGGCGCTGGGTGCGATGGGGGTGGAGGGCTCCATCTGGGTGGGCGCCTCACACTTCCTTGAAACCAACCACTTCTTCCAGAACCTGGGCGACGGCACCTATACGCACTCCGGGCAGCTGGGCGTGCAGTTCGCCGTTGCCTCAGGCGTAAACGTCACCTTCAAGATCCTCTACAACGGGACGGTGGCCATGACCGGCGGGCAGGACCCGACCGGGCTTGTCGGGGTGCCTGAACTGGCCACCATCCTTCTGAAACAGGGCGTCGCCGAGGTGCTCATCACCACCAGCGACACCAGCCGCTTCCGCAGGAAGAGGCTGCCGAGGGGCGTGAAAGTATGGGATCGCTCACGCCTGATGGAAGCCCAGGAGCATCTGAGGGCCATCCCAGGGGTGACAGTGCTCATCCACGAGCAGTACTGCGCCGCCGAACTGCGGCGGAAACGCAAGCGCGGCATCTTCCCAACACCAGACGAGCGAGTCGTTATAAACGAGCGTGTGTGCGAAGGGTGCGGCGACTGCGGGGCGAAAAGCAACTGCCTTTCGCTCCAGCCCCTCGAAACCGAGTTCGGCCGCAAGACGATGGTGGACCAGACCTCCTGCAACTTCGACTACTCCTGCCTGAAGGGTGACTGCCCTTCCTTCGCAACGGTAAAGCAGTCCCGCCGGACTGCCCGCCGGAAGAGTCGTGCTTCTGCGACAGCAGCGGCAGACAGTGCTCCCCCCCGCGAAGCCCCCACGGGGCTGCCGGAGCCGATACGTGCGGTGTCCTCCGACGACGTAACCGTCCGGATGCCCGGCATAGGCGGGACAGGCGTCGTGACTGCCTCCTACATCCTCGGCACGGCGGCCATGCTCAGCGACAAGCACGTCCACGGCCTCGACCAGACCGGCCTCTCGCAAAAGGCCGGGCCGGTCGTGAGCGACGTGCGCATCCTCTCCGACGACCGGGCCGCCTCCAACAAGGCCTCCGAGGGGATGGTCGACCTCTACCTTGTCTTCGACCTGCTCACCGCAGCCGCAGCCCAGCCCCTTTCGGGGAATACGGCAGATCGAACCCTTGTTGTGGCATCGGTCACTCCAACGAGCACCGGGGCGATGATCGCCGACGTGGAAAAGGATTACCCCGGCCTTGAAGAGCTGAAGAGGTCGGTGAACGCCTCTTCGAGGGCATCTGAGAATCACTGGGTAGACGCCGGGGCTGTCACATCAGGGCTGCTGGGCAGCACGGCAAGCGCGAACGTGTTCATGCTGGGCGTGGCGTATCAGGCTGGCGCACTGCCGCTGACGGCTGATGCGATGGAGACAGCCATCGAACTCAACGGCGTGGCAGTGCGCCAGAACATCGAGGCCTTCCGCTGGGGACGGGCATGGGTGACAGACCCTGAAGGAGTGGAGGGGGCGGCAGCCCTGGGGAGCAGCACTTCCGAAAGCAAAGAAGCCGCCCCTCTCCCCCCGGAGTTGCGGCAGCTGTACGAGCCGTTGGCTGCGCTCACCGGCCTTGACGACCTGCTGGCGACTCTTGCCTGCGACCTCGTCGGTTACCAGTCGGAGGCTCTCGCCAGCGGATTCCTGGAGTTCGTGGGCCAGGCGGCGGAGGCTGAAGCTTCCCTTGACGACCACGGCTGGGAACTCACCGAGGCGGTGGCGCGCAGCCTGCACAAGCTCATTGCCTACAAGGACGAATACGAGGTGGCCCGACTTCTGCTGGCACCCGAGGCCGCCGAAGCCGCCGAGGCCGCGGCGGGGCCGGGCGCACGGATCGTCTGGCACCTGCATCCGCCTCTGCTGAGGGCGATTGGAGTCTCCCGCAAGCTGAAGATGGGCCGCTGGGCGCGTCCGCTCCTGCTGGCGCTTCGGGCTGGCAAAGGGCTGCGCGGCACGCCCCTGGACGTCTTCGGGTACACAACCCTGCGTCGCTTGGAACGGGAGTTGCCTTGCGAGTACCGCGAGGCGATGAGAGAGGTCTTCGCTTCGTTGAGTTCCGCCAATCACCCCGACGCGGTGGAAATCGCCCGCCTGCCTGAGATGGTTCGCGGCTATGAGCATTTGAAGATGCGCCGCGCCGCCGAGTATCGGGCCGATCTGTCCCGCCGCCTTGCCGATTTCGCCAGCAACTCGATGGAGGCCGCCGACATGGCTGCCGCGACGGTCGACTAGCAACCGCCAACAACCGCCAATTACGGAATTCTGATCCTGGGGTTGCCGGATTTCAGATTGGCACCCTGGCCGCATTTTTGCCAAACACGAAGGACCACGCACGAAAGGTCATATCGGATGAGAACGAATTTCAAAGCCCCACTGATTGTTGCCCTTGCCCTGTTGGCGGCGGCCTGCTCGAACGCTGAGCAGGCCGCTTCGGGGGTTGAGTTCACCTCCACCCAGGGCGCCTCGTCGACTTCGCAAATACCCGGATCCGCCCCCGATGGCGGGGCAGCAGGCGCATCGGAGCACTCCGCAGGCGACACCGACAGCGAGCCCGCAGACGAGGGCGACGACTACTCCGGCGACGAGCCCGTAACCGAGCGTGTCCTCAACATCCTCTACTGGCAGTCGGCCACCCACGCAAACCCCTACCTGAGCGACGGATTCAAGGAGATCGACGCCGGGGCGCCGACGCTCGAGCCGCTCGCCAACTACGACCCTGACGGCAACATTGTGGCAAACCTTGCCGAGGAAGTCCCCACGCTCGCCAACGGCGGCATCAACGAGGACTTCACCAGCATCACGTGGCGGCTGAGGGAAAACCTCCGCTGGTCGAACGGCAGCGCAATGACCGCCGACGACGTCGTCTTTACCTGGCAGTACTGCACCCACCCGGAAACCGAGTGCGTCAACCGAGTGCGGTTCGCCAACGTCGAGGAAGTCAAGGCCCTCGACGAGCGCACCGTGCAGATCAGCTTTTCTGCACCTACTCCGTTCCCGTATGCACCGTTCGTGAGCACCGCCCTCTCCATCCTCAGCAGGAAGCAGTTCGCCCTCTGCGTGGGCAAAGCCGCCACTTCCTGCGAGGCGGAAAACAACGCCCCGTTGGGCACGGGCCCCTACCGGATAGTGAAGTTCACCCCGTACGAGGGCGCCGAGTACGAACCCAACCACCACTACCGCGGCAAGCGGCCCTACTTTGATCGCATAGTGCTGACCGGCGGAGGCAGCGCTGAGGACGCGGCCCAGTCCGTGCTTGTGGACGGCACGGCAGACTACGCCTGGAATCTGCAAATCAAGCCAGACGTCCTGCGAGAGATGTCAAGCGCAGGGAAGGGCAGCATCCAAACCTCCTTCGCCAGTTTCGTCGAACGCCTCTACCTCAACCAGACCAACCCCGACGAGTCCCTGGGAGATGACCGCTCCGAATACAAGGACGGAGCCAATCCGCATCCCTTCCTGTCCTTCAAGCCGATTCGCCAGGCGATGTCGATGGCGATAGACCGCAATCAGCTGTCGGAGCAGCTATATGGCGCAGCGGGCAAGCCTGCCTGCAACCTGGTCACCGCACTGGAGCGCTTCGTGTCTACGGCGAACGACGACTGCCTCACGCAGGACATCGCCGGGGCCAACCGGCTTCTCGACGAAAACGGCGTGATTGACACCGACGACGACGGCATAAGGGAGTACAAGGGCGTTCCACTAAGTGTCATCTACCGGACCTCCACCAACGAGGTCCGCCAGGAAACCCAGCGCATGATCAGGGGCTGGTGGAGCCAAATCGGCATTGAGACCAGCATTGAGCACCACGCCGCAGGCGCCTTCTTTGGCGGTGAGCGTTCAGACGGGGGGATGTCGTTCGTGAGGTTCTTCGGCGACGTGATGATGTTCACCGACGTAACGGGCATCGACCCGCAGCAGGCGCTGTCTGAAGGGCTGTGCAAGAACATCCCCACCCGCGAGAACGGCTGGTCGGAGCGAAACTACGCCCGCATTTGCGATGCGGAATTTGACGCTGCGTTCGCCCAGCTCGATCAGACCACCGACGACGCCAGGCGCGTTGAGCTAATCAAGCAGCTGAACGACATCATCGTCGGGAACGCCTACCTGATCCCGCTGGTGAGGCGAGGGGCGATCTCCGCCCACCTGAACACCCTCAAGGGCGTGAGGGAGAACTCCTGGGACAGCTCCCTCTGGAACATCGGAGAATGGCGAAGGGAGGAGGCAGCCACCCCGCCTGAGGAGGCGACCCCATCTCCGACGGATGGGCGCCCACCCCTCTCGAAGGCTGCCGGGTAGCACCCCAACCTCGGGGGCTGACCTCGGAGCTGACCCGCTCCGAGTTTGGCTCAGCTGGAGGCGGCCTCCACCTCCTCCAGCGACTCCACCCCCAAGTACCGCCGCTGGGCGTCGGTGTCATCGATCAACTCAGAGGCGGTCATCTCCCTCTCAATCCGCCCCGAGACCATCACGAGTTGACGCTCCGACACTGCGGTGGCCACACCCAGGTTCTGCTCCACCAGAAGCACTGAAATGCCCTCTTCCACAAGGCGTCGGCAAGTTTCCACCAACTGCTCGACGATGCGCGGCGCCAGCCCCTCCGAAGGTTCGTCCATCACCAGCAACTCGGCGTTCAGCAAGAGCGCTCGCCCTATCGCCAGCATCTGCTGTTCCCCGCCGGAGAGTTTGGTGGCCCCCAGTTTCTTGCGCTCGGCGAGGCGAGGAAAGAGTTCGTAGACCGCATTCGGCGTCCAGCGCTTCCCCTTGGCCCCTCGTGAGAGCATCGCAAGGTGCTCGTTCACCTTGAGCGACTGAAACAACCTCCTCCCCTGCGGCACGTAGCCGATTCCCGAGGCGGCGATGCGGTGGGGAGGCGAGCCGACCAACTCCCTCCCCTTGAAGCGAATCGATCCCCCCATCGTTGGCAGCAACCCCATAATGGCCTTGCAGAGAGTCGTCTTTCCCATGCCGTTGCGCCCCACCAACGACACCGCCCCTCCCACCGTCAAGTTGACGCCGTGCAACACCTGAGCCGAGCCATAGCCCACATTGAGGTCGGCGACCTCGAGCAGGACGTCACTCATTGACGGTCACCCTTCCCAGGTAGATGTCGTGCACCTGGGTGTTGGCGCGAATCTCAGCGGGCGGCCCCTCTACGATCTTCACGCCGTCGAACATCACTACAACCCGCTCCGCCACACGCAGCGCCACGTCCATGTCGTGATCGATGAGCAGCAACGTGATCTCCCTCGACAGGTTCAACAGCAGTTCCGTGAGCTGCTCACGCTCCCCCCTTGAGAGTCCCGATGCAGGCTCGTCAAGCATCATAAGACTGGGATTGGTCACGCTGGCGATTCCAAGTTCGAGTTGGCGCTGCTCGCCGTGAGAAAGATCGGAGGTAAGCACGCCCATCCTCTCCCCAAGCCACACCCTCTCCGCCGCAGCGCGCGCCCGCTCGCGGTAATCGGCGTCTTTCGACGTCATCACGAAGCGGAAGTGTCTGCCCTCTTTACCCAAGACCGCCAAGTAAAGGTTCTCCTCCACAGTAAGTCCCCCAAACAGGCGAGACCGTTGATACGTGCGGGACATGCCCATCTCGGGACGACGGCGCGCCGGGAGGTTCTCCACCCGCACCCCTTCAACCTCCACGGTGCCCTCAGTGGGACGAAGATCGCCCGCAATCACGTTGAACAGGGTGGTCTTGCCCGCCCCGTTCGGCCCCAGGATGACAAGGCGTTCGCCCTGAGCGACATCCAGATCGATGTCGCTCAGGGCGTGGACGCCGCCGAAGCGCATGCTTACGCCTCGCAGACGCAGCACATCAGGTGCGTCAAGCGCAGTAGTCATCTTCGGCGGTGTCCGGCGCCTTGGTGCCCTCGGGGTTACTGGATGATGCCGTCCACGACGGTACGAGCATTGCCAATCCAGTCAATGTCGCGCTCCTCGCACGCCGGGTAGTCCCTGCTCGGCGTCGGGTCGCCGTCGAAGGTGCCGCCGAAGGTCTGGTCGACTGCGGGAATGAACGCAACCGTCCTTATCGCCAGGTTGCCTTCGTCGTCGGTGTATATCCGCTGGACGAACTGGTCCTGGATGGCCTGGCGGTTTTCGTCGAGACGTATCTCGCCGAAAGCGCCGTCAAGCACCACCTGCGAAAGCTCAATGCGAAGCTTCTCGTGGTTGTTGGAGAGATCACCGTTCACCGCCTCCAGAGCCTGAATGAGGCCCCATGCAGCGTTGTGGTAGTTGAGGAAGAAACCGCTTCCATGGGCGTCCGACGCTGGTGCGGGGTTGCCTCCGAACGGAATCTCGTCAAAGTGCCTCGTGATGATCTCCATGTGCCTGTTGGCGTTCGCGGTCTTGAGGTCGCCGGCGATGCCGAAGCCGCCCACGTATGCCCCGTCAACCCTGCCTCCGAGTTGCTCGAACTGGCCTGGCGTCCCCCAGAAGAGGTTGCCAATGTGCTGGGATCCATCGACCGGGCCCTTTGCGTCCTCGAACGCCTTCAGCGCCGGGATCAGGCCTGCTCCACCGACTGCCCAGAAGTAGCCGTCCACCTCGTCGGGATCGGGAAGTTGCTCGACGAACCCTGAGTAGTTGGTCTCGTTAAGCGGCGGGAACACACGCGAGATCACATCGCCGCCTGCGGCGCAGAACTCCGCGATGAAGCCTGCCATCGACGTCCAGGCGAAGCTGTAGTCGTCGCCTATCACGGCTGCCGTCTCCCATCCCAGCGTGTTTTTGGCGATGTCGCCTAGGCCGGCGTTCCACTGGGCGCCGTCACCGTTGAAGCGGAAGAAGTTGGGTGCCCGCACCGTAAGGGTGGTGTCCTGTGCGCCTGCCGTTCCGTTGATGAAAGTCTGGTTCAGGTGGTCTTTCGCGTAGTTGGCCACAGCGATGCTCTCGTCCCCGGAAAGCGGGCCGATCATGATGTCGGCACCGAGGTTTTCCATGAGATTCCGCGTCTCACGAATGGCCGCCTCCGCCGTGTCGTCGGCGCAGCCTATACCCACCAGGTTGATGGGCACGCCCGCCACCGAAGCACCGGTGAAACCGTCGGTGGGCTTGCTGCGGTTGGTGATCGTGGCACCTGCGTACTCTGCAAAGGCAGTGGCAACGCCCGCTATGTCCTGCTCGTGGAAAGCCCCGAAGGCGCCTTCGCAGTCTGAGAGGATGGCCAGCTTGATCTCCTGGGTTCCTGCTGCGGTTCTCTCGGCCTCAGCAGCGCGTGCTTCGGCATCTTCAGCCCTTTGAGCGGCTTCCTCGGCTTCCATCTCAGCCGCCTGAGCCCTCTCCTGGGCTGCCGCCGCCTCTTCAGTTGCGGCCGATGCCTCCATCTGCGCCTTTTCGGCCGCCACCGTGGCATCAGCCAGCGCGCTGTTAGCGGCGTCAAGGTCTGCTTGAGCCTCGGCAACCGCGGCTTCATTGTCTTCCGCTGTGGACTGGGCCAGAATGGCCGCAGCCTGGGCCACATCTATTGCAGCCTGCATCTCTGCGGCGCCCGCCTGGACGGACCTGGCCTCAGCCGCGGCCGCATCCGCCGCAGCCTGGGCCGCAGCAGCGGCGCTGTTGGCAGAATTGGCTATCTGCAACGCCTGATCAGCTGTCTCGGTTTGGGCCGCACAGGCGGCTGCCACCAGCGACATCACCAAAGAAGCGGTCAGCACTTTCAGCCAAACCGTCTTTTTTCCAAAGAGTTTCAAAACTCCTCCTTTTCTGTTTATTTTCCTCATAATTGTTCGCTTGATTTTCTGCCCGACCCGCATCTTGGTTTAAAACAGATCAGGTCGCAATTTGATTCGGCAATTGTAATTCGCTATTCCTGCGAACCACCAGTCGGTCTAGTCATCCATCACTGCCTCCCATCCCCGCGCTAATCGGTTCTTGGTGCCGACACTTTCAGCCGGTACTTGCCGAGACTGCCAGCCATCGAATTCGCCCAGTCGAACTCCTTCACCAGGTTCAGCAGCCCGGCGAATCCTATTCCGGCCACTGCCCCCACGATTATCCCCGAAATTGCCCCTCCACTTCCTATCACAACACCCCCGGCAGTTCCCCATACTACACCCCCGACGATTGACATGGGAATAGCAAAGCGGATACGCCGCAAACCCACCAGCCCGTCAGGGCATGCCAACACGAGCACGAGGACAACCGCCCCGACCAGAGTGCGGAACCTGTCCTCGCCAATCCAGTTGTTCAACAGAAGGACGTCTCGCACGTAATTTTCGAGGGCCACGAAGACAAACGCCCCCAGCCAAGCCCCCTCCAGCATGAGGATCCCGCCTATGACGGCGATTACGAGCAGGTCGATGATCCCGAACAGGTTGATCGTGGTAGGGCTGATCGAGCGCCACTCCCACACGTAGAGCACGCCGGCAAGCGAGGCCACAAAAGCGGAGAGCGTGAAAGCCCAAACACGATGCATCGCCACGTTGTAGCCAAGGGAGTTCATCCGCACCGGATCATCGCGCACACCCTGGAGTGTCAGCCCAAATGGCGTCCTCGACACATAGCGCAACAGCAGATACACAATTACTGCCACCACCAGCGTCGTATAGAACATGCGCTCGGGGTTGGTTGCAGAGTCCGGCTCGCCTATGTAACCGGGCGGCCTGACCTGATTTACTCCCCCGAATCCTGACAGCTGCGTGACCTGCCCAAAAAAGTATGTGCCAATCACCCCGAAGGAAAGGGTGATCATAAGATAATAGAGGCCGCTCGAGCGGCTGGAGATGACACCCAGCACAAAGCCCACGAAAGTCGTGACCACCACGCCGATCACGACCCCCACCCAGGGGTTCAGCCCCAGTTTCAAACCCTTGCTCCCCAGCGTCGTGACCGAATTTCCCACCACGAACCCGCACATCCCGTACATGAGAACCTGGGCGAGGGAAATCATCCCCCCGTATGCGGAGAGGAAGATGAGGCTGGAGGCCGCGATTCCAAGGATCAACGACTGCGTGAGCACAAAGTCCACGAAGAAGTGGCGGAACGGCCCCGGCGTGAACGCCTGAAGCAGGCCCATCACGAGGAGCACCACGAAGAAGACTGCGACCAGCCGCTTAGTGCGTTGTGAGTAGTCGGTGCCGGAGACGCCCGGGCGGGCTTTTCCTGTGAATATCTCCGCTATTCGAGTCAGGTTCATTCGGCTCTTCCGAACATCCCGTAAGGCCGCAGCGCCAAGACGATCGCCAGCACCGCGAATGTGGCGATTATGGAGTAGTTGGTGAGGCTGGCCGGCAGATAGGCGGGAGCAAAGCTCTTTGCCAGCCCGTAGAGCAGCGAACCCGCCGCCGCCCCACGGAGCGAGCCCAGCCCGCCGATGATCACCACCACCAGGGAGTGAAGCAGCCATTCCGCGTCAACCGAAGGGGCCAGGGAGGCATGAGAGCCTCCGATCACCCCCCCCAGGGCGGCCAGGGCCGATCCGAGCGCGAACGAGACGGCAAACACCTTGTGCACGTTGATGCCAAGCGCCTGCACCATCGGGGTGTCGTCCACGCCTGCCCGTATGACCATGCCTGTTCGTGTCTTGTTGAGCAGCAGCCACAGCAGTCCGCCCACCCCCAGGGCGACCCCGATGATGAAAAAGCGGTGAGTGGCATAGCGGAAGTTCTCGGTCTCGATGAAACCGTGTATTTCGCGCGGCCAGGTGATGTCCTTGGCAACCCCTCCGAAGTTGGCTGTCATTTGATCGGCCATTATTATGGAGATGGCGATCGTGATTATGGCCTGTCGCAAGTCCTGACCGGCGTTCCAGCGCAGAAAGACCTGCTGAATCACCAAGCCCAGGCCGCTCACGATCAAGACCGCAAAAATCAGCGGAAGCAGCCAGTTGGAGGCGCTCACCTGCTCGGGTGAAATACCCTGATTGATGTCGAGGCGCTCGCGCTGGAATGTCAGGGCTATGTACCCGGCCAGCAGGAACATCGATCCATGGGCCATCTGCACCGTGCGCATCAGGCCGAAGATGAGCGTGAACCCGGACGCCACGATGAAGTACAGGCTGGCGTTGGTGATCGAGTCGAGGATGCTCCTCAGGAATCTGCCCGGCTCATTGATTGCCGCCTGCGCCGAACTGACTTCAGTAACAAAGAGAATCCAGACGGCGATGAAGATCAGCACCGCAGCCAAGAGCAGACGCGGCACCAACTGTCGCCAGCCCATCGTCCGTATGCGGCGGTAGTGCGAGCTGGCGCGCCCTGTCAACCCTGGGCGGCCGGACGGCTCTCGAGCACCTTCGTCTAATTTGACGTCGGTCACCACTTACCTTTCAGATCGTTACCTTGTCTTTGCCGTCTTTGGCGGAGGATTCTGATTGTCTCTGATTATCCAGCCTCCTTGGCGTGCTGATTCCCCGGCTCCTGGCGTGCTCAGCCGATGAGAGCCTCTGCAACCGAGTCAACATCGGTCACAACGCATACGTTCTGGAGGGCGTAGTTGATTGAGGCGTTGTGCCAGTCGGCGCTCATCGTCGAGCAGCCGTTTTCTGGCACGACCATGTGATAGCCCTTGTCGGCGCCTGTCCTGGCCGTGTGCTCAACCGACATGTTCGTCCAGGCCCCTGTCACGATCACAGTGTCGCGGCCCGTGCCGGCCAGCACGCTCTCCAGCTTTGTGCCTTCCCAGGCGCTCATCCGCATCTTCTCCACCACGAAGTCGCCGGCCTGGGCCTCCAGCCCGTCTACTGGGGCGGCACCCCAGGTGTCCCGCACCAGGCCGCCGGTGCCCTTCAATGCCTCGAAAAGCGGTGCGTTGAGCTTCAAGCCCGGGGCTCCTTCCTCCACGATGTACCAGACGTGGATGACGGGCACGCCATTCGCACGGCAGACATCCGCCAGGCGAGCAACGTTGTCCACAACGTTCTGCTCGGCGGCGTGACCCGGGGAACCGGATTCACCAAACGCGCCTCCCTCGGTAATAACGTCGTTTTGAAGATCCTGGATGATGAGGGCGCAACGGCTCGCATCAAGGGAAAGATCGCTCATGGTTCCCTCCTTGGATTTGTTAGCTATCAGTCCTTCGGTTTATTTGGGGTTGTTTCTGTCGTTCGCTTGACAGGGAGGAGACTTTACATCATCCCCCCTTGCGGTTTCCAGCGGAAGCGCCTTTACCTACGGGACTGGACTACGCGGCCCGTGGCCGCGCCTCGCCCCTCAGCCTGGTTGGCCGCTAAGCGGGGCTGCTCAGCCCATGTACGGCTCCCGTCGCGGCCCGACCTTGGTGCTGATCGAATACAGCGACGTGCTTGACGGCATAAACAAGGTTCGCCAGTCGGGTCCTCCCCAGGTGAGGTTGCCCACGTTCTCCGGGATGGAAATCACCCCTAGGTGCTCGGCATTATTGCTTATCACCCACACCCCGCCTGGGCCTGTCACCCAGATGTTGCCAAGTGCGTCGCACTTCATGCCGTCGGGTATTCCCTCCTCGATGACTCCCGTCCCAATTCCATCGAAGAAGAGGCGTCCGTCGGCCAGGCTCCCGTCGGGATTCACGTCGTAGACGCTGATAAGCGCCCGAGGGGTGTCGTTGATGTACAGAAGGGACTCGTCCGGCGAGAAGCAAAGGCCGTTGGGCTGCTCGAACTCGTCGCGGTCAACCATCAGCTGAAGATTCCCGCCGTCGGGCGGAACCCTGAATACGCCCTGCCAGCCCAGGTCGCGCTCGCGTTCTTCGCCGAAGACAGGCATTCGTCCGAACCACGGGTCGGAAAAGTAGATTGACCCGTCCGAGGCCACTACCACGTCGTTTGGGCTGTTTAGCTCCTTTCCTTCAAAGTGCGACGCAAGAATCTCCCGTGTTCCGTCGGTGTTCTCCCTTACCAGGCTGGAGGTGACGTGCTCGCACACAATGAGGTTGTGGTCGACGTCGTAGGTCATCCCATTGCACTTGTTCGACGGACGCATTACCTCTTCGATCGCACCGTCGGGCGTGTACTTGCGACGAACGTCGCCAGGCATGTCGGAAAAGAGCAGGTAGTGCTCAGTGGGGTGCCAAATCGGGCCCTCGGTGAACGTGAAGCCCCCAGCGAGCTTCTGAACCTCCGCCTCAGGGTCGAGCAACTCCCAGATGTCGGCCGAATGAGCTTGCACGTCTGCCATTGGTTCTCCTCTTTGTTGTCTGGTTTGTCTGATTGCCGATTTTTTCTCCAGGTGTGTTCGGCTCAGAGTGGAACATAGTCAAAAAATTTGCGGCGCGCCAACTCACCGAGGGGGCGGCGCGCCAACTCACCGGTTCCTATGCGCTGACTATGCACTGACTAAGGGCCCTTTTGCGCTGACTCAGGGTTCCTACGCACCAACGCACGAGTCCCTACGCGCCTGCTTTCAGCTTTGACTGGTCAACTCTCGGCATTGAGGCGCAGCTTGTCCTAGCCTCTGATTAACCTGTGCCGAACCGCGAATTGACCAGAGCCGAATCGCGAATCGACTGCTGTTCGAGGGCGCGGCATCGGCCTGCGAGCATGCGGCTTCGGCAGGACAGGGCGGCTATACGCCGCTCTATGCGCTGCGGCGGAATGCGTCGCAACACGCTGCGGCGGAATGCGTCGCAACACTCTGCGGCGGAATTGTCTATCATTATTCCAAGTCACAGAAGGGAGAACATATGGCAGCGACAACTGCAGTGCTCTTCCCCTGCTCGCCAGGCGAGGCCATTGAGGCGTTCGGTGACGGCGACGGGGTGAGGATCCTGGCTGGTGGAACCCTGCTGGTGCCGGAACTCCACCTGCGAGGCGGGGCGCCGGAACAGGTCGTGGCGCTATCGGGCGCCGGGCTCGACTTCGTCAAGGAACCATGCGACGGGGAAATAATGGCGCGTGTCGGGGCGATGACACCTGTGGATCGCCTCTGCACGCAACCCGCCCCGATCGGCCCAGCAGCCCGCGGGATAGGGGACGGGGAGATTCGGGCGGCGGCCACGCTGGGCGGCAACCTTTGCGCACCCGCGGGTTTCGGCGACCTCCAGGCGCCGCTGCTGGCCCTCGACGCATCGGCGCGATCGGCCGGCTCAGACAGGGAGCGCACCGAGTCGCTGGAGGACTTCCTTGCGGCCCGTGACGGCCGGCTGCTGCTCGAGGTTTCCTACGTAGCCCCGTTGGAGATGGGCGGAGGCATGCATCTACGTACCACCACCGACGGCAGGCGGGTTTTTGACGACTCCCATTATTCACGACCCGCGGCCGGGGCGTTCGCAAGCCTCGGGCGACCGCACGCCCACCACTTCACCGTGATGTCGGTCTCAGGCGTCCGCACAGTAGGTGGCGAGGTGCGGCTGGCCGCCGTGGGAGTCGGCCCGGTGGGTGTTCGACTACGAGCAGCCGAGGCGCTGGCGCACGACCCTGAAGCGGCTGGGGCGGCGGCTGCCGAAGAGGTGAACCCGTCGGACGACCCGCTGGCCTCTGGCTGGTACCGGCGCCGCACCCTTCCGTCGCTAGTCAGGCGAGTACTCTCAGAGTTGGAGGTGGGATCATGAAAATCACCCTGAACGGGGCGGACGCTCAAGTCGATAGTCCGCCCCTCACCCCCCTGCTGCACGTGCTCCGAGAGGAACTCGGCGTGCTGAGCGCCAAGGCGGGCTGCGAGAACGGTGGCTGCGGAGCCTGCACCGTGCTCATCGACGGCTCACCTAGGAGGGCTTGCCTAACTGCCGCTATCGCCGCAGACGGCTCCGAGGTCACCACCGTGGAGGGTCTGGGCACGCCAGAGGCTCTCTCACCTGTTCAGAAGGCGTTCGTGCATTTCTGCGCGGCGCAGTGCGGCTTTTGCACGCCAGGCATGGTGATCGCCGCCACCGCCTATCTCGATAAAGGCGGCAGCGGAAGCAGGGAGGAGATCACCGAGGCGCTCGCAGGCCACGTCTGCCGCTGCACCGGCTACCTGAAGATCGTCGACGCTGTGGCCGCGGCCAGAGAGGGAGACTTCGACATGTCGGTGGCCGCCGAGAGCCCCCACACCCAGGTGCGTGCGTAGGGCGCACACAGGTAAAGCCGGCGACACTGCGCTCGCTGCCAACCAAAACTCAACTTAAGTCGGAAATTCAAACCTAGGAGGAAGAATGAAAGCTGTAGGAGCACGCCTTCCCCGCTACGACGGGGTGGGGCACGCCACTGGGCGCACGGCGTTCGTGGACGACATCAGAGCTCACGGAACGCTCTGGGCTAAAGCCCTGCGCTCCCCGCACGACTACGCCACAATCACGCGGCTGGACACCACAGCCGCAGAGAACATGCCTGGGGTCCGCGCCGTGATCACACACGCGGACGTGCCGCTGCTGGAATACGGGCACCTCTCCGCTCTGGGCATTCCCGCCGATGAGCCGCTGCTGGCGAAAGACGAGGTGCGCTACAAGGGCCAGCCCATTGCGCTGGTGGCCGCCGAGACCACCGAGCAGGCCGCCGACGCCGTAGCCGCCATCGAAGTCGACTTCGCGCCCAAGACACCCCTGTTCGACGTGCGCAAGGCGTTCGACGCCGACGTCTCTCAGCCGCACCACTGGGGCACCGTCTATCCCCACTTCGAGGAATCGATGGATCGCAGGCAGATTCGCAAGGGCAGCATCGAAAAGGCGTTTGATGACGCCGACAAGATCATCTCCGGCGTGTACCGGCCGGCAGCCATCGAGCAGATGCCCATCGAGACGCAGGTGTGCCTGAGCGTGCCCGAGCCTGACGGCCGCTTCACCATCTACTCCTGCACGCAGGCTCTCTACTTCTCGATGGGGGTGGTGGCGGCGCACATGCAGATACCGCTGAATCGCCTGAAGTTCGTCGGCGGCACAGTGGGCGGCGGCTTCGGCGGCAAGGTCGACACGGCCACCGAGACGGTTTGCACGCTGCTGGCGCAGCGATCCGGCCGCCCTGTGAAGTGGCGCTGGACCCGCGAGGAGGAGTTCCTGTGCTCATCCACGCGGGCGCCCTGGCACATGGAGATCATCGACGCAGTGACCGACGACGGCTGGATCCTGGGACGCAAGATGCTCACCCTCCACGACGCCGGCGCGTATGCGCGCTTCTCCCCCTACGGGGTCACGAAGCACAGCTTCCATCACACAGGCGCCTACACCATCCCCAACCTGCACTTCGACGGCTACGTCGTGTTCACCAACCGCGTGCCCACCACCGCCATGCGTGGATACGGGGTGACGTCGGTGTCTTTCGCCGTTGAGTCCCACATGAGCCGTGTGGCCGAGGAGTTGGGAATCGATCCGTTCGAGCTGCGGCTCAAGAACGCCAACCGCATCGGCGACACATCACCCAACGGCATCGCCTACACAGATCCGTCCACTGTCGACGTGCTGCACGCCATATCCGAGGCCACCGGAAACGAGTTGGCGCCGGGGTATGCCGCAGCCTCCCGGCAGCGCCGGGCGGGCGAATGGCTACCCGATCACCTATTAGCCCAAATCAGCGACACGGAGGTTCACTGATGGCCATCCAAAAAGGACACGGCATTGCCTCTATCGAATACCCAACGGGGATGAACCAGAACGGTGATCCCTCGCAAGCCTGGATCAAGGTAAAGCCCGACGGGCGAATCGACGTCTTCTCCGGCACGACCGACATCGGCAACGGCTCAAAAACCATCCAGTCTCAGATCGTGGCCGACACCATCGGCGTTCCGTACGACTGGATCACCTTCGACAACTCCAACACCGACTCCTCACCCGTGTGCACCGGGACGTTTGCCTCCCGAGCCACTTTCGTGGCGGGCAAGGCTGTGCTGAAGGCGGCGCAGCGCGTGCGTGAGCGTATTTTGGAGGTGGCAGGCCAGGAAATGGAGATCAGCCCCGACGACCTCGACCTGGACGACGGGGATGTTTTCGCCAAGGACGCCCCCACCAGGCGGATGAGCGTTGGCGACGTGGCGGCAGCCGCCACGTGGACTTACGGCGAGCTGATCACCGGCACTGGGGCGCACCTAAACCCGTACGTGCCAATCGTGGACTCCTCCACCGGCGAGGTGGACAGCCCGCCGCACGCCGCAATCTCGTATGCGGCCTGCGCCGCCGACGTCGAGGTAAACGACGAGACGGGCGAGGTTCGAGTGCTGCGGCTCATCCAGGCCTACGACGTGGGGCGCGCCATCAACCCCGCTCTGCTCGAGGGGCAGATCGAGGGCGGCGCGATGATGGGCCTGGGCCTCGGCGTGCTAGAGGACAGCTACCCCTACTACCCCTCGGTAGACAACAGGGCGGGCGACTTCGGCAGCTACTACGCACCGAGCAGCGCGGATTTGCCGGAGATGGTGAACGTGATAATCGAGAACCCGTCGGTCGACGGGCCGTACGGCGCCAAGGGCATAGGCGAGATGGCGAACAACGCCCAGCCTGCGGCAATCGCCACTGCTGTGCACGACGCAGTGGGCGTGTGGGTGACGGAGTTGCCGATCACGCCCGAGCGGGTGCTGGCCGCCCTTGACGCAAAGTCCGGCGGCAGCGGGCCTAGGCGCGAGGGCAAGCACGTGGCATACGACGAGGAGATCTCGATCAACGCTGTTGGCACGGGTCTGGCCTGGAGAGCGGATTAGGCAGACTGCGAACACCCTGCGGCTTGAGGCAATCGTCCTGAGAGGCAATCGTCCTGCGACACGAGTGAGGTAATCCGATGAACTCTGAACAACGCCAAAGCGCATTCCGAAGCTGGAATGGCGTGGCTTCCCACGAGTTGCGGCCAGGGGTGAACATCCACGTCATCGGCGGCGAGCAGGTATTGATGTGCAGGGTCACCTACGACCCTGGCACGACCGTTGAGCGCCACAGCCACGAGCACACCGAGCAGATCATCGCAATGCTCGAAGGCGAGATGACGATGACCATTGGCGATGAGACCCGTCACCTGAGCGTCGGCGACGTTTCGGTGGCCAGCCGGGGCGTGCCGCACGAGCTGCACTCTGCGGACGGCTGCACGTTCATGGAGGCTCTGTCGCCGGTGCCGCGGGATCACGTGCCCGACGCTCAGCGCGACCTGGTGCTTGGGCCGCAGGGCGACGCCCAGCACGTCGAGCGCTGAAGGGCGCTTGTAAGGGCGCTGCGTGTTTCTACTCGCAGCGCCAGAAAGACTCAAATGGACAATTCAACAATTCAGTTAATTGACACCGACGAACTGAACTTCGATCTTCGCAATCCTCGCATGGTGGAGTTCGACATCAACAAGAATTCCTCTGAAGAAGACATTATTAAGTTGTTGTGGGAAACTATGGACGTCAGAGAAATCCTGATGTCAATAGTTGCTAGCGGATTCTTTCAACATGAGCCTGTAATTGTCATCCATGAAGACAACAAGTGCGAAGACAAGGAATACATTGTCATTGAAGGCAACCGACGGCTTGCGGCCGTGAAGATTCTTCTAGATCCAGAGAAGTATTATTCTTTTACCAGGACCAACCCTTATATCAGTAGTGACAAGAAAGCATCCCTAGAAAAACTACCTGTAATCTTCTCCAACAGAAAAGACGCTTGGCAATTCTTGGGTTTCAAACATGTCAACGGCCCAGCAAAATGGAGCAGCTACGCTAAATCTCGTTATATAGCTGATGTGCATCGCAAATTTGGCATTAGTTTAGAGGAAATTGCCAAGCAAATTGGCGACACTCATCGTACAACACAGCGATTATTTCGCGGTCTGATGGTAATTGAACAAGCCGAGAGATTAAATGCGTATAGGATAGATGAGCGTTGGCAAACTTATTTTTCACTTTCACAATTATACACTGGACTCAGCTACAGCGGAATTAGCGAATTTCTTGCATTGCGAGATGTAAATGAAGAGTCTGACGAACCAGTTCCAGTAAATAAAATAGGTGAGTTAAGGGAGTTGCTTGTATGGCTCTATGGCAGTAAAACAGAGAACAAGGAACCAGTAATTCACAGACAGAATCCTCATCTTCGACTACTTGAGGCAGTTGTCCAAAGCAAAGAAGGGTTAGCCACCTTGCGATCCACATGGAATCTGGAATATGCCTATCGGGACAGTAGGCCTTCTGACACACTATTCGAAGAGGCAATTACTTCCTGCAAGCGGTACTTGGAACTAGCACTCAGCAAGCAAACAACGGGTTATGACGGTTCAAATAGTCTATTGGGCACAGCAAGGATTCTAGTAAATTTGTCGCATGATCTGTATGACGACATGCTAACAAGAAACAGTCCTAGGCAACTTAAGAGGATTAGAGAACCTGTTGACGTATAAGTGGCCAGGAGAAGCATCCCCAAGATCAGCTGAAAATATAGCAGAAAGCGGCAAATTTCATCTGAGAATTAAAGAACATTGTAGACAGAAAAAGGACAGACTAGACGTGGTAGCTTGGAAGCCGTTCTCAGATTGCTTACCCGGCAAATTGATTGCTATTGGCCAGTGAAGACAGGTACGCACTACAAAGATTACCTATCGCAACTTCAGCCTGATAAATTTTGTAATAAATTGTTCGAATCTTCACCTGCGGTTACACCATTACGAATATTCTTCGTTTCCGAGGCACTCCCTCGATCTGATTTGATGTCGTTGTCCTATGATGCTGGACTCTTGTTGATAGGAGTCGGATTATCGAATACAATAATAATATATGTGAACTGTGATCAGTAAAGTACAGCCTTGGACGCTGGCTGCAAAAAGAAAAGAATTATCACCCATTTAAACAGCAAATTTGGAATCCTGTTTTGACAATTTCATCCCCTATTCTCGTAGACCATCAGGAGCAGTTTCCACCGTTTACTGTTTCCAATATCCCCGCTGCGAACGTATCTTCGGTGCCCAAACGCAGTCCATTGCGCTACCCAGGTGAAAAAACTTGGCTTGTACCCCACATCCGCGAATGGCTTAAGTCAATGTCAGAACGACCAAGTGTGCTGTTTGAACCGTTCTGTGGTGGCGCGGTGGTGTCACTCACTGCTGTAGCTGAAAACTTGGCGGAACAGGCGTTGATGTCGGAAATAGATCGAGATGTTGCAGCATTTTGGCACGCGGCTACCCGTTTCGGCGCTGAACTCAAAGCCCGAGTGCTTGCCTTCGAACTAACTCGAGAGTCGGTAATTGAACTAGCGGGTAAGCCAGCACATAAAGATATTCTCGATCATGGATTTCGAACATTAGTTCTTAACCGGACTCGGCGTGGAGGCATCCTTGCGGCAGGCGCGGCTTTGAGCTGGTACGGTGAAAACGGCAAGGGGATAGCATCGCGTTGGTATCCTGAAACGCTTGCATCTCGTTTAGCCGATATTAGCAATATCGCCCACAGAATCACCTTTGTTGAAGCCGACGGCATGGAACTCCTTCAGGCAATTATCGGTATACCAGGTCTCGCGGTCTTCGCAGACCCTCCCTACACCGCTAAAGGGGGCAAGCAGGCAGGTAGGCGGCTTTACACCCAAAACGACATCAACCATGCTCGGCTGTTTGAATTATTAGCTGACTCAAAAGCCGAATTCCTTATGACTTACGATGCCTCAAGGGAGATAGTCGATCTCATCCATAAGCACAACTTCCACGCTGTTCAAGTCATAATGAAAACGACTCACCACACACTAAGTGCTGAGCTTGTCATCACCCCGCGCCGATTGTTCGTCAACGAAACAGACAAGCCGACAATCTAGGCCGGCACGGCCTTCGCTTCAGCAATCGGCCTCCCCTTCAAATCCGAAATCCTTGAATTCCGCTTACATTGCCTCTCAAGCAGAACTTTTCCCCCAAGGCCTACCATGAATACTCCTGATAATGCTTCTGGCGCTTCCGAAACCTCATCTGCCCCGCCCTTGAGTGAAATATCCGCCAATCACAGTGGAGACGACGCTCGCATAGCGCGGATGCTCAAGGACTTGCAAGACAAAGTGCTCCAGCTCGATCGGCGGAACAAGCTGCTCTACTACAAGGACAGGACAGACAGCGCCCAAAGGCGCAAATCAAGCATCCAGTTGCATGTAACGCCCGCTGAGGTCGACCAATGGCTTGAGAGCAGCAAACCTCTCTGGCTATTCCCCCACTTTGACGTCAGAGGGAATGTGGAAACCTTCATCGAGGGGGAAGATCTCCAGCGAAGGCTCCGCAACCTGCGTCGCAAGGAGATCCAATTCGAAGAGGAGCAGGGGCTAAACGTCCTCTTCCTGGCCGTCGGGTTTCTCGAGTGGATCGAGCAGGAAGGCGACCAGATAGGCGAGCCTGCCATCTCCCCGCTTGTCTTGCTGCCTTGCGATCTGCAGCGCAATGGCCTGAGTTCGCCTTTTTACCTAAAACCCGAGGACGACCTTCCAGAGCACAACCAAACCCTGCAGAAAGCCCTCGAAACCAAAGGGGTCTCCCTACCCGAACTGAAACCTGATAGCAGTATCAGCGACTATCTCCAGAAAGTACGCAATTTGCTCACTTCGCGAGCCGGGTGGAGGGTACACGAAGACGTATTCCTGGACACGTTTTCCTTCTCAAGAATTTCGATGTACAAGGACTATGAACATATGCTCAAGATGACTTGGAGCAATCCCCTCATTAGACAAATTGCCGGTGTCGGCGATTCGGTCGGAGAATCAAACGACCACCTGTCAAGTCATTTGCCAAAGCTCAAGGAACTGAGCGGTGGCAGGCTTGACGACCTGATCGAAATCCGCGACCAGTTCACAGTACTTGACGCCGATTTCAGCCAACTTCGGGCAATAGAAGCATCCCGCAAAGGCTCGAACCTCGTGATACACGGCCCGCCCGGGACAGGCAAGAGTCAGACCATAGCCAACCTGATAGCCACCCTGCTCGCAGACCGTAAGAAGGTTCTCTTCGTCAGCGAAAAGAAAGCAGCCCTCGATGTAGTAAAACGTCGCCTTGAGCAATGTCACCTAGGCGTCTTCTGTCTCGACCTGCACAGCAGGGCTGCTAGCAAAGCCTCGGTATACGAGCAATTGAGAGCGTCTCTCGATGATCCGCGGGAAGACCGCAACTCGAACATCTCCTACGACAATTTGAAGAATTACCGGAGTCATCTAAACGAGTACACCAGAGCGCTTCACCGGATCAGAAATCCCTTGGAGAAAACAGTGTTCAACGTTCAAGGTGAGTTCGCGAAGATTCGTGACCATCCCACCGTGGAGTTCAAGGTCGGCGACATCGCTCAGCTGAGCAAGAAGGAGCTTGAAGCAATTGAGCGTAGTTGCGAGCGCATTGTGAGCCGAACTGACGAGTTCAGAGAGCACTATACGAGCAGGTGGGTACCCCTCAAAGACATGCCCTCCTCGCTGGACTTGCATTGGCAAATCGCTAAGGAAGTAGAGCACGTTGCGGAATACGTCAAAAGAATCCGCACGACAAGCGAAGAGTTGGCTCAACACATGGGAACAACACCGCCAGTCGACTTTGCCGGCAGCAGATTACTTGCCGACCTGCTCGAGCACTTCACACAGGCAACGGGCGTGCACTTGCACTGGCTAAGAGAGGGAGTAATTGCTGAGGTTGCCGAGGAGGCAACTCTTCAGCTCGCTCAACAAAAGGATCGAAGGCGCCTCCAAGGCATTTGCAGAGAGGCTTTCGGAGAGGCAATTCCAGAGCTGGACTTTCGCAGCATCGAAATCGAACTCCAACGAATCAGCAAACTTGCAACGCAATTCTCAAAAGTGCTGGGAAAAGAGTGGGAAAAGAAAATCGTGGTTGAGCCCAATGAATTGTGCAAGCTACTAGTTGAGGCGAGGGACGCGCTGGTCGCAAGCAATATTCGTTCCGGGGAACTCTCGAAACTACTCGACTTCGAGCCATCCGAGAGATGGAAATCGTTCAGCAACAACATTCGGGTGCTCGATAAGTTGATCCTCGACATAGCAACTTTGCATCCGGTGCCAAGGCTCTGGCTCGAACGCGACTTGGTGAAGCAAACCCTGCGGCAGATGAGCAGGTTCGGCGATTTTCTGACGAGTTGGAAAGAAGAGGAGTTCGCCCTAGCAGAAGACTTCACAAACGAAATACTTGAAGTAGTCGACTGCGAAATGCTGGATAGGTTCCGCGGCGACTATCTTCGCAAGCTAAGCAGGCTAAAGGGCGGATACCGCTCAGACCTCAGATGTCTCAGGAACACTTTGCACCAACAGCGCAGGCTCTCCTTCGAAGACGCCCAAAAAGCGGTGCGACTCGCAATTTTCGTTAAGAATTTCCGTAGAGACTGGAAAGAATCCAAGGACACGCTTGAAGAGTTGGTTGGGTCAATGCGCTTCGACGAACGAGAAACCGAAATACCTCAAATCATTGAGGAATTCAAATGGGCTATTGACATTCAAGGCCGATGCTCAGCTCCCGCCGTGACCGCGGCTCTCGTCTACCCTGAACGGCTGCCTGCCATCAAGGCAGAGCTTGAATCCTCCCGCAAGATAGCCAACCGTACGGAAACAGCATTTTCCCGCATAGGAAGAGGCGCAATGTTGGAAAAGTCCGTAGACACAATGGATCTTCAAAGCCAAGTCAGATTCGTGATGGCAAACGTGAAGAAGTTCGAAGAAGCCGTCGGAGACCTTCTCAAACACTTCAGGACTCCTCCGTCGGACTTGTCCAAGTTAAAGACCATAGTGTCAAACACAGTGAAATTGCTTGACGCGACCGAAGAGGAAGCCAGACAATCGCAGAATCTCTCGATAATTTTTAAAGGCAAATACAACGGACCGCAGACTGACTGGGAAGAGGTAATCACCAGCGTTTCCTGGACAAAAAAGTTGATAATACTAGCCTCGCCAGACCACGCCAGATATTCAGACAAGTTCAAAGAGCACATCACTTCGCCTATGGATCCCTCAAAATACGCCAAAATGTCATCCAGTCTCGCCACGCTGAATGAGGACTACCCCGCCCAACTCAAGAGACTCGACAAGCACTTCAACGAGAAAGCCGCAAGCTTCGGGAATTGGTTGATGACCCCATATGGCGACCTGATCAACTGGGCTGGCGACATAGCCGACCACGCCGAGTCCGTAAGCGACTGGCAAGAATACCAAGTCGCAGTCAGATCATTTGAAAATACCCTTGAAGTTGGCCTGCTAGGCCGCATCAGGGAAGTAACCGAGAACGCAGACGACGTACCCCGCATTGTCCGGCGACGAATATACTCGCTGTGGCTTGACCACATCTTCGAATCTGACCACATGCTCGGCATATTCAACTCAGCCGATCACGACGATATCTGCAATAAGTTCAGAGAGTTGGACAGGCAACAGTTTAAAGCCAAGATCGC
Source organism: uncultured Acidimicrobiales bacterium (assembly GCA_958295925.1). Lineage (GTDB taxonomy): Bacteria > Actinomycetota > Acidimicrobiia > Acidimicrobiales > CATQHL01 > CATQHL01. The sequence continues at coordinate 443,003 of CATQHL010000001.1, forward strand.
CGAAGTGCGCCAAAGGTGCTTTGACGCCTATCCCGACAAGTATTCGGAAAGCGTAAGCTCGGGACAGCTTGCAACCCTCAAGAAAGCACTCATCAAAAAGAAACATCAGCCCTCGGTCAGGAATCTGTTGAGAGTGACGGCTAATGTGACTCTGGCCCTTAAGCCCTGCTTTATGATGAGCCCGCTGGCCGTGAGCCAGTATCTGCCGCGTAGTTTGCAAGACAACGGCACTCTCGAGTTTGACGTTGTGATTTTTGACGAGGCATCGCAAGTGTTTCCTGAGGACGCCATTCCAGCTCTGGTTCGGGCACGCCAAGCGATAGTGGCGGGCGATCGCAAGCAGTTACCCCCGACTAGTTTCTTCAAGAAGATAAGCGACGACCAAGAACCGATCGACGACGAGGAAGATGATGAACCCGGCTTCGCAAAGGGCATGGAAAGCATCCTCGACGTGATGGTCAGCCTGTCGGGTCCAAACTTGGTCGAGGAATATCTCAGCATGCACTACAGGAGTAGGAGCGAAGACCTCATCCGCTACTCCAATAAGTGGTTCTACAAGAATCGTCTGCTCACGTTTCCCGATGCGGGCTGCAGACAACCTCCTATCGGAATCGAGGACGTCTACCTGGCCGAAGCCTGCTACGACGCCGGAGGTGCACGTACCAATCGTGAGGAGGCTGAAAAGGTCGTCGAGATTACCTTTGAGATGATGAAAAAGATTCCGGAGGGCGAAAGCATAGGGGTGGTTGCGCTTTCGCGGGCGCAGGCCAATTTGATTGAGGATCTCATGCATGAGCGGAGGGTGAATAATAGGGAATTCGACTGGCGTTTCAAGGAAGATGTCGAGGAGCGGTTTTTTATAAAGAACCTGGAGAATGTCCAGGGCGATGAGCGTGATCACATCATCATCTGTATCGGATACGGGCCGACTGCAACCGGAAAGGTCCTCCAGCGATTCGGCCCGATTTCGAACGCAGGAGGAGAACGTCGGCTGAATGTGGCTGTCAGCCGGGCGAGGCGCAGCATGACGGTTGTCCACTCCATAAAGGCCGAGGACATCAACGAGGACAGCAAGTACGAGGGGCCAAGGCTGCTTCGTCGTTTCCTGGAATACATCCGCAATCCCCGGGATGCGTTTGAATCACAAGAAACAGGTGACGCCGACGCAGAACCTGAGTCACCGTTTGAGGAGGCGGTCCGCCAGGCGCTGGTGGACAAGGGTTACAATTTGCGGTCGCAGATAGGCGTATCTGGCTACCGCATCGACCTGGGCGTGTTGTCGGAGGATGGTAAGAGCTTCGACCTTGGAATTGAGTGCGACGGAGCGACCTATCACAGCGCTCCCGCCGCTCGCGACAGGGACCGCCTGCGCCAGGAGGTGCTGGAGAGCCTGGGATGGAAAATCCACCGCATCTGGTCGACTTCCTGGGTGCGCAACCCAGAAGCTGAGATGGCAAAGGTCGAGAATTTACTGCGGCAAATCCGGGCGGGCACTCCACTGGAACGCCCTAAGCCGACAGATATTGAGAGCAAGAAAGACGATCTCCGCAAAGCATCGGCCGCTACGACCGACTCAACAGCATTCGCCAAAGCGGCCTTCGCCCCGCCTCAAGGCCCGACAAAGGGCACGAGCGGCATTCAGTTCACGAATTACAAAGAAGCCAGCTTGCGGAACATAAGCATCAAACAAGAATTCTGCGACGAAGCACGCGAAACCAGCACCCAAATCTTCCGACGGTTAGTTGAAGTCGAGGGGCCAATTCACATGGACTTGTTGATCCAGAGAATTCGCGACCTATACGGCTATGACAGGGCCAGAAAACAGTTGAGGAAAGAAATTGTGCGTGCTGTTGCTTGGGCAGTATTGGATGGTGAGATCTGCTACGCAGCCGGAGCTGAATCGTCCGAGTTTCTCATGCCTATCAACGCTGTCTCAATCCGCCCGAGACGTCCAATTGACGGTAATAAACCCAGAAATGTATTACACATTGCATTGAATGAGCTTAAGGAGGGTACGCTGGTTACGGTCAAGAATATGTATGGAGCGAGCAGCAGGGAAGAGCTGATTGCTGAGACTGCCAAGCAGTTCGGCTATAAACGGACAGGGGCGGTTATTGAAAAGCGGATTGGGCAAGCCGTTGACGAGTTGATTGAAGAAGGTCGCCTGCGCTGGAATCACGGGTCGTTAGAGGGTGAGGAGCAATAAAGGACTCGGGGATTGGTCGCAGGCTACCCTGGCAGCAATAATTAGACGCCAAGAGTGGATGTTGTCGGTTTGCTAAACGCTGGAAGGTTTGCTCCCCACGTCAGACTCAACTACCCTCAAAATCCCGCGTCGAACTTGGGGGGCGGCATAGGAGCGTCCCCTGCGGTGTGGCCAGACTCAACTATCTTCGAGAGATTCCTCGGCGGCAGATTCCTCGACGACCTTGTCCTCAACTTGCGACTTCGTTTTTCCTCTCACGGCAGGATTCGCCTCGGCGGCTGATTCCTCGACGGCCTTGTCCTCAACGGCAGATTCCTCGGCGGCTTTGTCCTCGGCGGCAGATTCCTCGGCGGCCTTGTCGCAAATTTCCAGCATCTCCTCGAATGGCGTAACCGCAAAGCTCAGGTGGATGCTGTGTCGGGCGAGCGCTCTAGTGAGTTGAGTTACGTACTTAGAGCCCGGGGTTCCATCGAAGCCAAACCTCGAATGTATGTGAACGCAAATCGCCGCGATAGCTCTGGGGTCGTTGATTACCGCTACGTTGCGGACGCACCCTCCAACCAGTGCTTCCCACGACGTATTCCGGCGAAACAGCGCATAAGCATGCTCGTCAGTCAAGCGACCTTTTGAAGCCTTTGCCGCTTGTCTGCTAATCCTGACTCTCCACCAGGCCCTGGAAACCGGGCAGTCTCTAAACACCGAAATCCGCCCCCTAATGTGATGTAATCCCCCTAGTCGCCTGCAGACATTGCGGGTTGTTCCGTCGTCGTCCTTTCCTTTGAGGCTTCTAACCCAGTCGTCGCCTAGTAGATTCGACATCATCCATTGGGCGTGGGCGACCGTCCAGTAGACAGGGCGAATAGCCTGAGATGGTCGCAAATTCGAAAAGGCGACAGCGATTTCTTCTTCTAGCTCTTTGGGCGGATCGCTCGCCTCCCCCGCGGACAATTTTCGGTGCAGCACCTGGACTCCATACTTCTGCGACCTGTCCATCATCAAGTTTTCAAACAGGTATTCAGATAACTGCCCTGCACCCGAGTTCACAATTTGAGCAAGCTCTGCCTGGGCAGCGGATTCCTCCTCCGGCTCCCCGGACTTAACCATTCTTCTTTGCCAAGTCGTGAACGCTGCTGACACCTTTTCGGGAATCATTCCTCATCCTCCTCTTGCTCTTCTCTAAAGGGCTCAAGGACGGTTGCGGCTGTGGCGGCGTCATACCCGTCGGGGTCTTCCCACGTGGAGACTTCCTCGTCTTCGAGCTTCTCCCGGATCGATCTATACATCGGTGGTTCTATTCCCTCCTCCATAGCATCCGCAACCGTGGGCATCTTCCCCATTACACCAATTAGCGCCGCAATCTGAACGTCACGGTTCGAGCATCGGGCAAACAAGTCAGTTGCCACGCTCACGATGAACTGATACTGGTCATCCGGCCCGGCAATCTCCATTCTTCCGTTCGGCAAAGCCTGATTGTGCTGGAATTTGAGGATTGAAGAAACAGACGCCTGGGTTCGAGCACAATGTCCCCGCGCCAGCCAAGCCCCCTTTGGTATCTCGACTGTGTCATTGTCCTGCCAAGCAGGATTCAATCGGGCAGTGGACAGACTGACATCTGTTATTGCCACTAGGCCCGAGATAATGAACACTTCAGAGCCGGTGTCTTCAGACGACCATTTGACCGTCTTGTCGTCGAGGCATGTAAATGCAGTATTAGACCACAGTGCAGACGGAGATCGGATTTCTATGCTCCACTTCGCCTTTCCCAGAGCCATCAGAGACTCAAGGTCGGGGGCATTGATCAGCTTATTGGTGACCGTCGCCGTGTTGCCTCTGGTACGAACCTTGTTTTCGTAAAATGCCCCTGGAAAATCTGCGCTTGTCAGGTCGGCGCGCAGCTGCGGATACACGTCTACCCTTTTCTACGAATAAATTCAACCGACAACCCGACGGCGTCAGGCAACGGCTCTAGAAAGTCGAGCGGCAAGTGCCTTTTAGAGCTGTCTATGCCGACCTCGTAAGGATCTTCACTCTCCTTGATTGGCACAAACTTGCTGGGAAGAAGTCTTTCGCAAGTCTGGTCAGAACCCGGGTCTACATAGACGCGGACGCCGAGCTTTCCATGTGGATGTTCGTTCATCCAGACATCTACGCCGACGATCTGCCCGGATGCGTCCCGACGGGTCCGAATGGAACTGGCCACAGCAACCTTTCGTCCTTGTCTCGGAGCTTGCCGGCGCGGCCGTTGCTTTGAATCGGGACGGGGGCGGGAAGGGTCAGGTGATGGGCTTGATGGCGGTTTGGGGGTGCCACCCCGGTGAAGACGCGAGGATGACGTCGGAAGAATCTCGGCTTCCCGCACCTCGCTGGTGGAGAACACGGCGAACGCCTCCGGAACAAAGGTCTCGTCGGACAGCTCGCCTGCTGCCTCTCGCAATTGCTTGGTGGCCTGCTTCAGCATCCCCCGCAAGACAGCTCGCTCTTTCTTGCATAGAGCCTTGAGGTTGATCTCCATGTGATCTGGCCCTTCGGAGGCGCGGATCAGGTTGTACATGTCACGAGGGTCATCGGAGAAGTCCGGCAAGAGAACCGCGTCAAAAGGCCGAACTCCGGCAAACGCCGATCTTTCCAGATACGGGGCGCTCTTGGTAATCCACATTCCGTCCCTGAATACGTTTACCTGCGTCGGCTGACCCGGCTCAAGCGGCCTGAACAGCAGCTTGGTGCCGCCGATTTCTTTGAGTGGCTTGCCGCTCTTCAGCGTGTGATATGCCCTGAAGACAAGCGTTGAGGGAAAAGACTCCCCTTTCGCTGCTCGAATTCTCCCGCCCGGATTAAGCATCCCCTCGATGGTGGACGAGTCGATTGTCTTGGATTGCTTCGTGCTTTCATCTCGAACGGAGATCGTCATCTTTCCGTCGACAAGGGCGGTAAGAAAGTGGGCTGCCGCAATTTTGGAAATCCTCTCCACTGTGCCTTTGAAATCGTCCTCCCTGAAATCGTCAAAGCCGCAGATCGCTACAACAGAACCGGTGGAGTCCCCAAGCCTTTCAACTTCCGACGCAAGAAGCCGCGGCGGTGTTGTCAACATCTCAAAGCCAGGGGAAAAAAGATCAGGGCGCTCAAGTTCACTGTATGCCAGCGTTCCATTGGGGGAGCGCAACGCAATCCCACCCCCGGGCCGCTCTCCGTGCATGTGAGCCGCAAGCATGGCGCGACCTGAGGCAATCGTCTCAAGCTCACATCCATCATCTGCAAAGCGTCCTGCGTAGCAGACATAGCGCAGGTCGGAGGCCGAAAAAGCCGTGAGATGCCCTAGCCCCACGGAACCAGCCCCTCCTTTGTCCGGCCCCTTCGAGCTGTTGCTCTCGCTCAGTAACCTTCCCATCCTGTCGCGATTCAGGCCACACCCGTTATCCCGGCAGAACAGAACGCGCATTGTTTCCGAAGCGAGAGCGTCAGCGATTCTTTCCGTTATGTGCTCCTCGATGGCTGAGAGTGCTTCCACCTTTTTGCGCTGGAAGTACGCCCTGCTATATGCCGCCTTATAGGTACTGAGAGCAGGAAGAGTTGCGACCGGGACGTCTCTAATGGTTATAGACACTTCAACCGGTTTGCCTCCAGAACTTGCGTCAAGACAGTTCTGAAGCAGTTCCCTGATTACGGGTTCGGGGTTGCCCTTTTCGGTATGACTGGACGCCGCTATCGCAAAGCCGTCGTTGGAATTGCCCAACGGGAAAATCAGGCGGGCATCCCGCGTGTCGTCGGCGTGTGACGCGCCAGCAGACGCGCGGGCAGCGTTCCCCCCGCCGGCAGATGCGCCTTCGGCAAATGACGCGCCTGCCGCATCTGACGCGCCGTCCGACGAGTTGGCGGGGGGAACGGACGCGCTCACTTTCCCGCCTGTCAATCCGTGCAGTCGCAGGCCGGAGTGCCTGTTGCATAACGGCTGATATTGGGAGAGGGGGGGGCTGATTTTTGAAGTTCCGAGTAAGAAGCCCCGTTGGCGCCAAGAAAACCGAATTGGGTCATTCCTGTCCCGTTGCGTCTGGGGGCCTCCCGGCGGTATTTACGCTCGATGTCCGCCCACCACGCGAAATCGGAAGGCGTCTTAGCCGCCTTTCGCCGATCTTCCCGCTTCCCGATCGCAAGCAATTCGCGCGTGCCCTTCATGAAGCAGAACACGCAGTTGCCCGCGCCCTGGGGAATGTCGAGCTCAAGGCCGCTGTCGTGAGCCAGCCAGTAATCGTTGACAGCCGCTTTGTCCATGCCCGAATCGGCCAGCGGGAAATAGGGATGCTCACCCGGCGGCTGGTTCTTCACCCGGCACTTGCTCGAGCCGGCTCCTTCTGCGAATAAAGTTCTCGTCATAACCCTGTCGATGCGGCGGGGCTCGTCTGCCCGCAAACCCAACAGTGTAATGTGCTGCGTCGGAGGTCGGCCCCACAAGCCGACGCCCTCTACACGCTGGGGCGAACGCGCAATCGAGGCTGAAGTGAAGTCCACCCAATGCTGTGAGAGGCGGTTTGAGGGTTGCGAAAGCATGAACTTCACCCAGGCTTGATATTCGTCCGCCGAGCAGACCCCACCGTTGGCTTTGTAAGCCTTCGCAGCCTGCTTATCGGTCAAGTAAGACTCTGGTTTGTAGTGGCCGGCGTGCATAGGCCCAGCACCGCCCGCGAACCACTCCTCTAGGAGTTGGTGCGACGGATGGAGCTTCATCTTCGCAGTGCAGGAGCGCTGGTGCGGGTTGGGCAGCATCTGCTGATATGAGAGCATCTCTTCGAAGACCTCACCGCGCCACCGGTATCCGCCCGGGTCGTCTTCGATTGGAACCCGACGCACAAGCCGAAAAGCGGCGATGCGCCGATACTCTCCACGGCGGGCGTCCTCCACGGTGCAGAACTCGAACCAGAGAACCGGCAGGTTGTGCTCGGTCTCAAGATGCCGAGACACCGCTGCCGCAAAGTCGTATGTGCCGGGATGCTCGGCGGATGTGTTGGCGAACAGCACCACGTCGCCACGCTCGGGGTCGAGCATGCCCGCCTCTGCCAGCCCGATGGCAGCCGCAGCAGACGACCGTCCGCCGGAGAACTTCACCACGTGCGGCAGGTCGCGGTGCTGTGGTCGGCGGTAGTTGATTCTCATTCTGGTCTTGAGGTGGATAGGTGTCACAGCGTCCTGAACATTAGCAGTCGCCTGTGACAGGGCTGAGACTTCAAGCCCTGGGGAGGCTGGGCGGTGATCCGCGCATCTCCCAGGGCGGAGTGCGCGTTGCTGGTCTCCAAACGTGTGAAACCAGTGCTCTCGATATCGACCACTACTAACTCTCTTGGCTTCATGGTTTCCCTTCCTGTCGAATTGCGCCTCTAGCGAACTCGCCTGCAACCTTGTCGGCGACCGCAATCCCTCCATCTTTGCAGAAGGGTGTGACAATGATTCGGCCTAGACAACAGGAAACCTCCAGCTTGGTGAGGGGCAACAGAAACGGCTTAGGCAACAGGAACGACTCACAAATCGAGCAGTTGCGGGCAAGGCCCAGCGACCAGTAGAAGACTGACCTCAAGCCAAGGGCACCTAGGACACCATTGGCAAACGCCGTCAGATTGGATCATTGGATTCACGCTCCGAATGCCAGCCGGGCACCACGTTAATGGACAACTCCATGGGATGAGAGGCAACGAACCTATGAGCATTCCTCCAGGTGTAGTGATTTAGATTTCTGACCTTCTCCGGAGGAATAGTAATTGGCGAAACGACTTTGGTATTTCCAATACAAATCGCAATGAACGTCCTATTGGTAGAAAGATTCTTTCACTATCCAGCAAGCCAAACCCACTCAGAGGCCCAACCCTATCATCTCGATGAACCTGCACAACAGGAGTGTCACTGAAGCTAAAACCAATGCTAGAATCCTTTGCCACTACAAGTTGGACGTTATACCTAGATAGCAATTGCTCAGCCATATGATTGGATTCTCTACGAGATTCAATAATCGGTAGTCTGGAATCCTCATGCCTAGATGCAACAATTTCAACAAATGACCTGATTTCCCCCTTAATTGGGTTTCTACCATGGTGCTTAATAAATTCACCCCGAAATCCTTTTGCATTATAGCGAATTTGCATCTTTATCGAATCTTGAATGTAAGGATCATAGCATATACTGTTGAAATCGATACTGTCAAGTATATCCTGCTGAGTCTCGGCTTGATCAGCAATAAGTTCTGTCAACTTTCTGGACATTCCCGCATCTTCATTAAAACTTATTGTAGCCGAACGAGAGCGAACAAATAGATTTGCTGCAAGTTTGATCAGTATCTTATCATCGTCATCGGGGCTGAAACTGTGTATATTGTTGTTCAAACGATTGAGTGTAGGAGCAAGATCGCTTTCCAAATCCGCCCATTCAGATTCTAGTTCGTTATTTGGAACTCCATTGTCATACCACGTGTTGTCAAGGTTTGCGATCAATGCATTACTGATGTTTAGTTTGTGAGGATTACTGCCACATAGTTTGTCGTAGAGGATTACACGATTACTATCTGAGAAGTTCTTCTGATAAAACTTTGACACATAGTGATGTCTCTTTGGAATATTGTTCATTGTAAAATCGTCTTCAATTCATTCTCGATACTTCTAGTCGTATGCTTGTCAAAAAGAGATCTCAAGATCATCCAGCAAACCGTTGCTCCGGAGCAGTAATATCCACACTCTCGCCCCCGCATGGTAAGAAGAGCCGATTGACCGATCCTTAATGATTCGGCGATCTGTGAACCGAAGGCCACGTAAGTACTCTATCGTCATTTTCAAAATTACAACTCTGTACTTACAATTGCGTAATTTTCCCAGATTCGAGGATGACCTAGACGCCAAGCGTCCCGACGCGTACCTCAGCAGGAACAGCGGAAGCGCAAACTGAGATCAAGCCACGGAATCGCAGAACGGGCCAACAAGAGCAGCGATCTCTCCTTCTAGGCATTTATTTTTCTTGGTAGCAGTTGATCGGTTCGTTGAAATGCTGCTGACAGAGTGCTGTGCAGAGGATTTTCAGGTATAATTTTGCTATAAATGACGCATATTTAGCAAATTTCGTGTACTGTGAGGATTTTCATGAATTGGCAGAAAAGTTTGAAGCACGACGTTTATGTGCTAAACTTGAAGCATGGTCAGCTACCGCGCTGCTTCCGGCGAATCGAGGGGCAAGGCGAGTTGCAAGGCCATCATTAGGCGTCAACGCCTCTCGTTGCCGGGCAACGGCCTCAGAAACACTGAGTTGTGCGGAGCGATGGCGAGTGACGCAAAGCGGCTATTGGGCGCAACGTCCCAATTGTCTCACGCTTCGCCAGCCAACCCGTCAGCCAAGCTAGAAAGGGAACGGCAATGACAGGAGCGACAATCGCAGACATCATCCTCGGAGGAGTGCTCATAACATGCCTGCTCTGGATGTTCCGCTACCTCGTAAAAAAAACCGACAAATCGTTTGAAGCCCTGACCGCCAAGCAAAACGAGCATGGCGAGCGACTCGCTGTTGTTGAAACGGAGATCAGAGCACACCGCTCAGAAACTCACCAATTCCGCATGGAGTTCGATCAGCACTGTATTGAGGTCGATCAGCGCTTCACGCAGATTGACAAGCGTTTCACACAAGTCGGCCAGCGCTTCACCGAAGTAGATCAACGCTTCACGCATATCGAGCAGCGCTTAGACAAGAGCGACGAGAGAATGACCAGTGGCTTCGCCCACCTCAACGACAAAATCGACACAGGCCTCGCCAAAACCAACGACAAGATGGACGCAGGCTTCACCCGACTAGACAACAAAATCGACACAGGCCTCACCCGACTAGACAACAAAATCGACACAGGCCTCGCCCAACTCGAAAACAAAATCGACACAGGCCTCGCCAAAACCAACGAAAAAATGGACACAGGCTTCACCCGACTAGACAAGAAGATGGACGCAGGCTTCACCCGACTCGAAAACAAGATGGACGCAGGCTTCACCCGACTAGACAACAAAATCGACACAGGCCTCGCAAGATCTGATAGCAAGACAGACACTGGCCTAGCTGAGGTGCGCGAATTGTTATTCAGATTCTTCTTCCCGAGCAAGCCAGTGGCACAACCACACAGAAGCCCAGCCCCTGCTGGCGAAGAAATCCGCAAGACACCAGAGCACCCAGTTCAGAACGCGTCTCATCCGTCCTCGTCGCCAGAGACATTGATGCCTCAGCACAAATTTGCGACTACTCAAACCGGAGCCCCTATCTACCCAGATGAGGCTCCAGTCGAAGAGAAACAAACTGCCTAGCCGCCCTGAAAGGCGGCTAGAGCGCTCCGGGTAGGGGGCGCAGACCGTGTCTACGGCACGATAAACCGCCTCATGGGTAAGGCTGGGAGGGGCGTGGCTGATCGGTTCGCTGAAGCACTGCTGGAGAATGCTGCACAGAGGATCTCCAGGTATAATTTTACTATAAATAAGGTATATCCAGCATTTCCATATACTATAATAGATTTCATGAACATATAGAAAATTGTTGAAGCACGGCGTCTAAGTGCTATACTGGACGCATGGCCAGGTACCGCGCCACTTCCTGCGAATCGAGAGGCAAGGCGAGTTGCAAGGCCAAAATTAGGCGACAACGCCTCTCATTGCCAAACAACGGCCTCAGAAACACTGATTTGTGCAGAGTGACGACAGAGTGAAGCAACGCATTGACTGGATGCAACGTCCCAATTGCCTCAAACTTCGCCAGCCAACCAGGTCAGCCAAGCTAAAAGGGGAACGGTAATGACAGGATCGACGATCGCAGACATCATTCTCGGAGGCGTGCTCATAACATTCCTCCTCTGGATGTTTCGCCACATCGTGAGCAAGATGGACCAATCAATCCAAGCCCTAGTCGCTAAACAAGACGGGTTCGCGGCGAAACTGGACGAGTTCGGCACCAAACTTAACGAGTTCGGCACCAAACTGAACGAGTTCGGCACCAGACTGAACGAGTTCGGCACCAGACTGAACGTACTATCCACTAAACAAGATACATTTGCCGACAAACAAGACGAGCTAGTCATTAGGCAAAGTGAGCACAACGAACGGCTCGCAGTAGTAGAAACAGAACTCAAAGCTCACCGTGTGGAAACTCGGCAATTTCGCGCAGATGTCAATCAACGCTTCACCGATGTCAATCAACGCTTCACCGATGTCTACAAGAATCTAGACAGAGTCGACAAGCGTTTAGACAGAATTGACAGCAAAATGGACGCAGGCTTCACCCTACTCAACAACAAGATAGACACCGGCCTAGCTGAGGTGCGCGAATTGTTGTTCAAGTTCTTCATCCCGACCAAACCGATGGCGCAACCGCCCAGCAGCCCGGCCCTTACTAGCGAAGAAATCCGCAAGACACCAGAGCATCCAGTTCAGAACGCGTCTCATCCATCCTCGTCGCCAGAGACATCAAAGCCTCAGAACGAATTGTCGGCTACCCAAGCCGGAGTTTCGATCTACCCAGACGAGCCTCCAGTTGAAGAGAAGCAACTTGATAAGGAGTTGCAGCCAAATTGAAAGCTTTCTGACAATCAGCCGACAGCTACTTATGTGACTTCCGCTCAAGTCAAATCGATTAACTACTTATTGTGTAGGGATTTTCACCATCCTAGTGCACATAATCCATGGCAATACTAGGCGATGGCTAGCCAGCAAACCAGGTAGACGTCGCTCTTGGTGATCTCTGGCAGAGGCTCCGGGGGGGCATATGGCTCCAGCCCCAAATCCTCGATTACGCCCAGAATGGCCTCGGCCTGCTTGCGGGGGTCGTCGGAAGACTGCCTAGCCGCCCTGAAAGTGCGGATGGTGCGCTCCGGATAGGGGGCGCAGACCGTGTCTAGTGCACGATCCACCTCTTCCTGGGTGAGGTCTGGCGGGGCGTGGCTGCGGAGGATGGCGGCTGCCCGCTCCTGCTCGCGGGGCAGTTTCGGCTCAAGGTTTGCCTTGTCTGCAAGGAGGTTCCACTTTTCCACCACGTCGGCTTGGGCGGTCTCCCAGGCAGCGAACACGCCGGTGGCAGTCTGCTCGGTCAGCACACGGGGTGTCTTGAACCCCTCGGGCGGATGGGCGCGATCAAGACAGATGAGGGTCTCGTCTACCACGGCCTGGACGCCGCCGTGCCTCAAAGTCGGCTTCCCCCTGAACGCCGCCGACTCGGGGGGCAAACCCTCGAGCCTGCCCTCGTGCGCCATACCCCTGCCCTCGTGCGCCAAACCTTCTTGCGACCCGCCCTCTTGCGACCTGAAATTGCCCGCCCCCGGGTACTCCACATAGCGAAAGATCGGCTGCGGCCAGTCGCCAACCCGTATGCAAAAGACATATCCCGTCGCCGAACCGGAATAGCCCGTCCCCGAACCCAAACCTCTCATCCCCGAATCCGAATAGCCCGCCGCCGAACCCGAACCCCTCGCCACCGAACTGGAGCCCCCCATCCCCGAACCCGAACCCCACTGGAGACCCTTGATCTGACTGGCCAGGTTCGAGTCCTCCAGGGCACGGCGCAGCTCCTGGCGGTACTCCTCGCCCGACAGCACTCCCCTGCCGGTGCCGCCCCGCTCGAAAATGTAAGCCTCCTCCCGACGCAGACGCTCGATCTCCTCACGGGTCTCGCTGTAGTTGATGTTGACCGGCGCCTGCCCAGGCAGCACCTCACCCACACCAATTGACGCCGCCGCCTGCGCGATCTTCAGCTGCAGGCTCTCCTCGAGGCCCAGCAGTTTGTCCAGCAGGGCGTCGGGGAATACGCAGCGAATGAACACCTCATTGTGCATAGAGCCGATGCGGTCTATTCGGCCGTGGCGCTGAACGAGGCGCATCGGATTCCACGGCAGGTCGTAGTTGATGATGTGACGGGCCTGCTGCAGGTTTACGCCCTCGGAGAGCACGTCGGTGGTCACGACGATGTCATAGAGGTCGTCGTCGCGGCCTTCAGGGGCGTCGGTGGTAAGAGGGGCAAACCCGTAGAGAATCGACTCCTTGCTACCGCCGCCACCCGAAGCGCCTCTACTTCTACCGCCCCCATATGCGCCATCCCCAGCACCACCAGCGCCGCCACCACCAGCGCCGCCGCCCGAGTCGGAACCCTCGCCACCCGATGCACCACCAGCGCCGCCGCCACCAGCGCCGCCATCTCCCCCGCCGCCCGACGAGCCCGACAGCCAGGCGATGCGACCCTCATAGCAGGCAAGGCGGGGATCGCTGCCCACCGCATCGAGCAGGTGATCGTAAATCCACTCCACAGTGTCGGCGTAGTAGCTGAAGATCAGCACCTTGCGCTTATTTCGGGTGTCCGCCTCCCCAATACCCACCGAGGCGGCCTCCGAGGCGATGACGGCCAACTCCTCCACCAAGGCGATCAGGTTGGGATCGTCGGCCCGCTCAACCGAGGACGCCTCCTCGACGAAGGATCGCAGCATGTCCCTGTCGTGGGCAACAGCGGCAGCCAGGGAAGCAACGTCGTACTCAGAGGCGCTGACGGGATGAGCGGAGCGAGGATTGGCCGGCTCGCCGCCGCCAGCACGGGATTCTGCGCCGCCACCAGCACGAGATTCGCCGCCGCCTCCCCGAGATGCGGCGCCGCTAAAGGCCTGAGAGGCCGGTTCGGTGACGCTCAGCTTGGACTCCAGGTAGTCCTCGACGGCGTCCATGTCGTCGGAGTCGGTGGCAACCCAGTCCGCCAACGCCTCCCCAGTGGCCACCAGACCAAGTTCGAGCAGCGACAGGAAGGCGTCGTGCGTTTCGGCCATCCGGCTGCAGGTGCTGGCAAATGCGTGCGGCGAAGACTCAAAGCGCTTGAGCAGCCAGGAGCGCATCAAGCCGACAAGCTGCTGCTCGTAACTCTCCCAATCATTGTCCAGGCGGTAGAGGGACGGCCTGTAGCGGGCGAGCGTGAGAGCGTCGGGGTCGTCGGGGTTCTCGGGGTCGAGCGCAGCGGCGAGGCGCTCGAAGAAGCCAGGCAGCACGCCGTCGAGGTCGTAGCTGACCTTGCGAACCCTCGGCGTGGGGAAGACGATCTCCTGCTCCCGCCCCTTCAACTTGATAGTCGCCCCTGGGTAGTGGTGCTTCACGAAAGAGCGAGTGCGACGCACCGCCACCGCGTCAAGCACGTCGAAAAGATGCTCCGGGGAGAGATCGTCGACGCTCAGCCTCATCGCTTTGTGGAAGTGGTCTCGCAGCGACTTGATGCCCATGCCGGCGAACACGGCGTCGTTTCGAAGGAAGTAACCCAGCAGGTGGTAGAGATCCCAGAGGCTGTTGTTCACGGGCGTGGCCGTCACCAGCACGAGTTGCTTTGGCGGGGCCTTGGACAGCAGGCGGCGCAGCGCATCGGCGCGCCGGGTAGACGGGTTGCGCAGATTGTGGGCCTCGTCCACCACCACCATCGCGTATTGATTGACGTCCTTAATCGGAAGTTTGGTGGTGTGCGAGCGTTGGCGGTTCTTGCCGCTGATGAGGCGCACGTCGGCTGCGAGTTCCTCGAACGACACGAGATCGAACGGCAGATTGAATTCGCTGCGGAAAGCATTCCAGGGGCCGTCCCGAAGGGTGGCAGGGGCCACCACCAGCACATGCTGGCGACGATCGAGTGCGGCCTCGCTAATCAGCTCGCCCGCAAGGAAGGTCTTGCCCAGCCCCACCTCGTCGGCGATGAGCACACCGTTGTAGTGCTTCAGGAATCGCCTGGCGCGCCAGAGGCCGTCGGTCTGAAAGTCGGTGAGGTGGATTTGGGGGGCGCCTTCGGCTTGGCGCTCCTCCTCGAGCTCGTCTCCGTAGCGCTCCCAGAGCATCCGCAGGTAGATGAGGTAGGGATGGTGCGGCTCGAAGCGCTCCTCGAAACAGCGGGCGAGGTCGTACGGCTCGGCGGCGTCCCAGATTTCGTCGAACCACTCCTGCACCTGCGTGACGGTGCGCGGCGTGTAGTTGCCGATGTTCAGCTCCAGGTTGGTGGTGAGGCCGGCGCGTGTGAAGTTGGACGACCCCGCCAGCAGGCCGTGCGTCTGCGTGCCGACGATAAACGCCTTGCCGTGCAGGAAGCGGTCTTGAAGGCGGCGCACCTCCACCTTGCCGGAGCGCAGCCAGCCCACGAGGCGCTTGGCCGACTCGTCGGTTTCCTGCGAGAAGCCGAGCAGTTGCCAGTCGTCGACTATGGCGTGCTCGTGTTTCTGAAGGGCTTCGCTCAGCCGCTTGCGGGCGGCACGGCTGGCCTTGGACGACTCGATGCCGAGGCGGCGTTTCTTGTTCTCGGGCGGGGTGGGCTCGGCGCCGAGCAGCAGACGGACGCCGTTGAGCTCATCGAGGGCGTCGGCGAGCAGCGAGTAGCCCTCAAGGTTGAAGTAGGCGGTGGCGATGTCGAGGTGCGCGCCTCCCACATAGACGCCTGCGGCGTTGCGGACGAACTCCGAGACGACCTCGGCGACAGTCTGCCCGGCGCGGTTGGTGGCAAGTTCAGGCTTGCCGGGGGTTGTCATTGGGGATGGTCGGGGGGGTGCATCTGGGGATGGTCGGACTCGTGCAGCCGGGGATGCTCGGACTCGTGCAGTTGCCCGGCTTCGCGGGACTGCTCGTACTCCTGCTTGATCGGTTCCCAGTGGCGGAAGTGCGCCAGCACGGCCTTGTGACGCTCGGAGTAGTCGGTCTTGGCGTGAAAAGTCTCGTAGACGACAGCGAGATCGTCCTCGTCGAGATCGTAGAGATGGGCGACACAAGCGTCGAGTTCGTGGATGAGGTCTTGCTTGACGGCGGGATCGTTGGCGGTGCCGACTCCGACGCCAACTTTCTCAGCCCAGTCGGCGAAACGGTCGTCGACCGCGGCGAGGCGACCGGAGATTTTGACGATGCGACGGGCGACGGGGTCGTTGTCAACATCAGGTCTTGGGATTGGGAAATTGTTTAGGAGGTGGAAGGTTAAATTTAATTCAACTACACGTCGGGCGTACCAATCAAGGATCATGGATGCGAGCACGCCTAATAGATAGGCTTCATCACGAGATGTACCCTGGATTCGAAGAAGATATGGAGCATGGTGAACAATAACCACTTCGCTTGGCACTAGAGCAGCTAATATTGTACGAGAATCAACGCTATTAGTTACGTTACGGAACGCAATACGCGGGTGGTAGCACGGCAATGTGGCAGGGTCATCGATCACTTGTCTATCAAACTCAGAGAATGCCGAACTGCTAGTACCGTATTGGGTATTGCGTTTATTGTGGAGATCTCTAGTTACTCGCTCAGGATCGGCAGAGGCATAGTAGATGCCTGTATCCGGATTCCAGAGATTAAATGATTCACCTTTATAAACAGGCCACCGCTCTCTAGTCACTGATGATTCTCCACTGTCAAGGACGAATCAAAATTTGTCTGCTGTGGCGTGAAGTTCTGCGACCGGACGGAAGAACCAGAGTCGAGGACAAATCTGTGCTTGTCTGCTGTTGCATCGAATTCTCTCACTGGATGGAATCGCCAGAATCCAGGGTGAATCGATGCTTGTCTGTCGTCGCGTTGAAGTCGCCTTGCACTGGTCGGAATCTCCAGATGTGGTAGACTCGGGTCGGGTCGGGTCGGGTCGGGTCGGGTCGGGTCGGGTCGGGTCGGGTCGGGTCGGGTCGGGTCGGGTCGGGTCGGGTCGGGTCGGGTCGGGTCGGAATCGAAACGTGGATGTTGTCGCAATTTTCGAAAAAGCTTCATTGCGCCGGGATGATCAGGTACTTGCGGAAAGCTAGCATCATCCGACCAGGATTCGAATTCGAAGGAGTGAACGTCCCTTTGACCTAAGTTTGCTCCCAGATGAAAAGCGTTTTGATTCGGGTAAGGGCCTCGAAAACTAACTATCCCTCTCGAACTTTTCATTTTCGCAAACGCCATCAAGACAAACAACTTTTGAGCATGAACATCATCAAAAACCCACTTTTTAGTGTTAAGCAATGTCAACACACTAAGGAAGGAACCTTTCTCGAGCACGATCTTACGCCACTCACTAGAACCTTTAGTTTGTAACACCGCCCTAGGCAACACAATTCCTGTAATGGTCTCATTACCCATCAACTGCCAATTACGCCAACAAAAGGCCTTATAAAGGTCGGTATAACCACTACCAAGATGCCTAAAAGTAGACCGAAGCAATCCCCTCATATGGTCGGCTTTACTGCAAGACTGTTGGAATAAAGCCTCAAGGTCGGGACGTTCTTCACGGAACTTACGAATTGCTGCGTTCATCTCATGAACGGGAAGTCCTCTTATGCCTGGAAGGTAAAGACCCCACCATACTTTCTCGTTAACAACAACCTGCTCCCAAGGCGGGTTGCCTAACAGGCAGTCAAACCCTGGCCTGTCCCTCAGGAACACCTCGGGGAACACCACTGGAAAATGCAGGGGCTGGAACTTATTGATTGCTTCCTCCACCTTAGGCGAGCAGCGCAACCCTACAAACACCGACTCATCTAACTTCTCTGGCAAACCGCAAGCCCCTGCGCGGTGCGCCGTGATCACGTCGCAGACCGCCCAGGCTCCGCTCACGGCATCCAATGCGTTGCGATGCGCAATCCTGGCTTCGTCAATTTCCTTCTTGTTGGCATCCGAAGTGTGTGCCAATCGTTTCAACGCTTCATCGGCGCGGTGCAGCATTTCTTCGATCTGCCCGCGGAAGAGGCTTATTGCCTTCGGGCCAGTATCACGGTCCAGAACCTCAACAATCTCATCGAGACTTCCCACACCCGTCAGGCTGTCTCCGCACACCAAATTGTGATCGAGGAACGACAGCGGCAGACCTGGCACGAACGTGTGCACCCAGACCGCCAGGCGAGCCAACTCCACCGCTACCCGGTTCTTGTCCACCCCGTAGATGCAGTGGCGGGCCACCTGTCGGCGAAGCAACGAACTTGACTCGATCTCCACCCCAGTCCCCAAATCGCCCAATGCCTCAAACGCGTTCTCACGCAGTCTCCTTAGCTCCTGGATAATTGCCCCGATCGGGTTCAGTGTCAGCCACGCAGAGAGCTTTGCCTCTATCCGGTCGAGCGCAGCAACCAGGAAGTGGCCGGAGCCCATTGCAATGTCGGCGCAGCGGAAGTCGAAGAACGCCTCCGACAGGGCCGCGTGGTCGCCTATTTCCCTTAGTTCGTCGAGTCGCTTCAGGTGCTCGTCGAGGGCGGGCTCGAGAGCGTGATCGAGCAGGTGCTCAACTGCGAACGACTTGGTGAAGAAGCTACCTGTCTCTTTCCGCGCCCCTGAGCGGTCGTGCAGATACACCTTGCCTGCTTTCACCACCACAGGGTCTCCCGGCTTGGCGGGCACGTATGTGCTCTTCTTTTTGATCTCTTTTAGCGTCATGTCGTCTTCTGCCAGCGACAGCGACGACTCCAATAATCCCTCGTAGATCGTCCCGAAGTCCCTTGCCGAGAGTTCTCTGAAATCAATCGGGCCTGGGCCCTCCCTGCCTTCCTCTGTCAACAGGGCGGACAGCGCCGGGGCGAACTCGGCATCGGTCAGTCGCATCTTTGCGATTGCCGCCCCCGCCGGGCTGACCGAGCGATCTGAAGAGAACAGGCCGCCGTTATAGGTGGGCACCCCCCAGTCCGTCCTGCCGTTGTTTACCGCGCTCCAGAGCTCGACAACGTTGTCCCAAAGGTCGGTGGAATCGTGGCTGGGGGCGGCGGGAGCGTGGGATGCGGCAGTGGTCTTGCTGCCTTCGGCTGCGGGATTGTGGCCTACGGCGCTGCGATCACGGCTATCGGCACTAGCGGCCGGACCGCGGCTTTCGACAGTGGGATCGCCGTTGGAGCGCTGGCGTTCCTCTTTGCGGTCTTCGCTCAGCCGCCGAGCCATCTTGGAGAGCGAGCGATCGGCGTAGTCGCCGTTGGTGCGATACGGCAGCAGGTCTTTGTCCTCGGCGTAGGCCACGAACAGCAGCCGGAAGAGGATCACCATCACCTGCTCGTAGGCGTCGGCGAGGTCTTCCCGACTGGGGTGAGGCGGCATCCGGTCGGCCACCGCCTGCGCCAGAGCCGGAACCGTCTGCTGATAGACGCGTTCACGCAGCCGCTTCGCAAGCTTCGCCGCAAAGTCGTGCGAGTCCTTGAGGATGTCCTCGAAGGTTCCGTCTTCAGACAGGGCGGCAGCCGAGAAAAGCAGGGGCAGGTAGCCGCTGTGCTCCCTGGGAAGCAGGGCGAGGTTGACCTCAACGTACGATTCGGCCCGGCCTTTGCGCCCCACACCGGTGTCGCGGCGAGCGGCGTAGAGCCGGATTTCCGACGACCTCGTAAGGATCACCCAGTCAACTTCCTCCAGGTCGGCCACCGCCAAAGCCTTCGACACCGGCGAGGCGTTGTCGAAGCGCTTAGCCGGGGCCTCGAACGGCTCGTCGTCTCGGCAGAACACAGCGACCGCCCGGCGCTTAGGGTCAGGGGCATCGGTAGGCGTGTCGGCGGCGTCTGGGTGGGCGGCGGGCGGGGCGGCAGCGGACTGGAGGGCGGGCTGGGGTTCGCGTGAGGTGAGCATCCAGGCATTGACTCTCAGCATCTCCACCTTGTAACCGAGGGCCTCCACCAGCCTCTGGCCTCGGAGCGCGCACATGGGCGCCGCCTTCTTTACTGATCCTCTCCATTCCTTGCGTTTGGGGACGCCGTACCGCAACTCCTGGGTGGATAGCAGCCCGACATTGCGCAGACCAGGGAAGGGCGAGTCCACCTCAGGCAGGGCCGCTGCGAGGAAACGCACCGCGGCGTGGTAGTTGGGCTCAGACAAGGCGCAGTCGGCTATGCGCTCCACAGGGGCGATTTCGAGGGACTGATGAACCGCCGGCTGCTCGCCGACCGGCCCGCACACCGACACCTTCTCCCCCTCGAGGTCGAAGTGGAAGACAAGCATCAGCACGGGAGATGCCCGACCGCCCTTGCGCTTACGCCAGGCGACTCGCATATCGGCGGCGGTTGGACGCCTACTCGCCTGCGCCAGCACCACCTCGAGGCCATGGGACACTTGAACCTGCCGTCCCCCCGTGGCGCCCACGTCATGCGCGAGCTGAGGGAACATGCCCACAGGCTTCATGTACTTGGGCAGGCCCTCCGGTGCTTGCCAGGGAATGGGGTCACGGTCGGCCAGGAAATCCTCAGGCATGCGCTAGTGATGCTAGGAGAGGGTGCGTCAAATGGGGCCGTGAACATGGGCAGGCTGCAGCCTCTGCCCTTGCCTGGCGCTTGACGGCACCGAGCACAACGAAGCGAGCTTCTGTCCCTAGCCGTGCTGCAGCCTCTGCCCTCGCCTGGCGCTTGACGGCACGCCGCCTGAGTGAACGCCTTCGTCGGAGACCCATAGGGCTTGCAACATCTGCCTTTGCCTGACGCTTGGCACAACGCCTGTTCCAATCTGGAGTGCGGGCGGACTAGCTGCACCTACGACACGCATGGAAATCGCTGACAACCAATCCGGTTTCAGTAAGGACGGATTTGGAATTGTCTCACCCCATCTGTTGCCTTCCCCCCACCCGGCGACAGCACGGTTTCGGCTATGGACGGATTTGGAAGTTGTCTCACCCCAGTGCTTTGATGGTGTCATGTTCACTGCAGCAAATAAACACGAACCATCTTCGTCATCAGGGGGAATCTCCCCAACTGAGCTGAAAGGTCCTAGCAACGACTCCGAACCACCGACACACCGCACCTGCTAATGGGAATGGAAGAAACCTTCTTCTTGTCGGAGATAAACAGCGAGATTCGCAAGTCGAATCAATTGTTAGCGGCCATCCTGCGACAACTAGGAGGGAACCCCGACGCGTTACCCGCCCTCGACAAGCGTGGCCGCCCGAAGGACGGCAAAAGGAGAAAGAAGGGGTAGCGAAGGCGGCAACATGACTGCACCGCCCAATACATTCCTAGCCGCTTGAGGGGTTGTAAACGGAGGAGGCGAATTGCGGCATCTATTCGAGGCCAACTACATGACAAACCGATCACTCTCGCGATCTAAATTGAAAAGTTCTAGACAACAATCACTAGCTGAAACACGGAAAGTCTTAACTAATGCTGAAATGATGAGGTACTTACACAATAGGTTGGCGACAAGAGACTTAGAAAAATGTGCAAACACTGTATTTGCGAACGATAGAAAGGAGTGCTCATTATCTTAGTCATCGGAATGTTAGAAGTGATTATAGGGACATCTGCAACTTTAATTGGAATTGTTGGAGGCCTGATTGGAATTGAATCACTAAAATTAACGACACAATTTCGCAATATCGCTCAGAACAGGCGGAAATATCAAGATACTGCAGAGCGCAGCTATATAGAGGCAGTTGCTTTGCGTCAATATCTCTCTTCTGGTAAAGACCTTAAATATAAACATAAGGCAATGCGAGAGTTCGCAAACTTTCTTGGCGAAGAAAACCCTACTGAAGAAATTCTAGAAGAGCTTTTTGATGCACTTTACGGCGCTAATACTGCAGTTGAGGGCTCAATTGAAGATCTACAAAGTATCACGAAACAGGCAATAAACGATGGACATGCCGAATATGTTAATGCCAAGTTGACAGAAATGCAAAGAGTGGAACTAAGACCGATAACAATTAGGCTACTAATTGCTGCTTGTTTTGGAATAGTCATACCAAGTATATTACTTGTAATTAATCTAAACTTAACATCTTATACTTTTGGAATAGTTATTTTATTTGTGCTGCTATTTGTTGCATTATATCAAGTTTCAAACAGTGCATATTATCTATTTGCGATATGCCGATGGTGGGCAGTCATAGCAACAAGTCAAGCAGGAAATAAGGATTTACCACCAAAGCCCCGCATGGGCATTATGTCAAGCATGATTAGCACGTGTTCGATCGCCGTTCGTAAGCACCTAAGTAGAAATACTAGACAGTAATACTATCGTTTTCTAGCTAGACAGTACTACTATTGTTTTCTAGACTGTGGTCATTAATTTGTTGTAGAAATCAAAATCGCTTATCTGCTTAGCTATTTGAGAAGTATGAGGTGCAAATCTTGTGCCCCTTTACATCCTCCGTTCAGAAGCTGCAGCGATTGGAACTCAGCTAGGAGACCATCTCCGTCAACTCGTCTATCTGTCCTGGCCGTCCCATTGGGATGCGGTCGATCATATGCAGGCCCGCACACCGACACCTTCTTGCCCTCGAGGTCGTGGAAGACGAGCAGCAGCACTGGGGATGCCCGTCCGGCCTTGCGTTTGCGCTAGGCGCTCCGCATGTCTGTGGCGGTTGGACGTCGGCTCGCCTGTGCGAGCACCACCTCGAAGCCGTGGAAGACGTGAACCTGCCGCCCATCTGTATAGCCCACGTCATTTGCGAGCTGAGGGAACATGCCCAGGGGCCTCAGGTACTTAGGAAGGCCCTCCGGTGCTTGCTAAGGAATGGGGTCTCGGTCGGGCAGGAAGTTCTCAGGCATGCGCTAGTGATGCTGGGAGGGGGTGCGATAGGGCTATGCCCGGGGAGGTTTTGTTTTCCAGAGTCGAACAATAAATCTGCTCTCCTCTTCTATCAAATCAGGCTCAGTTCCATTGTGCTCACGCATCGAACTAATTAACTTGTTGCGGATACCCATTCCTTGATGCTCAATATACTGATAATCGCGAATGATATCTTTAAGCAGTTTGTTTCGAGTAACTCTATTACCTTCTTTTATCTTCTCTACTGTGGCACCGTTTGGCAGTTTTCCTGGTGAAATGACCTCAAGTCGATCGCTGTACAGCGATACCTCGATATCCGTGCCAGCAATGGTGTAGTCACGATGGACAACTGCGTTTACTATCGCCTCTCTTATGGCGCTTTCCGGGAGTTCCTTTTTATTGGTTCGAACGGCCCCGTTCAACCGAGCCTCGGAACGAATATTGCGCATCACAAAGTCCTGGGCACGATCTATGACACCTTTTTCAATTATTTGCTGGTCTGTTGTTCGGCTTGAGACCAGCGGACCTCGGATTATCTCGTTGTCGATCCGGTTGTAGTCTTTTTCTTCGCCAGGATACGCTGTCGCCGTTATTCCTGCTTGAGGCAGCCTGCGGTTTGGGTTCTTTCCAAAGAGCAGCAAACCGGCCGCCGTGGCCAGCAACTCATCTTCGTGTTCTGTCAAGATGTCTAGATTAGTAAGTATTTTGCTCCAAGATTCTTGCTCATCTAGACTTGGAGCATCGCGTTTCAGGATGACTATAAAATAATTTTCTACTCTATCGAGATCAAGACTACAAATATTTGTGTGAGGTACAGGCTTTATCTCATAGCGGGCGATTTGGGCAGTTTTATGCAGTCGCCAGATTTCCTCACGAGTGGCAACTCGCGACGTGGTGCCAGATCGAAAAAATGCAGTCCAATCGTTTCCTACCTTTGCCTCATACGGCTTTTCAAACAAATCAGAATGCAGGTTAATTACGACAACTTCCTTGTCTTCATCTAGCACAACAGTACGCCAATCAAGTGCTGCTGCTGGACGCACATTGTTGTGTGCAATATTCACAGCCCAAGTCTCTATCTCGCGTAGCGAGCGAGTCAACCCAGAAATCTTGCCGTCATCCTCTACTCCCAATAGTATTTTCCCACCATTATGGTTTAACAAAGCAGACATCTCTTTAGCAAGCTGCTTTGGACAAACATCGTCCCTCTTGAATTCAAGCGAGGAACTCTCGCCGTTTAGAATTAATTCACGTAGGATTCTTTCATTCATAAGTGTCGGCTATTGTTCGGGGAACGTCAAAGCCATACGTCAAATTGCGACGCTCAAATGCATGTTAACCGCTTTCGCGGACTTTCTCTTCCGCATTCTTCCGCACGTGCTAAGATTGTTCCTTGAGCCCTACAGATTGACCTGTAGGGCGCACTTGTGAAATATCGCACCCCTGTTGATCGTTTTCATGTCATCCATCGAAAATTTAATTGATGCTCCCTTTCATAGCAAAATTGTTTCGCAGTGTTGCTAACTCTTGACGCTTACCCTAACAGACTCGCTTCCTTTCCTAGTCAGTAGCGCTATCGGCGGACACCAGCCTTATCCTCGACACAGGCCAAGAACAACAGCCTGAAGAGGATCGCCGTCGCCTGCTCGTGGGTGGCGGTGAGGGCTTCTGTGCTTGGGTCAGGCATCTGGCTAGCCATCGTCATTGGCCATCAAACGACCGCACACTTCACCTTCGCGCCCGCGAAGCCCATCTGCCTCGGCAATTCTGAGGCTTCTTTGGGCACTTCAGTCTGCCGTGAATAATATGTCGAGGTCTTTCTCTGCTCGTAGCGACTGGGTATCCTTAAGCAAATCGATGGCCTTCGCAATTTGTTGCCCAGAATCAGGTTGCCCACCAAGACTGTTTATCAGATATTGCACCATGGTCTCTGCGGTTGAGATATAAGCTCTTGAATCTTCTGCAGTTGCTGGTTGATAAAAGGGTCTGACATATGTGGAGTTTACACGCCAGCGGCTGATGTTTTCACCGGTCAATAATTCCAGGGCATTTAATATTTTGTTATAGGTATCTTTGTCGCTAACTTGTTTGGCAAGTTCGGGAAGTTTGTGGTGTAATACTGGCGGCTCTTCCCCAAAAATATGGATGAATCCCTTGATTGAGTTCTCAATAGCCATCTGGGCCGCATGACAGATATCGCTTAAACGCCACGCCAGTTCCTGGCTGTAGTTTGAAGCATCACCTCTCAAGTGGAAAGTTTTTTCCCTTTGGGTATGTGAAAGGTTTTGGAGCAGCGTCCTAAGATTCATTGTGGCACTTTGAAGACACAATAATGCCTCTCCGTAGTCGGTATTAGGCATCCCAATCTCCTTTGACCAGTTCACCTCGTTTGGCGTTCTTTCTCGCAAAGGGAGGACTTCGCTCTGAATAGCGCGCTCAAAAGTAGTGTCCATGCTCTCGCTGCGATGTCTCCACTCGGGCCAGTCGGTGACGTGCACGTGCACTGGGAAGTCGGCGGCTCCGCCCGCAATTTTCTCCAGCGCATGTTGAATCGCGAGACGCTTTTTATAGTCGAGGTCGTCGAACACAACCACGAGGTCTATGTCGCTGCTGCTGACCTGTTCCCCGCGCGCAGTTGAGCCGAAAAGCAGCACGGTGGAGATGCCCGCCTCGGCTGTTGCCAAGGCGTCAGTCGCAATTAGCGCATCCTCAATGGTGGGCGTTTGCGTAGGTGCCGCATCGGGGAGTTTCGTCAACTTCACGGCCACGGAATCATCCTAGCCCTGTAGTGGTCGACTCATCTCTAGCCTCCACATCTCGCTAGCCGTCTGCTCGTCCAATCTTCTATGCCATCCTCAACCCTGTTTACTATTCAGCTCAGTTAGTCGATCTGTCCCGGATGTCCACGCATCCAACCTCGTCCAGCCATCCCCTACTCGGCCAGCCATCCCAACCCATCTACACCATCCCAACCCGTCTTCACATCCCTACTCATCCACACTTCCCTACTCGTCCCCAACTCGCCCACACACCCCAACCTCACACTTCCTCAACTAGTAGGTCGCCCGCCCACCTGATAGGTCGTAGACGGCTGCTGTTGAGAAGCTGCAGCGATCGGAACTCAGCCAGGAGACCATCTCCGCCACCTCGTCTATCTGTCCTAGCCGTCCCATTGGGATGCGGGCGATCATGTAGTCGAGCACCTCAGGGGCGGTGTCGGTGTTCATTGGGGTGGCGATTACCGCCGGTGCGATGGCGTTTACTATCACTCCGTCGGCCGCAACCTCCTTGCCGACCGACTTCGTTAGGCCTATCACTCCCGCCTTGCTCGCCGAGTATGCGGCCATGTTCGGGTTGCCCTCCTTGCCGGCGATGCTGGCGATGTTCACTATCCGACCCCAGCCGCGCCTGCGCATGCCGTCTATCACAGCACGGGTGGTGAGGAAAATGCCGGTGAGGTTGACCGACAGCGTGCGCTCCCACTCGTCGGGCGGCACCTCCCACACGGGCACGTTGGGGCCGACCACGCCGGCGCAGTTCACAAGCACGTCCACGTCGCCGAGTGTGGCTGCGATGGCGTCCACCGTCGAGCGCACCGAGTCTGCGTCGCTCACATCGCAAACGTGCGTGCTGGCAACCTCTTCGGCGATGTTGGCGAGATGCTCGGCGTCGACGTCCACAGCGGCCACTCGCAGGCCGTCGGCCGTCAATCGGCGGGCGCAGCCGAGGCCGATGCCGCTGGCCGCCCCTGTGACCATTGCCGTTCTGTGCTCTGTCATGTGTTCCTCGCTCGGTGCGTTCGTCTATTGCTCGGTGCTGCTGCGCTCCGCCTGATGCTCGGTGCTGGTGCGCTCCGCCTGATGCTCTTGGGCGAAGATCGCCTGCTTAGCCTTGTCGGACGATTCTGCCCTGGCTCACAGCACTTCGTAGCGGGCGTAGGCCTCGCTTGGGGAGACTCCATCACGAACTGCGCGGCGGAAGTCGCCTTCGGTGGCGCTTTTGGCGAGGGCGGCTGCGATAATCCCCTCCGCTCGGTCGGCGGGCACTATCACCACGCCGTCGTCGTCGCCAACCACCAGGTCGCCTGGCTCGATGGGCACGCCGTCGACTCTTACCGGCACCC
The DNA here is from genome assembly GCA_958295925.1 of uncultured Acidimicrobiales bacterium. Classification (GTDB taxonomy): domain Bacteria; phylum Actinomycetota; class Acidimicrobiia; order Acidimicrobiales; family CATQHL01; genus CATQHL01. The sequence continues at coordinate 469,782 of CATQHL010000001.1, forward strand.
TGTGGGCCACGGCCAGCGTCCGTCCGGTGATGTCTGTGGGGGCGGTTCCCTTGCAAATCAGCGGAAAGCCCATTTCCAGGATTTCCGTGACGTCGCGGGCGAGCCCTTCGAGCACGGCGCCTGTCGATCCCGCCTTCTTGACGGATGTGGTCATCAGCTCACCCCAGGACGCCACGTGGCTGAAGTTGGCGCCGGCGCTCACCCACACCTCCCCCTCGCCGATGTCGTCGAGGGCGACGAGAAGGTCACGATACGGGTCGACGTCGGCGTTGGCCGCGTTCACCGGCGTCCACTGGACGGGAAAGGCGTAGCCCACCAGCGACATCCCGGCGGCCAAGGGCCGGTAGCCAGGGCCGAGCACGTAGCCGCGCAGGCCGGCTGCGTCCATCACGTCGGAGATGAGCGAGGCGCCGATTTGATCTTGCAGTGCGATTAGCTCGGTGCGCGACAATCGCGTTGGGGGTGCGTTCTGCGTGGGGGGTGATGGGGGCGGGGAGGGTGATGGGGGTGTGGGGGGCGGGGGGGGACGCGGGGGACGCGGAGGGTGCGGAGGACGCGGAGGGTGCGTTCTGCGATTGGGAGGGGCCTGGGTCCGCCTGTGAGATTGGGCTTGCTTCTTCTCTCATGTCATCCTGCTCTCTGTCTGTTGTCTGAAGACTACTGCCCACCCGGCATGCTCACCTTTCCTAACGCTTGGCGCGCCATCAACTCGCCTTTCCCAGCCTTGGCGCGCCATTAGAACGGCCCTACAAGCCAGACCACAGCCCCCCCTGGCGCGCAACTAGAACTACGCGTAGAAACGCGCCACTAACTCACTCCGCAAGAACGGCCCACCAAGCCAAACCACAACCCTCCAGGCGCCAGCGCGCGACGCACTACGACGTGTGCCGACGCGCCACTCAATCCAGATGATCGATCCAGACCGCTGCGATGTTCCCTCCTCTAGGAGCGAATGTCTCCTCAGCAAGCTGCAGCGCGACACTGAGCCTCCAAATACAGCAGGTGTAGAAGCCCTCTAAAAGCGAATGTCTCCTCAGCAAGCTGCAGCGTTCCAGCGGCGCTTCATCTCCGAGCTGGTGCGGCCCCCTCAAGAGCGAATGTCTCCTCAGCAAGCTGCAGCGGCTACCAACTTCGCTGCAACGTCTGCCTTCAGGCGAAAGCCTGCTCGCAGCCGAACCAGACTGGCACTGACCACTCCAAGAAATCTCCACGGCAACCCGCCGAAGTCGGCCACCGTCGGACGGAGGATGCCACTGATTCGCCCAAGCCTGGGAGGTTGCGGCGACAGCCCGCCGAAGTCGGCCACCATCAGCCTGACTGACTATGGCTACGGCGGGCAGATGCGATCAGCGACGAAAGCTACGCACTATCACAACCCGCCTACACCTCCCGAAGAAACCCGGCGACGACAACAGCTCACGCCAACGTCTGCGTTCGGTGGCAAAGCCTGCTCGCTGCCCGCCGGCGCCGTCGACGTCCCTTCGTCCACGTCGTCGCCCCACCTGCTGGGCGTCCTCGCCTACTACCAGAACAAGTTCGGCGCCGTCGACGTCTCTCCGTCCACGTCGTCGCCCCACAGCGAATCGGGACGGGCGGCCGCTCGCCGGGGGGCCGCTCGCCTGAAGCCCTGGCATGGATCGCCTCAGTAGCGCCCGTAACGAGCCGCTGCCCGGCGCGACCATTGCGCAGTCGCCCTGCCTGGCATGGATCGCCTCAAGTAGCGCCCGTAGCGAGGGCGGGGCACCCAGGGGCGTGAGACCTGTCCTCTTCGAATCGTTGATTGATCCTCCACTCAGCCTTCTTCAGGGCGGGGCACCCAGGGGTGAGACCTGTCCTCTGGCACCGGCATGGATCGCCTCAAGTAGCGCCCGTAGCGAGAATCTCACGACTCGCGCAGCTGAGCGGCACGCTGCGATGCTGAATTGTCATACCCTCTTTGTAATGTAAATGACGGGAAATATGGAGTTGACAAATATCCAAATATTCAGTAGAATACGAAAAAACTCAAATTCAATAAAAATATTGTCATACCTTGTAGCTAGTGTGTATGCAGCGGGAACGGAGGGGACATGCGACAAAATGGAACAAGCGGACAAAGCAAGACCATCCAACGGGGCGGGGCAGATCCGGTCGGAGAGGCGAGGACTAGTGATGAGCGGAGACGGGGCGGCGAGCGCGGCGACCGGGCGGTTTGCGCGACGAGGTGGCGACCGGTCGGCGACCGGTCGGTGTGCGGGCGGCAAACGGCAAACGGGCAGTTTGCGCGACGAGGACAGCGACCGGGCGGCACGATTACAGCCAGAACAGGCGACGCGATCTTGACGGTCGCTGGAGATCAAGCCGTCGCCTTCATGGGCGGCGAGGGCGATGGCTGGATCAGCGACGCCGACGCCCCGATCTGATCCTCCCCGTGACGAGCGGGCGACGAGGGCACAGGGTGACACGGCAACAGAAACCGAGGACAGCGGCAATTGAAACATGAAATCACCCACTAACAACATGAAATCAACCACCACCAACGACATGAATGCTTTTGTCTCCACCACTTCGAAGTCGTCTCCCTTCAAGAGGGCCGCTTCAGTTGAGGCAGCGTGTGCGCTGCTGCGATCGGTGGATGTGGATGGCTCAACCCAAAAGGAGTTGGAAGATTTGGCGTCGATCCTGGGACGAGCAAAGAGCCTGGTTGCGTGGTTGCTTTGCGAGATTGCCCGAGTCGCCGCAGAGGCCGATCCCGGTCTGGGAACGGTGGACATGCTCAAGGATTCTGTGCGTTTGTCGGGAAAGGAGGCGAAGCAAATATCTGCGGTTGGAGGGGCGCTGGCCGAGATGCCAAACGTTGCGCGCGAGCTCGCCGAGGGTCGAATCACAATTTCTCATGCAGCGTCTTTGGCATCAGCCGCCAGGGAGTGCGGCGCAGATGTGGTGGACAGCGACGAAGAGCTTCTCAAGCAGGCCGTCGACGTGGGCGCTGACCGCTTCGCCCGCGTGGCAAGAGAGTTCGCTTCCAGGCACTCAGAAGATAATGGTGTCTCCAAACTTGAGAGACAGCGCAAGCGACGTCAGGCAACTCTGTTCACCGACGGCGAGTCGGGCATGGGGATTCTGCGAGGGGAATTCGATCCTGTGTCATTCAACTTGATGCAACAAACCATCGACACTCACGCCGAAGCGCTTTGGCGGGGCGATGGCGGGCTAGACGGTAAGCCGAGCGCAATTCGGTCGCACAAGCAGCGCATTTGCGATGCCGTCTTTGAGCTGATCACGGGCAAAGACGCCGCCTCACACGACCCTCTGCCGGTCGAAGGCACCGAGACGCTCGCCAAGCGGGCGAAAGCCGCCGCTCAACTGATTGTCTTGGCCGACATAGGGGCGTTGGACGGGACAAATCCGCAGGGTCGTTGCGAGATTCACGGCACAGGTCGTGTGCCAACAGACATCATTCGCTCTCTTTCACCTGATACGGAGTTAGCGGGTCTGATTTTCGGAGGCAAGTCTCGACCGCTTTGGCTGGGAAGAAGCCAGAGATTGGCCAGTGCCGCTCAAAGGTTGGCATTGGCGGTTCGTGACGGTGGTTGCGTGCTCTGCGACGAGCCGACTCACCGTTGCCAGATACACCACATCAAAGAATGGAACACCGAAGGGGGGAAGACCGACCTGGACAACCTCGCAACTCTCTGCGGTCGCCATCATCGATGGCTGCATAACCATGGCAAGACTCTCGTGCGCAAGCGGGAGGGCGGCTGGAAGGTTTGCGACAAGGAGACTGCTAAGCACCTGGACGCCTGGAAGTCGGCGAAGAATGCCAGGAGGCAAGCGAAGGGCATCGAAAACCCGGCGAAAAGCAGCGAAAACCCGGCAGAAGACCAGAGTGAGAGACCGGCAGAAGACCAGAGTGAGAGACCGGCGAACAGGAATTCTTTCGACAGAGATGTAGGCCAGACAGGGAAGCCTGGGATAACAGTCATCCCCAAATCAGGATTGTCGGACGAGTTGAAAGCGACCTCGGTGCCAGCACGCGGTGGCGCGGTAGGCAGCGAGACAGCGCGCAAAATGGTGGCAGAAAGGGGAACAGACACGCCCCAACCAGACATCAGCACCCCACCACCAGGCAACAGCACGCCGGGAAGGGCTGGCTTCAGTCAGACCAGTTCTCCCGGTAGACGAGCCAAACAGGAAGCAGGCAATTGCTCGCCGGGCGGGGTTAGTGACAGGGAGGTTAGTAACTGCGGGGCTAGTAAAAGGGACGACAAGACACGAGTTTCTGACCCGCCCACTGGGGATTCTTCAAACCGGAAGACCAATGGCACCGTGCCACTCCAGAACAAACGAGTTTCCGTTATGCGAAGAGAAGGTTCTTCAACAGTGTTAAGAGTCCAGTCATCGGATGTCGAGAGAACCTTCGATTTGTGTCGACCGATTAGCAATCAGACTGGTCGTATATCGCTTGTGCTTCCGCCACTTTCTTTATCACAGCCTGAGAAACCGCTCACTCGAATCCCGTCTGGAGTATCCAGCGCCGATTCCAATTTGGGCAATACGAACGACATCGAGTTAAGCAAGGACGACTCCGAACTGAACCACGAGACAGCTACGAATCCCGTCCTTGGCCGAACCCGATACCAGAATTCCCAACGAGGCCCGCCGCGCTCATGAAGCACTCAATCGTCGCTCAACAGCCGTTGCGGGTGTAGTGCTGGGGCTGGGTGAGGCCCACCGCAACCCGTAACGCGAGACGCCTCGCTGGGAATCGTCGCGGGTGTAGTGCCAGGGACCGGGTGAGGCCCAGGGTTTGGGTAACGCCCAGGTCCTAGACGACGCCCACCCAAGACTCGGGCGACGCTAAGGGCCGTATGTGTTACCGCCCAGGGCCTATGAGGCGCCTGGGCGCCTTGAAGCATCCATCAGCCGCTCAACAACCGTGCTCGAATTGCTAGACCGACGCGCGGCAAGAAAGCCTTACAACAATTTGAGTAAGCCAGCACGATTTAGGGGCCGACGGGACGCGGGGCCGCGAATCGCGCGACCACCCTTACAACAATTCGAGTAAGCCAGCACGATTTAGGGGAACCTGCCGAATTCAAAAGCGGGGCCGGTTCGGTACACGTTCCCTGATCTGGCGACCAACACGATTCCAGGGAACTCACCGACTTCAAGAGGGCTAGCACGATCTTCAAGAGGGCCAGCCGATGGCCACGAAACCTAGTGCTAGACCGATGAGAGTCAGGACAGCCTTGAACCACGACGCCTGCACACCGGAGATTGCGACTTATTTCTAGCAACGAGAAGGCAAAAACACAAGCGTTGCACCATCGCAACATCTTGGTTGTGCGATCGCAACATCACGGAGAGGGATGGAGAGGCGCTAGGAGAAATCCGAGGGAACAATAAAAGCGTTGCACCATCGCAACGTCCACGCAAGGGACGGCCTGGGGGCGGGATTTGGCCGAACTGCGCAACAATAAAAGCGTTGCACCATCGCAACGTCCACTCTCGCTAAAGCGCAACCCGGCCGAAAACTCGCTTACCCCCCCCCCCCGCAACAGAACGATCCTGAACACTGGAGAATCACGAAGAGATGACGCAGAACAAGGCCGCTCAGCACCAAGTGCTTGAACGGACCAGCCGGAATTCCTGTGCACACAGCGACACCACGGGCACCCGCACCCACTCGGCGCACTACACGCCGTCTGGTGGTTCTTGGCGGGTGCACACAGCGACACCACGGGCACCCTCACCCACTGCCAGACTAGTTTGTCGAGGTCGGGCTACGACGGCCGATTCACCACCTCGAACTTGAAGGCCCCCTCACCCACTGCCTGACCGAGCAGACGGGGTTGGGCGGTTCAATCTTCGCACGCCAAGCACCGAAACGGATCAACACGCACCCACTACCTGACTGGGCAGTCCCGCACCCACTGCCAGACTAGTTAGTCGAGGTCAGGCTACGACGGCCGATTCACCACCTCGAACTTGAAGGCCCCCGCACCCACTGCCTGACCGAGCAGACGGGGTTGGGCGGCGCTGGGGACGGCGGGGCGACACAACGGGCACCCGCACTTACTGCCTGACCGCTGAGCCTGAGCTGGATGCCGAAATACTGTGCACGACGGTATAGACATTTATTATCATCATCCAAGACGCGGCACCCAAAGGAGCACGACAATGATCATCGAACAACGTGACTACCACATCCATACAGGAAAGCTCAAGGAAGTAGTTCGCCTTTTCGAAACCGAAGGCATACCGATTCAGAAGGAGATTCTGGGAAACATGATCGGCTGGTTCACCGTGGAGATCGGCTCCCTCTCCACCACCGTTTCAATGTGGGGTTACGAGGACTTCGCCGACCGGGAGCGGCGACGTGCGGCGATGGCCGCCGACCCGCGCTGGCCAGTGTTCCTGGCCAAGGTGCACCCGCTCATCGAAAGTCAGCAGAATCGCATCCTGGTGCCCGCCCCGTTCTCCCCCATCAACTAGCAAAAGGACTCTGGAACACGCACCAGACCAGCAACGCAAAGGCGCCCGCACAATTCCCCCCCATCTAGTAGCGATGGAATCCAAACAATCCAAGGACGCAGCCATTGCCCGAAAACCTCTTCCGGCACTGAATGAAGTCCAAGTACATGACATCCGAACAAACAACTGACGCAGCCACTCATGCACCAGACGCAAACGCAGAATTGCAGCAGCCGGCGACTCCCTAGACGATCGCCCATCGGCTCCGGGGTTGTTGCCCGCCACTTGCCGCAAGAGTTGCAATTCGCTCAACCTCAGACGATCGCCCGCCGGCTCCGGGTTGCTGTCGCCAGAGGCTAAGCGACGACAAGCCATTGCCGAGAGGGACCACCCCAGCAATTAGGGACTGACGTGTCGCCGGTGGTGCTGGGTCGTGGCTCGCTGCTCGGCGGGTGGGGAGCCACCCCAGCAATTAGGGACTGGCGTGTCGCAGCGAAAGGCTAAGCTACGACATTAACTCTCTTTCACCTGCCCTGCCGCGGTTCTGCTGGCAGGGCGCACTACACGAAAGGCTGGGCTACGACATGACGGCTCCTCAGATTCATCCGCCCACCCCGAGCCGGTTCTTTAGCGTCATCCAGGCGGGTGCTACGACATGAACTCTTCCGCAGATTCGTCCGCCCAAGCCGAGCAGCGGGCGACTCCCCCCCTGGCCGGGCAAAACGCCATCGTGACCGGCGGAGCACAGGGCATCGGCCGAGCCATCGCCGACGGGCTCGCACGAGCCGGAGCCAGGATCGTAATCGCCGACATTGCCGGAGCCGCCAAAGCGGCAGCCTCCTACCCCGACGGACTAGGCATCACAGCAGACGTGGCCGACGAAAACGACGTAGAAAGGCTCGTGAAGGAAACGATCTCCGACTGTGGGAGCATCGACATCCTCGTGAACAACGCCAGCATCTACACCTCGCTGGCCATGCGAGGCTTCGAGCAGATTCCGCTGGAGGAATGGCGAGAGGTCATCCGCGTCAACATCGACAGCGTGTTCTTGATGTGTCGAGCCGTCGTTCCTCACATGAGGCGACAGGGTGGTGGGCGAATACTCAACATCTCCTCCGGCGTGGTGTTCAGGGGCGTGCCACTGCTGCTGCACTACGTCTCCAGCAAGGGGGCGGTGGTGGCGTTCACTCGTGCGCTGGCGCGGGAATTGGGGGGCGACAACATCCTCGTAAACAGCGTTGCGCCGGGCTTCACTTTGAGCGACGGGATATTGGAGAACCCAGCGGGAGTTGACTTCGAGGAGGTCAGCCGCATGTCGATTGCCGCCCGAACCCTCAAGCGGGATCAGCTACCTGAAGACGTGGTGTCGGCGTCGGTGTTCCTGTGCAGCCCGGGCGCCGAGTTCGTGACCGGCCAGACCATCGTCATCGACGGTGGGCAGTATTTCCACTAGCCGGGCGGAACATTCATTAGACGCCGGAAGCCCCACGCTATAGACCGACGATTGGCAATTCCGTCGTGGCCTGAAGGCAGAACATCCAATAGACGCCGGAAGCCCCCGGGCGAGGCGACGGCACAGTCGGTGCATTCCACCAGCCGCCAGGAACCAGCCCAATCCCTCCCCCGCCCGAGAATCATCAGCAACGGTAGGCAGTGTTTCCATTAGCCGGGCTGCCGCTTCACCGTCACCCGGTATCGGCGAACTCGCAGTGGCAGACACCGCAATCCGCCACTTTGAGCCGCCGCTTTCGCAGGAAAGAAGAGAGCAAATACTGAGAAGTGAGCAACTTGCGCGCGGCCCGAGTGGAGTTTCTGGCGCTTGAGGCTCTTCTCGCGAGCAAATACTGAGAAGTGAGCAACTTGCGCGCGGCTGCCGAGACTCCGAACTTCAACCGGCAAGACAGCCGACTCCCAGATCCCCTCAACTCGACCCAGAACTCCTCACAGACTCCGAACTTCAACCGGCAAGATAGTCCCCGACGGCTTTGGGTGAGCAAACTTGTCCGCGGCTGTCGAGACTCGTTCGGCCCGCCTGCCTGGATGGGCCGATGCGGGCCGTGCGATCAAAGACATGTGGCGGCTAATACATGTGGCTGGAAATTGTTGTCCCCAATGGATAGGTCTCAGTCGTGCGATCTGGTGCTTGTGGTGACTAATGCTTGCGGCGGCCAACGCTTGTGATAGCCAACACCTGCGGACCAACACCTGCGACAGCCAACACTTGCGGACCAACACCTGCGACACCTCTATGGTCTCGCCGGCGGCGTCGAAGCCGCGGTGCGGCAACCAACGTTTGCGGACCAACACCTGCGACAGCCAACGCTTGCGGACCAACACTTGTAACGACCAACACTCTTGGCAGCCAACACTCTTGCGGGCTAATACTTGTAGCGGCTGCCTAGGTCTCTCTGAAGATTGAGTCCAGCCGTTGCACCTAGAAAGAAGGGAGTTAATTCTTGAGTTTGACCGACCTCCGGGCGCGGCGACAACTAGTGCTTGCGCTGTTTGAGCATCCAGGCGGATACGACGCCGCTACCAGGACTGGGGAAAGCTCGATTGGCGCCGAACAGGGCAGGGCAGGAACAGTCCCCCGCCGGAGGAGCGTGACTAGCCACCCAGATGACTCAAGTGAAGCCCGCCGAGACCTCGGCAGCGCAGCCATAAGCCACCGCGGGAGTTTGACCAACCACCCAGAGGACTCAAGTGAAGCCAATCAGATCTGGTTAGCAACCCAAGAGAGCCCAGGAGATGACCGTCCTCACCCATCGGACTCAAATAAAGGCAATCAGGCCTTGTCAGCAATCGGCCCGACGGTCGGCGAGCAAGCAGACGCAGTCTTGAGAACCGCTAATCAGGCGGAGATAGATGCGAGAGCCGTAATTGACGCTGGCGCGGAGTCACGTGTTCTGGCTCAGTTCATCTACGACATCAACGGCAACTCTGCAGTCTTTGGCGCACCTCCCGAGAGCTTCGACGGCCCTGTGCTGCGCTGGGTTCTGATCGAATACAAGATCGCCGACGAGATCAACGACACAATCGACTCAGCGTGTCGGTCAGGCCGCGAGTGCGTAGACGGCGACGAGATCAACGACAAGATCGACACCGCAAAGCAGGACGCTGGTGTAGGTGGCGGGGGTCAGACACTCGCTAACGAAGCCAACGACACAATCGCCGACACCCTCAAAGACTCGTCAGTGGCAGAAGGTTCAGAAGCAGAGTTTGTTGGCCCCGCGCATCGCGCTACGCACCATGAATTCCCCGCGCCCATCCGATCCACGCCCCGCTCAGCGCCCAACCACCTGGCGCTCGCCCACCTGGCGCTCGCCCACGTAGTCAACCTCGAATCCTCGCGACGCTGGGTGATGCGCTGCGACCGTGTCGACTTCGGCCCGGGCGCCGTCGCATACAAACACACACATCCTGGCCCTGGAATACGTCGGCTGCTGTTCGGAAAGCTGACGGTCACCACTGCCGGTAAGACCACCACCCACAGCGCAGGCGACGCCTGGTTTGAGAGCGGCCCCGATGTCGTGTACGCCGAGGCCACGCCCGTCGAGGAGACAGCCTTCGTTCGAGTGATGCTGCTGCCCGACCGTTGGGCGGGGCGCCGCACTATACGCTACGTGGAACCGGGCATTACCAGCGGTAGCCAGCGCGCCGAAATCCTGGGCGAGGCGACGCTTTGAGACTCAACAAGAACACAACCCTCAACAAGGACGACTCCAGCTCAGCGCCCGAAGCCGGCGAACAAAACACAACCCTCAACAAACACTCAAGATCGGTGAGGGCCCACAGGGGAAGCTCCTATGCTGAGACTAAACAAGGACACAACCCTCAACTAACACGACTCCAGCGCTGTGCCGATGCCAGCAAACCCTCAACAAGGAAACGCTCTGCAGCTAAACAAGTACACAACCCTCAACTAACACTCACAATCGCCGCCATAGCCCGAACCACCCGCGTTTGCTGAGACTAAGCAAGTACACAACCCTCAACTAGAATACGCACTGAGACTAAGCAAGTACACAACCCTCAACTAACACGGCTCCAGCACGCCCCCGAACGCAGCAAACAAAAACACAACCCTCAAGAAGGACACACACTGAGACTCAACAAAAACACAACCCTCAACGAGGACACGCTTTGAGCCCTCGTGAGGGCGGCAAGGTTATCGTCGACCAACTCCGCATTCAGGGCATACGCACGCTGTTCACGGTGCCAGGCGAGAGCTTCCTGCCTGTCCTGGAGGCTGTGCGCGAGCAGAGAGACGACCAAGACAGCATCGAGTTGGTGGTGTGCAGACATGAGGCCGGTGCAGCGATCATGGCCGAGGCTCAGGCGCGCCTCACCGGAAGACCGGCAGCCTGCTTCGTAACACGTGGGCCGGGCGCCACGCACGCATCCATTGCCGTCCACAACGCGACCTTCAGCAACGCCCCGCTGCTGCTGCTCATTGCGCAGGTGCCCCGCGCCCACAGGGGCAGGCGCGCGTTCCAGGAAATCGATCACGCTGCCATGTTCGCCCCGCTGGCAAAGCATGCGATAGAGGTCTCCCAAGCGTCCGACATCCCGACAACCCTGGCGCAAATGGTCGAACTGGCGATGACGCCGGCGCGGGGGCCGGTAGTGGCGGCTTTCCCAAGCGACGTTCTATCTGAGATGGTTCAGGTGGAGGACGCTCCATTTGCGGGGGCGCCGAGTCCCCTCGCCCCCGGCGACGTGGCTGCCGCCGGAAAACTGCTCGTCTCGCACCCCCACGACAAAACCGAAAACCCGCCCCCCGCCGCCGCCCGAAAACTGCCCAACACGCACCCCCACGACAAAACCGAAAACCCGCCCCCCGCCGCCGCCCGAAAACTGCCCGACACGCACCCCCACGACAAAACCGAAAACCCGCCCCCCGCCGCCGCCCGAAAACTGCCCATCTCGCACCCCCACGACAAAACCGAAGAGTCGCCCCCCGCCGCCGCCCGAAAACTGCTCATCTCGCACTCCCGACCAATGGTGTTGGTCGGGGGAGGAATCTGGTCGCAACGCGCCGCCGACAAGCTGGCAGCCTGGGCTGAGGCCAACCACCTGCCGGTGGCCGCCACATTCCGGCGGCAGGACTACATCGACAACCGCTCCCCCTCCTATGTGGGATACGCAGGGGTTGGGATGGTCAGATCGCTGGCCGAGCGCATTCGGCAATCCGACCTGATTTTGGCGATCGGCACGCGCCTGGGCGACACCGCCACACGCGGCTACACGCTGCTGCGACCACCAGTGCCCGATCAGTGCCTGATACACGTCCACCCCGACGCCAACGAGTTGGGGAAGGTCTACACCCCGCACCTGGCCGTGCACGCCCAGGCTGAGGATTTTGTGGACGCCCTGGCTGCCGCGCAACCGCTAATCGGCGCTGCCTGGGGTGACTGGTGCGCACAGGCACGAGATGATTACCTGAAGTCTCTGGAGCGAGTCCCCGTGCCGGGCGACCTCGATCTTTGGGAGATCATGGCCTTCCTCCGAAAGACCTTGCCCCCCGAGGCGGTGATTACAAAAGGCGCGGGCAACTTCACGCTCTGGCCGCAGAGATACCGGGTCTTCCAGCGGCACGGAACGCAGCTAGGCCCTCAAAGCGGGGCGATGGGGTATGCGATCCCTGCGGCAATCGGCGCCAAGTCCTTAAACCCAAAATGTCCTGTGGTGGCGTTCACGGGCGACGGCGACTTCCTGATGACCGGTCAGGAAATAGCAACGGCGGTTCAATACAACCTTCCGATTGTGGTGCTGGTGTTCAACAACGGAATGTTCGGGACGATCCGCGCCCATCAAGAGCGCATGTACCCCGGGTGTCCAAGTGGCACATACTTGCGAAACCCCGACTTCGCAGCCTATGCACGGGCTTTCGGTGCATTCGGCGCAACGGTCAAACGCACCGAGGAGTTCGCCCCGGCGTTTGAGGCTGCCATGGGATCGGGGCTGCCGGCGGTGCTCGACATGCACGTCCACCCGGCGGTGCTGAGCCCGGGCGTCACGCTCGAAGACGAGTTAGACCGGAAGGCAGGGGAGGATTTCGCTCCGGAGAGGCGCAGCAAGACCCCTGGCTAGCGCCACCGCAGGAGAGACGCACCTCGCCTGACGAAGCGCCACCGCTGGGGCCAGAACACGGGCGGTTGGCCTGGAGGCACAAGCAGTTGCGGGCCAGCGACTGCGGGTAGGCGGTATAAGGGAGGGCGCCTACACATCCCAGCTGAACTCTGCTTCAGCGGCGACGAGCCGGAGACCACCCGCCCCAAACCAAAAAGACGCCAACCCTGCCGGACTCTTCTTGGCTGGCGTTGCTGTCTCGGCCCTGCTAGCCGCCCGTAAACCGTGGGCGGCGCTTTTCGGCAAACGCCTCCACGCCCTCGCGGAAGTCGTCGGTGGTGCGCATGAAGCCATAAGCCAGGCCTTCAAGTTCGAGCCCCACCGAAATCGGCGCTTCGTATGCCTGGTTGAGCACACGCTTGGCCATGCTCAGCGCCAGGGGGGATAGGCGGCAAAGGTCGGCTGCGAGACCGTAGGCGGCTGCGTCCAACTCGTCGAACGGGACGACCCTGGAGACCAGGCCAACATGCAGCGCCTCGTCGGCGTGCATTCTTCGACCCGTCATAATGAGGTCTTTGGCGCGGCCCAGTCCGATCATGCGCGCCAGGCGCTGCGTGCCGCCGCTGCCTGGAATCATTCCCAGAGAAATTTCAGGCTGTCCGAGCACGAGGTTGTCGGCTGCGAGGCGGAAGTCGCATGCCAGGGCGAGTTCCAGCCCCACCCCAAACGTGTAGCCGGCGAGCTTGGCGATGACGGGCTTGGGGCAGCGCTCCGGGGCTGCCACGTTGTGATGAAGGCGGGTGAGATCCTTCGGCAAGGCTTTCAGGAAGCCTGTGATGTCGCCACCGGCGGTAAACGCCTGGATGCCTGCGCCGGCGAGCATCACCACTTGCACGTCAGGATCTTCCCCGCACGCCTTGAATAGTTCCGAGAGGTGGCCGCGTGCCAGCATCGAGACCCTGTTGAGCTTGCCTGGCACGTCCAGGGTGATGCTGGCCACGCCGCTCGCAGGATTCTTCTCGAAAGTGATTCCGTCGAGTTCCTTGGGATAGTTCACGTGCTCGTCGGGGTGATTCACTGGCTGGTTGAGGTGATTCACTGGCTGGTTGAGGTGATTCACTGGCTGGTCGGGATAGTTCACGGACTGGTTTCCTCCTTGCGGGTGTTTGCTGCTTGATGTTCTCGCAGCTTTCGCCTAAGTATCTTGCCCGACGGACTCTTAGGCAGCGACTCAACGAAGTGGTAGCGGCGGGGGCGCTTGAAGCGGGCAAGGGACGGTTCGGCCAAACAGAAGGCATCCAGTCGAGCGGCGAGTTCCCCTTCGGCTGATTCGCTCACCCTGGGGTGACGCCCGTGCCAGGCGTCGACGTCCAGTCGAGCGGCGAGTTCCCCTTCGAAGGATTCGACTCCGACAACGCCTTCAGGGTCAATCGCAGGAACAGGCATTAATGCGGCGAACTCCTCCTCGAAGGATTCGACTCCGACGACCGCTCCAGCGGCTCCGACGACTGGGCCATCCGCGCCAACTTCACCGGTGCGGGTGTTGCGACTGGATGTTCCAATGCCATCCGCCACACCGACAGAGCCAACCGCGCCAATGGCTAAATCGTCAGCAGGGATGCCGTCGCTACCGGGCAGGGCGTAGGGGATGGCGCCGACATCCATGCCAGCGGCCACGTCTGCGGCAGCCATCGCCGCTGGCACTACGAAGGCAGTCACAATGGCACCCAGGCGGGCGTCGGGCGTGCCGACCACCGCAGCCTCAAGCACGTCCGGGGAGCGAACCAGGGCCTCTTCCACCTCCAGGGGGTGGATGTTCTCGCCGCCGCTGACGATCATGTCGTCTATCCGACCGACTATCCAGAGGTTGCCTTCGGCGTCCTTACAACCGAGGTCTCCGGTGAAGAACCAGCCGTCTCTTATCGACTTGGCGTCGGCATCGGGGCGGTTGTGATACCCGCCGAAAGCCTCTGGGGAACTCAGATGGCAGATAATCTCGCCGACCTCGCCCGTGGGCACCTCTTCGGATGGCGAGGCGCCCGCTTCCGGACGCACCAGACGCAGGCGGGCGTTGACGGCGGGCAGTCCCGCACAACCCGGCGACCTGCGCTGATCGCTGTGGATGGAGTAGGTGTAGACCTCGGTTGAGCCATAGTGGTTCACAAACAGGTCAGGGGCGAACACCTCTGAGCAGCGCTCCACCAAATCGGCGGTCATCGCCGCTCCCGCATAGGCCAGCCTGCGCACCGACGAGAGATCTGGCATGTCGTCAGGAGAAACACCGCGCCCCCGCGGCCCCTGGGGGGATTCCCCCCGAAATCCCGGAACCCCCGGCACGTCATCAGGGCCAACATCACGCCCTCGCGACGGCTCAGCGAAACCGCCGGCGGGGCCCGAAGACGGCGACACGCCAGACGAATCACTTGACGACGCACCCCCACGCCCACGCGACAATTCAGCTACCGAACCAATGGCCCCCGACGGCGACACACCAGACGACACACCAGGCAAATCACCCCCACTCAATGGCGATGGTGCGTTCCTCCTCGGCAACTCCCCAGGGGCACGAGTGCGAGTCGCCGATCCCGGGCCGCGCCCCTGCGACGGCGAATGAATAAGGGACGAGTACACCAAGTCGTGAAACAGCGTCGGCGCCAAGAACAACGAGGTGATCCGCTCCGCCTCTATAAGCCTCAGCGCCTCCTCGGCGTCCCAAGACGGCATGCACACGAAACACCCGCCAACCAGGTGAGCCGCCAGCAAGGTGTGTACGCCCATCGTGTGGTAAAACGGCATCACGCCCAGCGTGCGCTCCCCCGGCTCGTATCCCTGATGCAGACACTGCGACAGCCCGCTCGCCCGCTCGGCCGATTGACTGCGTGGCACCCCCTTAGGGCGGCCGGTGGTGCCGGACGTATAGAGGATGATGGACGGGGCGCGGTCGTCAAGATCGGCAGCCGGGGGGCAGAGGGCGGTCCGGGCTGCAGAGGTGCCGATACTTGCGGACGAGCGGACACCTGCAGAGGCACTGACACCAGCAGGCGCGCTGACACTGGAAACGGCGGAATCGGCAGCAGCACCCACCCCCGGCTTACGCCCAACAGACGAAGAAACATCAGAAACGGCGGCATCGGCAGCGGCGGCATCGGCATCGGCAGGATCGGCATCGGGAGGGATGACTGAGAAAGAAGCAGGATCGGCTGGCAACTTCAGCGATTCGTACGGGACACTCCCTGGGATTTGGGCCGTCGCTCCCCCGACTCCCACCAGAGTCACCCCTATACCCAAAGCCTTGACCTCCTCACTCGCCCTTTCTGGCCACCCAGCTTGATGACCACTCAAAGTCACCCCAGTGTCCGAAGCCTTAACAGTGCCCGAAGCCTTGGCCTTCCCGACGCAGGACGCTCCGCCTCCTCCACCCGGCTTATGCATACCCTCCACGACACCCGGCAACCCAACACCCACACCCGGCAACCCAACACCCTCCACGTCGCCCGAAGCCGAGACAGACAACTCAGACCGTTTAGCGGTGAATGTTGTTTTTTCTGTTGACCCGTCCTCCTCGCCCGAAGCCGAGACAGACAGTTCACGCCGCAGCTCGATGGCGTGTGTCACGCTCGCCTCCTCAAAGACGACCAGACGGGCTTCGGAGTCGGCGACGCAGTAGGCGACATCTTGCGGGGAGACGCGCCAGGAAAGCGGAACAATCACCGCCCCAAGCCACTGACATGCCCAGAAAATCTCGACCGCCTCCAGCCGATTGGAGAGGATCATCGCAACGCTGTCGCCCCGTCTCACGCCATTCGCTGCCAGCCCCTGCGCCAAAGAGTGGGCGGTAGTAGCCAGTTTCAGGTAGTTAAGTCGTTGTTCGCCGTCGCAGACAGCCTCTGCCGTTGGGCTCCGCTCTGCGGCGTAAAGCAAGGAAAGCCCAAGATTCATGACAAGCCCGCGTGAGCGCACACTCCAGATCCCGCACGGGAGGCGCATAACAAGGAAAACCCAAAACTCATGACAGGCACGTCCTCCACGCTGAGCACAGAACTTGCGTTCTCGGCGCAAAACAAGGAAAACAAAGACTCATAACAGGCACGCGTGGGCGCACACTCCAGATCCCGCACGGGAGGCGCATAACAAGGAAAACCCAAAACTCATGACAGGCACGTCCTCCACGCTGAGCACGGAACTTGCGTTCTCGGCGCAAAACAAGGAAAACAAAGACTCATAACAGGCACGCGTGGGCGCACACTCCGCATCCCGCACGGGGGGCACAAAGCAAGGAAAACCCAAGACTCATGGCAGGCACTCCATCAGGTGACTCATTGACGACGACCGGTTTCTTGCTCACCGTGAGCGTACGCCTCAACGGCGTCGATTATCGGCAGATACCCCGTGCATCGACATAGGTGGCCTGACAGCAATTCGGCGATCTCATCACGTGAAGGAATGGGGTTTTTCTGCAGGCAGTCGACAGCGGACATCAGGATTCCGGCAGTGCAGAACCCGCATTGCAAAGCAAAATGCTCCCGAAACGATTCCTGGAGAGGGTGGAGCTTCTCTAGGTCTGCCAGACCCTCCACCGTCTCTATCCTCCAGCCGTCTGCCTGAACCGCAAAAAGCAGGCACGAGCGCACGGCTTCTCCGTCTAATAGCACCGTGCAGGCTCCACAGACACCGTGCTCGCAACCCACATGGGTGCCAGTAAGCCCCAGCCGATGCCGAAGAAAGTCGGAGAGAAGCAGTCGAGGTTCAACCACCTCGGAGTAGACACGCCCGTTCACCACCACGTTCACCTCTACCGAATCCCCGCGCATTACAGCTCAGCATCCCCGCGCATTGCCCCCGGGAGCGGCTCCGGGCGATGCGACACGAACACGGCGATACCTGCAGGGAATCCGAAAGACAGCGCGCATTGCCCCCGGAGCGATTCCGGGCGATGCGGCTGCGCCCGAATTTCACGCACTACGGCGCTGAATCTCCGCGCATTGTCCCTGCGAGATTTGCCCTTCACCCCGCGATCCCCTCTCGGCGCGCAATTAGCCGTCAACCCGCGCTCCCCATCAACCCGCACACCCCATCAACCCGCACTCGCTATTCACTACGCAGTAAGCCCTTCACCCGCATGGCCTCCCAGATACCGGGGGCGCTCATCGGAAGCTCGATGTCGTCGATGCCCAGAGCGTCGCAGACTGCGTTGGCCAGGGCCGACGGTGCGCTCATCGTGTTGCCCTCGCCAAGTCCTTTTGCTCCCAGAGGTGTGAACGGGCTTGGCGTTTCGCGGTGGAGGATGCGAAGAGGTGGCACCTCGGCGGCGGTCGGGCACAAATAGTCCATGAAACTGCCGGTCAGAAGCGTGCCTTCCTTGTCGTAAACGACCCGCTCGCCTGTTGCCGGACCGAAGCCGTGAGCAAAACTGCCCAACACCTGACCGTCGGCCAAGCGGGGATGGAGCAGCGTGCCGGCGTCGTGGACTGTCACGTAGTCGAGCACGCTCAGCTCGGCTGTGTGGGGATCGACTTCTACCACGGCAATGTCAACCACAAAGCCGTGGGCGGCTGCGGCCACCACCTCGTCGTTGTCGTTCGGAGGCTGCAGATTGGGGGCGGATACGAATGCTGTGACGGCGAGGCCGACCTCGACGTCGGCGGGGAGCGACTCCGGGTTCCAGTGAGCCTGCCCCGCAAGGCGGCGGAGGGAGACGCCACCTGCCGGATGACCCGCCACGCTCGCCCGCCCGTCGCGCAGCACCACGTCGGACGGGGCGCACTCCAGATGCTCGGCGGCGATGGAGCGCAACCGATCGGCAAGGCGACGGGCGGCCTCGGACGCAGCCGCCGCTCCGATGCCCGAGAAGCGTGAGGAGTAGTTGCCTGAGGAGACCGTCCAGGCGTCGGAGTGCGTGTCGAAGCCGCTCAGCACATCAACCTGATCGGGTCGAAGTCCCAGTTCGTCAGCCACCACCTGCGCCGCAACGGTGCGATGTCCCTGGCCCTGGGGCACGGTGGACAACCGGACGGTCACGCCGCCAAGGGGGTTCATGGCAACGCCTGCCGCCTCGGAGTTTCCCGACTTGGGCAGTCCAACTCGGCGGCGTTCCGGCGGCTCGGCCAAGCTCACGTATCCCATGTTGGAGACCGACGGCTCCACCACGCAAGCCAGCCCGATGCCCAGCAGACGGCCATTCGACCTGCCGACACCCTGAACACCGCCCAGCGTCGAACCGCCACCCTCACACCCAACCACACCGTCGACACCTCGAACACCGCCCAGAACCGAACCGCCATCCGCACGCCCATCGGCGACTGCCCGACAGTTCTCAGCCGGGCCGCCGGAGCGGGCGGCTGCCTGCTCGCGCCGAATCTGCTCGTAGCCGATGGCTGCAAGCGCGTCATCGAGGCAGGCGTGGTAGTCGCCAGAGTCATAGAGGCCGCCGGACGCCGTTCGATGGGGAAACTCGTCTGCCCGCAGCAGGTTGCGGCGAGCCAGCTCAGCCGGATCAAGCTCCAGTCGGGCGGCGGCGAGCGCCATCGTGCGCTCGAGAGGAAGGTACATCTGAGGGCCGCCGAAGCCTCTGTTCAGACCGGTCGGGCATCGGTTGGTCAGCACCACCCTGTTGCGCACGGCCAGGTGCTCCACCCGGTAAGCGCCTGTGAGCGTGCCATGCATGCGGTAAAGGCTGGCCGGCTCAGGCGCTCGCAAATATGCGCCCACATCCTCGACCGTGTCGTAGCGCAATGCCAGCAGCCGGCCTTCGGCGCTGAAGCCGGCGGTGAGGTCGGTGATGCGTTCGGTGGCCATTGAGCTTGAGGCGAGGTGTTCACTGCGGTCTTCCGTCCAGCGGACGGGGATGCCCAAGATGCGTGAAACTGCCCCGAGCGCCACGATGTAGGAGACGACGGAAGCCTTCACCCCGAAACTGCCGCCGCTGTCGGGGGGCGTGATGAGGCGCAGCTTTGAGGCGGGCAATCCGAGGGCTGCGGCGGCCACGGTGTGGAGCGTGAACGGCCCCTGGAAGTTGGCCCAGGCAGTAAGCGATCTGTCGGCGGGATTCCAGTCGGCCACCACGCAGGCGCACTCCACGGGTGCGCCCGACCAGCGGGGAAACCGGAAGCGCCGCTGCAACACGAGGTCGGCGGCTTCGAAGGCGGCGTCGGGGTCGCCGTAGTTGAAGGTGCGGTCGGAGACGACGGCGCCCGAGGGAGCGCCGATGTAGGCAGCGCCAACCCCTGCAGCGACAAGCGGATCAAGCAGCGGCTCCAGAGGTGAATAGTCAACTACAACCAACTCGCCGGCGTCCTCCGCCCTGTAGCGATCTCGGGCCGCCACAGCTGCCACCGGCTCGCCCGCGTACCGCGCGCTGCCGACGGCCAGGGGGTAGTAGGGGACATCGCAGGGAATGACCGCCCCCATCGGCGCGCAGACCGCCGCCAGTTGTGCGCCGGTGACCACGCCCATTACGCCCGGAGCTTCCGCAGCAGCTTTGACGTCGACCGAGTCGATGCGGGCGTGGGCGAACGGCGAGCGGACGAAGGCGACCTGAGCGGCACCTGGGACTGGATTGAGATCGTCGAGGAAGCGCCCCCGACCGCGCAATAGAGCCTCGTCCTCCACACGGGGGACAGACTGGCCCACCCAGCGCCGCTCCATCAGCACAAGTGCTTGGCCGCTGCGGCGCTTATCTCAAGGGGCAAGCTACCCCAGCGCCGCTCCATCAGCGCAGGTGCTTGGCCGCTGCGGCGCTTATCTGCTCGGGACTGGGGCCGTCCGGCTCGTAAAGCGCCCTGAACGCCTCCAGCACAGCCCTTGGCGAGTTACGGTGACGCTTGGCGGCCATCGCAAGCGGTTCGTGGAAAGCCCCTCCGCAGTGAGCGCAGGGCCAAGATAGCTGCTGCATCAAGCGGGCGGCCTCCCCGCCCGGGAACTGACGCAGCACCTCCACGACGGTCGTGCCGCCCTTTATCAGGTCACGAGGCGAGTGGCCCGCATCTGACAGTTCAACATCGGAAATTCCAGCAGCAGACAATTCCGGCCTACCCGGCGTCACCAAATCCGGCAACCCCAGAACCGTTGCCCGGCCCACCGACAGTGGCACGACACAACCCAGATCGTGGCGTCAACATTCCCGGCAATCCCTCCGTCAACAAACCCGGACTACCTGACACAAAATCCTGGTCTTGCGCTCTTCACAATTCCGGCAATCCCTTGCACTATCCCGGCAACCCCTCCGTCAACAAACCCGGACTACCTGACATGAAATCCTGGTCTTGCGCTCTTCACAATTCCGGCAATCCCTTGCACCATCCCGGCAATCCCTCCGTCAACAAACCCGAACTTGTGCTCTTCCAGACTCTGTAATCTCTCTGTCACCAATTTGGCGCGCCATCCTGTTAAACCACTGACCCAAACCGCCCAGCGGCGAGCTACATGAGCACACCGACAAATACCTGAGCCCCCTGACATCGCGCCGCCCTGCACCATCCGCCCAGCGACGAACTACAGGCGCACCTGCTCCAACACCCGCACCTCCTCTGCATGCATGCGCACAGCGTTGCGAGGGAACTGGTAGCGGGCATAGGGCAGCACGATGACCTTGGCGTCTGCGCCGTGCCGCCCCATTGCAGCGGCGAAAGCCTCGTCGAGGCTCGTGGTGACGTCGATTCCGATGTCGGCGGCCATCTCCAGGTTCTCCTCCAAAGTGACCATCGTGAGGTGCTTGCGGGTCATCACCTCGTAGATGGGCACCCAAATGCAGCCCGCCCACATCTGGATGTTGCGGGCGTGGATGTCCCGCAGAACCCGCTGGTAGTTCTCGTTGGAGGCGGGCATGTAAGGCTTCATCAAGTCCATCAGCGCCAGCCCGGGGAACTCGCCCACGGCGGTGACCACCCCAGGTGAGGGTGAGCAGTAGATGATGGTGCCGCCCTCACGCACTACCAGGTCCGACGACATGCACCCCCAGCCTGTGTGGAAGAAGAGGTGGTCTGTGGGAGCGAAGACACCGCAGACGGCAATGTCGGCGGGGCCGAGGTCGGCCACAGGGTTGTCGAAGGCGTAGATGTCGTTGAAACGCTCGATGGCTTCTCGGTGGGCAGCGGGATGCGACCCGAAGATGCAGTCGATGACCCGCCCGCGGGTGTCTAGGAGCACGTTCATCGTGGCGTCGAGTCCGCTGAGGGTGGCAGCTTCGTCGATGTCGGACCGCATAGGCCCGGCGTAGGCGCCGTAGTGGGTCTGGGGCGACGGCACGAAGGCGCAGTGGTTGGACTCCACCGTCTCGTCGGAGACCGTGCCCGGCAGTATCAGCTTGCCCCCGCCGCCTGCCCCCCAGTGGTTGGACTGCGCCTGGCCGATGGCCAGTTTCACCTCGGAACGGGCCACTTCGTTGTGCAGCCAAACAGGGGTGCCACGAGATGTGACACCCTGGTAGGTATAGGCGTCAGCGTTGCGGGGCTCGTTCTGAAAGAATCCGATGCCCAGACGATCCATGCGGGCGAGGTTCGCAACCCCCAGCTTCTGCGGAATGTCCGTATCCGACATCGGGAAGACCTTGCCGTTGGCGCAGACCACCCGTGCGTCGCTTATGCCTGCGGCTTCGATGGCGTCAAGCACGGGTGGAAGCAGCTTCGATGCAGGTGTGGGACGGAACTGGTTGTCGATAATCACCGCCACGCTTTGCGCCCCTGCCAGCAATTCGGAGAAGCGCGGGCCGCTGTGAGGGTTCTCCAGGGCATCTCGGGCCGCTTCGGTGGCGTCGGGAACCGGGGGCGGCTCCTCGGGCCAGATGGCGGCCAGGAGATTTTCGTCGGGGATCTCCAGTTCAATGGATTCTCGGGAGACCTTCGTCTCGTCGTCGGCCGCCCCGATGGTGAGCGGGTCAAGCGATTCGTACGGAATCTCGTAGGTTTGAGTGCTCATTGATCGCTCCTCTGCTGTTGGCTCGTCTTGTTGTGTGCTGTCTTGGGTTGCTCGTCTCGCCGATCGCCCGTGTTGCCGATTACCCGCCTCGCTGTGCGCCCGTGTTGCCGATTACCCGTGTGGCTGTTTGCCCGTCTTGCCGATTACCCGTGTGGCTGTGCGCCCGTGTTGCCGATCGCCCGTGTGGCTGTTTGCCCGTCTTGTTGTGTGACTGCCATGGATTGCTCGTCTTGCCGTTCGCCTACCTCGCTGTTCGCCTACCTCGCTGTTCGCCTACCTCGCTGTTCGCCTACCTCGATTTTCGCCTACCTCGATTTTCGCCTACCTCGATTTTCGCCTACCTCGATTTTCGCCTACCTCGATTTTCGCCTACCTCGATTTTCGCCTACCTCGATTTTCGCCTACCTCGATTTTCGCCTACCTCGATTTTCGCCTACCTCGATTTTCGCCTACCTCGATTTTCGCCCGCCTTGCCGATTGCCTGTCTCGCGATTACCCCTCTGCTTGGGTCTTAACTCGAAATCTTGAACGCAGGTTGTCTTCGCAAAGCATAATTTCTTTCATCGCTGCGTCCAGCAGGAATGGGCCGCAGCGTCCAGAAGGATGGGGCAACGGGGCGGTCGGGCGGTGTGTAGAGGTTTGCAATTTCGGCCTGATTCTCAGTTTCAGCGTCGGATGGGGCAACGGGGCGGTCGGGCGGTGTGTAGAGGCTGGTGAGCAAGGAGATGGACAGGCGTGACAGGGCAAAAAGCTGGCCAAGCTAAACGAGACAAGTGAGACAGCGAGGCTAACTAGACGCGCCCGGGCGAGACGGCGGGGCAACATAGACGACGAGACAAGCGCGAAAACGGGGCAGGGCAGACGGTCGCCGAGCGTCCACCAGTCTCACAAGGCGGTAGCGGACGAGACAAGCGCGAAAACGGGCAAGGTCAGACGGCAGCTTCCCCAAACGCAAGACCATTAGGCGTGAACTCGACGAGACAAGCGCGAAAACAGGGCAGGGCAGACTGGGGTCAAGATAACCGGAATCCGATCCTGGGGAAGCAGAAACACCTGGGGAAGCAGAAACACCTGGGGAAGCAGAAACAGGAGTGACAGCAGGGATGGACAAGGCGAGACAGCAGGGCAGCGTAGACGTGACAGGTGGGAAAGAAGTTGCTGGACAGCAGCGTGGATAGGTGGGCGAGACAGCGGAGGCCGGGCAGACATACCGAGATGGGACAGCAAACCAAGTGCTGCGGGATGAAAGTGGACAGCCAAGCCGCTCACATACCGATCAACCCAAATTGAGCCGACCCCAACAAACCAGATTGACGCGTCAGGCCTAACGAATACCGATCAACCCAAACAGAGCCGACCCCAACTAACCCCCGACAAACCAGGCTGACGCGTCAGGCCTTACGAATGTCGATCAACCCGGACGGAGGCAGCGGACGACCTTCAGACATCGCCCTGCGGAACCACTCAGCGGTCGCTGCCACAGCCTCGGCCAGCGGCGTGTACTGAACCGAGGGCAGGCGACTGCGCAAACCAGGGTCATCCAACCCCTGCGGGATGGCGATCTGCTCATCGCCGTGAGTTATACCACTCGAACCCGTTGCCTCGCCGATGGCCTCCACGAACTCCGCCACCGACGCCGTGCTTCCTGCGATGTTGTAGACGTCGCATCCGCCCGGGGCGGCACGCGCACAGTCGAGCAAAATCCGGGCGACATCCGGGGCATATTGAAAGCCAAGCGTGCCGCCATAGGGGATGTGGAACGCCTCCCCGCGCACGGCGGCGAGCAGCGCCTGAGTGGGATAGGAGGTAAATCCCTGATCGCGCCCTGGACCGAAGACGGTGTGCGGGCGCAGCCCGACGCTGGGGAGTTGATTTTCGTTCCAGTAGACGGCGGCAGTGTCTTCATTAGTCACCTTGTAGACGCCGTAGTGGGTGTTGGGCAGCCGCTCGGCGTCGTCGCCGAGGATGTTGCTCTCGTAGTTGTCGGGGTGGCCGAACACCGCCACGCTGCTTGTATAGACGAGGTTGTCTACACCGTTGGCGCGGGCCGCTTCGAAGACGTTCACCGTGCCCAGGACGTTCACCGCCGCCCCCATCGACGGGTTGGCCCGGCAGTGGGGAATTTGCAAGGCGGCGAGGTGAACGATGTGTGTGACGCCCTCGGCTGCGGCCAGCACGTCGTCAATTCTTGTGAGGTCTCCTGTGATACGCCGCCCGAAGTCAACGTCAGCGGGCTCGAGCATGAGACGCAGTCGGCTGTCGTCGGGGTTGAGGTCAAAAAGGGTCACCTCGGCGCCTGAGGATGCCAGGAAACGCACCACCCAAGATCCGATACAGCCGACTGCGCCGGTTACAAGAAACCTCTCGCCGCCCGCTCTGATGTTGCCTGCTTGTTCTTCGTTCACTTGTGACTCCTTTGAAAAGCGCTTGCTGTTCGCATCCGCAGCCCTAGACGCAGCGGTTGCGTATCTCACCTATGCCTTCAATCGAGGAGATAATCTCGTCACCAGGCTGCAGAAACTGTGGAGGGTCCATGCCCAGCCCGACGCCGGACGGCGTGCCGGTGAAGATAAGGTCGCCCGCCCTCAGCTCGCAGATCGACGAGATGTAGGCCAACAGCCTGGGAATCTTGTGTATGAGCAGGTTGGTGCGGGCGTTCTGAACGTACTCGCCGTTGCGGACGCAGTAGATGCCCAGATCCCACGGGTCGCTCCCTCGCCTCTTCAACTCGTCGAGCGTCACGAGCGCCGGCCCCAGCGGGGCGAAGTTGCGATACGACTTTGCGAGGTTGAACTGCGGCCTCTCCCCCGCCATTTGGCCCACGCGCTCGCTCACGTCCTGGCCGACGCTGAAACCGGCTATGCAGGAGACTGCTACAGACTCGGGGATGCTGCGGGCGGTGCGTCCGACTACTACCACAAGCTCCACCTCCCAGTCGCATTTTCCTTCCACCAGCGGCACCTCGGCGGTCGGGCCGGCAAGGGAGGACGGGAATTTGGTGAACACCAGGGGATTCTCCGGCAATTCGTGACTTGTCTCACTTGCGTGGTCGGCGTAGTTGAGGCCGATGCCGAAGACCTGGCTGGGGCGCGGCACCGGACAGGTTAGATCCTCGTAGGAAAAGGGCTCGGCGTCGTGAGAGGCCGGGTCGACCTCCGCCGCCCAGGCCAAGAAGCGCTCCCAGTCATTGAAGGCGTCCATCGGATCGGGGCCGCAGCAGCCGGAGGTGGCGGTGGCCACGTCAACGTAGACGTAATCGAAAATTTGTGTGCCCTCTTCGGAGAACGCCCAAAGCCCACTTGTTGGTGCGGGTGCGGCGGGGTGATCAAAAATCAACGCCGCCCGCTCGTTTACTGCTCCGTATCTCATACCTGTTGTCTAGCAAGTCTGAACATGAGTTGCTGCAGACCGTGCCGGGTGGTCTCCGGCGGCGGGTTGTCTAGCAAGTCTGAACATGAGTTGATGCAGACGACGCGCAGCGCGCAACTGCTTCGCCGAAGCCCCGATTGTTTCCTTCTTCCAGCTTTCATCCGTCACTTCACGGGCTCTTTTTTGCACCCCGCAGACTGCTGACCTCTTCCACACCCTTATCCCCATCCTCGCTCCCCCTTCCCTCGCATCTCAAAGCAGCCAAACACCAGCATGCAACCGCATCTGCCAAGTGAATTTTCCTGCTGTTTCGCTTTTTCCACATGAAACTTCTGCCGTTGCCTGTGAAGACACTGAGAACTCTCTGAGAACACGGCACGGAAATTTGACTCTTCAAGCGAAGGCGCTAACTCCGCCGATCGCTTCGCAAATTAACCAGCAACGACCCCAAGGAGGCAACAATGTCCATGATTTGCGCTACCTCAATCTCGGTTTCCAACCCTGATTCAAACGACTCATCCGACATCTGCGTCTGTGGCACGCTTCGGCTCATCGACCCGGCGCAGGCGTGCTCTCGCCTGCACGCTCAAGACGAAGATCTGCTTCGGATGGTCAATGAAGGTCTGATTCCCGCCTATCGGATAGGGCCGTTCGTGAGAGTCTGTGAAGCGTGCGTCGACAAACTGGCGCGCAGCAGCAACATCGCGAACTAAGCGGCGAGCAGCGGGCCCAACGGCCAGCAGCAGGCCAACGCCCAACGCCCAACGGCGAGCAGCGGGCCCAACGCCCAACGGCGAGGAGCGAAGAGCAGATCTGAGCCGCTCAGACCGGTAAGAACGGACCGAGCGGCTCAGACCTGCTCAGACCTGCTCAGACCTGCGCTCGTTTCCTCAGCAATTCGGCGACTGCTCGACCGTCGGCCTGACCCTTGGTCAAGCGCATTATCTTGCCGGTGAAGAAGCCCTGCAGCTTCTTTCGCTCTCTTGAGTCACCCTCGCGGTAGCGCTCCCACTCCACAGGGTTTTCGGCTACGAGCTCGTCAAGAACGCTGGAGAGGCGGGAAGACGAGACAGCCTGGTAATCGGCATCGGCCAAAACCGACTTGAGATCTGCGCCGGTGGCCGCCATCTCGGCGAGCGTGGCCTTGACCTGGTTGGACGTGAGTTCACCCTTGGACTCCATTGCAATCAACTCGGCGAACGCCCCGGCGGTCAGGCGGCCCGTCCCTTCGGAGAGATTGTGCTCAAGGTGCTTCAACACAGCAGCGGGATCGGCCCCGGCAGCAACTGCCTCTATCGCCAAAGTGTCCTGGTTTCGCTCCACGAACAGGGCGACAGAGGAAGCGTCCCGGCCTACGGCGGCTGCCAGCCTTGCTCGACGGAATCGAGGAAGTTCGGGCAAAGCCGAGCGGATGCTTTCCACCCACTCACTGCTGGGGCGGAGAGGCACAAGGTCGGGCTCGGGGAAGTAGCGGTAGTCAGTGGCTTCCTCTTTCCCCCTCAGAGTGAGAGTTCGCCCCTCGGACTCGTTCCAGTGTCTCGTCTCCTGGCTGACCGACTCTCCGGCGCTCAGAAGAGCGACCTGACGCTTCGCCTCGTACTCGATTCCCCTTCCAATAGAGCGCAGGGAGTTCATGTTCTTGATCTCGCAGCGCGTGCCTAGCCGCTCGCCCCTGCGCCTCACGGAAACGTTGGCGTCGACGCGAAGCGATCCCTCCTCCATCTTCCCGTCGGAGGCGCCGACCGCAAGCAGCACCGCTCGAAGTTCGCTCACGTATTCCCGCGCCTCCGCTGCTGAGCGAAGGTCGGGTTGGCTCACGATCTCCAGAAGCGGAACCCCGGCCCTGTTGTAGTCCACCAGGGAGTACTCCGCGCCGTCTATGCGTCCGGTTCCTCCAACGTGAGTGGATTTGCCCGTGTCTTCCTCGATGTGCGCCCTCACGATTCCGACTTTCTTGCCAGACGGAAGTTCCAGGAAGCCCCCTACTCCGATTGGCTTGTCGTACTGGCTGATCTGATAGTCCTTGGGCATGTCGGGATAGAAGTAGTTCTTGCGCGCAAACTCCGACGGTCGCACCTCGCTGTTCAGGGCAAGACAAACCCTTATGGCCAGCTCAACTGCTTGGACGTTCAGCACAGGCAGAGTTCCGGGGAGCCCCAGGCATACCGGGTCAATGTTGGTGTTCGGATCGCCCTCGAAAGAGTTGGGGCTGGCGCTGAAGAGCTTCGTTCGGGTGGCCAGTTCGGCGTGGACTTCGAGGCCGACGACGATCTCCCATTCATGCCCGCCGGCTTGCGCCTGAATGCTCCCACCACCTCGCGCCTGTGTGCTCATGCGCGCTCAAGGGCGGCAGCCGCCGCGAACATGTCGGCTTCGCGCAAGGGAGGGGCGAGAATCTGAACCCCCACCGGCAGCCCGCCAGCACCGGTACCGAACGGAACCGAGATAGCAGGATGCCCCGCCAAACTAGACGGAATCGTGCATACGTCGGAGTAGTACATCGACATCGGGTCGTCGATGCGCTCTCCGAAGGCGAAGGCCACCGACGGGGAGGTGGGTGCCAACAGGACGTCGCAGCTGCGGTAAGCGGCTTCGAAGTCTCGAATCACAAGGGTCCTCACCTTCTGCGCCTTCTTGTAGTAGGCGTCGTAGTACCCGACAGACAGGGCAAAGGTGCCAAGCATGATGCGGCGCTTCACCTCGTCGCCAAAGCCTGCCGTGCGGGTGGCTACGTTCATCTTCTCGGTGTTCTCGCCTTTTACACGAAGGCCGTAGCGCACCCCGTCGTAGCGAGCCAGGTTGCTAGACGCCTCGGCGGGAGCGATGAGGTAATAGGCGGATAGGCCGTATGAAATAGATGGGACGCTTACCTCCTGCACCTCCGCCCCGGATTCTTCAAGGGCTCGTGCCGCTGCCTCCACCCGCTCTGTCACGTCGTGATCGATCCCTTCTCCAAGGAGATCGGTTATGAGCCCGACACGCATTCCCCCAACATCCCGCTCAACAGCCGCGAGCAGGCTCTCGCATGGATCGGGAATCGAGGTGGAGTCCATAGGGTCGTGGGAGGCGATTACCTCAAGAGCGAGAGCGGCGTCGGCCACGTCAGCCGCTATCGGGCCTATCTGATCCAGCGAGGAGGCGAACGCCACCAACCCGTAGCGGGAGACCCGCCCGTAGGTGGGCTTGGCGCCCACTACTCCGCAGAGGGCCGCTGGCTGACGGATTGAACCGCCGGTGTCGCTGCCCAGCGCCAGGGGCGTCATTCCTGCAGCCACTGCTGCGGCGCTTCCACCTGAGGAGCCGCCTGGCACCCTGGAAAGGTCGCAGGGGTTGCGCGTGGGGCCAGTGGCTGACGCTTCGGTGGATGAACCCATGGCGAACTCGTCCATGTTGGTTTTTCCGATAATCACAGCACCCGCAGCCTGCAGACGTGTCACCACCGTGGCGTCGTACGGCGGCAGCCACCCCTCAAGTATCCGCGAGGAACAGGTGGTCGGCACGCCGCTGGCGCAAATGTTGTCTTTAAGGGCGACAGGAATGCCAGCGAGCGGGCCTGGATCTTCCCCCAAAGCCACTTGCCGGTCAATCTCGGCGGCTCGGCGGCGGCTGCGCTCACCCAACACTGCGTTGAAGGCCGAGATGCGACCGTCTTTTGCCTTTATTTGCGCCAGCGACTCCTCGACTACCTCTACGGCCGACATCTCGCCTGAGCGAACGTGCCGAGCCAGCGTCAGCGCGCCCTGCCTCATCGCGCCGCGCTCACTGTCGCATGGCTGCGGCGCCAGACTGCTGACTGCGAATCAAAATGGGAGGCACACGAAACTGCCCGTCCTCCACTTCAGGCCCCTGAGACAGGGCTTCTTCAGAAGACAAGGTCGGGCCGGGATCGTCGGAACGAAAAACGTTCGACAACGGATAGGGGTGGGAGGTGGGCTCTACTTCTTCGGTATTCAGCGACTCAATGTCTGAAGCGTGGTCTAGAACGTCGGCCAGCTGGGTCGTGAAACGCAGAATCTCCTCATCGCTGAGGTGAAGGCGGGCGAGTTTGGCGACATGAGCCACGTCTTCGATTGAGATTCGATGCTCGGAACTCACGACCGCACGCTATCCGGGGGCTGAGATCACCAAGTCCACTTCTGAACCCCTTGGAAGTTCAGGGGATTGCTCGTCGATAGCCACCACGATGTCCGGCTCCAGACCAGACTCCGGCCGTGACTCCACCTCCCCTAGCTGCAAGCCGATCTCCGACAACCTCAGCCTGGCTTCGGGAAGAGGGATGCCCAGCAAGTCGAGAGGCACCACTACCAGAGGACCGCCAAGGGACACTTGCACCTTCACCACTTGCCCCTCGTCGAGCAGGCTCGCGGCGTCCGGCATCTGACCGACGACTTCGGAGTAGGTGCTTCCCTCCGTCCGGACATCCAGCCGACGTGGCAGCCAGCCGAAGCTTCGCAACGTGGCGTCGGCCTCGTCCCAGCTCATCCCGACAACTGCCGGAACCTCGTGGCTCGGGGTTTCATCGGTTCGGCCCACCCCCAACAGCAGAAGGCCGGCGCAGACCACGACCGCCAGGGAAGCCGCTACGGCAGTGATCACAGAAGTGCGTCGCCCTGTCTCTGAGCCTTCATCCTCACCCTCGGGGAGTTCCTCCTCCGACGGCTGGCGGGGTTCCTCAATCGCAACGAGGATGCTGTCGAAACGCTCGGGCGGCGTCATCATTTCAGCCGTGGAACGCAGCGCCAGGATGAACTCCCCGACACTGGGCCGGGCTGCGGGGTCGGACTGCACCGCCTGCATGAAAATAGGGGCCAGGGGGCCGAGAAGGCGAACCGGATCGTCGTAATCCGGGGTAAGGAGGCTGCCTTCCGAACGCCGAAGCAGGTGCGGCGGGACATACGAACCGACAGCGGCCTCAGCCAGGAGCAGGGCCAGGGAGTAGATGTCTGCCGAAGCCTGATCGAGGGGGCCCAGCCCGGAGCCTTGGGTGAGAAGTTCAGGAGCTGCGTAGCGGTCCACGGCATGCGGGTTGCCCCAGTTCTGAAGGAGCAGGTCGGCGGTGCCAACTCCCAGCAGCCTGAGCCTGACGAAGGCGTCCACCGTCAACGTCTCGGGGCGCAGGTCTCCATGGGGGAAGCGCAGACCTTCAAGGGTTTCAGCAACCTGCAGCCCGATGAGCAGCACCTGGGATGGGCTGAGGCGAATCTCGGCGTCGATGATTCGGCGAAGGCTCACCCCCTCGCTGGGATAGACCAGGAATGGGGGATGCTCCAGGCTCCAGTCCCTAATCGCCTGCACGTGGTCATGGCTCAACTCCCCCAGGGCATCAAGGAGACTGATCGTCGAATCAACTGTCGATTCAACCGGCCCTTCGGCTGCGGCGGCTGTTTTCCCGCCTACCGGTTCTTCTGCGAGGAGCATTCCCTCGGGCTTTAGAAGAACCAGAAACACCGCCTCACCCTCTTCGGAATCCCAGCCCTCGTATATCCTCCCCAGTCGGCACTCGCCCAACGGCTTTACGGCTTGGTAGTGGCCGAACATCATCGGGTCGAGGGCTTCCCCCGGCTCCTCTTTTTCTCCCGATTCCTGGGCCGCATCCGCTGCTAATTCCTTGCCCTCACTCGCTGGCGGCGGGAAACCGTTGTCAAGCTCCACCTCAGCGGTTTCGCCCCAGCCGTCTTCCTGTCGCCTGGTTTCGGCTGCTGGGGCCTCGAGGTCGTGGGCGTCTGTGTCGTCGACCTTCGTTTCCTCTGCCGAGTCCGGCACAACTTCGGGTTCGCCGGGGCCTGAAGTGTTGCGAATCTCCCTCGCAACCTCGTCCTCCGGGCTGGACCACCTCACAGCCATGGTCTTTGGCACCCCACGTTGTCGTCGGGGATTGATGCGAAATCGGCTGCTCTCACCGACCACGAACTTGCGGAATTTAGATGCGCCGGTGAGTCTGCCGGCTACGCCCCTGCCAAACCTGGGGTTGTCCTGGACACCTCTGGTGTCGTGCCCGCCGCGTTTTCCCCTGCGACGCCCGGGACGCCGCCTTCGTCCGTGATGCCCCCTCTCTGTCGAGGTGTCGCCGGAATCTGATGCCATATGGCCTCAGATTACCTCAAAGGAGGATTCCCCGGCCCCAACCTGCCAGTCCCCGCCGGCGCCAACGATTAGACGACAAGAGAGGACGTTGAAGGGTGGGAAAGCGGCTCATGCCCTCAAGTCGCCATCAGACGGAAAATCTCTTGCCTCTGTTCGACAAAGAGTGCGAAGGCTGCTCATGTCCTTACCAAGGATCCCCCTTTCGCATCTGGTCGGCTCGCTAGCCTGATTGGGGTGCCTCTCACCCCCCGCAAACAGGTGGTCATAGCTGCGTTGGCCGTAGCCGCCGGGATTGCATCCATCACGACAGGGGTGATGCTCCGGGGGTCGACCGGCCCCCCGCCGATCGACCCCCGGATAGAGAGGCTCATTCCAGCTGCCCAAAGCGAGGTGCTCACACAAGAGACCCTGGGCATAGACCTGATCGACACCCCAAGGTTCAAAGTTGAGCTTTACCTGAACGGTATCCGCATACCCAATGAAGAAATGATTGAGGTCGCCTCCACCAATCGGGTTGTATACAGATCCGGTGCAGGGCAGACCATTGAGTCGCTCAGGGCCGACAGGAACTGCCTGAGAGCCGTCTTCCACCCCTTGGCGCAAGACCCAGACTCTGCTGATCGAGGCGAGCACGTCTGGTGCTTCAACGCCAGCTAGCCCCTGTTGTTCTGGCCGCCAACCACACGACGATCGGCGACTTCTGGATTGAGGGCAATCGCCAGGGCTGGAAGACCGAGTTGCACGGCCCGCCAAACCACACGACAACCGGCGCCCCCTCATATCCATCATTTCTTCGCCTTGCGCTGCTCATGTCTCACTGTTTACGACACAAGTATCAGGACAATCAGCAACAAAATCAGCCCATAGAGCGGGATTGCCCACAGTACGCCGACAAATAAAGACTTCGCCGCCAGTTTTTCTCTGTCATTTGACGCGAATATCCGGGTGAATAACGCCGCAAAGAAACATATGACGGGAAAAAGCATCCCCAGAACTATTAAACTTTTTTTCATTTTTGGCTCTTCATAATTCATGATTGTCTCCTCACTTATTGTATCTCCAGTTTACATTTAATATTCGTAAGACTTATGTTTGCAGGGTCCCTTATAGGTGTTAAACTATATACCCATCCACTAAAGTTAGTATGAACTTCTCTCCATTTTTTTCTAATATTATTGCGGTTATCAAAGAGCGTTGGAATGACTGTTTTTGAGCAATACGGAATAATGTAATAATAGCCTCCAAATGAATTACCAATTAATGACATGACTGTTGGTATTATTTCTTTATCAAATAAGTCGTCAACTTCATTTTGGAATACTGCTGCTATTTCTTCGTTTGATGATCGATCTGCATCTTCTCCTGCGTCATCAACAGAACCTCGTACGACAATTATTCCGAGGGTTGCTAGTCCTCCGACTGCCGCGACGAGTAGTATCCATTCTAGTGTTGATAGTCCTAATTACCTCTTCACGATAATTCCTAATTTTTTCCACTTTACGAATATTGGAGACTCCAGACGGAACAAGTGATTGCCACAATTGTCCTGCAATCCATTTCTGCAATCCATTTCTGCAATCCATTTCTGCAATCCATTTCTGCAATTCACATGTCCAATTCGTGCTATTTGCCAATTTGCCAGAAACTCTTGGCGGCCAGTTGAGTGTGTTGAGTGAGAGTGAACCCCCTTGGGTGGGAATGAGTGAGAGACCAGAAACTCTTGGCGGCCATCTGAGTGTTTTGAGTGATTTAGACGAAGAGAACGATTTGTCTTTTGGCCAAAACTCTTAGGCCGCCAGGGACACAGTTAGGGGCACTTTGGCCAACGGCGAATCTCCCAACCCTCTTGAGTCACCCAACTGCTGCCAAAGAGCGTTGCGAACCCGGTCGGCGGCGATGGCCGAAAGATCATTGGCGCAAACAACGCCCTCGATCATGTCTGCCAGGACTGCATCCAAGGTTCGCCCGCGCACGACCACGGAAATCAGCACCACATTTCCGTCGCGGCGGATAGTGCGATTGAACCCCACCACCCTCGGCGGGGTGCGAAACGACGGGGCTACCAGCCCCAGTTCTCTTGCGGCTGTCGCAAGGATTCTTCCTGCTTGGGCAAAGCTTGCCAGCTGAGTTGTATTCATACTTGCAAGTTGGCATGGGGGTATGACAAGAAAGCCCAGCAACTCTCCGGGCTCTCGGAGCCGAGGGCATGCGCGCCGCCCCGCGCCCCCGGCCTGGGGCGGCGTCGGCCAGCAACTCTCCGGGCACTCAGAGCCGAGGGCATGCGCGCCGCCCCGCGCCCCCGGCCTGGGGCGGCGTCGGCCAGCAACTCTCCGGGCTCTCGGAGTCGAGGGCATGCGTAGTGGAAAATCAATCAAGGGGGCACTCAACCTCCCAGCCTCCCGGACGCTCCTGAAATTCCTGAGGCGCTTATCGCTGGCGGTGTGCGGACAGGACAAGCCGTTGTATAGCTGCGCCCACTGAGGACGCTCATCCTTGCTCGCCGGCGCAATTCCGCAAGTCGGGATTGACGTTGCATAGCTGCACATTCCTTTCGACATCGGTCGTCGGCCGCAGGAGCGAGAGGACAGGCTGCGGGAGGCGAAGGAGCATCGAGCCAGGAGCGGAATGCTCACGGGTACCCGCACCGTTGAGACGAGGAAGAAATCCAGGCGCGACGATCGCGCCGCCTGCCGCCGCCCGCTGACCCTGCGCGAGGTCCTGGAGTCGCTGACCAAATGTCACACCCCTCTCGGATGATGTTTGTATGATCAAGCAACTTCATCTTTTTTGCTCCGCCTCCTACGAAGCATCCGCTAGGCGTTCTTCAGCAGGCGGGCCTGGTTTGGATCACCTCGACAACGCCACCAGAGACCTTGGGCTGCGGCGAATCCGAGAGGTTCAGGACGTCCTGAGATCCATGTCGGATAATCCCGAGATAAATCTCAGGCGAGTTCGGGTTGGTGGCAACGCTCTCTCCGAGAGGAGGCTGGTGGCCTGAGGCTCTCCAGCGGATCGGCGGCTGCGCTTGAGGAACTCATCTGAGCACCAACAGCGGATCGGCGGCTGAGCTTGAGGAACTCATCTGAGCACCAACGGCGGGTTGGCGGGAATTCGGCAAGGCGGAAGCAGAGAAGCAGGTGAGATCAGCGACAGCGTTTGGGGGCGATGCACGTGAACAACAATCTAAATGCGAGAGACGTTCGGAGACTGCCTTCGGTGCTCTGCGGCTCCTTGACGGGGTTGAAGAGTTTCACGATCCTGGCCTTCACGATCTTCGGGCAGCGAGCGGGCAGTGCCGCGATACGCACCTTGTTGAAGTGTTTCACAATCCTGACATCCACGATCCTGGCCTTGACGATCCTGACCAGCTGCGGCTTCCTGGGTGAAAACGTCACATACAGCACCGGGGCCGCAGTCACGACACACTCCAATCCCGGCGTAAAGCGGCCTTCGCCCAATCCCGCCAATGCTGGAGGGGCAGGCGACAGCAGGCGGGGAGAAGCGGGAGAGGTCCACGACTCTCCGCCGACGGTCTCTATCGACGGGCCCACGGGGGAATCCGACTCTAGGAAGTATCCGGTCGACCAGTTCCGGGTTCCGGAAAAATATGTCGAAGCGACGGTTCTCAGAGTTGTCGACGGCGACACGATTGTCGTCAAATTCGCGCACGGTCGTGAGGAAAACGTCAGATTCATAGGGATAGACACACCGGAAAAGCCAGGAAGTCTTCGTCCAGCAGAGTGTTTCGGAACCGAAAGCACCGAATTCATGAAGTCTCTGCTGCCGGAGGGAAGCAAGGTTCTACTCACGGGCGGCGCAGAAACCTATGACATCTTCGAGCGGCTTCTCGCCTACGTCTATGGCAGCAACGGCTTGTTCTTGAACATGCTGATGGCGCGCGAAGGATTCGCCGACACCCTGTCGATTCCCCCCAATACCGAGTACAGGGAAGTCTTCAAGATTGCTGTCGCGCTAGCCCGGAAGGAAGGGCTGGGAATCTGGGGTGCTTGCGGCGGGGCAGACACCCCCCTTGCCGAATTCAGTGCGGACGGCGGCGGTGTTGGCCAAGCCCAATAAGCCGCAGACCAAGCCCAAGCCGCAAACCAAGACACCCGACCCGCCGAGAGGGGGAGAAATGCCTCAACAAATCGCTAGCCTCATTGCCCTGTCAATAGAGCAGAAAATCGTGTAACGGCATCATGAAAATCGCGTAAACGGCATCATGAAGCACGCGAAGCAGCGAGTCCGTGCACCGCTCGGATCGCCCACTAAATGTCTTCGCAGTCCGAGTCCGCAAGGGAGGCTGGATCTTGAACCCCTCGAACAACCCCTTGAAAGAAAAATGGCGGGGCGGCGACTGCACTGTCGGTGCTTGGCTGGTCGTCCCAAGCATGATCACCGCCGAGGTCGTAGGGAAGGCCGGGTACGACTACGTGTGCGTTGACATGCAGCACGGCTTGGCGGACTACGGCGATCTGCGGGCGATGATCCCGGCAATTGAACTCGGCGGCAGCGTACCTATTGCAAGAGTCCCCTGGAACGAGCCCGGAATCATCGGGAGGGTTCTCGACGTCGGGGCTTTCGGGGTGATCATCCCCATGGTCAACAACGCCGCAGACGCCGAAGCGGCCGTCGCCGCCTGCCGCTTTCCACCCGACGGTCTGCGCAGCTTCGGCAAGACCAGAGCCACCATAGGAAGGCCCGGCTATCTGAAAGAGGCGAACGAGTCGGTCGTCTGCATCGTGATGATCGAGACGGCCGAGGCCATCTCCAACCTTGACGAGATTCTCTCTGTGCCGGGAATCGACGTCGCCTACATAGGTCCGTCGGATCTTTCTGTTGCACTGGGGCTGGCGCCACTGCCGCATCACGACAACGAAAAGTTCCGCGCTGCGCTCGACAAAGTCCTGGCAGCCTGCGGAAGGCACGGCGTCACCCCTGGCATGCACACCAACTCCTCGCTGGTCGGGCGCCGTCGCCAGGAAGGTTTTCAGATGCTGACAGCCACCGCAGACTTGGCCGTCTTCAGCGCCGCCATCGAAACCGATCTGGCTACCGCCCGGGCGGCAACCAGCCAGCCTGCCCGCAGCCCTGGCAACGACTAGCCAGGCTGCCCCCCTTCGGTTTCGGCTGAACCCTCCAATTCCGCAAGTTCGTCTCCACCTGTCCCGGAGTCCTGGGGATCCCCGTCATCGGCGAGGCTCAGCCCCAGTTCAGCGGTCATGACCAACTCATAGAGGTTCTCAGGGGAGCAGTCGAACATCCCGGGCTCAGACGGTTGGACGCGCTCCCAGCCGTCGGCTGTAACTGAAAGCACCACCCCGCAGGGAGTCCCCTCCCCCTTGCCAGGGTGGGTGAGTCCGTGCAAGCCAAACCCGTTCCAGTTGAGGATCCCACGGGCGGAGTCGGCCACACCCTGCAGGGAGAGCGTCCCGAAGTCCTCGCCCGGGGTGCCCGCCCTCACTGATCGTCGTACCGCCTCCTCAAAGAGCCGCGCCGAGGCCCAGGCGGCAACTCCGCGCAAGTCCCCGACGGCATCGGGCTCAATCTCTGCCAGCCACTGACCGTACGTCGCCAACTCGGGGCTGTGGGCCTCTTCCCCGAGAGGCAGGTAGGGGCTCCACGTAAGTATCTGGACACCGCCTTCGCTGAGAGCCTTGCCCGCCAGGGCCGCAAACCGCGAGCTGTGGCAGGCTGCGGCGCAGCGCACCTTCAAGTCCAGGGACTCGGCGGCGGCGGCCCGCAGGAACTCGGCCAGGCGGAACTCGTCGCCTGCCCAGACGAGGCTTTCGACACCCAGAGACGAAATCACTGCTGCGTGCCCACTGAAATCGACATCGAAGCCCACCGTGGGGGAGTACACGAATTCGAAGCCGTAAGCGAGAGCAGCCTCAAGCGCCTGCTCTGTGGCCACCACGGTGGAAGGAAAGTTGACGAAGATCGCCGACGAAGCCTTGATCGCCTCAGGGTGTCGTTCGGCGAGTGCGCGCAACGCCCCCGACTCCACCACTCCGCGGGGTGTCGGCACCGACAGAAAGGTGATCGGGGACGCTGCCCTGAGTGGAGTATTCGCCCTCGCAGGGAAATCCAGCAACTCGCAGGACGACTCGCTCAGCAATTCGGCCCCCTCGTCATCGAAGAGGGCGTCGCTGCCCACGATGGCGAAGAAGTCGCCCTCGCAGACCTGTGCCAGCGCTGAATGATGACCGAACAGCCCTGCGTCTATCAGTCCCACCCGAACCCTGCGCCCGGCTAGGCCGCCTTCGGAGTTCACGGCCTCTGCCCACGCCAGCACCGCCAGAAAAGCAGAATTCGAACGCCCGTCGGCGACTCCCCCCGTCTCGTCGTCAACCACGACGCCTACCTTTATGGATTGGTCCGTGAGGCCCGCCGCCTCGACGCGGGACGCCGCACTGGTGGTTGACGGGGCGGAGACGGGCTCTGACATCGACGGCGAGGCGCTCGGTTCGGCGGCTGCAGGTGCTTGGCTCTGGCGAGGCTCGGTCGCCTCGACAGCCCCGGCGGCATCAGACTGTGTCTGCGTGGTGTCGGGGCTCGGCGCAGGCGGGGGCTGCTCCGAGTAGGGGGCCTCGAGGGAGTCCCCCTGCTCCTCCGCCGCCACGACGCCCTCCGCCGCCACGACGCGGAGTTCCGGAACGGGGACACCGACTGTCAGGTCGGGCCGGGCGCAGGCGACGAGCACCCCCGCCAGGACGATCGAAGCTACAAACCAGAAGCGAAATGCGCCGCCGGGGCCTTGGCGCATTTCGCCTACCCGCCGACTGAGCCTCGGCGGGCTAAATCAAACCTGGCCGCCCGAGGCCTCCTGAACCGATGTCTTTCCGGCGCTGATCCACGGCATTCTCGCCCGCAGCATCTCACCTACCTGCTCGATGGGGTGATGCCTTCCAGCTTCGGCCAGCGCCAGGAACCGTTCCCGGCCGCCGCGGCTCTCGGCGATCCACTCGGAGGCGAATGTCCCGTCCTGCACCTCGGCGAGGATCTGCTTCATGGTTGCCTTCACGTGCTCGTCGACGAGGCGGGGGCCCCGTGTGAGGTCGCCGTACTCGGCTGTGTCTGAGATGGAGTAGCGCATGCCCGCAATGCCCTCCTCGTACATGAGGTCGACGATCAGCTTGAGTTCGTGCAGACACTCGAAGTAGGCCACCTCGGGGGCGTAGCCGGCCTCCACCAGGATTTCAAAGGCGGCCTGGGTGATGGAAGTAAGTCCTCCACAGAGCACCACCTGCTCGCCGAAGAGGTCGGTCTCGCACTCCTCGGCGAAGGTGGTCTCGATCACGCCTGCCTGCGTCCCGCCAATTGCGTCGGAGTAGGCGAGGGCGATTTCCCGCGCATTGCCCGTGGCGTCCTGCTCCACAGCTATCAGGCAAGGCACGCCGCCCCCCTCAACGAAGGTGCGGCGCAGCAGGTGACCCGGCCCCTTGGGGGCGACCATCATCACGTCGATGCCCTGCGGAGGCACGATGCTGCGGAAACGGATGTTGAAACCGTGCGCAAACATCAGCGCCTCCCCGTCCTTCTGGTTGGGGGCCACGTGCTCTTCGTAGACGTCCGGCTGGAGGGTGTCGGGCAGCAGCAGCATGACGATGTCGGACTCTTCGGAAGCCTCCGACATTCCGAGCACCCTCAGCCCCTCCTCCCGCGCCTTGGCCGCCGAGGGTGAGCCTTCACGCAGGCCAACCCTCACGTCCACGCCCGAGTCCTTGAGGTTCAGCGCGTGGGCGTGACCTTGTGAGCCGTATCCCAGAACCGCCACCTTTCGATCTTCGACAAAGGCACGGTCTGCGTCGTCGGCATAGTACATCTGTGCGGCCATGGCTTCTCCTTGTGTGGTCTACGTGTGTGATTCCGAGCCGTAAATGGGCTAGAACTCGCCCACCTCACCGCCCGCGCTTGCGAGGCGGGGAAGGGCCACTTTGCCGGTGCGCTGAAGTTCGACTATCCCGAAAGGCTCCAGCAGGCTCTCGAAGTCGTCCACCCGGTTTGGCCCGCCCGACAAGGACACCATCAACTTGTCGTGCCCAACGTTCAGCACCCGGGCGTCGAAAATGCGCACAAGGTCCATGACTTGGCTCCTTGTTTCGGGGAAGGCCCTCACCGTGGCCACCAACAGTTCCCGTTCCACGGAATCCTCCGGCTGGAGTTCCCGGATGCTTACCACGTTGATGAGCTTGTCGAGTTGCTTGATCACCTGATCGAGGGGAGTGGCGGCGGTGGCCAGCGTTATTCGGCTGATGCGCGGGTCGGCGCTGGGCGCAACTGCCAGGGACTCGATGTTGAACCCCCGGCGCGCGAACAACCCGGCCACTCGGGCAAGCACCCCGGCCTTGTTCTCCACGAGCACCACAAGGGTGTGAAGTCGCCTCTTGTCAACCATGCCTGACGCTGCCGCCTACCCCAGATGATCGGGCGAGAGCACGATGTCGTCGTTTGAGGCGCCGGCAGGCACCATCGGGTAGACGTTCTCTTCCGGGTCTACACGAAACTCGATCACCACCGGTCGGTCGTTAATCTCGTTGGCTTTCTCGATGGCCGGGCGCACCTCCGCGGGGGCGGTGATGCGCATCGCCTCGCAGCCCATCGACTCGGCCCAGCCCCTGTAGTCGGGCAGGCTCTCGGTGAGGTGCACCTCGGAGTAGCGCTCGCCGTAGAAGAGTTCCTGCCACTGACGCACCATTCCCAGGAAGGCGTTGTTGAGGATCGCCACCTTCACAGGCAGGCGCTCGGTGGCGGCGGTGACCAGCTCCTGCGCCGTCATCTGGAAGCAGCCGTCGCCGTCTATCGCCCAGACCATGCGGTCGGGGCAGCCCGCCTTGGCGCCGATGGACGCCGGCACCGCGTATCCCATTGTCCCCAGACCGCCGGAGTTGATCCACGTATTCGGGTGGTTAAAGCTCCAGAACTGGCTGGCCCACATCTGGTGCTGACCCACCCCGGCGCACACGATGGTGTCGTCCGGGGTGGCGTCGCGCAGTTCCTCTATGACGTACTGGGGCTTGATGACGTCTCCCTGGAGGTCCTGATCGTAGGTAAGCGGGTATCGCTCCTTCCAGCCTGCAATGGTGCTCATCCACTCCCTGCGATCAGGCTGGGCGTCCCTTCCCCCCAAGGCGGCGACAGCGGCGGTGAGCGCCTCTATGGCCTTTCGGCAGTCAGCCGCAATCCCCACTTCCGGAACGCGCACCTTTCCCAACTCGGCGGAGTCGATGTCGACGTGGATGACTTTGGCGTCAGGGGCAAAGGCGTCCACCTTGCCTGTGACCCGGTCGTCGAAGCGGGCTCCGAGGGTTATGAGCAAATCGGAGCGCTGCATGGCCGTGACTGCCGTGTAGTTGCCGTGCATGCCTGGCATGCCCAGACAAAGCGGATGGTCGTCGGGGAAACCGCCCCGGTTCATCAGGGTCGTGACCACCGGAATCTGAACCATCTCGGCAAACGCCAGCAAAGCCTCCGACGCCCGCGACTTCAGGATGCCGCCGCCGGAGTAGATGACGGGACGACGCGCCTCGCAGATCAGCCTGCCCGCGGCTGCCACGGCATCGGCGTCAGGCGCTGTTTGAGGGTTGTAGCCGGGAAGGTCGGGCCCCTCAGGCTCGTACCACTCCAACTTCGATCGGGGGTTGCGCGGGTCGACCACGCACTTGGGGATGTCCACAAGCACAGGGCCTGGGCGACCGGTGGTGGCGATGTGAAAGGCGTTGTGGATCACCTGCGGAATGTCGGATGCTTCGGTAACTAGGAAGTTGTGCTTGGTCACCGCCATCGTGATGCCAGTGGTGTCGCACTCTTGGAAGGCATCGGTGCCGATGGCGGCATACGGCACTTGGCCGGTGATTACAACGATCGGCACAGAATCCATGTGCGCGTCGCAGAGAGGGGTGACGATGTTGGTGGCGCCCGGCCCGCTGGTAACCATCGCCACGCCCGGTTTGCCAGTGGCCTGCGCGAAGCCCTGGGCCATGTGCCCCGCCCCCTGTTCATGGCGAACGAGCACGTGACGGATGCTGGACTCCAGCAGAGGGTCGTAAACGGGAAGGATGGCGCCACCAGGGAGGCCGAAGATGATCTCGACTCCCTCCCTCTCCAGGCTCTGCATGAGGGCTTGGCCTCCGTTCATTTCCATTTTCTCACCTTGTTTCCGTCGCAGGCGACTGATCTGGGGTTGTGTGTCTCGAATTGGCTAATTATCTGCTTCCTGCTCCTGGCTTGTCTGGCGACCTGGTTTCCCCACTAAGAAAATGTCCTCCCGGAGGGGAGGACAATTCGCGCGACGACCAGCCGCGCGTCAGAGAATGACTACTCGGACGACGAGAGCTCTAAAAGCACTTTCTGCATTCACTCCACTGAGTATAGCCCAGGTTTGCGACGCCAACCCGCAACTCCGAGACGCCTTCCTACGCCGCGGTGACGGCCCCCCGCTCGGCTCCCTGAGCGAGCCGGGCGTACTTGGCCAGGAATCCTGAGTCGTAGCGCGGAGGTGGGGCCTTCCAGGCGTCTCGGCGCCCGGCAAGCACCTCGGGCGGCACCAGCACGTCAATGACGTGCTTCCTCACGTCGATATGGATGCGGTCGCCGTCCTCCACCAGCGCCAGAGGCCCTCCCTCTGAAGCCTCGGGTGCCACATGACCAATGCAGAACCCGTGCGTACCTCCGGAAAAGCGCCCGTCGGTCACCAGAGCGGCGTCAGCGCCCCGCCCGGCGCCCTTCATCGCCCCCGTGATGGCCAGCATCTCCCGCATGCCCGGCCCCCCCTTTGGGCCTTCGTATCTGATCACCACCACGTCGCCGGCGTTGATGCCACCCGCCAACACCACGGCCATGGCGTCGTCTTCGCTGTCGAACACCCTGGCAGAGCCCTCGAATCTGTCCGAGTCGATTCCCGCCACCTTCACCACCGCCCCGGCGGGAGCCAGGCTGCCGGTGAGAACCGCTATGCCGCCGATGTCCCAGATGGGGTCGTCAAAGGAGTGGATGACGCTGCCGTCGGGGGCGGGCGGGTCGAGTTCCGCCAGGTTCTCCCCCATTGTCCTGCCCGTGACGGTGAGGGCGTCGCCGTGGATCAGCCCCTCCTCGGAAAGCATCCGCAGCACCACCGGTATGCCACCCACCCGGTCAATGTCGAGCATGTGGAAGCGTCCGTGGGGCTTGGTGTCGGCCAGGTGCGGCACCTTGCCCGCTATGCGGTTGAAGTCGTCCAGCTCCAGG
This sequence comes from uncultured Acidimicrobiales bacterium, assembly GCA_958295925.1. GTDB lineage: Bacteria > Actinomycetota > Acidimicrobiia > Acidimicrobiales > CATQHL01 > CATQHL01. The sequence goes on from CATQHL010000001.1 coordinate 512,901, forward strand.
GAGACCCGCGCCTCGTACGCGATTGCCAGCAGGTGAAGCACGGCGTTCGTGGAGCCGCCCAACGCCATCACAAGTGCGATTGCGTTCTCGAAGGCCTCCTTGCCGAGGATGTCCCGGGGGCGTATGCCGGCCCGCAACAGCTCAATCACCGCCCGCCCGCTCGCATAGGCGATATCGTCCCTGCGCGAGTCAGGCGCTGCGGGCGAGGCGCTTCCCGGCAGCGACATGCCCAGCCCCTCCCCCACTGAGGCCATCGTGTTAGCGGTAAACATCCCGGCGCAGCTGCCCTCGCTGGGGCAGGCGTTGCGCTCGATCTCGCTGAGTTCCTCGCTGTCAATGCCACCAACGGCGTGAGCCCCCACCGCCTCGAAAACACTCACGATGTCGAGCGTGCGCTCCCCGATTCTCCCAGGAAGGATGGATCCGCCGTAGACGAAAACGCTGGGCAGGTTGATTCGGGCAGCCGCCATGAGCATGCCTGGCAGCGACTTGTCGCACCCTGCAAACCCCACAAAGGCGTCGAGGCGCTCGCCGTGCATCACCGCCTCCACCGAGTCGGCGATGATCTCCCTGCTTACCAGCGATGCCCGCATGCCCTCGGTGCCCATGGAGATGGCGTCGCTCACTGCGATGGTGTTGAACTCCATCGGAAAGCCGCCAGCGCGCCGCACGCCGTCTTTGCAGCGCCGAGCCAGCCTCGACAGCGGGAGGTTGCACGGGGTGACCTCGTTCCAGGAAGAGGCCACCCCGACCTGCGGCTTGTCCCAGTCGTCGTCTGTCATCCCCACTGCCCGCAGCATTGCCCGCTGCGGCGCCCGCTGGGGGCCTGAGGTGACTTCGTGGCTTCTGATCTTCAGGTCTTTGGTCATGGCATTCAGAGTATTCCCTTGCTGGCCCGCGCGCGGCGCAAGGCGCGCTCAGGTTTGGAGGGACGTGTATGCCCAGTCTGCGGCGGCGGTAGAATCCCATTGGGCAGAGGGCTGCAACCTTGGCAAGTCGAAGCCTTAGGCGCGAACCGATGCCGGGGGTTCTCACGATCGCCAGGCTCGGCTGAAACCTGGGAAAGCCGAAGCCCAAGCACAAGCCCCAAAGCCCAAGGCACAAGCCGAATCTGCGGAAAGTCGCATCAGAAAGACAGAAAGCCCAATGTGGTCCTCACCCAAGAAGCACGAAGTTTCCATCACCTACTGCGTCCCTTGAGACTATTCCTCGAGTGCCGTGAGCGCCGCCAAGGAACTCCTAATTGCATACCAGCACGTCATCTCCGAGCTCAAGCTCATTACTGGCACCGCAGGCATCTTCGAAGTGAGCATCGACGGGGAATTGGTGTTTTCCAAGCACGCCTGTGCTGACCGCTTCCCCCACCCGGGCGAACTGACCGAGGCATTCACCAAAATCGCCGGCCTCGACGTCCCCCGTTTCGGGACTTAGATCGTCAGAACCCTCGGCCCCTGGAGGCAGGCCAGCGGCCCGACTCCTGGAGGTCCCCCGTTTCTGGACTTAGGACGTCAGACCGGCCTGATCGTCAGGCCGACCTGTCGACCAAGTCTGACATCTTTCGCCTGAGGGCCGCAAGCGACTCTCCCGAAGCCCCTGCGAGCATCGGGCGCAGGCCGAAGAGGACCCGCTCATACGCTCCCGAGAGCTTGAGCCTGCCCTGCATGTACGCCACCGCAGGAGAGAGATGGCCGTCCAGCATCGCCAGGGCTTCCTCGAAATCGACCTCCACCTTGCAGTCGGCATTCGCCTGAAGACCCGAGGAAGCCTCCAGGAGACGCCCGTCCTCCAGACGCAGCCCAAGCCGCATCTTGCCCGATGGCGTCCCGGAGACTTCCAGGCGCAGGCTCACGCTGCAGCCAGGCACTTCAGTCAGGTCGGCTGTCTCCGTCGCCAGGGCAGCCAGCCATTCATCACTCAGGAAACGCACTCCATCGCCCCTTTCAGCAGCCCAAATCAGACGTGTGGAGTCCTGCCCTCGCGAACGCTCCGCGAAGGCCGGCGAAGAGGTCCTCTTCGGGCAAGCCGGACGGAACGTGCGAGCGGGCGAGAATGTAGTCGTCGGTGGTGTAGACGCTGCGAGCCACGTCCCTCGGCAGGGCGAACCAGAAGACGGAGTTCGGGTCTACCTGCGTGGCGTGCGCCAGCAGGGCATCGCAGCGACGGTCGTACCACTTCTCCACCTCTATTCGAGTGGTGATGCGGTGATCCAGCCACCTGCGCTCGAACCAGCGCTCGTTGTAGGGCGAGGAAAGACCGATCTCAAGAATCTTCTCGTGAGTTGCCAAGAGCCTGGCCCTCGACCAGATGGAGTAATAGAGCTTTGGAACCTGCCAGGGCTCGCCGGCGTCAGGAAATGCCAAAGGGTCGCCGGATGCCTCAAACGCCGCAGCCCCCACGTCGTGCACCCTCAGGTGGTCGGGATGGCGGTAGCCCTGCTGATCGTCGGCGTAGATGATCATCACGTGCGGACGCACGTCCCTTACGATTGCCACCAGCCGCCCTGTGGCCTCGTCCAGTGGTGCTGCGGCGAAGCTCTCGGGAGCAGGTGGATGCTCGGCGTCGGGCATGCCCGAGTCACGGTAACCCAGCCAGATCACCTCGTGGTAGCCGATGATCTCAGCGGCTCTGGCCAGTTCCTCCCGTCGTATCTCCGTCAGGCGCTCACGCGCCTCAGGGGTGTCCACTGCCGGGTTGAGGATCGAACCCTCCTCCCCTCCGGTGCAGCAGACCAACACCGCCCGCACGCCCTCGTCAACGTAGCGGGCGACGGTTGCCGCGCCCTTGGAGGACTCGTCGTCGGGGTGGGCGTGAACGGTGAGCAGGCGCAGCGTACCGTCGGTTTGCGGTGCGTTTTCGAGCGGGTCTGTCATTGGCAGGCACTCACTTCTAAAACGACCCCACCGCCCCTGTCGGCTCGAGCGCCTCGCTTCCAAGCTCGTCGCGGTAAAGCTCCCAGCCCAGCAGCGCCGCATACGCCTCGCGTCCCTCGTCGGGGCCGGTGGCAATCACTTTGTCGTCCGCCTTCAGCATCGTACGGCCAGACGGCCGGTAGATGTAGCGCTTGCCCCTGAGGATGGCGAGCACTGTGAACCCCGGCTCGATGTTGAGGCTGAGATCGGCCAGGCTGCGGCCGTCGACCTCGGAGCCTGCAGCCACCGGGTAGTCCACCATCACGTCGTCGGAGTCGCCCAGGGCGATCTCCAGTATCGGGTGGACCTCCTCGCCCTTCTCCACCAGCCAGACCATCTGACTGGCCTGATCTCCCAAGTCTTCGGCGGCGTTGGAGAGATGAAGCAGCCCACGCAGCGGGCCGAGGTCGCTGGCGGAGGAGGCCGCCCGAAGCACCCAGAGCTCCAGTTGGTCGTTCATCTCGTCTAGGCGGCTCTCGAGATGGCGAACCTGGGCGACCAGCCCTGCGTGGCCCAGAACCAGGGTGGAATAGGCCAGGCCCACCGCCACTTCGGAGAGGTCTTTCATCTCCACGAGCAGGTCCACAGCACGGTCGAGGTCAGTGATCCAAGTGGACTCCGGCATTCGCGGCGGCTCCCAGAGCTGCTGGCCGGCCAACTCGCGCAAGCGCGTGATGCCGTCGGGCGAGCCTCGCATGAAAAGGGCGTCGTCAGGCAGGAGAATGAGGCTGCCGTCAACGTCGGTAATCCACTTGCGCCCTCTACGGATTGCCATGATGCGCATTCCGGTTGCCACCGGAAGCTCCAGGGCCTCCACGGGGCAGTTGGCCATGTTCGAGCCTTCGCTCACTTCCACCCTGTGGGAGACCTCCGCAGCCGCATACAAGTCGGCCACGAGGGCGGGGGGAATGCCGAGATGGTATGTGACTATGCGGGCTATGTCCACCGCGTCGTTGGCGATGCGCTCAATGGCGCTTACCACCTGGAGTACCGACGACATGCCGTCGGCGTCACGTGGGTGACGGGTGGCTTTTACGCAAACCGAGCGCATGTCGTGGACAAGGTCGCTCATGCGCTCTTCCAGGTTGTGGACTTCGGCGGCCATGTCCTTGTCGTCGAAATAGACCGATGCGTAGGCAAGATCCACCATTAACTCGCTGAGGTCTTTGGCCTCGGCGAGCATCGAGCGCAGGTTTCGGGGGCGTTCGTCCATCAGGTGTTCAGCGAATTATAGGCTGCGGGGCTTGCTGCATCTGCGGGCTTCCATCTTCTAAATCGTCCCTATCACGCTCAAAGCAGCCACGAGCGTGAAGGCGCCGAGCAAATCCATGAAGGAGGTAACGAGAGGGATGCCGTAGGTGTCGGGGTCCAGACCGTGCCGTTCAGCGGCAATCGTGCCGTAGTAGGCAACGAAGGTGGCAATGACAGTGGCCACCATACCGCCCACCAGGGCGGCCGAGACCATCTCAGCGATCCCAGGCGAAGTCAGGTCGCCCAACAAAGCCGCAAACTGAGACAGCGCAGCCAAGCCCACGAAAGCGGGTGCTGCGAGCAGAAAGATGCGAAACATCTCGCGACGGGCGTCACGCCCAGGCAGGTTCGAAGGTTCGATGAGGCCGAGGTGGAGCTTGCTGGCAAGACGGCTGGAGAGGATGCCTCCGAGCGCACCGGCCAGAGCCAGATAGCCGGGCAGCAGCACCAGCAGGGCTGGCCGAATCATCAGCACCGACTCCTGCTGTTCAACTATCACGCCCGCAATCAGGTCAATGAGGATGGCTAGCAGCAAAACGGGGAACGACTCCCGCAGGATGGTGCGAAGCGACCTGCGCCCCAGTACCAGCGTCAGGACGGTCGCAATCGTGGCTGCGATCAGACAGGCGCTGCCCACGATGAGCGCAGCGCCCCTCGTCTGGGCGATTGGGACGACAAGCAGCATGGCAGGCAGGGTGAAAACGTCGCCCGCGGCGGTGGCCATTGGGGCGGTCACGTTGTCGGGATCCCAGCCGAAGCGAGCGGAGCCGGCTGCGAGCACCAGCGCAACGACAAGCACGAAGATCGAGGCGAGGAAGCCGCCAAGGACGCTTATGGTAAGAAACGCCTCCAGGCTTATGGAGTCAGCGATCCCGAAAATCCAGGCAGAGGCCTTGGCCAGCATCGCCAAGGCGGCCGAGGCGGTGAGGCTCAGCGACAAGCTTGCCACCACGTTCTCACCCATGACCGAGGCTGGGCGCAGACTGAGGCGGAAAGTGCCTGAGTGGATGGCGGTGCCGAGTCTGGATCCCATCGCCCCGAAGATGTTTCCCCGCAACGCTGTTGCAGCAGGCACCATCAGCAAGAGCCCGCCCATCTCCTCTAGGCGGTCAGCGCTTGAGCCGAGGACAAGCCCCACCAACACGCTGACAACCAGAAGCAACCCCAGCGCTACCACGCTTTGGGCGCCAGACCAGCCGAGGCTGCCGAGCAGGGTGCGCGTGCCTCCCCCCAGGCGCCTGAGGGTGCGCCTGGGGGGACGAAAACGCTTGCGGTGTCGGTCGGCGTTCAGGGACTTTCACTCCTCTTGCGATTGCTGTTCTTACGATTGTTGTCGATGGGACGCTCATTCAACGCTCACCGACTCAGGCATTAAATTTGGATCGGCCTTTCGCAGACTCTGAAACAACCCTTGCATTAACCATGACACCAACTCTTTCATCAAGCTTGGAGCAGTCCGCACAGCTCAGTGAGTGCGTCCCCGAATCGGAAACGAGCCAACCAGAGCAAGCCGCGCCAGCCGAATCGGCTGTGCGGCGCAGCAAGGGCGTTTCCCTGGCGACGACCGCTCGCCTTGCCGTGCTATTTGCGCTTGCCGCACTTCTGATCGGCTGCGGGTCGCCAGGAACGGAACTGCGCCCCCCGTCTGAGTTTGCCGCCCGAGACGCTGAGGATTCATCTCAGAACGTGGTTGCCGCCGGGGAGTTCTATGAAGACCCCGCCGGCTTGCGCATAGGAGGCGCGGGCTTCGCCCCGGGCGAGGATGTTCCATTAGCCGACTTCAGGGCCGACAAGGCGCCAGTGCTGGCTTGGTGGAACATCCCCCCCGAAGCCGTTGAGCTGGCGTTGTTCGTGCTCCTGCCCGACACGGAATTCCGAACCTTCCTCTGGGCGACGGCGGGACTGTCTCCCAACAGCACCGGTTTCGGGGGCAACACCCTTGATCCCACTATCCGCCCCCTGCTCCGAACCGTGTGGCTTGACGGCGTCCCCCTGCTTGAGCCGAGCACCGACTGGGCGGGGTATCCGAGCGAGGAGGTGACGGCCGGCGAGCGGGTGATGTTCCTGGTTTGCGCAGTAGACGCCCCGTTGGCCCCGTCGCTGAACGCAATTGAGGTCTGGGAGATCTGCGTGGCCGGCGAATCCATCGGCACCGCCTGGGTAAACGCCCGCCTGCCAAGCCACCCGCCGGAGTGAGGGGCGGAAGAGCCGAAGAGGGGCGGAAACGCCGAAGTGAGGGGCAAAACGCCGAAGAGATAGGCAAATAATTGCGAGAAAAAGAAGAGACGGGTCTGCGCCTTGCTCCCACAACGCAGACCCGCCTTCGCAGTCGCCGAAACTCTTCTTCAAACGCCGCAGCGCTCCCGAACTGCGACGTTTCAAGTTTCGGCTGTCAAGATGATCCCGACGAAGTCGAACTTCACCCATACAGACGCATCAGCGACCGGTTCGGTTGACAAGCATTTTGGGCAAATCTCGAGATTCCGCGAATCTGCGCCGCAAGCGTCGGGGGGCGCCAAGCAGCCCCGCGAGAGACGGTGCCGCAGAGACGGCTGACTGCGTGCTCGTCAACTGCCACTGCCTGGAGATGCCGACAGATGCTCCAAAGCCCCTCCGACGCTTTACCAGGCACTGTCGGGCGTCGTCTCCCCAGGACTTCGGCGCATCCGCCGCCTAAGGCCTGACCAGCACCTCCGCTATTGCGTCCAGCTTCTCTATGACCTCGGGGTGGATTTCGTCCGCCCGCATCTCGGCGGCGATCAAGTGCAGGCTCCGCTTGTCGGTGGGCTCGCTGGCGCTGGCTAGGAGCGGAAGCAGAAACTCCTCACTCGCCTTGATGCGCACAAGAGAAACATGATCCCCAAAGAGATCTGTCCCCGTCGGAACCTGTTTTCCGAACTCCTCTTCTACCAAGTGTTCTTTTAAGGGGAAACGCATAAAGCGCTTGATGGCATCGGGTATCAGCAGGTAGTTCTCGATCTCGTAGCGGCTCCAGCGTAAAATCTTGAGACCCGACCTCTTTATTTCGATGTCTAGCTCTTCGCGATTGTCTCCGTCGAGCAAACAAACCCCACGCACCTCCGGAAACGCCGCACGCAGAGCAAATAGATGCCCTTGCGCTTCGGCAAGCTTGCGTCCGCCCAGCCGATGGACAAATGGCCTCTCAAAGAAACTCTGCGCTTTGTGATCGAGCACCCGAGCCCACTCCGCCAAAATCCTTTCATCGGTTTCACCTTCAACATAGAGCACCCCGCCTACTTCTTTGCCCTGCAGGAGTTCAGTAGTGGTAACTCGCTTGAGTGCCTCGCGGAGGCTGTTGCGCTCAGTCTTGTGTGCCAAGAGGCGCGGGTAGTCGCCGATAAACGACAACACTCTCTGGGGATCAGTGTTGTCGAGGAGTACTTCGGAGTGTGTAGCCACGATGATCTGGCCACCCCTCTTGCGGGCGACCTTGCGGATTGAGTCGTAGACCTGCCTTTGCAAGATGACATGCTGATGGGCGTCCGGTTCATCCAACAAAATGACTGACGCAGGACGGGCGAACAAAAAAGCAAACAAGAGAAGAACTTGAAGCGAACCACTGCCGGTATTGGCGAGATCCATGGGCCTGGGTCGGCCACTTTCGCGGTACTCACTGAGAATGTAGGGCTGAGCAGGCGAATAAACAGGCTTAAGTATTTCCAGACCGAAAAGGCTTTTGACCTGTTCAGACAATTCCTCCCAGTCACCTTCAGAACCCTCGTCAACCTCTAACAGCAGGTTCCTCAGTATCTCGCCCGGGCGACCCATGCCAACAAGCATGTCCTGCATGCCTCGATCACGCCTTGCCTCCTGCCGCTCAATACCTGAGAAGGGGGGAATGTGAACGACTTCAAGTTTTTCGGCCTCTTTCGGCGGAAAATTGCGGATTTCCTCCACGTCTAGATTCTTCGCACCTAATGGACGCACGTAAAACATCTCTCGGTTGGCGTATTCAAACTCGATACCACATTTCCAATCGTGCTCGCCTGACTTGCCTTCAACCTCAATCTCGATCTTGCGAGGCCGCCCAGGGCCATCGGAAACCCGTCTGTTGCTCCACAGTAAATTCATCTCACGGAGTGGAATCGCAGTGAAATCGCCGCGCGTAACGGCCACCCCGGTCTTTCTCGATGCCGCGCTTTTTACGCTCTGCCTCCGGTCCACCCAGTAATCAAGTCCGAATTTCCAAGTTGCTATTGCTTGAAGCAGGGTCGACTTGCCAGCGTTATTCGGGCCAGCCAGAACAACCGATTCGTTCAAGTCAAACGTCTGCTCCCCGAAACGCTTAAAACTTCTAACGGTTACCCGGCGAATCATCTTGATCTTTCATCGACGCGTTTCTGTTATACCTTGCCACACAGGTTCTTTTTGTTGAGTAACTTACCACGGTTATCTTGATCGCTCTTGCTATCCCCCCTTGGGAAGACATTTCCTCTTGGCTTGCTTAGCAGTTTCTGGTTCCTAAAGTCCTGATGCAGATCCCTATCAGCGGAATAGAGAAGACGAGCACCGCTAACCTGAGCCAAAGCTATTATGTGCTCATCGTTTGATTTGCAGGAATCGTCTTGTTTAAGCTTTTTTCTTTTCTTATCAATCAATTCCTTCTTCGCACCCTTCTCAAAGGAAATAGCATTGCCAGCCTGAAGCGCCTCCTGCAACCACCTTCCGAAACCAATATGATCTATTTCAGCTGCCAAATCGGCACCGAATACCAGCCGACCTGCGCGCGGTCTACTTCCTCGACGGTCGATCCAGTTTAATAATTGCTTGCCTGCTCTTGAAGGACTAGTTCCAAACATTTCACCGACACAGTTTGCGTCAACGATTACGCACATTATTGCAATCCCAGCGATCTACGCGTCTCTTCCATAAAGAATTTGCGATACCCATCGGGCGCACCAATAATATTACCATTCTCGTCTAACTCAATCGAATGAATGGTAACATCTAAATTACCGCGCTCAAAATACAGTATAGAAACATCTTCATGAGTTAAATCTGTTCTCCCATCTCGTATATCCATACGGATTCTATCAAGCACATGATCGCTATGCGTCTCAACAAAAAATTGGCGTCCACGTCCAGCCATTTCGCAGAACAAACTGCCCAAAGCTGCTTGTGCGCTAGGATGCAGGTGCACTTCTGGTTGCTGCAACAAGAAATTTTTCGGCGCATCTTTGCGCAAGACTTCTGTTATCACAGGGAGCACCTGACTTACTCCATATCCGACATCTATAAGACTATGCGACGGACCCTTAGCCTTGGTACCATATTTTCTTATCTGAACTTGAAATGGATCACTCTCTTTCTTGCTGAGTAACCTTACATTAATCTCGTCAAATAATCCTGCTTCCTTTCCGAATTTTTCTAGAGCACCTTTAAGTTCAGTCCATTCCTCGAGATTTCGATTATATAATCCCGCCAAGTACATTGGAATATAAGTTCCTTCAGAGTCGCTCTCTATACGTGCTGGATCATAATTACGGAGTGGCTTCGAGCGAACTGGAGCACTGGCATATAAATTCTCATCCTCATGGGGAAAATAGCTAGATATTGACATCGTAATCCGTAACAACTTCTCGATATCTTCTTCTGAGGGATTCTCACTGCCATTGATCTTCTCGAGTATTATATTGCTGTTTTCTTCCTTTCTATCAAACATTCTATATCGCAGTAAGCTCAGAACATAATCTAGATGAACCAGTCTAGATAAATTTACACTACCCCTGAAAGCTTTCATTTCCCGGAGGTCTATCCTCCAAGAGCCATTTCCTGTTCCGAAAGATAGAAAACAGTCACGGTCGGAGTTGACCTCTTCTCTAATCCAACTCGCTTCGCTCTCAAGTTTCCGCACGATAGGAAACGGAGCAGTTGCTTCACGCCCAAATGTGACTTCATAATTGAATGTACTGGATTTACGATGACTTCGATTTCTGCTTGCTGGAATACTGCGTTCTGGAAAACGAAACTCAAGCCCAGCGTTAAATGTCTCGGCTCTTCCGCCTCTACCCCCTCTGTAATGAGCAATTTCGTCAAAGCTGCCTAGATCGTACGGTTCTTTCTTGAAATTTGGGAGTCTGTTCTCAAAGGCGATATCCCGCAGAGCGCGAATTAATGCCAAGAATGAGGTTTTGCCAGTGCTGTTTTCTCCTACTAGCAGAGTCAAAGGCGCCAATCGGGCGGTTTGCTTCTCTCTGAAGCACCGATAATTCTCTAAGGTAATACTGTCCACTTCTTCACACTCCTATTCCTGACACGATTCTCAAGCGGCGTAACAGGTGCTGTTTCCAAGGATTGCTGCACAAGGCTCCCAAATTGTTGTTCCTCTGTCCATTCTAATTCTTACCCGCAGTAACCCCCGGCTCGTCCGCCTAGTCAGACACTCACCTGCTCTTCGACAAACGATTGCCAGATGGCCGGACGCTCGCCTCACCTCACCCCAACCGCCACCAGACACTCACTCGCCCTCGCCGCCGGGCGCCTCACCCCAGCCGCCGCCGCCAGGGGTGAGCATCCGCACCACGTCACCCTCGTTTAGATCCAGCGTGGCCTTGTCGGGCAGTTCCTCTGCCTCGGACTCCCGCCCGCCCGGCAACAGCCAGTTCTCGCCCGTCGCTCCGGGGCTGCCTCCCGCCAAGCCCCAGGGGCGGCTGCGACGCCGCTCGGTGATCAAGGAAACCGTGCACGGCTCCAGCAGTTCCAGGTCGCGCTCCACGCCCTCGCCGCCGCGGAAGCGTCCCTCGCCTCCGCTTCCGGTGCGCAGCCGAAGCCGCCTCACACGCAGGCCGTACGAACGCTCCAACGCCTCCACCGGCGTGTTCAGGGTGTTCGTCATTCCAGTATGGACGCCGTTCATGCCGTCACGCCCGGGGCGTGCGCCCTGCCCCCCGCAGACCGTCTCGTAGTACACCCACTCCCGGCCGCCGACCAGCAGGTTGTTCATCGTCCCCTGGGATGCTGCGCCCACTCGTTCGGGCGCCAGCGCCGCCAGCGCCCCAAGGCAAACGTCCGCAATCCGCTGGCTCGCCTCCACGTTGCCCGCCCCCACTGCCGCCGGGGGCAGCGCCGCCACCAGCGTGCCCTCGGGCGCAATCACCGACATTGGGCGCAACGCCCCCCCATTGGCGGGAATGCTCGGATCGGTGGCGCAGCGCAGGGCGAACGCAGCGCAGCTCACGGTCACCGCCCGAACCGCGTTCACGTTGCCCTGTCTCTGAGGGTCGGTGCCGGTGAAGTCGAACCGCACCTCGTCGCCCTCCAATGTCACGGTCACCGCTATGAGCGCAGGTTGCTGCTGCGAAGGGCGCGGCCCCACGCTGTCAAGCACATCCTCGAACTTCCAGATTCCGTCGGGCAGTCCCGCCAGCGCCGCCCGCATACGCCGCTCGCCGTAGTCGGTCACCTCGTGCATGGGCGCCTCGGCGTAGGCCATCAGACCCGATAGTCCGCTGCGGTTAGCGCCGATCTGAGCGTCGAGGTCTCCTCGCCTTTCGGCAGGGGTGCGGGAGGCGGCGCAGATCATCGCCTTTACGTCCTCCGTAAGTCGCACCGGGGGGATGCGCAGCCCCTCCTCAAAGATGGTGTTGGCGTCGGCGGGCATCGAACCAGGGGCCGCCCCGCCGAGGTCGGCGTGATGGGCCCTGTTCGCCGCCCAGCCCACCAGTCTCCCTGCCACGTGGCAAGGGGCCACCAAAGTCACGTCGTTGAGGTGAGTGCCGCCCTCGAACGGGTCGTTCACAATCACCTGTTCGCCTGGGCGAAGATCGTCGCCGAACCTGTCAATGGCCGCCCGCACCGAAGCTGGCATTGATCCCAGGTGGACGGGGATGTGCTCGGCCTGCACCAGCAGTTCCCCCGACGGGGTGAACAACGCTGCAGAGCAGTCCACCCGCTCCTTGATGTTGGGGCTGAAGGCAGCCCGTCGCAGCACTGCGCCCATTTCGACGGCAACGCCCTCAAGGCCGGCGACGAGAATCTGCAGTTCTGCAGGGGAGAGCGAGCCTGAAACTCCCGATGGGGGGAAGCCCGGCGACTCCGGCATATACGAAGCAGTCACAACAACCCCTAGCCCTTCCGACGGATTACCCAGACACCTGCCGCCCCCGTGTCCGCCCGCCAGCCTTCCGGAACCCAAGTGCTCGAGTCCGCCTCGGCCAGCACTGCCGGGCCTTCAACAGGCTCTCGTCGCACTTCCGGCAGCCCCCCCAGCTCAACCGGGGAGGCGACAGTCGCCCGCACCCGCAATGCCACCACCTCCACAAGGTCGCCTTCCCGGGCATACCCGTTACGCCGGCGATGCTCCTCGTGGAACAGTTGGGGCGAAGCCACCGTGAGTTCGTGACTCTGTCCGCCATATCGACAGTCGAACGACACCGACACATCCACGCCAGCGCCGCTGACACCCACCTGATGCGTGCCTCCAATGTCCAGGCTGTCTACGGATTGACGCTGAAACCGAAGCGTCGACGCAGGAGGCGGTGAATCGGAAATCGCCTCCATCGCAGAACGCGCCAAGTCCCCCGCCTCCTCGGGGAGTCCCTCGTGCAGATTGGGGGTGGGCCACGAACGCACCACGTCGTGCTGCCGAGGCCCGCCCAGTATTCCCACGGCCGAGAGCGCCCCCGCCCTTGGCGGCACGATCACCGCAGGCATGCCCAGAGCCTCGGCCAAGTCGCAGGCGTGCAGGCCGCCAGCGCCACCGAAAGCCACCAGAGCCAACGTCCTCGGATCAACCCCGCGCTCCACCGTCACCTGTCGCAAAGCCCAGAGCATGTTGGAATTCACCACCGCCAGCACGTCAGCGGCCGATAATCCGCTGCTTGCGAGGGCGGCAACAGCAGCATTCCTGTCAAGTCGCCCCAAATCCCCCAGCTCGGCGTCGGCGATGATGCGCCCTGCCACCAAATTGGCGTCTGTCACGGTCGCCAAACTTCCCCCCCGCCCGTAACACGCCGGGCCTGGCAAAGCGCCGGCGCTGCGCGGCCCCACCTTTAGGGCGCCCCCGGCGTCTACTTCGGCGATGGAGCCGCCACCCGCCCCGATCGTCAACACGTCCAGAGCAGGCATCCGCACGGGAAAGCCTGCCATCGTGCGCTGAGCGGCAGGGGCTGGGCGTCCGCCCTGAACGAGGCATACGTCGGTGCTCGTGCCGCCCATGTCGAACGTGACCGCGTCGGCGAATCCGTTCAATTCGGCGTAGAAGGCTCCAGCACGCACGCCCCCCGCCGGGCCCGACAGCAACAGTCGCACCGGCTCTGCGACAGCCTCCTCCACCGGCACCAGGCCGCCCGCCGAGGTCATAACCAGCACTTCGCCGGCCAGCGCCTCTAGGGAGCGCAGGTAGGAACTCACTCGGGGGCGCACATAGGCGTTCATAACAACAGTGGATGTGCGCTCGTATTCCCGGAACTCCGGGGCAAGGTCGCTCGAGCAGGTCACAGCCAGACCCCGCTGCTCAAGGGTGCTGCGCACGGCGGCCTCATGAGCAGGGTTAAGGTCGGAGTGAAGCAGGCAGACGGCAGCCACCTCAACCGAAGAGTCGATCTTCCCAAGGGAGGCGATGTCCAGCGGACAAATCTCAGAGCCGTCGGCCGCCAGGCGCCCTGACACCTCGTAGCGCAGACGACGCGGCACGAGAGGCTCCGGGCGGTCTGCGAAAGTGTCATAGAGGGACGGGCGATCCTGGCGGGCGATCTCGATGACGTCCGCGAATCCTTCGTTGGTAATCAGCGCCACAGTCGCCCCGCGACGCTCCAAGACGGCGTTGGTCGCCACCGTTGTGCCGTGCGTGAGCGTGCCCGGAACGCTGGCAGCCTCACCCAGCGCCCGCAGACCGCCGGCCAGAGCCCTGGACGGGTCGGCTGGCGTGGAGAGAACCTTCACGACCGAACCGGTCTCGTCGACCAGGTCTGTGAATGTCCCGCCGGTGTCGCTTCCGACCCTCACGGGGGCCTCACAGCCCCAATTGAGCTGAACTCATCCACGTGCGGCCCGTCGCCCATCGCCAATCGGGGCGCGTGAGGCTCAATGCCCGACGTGCGACAGGGAGCACGCCAGAATCTGACCCCTCTCAGAACAACTGCGTGGAACCCTCAAACGGATCGCCTCCCAACTCGTCCGTCGGCGTGCCTTGCTTTTCCTTGGCGTCCCGCGAAGCCAAGTATCGCTCTTCCCAGCCGGGCGAATCCATTATCTTGCTGCGGTTCGATGTTTGCATGCGAGCAGCCTCGTTGGCCTGGGAATCAGCAAATTCGTTCCAGAAATTTCCGCGGTGCCCTTTTACCCATCGAAAGGTCACACCCCCGTCAAGCACCCTGCCCACCAGTGGACGCCACAGATCCTGGTTCTTCACAGGCTTGCGCGAGGCGGTCTTCCACCCCCGTCTTTCCCATCCCTCCCACCACCTTTCCTCAAAGCAGCTCGACACGTAGCGGGAATCGGTCACCACCTCTATATTCCCGAATCCCGCCAAAGCCTCCAGCGCCCTGATTACAGCCATGAGCTCCATGCGGTTGTTGGTCGTCCGGGAGTCGAACCCCGACTCATAGGGCCCGTCTGGCAGGACCCACGCCCATCCTCCCATGCCTGGGTTGTCCAGGCAGGCGCCATCGGTGTAGACCGCAACGCGACGGGTGGTCGATTCGGTTCTTCTCAAAACTCCTCCTGCCTATTTACCCACTATTCGAAACTCGCAGCTCCTGCCCAGCCTATGTACCGCGCTCTCAACGCTAATTTCGGATTTCGCCCTTTAGCACCACCAACGTCCCATTTCGCCCTGTCGGTCGCCCCGCCGTTAGCCCCACCCGCACCCTCGTCTCACCATCGTTAGCCCTACCATCGCCCTACTACAGCAAGACACCGGCGTCCCAACCTCAGAGAGCCGACGTCGCAAACGCCCTCTGGTGTGCGACAATGAAAACTCCGATGCCCATGTCCCGCCCAGACCTATTCAGCCCTCAGGTGCGAGAGTCCTCACACGTCGTAACTCATCCCCACAAGATCATGCGCTGATGGTCGACCACTTCTCCCACCAGCTCCACGACACCGACCCGGGCGAAACCCGCGAATGGCTGGATTCCTTCGATGCCCTCGTCAGCCTCTCCGGCCCCGAGCGCGCCCGCTTCATCGTCGCGAGGATGCTCGCGCGGGCCCAGACGCTGGAAGTCGGCATCCCTGCAACCGTCACGACCCCGTATGTGAACACCATTCCCGCAGAGAACGAGCCCTTCTACCCGGGCGATGAGCGCATCGAGCGTCGTATAAGGGCGTTCATCCGCTGGAACGCAGCCGTGATGGTCGTGAGAGCCAACAAGGCGGCCGAAGGCATCGGCGGGCATCTGTCCACCTTCGCCTCGGCCGCGACCTTGTTGGACGTGGGATACAACTGGTTCTTCCGAGGCAAGGACACAGGCAATCCGGGCGACCACGTCTACATTCAAGGACACAACTCCCCGGGCATCTACGCACGCAGCTACCTGGAGGGGCGATTCACCGCCTCGCAGCTGAATCGATTCCGCATGGAGATAGACGGACGCGGCATCTCCAGCTATCCGCACCCCCGCCTGATGCCTCAATACTGGGAGTATCCCACTGTCTCCATGGGACTAGGCGCCCTCAACAGCATCTACCACGCCCGCTTCAATCGATACCTGACTCACCGCGGCCTCGACGACACCGGCGACTCACGGGTCTGGTGCATAGTGGGAGACGGGGAGATGGACGAGCCTGAGACCCTTGGCGCAATCTCCCTGGCTGGACGAAGCCGGCTGGACAACCTCATCTGGGTGGTGAACTGCAACCTGCAGCGCCTCGACGGCCCGGTACGTGGAAACGGCAAGATCATCCAGGAACTTGAGGGAATCTTTCGCGGGGCGGGCTGGAACGTAATCAAGGTCATTTGGGGATCAGGCTGGGACAAGCTCCTGGCCAGGGACACCGACGGCGTGTTGCTGAACAAGATGAACTCCACTGTCGACGGGGCATACCAGCGCTACGCCACAGAGTCCGGCGCCTACATACGGGAGCACTTCTTCGGCCCCGACCCACGCCTTCGGGAGATGGTGGACGACTTTGCCGACGAAGAGTTGCCACGCCTGCCAAGGGGTGGCCACGACCACCGAAAGCTCTACGCCGCCTACAAGGCCGCCGTCGACAACGTTGGCTCGCCGACGGTGATCCTGGCTAAGACCATCAAGGGTTGGACGCTCGGCAAAGGCTTTGAAGGTCGAAACGCCACGCATCAGATCAAGAAGATGACCACCGCCCAACTTCTGGAGCTGAGAAACAGGCTGGGCCTGTGGGAGGAAATACCCGAAAGCGCCCTGCGCGACGACTCGCCCCCGTACTACAGGCCGCCGTCGGACTCAGAGGAGATGACCTACCTGAGGGAGCGCCGACGCTCCCTGGGCGGGGTGCTGCCAAAGCGGGTAGTCAGAGAGCGCCGCCCGCTGGAACTGCCCGACCGCAAGCTGTTCGCCGCCTACGACGAAGGCTCCAACGGTCGGGAGGTCTCCACTACGGCGGCCTTCACATCCCTGCTGCGAACGCTCATGCGTGACAAGAAGATCGGGGCGAGGATCATCCCCATCGTTGCCGACGAGGCTCGCACCTTCGGGATGGACTCCCTGTTCCGGGAGTTCAAGATCTACGCCCCGTTCGGCCAGTTGTATGAGCCGGTAGACCACGACCTCTTGCTGTCGTACGCCGAAGACACCGACGGGCAGATAATCGAGGAGGGCATAACCGAGGCCGGATCGCTGGCGGAGTGGACTGCCGCCGGCACCAGTTATGCGAACCTGGGCGTGCCGACGGTGCCGATGTACGTGTTCTACTCCATGTTCGGGTTCCAGCGGGTTGGGGACTTGATCTGGTCGGCTGCCGACTCCCGCGCCAGGGGCTTCCTTTTTGGCGCCACGGCAGGGCGCACCACGCTGATGGGAGAGGGTCTTCAACACCAGGACGGACACAGCCACGTGCTGGCCTCCACCGTGCCGGCCTGTCAGGCCTACGACCCCTCATTTGCCTACGAACTGGCATCGATAATCGCCTGCGGACTGGAGCGCATGTACCCAGAGACCGGCGCCGCCTGCGGCGAGGACGAGTTCTACTACCTGACCGTCTACAACGAGAACTATCCACAGCCGAAACGGGCAGACAACATCAGTGACGCCGACATTTTCAGCGGCCTCTACCGGTTCGACGAAGGACCGCCCGACGCAGAGGCGCGGGCGACTCTTCTTTTTTCAGGGCCGGCCCACCTGGCCGCCCGGCAGGCCCAGGGGGAGTTGGCAGAGCACTACGGGGTGGGGGCGGAACTCTGGAGCGTGACCTCCTACAAGCGGCTAAGGGAGGAAGCCCTGGCCGCCGAGAGGTGGGGGCGGCTGCATCCCTCAGAGGCGCCCCGCATTCCGGAGGTCTCCCGCAAACTGGCCGAGTCGCGAGGGCCGGTGGTGGCTGCAACCGACTACATGACACTTGTGCCCGATCAGATCGCACGCTGGGTGCCTCGGCGCTTCAGCGTGCTTGGCACCGACGGCTACGGACGCAGCGACACTCGTGAGTCGTTGAGACGATTCTTCGAGGTGGACGCCGCACATGTCGTGATCGCGACTCTGGCGCCGCTCGCGGCGGATGGGGTGCTGCCGGCGACTGCTGTCGCCGACGCCATCCGTCGCTACGGAGTCGACCCAGAGGCCGTCAACCCGCTCTATTGGGATTATCCGGGCTAGCCCCAGGAGAAACGCCTCCGACGCGACGGACGTTGCTGGATGCTCGGCAATGGCGGCGAGTGGTTAGTTCGGGCGCCCAGGAGAAACGCCGCCGCTGACAGACGTTGCTGGCGACGAAGGTCGTCAGTCCGGCTGAGACTGGACGACTGAGGAGTCTGACTGCCCGGCGGCCTGCCGGGCGCGTGCAGAGGCGACGGCTTCTCGGCTCGAGGTTGTCCCCGACGGAAAGAAGAACGCCATCACCAGCGCCGCAGCGAGGTACATCACCATTATCCAAAGCCACGCCCATCGGTAGTCGGACACTTCGTAGCCGTAGCTTCCGCGGCTTAAGAGCGCGACCACCACCGCCAGGCCCACCGAGTAGAAGACCTGCTGAACCGTTCGGGCTGTGGCATTGCCCATGCTGAACTGATCCTCCCCCACGTCCGCCAGCGCGCCGCTGGTGATGCCGGAAATCCCCAGCCCTGCTCCCGCCCCCAAGGTAAGGGCAGACGGGAAAAAGTCGGCGAAATAGTCGGGCGAAGAATCTATGCGCCAGTACAGCAGGCCGAACGACAGGCAACACAACGCCCCGCCAAAGAAGGTCAGCCACCGATGGCCCACCCTGTCGGCGGCCATCCCCGCAAGAGCGGAAAACACGACGGAGGTAATCGGCGAGGCCATCAACCCCAGCCCTGTCTTCCACACCGGCCAGTCCCAGAGCCGCAGGAGCAGAAGGGTGTTGGCAAGGAACCCCCCCAGGAAGGCGGAACCAAAGAAAACCGTGGCCAGCGTTGACGCCTGAAAAGACCGAATCTTGAACAGGGAGAGATCAAGCAACGGCTGAGGATGACGCTGCGAACGCACCACCAGGATCGGCAATAGCAACAATCCCGCGCCAAGCATCAGCAGAGTACGAGCGTCCGCGAAACCCCACTCCTCGCCCTGAACCACTGCCACCAGCAGAAGCGCCACCCCCGCCACGCCCACTGGCACGCTCAACAGATCCAAGCGTCCACTGGCTCTTGGCGAATGGCTCTCGACCAATACCCTGCGTCCCACCAGCACTATGGCGATCCCCACTGGGATGTTTATCCAAAAGATCCCCCGCCAGCCGAAAAGTTCTATCAACAACGCCCCTAACGGGGGGCCAATCACAGCCCCGAGCCCAGCAGTGGCCGCCCAGACGCCGACAGGTGTGGAGCGCCTGGCCAGCGGAAACTCCGGCAGCACCAGAGCCAGCGAAGCAGGGAAGATGGCCGAGCCGCCCACACCCTGGAGCATCCGAAAGACGATTAGGAAGCCAACGTTCGGGGCGAACCCGCAGAGCAGGGAACTGACCGTAAACACGACCACCGACCAGAGAAACACCCGCCTCCTGCCCAGCCGGTCGGCCAGACGTCCCGCAACGAGCAGCAACGAGGCCACCGACAGGCTGTAGCCGGTGATTATCCACGAAAGCACCTCGTCGGAAGCTTTCAAATCTCCACCGATGCTGGGAAAGGCGATGTTCACGATGGAAGCGTCGATCACTACCAGCAGGACGCTTGGGATGATCGCTGCGAGGACAACCCAGGCTCTGCGGGGAATCCGAACGGGCGCTTCCGCAGGGAGAGGATTATCTATGATGGGGGGAGGATTATCTATGATTATGTGGTGGCCGCTCGGGGGCTGAGGAGGCGGCGGCTTCTCGGCTCGAGGCCGTCCCCGACGGAAAGAAGAGCGCCATCACCAGCCCCGAAGACAAGTACAAGACTATTAACCAAAGCCACACCCAGTAGTAGTCGGACACTGCGTAGCCGCTGTTTCCACGGCTTATGAGTGCAACCACCACCGCCAGGCCCACCGAGAAGCAGACCTGCTGAATCGTTCGGACCGTGGCGCCACCCATGCTTAACTGATCCCTTCTCACGTCCGCCAGCGCGCCGCCCATGACGCTGGAAAACGCCAGCCCAGCCCCCGCCCCCAACGTATAGGCCGACGGGAAAAAGTCGGCGAAGTAGTCGGGCGAAGGGCTTATGCGCCAGTACATCAGGCCGAACGACAGGCAACACAACGCTCCGCCGCAAATGGCCAGCCACCGATGGCCCACCCTGTCGGCGACAATCCCTGCAAGGGTGGAAAACACGATGTACGCGATCGGAGTGACCATGAACCCCAGCCCTGCCTTCCACACCGGCCAGTCCCAAAGCCGCTGGAGCAGAAGTGTGTTGGCAAGGAATCCCCCCAGGAAGGCGGTACCAGAGAACGTCGTGGCCAGCACTGCTACCTGAAAAGAGCGGATCTTGAACAGAGAAAGATCAAGCAAGGGCTGAGGATGATGCTTCGAGCGCATCACCAGGATGGGCAAGAGCAACAATCCCGAGCAAAGTATCAGCAGAGTACGAGCGTCCGCAAAACCCCAGTCTTCGCCCTGAATCAGGGCCACCAGCAGAAGCGCCAACCCCGCCACGCCCATCGTTACGCTCAACAGATCCAAATGCCCCCTGGCTCTTGGCGAATAGCTCTCGACCAATACCCTGCGCCCCACCAGCACTATGGCAACTCCCACTGGGATATCTATCCAAAAGATCCCCCGCCAGCCGAAGAGCTCTATCAACAACGCCCCGATGAGGGGGCCAACCGTCGCCCCGAGCCCAGCAGTGGCCGCCCAGATGCCGACAGGCGTGGAGCGCCTGGCCGGCGGAAACTCCGTCAGCACCAGAGCCAGCGAAACCGGGAAGATGGCCGAGCCGCCCACACCCTGGAGCAACCGAAAGACAATTAGGAAGCCTACGTTCGGGGCGAATCCGCAGAGCAGGGAACTGACCGTGAATACGCCCACCGACCAGAGAAACACCCGCCTCCTGCCCAGCCGGTCGGCCAGACGTCCCGCAACGAGCATGAACGAGGCCAACGACAGGTTGTAGCCGGCGAGTACCCACGAAAGCACCTCGTCGGAAGCGTTCAAATCGTCCCCGATGCTGGGAAAGGCGATGCTTACGGTGGAGGAGTCGCTAACAGCCAGAAATACGCCTGGGACGATCGTCGCAAGGACAACCCAGGCTCTGCGGGGAATCTGAACGTGTGCTTCTGCAGAGGGGGGAGTTTCGATCATCGGGGGGGAGTTTCGATCATTTTGTAGGGTCAGCTGAGGGGTTGAGAGGGCGAGCTGGGCCGCCACAGCCTTCCTTACGATGCGGAGATGCGGAAAGGTGCACCTGCGCAATATACGCTGGGCACATGACACGAGGCACGCTAGCGGTTACTGGCGACGACGCAGCCGACGCCTTCGTCAATGAGAACCCGCTGGCTCTATTGATCGGGATGCTGCTGGATCAGCAGATTCCCATGGAGTGGGCGTTCCGCTCGCCGATGCGACTTGCCGATCGGCTGGAATGTGGTTTCGACGCCGCCGAAATTGCGTCGATGGACCCGGCCAGTTTGGAGGAGGTCTTCTCCCGCAAACCCGCCCTTCACCGGTTCCCCGGCGCGATGGCTCGCCGCAGCCAAAGCCTCTGCATCCATTTGGTGGAGAATTACGGTGGCGAACCCTCACGCGTCTGGGAGGATTCCGACAGCGGTTCCGCACTCTTCGAGCGGGTGCTGTCTCTGCCCGGTTACGGCAAGGAGAAGACGATGATTTTCGTCGCCTTGCTGGCCAAACGCTTCGGCGTTCGCCCGGCGGGTTGGGAGACCAGCGCAGGGCCTTTCGCCGACGACGCGCCCCGCTCCGTCGCCGACATCCACGACGCCGCGTCGCTGGCGGAAGTTCGTGCCTGGAAGAAGGCGCAGAAAGCGGCTGGCCGCTCCAAGCAGGAATAAGGCCACCCGCCTGCACAGGCCCGCCACGTCCTGCTGACTCAGATCGGATCCTCGACCCTGGATTGAACCTGTAGTCAGGTCTAATCCATGTTTGAAGATGCCATACGCCGCAATCTTGCGTCTAGCTCACTCGTCGAGGTAGTAGCCGGAGCCGAACACGATCCCGTCGTGAAGTTCGACCCAAGACCGCTTCCTGGTCTCCAACCTCGTCTCAGGATGGACGAAGCGATATTCAAGCCAGCCTCCCCCGGCGACAGCGAGCACAAGTATTTCACGCGTTATGTAGACGCCGTCGCTGTCCTGCAAGTCGTAGGTGTCGGTGCCGACCATCTCCGGGTTCGATGCGTTCGCCAGGGAAATGCCCTCCCTGTCGAATGCGAATACGTAGTAGCCTCCATCCACGTAGTCGCCGTCGGTGTCCATCAGATCCTCATAGGCACGCTCTCCATTTTTCTTGTATAGATCTATGGCAGCGGCAACCCTCTGCTGCGCCAACTGATCCTCGTCAAAGTAGTAGCCGGCTGCGAAAATCAGCCCGTCGTGCGCAACCACCCAAACCCTCTTCAGCTCATCCCGCCCGCTCACCGGGTTGGCGTAGCGGTGCTCGGCCCAGCCTCCCTCGGCCGACGCAGCCTCGCTGACGACGTTCAGAATGTTGACTCCCTTGCTGTCCTCGAGATCTGAAGCGTCAGTGCCCACAAGGTCGGGATCGGCCGGGTGGGCCAGAACCATCCCTGCCGGGGTGTACACGATGGCGTAAATCTCGCCGGAGATGAAGTCGCCGGAGGGATCGGAAATCTCCTCAAAGGCGTCAGTGCCCAACTCCTTGTAGAGGGCAATGGCGTCTTCCACCTTCTGCTGCGCCCACTCCTCCTCAGTGATGTAGTGGCCCGATCCGAACACGTAGCGGTCGTGTCTGACCACCCACGCTCGGACAGGCTCCTCCCTGCCCGTTTCAGGGTTTTGGGAACGGAACTCGATCCAGCCACCTGAGGCTGTGGCCCTGTCCAGTATCTCTCGCGCAAAGTACCTGCCGTCGCTGTCTTTACGGTCGAGGATGATCCGATTGAGCAGGGATTCGTCTGCTGTGTGCGCCCTGACCACCCCGTTGCTGGTAAGAGCGAACACGTAGTGCTTGCCTTCTCTGAACCTCCCGCGGGAGACGGAAATCCTCACGAATGCCGACTGTCCCTCCTCTTCAAAAAGCGCTATGGCGTCGGCCACCAGAGTTTGCGGCAACTCTGCCTCGGTGAGGTAGTAACCCGACCCCATGACGAAACCGTCGCGGGACACCACCCAGGATCGCTTCAGCTCCTCCTCTCCGCTGACTGGGTTCAGGCGACGGTAGTACACCCAACTGCCCTCTTGGGTAGCAGCATTGACGATCTTGGGGATGAACAACTCGCCCCGGCTGTCCCTGGCCTCGGAGCGATCCTTCCCCACAAGTGAGGGGTTGGCCGCGTGCGCCAGCGACCGCCCGTCGGAGCTCAGCGCAAAGGTGTAGACATCGCCCTGAATATAATCGCCCCTGGGGTTGGAAATCTCCGAAAAGGCCGCCTCGCCGATTGCTTCGTAGCGATCCAACGCGTTCTTGACCTGGGACTTGACCAGTTCAATCTCCGACGTGTAAAGGCCGGAGGCGAATACCAAGTCCCCACTCCTCACCACCCAGACTCGCTTCAACTCCTCTTTGCCGTTTGCCGGATTGACGTGCAGGTACTCGGTCCATCCCCCCAGGGACGTGGCTGCCTGCAGATCGGCGCGCAGGATGAAGACTCCCTGGCTGTCCTGGATCCCATAGAGATCCTCGCCCACCAGCGACACGTCGGCAGCGTGGGCCAGCACCTCCCCGTCGTCGTTGATTGCGTACACGTAGATGTCGCCGAACCGATAGCCGCCATTCGGGTTGGATATTTCCGCAAGAACCCGACTGCCGACTTGCTCGTAGCGGGTGACCGCTTTGTCCACCAGCAACCTGACCCACTCCTCCTCGGTGATGTAATAGCCCGAGCCGAACACGAATCCGTCATGGCGCACGGCCCAGGAACGCTTCGGCTCCTCCTCGCCGGTCGCCGGGTTGGCGAATCTGTAGGTCGACCAGGCCCCCTCGGAGTTTGCGCTGCGCAAGATTCCCCTCACAACGTAGCTTCCATCGCTGTCTCGGATGTCGCTGATGTCGCGCCCCACCAGGGAGGGGTTTGCGGGGTGCGCCCGGGCCACACCCTCAGGCGTCAGTACATAGACGTAGAACTCCCCGTCTATGAAGTCCCCTTGCGAATCGGATATCCGCCTGAAGGCGCCCGCGCCGATCTCGTCGTAGAGGGCGATTGCCTCTTCCACCTGCTTCTGGGCCATCTCTGCGGGCGTCAGGTAGTAACCGGCCCCTAGCAGCCCGTCTTCGATCTCAACGACCCATGACCGCTTCAGCTCTTCGATTCCGGTAACGGGGTTGAGGCGGCGATAGGAGACCCAACCGCCATCCTCGTCGGCCGCGGCGATGATCTTGGGGATGAACTGCTCGCCTCGGCTGTCCCTTATGCCGGAGCGGTCCCTGCCTACCAGTGATGGGTTGGCCGCGTGCGCCAGCGACCGCCCGTCGTCGCTGAGGCCGAACACGTAGATCGACCCTTCGATGTAGTCCCCGTCGCTCCTGGAAATCTCCGCGAACGCCCTGGAGCCCACCTCCTCGTAGCGGGCTATCGCCTTCTCAACAAGCAGCCGAACCCAGTCCTCTTCCGTGATGTAGTAGCCCGATCCGAACACGAGGTCGTCGTGCAGAACGGCCCAGGTGCGCCTCGGCTCCTCCCTGCCTGTAACCGGGTTGACGAACAGGTGGGTCGTCCACGCCCCCTCGGGTGTGGCGCTTTCCAGGATTTCCTGGATGATGAAGCTTCCGCTGCTGTCCTTGAGGTTGTAGATGTTCCGCCCAACCAGGGAGGGACTTGCGGCGTTCGCCATCCCCACCCCCTCTAGGTCGAGGACGAACGTGTATATCTCCCCCGACTTGTAGTCACCCGCCGGGTTGGAAATCTCCTCGAAGGCGGACACCCCGACTTGCCCGTATCGGGAGATGGCGTCGGACACTTGAAGCTGAACCCGCTCCTGGGTGGTGAGGTAAATGCCTGCCCCGAAGATGAGCCCGTCGTTGAACACCGCCCAGGAGCGCTTTTGCTCCTCTTCCCCGCTTAGCGGGTTGGCGAACCGGTAGTCCACCCAGTTTCCCGAGGCTGACACCTTGGCGAGGTGGGCTCTGAGAAGGTTCGTTCCGTCGCTGTCCCGCAGGTCTGCCACGTCATTCCCCACCAGGGAGGGATTCGCCGGGTTCGCCTTCATCACGCCTACCCCTGTGAACACGTAGACGTAGTACTCACCGTCTAGATAGAAGCCGTCAGGGTCGTTGATTTCCTCGAAGGCTGCATCCCCGACTTGCCCGTAGCGGGATATGGCTTCTGCCACAAGCAGTTTCACCAGTTCCTGCTCGGTGGTGTAGTAGCCGGAGCCGATCACCGCTCCGTCGCCTACTTCCACCACCCAGGCTCGCTTCAGCTCCTCTTGACCGCTCACCGGGTTCAACCTGCGGTAGGTCACCCAGCGGCCCTCTGGGGTGGCCGCCTCGATGATCCTGGGTATGAAGAGTTCACCCCTGCTGTCCCGCGCACCTGAACGGTCGGTGCCTACCAGGGAGGGATTGGCGGCGTGAGCCAGCGACACCCCGCTCGCGCTGAGCGCAAAGGTGTATATCTCGCCGTCAATGAAGGGGCCAGCTGCATTCGAGATCTCCGCGAATGCCTCGTCACCAATCTCCCCGTACAAATCAACCGCACGCTCAACCTGGGCCTGAACCTGCCCTATCTCGCTGATGTAGTAGCCGGAGCCGAACACAAACCCGTCGTGAAGCACCGACCAGGAACGCTTCGGCTCCTCCAAGCCGGTTATCGGGTTGGAGAATCGGTAATCCGACCACCCCCCCTCAGGGGTGGCGCTTTCCAGAATTCCCTGCACCACGTAGGTACCCCTGCTGTCCTGCAGATCGTAGAGATCACGACCCACCAGCGACGGGTCGGCGGGATGCGCCAGTATCTCGCCTTCCGGCGTGAGCACGTAGCCGTACAACTCTGAGACTATGAAGTCACCGTCGGGGTCGGAGATATCGGCGAAAGCCGCCTCGCCCCTCTCGTCGTAGAGAGCAATGGCGTCGGCCACAATCTGCTGCACCCACTCGCCCTCTGTTATGTAGTACCCGGAGCCGAACACGATCCCGTCGTGAAGCACCGACCAGGAACGCTTGGGCTCCTCGACGCCGGTGACGGGATTGCCGAATCGATACGACGACCAGGCACCCTCGGTCGAAGCGCTCTCGAGAATGCCCCTCACTATGTAATTGCCCTTGCTGTCCTGCAGGTCGTAGATGTCGCGACCCACCAGCGACGGGTCGGCGGGATGCGCCAGACTCACGCCTTCCGGTGTAAATACGAATACGTAGAATTCGCCGTCGATGTACTTTCCGTCGGGGTCGGATATCTCTTCGTAAGCCGCCTCCCCTATGAGCCTGTAGCGGGCGATGGCTTCGGCCACCATCCGCTTGACCACTTCAGTCTCGGTGTAGTAATAGCCTGCCGCAAACGCGTAACCGTCATGCAGCACCGCCCAGGAACTCTTCAGCTCCTCAACCCCGCTCACCGGATTGACGAACTCGTAATCCACCCAACCCCCCTCAAGGGAAGCAGCCTCAAATACATGCCCACTCGCGAGACTCTCCGGCAAATCCTCACGAGCCACACCTACCAACGACGGATCCGCCGCATGCGCCACCACATCCGAAGAGGTGACTACAAACACATAGAGTTCCCCGTCTATGAAATCCCCGTCGACATCGGAAATCTCGTCGAAGACCTGCTCAGAAACCATGTCGTAGCGGGCGATGGCATCGGCCACCATCCGCTTGACCACTTCCGCCTCGGTGTAGTAATAGCCTGCAGCAAACGCGTAACCGTCACGCAGCACCGCCCAGGAACTCTTCAGCTCTTCAACCCCGCTCACCGGATTGACGAACTCGTACTCCACCCAACCCCCCTCAAGGGAAGCAGCCTCATATACAAGCTCCACCCAATTCACGACATTCTCCGGCAAGTCCTCAAGAGCCACACCTACCAACGACGGATCCGCCGCATGCGCCACCACACCAGAGGAGTTGACTACGAATGCGTACATCTCACCAGCGATGAAATCCCCATCCACATCGGAAATTGTTGCGAAGGCCTGCTCAGGGACCTTCTCATAGAGTGCAATGGAGTCGGTCACAATCTGCTGCGCCCATTCCGCCTCTGTCAAGTAATACCCCGAACCGAATACGAACCCGTCGTGAAGCACCGCCCAGTAACGCTTCGGCTCCTCGACGCCACTCACCGGATTGGTGAACCGGTACGTCGACCAGCCACCCTCTTCCGATGCGTTCCCCACGATGCCGCGCACAACGTAACGGCCATCGCTGTCCTGAATATCGAAAATGTCGCGCCCCACCAGCGAAGGATCTGCGGGGTGCGCGCGGCTGACGCCGTCTGTGGTGGTCACGCCGACGTAGATCTCGCCATTGATGAACCTGCCTTGCGGGTCGCTGATCTCCTCGAAGGCCGCCTCGCCATTCTCCTTGTAGCGCTCAACCGCCTCGGCCACTAGAAGCTTTACTACCTCCTCGATGGTCTGGCGGTGGCCGGCGGCGGCGAAGTTGAACCCTTTATGACTCACAACCCAGGTGCGCTCGAACTCAGTGACGCCTGTAGCCGGATTAACGAGCTCATACCACGTCCAGGCCCCCTCGGGCGAGGCCGCCTCGTTCACCCTGCCAACTCCCACAGCCACCTCATCGGGCAACTCATCGAGGCCGCTGCCAACAAGCGAAGGTTCTGCTGCGTGGGCGACCACCCCCTCAGGCGTTGTCACGAAGACGTAGAACTCGTCAATGATGAACAAGCCGCCCTCATCGGATATCTCCTCGAACACCGCTTCCCCAGCCACCTCAAATCGGGCCAAGGCTTCGGTTACAAGCAGCTTGGCAATGTCGTCCTCTAAATCTGCGGAGTCATCCTCGGTGCCTTCAGGTTCAGAATCCTCCGTGGTCTCTGTCGGTTGCGTGGTCTCGGTGGTTTCATCAACCTGAGTGGTCTCGGTGGTAGCTACCTCGGTGGTCTCGGTGGTCTCCTCAACCTGAGTGGTCTCGGTGGTGACTACCTCCTCGGTAGTCTCGGTGGTCTCTGGAGCAGTTCTCGCTGGTGTCCGCAAAGCTGTGGTGGAAGTGGTGGAAGTGGGCGCGGCTACCCCGTTTTCACGTTCTACCTGAGGGGGATCCTCCTCGCCAGAGCAGGCGCCGGCAATGAGCCCGATGGATAAGAGAAGCGACAGCGTAAGCCGAACGGGGCGCTTGTTCATGAATTACTTTGGCCTTTCATTTGTCAGTAACCTTTCCTGCTTCCCTGCGAGCCTCCACGCCGATTCCCTGCGAGCCTCCACGCCGATTTTCCGTGTTCACTTTAGTGAACAACCTCTTGGATTATGAGGGGGTACCCGCAGGGGCTGCGTCGTGAGCGCGGCGATCCAGCCACCCAAGCACCAGGGAGATGCATCGGGGGTCGTAGCGCAGGCGGTGGCTTCCCGCTGCAATGATCCGCAAGTCCGCCGACCCATGGGAGTCGGCGATGGCGCGGGCGTCGAAGGTGGGCACAAGCTCGTCGCCGGCCCCGTGGAGAACAAGCAACGGGCGGGGCGACATCCTGCAGGCAGAGGACACCGCGGAAATCGCGCCCAGGCCCGCCGACCACGCTTCAAAATCCGCCGGGTAGTCGGGGTCACGTATCACCCCGATGTCGCGGCAGTGTCGCAAGAGCCTGCGGGAGTTTGCCCGCCAGTCCGCAAAATCCGCCGGCGCCGCAACCGACACCACGCCAAGCACGTCCCCTATCTCGGCCGCGGCCAGGGCAAGCGCCCCGCCCGTCCCGAAACCCGCCAGCCAAACACCTGTCGTAGGAGTCTCTGCAGCCACGTATTCCACGGCGGCGCAGATGTCATCACGCCACCCGGGCAGCGCGAAGTCGCCCTCCGACGCGCCGCAGCCCCGATAATTGGCGACCAGCACGGTCCAACCCATTTCCCCGCTGATGCGGTCAGCCAACACGTGGTAGGACTTTCCGGCCTCACGTGCGCTTCCGAACGCCGCAGGAAGCCCGTGACAGAAGATCAACGCCGGGCGGGCGCTTTGGCGAGGCGTGTCGTCACGCCTCAGCGGTTGCTTCAGGTATCCCGACAGCCGCAGCGAGCCGGACTGGAAAGTGACCCTCATTGATCTCCCAATGTCATAGAAGTTGCGTCCAGCGACGATGAAGGATTTCGCGAACTGTCAAACCCTGGCCCGTGACAGGCCTATGGCAGCACGGAAGGCGGAACAGAGCCGACAGCCCAAAGCAGACCTGCGCCGGTAAGGCCGGTAGCCCCGATTGCGAGCCTCCGCAAGGGTGTCGGGAGCAAAGCAGACATACTGCTCCGAAGCGATGATCTCGTCGATTGCGGCCTCGCTGCCAGCCCCGCTGAAGCCCTCGCCCTGCTCGCCGATGGCAATGGCGTCGAGGTCGTAGACGATGCCCGACCGCTTGTCCCCCACAAAGCGGTGATCGGCTACCTGCCTTGGTCGAAGCACACCAGTATTCTAAAGTCGCCCTGTGTCAGGAACTGGACCACCATGTGCCGCAGACACGCGCATGTGCCGCAGACACGCTCCCGGTGAGCAGCCCGAACCCGCCTCAGCCGACCCTGTTGCCCACGGCGCCGATGTGAGCCAGATACTGGGCCGCCTCCTCGATTACGACCGCCGCGTCAACAGCATCAACCTCAACTTCAGCTTTACGCGCGCTCCGGAGGACGGCCAGCAAGGCTTCGTCGGTTCCGTCAGGACCGTGTGGTGACTCCGCAGCTCCCTCAGCGAGGTCGTCGGCCTTTCCGAATCCGGCCACGCCCTGCGAACGCAGATAGTCCAGGTGCCAGACGAGCAACAACTCCACCAGTTCTGCCTTGAGCCGCCCGGCCACTCCGGCAGGCAGACGCCCCAGGACGAACTCCTTCGCGGCGGTGAGGTCATAGGAGGCCACCCGCTCTGTCCGACGGAGCCGGCCGCACACTCCCCAAACCGTTACAGCGGCGACCAACGACACCAGGAACGCCGCCAAGGCAATCAGAGTCCAGAACACGGCCACAGGGTAGCTTCGACAGTTGCTGTGCATCCGAATGCGTATCGACGTCAAACGTTGACGCCCAGTGACGGGCTCTTCTCACGGGCCGCGAAATTCGTGCATCCGAATGCGCATCGACGTCAAACGTTGACGGCACGGCGCGCGCAGGCGTGTTGGTACGCCCTTTCCCTCAGCTGCGCGCCTAGGATTGCGCCGCCGAACGCCAGTGGAGGAGAAATGTCAAAGCGAAGACAGCGCAAGCGGGCCAACGCACGCCGCAAGAAGGCCAACCACGGTCAAAAACCGAACCTGGGAAGAAACTCCTAAACAATCCGCGGCAGCAAGCCGGAACCAGTCTGCAGGGCAGCCAATTCCACTTGGGGACGCTTGTATTTGACGGCGACTGCGAGTTTTGCCGCCGTTGCGCGAAACTAGCGGCCAGGAAACTGAGTACCAGCGCCAAGATCCTCCCCTTCCAGGACGCCGATCTCGCCGCACTTGGACTCGCCCATGAAAATGTCGACACCGCCTCCTGGTGGATCGATGAAAACGGTGTGCCTCATAGAGGCCACCAAGGAGTCGCTAGGGCACTCATGGAAATCGGGGGACCCTGGGGGCTGCTTGGCAGAGCCATTACCTGGCCAGTCCTTTCCCAGGCAGCAGCCTGCGCCTACTGGCTGGTGGCCAGATGTCGTCACATGCTCGGCTGTGGCGGATGCACCAGAAAAAGCCAAAGGGGCGGCCCAGGCCTGGCTGGTTTCCCGCAGGCGAAGCCCTGAAACGAACGGGCACCTGTGCCCGAGTGGGCCGACGCCATTTGACTGCGATGACGTCTCTGCTAGTGAAGCGAACGGGCGCATACGCCCAAGCGGGTTACGCCGAAGGGATGTCGGAGGCAGCACCGCGAAGGCTTCCAGGCAAAGGGGTTCTCCAAGACCCGCAGGCACGGCCCTTAGGGAAACGAGTCTCCCAAAGGACTATGATTTCCTGTGCACCTCCTGAATGCTGCGAGTCATCACCCAGTCACAAGGAGAGTGCAGCAATTCCCGATGGGAAGTAAGCACCGACGAATTCCGGGTGCGGAACGCGGGAGACTCGGGCTGGAACGGAAATGAGGACTACATGAAACGAACCCTGAGAAAGACAATCTTTTATCTGCTCGCGCTGGCATCCGCAATGTTGATGGTGGCTTCGGCCTGTAGTAGCGGCGACTCTGCGGAGACGGCTGAGCCGACTCCCCCGGCAGCGTCCCCGACCACGGCAGCGACGGGCGGCGACGGCGAGGCCACGACTGAACCAGCACCTGCCACGTCCGGCGGTGGTGAGGATGTTTCGGCGGCGTTGGTGTTTGATATTGGGGGCCGTGGTGATGGTTCCTTCAACGACGCCGCGGCGGCGGGGCTGGACCGGGCGGAGGATCAGCTCGGGGTTCAGACCTCTGAGGTTTCCCCCAACGTCGACGGCTCCAACAGGGCCGAGATACTGCAGCTCTCAGCAGACCAGGGCGCGGACGTGGTGATAGGCGTGGGCTTCCTCTTCGGGGAGACCATCCACAACGTCGCCAAGGAAAACCCCGACACCTTCTTCGGCGTGATCGACGACGCCGGGATGGGCCCCAACTTCGACGAACCAGTGGAGAACCTCGCCGGGCTCACTTTCGCCGAGCACGAGGGGTCGTTCCTCGTCGGCGCCGCGGCGGCCCTCAAGTCGCAGACCGGCACAGTGGGCTTCATAGGCGGCGTGGACATCCAGCTAATCCGGAAATTCCACGCAGGCTTCGAGGCAGGTGTAAAGACCGTCAACCCCAACATCTCCATACTTGCCGAGTACGTGACCGAACCGCCCAACTTCGACGGCTGGGGCATGCCCGCAGAGGCGAAGGTCATCGCAGAGTCCATGTACGAGAACGGCGCCGACGTCATCTACCACGCAGCAGGCGGCTCAGGGGCAGGCCTCTTCGAGGCGGCGCGGGACTACAGCGAATCCACAGGCGAGAAGGTCTGGGCGATCGGCGTGGACTCCGACCAGTACTTCACCTCCGACGAATCTGTGCAGCCCTACATCCTCACATCCATGCTCAAACGCGTGGACGTAGCCGTCTACAACACAATCGAGGCGGTCGTCAACGGCGACTTCACAGGAAACGGCGCAACCGAATTCAACCTCGCCGTCAACGGCGTCGGCTACTCCATCTCAGGGGGATTCATCGACGACATCATCCCGCAACTCGAAGAATACAAACAAGCAATAGTGGGCGGGAGCATCTTTGTCCCGGTAACAACGGAGCGAGGCGGTGGTGAGGATGTTTCGGCGGCGTTGGTGTTTGATATTGGGGGCCGTGGTGATGGTTCCTTCAACGACGCCGCGGCGGCGGGGCTGGACCGGGCGGAGGATCAGCTCGGGGTTCAGACCTCTGAGGTTTCCCCCAACGTCGACGGCTCCAACAGGGCCGAGATACTGCAGCTCTCAGCAGACCAGGGCGCGGACGTGGTGATAGGCGTGGGCTTCCTCTTCGGGGAGACCATCCACAACGTCGCCAAGGAAAACCCCGACACCTTCTTCGGCGTGATCGACGACGCCGGGATGGGCCCCAACTTCGACGAACCAGTGGAGAACCTCGCCGGGCTCACTTTCGCCGAGCACGAGGGGTCGTTCCTCGTCGGCGCCGCGGCGGCCCTCAAGTCGCAGACCGGCACAGTGGGCTTCATAGGCGGCGTGGACATCCAGCTAATCCGGAAATTCCACGCAGGCTTCGAGGCAGGTGTAAAGACCGTCAACCCCAACATCTCCATACTTGCCGAGTACGTGACCGAACCGCCCAACTTCGACGGCTGGGGCATGCCCGCAGAGGCGAAGGTCATCGCAGAGTCCATGTACGAGAACGGCGCCGACGTCATCTACCACGCAGCAGGCGGCTCAGGGGCAGGCCTCTTCGAGGCGGCGCGGGACTACAGCGAATCCACAGGCGAGAAGGTCTGGGCGATCGGCGTGGACTCCGACCAGTACTTCACCTCCGACGAATCTGTGCAGCCCTACATCCTCACATCCATGCTCAAACGCGTGGACGTAGCCGTCTACAACACAATCGAGGCGGTCGTCGACGGCGAATTCAAAGGAAACGGCGCAACCGAATTCAACCTCGCCGTCAACGGCGTCGGCTACTCCATCTCAGGGGGATTCATCGACGACATCATCCCGCAACTCGAAGAATACAAACAAGCAATAGTGCGTGGCGAAATCGAAGTTCCAGTGTCAACGGATGGCTGATTAGCGCAATCTGCCGGGAGAAGATCGCGGGAAGTTCCCGCATCTTCTCCCGGTGAAGCTCTGAGGCAAACCACCTTTCACCCCCGAGGCAGTCTGTGGAAGCCCCCAAACCAACCGCAGAAGCCATCATTCTGCACAACATCACCAAGCGCTTCCCTGGCGTCCTTGCCAACGACAGGGTGAGCCTGCATGTCAAGGCCGGTGAGATACACGCCGTCTGCGGGGAAAACGGGGCGGGCAAGTCCACTCTCATGAAAATCCTCTACGGAATGATCCCCTACGACGAGGGGGAGATGTTTGTAGACGGAAAAAAGACGCGCTTCCGCTCCCCCAAGGACGCAATAGCCGCTGGGATCGGAATGGTGCACCAGCACTTCATGCTGGCCGACAACCTTACGGTGCTCGAAAACATCATCCTGGGCGAGGAGCCCGCCGGCAGGCTTGGAAGGCTGAATTTCAAGCAGGCTCGAGACCGAATCAACACCCTCGGGAAGGCGTACGGGCTGGAAGTCGACCTCGACGAGCCGATCAGCGAGCTTGGCATCGGAGAGCGCCAGCGGGTTGAGATCATCAAGGCCCTCTTCAGGGGGGCCAGGATTCTCATTCTCGACGAGCCCACCTCTGTGCTGGTGCCTCACGAGGTGGAGGAGCTTTTCCGCAACATGCGGGAGATGGTCTCACGTGGCGAGACCATCATCTTCATAGACCACAAGCTCGAGGAGGTGCTGGAGATAGCCGAGCGCATAACAGTGCTGCGGGCGGGTCGCGCCGTGGGGACGGTCAAACCCGACGACGTGACCAAGCGCGACCTCGCTGAGATGATGGTGGGCTCAGAGTTGCCCGCCCCTGGCGCCAAAACCACCAGGCCGAGCAGCCAGACCTCACTTCGAGTCGACAATCTCTCCATCCTCGACTCAGAGGAGCGCGAGGTCTTGGCTGGCGTGAGCCTGGACGTGCACAAAGGGGAGATCTTGGGCGTTGCAGGGGTGGAGGGAAACGGGCAGCAGGAACTCGTGGAAGCCCTGCTGGGCATCATCCCTGCGATCGGCGGGAAGGTCATCCTGGAGGACGAGGACATTTCCGGCTGGACCGTACGGGCGCGCCGCGAAGCCGGGATCGGCTACATCCCCGAGGATCGCCACCGGCGCGGGTTGCTGCTGCCCGCCCCGTTGTGGGAAAACGCCATGCTCGGCCACCAGGGAATGCCACCGTTTTCCAAGCGGGGTTTCTGGCTCAACATCTCTGGGGCGCGCCGGAAGGCGACGGAGTGCGTGGAGGGATTCGACGTCCGCACGCCAAGCATCAACGTGGCCGCCCACGCCCTCTCCGGCGGAAACCAGCAGAAGCTGATCATCGGCAGGGAAATGGTGATGAACCCCCGCCTCCTAATTGCAGCCCACCCCACCAGGGGAATCGACGTGGGAGCGCAGGCGGCGGTTTGGGAAGGTCTGCGAAAGGCGCGAGAGGAGGGGTTGGCCGTGCTGCTGATTTCTGCCGATCTCGACGAGTTGATTGGCCTCTCCGACCGCCTTCTGGTGATCTACAGGGGACGCATCGTGGCCGAGCTCGATCCCGAGACGGTCACCCCCCACGAACTGGGCGCTCACATGACTGGAGTGGAGACGACCGATCAAGGCGATGCGGGCTCGATCGGCACAGGCGATGCGGGCTCGACCGGCACAGCAGGGCTGATTACCGCCCCCGCGTGAGTATTTTCACACCCGCATGAGGAAACCCTCCGACCACCGCCTGTCGCTGCGCCGACGGACGATGCTTGCGCTGGCGGCTCCCGTCTCTGCGCTGGTGCTCTCGCTCCTAATCGCATCGGTGGTACTGCTGGCCAGCGAAAGCAACCCGATTCCGGCCTACGGGCGGATGTTCCGATACGGCTTTGAGCTTGAGACGCTCGTCGACATGCTCAACCGCGCAACGCCCCTCTATCTGTCGGCGGTTGCGGTGGCCATTGGCTTTCGCATGAACCTCTTCAACATCGGGGTGGAGGGCCAGTACATCTTCGCCGCCATCCTCTCAGCACAGGTGGCGGCGACAATCTCCCTCCCCGCTCCGCTGCATCTCATCGTCATCATCCTCACGGCCATGGGGGCGGGCGCGGCCTGGTCTCTCATAGCTGGAATCCTGAAGGTGACTCGCGGTGTACACGAGGTGATCTCTACGATCATGCTCAATCTCATCGCCACAAACCTGGTGGTCGCAATGCTGTTCCGAAGATGGGACGTGCCTGACCAGTCCCTGAATCAGGAGACGGCGGCAATACCGGCCTCGGGACGCATGCCCAATCTCAACAAGGTGGCCGAGTTGGTTACGCGCGACATCGAAAAGGGGCGCGAAATCTGGGGATTCCTGATCGTGGCGATAATTGTCGGCCTGCTCTACTGGGTCTACGTGGCACGCACCCGCCCGGGCTTCGACCTGAGGGCGTCGGGCATCAACCCGCTGGCAGCCGAGGCCTCGGGCGTCAGCCCGAAGCGCACCGTCCTGGTCTCGATGCTTCTTAGCGGCGCCGTGGCCGGACTGGTAGGTCTGCCTGAGATTCTCGGTAGGGACTACGCCTACGGACTTCAGTTCACGCAGATGCTGGGATTCGGCGGCATTGCCGTGGCCTTGCTGGGGCAGAACCACCCGGGCGGCATTGCCCTGGGCGCTCTCGTGTTCGGCTTCCTCGACAGCGCGGCCCCAATCCTGGACGTGCATGGCGACGCCCCTCAGGAGATCGTGGAGATTATGAAGGGCGTCATCATCTTCACCGCAGTGATCACCTACGTGGTGGCGCAGCGCCGCAGGCGCGACGAGGAGGCGCGCGCCGCGGCGAGGGCAATGGGCGACGCCCAGACCGAGGAAAGCGAAACGGCGTCGCCTTCGGACGAAGAAGCCACTCTGCCGCCTGGCCCGAAGACTGGGGGCGACGACAGCCCCGCAGATAAATGAGCGACGACGCCGGCAAGACACCGCAGCCCGCAGCCGGGGCGACGCCGCAGCCCGCAGCCGGCAAGACGCCGCAACAGCACGGGGACGCGGGGCGCCCGCAGCAGCCGGCGGCCAAGGAGACACCGCAGCCCGCAGCCGGGGCGACGCCGCAACAGCACGGGGACGCAGCCGGGGCGACGCCGGTTCGCCGAGCCTGGCAGCGGGAGCCCACCAGCAGCCTCAACCCGCTGCAATGGCGGCGCCTCCTGATTGTCGCCATGCTGCTGGTGATCCTCATCGCCATCACGGAGCAGTTCGCCCGCATACCCACCACCGAACTCTCCTCCAGCGCCACCTGGTCGCAGGCGCTCGCCTTCGCCGTACCGGTGCTGATGGCTGCGCTGGGGGGCGTCTTCTCCGAACGGGCAGGCGTGGTGAACATCGGCCTGGAAGGCCTGTTGATCCTAGGGACGTGGTTCGGGGCCTGGGGAGCGCTGATGTTCGGGCCGTGGTGGGGAATTCTGATCGGCGTGGGGGGAGGGGCGCTCGGGGGGTTGCTTCACGCCATCGCAACCGTCGGCTTCGGGGTGGATCACATCATCTCTGGTGTTGCCATCAACCTCATGGCCCCCGGCGTCACCAGGTTTCTCTCCGACAAGGTGTTCAGCCCACTCCCCGGGGGCGGCATCACCCAGTCGCCGAGCGTAAAGGACGTGGGCTCGTTCAGTCTCCCGTTCCTGGCAGGGGGCGCCGGTACACCCGACTTCCTGGGCTGGATCGAACGCGGCGGGCGCAGCACCGAGGAACTGCGAACCCTCCGCAACGAACTGCGCTCCGCCGGAGCGGCGAACCCGGAGCCGCCTGACTGGTTCTTTGTCTCCGACATCGCAGGAGTTCTGCGAGGGTTCATCCACGACATCTCCTGGTTCACCCTCATCGCCTACGCCCTGGTGCCTATTTCGGTCTGGCTGCTCTGGAAGACGTCGTTCGGCCTGCGGCTGCGCAGCTGTGGAGAGCACCCCGTGGCCGCCGACAGCCTGGGGGTGAACGTCTACCTCTACAAGTACTACGGGGTTGTCATCAGCGGCGCGCTGGCTGGCTACGGCGGGGCGTTCCTGGTGATTCACCTGACCGGCTTTTATCGCGAGACGCAAACGGCGGGGCGGGGGTTCATCGGTCTCGCCACCACCATCTTTGGAAACTGGCGCCCAGTGGGGGCGGCGTCGGGATCCCTGCTGTTCGGCTTCGTGGACATCCTGCAGCTTCGCGACCGTTCGGCCGCCCACGCCTTGTTGCTGCTAGTGGCCCTGCTCCTAGGCGCCTTGACCGTCTACTACGCGTTGCGTCGAAGCAATCGCCTTGCCATTTTCATGGCCTTTGGCGCCGCAGTTTTCCTGAACTGGTACCTTTTCACCGAGTCCGTTCCGAAGCAACTTCCGCAGGCCCTTCCCTACATTATCGTGCTGCTTGTGCTGCTCTTCTACTCCACCAGGCTCCGCATGCCCGCAGCCGACGGAATGCTGTATCGCCGAGGGCGGGAGGAATGAGCGCCACGCCGCAGCCGGACTGGGAAGACCTCTATTCCCAGGCGAGGGCCGTCGCACGCAACGCATACGCCCCGTACTCCCGCTACCACGTGGGGGCGGCCGGCCTGGTTGACGACGGTCGCATTGTGGTGGGTTGCAACGTCGAGAACGCCTCATACGGGCTGACGCTGTGCGCCGAGTGCTCGATGGTCTGCGCCATGCACTCTGGAGGCGGGGGCAGGCTGCTGGCGGTGGCCGTGGTGGGTGGCTTCGACGTTGACGACTTGAAGATGGGCAAGCCCTGCGGTCGCTGCCGACAGCTTCTGTTCGAGGCCGGGGGTGCAGGCCTGCCCGTCAACGAGCACCACACGCTGGCAGAGATTCTGCCCGACGCCTTCGGGCCCGACGAGTTGCGATAAGCGACTGGCGTTTCCAAGTGGGCGACTACCTGGCGGTGGAACTGATCTGCGCCAAGCGCGACGGTGAGGAACTCGCACCAGGCGCCCTGGCCTGGTTCGTGGACGCAGCCACGAACGGGCGCATACCAGACGAGCAGACATCGGCCATGCTCATGGCGATCTTCTTCCAGGGGCTGTCAGCCGCCGAACTCTCCGCCTGGACGGCGGCGATCATCGACTCAGGGGAGCGGCTGGACCTCTCCTGCCTGCCGCGTCCCACCGTCGACAAACACTCCACCGGAGGCGTGGGGGACAAGGTCTCGCTGGTTCTGGCGCCCCTGGTTGCGGCTTGCGGGGCTGCGGTTCCTCAGCTCTCCGGGCGCGGGCTGGGGCACACAGGCGGGACCCTCGACAAGCTCGAAGCCATCGAGGGTTGGCGGGCTTCGCTCGCCAACGAGGAAATACTCCGTCAGCTGGATGACGTAGGCGCGGTCATCTGCGCCGCCGGCCCAGGACTGGCCCCTGCCGACCGCAAGCTCTACGCCTTGCGCGACATCACCGGCAGCGTCGAGTCCATCCCTCTAATAGCGGCTTCAATCATGGGAAAGAAGATCGCCGAGGGCACCGGCTCGCTTGTGCTCGACGTGAAGGTTGGCTGCGGCGCCTTCATGAAGGAGCGCGGGCGGGCGCGCACCCTGGCAGAAACGATGGTGGGGCTCGGAGCCGACTACGGCGTGCGCACCACCGCCCTGCTCACTGGCATGGACACGCCCCTGGGGCGGGCAGCAGGGAACGCTCTGGAGGTTGCCGAAGCCGAGGAGACCCTGGCCGGGGGCGGGCCGGACGACCTGGTGGCTGTCACCTTGGCGCTGGCCCGCGAGATGGTGAGGCTGGCAGGCCTGGAAGCCGACCCGGCCGAGGTGCTGGCCGGGGGGCGGGCGATGGATGTCTGGAGAGACATGATCGCCGCCCAGGGCGGCAACCTGGCAGCGGGGATGCCCGTGGCGCGGGTGGTGGAAGTGGTCGGCTCCCCCGCCGACGGTGTGCTCAGCCGAGTTGACGCAATGGCGGTCGGGATGGCGGCCTGGCGGCTGGGGGCTGGGCGGGGAAGCCAGGAAGATCCGGTGGATCACGCGGCCGGGGTGGTGTGCCTGGCCAAGCCCGGGGAGACGGTGCGCGCCGGGCAGCCGCTGCTGGAACTCCACACATCCGAGGAGAACCTGCTGGCAGGTGCTCTGGCAGCCCTGGAGGGCGGCTTTGACGTGATCGACACCCCTGACGGCTCGTGCGGCTCGTGCGACGACCGCCCCAGCGAGCGCGCCCTTGTTATTGAGCGAATCGGAAACGAACAGGAGTGAGCCGCCGATGCTGAGCGACGATTTTCTTGAGAGCTACCACAGGGACGGCTTCGCCGTGCTGACCGACGCCGTAGCGGCCGAGAAGTGCCTGGAGCTGCGGGCGCGGGCGGGCGAGATAGTAGAGGAGTTTGACCACACCGGCGGCGGCAAGACTTTCTCCACCACCGAGCAGACGCACTCCCGCGAGGAGTACTTTCTGACCTCCGGCGGGGCGGTGCGCTGCTTCCTGGAGGAGGGAGTGGTGGACACGCAGGGGCGGCTGCTGGTGGAGAAGGCAAACTCCGTCAACAAGATCGGCCACGCAATGCACGATCTCGACCCTGTTTTCGCCGCCTTCTCCTATACGCCGCTGGTGGCGGAAGTGGTTTCCCAGTTGGGGATTGTCAATCCGCAGATGCTGCAGTCGATGTACATTTTCAAGTCGCCCGGGGTCGGCGGGGAGGTCGTGCCCCACATCGATCACTCCTTCCTTTGGACGCAGCCGAAGTCGGTAATGACCCTCTGGTACGCCATAGACGACTCCACGGTGGAGAACGGCTGCATGTGGGCAATGCCTGGCGGGCACCTGAGCGAGCCGGTTCGGCAGCGCTTTCGCGCCGAGGGAGGCTCGACCACCATGGACGTCTACGACGACACGCCCTACCCGCTTGGGGAGTTCGTGCCGGTGGAGGCGCCCCGTGGCACGCTTGTCGCCTTCGACGGCATGCTCCCCCACTTCAGCAGGCACAACCATTCCGACCGGCCGCGCCACGCCTACACCGTGCACGTGATAGACAGCGACGCCCGCTACCTGAAGGACAACTGGCTGCATAGGGGCGAGGAACTGCCGCTGCGCCCGCTGTTTGAGGAAGTCGAGCGGCTGTCCGCTTGAAGATCGAGCGCCATGCCGCCACGACAGCATCCACCCCCGGCACCGCCCCAATCTGAGTCGCTGTCCGCTTGAAGATCGAGCGCCTTGCCGCCACGCAATGATCACGCCGACGCCGCTGGACGCGCGTTGACCACGCCAAGCCTCGAGCTAATCCGCTCGGCCCCGAAAGTGCTCCTGCACGACCACCTCGACGGCGGGCTGCGCCCTCAAACCATCCTGGATCTGGCCGAGCAGGTCGGCTACGGCGATCTACCTAGCCGTGACACCGACGATCTCGCCCGCTGGATGCATGCCGGGGCGGATCGCCGCAGCCTCGAGCTCTACCTGCAGACGTTCGCGCACACCACGGCGGTTATGCAGACATCAGAGGCCGTCGAGCGTGTGGCCGCCGAGTGCGCCGAGGACTTGGCAGACGACGGCGTCGTGTACGCCGAGGTTCGCTTCGCCCCGGAGCTTTTCTGCAGGCAGGGCCTCACCCTGCAGGAATCTGTCGAGGCCGTCCTCTCAGGATTTGCCCTGGGCAGCGTCGGCAGGGGTATCCGCGTGTGCGCCCTGTTGGTGGGCATGAGGGGAG
This sequence comes from uncultured Acidimicrobiales bacterium, assembly GCA_958295925.1. Lineage (GTDB taxonomy): Bacteria > Actinomycetota > Acidimicrobiia > Acidimicrobiales > CATQHL01 > CATQHL01. The sequence continues at coordinate 553,727 of CATQHL010000001.1, forward strand.
CCGACCGATGCCTGGAAGTGGCGGAGTTGGCGCTGCGGATGCGAAGCAGAGGCGTAGTCGGCTTCGACATAGCCGGGCCGGAGGCCGGCTATCCCCCAGGCGACTACCAGGACGCTTTCGCGAGGCTGCGACGGGAGTGGTTCCACTACACCATTCACGCAGGCGAGGGCTACGGGTTGCCGTCAATCAGGGAGGCGCTGCGGACTTGCGGGGCGGAGCGACTTGGCCACGGCGTGCGCATTGTCGACGACATCCGGGAGGTCGACGGCGGCTGGGAACTGGGGCGGCTGGCCTCATACGTGCGAGATCGCCGCATCCCCCTGGAGTTGTGCCCAAGCTCGAACGTTCACACCGGCGCAACCGCCTCCATAAACGCCCACCCCGTTGGGCTGTTGCATTCTCTGGGGTTCCGCGTGACGATCAACACCGACAACCGCCTGATGAGCAACACCAGCCTCAGCAAGGAGATGGCGCTCTGCGCAGATGCGTTCGGCTGGGGCCTCTCCGACCTGCGCCGCCTCACCGTCAACGCCGCCAAGAGCGCCTTCTTGCCCTTCGACGAGCGCCGATCCTTGATTGATGGGAAATTACTGCCCGCCTACGCCGCCCTGGGCGGGGATTGAATCCGCCCTGGGCGCCTGCAACACACTGAGGGCGCGAACTGGCACACTCCGGGGGGCCTGCTGATACCCCAGGGCGCCTGCAGACACACCCCTGAGCGCCTGCAGACACACCCCAGGACGCGAACTGGCACACTCCGGGGCACCTGCCGCCCCCAGGCCCCACCCCCACCCATCCGTAACGTTCAAGCGCTCCTTGCCGATCCCCAACCACCCGACGCTTTACGCATCCCGTGTCGCAAAGCCCTGGCGCAAGCTAACGGCTCCACTCTCCGGCAGATAGCCCGATCCCGTCACCGAGCACCTTTGCCGCTTCCTGCGGATGTTCTCGGCGCTCCACTCTCCGGCAGCTAGCCCGATCCCGTCACCTTCGCTTCTCCTCCTCCCCACCGTTCTCGTGAAAGCGAGAATGAGCACCGACGGGGTGGCGCGTCGCTGCTGCCTGGCTCGCTGGCCTCCCCACCGTTCTCGTGATAGCGAGAATGAGCCCGGAGCGACCGCCGCAGCCTCCACCCCCACCGCCAGTCCTCCCCACCGTTACCGCCAGTCCTCCCCATCGGTTTCGTGATAGCGAAAATGAGCACCTATGACAAACTGCTGGTCATAGATTAGGACAATGCAGTGGACAATACTCAGCAAGATTGGTAAAATCACCTTATGAGAGAGTATGAGCGCACTCACCCTTGGATCACTTTTTCGGCGAAAGAAGTAAACGCTTTCAGCCCCAAGCTTTGGATGCTGATTGGCGAAGCTCGTGCACTGTGCCAGCAAATTGCCAAAGCACCCCTGTCACCCGGTCTGGCCGCGAATCTAAAGCAGGCCGCCCTCGTGAGGGGCGCCCAGGCAACCGTCGCCATCGAGGGCAACTCGCTTACCATCGAAAACGTTTCAGGGCTTCTTGACGGGACTTTCAAGGCGCCCCCGTCAAGGGAATACCAGGAGCGGGAAGTCCGAAACGTATTGGAAGCACTGCAAGAGATCGACGACATCTTGTCAGATGCCACTAAACCCGATATAACCGCTGATCTCATCTGCGATTTCAACCGTCGGCTGCTAGAGGGAACCTCACACACCTACGAAGTGAAGCCAGGGATCATTCGTATGCATTCTGTGGGTGTTGGACTATACCAAGGGGCACCCGCAGAGGACTGTGACTACTTGCTTAAACGACTAGCCACTTGGCTGGAAAGCGACGATTTCCGCTCTGATAACATCCATATCCAATTTGCCTTAACTCTCATCAGCGCGATTTGCGCTCATTTGTACATTGCCTGGATTCACCCTTTCGGAGATGGAAACGGGCGCACCGCGAGGCTGCTGGAGTATCTGATTCTTGCCAAGAGTGGGTTAATGCCGTTCTTCTCAGCGCATTTACTGGCAAACCATTTCAATCTCACGCGCGACCGCTACTACAGAGAGCTTGAAATGTCCAGCCGTGCATGTCGAATTTCCAGCTTTATTGAATACGCCACAGAAGGCTTCGTCGACGGGATGGGGGAGCAAATAACGCAAGTGCTTGCTCAGCATCATTTGTTGGCGTGGAACAGCTTTGTAGAAGAGACAATGAACGCGTTCCCGAACAGCCCTGCACGTGAGCGACAACGACTACTGGTTATGGCACTTCCGGCCACCCGAGCCGTTCCAAGCAGCAAAATTCCAAATCTGTCCCCCGAATTGGCGACAATGTACGCAACAAAAGGTGCTAGAACATTGAGCAGGGACTTGAATCGTCTTCAGGGCGCGGGACTAATTGTTTACGAAAGAAACGGTTGGCGAGCTAGAGGGGAGTTGATGCAGCGCTTCTTGCCCCAATCAGCAAGAAGCGATGGAAGCAATCACTAGTGACAGGTTGATCTTACGAAACGCTGCATCTGCTCGTTCAATAAATCTGGGAAATGGTCATGGTTGCCTCCAATGGACGCAGACAGTCTCCGCAAGAATAAGTCCACCCTACCGATCGGGATAAATTCAGGATCCAAAGCTGAAGCCAATACGGAAGCGACTAGCTTTCTGCCAGAGTGGATTCCAGGCTGAAATCCCAGCTAAGGGAAATAGCACAATGAGACGCTTTACGATCTTGGTATATCGTTGTTATCTTGCTAACTCATTGTTGTGCAACCTAATTTTGAAAAAAGGCTGTAAGTGATTTGCTTAGCAATTTCCTGGGCACTTCATTGGAATGTCATCCACCTGTGCAAGGGTTCTGGCGCACTCGATAGCCTGCGACCAAATTTTGGATTCAACCTGTCAAACAGCCTTTCGCCTGAGATATGATTCTTACACTACCAAGACCTGAATAATCAATACGTCACATGTGACCCCAACGTAAAAAGGAACTTGTATTCAAATCAAACTCGCTGTCAACCGTCTTTCTGTTTCCGCCAGTGTCGCCGGAATCTCATCAAACTCTTATCCACAAGTTGACCACAAGTTGACCACAAGTCTCTACTGTCACCATTTACCCTGACTACAGGATTAACAACAAGACCACTGCTAGATGACATTTGCCCGCTAATCCCTATTGCCACCCTGAGCCGCCCGACGGCAACCCCGCGACCGAGCCGGCTAGATAGTATTTGACCGCTAATCCCTATTGCCACCCTTCTTTCATTGCCTGTTACGTAAATCTAGATAGTCCATCTCTCAGGGGTGAGCTTCGAATCCCTATTACCACCCTTCTTTCAATGCTTGCTGCCACAGACTCGATCCGCCCGCCTTCAGGACGGGTTACCTGTGAGAGCGACGGCTCAAGCGACAATCGTAAAGAATGCCCACTTCTGATGACTACGGATGCCCTGTGGAAACTATCGTCTAGCAGGAAATCGTCCCGATAAGTTTCCAAGCCATGGGCCAACACGCTTTTGCGTTGTGGGAACTATCGTCTAGCAGGAAATCATCCTGATGCTTAGAATAATAATGATGTTCTTTTTTCGCCCGAAAAAATCTTGTTGAGTTCTTTTTTCTAAATAAAATGAGAATCCAGGGCGCGGCGAAAACTTCGTTTGCGCCACTACCAGAGTCTTCGTATGCCACCGGGGCAGTAAAAGAATCGCTGCCAGTAATAAAGCCGCTTTGAGATATCTATTGAAAGTTGGCACCCCCCTAAATTAGCATCCCCTTTCCCCCCCATAAACATGAGAAAGTATATTGTCGTAGCCCCCAGCTAATATAGCAACGAAATTGTCGCGCTCCCTACATGCTGAATCGAAAGATGCCACACCCCTCCACTTAGGTGAACGGAAAGATGTCACACCCCATCACTAACGTGAATCAAGAAGATGTCACACCCCATCACTAACGTGAACGGAAAGATGTCACACCCCTCTACTAGAGTGATCAAGAAGATATCACACCCCTCCAAGAAGATATCACACCCCTCAACTAAGGTGAATCAAGAAACTGTCACACCCCACTACTATGCTCAAAAAAAGATGCCACACCCTTCAACTAACGTGAACCGGAAAGAGTCCACACCCTCCACCAAGGTGAAACGAGAAAAAGCTGTCACACCCCACCACATTGTTAAACTAAAATGTTGTCGTACCCTACCACTATGGTGAATAGAAAAGGTGTCACACCCCCCCACTAAGGTAAATACCGTGAACGAAAAGATGTTCGAAGCAGGCAAATTTCAGTCATTGCCAGATCTTGGGTCGGCTCGCAACTCAGCGCCCGACCGCAACTCAGCGCCCGACCGCAACTCAGCGCCCGCGAACGAAGTTGCGCCAGAGGTAGCAATCGTCAGAGAAGTTTGTGGCGGATTGTCGACTGTGAACGTGAACAAAGTGGGCTCGGAGGACTTGGGCGAGCTTGTGGTCGCACTTGGACAGGCGAGGAACCAGGTCTCTTCGCTGCTCTGCGAGGCTGCTAAGGCTTACGCAACGGAGGGCAGTGAAGGGAAGGCGACGAAGGCTTTGCGCGACAAAGCGCGAATCCCTGGCAGGGAAGCCAGAAAATTGGTAAGAGTCGGTGAAGCGCTCGATGAAATGCCGAACTTGGCCAAGATGTTGAAGATGGGCGATGTCACCCTCGATCACGCCTCTGCACTGGCATCTGCCGCAGAGGCCTGCAGCGCGGAGGTGGTGAACGCCGACTCCGACCTGCTCAAGAAAGCGTGCCACGAAGGAATCGAGCGGTTCGCAAAGCGGGCCAGGGAGTTTGCCGCTGAGCACTCAACGGACAGAGGTAAAGACCGCCTGGAAACGCAGCGCGAGGCACGCAAAGCTTCACTGTTCCGCGACGACCTGACAGGCATGGGAATCCTGCACGGCGAGTGGGACCCAATCTCCTTCCACCTTCTGCAGCAAACCGTGGACTTATACGCCGATGCCCTTTGGCGACGAGACGGCGGGGATGACAACCCAACCGATGAACAACACAGGATAAACGGCAAGCCCTGGGAAAAGCATCAAGGAAAGCAACGAACTTATAAGCAGCGCATGAGCGACGCAATTTTCGAGATAATCACAGGGAGGGACTCCACCACACACGAGCCGCTTCCAGAAGATAACAACGCCTCCCACGTCAGAGTCGCCAACCATCTGATCGTCACCGCTGATATCGGCGTTCTTGACGGCACCAAGCCCAACGGCCGCTGCGAAATCGTCGGACACGGCACCGTTCACCCAAGCATCATCCGGACCCTCTCCCCAGACACCGAACTGTCGGGGATGCTCTTCGACCGGCAAGGCCGCCCCATCTGGCTCGGTCGTCAGCAGCGACTGGCGAACACTGCTCTAAAACTTGCGCTGGCCGTTCGCGACGGGGGCTGCGTGCTCTGCGACGCCCCACCACACCACTGTCAGGCGCATCACGTTAGGGAATGGAGCAAAGGCGGACGAACCGATCCTGACAACCTGGCCACTCTTTGCAGAACCTGTCACAGGAGCCTCCACAATCAGAACCAAGTGCTGAATCACAGCCCTGCGACAGGTTGGCAAGCCCGAACTCGGACACAGTCCCGCCGAGATGCGAAACCCGGCGAAGACAGCAGGCATGCAACAGGGCGACTAGCCCGAATCCGGACACATGAGGCCACCAAAGCCTCCAGCTTGGCTCGGTCGCCTCCAAGATAAAGACCTACAAGTCATCTAAGAATTGTCTGGCAAAGAACGCGGCGCTGGGGAATGCAAATGAAGGCGCAGCGGATTGAAGAAGACGACGCAGCAGATTGAAGAAGACGACGCAGCGGGCGAAGATGACGACGCTGGGAAAGACGACGCTGGGAAATACAAATAGCGGCGCAAGGGGTGAAGATGACGACGCAGCGAAATGAAATAGCGAATGGGCGCAATCGTTCACCTTCACATCAGACTAGGAATTTTCAGGTAAAGAATGGCTAGTTGTTGCCAGAGTAAATTCTCAAGTATCGCCAACGCGCAGCAAAGAAGAGAACACCTAAGGAAAGAACCGTAAAAAAGAGAACACCTAAGGAAAGAACACCGAAGAGCAGAATCCAAATGAGATGGAAAAGAGAAATCGAGAATCCTGGTGGTTCAGAGTTGTGTTCCTGCGGCGAGCCGCCACTCAAGCAAAGAAAACTCAAGCAACGAAGGCGAGCAACACCCACGTGCGCAATAGGCACCCATGGCAGAAAAGGAAAGACCCACGATTAAGACCCACCAAACCAGCTTCTAATCGTAGACAGGTTCACAATTGATGGCAGAAAAGGAAAGACCACGATTAAGACCCACGTCCGGCCAGATGGCAGCACCCCCCGCTGGAGGGCTATGGCAGAAAAGGAAAGACCACGATCAAGACCCACACATCACTAATCAATTTCGCTCCCTCGATCCACACCACGGCAGAAAAGGAAAGACCCACGATTGAGACTCACACATGAGGCAACCTTGCAACGGAGAGAATGGGCAGCCAAATGACCCACGCGGCCCAATAACCAGCCCAAAAATGCAAACGAAAATACAAGCGTAGAAAGGAAAGTCCCCAATGAGACGCTTCGTGATCGACACCGACACCGCCTCAGACGACGCCGTTGCCCTGGTGATGGCCCTTAAGGCGCCCGACGTGGAAGTGGATGCAATAACTGTCGTGGCTGGCAACGTGCCGCTGGAGCGTTGCGTTCAGGCCGCCCTCTACACGGTGGAGCTCTGCGGCAAGACCACCCCCGTCTACGTTGGGCTCGACAAGCCGATGATCCAGCCGCTCATCACCGCAGAGGCCGTACACGGCAACGACGGTCTCGGCGACATCGGACTGGACCTCACCGGCCGCACTCCAGCCAACGGGCGCGCCGTGGACGTTCTGGTGGAGACAATTTGCAGCTCGCCAGGCGAAGTAACGCTGGTGACACTGGGGCCGCTGACCAACGTGGGGGCGGCACTGCTGCGCGAACCGGCCCTGGCTAAGGCCGTAAGGCACTGTTACGTCATGGGCGGCACCGGCCACCTGCCCGGCAACGTAACCCCTACCGCAGAGTTCAACATTTACGTAGACCCCGAAGCCGCCCGCATCGTCTTTGAGTCGGGAATGCCCCTCACAATGATCGGCTGGGACGCGAGCATGGCGTTTGCATTCATCAACCCCAAGGTGGAAGCCGAGATTAGAGCCATCAACACCCCGCTGGCGAACTTCGTGTGCGACATCCAAAGGCACCTATCGGAGTTCATGGTAAGGCTGTCGGGCAAGGCGGGCTTCGACCTGCCCGATCCTCTGGCAATGGCGGTGGCGCTCGACCCGGGAATCGCAGAGACAGAGGACTACTACGTGGAAGTAATCACCGGGGAGGGGCCTGCACGCGGGCAGACCGTGCTGGACGTCTGGCGGCGACACGGTAGGCAGCCAAACGCGTCCGTTGTGCGCAACATCGATCCGAAGGACTTCCAGTCAATGCTGAAAGACGCCGTGCGATAGGGCCAGAGCCAAGCCATCAGACAACAAACAACGCCACGCAACCTGCAGCCTCGAAGGCGACGGACTGGTTGGATCAGGCGACGGACTGGTTGGATCAACGGACATAGCCCATCATGACGACAAAAATGCCACGAAACCTGCGGCAGCAACACCCCAGCCGTATGACAAGACCAAGGCCAAGCCATCAGACAAAGGCCAGGCCATCAGACAGCTGACGCATTTCACGGGCGATGTCTACCATCACCGCCAAAGTGCGGCAGGGCCAGAACACGACAGGGCCACGGCCAGAACACGACAGGGCCACGGCCAGGCCATTTGTGACAGACATATCAAGCGCACCAAGAAAAGCGGGATTCCCCCGATGCGGCAGGGCCACGGCCAAGCCATTTATGGCAAGGATCGGGATCCCGAGGACGGAGACATCGGCGCGATGCGGTGCGGCAGGGCCAAGGCCAGAACATTCGTGACAGGGCCAAGCCATTAAACAGCAAGGCCCTGAATCCGACCTGCGATTGCTCGCAACCCTGGGCGACCTGCTAGAGGACGTCGCCGTCCATCCCCTGGGCGATCTGCGGGAAGCCACCGACACCCCATGCGTCATACGCCGCCGGAGAGGGGGGAGCGCCGCAAACGTGGCGGTGGCGGCAGCCAAGGTTCTGGGAATCCAAAGGGTGCGATTCCTGGGACGAGTGGGCGCAGACGCCCTGGGAGATCAACTGCTGGCAGACCTGCGGGAAGCGGGCGTGGAGGCATGCGTCCAGCGCGGCGGGCGCACCGGCTGCGTGGTGCTGCTGGTGGGAGCGGACGGCGAGCGCACGATGCTCACCGACAGGGGGAGCTGCAAGGACTTAGAGGGCTACGAGGAGCGATGGCTGAACGGAGTGGGGCTGCTGCACGTTCCGGGCTACTCGCTGTTGGAACAACCTCTCGCCGACACCGCCAAGGCGATAATCGACGACGTGCGGGTAAACGGCGGCGCGCTGAGCGTGGACGCAAGTTCGGTGGGTTCGATTTCCGATGCCGGACTGGACGATTTCTGCGCCATCCTGGCCGAGCTTGACCCCGACGTGCTGATCTGCAACCGCAGCGAGGCGGACATGCTGGACGCGGCCTGGGCAGCCAGGGAGCTGAGGGTGAGGGTGACAAAGGACGGGCCACGCCCCACAGTGCTGAGCGTTCAAGGCTTCGACGAGGAGCGCATAGCGGCGCCGCCGCTGTCAAAGGTCACCGACACGACAGGGGCGGGAGACGCCTTCGCAGGCGGCCTGCTGGCGGCCCGACTCGAAGGCGCCGACTGGAGCGAGTCTGTGAAGGCCGCACACCGATCCGCAAAGGAGCACCTGATCATCCTGGGTTCGAAGGAATGAGCCGTCGACCCCACAACAAGGGGAAAGGGCTAGCTCACGGGAGGCGAGAACCACCCTCGTTCGAAGGAATGAGCCGTCGACCCCACAACGAGGGGTACAGGGTTGCCACGTCGAGGGAAGGGGCTGCCGGGTTCAACGAAACGAACCGCCGACCCCACAGCCGGGAGTGCGGGGCTGCCATGTCCAGGGGGGAGGCTGTTCGGTTCAAAGGAACGAACCGTCGCCGCAACCTGGGGAAAGGCCGAGCATGACTACAACTCCGCTGCGCATCGACCCCGAGGTGGCCGAGGCGCTGGCCACTGGCCGGGCTGTGGCAGCACTCGAGTCCACCGTCTACTCCCGTCTGGGCCTGCCCGACGGTCGAAACGCCGCGGCCCTGCGGCGATCCCTGGAGGGGGTGAGGGCGATGGGGGCCGTTCCGGCCATCACGGCGGTAATCGACGGCGAGATGCGCGTCGGCCTCGCAGACGAGGAACTCCCCCTGGTGCTGGCCACCGAGCGCAAGCTGGGGGAAAGAGACCTGCCCTTGGCGATAGCTGAGCGGTGGGAGGTGGGAGCGACCACCGTCTCGGCCTCGTTGGCGCTGGCTCACGCTGCGGGGGTGAGGGTGTTCGCCACCGGCGGAATCGGGGGCGTTCATCGCAGGAGCTGGCAGACGGGAGACGTGAGCACCGACCTCGAAGCAATAGCCCGCTACCCGCTGGCGGTTGTGTGCTCTGGTGCGAAGGCCTTCCTCGATCTGCCGCTCACCCTGGAGCGGCTGGAGACGCTGGGCGTACCAGTGGTGGGCTATCGATGCGACGAGTTTCCTGCGTTCTGGAGCCGCCGGAGCAACATTTCGCTGGCTTACCGAGTCGACAACCCCGCCGCTGCGGCCGCCATCGCAGACTCCCTCTTTAGAACCGGGGCGCTCATCGTCGCACCCGTCCCGGCGAGCGCCGAAGTGCCGCTGGAGGAGATGGCCCCGGCGGTGGAGTCCGCACTGGCCGAAGCCGAGGCCCGCAAGGTCACTGCAGGGGAGGTGACCCCTTTCGTGCTCGATCGGATCGACGAGGCCACAGGCGGGCGCTCGGGAGTTGCCAACGTGGAGTTGGTGGTAAACAACGCTCTCACGGCGGCATCAATTGCAGTTGCCTTAGCGGAACGCCGGGCCGGATGATCGCTCCCCTCAGATCACCCGCACTATCCCCCCTTCGGGAGACTCGACGTGAACCTGCACATGGGTTCCGCCCTCCCCTATCCATCCGTGCGAGGCGGCAAATGTCAGCATCCCCTCGAAGTTCTCCCACCATTCAGCCTTGGGGTTCATCCGTTCCGCCAAGCGTCGTACCCACTCAATCGACAGCCAGAGGTGGTGCGTCAGCCCCAGGCGAGCCGCTTCGCCAATAGCGGCTCGCACATCGTGGCGATCCCCCTCCGCTTCGATGTGAAACCTCGTGAAGTCCTCAGCCTCCCTCAGCGACGACTCGCCAGTTTCAAGATCTAATCGAATGAACATGAGCACACCCCGCTGTTGCTGTCACCGGTCGACGGATTGAGGGCCAGTTTCAAGATCTAATCGAATGAACATGAGCACACCCCGCTGTTGCTGTCACCGGTCGACGGATTGAGGGCCAGTTTCAAGATCTAATCGAATGAACATGAGCACCCTTCTCGCAAGAACCGGCCTGTTCGCCAAGTCCGGCTGTCTGTTCCTCTCACGTCAAAGCTTCTCATCCCGAAAGCCATCGGTGAGCCCTGCCTGCAAGTATGATTGCGGAAGCAGTGATCTGACCACCTCGTCGGCGGTCTCGAATGCGAAAGGCCATCCCTATGAAGCTTGTAACGGCGGTAATCAAGCCCCATCAGCTTGACAACGTTAAGGAAGCGCTCAACGCCGTGGACGTTCACGGAATGACCGTCTCTGAGGCTCAAGGTTACGGACGACAGGGAGGGCACACCGAGACTTACAGGGGGACGGAGTACCAGATCTCCTTCACCCCCAAGTCCCGGCTCGACGTGGTGGTGGACGATTCCAAGCTCGACGCCACCATCCGCGCCATCGTGGAGGCGGCCCGGACGGGCAGGATCGGCGACGGCAAGATCTGGGTTACAAACGTGGACCAGATGATTCGGATACGCACCGGCGAGGAAGGCCCCGACGCCGTCTGAAGCTTCTCAGGCGTTGAAACTCAGCGCCAGGCTCGCCGAACACCACCTCAGCCACCCCGACGACTCAGACCGAAGCTTCTCAGGCGTTGAAATTCAGCGCCAGCCCGGCCCTCGGCCACTCAAAGGCCAGCAGCCTTCCGTTGCCCGAGTCGGTCGCATAGGCCACAGAAAGGTCTCCCCCCCAGCACACATTGGTCAGCAGCGGCCCGACCTCCCCTTCAGGCGCCGCTACATACTCGATCTCACCGGTTGGCCGTACCAGGCACAGCCCCTCTGTGATGGCGGCAACCACCACCGTTCCGTCGGCCTCAACAGCCAGGGAGTCGAAGTGGCTGAGCGTGTTGGCCAGGCAGCGGCGACTGCGGTGATCCACACGCCCTGGGGAGATGACATCCCACGCCCAGAGCCGCCCGGTTGGCGTCTCTGACACATAAAGCGTCTCACCATCAGGGGAAAGGCCGATCCCGTTGGGTCCGATAAGGGAGAAAATCGACCTCTTTGAAATTGAGCCGTCGAGGGCTGAGTAGAAGACCCCGTTCCTGTCCTCGTCGTGGGGCCGCTTCTTGCCGAAATCCGTGAACCAAATGCCACCGTGAGCATCAAAGACCAGGTCGTTGGGGCCGCAGAGGCGGTGACCGTCGCAGGCGGTAAAAAGCACTTCCACCTCCCCCGATTGGAGGTCGACGCGATCAATGCTGCCCGTCTTGTACTCAGGACTCTGATTTGCGCCTGTGCCGGGTGCCGAAGGAAGCCAGTACTCGCCTCGCCTGTACCAAGCGAAGCCCCCGTTGTTGCATACGTACGCTCCTCCGTCGGGGCCAATGGCAACACCATTAGGGCCGGCGGTGGTGGCCCTCGGCCAGCTAGCCACCGTCTCTCGCCCGCCATCGGGGAAGACACGCGTCAAACGCGGCCCAAGCACCTCCACGACCAGAATCGAACCATCGCTCATAGCCACCGGGCCTTCGGGAAAATCGAGTCCCTCGGCCACCACCTTGGAAGGCAGCCTGATGGGTTCCCGGTTCTCGGCAGTGGCGCTCAATGATCCTCCGTGCGATCCAGCTTCGTGCGATAAATCTCCTGAACCAAGAGCCTACTCAGCGAGGATTGTGCGCCTAGGGTGGCGCCTCTTGACATCCAATCTTCAACCCTGTTACTAAAGCGCCTGGGTGTCAGTCGCACCCGTTTGCTTACCGTTTGTTTGCCTCTTCCAGACCGACAGAGTCGTAAACCAGCAGCTGCCGTGAATGTTCAAGCCTGAGAGGCCGACGACCCCGGGCGGGGCATCGTACGCATTAGTCTTCAATCGGCAGCCGCCGTGGATGCTCAAGCCTGCCGCTGCGAACTAGTGTGAACGCACGTGTCCAAGCCACTCGGCGCCCACAGTTTGCAGCAATTGCCCAGCGAGGGCAGACGATTTGCAGACGAGAGGAGGGTGAGGCTCGATGATGCCGGGCCGAACGGTCTGCTTCGTCTTGACGCCATCGCCCGCTTCCTCCAAGACGTCGCAACCGACGACTACCTCGACGCCGGTTTTGAGGAGGGCAGGGCCTGGGTGTTGCGGCGGGCATTGATCTCGGTAAGCCGCCCCGCCCGGTTCAACGAATCCCTCAGGCTCACCACCTGGTGCTCCGGCTTTGGAAGTCGATACGCCGAGCGGAGCACCCAAATTCGAGGAAACAGCGGTGCGCGCATCGACTCGGCGGCACTGTGGATATACCTCGACAACAAGACCTGGGTTCCCAAGCGGTTAGATCCCGAATTCTTGGCCATCTTCGGCCCTTCCACAGGCGACAGGCGAATCGGCGCCACTCTTTCCCATTCGGAAGCCCCAGGCGACTGCTTGCGCAAGTCCTGGACGCCTCTCTACTGCGACATGGACATCTGGAATCACGTCAACAACTCCCGCTACTGGGCCGTTGTCGTAGAGGAAGCAGCCGACGAAGGCCTGATCACATACCGGGCAGAGATAGAGCACCGCTCCCCTCTCAATGCCGGGAAGGAAGTCGAAATCCTTATCTCAAAAAGTAAGTCAGGCTTGAAGACCTGGTTCAAATCGCAAGGCGATCTCTGTGCATCTGCTAATGTTGAATATGTAGAAGTCGCCGGGTTGGAGAATGAACAATCGACTATAAGCGCATTAGACGCGATTTGACGGAGCTGACCGGGAGGCTGTCCAGGAAGCAGTTCGGGAAACTGACCAGAAAGCAGTTCGGGAAACTGACCAAGAAGCAGTTCGGGAAACTGCCCAGGAAACAGTTCGGGAAACTGCCCAGGAAACTGCCCAGGAATCTGTTCGGGAAACTGTCCGGGAAGCAGTTCGGGAAACTGCCCAGGAATCTGTTCGGGAAACTGTCCGGGAAGCAGTTCGGGAAACTGCCCAGGAATCTGTTCGGGAAACTGTCCGGGAAGCAGTTCGGGAAACTGCCCGGGAATCTGTTCGGGAAACAAGACGAACAGCACCTAGAAGAGAAAGAGGCGACTGGGGTAGTCGAAGCGGACGGGTTTGAGGTTCAGCACGCGCCGGAAAATTCTCCGGAAAAGCCCCCTGGAAAGAAGAATACCAAGGCCGTCTCGGCTGGAAAGAAGAATACCGAGGTCGTCTCGGCGACGCTGCTGGCCGTTATCTGCGTAGTGGCGCTGATCAGCGCCAACTCGTCGACCTCCTCAAATCTGATGACAACGAGTGGCCCGGTGGGAGAGGCAACACCCGCCGATTCGGGAAATCCGGCCAATGCCTCAAGCAACGGCATTCCGCGCTCCGACCAAGGCCAGGGCGCCCAACCCGTCGGTTTGTCCCGCCCAACCTCTGGGCAGGCCGCCGGGCAAGCCGTTCCAGTGGAAACCAGCGCCGTCAACCCGATCAGCGGTCCCCTCAAGCCGTCCCTGCCGGGTGCTGCTACGCCCACAGGGACGGAACCCGGTGAGCGAACTGCGGAGACGACCCTGAGTCTCGATCTCTATGGCCCGATGCCCCCTGGCATACCCTGGCCGAGCAGCCTGGTGGCGGCCCTGTGGCCAGACTCAACATCCGACCCCTCTGAAACCACCGACAATGAAAAAGTCGCCGCTTCTGCGTGCGCCTGGGGCAGCGGGGTTCAGCTGGAGTCACCGAGGAGATCCGACCCCCTTGGGCTAGCGGATTCCCTCATTAACAACGAATGCAAGCCTGTCCAGCTGCCTCCGTTCACCGGCGAGTCTCTGGGAAGGCCGGCTCGCATCATCAGATACGGGCCGTCCGGAAGCAGCACGGCGCCTCGTCTCTATCTGACATTCGACGACGGCCCCGATCCCTACTGGACGCTCAGGGTGCTCGACCTTCTGGACAGGCACGGCGCTCGCGCCACGTTCTTCCCAACCGGGGTGGCGGCCGCCTCCTATCCCGCGTTGATCGGTGAGATCGTGAACTCGGGTCACACGCTGGGCTCGCACCTCTGGAGCCACACTCAGACCCCGATGTTCAACGAACACCTGTTCCGCAAGGAACTCAGGGACAGCGCAGCGCTGCTTTCGGGACATATCACGAACTGCCTTCGCCCCCCTTACGGAATTCTCAACGACGAAATACGCCGATGGAGCGGGGAAGAAGGATTCGAACTCCTCATGTGGGGTGATCCAGACACCCTGGACTGGACAAGACCAAGCACCAACGTCCTGATCGATCGCATCTTGAATAACATCAAGCCCGGGACGATACTTCTGTTCCACGAGCACTCAGGGGCCGAGACGCTGGCAGCGATTGACTTCGTGCTCGAAACTCTCATTGCCGACGGATGGCAGGTTGACACCCCTATTTGTCCTCTCTCGTTCTAACCCTGCAGGTCGCAGGATCGTGCGATAGGATCGTAGGAGGGTAACCTGAATGCTTCTTGTTGGCCGTAGCTCAGTTTGGTAAGAGCGCCGGGTTGTGGTCCCGGAGGTCGGGGGTTCAAATCCCCTCGGTCAACCGAGAGCGTCGCGGGCACGCCGCGCTTCGCAGAAGCCTGCAAGAGCATCTCCCCCGCTGCCCCTCTAGCTCAATTGGCAGAGCAACGGACTCTTAATCCGCAGGTTCTGGGTTCGAGTCCCAGGGGGGGTACAAGCCCGCAGCAGCGATAGATGCAGCAGCGATCCCGCAAAAGCGATCCCCGCAAAAGCAAGAGTGCGCCCGATCTCAAGAGCGTCTCGCAACCTCGGCGACTTTCCCACTGCTCGACAATCAGCGACGGTCTACATTTGAACCGTGGAAAAGCGCGATTCGAAGCCACGGGACGACCGCCAAAGAGGCCGCGACTACTCAAGTCAGCGGTCTCTTATGGTCAGTCGGCAGTTGGCAGCACGAGGCGTCAAAGACAAGCGCGTCCTGAATGCCATGGGAGCGGTCCCCCGGGAGTTGTTTCTCCCGCCGGAGCGGCGGCGCCGGGCATACGAGGACAGGGCACTGCCCCTCTCGCACTCGCAGACCGTCTCGCAGCCATACGTCGTGGCGTCAACCCTGCAGGCCCTGCGACTCACACCCGAGTGCCGGGTGCTGGAAATCGGCGCCGGGTCGGGATACGCAGCAGCGGTTACAGGTCTCCTGGCTGCCGAGGTTGTTGCCCTGGAACGCATAGAGGCTCTGGCCGAGCGCTCTCGCCGCCTGCTCGCGGAGTTGGGCTACAACAACGTCACCGTCGTCTGGGTCGACGGGACAGAAGGATTTGCCGAACACGCCCCCTACGACGCAATCTTCATCTCCGCGGCGACGCCCAGGGTCTCACCTGCGCTGTTTAAACAACTCGCAGCGGGAGGTCGGCTGGTGGCTCCTGTGGGACACACGAGCGGACGGCAGGAGCTGGCCGTGTACGTGCAGCCTCGCACTGACGAACCGAATGGGGAGGGCCAGGACAAGGCGGGCACCCCGCCCTCGGAGTCGTCGAGGACGCTATTTCCCGTGACCTTCGTCCCCCTGCTGCCCGGGGTGGAGAGTAAAGGGGCGGATTCGACAGGCAGTTAGCCTGGGCTGGTTATGTTAAGCCGATCTCCTTCCAGCCGACCCGTTGAGATCGTCCCTTCCACGCTGGCCGCCGACTTCAGCAGGCTGGGGGACGAGGTGGCCACCCTTGAGCGGGCAGGCGCCGATCGCATCCAGTGGGATGTGATGGACGGGGAGTTCGTGCCAAACCTCACGTTCGGCCCGGATGTAATAGCGTCGGTGAGGTCTATCACCTCCCTGCCCTTCGAGGCGCACCTGATGGTCAACTCACCTGCAGCCCTGTTGCGGCGATTCGTGGATGCCGGCTGCGAATTCCTGATAGTCCACGTGGAGGCGTGTACGCACCTTCACCGCACTTTGGGACAAATACGAGAGACGGGCGCCTCCCCTGGCGTGGCCCTGAATCCGGCGACAGGCCCTGAGGCGATTGCACACGTGATGGACTTGCTGGACCTAGTGCTTGTTATGACCGTCAACCCGGGCTTCGGGGGGCAGCGCTACCTAACGAGCATGGAGCCAAAGATTGCGGAGGTCTCCCGCCTAATCGAGGAAAGCGGCAGGGATATAGATCTGGAGGTTGACGGGGGAATCAGCCCTGCGACCATCGGGGGGGCTGCCGCTGCGGGCGCAAACCTATTCGTCTCGGGCAGCGCCCTGTTTTCCCACCCCGGGGGGCTGAGAGAAGCGACGAAGGAGCTTCGTCGCCTGGCCGAAGAAAGGTCGGGGCGCCGAGAAGATCCCGGCTAGCTCATCTCCCCCCGACCCAAGATCACGTGGTCGATGATGCCGTATTCCTTGGCCTCGTTTGCGGTGAACCAGCGGTCCCTGTCGAAGTCCTCCTCCACCTGGCTCACCGACTGTCCGGTGTGAAACGAGATGCGCTCGGCCAGGACCTTCTTGATGTAGATCATCTGCTCGGCCTGGATGGCAATGTCGCTGGCGTGCCCCTCCACCCCGCCGTGAGGCTGATGCATGAGGATGCGGGAGTGCGGGAGGGCGTAGCGCTTCCCGGGCGCTCCGGCACACAGCAGGAACTGCCCCATTGAGGCGCCCAGCCCCATACAGATGGTGCCAACGTCGGGAGATACGAACTGGATTGTGTCGTAGATGGCCATACCGGCGGTTACAGAGCCCCCAGGGGAGTTGATGTACAGCCAGATGTCGCGCTCGGGGTCTTGACCCTCCAGATAGAGCAGTTGGGCCGTGACATAGTTGGCAAGGTCGTCATCCACCACTTTGCCCAGGAACACGATGCGTTGACGCAGGAGTTGCTGGTAAATGCCCTCGGCAGGGTCTCGGGGATCATCCTTGACCGTTCTCGCGAGTGAGTTCTCGCAGTCAAGTCCAATTTCGCTGTGTCTTGGGCTGAATGCCACGTTTTACCTCCGCTGCGTCCGGCGTGATAGGTGCGTCCGGCGCGAAAAGGCTACAGATATTCTGGAGGCAGGCCACTCACCAGGCGCCAGTGGCGGAATCTGGAAGACGTGCAGGGTTTAGGTCCCTGTGAGCCCCTCGGCTCGTGTGGGTTCGAATCCCACCTGGCGCACTCAGTCACCCCCGATGCTTGTTGGACCAGCGGTCGGCCAGCGGTCGCACACTCCGACAGCCCAGCCGTCCCCCCCTCCGCCTTAGCCCCAACCCACTTACTCCAGCATGAGCACCAGGTCGGCAAGGGCGCGGCCACGATGGCTGAGCAACCCCTTTTCCGTCAGGGTCATCTCTGCGAATGTGCGATTGCCCGGGGTGGGAATAAACACCGGGTCGTAGCCGAAGCCGCCCTCGCCGCGTGGTAAAGCGCCGATGCGCCCCTCTACCACGCCCTGGGCCATCAACTCCCGCCCGTCGGGCCAGAGCGCCAGAATCACGCAGCGAAAGCGGGCCGATCTCTCAGGCGCAGGCACGCCCTCGAGGGCTGCAAGAAGTCTGCCCACGTTTGCTGCGTCGTCGGCGTGCTCTCCGGCAAAACGGGCCGAGCGCACGCCAGGGGCGCCGCCGAGGGCGTCGACCTCCAAACCGCTGTCGTCGGCCAAGGCAGCCAGCCCCCTTCCGGCTGCGTCTCCCCCCTGAACGGCGCGCTGAACCGCCTCGGCCTTGATGCGGGCATTGGCCTCAAGCGTCTCACCAGTCTCTTCGACTTCACCCGTCGCCTCGGGACGTTTCAGAATCTCCGCCCGATGCCCCAAGGCAGCGCGCATCTCGGCCAGCTTGGCGGGGTTTGCCGTCGCCGAGTAAAAGACGAGTCGCTCAGATGATGCGCAAACCACCTCAGATCACGTACGTGGTGCAGTCGCTCACAACCTCAACCGCGCCGTCGTATCGCTCTTGCGCTTTGCGTCGATGGGAGTTCCGGTCGGAACCCGGCGCAAGGTGGGTGAGGAGAAGCCTGCCCACCCCTCGATCCTGCGCGATGGATCCCGCCTCAGACGCCAGCAGGTGGGAAGTGCCTTCAGGCCGCCCAACCGGAAACGGCCGCCCCGGGAAAGGGGTGGCGTCCTCTTCTCGCCAGTTGCGAGCGAAAGTGGCCTCGCACAGCAGCAAGTCCACGTCTTCTGCGAAGCGCTCCCCCGTCCAGCCCGGGCCGGTGTCGGAGGAAAATACAAACGACCTGCCCTCCGCCTCGACTTTCACGGCAAGCGTTTCGGGTGGGTGATCCACCCTGTCAAAGCTCCAGCGACCGCCTCCGATTTCCACCACGTCGCCCCCGGAGACGATTCGCCAGTCGAAAACCGCCTCTGTAGGTTTTCCCACGATCCCTGCTATCACGCTCCTGGTGCCGGCGGTGGCAAACACCGGCAGCAACGACCGCTTGCGGTGGTAGCGAAGGGCGTAGTAAAGAATCGGCAACTCCAGGCAGTGGTCGGGATGCTCGTGGGAGATCACAATTGCGTCCAGGTCTTCAAGCTCCGCAAAGCCGCCAAGACGTCCCAGCGTTCCCGGACCGCAGTCGAGCCACACGTGCGCGCCGCCTGCGGAGATCAGGTACCCAGTGCACGCACCCCCCCGGTCTGCGTAGGTGCCCGACGACCCCAGAACCGTCAATTCCACGCCCCCAGGCTACTGATGCCGGAGTTTGCTGTTCATTTGCTGCCTCGTCGTCGGAGGCTGCCTCGTCGTCGGATTTCCTTTACGCATCTGACACCTTCCTAAAGCAAGCAGTAAACGAGATGCCTATAGTGCGGGGCATGATCAGACACTCACTGCCTAAACGAACGATCGTTGCTATTGCCGCCACTGCGGTGATCGCAAGCGTCGCCGCACTCGTGCCGACCATGCTGTCGGCCCAGGGTTCGGCCGAATACACGCTCACCGTCTTGCACAACAACGACGGCGAGTCCAAGCTGCTGCCGAACGCGGAAGGGGGCTATCCAGGCATCGCCCGCTTCGTGACGGCGCTGAAAGGCCTGCAAGAGGGCGCCGAGACAGACGGCGTCGTCACGCTGACCTCCGGCGATAACTTCCTGGCGTCCAAGGAGTTCAACATAAGCGTCGCCAAGGGCGCCCCCTTCTACGACTCGATAGCGCTCAGCGGCCTCTACGACGCCATGGCCGTGGGCAACCACGACATGGACTTCGGCCCAGATGTCGCAGCCGAGTTCATAAGCGGGTTCGACCCGCCTGTGACGTTCCTTTCCGCCAACCTCGACGTAACCAATGAGCCGAAACTGGCCGCCCTGGTGGAGGAAGGCAGGCTGGCTAAGAGCACGGTGATTGAGAAGGGCGATGCGAAAATCGGCGTGATAGGGGCCGTGACTCCGATGCTCCCCAACATCTCGAGCCCGCGCAACGCCGTGGTGGGGAACGTGGCCGAGGCCGTCAACGCAGAGGTGTCGTCACTTACAGAGAAGGGCGTCAACAAGATCATCCTTGTCAGCCACCTGCAGAGCGTCACCGAAGACCTCGAGCTGATTCCGCAGATTTCAGGGGTTGACATCGCAATCGCCGGTGGTGGCGACGAACTGCTGAGCAACGACGCCAGCACCTGCATGGCGGGCGAAGATGCGTATGGCAACTACCCGCTTGAGGCCACGGACGCCGACGACGCGACCGTGCCCGTTGTCACAGTCCCCGGCGGCTACCGCTGCATAGGATCGCTCACCGCCTCGTTCGACGGCGACGGCAACCTGGTTTCCTACGAGGGACGCTCGATCGCCGTGTCGATGGACACTGCACCCGATGCCGACGTGAAAGCCAATGTGGAAGACCCGTTGGCCGCGGCCCTTGAGGGAATCAACGCCAACGTGCTGGCCACGTCCGAGGTTGATCTCGACGGACGTAGGCCCAACATCCGCACTCAGGAGACCAACGTAGGGAACCTGATGGCCGACGCCCAGTTTGCCGCCGCTGCGAACCGTGCCGAGTCCTACGACATCGAGGCGCCGATGGTGGCGATTCAGAATGGAGGCGGCATCCGCAACGATTCGGTTATCCCGGCGGGCGATCTCACCGAAGGCACAACCTTCGACATCGCGCCGTTCAGCAACTTCGTGGGAACCGTGAGCGTGCCCCGCGAAACCTTCAAGACGATGCTGGAACAGGCAGTGGACGGAATCCCCGATGCGCGTGGGCAGTTCCCTCAGATTGCCGGGTTCACCATGACTATCAACCCCTTCGCGTCGGCTAGGGAGATCAACCGCGAAAGCAGCGAATGCGAACTGACCGGCAACGAAGGCGCACGCGTCCAGCAGGTGACCCTCAGCGACGGAACCGAGATCGTCAAGGACGGCGAGGTAGTTCCAGGAGACCCCATCGAACTCGTCACGATCAACTTCCTCGCGAACGGCGGCGACTGCTACCCGCTTGGCGACCTGGAGTTCGTCTCGCTCGGCGTCACATACCAGAAGGCGCTGGCAGAATTCCTCGCTGACGACCTACAGGGAAGAGTCACGGCGGAGGCCTACCCGGAAGGCGGCTCGGGGCGAATCACGATTCTCTCTGAGGCGCAGCAGTTGGACACATCTGCCATCGAAGATGTCCCTGCCACAGACGATGAAATGGCGACGGCCGAGTCCGCCACAGACGATGAACCCGCCGGAGACGAGGAACAGATGCCGGACGGGCCGGCCGAGCCCGCCAAACCCGTATTCACAGGCTGACATCAGTCATTGCTCGCCTCCGGGTGCTAAGTGCTGCCCGGAGGCGAGCGTCCCTTTGCAAACGGCCGCTCCGGTAAGAAAACGGAGCGGCCACCCTGTGCCAGTCGGGGTGCCGCGAGGCTCGAGGCGGCGGCCGGTATGAAAACTGGGCGGCTGCCCTGCGCCTGTTGCCAGCCGTCCAGTTCGGGCGAACGGGCGAGACGCTCAGAAAACGCCGCTCAGAAGTAGAGGATCTTGTCCACCCTTTCCTGAACCTCTTCAAGCGGATCAGTCCAGGCGCGAGTGGAGAGATACTTCCATCCACCGTCGGCTGCCACGAATACGATCACACCGCTGTCAATCCGCTCAGCGGCCTTGCAAGCCCCTGCGAGAACGGCGCCGGTCGAGATGCCGGCGAAGATCGCCGTCTCTTCGGCAAGGCGCCTCGTGAACTCCAGGGCCTGGCGAGTGCGTACGATGCGGCGACCGTCTAGCAGCTCGGGGCCTCCCCAGGCCTCATAGACGGGAGGGATATAACCGTCCTCCAGGCTCCTCAAACCCTCTACCCGCTCACCGGCGGGAGGCTCCACAGCCAGCACCTCCAGGTCGGGCTTTCGCTCTTTCAGGTAGCGACCGCAGCCCAGAAGCGTTCCCGAAGTTCCCATGCCCGCCACAAAATGCGTGATCTCCGGGCAGTCCCGAAGAATCTCCGGGCCGGTTCCCTCGTAGTGGGCACGGGGATTGGCCCCGTTGGCGTACTGGCACAGGTAGACCCAGGACGGATCGGCTCTCGCCGCCGCGTCCGCCCGTCTGACCGCCCCGTTGGAGCCCTCCTCGGCTGGGGTCGGCTCGACTTCGGCCCCATAAATGTCAAGCATCGCCCTGCGCTCAGCTGATGCGTTCTCCGGCATCAGAACCTTCAGGCGATACCCGCGCAGCCGTGCGATGAAGGCCAGCGAGATTCCTGTGTTGCCAGAAGAGGGTTCCAGTATTTTCCCTCCTGGCAAAAGGCGTCCCGATGACTCGGCTTCGGCGATCATCGAAAGCGCAATGCGATCCTTCAGCGAACCGGTGGGGTTCTGCCCCTCCAGCTTTGCCAGGATGCGCACATTCCGATTGGGGCTGAGGGCGCTCACGTCAACGAGAGGGGTGTTCCCTATGCAGGCGAGGATGGACGATGCGACGCCAGGGCTGTCAGGAAAGGTTGTGGGGGGCACTGTCAGGTAACCCTCACCTTCGCCTCGGTGATGACGCCGCTGACGATGCGGTATCCCCTCAGCACCGGCTCTGGAAACTTGAGCGAGACGATCACGTGGTGCCAGAACCCGAAGACGTCAAAGCGGCCAGCCTCCCGCACGTCGGTGGGAGAGGGGTAAGCGGTCGTGAGGGTGTGCGAATGCATGACCCCGAGGATGCTGTGGGCGGCTTCGTCTGCTCGGGCTTCGGTGGTCATGAACTCCTTCGGATCGAACTCGTAGACCGTCGGTGAGGCCGCTGCGTTGCGCATCGGGTAGAAGATCGACACCTCTTCGGATCCCTCCGGCGCGGCGAATAGGCCGCACGCCTCGTTTGGAAGCCCCGCCACGGCGTGGGCCAGCATCTCCTCGTAGACAGATTGGCTGAGCGTGAGCACCGCGTAAATCTACGCTCCAGCGACTCGCTAGTCCACGAAATGGACGCAAGAGAGCGGATTATGCTGGCGACATGTCCTCTACTGAACCAAGGGTGAAGGTGGTGGCCAAGAATCGGCGGGCGCGGCGCGACTTCGAGATTCTCACCACATACGAGTGCGGGCTGGCGCTTGCCGGCAGCGAGGTGAAATCGCTGCGTGAAGGCACCGTTCAGGTGGCCGAGGCCTACGGCAGGGTGAGCAAGGGGGAGGTCTGGCTGCACTCAATGCACGTCCCGGCGTATTCCCACACCGGCCCGGCGTATTCGCTCGACCCGGAGCGGCCTCGGAAGTTGCTGCTGCATCGTGCCGAGATCAACCGCATACGCGCCAGGGTGGAGCAGGACAGCTACTCGCTTGTGCCGCTATCGGTCTATTTCAAGGACGGGCGGGCGAAGGTTGAGCTGGCGGTGGCGCGGCGCAAGCGCAAGGCCGACAAGAGAGCCGATCTGGCCAAGCGCGAGGCCGACAGGGAAGCCCGACGAGCGCTCACGCATGTCCGGAGGGAGCACGATCGCGAAAAGCGCTGAACGCAAGATGTCTTAGGCGGGACTGGGAAAATGTCTCAGGGGCTACTAGAATCAATGGCAAGAGCCGATGATCCCTGCATCCCGCAGGGACGGCATCGGTAGCGCTCTTTGACAAGGGGCTGACTGGTTTCGACGTTGAGACTAGGAGCCGAACTACGCGACCGGAGTTGCTCAGACTCCTTAAACGGGGCACTCAAGGACACGGCGAACGTGATGCCTTGCCTCTCGCAGCCTGACCCTCAGCGATCAGGTAGCGGGAAAACTGCGACTCCCTAAGGGGGGCACGCGGGGCCAGTCCCCTGCAGCCTGGCAACAGAAGCAGGGGAAGACAGCAGGGAAAGACCGCTGACGGCGAGAAAGTGCGCTGACCCAGGGAAAGACCCGGCGGCAGTCACAGCTGAGCCGCAGCCGACAGGCAGCCGACAGTAGACACCCGACCCGGCGGCCAGCAGCCGCAATGCAGAATCCGGGAATGGTCGTATCGCAGACGGCAACCACTTGACGGACGGGGGTTCGATTCCCCCCAGCTCCACTCTTTCGTAAGCGCCTAGCTGCCACTTGAACGTGGCCGATTGTCACTTATCCAAGGGCACACCTTACAAATGCAAAGGTCGTGCAGGAGGCTGCTCTATGCTCATCGCCTTCAGATAGCTCGCTAACAAGCTTCCGATGCCTGACAATGGGAGGTTAAATTGAATTCAGGTGCCACTCACAGTGAACTACACAGCGCTTCCCCCGTCCGATCTCTGCCGCTGCTAAGCCTGTTTTCTGGTGCTGGTGGTTTTGATTTGGGTTTTGAAGCAGCAGGTTTCTCACCAAGATTGGCCATAGACATCGATGAAGCGGCAATCGAGACGTATAACAGCAACCGTCACTCAGGTACCGCCATTCAAGTTGATCTCTCACAAGAAGCGCCAACCACAATCGCGCAAGAATGGGAAAATCGAATAGGGGCAACTAGCCCTATCGGGATAATTGGTGGGTCTCCATGTCAGGGCTTTTCAGTTTCGAACGTCCACCAACTTGAAGACGATCCAAGGCGAATTTTGCTAATTCACTATTCAAGGATAATTGAAAATCTTGCTCAACACTATGAGATCGATTTTTTCGTTTTTGAAAATGTCCCTGGCTTACTGCACAAGCGTCATCAGAAATTTTTCTTCGACTTTAAGAGAAACTGCGAAAAGGCAGATTTTTATGTACAACACAAGATCCTCAATGCCGTAGATTTCGAAGTTCCTCAATTTCGGAAAAGATTAATTGTATTTGGAATTAATCAAAATAAGTATTCTCCATGTAATTTTCAGTTCGCGAAAGCGAAACAACCCCCACGCACAGTTCGAGAGGCCTTGCAAGGTCTTCCAGAACCAGAATTCTGCATAAGAGGAGCACGGAGTTATAGTAGTTCCCATCATCCAAACCATATTACGATGGTTCCAAGATCGCCAAAGTTTACCGATGGAAGCCTGAAACATGGGATGAGCAAAGGTTTAAGCTTCAGAGTGCTTAATTGGGACCGCCCGAGTTATACAGTTGCCTACGGTCATAATGAAATACATGTTCATCCAAGCTGCAGAAGACGTCTGTCAGTTTATGAAGCGATGTTGTTGCAAGGCTTCCCTAGTGATTATAAGCTGTACGGGACTTTCACACAACAGGTTCAACAAGTTTCAAATGCTGTCCCCCCGCCTCTCGCTCAGGGAATCGCAAAATTGCTCGTTAACAGACTCTATTCAGGCCAAGGCTAAACTAAATTGGCAAGCTATTTTGAGTGGAACGACGCCTTAGCTTCTCATTTCTTCAATCCACAACGATCTAATCGTAGTGTCTATCTTTGTGCTACTAAAGCTGTCATCGATAAAATTGGAATGACAATTGATCCAACAACTAACAGTTTTATTGATGCCGTCAAACGGGGCCCTGAGTGGTCGACTGGCAAAGGGGTGTGTCAGAGTGCACTAGTAACATTCTCGGGCTGGCGAGAGCGCGAATTAGACTTTCCCCCATACATTTCGTATTTGATTCTATTCGTGCTAGCGGCAGACTTCGAAGGAAACTATTCTCCAAATGCTTACTATCCAAGGCTTCGGGAACTGCTGAACGAACCTGGAGAAGGAACTCTCCCCTCATTCGACAAAATGTGGATGCTCTGGGAAGATCTTGAACATTGGTCACAGGACGACAAAGACTACGAACTAGGTATCTTTAAGGCAAACAGCATTGGTAGAAGAATCCACGTCGGATATCCACTCGGACAAATAATCTTAAATGAACAAGAAAGAGAGCAACTACCAAGAATATTTGAAGAAAACAGATTAGATCCTTCTTCCATTCCACCAGCTGAAGAATTATCCCGAGCGCTAAGAAGCTCCATTGCACAAAAAATCTTTAGAAAAATGGTGTTTAAGCGAATTTGTAACCCCAAAACTGAGCCAGAACTTTACATTGCTCTACTGGAAGCTATCTCGAAAGAATTGTTAAATTGGAATGGTGAGTCATTCTCGTCTAAGGATATCGTTGATGGCACAAATCGAACATCAGTTAGATTCAGAATATGCCTTAAAATTGATAGAGTATCAAGATCTGTAAACACTTATCTTAGATTCAGGTTAAACAAAGAATTCCCCGATGAAGGATTAATTATTTCTGATGTATTTTCCGATGACCTTATAGCAACAGAATCACATGATGGTTGGTCTTTGCCAGTTGGGTTTAAGAATTCCGGCAAACCTGCAAACGCTTCGGTATTGGATTGGGTCACCGGTCTAGACACGAGTACAGAAGACTGGAGTTTCCATTTACCGGAGCGTCGAGTGAGAATCTTTGTGGATGGTGCTTCTATGGGACTATCCGGTTTCATCGAAGATGGTTCACTTCCAAAAGGCAAATCATTCTATATCGCGTACCATAAAGATGCTTCTTCAAAGGTTGAAAGATGGGGAACCAGTCAGTGCCACAACTTTGAGGAACTCAACATCAATAGTGGTTTACCTCAAGATTGGAAATTGGCGAAGATAGGTGAAGCCCTCGATGACAACAATATCAAGAGCTACTACAGTTGGATTTCTTTTCCTTCTTCTATACGCATATGTCTAATGGGCGGAATCCGCAGTAAGCGCGGTAACAATTTTTTTAACTTTGCTCCACCCCTAAGTATCAGTGTTGAAGGTAATACAAAACAAACATCGTTAACATGCGATAAATTCGACTTGCCAAGAACAAAACTTGAAAACGTATATCAGTTTCCTAAGAGAGTTTCTGCTGAGACTAGAATTACTATAGAACTTCATACTGAAACTGAAGTGCTAACTCGTACCTCGCTATTTTGCACTGGAGACTATTCTATACCCCAACTTAAGAACAAGTATCATTTTGACCACTTTGGAAAAATTGCAAGAACTGACACCCAAGTGTTTTCTATCGCAGGAGCAAATTATCGCACAGACGAACTTCCACACTTGCTATCCGATGAATCGGAGTTGTTTGAGTTCATAAAATATGAAGCTGTTAACACAAATTGTATATTAATCGGAAGATTTCTTGGCCAACTTTTTGAATGCCCATCTGTATCCTTGCCTACTAGCTGGCTACCTGTCTGGATGCTAAAGAAACACAAGCGCAAATGGGAAGCAGTTTTCTTACGAAATACAATTCATAATTCTTCTCCGAGCTCAAAGCGGAGCGGAAGCAGTCATGAAATAAAGCGGTGGAAGGAACTAGTTTGGCGCAATAGAAAACAATACATGCCACAGAAACTGGTGCCGCTGCAATCCCTGTGGAAAGATTACCTCGAGGTTGCTCGTAATGCATGAACTTGGTGACATGCTCCTTTTTGCTTTGTCGTTTTGGCATGAAACTTCCTGGAAGAAGTTTAAAAATTGCTTTAGCGACATGCTGCAGAGGTACATCTCTCTCACTGGTAATGAACCATCTATGGACAGTAGAATTCTAAGATCAAAGTCACTACGTACTTTATCCAGTCTCGGTCATATAGACTTGCTGCACACTCACTCATTCGCAAACAATGTAGACAAAGTAATTGTTGCGCCAACCGCCCTTGCTAGACTTCCTGGTCCTGGAATTTGCAAAGCGATCGTTTGCGGTGCCCGTTCCCCTGACTTTCTAGGCACTCTAGTCGATTTAGCAAAATCTCGCGGAATACGCGTAACTAAGACTAGACAATCACACCTTCAACTTCTTGCACCTACTCGCATAGAGCTTGAAACTGTTTCCAGCGAGTTGCTTTTCGATTTAGCGCGACAACTGAATGTTAAGTACTCAGACCCTGCCCCTGCTCGTGTGATTGCACACTATCTTCCCTCGTTGCAAGATTATCAAAGTACACTGCGCTGGCGTGAAGGGCAAGACATAAATTGGGTTAGAGAAGATTTTTCTCTTGAAACGTTCACGTTTCGTGCATCTGGTCGCAGTTTTCAAGATGCAAGACTGAGTCGCTACCGTGATCCTAGTAGTTCTTTGTATTCATACCGTCTTTGGAAAGACCAGCAATTCGCTGACATCGATCTAGATTTGGGACGGTATTTCTTAAGTGCAATTTGCGGCAAGAACGTTTTGAAGTACGAGAAGTCTGACAGGACAGTACAGATTCCGTTCGGGATACCATTGCCGACTCTGTACTCAAGGTCACTTGCACTATGTTCTGGATGCTGCCCCAGCGATAATCAGAACTAACGTGTAGAAGAATACCAAAATGTGCCCGTTGGCATATTCAAAACCGTTTCAGCAAAACTGGAAGTGCTTTGAGATTTTGGAGAGAGCATGGATCCTATAACAGCATTCGAGAAAGTTAAGCAAACTTACATTGACTACATAAAGACCGCCTTTGGAACAAAGTACCCTGGACTTGAACGTGAGCGCGAAGAAATTTTAAACCGACAGGGAGTACTCTGCCAAGAACCTTACATTGAACCTATTCTTCATTACAAGTCATCAGGAAAGAAGATTTATGATCTTTCTTCTAATGATCTCACATCTCTTACTGAGAAGGAAAGCGAAGATTTTAAGCACTTAGCTTCATGTGGACTATTTCAAGATTATGAGTTATACGCACATCAGTTAGAAATGCTCACTAAAGCTCTCTCCGGACACAATGTGGTAGTAACGGCAGGAACAGGTTCGGGCAAGACCGAGGCTTTTCTACTCCCACTCTTCGCTTACCTAGCCAAGGAATCCACAGCTTGGTGCAGACCAGACAGAACGCATCTTCATCAACACGATTGGTGGAAAGACGAAGAGTGGATAAGTGATTGTTTGCCACCTAACCAAAAAGGCAAACGCTCTCCACGTGTTTCGCAGCGGGCAAATGAAACCCGTCCAGCTGCTATCCGCGCTCTCATAGTTTACCCAATGAACGCTTTGGTTGAGGACCAACTGACTCGTATACGTAAGGCATTGGATTCAAGTGATGCACAAGAGTGGTTCGTCCAAAATAGATTCGGAAACAGAATCTATTTTGGACGATACAACAGTAATACACCTGTTCCTGGTAATGAGTATAAAGCTAGCTCGACGCCTGATAGAAATAGAATTTGCAAACTAACCGAGCAGATGCGAAAACGGGACAACGTTTCAAAAGAGATTGCTAGACTCGACAAGGAAGACTCAGACAAGGAAAATAGATTCCACTTCCAATCTCTTGAAGGGTCTGAAATGCGTTCACGCTGGGATATGCAAGATTATCCGCCCGATATATTAATTACGAACTTTAGCATGCTAAGTGTAATGCTCATGCGAGATACAGATAGCAAGATATTTGAGCATACAAATGACTGGCTAAAAAGAGACGGAAGCGTGTTTCATCTAATCATTGATGAATTGCATCTATACCGTGGTACAGCCGGAACTGAAGTAGCCTTTCTACTCAGACTCTTACTGTTGAGACTTGGGTTAGAACCAAATAGTCCTAAGCTGAAAGTACTAGGCTCATCTGCCTCTCTCGATCAACACGATGATAATAGTATACGTTTTCTAAAAGATTTCTTTGGGGGTGAATGGAGTTACGATAATATTGTTCCGGGTTACCACAAAGAAACAACTACTCCTACCACATTAGATCTCCTGCCAATTAAACCGTTTCAAGAAATCGCTGGCATCGAAGACAATTCAAGCAACGGTTACGAATCTGAAGCAATCAATTGCCTCAACAAAAACTCTAATACAAACGGTCAGTTTCCTACTAGTATCGAATCTGCTCTTACGGCTTGTGTTCCAGATATTGAAAAACAAATATATGTGGCGTGCTCAAAAAATGGGAAACATCGCGCCACGTCGCTTACAGAGTTCTCACGCAATTTGTTTGGACACAACTTCTCTGATTATGAACTTCGCAAAGCAACTAAAGGCCTATTTAGAGTTAGCGAAATGTGTAGTCAACATATTGACTTGCCTTCTTACAGGTTGCACTGGTTCTTTAGAAATGTCGAAGGTCTTTGGGCATGCACCGAAGTTGGATGTAAATGTCCACAAGAATTTGTAGACTCTGACAGAACTGTCGGTAAACTCTTCCATCTTCCCAGGCTATTGTGCGATAATCAAAGTAGCCCACACCGAGTACTCCAACTGTTGTATTCAGAATGTTGCGGGTCAATCTTTCTCGGGGGCAATCGTTTTGTTCTGGAAGAAAACAGAGGATTTGAACTGCTTTCCACAGATGCCGATATCGAAAGAATACCTGATCGCAATTTTGGTAGTTTCGTGGAGCGAAAGACATACAACGATTTTGCGATTTTCTGGCCTAAAGGTTCAAATAGATTGCATGAAGATTCAAAAACTTGGAATCCGCTTCCCAAAAAGCATTCGAAAGTTAACGCCAAGTGGATTAAAGCTGGTCTTGACACCTGTACAGCAAGAGTTGAATTATCCAGCAGTGACAACACGCCCGGATTTCTCTATCATATTACAGAGCCTCCGGATGACTACACTGTTAGTGCTCTCCCAGCAATTTGCCCTTTGTGTAATGCTGACTATTCCAAACGCAAATACCGAAAATCGCCTATTAGCGGTTTCCGAAGTGGTTTTTCAAGAGTAACTCAGTTATTGTCTAAAGAATTATTTTATCAATTGCCCGAGAGCGCAAAAAAACTGGTTCTTTTCTCGGACAGCAGACAGGATGCAGCGGACTTAGCAAATGGCATCGAGCGCTCCCACTACAGCGACCTAGTAAGAGAGGCAATGCACGATGAACTTGGCGATCTCGCGGTTCGTGAACCCAACTTGATGCATGATCTAAGGCAAAATGGTAAACCTACTACAAGAGCTACTATTGAATATGCTACTAATAACCCGAAAAAAGTTGAAAAGCTTTCAAACCTGCTGTCTAAAGCGACAAAGCCGATACCGCAGCTAGACGACCCTGAACTGATGCGAGTTTTGAGCGATGATCGAGACAAGTACCAAAAGAATCTTGCAGAAATAGAAAGTAGGTATCATAGACGCAATGTTCCCTTAAGAATCTTATTTGAAGGCGACAACTATGATCTTGGTGCACTAATCCATAGATTAGCCACTTTAGGTGTCAATCCAGCGGGACACGATATTTTCTATCAAGAATTCAAGTACGACAACGAATGGCGAAAGTGGACAACATTATTCGATCTCGAAAGTTCGGATGTTGGTTGGGCTGATGATCTCTCCTCGCAAGCTCGCAACTCCTGCGAAACATTACGCACAAAAGTAGCAGGCGAGATTTCGTCAGCACTGTTTGCCCGTTTGTATTTCGGGTTTGAATCTTCTGGACTTGGATATGCATTGCTTGATCTGTCAGACGAAGCTCTAGCTGAATTAGCAAATGATTGTGCTTTAGAACCCGATGTGCTTTCAAGAATATTGTCAGCCGTGTTGCGCGTTCTAGGCGAAATGTACCGCTATCCTCAAGAATCACAATTTGCATTTGAGCCAGCATCATGGCCCAGTTCAAACAATATAAAAGCAGGTCTCCGTCGCTTTATCAAGAAGTGCGCCATAATCAACAACGCTGATCCATCTAAACTGTTGAAGACTGTCTGGACTGCTTTTCACGAAAAATGTGGCCACGAATATTTGATTCTTAATCCTAGGAAGCTATTGGTTCATATTGCAGTCCCCAAAGACCCCGTTTGGCTATGCAATGTTTGCAGGCGCCCTCATTTATATAGCCCTGGTATTTGTACTATCGACTACTGTCATAACGAGCTCAGTAATTCCCCAAGTTTGACCTGTGAAGATCTATATCAGAGGAATTTCATTGCTAAAGAAGCAATCGATCTTAGAAAACCGATACGGCTGCACGCAGAAGAACTAACTGCTCAGACTGATGATCAAGCTGAACGTCAACAGTTGTTCAGAAACATAGTGTTCGATTTCGATAAAGATCCAAGACGACCGGTTATTAAACGTGTAGACACTATTGACTTGCTTAGTGTCACCACCACGATGGAAGTTGGCATAGACATTGGCGAGCTTCAAGGGATAGTTTTAGGCAACATGCCCCCCAACCGATTCAACTATCAACAGAGGGCAGGCCGCTCTGGAAGGCGCGGCCAAGCATTTGCCACAGTGTTAGCAATTTGCAGAGGTAGAAGTCATGATGATTTTTATTACAGGAACCCTGAACGTATTCTGAACGATCCACCTCCAGCGCCATTTTTAGCAGCAAGTAACTTAGAAATTGCGCAGCGTCTAATGGCAAAGGAAACGCTTCGAAGGGCTTTCAGGCAAGTTGGAATACCTAGAAAGGAAATCACTAACCCACCCGACAGTCATGGAGAATTCGGTCTATCTTCAGTTTGGAAAAAGGATGAGCACAGAAAAGCTAAGGTTGCTGAATGGCTTAACTCATCCCCGGAAATTGAAAAAATCGCACTTTCCTTAGTTTCGTATATGGACACAGACCTTCTGCCAGAACACCTAATTGATTTTGCTCGTAATCAACTATTTTCAAAAATTGAATCCACCGCAAATAATTCGGAGTTGTCCAGCGAGAACTTAGCGGAACGTCTTGCTGAAGCTGCCATCTTACCAATGTATGGAATGCCTTCAAGAGTCCGAGAACTCTATCATACATTATCCAGCAGACGTTCCAAAGCCTACTCAATAAATAGGGATCTTGATTTAGCTGTTACGGAGTTTGCTCCTGGCTCCCAACGCACAAAGGATAAACGCGTACATGAAGCAATAGGATTTACATCAGCACTATCATTAAGTGGAAACAAATGGAAATCTAGTGATAATAGTCCTTTTCCGAAAGTCATGTGGATGTCAAAGTGCGACAGATGTCAGAGTAGCAGCGCGTCAGCCAATAAACCTACGGAGACAATTTGTAGCTATTGTGACCCTAGTTTCGTTTATGATAATTCTCTGCGAGTGTTTAAGTTCGTAGTGCCAAATGCTTTTCGCACTGATTTAAGTAAGGGTAAAGATCATGTCGATGAGACAGAGTTGCTTATTACAGGCGTTTCCACAATAGCAGAAAGCGATCAAACTCTGCCGCAAGCACTACTCAACACCAATTGCAGCATTGCGTCTGCCGGAAAAGGCAGGGTGTACCGAGTTAATGATCGGAGAGGCAAGCTGTTCAAAGGTTCTCTAGGTTCTACATCATCTCGCACTGGAAAATCTCTTGAAAATCAGTGGATAGAAGAAAGGTTTCAAAATAATGATTATCTTGAATTCAAGAGAAATCGTAACGCCGAAGAAGAAGAGCTTGCTATTGTTTCCCCAAAGACTACATACGTCTTGAGGATTAGACCAACTGGTGTTGCTCCTGGTTTGCTCTTAGACCCAACGGTTTCGGCTAGAGTCAGAAGCGCATATTACTCTGCCGCGTTTATCTTAAGAAGTCTATCCGCAGAAATTCTTGATATTGACCCTGATGAAATTGAAATCTGCAATATTCGTCGGGTAATCATATCCAATCAAATAGGCGTAGGCGAAATAATCCTAAACGATAAATTGGCAAACGGTGCCGGATTTACTGAATGGATTAAGGGTCATCTTAAACAACTGCTGAATGCCTCGATTAACTCTAACAATGTGCAAAACAGTTTCATTTCATCTTTGCTTTCTGACGAGCACATAAGACAGTGTGATTCAGCTTCTTATGATTGTTTGTACAGCTATCGTAATATGTCTTACCACGGCATACTAGACTGGAGACTAGGTATTGCACTACTCAGAGTACTGAATTCAGATAAGTATAATTCTGGCCTTGATGGGAACTTTGCCTATCCGGAATTAGAGCAATGGCACGAGTTAGCAAAGAAAACTCGCGATCAGTTCGTTGAATCTTTTAATGTGCAGAGTTCCTGCAATTTTGGCCCGCTTCCTGGAATGATGCTGAATGAAACACCAATAATTATGATTCATCCACTTTGGAACCCCAGAAAACCTAGTGGTGTCTACGCGGAAGCGTTGAATGCCTGTGGAACGACCAAAGTCAAGACCTTGAACACATTCGACCTGCAGCGTCGACCAAGTTGGTCTTACCAGCAACTCGCAACGCAGTAAGGATTCCCGCTCTCGCGAGAACACTAAAAGAAGCTGCTGACACCTGAAAAGGTCAAGCAGCAATCACGGAATGGCAGCACAAACCGCCCACATCGGCGGGTCGCCGTGCGCTACCCACATCGGCGGGTCGCCGTGCGCTACCCACATCGGCGGGTCGCCGTGCGCTACCCACATCGGCGGGTCGCCGTGCGCGATCTACACCGGCGGGATGCCGTGGCGACGTTCAGAGAATTGGCGTGTCTTCCCCGCTGCCATTGCCAATCGGCGTATCACCTCGTCGCGCAAGTCTTCCGGGGATACGACCGCGTCAATCACCAAGTCGGAAGCCAGCCGCAGTAGGTCGACATCGGCTTCGTACTCCTCACGGAGGGCGTTGATGTACGCCTCCCGCTCCGCCAGATCGGAGATCGCGGCGATCTTCCTGGCGTAGACGGCGTTTACGGCCGCCTCAGCCCCCATAACCGCAATGGAGGCGCTAGGCAATGCAAAGCAGGCGTCGGGGTCGAAGGCGGGGCCGCACATGGCGTAGAGACCCGCCCCGTACGCCTTGCGCACCACCACAGAGACTTGAGGAACGGTGGCCTCGGAGACGG
Organism: uncultured Acidimicrobiales bacterium; assembly: GCA_958295925.1. Taxonomy (GTDB): domain Bacteria; phylum Actinomycetota; class Acidimicrobiia; order Acidimicrobiales; family CATQHL01; genus CATQHL01. The sequence goes on from CATQHL010000001.1 coordinate 588,056, forward strand.
CGGTGATCATCTTGGCGCCGTGGCGGATTATGCCCTCCCTCTCCACTTGCGTGCCGATCATGAACCCAGGGACGTCGACCAGATACAGAAGGGCGATGTTGAAGGCGTCGCAGAGCCAGATGAACCGGGCGGCCTTGTCGGCGGAGTCGGTGAAGAGCACACCGCCCTTGACGGCAGGGTTGTTGGCCAGTATCCCCACGGTGTTTCCTGCCAGACGCGCCAGACCAACAATCAGTTCGGGGGCGAATTCGGGTTTCAGCTCGAAGAAGCTGTCCGCGTCCACGATGCTTGCGATGACCTCGTTCATGTCGTAGCCGCGGGTCGCCTCTGCGGGAATCATCGATGCTGTCAAAGGGTGGACGGGCGGCCTCGGCTCTGTAACGGGCGGATGCTCCCTCCAGCAGGTCGGCAAGTAGGCGAACCACTCCTTTGCCGCTTCAATCGCCGCAGCGTCGTCGGGGAATAGGTTGTCGCCGCAGCCGGAGATCGTTGCGTGCATCCGGGCGCCGCCCATCTCCTCGAGCGTCACCACCTCCCCTATCACTATCTCCGCCATTCGCGGGGAGCCGAGGTACATGGAGGCGTTGGCTTCAACCATGAAGACCACGTCGCTGAAAGCCGGGATGTAGGCCCCGCCGGCGGCCGAGTGTCCGAAAAGGCAGCAAATCTGAGGCACCTTGCCAGACAGCCTGACCTGGTTGTGGAAGATGCGACCGGCCCCGCGCCGCCCTGGGAAGAGCTCCACCTGATCGGTGAGGCGAGCCCCTGCGGAGTCCACGAACCAGAAGAGGGGCAGTTCCTTATGCAGCGCAGCCTCAGTCGCCCTAATGATTTTCTCGACGGTGCGGGCGCCCCAAGACCCTGCCTTGACCGTCGGGTCGTTGGCCACGGCAATCGCCGGGCGGCCGTTCACCAACCCCTGCCCTGTAACAACCCCGTCGGCGGGAAGCCCCTTAGCCGTGGCGTTGGCCAGCTTTGCGTCTTCGACGAAAGTGTCTGCGTCGAAGAGCAGCGCAAGCCTGTCCCGCACATAGAGCTTGTTCTGAGCGGCAAGCTTCTCCGCCCCAGACGTCGTGGGCGCGTCGGCTGACTCCCGCGCAGCCTTCAATCGCTGCGAAATGTCGTCCATCTAGATACGCCCTCCTCTGTCAGTCTGTCAGCTGTTGGGGGCAAATGAATGGGAAGCGATGAAGCAGGCGATGAAGCAGAAGATGAATAGTAAGCGAAGAAGCAGATGAGCCTGAGTGTTCCTTTGTATAATTCTCGACAGATAAACATACCACTGCTGGAGTTTGTGTGAGAAGCCACATGCGACGCAAAAGACTCGCTGCAGCCCTCATAGGGGCAGGTTTTCTTGTAGTTCAAATCGCCTCCGGGTGCGGTGCTGCACAGCAATCCGAAGCCGAGAGGCTTCAGACGGAAGCAAAAAGACTTCAGCAGGGTTTCGTGGAGGCCGACACCCGAGCCTCTAAGGCAGCCATCGAAGCAGCTGAGGCTTTAGGCGAGGCAGAGCGGCTCCGCGTGGCCTACGACGAAGCAAAAGACCGAGCCGCCGAGGCCATCAGCGAGGCGTCCGACGCAGAAAGCCGCTCGGAAGACGCGATAACACGCGCCGAACAGGCCATTGCCGAGTCCAAGAAGCTCCAAGAGGCGCTCGAATCTGCCATGACAGCCGCCGACACCCGCGTGTCCGAGGCCTACGAGGCCGAGAAAAAAGCCACACAGGCCATGGAAGAGGCAGCCGCTGCCGTGGTAGAGGCAAGAGCGGAGGCGGCGAAAGGCATCGCAGACGCCGAAGCCAAGGCAAACGCCGCCATTTCAGCAGCAGAAACCAACGCAGCACAGCGAATCGCCGAGGCCAAGGCTGAGGCTTCAGAAGGTATCGCAGGCGCCGAAGAACGAGCGAACACCGCCATATCTTCGACAGAGATCGGCGCAGCACAGCGAATCGCCGAGGCCAAGACCAGCGCAGCGGACGCAATCGCCAACGCCGAGGCCAGCGCAGCAGGGGCCATCGCCGAAGCGAAGGCGGAAGCAGAAAGCGCCATCTCCAGCACCGAGGCAAGCGCCACTGGAGCCATCGCCAAAGCGCTGAGCGTCCCGACCACCACGACCGTCCCGCCCTGTTCGTTTTCCCGCTCGATTCCAGAAGTTCTTCCGTCGGTTTTCCGCGTCAAATCGGAAGTCGGGATGGGGACGGCCTTCTACATAGGCAACAACGAGTTCGTCACCGCCAGGCACGTAGTTGAGGAATCCGCCAGCGTTACGCTCACGAACTCCAGCGCAACATTGAACGCCTTGAGGGTTTGGAGCGACGCCCAATACGATGTCGCCATCCTGTCCGGCTCCGGCGGAGACATCTCTGCGCTGCAATTACGGCGAACCTCCACGGTGAGGCCCGGACAGGAAATAGCCGCTGTCGGGTTCCCGCTGATTTCAGCGAGCCTGGCGTCTGCCACAAGCGGTCTTCTGTCGAGAATCTCCGCTGTTCCAGCTCTGGGGGAAGGCGTTTTTCTTCAAACCGACGCAGCCGTCAACCAGGGAAGCAGCGGAGGCCCTCTCGTGGACAAGTGCGGCGAGGTGGTGGGGCTGATCGTGGCCAAGGCAGTATCGGTCTCGGGTGATGAAGGCCCTGAGATCGCTGTGGAGGGGATCGGCTGGGCGATTCCTAGCGACTCTGTTCTGGAAGTGCTCAACCGCTATCACAGCTAGCGCCTCGTCCCTATTGGCGAGCCAGCGGGCGAAGTGCTACATTGCCAATGAACATCAAGGGAGTTGCCAATGAAATCACCGCCTTTTGAATACAAGAGGGCGGAGGGGGCTGAAGAAGCCGCCGCCCTGCTGAACGAACTCGGAAGCGATGCCCGAATCCTGGCAGGAGGGCAGAGCCTCTTGCCTCTTATGAACCTGCGGCTCGCCTCCCCTGCGTTCCTGGTTGACATCTCGCGTGCAGGTGACCTCAAATTCCTGCACATCGACAACGGCTCTTCAGGGGCGTCGCCTCTCCATGTCGGGGCTGCCGCAACTCAGCGCGACGTGGAGATGTCTGCCCACACCCTGCGGGTTGCGCCGATTCTGGCTGAGGCCATTGCGAACGCCGGCCAAGTCCCCGTGCGTCACAGGGGCACAGTGGTGGGGAGCATCGCCCATGCCGACCCCAGTGCGGAGGTGCCCGCAGCGTTTCTGGCACAGGGCGGATCTGTGATCGCACAGAGTCTGGGCGGACGCCGGGTGATACCTTCGGAGGACTTCTTCGATGGGGTGTTCTCGACTGTGCTGGAAGAGGTCGAGTTGGTCGCTTCCGTGAGGGTGGATGAGTGGCCGGAGGGCAGCGGTCACGGCTTTCGCGAGCTGAGCGTCACCGCCGAGAGCTGGCCGGTGGCCATTGCGGCTGCGCTGATTCACATCACAGACGGCGAGGTCGATCGGGCGTCGGTGGTTCTCGGGGGGGTGGGAAGCACCCCGCTGTGGCGTCCAGAGGCCGAGGCGATCCTGATGGGCTCAGACGCCGGCGCCGAAGCCATTGAAGCCGCCGCCGAAGCGGCAGCAGCCGGACTCGAGCCGCCCTCTGACACGTTCGGCTCCGGCGCCTACCGGAAGAAGATGGCGAGGGTGCTGACAAGACGGGCGCTCGCAGACGCCGCAGAACGCGCAGGAGCCGCAGAACGCGCAGGAGGAAAACAATGAACACCAGCAGCCACGAAATTTCCCTGACCGTAAACGGCAGGGCGGTAGAGGCGACGGTGGAGTCGCGCCTCTCCCTGGCCGACTTTCTACGCCGCGAACTGGGACTGGTCGGCACCCACCTGGGCTGCGAGCAGGGAGCCTGTGGCGCCTGCACCGTGCTTGTAGACGGTAGGAGCGTGCGCTCTTGCATAATGCTGGCCGTCCAGGCCGACGAGTGCGAACTGCGGACGGTTGAAAGCCTTGCGCCGGGCTTGGCGATGCACCCGCTTCAAGATGCATTCCACAAGCATCAGGCGCTCCAGTGCGGGTTCTGCACCCCGGGAATGCTCCTGCGCTGCCTCGAACTCATTGAGGAGAACCCCGACATCACCGACGAGGAAGCCCGCGAGGGCATCTCCAGCAACTCCTGCCGCTGCACCGGCTACCAGTACATCGTGGACGCTGTGGTCGAGGCGGCAGAGCAGATGAGACAGTAGAGACCGACGCAGCGAAGCCGGAAGACGGCCAGAGCAGCCAGGCCGCCAAGCAGGCAGTCGAGGCGGTCGGTGGAAGGCAGGAAGGCGCAGGGGGCAGTCAGGCCCGCGAGGCCAAACAGTCAGCGAAGACAAGCCGAGAGAGGTCGATAGAGGAGGAGCAACATGCCAACAGTCCGTGAGCACCCCGAAACACTCAACTGGGTCGGAAAGTCGATCCGTCGCATCGAAGACCCCAAGTTCCTGCGTGGACGGGGCAACTACATAGACGACTACTCAGTCCCGAACATGCTGGAGGTGGCCATCGTTCGCAGCACCGAGCCGCACGCCCGCATCGTGAGCATCGACACCTCCGCCGCCGAGGCGCTGCCGGGCGTGGCTGCGGTGGTCACGGGTGCCGCCGCCGCCGAGGTGACCGATCCGATGCCCGACTTCGGCCCGAGCCCCGACAAGCACGTGTGGCGATGCCTTGCGGTCGACAAGGTGCGCTACGTGGGGGAGGGCGTGGCTGCAGTGGCGGCGGAGTCCCGCGCCATCGCCGAGGACGCGGCCGATCTGGTGCACGTGGAGTACGAGCCGCTGCCACCTGTGGTCGACTGGCACGACGCCCTCGCCGAGGGTGCCCCGCTGATTCACGAGGCGCTCGGCTCCAACGTCCCGTTCCATCGGTCGTTCGTCTTCGGAGATGTTGAGGACGACTACGCCGAGGCCGACGTGGTGGTGAGCGACGTCCTCTACTGGGGGCGCTCCGGCGGTCAGCCGCTGGAGACCGTCGGCGCCGTGGCCGACTACGACCTTGGCTCGGGAATGATGACAATCCACGTCAACTCCCTGACCTTCACGAGCTTCCTGTTCATGCTCGCAGGCACTCTGAAGGTGCCCAGCAACAAGCTGGACATGCACCCCCATCCTGCGGGGGGCAGTTTCGGGGCCAAGTTCTGGGAGGTAAAGACGGCCGCCATCGCCGGGATGATGTCGAAGGTGACAGGGCGTCCCGTGAAGTTCATGCAGGATCGCCTGGACAACATCGCCAACGGCGACCACCACGGCTCCGACCGGCGCTACGAGGTCTCCCTGGCGGCGCTGCGTGACGGCACGATGCTGAGCATGAAGGTGAAGGTGGTTGACAACTACGGCGCCTACATCCAGTTCGGGGTGGGGCATCACGGCAACTCCCTCGCACAGGCGGTCGGCCCCTACCGGATGCGAAGCATCGCCTACGACGTAACCGCCGTGCTCACCAACAAGTGCCAGCAGGGCGCATACCGGGGGTTCGGCTCGGAGGTGGGCAACTGGGTGCTCGAGCGGATGGTCGACCTCATGGCCACCGAGTTGGACATGGATCCGGTGGAAATCCGCCGGAAGAACTTCATCCAGCCAGATCAGTTCCCGTACTTCATCCCCACAGGCAACTGCTACGACAGCGGCAACTACGAGGGCGTGCTCGACAAGACGCTGGAGCTGGCCGACTATCACGGGTGGCGTCGTCGTCAGGCCGAGATGCGCGCCGAGGGGCGCCTCGTGGGAATCGGCATCTGCACCTGTCAGGAGCGCAGCGTGTTCAGCGCCACCGAGTTCTGGTTCTGGTTCGACCAGCCCGTGGGCGTGACCAGCTCGCCGGAGAGCGTCACCCTCGACATCGACGCCATGGGGGCCGTGACCGCCACGCTCTACTCCAACGCCTCCTGGGGCAACAGCCCCGAGACGATGGTGGCGCAGTTCGCCGGCGAGGAGCTGGGGGTTGATCCGTCCGAAGTGAACGTGGTCTACGCCGGATCGAATCAAGGACTTCCGGCCACAGGGCCGGGCGGCAGCCGCTTCACGATCATGGTCTCGGGTGCGGTGGAGGGCGCCGCCAACCGAATCAAGGCCAAGGCCGCCAAGATCGCCGCCCACCTGCTCGAGGCCAACGAGGACGACCTGGAGTGGATCGACGGCGGCTTCGCGGTGCGGGGCAGCCCCGACAGGCGCAAGGATCTGGGCGAGATCGCCCTACAGGCGCACCTTTTCAAGCACTCCCTGCCAGACGAGATCGACAGCGGCCTGGAGGCCAGTTTCGTGCACGACCACCCGTACACCACGCTGCCCAACGCCGATCGGACCGACCTGGGCGTCTTCTACCCGTTCGTGGGCCACGCCTCCCACGTTGCGGTGGTGGAGGTAGACCCCGACACAGGCAAGGTGGAGTTCCTCGACTACACGGCAGTGCACGACTGCGGCACCTGCGTGAACCCCCGCTCGGTGGGCGGACAGGTGATCGGTGGCACAGTCCAAGGGCTGGGCAGCACGCTGTTCGAGGAGTTCGTCTACGACGGCGACGGCGTGTTGAAGACGCCGTCGTTCGCCGAATACCTGCTGCCGTCGGCCCTGGACTCGCCAGCGCTCAAGGTTGGCCACCAGGAGACGCCCTCGCCGTACACGCCCTACGGCATCAAGGGTGGCGGCGAGGCGGGGCGAATGATGGCGCCGTCGGCAATCTGCGCCGCAATCGACGACGCCGTGGGCATCCGCGTGCGAAGGCTGCCCGCCACGCCGGAGCGGGTGCTGGACATGATCGAGGCCGCCGAAGACTGAGAGGCGGGGGCCTGCCCCGCCGGCTGGGGAACGAGGCACAGTCGTGCCTGTGGAGGCAGAACAAGAATTCCTCCTAATCCTCGGCTGCTCGAAAAAGAAGCGGGACTACGAAGGTCTTCTTCCAGCTTTTGAAGCCTACGACGGGCCTATGTACAAGGTCTTCCGCAAGTTCTTGCGTAAGTACAAATGGCCCCAAAACCTGTCGCTAGGCGTGCTGTCTGGAGAACACGAACTCTTTGGGGCTATCAAGGAGATCAAGTACTACGACCGACGGATGACCCGCGAAGATGCGGAAGCAATGGCCGGCCGCTGCTCCAGCATCTTTAGCAAGTGGGTGGAAGGTCTCAGCCCCGCTAATGGAACAAGCCGAGATCTGGATTACAGACACGATCTGAACATTTTCGTATCTCTCGGTCGAGACTATCTTCCGGCGCTCGAACCAAGTCTGTCCCGGTTGCAACCAGCCGAGAATCGCTTCGAGGGCACGATCGGCAATAGGCAGCGACTTCTGAAGAATTTCTTATACAGCCTGCCCAGCAAGACCCCTAAGCTGGCCTCTTCAGATCGCGAGAAGCGCTCTTCGGCTGAGACGGGGAAGCTTCTCTATTTCCTTCCAGACTGGGACGACATGCTTGACCCCCACTTCGACTTCGAGAACGACGCGTTCTCGAATCCTCGCAAGTCTGAGAGAAAAGAGATTCATTGTCAGAGCCTGATGGGCAAGCCAAGAATGTGCGACGGAATCTTGGTGAGCCTCGCTCAAAGGCAAAATACAAAAGGTCCGCTAAAACGAGTTGACGGCACGGAGACCGCCGCCCTCAAACCAACATCGCTGCGAGATCACTACGGGTTGAGTAATGGTCAGCGACTTTTCGGAGACTGCGGTGCTTACAGCTACGTATTTGAGGATGAACCAACCTTCAGCACCGAACAGGCAGTCGCCCTGTACGAATTGTATGAGTTTGATTTCGGCACTTCTGTAGACCACATACCCTTTGGCGACTTTCCCGAAGAAATGCGCAGAGAACGAGTGATTACTACCGTCGCTAATGCCGAAGCGTTCATCGGAGAATGGAGCAGACGAGAGAAGTTGTTCACTCCTGTCGGAGCAGTACAGGGTTTAAGCGCAGAAGAGTACGCCGCCAACGTTAAAAAGTACTACGAAATGGGTTACCGGCACTTGGCCCTGGGAGGGCTCGTAAGGTTGAACGATCGCGCAATTTTGGAGATCGTAAGAGCCGTCAGCAAAGCGGCCGACCAACTGCCCGAACGCCCCTGGCTGCACCTGTTCGGCGTCTATAGGCCCAAACTCCAACCTGAGTTCAAACGGATGAGAATCGACAGTTTCGACAGCGCAACCTACTTCCGAAAGTCTTGGCTGCGCTCCGATCAGAATTACCTCTGTACCAACGGAAACTGGTATGCGGCCATCAGAGTCCCGATGACCAAAGACCCGCGTACACGTAAACGTCTACTTGAAAACGGGGCCAATCTCGAAGAGATGAAGCAGCAGGAGCAGCTAGTGCTTAAGATGCTCAAAGACTACGGAGACGATCAAGCGGATTTAACAGAGACTCTCGATGCTGTGATGGACTACGATGAGAAACTTCTGCGCAGCAGCGAAACCAAGTCGATGCGAAAAAAGTACGAACGCACCCTGCGGGAGAAACCCTGGCTGAGGTGCACTTGCGATTTCTGTAACAAACACGGGATACAAGTGCTGATCTTCAGGGGAAGCAATCGTAACAAACGTCGTGGTGCCCATAACACTGCAATGCTCTACCAAAGTATAGCTACTTAAAATGCTTACCGATCAAGAATTTGTGGAATTAATCGACAATCACCTTGATCTCAGAATTGGGCATCCCGACAATCATAAACAGCATGAGGCGATAACATATTCGGGAGATAGTGTTTTGCAAATTGTAGCTGGCCCTGGGTCGGGAAAGACCACAGTGTTGACACTTAGGGCCCTGCGTTATGTCTTTGTAGAGGGGTTTCTTCCAGAACAGATACTCATCACCACATTTACGCGGAAGGCCGCCGCAGAAGTTCGCACACGCTGGCTCGACTGGGGAACTGAGATTGTGCACAGGGTACGTTACAGCACTCTCCGCAGCAGAGTCAAACTCAGCAAAATTGATCTCAACCGATGCAACATTGACACATTGGACAGCATATCTCACCAGGTCTTAACGGATTATCGTTTACCAGGAACGCTTGCGCCGATTGTCGCTGAAACCTCTGCGAGCAACTTGATACTTAAGAGGACAGCATTTCGCGAAATATACAAAGGATCAAATAAGCCAATTCTGGATGAACTGCTAAAGCGATATACCTTTGACGACAAAGAGCCACGCAATCGCGGGGAAGCTCTAAAGGTAACAAAAACACTGCTAGAAAGACTTGTACAGGATCGTGTGATTCTTGATAGCTATTCGGAAGACTGCTCGGAAGACTGCAAAGCCACTGCTCTAATTGTTAAGATGTTGCGTAAATATTCCGAAAATGCCCATGACACCAACGTATACGATTATGCGCTACTCGAAGAACAATTTCTTGGACGTCTAACTGGCGGATCGCTGACAGAGTGGGAAAGCGAACTCAAAATTGTACTGATTGACGAATATCAAGACACAAATCCTCTGCAAGAAGCAATATATTTCACAATCCTTCAGAACGAAAGCATTAAAGCAACAATCGTAGGAGACGACGATCAATCAATGTATAGATTTCGGGGTGGTTCAGTCGAACTGTTTACACAATTCGAAAAGCGCTGCCGAAAAATGATTGGCAGAACGACAGAACGAATTGATATGGTGAGGAACTTTCGGTCAACCCCGGAAATAATCAAATTCTATAATAAACACATTACAACCGATCCTAAATTTTCAAAAGCCAGAATTTATCCTTCCAAACCATTAGTATCCTCAACAAAGTTGTCAGAGTCGATCCCAGTTCTGGGAATGTTCAGAGAGGATCCGCAAAAATTGGCGCATGACCTTTCAGACTTCTTGTGCAGTCTGGTTAATGACCGTTGCTACTATTTCGAAGAGATCGATGAGACAATTGAAGTGCCAATAAATGGCGATCTAGGTGATTTTGTTTTTTTGTCACATACAGTCAAGGAGATTGCGTATAAGAGGTTTACTAGGAATGAGGAGGAAAAGGATCACAAGTACTTTCCATACTGGCTCAGAATGTGCATGCAAAGCAGCAGTAAACATATTTTTAACCCGCGCGGACAATCTTTGCGATCAATATCTGATGTTCAAATTCTCTTGGGGCTTCTTCTAATCATCGCAGATCCCGATGACGCATTGCGAGGTAAAGCATATCCCACTAGAGAGGCTAACTACTATCTCAAACAGTGGAGAGAGAAAGCTGACCAATTTACGAATGAAATTCCTTTAACTGATAAGAAACCCAGCATCCATAAATTCCTCGATTCTTGGAAAGATGCAGCTGAAGGAGGGAACAATTACGATCATCCCTCCGATTGGCCAATTCTTGAAATCGTCTACAGATTGCTAACGTGGCTGCCTGCCTTTCAAACTGAACCTGAACATCAAGTATGGTTAGAGGCAATAACGGGTTGCGTCGCCAGCGCGGGGATGGCTTCGCCGTATGGAATGAGATTTCTTCAGGGCCGAACATCCGATAATCACATTCGACAAAGCAGATTAAGCTTCATTAGGGATGCTCTGATCCCGATTGCGGAAGACGAGGTCGATGTGGATGAGGACATCATGCCCAGCGTACCTCGTGACAGGCTACAAGTGATGACTATTCACCAATCGAAAGGATTGGAATTTCCACTGGTAATTGTAGACGTTGGAAGCAGATTTGCGTCTAATCACCCTGCACAAAGATTTTTAAGATTCCCCGTCAAACCCTCAAACGTGGTTCAAGCAGAAGTCGATGTCGAACCCCATCTTGAGGAGCCTCTCAGAATGGACAGATGTCCAATGGATCGAACTTTCGACGATCTCGTCAGACTCTATTATGTGGCATATAGTCGGCCACAGTCTGTGCTATTACTCGTTGGAAATGAAAAATGCCTTTACTATGGAACGGGAAAGGATCACAAGTCTAGTGCAATACCTAACATCGCTCTTGGATGGCACCGAGATGAGACTTGGCCGTGGCGGCAACCCTACGAAGAGTTCGTCAACGGCAAGAAAGCGAAACCCCCTGTTCGTGTGAATCCTCCTTTCCAGCTTATCTAGATAACCGGAGATTGGAAACTGTATATGGAACTTGGAGTCAAGCGCCAGGAACACATAGTACCTTCGTATTCCCTTACCGGCGACTTGCTGTCTTACCTGCGTTGCCGCTTGCAGTATCGCTATCACAATCGCAGCTCTCTTCCTCCTTCCCGACCCGTTCAACTTTGGTTCGGGGAATTCTTGCACGGCACGCTCGAGATGGCTTATCGCCACTGGAGTGAAAGACAAGCCGAATTTGGTGTGCCTCCCGCTTTCCCTTGGCCATGCAATCCGCGAAAATGGTTAGAAAGAGAACCAAACTGGGAAGCGCACGACATTGGCAAGATTGCCAACGCAATTGAAAACTCCCTTCGGCAACGTGGAATTCAAGCACGCAGCAGCGACGCACGTGACTCGGCTTACAGAAGAGCTGAAATTGCTGTCAATAAGCTTGGTCCGCACCTGTTTCCTTTAATAGAAGCAGCAGAACGCAAGGTAATTGGAACTCGTCCAGTCGCTCCAAGCGATGCGGAGCTGAGATGCGACAACTACGAGGTCCATGGCGTAATCGACGTGCTCACGCACGTAACCCTTTCTCAAGCACGCGACGACAATCTGATCAGGCAGTGTGTTCAACAGGCCTGCCCCGATCTCCAGGGAACATATGAAGTCATCGTTGACTACAAAGGGGCAAGAAGACCCCGATGTGACGAGAAGTATTGGAATCAGGACAACTGGCAAATTCAAACATATGCCTGGTTGAGGGAGCACCAACCCGACTCCCTCCCTGTAGCAGCCGGAATTCTCATTTACCTGAATGAATTATTACCAGGGAGCCTGGAAATAAAATCTTTGAAGCAAGGAATTGCCTCTAAGACAACCGACATTATTCCAGCACCATCCTCGCGTGATGCCCAAATCGTGCGGCTGTGGCGACCCGGCATGAATATTGAGCAACTTTCCTTAACGTACCGGCTCAGGCGAGCCATCCGTATAGTTCAAGTTTCAGAGCAAAGCATAGCTAAAGCCCTAAATGAGTTTGACGATGTGGTACGGCGAACTGAAATTGATATCTTGGAGGAGACCAATGGGAGAAACATCCTGAAAGCCTGGAGCCCCACCTGCGACGACCCTGCTACCTGCGCGGCTTGCGACTTTCGTCACTTTTGCCCCAAGCCTGCCCGGGGCTATAAACAACACGAAGAAGACATTTTATAAATCATCCTCCTCGCCCGCACCATCTTGGGCTTATCGAAGCTCCTGATAAATCATCAAATTGATTTAGAGGAGAGGCGAGTTTGACTCAAAATCACTTTTTGTATGAATGAGTTGGCTGAACTAAGGGACTAGTTGAGTAAGTGGCACTCACTAGCAACCAATCTGGTAAAGTAATCACTCTATGATTACTAGGAAAGTGCCTGTCAATGGTTCAGTCATCGCTTGGGCGCGGGATGAGGCCGGGTATACCCCTGACGAGCTATCCTCTGCTTTGGGCATTTCCTTGGAAACTCTTCAATCTTGGGAGGCAGGAGACGACCACCCCAACGAAGAACAATTTACTTCGTTACACGAAACAGTTCGGCGTCCTTCTGCTACATTTTTTCTGCCGGAGCCTCCAGTTGAAGCGAGCTTGCCTGCCGAGTTACGTACGACCGCCGGGTCATTTAATCGGCGCCTGACCCCTGAGGAAATTCTGCTGCTTCGGCAACACTTGCGTATGCAGGAGATCGCATCTTGGATCTTGCGCGACAAGAATTCCTCGCCAGTTTCGTTGAATCGCTATTCAATAGACGACGATCCAGTTCAAGCAGGTGAGACGGAAAGGGCAAAATCCGGAATTGCTGTTAAACAGCAAGGTGCTTGGACTCTTGCATTCCGAGGTTCTCCAAACCGGATCTTTTCTGAGTGGAGATCGTTTCTCGAAGACAACGGAGTGCTTGTGCTTCAGTTGCCTATGCCCACAGACAGTTTGCGAGGATTCGTTTCCTGGAACGACTTCGCTCCTATGCTGGCTGTCAACTTCTCACATCACCCTTTCGCCCAAATTTTCTCTATTTTCCACGAGTACGCCCACCTTTTGACTCGCTGTAATGCCGCTTGTCTTGGCAGCGCTGAACCTCAAACTGATAATTCCGAGCTGGAGAATTGGTGTGACCGATTTGCCGCTTCGTTCCTTATTTCGTCTGGAGTTCTGGTGCAGATAGCAAAATCGAAAGGCGTGACACAGCAAACAACGGCAAAGAGCGTGTCGACCGTCGCCGAACTGGCGGAGATGTTTTCAGTAAGCCCAAAGGCAATGATGCTGCGCCTTCAAGATCTCAAACTCTCAGCAAATACCCTGTGCGACAACATTCATGCACAAGAAGAAACTATTAATTGGAAAGTGGATACCGCTCAAGAGGTAGTTGACATAATGGACTCGGCTCGGAGATTTCAGGAATATGGAACTCGAGCAATTGCCATTTTGTTGGACGCACGAGAAAATAAGCGCCTGAACACCCATGACTTAACCGATTACGTCGACTTAAACACGCAAGAAATAGACGAACTGAAGTCTCTCCTCGACTACTCAAAGTATTACGCGTAGGTCGAACCCAGACCGCCAGCTAATGCACGCCTACAGCAGGCTCTCCCCATCCCCCTAATTCAACATAACAGACGACCTACGCACCAGGAGTTCTAGGAAACAGACCCCTCAAGCCACTCCAAGTAGCCGGGGCCCGTGGCGGCCAGGGGGATCATCACGATGGACGGGAGGTCGTAGCTGTGGAGTGAGCAGATCAGATCGCACACGGCTTCGAAGTGCTTGTCGACCGACTTCATCAGCACCAGGTGCTCCTCGTCTTGTTCGAGCTTGCCCTCCCAGCGGTAACAGCTGCGGATTGGCCAAGTCTGACAGCACGCCGCAAGGCGCTGCTCAACGGCCGCCTGCATGATGGCATTGGCCTCCTCGGGACTTGTGCAGGAGACTGTGACTTCAACGGGGTTCATCCGTGTTCCTTTCCGTGAGACAGGAGCAGTCGGACAGTTGAGGCTGCTCGAAGCTCAATAGACTCACCAATTGAGTGATGGCGACTATAATAGTTGGCCGCGACATTGGGGAATTTGGTATAAAATAAGTGTATACAAGCTACGTTCAAACTATGAAAGGCGCATTACACAACGCAAGAACGTATCTTTGCAAATATGTTAAGTGGGGTTCTCATTGAAGATAAGTAACAAAATATGGTTGGGGGCAATTGCTGCAATATCAGCCTTTGCCCTTATCGGCTGCCCAGGAAACGAGAATGGTGATGACGAAGCGTCGCCAAGAACGCAACGCTCAGGCAGACCGGCAACAACTGAAACCACCAAGGCATCGCCAAAGAGATTCGCAAGGCAAACTGATCCAAGTGCGGAAAACCGACTACTGCAAAGTTCTATGTTTTCAAATGAAAGCTCCCAGACCAGCGCAACGCTTGAGTCAACAACTAGCACTTCAACGGTGACTAGCACTACTATTACTGCAACAACAACTACCACTTCTACCACCACCACTACTACGACCACCAGCATTACCACGACATCAATACTTTCTATCCCTACAACAAGCGGAAAAATATCTAGCAACACCTGTCAACAATTAGCAAAGAAACCAATCTTGAAGAATGCAATAATTGATTATCTGTCAAGCAGCATCGATCCCAATTCGCAAATTGGGGCAATGGCACGTGAACATGGATTGTTTGATGTTGATATATCGCTTTTCGAAGCGGTTGTTCCAAAACGTGTTGCATACTCTGATATTTCCATAGTATGCGAAGGCCTTTTCACTGTTACATATCAGTTTAATCCAACATATGATCAGGACGGTGAGATACAGCTTTTGCAGCTACCTGCATACCAGAATCTTTGCTATAGCAGTAGAATCGCCAATCAAAGAGAATTATTCAACTATTACTTAACCGAGGAATGCGAATAATACGCAGTCCTCGGTTTAATATTTCCTTCCCCGAAGCGTGGTTTGAGGTTGAGCAATCCGCTTCATAGATGTTAGGGCGTATAGATGCTCAGAGCGTCTCACCCAAGCCACAATGCCAAACTGATTGTTAGCCCTAGTTGGGGGTGACTATTAACGTGCTTGCCGATGATTGGATTCAGGTCGCCAGGAGCGAAGAGGTGGGGCCAGGCGAAATCACCGAGTCGGAGATTGAGGGGATTGAACTTGTGGTTTGGCGATCTCAGAACGGCAAGCCCTGCATAATGGAGGCGCGCTGCCCGCATCAGTGGTCGCACCTGGGGTCGGAGGGGACGGTGGTTGGCGAGGAAATCGTCTGCCTGTCACACTTCTGGCAGTTCACCCAGGACGGCAAGGGCTGGAAGGAGAACCTTGCTGGTCGCCGCGACCGCAAGGGCGACATCAAGGTCTACGAATGCCAAGAGTCCGGCGGAGCAGTCTGGGCAAGGCTTCCCGGCTGAGGAATCGTGTAACAGCTTTCTACAAGTCGCAGGACAGACCACTGTCACAATCATCATTGTGACAGTGACACGTGGTGAGGATATTACCTACAAACTACTCTCACGAACAAAATTCCGAAATTCATTTTCATTAAAGACACTCTCCAAATAGTCTTTTCCAGCTTGAGCGCGTAGCCACCCTTCAGCGCCGCTACAGTAGCCATCATTCTCAATAACTAAAACTGTAGGAACAGCATATTTTGCTATGCATTTCACATAAAATGGAAAGTACTCATCAACCGGATCTAACTCATTTTGAGATAAGCAGTCAATAACCAGAGGACTAGGGAACTTCGGTGGGTCGTACAAAACAAAATCGACAACTTTGATTTTCCCAAACAAATCATTGCCCAGTCTGCGGTTTTCCGAAAAACATCTTGGGATATGAAACTCGTGGTGATCGCTGAGAAAATGTTCATCTATAATAGAGTAGCCGATTCCGTTCAAGATAGACTTTACAGTTAGCTTAAGCAAACTAGTTCTCGTGTGCATATCTATCCTCATTCCAACATATTCTCAGCATACTCATATATGAGTAAGGAAAGCATCAGACGATATATATTTAAATCTCAGATTCTTGAATATCCGCTTCGGATAATTCGCCGAGACTATTCAATAGCGGAAGAAGCACGCGAGCAAGTGATCTAGTAAAATGCGCCACAATCGTTTCGATATCCGTATCACTATGGTTATCGGAAGTATCACCAGTCAATGCTGTGGGATCATGCAATATCGCCATTGTGAAAACAACCAAAGCGTAAATAAATTTAGCCTCTAGAACATCGGAAGTGATTTTAGACTTTTTCTGTTCACTTCTGAGATAAACATTTTCAACGTTAACAAAGAAATCGTAACTTGAATGACCGCTACTGGTCTGTCTTCCACTCGGCTTGATGGTCAAAGCGGTTTCTCGATCGAAATCGTGCTTCCCCCATTCCTCTTTCTTAACTTTTACGACATCAGGAATTGATAAGCCTTCCTTTTTTGGGGATGGTTTTGGAGGTTTTTTGTGTTCACGCCTTTCAATAACTGTAAATATAGCAGTAGAGACAAATGGTTTTGGGCAGTCGATATCACTGACGATCACGCTAATCACTACCTTGTCATCGATTTTGATTGATCCAGGTAACTCAATATTGACAATACATTGCCCATCTCGAAGTTGCCCTCTACTATAGCCACCATCTTCACCAAATTCTTCATCATTTAATAATACCGTCAATTCTCCAGGATCATTTGAGCGACTGAAATAGTCGTTGTCGGCGTCTGTCTGAAAAGTTAAGCGAATCCTTCTCTCTCTTTCATGTGGACGCTCCAATATTTCACCTCGGGACTTTTTCTCAAAATGGAAAAATGTTGGGAACTGCTTACCTTCGTATGGAACTGAAGGCTTAGCACCTCCAGAAAATGGCGAAACAATACTATGACCAGGAAAAAGTAGCCTTGCCAAATCTTGTTCCTTGTTAACTAGTTTCTGAATAATCTCACTTAGTGGCTTATCATCTTTCAAAACACTTTTTATCTGTTCCTCTCTACGTTCGTTATTGAGTCGCTTTAGTGTAGAATCTTCAGAAAGCAGCTGGCACAGGTCGTCTTTCAATTTAGTCGCCAAATCAGATTTTCTTAATCTGTCCCTGCTGTTCATGAATAGTTCTTCTACTGCTAAGCCTTCGTAATTTGAACAGTCCAGGACGATAAAAAGAGATTCACGGAGATAACTCAAACCTACCTTCTTGCTGCTAAAAGTTCGGTCAGCCAAAGCGGCATGCGTTTGCCCATTAACTGCGAATACTATACCATTGGCGGCAGTTCGATAGTGCGTACCTCTATCTTGTTTGAACAGATATATTTTAGTTTCAACGGATTCTCTCTTCAGACGCAATTCACAGTGATAAGGAAATCCGTCCTCCAGCGCATCGATTCTGTCTTTTTCTAGTCGTGCAACTAGTCCGGTCAGTATTCCTGTCCGCGTGCTTATAGTGCGCCCTCGACACTCATACATCCTAACTGGAAGCGCCAACTCAGGCATAGCCAAGTTTAAGGCGTGATACAAAGCATTTCCTACAGATACTATGTTGCTTAGCGCTCTTTTGCACTCGTATTCGTATAGTTTAATTAATGTTCCATACTCGGAGTTTCTGCAATAGGCGTCATCTCCTTCAGGGAAGATTGGCCAAGAATCAGCGTAAAATGACAGTACACTGCCATCCCTCCCATTATCGACATCAACTGGAGCTAGATAAGTAAACGTCGACATCTTTTCACCCTGTTTAGGTTCTTCACGGCGGACGATAGTGAATCCCCAATGCGAATCCCTTTCCAATGGCGTATTTCTTACAAAAGCAGGATTACGTCTAGAAATTATCAGCTGTAGGCGATGAGGTGGCGCACAAAAATTGAGAGCACCGGTTCCTCCCATATTGTACTTACCCTGAACAAATCGAATCTTGTTCTTGTTACCACGCTGCAAGGACAAGAAAGTATTTGGAAAATCATCTGGAGTCTGACCTTCACCCTGGTCCGCAATAGAGATGCAAGGCTTGCCGTCGTCTCTAGAATAGCCCGACGCAGCCAGCGTCAATTTTCTACTCTCTCGTCGCACCCTGCTCTCGTCCCAATCACTTAGTAGTCCGTAGTACTTTGAGCTGAGACCGTCTTCAAAGAACTCGGCAACCCCTGTACGCACCGACGAGGGCGCCTCCTGTGACTCGGGCTCAATACCCCTCTCAAGGCACGCATTCATCAGTCT
Organism: uncultured Acidimicrobiales bacterium; assembly: GCA_958295925.1. Classification (GTDB taxonomy): domain Bacteria; phylum Actinomycetota; class Acidimicrobiia; order Acidimicrobiales; family CATQHL01; genus CATQHL01. Next base: position 606,244 of record CATQHL010000001.1, read on the forward strand.
TGCGTCAACTCCATTGATTATTTTCTCTACCAATGAAGCCACTGCTTCGCTCTGCTGATTTCCGATGGTGGGCCAGTTATTTGGGCTATCGCCCAAGTTGCGCCACGCCTTGTCATCATCCCAATATCCGGTCTCGGTAAGCAATGCAACGACTTTTTCGGAGGAATCAGCGCGCATCAGGCGGTCGGCCAGAAAGCGCGCCTTCTCCTGCTTCTGATCCCGTTCAGCAAACAAGCTTCGTCCTAAGTAACTAGACATTTCTCTGCTTTCTTGGCAATTTGAACTTGGTGACGCCGGTGCGGAACTGGGAGCGTGCGAGTTTGAGTTCGGACTCTATGACGTTGAAGATGGCCCGGACTTCGCTTTCGTCGTACTCATACGTCGCAGTGTTGGCGCAGTTCGCCAGGATGCGAATCTTGTCCAGCACGGCGTTGGTGCGGTCTTCCGCCAAACGGTGGAATCGATCCCTCTTGCTCTCATATCTTGGCACTATTCCTCTTTCCTATGTTGGTTGAATTTCTTATTTTTTGGGTTGTGAAAGTCTTTCCCTGGCTATGCATACATATTTTTCGTCAACATCGCAGCCCGCGAAGCGTCGTTCTGCTCGCACGGCGGCCAGGGCAGTGGTGCCCGAACCTACAAACGGATCAACCACCAGGTCCCCAGGGTTGCTGTGCTTCAACACCAACTCGCTAAACATTCCCAGAGGCTTCTGCGTCGGGTGGAGTCGCTTGGGGCTGTGTGGGATCGGATAGCGGTAGACGCCGTCGTCGTATTCGCTGTGGAAAGTCGGGTTGCCGCCCTTTACACCCAGCACGGCAATCTCCCGGCTGTTGGTCAGATAGTTGCGCTTGGAATTGAGCGGTACGGGGTTGGTCTTCACCCACTCGATCAGGCGCAATTGCTTAAACCCTGCGAAGGTCATGGCTTCGGCGAGGTGGCTCAGCTTCCACAAGTCGTAGAAAACGATGGCCGAACCGCCTGGGCGCAGCCCCTTGAAAGACAGTCGGCAGAGCGCTCCGAGGTCTATTTGAGTCTTATCCCACTCGCCAAAATCCATTTCAACGGCGAAGCGTGCGACGCTATTAGGCCCCAGGCTCTTGAAACCCGTCTTACGGCTTATTCCATAAGGAGGGTCGGTGAGAATCAGGTCGATGCTTCCCGACTGGATGCGTCCAAGGAAATCGGCAAAGTCGGCGACTTCTAAAAGCGCAGAAGGCGTTTCAACACAAAGAACCGCCATATGTAATCACCCAAGCCGAGCCTCAAACCCAAACCCAAGCCGAGCTTCAGCCCATCACCACGACCGAGCGCAGCACCTCGCCTCGCTCCATCTTGGCAAAGGACTCCTCCACGTCGCCGATGCCGATGGTCTCGCTCACGAAGCCGTCGAGGTTCAGGCGGCCCTGCAGGTAGAGGTCGATGAGCATCGGGAAGTCCCTCGTCGGCAGGCAGTCGCCATACCAGGAGGTCTTGAGCGCTCCCCCCCTGCCGAAGACCTCGATGAAGGGCAACTCCAGCGTCACGTCGGGGGGCGGCACGCCCACCAGCACCACCGTGCCAGCCAGGTCACGGGCAAAAAACGCCTGACGATAGGTCTCCTGCAGCCCCACGGCGTCGACCACCACGTTCGCCCCGTTGCCGCCTGTCAGCTCCCTAATGCGCTCCACGGCGTCCTCCTTGGTGCTGTTGACGGTGTGGGTGGCTCCGAACTGCTTCGCCCAGTTCAGCTTGCGGTCGTCGATGTCTACGGCGATGATGGTGGTTGCGCCCGCCAGGCGGGAGCCCTCAATGGCGGCGTCGCCGACCCCCCCGCAGCCGAAGACGGCCACGGAGTCGCCCCGTCCCACGCCTCCGGTATTCATTGCAGCACCGAGACCGGCCATCACGCCGCAGCCCAGCAGTCCAGCCGCCTCAGGGCGAGCCTCGGCGGAGACCTTGGTGGCTTGGCCTGCGGCAACCAGCGTCTTCTCCATGAACGCCCCTATGCCGAGCGCCGGCGAAAGCTCGGTGCCGTCGTCGAGGGTCATCTTCTGGGACGCATTGTGGGTGGAGAAGCAGATCTGCGGCTGGCCGCGGTGGCAGGCGCGGCAGTTACCGCAGACAGCCCGCCAGTTCAGAATCACGAAATCGCCAGGGGCGACGTCTGAAACGTCGGGGCCGACCGCCTCAACGACTCCGGCAGCCTCGTGCCCCAGCAGGTAGGGGAAGTCCCCGCCAATTGCGCCCTCCCGGTAGTGGAGGTCGGTGTGGCACACCCCGCAGGCTTGAATCTGAACCAGGGCCTCGCCCGGCCCCGGGTCGGGAACGTGCACCGGAACCACCTCCACCGGTGCCCCCTTGCTTCGAGCGATTACGCCGTTTACTACTTGACCCATTACTGGACCTCCTGTTTAGACCGGCCGGCTGAATAAGAGGCTAACCACACGCTGAGACAGGAAGACCGGGGATACCCGCCCCCGGAATCAAACGTCCAGGAACCGCCCGGTGGCGAAGAGCGACGCCATCGCACCCATCGCAGCGCCAATGCCGGTAACCATCATCGCTATCCCGCCTACAGCCCCGCCGTCGAGAACCAGCGAGCGCAGCAGCGCAAGGAAGTCCTCCTCTACGAACCCCGCAAGCAGGTCGTTCATCAGGAACAGCATCGGGACGGCCAGCAACCCCCCCAGCAGGCCTTGAATGACGCCCTCCATCATGAACGGCAGGCGTATGTACCAGTTGGATGCCCCAACCAGCTTCATCACTTCGATGTCCTGGCGACGTGCGAATATGGCGGTGCGGATTGTGTTGGCTATGAGCATCAAGGCGGCGATCAGGACAACCACGGAAAGCACAAGCACGAAAACGCTGATCTGCCTGGTGTTTTCCTGAAGCACCCTGATTGCGTCGAGCGGCAGTGAAACCAGGCGCACCCCAGGCCGGGCGTTGAAGGAGTTCGCCACGGCCTCGATTGCCTCCGAATTGGTGACGGTGGGACGAACCCTGAAAGAGGGTGGCAGATCTTCCGGTGTCACGGAGTCGACCAGCTCGGGCTGGTTGGAGAATGCCGTTACGAACTCGTTGTAGGACTGGTTTTTGTCGAAGAAATCCCAACTCTCGACTTCGGGGTTTTCCGACAAACCCGCTTCGACGGCCACGAGTTGATCCTCGGTGGCGTCGGGGTTCATGAAGACGATGAACTCAATGCCCCCCTGCCAGCGCTGGGTGGCCTGCTGGACACCTTCCCGAATAATCAGCGAAGCCCCGAAGAGCGTCAGCGACACCCAGACCGCCACCACAGTGGCCAGAACGAGTGTGATGTTCCAGCGAAGGTTGTTGCGCGTCTCGCGGAATATGAAGCCGAACGAAAACACTATGCGTGGTACTGGCCCTGCGCCTGGTCTTGCACCAGCCTGCCCTTATCCAGCCTTATCACCCTGCGCCGGGCATGGTTCACGAGGCCGCTGTCGTGGGTGGCCATCAAGATTGTCGTGCCGCGCCTGTTGATCTCGTCGAGGATGCGCATTATCCCCAGGGACGTGTCGGGGTCGAGGTTACCGGTCGGCTCGTCGGCAAGGAGGATTGGGGGGCGGTTGACGAACGCCCTGGCAATGGAGACCCTCTGCTGCTCCCCCCCGGAAAGCTCGTTCGGGTAGCTGTGCAGCTTCCTGGACAACCCCACCAACTCCAGCAGGGGATGAACCTTCTCGGCCACCGCACTCCGTGGGCTTCCCGTTACCTCCAAGGCAAAAGCCACGTTCTCGACGACTGTCTTGTTGGGCAGCAGTTTGTAGTCCTGGAAGATGCAGCCCACGATGCGCCGCAGCCTGGGAACCCGCGCCTTGGGAAGCGAGCCGATCTCCCTTCCGGCAATCCAGATGCTCCCGTGATCGGCCTTCTCCTGGCGATGCAGGAGCTTGAGGAGCGTGGACTTGCCCGACCCCGAAGGCCCGACGAGGAAGACAAAATCCCCCTTGGCGATTGCACAGGAGATGTTGTAGAGGGCGAGCACCTCGCCTTTGTAAATCTTGGTAACGCCGTCGAGCTCGATCATTGACACCAGACGCCGAACGAGGCACGCCATTCGGCTCGCCCGACTGCCTTAGATTACACCTCCGACTTCTGCCATTGGAGGAATGCAGCCATGAAATGCTCGACGTCGCCGTCGAGCATGGCGTCGACGCTGCTGGTGGAGTGGTTGCTGCGCAGGTCTTTCACAAGCTGGAAGGGCTGGAGGACGTAGGAGCGAATCTGGCTTCCGAACCCGATCCTCTTGGCAGAACCGGCGATCTCCGCCATCTCCTCCTCACGCTTGCGCCGCTCCAAATCGAGCAGTTTCGCCGAGAGCATCTCCATGGCCCTTTCCCTGTTCTGATGCTGACTGCGCTGCGCCTGGCTGGAGGTGACGATCCCTGTGGGGAGATGCGTGATGCGAACAGCGGAGTCGGTGACGTTGACGTGCTGGCCCCCAGCACCGGAAGACCGGTAGGTGTCGACTCTGATGTCGGACTCCTCAATCTCAACCTGGGAGGTCACCTCGGGGAAGATGGGCACCACCTTCACTGAGCTGAAGGCGGTGTGACGCTTTCCCTCCTTGTTGAAGGGGGAGATGCGCACGAGGCGGTGGATTCCGTGCTCGCTGCGCATCAGGCCGTAGGCGTAGCGCCCGCGGACGATGAACTCCGCCGAGTTTATGCCGGCTTCGCCGCCCTCCTGAATCGATTCCACTTCGAAGTCAAACCCGCGCCTCTCCGCCCAGCGCCCGTACATCCGCAGCAGCATCGACGCCCAGTCCATGGAATCGGTGCCGCCCTCTCCCGACTGAATCTGGCAGACGGCGTCGCGTTCGTCGTATTCGCCGGAGAACAGCGCCCTTAGCTCAAGGCTCTCGAAGTCGTCGGTCAGCGCCTTCACCGACACGGCCGTCTCGACCAGCGTCGCAGCGTCCTCCTCCTCGAGGGCGAGTGTAAAGAGAACCTCAGCGTCGTCGAGCTCCCCGCTCAGCCTCTCGTAGTCGCCAAGGTCGTCGTTTATCGAGGCGAGCTCCTGGGTGAGGCGTCGGGCCCGATCGGGGTCTTCCCACAGCGAGGGGGCGCTGGTCTTCTGCTCGAGTTCCGACTTTCGGGCGCGAAGCGCATCGACTCGGAGATACCGGTGCGACTGCTCAAGCCGCTTGCGCAGGTCGGCGAGAGCGTCGTCAAGGTTCTCGTTCAAGGCTCAGCCCCGGGCCGCTGGCCGCTCTTCCGGCTTCAGCGGCCGTGGCAGTATTTGAACTTGCGCCCGGAGTTGCACGGGCAGGGCGAGTTGCGGGGCACCTTCTCCGACCTCACCCCTGCCGCTACGGGGGGGCCTCTGTCGCCAGCCGCGCCAGCCGCCGCCGATCGGCGGGCCGCCTGCCCTTGTCCGTTTCCGGCCGCTCCGCCTGCTGTCGAGCGGTCAGGCTGAGATGTGCCCGCTGCCGCCGAATACCGCACGTTGCGCGTGTCCCTGTCATTTTCCGTCTCAACAGGCTTCACCGTTATCTGAGCGTGGGTGATCATCTTCACGAAGTCCTCCTGGACGCGCTCCATCATCGAGCCGAACAGGTCGTAGCCCTCGCTTTGCCATTCGATGAGCGGGTTCTTCTGCCCCATCGCCCGCAGGTGGATGCCCTCTTTCAGGTAGTCCATGTCGTAGAGGTGGTTGCGCCAGTGGACATCGATCACCTGGAGCATCATCCTGCGCTCCAGGTCGCGCATGAGCCCTGGCGTTACCTCCTGCTCGCGGGACTCGTAGAAGCGCACGGCCTCACCGCTTAGCAACTCCGTCATCTCCTCGACGGAACGAACTTTCTTGAGGTCCTCCTCGCCCAGCGACACCGGCCAAAGGTTCAAGGCGGCTGCGTGCAGGCCTGCGATGTCCCAGTCGTCATCTTCAACGCAGTGGTCGGCGACTGCCGAGTTGACCGATGAGCGCAGGAAGTTGAACACGTCGTCGCGGAGCGTCTCCCCGGCGAGAATCTGGGCTCTGCGCTTGTAGACGACCTGGCGCTGCGTGTTCATCACCTCGTCGTAGCGAAGCACGTTCTTGCGGATCTCGGCGTTGCGCTGCTCGACGGTGGTCTGCGCCCTCTCCACCGACTTTGAGACCATCTTGGACTCGATGGGCACACTCTCCGGCAGCGAGCGTGACATCACCCAGTTCATCGTCCCGGTGGCAAAGATGCGCATCAGCTCGTCCTCGAGGGAGAGGTAAAAGCGGCTCTCGCCCTTGTCGCCTTGACGCCCCGAGCGCCCTCTGAGCTGGTTGTCGATGCGCCTGCTGTCGTGGCGTTCCGTGCCTACCACGTACAGCCCGCCGAGTTCCTTGACCACCTCGCCCTCGGCCATGCACTCTTCGGTGTATCTGTCGAGCAGCTTCTCATACAGCTTGTCGAAGCCCTCGTCGGAGGGGTCGTGGCCGTCGGCAAGCAAGTCCTGGCGTGCCAGGCTCTCAGGGTTGCCGCCGAGGATTATGTCCACCCCCCGCCCGGCCATGTTCGTAGCGACTGTCACCCTGTGCAGCCGCCCAGCCTGGGCGATTATTTCCGCCTCCCTGAAGTGCTGCTTGGCGTTCAGCACCTGATGGGCAGTTCCTCTCCGCCCCAGGTGCTTGGAGAGTTTCTCCGACTTTTCAACTGAGATCGTGCCTACCAGCACCGGCTGGCCCCGCTCGCTTCGCTCTGCGATGTCATCGGCGATCGCCTCGTATTTGGCGTCCTCCGTCCTGAACACAAGGTCGGGCTGGTCGGCTCGAATCATCGGAAGATGGGTGGGGATGGACACCACGTCCAGCTCGTAGGTGACGTGCAGCTCGCTCGCCTCGGTCTGGGCGGTGCCTGTCATCCCCGCAAGGCGGTCGTAGAGCCGGAAGTAGTTCTGGAGGGTGATTGAGGCGAGAGTCTGGCTCTCCTCCTTGATCCTCACCCCTTCCTTGGCCTCCACGGCCTGGTGCAGCCCGTCGGCCCAGCGGCGCCCTGAGAGAACGCGGCCGGTGAACTCGTCGACGATCTTCACTTCCCCGCCGTCGAGGATGTACTCGGTGTCGCGCCTGTAAAGCTCCTTGGCCCGCAGCGCCACACCAAGGTGATGCACCAGCGACACGTGCGACACGTCGTAGAGGTTCTCCACCCCCAGCGCCTGCTCGACGGCCTGGACACCGTCTTCAGTTGGGGCAACCGTCTTCTTCTCCTCGTCGACTTCGTAGTGGACGTCGCGCTCGAGCCCCCGGGAGAGCGAGGCGAACTTGTAGTAGGTGTTGGCGGCCTCTGACACCTGACCGCTGATGATCAAAGGCGTGCGGGCTTCGTCAATGAGAATGGAGTCGATCTCATCGACGATGCAGTAGTTGTGGCTGCGCTGAACCTGATCGGACTTTGAGAGCGACATGTTGTCACGCAGGTAGTCGAATCCCATCTCGTTGTTCGTGCCGTATGTGACGTCGCAGGCGTACTGCGCCTGCTTTGCCTGGCGGTCCCACTCCCCTGGCACCACCAGCCCCACCGTGAGGCCGAGGCTGCGGTGGATCTGCCCCATCCACTCCGAGTCGCGAGAGGCCAGGTAGTCGTTGACCGTCACGACGTGGACCCCTTTGCCGGTAAGCCCGTTCAGGTAAACGGGAAGGGTTGAGACAAGCGTCTTGCCCTCGCCCGTCTTCATCTCGGCCACCCAGCCCAGATGCAGGGCGGCGCCTCCCATCAGCTGGACGTCGTAGTGGCGCTGCCCGATTACCCGCACGGCGGCTTCACGGACCACGGCGAATGCCTCGATGAGCAGGTCGTCGAGGTCTTCCCCGTTCGACAGGCGGTTACGGAACTCCGGCGTCTTTGCCGCCAGATCTTCGTCGGAGAGCGCCTGCATCTGCGGCTCCAGCTCGCCGACGTGCGGCACGAGGCCTTTGAGGGCCTTGAGCTTGCGGCCTTCGCCGCTGCGGAGGATTTTGGCGAAAATTGACATGCCGAAGTGAAATTCTACCCAGCGCAGGGCGCCCGCAGGGGGCGATGGGTGCCTGCGGGGCGCCGCCGTCTCCAGGCGACGGGACGCAAACTCCGGGCGACGGGACGCAAGCGCCGTCTCCGGCGATGCGGGGGATAAGCGCCGACAGGGGCGGGCGGCGGGCGCCGCCGTCAGGTAGGCCCGGCGTCTGCCAGGGGGCTGGCGCGCCCCTCCGCCAGTTCCTCCGGCGTCATAAGCACCTCGCGCGCCTTTGATCCCTCCGACGGCCCCACGACTCCACGCTCCTCCAGGAGATCCATCAGCCGCCCGGCGCGGGCAAAGCCCACCCTGAGCTTGCGCTGCAGCATCGAGGTGGAGCCCAATCGGCTGTTCACCACCAGTTCCTTGGCCTGCTCGAGCAGTTCGTCGTCGTCCCCGCCGCCAGGGGCGCCGCCCAGGCCTGGAGCTGCGAGGTCTTCCCCTGTGATTCCTGCGTCGGCGGCGGCGGCCGGGCTTTGCCTGCGCCAGACCGCAGTGACCTTGCGGATCTCCTGCTCGCTCACCCATGCGCCCTGGAGGCGCACGGGGGTGCTGGAACTGGCGTCGAGCATCAGCATGTCGCCGGAGCCCACCAGGCGTTCGGCGCCTCCCTGATCGAGGATTACCCGGCTGTCGGTGAGGCTCGACACCGAGAATGCCAGCCGAGAGGGGATGTTGGCCTTTATGACGCCGGTGATGACGTTCGTGGATGGGCGCTGCGTTGCGACCAGGAGGTGGATGCCAACAGCCCTGGCCATCTGGGCGAGACGCCAGATGCAGTCCTCCACATCCCTGGGCGCCACCATCATCAGGTCGGAGAGTTCATCTACCACCACCACGATGAACGGCAGGCGCTGGAGCTCCTCCTCGTCTTCGTAGTCCTGGTAGGAGATGCCCTCAGGCGACGACAGGGAGGCCTCGTAGAGCTCGTTGTAGCCGCCTATGTCGCGGCAACCCGCAGCCGAGAGCAGGGCGTAGCGGCGATCCATTTCCTTTACCGCCCAGGCCAGGGCGTTGGCGGCCTTCTTGGGGTCGATCACCGGGGCGGTGAGCAGGTGCGGCACCCCGGAGTACTGGCGCATCTCAACCATCTTCGGATCAACGAGGATCATCCGAACCTGCTCAGGGGTGCTGCGCATAAGAATCGAGGTGATCATGGAGTTCACGCACGACGACTTGCCCGCACCGGTCGCCCCGGCGATGAGCAGGTGAGGCATTGTCCCCAGGTTGGACATGACGGGGTGGCCGGTGATGTCCATGCCCAGCGCCACGTCAAGGGGATGACGCCTGGCGGACGCGACCGGCGAGCAGAGGATGTCACCCAGGGTGACTACCTGGCGTCGCAGGTTTGGCACCTCAACGCCCACCGCCTGGCGCCCAGGGATGGGGGCGAGGATGCGCACGTCGGGAGACGCCATGGCATAGGCCATGTCCTTGGCAAGGGCCGTGAACCTCGCCACCTTCACGCCCTCTGCCAGGGAGAGCTCATAGCGCGTGACGGTGGGGCCGGCCACCATGCCCGACAACCGAGCCTCTACGCCGTGGGCTGAGAGCGTCTCCTCCAAGGCCTTGCCGCGACGGGCGAGAAAGTGGGAGTCCACCTCCTGCTCAGGTGCGCGATCCAGAAGGTCAAGCGAAGGCAGGCGCCAGTCACCCTGGGCCACCTGGGGGGAATCCGTGGGACGCTCAACTGCTGACGCAGAGGATGCGACCTCGGTTTCGGGGCGGGCGGCTTCCTCAGGCTGGGGTGGGGGCTGGGGTGAGACGAGCTCCTCCTCGGTGGGGATGAAAAGAGTTCCAGCAGTTTCCGGTTCGGTGGAGACGTAGGAGTAGTCGGGGGCGTCGGAGAAGTCCACGGCGGCAGCCTGTGGTTCGGCCTGGAGGGTCTGGGAACTCTCGGAGAGCGGGCGCCTTTCCTCCACAATCAGCTTGAAGAGAGCCGCCAGCAGCCCCCAGGCTTTGCGCGCCGCCGTCACGACTCCCCGCGCAACCGCCCGCAGGGATGCCCCGCTAACGCCCATCCATCCCAGCAGTCCCAGGGCTATCAACAGCACTATGGCCCCGGGTGCGCTCAGGATTCTTCCCAGTCCTGCCCCCAGGAAGTATCCCAGGTAGCCGCCCGCCGCCTCAAAATCGGCTACGGCGTCGCCCCAGGCGGGCCTTCCCCCTGCGAAATGAAGAATTCCAAACACCGTCAGCAGCATTAGAAGCGCCCCGGCGACCTTGATAGGCATGAGCCTGCGCCTGGGCGCGTCGGAAGCCCGACCGATGTAGAAGAGCAGCCACCCCAGAGCCGCAAGCAGCAGCGGCACCAGGTGCCTCCCCAGCCCTATGCAAAATCCTGTTGCCCTGTTGATTCCCGTCCCGACCGGCCCGGCCGCGTTCAGCCAGATGCCCATTGCGCTCAGAATGGCCGCAACCACCGCCACCAGCCCCCAGATGTCCTCTCGATGGCCGAGGTAGAAACTTCTCCAGGCTGATTCCCCCGCCTTTGCGGCAGGCTTGGCCTTACTTCCGGAAGCCTTTTTTGCGGCGGCCTTCTTCGCTGCCACGCCCGCCCCGCTCACTCGTGGAGGGCAGTTACCAAAGGAAGGATTGCGGGACGGCGCCCAGAGCGGGAGTTGACAAGGGAGCCGACGGTCTTTCGCACGACCTGCCTCAGCTCTGCAAGCTCCACGAATCCCATGGCAAGCTTCGCGGAAATCGCCTCTGTGAGATCCTCTGCGATCTCCGTCATCAGGTCGTCCGCCTGGGGCTGATCCAGCCAGCCACGCGAGACAACCAGCGGATCGGCGGCAAGGCAGAGCCCCTCAAGGTCTACTGCCACGCTCGCCACCACGACGCCCTGCTCGCCGATGATCGCCCGCTCGTTCAGCACCCCCCCGTCTGCGGCGATGAACGGGCCGTGCACAAGGAGGTGATCCCCTGTGGTGACCGAAGGCCTGAGCCTGAGGGACGCGTCCTCCATCACAATCTGATCGCCGTCGCGGGCCAGCAGAACCCTGCTCTCGGGCATTCCCAGCCGCTTGGCCAAGGCGGCGTGGGCGCGCAGGTGGCGCAGTTCCCCGTGCACGGGTACGAACCACTCCGGGGCCGCGGCGTGATGGAGGGTGGCCAACTCGTTTTGACGGCCATGACCTGAGGTGTGTATGTCGATCTCGCCCGGGTGTATCACCCTGGCGCCCAGATTCAGCAGGTCGTTTATCATCCGGCTTACCCGAACCTCGTTGCCTGGGATGGGGTTTGAGCTGAGCACCACGGTGTCGTTTTCATCTATGCGAATCCATCGGGAACCGCCGGCCGCAGCCGTTGCCAGGGAGGAACGGGGCTCGGCCTGGGAACCCGTGGAGATCACGCAGACCTCGCCAGGGTCGAGGGTGTCGCACTCCTCAATTTGCATGAACGAACTCTCCGGTATCTTCAGCAGGCCCAACTGCCGGCCCAGGGCCACGTTGTTCTTCATCGAGAGTCCAAGCGTGACCACCTTCCTCCCGCAGGCCAGCGCAGCCGTGACGATCTGCTGAACCCGGTGAAGGTGGCTGGCGAAACAGGCGGTGATGATCCTTCGGCCATTCTGAGCGGCGAAGAGCCGATCGAGCGCTCCCCCTATATCGCTTTCCGATCGCGAACTGCCAGGCATCTCGGCGTTCGTGGAATCGGCCAGGAAGAGACGAATGCCCGCCTCGGAGGAGATCGCCCCTATGCGTGCGAGGCCGGTTCGGCGCCCGTCCACCGGGAACAGGTCGAGCTTGAAGTCGCAGGAGTGGAGAATCTTTCCTTGCGGGGTCGAGATGGCGGTAATCACCCCGCCCGGAACGGAGTGAGTGACTGGGATGAATTCGCAGTCGAATGGGCCGATGCGATGATGCTCCCCGTCGGCGACGGCGATGAGCCGGGTTCGGTGCAACACCCCGAACTCCTTGACCTTTCGCTCAGCGAGCCCAAGCGTGAACCTGCTGCCGTAAACGGGGAAGCTGACGTCTCTCAACAGGTAGCCCAGGGCGCCGATGTGGTCTTCGTGGCCGTGGGTGGCGATGCAGCCCACCACCCTGTCGGCCCGCTCCTTTATGTACGAGAGGTCGGGGAGGATGCTCTCGACGCCCGGGTGGAACTCGTCGGGGAACATCTGCCCGCAGTCCAGCAGCAGCAGCGACCCTTGCGCCTCGATTGTCGCGCAGTTGCGGCCGATGTCCCCCAGGCCGCCCAGAAAGGTGACCTTTACGTTGTCAGCCAAGGCCCAGGTCGTGTCCGAGGCGCGTGCCTGCCAGCACACTCAGGGCGCGCTCGGCCAGGTCGGGAGGCTCGGCGTCCATGGGCGGACGGCAGCGCCCCACCGGCTGGCCAGCAAGCCTCATCAGCGCCTTGGTGGGGGTCGGGTTGGGGGCGGCCGGGCCGGTCTCGTAGTCGAATGAGGCGATGAGGGCGGCGTTGATTTCAGTGGCCAATCGATGGTCGCCGCTTTCCCAGGCGTCGAACATCTCCACGTGCTCTGCGGCAGTCCAGTGCGTGGCCACGCCTATCACCCCCACGGCCCCGAACGCCAGCAGCGCCAGCGTGAGGCTGTCGTCGCCGCTGTAAACCTCGAAGCCGTCGGGCGCCTCGGCGATTAGGCGGGCCGTCTCGGCCGGGTCGCCGGCGGCGTCCTTCAGGCCGAGGATGTTGGGGTTCTCTCGTGCCAGCGCCAGGAGGGTTTCGGTCTCCACCTTGCGGCCGGTGCGCACGGGGATGTCGTAGATGACCACCGGCAGCGCCGTTTCGCCGGCCACGGCGGCGAAGTGCGCCTTCAGGCCCGCCTGAGACGGCCTGTTGTAGTAGGGCGCCACGTGGAGCACGCCGTGTGCGCCTGCCCGCTCGGCGCGCTGCGTGAGCTCGATGGCGGCGGCCGTGTCGTTGCTGCCTGCCCCTGCCAGAACGGGGACGTCAACAGCTTCGGAGACGGCGGCGATGAGGTCTACCTGCTCGTCATGCGAGAGCGTCGGCGACTCGCCAGTGGTGCCTGCCACCACCAGACCTTCGTTGCCCTGACTCACCAGCCAACGGGCGAACTCGGCGGCTGCGCCCAAATCCAGCCTGCCGCCGTCGTCGAACGGGGTGACCATGGCTGTGACGACGCGACCGAAGCGTGGGCGGGCGAGCGACGGGCTAGTCGAACCTTGCCGGGTGCGGCTTTGAAGTTCGCTCATCAATGAACCTGCCTTCGGGGGACGAATCTGCTCATGCCGTGAGACTAGTTGCCGACTGCGACCGCTTCGGGCATCGACGGGCGGGGGCGGCGGTTTGGCGGGCGGATCGGGCGGCGAAGGGCGGCGAAGTGCGCTGCTAGTCGGCGATCGTCTCCTCGGCGTGCGGATCGAGCCGCCGCCGCCAAAGCCTCCACAACACCAGCGGATAGCCCGACACGGCGATGGCGGAGAACACGAACCACTGCACCGCGTAGCTGAGGTGCGGGCCTGCGTCGCTTGGCGGGCGCTCCAGCATCACTGGAAAGTCTCGAGGCGGGGGCGGTTCCTGACTTTCAAGCTGCAAGTAAAAGGGGTAGACGGGTGTGTCCAGCTGCGCCGCGTAGCGCCCGACGTCGGCGCGGGCCAGGGAAGTAAGCACCCCCTCCGGGGGGTTCGCCACGCCAAGCCCTCTGCGCTCCTCGCTCAAGCGGACGATTCCGCCAACCCGAACCTGGCCTTCGGGCACCGACGCCGACGGGCGGGACGAGGCGTCGCTTGTGGACTGCGGCACCCATCCTCGATTCACCACAAGTGCTGAGCCGTCGGACAGTTCAAGGGGGGTGAGAATCCACACCCCTGGGGCTCCGCTAAGGGAACGGTTCCGCACCGCCACTTCGTCAGATTCCTGGTAGCGCCCAGATGCCCAGACCACCCTGTATTCCGCCGGGGCCGAGGCGTCGCTTCCGTTTTTGGCCGCTTCCTCCGACTGCCCGTCCACCGGTCGGATTCCGAGCTCCGCCGCCAGTTCCTCCACCCCGATCAGGGGTGTTCCGCTGCGCTGCTCAAGCAGGTCGTTGCGAGCCTGCCGCTCCTCCAGCCTTCTCAATTGCCACAGCCCCAGGTTGATCATCGTGACAATCAGCGCCAGCACGAGCACGTGGGAGATGAGCCAGGCAGGGCGGAGAAATCGGCGCATCCCCTCAAGTATGCCGCCGTGACGTCGCCTGATCGTTTCGCTAGCTGGGCGCCATTGGGGCGCATTCGGGGCCTCGTGTCCACCGGCCGACCGCCATTGGGGCGGCGTTGTGGGGCTGCTGCGCGGTGAGCGGTTCTTGGGCGGTTTGGCGGTTTGGCGGTTTGGCGTGTGCCTGAGGTTTAGGTGTGATAGATTGTGTTTAACCTTCCAACAGTGAGATAGGGGGAATGAAATGCCCCGATGTGTTAAGACTGTTTTAGACCGGATCATCGGTCACGGGGAGGGGCCGGGCCTGGTCGGGGCGACTTCGGGCAGGCTTGGGGGCAAGGGCCGCTCCAGGGGCGCTCACTTCAAGGGCGCCGCCCCCGCTTCCCGCCGTCGGCGGCGACGCTGGGGCCGGGCCGGGGGGCCTGCTGGTTTGGCGTGGGGTTTCCTGGCGGTGCTGACACTCGTCATGGGATTCGGGGTGGTGGAGGCGCTGGGCGGGCTGGAAGACCCCGCAGGCGCAGCCCCCTCACCGCCGCCCGCCGCTGCTGCTTCCCCCGACACGGGCGGGACGCCCGCCACCGCCACCGCCACATGCCCGGCGGGGTACTCGCTCACCACCGACAGCCTGTCATGCAAAAAGACGGAGACACGGGCCGCGCTCCTGCGCTGCCCCGCCGGCTCCACCCAGATGAGCAACGGCCTCGTGCCCGTCACCTACTGCCGCGCCGACCGCGGCGCCGCCGCGACCACCTACTCATGCGCCAGGGGGACGCTCGTCACAGTAGGCCTCGGCCAGCAAAGCACCAAGTCATGCGAAATCACCACCTCCAGGATCGAGACGAAAGCCGCCACCGCTTCGTGCACCCCCAGCGGGACGCCCACCACGTGCCGCTACACCGAACAGGTAAGCAGGCGCCGGACGCAGGCCGCGTCCGCGTCGTGCTCCCCCAGCGGGACGCCCACCACGTGCCGCTACACCGAACAGGTGAGAGGCCGCCGGACGCAGGCCGCTTCGGCGTCGTGCTCCCCCAGCGGGACGCCCACCTCTTGCCGCTACACCGAACAGGTAACCAGCCGCCAGACCCATCCCGCATCCGCTTCGTGCTCCCCCCGGGGGACGCCCACCTCGTGCAGCTACCTCGTGAGGCTGTCGAGCACCGCCTCTGCTTCGTGCTCCCCCCGGGGGACGCCCACCTCGTGCCGCTACACGGCGATATCAACCCGGGCGGCGTCCGTTAGCTACATACCCCCGGCGGCTTTCGTGTACTCCTGCGCGTCAGGGTGGAGCCGCTCAGGCAGCACCTGCTACAAATACACCACCCGCTACGGCACCCTCACCCGCACCTGCTCGCCCGGGTGGAGCCGCTCAGGCAGCACCTGCTACAAATACACCACCCGCTACGGCACCCTCAGCTACACCTGCTCGCCCGGGTGGGGACGATTCGGCGGCACCTGCTACCGCAACGTCACCAGCACAGTCACCCGCTACGGCACCCTCACCTACACCTGCCCGCCCGCATGGTCGAAGTCGGGCAGCACCTGCTCACGCACCATCACCAGCACAGTCACCCGCTACGGCACCCTCACCTACACCTGCCCGCCCTGGTGGTCGAAGTCGGGCAGCACCTGTTCACGCACCATCACCAGCACAGTCACCCGCTACGGCACCCTCACCCACATCTGCCCGCCCGCATGGTCGAAGTCGGGCAGCACCTGTTCACGCACCATCACCAGCATCTCCTACCAGACCCCCACCGCGACCAAGACATGCGCCACCGGCGCGCACTCCGGCGGGCGCTGCTACACCTACCCCGCCAAAACCAAGACCTGCCTAACCGGCTGGACGCTCACCGCAGGCTCCTGCAAACGAACACTCACCACAACACCCACCTACACCCACACCTGCCCCGCAGGCAAAACACTCCAAGGAACCCGCTGCCACACCACCACAACCACAACAACGACAACCACCACCACGACCACGACCACCGCCCCGCCCCCATCCCCTCCACCCGCAACAACCACAACCACCACGACCACCACCACGACCACGACCACGACCGTCCCGACCTGCCCGGCGGGTAAATACTACGTAAGCGCATCAGCAGGATGCGTGAGCATGACCCCCCCGGCGGCTGACAGCCCCACCGACGTGTCGCCAATAACGGTGTCGCCCGGCGCGAAAAGCGGGGTACTGACGGTTTCCTGGTTCGTGCGGGGCACATCCATCCCCAAATTCTGGGTGCAATGGAGGAAACACTCATCCAGCGCATGGAAGACGAGGTCATCCTCGGACTCAGCCGAGCTGGGGGCCGCCGACTCCGTGTGGCTGCCTGACGCCTTGCTGACCCCTGGATCGGCCCTCTACAGCTACGACATCGAGGGCCTGGAGGTCTGCACAGGCTACGACGTGAAACTCACAGGAGGCGCCACCGAGGCAGCGCCCAGCATGACCAAGGAGACCTCAGCAGCCGTCGAGCCGAACGGGCCACCATCCAAAATACCGCGCTTTGAGGCGTACCCCGCCAGCGGGAGCATAACCATGTTCTGGGAACGCCCCGGCTGCGACGGGGGGGCGACATTGAACTACAACATCACCTGGGAAACGTTCGACGAGTCCACCCCAACCTGCCCAGCAGCGAACCCCGCCACCGCCGCCGTCGACGCCACCAAGAAATACTACAAACACGAAGTCACCCCCCTGACCGACACCGAAAAATACCGCGTCTGCGTGAAAGCCGCCAACAGTCACGGCGAATCGCCCGCAAGGTACAGGACGCTCATAGTAGGCGCCCAAAGCCCACGCAACTGCGTCAACAACCCGGCCAAATGGCGGGCCTACACGCTGCCGGACTGCAACTCAACCCTCCTCAACCAGAAAGTGATGAAGGGCGAAGCCATAAGGGTGTGCACAAGCGTCGGCGATTTCACGAGATCAATCACCGCCGCTGCGAACGACTGGAACAACAAGACAGGCATCGAGATATTCGACTACAACGGGGCAGTGTCCGACGCCGATAAGTGCGGGGAGCAATCCGCCAGCGACCCCAACACCATCAACACCCAAAGCAGCGCCCCGAGATTCGACCTCGCGGTCATGGACTACAGATGCGTCACCAGCAACACCCCGAACGCCAACGGGAACCACTGCTCCGGCCCAGCCACAAGCTGCCGGCAAGCGAACGCCGCAAGCACCACAAAAAGCGAGAAAACGCGGGCCGAGAACTGCAACACCACCGGCTTGAGTACGGTGATGTCCTGCGGACTGGACAAAGCGAACGGCTGCGCCTACATAAACGCCCGCTCCCCACAGAAAGTCAAAGGCACAGGCGTGGAACTGCTGCCGACCGAGGTCACGGGGTCGGTCACCCGCATAAACAAACTCTCAACACGCGTGGTATCGCACGAAATGGGGCACTTCATCGGGCTCGCCGACCGGACAGGGGTCGGATGCGAGTACCTAACCGGCCACGCATCCTCCATGTACTCCTACGGCCCGATACTCGCCAACTGGGCGGCGACCGTCACGAACCAGCCCGCGACACCCGACCTGGACTGCAAGTCGTACACCGTCACGCAACAAGACGTGCAAGACATGCACACCATCTACCACCCCACACCATTCACAAACACGGAACTCTTCGTCAATTCGGGCACGAAGCTGCACCTGATACTCGGCAACCCGCCGCAACTCCCGACCCACACCGGGGCACCCAACACCGACAACAACTACCTAAACGCCTACAAATACGTCGTGCTCCACCGCGCGCCGCAAAACCAAAACCCGAACCCGAACACATTCACCCAACTCTTCAACGGAACAGGCCCCATAGTCGTAACCCCGAAAGAGGTGGTGAAAGCCCCTGAGTTTAAAAACTTTTCAGCGCAAGATGATTCGGGCTATTTTGACGCTGGCGGCCGTTTCGTGTTGACGAGCGTCGACTTCAACAACATCCCCGGCATTAGCGGCCACGAGTTCGTCGTGGTGGGCATAACGAGGGGTGACCCCAGGAAAGTCAGCGTCAACCCGAACCTCAACCCCGCCTCAGCGGCCGGGCTGGCGTCGCAGGTAATGAACATCGACATCGGAGACGGCAACGGAGCGCAGCCCTGGACACTGGGCACGCCCTCCCCCACCGTCCAGCACCCATGACCCCACCAAGCGGCAGCAAGCCTCCGGCTAAACGCCACATGGTTGAGCGAAGAACGGCTCTCTCCTGTCTTCTGGCCGCCTGCCTGCTCTCCGCGGCCTGTGCGGGCGGAGGCGCAGGCGAGCCCGATCCCACGGCCACGACCAGGGCGGCCCGCCCACCAGCAGCCACCCCCGCCGCCGCTCCTCCGCCACCCGCCACCAGCACTACAACCCAGACGCCAGGCGCCCGGGCCGCATCAACGACCACAAGCCCCTCCCCCGCCCCCACTGAAACACCACCGCGCCCCTCCCCCACGGTTACAGAGACACCGGAGGGCGGATCGGAAGACCCCGGCCCAGAAAACCGCACAAATGAACAAGACGAGGAGCAGAACCAGGAACAAGGCGGAGAGCCGGGCGGGGAGCCGGGCGAAGAGCAAGACGGGGAGCAGGCCGTGGATGGTTTCGTTTCGGTCAGCGCAGGTTGGGATTACACGTGCGGGGTGCGCGCAAGCGGCTCCGTGGAATGCTGGGGATGGGGGCGCCCCTACGACCCCAGGAGGGACAAGGCGTTCTCGGACGCCTGGAGCGACGCCGACGACGCCGGCGACCCCCCAGGCGGGGCGTTCACAGCCGTGTCCGCGGGCTGGGAGTACGCCTGCGGCCTCCGCCCGGGCGGGGAACTGGAATGCTGGGGCCGCAACCGCCCCGCCTACAAGGGAACCCCCAGCGGAGTGTTCAAATCAGTCAGCGCAGGGCTCGAGCACACCTGCGGCGCCCGCCCCGGCGACCGCGTGGAATGCTGGGGATCCTCAAGCAGGCGAAGCGGCGCAGGCCTGCCCCCGGACGGGGAGTTCACCGACATAGTCGTCGGGCTTGACTACGCCTGCGGGCTGCGGCCAACCGGCCTGGTCGAATGCTGGGGAGGCGCGTACAGCGAGGGCTGGAAAGCCGGGTGGTACAGGGCGCTCAACCCGGGGTGGGTGGCGCGGCCCCCGGGCGGGGAGTTCACGTCAATCTCCACCAGCGGGAGGAATGTTGTGTGCGGGCTGCGGCCCGCAGGCGAGGCGGAGTGCTGGACGGATTTTCAGATGTTTGACCTGGAGGAAGGGGAAACCCCCGCCTATGAGCCCCCACCCGGGGCGTTCGAGTTCATCATCCCCGGCCGAATCAGCTACAACAACATGGGGTTTTTCTGCGGTTTGCGGCCCGGCGGGCGCCCTGAATGCTGGGGAAAGGGCCAATACAGCATAAAGAAGCCCGGCCCGGTGCCGGAAGCAGAATTCACGTCGCTTACATTTACCAGCGGTGGAGTTTGCGGGATTCTCGCATCCGGCGGGAGCGCCTGCTGGTATCTCGACGGAACAGGCGAACTAGTGATCACCTCTGACAGGGACATCATTCAATTAACTTCAGAGTACTTATACAATTGCGCGCTTTTCGCGTCCGGGGAAATTGAGTGCTCCACAAGACAAATCCGGGAGCGGGACGGTCAGGGCAACTGGGTGGATGTTGACGTCAACGAGTACGGCCAGGCTTCCCCGCCTGAGGGGGAGTTCGTCGCCCTTGCCAGCAGTAGTCTCTTCTCCTGCGGCATCCGGGTCGGGGGCGCGCTGGAATGCTGGGGACTGGACACCTGGGGGCAGGCATCCCCCCCGGAAGGGGAGTTCGTCGACTTGGCTGTGAGCAGGGGGTTCTCGTGCGGGCTGCGCACGACGGGGGAAGCCGAATGCTGGGGCGGGCACACTGACACGAGCAAGATCCTCCCGCCGGAGGAGGAACTAACGAGCGTCTCCGCCGGCTGGGGAGGCAACCAAACCGCCTGGGGGCTCAACCCCGACGAAGGCGACTTCGGCCACTCCTGTGGGCTGCGCCCGGACTCGTCTGTGCGCTGCTGGGGCGACTGGGGAGGCCTGGGCCTTCTCAAGAATTTCGAACCAGCCGGGGAGTTCTCCAGCGTCGGGGCGGGGAACGGGTTCGCGTGCGGCCTGCGCCCGACAGGTGAAGTGGAATGCTGGGAATTCGGTTACGCCAAAGACGCTGAAACCGAAGAACTGACGCCCGCATGGTTGAAAACCACAAGGCGCGGCGACACGCCCGCGGGGGAGGCGTTCACGACCCTCACAGTCGGGGCCTCCCACTACTGCGGCCTGCGCGGCGACGGCGACGTGGAATGCCTCAACGAAATAGGCGCCAACGCGACCGACGCCGAGCCCGCCGACACGCCCGACGCCGAGCCCTACACAGTGCCCGGCCCCTACACCAGCGTCAGCGCAGGCTACGAGCACTCCTGCGCCGTCCACCAAAACGGCGACATCCACTGCTGGGACGAAAACGGCTTCATCAACCAAATCACCCCAGCCGCCACCTGACCCGCCACCCCACCCCAGACAAACGATGAAGGAAAGATGCGACGCACCGAAGCGAATGGCTCGCAAACAAACGGCCGGCCGATCACCCAGGCGCGGCGGGAAGCGTTCCAAGCCTCCGGCTGCGCACCCCATGGTTGAGCGAAGAACGGCTCTCTCCTGTCTCCTGGCCGCCTGCCTGCTCTCCGCGGCCTGCGCGGGCGGAGGCGCAGGCGAGCCCGAGCCCACGGCCACGACCAGGGCGGCCAGCCCGCCAGCAGCCACCACCGCCGCCACCGCTCCACCGCCGCCCGCCGCCAGCACTACAACCCAGACGCCAGGGGCCCGGGCGGCATCAACGACCACAAGCCCTTCCCCCGCCCCCACTGAAACATCACCGCGCCCCGCCCCCACGGTAGAGGAGGCCCCGCCGCCGGAGGGCGGATCGGAAGACACCGGCCCAGAAAACCGCACAAAAGAACAAGACGAGGAACAGAACAAGGAACAGGGCGGAGAGCCGGGCGAAAAGCAAGACGGGGACGTGGCCGTGGATGGTTTCGTGTCGGTCAGCGCAGGCTGGGATTACACGTGCGGTGTCCGCGCCAGCGGCTCCGTGGACTGCTGGGGATGGGGGCGCCCCCACGACCCCAGGGGCAGGAGTGACAAGGCGTTCTCGGACGCCTGGAGCGGCGCCGCAGACGCCGGCGACCCCCCGGACGGGGCGTTCACAACCGTGTCGGCGGGCTGGGAGTACGCCTGCGGCCTCCGCCCGGGCGGGGAACTGGAATGCTGGGGCCGCAACCGCCCCGCCTACAAGGGAACCCCCGGGGGCGAGTTCAAATCAGTCAGCGCAGGCCTCGAGCACACCTGCGGCGCCCGCCCCGGCGACCGCGTGGAATGCTGGGGATACTCAAGCAGGCGAAGCGGCGCAGGCCTGCCCCCGGGCGGGGAGTTCACCGACATAGTCGTCGGGCTTGACTACGCCTGCGGGCTACGGCCAACCGGCCTGGTCGAATGCTGGGGAGGCGCGTACAACGAGGCCTGGAAAGGCGGGTGGTATAGGGTGCGCAACCTGGGGTGGGTGGCGCGGCCCCCGGGCGGGGAGTTCACGTCAATCTTCTCCACCGGGTGGAATGTGGTGTGCGGGCTGCGGCCCGCAGGCGAGGCAGAGTGCTGGACGGATTTTCAGATGCTTGACCTGGAGGAAGGGGAAACCCCCGCCTATGAGCCCCCACCCGGGGAGTTCGAGTTCATCCTCCCCGGCCGAATCAGCTACAACAACATGGGGTATTTCTGCGGTTTGCGGCCCGGCGGGCGCCCAGAATGCTGGGGAAAGGGCCGGTACAACAAAGAGCCCGGCCCGACACCTGAAGCAGAATTCACGTCGCTTACATTTACCAGCAGTGGAGTTTGCGGGATTCTCGTTGAAGGCGGGAGCGCCTGCTGGAATATCGACGGGAACGGTGAACTCATAATAACCTCCGACAAGGACATCATTCAATTGACCTTCGGGTACAACTACAGCTGCAGGGGGGGAGATACTTCATGCTCTTCCGTGGGAGGAATCATTCAATTGACCTTCGGGTACAACTACAGCTGCAGGCTCCTCGCGTCCGGGGAAATAGAGTGCCCCACACAACAAGTCCAGGAGCAGGACGATCAGGGCAACTGGGTGGACGTTGACGTCAACGAGTACGGCCAGGCTTCCCCCCCGGAGGGGGAGTTCGTCGCCCTAGACAACAGTGGTTTCTTCTCCTGCGGCATCCGGGTCGGGGGCGCGCTGGAATGCTGGGGACTGGACACCTGGGGGCAGGCGTCCCCCCCGGAGGGGGAGTTCGTCGACTTGGCTGTGGGCGGAGGGTTCTCGTGCGGGCTGCGCACGACAGGGGAAGCCGAATGCTGGGGCGGGCACGCTAACACGAGCAAGATCCTCCCGCCGGAGGAGGAACTAACGACCGTCTCCGCCGGCTGGGGAGGCAACCAAACCGCGCGGAGGTTCATGCCCGACAAAAGCGACTTCGGCCACTCCTGCGGGCTGCGGCCCGACGACTCTGTGCGCTGCTGGGGAGGCCAGGGCCTTCTCAAGAATTTCGAACCGGCAGGGGAGTTCTCCAGCGTCGGGGCGGGGGACGGGTTCGCGTGCGGCCTGCGCCCGACAGGTGAAGTGGAATGCTGGAAATTCGGTTACGCCATAGACGCTGAAACCGAAGAACTGACGCCCGCATGGTTGAAAACCACAAGGCGCGGCGACACGCCCCCGGGGGAGGCGTTCACGACCCTCACAGTCGGGGCCCGCCACTACTGCGGCCTGCGCGGCGACGGCGACGTGGAATGCCTCAACGAAATAGGCGCCAACGCGACCGAAGCCGAGCCCGCCGACACGACCGACGCCGAGCCCTACACCGTGCCCGGCCCCTACACCAGCGTCAGCGCAGGCTACGAGCACTCCTGCGCCGTCCACCAAAACGGCGACATCCACTGCTGGGACGAAAACGGCTTCATCAACCAAATCACCCCAGCCGCCACCCCCGCCACCCCCGCGCCTCCACCGCCCTCCGCCAGCACTAAAACCCAGGCACCCGGGTCCCGGGCGGCTTCAACAACCGCAAGTCCCCTCACGACCTGGCAGCCTGAATCCGCCGCCACAGCCGCCGCAGCCGCCATCGCCGAGAGCGAGCGGACGACGCCCGGTTTCGTGTCTGTGAGCGCCGGATGGGGGTATTCCTGCGGACTTCACAACGACGGGCGAGTGGAGTGCTGGAGATGGCGGGATGGCTCCGAACCGCGCGACTGGGAAATCGAGCAAGGCGGCTGGAGCGTCTACCCTGAAGTAGGCAGGCAACCTCAGGGGAGCTTCGCCTCCGTGTCGGCAGGCCGTGAGTACGCCTGCGGGCTCCGTCCCGACGGGCAGGCGGAATGCTGGGGCCCCAACCCAGCCGCGCTCAACCCGCCGCACGGGGAGTTCTCGGCCGTCAGCGCCGGGATAGAGCACGCCTGCGCCATCCGCCGGGCGGACGGGAAGGCGGAATGCTGGGGGACTTCGGGGCGCAGGCGCGGCGCCGCCAACCCTCCACTAGGAGAGTTCACTGCTATAACCACAGGCGCGGATTCCGCCTGCGGGCTGCGCCCCGACGGGCAGGCGGAGTGCTGGGGCAGGCGCTTTGAAGGGGCTTCCCTGCAAGGGCCGTTCACATCGCCGCCGATGGTCGTGCTCCTACGGACGCTCCTACGGACGCGTCGGTTGCGCTTTGAAGGGGCTTCCCCGCAAGGGCCGTTCACGGCTGTCAGCGCCGGGGCGGGCGCCGACTTCTGCGGGCTGCGGCCGGACCGAACGGTGGAATGCTGGGGAGAGCGCACCAACACCGGCGGGCTACTAGCCCCTCCTGCGGGCGAGTTTGCTGCGATCAGCGTCGGGATGGAAGGCTACGCCTGCGGGCTGCGCCCCGACGGGCAGGCGGAGTGCTGGGACAGCGGCGACGGAACCGTCCGATATCAGCCACCGGAACACGAGTTCGCCTCGCTCGCGGCCGGGGCGGCCCTCGCGTGCGGCGCCCCTGCCGGAGGCGGGGTGGTTTGCTGGGGAATAGCAGACCCTGGCGAGCCTCTGCGTTTCGGCGACGGCGAATTCACGCAGATCGTCGTGGGCCTTTACCACATATGCGGCCTGCGGTCCGACGGGACGCCTGAATGCTGGGGGGGCGGCGAATACGGGGAAGGTTCACCGCCCGACGGGAAGCTCACGGCCATCTCAGCCGGCTGGGCATCAACCTGCGGGCTGCGCCCCGACCAGACAGCCGTCTGCTGGGGCGACGACGGCTACGGCCAGTCCTCACCGCCGAAAGGCGCCTTCAGTTCCATAAGCGCGTCCAAATACTTCACCTGCGGGCTCCGCCCCGACGGGCGCGCGGAGTGCTGGGGCGGGGAAGGCACGCAATCACGGCTTCAAAGCAAAATCGTTCCGATAAACGAGCCGTTGGCTTCGGTCAGCGCGGGCTGGGGCGGCAACCAGGAGGTCTACACAGGGATCGACAACTACCCCGAAGTGGTCCACGACTGGGGCTACTCCTGCGGCCTGCTCACCAATGGCGCCGCCGAGTGCTGGGGCGACGACCCCTGGAATGACCCCAAAACGGCGCAGTCGCTGACCCGCCGCCCCGAGGGCGCCTTCACCCGAATAGCCGCAGGCCGTTACAACGCCTGCGGGCTGCGCCCAACCGGGGTGATCGAATGCTGGGGCAGCAGCCCCGTCGCTGCGTCACGCGGCGGAAGCAGCGACTACTACGCCGCTTCCGGAACCTACGAGGCCGCAGGGGGGGGATACACCGACCTTTCCGTCGGCGGCCGCTTCACCTGCGGCCTGCGGGCAGGCGGCGCAGTTGACTGTTGGGGCGACGACGGCTCCAGCACCCACCTCAGGGCAGGCCCCTACACCCAGGTCAGCGCAGGCTATGAACACCAGTGCGGCCTGCTCGCAAGCAGGCAAATCGAATGCTGGGAACACCAAGAACCCGGCCAGCCGCCGCTGGTGCGGCGTTACGGGGCTGCCGCTCGGTGAGCGGTTATGGGCGGCGGGCGGGTTTCGGCGTGCGCCCTGGGTTTGGGTGTGCTAGCTTGTGGTTGAGCCCCCGATGGCGAAAGGATGTGCAATGCCACATGCCGCTTGGCTCATCATTAAACAGCTGATCGGCCTCCAGGAGCCGGCAAGCCAGGCCGGGTCGGCGCCTCCGGGCAGGCGCGGGGGCAAGGACCGCTCCAGGGGCGCTCACTTCAAGGGCGTCGCCCGCCGCGACCACCTACTCATGCGCCAGGGGGACGCTCGTCACAGTAGGCCTCGGCCAGCAAAGCACCAAGTCATGCAAAATCACCACCTCCAGGATCGAGACCCAAGCCGCCACCGCTTCGTGCTCCCCCAGCGGGTCGCCCACCACCTGCCGCTACACCGAATCGGTGAGCAGGCGCCGGACGCAGGCCGCGTCCGCGTCGTGCTCCCCCAGCGGGACGCCCACCACGTGCCGCTACACCGAACTGGTTAGAAGCCGCCAGACGCATCCCGCGTCAGCGTCGTGCTCCCCCAGGGGGTCGCCCACCTCTTGCAGCTACC
Source organism: uncultured Acidimicrobiales bacterium (assembly GCA_958295925.1). Taxonomy (GTDB): domain Bacteria; phylum Actinomycetota; class Acidimicrobiia; order Acidimicrobiales; family CATQHL01; genus CATQHL01. The sequence goes on from CATQHL010000001.1 coordinate 631,924, forward strand.
TAGTGAGGCTGTCGAGCACGGCGTCCGCGTCGTGCTCACCCCGGGGGACGCCCACCTCGTGCCGCTACACGGCGATATCAACCCGGTCGGCTTCCGTGAGCTACATACCCCCGCTGACCTTCGTGTACTCCTGCGCGTCGGGGTGGAGCCGCTCAGGCAGCACCTGCTACAAATACACCACCCGCTACGGCACCCTCACCCGCACATGCTCGCCCGGGTGGAGCCGCTCAGGCAGCACCTGCTACAAATACGCCACCCGCTACGGCACCCTCAGCTACACATGCTCGCCCGGGTGGGGACGATTCGGCGGCACCTGCTACCGCACCGTCACGAGCACAGTCACCCGCTACGGCACCCTCACCTACACCTGCCCGCCCGGGTGGAGCCTCTCAGGCAGCACCTGTTCACGCACCGTCACGAGCACCGTCACCCGCTACGGCACCCTCAGCTACACCTGCCCGCCCGGGTGGTCGAAGTCGGGCAGCACCTGCAGCCGAACACTCACAAGCATCTCCTACCAGACCCCCACCGCGACCAAGACATGCGCCACCGGCACCCTCGCCGGCGGGCGCTGCTACACCTACCCCGCCAAAACCAAGACCTGCCTAACCGGCTGGACCCTCACCGCAGGCTCCTGCAAACGAACACTCACCACAACACCCACCTACACCCACACCTGCCCCGCAGGCAAAACACTCCAAGGAACCCGCTGCCACACAACCACAACCACAACAACGACAACCACCACGACCGCCGCCCCGCCCCCATCCCCGCCACCCGCAACAACCACAACGACCACAACAACGACCACAACAACGACCACGACCACGACGGCCGCCACGGCCTGCCCTGCAGGCAAATACCGCGTAAGCGCATCGGCGGGATGCGTGTCGCCTCCTCAACTGCTTTCGACCGCAGCAGCGGGGTCTTCCGGCGTGAGTGTCGCCACCGGCGACGGGGCGTTGACCATCTCCTGGGTGCTGGACAGAAATTTCCCCGCCAGGTACCAATACCGCTGGAGGAAAGCTGGGGGCACATGGACGCCGTCTATCGTTGAGGTCAACGAAGCGAACGTCACAAGCAGGTTCACAAATTTGGGGGTCGGTGCTGCCGCCAAACTGTATTCCCTTGAAATAACCGGACTGCACGGCTGCGTGAAATACGAGGTGGAGGTAAAGGCCTTCAACACCGCAGGTACGCATTTATTCACTTTGATGCCCTCCGGGAAACTGCCCTCAGGAATCCCTAAAGGAGCGCCGCTGTTCCCCAGCCGATTCAGGGTCTACGGGGAAAACGACGGCGGCGCCGATGGGGACGACAATGACGGAACGTTGTCGGTTTACTGGAACCACCCGGAGTGCTACAGCAGCTACAATTTGAACCCGTTCACCGTTCGTTGGAGGCAGGGCGCAGCCGGCGCGTTCACATCGGCGACAGCCCCCGCGAACAGGTCATACTACGAATATGAGACAAATGTCGCCGACACCAGCCTGGCTTACAACGTATTCCTGAAAGCGGAAAACACCGAGACACCCGCCCAGAGCATTGAAGTCAATTTAGTGAACGGAGTTCCTAGAGCGGCCGCTGACCCGCCTACCACCGGCGGCTGGAAACCCTACAATCTGCCACCCTGGAAACAGGCCAGGTTCAGCAATCTGACTTGGGTCGGGGAGACTATAAGAGTATGTACCACCTCCGCCGGGTTTAGGAAAAAGATTAATGACGCCGTCACTGCTTGGAACAGGGTCCTCCCCGGAGCGTTCAGCTTCACATACAGCACGGACTTATCAGAATGCGGGGAAACAGACACGCATCAAATCAGGTTGCCGGTATCGTTTGACAGGTCGAGCGGCTACGACGTCGTAGTCATGGATCACAGGGACTGCGCCGACACCAACTTCCAGGCCATCGTTGACGTGGACACAGGGTTCGAGGACGACTGCGTCAACACAAGCTGCGCCTCCGCAAGCATAAGCCCAGAGAGGGCCGCCGCCTGCTCCGATAACGTCTGCCCAGCACAACCAGGCCAGTTTGTGCTGGGCTGTGCGCACATCAGAAGAATTGATAGAAACTTTGCCCCTGATCTTGACATAAGTTCGGTCATACATGTGTATCAAGTCGATTTTTCTGAATCGGACAGAGTATTTGCTCACGAAATTGGGCACATCCTCGGACTCGGGGATTACGGTTGGGGATGCCACCACGTTCCCGCAACCGACGGTTCATTATTCCTATACGGAGAGGACAAAACCGACTGGGAAACCGCAGTCCAAGACGCAACAAAAGCGAACTTTGACTGCAGATCCGAAACAATCACAAACCAGGAACACCTAGACCTAACCGCCATATACCACCCCGCAGCATTCACCGGAACAACATTCAAAGAAGATCCTGTACCAGTAGTACCAGGTACGACTACAGCATGGCAGTATTTGCAGTTTGGCCTACCTCCCCAGGACACCCGAAACAATAGCTACTTCAATGCCTACAGATACGTGATCCTGCACAGGGCACCGCGGCCCGCTGGACAAGCTATAGCAACACAACACAATGCGTTCAGACAGTTTTCTAAGGCTAACGGAGAACCCCTAGTATTCACCCCAACTGATGTAGCAATTATTACAAAGACCAGTACGGATTTCCAAAAGAAATCAGGAGCAGTTGAGCTTCAATCTGTTAATTTCAACAGTGCTGCTTACGCCAATTATCGAGGGCATGAGTTTGTGGTAGTGGGCATCACCAGAGGAGACCCGAAGCGAGTCAGCCTGAATCCCGTGCTAAATCCTGCTTCAGCGTCAGGACTCGCGCATCAGGACATGAGCCTGGTGTTGGAGCCAGGGCAGGCGGCCGAGGTATGGACACTGGGGAAACCCTCCCCTGTCGCGGTGCTTCCCGCTTCCTGATACGTATTCCAGGGGTTGCTTTGACGAGATTCCGAATCGCCGTATCATGTGTCGGGGTTTTGATGCTTTCCTGCGCCGGCGGCGAGGCCGCCTCGCCGCAGCCAGGCCCGCCGCCTCCGGTTAGCGCCACATCGGTGGGAAGCGTTCCGCCTGCGGGGACTACCACCACCGTTGAGGCACCCACAGCGGCCGCGGGGCAGGCTGGCCCGCCCCCCACCACCGAGGCGACGCAGGCCGCGGCGCCGCCTGCGCCCAGCACGACTACCTCCCAGGCGCCCCCAGGCGCCCCCACCGCTTCCGTGCCCCCGGCCGCCCCCACAACGACCACCACGACCACTTCCACCACCACGACGACTACGACGACGACGGCCGTGCCGCCGGCTGTTGCTGTTGTCGAGTTTGAGGGTTTGAGTGTTTTGACTGAGGTTTCGGGTTCTGTTGACCACAATTTGGGTAGGAGGGTTCCTTTACAGGAGACTGTGGTGCTGCGCTCCTGGCTGCGCCCGGAGGAGCGGATCGCCGTGCTTGAAGCCCCGGGGGAGGGGCTGGGCTACGTGTCGGTGAGCGCGGGTTGGAGCTACACCTGCGGACTCCTCGGAAACGGCGAAGCGGAGTGCTGGAACGTGGGCGAAACGAAAGGCAAAGACGAGGTCAACTTCATGCTCTCCCACACGCTCGGAGGCGGCTTCAACGGGCAGGCGCTCCAGGACGCGTGGGACGACTCGCCGGCTGCGGCCGAACCCCCGGGGGGGCCGTTCACAGCCGTGCAGGCGGGCTTCGAGTACGCCTGCGGCATCCGCCCCGGCGGGGCGCTGGAATGCTGGGGAAGGAACCGCATCATGCTCGAAAACATCCCGGAGGGGGAATTCGCCTCACTCGACCTCGGCATCGAACACGCCTGCGCCATCCGCGTCGACGGCGTAGCCGAGTGCTGGGGCTGGTCAGGCCGCCGCAGAGGGGCAGCCTCACCCCCACGCGGGCAGTTCACCGACATAGCCGCCGCATTCGGCTTCGCCTGCGGCATCCGCCCCGGCGGGGCGGTGGAGTGCTGGGGAGGCGGGTTCAACAAAATGCTCGAACACACGGAAAAAGCGTCCCCGCCGGCGGGCACATTCGAATCCATCACCAACGGGAAAACCGGGGAGGCCATCCACCTCTGCGGCCTGCGGCCAGGCGGGGAAGCCGCCTGCTGGGGCAGCTTCACCCCCACCGAGGAGCGGCCCGCCTACTACACCCCACCGCCCGGGGAGTTCACCTTCATAAGCCAGACCGACGGCGTCTACACCTGCGGGATCAGGCCCGGCGGCGAGACGGAGTGCTGGGGCCAAAGCAGATTATGGGATGAAGCCGCGCCAGCCCCTGAATTGAAGTTCGCAGCGGTCCGCCTATTCCTCGACTGGGTGTGCGGTGTCTCCGAAGAGGCGCAGCAAATCTGCTGGCACATCACCGACAGCAGCGAACTGATCCGCTCGGAAACAAAAAACGTCAAGGACATAACTCATGCCCGCTGGCATGCCTGTAATCATCTCATCGACGGCGCCGTCTACTGCTACTTCGCCCCCTCTTACGGGGTGGACGAACAAGGCAACAAAGTCCTGGAACACGGGAACGTGTTCGGCGAGGCCTCCCCGCCCCCAGGGGCGTTCGAGGAGGTCGCAGCCGGGATCGAATTCACCTGCGGCCTCCGCGCCGAGGGCAGGGTTGAGTGCTGGGGAAGGGACAACCTGGGGCAGTCCTCCCCGCCCGGGGGCGACTTCACCGACATCAGCGTGTCCGCCGACTACGCCTGCGGGCTGCGCGCCGACGGCGGCGTGACCTGCTGGGGCGCGAGGCAGAGCCTCAGCAAAGCCGTCGCCCCCAACGACGACCTCGCGTCCGTGAGCGCAGGCTGGGGCGGACACGAACAAAGGCTCGAAACAGGCAACCTCTGGGTATACGGCGACTTCGGGTTCTCCTGCGGGCTGCGGACAAACAACACCATCAAATGCTGGGGCGACACAAGCGACTTCGCTTACCCCCTGGAGGAGGACGCCCCACCGGAAGGTGAATTCACCCAGGTAGCGGTCGGGAAGGCGTTCGCCTGCGGCCTGCCGCCCGACGGCGTCCCCATCTGCTGGGGAAGGAACCACCTGTTCGAAAAGGAAACCTACCTGGGCGACGTCGCATACTGGAAAGGCAGCACCGCCGGCGGGACGTTCAAGAACATCACCGCAGGCGAACTACACGCCTGCGGCCTCCGCGCAGGAGGCGAAATAGCATGCTGGGTATACAGGGAATTCAACGACGAAGGCAGACCAAGCCTCCCCTACTACCTCAACGGCCCATACACCACAATCGACTCCGGCTACAAACACGTCTGCGCAACCCACCAAAACGGCGACACCCACTGCTGGAACACCCAAGGAAACGAAACCACAATCACGCACACCACCAACTAGCCAACCACCAACTAGCCAACCACCGGCTAGCCAACCACCAACTAGCCAACCACCGGCTAGCCAACCACCAACTAGCCAACCACCGGCTAGCCAACCACCGACTAGCCAACCACCACACCAACCATCGGCTAGCTGACCTCTTGCCGGGATCACGGGTCGCCGCGTCACGTGACGGGGCGCTCGTGTCTTCATGCGCCCCGCAAAAGTGATGTCCACCCGGGCGGGACGATTGGCGTTGTGCCTCGGGGTTCTAGCGTTTTCCTGCGCCGGCGGGGAGACTGCCTCGCCGCAGCCAGACCCGCCGCCTCCGGGCGCCACATCGGTGGGGAGCGCTCCGCCTGCGGGGACTGCCACCACCGTTGCGGCGCCCACCACGGCCGCGGAGCCGACTAGTCCACCTCCCACCACAGAGGCGACGCCGGAGACGCTGGCCGCGGCGCCGCCCGCGCCCAGCACGACCACCTCCCAGGCGCCCCCAGGCGCTCCCACCACTTCCGTGCCCCCGGCCGCCCCCACAACGACCACCACCACTTCCACGACTACGACCACGACTACGACGCCGGCGGCCGTGCCGCCGGCTGTTGCTGTTGTCGAGTTTGAGGGTTTGAGTGTTTTGACTGAGGTTTCGGGTTCTGTTGACCACAATTTGGGTAGGAGGGTTCCTTTACAGGAGACTGTGGTGCTGCGCTCCTGGCTGCGCCCGGAGGAGCGGATCGCCGTGCTTGAAGCCCCGGGGGAGGGGCTGGGCTACGTGTCGGTGAGCGCGGGGTGGAGCTACACCTGCGGACTCCTCGGAAACGGCGAAGCGGAGTGCTGGAACGTGGGCGAAACGAAAGGCAAAGACGAGGTCAACTTCATGCTCCCCCGCACGAGCGGCGGCGGCTTCTACAAAGGGCAGGCGCTCCAGGACGCGTGGGACGACTCGCCGGCTGCGGCCGAACCCCCGGGGGGGCCGTTCACAGCCGTGCAGGCGGGCTTCGAGTACGCCTGCGGCATCCGCCCCGGCGGGGCGCTGGAATGCTGGGGAAGGAACCGCATCATGCTCGAAAACATCCCGGAAGGGGAATTCGCCTCACTCGACCTCGGCATCGAACACGCCTGCGGCATCCGCGTCGACGGCGTAGCCGAGTGCTGGGGCTGGTCAGGCCGCCGCAGAGGGGCAGCCTCACCCCCACGCGGGCAGTTCACCGACATAGCCGCCGCGAACGGCTTCGCCTGCGGCATCCGCCCCGGCGGGGCGGTGGAGTGCTGGGGAGGCGGGTTCAACAAAATGCTCGAACACACTGAAAAAGCGTCCCCGCCGGCGGGCACATTCGAATCCATCACCAACGGGAAAGCCGGGGGCGCCATCCACCTCTGCGGCCTGCGGCCAGGCGGGGAAGCCGCCTGCTGGGGCGACTTCACCCCCACCGAGGAGCGGCCCGCCCACTACACCCCGCCGCCCGGGGAGTTCACCTTCATAAGCCCGGGCCGCGGCGTCTACACCTGCGGGCTAAGGCCCGGCGGCGAGACGGAGTGCTGGGGCCAAAGCAGATTATGGGATGAACCCGCGCCAGCCCCTGAATTGAAGTTCACAGTGGTCCGCCTCTTGAACGACTGGGCGTGCGGTGTCACCGAAGAGGTGCAGCAAATCTGCTGGCAAATCACCGACAGCAGCGAACTGCACCGCACGGAAGGCGAAAACGTCGAGGACATGACTCGTGCCGGCTGGCACGGCTGCGATCATCTCATCGACGGCGCCGTCAACTGCTTCTTCGCCCCCTCTTACGGGGTGGACGAACAAGGCAACAAAGTCCTGGAACACGGGAACGTGTTCGGCGAGGCCTCCCCGCCCCCAGGGGCGTTCGAGGAGGTCGCAGCCGGGATCGAATTCACCTGCGGCCTCCGCGCCGAGGGCAGGGTTGAGTGCTGGGGAAGGGACAACCTGGGGCAGTCCTCCCCGCCCGGGGGCGACTACACCGACATCAGCGTGACCACCGACTACGCCTGCGGGCTGCGCGCCGACGGCGGCGTGACCTGCTGGGGCGCGAGGCAGAGCCTCAGCAAAGCCGTCGCCCCCAACGACGAACTCGCGTCCGTGAGCGCAGGCTGGGGCGGACACGAACAAAGGCTCGAAACAGGCAACCTCTGGGTATACGGCGACTTCGGGTTCTCCTGCGGGCTGCGGACAAACAACACCATCAAATGCTGGGGCGACACACGCGACTTCGCTTACCCCCTGGAGGAGGACGCCCCCCCGGAAGGTGAATTCACCCAGGTAGCGGTCGGGAAGGCGTTCGCCTGCGGCCTGCCGCCCGACGGCGTCCCCATCTGCTGGGGAAGGAACCACCTGTTCGAAAAGGAAACCTACCTGGGCGACGTCGCATACTGGAAAGGCGGCACCGCCGGCGGGACGTTCAAGAACATCACCGCAGGCGAACTACACGCCTGCGGCCTCCGCGCAGGAGGCGAAATAGCATGCTGGAGATACAGGGAATTCAACGACGAAGGCAGACCAAGCCTCCCCTACTACCTCAACGGCCCATACACCACAATCGACTCCGGCTACAAACACGTCTGCGCAACCCACCAAAACGGCGACACCCACTGCTGGAACACCCAAGGAAACGAAACCACAATCACGCACACCACCAACTAGCCAACCACCAACTAGCCAACCACCAACTAGCCAACCACCGGCTAGCCAACCACCAACTAGCCAACCACCGGCTAGCCAACCACCAACTAGCCAACCACCGGCTAGCCAACCACCGACTAGCCAACCACCACACCAACCATCGGCTAGCTGACCTCTTGCCGGGATCACGGGTCGCCGCGTCACGTGACGGGGCGCTCGTGTCTTCATGCGCCCCGCAAAAGTGATGTCCACCCGGGCGGGACGATTGGCGTTGTGCCTCGGGGTTCTCGCGTTTTCCTGCGCCGGCGGGGAGGCCGCCTCGCCGCAGCCAGGCCCGCCGCCTCCGGTTAGCGCCACATCGGGGGTGAGCGCTCCGCCTGCAGGGACTACCACCACCGCTGCGGCGCCCACAGCGGCCGCGGAGCCGACTAGCCCACCTCCCACCGTTGAGACCTCCTCAGCGGCCGCGGGGCAGGCAGGCCCGCCCCCCACCACCGAGGAGACGCTGGCCGCGGCGCCGCCCGCGCCCAGCACGACCACCTCCCAGGCGCCCCCAGGCGACCCCACCACGGCCGCGACGACTACGACTACAACTGCTGAGTCTGCTGCTACCCCGTGGGAGCGCATAGTGGGGATGTCCTTGAACAGGGATCCTGATCAGCCACCCGCCGAGTTCTGGCAGGCGCTGTCGGACGAGATCCAGGAAATCCTCTCAACCACCGAAGTCACCACGACCTCCGCGGAGCAGCCAATAACCGGGGACTCAATCCCCGTCACCGCCTCAGGATCAGCGGACTACAAGGCGCGCCGACGCGTGGAGCTGCACGAGACGCAGGCGCTGCGTTCCTGGCTGCGCACAGAGGAGCGGATCGCGGTGCTGGAAGCCCCGGGGGAGGGGCTGGGCTACGTGTCGGTGAGCGCGGGGTGGAGCTACACCTGCGGACTCCTCGGAAACGGCGAAGCGGTGTGCTGGAACGTGGGCGAAACGAAAGGCAAAGACGAGGTCAACTTCATGCTCTCCCACACGAGCGGCGGCTTCTTCAACGGGCAGGCGCTCCAGGACGCGTGGGACGACTCGCCCGCTGCGGCCGAACCCCCGGGGGGTCCGTTCACAGCCGTGCAGGCGGGCTTCGAGTACGCCTGCGGCATCCGCCCCGGCGGGGCGCTGGAATGCTGGGGAAGGAACCGCATCATGCTCGAAAACATCCCGGAGGGGGAATTCGCCTCACTCGACCTCGGCGTCGAACACGCCTGCGCCATCCGCGTCGACGGCGTAGCCGAGTGCTGGGGCTGGTCAGGCCGCCGCAGAGGGGCAGCCTCACCCCCACGCGGGCAGTTCACCGACATAGCCGCCGCGAACAGCTTCGCCTGCGGCATCCGCCCCGGCGGGGCGGTGGAGTGCTGGGGAGGCGGGTTCAACAAAATATTCGAACACACTGAAAAAGCGTCCCCGCCGGCGGGCACACTCGAATCCATCACCAACGGGAAAACCGGGGGCGCTAGCCACCTCTGCGGCCTGCGGCCAGGCGGGGAAGCCGCCTGCTGGGGCGGCTTCACCCCCACCGAGGAACAACCCGCCTACTACACCCCACCGCCCGGGGAGTTCACCTTCATAAGCCCAGGAACTGTCTACACATGCGGCATTCGCCCCGACAAGAAAACGGAATGCTGGGGCAAAAGTAAATACTTTCCCGAAGCAGGGGACGCCCCGGACATCGAATTCGCAATAGTCCGGGTTTGGGCGGATGGGTATGACAACTTGGCTTGTGGTGTGACGAGCGGGGGGGAGGAATTCTGCTGGGAGATTACTGACGGCAGCAACACATACAAACAGGACTACAGCAACGTGGCAGACACCACCATCTCATACAGCCATGGCTGCAAACTGCTTACAGACAAAAGCGTCGGCTGCAATTTCATGGTTACCTGGGCTGACGAGGAAACAATCGAATTCGGGAACCTGTTCGGCGAGGCCTCCCCGCCCCCAGGGGCGTTCGAGGAGGTCGCAGCCGGGGTGGTCTTCACCTGCGGCCTCCGCGCCGAGGGCAGGGTTGAGTGCTGGGGAAGGGACAACCAGGGGCAGTCCTCCCCGCCCGGGGGCGACTACACCGACATCAGCGTGACCAACGACTACGCCTGCGGGCTGCGCGCCGACGGCGGCGTAACCTGCTGGGGCGCGAGGCAGAGCCTCAGCAAAGCCGTCGCCCCCAACGACGAACTCGCGTCCGTGAGCGCAGGCTGGGGCGGACACGAACCATGGCTCGACAGCGGCAACCTCTGGGTATACGGCGACTTCGGGTTCTCCTGCGGGCTGCGGACAAACAACACCATCAAATGCTGGGGCGACACACACGACAGTTCGCACCCCCTGCTGGAGGACGCCCCCCCTGAAGGTGAATTCACCCAGGTAGCGGTCGGGAAGGCGTTCGCCTGCGGCCTGCCGCCCGACGGCGTCCCCATCTGCTGGGGAAGGAACCACCTGTTCGAAAAGGAAACCTACCTGGGCGACGTCGCATACTGGAAAGGCGGCACCGCCGGCGGGACGTTCAAGAACATCACCGCAGGCGAACTACACGCCTGCGGCCTCCGCGCAGGAGGCGAAATAGCATGCTGGAGATACAGGGAATTCAACGACGAAGGCAGACCAAGCCTCCCCTACTACCTCAACGGCCCATACACCACAATCGACTCCGGCTACAAACACGTCTGCGCAACCCACCAAAACGGCGACACCCACTGCTGGAACACCCAAGGAAACGAAACCACAATCACGCACACCACCAACTAGCCAACCACCGGCTAGCCAACCAACCACTAGCCCCAGCACCCACCAATATCTCAGCTAAATCAACAGATTCGCCCCTCAAAGACGGACAATTACAAGAAATTTCAGAGGTTGCTTAAAGACGCTCAAGCTGTTCAAGTAAATAAGCGCCTGCCCGAACTCGCTTAAGCAGGGCACGGCGAGAGCGTCTTCTACAACCCAAGCAAAGGCTCAAGGCCCACGGTGAGGCCCGGGCGCTCGCTCACGGCCTTTACCGCCAGCATCACGCCGGGCATGAAACACTGCCTGTCGTAGGAGTCCTGCCTGATGGTCAAGGACTGGCCCTTGGCACCCAGAATCACCTCCTGATGCGCCATCAGCCCTGCCAGGCGCACGGAGTGGACTCGTATCCCCCCAGGCCCCTTCCCGCCGCGCGCCCCTGGCAGCACCTCGTTGCGCGTAGGGTCGGGGTTCCACTCTTTCGAGGACTCGGCAATGCGCTCTGCCGTCATCAAAGCGGTGCCAGAGGGGGCGTCCACTTTGGCGTCGTGGTGAAGCTCAATCACCTCCGCCGAGTCGAAGAAGGGTGCTGCGAGTTCCGCGAAACGCATCGCAAGCACCGCAGATATTGCGAAGTTGGGGGCGACGATGCAGTTGCTTCGCTGAAAGTCTGCCCTGGCGCGCTGAAGGTCGGCGACCGACAATCCGGTGGTTCCCACCACTGCGTGAATGCCGGAGGAGGCCAGGAATCGCAGATTCTCCCTGGCCGCCACGGCGACCGTGAAATCCACCGCCACCTCCACCTCTGCTTCGAGGAGGACTTCGGGAGATTCCGAAATCAACAAGCCGTCCAGCTTTGGAAAAGGGGCGTGGCCGACTTCAGCCACGTCCGGGTCAACGGCCGCAACCAAACTCAGGCCGGGTTCTGATTTCACGGCAGCGCAGACGGTCAAGCCCATTCGACCTGCAGCGCCCAGCACCCCCACCTTGATCATGCGCCCAGCACCCCCACCTTGATCAGGCTGATTTCGGGTCTACCGGAATCATCGCTCTCTATTATTCACTAGGCGCAGGCGCATCGTCGCCCTAGCGCCCGCGGGGCTGCCTGTAGTCCTGCTCGGGAGCATCGGAGGGGCCCAGGTCTCCGAACTTGGCAGTCGCCTCTCGGTCAAATTCGTCTGCAAATGAGACTTGCCTCACCGACGAGTGTCCCCTTTCACCGCGTTCACCCGATCCTCTTTCTCCACTGCGGCCACCCCGATCGCCGCCGCGGCCTCCGCCACGGCCACCCCGATCGCCGCCGTGACCGCCGCCACTGCGGCCACCCCGATCGCCGCCGCCACGGCCACCCCGGTCTCCGCCGCCACGGCCACCCCGGTCTCCGCCGCCACGGCCACCCCGATCTCCGCCGCCACGGCCACCCCGATCTCCGTTCTGGCGCCTGGGTCTTCTGGAGTCGTCCCGCGCCCGGTCGCTCTTCGCATCAGGGCGCGCCCTGTCCGAACCTCCGATGTCATCGGAGGGCTCGTCGTCGCCCGCCAGCTGGAGGCTGATGCGATCGTTGTCGTCTATCGAATCGACCTGAACAGTGAGCACGTCGCCCATTGAGAGCACCTCTTCGACTCGGTCGAGTCGCTTGCCTCGACCGATCTTGGAGATGTGAAGCAATCCGTCCCGCCCCGGAAGAATGTTCACAAACGCTCCGAAGCCGGTGATGTTTACGACTGCGCCCGTGTAGACGGCACCAAGCGTCGCGGTTGGGGGGTCGACTATCAGGCCGATGGCTTTCAAGGCCTCGCTTACAGCTGAGCGGTTGGCTGCCGCAACGGTGACCCTGCCCATTGAATCTTCCTCGTCCACCGATATCTCCACCCCGTAGTCGTCCTGGAGGCTGTTGATGGTCTTGCCCTTGGGTCCGATCACCTCACCTATCTTGTCCTGCGGAATCTCCATGATTTCGATCTTCGGAGCGTTGGCGCTCACGTCGGATCTTGGCGAGTCGATTGCCGCCCGCATCACCGCGAGAATCTTCATCCTTGCCTCGCGAGCCTGCTCTAGCGCCGCAGCTAGCACCTCGGAAGGGATTCCGTCTATTTTTGTGTCCAGCTGAAGTGCGGTTACAAAGCTCTCGGTACCCGCAACCTTGAAGTCCATGTCCCCGAAGGCGTCCTCGGAACCCTGGATGTCCGTGAGCGTGACGTATTGGTCGTCTTTGTGCACGAGACCCATGGCTATTCCGCCCACCGGATCTTTGATCGGCACCCCTGCGTCCATCAGGGAGAGGCTGGAGGCGCACACCGAGGCCATCGACGTGGATCCATTTGAGGACAACACGTCTGAGACCAGCCTGATCGTGTAGGGAAACTCCTCCAAGCTCGGGATGACGGGAATCAACGCCCTCTCAGCCAATGCGCCGTGGCCGATTTCGCGCCGCTTCGGGCCGCGCATGAAACCCGCCTCGCCAGTGCTGAACGGGGGGAAGTTGTAGTGGTGAAGGTATCGCTTCTTCTCTTGAGGACTGATACCGTCGACAATCTGATCCATCCTCTGGGTTCCGAGGGTGGTCACATTGAGCACCTGGGTCTCTCCCCGCTGGAAGAGTCCTGAACCGTGCGCTGTTTCCAAAAGCCCGATTTCGGCGGAGAGCGGACGCAGGTCTTCCGCTCCTCTCCCATCGGTTCGCACACCTTCAGACAGAATCCGGTTCCGGACGATCTCCTTGGAAAGTGCCCGAATCGCTGCTTTGACCTGACCGGGGGCGGTCTCGTCATTGGCGAATCGGTCAGCCAGCGCCGCCATAATCTGCTCGCCAGCCTCGCTCTCGGCTTTCCTGCGTGCCTCCCTGTCGGGTTCGGCCAGAGCGTCTTTAAGCAGACTGCGGCCCGACTCCTCCACAGCCTCCATGATTTCCTTGCCGTAGCTCGACACCAGTTCATGCGGCATGGTGGGCTTCACCCCGGCCATGGCAATCAGCCTTCTCTGAATGCCCACCGCCTCGGAGATCCACTTCTTGGAGGCTTCCAGCCCCTGCGCCAGCACGACCTCGTCGACTTTCACCGCGCCTTGTGCGTAGCGCGTCGACGAAGACTCCCCTCCGCCGGCTTCGACCATCATCACGGCAACCTCGCCGTTCTCAAGGACGCGCCCCGCTACAACCAGGTCAAAAGTGGCTGCCTCGATTTCCGCCCAGGTCGGGTGTGGAATCCAATCTCCATCTGTTGTAAACGCAATTCGAACGGCCCCGATTGGGCCGTTGAAGGGGATGCCGGAAATACACAACGCCACGGATGAGGCGTTTATTGCCAGGACATCGTAGGGATTCTCCTGATCTGCGCCCAAGACGAGTCCCACAACATGAACGTCGTTGCGAAATCCGCTGGGGAAGCATGGCCTCAGCGGCCTGTCGACAAGCCTGCAGGAAAGGGTGGCCGACTCGCTGGCACGGCCCTCCCTGCGAAAGAAGGACCCCGGAATTTTCCCGGCTGCATACATTCGCTCTTCGATGTCCACGGTAAGAGGGAAGTAGTCCACTCCTGAGCGAACCTCGTCGGAGGCGGTTGCGGTCACCAGAATCTCGGTCTTTCCCAGCCGCCCCAGCACCGAGCCTGCCGCCTGGGGAGCAAGCCGACCGGTCTCCAGGCTCATCTTCCTGTCTGCGCTGGCCCCAGCGATGTTTACGGAAACGTTTATTGCTTCATTCATGTTTTTCTCTCAATCTTTGACGATGGCGGGGAGAACCGCCCTTTAACGAAGTGCTCCGATGCTGCGAGTCGGCATTCGGACAGCCGCGACTTGGCTCAAGTCCAATGAGTTGGCTGGATCTATGCCGATGCGCAACGTGGCGGCGCCTCCGCTGCGATTTCTGTTTTAGCGACGTAGGCCCAGATCGGAAACCAGCGCTCGGTAGCGCTCAATGTCATTGTCCCTGAGGTAGTCAAGCAGGCGGCGGCGCCTCCCTACCAGCATCAGCAGCCCTCGACGACCATGGTGGTCTTTAGAATGCTGCTTCAGATGTTCAGTAAGGTGGGCAATCCTGCTGGTAAGCAGCGCCACCTGCACTTCGGTCGACCCAACGTCGGTGTCGTGCCTGCGGTGCCTGCCGATTGTCTCAGCCTTGGGGGGTAGCATCACTTCCTTGCCTGTCCAACGACCCTGAAACCGTCCTCAAGAAGGCGCAGTGAAACGTCCTGCCTGTTTGCGTCGCCCAGAATCTCGCCATGACTGACTCTTCTTAGATCAATTTTCTCGACCCTGGGTGCGATTCGACCGAATCTTTCGATCGATTCTTCCATTTGGTATTTAGCCGTTCTTTCCTAGTCTGGTTTGATTATACACGAGTCCAGACCTCTTACACACACGCTTGCCGACGACGACGGAATCATCCTGATCGGAAGTGCTTCAACCTGAGAACTCAACCCGCGGAAGCGAGCACGACTGCCGGCTTCAGCAGGTTCCCGCTCCTCTCGTATACAGCCAGGAGATCTCCCTGGGAATTATGCACGGCGTATGGCCCGTCACCCTCTGCGGCGAGCTCAACCGGCAAGAACCGCCCAAAGCTCACTAGCCGCGCCTGCTCGTCATCGACGCTGACTGAGGGATAGTCCCTGAGACCGACTGCGGGGGGCAGGAGTTCCAGGGAATCCACCGGGCGCCCGTCGTTGACGGTGAAAGACCCGACTGCTGTTCGACGCAAGGAGCGGAGATGCGCCCCGCCACCCAATGAGCGCCCCCAGTCCTCGGCAAGGGTGCGGACATAGGTGCCGGAACCGCACGCAACCTGAATACGCGCCAGAGGGCGCTCCCCTGCCTCAAAATCCAAGACGTCGAAACGGCTCACACGGACTTTGCGGGGTTGCCTTTCCACAGTAAGACCTTCCCTGGCCAAGTTGTGCAGGCGACGGCCGTCCACCTTCAAGGCGGAGACCATGGGGGGCGTCTGGGAGGTTTCGCCCAGCAAGCCCCTGGCAGCCTCGGATGCCGCAGTGCGGCCGAGGCGAGACATGTCCCAGGTCTGCGTGACTTCGCCGGAGGCGTCGCCGGTTGTGGTCTGTGCACCGAGGACAACCTCAGCCTCGTACTCCTTTCCCAAGGCGGTCACGAAACGCAAAAGGCGGGTGGCCTTCCCGAATCCCAAAATCAGCACGCCCGTGGCATCAGGATCGAGAGTCCCTGCGTGGCCCACCCGTCGCACCCCCAGAAGCTTGCGCGCCCTGGCCACCACGTCGTGAGAGGTGCACCCCGCCGCCTTGTCGACCACGGCGAATCCGCCAAGCGGATTAACCGTCGATGGTTCCTCCACCGACGGTTCCGCCGCCGGGACGCTCGTCTCGGGCCAGGAGGTGTCCCTCGCTTTGGATGGGGTGTTGGGCTCGACGTGGGCGGAAACCCGCCCGGCTGGCGGGGGGGCCGCCTCCATGCCCCGGAGGATGGCCTCGATCCGCGCACCCGAGTGCATGGACGAATCGGGGGAGAAGACCAGCCTGGGAACCCTTTTGAGACGGCTCTCCGACCGCACGGCCTCCCCAAAACGACGCCGGTAGCCCGCCAGCACCTCGGCAGCAACGGACTCTTCGTCGGGGTCGAGATGAAGGGTTGAAAAATAGACGGTGGCAACGCTGAGCTCGCGATCTGTCTTCACGCCCGTGATTGTCACAAACTCCAGTTCCTCGTCGGCTATGCGCGCCAACTCGTCGGCAAGAATCCGCCGGAGCAGCTCCCCAAGCCGCTCTCCCCGCTCGTAACCCCTCTCGTAGCGAGCCATCCCCGCCAGTTCAGGTCGGCAGGATTTCGTGTTCGGCGTATGTCTCGATGACGTCCCCAGGCTTGAGGTCGCTGAAGCCGGACAACCCGATTCCGCATTCAAATCCCGAACGCACTTCAGCCACGTCATCTTGGAAGCGCCGCAGTGAGCTGATCGCCCCTTTCCAGATAACGCCGCCGTCGCGCAGGAAGCGCACCTTGTCGCCCCTTCGGATTGTGCCGTGGAGGACATAGCATCCTGCCACCGCCCCTACGCCGCGGATTCTGAAGACAGCCCTCACCTCAGCCTCGCCGGTTACTTCCTCCTCAATTGTGGGAGTGAGCAACCCCAGCAAAGCCGACTCGATGTCTTCGATGACCTTGTAGATGATCTCGTAGACCCGAATTTCCACTTTCTCGGTCTCGGCTAGGGAGCGGGCCTTGCGGTCTGGTCGGATGTTGAACCCAATGATCGTTGCATCTGTGGTTTTTGCGAGTGCGATGTCGTTCTCAGAAATCGCGCCTACGCCGCTGTGAACGAACGAGAGGCTCACATCGTCGCGCACGATCTTGCCAAGGCTGTCACGGATGGCTTCCAGTGAACCGTTCGTGTCGGCCTTGACGATGAGCTTCAGCAATGCCGGCGAACCGGCCTTAATCTCGCTGAAGATGTCCTCGAGCCGTCCGCCGCCGGAGTTGGCGGCGACATCCTTGCCAAGGCTGGCCACTCGCTGCCAGTAGCCCCGGACGCCTGCAACCTTCGATGCCACCTTGTCGCTGGGGGCGACTGTGAAGGGGGTCCCGGCGGAGGCGACCTCGGAAAGGCCCATTACACGAACCGGGGTGCCGGGTGCCGCCTCACGCATCTGCTGACCCAGGTCGTTCACCAGGGCTCGGACACGCCCCCATGCAGAACCGGCAACGATGGGGTCGCCCACTCGGAGCATGCCGTCTTGAATCAGGAGCGTGGAAACCGGGCCTCTCCCGATGTCGAGACGTGACTCCAGAACCACTCCCTCGGCTAAACCGTCGTTGTGGGCGCTGATCTCTGCCACCTCGGCGACCAACAGGATGTGTTCCAGCAGATCCTCGGTGCC
The DNA here is from genome assembly GCA_958295925.1 of uncultured Acidimicrobiales bacterium. Taxonomy (GTDB): domain Bacteria; phylum Actinomycetota; class Acidimicrobiia; order Acidimicrobiales; family CATQHL01; genus CATQHL01. The sequence continues at coordinate 649,482 of CATQHL010000001.1, forward strand.
GATATTTTCAAGCGCGGATACTTGCACGGTAACTGTGTCGCCGCCCCAGGATTCCGGCACGAGGTTGTGCTCGACCAACTGCTGCATCACCCGCGTCGGGTCTGCGTTTTGCTTGTCGATTTTGTTGAGGGCAACCACGATTGGAACTTCCGCGGCCCTGGCGTGCGAGATCGCCTCCACCGTCTGCGGCATGACCCCGTCGTCGGCCGCTACCACCAGCACCACAATGTCGGTGACGTCTGCCCCGCGCGCCCGCATGGCCGTGAACGCCTCGTGGCCTGGAGTGTCGATGAAGGTGATGCTTCTTCCGTTGCGGCGTACCTGGTAGGCCCCGATGTGCTGGGTGATGCCGCCCGCCTCACCGTCAACCACGTTCGAGTTTCGAATCTGATCGAGCAGTTTCGTCTTCCCATGGTCGACGTGGCCCATCATGGTCACAATCGGCGGCCGAGGCTGCGGGTCTCCACCCGCGCCGCGGTCTATCTCGAGGAGCGCCTTCAGCTCGGCTTCCTGCTCCTGACCAGGGGCGACCAGCTTGATCTTCACACCCAGGTCGTCGGCGAACAGCTCGATCATCTCATCTGTCAACGGCTGCGTGGAGGTGACCATCTCACCGTTATCGAGCATGAATCTCACCACGTCCGCTGTCGTTCGGCTCATCTTCACTGCTAGCTCGGCGGGAGTGCTGAGCCGTTCCACCACCACTTCGCCCTTGGGCACGGGGGCGTCCTCCGGCGAGTAGACAGGAATGTCCACCGGGCGGAGATCTTCAACCGACCGGCGACGGCGCCTCGTCTTCTTCCTTCGCTGCGGGCGCCCCGCAGGGGTTCCGCGTGCGCCTGGGCGAACGGGTGCCCTCCGGGTGCCCGGGGGCCCGGCACCTGGGGCCGACGGCCTGCGCGCCGACGGAGCTGAATCGGTTGATTGCCCACTGCTGGGATCGTTGCGCCTCGAAGGGGATGCGCCCTCTCGCCGGGGCATGCGCGGAGGTGGGCGCCGCAGTGGGGGAGGCGGGGGGATGGGCTTGCCCGAAACCGACCTGAGGGTTCCGGAAGGAGGAGGAGTGGGTGGCGTGCCGGGCGATCCCGAGAACGGGACGTCCCCAGGCCCTCTAGGTGAGGTGGGAAGCCCTTCCGGCAACGAAACCTGGGCCGGGGGGCGCTCCGGGCGGGGCGGGCGGGCAGTGCTGCCGCTGGAGGTGACAACCCGCCGGGTTCTGGGGGGATCCCGCCTGACCCCAGGAGGCCTTGGTGCGCGGGGCGGAGAAGCAGGTGGAGGCGCAGATGGCGGCGGCGGCGCAGACGGCGCGGGCGCGGGAGGTGCGGGCGCGGCGGCGGGCGCAGGCGCGGCAGGCGGAGCGGGCGCGGCGGCGGGAGACGGCGCGGGCGGCGCAGGCGCGGGAGGCGGCGCGGGCGGCGCGGGCGCAGAGGGCGCAGACGACGCAGCAGGCGCAGACGACGCAGCAGGCGCAGAGGGCGCGGGCGCAGGCGGGGCGGGCGCAGGCGCAGAGGGCGCGGGCGGCGGCGCGGGCGCAGGCGGGGCGGGCGCAGGCGCTGCGACAGCAGGCGGGGCGGGCACGGGCGCGGCAGTCGGCGCGGGCACGGGCGGCGCAGGCGCAGGCGGGGCAGACGGCGCGGGCGGGGCGAGCCCAGACGAAGAGACAGGAGTGGCTGCTGGCCCGATCCTCGAAGGATCTGGCTTCTCGCTCGCAGATGGGAGGTCCGGTTCGGTTTCGCCATCCGAAACCCCTGGCGGCGAAAGAGGGGGTGTTATCGTCTCTGCCTTCAATGGAGGAGTTTCCGGCTGATCCCTGACGGCGTCAGAAATGTCCGCGGCAACCACCTTCTGATCTGCTGTGGCTACCTCCTCCTCTGAACTGGGCTCCGGCTCGTCGCTCTCAGGTTCCTCCTCGGAAACCACTGGCGCAAGATTTTCCCGCTCAACCTTCAGCCTTACCCGATAGGCGTGCGGCTCGTCCATGCTTGAAGAGGACGAAGTGGCCCTTATTCCCATCGACTTGCAAAGCTTGAGGCACTCCGATGGGGTAATTCCAAGCTCTCGAGCCAGTTCGTAGACCCTGACCTTCTTCGCCATGCGCTCTGGCCTCTTAGATTCGAGCCTCGCGCCGCAAGTCAAACTGCGGGGAGTGTCCCTGAAGGCTGCCCTTAAAGTCCTCTACTGCCTCGTGGGGAATGCTGAGTCGAAAAGCGCGTCTCAGTCGGGCGGGCTCGCAGGCTCGTTTTAAACAGTCAGGAGAGCCGGAACAGACCCACGCCCCCCTTCCGGGAAGGGATCGACCCAACCTCAGCACTCCATCTGCATAGACGATTCGCAGCAAATCGCCAGGCGAACGAACCCTGCGACAGCCAATGCACGTCCGAAACGAATCGGCGCCTTTCCTGCCTATGACTACCGTCCCCTGATTCGCGACGAGTCCACCCTGGCTGCTGATCCGTCGTTTGTGCTGGTGCCCGACCACTCGTCAAGCGAGATAGGCGTCCCTCCGTCTGCGGGCTGCCACATCTGCTGGCCGGTTTCTGCGTCGACCGTCCACTCCCCCTCTGCCCAGTCCACTTCGCCGTACGCGGCTTCAGCCGCAACCTGAGACTTGCTCTTGATCTGGATGCGCCACCCCGTGAGGCGAGCCGCCAGACGTGCGTTTTGCCCCTCTTTGCCTATGGCGAGGGAGAGCTGGTGATCTTTCACGATTGCCTCAGCGCTCCGCTCCTCTTCGTTGAGGCGAACCTCCTCGGTGGTTGCAGGAGCCAGCGCCTTCATGATGAACTCCGCCAGGTCATCCGTGTAAGTGACTATGTCGATCTTCTCTCCACGCAACTCGTTGACCACGTTGCGTACCCTGGCGCCGCGCGCCCCCACGCACGCCCCCACCGGATCCACGTTTTCCACGTTGGAAAAGACAGCAATCTTCGTACGGTGCCCGGGCTCCCTGGCGCAGGCTTTGACTTCCACTGTCCCGTCGGCAATTTCGGGCACCTCGAGCTCGAAGAGGCACTTCACCAGCCCGGGGTGCGTTCTGCTGACCACTATCTGCGGCCCTCTGGCCGTGCGACGAACCTCCACAATGTAAGCCTTGAGGCGGCTGGAAGGATCGGGGCGCTCGAAAGGCACCTGCTCGGACTGAGGAAGAAGGGCCTCCACCCTGCCTAGGTCCAGGAGGGTGTACCTGGAGTCGCTCTGCTGAATTATGCCGGTGACGATGTGGCCCTCGCGCCCTGTGTACTCCTCGTATTTTCGGTCGCGCTCGGCTTCACGGATGCGGTACGTCATTACCTGCCGTGCGGTCTGGGCGGCTATGCGCCCGAAATCGTCCGGAGTCACATCGAATTCCTCGCCGTGGGGTTCACCGTCGCTGTCAAGCTCCTGCATGAGAACTCGTATCTCAGCTGTCTCAGGATCGATGGCGACCCAGGCGTACTCATGCGCTCCGGGCATTCGCTTATAGGCCATTTCAAGAGCGTCGGCCAACGCCTCGTACAGCGTTTCAACGGAAATTCCCCGCTCGTCTGCCAGAGCCTCCATGGCTTCCAACATTTCAGGTTTCAACTTCTTACCTCATCCTTTACCAACCCCAGGGGGTTGCTGTCCCAGTCGATCACCGTCTTGGCCGTCGAGACGGCTGTCAGCGGAATGTCCCGGCGCTCCCCGTCTGGCATTCTCAGAGTCAAATGTGTCTCCCCAGCTTCGGCAAGACATCCCCGCACCCGACGGTCGCCGTCCCAGCCCGCAGTCATCTTGACCGCGATGTCGGAGCCCAGCGCCTTGCGGAAATGCTCTGGGCGGCGAAGCCTGCGCTCTAGTCCCGGGCTGCTTACCTCCAGCGTGTAGCGCCCTGGGATCGGGTCCATGGCGTCGAGCTCGGCCGAGATCGTTCTCGAGGCCAAGACGAGGGCTTCGCTGCCGACCCCGCCATCGCAATCAACCGTGAGGCGCAGGCGTCCGCCCCCCCAGTGGACGTCCCAGAGCTCGAGCCCCAGATCTCCCAGTAGCGGCGCCCCGGCTTCCATGACCTTCTTCTCGATGTCCAAATCTGTCCTCTCGATGTCCAACTCGTCTGCCTGCCCCTCCGTTCTCGCTCTTACTCTTGTCCGTTCCCGCTCTTGTCCGTTCCCGCTCTTACTCTTGATTTCCTTTGTAATTTCTCCCGACCACGTTCCGAATTCTTCCGAGCCACGTGCTCAGGCGCATTCGAGTGCCAATAACGGCAATGAGGCGTGGGGACCCCACGCCTCGACCGCACTCGAATGACCCTACGGACTTGATTATACCCAGGCGAGTCCGAGTATCGGCACGACAGGCTCGTTATTGCTTATCCGCCGATCGGCATTGCTTATCCGCCGATCGGCCTAGGCAAGTCTTCAAGCACCCGCCGCTCTGCGAACCAGGTTCACCTTTGAACCTGTCTCGTTGACGTCGCTCCCTTGCGACAGCAGGAGCGAAGACCTGTCACGTTCGGCCTCACGCCTCGCCCGGGCTGTGTCGGCCTTGGCGAGTGCCGCCTCCGCACCCTCCGCGACGATGAACCTTGCCCAGGAAACCAGCGAGTCCACCATCTCGTCTTCAGGTACCACCGCCACATTCACCCCCTTCACAAACAGGTGCCCGCGGCCTCGGCCCGCAGCTATTCCAAGGTCGGCGTCCCGCGCCTCCCCTGGCCCGTTCACGACACACCCCATCACCGCCACCTGAAGGGGGATCTCCTCTTCTCCGAACGCTTCCAGGGCCTGCTGCGCGATTCCGAATACGTCCACCTCAGCCCTTCCGCAGCTCGGGCAGGCGATGAGGTCCACAGTCTTGCGCTCCCGCAGTCCCATGGACTCGAGCAGGGCGCGCCCCATCCGGGCCTCCTCAACCGGATCTGCGGTGAGCGAATACCGAATCGTGTCACCTATGCCATCGGCCAGCAGTGCCGCTATTCCGGCAGTGGACTTAACCACCCCGACGGGAGGAGGGCCCGCCTCGGTGACGCCGAGATGCAAAGGATGATCGGTCACTTCTGAAAGCCGGCGATAGGCCTCCACCATCAGAGGCACGCTCGACGCCTTCACAGAAATCTTCACCAGGTCGAAATCGACCGCGGCGAAGTACTCCATCTCCTGCATCGCCGATTCCACCATCGCCTCGGGGGTGACCTTCCCCCCGTACTTGGCGTACAGGTCGGGATGCAATGAGCCGCCGTTCACGCCTATTCGTATGGGGACGCCCCGGTCGCGGCACTCCCTGGCCACCGTCTTGATGTGCTCCGCGCGACGGATGTTGCCCGGATTGAGCCTCAAACATTGCACGCCCGCCTCCAGCGCCGCTAGAGCCATCCTGTACTGATTATGAATGTCGGCGACTATTGGCACCGGCGAGCGGGGAACAATCGCAGCCAGCCCCTCTGCTGCGGCCGCTTCATTGCAGGTACAGCGCACGATGTCGGCCCCGGCTGCGGCCAGTGCGTAAATCTGCGCAAGGGTGCCTTCCACGTCGGCTGTCTTGGTGACCGTCATTGACTGAACCGAGATCGGGGCGTCACCCCCCACCTCCACATCGCCCACTCTTATCTTCCGCGTGGGGCGGCGGCTGAAGGCTGCGACTACCTCCATGTCAGGGGGACGCCCGGTGATGTCGACGGAGGGGGCGTCGAATCAATTCAGGGAGAGGTCGATTGGGTCGAGGATGTCCCTGGAGAGGGCGACCACGCTGACGGTAAGCAGGAACAGCAGGAAGATGTAGACCACAGGAAGCATCTTGCCCACGTCAGCCACGTAGCGGCGCCCCCGGCGCGACCTCAGACGCTCGTAGGTGGCAATGGCCACGTGCCCGCCGTCGAGGGGAAGCATGGGCAAGAGGTTCAAGACCCCAAAAAAGATGTTAAGGCTGGCCAGAAACACTAGGAACGTTTCGGGGCCGTCCTGTGCGAAAAGGCTTCCCAAATCGAGGATCCCAACCACCGAGATGGCCCGGTTGGGGTCGACTCCATCCCCACCCGGCGTGGAGATGACCTCGGTGTCCCCCCCGAAGTTAGCCAGAGGCCCCAGCAGACCGTCGAGCCCGTCGAGGCTGAAGAGGGCCGCTATACCCTTGGCCGACTCCGCGGTGACCTTTCCGAAGTCAACGAGGGAGTTTCCCAGGCCGAAGATGGGATTCTGTCGCTGAGGGGGAGGGCGACTCGGCCCGACCCCCAGGAAACCCGCCCCCGGATCGCCCTCCACGACTCCGATAGTGCCAGTCAGCAGAATCTGCGACCCGTCCCGCACCACCTTGAGTTCTGTGAGTTCCCCAGGCATGGTGACAACCTCGTCACGCAAGTCGTTGAACGTCCGAACCTGCTTTCCGCCGATCTCGACAACCTTGTCGCCGGTTTGCAAGCCGATCTCCTCGGCTGAACTCTCCGCCAAGACTCTTCCGATCTGCCAGTCGGGGATTTCCACGACGCTGGGGGGATTGATTCCATTGAACCCCATCGTTGAGTGGAGAATCCAGAAAAGCAGGATTGCCATCAGGAAATGCATTCCCGAACCCGCCACCGCGACGCTCATTCGGCGCCAGTACGGCTTTGAGCGATACGTCAGGTGTTCTTCGGAGGGGTCTACCTTCTCCAGATTGTTCATCCCCAGGATGCGGACGTACGCCCCGATGAGGATTGGTTTTACCCCGTAGGTTGTCTCACCCTTCTTGTAAGACCAGATCCGAGGACCGAACCCCAGAAAGAACTGGCTCACTTTCATTCCGGCCCACTTGGCGGTGAGATAGTGGCCGAGTTCGTGAAAGAAGAGCATTCCAACCAGACACAAGACCATCACCAGGACGTAAACCCCGGCGAAGATTCCGATCGCAGCCAGGCCTGCCGCCATCAGCAGCATTCGAACGGCAGAGGACAGCGGAGTGAGCGGCTTCAGGTCGTGTTTGAGCGGGGTCCCGCTATTGCGGGAGAGAAGGGGGCTGATGCGGCGAGGCCGCTTGCGTGGGTTTTTCCCGCTGTCGGATCCCCCGTCCGATCCCAACTCGGGGGCTTCCCGGCTCAACTCGGGGGCTTCCCGGCTCATGCCGCCGCTCTCTGATACACCAGACGGGCGGCCGCGTCTCGAGCTTCGGCGTCAACGTCCAGCACTGCGTCAAGGGAATCGGCCTTGGTTCCTGACCAGATTTGAAGAACGGAGTCGACAACCTCGGCAATTTCCCTCCAGGAAATGGAATCTGACAGAAAGGCGTCAACAGCCACCTCGTTGGCCGCATTCAAGGCTGCGGGCGCCGTTTCGCCCAGTCGTCCGGCCTCGTATGCCAGTGCCAGGCATTGGAAAACGTCTGTCCTCGGCGGCTCGAAATCGAGGCGGCTCACTTCGGAAAAGTCGATTCTTCCGTACGGAACGCCCCAGCGGTCCGGGTATCCGATGGCATACGCGATGCAAGCACGCATGTCGGGAAGGGAGAGCTGGGCGATTGTTGCCCCGTCGATGTACTCCACCATCGAGTGGACCACCGACTGGGGATGCACCAGAACCTCGATGCGGTCGTAGTCCACCCCGAACAGTTCATGCGCCTCGATCACCTCCAGGCCCTTGTTCATGAGAGTGGATGAATCGACTGTGATCTTGGGGCCCATGTTCCAGGTGGGATGCGCCAGGGCGTCGGCAACCCCCACGTTGACCAGGTCTTTGGCCTCACGCCCCCTGAACGGCCCACCGCTTGCGGTGAGCACTATGCGTGATATCTGTACCAGCCGATCAGGGCGCCCCAGGACTTCGTTGGCCCGGAGGCACTGATGCACTGCACAGTGTTCGCTGTCTACGGGCAGCAACTCGGCGCCTTCGCTTCGCAGCGCTCGAGCCACCAGCGGGCCTGCGGCAATCAGAGACTCCTTGTTGGCCAGGGCGAGCCGCTTTCCAGCATCCAAGGCGGCCAGGGTGACGGGCAGCCCGGCGAACCCCACCACCCCGTTCACGACCACGTCAGCGAGCTCGGCTGTGGAGGCCAGGGCGTCGTCGCCAGCGATTAGTTCGGTGCTTTCCGGCAACAGTTCGGCGAGCGCCGGCGCCTTCTCCCTGTCGGCCAGGGCGACTACGCGTGGGCGGAATCTTTCAGCCTGCTCGGCCAGCAGCCGCACCGACGAGCCTGCCCCCAGGGCGACGACCTCGCACCCCCCTGAAGCTGCAACTTCCAGGGTCTGCACACCGATGGATCCCGTTGATCCCAAGACTGCCAAACTCATTGTTCTTTCATCGACGTTCGTTGGCTGTCGGCATTATTACAGACAGCCTATGGCAATCCAGGGCATCAGGCCCCTCTCGACCAGCGGCCTGGATCAGGATGGTGCGGCTTCGATGACCCCTGTAACCAGCGCCAGTCCCCAAGTGACCGGCAGCACAAAGAGCAGCCCGTCGAATCTGTCCAAGACGCCACCGTGCCCTGGAATCATCTTCCCCATGTCCTTCAAGCCGAAGTCCCGCTTGAACATTGACTCGCTCAAATCGCCGATCGTGGCAGCAATGGCAGCTACCGCCCCCAAGACGATCACGTGAAGCATGGAGCCGGGATTTTCGCCCCAGGGGTCGATTTTCAACAAGCCCAAAATGAGCCAGCACACCAACACCGCACCGAGAATTCCGCCAAACAGCCCCTCCACGGTCTTGTTGGGGCTCACCTTTGACAATTGGGTGCGCCCGATCACCTTTCCCACGGCCCAGGCGAAACTGTCGTAGGCGGCAGTGGCGACGACCGCACCGAGGAATAAGCCGACCCCGTTGCTCTCGCGCAGCAGGAGAGCCCCGAAGGAACCCAATACGGCGAGGTAGACGACGCTGAAGAGCGTGGCCCCGATGTTGGGTATCGGGCGTTCCGGGCTTAACCCCACCAAGTACCAGCAGCACGTCACGATGAATGCAAGTCCGATTCCCAGGGGGAAGGCCTGGGCGCCTCTCCAGAAAACAGCCAAGGGCAGCCCAATCACAGCGGAAATGCCCACGAAGACCGCAGGTTTGTAGCCCACGCTCCGCAGCGCCCCGTACAGCTCCCTGGCCGCGAGTATCAGCATCAGAATCAGCAGAATGAGCGTGGGCCAGCGACCGATGCGAAAACAGACAATCGCCAGGGCTACGAACCCGAGGGCGGAAAGAATGGCCTTCCCCAGGTTGCGGTCCATCTTTCCGCCGCCCAGCAGGACGTCGCCATGGCCCTCCCTGGTGTGCCAGACTTCCTCCTCGTCCGCCCCGAAGAACTGAGCTCCCGCCTCGGTGTCGGTGATGCCAACCTCGGAGGCCTGCGGATGCTGATCTGTCAGGTAGCCGACGTCGAGTTCAGAGCTTGACTGCTTGGAGTCCCCCCAGGCAAGGCTGCCACCGGCAAACGTGTCCCAGGTCTGGCTTTCGGGCGACGCCTCTTCAGGAGGCGCCTGGCCACCCGCCTCTTGATGGGCAGCCCAGGATCCCCCTTCAGGTTCACGATGGGCGTAAGGGTCTTGAGGTTCCATTTCCTGCCTCCTCGCTCAGACCTGCATTAGTTCCTGTTCTTTGGACTCCAGGGCTGAGGTAATACCTTTTTCCATCTCCTGGGTCAGGTCGTTCAACAATTTCGAGCCCCTGCGCACTTCGTCTTCGGATATGTCTCCATCTTTACTCATAGATTCAAGTTCACTTCGGGAGGATCTTCGGGTATTTCGCAGCGACACGCGCCCGGACTCCGCCATGGAGCGCACCAGGCGCACCAGCTCGCGCCGCCTCTCCTCTGTCAGAGGGGGGAAAAGGAGCCTGATCACCGACCCGTCCGTGCCGGGATTCAAGCCAAGGTCGGCAGACTGGATGGCCTTGCGGATGGATTCGACGGCGCTGCGGTCGTACGGGGAGATTACAAGCTGCTGAGCGTCGGGCACGCTGAAAGAGGCCAGCTGCTGCAGATGCACCTCGGCGCCGTGATAGTTAACCAAAACCCGCTCCACGATGATCGAGGACGCCCGCCCGGTGCGAACGCCGCTGAACTCCTGTTTGGTGTGAGCGATCGCCTTCTGCATCCGCTCACGGGCCTCTGACAAGACAAGTTCTATGAGTTCGGATTCCATTGAACGCCAGTACCTTCACACCGCTAATTTGACACACGAGTCAGGAAACAATGGTTCCCACCCGCTCTCCGTTAAGTATCGACAATACATTTCCGCGTTGCATGAGGTCAAACATCACGATCGGGAGGCTGTTTTCCATGCAGATCGTAGCGGCGGTGGCGTCCATGGCGCGCAGTCCTTTGCTGATCATGTCGAGGTAGGCGACGTGGTCCAACTTGACAGCGTCCGGGTTCGTGCGCGGGTCGTCGCTGTAGACGCCATCGGTGCCCCCGTGAGTTCCCTTGAGCAGTGCCTGAGCCTCGACCTCCACCGCCCGAAGTGCGGCAGCCGTGTCTGTGGTGAAGAACGGGTTGCCCGTTCCCGCCCCGAAAATGACAACCCTTCCCTTTTCGAGGTGCCGAATGGCTCGGCGGCGAATGTAGGGCTCGGCGATTTGCGCCATGTGAATTGCGGTCTGCACACGGGTGGGCTGATCCTGACGCTCCAGGGCGTCTTGCAGCGCAAGAGAATTGATGAGGGTGGCGAGCATTCCCATGTAGTCGGACTGCGCCCTGTCCATCCCGCCTTTCTGGCCCCTCCAGATGTTGCCGCCCCCAACAACAACGGCGATTTCGGTGCCGGCGCTGCGTGCCAGGACCACCTCGGAGGCGATGCGGTCAACGACTGTCACGTCCACCCCGAACCTGTCGCCTCCAGCAAACGCCTCCCCCGAGACCTTTAGCAGGACCCGGCTCCAGCCGTCGGAGGCGCGTATCACGATCTGCCGGCGTCTAGCCCAGGTAGGCCTGCTCGAATCGAACGATCCGGCCGTCCTTCAGAGTGTCTTCCACGCTCACCTTTTCGCCGTGAAGACCCTGTTCCAGCAAGACGCTCTCGGCGAACCACGCCCTTAGGCGGCCTTCCACGATCTTCTCCCGCACCTTGGGCGGACGGTCCTCCGCCATCGCCGACGCAGACGCCCTTTGGCGCTCCAGAACATCCCCCCCCACCTCGTCGCGGTGGAGGTATCTGGGTTTCGCGAAGGCGATGTGCAGGGCAACCTGATGCAGCACGTCGGCAGCCACGCCCGATCCTTCCACGATCACGCCGTTCACCCCCCTGCCGTCCTGTGTGTGGAGGTAGGTGTCGAGGAGATTGCCTTCGGCCGCCTCGAGCCGCTTGACGGAGCCAAGGTGGATGTTTTCCTTCTTCAAGAGGCGGAGCCTGTCTATCTGCCCTGAGAATTCCTCTATCGCTTTCGGGCCACCCGACAAGACGGCCTCGGCCGCCGCCTCGGCGCATTCCAGGAAATCCGCCGACTTGGCTGAGAAGTCCGTTTCCGATCTGAGGTGGACAAGAGCCGCCGCTACGCCGGATGAGGCAAGGGCGACCGCCCCTTCGTTTGCCTCCCTTGAAGCCCGCTCGGCGGCTTTCGTGAGGCCGCGTCGTTTGAGGATCTCCTCGGCCTCGGAGAAATCGCCCTCGGCCTCGACGAGGGAGCGCTTGGCGTCCATCATCCCGGCCCCGGTGGCGTCGCGAAGGGCCTTGACCTCCTTGGCTGAAATTGGCTTGGGTGATGCGTTGCTCATTGTTGAAACCTAACGGCTCTTCCTGCGCCGGCCGAAGATTGATTTCTTGGGAACCCTTCCAACAGGCTCCTTGGATTCATCCCCTGAATCGGCCGTCGGTGGGGCTTCCTCCTCGCTCGCGGGATCTTCTCGGGTTTGAACCTTGGGCTCCTCTACCTCGGCAGGCTCCGGCGCCGCGGGCACCTCTTCCACCCCCGACGGCTGCTCTCCCTGGTCATCTGCTTTGAGGGGGATGGCAGCGGGCTCGGGAGCCTCCACGGTCGGGGCCTGCGGCTCGAGGGGCACCCCTTCTTCTGCCTGCGCTGCGCCTTCCGGCTCGGATGCAGGGGGTTCGGCGGGAGACACCTCGAGGGGCGATGCCTCCTCAGACGCATCTGCTGCAATCTCCGAAACGGCATCTGCCGAATCAGAGGGCTCTTGGCCTTCAGCGGGATCGAGGGAATCCGGGGCTGCGTCCACGGCGGGCTCGGGCTCAACGGCGACCTCCGCGTCCACGGCGGGCTCGGAGTCGACAGGCGGCGCTGGCTCTACGACAGGCTCGGGCTCCACGGCGATCTCCGCGTCCACGGCGGGCTCGGAGTCGACAGGCGGCGCTGGCGGCGCTGGCTCTACGACAGGCTCGGGCTCGACGGGCGCTGGCTCCGCCGTCCTGGGATCTGCCACGGTGGCTTCAATTGCATCAGCCGACCCAGGCTTGGCAGGCTCGTCCTCGACTGCAGGAACTGCAGCGGCGGCTTCGGCAAGGATGCTCACGCCCTCTTCCTCCGGTTCCTCCGAGACTGCGGATTCCGCAGGGGCGGAAGGGATGGGCGCCGGCGCTTCGGCCTCGACGTCGAATACCCCAAACTTTTTGCCGGCGATCACTGCGTCCGCCATTATCCGGCACATCAGGTCGCCTGAGCGAATTGAATCGTCATTGCCCGGAATCACGTACTCCACCACATCCGGGTCGCAATTGGTGTCTACCACCGCAATAAGCGGAATCCTGAGTTTGTTGGCCTCGCTCACGGCTATGTGCTCGGTCTTGGTGTCGAGCACGAACACGGCTTCGGGAGGAGTGTCCATCTGGCCTATTCCACCGAGATTGCGCTCGAGCTTGGCCAGCTCGCGCCTGAGGCTGAGGGCCTCCTTCTTTGGCATGGCCTCGAATTCCCCCGACTTCTGCATCCGCTGGTATTCCTGCATCTTTCGCACGCGCTTGAAGATGGTCTCGATGTTGGTGAGCATCCCGCCGAGCCAGCGCTCATTCACATACGGCATGCCGCAGCGCCTGGCGTGCATGGCCGTACTGTTCTGAATCTGCTTCTTCGTGCCTACGAACAGCAGGGTTCCGCCGTTGGCCACCACGTTTCGCACGAAGATGTACGCCTCTCTTACACGCTGCAGGGTCTGCTTGAGGTCGATTATGTAGATCCCCCCGATGTCGCCGTGAATGAACCGCTTCATCTTCGGGTTCCAGCGCCGCGTCTGATGGCCAAAGTGGACGCCAGCACCAATCAGCTGACTCATCGTTACGACCGCTTCCGGGAAACTGGCAGGATCTGGGCGTTCGCCCGCCGTTGCCTCCGGAGCCTCTACTCGTTGATCGCTCATCTGTTTTTTCTTCTCCCATCGGTTGGTTGAAGCCTGCGTCCGGCACCCTTTGGGCGACCGTGGGAGGACGCAAGCGGCACTCGTCGAAATCCTGAAACTGCAAGCTCGGGCGAATAGCCCGAACGGACACTGAGCTCCGGTCCTTCCCGGCAAAGAACCGAGCGGCCAATAAGCCTACCGGCTGGCCCTTTGCGTCGCTCAGCCGCGAGGATGCGCCGTTCGGATGGTTGAGCGCAGTCGCTTCGTGCTCACATGCGTGTAAATCTGCGTGCTGGCGAGGCTCTCATGCCCGAGAAGCTCCTGCACCGAGCGCATGTCAGCCCCGCCGTCGAGGAGGTGCGTGGCGAAAGTGTGCCGGAGCGCGTGCGGATGGGCGCTCTGGTCTTTCCTGAGACGTCGGTTAAGCATGTAACGGACGTCGGCGGGAGTCAGCGGACGGGAGCGTGTGTTGAAGAAGAGCGGGCCGTCCAGGCGGAGCGCCTTGACCCCGTTGCAGGTATTTGAGACGCCTTCCTGTCTGGCCCTTTCCTCGCAATAGAGGCGGACTGCTTCAGCCGATGGTTCAGACATGGGCACCAGACGCTGCTTCTTGCCCTTCCCCACGACCTTCATTCGGCGGGCTTCGAGGTCGATATCGGCCGGCGTCAAGGCACACAGCTCTGAGACGCGAAGACCCGAGCCGTAGAGCATCTCCACTACGGCGTCCTCCCGGAGGCGCCGCAAGATGGAGTCCTTCGTTGTAGGCGCACCTGCCCCGTCGAGCAAAGCGCCCAACGTCTCCTCCCTCAGCACCCGCGGCAGGCGTCCCGCCTGCTTGGGCGTGTATATGCCGACTGTGGGGTCACTCTCGCAGCGTCCCGACCTTGTGGCCCAGGTGAAGTAGCGACGCAGCGAGGAAGCCCGTCGCGCCACGGTTCGCGGAGCCTTGCCGTTCTGCGAGAGGCTCGCCAGATATCTCCGAATGTCGCTACGGCGCACCGCCCCTGGCCCGCCCGGCTGCCCGGCTTGCGCCGACCGGTCTTTGGCAGTCCACTTCAAGAATGCCTGCAGGTCGCCCATGTAGGCGTCGACGGTGCTCTCGGACAGGCTCAATAGGTGACTGCGAAACTCGCGGAGGCCCCACGAGAGGCATTCAAGGTCTTCGACGTCGTGATTTTCGTGCGAGTCCACTCAAATCAAGGGTAATCCACCCGTCAGGCAAGACTGCTTCTCTCATACCAGAGTCCGCGCTGGACAACCTTCCCCTCGGCGATCAGGCGCTCAAGCCGGCAGGCCACGTCCCCCAGATGCCCCGTGGTGCGCTCCGCCAGCGTGGAAAGCGTGGCGGGCATCCACTCGAAGGCTGACAACAACTCGGTGTCCGGCGTCAGTTCCTCTGGATCCGACGATGCCTGCCTCTCCGAGCCCGCCCCTGTTCGTCCGGCTCTTGAAGGAAGCGACTCCCTTACAACATCCATCACCACGAACAGGTCGTCGATTTCGCAAATCACACCGCAGCCGTCGGCGATGAGACGGTTTGTGCCCGCTGAGGCCGGACTCCGAATCGGGCCCGGCACCGCCATCACCACCCGCCCCCTCTTGGCGGCTTCGACGGCGGTCGTGAGCGCCCCTCCATCGACGTGCGACTCCACTACGACACAGACATCCGCGAAACTCGCCATTATGCGGTTGCGGGCGGGAAACCTCCAGCGCTCAGGCATCGTCCCCAATGGGCACTCGGAGAGAAGCAGGCCTCGTTCGCGCACTCTCCCCCAAAGCGATGCGTTGCCCTTCGGGTAGATCCGGTCGAGTCCGCTTCCCACGACTCCCACGACCGCCGCCCCTGCGACTTCGAGGGCTCCGGAATGAGCGGCGGCGTCTATGCCCAGAGCTAGCCCCGAAACCACCCCCACACCCCTGCTTGCTGCGGCCTTTCCCAATTCGAAAGCCACCTCTGCGCCATACCTGGTACAGGTTCTGGTGCCTACGATGGTTACCAGGGGGAAGTCCAGCAAGCTTGGATCTCCCTGTGCGAACAGCACGGACGGGGCATCCGAATCACGACTCAACCGCCAGGGGTAGCACTCGCCGCCCCGTCTGATCATTGTCACCGCTGCCTCGCAGTGCCGTCGCCAGGTCTCTTCAACGTCCTCTGTGGCCGCCTCTGCCGCCCAGCGAGCCGCCAGGTGCTCGGACACTTCGGCGGTCTTGGCGATTTTCGCCGGGATCTCGTTAATGAGCATCTGCCAGGACTGCCTTGGCGAGAGTTCCTTCAAGAGCATTTCGAGACGGGCGGGCCCCATGCCCGACAGTTTCAGCAGGGATACGAGATAAGCCTCTGCGGGTATTCCCATCGGCGTCACCCGCTTGAGGAATTCGAGGCTGCCATGGCGGCAATCGACCTGTTCAGCGACACAGGGTTCTGGCGCAGCTGCAGTGCAAGGGCCACGTCGGCCGCCCTCAGGGGGAGAGGCTTTTTCTCCAGATCGCAGATGGTGAGGGCCACGCAGCGGACTCGCTGAAGTCCCCTGGCGGACAGCCGTCCGGATGCGACCGCCGACTCGACCATCTTGGATGCCTCCTCATCCAGAGGGGCCTCATGCTCAATGCGCTTGGCGCCGAGGGAACTGTTGCTCTTCACGCCCCTGCGGGCTGCACACTCCCGTGCCCTCAATACCCGCTCCCGCACTTTGCTGGTGGACTCCCCGACTTTGCCGCGAAAAAGCTCGTCGACTGACGGTCGCTGCAGGAACAGGCGCATGTCGAAGCGGTCGAGCAGCGGCCCCGAGAGCCTTCTGGCATAACGCATCCTGGCGGATTCGCTGCATCTGCACCCTCCTGGGCCGTCGGCCTGACCGCACGGGCAGGGATTCATCGAGCCGACGAACACGAACTCCGCTGGGAACGTGACCGACCCTGCCGCCCTGCTTACCCGTATCACGCCCTCTTCGAGGGGCTGACGCAGGGCGTCGAGGACTGTCGGGGAGAACTCCCCCAACTCGTCTAGAAAGAGCACCCCGCCGTGGGCGGCGCTTATCTCGCCTGGGCGCAGAGTCCGGGAGCCGCCACCCACCAGTGCCGGCATCGTCGTGCTGTGATGCGGGGAGCGAAACGGGGGGTTGCGTATCAGACCTCCAGGCGGGATCCGGAAATCTCCGGCCGAGTAGATGCGCGTGACGACGCGGGCCGTGTCCGCATCGAGAGAGGGAAGCAGTCCCGCCAGGCGGCGGGCAAGCATTGTCTTGCCTGCACCTGGCGGGCCGATCATCAGCAGGTGGTGCCCGCCTGCTGCTGCGATTTCCAGGGCCTTTCTCGCCAGGCTCTGCCCTCTTACGTCGCAGAGGTCTTCCTCTATGAGTGATTCGTCTTCGGACGGTGTTGCCAGGGGCGACGAGAACTCGCTGCGCCCCGTCAGGCACGACACTGTTTCCTGAAGCGACCCGGCGCTGAGGATTTCCTTCTCCTCAATCAGGGAGGCCTCAGCGAATGCCTTGGGCGACACCACTGCACAGGGGCACTCCACCGAGTCGGCCATGCTGAGCGTGCCAGGAACGCGGCGCAGCGAACCGTCGAGCCCCAACTCGGCTATGAATGCGTACTTTCGAATCGCCTCCTTCGGAATCACATCCTGGGCAACCAGCAGCCCAACTGCTATCGCCAGATCCAGGCTGGCGCCTTCCTTTCGCAGACCCGTCGGGGCAAGATTCACGGTTACACGTTTCATTGGCCAGGGGAACCCGCTGGAAAGCAGGGCGGCGCGCACGCGATCTCTCGACTCACGACAGCAAACGTCGGGCAGGCCGACGATGTTGAACCCTGGAAGCCCTGGGGAAACGTGGACTTCCACGTCCACCGGGTGGCCGATGACGCCTTGGACTACCGCCGAGGCAACGGTGGCGAGCATTATTTCTCCTTTTGCGGCAATCTGCTTGTGGCAATCTGCAGTCGCCCCGCCGCCGAAACCGCAAAAAAACGACGGGGCGACCTTGCAGAGTATCAAGCTTGAATACTGCGATCAGTTTACAGCAATTTCAGTAAATTACAACTAGTTTTGCTGTTTTCCTGAAATTAGACCTTTTGCTCCTTGACTATCGCACGCAGCCATGGGCGATGCGCCAACACGCACCGACAGCCCCTTCCCGCCTGCCAACCCCCTTTCCGCCTGACGTTGGCCTAGAGTTGACTTGGCTCGGCTAGGACAAGCACTGGAGTTTGGCATTGGGCTTTGACCCACGAAGGCGATGGCAGCGAAAGGGCATCAGCGACTACGTCTACGTGGCGCTTGGGCTGGCCATTTGCGTCGGGCTGCTCATCTGGGGGTTCTGGGGCTGATCGCGGCAGGCCCGCTCTGCTGCGCGCCCGATTTCCACTCTGGGGACTCCCTCATCGCTGTGCACAGGCGCGGCGGGCGCCGGCTCTGACTGGTGGAGTCCAGGCTGCCGTGAGTGCGCTCACCGAGCGGGCCCCGCCTGTTCTAAGCAGCGCGGCCGCTGCGGAGAGAGTGGCGCCGGTGGTGAGCACGTCATCGACTATCAGAACACTGCCCGCAGGGGTGTGGCTCAGTCTCAGGTTCGGCCCTTTCGCCCGCTCCGCGCGTGTGCGGGTGCTCTGCGGCTTGTCCCTGCCGCGTGCCAGCAGAGACCTGGAGGGCTTGCGCAGATGCCGGGCAACCGCCCTCGCCAGCACCTCGCCCTGGTCGTAGCCGCGTCGGATGCGGTTGCCACGGGTGGACGGCACCCAGGTGACCTGCTCTATTCCTTCGGGCGCCAACCCGGCCAGCGGCTTGGCCAGGCAACTCCCCAGCGTGTGGGCATTGCGGTACTTGAGCGCAAGTACCGCCTTCCTGCCCACCTCGTCATACACGAACAGCGCCCTGGCACAGTCGATGCCGGTGGGAGGCAACAGCGAAGGCGCAGGCACAAGACTGCGGGCGCACGACTCGCAGAGCAGCACCCCTAAATTCTCGCAGATTACACAGGATATCTTAAATAGCATAGAATAAGTATAACTTAGTAATATCTTGATATTTCAGAAATATTAAGAAGAAGGACAAGAGCCGGAAACCCGTCGAATCAATCACATAACCCCGCTGATGTCGCGCCTCAGCTGCGGGTGCTGGCCCCGTTATCCTGCGCCCTTCGCTGAAACCGGGGGTCGTGCCCTACCCTTTCCTGCCGTGCTGAGAAACGGCCGCCTCCAGTGACTGATGTGAATGCCTTGGACTGACCGTTGCGTTGCCAGGCAACTGCCGTGCTGAGGAGCAGCCGCCTCCAGTGACTGAGGAAGGGCAGGCCACATGAAGCTGCGAAAGGTGGGCGAGGGCGCCTATGAACACCAGGGGGATGCCCGATGGTGGGGGTTCAACGGCCTGTTCGGTGGCTACACGATCAGCCTGGCCGCGCTGGCCTGCCGCGAGGAACTTGCAGGGACCCGAAGGGAACTGCGAAGCATCACCATGCAGTTCCTGCGACCTGTGCCCGCCGAACTGATGCGGATTGAGCTCACCACCGAGCGGGCGGGGAGGGCGGTGTCCTTCATCTCAGGACGTCTGCTGGTAAGGGGAGATCCCTACGGGTCGTTCCTGGCCACCGCAGGGGAAGATCAGGATGGCCAGGAGTTTCTCAACATCTCAATGCCTGATGTGCGGTCGATCGACGAATTCGACCAGCCCCCGGCGCCGCCCATGGCGCCGTTGCCGGTGTTTGAGCTGTTCGACCGCTGGGAGGTCTTGCGCACCGACAGCGCCGTGTACGTCTGGGTGCGTCCCCGCCTGCATGCGCCCGTAGACATCGAGGACGTGCTGATGGCGAGCGACGTGATACCACCGGTGGCCATACGCCAGGTGAGCGACCCGCATGTTGCCGGCACAATCGTTCTGACCACACTGTTGCGCTCCCCGCTGCCACTGCCCGACAGCACGGGCTGGCCGCTGCTGGTGGAGCTGCACGCCTCGGCGTCCTTTGGCGGACACGTTGACGAGACCTCGCGCGTCTGGTCTCCCGACGGGAGGCTGCTCGCCGAAGGGCTTCAGCTGCGGTTTCTGCGCCGTTCGGGGCGGGGATTCATCGGCCTCTAGTAGCGATAGTGATCGGGCTTGAAAGGCCCGCTGCGCGAGATTCCAAGATAGTCGGCCTGCCCCTCGGTAAGGAAGGTGAGCCGCACCCCCAGGGCTTCGCAGTGAAGACGGGCCACCTCCTCGTCCATCTCCTTGGGCAGGGTGTGGACGCCGACTCCCATCTCCTCGGCGCGCCGGTGCAGCTCCATCTGCGCGAGCACCTGGTTTGTGAAGCTGCACGACATCACAAAACTGGGATGGCCGGTGGCGTTGCCCAAGTTCAGCAGACGCCCCTCCGAGAGAACGATGACTGAGCGACCGCTGGGAAAGACGTACTCGTCCACCTGTGGCTTGATGTTCACTCGCCGGACATCGGAGAGCCGATGAAGATCGGCTACGGCCACCTCGTTGTCGAAGTGGCCGATGTTGCCCACGATGGCCAGATGCTTCATACGCCCCATGTGCTCGACGGTGATGACGTCTTCGCAGCCTGTGGCGGTCACGAAGATGTCACCTGAGGCCATTACGTCCTCCAGGCGGCAAACCTCGTAACCCTCCATGGCCGCCTGGAGGGCGCAGATCGGGTCAACCTCGGTGATCACCACCCTGGCGCCCTGGCCGCGAAGCGCCTGCGCGCACCCCTTTCCCACGTCCCCGTAGCCGCAGACCACAGCCAGCTTCCCGGCGAGCATCACGTCGGTGGCGCGCTTGAGGCCGTCGATGAGGGAGTGACGGCAGCCGTAGAGGTTGTCGAACTTTGATTTCGTCACCGAGTCGTTCACGTTTACGGCCGGAAACAGCAGGGAGCCTTCGCGCAGCCTCCGGTAGAGGCGCTGAACGCCGGTTGTGGTCTCCTCGCTCAATCCCCGCAGCGTCGACGCAAGCGCGGTCCAGTAGCCGGGGTCTGAGCGGAAGCGGCCGCTCAGGGTGGCAAGGATCACCTCTTGCTCCTCCCCATCGTCCTCCTCAGGCTCGGGCACCCTGCCTGCCCGCTCAAACTCCACGCCCATATGCACCAGCAGCGTGGCGTCCCCCCCGTCGTCGAGGATCAGTGAAGGGCCCTGATGCGGCGACTGCCAGCGCAGCGCCTGCTCAGTGCAGCGCCAGTATTCCTCAAGCGTCTCACCCTTCCAGGCAAACACGGGCACCCCGCGAGGCTCAGAGGCGGTGCCATCCGGCCCGACGGCCACCGCAGCCGCAGCGTGATCCTGGGTTGAGAAGATGTTGCACGAGGCCCAGCGCACGGACGCCCCCAGCGCCGTGAGTGTCTCGATCAAGACCGCCGTCTGCACCGTCATGTGCAAAGACCCTGTGATGCGTGCCCCGGCGAGGGGGCGGCTCCCGCTGAACTTTTCCCGCAGCGCGATCAGCCCGGGCATCTCCTCCTCGGCCAGCCTGATCTCCCTGCGCCCGAAGTCGGCGAGGGAGATGTCGGCGACCTCGAAGTCCTCTTCGGAAAGCACCTCGCTTGAAGTGTCGGCCAAGCCTGCTACTCCCCTCGCAGGCGGGCTTTCATGCGGTCGATGGCCGTGACGGGCCCGGGGTCGATGCCCATTGCGGCGGCCATGTACATGGACACGAAGTCGCCGAAGAGCATGAGGTCGAATAACTGGGCGATGGCGCCCTCCCCGGCGGCGCGCACCTCGAACGTCTCCCGCACGGTCTCGCCAAGCAGGTCACCTACTATCTCCTCCAGCACCTCGATGGCCAACTGCTCCTGAGGGTTTTCAAAGTCGTGCCTAAGGACGATGGGGCAGAAGATGGGCCCGTCGAAGGAAGATGCCTCCCAGCCCACCAATTCGTTATGCAGCATCTCCGGAAGGGCGGCGCAGAACGCCGGGCTCTTGGCGTTCTCGTTGATCTGGTTCTTCCAGCGGCGGGCTGCAACCTCCCCGAGGCCCCCAGGGCCGTAGATGACTGGAATTGACCCCGCCAACTCCTCCCCGAGCCTCTGCGCCGGGTTGGGGGATTCGCCCAACTGCGTCGAGCGCCTGCGCATCTGCGACGCCGAGAGCGACAACCATTCGCTGGCACCAGGGAAGAAGCCGAGTTCCTCCAGGTACACCATTACAGGAACCGCCATGGCGGCGAACGCCGCCCTGGGCATGGGCAGGCCCTGATCTACACGCAGACAGGGGGCTCCCCATTCCTCGGCCATCACGGCCAGGGTGCCCCCTGCGGTCACCGCCACCATCTGCCCGCCCATCTCCGCCGAAGCCGCCGCCGACTGGAGAGTCTCCTCCGTCTCGCCCGAGAACGAGATTGCGAACACGAGCGTCTTCGGGCTCACGTAGGAGGGCGTGTCGTAGTTTTTTGCCACGACCACCGGAATCGGCATGAACGGCCCGGCCGTCACGGCCAGGAAGTCTCCCACCAGACCGCTGCCCCCCATTCCCAGCACGAGCACGCTGCTCACGGCTTCCGGGTCGGCAATCCGGCCTGCCCCGGTGCCTGAGTGCAGCCCCGAGACGATCTGATCGGCCGTGGAGACAACCGCGGGGAACATTCCCAGGGAGTCAAGCGGCAGGTTCATGGGGAAGAGGCCGGCCTTACGGAGCAAAGGTCGGCTCGACGCCGAGGCTCTCAGCGGCGACCAGCAGCGCGGCGTGAGTCGCCTCGTCGCAATGGGTGGCCTCGTCCACGAGCATGATCGGGATGTCGTCGACAACTTCGTAGCGGCAACGCAGCCTTGGGTTGTAGAGGAAGCCGTCGTCGGGGAAGTACAGCAAAGGCCCCTTGTCTGAAGGGCAGGCCAATATTTCCAGCAGTCGAGCGTCCAGCACCATGGTTACCTAGCTTAATTCAGTCCCTTTCGCCCCTCGCCGCGCCGCAAGTAAGAACCAGACTATGCCGCGCCCCGCCGCGGTGCGGAGCAAACCCGAAACTCAACCAGAGGCCCGGGCCGGCATGCCGCTGATCAGTGATCTGATCTCGGCCGTGCGCTGGGAGCACTCCTCCTCGTCCGTCGCCTCGAGGTTCAGGCGCAGCAGCGGTTCCGTGTTGGAGGCCCTCACGTTGAACCACCAGCTTCCGCAGTCCACCCCAAGCCCGTCCAGGCGGCTCTGGGGCATGTCAGCGAAGACGCTCGCCAGCCTCTCCACCGCCTCGGCCGGATCGGGCACCGAAAAATTCACCTCGCCGGAATGGGAGTACCTGTCGTATGCCGCCCGCAGTTCGCTCAGGCGCAGGCCGGACGCACCCATGGCCTCCAGGAAGATCATCGCGGCCAGCGCTCCGGAGTCCGACCGGTAGTTGCCCCTGAAGTAGAAGTGGCCGGAGTGCTCGGCGGCGAACGCCGCACCGGTGGAGGCCATCGCGGACTTTATGAGCGAGTGCCCCACCCGGGTGGGAATCCCGACACCGCCGCTCTCGGCTATCACCTCTGCCACCACTCGTGAGCAGGCGGCGTTGTAGAGCACCGTGGCGCCAGGCTCCCGCTCAAGAACCGACGCCGCCAGGAGAGCCCCTGCGACCGAGCCCGACAGGGGTTCCGCCCGTTCGTCAACAAAGAAGACCCTGTCGGCGTCACCGTCGAAAGCCAGGCCGGCGTCGGCGTCGACTTCCCGCAGGCGACTGCGAAGATCTGCGAGATTGGCCTTCACCAGAGGATCGGCGGGGTGGTTGGGGAAGTCGCTGTCCAACTCCCCATAGAGGATCTCCATATCCACCCCCGTGCCCTTGAACACGGCGGGCAGCACCATTCCCGCCATCCCGTTGCCCGCATCGGCCACCACCCGCAACCCCGCCAGGTTCCCCGTGTCTACAAACGAACGAACGTGCTGTGCGAACTCCTCCAGAATGTCCACACTCCTGAGCGTGCCGCGAGACCGGGACTGCGCCGGGACGACGCCGGACAGAACCAGTTCCCGCACCCTCGCCAAACCGGCTGAGGCGTCTATCGGGGCTGCGTCGCGCAGGCAGGCCTTGATCCCGTTGTATTCGGGCGGATTGTGCGATGCAGTGAAGACCACCCCTGGGGCACCGAGCCGACCTGACGCAACGTAGAGCATGTCGGTGGAGGCGAGCCCCAGGTCAACCACGTCAACACCAACCGAGAGCACCGCCTCGCAGAACGCCTCTGAAAGGCTCGGGCTGCTCTTGCGCATGTCACGGCCCACTATCACCATTTCCAGGTTTGGATCGGCCTCTTTCAAGTAAACGGCAAACGCGGCCCCTAGGCGGGCCGCCAGTTCCTCGTCGAGTTGCTCAGGTACCCTCCCTCGGATGTCGTTGACGTGCAGGATTGCGTCAAGGAGGGCGGCGTCAACGTCTTTCACTCTCACCTCATGCCCAGCCGTTGCGCTCTGCCAAGGGGTGACTGCGAGTTCGCGGGTCGGGGCGAGTGCGGCTCAACGCCCTGTCAAACCAGGTGGATCCTGGACCATTTCGTAAAGGCCCAGGCGGGCTCGGCGACGAATCCGAAGCAAGTCCAACAGCATCTGCAGCCCGTCTCTCACAGCCCGCACCTTGGATTTCCTAATCGGCGGCAGGGCCTCAACCTCGAGGGTGGCAACATCCGCCTTCAGCCGATCCAGCATCAGAATCACTTCAGCGTCGAAACCAAAGCGTTCCACCCGGCACTTCCCGAAGACCGCCCTGGCAACGTCCCCTTCAATCACCTTTAGCCCGCACTGGGAGTCGGGGTGACCCCTGCCCAGCACAATGACGCCGACGAGGGCGCTCACCAGCCGATTTCCCACACGTCGCTTCAGCGAATTGGTGTGGTGACGCCTCACGCCGATGGCCGCCGCAGAGCCGGAATCAACCATCCCCACGAGATCGGCCAGTACCTCCACCCGATACGGCCCGTCGGCGTCGGTGTAAGCCACCACCGAGCCCTCCGTCGCCAGAATCCCCGTCCTGACGGCGGCGCCCTTTCCCCTGTTACGACCCAGGGAAATCACCCTGTCGGCACCCCCCTCAGCCGCCCGCCGGACTGTTTCGTCACGCGAGCCGTCGTCAACGACAATGATCTCGACCGGGCGCGGCCCGAGTGCGTCTGCCAACCCTGAACGAAGACGCTCAAGGGTCAGGGCGATGTTCCCCTGTTCCTCGTAGGCAGGTATCACGACGGAGAGGAGCCCCTGGCCTGTGGACAGGCTGGAACTCATCTGTCTTCCCTCCTGCGCTCCGAAGGCCAAAAACCCGGGGTGCGCCAGAGCACGAACGCCAGCACGACCCCGATGCCACTGAGGGTGTAGGAAATCACCTCAAGGAGCGACCAGGAGTAGCGAAGCTCAACGTTTGTGCCGCTGGGCACGACAGCCATCAGGTTGGGGGCCACGCGGTACGGCCCCAAGGCGCCGTCTGCCCGCCAGTTGGGAAAGTAGGAGGTCTTTATCAACACCGGGACGCCCGGCTCGCTCACGGAGAACTTGATTGAGTCCCGGCTGGACTGAATGTTGGTGACCTCTATGTCCTGAAGCGTCTTGGTCGGCAGGTCGGGCAGCTGCTCCGTGCGCAGCCCGTCGGACTCGTCTACAGCCGGCCGCACACGCCGCCAGTCTTCGGGCCCGTTGTCTGCGGGGAAGACGTTGACCACTCCCGGGGCCGGCCGCTGATAGGCGGCGTAGAAAGGCAGGGAGATGTCCAGCCAGGTCTCAGCGCTTTCCCCGGATCCCTCCACCACCACGGGCTCGTACCGCAGAGGCTCAGCCAGGCGGGAGTCTGCCACCTCAAATACCACCCAGGGATGCTCGGAAGCGACCTCGATCAGGTCAGGGTGGTTGCGGGCGGTGGCAATCAGGGAGTCGGAAACGGCCATGTAGTAGCTGACGCCGTAGAGCTGCATGTGTTCCACTCCACTGTCGAGATTGACGCCGGTGTAGCTCACTGCCCGCACAGGGCGCGACGGTCGCCGGGACAGTTCGTCCTGGTTGACGAAGTGAAACGGGACGCTCAGGGTGCCCTCGAAGAACAGTCCCTCCATCGACGCCATGCATCCTTCTGTCCAGTGAGGCAGGAGCATCAGCGACATGGGGGTGCCGTAGGAGTTGAGCCGCTCCTTCTCGTACTCCCACATCACCCTGCCGCATCCGCGGGACTCCCCCAGTTCGCCCATTGCGGAAACGACCCTGTAATACTCCTTGTAGCCCTCACTGCTTTGCATCTCGTCGGCAACTTCGAAAGACCTGGGCTGCTTCATCTCGTAACCCGCGAAGTTCCACTCCACCCAGCCCCCGACGTGATTGTTCACGCCGCGGCCGCACTCCTCGCCGCTGATGGCGTCGCGGGTGCGGCCGGAATCTCCGCGAACGCGACGCTCCCCCTCGCAGTGGGTTCCGATCTCCCCCTCGGAAGCCGGGCGGCTCTCCGCGCGCGGGCGCCCGAACGGCACCCAGTCGCTCCCGACGAGCACCCAGTCGGGCCCCAGGTGAAGTCCGTAGTTTCCACGTGAGTCGGTGTGGCCCGCGAATCCCAGGGCACGCAACGGATACGCAACCACGCAAATCAACACCAGGGCGCTCCCTAAGACAGCCAGCGGCAATCCGTAGCCCTTCCCGCCCTCGAAGCGTGACCCTCCGCGTCGGCCTCGACGGGACGCAGGCCCTGCGACGCTCAGAGACGAGACGTCCAGCATCACTGGGTGCCATCTGGGCATCCCCCTAACCCTGAGGGTGCTGATGAGCTCGACCAGAATCACAATCAGAGAGGCAACAAGGATCAAGATGGCGAGGTGCGACACCTGCCCAGCCAGACGCTTGGCCTCGTCGTCTGGCACGCTCAACACCCCCCGAATGGTTGCCTTCAGCACCGAGCTGGGCAGGACGTCGTCTATGGAAACGACCAGGGACAGGACCGGCACCAGCGCGGCGAGGGGCACCAGCTTTCGGCGGGTGAGCCTCAAGCCCAGATTCTCAAGGAAGGTCCGATGCCCGCCGGGCTCGTCCCCCACAGGGGGAGAGGTCAAAGGCGCCTTCTTGACCAGGCTCCTCAGAAGCAGCGAAAGCCCAAGAGCGGCAAGGAGCATCAGGCAGATGTAGTAAAACGGGATGATCCGGGAGTTCCAGAGGGCGTTCTGCGGCAACCAGCGGTAGCCGGCTGCGCAGATGACCGTCAGGGCCGACAGGAAGAGGGCCAGGCGCTCTTTTCGCATTACCCCGACAAGGAGACCAACCCACGCCAGCACGTAGACGGCGTTCCAGTCGGATCGAACCAGGTAGTCCCAGTAGATGCTCTCGTTCAGCCAGTCAATGTTGAAGTAGTACTTCCGCTGCACCCAGAATGGGAGGAGCCAAAAGGCCGGCAGTATCGCAGCCAGGGCGCCCACCACTATCAGCCAGCGGAGTCGACCGCGTCCTGGACGGAAGAGAAAGGCCAGGATCGTGGCGACTGTGGCGAAAATCGCCGGAATCAGGTGGGAGAGCCCCGTCAGGGCCAGCAGGACTCCCGCCAGCACCCTGTGGCGCCCTGAGCGCAGCCCCCGCAACACGACCCCGAGGTAGACGAGGGCGAGGGAAAGGCTGATGGAAAAGCTGTACTCGCCTGCCAGGGTGGATGAAATGTTTCCTCCCCAGGTGGAATACGACCAGTCAAAGAGGAACGGAAGCGTAAAGAGGGCCGCCAGGGTGGGGGCGGGAAAACGAAGTCCCGCCAGACGGACGAAGATGGCCGCCGCCAGCGGCAGGGAAATCAGGCCCAGAACGCTTACCAGTTTGAACGCCACCCCGTAAGGGATCACGTACGACAACAGGGCGATCGCCAGCGCCGGGAGGACCATGTAGAAGCGGTAGACGGGAAAGCCGCCGTACCAGTCGGGCGACCAGCCGCTCAGCCTCCCCGTGGCCAGGAGGTGCTCGCGCAGATAGGACGGCCCCCAGATGTGGGCGCCCATGTCGCCGCCGGAAGGCGTGGTGCTGGAAAACATCAGGTCTGGGCGGAGTTGCCAGAAGACAAACAGGCAGGCGCCGAGCACACAGATCGGGCTGACCCATCGAGTGAGCTTTGCTGCCCGCTGCTCAGATATCAGGCGTTGACCCTTTTCAAGGGAAAAGACCGTCATGAGTCAGATCAGAAGAACCACGAGGGAGTAGCAGTTGAAGGTGGCGTGCGCCCAGAGGGCGGGGCCAAGTCGCCCGAAACGCACCACAAGCACCGATGTAACCAAGCCGAAGGCCACAAGGGCGGGGAGCTGCAGCAGTTGAAGGTGAGCCAGCCCGAACAAGGCGCCGGTGATCAGGACGGTCGAAGATGGCCCCATCCGAGACCAGATTGATCTCAGCAGCAAGCCTCTGAAGTAGACCTCCTCCAGGAAGGGGGCCACCACCACCACCGCAATAATCAGGAGCGTAAGGCCGCCCTGCCCCTGTGAACCCTCCACGAGCTGGCGGGCCGGGGCCGAAACGTCATCGGTGTCAATGAAGCGGCCAAATGGCCAGTAGACGATTCGCACCAGTATGAATTGCGAGAGGAAACCGACTGCCACGCCCAGCGGAATGTCGAACCAGCGCTGAGAGAAGCCGAGCCCCTCCCTGAATCCAAGCTTGTGCCTGCGGAGAAGCATCCAGACGACCAGCGACATAATCAGCCACATCGGAATCTGGATCAAGACCCTCTGCCAGATCAGCTGGCCGGGAAGGAGGGGATCCAGACCTTCAGCGGACTGCACGGAGGCGCTGGCGACGGACGTTCCAAGCGCTGACGTGGGATTCCAGAACCTGTCCGTCAGCAAACCCAGCGCTGCGCTGGCAAAAAGGGCAGCCAACCAGCCAAGCATCACGGGAGTCGGAGTCCAAGCCGCCCTCGGCCTCACCACCGAGCCGCCCCTTTCCGAGTTGGCTCGGTTGCGGGTCAACAGCATGCGGGAAAAAGCGTAGCCAGAGTCTCAGGCTGTGAACCAAAGACACAACAAAGCCTGAAAGCTTCTAGCATGATGGAATGGCGGATTCTCCGCAGAACCCCCGTGAAGACGGTTCCACAAAGCCCGACTCGCCTCCGCGCTGGACGCGCTGGATGGTCTGGGCCGCCCTGCTTGCCATCTTCGGGGTCATCGTCCTGCCCAATCTGATCTCACGCGACGCCAGCGAGGAAATTCCCTATCGGGAATTAATCTCCTCCCTGGAGGAGCAGAAGCTGCGCAAGGAAGAGGCGCAGGGCGCATTCACGCTCCGGCCCGACGACGTTGAGAGGGTGCAGATAAACAACACCACCGGCGACATCTTCGGCTGGCGGGAGAACAACACCACGTTCCGCACAACCGGCCCGACGGAACTGCCCGAAGCCGACTACAACCTCATCAGCTCCGCTATCGGGGAGAGCGTGGAGTTCACCCGGCCATCCACGAGCATCTGGTCGACCCTTCTGCCGCTCCTGCTGCCGGTGGGGCTGCTCATCCTGTTCTTCTGGTGGATGCAGCGCCGCGCCCAGGGCCAGATGAGCGGGATCATGTCTATCGGCAGGTCGCGGGCCAAGACCTACTCCACCGAGCGCCCCGCCACGACCTTTGAGGACGTGGCGGGTTATGAGCACACGAAGCAGGAGATCACCGAGGTTGTGGACTTCCTCAAGGAGCCCGAGAAGTTCGCGCGCATCGGCGCACGAATACCCAAGGGGATCCTCCTTGTCGGACCCCCGGGCACCGGAAAGACCCTTATCGCCCGCGCCGTGGCCGGTGAGGCGGGGGTGCCATTCCTTTCAGTGACCGGCTCCGACTTCATGGAGATGTTCGTGGGCGTGGGGGCAAGCCGGGTTCGCGACCTGTTCCAGTCGGCCCGAAAGATGGGGCGCGCAATCATCTTCATCGACGAGATCGACTCCATCGGACGCAAGCGGGGAGCCGGGCTGGGCGGCGGGCACGACGAGAGGGAGCAGACGCTCAACCAGATGCTCTCTGAGATGGACGGGTTCGAGGCCACGGACGGAATCGTGATGATGGCCGCCACGAACAGGCCGGACATCCTTGATCCCGCCCTGCTGCGCCCCGGAAGATTCGACAGGCAGGTTGTTGTACCCCTCCCCGAGCTTGAGGACCGTCGGGAGATACTCAAGGTGCATGTGAAGGGCAAGTCGGTGCACAACGACGTCGACCTCACCGTGCTTGCGAGGGGCACCCCAGGAATGAGCGGGGCAGACCTTTCCAATCTGGTGAACGAGGCTGCGCTCACCGCTGTGCGGGCAGGCAGCGACTCCATTTCGGCCTGGCACTTCGAAAGCGCAAGGGACAGGGTGCTGATTGGGCAGCAGCGGGAGTCGATGGCCCTCTCAGGGGAGGAGAAGAAAGCCGTGGCATACCACGAGGCCGGGCACGCCGTCTGCGCCGCCAGCCTCCCTCACGCAGACCCCCTGCATAAGGTGTCTGTCATTCCCAGCGGGATGGCCCTTGGAGTGACGATGCAGCTCCCGGAGCACGAACGCCACATCTACCGTCAGAACTACATCGAAGACACCCTCGTGGTTCGCATGGGCGGACGCGTGGCCGAGGAACTGGTGTTCGGAGTCGTCTCCACGGGCGCCAACGACGACCTGGTGGGCGCCACCCAGATGGCAAAGAAGATGGTGCGGGAGTGGGGGATGAGCGAACGGCTGGGCCCCATGGCCTGGGGGTCGCACAGCGAGGTCTTCCTGGGCGAGGAGATCGTGAGCACCAGGGAGTACAGCGACGAAACCGCCCGCCTGATTGACGAGGAGGTCGAGCGCATCCTCAGGAATCAGGAGGAACGCTGCCGAAAGCTCCTCACCGTGCGTCGCCTGGCCCTGGACCTGGTGGCCAACGCTCTGCTGGAAAAGGAGAGCATCCCCGGGAGCGAGGTAGTCCGGCTGCTCGAGCTGGCCATGGGCAACGGGTCCGAACCGTATTCGGGCTCAGCGCAGCACGAATTGGCTGCGGCGTCGGCTCTGGCGGCCTCTGTGCACGCTTAGCTGCAGTCAGGGCCGGGCAGAGCCAGACAGGCAAGCTGGAGTGCGAACCACTCCCCTGGCGCTCATCCTCTCTGCAGTGGCCGTACTGGTCGCCTTCCTGTTCACCCGCCGTCGCCATCGATGGCGGGGGGCGCTGGGCACCGAAGACGTTCCAGCCACCCTTGACCTCTCGGATTTTGGCGGCGCATCGGAGAGTTGGCGACTGGTCGTCTTCACCGACGACGACTGCAGAGCCTGCGAGTCGGTCGTCCGCAGCCTTAGGCCCCTGGCCGCCAGCGACGTGGCCCTGACGGAGGTCGAAGCCTCATCCCGGCCTGAGATGCATCGCATCTACGACGTGCGCTCAGTGCCTCTCACCCTGGTGGTCAACCCCGTTGGGGGAGTAGACGCCTGGTTTCGTGGGCCTCTTTCCGCCGAAGATGTCCGACTGGCGCGGAGCATCCTCGGCAAAGACGGCTGAACTCTCAGTAGAGGAGAAGCCCGTAGGGCGAAAGGGATCCGGCCTCGGGCACCGATGATCGGATTCCCATCCCGCCCACGTCCCTCACCGAGGAAATCAAGGGTTCGGAGGCCTCCACCCTGTAGGCGAGCGCAGCGTCCGTGTCCTCCCCGCCTTCTAGAACCACAAGCAGCCGCTGCAGCGGGCGGATCTCAAGATCGCCCAGGCCGTCCACCGTCTCCCAGCCGGAGGAGCGGAGCGCCTCGATGCTCAATCGGCTGATTGTCTCAACCGAGGGGTTCACCAGCGCGAGGCGAAGGGTCTCTGTCGCCTCTGCCGAGACTCGGGCGATCAGGTGTCTCGTGGCGCCGGCCGTTCGCCCGGGAGTGATGGAAACCCCCTTGGTGGGAGAGGTCAGCAGTCTTTCCGCAACAATTCCCACGCCGTTGAACGACCGCACCCTCACCCAGTAGGACTCGCTGGCGATCACCCTCTCGGTGGCCGCTAGCACGTACGACCCCGAGAGCGGATGCTCCTCGCCAACGTCAAAGATCACCTGGATTCTCTGCCTGGCGGGGACAGTGATCTCGAAAGGCGCCACCGGTCGCGCCTTGAGGTTGTCGTCTATCTCGACGGTGAACTCCACCTCGGCCTCGCTGGGGTTGGGGTTGTACAGGACGATGGAACTCGACGAGCCGACCTCGGCCGAACCGATTCCCAGCGGAAACATCCATTGGTACTCCGCCTTGGGGGAGGCGTCCGCCAGGGCAATGCCCGAAAGCCCGAATGACCCGTCGAATCCCTGAAGAAGCGCTGCCACCACTCCTCCGCTGCGAGCCTCAACCGAAAACGAGACCTGGGAACGGCGCGTCACCTCGGCTCGCAGATCCAGCACCTTCAGGGAGTTGGGGGGGATTACCACCCCGGTGTACGCCACTGGCTTCCTGCTCCCGTCGTCAGTGGAGAAAGCCAGGTCCACCACGGCGTCGTCAGGGTGCGGGTTAAGCAGATGCAGGTGCGCCCGGGCGTCTCGACGAGTGCTGAGCGCCGCGAAAAACCAGGACGTGGAGGCCTCGGTCAGACAGTTGCCGACATCGGAGTGCGCCCCGCTCCTCACCGAGAGGGAGACGACCGCCTCGGAATTCTCGATGCGAACCATCGCCGAGACGAACACCTCGTCGAAAGCCGCCAAATCCTCGTTGGAACCCGCGATTAATTCCCAAAGGCTCAGCTCCTTCCTTGAATGCTGGCCGACGGTTATCTCAGCCTCGACGGGCTGCCAGCCGCGGGAGACTGTCCCCAGAGGCACTGCAGGGAACGCCACCAGGCGGACGATCGCCTCGGTGTCGCCTGAGTTGGTTATGACCACCAGCGTCTCGTTGTCCGCCTTGCCTACCACGCCACCTACGCAGAACCAGGTGGAGCCGCCCTCAGATGAATAGCCGGCGGGGACCACGACCCCCGTCGTCTCCTCGGGCGTGGCAGATTGGCGCTGGGAAGCCACCCGATCGGCCACTGCGAGGGCCGCGAGCATTGCCAGGAGGGCCAGGACGCCGGGCCAGCGGTGCACCTTCCTCACGTCAAGTCACCCTGCGCCTGCTGAGCGAGAGAAACACGGCCAAGGCCAGCAAAAAGACCCACAGGAGTATCTGCCAGACGTGCACGGAACGACTCAGCGGGGAGTCGTATCCGAGCTCCACTTCGCCGGGGGAGTCCACATTGAAGACTCTTGCCCACCCCAAGGCTTGGGCAGAGGGGACGTCCTGCCCTTCCAAGCTGAGCCTCCACCCGGCGGCGGCGTCGGCCAAGTAGACCCGAACAGGCACGTTTACGATCCCCTTTGCGGTTGTCGAGTCCTCGTATACGGGAAATGGCGAGGCTCCCGCCAGGAGTTCCTGGGAGGAAAGCGGGCCAGTCCCTGCCAGAACCGCGTGAGACAGCGCACCGTTCGTGTTGCGGAACACCTTCAAGCCCGTACGCGACTCCCCGTGCTCCAGGTCGAGCTGGTCTTCGAGCCGACGGGTCACCCTGGGGGGGACCTGCCTGGTCAGCTGACCGAAAGGCTCCGGGGCGATTCTCTCTACGACAATCAGGTAACGAACCCCCAGGGGGACAAGCGCCTCCCCCAGACGGTTGTCGTTTCCATGAATTGCATCCCTCCAGGCATCGGCGAGGAGTTCGGACTCCCCCGGGTCGTCGGAAACCCATTGCGATCCGATCTCTGGAATGCCCGACGTGGAGGTTGCGTACACCAACTCCCCGTCCAGCGGCCTTCCCGCCAGCGGGAGCACATCGGGATGCCCTACCCAGAGGATGCGAAACGCGCTTCCTGCGGATTCCCTTTCGACAGCCGCCAACGAACTCGAATAGTCGCCCTCCGGCATTCCCCAGCGCCCGTCCAGCGTCAATCCCAGCACAGGGATGCTTCCGATCAGCAGGGCGATCCCTGCGGCGCCCGTAAGCAGGGACCTGTTCAGGCTCCGCACGTCCCCATCGACAGCGGAAACGCTCACGGCCACCGCCATCGCCAGTCCTACTGCTGCTGGCGCCAGCAGCAGCTCCGCTCGCGGCAGATCGCCCAGCAGCCACCCGCGTTCGTTGGCGAGGGCGATGAGCACCGACGCCAGAACCAGTATCCAAGCCCGGAACATCCAGATCAGCCGCTGCCCGCGCGCCAGCAGCAAGCCGAGGGCGCCCAGCGCCAGCATTCCCCAGATAAGGCTGCGCTCTCCTACGACACCCGTGTCGAAGCGCAGCATCTCCGAGAACTTGTAGCCCGACAAGCCTGCGGGCCTGGCACCGCCAAAATCCACCAAACCCCTCCACGACCGGGGGGCCGACGGCCAGTTGAGCGCCCAGCCCAGGGCCAAGCCACCCAGGGTGACCACGACGAGCCTGGGGAGACGCTCTGCCCTCCCGGCAAGCAGGCCACCAGCGACGATGGCCAGGGCCAGCAGCAGCACCCCCATCACGGCCAGCGGTACGAACGCCCCCAGCAGCCCCAGCAGCATCCCCACCGCCAGTGTCGGGGTCACCCATCCCGCCAGGATTCCCTCCCTTGACCCCTCGCCCTCCAACGCAGTGGCCCGGGACATCCAGAGAAGAATCCAGGGCAGCACCCCGTAGACACCCAGCGCGCTCCAATTGCCGTTCGCCATGGCGTTGTAGGGCAGGGGCATGAACACGAAAGCGGCCAGGCCCGCAATTTGACCCCTCTTCGAACCGAACTGCCCCATAAATCGCCAGATGCCCAAGGCCCCAAAGGGAATAAGCCCAACCAGCAGAACAGTCCTTGCAAGGGCCAGCGAGCCGAACAGCAGGGAACCGGCCATACCCAAAATGAACAAGGCGGTGGGCGCGTGGCCGTCCATCCCCAACCCCTCAGGCCGCCAGCCGCTCAGCCAATCGCTGAAGAGATCGCCGGGGCTTTCGCCGAAGGGGGCGATCTCCCCCAGCACGGGGACGGATCGCGTTATGAGATGCCTTCCCCCGAATAAGAAGATCGCCCCGATCGTCACCCAGGCCGCAATGGACAGCCGCACGGGGGCGCTTCGGAAGGCAGACCAGTAACGGCTGCCCCTGCCCAGAAAACCCTCACTGTGCTCCGATCCCGACAAGAGCGCCCTGAGGTACCTTCGCAGCGAAACCACGTTGCGGGATTGCAGCCTCACGACGCGCGTTTGCGACTCCTCAGACCGGAGGATCGAAAGCTGTCGGCGTCTTCGCAATATCTCCGGCAGCCCGAGCAGGTTCCAAGGCCAGGCGGCCGTCAAGGACAGGAATCGGCGGAAGTGTCCAGTAAGAAAGGCCGCAAGGGACTCCAGGCCAATCATCAGGATCGCCAGGGGGATCAGCCCGACCTCGTGCGGGTGGGCGCACACGAGGCACGAGCGCAGGTTGTGGCGCCATGCCAGCCGGTCCCGCCCCAGTCCCTTTACGCGCTCTGAAAGCCTTGCCCTGTGACGCACCACCGCAGCAGGGGCGACCCGCACCGAGGTGCCCGCAATCGTGGCGCGCCAGCCGAAGTCGGTGTCTTCGCCGTGGAAGGAAATGGCGCTGTCGAAACCGCCCAAACGCTTATAAAGGCCGACGTCGACGAGCATGCAGGCGCTCGCAACCGCCAGCACTGTTGCCGCGTCGTCGTGATGGCCCTGGTCGAGTTCGCCAGGGGTAATGAGCGGAATGGGCGCCCCGAGCTTGTCCACCGTCAAGCCCAGGGACTGAAGCGACCTGGGGTCGTCCCAGTCCACAAGCTTTGGGCCGACGACCCCGGCCCCGCTGCTCATAGCCTCCTCCGCCAGCCTGGTCACGGCGTCGGTCGACAGTGAAATGTCGTCGTGGCAGATCAGCAGGTAGGCAGGCTCATCCTCCTTGGACGAGAGGCGCTCCTTGCCGACTGCTTCAATGGCCGCGTTCACGGCAGCCGAGAATCCCGGGTTTCCGTCCACGAACAGCACGGAAGCCTCTGGCAGGAAGTCGGAGACCCGTTCCGCCAAGCCCGAGCCGGCCACTGCGGGAGAGGTGTCCACAACCGTGACGTCGAGATTGGAGTGGTCTTGATCACGCAGGGAGCGCAAGGTTTCCTCAAACCAGTCCCCGGGCGAGTGCGCCACGACTATTGCGTGGACGCTCGGTCCGATTCTCGGCAGGCCCCCAGTCGCGGGCTCAGTCACGATTACCTGAAGAAGGTGTTTCCCGGGTCTGCGAAAGCATCGCCATGGCTACCGCAGACACCCGACCGCGTCGGAAGGAGGTAGATGCAGAACAGAAGGCTTGAGGACGCGACGGGGCACGACTGGGGTATAACTGCCTGGAGTGGACACAGCACTAGACACTAATTCTGGATAACTGATTCGTCGTGAATGCGCACCAGGGAGCCGTGCCTTCGCCGACAGTCGCCGTGCTGGCCGGGGGTTACGGCGCCGCCCGCTTTCTCCAGGGGCTCGTGCGAGTGGTCGAGCCTTCAAACATCACGGCGGTGGTGAACTGCGGAGACGACGTGATTCTGCACGGGCTTCACGTGAGCCCCGACCTCGACACCGTCACATACTGCCTGACGGGCGAGCTGAACCCTGAGACCGGCTGGGGATTGAAGGGAGAGACCTGGCAGGCGCTGGAGACCTTGAGCAGGCTGGGGGCCGAGACCTGGTTCTCCCTGGGGGACCGTGACCTGGGAACCCACGTGTACCGCACCCGGCGCCTGAGGGAGGGAGCCCCGCTCTCCCAGGTAACCGCCGAAGTGTCCGCCGGATGGGGTGTTGGCATAAGAATTCTGCCTGCTACCGACGACCGCATCGAGACTCGCCTCACCCTGCTCGGCGACCCTCTCACCGAGATCGGCTTCCAGGAATACTTTGTCAAGCGTCGGCACTCGGTGGCGGTGGGTTCGGTCCGATTCGCCGGGGCTGCCCTCACGAGCCCGGCGCCTGGCGTGATGAAGGCGCTGGAGATTTCGCGGATACTGGTGATAGCACCGTCCAACCCGATCCTCTCCATCTGGCCCATCCTGGCCATCCCCGGCATCCGGGCCGCGGTGAACCTGCGGAGGAATTCCGTCGTGGCCATCTCGCCGATAGTCGACGGGGCGGCCCTGCGGGGCCCTGCCGCCAGACTGCTTGAGGAGTTGGGGCACGAGCCCTCGGTCGCGGGGGTGGCCCGTCTCTATTCCCCCCTTGCTTCCGTGCTGGTAATCGACGAAGCCGACAGGCGCAGGGCGCAGGAGGTGGAGGCCGAGGGCATGCGCTGCGTGGTCACGCCGACGGTCATGCACACGCCGTCGCTGGCGGCGGAGCTGGCCGAAGTTGTAATAGGCGCCTTGTCGTGAACCGCCTGGAGATTCTGGCCGTGGAGGGTCTCGGGGAGATCGCCGCCGGGTGCGACCTGGCGGCCGAGATCGTCTCGGCCGCCTCGCTGGAAGACGGGGACGTCGTTGTGGTGACGCAGAAGATCGTCTCCAAGGCCGAAGGCCGCTTGCGGGCGGTGGACGCCGGGGACCTCGTCGAGCGCCGACGGCTCGTGGAGGGGGAATCCTCCCGCGTGCTGCGCAGGCGCGGCGAACTGCTCATCTGCGAGACTCCGCACGGCTTCGTGTGCGCCAACGCCGGCGTGGACTTCTCGAATGTTCCCGAGGGATTCGCCGCGCTGCTGCCCGCCGACCCCGACCGCTCGGCGCGGCGCATCAGGGACGGCATCCGCATGCACGGATCGGTGGGGGTGGGCGTGGTTGTCTCCGACACGTTCGGGCGGCCTTGGCGACGAGGCCTGACAGACGCCGCCATCGGCTGCGCCGGGGTGCTGCCTATCTTGGATCTGCGCGGCAGCGAGGACGCCACGGGAAGGAGCCTGCAGGTCACCGAGGTGGCGATCGCCGACGAGATCGCCGCTGCCGCGGAACTGGTCATGGGCAAGGATCGCAACGTCCCGGTTGCGGTGCTGAGGGGACTTCCAAGTTCGTGGCTGGGTTCGGGCAGCGTTACCGCCGACTTGCTGCGGCCAGCCCGGGAGGACTTGTTCCGCTAGCCCCCGGCCACTACCTTCTCGCCGTCGGCGAGCAGCCTCCCCCCTGAGACTTCCGCCCCCTCCCCTACCACGGCGCCGAACCCCACCACAGAGTCTGTGACTATGGCATCGGCGCAAACCCTCCCGCCCGGGAGCAGCACCGACCGGCGGACGACGGCCCCCTCGGACACCTCAGCGTCACGCATGATCACGCTTTCGACCACTTCAGCCCCTGTTGAGACCTTGGACGATTCACTGCGGGCCGCCGGCACTTCCCTGCGCAGGCCGGAAATCAGGTCCAGCTGCGACTGCAGGTACGACCTCGGCGTCCCGGCGTCTATCCAGTAATCCTCGGAGCGGAGCGCGTAGAGGGCACCCTCCCTGGCGAGATGGGGGAAGACCTCGCGCTCCATGGAGACTGGCCTGTCGCTGCCGATGAGGTCCAGCACCGAGGGCTCCAAAACGTAGACCCCGGCGTTGATCCAGCCGCCGCCGGCGCCCTCGGAGCCTGACGGCTTCTCCACGAAACGCGCCACATTTCCCTCTTCGTCGGCCAGGACGCTCCCAAAGCGAGAGGTATCCAGCACCGGGATGGTCAGTATCGTCGCCGCCGCCGGGCGATCCCGGTGCAGCGCCAGCAGGGCGTCGTAGGAGGCGTCGGTGAGGATGTCCCCGTTCACGACCATGAATGTCCGTGAGAAGGCGGAACTGCCTCCCAGGGAACTTACCGCAAACCGCAGGCCGCCGGCCGTCCCAAGGGGGGCAGGCTCGGTGGCGTAGCTGAGGGTGGCCCCGGCGCAGCGGCCGTCCGGGTATTGAGCAAGAAACTCGTCGGGGAGGTATCCCAGCGAGAGCAGGACGTCGCTTACATTCTCGTCGGCCAGCTTGCCCACCACGTGCTCGATCATCGGGCGGTCGACTATGGGAAGCATCTGCTTTGCCCTTCCCAGCGTGAGAGGCCGAAGACGCATCCCCTTTCCCCCGGCCAGGACCACCGCGCCGGTTACTGCCGACTGCCTGCCAGTCATATGATGCCCGCGCCGAGGCGCATCCCCTTGAGGATGAGGGCGCTCAAGCCGAACTCCGCCTGCCAGTCAACAGCGCCCCGCAGCGGGGGTGCTTGACGCCTTATTCCCCGGCGTCTTGCGGATTGCCCTCCTCGTCCAACCGCGCATACGCGTTCGGATCCACGAACTGCAGGTGGGGGATGCTCGGCGGGGGCGGGATCTCCGCACCCTCCGGCGCCCGGGCGATAACCCACGCCTCACCGTTGTTCAAGAATCGCAGATCATTGAACCCCTCGGTGAATACCTCCGGAGCCTCGTCGGAGGAGGTGGCGAACTCCCAGCGCAGAACCTGGATGATCGAATCTTCTCCGTCGCAAGTCTCCCCTGCGGCCAGGTAATCCCCATTGTCCAGGAGGATTCCGTCGGTGGACACCTCCACACGCATGGAGTCGAGGAAGTGCTTCAGCACGGCGCCGTGCCCCGAGGACGACTCGAAGAACGGGTGAACGTGGATGATTCCGTCCCGGTGGGAGTGAATGCCGAGCGGGTCGTCGTCGCTCTGGAAGGGATCGAGGAAGTCCCCGCCCACCCCAAGGGCGCAGTCCCACACACCGTAAGGCGAATGCCAGTGGTCCTCATTCTGAACAGGCCGAGCCTGAACGTCGCGCTGCGTGTATGCGACGGCTACGAATGCCACCCCCGCCGCGATCAAGGCCGCCACCAGCATCCCGAAGCTGGGCCTCAGCAGCTTGGGCAGCCAACCCTCGCCGACGTCGTAGCGAGCGGCGCGACGCACGTCCCGCAAGGCGTCGTCCCGGCGGGAGGGGCGCTGGGCGAACGCAGCGAAGCTCTTCCGAGACTGTGGGGCCTCACCTTTCTCTGAAACCCCCCGCCTGGGGGCGCGCTCAGAAGACTGCGATCTTCCTCTTGATTTCTTAGCCATACCCAACAAACGCTATCGGCAGAATGCCCCCGATGGGCGCTGGGCAAGCCGTAGCCTCAGGGAATGAACGAAGGGGTGGTGTGGATCAACGGGGAAGTCCTTCCCGTTGACGCAGCCCGCATCTCTCCAAGGGACCATGGGGTAATCGTGGGCGACGGGGTCTTCGAGGTGACCCGCGTCATCTCCGGCCATCCGTTTGCCCTGAGCAGGCACCTGGCCCGGCTCGAACGTTCGGCCGGAATGCTGGGGCTCGAGTCCCCCGACAAGAACCTGACACGACGTGCGGTCGCCGAACTGCTCGCAGCTTGCGGCCTTAAGAGCGGAAGGCTGAGGATCACCTTCAGCAGCGGCCCAGGAGCGCTCAACTCGGTCCGGGGGGGCGGTCCTGGCACCCTGACCGTCCTCGCCGAGCCCTATGAAGACCATCCTCCCGAAGTGGCTGTCGTCACCCTGCCCTGGGCGCGCAACGAACGGGGCGCACTTACAGGGGTCAAGTCGATTTCATACGCCGAGAACGTCCGCGCCCTTCAACGGGCAAGAGACTCCGGGGCAGGCGAAGCTATCTTCCCCAACACCCGCGGCGAGCTCTGCGAAGGAACCGGCACCAACGTTTTTGTGGCCGGCGGGGACTCACTATTGACACCCCCGCTATCGTCCGGTTGCCTGGCAGGGGTGACCAGGGGGCTGATTCTGGAGATCACCGAGGCGGTGGAGCGGACGCTTCCGCTGAGCGCCCTGGGCGATGCCTCCGAAGCCTTTCTCACGTCCGCCACGCGGGGGGTGCATCCCGTTTGCAGCGTGGACGGGGTCAGCTTGGCCGCCTGCCCGGGCCCGCTCACCGCAGCTGCGGGGCAGGCATTCGAGGACCTCCTCTCCAAGACCTTCGATCCTTGATCTGGGCCTGACGCCGATCGGGGCAAGTGCCCGCCCACCAGCAGCCTCGGGGGATCAGAAGCAGGCATCGCGCACTACCGGGTATGGGTTGATGTAGTTTCCCCGCCCGCCCTTGTGGTACTCGAAGTGCAGGTGGGGGATGGGGGCGTTTCCGGTCTCGCCTACATAGCCGATTACCGTGCCGGCAGGCACCCAGCCAACGCCCTCGTTTTCGTATGCAGAGAGATGGGTGTTGTAGTAGTAGTTGCCAGAGTCAGCGTAGATGTAGGCGGAGAGCCCGCCGATCCTGTTGAAGCGATGCTCAAGCCGGCCGTTCTCGGTCGCAAGCACGGGAGTGCCCGTCGGGGCGATCAGGTCGTTGCCCTTGTGCCATCCGCCGTAGTGACGCGGCGCCCCGTAGTCGTCCACGTAACTGAACGGCCCTGCGAGAGGGCACACCCAACCTGAAGCGGTCTGCAGAGACGTCTGCGAAACAGGTGGAGGTGGACTGGGCGGAGGCGGCGGGCTCTGGGGGGACTGAGGGGCGCCCCCGTCTGCTGACAGGGTCTGTTCACGTTCAGGCTCGACAGCAGCCGCCAGCGCCTTGGCCGCCTCCTCGGCCGCCGCCAGCGCCTTGGCCGCCTCCTCGGCCGCCGCCCGCTCTGCCGCCGCCCTGCGCGCGGCTTCTATTCGTCGAGCCTGCTCAGCTCGCTTTTTTCTCAGCTCCTCGGCAATTCGCCTGCGCTCCTCTTCCTCCAAAGCCTCCAGAATCTCATCCTGCTCGTTGAGCTTTTTGGCAGCCTCTATGTAAATCTCTGTAATTTCATCGAGTTCCTCGATCAGCGTGGAGTGAGTTGCATCGGCGGATGACATGAGGTCCTGCTGCTGCTTGGCCTGAAACGCCAGAAGTTCCTTGACAGTCGCCTGGTCGTCCAGCACCTGCCGGTATTCGTCGATGATGTCCAGCGTCCCTTCCCGCAAGAAGCGCGCCAGGGCATCGAGGGCGGCCTGCCTGCTCAGGTCCTCGCCGGCGAGTATGTAGGACGTCCTCCCGGAGTTGATATACCGCTCGACCGCAATCTCTGTTATCTGCTCTCGCATTGCTTCGACCTGCCCGCTCAGCTCGGCTTCCCTTTGCGCGGCCTCCTCAATCTGCAGCTCGAGCACATGAAGACCTTCGTCAGCATCCCAGTAGGACACCCCTGCCGCGTCCGCCCGACTCTGCGCCGCTTTCACCTGTTCGAAGAGACGGTCGATCTCCGCCTGCAGCTCGGCCACCCTTTCCCTGGCTCGGTCGAGTTCGCTCTGAGCAGCGGCGGGGGAAGACCCTGTTGCCAGAATCGCCGCTATTAGCAAGTACGCGAGCTTTCTGAACATTATCCACAGGCTACCTAACGTCGCTTTCATCTCTTATTTCGCCTACGAGCGGCTCGAGTATGTCTTCCAACGTCAGCAGTCCGAGGGTTGAATCACCGTCGCTCACAACCGCCAGGTGAATCCGCATCCTTCGCATCTGTCGAAGAACCTCCTCTAGAACCAGGTCGGGCGGGACCACGAGCGCCTTCCGCACAAACGCCGGGGGCACCGGCAGGTGCTGACTCCGAACCGCCAGCAGGTCTTTTGCGTGAACAAACCCGTCGGGGCGATCAACGTCCCCCATAATCAGCCGGGAATGACCCGTTCTTATTACCGTCCGCTCCGCTTCGGCGGCGGTGGTCATGCGCGTTATGCCCACGATTTCAGATCGCGGCACCATCACCGACGAAACCGGCCGCTCCCTCATCTCCAGGGCGGCCGTCAGCAACGAATGCTCGAATTCGTCGAGCAGGCCCTCCCCTCGTGACTCTGCCAGCATCCCGGAGATGTCGTCCGCCCCGAGGGCCGATCCCACGGTCTCCGACGGAGCGACCCCGCACAGGCGAACGCCTGCCGTGGCCAACTTGTCGAGAACCCAGATGAAAGGCCTGAACGTCGCCACAAACAGCCTCAGGGCAGGCGCCAGCCACATCACCAAGGCGTCCGGCCGGCACAAGGCGGCGTTCTTCGGCACCATCTCCCCAAGCAGGACATGCAGAACCACTACGACGGCGAAGGCGACCGCCACCGAAACCCCCCTGCCGAGCCCCCCCAGCAAAGGCTCCAAGAGTTCCGCCACCGCCGGCTCCACCACGAATCCCAGACCCAGGGATGCCATGGTGTTGCCCAGCTGAACGCCCGCGAGCTGGGTGCCCAGATTGCGCATGGCCCCCACCGCAATCCTTGCACGGCGGTTGCCGGCCTCGGCCATCACCTCCAGGCGAACCCGGGAGGCGGCCACGAGGGCGAACTCCGCCGCCACAAAAAAGGCGTTGGCCACCAGGAAGAAAATCGCCAGGAGCCCGGCTACTGCTGTCACCGTCCCCCGCCTTCCTCCGATTCTCCACTGGAAGGGCTGCGCGTCGCCGCTGTCGTCAACACCGAGACCTGCAAGGTGACGATGCGAAGGCGCGCCATCTCCACCACCTTGAACCGCCAGTCCTTCCAGGCAAAGGTGTCCCCCTCCTCTGGAATCCTCCCCATCTTGTGCAGGGCGAACCCTGCCAGTGTCTCATAGGGGCCTTCCGGCAGCCGCAGGCCGCACTCCTCTTGCAGCTGATCCCCGCTGAGGTCGCCCCCAAATTGCCAGACCCCTGGAGCGACGGGCTGGGTGAAACGGACCACGGGGTCGTATTCATCGTCGATCTCCCCGACGATTTGCTCCACGATGTCCTCTGTGGTGATGATTCCGAGAGTGCCGCCGTGTTCGTCGACCACCACGGCCACCGTCTGGCGGCGCCTGCTCATCTCGCCTAGAAGGCGTCCGAGTTCGGCGCTGTCAGGCACTGCAAGGGCTTCGCCCATGATCTCGGCCACGGCCGTCTTCGACCTCTCACCAGGAGCCACCCGGTGAACGGCCTTGACGCCCACCACGCCCACGACGTTGTCAAGGTCGCCCTCCACCACCGGAAAGCGGGAATAGCCGCTCTTTGCCGAGGTTGCCACCAGTTCGTCGAGGCAGTCGGTCGGCTCGACCGAGACAACTTCCACCCGGGGAACCAGGGCTTCGGCCGCCGTCTTGTTCGCGAACCGCAGGGAACGGGTAAGCAGCCTCACGTCATCGGGCTTGATCTCCCCGCTCTTCGGGGAGGTGCGGATGACGTGCTCCAATTCGGCCAGCGACCTTACAGAGCGAAGCTCCGGCGTGGGCTTCAGACCAAGCAATCCCACTATGCCGTTAGTCGTCCGGTCGATCACCGTAATGAAGGGACGGCTCAAGTACCCGTAGGCGCGCAGGGGTCTGGCGAAGAGCATGACCGTTGCCAGAGAGCGGGCGATGGCGAGCATTTTCGGTATCTGCTCGCCCAGCACCAACTGCGCCGACGTGGCTATGACGAACGCCGCGGCCACCGAGAATGCCCTTGCCGCCGAGGGGCTCACCGCCGGGGACATCACCCGCTCCAACAGGTCGGCTATCAGGGGCTGCGACAGCCAGCCCAGCAGCAGGGACACGATGGTGACCCCGAGTTGAGTGCCGGAGATGTAGAACGTGATCCGCTCGAAGAGCTTCAGGACAGCCTGAGCCGAGCGGCGGCCGGCGGCGGCTGCCTGAACCACACGCCAACGCTCAACGGACACAAGAGAGAATTCGGCGGCCACAAAACAGGCGTTGGCAACGATGAGTGCGAAGACTGCGAGCAGTCCGAGTGCGATCCTGATCGCTCTCCAGCCTAGCCCAGGCTCGCTCCCCCAAGGGCTGGTTAGCATTCCCGCACACCGCCCCCCCGGCACCCACGACCTTTATGCCCAGATCCCCCTTTTCCCCATCCATCCCCCTGAGGCCAGAGGCGACCGACGCAGAGGCGACCGACGCAGAGGCGACCGACGCAGAGGCGACCGACGCAGAGGAACGCTTCGAACCGCTCGCAATCGAGGCGGAGTTCCCGCCTCCCGTGGCAAACATCCACCCCGACCAGGGAAAAGGCTGGTTCAGGCGACTCTGGCCAGTTGTTTCAGCGCATCGTGGCCTGCTGACGATCGGCATCCTCGCCGGTGCGGTGGCCCTGGCGACCGCGGTGGCCGTGCCGGCTGTGGCGCGGGAGGCGATCGACGCAGCCGGGGACGGGCGCCGGGGCGCCCTGCTCGCCTCGGGACTGGTCCTGTTCGGGCTTGCGCTGGCCAGGATGGTGTTCGGGGGCACGTTCCGCTACTCCCTGTTCAAGCTGGCGTTTCGCATCGACTCCGAGCTCAGGGCGTTGCTGCACCGCCACC
Organism: uncultured Acidimicrobiales bacterium; assembly: GCA_958295925.1. Classification (GTDB taxonomy): domain Bacteria; phylum Actinomycetota; class Acidimicrobiia; order Acidimicrobiales; family CATQHL01; genus CATQHL01. The sequence continues at coordinate 693,635 of CATQHL010000001.1, forward strand.
TCACAAAGCTGTCGTTTTCCTTCTACGACCACACCAGTTCCGGCGACGTGATCTCCCGCGCCAACAGCGACATCCGCTCCATTCAGATTCTGCTGGCATTCGCCCCAATGGGGATACTCGCGATCCTCACTTTCTTTCTTGCGCTCGCCTTGATGCTCACGATCCACGTTCCGCTCACGTTCGTGGCGCTGTCCACGCTGCCCCTGGTGGGTGTGCTCGGCATCCGCTTCCGCAGCATCGTCCTGCCGCTCTCCTGGATTACGCAGTCGCGTCTCGCGGAGGTGGCAGCCATCGTGGACGAGAACGTGGGCGGCAGCAGGGTGGTGAAGTCGTTCGCCGCCGAGCGGGCGCAGATACGCAAGCTTGCGCGGGCATCAAGACGGGTGCAGTGGGCGGCGATGCGAAGCGTGGACGTGAGGGCTCGCTACAACCCACTACTGGCAGCCCTGCCTCGCGTCGCAATGGGGCTGGTGCTCCTCTACGGGGGATGGCTGGCCATTAGGGGCGACGTCTCCATCGGCACCCTCTTTGCCTTTAATGCCTATGTGATCATGCTGCAGGTCCCGTTTCACATGTTCGGCTTTCTGCTTATGCAGACACAGCGGGGGGCAGCCGCCGCAGCCCGGGTGTATCAGGTGCTCGACACCAGGGCCGAAATCGTCGATCCCCCCGACGCCGTGGTGCTCGACCGTGTGGACGGGGCGCTGGAGTTCGACGACGTGAGCTTTGGCTACCCCGACGCAGCGGGAGAGGCGGATCGGGAGATCCTGAGCGGATTCTCCCCGCGAATCGAGCCGGGCGAGGTGCTGGCGCTTGTAGGGCCAACCGGCTGCGGGAAGTCCACCGTGGCTCGACTTGCAGCCCGCTTTTACGACGTCGACGACGGTTGCATCCGCCTCGACGGGGTGGACATCCGTACGCTCAGCCTCGCCTGCCTGCGCCGTCACGTGGGAATCGTCTTTGACGAGGCGTTCCTGTTTTCCGTCTCGCTGCGCGACAACATCGCCTACGGGAGGCCGACCGCCAGGCTTGAGGAAATTGTCGAAGCAGCACAGGCAGCACAGATACACGAGTTCATCGACGACCTGGCTGAGGGTTACGACTCGGCGGTGGGCGAGCGTGGCTACACCCTCTCTGGCGGGCAGCGACAACGGGTTGCGATAGCGAGGGCGCTGCTGGCCGACCCTGGCGTGCTGATTCTCGACGACGCCACGAGCGCCATCGACTCGGAGGTGGAGGAGGCAATCTTCGCCGGGCTTCGGGCGGGAGGACGACGATCGATGCTTGTGATCTCCCATCGTCTTTCCACCATCTCCCAGGCCGACAGGGTGGTCTTCACAGAGGGGGGCCGAGTGGTGGCTGTCGGCACCCACGCAGAACTTCTGGCTCGCGAGCCGCGGTACGCCCAGGTGCTGGCCGAGAGCCAGGCGACGGCGGGCAGCCGATGAGCTTCGAGCGCTGTTCAGCGGGCAGCGGGGCACTCTGATGGGATTCGGGGTGGGCGGGGGGCATATCGGCCCGATGCACTCGTCCGCGCAGATCAACACCGCCTCCGGCCTGCCTTTCGCGGGCATCCCGGACGAAATGCGGGAAAGGGCCGAATCCATCCTCACCGAAGAACCGGAACACCCCTCCGACGAGGTGGACTTCGAGCACGTCCCACCTGCGGAGCCCCCCCTCAGCCTGCGCACCCTGCTTGCCCCTTACCGGCGACGGGTGCTCCTGGTGCTCGGGCTGGTCGTTGCGGAAACCCTGGCGGTGCAGGCTGGGCCGCTCCTGACCCGTATTGGCATCGACTACGGCGTCCTGCCCGGTCGGTTCGACTTGCTTGGAGTCGTTTCGGGCGTCTACCTGGCAACAGTGCTTTGCCACGTCTGGGCCGGACGTTCGCGCACGTCGCTGGGGGGGCGACTGGGCGAGCAGATCATGCACGGGCTGAGGGTGAAGGTCTTCTCGCACCTGCAGCGCCTCTCCCTCGACTTCTACACTCGCGAGCGCGCCGGGGTTGTGATGACCCGCATGACCAGCGACATCGAAGCCCTCACGATGCTTCTGCAGGAGGGGCTGGTGCTGATGATCGTGCAGGGCCTCACCCTGGTGACCATCACGGGCGTGATTTTCTACCTGGACCCGACGCTTGCCGGTCTGGCCATCGGCGTGGTTGCACCCGCAGCGCTGCTTTCGTCGCTTTGGTTCCGGCGTGTCTCAGAGGAGGGCTACGGGCGGGTGCGGGACCGGATCGCCGATCTGCTCTCCGATCTGTCGGAAAACCTGGCGGGAATCCGGGTAATCACGGCAACCGGTCGTCGGCGTCAGAACGTCGTGGCTCACCGCAACCGGATCGGGCATCACGAAGAGGCCAACATGGCCACGGCGCGGGTCTCCACGATTTACGGATCGGGCACCGAGGGCGTTGGCATCATCGCGCAGGCGGTCGTGCTGGGGACGGGGGGCTGGTTCGTGATCAGGGGGAGCCTCAGCCTGGGGGAGCTGACGGCCTTCGCCCTGTACCTCACTGCCTTCTTCGCCCCCATTCAGCAGCTTGTCAACCTCTACAACGCCTACCAGCAGGGGCAGGCATCGGTGGTGAAGCTTCGGGAGTTGCTCAAGACGCCGGTGGACGTCCCCGAGGCCGACGACGCCGAGGAGCTCCCGCCGGTAGCGGGGCGGGTCACCCTTGAGGATGTGACGTTCTCCTACGAGCCCGGCACAACCGTGCTCTCAGGGGTAAGCCTCGACGTTCCGGCGGGCAGCAGCCTCTCCATCGTGGGGGAGACGGGGGCTGGGAAATCCACAATCGCCAAGCTGGCCGCCCGCTTCTATGACCCGGACAGCGGATGCGTTCGCATCGACGGACGGGACTTGCGGGGCGTCCGGCTGGAATCCCTTCGCAGGCAACTAGGGGTGGTTCCACAGGAGCCTTTCCTCTTCGCAGACACCATCAGGTCCAACATCATCTTCGCGAGGGACGACATCGACCCGGAGGAGGTGGATGAGGCCTGTCGGGCGGTCGGGCTGGACAAGCTGCTAGACACCCTGCCCGCCGGGCTCGACACGTTCTGCCACGAACGGGGGGCGTCGCTTTCGTCAGGCGAGCGCCAACTCCTTGCCTTGACGAGGGCGCTGCTCGCCAAGCCCAGGGTGCTCATTCTCGACGAGGCCACCTCAAACCTTGACCTGCGCACTGAGGCGCTCATCGAACGCGCCCTAGATGTGCTGCTGGAGGGACGAACCGCCATAATCATCGCCCACCGCCTGGCCACCGCCATGCGCGCCGACCGCATCGCCGTGGTAGACGACGGGCGCATCGTGGAGGCAGGCACCCACGACGAACTGCTGGCGGCGGACGGGAGGTACAGGCAAATGTACGAGACGTGGGTGGCCCACTCCGAGATCAGGCACGACGACGGAGGGGCGTCCGTCAAACCGGGCACGGGGGTGCCGGCCAAGTGAACGCAGAGCAGGCAGCCTTGGCCCTCCGGGGCGTGAGCGTGGTGCGGGAGGGTCGCTACCTGCTGCAGGACGTGGACTGGAGAGTGCTCGCTGGCCAGCGCTGGGCGATCCTGGGGCCCAACGGGGCGGGCAAGTCCACCCTCTTGAAGGTCGCATCCCTTTACCTTCACCCCACCTCGGGGGAGGTGGAGGTGCTGGGCAGGCGGCTGGGTCGCGTCGACGTGCGCAGGATGCGCCACCTGGTGGGCTACGCGGCAGCAGCCCTGTCAGATCGGATGCGGCCGAGCATCACAGCCGAGGACGTGGTGATGACCGCCATACACGGCGCCTTGGAGCCTTGGTGGCACGACTACGGAGAGGGCGACCGCTCCAAGGCGCGAGCGCTGCTGGGGCGCGTGGGGGTTGATCACCTTGCCGGGCATTCCTTCGGCTCGCTCTCATCCGGCGAGCGTCAGCGGGTTCAGATAGCCCGGACGCTGATGAGCGACCCCGCCCTGCTGCTTCTCGACGAGCCCACCGCCGCCTTGGACCTGGCGGGGCGAGAGAGCCTCATCCGCACGCTCGACGATCTTTGCGAAGACCCGTCCACTCCCCCGACCGTGCTGGTCACACACCACACCGAGGAGATCCCCAAAGGGTTTGACCATGTGATGCTGCTGCGTGAGGGCCGGGTCGTGTCCGCGGGGGGGATTTCCGAAGTGCTCACGAGCACCAACCTGAGTACGTGCTTCGGGCTGGCCCTGAGTCTGGAGCGCAGGCGGGGGCGCTGGTGGGCCTACGCCGCCTAGCTGATCCCAGGAAGGGGCGCAAATGACCAATCGGCCCGCCCTCCCTCATTTCGTCGCCCTCGACACAGAAACCAACGGCCTCGACTTCAACGCCCCGGGGTTCAGGCTGCTGGAGGTCGGGGCGTGCCGCTTCGAGGACGGCCGGGCGGCGGCCTCCTTCCAGCGGATTCTGGCGGGTGCTGAGGAAGAGCATGTTCGCAAACGACTACCCGGCCTGACCGAAAGCGAACTCCACTCCGCCATCGCCCCAAGAGAAGCACTGGCAGGGCTCGCAGATTTCTGCGGACGGCTTCCCGTGGTGGCGCACTACGGGCCCTCCTTCGACTTCCAAGCACTCGACGACTGGGCGAAGCTCCACGGCGCACCCCGGCTGGAAGGGTCAAGGCTGGACAGCATTGAGCTCGCACTTCTGGCTGCGCCCCGCTCGGGAGCACTCATCCCGCCCAACAACGACGGCAGCACCCCGCCGCGAGGACACAACCTGGACGACATCTGCGACTGGCTGGGCGTAATCCAGCCCGAACCGCGGCACCGCGCCCTGCCCGACGCCCAAGCCGCCGGGGAGGTCGTGTCCAAACTGGTTGAACTGCTGAACGAGGAACTGCCAGTCCGCAGCCTGCAACGACGGCTCATGCATCGCGGCGGCCACCCCTGGGCGGCCTTCCTGGCACCTGCGCCAGCCGGAGTCATGTCACTGGCGGAAGCCCTGCCTGGCCCGCAACCGGAGCCTCTGAATGCAGAGGCCCAGGAACGCCCGCAGTTCGATCCGGAATCAGCCGCCGCCGCGCTTGACGAGGGCGGCGTCCTCCTTAGACACCCCCGCCGCTACCGCCCTGAGCAGAAACGCATGGCCAAGAGGGTGGCGGACGCCCTGAGCGGCGGGCAGACGTCGCTCATCGAGGCGCCCACCGGCACGGGCAAGACGCTGGCGTACCTTGTGCCTGCGCTGGCATTCTCCCGCTCCGCCGAAGGAGAGGACGCCACGGTTGCCGTGAGCATCCACACGAAGGTGCTGCAGGACCAGGTTGTGAGCGTGCTCATGGAGCTGCAGGAGACCCTGGGGAGATTTTCCTGGGCGGTGCTCAAGGGTGCGGCCAACTACCTCTCGCTGCCTGACCTGGCCGACGAATTGGACGAGTTCGCCCCAGAGATGTCAGACTTTGCCGAGGAGTTGGACAACGATTCCGCAGGGAATTTTGAGGAGGAATCGGACGAACGGGCGCAGGAATCGGCTCAAGCAGCCGAAGCCTGGACGCTGGCGGCGATAGTCGGATGGGTGTCCCAAACGCCCACCGGCGACTGGGAAGACCTCACCGACTGGCTTCTGAGGGAGCGCTCCGAGGGCTTCCCCGCCCTGCGCTGGCGAGTTTCCTGCGGGGACTCGATCGGCGTGCCCATCACAAGGCTTGAGCAGATCTGCTTTCACCGGCGCGCCAGGGCGGCCATCTCACAGGCCGACATAACGGTGCTGAACCACGCCGTGCTGCTGAGTGCCCGGACGGTGGCCGGGGAGATCACCCACCTCGTCTGCGACGAGGCCCACAACCTCGAGGACAGCGCCACCTCCGCCTTCTCAGAGTCGGTGGGCGAGGCGTCGCTGCAGCGCCTTTTCGGGATACTTGGCGACAATCGAGGGCGCGGCCTGCTTCGGCGCTACCGGGAATACTGCCAAAGCGCGGAGTCGCAGCCGATCGACGATGAGCACGAGGCATCCGAAACCGACGATGCGGAAGCCGAGACGGTCGACGAGCGACTGCAGCTCATCCGAGACTCACTGGCCAACACTGCAGCTCGGGCCAAAGAATTCGCCAGGGAACTCAAGAGATACGTGCTCAGCAGGGCGGAGGTAGGCCGTGAGGCGGCAGCGCTCTACGGGATTGAGTATCGCATCAGCGCAGGGTTTGACGTCCGTGGAGTGGACTACCTGGGAGTGCGTCGCTTAGCCCGCTCGCTGGGAGACGCCCTCGCAGAGGTGTCAGTCGGGCTGAATCGGCTGCAAGTCCCTCACCTTGGCAGGCAGGCCAGCGAGCAGGAAAGTCTGCGGGCACGCCGTCTGGAAATTCAGATCGCCGGGGCCGGAAGGGAGCTCGGGAATGCCGCCAAAACCCTGCGCTCGACGGTCTATGCGAAAAAGGAAGACGAGTTCGTGAGCGTCGCTGCCCTGGAATCCAAGCTGGAGTCCGGCCAGCCGCCGAAACCGCCGAAAAAGGCATCCCTGCCCCGCAGCGACTCGGAAGCAGACTTCACCTGGGAGCTGAGGCGCATGCCAATTGACGTCTCGAAACACCTGAGGAATCTCTGGCAGGGCCTTCAGGCTGCCATGCTCACTTCGGCCACGTTGCGCGTGAACGGCAGTTTCTCGTACATAGTGGACAGGCTTGGGCTTGAAGCCACCAATCCGCTGGACCTGCCGAGCCCCTTCAAGGACATCTCTCAGAATCTCCTGGTGGTGCTGCCAGGTCACCTGCCTCTTCCCCGAGGATCGCTGCTCGATGAATTCGGGTCGGCGGCGGCAGAAGAGCTCGCCCGCCTGTTCCTGCTTTCCGGCGGCGGCGGAATGGGGCTGTTCACTGCCCGAAAGCGAATGCTGACAGCGAGAGACCACCTCCGCCCGCTGATGGAAAGCCGCGACATCGAAGTGCTGTGTCAGGGGGATCAGGCTGCGATGAAGCTCATCGAGCGCATGCGCACACGCACCGACGCCTGCCTGCTGGGCAACAAGTCGTTCTGGGAGGGCGTTGACTTGCCAGGCGACGCCCTGCGCCTGCTCGCCATCGAAAAGCTCCCCTTCCCGCGCTACGGCGACCCGCTGACGGCGGCCCGCATAACACACCTGGAGCGCGCCGGCAGGGACGGCTTCGCCGACTACATCGTGCCTCAGGCCGTACTGGCGTTCGCCCAGGGGGCTGGGAGGCTCATCCGCACCGAGGACGACCGCGGCGCCCTCCTGGTGCTTGATCGGCGGATGCGGCTGCCGATGTCCTACAACTCCAGCTTCCTCTCGGCGCTGCCCGAGGGCTGCGAACCGCTTCTGCCCTCAGAGGCCGCGGATGGCTACGAGGCCATCGCCAGGCACCTGGGGGTGGACTGGAACGAGGATGTGCGAGCCGAGTTGGCGGGGCTGCCAGCGGTGGGCGACGGGCAGTCATTCGACGATCTGCGTCTTGACGCCAGGCAGCGCAACAACCCGGAACTGGTAGAGAGCAGGCTCTTGGAAGCCCGCGAGCGCCTGGGCTTGAGCCACTGGAGGCCGCTCCAGCGCGAGTTGATGCTGAAACTTCTTCTGGGCGCGGGCGCCGACGTCCTGGCGGTTATGCCCACCGGCAGCGGCAAGTCGCTCATCTTTCAGCTTCCTGCGGCGCTGATGGCTGGCGTCACGATCGTGACCTCGCCGTTGATCGCCCTGATGCGCGACCAGGTAGACACGCTGCGCAGTCGTGGCCACTACTGGGTTGCAGCCGTCTATTCCGGGCAGTCGCAGACCGAGCAGCTGGAAATTTTCCGGGGTGCTGCGTCAGGCCGCTACAGGCTGCTTTACGTCTCCCCGGAACGGCTCTGGCTGACATCCTTTCATGAGGCGCTGCGCGACGTGGAAATCAGCCTGGTGGTGGTGGACGAGGCCCACTGCATATCCGCCTGGGGGCAGAACTTTCGCCCGGAGTACTCGCTGATTACCAGGGCGGTAAGGGAGTTGGTGGGCAGCCAAAGGGAGCGACCCCCCATCGTGGCCCTGACAGCCACGGCGACTCGCAGGACAGCAGAAGACATTCAAGAGCGGCTGGGGCTGCGGCTTGCCGACGGAACGGACGCCGCACATCCCGACCGTCCCGAACTTCGTTACTTCGTGGAGGACTGCGAGGACTTCGACGAAAGGCGCAGGCGTGTTCTGGAGGTGCTGCGCGCCTACCGGGGCCGCTCGGCCATCGTGTACGTCCCCCGACGCAGGGACGCCGCGGCGCTCGCCTCACTGCTGAGCGCCGACCGCCACGCCGCTGCGGCCTACCACGCAGGCCTCAAGCCGCATCGACGCAAAATGGTCGAGGAGGCGTTCCGCCACGGCGAAGTGGACGTGGTGGTGAGCACCAGCGCCTTCGGCATGGGCATAGACAAGCCCGACGTCGCACTGGTGCTACACCTGGAGATGCCGCAGTCGATCGAGGACTACGTTCAGGAGACCGGGCGGGCTGCGAGGGGAGCGGCCTCCGGCGACGGCCCTCCCGCGGGGGATTGCGTTTTGTTGAGGACGCCGCGCGACTGCCACATTCACCGGTATTTCGTCGAGATGTCCGCCCCTGTCTTGGAGGTGGTTCAGGAGGTCTGGGATGCGTATTGCGACAAACGAATCCTGCCCGCAGCGTCGGTTTTCGGGCATTCCGAAGACCGTAAAGCCGACGACGTCGCAGCCGCCCTGCTGCTGCTCGAGGAGCACGGCTCGCTGAAGCGTCGCCCAGACAGGTACTGGCTCTGCGCGGTGACTGTTCCAGACGACTGGCAACAGCGGTTGAGGCCGACGAGCGCCCCGAATCTTGGAAGGTTCGTAAAGCGCATCATGAGATTCGCAGGAGAGCCCTTCATTCTTCCTGAGGAGTGCGACACCCAGGGTTGGAATTACGACGAAGCCGAACGGGCGCTGCTGCAGGCAGACAGGGACGAGGTGCTTACCATTCGCGTCCTGGAGTACGCGATGGAGGTCGACGTCGACCCAGCCGCTGACCCTGACTGGGTTGCCGTTCAAGCATCCCTCGACAAGCAGCGGCAAAGGTTCAAGCGACGCTCGGATCAGGCCAAGGCATTCGCCCGAAGCGATAAGCGGTGCAGACGGGCGCGACTGCTAGAGCACCTCTCGGCCAACTCGGCGGAACGCTGCGAGGGCTGCGACGTATGCGTGCCAAGCCTGCCGCGTCCCTGGCAGGAGCATCAGCTCGCGCCCGAGCAGATGGAGAATGCAATACCGGTAAAGCCCGTGATTAAGGCATTGATAACCAACACCGAGGACGTGGGCTTCTCAAGGGCAAACATCGCCCTCGCGCTCATCGACAAACTGCGCGAGAATCCTCCTGAAAGGCTCAAAGAACACCGCTTGCGGGGCAGCCTGGCGCACTGCAGCCTCGGTCAGGTCAACGAGGCCATCGACGAGATGATCGACGACCGTGAAATCGCCGAGGTGGAAGAATCATTTACAAAGGACGGCGGGGAGATTCGATACGACATGCTTCGTGTTGTTTGAATTATCGGCAGTGTGGACGCAGGTCTGATGTTCGGTCATTCCTTGTTAGAGAGGGGTGTAGCGGGGGGTAATGTGGAAGGGCAGCCACTTGGCCTGTTTGTTGCTTCCTGCCCCCCGTCGAAAATCAAATGGCATTCCTGATACCTGAAAACCTGCCTTCCCGCAGCGACGTGCCCGCCCGATTTCAATCGATCGCCGCGGCTTTGCGCGATCAGCTCGACGACGCCGCAACGGTCTGGCTGGAAAACCTGGCGGTGGAGGCTCAGCTCAACCTTCCGTTGACTGGTTCCCCGGACATTGAGCAGGAAAAGCCGTTTCTGGCGGTGGCGGTGCCGGGATCGGGGCTGTTGCTGATCGACGTTCTGGAAGGTGGCAGGCGCGCCCTCGACAGGACATTGAGACAGCGACTCGGGAACAACACCGTGGACAACGCAATCAGGAGGCTGCGCGGCTTGAGCCGCCCGGGCCTGAGTCGTCTGCGCCAGAACCACGAAGGCGGCACACCCGACTTTCAGGTAGTGCTGGCGGTGGCCGCCCCGCACGTGAACAGGTCGGCCGCCCCCAGTCTGGCAGCCGACTCAGCCAGGAAAATCCTCTTCACCGAGGACTGCGCCCGACTTGACAAGGCCATCCCTGAATTGTTCTCAGGCGGCCGCAGAGCCAGCGCCTCCGGCGCCGAAAATGAGCGCAGGACAATCAGCGCTGCTCTTCACCCTGAGATCGTGATCATCGGAAAGGGGGACCCGCCCGAACAAGGCAGGCTGGCGCTGCGACAGTCACATGACTACGACAAAAAGAATGTCGTCAAGACGCTGGATCGTGATCAGGAACTGCTGGCCCGCTGGATTGGAGGCGGCTACCGGGTCATCAAGGGCGTTGCAGGCAGCGGCAAGACGCTCGTGCTGGTCAGCCGCGCCAAGCTGATCGGCAGCGCATTGCCCAACAGGCGCGTCCTGCTTACCTGCTACAACCGCGTGCTGGCCGACACGCTGGCTCAGCAACTAAAGGACTACCCCAGCGTGACAGTCAAGAACATCGACCGCCTGCCCTTTGACAGCGACTGGAATAGCCACATTCGAAGCAAGATCGGCAAGGCGCCCGACTATTCCAGCAGCGGCGACCAAGATGACGATCAATACACCGCACGAGTAGAGACCTGCATTCAGTTCCTCAAGCAAAATCCTCAGGCCGGATTTTTTGACGTCGTACTTGTAGACGAGGCGCAGGACTTCGACCCCAGGCGACTGGAGTTCGCCTACTGCCTACTAAATCCCGAGGCTGAGGACTTCATAGTCGCGCGCGACGCCGCGCAGAATGTGTACAGGCGCCCTGAGTGGATACCCCCGGGAACTTCTGGGCGAGGGCGCACCAAGTTCCTGAACGTCAACTACCGCAACACTCAACAAATACTGTTCACGGCTTTCAAGCTTCTGCTCCGCGGCCAAGGGGACAAACTTGATAGGAGGGCAGACCCTGAAATCGCTGATGTGATCATTCCACCTAAAGCCGCACTAAGGAAAGGCCCCGCCCCGGAAGTTGTGGTAGTCGGCCCATCAACAGAAACCCGTGCGATAACCGACCGAATCCTGGAGTTGGGCAGAAACGGGGTTCGCTGGGACAGCATCGCCGTCCTCTGCGGCAACAGTAGACAGCAAAGCAGACTTGAACGGAGTCTTCGGCAAAAAGACATCCCCGTCATCAATACCTCAGATCCAGGACAGCGGGACAGGGCTGCTACCACCACCAACCACGTAATTGTCGCATCCCTGCGTCACTTGAAAGGACTTGAGTTTCCCCACGTGTTCCTTTCCGGCCTCTCAGACATAAGCGTGTCTGAAGGCGAAGACGACGAAAAGGCCGTCCGTCGTTCGCTTTATGTTGCTATGACAAGATCAACTCAATGCCTGACAATCATGGTGAGCGGCGACGAACCATACCTGCGCGAGCTACAGGAAATCATCAACGAACTTCCCCCCTAGGCGTCAAAGGTTTGACGGCAACTGGAATCCCCCTTCTCCTGTCGCCACAAGCCTCTATTCGCCTCAAGCCCTTGCTCTCGCACAGGGACTCTTCACGGCGAAGGCTGAATCAACAAAAGCACCCCTGCCGACAGCGACACTGCCGCCTTCTCCCCCGTCATCTCGTTGCTGACGCCGCGGGTGCTGCCCGTCGGGAGCGTCTCGCCTCGCAGCGCCCATCGCAATCCGGAAGTTTGAACGTCGAGAGCGGAGCCGCCAAGCGGAATCAGGCTCACCGTCTGCCCCCTGCTGCCGGCGATTTCCTGCCGTCTGCGCACCACCCAAAGCCGAGCCTCGCCCATCAGCGCGTCGACAGCCACGTCCGAGAGGTCGTCACTTCCCAGAATCGCCACGTTGGCCAGCAGATGGTCGAGCCTCCCGCCAAAGCCGCCTATGAGAGTTATCCGGTCGGCGCCGCTGTCGCGGGCATCCCTCAACGCCAAATCGAGGTCGGTGGCATCCTTGTCCACGGGATGGCGCCGTTGCCGAGATGCCGCGGCCAGAGCCTGCGGCGACACCGAATCGAAGTCGCCCACAATCATGTCCACTCGCAGTCCCAGAGAAAGCGCCACGTCGGCCCCGGAGTCGGCGGCCACCACAAGGTCGGGAGGCGAGGACTCTCTCAGCGCCTCAAGCCGCTCCACACCAGGCGGCTCCCCGCCCGCCACCACCCAGACGCAAAGCCCCACTACGAGGTCACGCCTTCGATCGACATTCGGAAATTTTGACCTCTATTTTCTGTAACGCAACTTTGTAGCCGAAAGACTCCAAACGCCGTATTGCGTTTCTTGCGGTTATCTTACTAAAAAATGGGATATCCAAATCGCCTTTTGATGAACTGATTACAGCAAAAATCACTTGATACTCCGAAGCATTAGGCTTTTCCGCTGCATTAGCAAATTTATGCGCGTCGGGAAGTTTTTTATTAACCTTTTCTCTAAACTCCATGTCAGAAATAAACAGTTCACCTGATACAATACCTTGGGAAAATAAATGGCTCAATACCGCTGATTTTCCATAGCGTTTGACGTGAATAATCTTCCCATCATTCGTAAACAAATCGCAAAATTCAACGCTGCTATGACCGCCTCCATGCCTGATCATTTTTTTGTCCATGCAAGAATAATAAGTATCTAGCTCTGCAATCCCTTCGTTATACTCTTCCTCATTCTTGTAACTGCACTCCGGTAAGTCCACCAATGTTTCAGAATCGCAAATCTGCCTATATTCTTTATGAACCTGTTCCACAAAGTCAGAAACAATCTTGTACCATTTACCATTACTCAACAGATATACGTCATTCTCTTCCCTAATTTCGCAGTATAGACAATTGTATGCTTTCCAGACATGCATAAGCTGATCGCTGCTTGCAGCACAGCATTCAATATTCTTGTCCTTAAGATACTTTACACTTAAGTTTGATTTTACTCTTTCCGGTATACTATCTATAAAATCACGAAGTCTTATATCATCAAATTCGCCACTCTTCTTGTTATATTGAAACCCTCTTACATCCGACCATTCGATGATCTCGGGAATTGCCATCCACAGCTTTATATGATCTTTGTCATGCGTATTGTGAATCACATTACGAAAATTGCAAATTAGTTTATCATGAAGTTTGTCAATAATATTCGGATCTTTGACATCTGCAATTTGATCAATCCAGCCAAAATGTTCTTTATAAGTTTTACTACCATATTGTTTATAGCACTCTATTAGGAAGTTTACTACGTTCGAGGTAGTTATCTCGGTGGAAACACTGAGTGCATCTTTTCCATATACAGTTTCCCCAAATAGGTTACTGTATGCCTCGTTTACCTTTCCTGTAATTGAGCGAATTAGGTCCTGCTCAATATCAATCACAAAGTTAGCAACCTTTCCAACTCGGCTCAACTGTTCACTTGTGTCTTTTGGGGTTGCGGACAAATTCTTCTTATCAATCTTTCGCAGGGAGTCAGGATTCACAATGTTGAGTGCAGTTTTCAATCCGAACCGCTCCTCATAACTTCCTGGATTGATCAGTTTCCAACCGTAGCCAAAGGGAACAGCAAAAATTCTTTCGTGATCCGAATCAACATCAACTGCTACCAACAATACTCCTTTTGATGTCGAATTTAGCAGTTCCGTCTCATTGCTCAAAGGCTCGCCGAAGAAACTGTCTAACCATTTCGGTTTAGAAGTGTATGACTTGCGATAGTAGAAAACACCTACATCAAGAATTTCATACGATTTCAAATTATCGAAATCTTGTAAGATATCTTTGTGCTCGACATACTCTTCTTTTATTAGGTATATCGATAACCTGTTCTTAGTTGTGTTAGACATAATTTACCTTAATCAATAGCCTCTTCCGAGTTGATATTTGATAATGAATATTTGTTTCCATTGCCTTCAGCATTCAATGCTGGCGAATTTTCAGTCATCGCAATCTCGATTTCGTCTGAAATGAACGAAGGGGCGACTCGGCGGCAGGGATTGGCAACTCGCCACTAGGAATTGGTGGATCTTATTGGTGGACCGTACTGGACTTGAACCAGTGGCCTCTCGCGTGTGAAGCGAGCGCTCTACCGGGCTGAGCTAACGGTCCGATGCACACGGGAGTCTACCACCTTGCCCTGCCCTACAGCCCTTACCTGCCCCTCAAATTCAGGGACTGGAAGGGATCTTTGAGATTCCAAAGACACTTGTTCCTCAGGCAGCCCCCTGATCAACTGCGCCAAGCCCGCAGGCGTGTTTCGCGCCCAGTCTTAATCGGCGTGCATCGATATCAACAGCTTCGTCACGACGTCGCCCCCTCAGCCAGAGCATTCGCCAGACGCTCCAGGCCTGCTACGCGGCTGCCCTTGACGAGCACCGCATCGCCCTCCATCAATTCGCCCAACTCCGCCAGGGCGCCCTCGATTCCCCTGACTTCCTTTGCCCGATAGGCCGGCTCGTCCACAGCCAGCACCTCGATGCCGAGCGACTCGGCTATCACCCCCATCGAGAGGTGCTCGATGCCGTGGCGCTCGCCGAGTTCGGCCATCACCCCCAGCACGGCCACCTTGCGACGGGCGGGCAAGGCGGCCAGGGCGCGCAGGGCGGCTTCGGTGGAAACGGGGTTGGCGTTGTAGGCGTCGTTTATGACAACCGCTCCGGCAGGCGTACGGAGCAGGGCCATCCGCCAGGCCGACATCTGTGCGCGCTCAAGGCCGGCGAGGATTTCGCCGAAGCTGATTCTCAGGCTGTAGGCGGCTGCGGCGGCGGCGAGGGCGTTGTAGACGTTGTGCCTGCCCGGCACTGCGAGCCGCACCTTCGTGTCGTTCCAGGGGGTAATCAGCCGGAACGCGGCGCGCAGGCCGTCGGTGATCTCGATGTCCTCGGCGACGATCTCCCCGTAGCGGATTCCGTAGTTCAGCACGTTGGCCCTTGTGTAGCCCCAGAACTCGGCCACGTAGTCGTCGTCGGCGTTGAGCACCGCCATGCCGTCCTCCGGCAGGGCCTCCACCAGTTCACGCTTGGCCCGCGCCACGCCGTCGATGCTTCCGAAGAACTCGGTGTGGGCTGCCCCCACCGACGTGACCACCCCCACGCTGGGGCGTGCAAGGGCGGCCAGGGCAGCGATCTCGCCAGGCGCGCTTGCGCCCATCTCCACGACGACCGCCCACTCGTCGCCGCTTGCGCCCAGGAGGGTGAGCGGGACGCCGATGTGGTTGTTGAACGAAGCCATGCTGGCGAACACCGAGTGGTCTACGCCGATGATGGACTCAAGCATGTCCTTGGTCGTCGTCTTGCCGACCGAGCCGGTGATTCCCACAACGTGGCCGCGGATTCTCTTCCTGGCAGCCTCCGCCAGCTTCCAGAGAGCCCTCTCCGTGTCGGCCACGGCCACTTCCGGCAGGTCGGCCGCCCTGCCGGCGCCTCGCTTGAGGGGTGACACCAGGGTTGCGGCAGCCCCGGCCGCCGAGGCGTCGGGTATGAAGTCATGGCCGTCCCGCTGAGCGCCGAGAGGAACGAAGAGTTGTCCACGCCGCAGGGTTCGGGAGTCGGTGGAGGCACCGTCCACCTCCGCCCGACCATGTTCGGGACGCGCAAGCTCCCCGCCGACCAAATGGGCAACCTCGGCAAGGGAGAACTTCACAAAACCATCTTTTCACGCGGCGAACGGCAGCAGACGGTTCGCGGCGAACGGCAGCAGACGGTTCAAAGGCAGGTGCTCCCGCAAGCCAGCCCTTCTCAACATCCCGCCGCCGCGGTCGTGGTGGTGGTCGCGCCGGTGGCAGTGCTCCCGCAGCCAGCCCTTCTCAACATTCCGCCCCTCAATGTCAAATCCCCGCGGACCGCCCCAACTAGCGTGATTTGCGTGCATGCCGACCCGAACGTCCGCCTCGTCGTGCTCTACGGAGGCCGCTCAGCCGAGCATGATGTCTCCTGCGTGTCGGCCGGCTTCGTGGCGGGCTGCGCCGCATCGGCGGGCATGGACGTTGAGGTGGTGGGGATCACAAGGGAAGGCGCCTGGGTGCGCCCGCAGACCGAAGGAGACAAGCCCTCCGGTTCGCCGCTGCCGCTTCCCGCCTCAGGCGGCGTTCCCGTTGGCGTGGAGGAGGCCCTGTCCGATCCGCGCGCCAGGGGAACCACCGTCGTCTTCCCGGCGCTGCACGGCCCGTTCGGTGAGGACGGCGCCATTCAGGGTTTCTGCGAAACGCTGGGCATCCCATATGTGGGGGCGGGCGTGCTTGCGAGCGCCGTATGCATGGACAAGCCCACCTTCAAGGCGCTCCTGCAGGCTCGCGGCGTTCCCGTGGCGCGCTGGTCGACAATCGCCGCAGGGTCAATCTCGGAGAACACGCCGACGGAACTGCTGAGGGAATTGGGCTGCCCCCTTTTCGTAAAGCCGGCAAACATGGGATCATCCGTCGGAATCACCAAAGCCGCCGATAGTGCCGAATTGCTCGAGGGTCTGCGGACAGCGGCGGAATACGACGAAGTCCTGCTGGTCGAGGAGGCGGTGGCAAACGCCAGGGAGCTTGAAGTCTCCGTAATCGGAAACACCGGCGAGTTGCGCTCCACGCCCCCCGGGGAGGTCGTGCCTTCCAGAGAGTTCTACGACTACGACGACAAGTACGTCTGCGACGCCGCTGATCTCCACGTCCCGGCCCGGATTCCGCTGGACCTCCGCCGCGAGGTCGAGTCGCTGGCCCTTAAGACCGCTTCCACCCTGCGTGTGGAAGGTCTGGCCAGGGTCGATTTCCTCTACGGGGCCACCAGCACCTCGCCCGGGCGACAACTGTTCGTGAGCGAGCTGAACACGATGCCCGGCTTCACCCCCATCTCCATGTTTCCCCGATGCTGGGCGGCGGCGGGACTCTCCGGGGAGGAACTGGTGGCCGAGTTGGTGCGGTTGGCGCTGGAACGTCAAGAGCGCCGCTCAAAGCACAAAAGGCTCTACCGCTGAGAGACGCACCCCGCCCGCTTCCCGCCCGCCCTCAGCTCAGCTGAGGGCGGAGGAAGCCGGAATACGGACTTGGGGCAAGCCAAGTCATCGGCCCTCCGTGCAGCACAGGCGATGGCTGGTGGAGTAACCAGGGAATCCGCATGGTAGAAAATTCCCAATGACTATCCAGGAACCTCTCGGCGAGTGATCTCCGAAGAACTGGCCGGGAAGCGCATCGCCCTTACCGGCTCCACAGGATTCCTGGGAACGGCCCTCACCGAGCGACTGCTGCGGTGCGCGCCTGAATGCGAACTTGTGTTATTGGTTCGCCCAGGCAGACGAGGTGCCGATGAAAGGGTCAGACGCGAGGTCTTGCGAAACGACGCCTTCGGAAAGCTGAGGCGGATGCTGGGGCCAGAGCGGTTCGAAGAGGAAACCAGGCGGATAACACCCGTGTCCGCAGACATTTCCGAAGACGGGTTGAACATCAGCGAAGACGCTCTTGAGCCGCTGACAGACTGCGATGTCTTCATCCACAGCGCTGCGGCAGTGGCCTTCGACAACCCTTTCGACATGGCCGTGGAGACGAACCTCCTCGGCCCGGTTCGGATCATCGAGCTGCTGCAGGAAAACAGCATCCGCCCGCACTTCATCTCAATCTCCACGGCGTACGTGGCGGGCAACCGGCGGGGAGCCGCCCCAGAGCAGCTCCTGTCGGAGAGCCCTTTCGCAGTGGAGATGGACTGGCGCTCCGAGGCGGTGGCAGCCGGTCGCACAAGGGCATCTTTCGAAGACGACAGCCGCACCATTGACCAACTCAAGGAGTTCGCTGCGGAGGCTGCGGAGGAGCTGGGCGCCGCCGGAACCTCGGCCCTCAGCGCCAAGAGGGAGCAGATTCGCAAGCGCTGGGTGCAGGACAAGCTGGTGGAGGCGGGACGGGCCAGGGCGGCGTCGCTCGGCTTCCCCGACGCATACGGCCTAACGAAGGCGCTCGCCGAGTCTGCCCTTGTGGAGACACGTGGCGACATCCCCCTAACGATCGTCCGCCCGTCCATCATCGAATCCGCCCTCGCCGAGCCTTTCCCGGGCTGGATCAGGGGCTTTCGGATGGCCGAGCCGATCATCATCTCCTACGCGAGAGGGCTGCTGACAGACTTCCCTGGCACCCCCGAGGGCACGCTCGACGTGATCCCAGTTGACCTGGTGGCAGCGGCCGTCTGCGCAGTGGCAGCCGAAGGCCCTCCCCCTACCGGCGAACCGGCGGTAATCCAGGTGGCATCCAGTTCGGTCAATCCGCTGAGATTCAAGGATCTTCACGACTGGTCGCACACCTGGTTCAGCGAGAATCCCATCTACAACGAGCGAAACCAGCCCCTTGCGCCGCCTCGCTGGTCGTACCCGAGCCGCAAGCGTGTGCAGACACAGCTCGAATGGGCTCGCCAAGCCCTGAGAGTGGCCGAGAAAGTTCTGGCCACGCTGCCGATAAGGGGTGCCCGCGCCGAGCTGGCCGCCGACTTGGCGGAGCGGCGCGAGCACGTGGAGCGGGCGCTCAGCTACGTGGACCTCTACAGCGCCTACGTGGAGTGCCAGGCGACGTTCGGAATCGACAGGCTCACCGAATTGCGAAATCGGCTGCCCGAGGGGGATCGCAGGGAATTCGAGTTCCACCCGGCGGTTATCGACTGGCACCGCTACCTCACGGAAATCCACCTTCCCTCGGTGGTCAAGCAGGGCAGGCTCAAGACTTCCCCCTCTGTGCGCACCGGGGCGGACCGCAACGCTCGTCGGCGCGCGCAAGTGCTTTCCCCCGAGCGGCACATGGCGGCCTTCGACCTCGAGAACACGCTCATGGCGTCGAACGTGGTGGCCACCTGGGGCTGGCTGGCCACACGGCATCTGCCAGGCAGGGAAAGGGCGCGTGTTGTGGCGGGTGCGCTGGCGGAGGGGCCTAAGCTCCTGGCGCTCGACCGCCGCGACCGCAGCGACTTCCTGCGCCTTTTCTACCGCCGCTTCGCCGGTGCGCCCGTAGATCGTTTGGCCGAGGACAGCCTGGAGATGTTCAGCGACCTGCTGCTGCGTCAGTCCTTCCCCGACGGCATCCGGCGAGTGCGGCTGCATCGGGCTCTCGGTCACCGGACAGTCCTCATCACCGGCGCCCTGGACTTCATAATCGCCCAGTTCCGGCCGCTGTTCGACGACATCGTGTGCGCAAAGATGTCCACCACGCAGGGCGGTTACTCCTACAGCGGGCAACTCCCGATTGTCCCCCCCACCGGCGAGAGCCGCGCCGAGGCCCTGATGGACTTTGCAAAGCGGGAGGGCATCTCCCTTGCCGAGTCCGTGGCCTACGCCGACGCCACCAGCGACCTGCCCATGCTGGAGGCGGTCGGCTATCCCGTGGCCGTCAACCCCGAGACGAAGCTGGCCACCCTTGCGAGGCGTCGCGGCTGGCTGGTGGAAAACTTCCGGCCAGCGCCAGGCGCCCCGCGGAGGCTGCTGCCGATGAGCGAACCCGTCCTGTCAAAGTGATTCGAAGCTTCCGCACCGATGCCGGCGAGCCGAACGTGGGCGAGACGCCGTTGTCGCACGGCACGCCGTCGTGGAACGAGAAAGAGGGGGCGCTGGGGCGATGAGCCGCCGACACCCCACCCCGCAGCCGGGCTTCGTGCTGGAAGTGGAACGCTCCACGCCGCCCGTCCTCTTCCACCACGGCGAGGGCTTCCGTTTCGAGCGCCTGCCTGCCGGCCGCTCGCGGGTGGTCTACCCGTCAGGGCCGCTGGAGGGCCTGGCCGATCCCGACGGGGCCATTCGTCACGCCCTCGCCCACCCCGTTGACAGCGACCCGCTGCCCGCCCTTCTGCGGCCGGGGATGAAGCTGACCATCGCCTTCGACGACCTTTCGCTCCCGCTGCCGCCAATGCGTCAGCCCGACATCCGCCAGCGGGTGATTGAGGCCGTGCTGAACCTGGCGGCCGCCGCCGGGGTGGACGACGTGCACATCATCGCTGCGCTGGCGCTGCATCGGCGGATGACAGCCTCCGAGCTGAGACACGCCCTCGGCGACCGTGTCTACGACGCGTTCGCCCCGTCGGGCCGCCTCTACAACCACGACGCCGAGGACCCCGACGGCATGGTCATTATCGGCGAGACCTCCCGTGGCGAGACGGTGCAGATGAACCGGCGTGCGGCCGAGAGCGACCTGCTCGTCTACGTGAACATCAACCTCGTGGCCATGGACGGCGGCTGGAAGAGCACCGCCACGGGCCTGGCCGGCTACGAGGGGCTCAGGCACCACCACAACGTGGCCACGATGCTTTCCTCGAAGTCGTTCATGGATCAGCGGCGCTCCGAGCTGCATCACTCCAACTGGCGTCAGGGGGCGGTGCTGCGCAAGGCAGGCCCGCCCATCTTCCAGATAGAGACCACCGTGAACAACAACAGCTTCGGCACAGAAGGCCCCATGTCGGTGCTGCAGAAGCGGGAGTGGGAGTGGGGGCCGCGAGACAGGGCATCGTTCCTGGCCATGCAGGGCGGCTTGAAGTTGATGACCCGCGAGGCCAGGCGCAAAGTCTTCCAGTCGTGGCGAGCGCCTTATGAGATGACCTCGGTGACCGCCGGGGAGGTGGAGGCCGTCCACGCCATCACCACTGAGCACGTCTACCGACAGCAACTGGTGCAGGTGTCAGGCCAGACCGACGTGATGACGATGGGGCTGCCCTACATCTGCCCCTACAACGTGAACTCCGTGATGAACCCCGTTCTGGTCATGTGCCTGGGGCTGGGATATTTCTTCAACCTCTACCGTGGGCGCCCGCTTGTGCGGCGGGGCGGCGTGGTGATAATGACGCACCCCACCCCGTGGGAATTCCATCCCGTACACCACCCCAGCTACATCGACTTTTTCGAGCAGGTGCTGGCCGACACCACCGACCCGGCGGAGATGGAGGCTCGCTACGAGCATCGGTTCGCCACCGACGAGTGGTACCGCCACCTCTACAGGAACTCCTACGCCTACCACGGGGTTCACCCGTTCTACATGTGGTACTGGGGGGCGCATGCGCTGGAACACCTCGACCGGGTGATCATCGTGGGGGGAGATCGACGGACGGTGCGGCGGATGGGCTTTTCACCGGCCTCCTCCATGGACGACGCCCTGGAGATCGCCTCGGACTCTGTGGGGTCCCGGCCCACGATCACCCACCTGCATCATCCGCCCTTCGTGATGGCGGACGTGACGTGAGGCTGAACCTGGACTTTCCCTGGCGCGCCCCCGTCGCGCCCGCCGGCCACGAGCCTGCAAAGAATACGGAGTCGACCGCCTGGGCAAGGAACTGGGGCGCCCGAATGGTGCGGGCGTGCCTCGTGGAGTACGTCTGGCGCCCGGCGGTGGAGATCGCAGCCTCCCCCACGAGGCGGGGCGCAGAGCGCCTGGCCGGGCTGGAAGGGGAGGCGGTCATCTTCGTGGCCAACCACCGAAGCCACCTCGACACGCCGCTGATGATGACGTCCATCCCCGATCCCTGGCGTCACAAACTGGTGGTGGCTGCCGCCGCCGACTACTTCTTCAACACCAGGCTGAAGAGCACCGCCTCGGCGCTGGTGATGGGCGCGGTGCCCATCGACAGGGAACGAACCGGGCGGGAGGGGGCGTACGAGCTTGCCCGACTGCTCCGGGAGGGCTGGAGCCTGCTGCTCTACCCCGAAGGCGGCCGCAGCCCCGACGGCTGGGGGCAGCCCTTCCGAGGCGGCGCCGCGTATCTGGCGCACCGATGCGGCGTTCCTGTGGTGCCCGTCTACCTGGCAGGCACCCACTCCGTTATGCCGAAGGGCAGCAAATTCCCAAAGGCGGGCAGGACGCTCGTCCTCTTCGGCGACCCCATCCGGATTGATCCGAGCGAGAGGATTCGCCGCTTGAACCGGCGCATAGAAGCGGCTGTGAGCGAACTCGCAGACGAGGTGCGCACAGACTGGTGGCAGGCCCGACGCCGCTCCTGCGCCGGGGAGACCCCAAGCCTTCACGGCCCCGAGGCAGCCTCCTGGCGTCGAGGCTGGGCGCTCGGCGACCGCGGCGGCGTCACGCGGAGAAGCTGGCCCCGCACATAGCAAGCACCCCTCGGGGCGTGACCTGAACATCAGGGCTTAGCAGCGGGGTTTGCTGCGTACGCTGAGGGAACATCCGTCCAACCAAGGGGTAACAGCCAATGGCCGTACACGCCAGCACTCCAATCGAGCTCATCCGCAACACCTACAAGCGCATCACCTCGGGCGTCGACTTTGGTCGCAGGCGCCTCCAACGCCCGCTTACCGGCGCCGAGAAGATCCTGCTCGGGCACCTGGCAGACCCGGATGCCGCAAGTCTGGAACGCTCCCTGAGCTACGAAGACCTGCTCCCCGACCGGGTGGCCATGCAGGACGCCACCGCCCAGATGGCCTGGCTGCAGTTCATGGTGGCAGGTCTAACCGAGGTGGCCGTGCCCACCACTGTCCACTGCGACCACCTCATTCAGGCACGCGAAGACGGTCGCCTCGACCTGCTGGCCGCTCTTGAGAACCACGAAGAGGTCTACGACTTCCTGGCCTCGGCCTCAGCCCGTTTCGGGGCGGGCTTCTGGAAGCCAGGCTCGGGGATCATCCATCAGGTCATCCTTGAGAACTACGCCTTTCCGGGCGGCCTGATGATCGGCACCGACAGCCACACCCCCAACGCAGGCGGGCTGGGCATGGTGGCGGTGGGTGTGGGAGGCGCCGACGCGGTGGACGTGATGACCGGCTTCGCCTGGAACGTTCGCTGGCCGAATCTCATCGGAGTCCACCTCACAGGGGAACTCAACGGCTGGGCTGCCCCCAAGGACGTGATCCTGAAAGTCGCTGAGCGGCTCACCGTGGCCGGAGGCACGGGCGCCATCGTGGAGTACTTCGGATCGGGCGCCGAGAGCATCTCCTGCACCGGCAAGGCAACCATCACCAACATGGGCGCGGAAATCGGCGCCACCACCTCCCTGTTCGCCTACGACGACTCCATGTCCCGCTACCTCAAGGCCACCGGGCGTGAAGAGGTCGCCGACGCAGCCGAGGAGTTCCGCCCGCACCTGCAACCCGATCCGGAGGTGGTCAGCGACCCGGAGCGCTACTTCGACTCGATCCTGGAAATCGACCTCTCCACCCTCGGCCCTCGCATCAACGGCCCGCACACCCCGGATCGTTCGCGCCCCGTGGCCGAACTGGGGAAGGAAGCCGTCTCCGAGGGATGGCCGATGCAAATCTCGGCGGCCCTGGTGGGCTCGTGCACCAACTCCTCATACGAGGACATCACCCGGGCGGCAGGCATCCTGGCCGACGCGGTGGAGAAGGGGCTCTCACCGAAGGCGCCGCTGATGGTCACCCCTGGCTCCGAGCAGATACGCGCCACCATCGAGAGAGACGGCCTGCTGGGGACGTTCGAGTCGGCGGGCGCCGTGGTGCTGGCCAACGCCTGCGGGCCGTGCATCGGGCAGTGGACGCGCCACGACGTAAGGGAGGGCACCCCGAATGTCATAGTCACCAGCTACAACCGCAACTTCCCCAAGCGCAACGACGGGCTCGCCTCCACCCTGGCGTTCGTCGCCTCCCCTGAGGTGGTCGTGGCGCTGGCGCTGGCCGGGCGGGTGGACTTTGACCCCGTGGGCGGCACGCTCGTCAGCCCATCCGGCGAGAGAGTGCGCCTCGCTGAGCCTCTGGGCACAGAACTTCCCCCCGACGGATTCGACCCCGGCTCGGGTGGTTTCGTCGCCCCGCCTACCGAGGGCCGGGAGCAGATCGATGTAATCATCTCACCGAGCAGCGAAAGGATTCAGAAGCTGACGCCTTTCGCCCCCCTCAGTGAAGACGACTTCAGGGAGATGCCTGTGCTGGTAAAGACCAGGGGCAAGTGCACCACCGACCACATTTCGGCTGCAGGCCCTTGGCTGCGCTACCGGGGACACCTCGAGAACATCAGCGGCAACCTCTTCGCCGGTGCGGTGAACGCCTACACGGGCGCCGTCGGGGAGGGGAAGGACCAGACCGACGGCGCGCTCAGGCCGTTCCCGGAAATAGCTCGGCGCTACCACGCCGCCGGGTGGTCGTGGGTGGCGGTGGGGGACTTCAACTACGGGGAGGGATCATCTCGCGAGCACGCCGCCATGGAACCCCGCTTCAGGGGTTGCAAGGCCGTAATCGCCCGCTCGTTCGCCCGTATCGCCGAGACCAACCTCAAGAAGCAGGGAATCCTGCCGCTGCGCTTCGTCGACGCGTCCGACTACGAGGAAATCGGCGAGGACGACCGCATCTCCATAGGCGGGCTGTCTGGGCTGGAGCCGGGCAAGCCGATGTCCATTGAGGTCGTCCGGCCCGACGGCGGCGTGGCTGCGGTTGAGGTCTCACACTCCCTCTCGGCAGATCAGATCAGATGGCTGAGAGCCGGGAGCGCACTGAACCACATCCGCACCAAGCTCTAGGGGCTCAAGCTCTGGACTCCTGAGAACCAGGATCGGGCGCCTCCCTCCCCTGGGAGGCGACGACGCCACCCCGCTTAAGGCAGCGTCACCTCTGGCAGGGGGTGGCGGAACAGCGCCGCAGCGTTGAGGTGCGTGAGGTTCGCAACAGCCTCCAGCGGCAGGTGGCCAAGCATCTCCTCGAGGCTGTCCTGGCATCCTGGCCAGGTGCTGTCGGCGTGGGGGTAGTCGGTCTCCACCATCACGTGCGACTCGTTCAGCTCCACAACGGCGTCGATGCTCGAGGGGTCGCTGATGGTGCAATACCACACGTTTCTCAACAGCAGTTCGTGCGGTCCCGGCTCCCCGCTGGGCCAGCTCTGGCGCCCGTGCCCCGACACTTCCATCTGATGCCTGATCCGGTCGTACATGGTCGGCACCCATCCGCACCCGCCCTCGGCGAGGGCGATCTTGATGTTCGGAAAGCGAAGGGCGACCTGAGACCACACCCACTCGGCGGCAGCCACGTAGGCGTGCATCTGAAACAGGGTGGCGCGCACCGCCAGATGCGGGCCCTGCTCGTCCTGGGGCATCCAGTGCCCTGACGACCCTGTGTGCAGGCAGATTACGGTCTCCGTCTCCTCGCATGCCGCCAGCACCGGATCCCACCAGCGGTCGTGGATGGAGGGCAGCCCGATGAAGGAAGGGTTCTCCGGCAGCGTCACGGCTACGAATCCCCGCTCTGCGTTGCGACGGATCTCAGCCGCGCCGATGGCTGCATCCGGCAGCCAGGTAATGCCCATGGGAATGATCCGATCCGGGTACGAGCCCCACCACTCCTCGTGTATCCAGTCGTTGAAAGCTCGAGTGGCCGCCAGCCCCAGCGCAGGGTCGGAGCAGTCCGAGTAGACCCTGCCGCAAAACCCTGTGATGACCGACGGAAAGCAAAGGGAAGCCCAAATCCCGCCCAGGTCCATGTCTTTGACGCGCTCGTGGATGTCCCACGCCCCGCGCCGCATGTCGGAGAAGCGGGCGGGCTCAAACGTCACGTCGTCCCGGTCTGCTCTTCCTACCTGGGCGTTGAGGCCAAGCTGCTCGTAGCTCTTGTTGTCGAACACCCACATCTGCGAGCCGTCGTCGTTCTCCACCACCCTGGGCGCACGGTCGGCCAGGGCTGAGGGCATCCGCCCCTCGAACAACCAGGGAGGCTCCACGAGGTGATCGTCCACTGAGATGAGCGTGCAGCGCACCTGCTGAGCGGGCGGATCGGGAAGCAGCATCGGGCTGGGGGGTTCGTTGATGTCAACGACGCTCACGAACCAAACCCTAGACGCCCGACAAGCACATGTACGCCAACGAGCCGATGTTTGTCCACCAATCCCGCTGGACGCCCACCTAGCCGATGGACAGCCACCAATCCCGCTGAATGCCCACCTAGCCGATGGACAGCCGCCGAGCCCGCTAGTCGGCCAACGAGCCGCCTTGTATGAGGTCTTCCATCACCTCGTCGCTTCCCAGCAGATTTGAGACGACATCCTCGTTCACATCGGCCACGATGATTTCACCCACCTCCTCAGAGACCGCCTCAAAAAGCCCCATCCTGTGCATGCTCGTCGTCTGGAGGCGGTTGTCCTCGGTGGGCGTCAGGTAGTGCACAGAGACCGCCTTGTAGCGGGCAATCAGGAACAGGTGCATCAGCAGCATCAGGCGCTTGCGGCGAATCTCCGGCCAAAGCGTGTTCTGATCCCTGACCGAGAGGATCGCCCTGCCTCGGCGATCCTTGATGACGGCGAAGATCACGTTCGCGAGGATGTCCTCACCGCCGACGACCTGCAGCTCGAGGACTTCCGAACCGGCCGAGTAGGGGCGCAGCCGCGCCCGGAGCCCCAGTGGAACGGACTCCTCGAAAAGACCCTCGGGGAGCTGGATTGCGTGGTGAGCCGACCAGGACTCAAGCCACACCTCGAGGGTATTGATTGGGAACTCGGTGTGAACAAGGTGCTGGTACTGGGTGGAGCCCCTGCCCATGGCGCGTGTGGTTGCCGTGCGTCCTGTCGAAGCCATCAAGGCGGCGTCGAGGCGTGGGCCGCCGACCAGCGTCTGAGGGGTTCGATACGGGGAGTCCACCAGCCGAAGGCGGCGCTGAACCTTTGCCAGCGCAAGCATTCCCTCCTGCTGAAGGCCGGTCGCCAGTTCCTCCGCAGCCATCCCGTCGACCTGGTGGCCGCCGTATGTGATGAAGTTGAAGACGTAGCCCATCCTCCCCAGCTCCTCCGGGAATGAGCGCATCTCATCTTCGGTCAAGCCGGTGGTGTCCCAGTTGAACGACGGGGAGAGGTTGTACGCCAGCATCTTGTTTGGGTAGACGGCGTGGATGGCGTCGGCGAACACTCGCGCCTCAGTCAGATCGGCGGTCTTCGTCTCCATCCAGACGATGTCGCAGAATGGCGCGGCGGCCAGCGACTTGGCGATCCCGTACTCAATGCCGCTTCGAATCTGAAGGAACCCCTCTGGTGTCATGGTGGGCGCAGGGTCCCAGGAGACGTCCAGCCCCAGCTCGTCTGCCCTTCTGCGCACGTCGTGGGCGCTGGACGCTGCAGCGAATTCCTGCCACGCCCTTACGCCAAATTCCTTGCCGTCGTAATCGAACGTCTCGCCCTCCTCTATGCGTGACGCGAGCTGCTCGGCCACGGCTTCGGAGTACGTGGTCAGCCCTGCGGCGGCTTCCCAGGCGGTCACCAAGGCGTCGGCCACCGTGTCGACGGTGAAGGTGGTGCTTGGCTGGGTGGAGGCGAAATGCTCCGCGGTGGCCTTCTCTATCACCCTCAGCACCCCGGAGCGCTCCAGCCAGGCCTCCGCCGTCCTGTAACTCTCCGGGGGGGTGGAGTAGAGCAGATGCCCGAACACGCCGTCAACCCCCGCGTCGTGAAGAAGCTTCAGGGCGGTGAGGTAAGTCGTCTTATATGTGGGGATGGCGAGGTTGGTGGCGCCGAGAATAAACGGCTGGTCTCGCTCGTCCTCGCCGCCGTGCAGAAAACTGGCCGCCTCTGCGTCGGTCCTGGCCACGATGATGCCCGCCACGCCCATCACGTCGAGTTGGAAGCGGGCGGCGTTTAGTCGCTTGATCTGCTCGTCGCAGGGCACGAGGACCTTTCCCGCCTGGTGCCCGCACTTCTTCTGGCCGGGCTTTTGATCTTCAATGTGGTAGCCAGGCACGCCGACCTCCACGAACCTTCGGATGAGGTTGCGAACATGGGCGTCGCCCCCGTGACCGGTGTCGGCGTCCGCGACAATGAACGGCGAGTAGTCCACCCTGGGGGTGGTGGCCCTCTCCTGCCTGCTCATTCTGGAGCGGGCGAATCGCTGGTTCCGGTCGGCAGTCAGCAAGGCCCGGACGATTACGGCGGCCTCGTCGGGCACGTTGCCCAGGGGGTAGCTGGCCAAGTCGGGGCCGGGGTCTTCCAGCGACGTGCCCTTGGCGGAGGTCGCCCAGCCCCCCAGGTAGATGCCCTCTACGCCCGCCCGCTTCATGGCCACCGCCTGACCTGGGGAATATGGGCCGAACGTGGTGATGCTGCGACGCTCCTCGAACAGGCGTCGGAGTCGTTCGTAGAACTTCTCGGCGGCTTGCCGAGCGATGCCGTAGTCCTGGATGATGCTTCCCCGCTGCTCAGCGACCTGGCGGGCCGAGTAGAGACGGGTCAGACCGTCGAAGCGGGGGGCGTCCATCCACTCTCGGGTGGCCTGGACTTCGACTTCGAAGGCTGTCTGCGGAGTTGACATGCGGGATTCCTATTGTGCGTATTGTGCGGAATTCGGGGGGTTTAGGTTCTACCGCTGCTGGCCGGCGCCAGGTTCTGCCTTTACCCTGGTCTTTTGCTGCTTGACGGTTTGCGCTGCGCGACCTGCGCGTATTCTGAACGCAGACTTTAAAGTGGTCTAGTCGGCCTGAAGAGGCCAACAGAGTCCTACCGGAGACATCAGCGAGCACATTTCGCTAGGAGGACATCAATGATAGACAACCGACTTGAGATTGCAGCGCCGCTGGCCGAATTCGTGGCGCGTGACCTGGCACCGGGCTCGGGAATTGAGCCGGAGCGGTTCTGGAACTCCCTCGCTGGAATCATCGAATCCCTAGCCCCTCGTGTGCGCTCCCTGCTTGAGGTGCGCAGCAGCCTGCAGGCAAAGATCGACGAGCGCTGCCGGCTGCTTCAAGGCCAACCCGTGGACACCTCCGCAGAGGAGTCGTTCCTGCGCTCCATCGGCTACCTCGTCCCCGAACCTGACGCCGTTCAAATAACCACAAGCAACGTCGACCCGGAAATCGCCCTGGTAGCCGGGCCTCAGCTGGTGGTGCCGGTGAGCAACGCCCGCTACGCCCTGAACGCCGCCAACGCCCGCTGGGGCAGCCTGTACGACGCCCTCTACGGAACAGACGTGATCCCCGAAAGCGGCGGCTGCGAGCGGGGCCCGACGTACAACCCTCGGCGCGGGGAGCGGGTGATCGCGTATGCGCGAGACCTGCTCGACTGGCATTTCCCGCTTTCGGCCGGCTCGCATTCGGAGGCGACCGGGTATCTGATAAGCGGGGGTGCCGCGATCGTGGCCATGCGCGACGGGACGACGGCTCGGCTGGCCGAGCCAGGGCAGTTCGCCGGGTACGTCGGGGAACCCTCCCACCCGAAGGCGCTGCTGCTCAGAAAGCACGGCCTGACCATCGAGATCCTCATCGACGCCAAGCATCCGGTGGGTTCCAGCGACCCCGCAGGGGTGAGCGACGTCCGCATCGAGGCTGCCCTGACCACAATCATGGACCTCGAGGATTCTGTGGCCACAGTGGACGCGGAGGACAAGGCTCTTGCCTATCGCAACTGGCTGGGGCTGATGCGTGGCGACCTCGAGGCTGCGTTCACCAAGGGGGGGAGCAGCGTCATCCGCAGGCTGAACACCGACAGCGAGTACGTGCTTGCGAACGGGCAGGCCGGCACCCTTCGGCGACTCAGCGTGATGCTGGTTCGGATCGTTGGGCTGGCGCTGGAGACCGGGAGCGTCCGCTTCGAAGGCAGCCCTGTCCCCGAAATGCTGCTCGACGCAGCCCTCGCCGCCTGGTGCGCGCTGGAAAACACGACCAACAGCCGCTCCGGGTCGGTGTATGTCGTGTGCCCGAAGCTGCACGGCCCCGACGAGGTGGCGCTTGCGTGCGACCTGCTCGAGCGGGTGGAGTCGGCGCTTGGCATGGAGCCGCTCACGCTCAAGATGGGAATCATGGACGAGGAGCGGCGGACGTCGCTGAACCTTGCGGCGTGCCTGGCGGAGGCGTCAGCGCGGGTGGTTTTTATCAACACCGGATTCCTGGACAGGACGGGCGACGAGATCCACACCAGCATGGAAACCGGGCCGATGATCCCGAAGGACGAGATGAAGACCTCGAAGTGGCTCGCCACCTACGAAGACCTGAACGTGTCAGTGGGCTTGGCTGCCGGGTTGCGTGGACGAGGGCAAATCGGAAAAGGCATGTGGGCGCGCCCAGAGGACATGGCTGCAATGCTTGCCGAGAAGGTTGCCCATCCCCTCTCGGGGGCGTCTACGGCCTGGGTGCCGTCGCCCACCGCTGCGGTGCTTCACGCCCTGCACTACCTGGAAGTGGACGTGGAGGCTCGGACAGAGGCGCTGCTGGCGGCTGTTGAGGACGGCTCCTCCAACGGGACGCCCTCCAAGCTGGGAATGCTGGAAATTCCCGTGCTGCCGCCGGGCCGTCAATTGGGGGCCGATGAGATTCAGAATGAGTTGGAGAACAACCTCCAGGGCATCCTGGGATACGTGTCACGCTGGGTGGGGATGGGGGTGGGTTGCTCCAAGGTGCCGAACATCGCCGGGGTGGCGCTGATGGAAGACCGAGCCACCCTTCGAATCTCCTCTCAGCACGTGGCCAACTGGCTGCATCACGGCATCGTCACTGAAGACCTGGTACGCCGCACGATGAAGCGGATGGCCGAGGTGGTCGACGCCCAGAACGAGTGGGAGGACGGCTACCACCCGATGGCGCCCGACTTCGACGACAGCATTCCCTTCCAGGCTGCAGCCGCCCTGGTGTTCGAAGGCAGAGCCCAGCCCAACGGCTACACGGAGCGAATCCTTGGCCGCTTTCGCCTTGCGATGAAGTCCGCCCTTGGGGGCTAGGCGAGGCCGAAGCGAGGCCGAAGCGAGGCCGACTTTCCTTGTCGGTGCCTTTACATGTTGTGAAATAGCATAGGATGTTCTGATATCAGTAGGATTTGCCATCTTCTGAATTAGTGCCTATTGCCAGGAATTCGCCAAAATTGTTGCGAATGACGATTCAACCCTGTAAGATGCGGGTATGATGGCAGCCCGCACGGGTGAACGGCACGGATGATTGGCCAAGCGAGAGTTCGCCACCGACCGACCGAGACCCCGGGCCGCCTTGCCTTCCCCCTGCCTCCCCCTAGTCGCCCCGTCCTGCGGAGCCTCCCCGAAAAATCCCAATTCGCAGAAAGGAACAGATCAGCATGAACCTCTCCAATGGGGCATTGCTAGGGGCGATTATCGGAACCTTCGCCGTCCAGATGACGATTTTGACCACGGTAATGATGCACTTCTACCGCGACCTCCGAACGCAAATTAAAGAAACCCGAAGGGAGCTCAAGGCCGAAATCGCGGGCACCAACAGCCGAATCGACGCAACCCGCGCCGAACTCAAAGCTGAAATCGCAGACACCCGAACAGAGCTAAAAGCCGAAATCGCAGGCACCAGAAAGGAGCTCAAGGCTGAAATCTCAGACACCCGAACAGAGCTCAAAGCCGAAATCTCAGACACCCGAACAGAGCTCAAAGCCGAAATCTCAGACACCAACGGCCGAATCGACGCAACCCGCACCGAGCTCCAGACCGACAACGCCGCCACACGAAAGGAACTCAACGACGGCATGAACACCACACGCACAGAGATCAAAACCGGCAACGCCGCCACACGAAAAGAGCTCAACGACGGCATGAACACCACACGCACAGAGATCAAAACCGAAATCTCAGACACCCGAACAGAACTCAAAGCCGAAATCTCAGACACCAACAGCCGAATCGACGCAACCCGCAGCGAACTCCAGACCGGCAACGCCGCCACACGAAAAGAGCTCAACGACGGCATGAACACCACACGCACAGAGCTTCAGGCCGGCAACGCCGCAGCCAACAAGCGAATCGACCGACTAGCAGAGCAATTTGTTGAGATGTCAAGACAAATCGTTTCAATAGCCGAAACTGTCGGAGAACTCAAGGGCATGCTCCTTGCCAGATTGGGCCTCAGAACAAGCGACAACCGCGACCCCGAAGCACCAGAACCCAACCCACACGCGAATACCCCCACAGCGGCAACCTCAGTCGGGCAATCAGCCGACGCAGAACGATCTCCCGGAGTTTCCAACCAAGAGGACGACAATCCGTCTTCGATTACCGAATCAAACCCGGCTGCAGTCCGCTCAGATACGCAGGCCGCATAGGCCTCTCATCCGAACCACTCGCCCGAAACCGCAAACTTGCCTTAGCCGCAGCAACCCTTGCCCAGACGGGCAGGCGCCCGGATGCCAAAATGAACGGGCGCACCCTGCTCTTATCTACGACTGGATGTTCTGCCAAAGAACTACGCCCGACAAACTCTCGACAAGCAACGTCTAGGCCCACGCATTTCCGACACGTATCACGCCTGGCGGGCAGTAACGCCCCCCCCCCCCCCCAGATTCACACTCCCCACGACGGCATACGCCGATGTCGCAGGCTTTTGCAAGAGCGTCGACTTTGATGAGGTTCGCAGACACAAACTCGTGCTGACTCCCGGCCGCTACGTAGGCGTGCCGCCGCAGGAAGATGACGGCGAGCCTTACGAAGAGAAAATGACGAGACTAGCGGCCCAGTGGAGAGAGCATCAGGCCGAGTCCGCAAGGTTGGATGCAGTGATCGCAGCAAATCTGGAACTTCTTGGGTTTGGGGCGACCGATGATGAAATTGGCTCACAATGAGACGCAAGCCACGTAGCGTCTCACGAAACGCTGAAAATGAGACACAAGCCTGTCTTGCGTAACATAATGAGACACAAAATCCGTAGCGTCTCACGAAACGCCGAAAATGAGACACAAATCAGTCTCTCGGTCACCCCATGAGACGCCTGCGCCCTTGGTTAGCCGAATCCACCAGCCCTCTTTCTTCTGGAAGCCCGCGACTGGGCAATCCTTCCGACGAGAATTCGGAATCGGAAGGAGAGCACGGGGAATTTTGCACTTCAAACTGCACACGAAGGCTCAGCACGACTTTAGTTAGAGACACTGTGCATCCTTCACAATTTGGCGAAGAACCCTATATTGGGCTTGAGCATATTGGTGAAGGAACATTGTCGCTCTTGGACATCGGCGCAGCAAAAGAAGTCAGTAGCGCAAAAACACGATTTCAAAGTGGCGACATCCTTTTTGGGAAACTCTTCGCAAAACTGCGTCCGGATAGCAGTAAGGCTGTTCGCCCTCATTTTCATGGCATTTGCTCGACCGACATTTGGGTAGTTCGCCCAACTTACGGAGTCGATGCCGATTTCCTTTTTCATCTAATAGCTTCACATCAGTTTGTCAGTGTCGCGATGATGGGATCAGAAGGCACTACAATGCCGCGGGCAAAGTGGGATCACGTCTCCAGGTTAAGAGTCAGCCTACCACCCATCTCTGAACAGCAAGAGATCGCAGAAATTCTAAGAGCCTTCGACGACAAAATAGATATGAATCGAAAGATGAATGAAACGCTCGAAGAAATGGCGCGGACGTTGTTCAAGTCGTGGTTTGTGGGCTTCGAGCCGGTACGCGCCAAAATGGAGGGCAGATGGCGTCTCGGCGAATCCCTTCCCGGCCTTCCCGCGCGTCTCTTCGATTTCTTCCCCGATCGCCTAGTCTCCTCTGAGCTGGGAGAAATTCCCGGAGGCTGGGACGTGCATAACCTCGATAGCCAACTTTCCGAACTAGTATCCGGTGCACGTCCTAAAGGTGGTGCTGTAGACAGTGGTGTCCCTAGCATTGGCGCTGAGAATGTCAACGGTCTAGGAATTTATGACTACGCGAAGGAAAAATATATTCCAGAAGAATTTTTTAACACTAAAACGTAAAGGGGCAGAAATTCGCAAAGGGGATGCCTTGCTCTACAAAGATGGCGCAAACATCGGGCGCAAGACATATTTTGACTGCGGATTTCCGCATCTGAGGTGCGTTGTAAACGAACATGTGTTCATTCTCAGACCCCGACAAACAAAAGTTAAGGTTTATCTGTATTCTTGGCTAGATCAAAGTTGGATGACCACGGAAATTATTGCATTAAATTCAAACTCAGCTCAGCCAGGCATAAAAAACAGGTGTACGCAATCTGCCTATGCTAGTTCCCTCTATTGAAGTGCTATTAGAATACTATAGGAAAACCGACTGCTTTACTAAACAACTCTTCAATAACTGAAACAATCACGTTTACTAGTTAAGCAACGCCAAAATATGCTTCCTAGACTTTTAGGTGGAAGACTGATGTTTATGACCCCCGACAATGGATAATCATGACACTACATGAATGTGCGCAAGTAATGGCCGACACAAGCAAATGGATAAGTGAAGATATATCTTGGACAAAATCTGCTGGCTATGATCATGCCCAGGAGTTCCGACAAAATGTGTTATCCGATCTAGAGTGGCAACTCACTGTTAAAGGCTGGTGGAATCCTCATGCACGAAAGTTATCGTATTCACTAATTTATAAACCTGTTGGCCGAATATTTGGATTGGATATAGGCGACATTGTCCATCACAACCCCACATGTGAACTAGTAACGGGCTCGCACATACACAGATGGAACGAGAAAAGCAAAGACAAGATTGCCGACTCAATCTGCAACGTTGGTAGCTGGGATCAACCTATTAAAATATGGGTACACTTTTGTTCGCTTGCAGTAATCGACCATAGAGGAAATATGGCCAAACCCACTTTACAAGAGAGGCTTTTCTTATGATTCTAAGCAAAGTTCATGATGCACTCCAAAGCACTTTACCGGAATTATTCGATTGCGCTCAACCATCGAATAATGACGTTCGTATTCGCACTCCATTACTGTACCCCGACGGTGGTCTCATCGAAGTATTTGTGTACGAGCAAGCTGGACAACTAGCTGTAACAGACTACGGAGAAGCTCTTGGGTGGCTTAGCCTGCAATCTACCTCCAAAATTAGAAGTCCAAAACGAACAAATCTAATAAACGATATCTGCATGACCTTGGGAATTAGGATTGAGAATGGACAATTGCAGCTTACCTGCAATCACATTGCAGAACTGGGAGAAGCGGTCCATCGTCTTGCGCAAGCCATTGTACGCGTGTCCGACATTTACTTCACATTCAGCCAACCAATAGAATTTGCACATACAACTGTCGTTCAGCATCCCGATACCGCCAAAATGGAAGTCAAAGAGTGGTTAGATGCAATGTCATTCAGTTTTTTGGAAGAAGTCAAGCATACCGGAAGATCGGGCATAACTTGGACTATAGACTATGAGATCGAGACGGCAGACTTAAATCACCTAGTGTTCTATCTTCACAGCAGCACTCGTGAAAACGCCATGCATCGTCGTCATCAAGTTTTTGCTGGATGTTCCGATCTACGCAGTAATGGCGCCCAATCTCTTCCAAACATTTACGCTAAACAACTGATTACGCTTTTTGATGATGCAAACAATATCTGGAATTCTGAAGACTATGAACTCATGAAACCGGTCTCCTCACCAGTCAGTTTATCTGATAAATGCAAACTTGAAAGCGTTCTTAGGCCACGTGCAGTTTCATGTTGATGGCACTTTTCTGAGCAATTGCCAGGTCGCATGATTCAATTAACAATGCTACTTTCCCGAACTAGACAAAATGAGAGTTGTGCGCCAAAACCAAAGTCCTAAAGCCAACAAATCCTGATCCAGACAAGTAACCGTCCACTATCCACATCCCCTGCACAGCAAAGAACCTTCGAGCAACAGGAGCACCCCATTGACCGCAATTCGCGAAGCTGAAGTCGAGAAAGTTGCCCTGGACCTGCTCGAGCAGTTGGGGGGGCAGACGGCTCTCGGCGCGGACATCTCCCATGGCGGCTCCGCGCCTGAACGGGACGACTACAGCCAAGTGATTCTAGATGAGAGGCTGAGGGACACCCTAGGGCGGCTCAATCCGCACCTGCCGAAGGAAGCACTTGACGACGCCGCCCGAAAGCTGACTGGACCAGAAGGCTCTTTTCTCGAATACCGCAACAGAGAGTTCCACCGAATGCTTATTGAAGGCGTGACCGTGGAATACAGCCCACTAGGCAGCCTTGTTCTTCCCTGAGGAGCGTGGAGACCAGCACCCTCTGTTGTCGGAGCGTCGCAACATAGTGGTAATCGCAGACGAGGCGAACCGCAGTCAATACGACTTCATCGACGGATACGCAAGGCACATGCGCGACGCCGGGATGAAAAGCGGTATGATCCCGCCAGGTTGGAAGCAAAGATCTCCACCAATCTTAAGCTCTTGAAGTTTGAGTTAGTGATTGAATCAAACAAATCAAGCTAGACGGTCACCAATCCTTCAATTGAATGGCAATTAAACTAGAAACACTGTCTACTGAAAGGTTCTTATGCCACCGGTTCACTACCACGAAGGACGCTTCCCACCCGACGAACGACTAGACTGGTCAAAGCTAGTCCCGCTTATCGGCCCTGCAGCGGCTGCGCTCGCTCGCTACGATGGCCTCTTGTCGACAATACCAAACCCTGCACTGCTGCTTTCTCCGCTAACCACCCAGGAAGCAGTTCTGTCTTCACGAATCGAAGGCACTCAGGCCAGCTTGAGCGAAGTCCTGGAATTCGAAGCAGGCAAGGAGGCAAAGTCTGCAAGCCATCGCGATGACATCAACGAGATAATAAACTATCGAAGGGCAATGTCGCACGCAGAAAAGCTTTTAGGAGAGCTTCCCCTCTGCGAAAGAGTTGTGCTTGAGACACACAAAATCCTACTCCCCGGTGTGAGAGGACGAGATAAGTCACCAGGAGAATTCCGCAAAAAGCAAAACTGGATCGGAATTCCAGGTAGTTCTATTGAGACCGCAAGATTTGTGCCCATAGCTCACGAAAAGTTACCTAAAGCCATGACTATTCTGGAACAATACTTTTACACAAACATCCCAGATCGCCTTGTCCAATTAGCAATAATCCACGCCGAATTTGAAGCAATTCACCCATTCCTCGATGGCAACGGACGATTAGGACGCATGCTTGTTCCACTATTTCTTTGGCAACACAATCTTATTCAGCAGCCTATGTTCTATATCAGTGCGTTCTTCGAAGCACACCGAGACTCTTACAACGATGGTTTGCTGTCTGTCTCGCGAGACGATAACTGGACCGGTTGGTGTTGCTATTTCTTGGAAGCAATTCAATCTCAGGCAGAGGAAAACAGTAACAAAGCAAAGAGGATACTTTCTCTTTATGAAGAAATGAAACTACAGATTTCTGAAGCTACACGTTCACGCTATGCCATTCAAGCTTTGGATGAGATTTTCAGCAGTCCGATATTTAGAAGTACAGACTTCGTAGAAAAAACAAGTATACCGAAACCGACTGCACTCCGAATTTTGGACAGGTTGAGCAATAGTGGAATCCTTAAAACTCTTCGTGAAGGTTCTGGACGCCAACCAACGTTGTATGTTTTCCCTGATGTCTTGAACATCACCGAGGGGAAAATCGTTTTCTAATTCCACAAAGTGAATAGCAGGGTCTTTGTATATCATTTTTCTGCCTAAAATGAGACACAAGCTAGCTTTGCGCAACAAAATGAGACACAAAATCCGTAGCGTCTCACGAAACGTCTAAAATGAGACACAAGCCAGCTTTGCGCAACAAAATGAGACACAAAATCCGTAGCGTCTCACGAAACGTCTAAAATGAGACACAAATCAGCTTCCCGGGCATCCCATAGACGCCTGTGCTTGAGTCGCCGGCAACCGTCTAGCTGACCGAATCCCATATTGCGAAGTCTTCCGCTGCGTCGCCAAGTTCGGCAATACCACGGCTGATGCCCACGAACGCTGACTTTTCCACCTCGACAACCGCAAAAGTACCGCCCACGACTGCGGTGAGCGATTTGCTGAATCCACTTTGAAGCTCCTGCCCTCCCCTTAGGAAACGCAAGGGTGCTTCTAGAAGCGACTAAAGAGTCGAGTAACGACTGAGCGGCTGCGCCTGATTCCCGTGAACCAGGAACAGAGTAGCGTACCTGAGGAGTTGTTTATCGAAGTAGTGGAGTTAGAGCGACAATTTGATGCTAAAGTGGCATCGATGGTTGATTACTCGAGGTTCAGGTTATCGCTCAAACGCTTAATCGAACAGTACGAAAACTATCGCTCTTCTCAACCTTCCACCTCTCAACTAACGCAGGAAGCAATAGCGGAGTCGGTTATTCACCGATTTGAAGTTTGTTACGACACCTTGTGGAAGACTTTGAAACGCTACCTGAGAGAGTCATTGGGTATACCTGAACTACCAAACAGTCCTAAGCCTATCTTCAGACTGTGCTATGAAAACGAGGTGTTCGACCGCACCAGTAACAACTGGATGGATTACGCTCAGGTACGCATCAACACTTCGCATGATTATAGCCTTGAGAAAGCGACGAGCGCCTTGAAACTGATTGAAGGATTCATTGAAGATTCAATCATCCTCTTCGAATCGATCAGCGGAGAAACATGGAAAAACCAGTAAACCTTGACCTAGAGGCCGACCACCTGAAGGTCATACTCGAACTGATCAAGTCGCACATTCCCAACACCACTGTCTGGGCGTACGGATCACGTATTACCGGAAGGGCCCGAAGATATTCAGATCTGGATTTAGTGGCTTTTTCCAGCTCAAATCAGTCAAGACAGATTGCTAACCTCAAAGAAGCATTCGAAGAAAGCTGCCTGCCATTTCGAGTAGAACTTCTTGTTTGGGACGACATTCCCAATAGCTTTCACAGGGAAATACTAAGCTATTATGTTGAACTAATTTCACGGTGTGATGAGATCTCCGATGATCCACAAGTCAATAACATGGCTAGCAGCAGGCAATCTAGTAAACTAGAATAGCATCCCTCGTCAGGTACGTGCCAGCCAGCATATCAAGTGCACGTCGTCGGTAGTTATTTCAGGTAGCGGCACAGGCGAGTTGTAGGGTTCAAGGCCGAGTTCCTTGATGACACCAAGAACTGCAACGACTTGTTCATCCGGCTTTTCACTGCTTCTCAAGGCTGCACGGACGGCACGTTTGACGAGTTCAGGACGAGGTGCCTGCAGAGAGTCCATGGCGCTATCGACCTCATCCTGCGTTAGTTCGGAGGGCGGGTGCGTGCGGACAAGATCAGCGGCACGTCGGAGCACAGAGGCTATGGAGGGTTGAAGATTGGCTGGATCGGCGTTGTGGTTCCAAGTATCCGTAATATGGGCTCTGGCGATTTCCCAAGCCTCGAAGGCTCTCCGCTGGGTGTCTTCGTCTAGCAATCTGGGGGTGTCGGGGCCGTCGGGTGGTTGGGCAAGGTCTAGGCAAGCAAGGGTGGCCTTAACGATCCGATGCTTCCCCTGGGCTGTGGCTTCGACATATCGGAACAGAGGCTGCTCACGATCAGCAACCCGGGCGCAAAACACGTAACCGGGCCTATCAC
Organism: uncultured Acidimicrobiales bacterium; assembly: GCA_958295925.1. Lineage (GTDB taxonomy): Bacteria > Actinomycetota > Acidimicrobiia > Acidimicrobiales > CATQHL01 > CATQHL01. The sequence goes on from CATQHL010000001.1 coordinate 732,731, forward strand.
CGAACGGCAAGGTGGCCATCCCAGAACCCGACCCCCAAGCCAGGCGATTGATGTCGGCGGCGAGGTTGGAGTCCTGGATGGCTTGGCGCAAAACCTGCCGGTACTCCTCGCCTGAGAGGGCGCCGGATCGCGTACCACCTCGCTCGAACAGGTCGGCCTCCTCTCGACGCAGCCGATCTATTTCTTCACGACTCTCGGTGAAATCCCTGTCGACGCCGATTTGGTCGGGCAGAACTTTTCCGACCCCGACCGTGGCAGCAGCCTGGATGAGTTTGCTGCGGAGCCTTTTTTTCAAACCCAGCATGTCGTCGAGGCGGGAGTCGGGAAACACGCAGTGGACAAACACCTCTCCGTGGGACGAACCGATCCTGTCGATGCGCCCATGGCGCTGAACCAACCGCATCGGGTTCCAGGGAAGGTCGTAGTTGATGATGTGCTTGGCTTGTTGCAGATTTACACCCTCAGCAAGGACATCGGTAGAGATAAGGATGTCGTAGAGGTCCTCGGCGAACTCGGAGGGCGCCTGGGTGGTCACCGGAGCAAATCCCCACAAAACCGCAGGACGCTCGCCCGTTCTCCAGGTAGCTATCCGGTGTCGGTAGTCGGCGAGTCGTGGGTCGGTCTCAATCACATCCTTCAGATGTCGAGTGATCCAGTCGACTGTGTCGGCAAAGTAGCTGAATATAAGCGTCTTTCTCCGATTGCGGGTGTCAGCCTCGCCTATGCCCGAAGCCCGTGCGTCCGATGCGATACGAGCCAACTCATCTACCAGCGCATCCAAATTAGGATCATCGGTGCGGCTAACTGTGCGGGCCTTGGCCGCCCAGGACGCGAGCAGGTCTCGGTCGGCTTCCACATCGGCAATCAATCGTTCACAGTCGTAGACACTTGCTGGCTCAAGACCGCTGGAATGGTGATCGAAATACTTGGCTACCTCTTCGATTTCGTCGCTGTCGGTGGCGAACCAGTCCGCCAACTCTTCGCCTGCAGCGATCCAGCCTGTCTCAACAAGGGCGCAGAACTGCTCGCAGTCATCAGACATTCTTTGACAGGTTTTGGAGAAGGCATGCGGCGACGATTCGAAGCGCTTTAACAGCATCGACCGCAGCAGCCCGGCTAACTGCGTTTCGTAGGCCTCGGTCTGCCCGTCGAGCCGGTAGCTCGACGGCTTGTAGCGGGCTAAGAGCAGCACCTGGGCAGAACTATTGTCCGTATCAAGGGCTGCCTCGATTTCGTCAAAGAAACCGGGAAGGATGCTGTCAATGTCGTAGGCGACCCTGCGGACTCTCGGGGAAGGGAAACTGATAGGGGTGTCCCTCCCGTCGATTGTGAGACTGTCGTTGGGATAGAACCGCTTGACGAATGATCTGGTGCGTCGCACGGCGGTGGCATCGATCACGTCGAAGAGGTGTTCCGGAGTCAAAGCTTCAGGGTCCATCGCCATGGCAGAGGCGAAGCGTTCGCGCAGAGAGGTAATTCCCGCCTCGGCCAGCACGGCGTCGTTGTTGAGAAAGTAGCTGAGCAGCCAGTACAGGTCCCACAGGGTGTTGTTGACCGGAGTGGCTGTTACCAGCACCAATTTCTTGGCCGGGCTGCCAACGAGCAGGCGGCGCAGCGCCCTGGCTCGCTGAGTGGCAGGGTTGCGCAGGTTGTGTGCCTCGTCCACGACCACCAAGGCGTAGTCGTTGATGGCCGCCTCCAATTTGGCGACCCCTGCGTTGCGCTCAGTCGGGTTCAGTCGCCCGTCAGCGGAAAGATCGTCGAACGAAACCAACTCGAACGGCAAATTGCGAACTCTGCGGAAAGCCTTCCAAGGCCCGTCACGCAATGTTGCCGGCGCCACCACCAGCACCCGCTGGCGACGATCAAGGGCCGCTTCACGAATCAGTTCGCCAGCAAGGTACGTTTTGCCCAAACCCACCTCGTCGGCTACCAGCACCCCGTTGTGGCGTTCGAGTATCCGACGAGCCCTCCACAAGCCGTCGGCCTGAAACGTGGTCAGCCGGATCGTCGGATCGCCTGAGTCCGCCGCCTCGGCAGCGATTTCAGGGCCGTAGAACTCCATGAGCATCCGCAGAAAAATCAGCCACGGTGGATGGGGCTCGAATCGGCTCTCGAAGAACCCTGAAAGGTCGTAGGGCGCCGCCTCGCCCCAGAGTTCGTCGAACCACTCCTGCACCTGTCCGACCGTGTGCGGGTGGTAGTTGCCGAGATTCAACTCAACGTTTGTGCTCAACCCTGCCTGGGTGAAGTTCGACGATCCTGCCACGACGCCGTGGCCGTGACTGCCGACGATGAATGCCTTGCCGTGCAGAAAACGATTCTCCAACCGGCGCACCTCCACCCTTCCTGACCGCAGCCAAGCAAGCAGCCGCATTGCCGACGCATCAGCATCAACTGTGAATCCCAACAGATCACGGTCCATTGACAGATCGTCCTGCTGTATCTTCAGTGCCTGCCCCAGCCTTGCGCGCGCAGCCCGTTCCGGTGACTTCGGTTCGTCGCCGAGACGGCGGAGCCTTTGCTCGGGTGGCGACGGCTCGGCGCCCAGCAACATTCGCACTCGATCGACCCGATCTAAGGCGTCAGCAATCAGTGCATATCCCCCCTCGTTGAAATAAGCCGTAGAGATGTCAAGGCGCGTCTCACCCAAAGCACCTGTAGCTGCTGCCGCGTACTCAACGAAGCGTTTAACAGCCTCCCCAACCGAGTCGCCGGCTCGATTCGTGGCAATCTCAGGCTTGGTGCTGATCACTGCTTATCAGGGTTGTTGATCGGGCGAATGAGGCTAAGAAAGCGTTGCCAGTCTCCTGTAATGGGAGAGCACGGCCCGATGTCTAGCCGAATAGTCCTTGCCTTGATGGAAGGTCTCGTACAGGCAGGCCAGATCATCCTCATCGAGTCCGTAAAGCAGAGCCACGCAGGCGTCTAGTTCCTCAATCAGAGACTGCTTGTACTCAGGATTGACATCGGTTGCGGCACCCACCGGGACTCCGACCTCAGACGCCCAGTCTGCGAAACGCTCATCGACGGCCGCAAGCGTGCCAGATATCTCAACCACGCGTCGAGCCAGCGGATCGGTGTCGATGTCTACTTCCGGAATCGGGATGTTGCCGAACAATGTAAGCGTCAAGTGAAGCTCCACTATCCGACGGGCGTACCAGTCACAGATCATCGACGACAACACGCCAAGAAGGTAAGCCTCGGCGCGCGGCGGGGCGTCGCGCCATTCCAGATAGGGAATAGTCAAAGTAGGGGCGTGTTCCGGAGGAATCAGTGCCGCGATTATGGTGCGGGTGTTGGTTGCGTTGGTAACGTCTCGAAAAACAATCCTGGGCCTGAAGCATGAAAGCGTGCTGGGATCGTCAAGCGTTTGATTGGGCAGGCCGTAGAAAGCCGAAGTCCTCGTGCGGGCCTGGTTACGACGCTTGTTGAAGAGATGTGAGACATATATGTCGGGATCAACCGACGCGAAGCACTTGTCTTTGCCGATCCCGGGGTCCCAGAGGCTTATGTCGCGTCCGCCATAGACAGGCCAGTTGCGGCTGTCGGGATTCATGGCTGAGGCTCCGCTGTCGAAGATGAGCAGGTCCCTGTCGGCCGTAACGTGGATTTCGGAAACAGGGCAGATTCGCCGGAGTCGAATATGAGCAAGTCTTTGTCGTTGTACACGTCGATCTCGCGTATCGGATGAGGCGGTCGGAGACGAGTTCCGAGAGAGAGAGAGAGAGAGAGAGAGAGAGAGAGAGAGAGAGAGAGAGAGAGTTTGCAGATGGCGACTCACGGAGTCTGCGGAACAACTTTAACGCACCAGGGTGCTGGGGAAGATCCGGGAAAGACGCGTCGTCGGACCAACTGGCGAACTCATCGAGCGGAACGGACTCGGCCTCAGCTCTATCGAAACTTTCCAAACTAGTAAACGGGCCCGCAAGGTTAATTCTGCGATCAGAATCGGCTGTCCTGTTCAAGCTCAGAAGCACCACCCCGTACATTTGGTGTAGGTCATCGAATGCCCAGCCACCTTTGTTAGACAGGGTCGTAATATCGGAAAACGTACCGCCATTAAGTACTTCCTTTCGCCACTTCTCTGAACCCTTGCCGCGGATAATCGTTCTTGGCAGCACTATCCCTGCATATCCCTTCTCACGCATTAGTTGCCAGTTGCGCCAGGCAAACGCCTTTGACAGGTCGGTGTCACCCGAACCCATCCGAGGGAAAGTGGCTCGCAACAACTTGCGCATCGCTCTTGCGCCCTTATCCGCCTTTCTGTAATCGTCGTCAAGGTCGGGACGACTCCGCCGGATTGATGCGATCTCTGCCTTCATGTCCTGAATATCGAGACTTCGGATTCCCGGAAGATGCTGACCCCACCAAACTTTGTCGGAGACAACAACCTTCTCCCACGGCGGGTTCCCTATTAGGCAGTCGAAGCCGGGGCGGTCGCGCAGAAACACTTCAGGGAATGCGGCCGGGAAATGCACAGGCCGACGCTCGTTTATGGAGGCTCGAACACGCTTTTCGCTTGCCTCTTTCGCAATAGCTATTGCGTCGAAATTTGTCGGAAGGCCTGCTTGGCCGTCTCGATGAGCGGTAATCAGGTCGAACAAGGCAATGGCGGAAGCGGAGAGCGCCTGGGCTTCAAGATGAGCTGCCTTGGATTCGTCGATCTCGGCTTTGGTGGCATCTGACGTGCGGGCGAGTCGTTCGAGCGCCTTTTTGCTACCGGCGAGAAGAGCTTCAATTTGGGTGCGGCGAAAGCTCTGCTGCCCTGCGATCTCGTCTTTCTCAATTACATCCGCTTCTCCTTTAAGCGCGGCTGTTGCCTCAACGATGGTCCCGACCCCTACAAGGCTGTCGCCGCAAATCAGGTTGTGGTTTAGAAACGAAAGAGGCAGGCCTGGCACGAAGGTGTGTATCCACACGGCCAGACGGGCGAGCTCCACTCCGACGTTGTTGATGTCGACGCCGTAGATGCAGCGCCTCGCGATCTGTCGTCGCAAAAGGGCGTTGTCGTCGATTACCGATTCGATACCGGTGCCTGCCAATTCGTTCTCTGCGACCTGCCGCAACCGGGCCAACTCAGAAGTGACGCCCGGCACGGGGTGAGTGGTGAGCCAACTCGACAAGCGCCTTTCTATGCGGTCAAGAGCTGCGGTAAGGAAGTGCCCCGATCCCATGGCAATGTCCGCGCAGCGAAAATCAAAGAACGTCTTGGTTAGCTTGTCGTCGTCTCCGAACTCATGCAGCTGATCGAGCAGTGCTACATGGGCGTCGAGGGCCGGCTCAAGGGCCTTTTCGAGCAAGTGTTCCACTGCAAAGACCGGGGTGAAGTAACTGCCAGTGGTCTTGCGTTCACCAGACCGATGATAGAAGTAGACCTGCCCGGCGGAAATGGCCGTAGTTTCGCCGGACTGTGCTGGCCGGTACTGGCGGATGCCTTCCTCCACTAAATCGGTCTGGGCAACCACCAGGTGCGATTCAAGCAGCGCTTCGTAGATAGTGCCGAATTCCCGCACGGAAAGTGATCTGAAATCAACCGGTCCTATGCCCTCGGGTGTGGAGTCGTCGATGAGCAGTGCCTCAAGGGCTGGTTCCAGTTCGGCATCGCTGATCTTGATGCTCGTCAAGGCGGCACCTGCAGGATTGTCTTTGGGGTCGGAGGAGAAGAGCCCGCCGTTGTAGGCGGGTACGCCCCAAGTTTTCTTGCCCTGATTTATTACCTCCCAGAGCTGAGTAATGTCGTCCCACCAGTGGTGAGTCTCAGTATCTGTGTCTCGCTGACCCGACTTGCGTGCGTCGATGATCTGCCGGGTGATTCTCGCCAGCGAATGTGTCTCGTAGCGGATGTTGGTCTTGACCGGCAACAGCCCCATGTCTTCGGCGTAGGCGACAAACAGCAGACGGAAAAGGATGGTCATGACTTGCTCGTACGCGGTTTTGAGATCATTGCTGCTCGGATTCGGCGCCATTCTGTCGGCGATGGCGGAGGCGAGCGCAGGGACAGTGTGGTCGTAGACGCGTTCACGCAGTCTCTCTGCGAGATCGGATGCGTAGCGTTCCGAGGACTCGAGGATCTTTTCAACTGTGCCATTAGTTGCCAGCGCCTCAGGTGAGAAAATCAGATGCAGGTAGCCAGCTGCTTTGGCGGGCAAGAGCGCCAGGTTCAACTCGCAGTAGGTCTCGGCTCGGCCTTTGCGACCCACACCGGTATCAAGGCGGGCCGCATACAATCGAATTTGCGAGCCACGGGTAGCGACCACCCAGGGAACACGGTTCCGGTCGGCAAGTGCGAGGGCATGTACCACTGGCGAACTGCCCGATAGCCGACTTGAAGGCGACTCGAATGTGTCAGTATCGGCGCAGAACATCGCTACGGCTTGACTGCGCCCGTGAGCGCTGAGCATCGAAACGCCGACGGCGAGACTCTCGACCACATAACCGAGCGACTCAACCAAGTCACGACCGCGCCTGGCCAGCAACTTCTCGCACTTGGCCGTGGCCATCTGCCAGTCTGAGCGGGCGGGGACACCTCGATGCAGTTCGTGAGTGGCAAACAAACCATGGTTGCGCACCCCAGGCAGCGACGGCAGCGACTGGCTGTCGAGTTCGCTCAACACGGAGCGGAGCAACCTGCTAGCGGCGTGGTGAGTCGGTTCTTCGAGAGCAGCGGCGGAGATGCGTTCCGCAACGGACAACTCGACATTGCGACATTGGGGCGTGTCGCTGTCTGTGCCGCAAATCACAGCTCTGATAGCACCGTCGGCTGCGGGGTAACCGACGACAAGCAAAACCGGGCTGGCGCGCTTCCCACGACGAGCCTTTTGCGCCGCTCGCACGCTGCTAATGCCTGGCTTTCCTGCTGATGCCACCACAAGAACTTCCAGCCCACTCGATCCGAGCCCAGTGTGCAATGCAACTGGAGCCAACTCTTCAGGAAAACCGTCAACGCGGCGCGGGGTGCGCGGTTCACGATCTGCTAGAAACTCACTAAGACCAGCAACAACAATGGACTGATTCATAACGGCCTCAACAATAGTCTGACCGAGTGACCTTAATAAGACAGAGCGTACGAGCGTTAGGGCACGCTGCAGCGTGCCCTAACTCCCAGCCACCGAAGCAACTGGGGAGTTCTCCTCAGTGAGGTGTCATAATTATATACCGCCTCTGCGACAATTGCAAACACTGCCTAGCGCTTCATCCGGAAAACTGCTGAACTCGGATAACATCTACGTTAGATGTTTAATTGGTAGTAATTCCTCCAACAAATGCAAAGAAGCTACTCAAAATTGAGAAACTAGTAGAAAAAAGATCAGATGTTAATCTCGCAACTCGTTTACTCTTAGACTCATTCAACAAGCCCAGAGATGTAGCAGTGATTATCAGCAACGACCCGGATTTTGCTGAGGCAATGCGGCAATTGCGATCTCTGTCAACCGCTTTTTACACCGATCGCAGGGCCGACCTGACCTCCTCGATGGCGGCGGACAGGTTGGGCACCTCCATTTCCACGGCGCCGTCCGGTGTCAGGAACACGATCAGGGCGCGGGCGACCGTGCGTTGGGTTGCTTCGGCCACCAGCAGGGCGTAGGCGGCCAGCTGCGAGGTGTAGTGCTCAAGCCTCGCCCCCAACTTTGCCGGGTCGGTCGCCTCGTCGGTCTTGTAGTCGACCACCACGTAGCTGCCGTCGGGAGTCTCGTAGAGGAGGTCCATCAAACCCTCGAGGAGGGTGCCCTCCACTTCGGCGCCCATGTAGACCTCCCGCCAGTGGCGGCTTCGGCGGGCCTCCGCAATCGACGGACTCGCAAGGGCGTCGCACACACGGTTGATGACGTCGTCTATTCGACTTTTCGGCAACCCTTCCTCGGCTGCATGACGTTCTGCCGCTGCGCGCAGATCGTCGTTGTCAATGCCGATCGCCTCTCCGCCGCGACCTCCGTCGACAACTACACCATTACCTCCGCCTCGGCGGGCCGCATCAGCGCCGCCGGCGCCTGCCACGCCAGCACCTCTGTAAACACCATCCGCCCCAATACCTGCTCTGCCGCCGCCTTCAGTCGCCGACAGATTCGGGGCGACGAACGCAATGCTTGCCAGCGTGTTGTGGACGGCGCTGCCGAAGGAGGTCCCGAAGCGGCCCCTGCGCAAGAACTGGCTCTCTCCGAACTCGGCCTCATCGGAAGGGTCTGGTGCGTCCGAATAACCCCGTGCGTCCACAAGGCCCGCACCCGCTTCGCCGAACCCCACGTAACCAACTCCCGCTCCGCCGGCTTCCGCTCCTCCCAAGGTCGCGGCTTCGGCGGTTTCCGCATTGCCTTTGTCCATCAACGAGCGAATGTTGCCCGCCGCCACCGTCGCCGGACGACGGGCCTTCGCCCAAAGGACCTCCCGATGCCTACGCCAAACATCTCGCGAGAGGGTGTCCGCGTTACCGCCCCCCTTGGCAAACGACACCTCCTTGATTCGACCTTCCGGCTCCGCAATCGGATCGTCGTCGGCAAATAGATCGTCGTAGACGTTTCTGTCCGCACCGAAGTCCGCACCGAAGTCGTCGGAACTCATCTCAATCGTCTCCCACTCTTGCGACGCAGACTCGGGCGGCGTGGCAAAGCTCTCGTCAAGCTTCTCAAACTTAAACCCCTCCGACGCCTCGGCGAACAGCTCTGCGCCGGTCATCTTTTGCCTTCGCTCTAACTTGCTCAACTTTTCCCAACTCTTGGGCGAGCGCTCAGTGCGAAAAAGCGAAACCGCCAGGTAGTCCCTGGCCCTCGTGCAGGCGACATAGAGCAGACGCAGGAACTGGTGACACTCAAGCTCCTTCTCCCTCTTGCTCGCCTCCAGGGACTCGGCTGAGATCAGATACTCGGAGAGCCGATAGTCCACGCCGCCGCCGCCCACACCCGCGGCACCCGCGCCGCCGCCGCCCCCCACGCCGCCGCCCACACCCGCGCCGCCGCCCACACCCGCGCCGCCGCCCGCACCCGACTCGCCGGCGGGGCGCTCCCCGCTCTCCCACCCCGGCCGGCCCGGCCCGAAGAGAATCCAGGGCGTACGCAACCCGCTCGTTGGTGCGATCGTCCCCGAGAAGCCTGCGATCACCGCTACGGGAAACTCCAAGCCCTTGGCGGCGTGGATAGTCATCACCCTCACGGCATCGTCGTCGGTCTCGGGAACGATGGCCTCGGGCGTGCGGCTGCCCTCGCTCATCTGGGCGTCAACCCAGCCGAGATATGACCGCAGCGAGCCGCCTGTGGCGTCGGAGTAGGCCCTCGCCTGATCGGCAACGAACCGCACCCGCCGCAGAGAGTCCCTGTAGCGCCTGCCGAAGAAACTCAGCTCCAGCATGCGCCGATCTCGAATCACCCTGTCGAGGAGTTCGCCGGGCGAGAGCCACATGATCTGCGAGTGGAGCGCTGCCATCCACTCCAAGGCGACGGCGACCGGGTGGGAGGGCTGCCGGCTCAAGTAGCTCCAAGCCCGATAGCCGCCGCGGCACAAACACCTGTACTCGTACAGGTCGTCGTCGCCGAACCCGAACGCAAGGGAGCGCAGAGCCGTGACCACGGCGAAGTGGTCGGAAGGGTCGTTCACAGCCCGCAGGACTGCCATCAGCGCAGACACCTCCTGCGTGCCGTAAACCAGAGCCGAGGACTCCAGCCGGAATGGGATGCCGGCGTTCTCGAACGACCAGGTGAGCTGAGGCAGCACGAGCCGCTTGGGAATCAAGACGCAGATGTCCTCGTAGCGAGCCGGGCGGAGGCTCACAGAACCGTCCTCGTTTTTGCAGGCGACCGGCCACCGCTCGGCGACGACCTGTTGGACGAACTTCGCCACCTTTTCGAATTCTTCCTCCCTCAAATCCTGGGTCGAAACTCTCTCCTCAAGCGGTCTGGTGCCGAGCAAGGTCACACGAGACACGCCCGCCGGGGGTTCGGGCGTGGAGCGCCCGGCTAAGAGGGGGACGTACGGAGGCTGTGAACCGCCCGACTCCTCTATCAGACGACTGAACACATGATTGACCCAGGCCAGAATCTCCTTTGCGGAGCGCCAATTCCTGCTGAGCGTCAAATGCCTTTCGCCGCCAAGCAGATCGGATACGCCAAAGTACATGGCGATGTCGGCGCGCCTGAACCGGTAGATGGACTGCTTGGGGTCGCCCACGAACAGCAGCCGACCCTCTGCAGAGGAAACGTCCCAGCGGCCTGAAGTCACATCGGAGGCGGAAGCGTCGCCCCCTGCGGCTATCAGAAGCGCCATTTCAGCCTGAATCGGGTCGGTGTCTTGGAACTCGTCGATTAAGAGCACGCTGTACTTGCGATGGAGCGATGAGCGGACATCCGGGTCGCGCAGAAGATCTCTGGCCATAACCAGGAGATCGTGAAAAGCCAGCCTTCCGCCTCTGCGACGAGCCTCGACCTCGCGCAGGGTGAAGTCCGCCAGACGCCCTATGAGGTACACGGCGCACGCCCCACCAACTTTCCCGACTAGTTCCGACACCCGCGCCTTCACAGCTTTCAATTCAGCAGCAAGCTCATCTTTTGGACCTTTTCCGTAGCCCACCCAGTTCTTGGCGTTGCCCCTCGGGGTCTTAATCGCCGACAGTTTGACCAGGTGCTCGATGACTTCGACGCCCTTGGCGTTGGCAAGAAAATCGGCTTCGACTTTCAAATCGGCGAGGGCTGTGGCCAGACGGTCTGACGGCTCGCGACAATGTTGGGACTCGGACGCCAAGCGGCGCATGTCGTCCACAAGCGAAGCGATTTCAGAGAGGGGCGGATCAAACCCGGCGCCCGAAGCGGCAGAAACGGGCGGAACCGCTCGCGAGCCGTCTCCCCCCCCTGCCTCTCCCCTTGCGGGCGGCGCATCGCCGAGGATTCTCTCCTCAACCAGATCCCAGTTGTCGGCCATGATGCGCGCCAGCGCCCTCAAGGAGGATTCCCTCAAGCCAAAGGAGTAGGCCTGAACCAAGACTTTGCTGGAGCGAGGGTGGTCGAGAAGCTCATCGAAGAAGCGATCCCAGGCTGCCGAGAACTCCATGTCGTTGCTGATCTCGTCAGCCACCTCCACTCGTGGCGGCAGGCCGGCCTTAATGGCGTGTTCGGTGAGAATCCGCTGGGCGAACGAGTGAAGCGTTCCAATGGCGGCGACGTCAAGCTCCTCGAGGGCGGCAGAGAAGGGGTTCGCGTCATCACCGCCGCTGCGAGCCTGCTTCGTCAGTTCGGCCCGAACCCGCTCCCGCAGCTCGGCGGCTGCTTTTTCGGTGAAAGTGATGGCGGCGAAGTCCTTGGGTGAGACGCCGCTGCGGACCAGTTCCACGATTCTTGAAACCAGGGCTGTCGTCTTGCCGGTGCCCGCTCCCGCCTCCACGAAAAAACTCCGATGAATGTCGTTCGAGATGGCATGGCGCGACTTCTCGTCGAAGCGACCCTCCCACGAGGAAGTCTGCTCAGGGAAAGCATCAGGCGAGGAGACGTGCTCGGTCGAGAAGGAGCGATCCGGCTTTGGGGCGGCGTGCCCAGACGACCCGGGGGGAAGCGTCGAGTTCACCATCTCCTACAAAGCAAGTTCCCGAAGCAGGCCGAGTTCAGGGCTGAAGGCCTTTCGCCGGAAACGGCGTGCGCTTTCGCCGTGATCGGGGTCGGAGCGGCAGTAGTCGCAGAGGTCTCTCGCCCCTCCCACTGGCCGGGGCGGAAAGACGCCTCCTTCGATGCCGTCGAGAATCAGCCCCAGCAGCCGGACGAACTCGGCTTCCAACTCTTCGTCGATGTAAAGGGGCAGCAACTTGAAGTTCTCACGCCCAGTCACAAACCAATATCCGGACACCATCGCCCTGGGCCGTTCAGACGCCACACCATCGGGCGAATCGGACGACATCTCATCGGGTCGATCAGTCACCATCCCACCGGGCGGATCAGTCACCATCCCACCGGGCGGATAGGACGTACGACGGGCCACCAACCCGCCGCCTCGATCTGGCAACCCGCCGCCTCGGTCATACACCCTGGCGGGCCGACGGGGCGACTCGCCCAACGAGCGCCCCTGCCTCCCAAGCAGGAAGGCGATGCTGCGGACAGCGCAGGCGTAAAGCGGAAGCTGCAGCTTCGGGCTGGCGAAGTTGTCGGGGTAGAACTTCGTCTTAGCCACCAAGGTGCCAGCGTGCAGCGGAAGGATGTCACCACCGAGCCCCTTGAAGGCGTCGGAGCGACCTGTCTTGTAGTCGAGAACCGCCAGCGCTCCCGAAACGGAGACGTCGATGCGGTCTACCCGACCTGTGAGACTCACCCTGCGACCATCGGGCAATTCGACCGTCACGGGGGGATGCGTGTCCTCCGGCTCCCAGCGAGAGGGCTGGGCGAAGCCTTGCTCGCTCGCCAAAGGAATCCAGCCTTCGGCGGCTCGACGCTCCTCGTCGGCATCGAGGAACCGCTCGAAGTCCCGTAGCATCCTGCCGCGCTCCGAATCCCAGAACGCCGGATGACCAGTGCGACCCTGCTGCTCCGATGCGTCGAGTTCATCCTCGGCAATCCGTTGCAGCTGCCGCCGCCGCTCCTCGCTCCAGGCTTCATCGGGGCGGGGAGGCTCGTCGTTAAGGACATGCTCCCGAAAAAAGCGGTCGAGCACTTTGTGAACCAGATCGCCTCGTTCCAAAGGCGGGATTCGCAGCTCACGGGCGGCGTCCTCCAAGGGCTCCACGCCAAGCAGATACCGCATGAAGTAGGAGTGTGGGCACTCAGCCCATATCTCCAGCCGGGAAGCCGATACCGCATGCTCGGCGTCGCTCAGGCGAGGAAGTCTGACGCCTGTGAGGTTGCCGTCGAATCGCGTAAAGCTTTTGCCGATGCGAGCATCCAGCATCTCCAGGGATCGACGCAGGACACCTCCGGGTGCGCTCAGCGGATGCCCTCCGGAGCGCAGAAGACCTGGTGCGCGAAGCAGTTCCCTCATGTTGAACTCGCTCTCGGTCACGGGAAACCCGCACGAGCGCGTCGCTGCGACCGACGACGGAACCCGCTCCACAGCGGGCAGACCTGGCGCATCGCCCTCAGCCACGCCAGGCGGCGCCGAGTTCGCCGCCACACCTGCATCTCCGGCCACCAGACCCAGCCAGCGTGAAGGCAGCCGCTCGCCGGAATTCCTCATGTCGCCTCGTGGATACAACAAGGTTCGCTCCTCGTCTGCCAAAGCCAGTGCAACCAGCAGCGACCTCAGCTCGTCCGCCAGTCGGGCCTGCGCCCCTCGCGCCTCGTCCAACTCAGCTATCAACGGGTCGTCGTACGCACGGGAGGGGAACACGCCCTCGGCCATTCCCAATATCCAGACCCGCTTCAGTTCCACGCTGCTCAGGACTGCGGCGCTGCTGATGAGCAGGCCGTGTCCCAGGCGTCCGGTAAACAAGCCGCTGTTGTCAAGCTCGGCTTGCAGCGATCGGCGAAACCTTGCCAGGTCGGGAGCCGGATCGACTTGATCCAGGCTTGAAAGCCCGTCGATTAACTGCTCAACACGCTCAGCGGCCTTCCGCTCGCGCTCAGGCCACCCGGCTCGGCTGCGCCAGTCGGAGTCGCCCAGCAGGTCTTTGACCTGCTTTTTCGCCCAGGCGACCTTCCCCTTCCAAGTCCGCTCGGCGACGACCGCCCCGGCGCGGCGTCGGAGATCTTCCACGAACCCCTCCAACTCGTCGCAGTAGGCAACCTGACGCTCGATGCCGGCCCGACGGTGGTCGGTCTCCTCGTCCAGCAGGGATATCTCCCTTTCGCGGTCGCTGCGGAATCGGCCTAGACGCTCCCTCCATTCCCCGCCTCCGCCCACCCCGGCGCTGCGGCTGAGCCTCTCCCAGGCGGCTACCGGCACAGGCATCCATCGCCGCTGTCCGCCGTCGCCCAGGTAGGTGCGCACCGGCGCCGAGTTAAGCCAACCGAACACGTCCTCCCGGCCGAAACGGCTTCCAGTCAACCCCAGAAGTCCAAGCAGGAACCTTCCCAGCATGCTCTCGGCGAGCGTCGTGACGTGCGGCCCGTGGAAAGGCAGCCCGGCCTCATCGAGCTGGTCGGTAAGAAGCCTCAGGTAGGGCACGCGAGAGGGGTAGACGATGGCCATCCGATGCAGGTCGACTCCGTCCTGCAGCCCGGCCACCACGCCCCGAATCGCTGTCCGCACCTCCTCCTCGGCATCCGGGGTCTCGATGACTCTGGTTGGCCCGGGAATTCGCGCAGTAAACGGTGGCGACCCCCCGGATGCGCCCAGCGACCCCCAGGCATCGCCCAGCGGTTCGCCCGCGCCCAGCGGTTCGCCGGCGGGGCCCTCCGGCAAAAGATCACGCAAACCCAAATCGGGAGGCGGCGGCGGAGACTGCCAGGCGGTCTCGCCGACGAGCCCCCGAACGACCTCAGCCGCAGCGGCGTCGGCCTGCGCCACCCCGGTCACCCCGACCAGGACGACCAGCCTTCGACCCACCTTCCCCAGCGCTCTCGACAAGGAGGCCAGAAACCCGATTTCCATCTTCCTCAATCGTCCGGGCAGATACACGAACACGTCCCCCAGGGGCTCGACATCCGACGGGGAACGGCCAAGCGCCTCGACAGCCGCTGCGATTACGTCGGACTCTTCGCTTAGTCCCTTAGCCGCCAGGCTCCTGCGCACCTGTCGATGGATTCCCACCAAGTCTCGGAGCATCTCGGATTTCCTCGCGAGATCGCCGAGCAGTTCCGAAGGCTGGGCGCCGAGGTTCCTGTGCGCCTCCAGCAATGTCCGCTCGGTGGATGGGTGACCGGCCACGGGAGCAAAAATCCCAGCGGACGGGGTGCCGAGCACGTTGCGCATGACGCCCGAAAGCACCGTCGGCGAGACTTCCCTCAGCTCGTGGCCCGCCAGCCTCCTTGCCAACCGAGCCAGCGTGAGAACCTCCACCCCCATCGTGCGCCGCCTCGCCAGCGATCGGCGCAAAGTGATGCAGGAGGAACTGCCCGGCGCCACAACCACCACCGGGTCCAAGGGATGTCCGCCCGCAGAGCGGCTGTCGAGAATCGCCTCGTTCAGCAACTCGTATCTTCTCGACCATGCGGAAAATGAATAGGTAGCAGAGCGGCTGTCGTTTATCGCCTCGTTCAGCGACTCCAGTGCGGCAGCCCCGAAGGAAACCAACCTGATGTCCACGCCCACGTCGCCAACTTTAGAACTCCTGTGCGACAACAGGCGGGCCTGCGACACCAAGTGGGCCTATGACACCAAGTGGGCCGCAGATGCCGCCGTCGCCCCCTCAGAGCACGTTCCTGCGGCTGCCAAACCTCCTCAGCAGAATGTTGCCGGTCACGATAGCCCCCACCACGACTGTGATGATGCCTGAGTAGTGGCTCATGAACTGAAAGTCCTGCCATCCCACGATTGCGCCAGCAGCGAAGCCCGCCAGTGCCCCGGAGCCGTTCATCAACAAGTCCGCCGCACCCTGGACGCCAATTCTGTCGCTTACGGAAACCGTTGAAGTCAGCAGGCTCGACCCGGCGATAAGGCAGAAGCTCCACCCCAGCCCCACCAGACCGAGACCCACAAACATGCCGAGGGAGTTCTCGGGCGGGGTGTACGCGGTGGTCTCGGCGCCAATGAAGCTGATGAAACCCCCTGCCGCAATCGCCCCCATTGAGCCGAAGCGCTCGCTGATCACGCCCACCAGCGGGGAGAAGGCGTACATGCCAATCACGTGCACCGACACTGCCAGCCCGATTATGCGCAGTTCGTGCTGACCCTCGCGCATGTGCAGCGGCGCCATCACCATCACCGCCACCATCACGAAGTGTCCCGCCGACATTGCGGATACCGCCATCAGCGCTTCCGGTACTCGCACGATCCGCCTGAGGGATTGACGCAGCGTGGGCCGTTTCCGCTGATGCTGGCTGAGCCCGGCTATGCGCCTCGCCGTGAGCAACGGGTCGGGTCTCAGCCTCTCGCAGATCAAGGCTGCCCCAAGGAAGGCCACGGCTATGAACAAGTACGTCCCCGTCAGGCTTTCCATTCCTATCAGAGACGCCAAGTCGGCCACTGGCCCAAGGGCTATGGCAGGGCCGGCAACGGCTCCCAGCGTTGTGGCCCAGATCAGCATTCCAATGTTGCGGGCGTGGCGCTCCGGTCGCACAAGGTCGATCGCTGCGAAGCGCGCCGCCAGCCCACTGGCGCTGCCCACCCCCAACGCAACGATGCCTGCGGCCGCCAGCCCCCAGAGATTGACGACACTCGACAGCAAAATGGCGAGTGCGCCCGTCATTGCCAGCAGATAGCCGTAGCGCAGCCCGACCCTGCGCCCTTTGCGCTCCATGAGCTTGGCCAGCGGAACCGCCGCACTGGCCGAGCCGACCGCGAATCCAGAGGCCACGTATCCCCCCAGGCTCTCGCTGCCGCTGATTTCCTCCACCAAAACGGCTATGGCGCTGAACCCTCCCGCGGTCCCGGCGCCGCCGAAGACCACGGCCGCCATCAAGGTGAACAGCGTGCGTCGTTGAAGCGCCTTGGATTGGGCTTGATCGGGGCTGGCCGCGTCGACGCTGGGGTCGGGGGCGGGGGCGGCATCTTCGCTAGCAACTGCTATCGGCGAGGCCTCGCCTGCGGCTTCCGGCGGGGCCGCGCCCGTGGCTTCTGCTGTCATCGATGCCCCCGCCCCCGGCGGGCCTCCCCTTGTCCTTCAAGTTCCCGTTGAGCCGCCAAGACTGACCCTGCTTCCATCGATTCACCGTTCGTCCCCGACGAGGCGAGACCCCGCATCATCGCAACCCGCTTCCAGGAGTGGGGTTTGTCTGTTCGCCGTCCACCCCCGACGAGGCGAGACCCCCGATCACGAGGCGGGAGAACTCCTCGCCGATTTCCGAGGGGCTCGCGGCCCCATCCGGCCGGTACCAGAACGACATCGCATTGAGCATGCCGATGATCCCGATGGCGCAGAGCCTCGGATTCAAGTCGGGGCGGATGACGCCTTCGCCCTGTCCTCGACGAATCTGGCTGCGCAGAAACCCGCTGTAGACCTCGCCCGCCTCCCGTATCACCTTCTGCCGCTCAGGGGAGAGGGCGCGAAAGTCCCTGAAAAAGACGGATGTCTGGACGCGGGTGGCGGCGAACACCTCCACGTGCTTGCGGACGAGGGCGCCGATCATCCCCAGTGCGTCCCCGTCCCGCAGCTCAAGCTCCTCCACGGCGGCAAGGGCTGCGTCATAGGCCTCTTTGATGACAGTGAACAGCAAGTCCTCCTTGGACTCGATGTAGTAGTAGAGGCTGCCTTTGAGGATGCCGACCGCCTCTGCGATGTCCTGAGTGGACGTGGCGTCGTATCCCTTCCGCTCAAAGACGTGCGCCGCCGCGTCGATAATTTCCCGCCGGCGGTTGTTGTCGTGCACAAGCGCTCAGGCTAGCCGTCGCGGAACACAAGATGTACTGAGAAAATAATCAACTAAACGACATTTGCGTAGTTCAATTGTTGATCACCCGAATGGCGCGCGAAACTAGAAATGCTTACACTAAATTCTCTTGGACTATTCACGCCAAATAAATTTCAATAAGCAAATTGCGACAAATTTCTCGGCAGAGCTAGCCAACAATACAGATTGCTATTGCAAGTTGTTATGAACTAAACAACATAGATTCATTAATACATGCAGGCAATTGACAAGTCAATTATAAGCAGTGGAAATATTAGATTACAAAAATCGTCGACGCAATATCACCAATTATGAAACAAAATATTCAGGTAATACAAACGCGGTCTACCAATCGGACACAAAAACATATTAGTGAACGTGGGCCTCATGTTTGAAATAGCTGGCTCTAGTATGTCAGTGAAATAGAGTACATGCAAAATACATCTTGAGCACTGCTCAAGCCACTGTGTAGCCAATTATTCAACAATATTATTGGGCATAGTTACCCGCGACCAGCAGCCGGCAGGACGCCGACAGCGGCGCACGCCCACAGGCGCCGTGGTGTCACGGCTGCCAGCCTTCGTCCCGCAGGACGGCCAGCGCCTCCACGATCTGTGCCTGCAGGTCTGCCAGGTCGCGGCACATGGTGTCGTCATAACCGTGCCACGCGGCGTACCGCGGGCAGTCGGCGACGGGCGCGGCGCACAGCGCGGCGGCGTCGCTTGCGTGCCGCAGCACCTGGGCGATGTCGCCAGCGACCAGCGCGTCCTGCGCCGCGGTCATGTTGCGGTCACAGCGCTCCAACTGGCGCAGCCATTCCTGCGGCCCGTCCGCTGCGGGCTGCCGCGAGGGTGGTGCGCCACCACAGGCGGCCAGCAGCAGGGCGCACACCACTGCCGCCGCAGCGGGTGCGATGGCGCGGCGCGCGGCGACGGCCCAGCCGCCACCCTCGCCAATTAGGTCTGCGCCATCTATGGCGGTGTGCGCCTGCCGCGCCATTTTTCCTTTCTCATCTCCTGCCAAGTGTGCAACCTGAGCATGACCTGTTTTCAGACCCGTCAGATAGCGTCCACATCCAACAATTGGCGATTCTAGTGGGGTCTGCTTATTAGGCAAGGTGCTTATTATGCAAGACATGGAAAACGATATCGGTTACTTACCACAACTTGAATCGCGCGAGGAATACATCGATCATCTCGAAGGCTATGGGGAAAGTGCGCCCGCAAGAAATCTAGTCAAGACCTACATGCTCGAGACAGCGAGTAAGAATCACACTACCCCAGATCTCACCAGCCTGTTTCCTAGCCGTGTTCATCTTCAACGCTTAGACGACACTCTTTACGTTGTAAAGGACTATCAGCAAGACGAAAACATAGTCGGGCTTCTTGAGGAACTAGACGAACGTCATCCTGTTATATATACAACTATGAAATCTGAAGCAAGCAACAAATGGATCAGAGAAGTTGTGGACCAGAATCCTTGGCTGGATCGTCTCTGGCTCTCATCACCAATTTTGTTTGAATTATGGAAACATGTTCAACGAACCGCTGTGCCCAACCGTTATGTGCGACTCGGGTTCGATCACGAAGCACTCAATGAAAACATTTCAGAACACGAGAATGAAGAAGATGAACCTGAAGACACTATTGAACAAGGCGATGGAGACAGCGTTCAAGGGTTCACCGAACATCGTAAGTCTAGAGCAACGATCACTGATCGATTGTCTATTTTGAACACAAAACTTGAAAAACTAATTGAACTTTATGATCCTCTGAATTCAATTGTTCAACTTCAAATGCCGAGTACAGGTCGCGGCGGACACTTACTTCGTTATGACGGACGTGCTACAAACCGAAGCGACTCCTTCCTCGATCACCGTGCTAAAATCAAGTTGGTTCTGAAATACTATCGCAACCTCACTGAGCGCGTCGAAGAGCGTCTCTGGTTTGAAGCCAAACAGTTTAGTAACGATCAATACACTATTTACGGCGCACCTGTTACAATTACTTTTGGTGAACAATTGAGTACTGCTACCTTTAACAAATTCGTGGATCTAGGCTTTAGGAGACGAACGAGTCGATTGAGAATCGGTGGATACATCACATCTCATGGACCAACAAAAGTACATATAACAGCCATTGATCGCCACTTATGGCAACCACTGCTGTTGGAAATTACCAGCAAGCAGTTGTTAGGAGTGTTGCCACAAGGTACCTGTGGTAATACAATCCACCGCCTAATTACAAATGTACAACGTAAAGTCGATCCTAAGATAAAAGTCTGGCTCGGCAGTGAAGCGTATACTTCTGATATATCTGAATCCATGGGAGCATCAACATGAATGAACGAAAATCGTCACTCAATTACCCGACTATTCTCTCCGTCAGGCTTTTAAACTCAAGGTTTTCTTGTGGTCACTCCAAGATCTGCCAGATAGCAGCCTGCTCAAGCCAATCCTGCGGAATGCTGGTTACGAACTCAGCTACATAGAACTTTCCTTAGTTATTCCTGACAAAATCTCTGCAGCACGGGCTTAAGAAAAATTAACCGGATCTAGAGATCGATCCCGCTGCAGCCCTGATTTTGTCTGAAACATCCGGAAGATAATACAGAGTTGATTATAGTACTCAAATCTCACGGCTTTTCGCGTGATACGGAATCGCGGTTTACAAGCATAATCAAGATACTTGCAAATCCTTCAGTTCTTGCTCTAGCATTCTTGGGGCAATTTCTTGCAGCCTTGACCAGGCTGCGACTAGACCGTTGTAAGTGTCGGCCTCTTCACTCCAGTCGTTGTCGTTGGCGATCTTGTAGAGAAGATAGGCGAGTTGACGGGCGTGATCACCGACGCTGCCTAGGCGTGCTAGCAACCTTGCCGCTTGCGACTCCGACTGCTCAAGGCTCGCTGCTAAGTGCTGGAGTGACTCCCAGGCAGTCAGCCGTGAGTCCTTTTGGGGATCCCAATCGAGATCTAGCTCGGAACGATTGTAGAGACGGAACTTGCCGCCCGAGGACTCCCCGACGCCTGCCTTAACTACGCCGTCGATGGCAGTGTTCTTAGCATGAGCGATGGAGTCGGCGTCACCGAACGGGCCAGGATCAAAGCCGTATTGTGCGTACCAAGCCAGAGCAAAACGAGTTTCTACGCCAAGTTCTGACTCCTCTCCATAGAGGACATCGTCTAACACCTCGTTGATTATCGCTAGTGCGTCCCTCACAGGCATCTTCGATCCGTTCGCCTCGACGACCTTGGCATATCGAGAAAAAACCATAATTCCCGGACCGATAGTCGACTGAGGCAAGTCGACTGGGGCAATCTTGCCAGACTGCATGATTTTAATCGCTTGCGGAAGTTCTCGACGAAGAGCTGAAACAAACTCACCTCGCGAAACGGCGAGAGCGTACCGCGAGCGTGAACGGCAAGTCAAAACAATAGAAGACGCAAGAGCATTTGAACCTACAGAACGTAAACGCGCACCACGCTCCGTCCGCAAGGGCCAAGTAGCGGTTACCTGCAAACCAGCATCAACTACAGCCTGCAAGAAAGTGTCCCATCCCGTTGAACGTGTACTCCCTCTTTCTTTAGATTCAGTTGCTTTGTAAGCGTAGTAGATAGTGGCAGGAAAGGCAGGATGCTGAACAATATCTATACCAG
Organism: uncultured Acidimicrobiales bacterium; assembly: GCA_958295925.1. Taxonomy (GTDB): domain Bacteria; phylum Actinomycetota; class Acidimicrobiia; order Acidimicrobiales; family CATQHL01; genus CATQHL01. Next base: position 753,776 of record CATQHL010000001.1, read on the forward strand.
CCATCACTTCCCCAATTCCCTGCTCAAAATGTCTTTGTGCCGCTTGTTTGCTCCCATGTCGCAAAGGATCTGCTACGAGTTCTTCAGTTTTTGGCGTAAGGAGAGTAGCACATTCATCAGGCCAAATATCTCTGATCATATGACGAAGCCAGACATAAAAGAAATCAGAAATATCTGAATAGGGAACATTGTCGTAGTAAGGGGGATCTGTGGAAATAACTACATTATAGTTTTTTTGCAAGATTTCTCGAGCATCCATCTGCCGAACCTTCCCCAGCCCACTTGCAGGTAGCGACTCGATTGCCTTGCTCGCGCGTTGAAGCATTGACATCCAGTTTCCCGTGGACTTTGAAAACGGGTTTGCCTCTGCAAAGTCCCAAGTCATTGAAAAAGCTTGACGAGAAAAAGTATGCCCCATTGTTTCCCCGTTCTTATCCCAAGGGCAAGTTGCCGACCAATAACCCGCGCACTTGTCAACCACAAACGCCAAATATGTTGCAACTGCTTCCGCGTATGCTTCAATACCTCTTCCGCCATTCTGGAGACTAGCACTGTCATCTGACATTTCCGCAGTCGTGGCATCATGAATAACTCGAATTTTAACTTCCTTCAGCAATCTGCAAAACGTTGTAAGCGCAATAAGTTGACGGGGCGTAAACAGATCTGATGTTGACGTCAATCCATAGGAAGGTGGCATACTATGCCTAGTATTTTTTGATAGTACGACTGATGGAGGGTTCTCTACAGGCTCAAAATCAGGAATGTTGCTACAAGAAGACAGGTAGATTCTCCTTCTATTACCTTCAGCTACTACCGCTAGAAGGTGCGCCCCCATTCTTCCTGCTCGTCCTTCTGCCCGAATGTATTCCACTGGAATTGTAGCACCTGTGGCTATACAGGTTCCGGTTCCTCGTTTGACAGTGCGCCCGAAGGTTGGTTCACCTCCCTCGCGCACCTGGAAGGAAATGGAATGGTTCCCTCGATCAATAACTGGCTCCACCCAAACCTTGGGTTTGCCGCTCTTTTTGCGAAGAACCCACGACGAAACCAGCGGCACGTGCCCATTCCAGACCGGATCGGGCGACTTCACAGTCCGCGCCCAAATCCACGCAATCGGAGTCAGCTTCTCACCGTCGGGTCCTGTTGCGTCAGGGTAAAGGTGCCCGATACTGCGCTCAGCTTCGTCGCGCATCCAGGCGCCGTACGCCTTAACGTCTGTGGCTAGACCTTGCGCCCTGCTCCAAGTACTGAGTTCATTCCGCTCGCCAGGGTGAACAGGAGGAAGATCGGCGAAACGAGGCGGTATCTCCATCATCGCCTTGTTGATCAATACAGCAACTGGATTCAAATCGCCAGCCAGAGCATCGAGCCCCAATCGCTGTGCTTCTAAGGGGATAGCCCCCCCCCCGCGAATGGATCTAGCACTGCGGGCAACTCGACCTCTGAACAACGTTCAATTTCCGCCCGAGCCTCCGCTAGCACATCGGGATCGTTGCTGTTCTCCCAAACCACTAACTGCTCTATTATTTTGAACAAGCGCTCACGCTCGTTCGCCTGTTCCATTTTTGTCGGAAACTTGTCTGGATGAGCAGAGGGGTCGTCCACCAGCGAAGCCCAGAGCACTGCCCGGCAAGCCGCTAACGGTCGCCTAGCCCACCAGGGGTGCAAAGTCTCCGGGTGTCCGTAAAATATCGGCTTCTCGCGCGCAGACGCTTTGTTGATCACATCAAGCGGCAGAGCCACCTCGATCAACTTCGGTTTGAATGCGGGCATAGGCAGGAACTGCAAGATATCTGACGCCAAAGCCCGCACACCCCCCTCAACCCGACCAACCCAGAGCGGCCTCCGTCGCCGAAAACGCCCGCGCCCGCCCCGAGAGCGATAACCAGCCCCCCGAAGACGCCCGCGCCCGCTGGGAAAAAGAGTTCGAATCAGCCCCCAAGCGAACATCCCCTTCGAAACCATGTCGGGCATCCCCCTCGACGGGATCTACGGCTACGCCCCCTTCCCCGGCCAGTTCCCGTACACACGCGGGATCCACCCGTAGATGTATCGCTCAAAGCTTTGGACGATGCGCCTATTAGCCGGGATGGGCACGGCCTCAGACACCAACCTCAGCTTCCGAGGAACTTGCGGCCTCATCTGACCGGTACCAGAACGACATCGCATTGAGCATGCCGATGATCCCGATGGCGCAGAGCCTCGGATTCAAGTCGGGCGGATTACGCCTTCGCCCTGTCCTCGACGAATCTGGCTGCGCAGAAACCCGCTGTAGACCTCGCCCGCCTCCCGTATAACCCTCTGCCGCTCAGGGGAGAGGGCGCGAAAGTCCCTGAAGAAGACGTAATGTCTGGACGCGGGTAGAGGCAAACACCTCCACGTGCTTGCGGACGAGGGCGCCGATCATCCCCAGTGCGTTCCCGTCCCGCTGCTCAAGCTCCTCAACGGCGGCAAGGGCTGCGTCATAGGCCTCTTTGATGACGGTAAACAGCAAGTCCTCCTTGGACTCGATATAAGTAGTAGAGGCTGCCTTTTAGTATCCCGCGCCTCTGCGATGTCCTGCGTGGACGTGGCGTCGTACCCCTTCCGCTCAAAGACGTGTGCCGCCGCATCGATGATTTCCCGCCTGCGGTTGTTGTCGTGCACAAGCGCTCAGGCTAGCCGCTGCGGAACTAGCGCCGGGAAGCGGGTGGACGAAACAAACATTCTTAGCACTGATTTAACACTTAATCCAATTAATCAATTCAATACCGCTAGAATAGTAATATACTTGTAAAATACATCCTCTAGATCGAGAAGTATCTGACCAATAACGAAGTGTGACCTATGAATAAAAATCGAACCTCTGCCCCCATACAGAACACTTGGCAACCTCCGCGTTCGACTGGGAACCTCAAAGGACTGAGAGAGCCCATTTCCTGGAACGAAAACCGCAATTTCAAGATCCTCTCTCTCGCAGGAGGTGGGATTAGAGGTATCTTCCAAGCAGAAGTATTATCCCAATTGGAAAAGCAATACCTCAATGGTGAACCAATTGGAAAATATTTTGATTTGATAACTGGAACTTCTACTGGGGGTATCATTGCCATCGCTCTTGGAAAAGGTCTTTCAGCCCAAGAAATATCGGAGTTTTATCGCAGAAGAGGAAGAGAGATTTTTCCACCAGTTTGCACAATTTGGCGAAAATGTCGTAAGATAATCAAGATGTTTCGCAATAAATACGATCCTGATGTCTTGAAAAAATGTCTAGATGTATTGCTGGGGAACTCTCTCGTCGGTGACTCTAAGACGATGCTCTGCATACCAGCCTCTGAAGGCGAACACAGCGATGTTGTCGTGTACAAGACTGATCATCATCCAGATTATAAAATGGACTGGAAAAAACCAATGGTTGAAGTAGCTATGGCTACGTCTGCCGCACCAGTCTATTTTAGAATTCAACACGATCGAGGATACAAACTCATGGATGGAGGATTGTGGGCTAACGACCCAATACTAATAGGGGCGATAGAGGCTTTGACCAGCTTTTCTGTTCCACGCAGTCAAATCAAGATTTTAAGTATCACCAACTCGACCGGAAATCATCCAGTTTTAAAAAAACAAGCAAAAGGCGGAGGCTTTTTGGCTTTCCACACTATACTGGATACGATGTTAGCATTCCAATCCGAAGGTGCCAAAGGACAGGCATCTTTACTTTTAGGGGCTGATTCTGTTCTCACAATTAAGCCATCTGGCGTCAAGCAGCCACCCATTGCCTTGGACGACTGGAAGAGATCGGTGCAAAAATTGCCACCCGCAGCCATTTCAGCCATTAATATATGTGGCCAGGAAATACGCGAGCGCTTTCTTTCAGAAGAAGCAAGTCCCTATATAAAGCACCATGCTAGACAAGATGGATGCTATACTTAGCCTGAGTAGCCTATAGAAGGAGGTCCCATGAAAATTGATAATCACTTTGAAAATTTTCTAAGCAAAGATGTCAACCTTAACCAGACTAGGCTAGTCAATCTCAATGAAAAGGCAAAAAATGTCAGTAATTTCCTCAGTAATAATCTTGATGGATTCGTAAGCATTACCAAACAAGGATCCTATGCCCTTGGAACAATTATCAAGCCTGTCCGCGCGAAACAAGAATACGATGTAGACATGCTGGTATTTATGGAGTGCGAAATTTGTGAACCAGCCTCCTATTATGTTGATTCTCTCTACGACACACTACAAGCTGGAAGCTACAAAAACATTTCCTCCAAGGGCACCCGATGCGTTAAACTCAATTATGCTAGAGACTTTCATATGGATTTAGTCCCCTGCATCAAAATCAACGGAGAATACAATATATGTAACCGCACTACCGATGACTTCGAAATGTCCGATGGTACTGGCTACCAGAACTGGTTTCTCTCGCAAAACTCGCTAACCAATGGAAATCTGAAACGTGTGGTCAAGCTCCTAAAATTTCTAAAGTCCCACCGCACCAACTTTACAGCAAAATCCATATTACTTACCACATTGGCTGGTAATCAGATCACAAGTACATCGGCCGATCTGTGCCAGACTGTTCCTGAAGCATTATTGAACATATCAACAGGTATTCGAGATTTCCTACAAGAGCATGACCAGGTGCCAACAATTTGCAATCCAGCTTTACCAAAAGAAACTTTCAACAGACATTGGGATCAAAACAAATTCAATAACTTCAAGGAAAAGTTCTGCAACATTGTAGAAATAATAATTGAAGCATATAATGAATCAGACAATACAAAGAGCTTAGACAAGTGGCGGAAACTTTTTGGTCAGCAATTTGGCTCGTCTACGGACAACTCGACAACTACCACAAAGAACATATCGGCTGGAATTTTTTCTAGCCCACCCAAACCATATTTATCTTCATGGTAACACCTTTTATAATACTCGAAACTCAAGAAAAATATCCGGGGCTGCGCCATGATGGTTCGAGGAACGTTCTTCTTGGAGAGTTAGCTTTTTCTGCTTGCTGGCATAAAGACAGACGGCAACTGAAGAGAGAAATACCTCTTGACAGCAACTCCCGAGAATTTCCGAACTTTATTGAAGATTCACACAGTATTGAGATACTCCTGTCGGAGGAATCACGCGACCTCAACGAAAGGCATCCTAAGGTCATCGCATCGGACGTTGAGCGAATAGACCACACAGTTGTCTCAAAGTCAATAAACTTGATAGACCTTCATATTTATGAAGACCGTTCTTGCTGCTTAATGCTAGGGCAACCTCAACTTGCTGAACTGCCCTTGCCATCATTTATTGGAAATGTTGTAGTACCCTTCTTTTATAGAATATCTTATGTTGAACGCCACGGCTTAACGATGGCTCGTAGCGAGCTTTGGGGAGAGTACTCGCATGGAGCAGAAGGATTGCGCGAGCGGTCATATGAAAGTGATCTGAAGAATCTAAAAGACATTCCCCGAAATGCTCCCTGTAGTTGTGGAAGCAATCTAAAATTCAAGAGATGCTGTATAAAAAAATTTAATGCGAAACAAAATATAGAAAGAGATCTGCAAAATGCCGAGCAACTTTCTAATGCTAGGAGACATCAATTGGACCGAGTAAAGTATATATAAAAACTGCAATTTGCAAGAAATTGCATCCGAGAATTACAATTATACTCAATTTGTATTACTCAATAGCCCACTTAATGATATTTCTATTTCTCCCATAGTTTATTTTCGGTCATTCTTGGGCGAATTGCTAGTAACCTTGACCAAGTTGCGACTAGACTATTGTAAGTGTCGGCCTCTTCGCTCCAGTCGTTATCGCTGGCGATCATATAGAGAAGATAGGCGAGCTCGCGGGCGTGATCACCGACGCCGCCTAGGCGTGCCAGTAACCTTGCCGCCTGCGACTCCGACTGCTCGAGATTCACAGCTAGATGCTGGAGTGCCTCCCAAGCAGTGAGCCTGGAGTCTTCGGCTGGATCCCACCTAGTGTCAAGTTCGGATCGGTCAAAAAGGCGGAACTTGCCACCTGATGCTTCTCCCACACCAGCCTTTACGACACCATCCACTGCAGTATTCTTGGCGCGGGCGATGGAGTCGGCGTCACCGAATGGGCCGGTGTCGAAACCATGCTGTGTGTACCAGGCCAGCGCAAAACGGGTGTCAGAATCCAGTTCGGACTCCTCCCCGTGAAGGACATCGTCGAGCACTTCATTAATTATTGCCAAAGCATCACTCACAGGCATAGTAGAGCCGTTCGCCTCGACAACCTTGGCATAACGTGAAAATACTTTTATACCCGGCCCAATTGTTGACTGAGGCAAGTCAACTGGAGCAATGCTGCCAGACTGAAGGAGTTCAATCGCGCTCGGAAGTTCGATCCGGAGGGCGTTTACAAACTCGCTACTGGTAGCAAGAGGGGCTAATTTGGAGCGAGGACGGCAGGCTAAGACAATTGAAGATGCTAGAGCGTTGGAATTAACAGAACGTGGGCGGTTGCTATACTCTGTTCGCAACGGCCAAGTAGCAGTGACCTGCAAGCCAGCATCAATTACTGCCTGCAGAAATGTATCCCAGCCTGTGGAGTTAACTTTACCTTCCGCCTGGGATTCTGTGGCTTTATAGCCGTAATAGATGGTTGCAGGAGCATCAGGATGCTGAGTAGCAGCGACTTCAGTCATGAACTCTGCCATCCCTGATTCAAAGTGCTCTTTAGCCTTATCAACTCCTCCGTGACGGACGGGATCGGCAATCATTTCTTGTGCCTTAGGGGTATAGATAGTTGCGCACTCGTTATACCAAATATCTGCTAAGTTACGCCGTAGCCAAATATAAAAGAAATCAGAAACATCTGCGTACCCTATATTGTCATAGTACGGAGGATCAGTTGAAATAACTGCTCTCGACAAGTCCCGTGTTCTAGCGCGTGCGTCACTCTGACATACTTCAGACGAACCCGTTGCGGGAAAATGTTCAACAGCTCTACATATCCAATTCAACTGTCCTTGCCAATTACCTGTTGAAGACGAAAAAGGGTTCGCTTCAACAAAATCCCATGTCATAGGAATAGCTTGGCGACCAAATGTATGTGCAATCGTTTCACGAGAGTTTCCCCAGAGGCATACTTTAGACCAGTAATCCGCACATCTATCGATTCCGAAGGACAAGTATGTAATAATAGCATCTGCATATGCTTCAATACCACTTCCACCATCGCGCAAGCACACATTCTCCAAGGAAAGTTCTGCTGCTCTTGCATCGTTAATTATTCTCTCAGTAACTTCGTTAAGTAAGTCAGAAAAAGTGGAGAGTGCTAGGAGTTGGCGTTCTGTGAATAGCTCCCACCACTCTTCCAAGCCATAGTTCTGCACCCTAAACCCGAGACCCTTACCCTTAGGAGGTAAATTGCCAACAGGCCTGCTAGCAGTCACCACAAGCTTGGCCGCATTTTGGCAAGCAGTCAAATCTTCAAATGAAGATTTGCAATATTGACGCCCCCAATTACTTTCTGCAACAACTGCTAGAAGGTGCGCCCCTATGCGTCCTGCCCTACCTTCGGAGCGAATGTAGTCCACCGGAATTGCCGCGCCGGTGGCGATGCAAATGCCATTGCCACGCTTTACTGTTGGATCAGGGCATTGACCACTTTGCCCCCCCCCGCAAATCCATAGTTGACCTTGTAGTCGATTGCCTGAGCGACACGGTCGATGACTGGTTCTACCCAAACTTCGGGCTTGCCTTTCTTAGCTTTGCGAAGCGTCCATGACTTTACAAGTGGAACATGCCCGTCCCAAGCCGGATCGGGCGATTTGACAGTCCGAGCCCAAATCCATGCAATCGGAGTTAACTGTTCGCCGTTGGGTCCGGTGGCGTCGGGGTATAAGTGACCGATCCTACGCTCGGCTTCGTAGCGCATCCAGGTGCCGTAAGCCTTGATGTCGGCAGCTAGTCCTTGCGCCTTACTCCAGGAACCTAGTTCATTTTGAGCATCTGGGTGCACCGGAGGTCGACCGGCGAAACGCGGGGGAATCTCCAGCATCGCCTTATTTATCAATACAGCTACAGGATTCAGATCACTAGCCAGTGTCTTGAGTCCCAGTCGCTGTGCCTCCAGCGGAATTGACCCGCCCCCCGCAAACGGGTCAAGCACCACAGGCAATTCACCCTCGAAGCAACGTTCGATCTCCTTCTTGGCTTCAGCCAACACATCCGGGTCGTTGCTGTTCTTCCAAACCACTAACTGCTCTAATATCTTGAACAAGCGCTCACGTTCATCCGCCTGTTCCTCCTTTGTCGGAAACTTGTCTGGGTGGGCAGATGGATCATCTACCAACGAAGCCCAGAGCACCGCACGGCAGGCAGCCAACGGACGCCGAGCCCACCAGAGATGCAGCGTCGACGGATGGCCATGCCGAATCGACTTCTCGCGCGCAGACGCCTTGTTGATCGCATCTAGCGGCAGCGCCACCTCGATCAACTTGGGCTTGAATGCGGGCATAGGCAGGAACTGCAAGATATCTGACTCCAAGCCCCCCCCCCCCCCCGAAATTCAAACACTTGTTTGATTCCCGTAATTTCGGCTAGATTGTGGGGCGGAGACGCCTGCCACTCGACAAATCCGCTCTCTAAGCCCAAGCACACCGAATCTCTAGGCCCAAGTGAGCCTGAATGAGCGATCAAGACACCCCCCACGCCCCTCAACCCGACCAGCCCAAAGCGCACCCCGCCGCCGAAGACGCCCGCGCACGCCCGGAAAGCCCGCACCACGAAGACCCCCGCGCCCGCTGGCAGCAAGAGTTCGAAGCCGCCCCCAAACGCGACACCCCCTTCGAGACCATGTCGGGCATCCCCCTCGACGGGGTCTACGGCGGCGCCCCCTTCCCTGGCCAGTTCCCGTACACCCGCGGGATCTACCCGTCGATGTACCGCTCCAAGCTCTGGACGATGCGCCTCTTCGCAGGGATGGGCACGGCCTCAGACACCAACCTCCGCTTTAAGAAGCTGCTCGAAGCCGGCGGCACGGGCCTCTCCTGCGCCTTCGACATGCCCACGCTGATGGGACGGGACTCCGACCACCCGGCCGCGCTGGGGGAGGTGGGCCGGGCGGGCGTGGCAGTGGACACAATCGCCGACATGGAAGACCTCTTTGCCGACATCAGCCTCAGCAGCGTCTCAACCTCGATGACCATCAATGGGCCGGCCAACATCGTCATGGCCATGTACATCGTCACGGCGGAGCGCAGCGGCTCGCAGCGCAAAGACCTCTCCGGCACCATCCAGAACGACATCCTCAAGGAGTACCAGGCTCAGAAGGAGTACATCTTTCCGCCGCGCCCCTCCGTCCGCCTGGTCACCGACCTGATCCGCTTCACCACCGCTGAGTTGCCGCGCTGGCACCCTGTCTCGATCAGCGGATACCACATCCGTGAGGCAGGCTCCACTGCCGCCCAGGAACTGGCGTTCACCCTCGCCAACGGCTTCGCCTACGTGGAGGCCGCCGTGGCCGCAGGGCTCGACGTGGACGACTTCGCCACCCGCCTGTCGTTCTTCTTCAACAGCCACGTCGACTTCTTCGAGGAAATCGGCAAGTACAGGGCGGCCCGGCGCATCTGGGCGCGCTGGATGCGAGACCGCTACGGAGCCCGCAACCCCCGTTCGCTGCAGCTCCGATTCCACACGCAGACCGCCGGCGTGTCGCTCACCGCCCAGCAGCCCGAGGTGAACATCGCACGCGTGGGAGTCCAGGCGCTGGCCGCAGTGCTGGGCGGGACGCAGAGCCTGCACACCGACAGCTACGACGAGGCGCTGGCGCTGCCAACCGAGAAGGCCGCTCGCATCGCCCTGCGAACCCAGCAGGTGATGGCGCACGAGACCGGCGCAGCGAACGTGGCCGACCCCCTCGGCGGATCGGACTACGTGGAGTGGATGACCGACGAAATGGAGCGTCGGGCGAGCACCGTCTTCGACCACCTCGAGGAACTGGGGGACGGCTCAATCCTCGAAGGCGTCTACGCGGGAATCGAGAACGGCTACTTCGTCGGCGAGATCGCAGATGCCGCCTACCGCTTCGAGCGCGAGGTGAACGCGGGTCGGCGCATCATCGTGGGGGTGAACGCCCATACCGAGGGGGACACGGGAGACACGCCGATTCTCTACATCGCCCCCGACGTGGAAAAGCGCCAACTCGAACGCCTGAACCTGATCAGGCGTGAGCGCAACGGCATCGAGGTGAACGAGAGCCTGAAGCGCCTCGCCGAAGACGCCGGCGACCCCGCAGTCAACCTCATGCCCGCGTTCATCGACTGCGTCAGAGCGAACGCCAGCGAAGGCGAGATGACCTCTGCCCTCGAAGGTGTGTTCGGCACGTATGCCGAACCGGCGGTGGTGTGAAGAGTTGACCGAGCACCCCCTGCGAATCGTTCTCGCCAAACTCGGTTTCGACGGGCACGACCGCGGCATCAAGGTAGTAGCCAGGATGCTGCGCGACGTCGGCTTCGAGGTGATCTACCTGGGCCTTCGGCAGAGCACCGACACTGTGCTGGCGGCAGCCGAGCAGGAAGACGCCGACGCCGTCGGCCTGTCAATTCACAACGGCGGGCACATGACGCTCGCCCCGCGGATGGTGAACACCCTGCGGGAAGCAGGAGTGGGCATCCCCGTTGTCGTGGGAGGCATCGTGCCGGCCGTCGACGTTCCCCTGCTGCTTGAGGAGGGGGTGGCGGCCGTGCTCGGGCCGGGCGCCTCGGCCGCCGAGGTAGGCGAAACGATTCGCTCGGCCGTGGAGGCGGCGCGGGCGGACGTCGACTGAGGCGGGAGGATCACCGGCTGAGACCGGAACAGACCGGAACCGATTCCCAGGTGACCCGCGAACCGGCCGAACTCTTCAAAGCAGCCTGCGGCGGCGACCGCCGGGCGACAGGCAGGCTGCTCTCGCTCGTGGAAAGGGGCGGCGCCGACGGAGACCTCGTCGCCCAGATTGCCTGGCCCAAGACTGGTGGCGCTCATGTGGTAGGCGTCACGGGAGCCCCTGGGGTGGGCAAGTCCACGCTTGTTGATAGGATGGCCGCTGCGGCAATCGCCGAGGGCGGGCGTGTTGCGATTTTGGCGGTTGACCCCTCCTCCCCGCTCACCGGGGGCGCAATCCTGGGAGACCGCGTGCGCATGAACTCAGCCCTGGGCGCCCCCGCCGGGAAAAGCCCGTTCATCAGGTCTATGGCGTCAAGAGGCCAGTCGGGCGGGCTGGCCCTGGCAGCGCTGGGCGCCGTGAGGGTTCTGGACGCCGTGGGGCACGACCCGATAATCGTGGAGACGGTCGGAACCGGCCAGGTTGAGGTCGACGTGGTCAACGCGGCCGACACCGTCGTCGTTGCCGTGAGCCCTGGCTGGGGAGACGCCGTGCAGGCCAACAAGGCGGGGCTGCTGGAGCTCGCCGACGTGTTCGCTGTGAACAAGTCCGACCGCCCAGGCGCCGCCGACGCCCGCCGAGACCTCGAACTAATGCTGGATTTGGGCGACCACCCCGACTGGCGACCCCCCATAGTGGAGACCACCGCCACTGCGGGCGAGGGCGTCGAGGCGCTCTGGAAGCACGTGTGCTCGCATCGCCTTCATCTGCTCGAGACGCATTCACTGGAGGCACGACGAGGCGGGCGAGCCGCCGAGGAGGTGCGCCGCCACCTCCACAACCGCATCGACGGCCTCATTGCGCGCCCGTCAGAGCAGGTTCGCCAACTCATCCGTGAGGTGACGGAGGGACTGCGCCCGCCATCAGAGGCGGCGCAGACGATATTGAGGAGCCAGCCGCCGGGCGATTCTCCTTAGACGAGTGTGGCGGGGGCTATGGGGACATCGGGAGGCGCTTGCCAGCCAGCGAGGTGAGAAGGCGTGATGGGGTCTGAAACCAGCATCCGCCAGTTGGCAAATAGAGCGTAAGGCCGATTGGTGTCACCGAGTTGCAGCGTCGGCCCTGCGGCGTCGAGCGATTCTTCAGGACTTTGGGCGTGAGCATGTGGGGACGCGCTGGGCGAAAACAGGGAAGCGTCAAACGAGTCGGACGCGTTGTTGGGCAGTGACAGAAACTCGCCCGCCGATAATCCAGGCATTACCGGGCCTCGCAAGACTTGAACCGGCCCCAGCAGGTCGGTGAGGTTCTCGTAGCTGGAAAACGTCTTGGCTGCCCGCAGGCGCACCGCTCGATGGCGCAGGTCGTCGTTTGCCACAACCGAGTTGCGGAAATGCTCACGAGTCCCGGGCAGATCCTCGTCGGTTACCACATCCCGGTAGCGGGTTACCCCAGCCGCCCCGTTGTCTTCGTCGGGAGTCGGGAAATCGCCGTTGATTCTCTTTCCGAAGTGCTCGCCCCACTCCTCGGTGACCTCGGTGTGGGCCTGCACGATCCAGCCTTTCTTCATGGCGAACTCACGCTCCCGCTTGCATATGACCTCTAGTCGATCCTCCGGCACCCGCGCCTGCCCCAGGATCATCGAGGCCGGGACGACCGACTCGTCAGGAGCGTCAACCAGAAAGCGTCGGGCGCCTCTTCCAACTCGCCCGAACGGCTCGTGGAGCATCGTGCGGATCACCCGCTGATGGTCGTTGAACTCCACCGACGCAGTGTGCAGTCGTGTCATCTCGACCGCGCAGTGCCGGGCGGCCTCGTTGCGCTCTCGTCTGCGCTCCTCTGTCTCGAAGTAGTCAAGGGAGTCCTGGGCGGCCCGCTTTCCGAAATACACCAGAACAGCAAACGCCAAACACGCAAAACCGATCAACAGCCAGACGTCAATCAGCGAGGTGGTCACAAACCCCCACTCGAACAAATTGCCGATCACCCCGAAGCGTCGCTCGATGATCGCGATGACGCCGACAACCGCCAACACGCCACAAACGATGAGCACCCAGCGAAAAACGCGCCTCGATGAGCGTGCGGCCTCGTGCTCGGCGTCGGAGGATATTCGCTTCTTGTTGGCAGCGAAGCCGTTGGCGGCGGCCTCTGTCGACTCCGCGAGGTGATCACCCAGACGCCAGAGAGCCGTCCAACGCCACTGCGACTGCCAGTCATCCCAGCGTTGCTTGATACCGCGGAGAGTCTCCATCGTCGGCGGCTCATCGCCATCCAGCCCAGTCGAGGCTCTGGAAGGGGCGGCCGGGTGCTCCTCCTCACGATCTGGGGAATCCGCATCAACGCCAGGGGAATCCTCGTCAACGTCCTCGTCGGCGCCCTCGTCAATGTCGTAGACGGCGTCCTCGACGGCTTCAGGCGTCGCTTCTTGGCCTTCAACCGACCCCTGGTCCCACTTTAAGAATCCTGGGGAGGAATCGGTGGAGTCAACTTTTTCACCCGCTTCGTTATTAACTCGCAGTCCGTGCACGTTCAAATAGCTTGGGGGATCGGCAGAGCCGCTATATCTGCCTTGAGGATTCGTGCGACTGCTGTCGTGCATGCTTGAATTGCTCGGGGGATCGGCAGAACCCCCCATTGGGGATTCCCCGTCTTCCTCGTCGTCGTAGTCGTCGAAATCGCCGCCCTCCTCGTAATCGTCGGCGAACTCTTCTCCTTCGACCGTCCGAAAATCATCGGTGAACCCGGGGGAGGTGGACCTGCCTGCGCCCTCTGGGTCAAGCATCTGCTGAAACCTGCGGCTGAGCATCGTGTCGACGGGGTCGATCTCCCTCACGCCCAGCGCCGCGGCGTACTCGGGCGGCAAGACGAACGGCTCGGCGTCGGGAGGCGGGGCAACAACGCTCGGGTCGGCCCAGATGAGCCGTGTGCCCTTCTCGGCGCCCGGCAGAGGGGGCGGACAGCTGATGCCCTCAGGCATGTCAGAGCCGTCAACCAGCCCGTAGAGCGCTTGGCGCAGCGTCTCCCAGGTTTTCGGCGTCGCCATTATGCCGGTGGAGAGGCCGGGCATGCCGGAGAGTCGAAGAGCCTCGACCGTGGGAGCAATCCCGGCCGGCGACAGCGTCTTGAAGAACGCCAGCGCCTTCTCGGTGTCGCTGACCTCTTCAGGAACTGCCATAGGGGTGAACAGCAGCTTGGCGGCCTTGGCGCCCCGCTTCACGCATCTGCCCAGACGCTGCCACCAGTAGCGGGGATCGGACTTCTCAGATGACTGAAGAGGGTGAAAGTCGAACCCGCACTTGGCTGTGAGCGGTGGCAGGAACGACATCGGGAGGTACACCCCCGGGTTGACCCGCTGAGTGGCAAGCCCTGACGGCTCCGGCCAAGGCGCCGTAGTGAAGATCATCTCCGATGCGTTGACTGCGTTGAACTTCTCGCCGAAGACCACTCTTACCTGCGGGCGGACGATGCGAGCCGGCTTGGTCACGCCTTCGATTTGGTCTGTCGCATCCCAAGCTCCGCTGCTGAACGTCCAGCCACCCCCTGCACAAAGGGCGGTGAGCGCACAAAGTCCGGGGACGTCCTCATCTTCCACGCTCACGTACGGCCTGCGGTTGTCCACCAGCATCCTTGAGTCGTGAAGCAGATGCAAGTCCCACATTGGTGAGAACGCCTCGGGAATAGCCACGGCATCCGGGTCTGCCGCACCCACTGTGACGGCGCGAAGCAGTACTTCGCCAGGTACGAACTTCGCTTTAATCGATTCGCATGCCGCCGACTCAAGCTCGTACTGCGTGCCCCATGCGCCTAGCCTCTCGGCCCTCAGCACGGCGAACGTCACCGCCTCATAGCGCTCCCTGCTCAAGACCTCGTCAAGCCTGCCCGTGCGCCAGGAATTGCTGTCGGCGTAGCGACAGGCTGCCCGCGTGGAGGACTTGACAAGGGACTCGAGCGAGCAGGACACCACCCCGGACAGCAGGCCCGCTTTCGCCCAGGCTGAGAGGCTCTGTTCGTATGGCTCCGGGTTGACGCCGGAGCAGACGGTAAGACAGGCGGAACTCACACTATGACTCTTGCCTGGGCGGCACTGATCTTCTCAATCTGGCTCTGGACATCCTCGTAGCCCTGCAGGGAATCCTCGACAATCTCAAGCGTCGGCAAGTCCGGGATCGCCCTCCCGTTGCTTCCCCTGCATTCGCTGCCGTCCAACCCCATCTGCCCCAGCCGCTTGAAGCGTTCGATGTTGGCGTTCAGGTAATTGCGGGCCGCCTCCACACGCGACGCGGGGTCTGGCCCATCGGCTTTGGCCAAATCAACCGTCAACCCCCTCTGCGGACCGAGTTCCAAGACCCTGCGAAGGTGCTCGCTCCCGAAACCTCCGTGACTCAAGTCGCCCAGTTCGTATAGTCGCCTATAAGGCTCAAGCACCGAGAGTCCACTCGCGTCGACATTGGCGTAGCAAAGCGAGAATGACTCCAGCAACCCTGCCAGAATGTCGTTCCCGTCTACCTTTGAGAGAAGCGGGAACGGAAAACTCACTTTTCCGTCCGAAGAAGACCCGATTTCAATCGGCTTTGAGGGAGCGGCGGTTACAAAACCGCACAGGCGCGCCACGGCAAAACCCCTGATCATCGAATTCCGCAAGGCCGGGGGCATTGGCGTGAAGGCGTCAAGCGTGCGACTGCGTCGCCAGAGCCAGAACCCCGCCTGCACCTTGTCGGGATCGCCCTTGTACTCACTGAGCTTGTAGGCAATGGGTTTCGTGAACGATCTGACAACCAGCGGGTGCACAGGATTGGAGATGAACGAGGAGACGAGCACCGAGGACGTGTCGGTGGCCGCCTCAGGCAACGACTCCTCTGCCCAAATCTGTTCCGCTATCGGCCGGGCGGGATGCCCCACCGGAAACGGAAACGGAGCACAAATCTTGTCGACTTTCAGGTCTGGCTCGTAGATGACGCCGAAAAGGTGCTGATTGATCTCCACCAGCGGCCTTGACTGCACAAGCGCCTTTTCCAGGCAGTTACGGAACTGATCGAGCCGCTCGGTGTGATCTGTCCTGGTTTCGTTGGTAATCGGGCATTCCTTCGACAGGTAGGCACCGAGACCCTCGTCAATGAATCGGGCAAATCGCGATCCTGGCATTTCTATCCAGGACGTGACCCTTTCCAGCATGGAGTCGCTGTCGACCCTGCACTCCAGCGGGGCTTGCGTGCCGGGCGACCACCGGTACTTCCCGGAAGTCGTCAACAACGGCCTTACTGAGTCACCGTCGCCTGCGATTAGCAGCCAGCGGGCCGCCTCTATCGGATTTTGTGACTGGCCTGAGCTGCCGTTGCCCTGGATCGCCTCCCCGCAAAGCCCCTCAAGAACCTCGGGCCATTTGTTGTGTGACTCCAGGGTGAACTCGATAACCGATGGGCGGTAGGCAACCGGGACGCTTTCGACGCCGGAGGGCCATTCCTTGACCTCCTCCTTGCCCAGGGCCTCCACTGCCTGACCTATTGCCGCTCGCAAGGCCGAGTCGGCCGGACGCAGAATCTCGTTGGTCGCAGCCGCAATTATGTCGCGGATTCTTGCATTGCGCATCTGACGCCACCAAAGCGAGAGCGCCCTGGCGATCTTCTCGAACGCATCCTCCACCGGCTCGGAACTTCGCAGCAGCGACCCCTTGTGTATATCCAACTCGCTGGTAGCCATGCCGTACATGCGTCGCCATTCTTCACCGAGCTTGAACTCTTCACGACGTAGGTTTTCCATGTCCCTGTCCGCCGCCATGATGGCTAAGCGGATCGCTTCGGCCGCAACCTGCAACGACGTATTGGCGATCACCTCAGAGGCCGCCCTGCAAGTCTCCTGCAGCACCTGTACGCCCCAATCGGAAACGTCAACGTCTCCCGCCCGGTGTTGAATACCGTCTCTGCTTGCTCGAACCTGATTTTCTATCCAGGCCCTCCATTGCGCCCCGTTTCCCTGCTGGGTGTCAAGGAACGGGCGTTGAAGGTTGGCGAGGATTCTGGATTTTTCCTGATTCAGCAGACGGTCAGAGGCGAACTGCTCTCGGGCTGAACCCAGCCCCAACGCCTTGCCCTCGTGTCCGGAGCGGACGAGATAAACGTGCGAGTAGTGCTTCTCCGCGAGCATTCTGACTTGCTGGCTCTCTGGAAGATCTTTATCGACTGCCGCCGCTAGAGCGACCTTCGTGTGCCCGCTTCTAAGCAGTTCCAGCACCATTCTGGCCAAGAGGTTGCGCGCCCATGCCGCAAAGTGGTCACGTCCCACCGTCACGCTGGCGGCACCGAAGGAAGAGACCGCGCCGTAGAGCTCGTTCTTGCCAAACGTGTATCCGCCGAGATGCAACTTGGCGTTGCTCAGCCAGTTGGTGGAGATGAAGTTGAGCACCTGCTCCTGCACCGAACTCTGGGTCACCCAGTTGGAGAGTGTCTCTCCGACCGCCCTGTACACCGACTTCGTGTCGCCGAGGTCGCCGCCTTCGAGGGTGTGCCTGCTGACGATGAATACGGAGTGAGGCCCGCTGCCTGGGTTGTTGACGGATGTCTCGAAAGGTGAATAGGTTTCGTTCGACCAGTAGGTGGCCAGAGTCTCAGAAAGCATTCCGAGGGAGTTGGCAGCCATGCCAAGAGACATCTTGAAGTCGAAGATGTCAGGGGTGAAGAGCACCAGAATGGGGAACTTTCCTGCGTCGTCGGTTCGCCTCACAAGGTCAACGACGTCGAGGGCGATTCCTGCGCCTGTTCCGCCCGCCATGGAGGCGCAGATGACCACAATGGGGCTGGGTGCCTTTTCTCCCAGCACGGTCTTTACGCCGAGCCTCTCCGAGGCCAACGCCAGGTCGGAGCCCCCAGCCCTGGTGGAGTTGAAGGCTTCCTGAAGACGTGAGCGCAGAGCCCTGTCGAGGGCCACAAGGCCAGGGACGCGCCCTACCGACCTGAACTGACCCGCTCCGCTCTCCAGCGGTACGAACACTTGTTCAGGATCGGGCATCCACCCGATGAGGTGCTTGTATTCCTCGCTGCTTGCCGGCGGGTAAAGCGCCAGCAGGCGGTCGTAGGGCGCCCTGAAGGTGCCGTCGCCCTGGGAAACCCTGAGGAAGTCGACATCGGGCAATGGCGGAATTTCCACCTTGTCCTCCTGAACCGTCAAGGTGTCGAGGCCAATAAAATTCCAAGCTTTGGGAATTTCACTTGTCCAGCCCGCCTTGCGAAGCTTCCGCTGGACGGCGTCACGGACATACCGGACTGCCTTTTGCCCCGAACCTCCGCAACCGATCATTATCACGGGCTTCAGCACCTGATCTCCTCCTTGTTCACTTCAAGTTCCTGGCCATTCGCGCCGATTTTCAATATCGGCGGCGGCTCAAACAAACGGATCACTCGATCCTTCCCAAGGAAGGTCGCCTGCACCGCCCGGTGGCGGCTGTCGGTTCTGCTCGTCAAACGGCGACCGCCAGCGATCAAATTGGGCATCCCCGCCTCCTGGCTGCTGACCACGCTCTTCAAAGGGCGACGAGTCGCCCCGCTCGAAAGTCTCCGATTGCTGCTGCGCCTCGGCCTCTCTGGGGGCGGAGCGCTGGGCAGCGAGTTTTGACGAAACCTCATTCAGGATGTCGTCGAGGCGAGCCTGTGCTTCTTCCTTGCTTGAGGGCACGTCCCAGAAAACCAGCCTGTTCCTGCCACCGAGCGTCTCGATCACCCAGCCGTCGCGCAAAGTCGAGCCCACCAGACCCACTCTGCGGTCCTTCTGAACGAGGCTCCCCTTGTTGGCCACGCACTCCCCGTTGGTTGAAATCGCCACTATCTGCACGTCTTTGCCCAGCAAGAGCGGCAACCAGCCGATCTTGAGCTGGACGCCTTCCACCAGTGCTGATGAGTGCCCCATGGCCAGTTCGGGCGCGAAGCCACACTCGACGGGGTCAATCATCAGTCCCCTCCCGTCGGGGGTCGTGACAATGCCGCCGGAGTCTCTCACTACCTCCGCCGAATAGCTGCGCGGGTAGGAGATGGGCGCCCAGCGGCGGCGTCGCCAAGCCGCTGCCGTGCGTGAGCCTGCGACCAATACCAGCAGACCCGCGAGCAGCACCAGGAACGCAGCCAAGAAGACGTTTGTGTCCCAAACCGCCAACTCGATGTCGGCCATGGTGCCCTCCATCACCTCAGCGTCGGGCGCCTCCAGGTCGTCGTCGACTATCAACCACTCGCCCTTGACGGTCAGATCGGCTGTGGTGTCGGACTCGGGAAGCACCTCCAGTTCCAGCACAGGACATTCAAAGCCGTCTTCGTTAGCCGGGACTTCACACTCATACTCCTCAATCTCAACCGTGAACTCATCGCCGTCGGCTGGGCTGACTACAACCTCACCCACAGTGAAGCGTCCGTCGACAACCCCGCTGTCGACTTTAAAAACAACTGACCCCTGCGGATCGAATGGATCGCCGACTGCCGCATCCATTTGGCTTGGGAGATAGCCGAGCACCTCAGTGGCCACGAACTGGCGATCAAAGCTCGACTGGACTGGACTGGAAAGCGACTCCTCGGCGCTTTCGAGAGACGCCCGAACCGAAAGCTCGGCCACGGCACCGCCTGGGGAAAGCACGCTGATCGGCAAATCGGGGCACTCGAAACCCTCCTCGTTTGCCGGGACCCGACATTCCCAGGGCGGCATCTGAACGTCCAACTCGGCGTCGCCTGCTCCGCTCGCTGCGATCTCCTCAACCGACAACACACCCTCGAAAGCTCCGCCGTCGGCAGCAAAGCGCAATGCCCCTGACGGGTCAAAAGGTTCATCGGACAGTTCGGCGGAAACGTTGCGTGGCAACACGCCGACAACCTCAACCACGTCAGCAGAAATCGTGTAGCTGTCCTGTTCGCCTGCCTCGAGCGTCTTGTCGGTGGTCTCCGCCTGTACGTCCAGCGACAGATTGGCCTTTACGTCCTCAACTGAGATTATGTCAATCGACAACTCAGGACAGGCCACGTCATCTTCACCTGCCGGCACATTGCAAACCCAGCGCGGATTCCTCACTGTCACCTCCTCACCTTCCAACCCGCTGGCTGAGGCGTCCTCGAGACGCAGCTCGCCGTCGAAGGAGCCACCCTTGGCGGTTACGAGAACCTTCCCGGAGGGGTCAAAGAGGGAGTCGCTGATGTTGACGGTCGCAATTTCCGGCAGCACGCCGCGCACTGACGCCTCAATCCAGTTTCCATCGTCTTCCGGCGGCAACTGGCCAGGCTCCCCAGGCGCCGCACCCTCCGACGGCAACCCCCCAGGCTCCGTGGGCGCCGCACCCTCCATCGGCAACCCCCCAGGCTCCGTGGGCGCCGCACCCTCCATCGGCAACCCCCCAGGCTCCGTGGGCGCCGCACCCTCCGACGGCAACCCCCCAGGCTCCGTGGGCGCCGCACCAGGCGCAACTCCGGTGGTAGGAATGCCGGGCGCAGGTCGGGTGGATTCGGACGGCAACTCCTGCGTCGGATCGGGACACTGCGCATCTCCCAGGTCTGCGGGCAGCGCGGGATCTGGCGAATCGGTAAATTCAAAACAGAAATCCCACGTCTGGGAATACTTGGTGTTTACCTTCAGCTCCAACTCCGGGCAGGCGAACCCGTCGGCACCCGCAGCGCCTGAAGGCGCCTCGCAGCGCCAACCGACCACCACGTCCACAGGGAAGGAACTCCCCTCGTCGTCTCGTGCCAGCACCTGAGGCTCACTCAGCACCCTCGAACGGGCGCAGGGGAAAACCGTCACCTGGAAACTTAGCGACGCTCCCATCTGAGCGACAGCCCTGTCCGGCTCAAAGCAAAAGACGACATCTTCGGTCACATCCCCGGAATCCGCTATCGGCCAGAAGTCATATGGCCCGTACTCGATCCTCTTGCCAAGCGACACCTCTACCGGCACTGCGCGCTTGCCGTCTGGCGACTGGTTCTCAGCAAGGAAAGTGCTGCCTGCTGTCGCCTTGATGATGTCGTCGACGATGCCCCCAAGCACGAATCCACCATCGGCTTCCACCTGCGCGGACGACCCGAAATCTGCGTCCGCCCCGTCGTGCAGGGCTTCGGCTATGCGCGTGGAAACCACCAGAATTTCATCGGTCGCAACGCTCTCCAAATCATTTACGACGCCGGTGAGGCTGTCGCCGTCGAATTCGAGATTGTCCACGCGCGCCCTGCTTCTCAGAAGTTCCTCTGTGGTCGTGGCTGCGGCTGCCTTCTCCCCCTCTGGGCCAAAGAACTCGACCACCCAAGTCTGAGCGTCCCATGATGTCTCCCGCCAAATCTCGCTAAGAAGATGCACCCAGATGACGCTGCGACTGGGGCTTAAGACACGGCCCATCATTCCAGTTTCACCAATTTCCGCCCAGTCGTTCGTGAAATTGACGGGGATTCCCTCGCCCCCGTCGGGTGGTCGCAGCCGGATTTCGAGATCTGCGGGATCGTCTATTTCCGTGAGGTCGATGTAAACCTTTATCCACTCGTAGTTACGCAGGAGGGTGAACGGAAACTCGCACTGGCCCGCCTGGCGGTTCTCGCAGGTGGGTTCGACATCGGGAAAGTCCTCGTCGACCACCGGCGGAATGGCGTCCTGGATTTTTCTTTCCAGATCTCTCGCGGACCCAACGTCTATCACTTCTCCAATGCTCTCCCCACGCAGCCCCAGGCACCCTTCCGACTGTCCGACCAGGCGGCTCAGCGTCGGAGAGGGCGCCCTGTCCACACGCAGCTCGATGGCAGTGACATCCACGCCTAATTGCCGTAGTTCGTCAACAGGGCCTCCCGCCCTGCAAAGATCGTCTATCTCCTGACGCTCGGTGGCGCTGAGCGTGCGTGAGACGTTGTCGGTGTCGTGGTCGCCGTCGGTGAACCAGAACAGGAAGCCGCACACGCTGTCCGCAGCCGATGATTCCCTAAATCGCTCGACGACCCCCGTAAAGACCTCCCGGTAGTCGGTGTCGCTGCCTTCGGCGACTGCTGCTGCTGCCACTGCCTCGTCAAGCCGCTCGGTTGAGCGCGCCGAGGAAACCGATACCCAGCCGCTTCCCCTGTGGTAGATCGTGTCGAAAGTGTCAACTGTCACCTCGAATTCCGTCTCGGGGTTGTCCGCAGCGATTCGGCGGATGATGTCGATGGCACCCAGCGCTCCGGCTACACGCCTGTTGTCGGGATCGGTCTGACGCAGACTCCCTGAGGTGTCGAGCAGGATGACTACCCGTATACGGGTGTCGAATTGATCGCAGGCCGACTCCGCAGCCGCTGCGGGCGAGGCAGGGGCAGGCGCAACCCCCATCGCCGCCAGGGACGCCCCAATCGACATGACTGCAGCGACGCAGGCAACAAGCCTGAACAGTGGCGACAACCTCCGATTTTGATGCTTCCCCCCTGAGCGAACACTAGACAGCAACAATTGCCGCCACCCTCCACGCCGCCACAATCGCAATTCCGACTCCTGCCATCCTCACGATCACTGCCGCCATCAAACGTCCCGGCAGTTCCATGGCGCTGCGTCGGCGCCTGTCAACCGTGTCCCCCCAAACGGCGATCATGAAAGCCAGGAGCGCCGCTATAAAAGCCAGGAACGAAAACAGCAGATTCTCGAGCCCGAGCACCAGAAGAACAACCGAGGCGGCGGCGAGCAGAAGACCCCCGAGGGCCAGATACCTGGCAAGCATCCTCCCGCCGGGATCCGCCGACATGGCTGCAGGATCCGCGGGGGAGCCTGCAAAAGGGAAAGAGGAGTCGGACGGCCCCGGCGCGTCGATCGGCCCGTAGTCGTCGGGGGCGAAGCCACCTGAGCCGAAATCCCCTGAGCCGAAACCGCCTGGGGCGTAGTCCCCCTGGCCGTAACCCCCTGGCCGGTAATTTCCGGACGATGGATAAATGTGGGGAAATGGTGTCGAGTTGATCTGATGAACATGTGGATTGAATCGCACGACCTAAGCGTATTTCCCCCCTGTGACAACAATTCGTAAATAGGCGCGGGAATTGTGCGTATTATTCGCCTGCAGGCATTGGAATCTCACTGTTTTTCCAGTTCACACGTTCAAATTTGCAGTATTAATTCCTAGGAGAAAGGTGTCGACTTGAAGCCAATCGAAGGAATGTCCCTGCTAATCACCGGGGGCGGATCAGGCATTGGGAGGGGTGCCGCCGAGCATTTTGCTGCGGTCGGCGGCTTCGTGACCATTACCGGGCGACGCGCCGGGAAGGTGCGGGAAGTCGCAGACCAAATCGGCGAGCGCTGCCGAGCCGTGCCGGGCGACGTGACCGTTGCCGGAGACCGCCGGCGCATGATCTCCGCCGCCCTTGAGCACGGAGGCGGGCGGCTTGAAGTGCTGATCAACAACGCCGCCAACATGTACAGAGGCCCCATCGACTCCCTTGAGGAGGACAAGATTCTGGAGGTCTTCCACACCAACGTCGTGGGGGGGATGATGCTGTGCGGCCTGGCCAAGCGCCACTTGGCGGCCAGCGGCGGATGCGTGCTTTTTGTGGGATCGGCCCATACCAAGCGCTGCTTCCCGGGGGCCTCACCCTACGCCGCCACGAAGGGGGCGATCGAGACGCTCACCGGCGTGCTGGCCGCCGAACTCGGGGGAGAGGGAATTCGTGTGGGATGCGTGCGACCCGGTGCGGTCTTCACCGAAATCAACCAGCGCGCC
The DNA here is from genome assembly GCA_958295925.1 of uncultured Acidimicrobiales bacterium. Classification (GTDB taxonomy): domain Bacteria; phylum Actinomycetota; class Acidimicrobiia; order Acidimicrobiales; family CATQHL01; genus CATQHL01. The sequence goes on from CATQHL010000001.1 coordinate 777,264, forward strand.
GGAATTATGACCGACACCGAGGCTGAAAGGCGTCTCACAGACATGGCCCCCGCCCACGCCCTGGGGCGGATAGGGACGGCGCAGGAGGTGGCCGAGGCATTCGAATACCTTGCCCGCGCCGAATGGGCGACCGGCGAGGTGCTGGTTGTGGACGGCGGCCTTGGCCTGGGGACGATTGGTGCCTGAGGCACGCCACCCCCGGGAAGTTGTGGAAAGTCACCTCTCCACAATCGCAACCCGCGACCCCGAGGCGATGGCTGCCGACTACGCCTCAGACGCCACGCTGGAGCGCGACCGCCTCTACGCCGGGCGCGCCGCCATCGCTGAGTACTTCTCCAGCCTGCCGGATCGCCTGGGCCAAGGGGAGGTCGTCTTCGGGCGACGCACGTTGCGGCGCGACGGGCGGATCAGCGTTGAGTGGAAAATCGCCGGAGGTCGGGCGGACGGGCTCTCAGGGGTCGATACCTACACGCTGGCCGACGGAAAGATTGCCCATCAAGTCGTCCACTTGGACGGCTCTGACTTCTGACGTCGCTCGGGCCCAGCAGGCCGAGTCCGCCACGCTACCACCTGAGCCTCCGCAGCCCTAGCGACAACCCCTCGCGTCAACACTGTCAGGGCTTATGTCGGCACGACAAGTACTGTGGCTGCCATCCCGTAGCATTTTCGCTTAACAATGGAACTTCGACGAGTCCGGCAAGATCGGCTTTGAGCCGCTCAAGGACAACCGATCAACATCTACCAGGAGCCCTTGATGAGACTTCTTGAGACAGCACCCAGCACCGAGAGCCTCGCCGACATGACGCCTGGGGAGTTCGTGGGGCTGCTGCGCGACGAACTCTCCAAGCCGGGCACAGGCATGCAGGATCATCCAATTGTGCTGGAGATGGAGGACGGCACGCTCACGACCGAACGGCAAATCCTGCTGTGCGAGCAGTTCTACCTGCACATTTCGCGCATGCTGCCGTGGATAGGCGCCATATACGTGAACTGCCCGCACGAAGACGTGCGCACGACGCTTGTAAAGAACCTGGCAGAGGAGTGCATGGGAATCGAGACAAACACCAAGGCGCACCCCGAACTGCTGCTGGAGTGGGGGGCGGCGCTTGGCGGAGACATCGGGAAGATGCGCCGGGCGAAGCAACTGCCAGCAGGACGACGCCTCACCGAGTACTTCGAGTTCATGGGGCTTTGCCGGGAGTGGTTCGTGCCGCTGTCGGCAATCGGCATCGGGCTGGAGTCGTTCGTGCCCGATACTTTCACCCGGATAGTTGCGGCGCAGAAGAAGAACTACGGCATGAGCGAGGAGGATCTCATTTTCTGGACTATGCACATCCTGGCCGACGCCGAGCACGGCGACGAGGGCATCGAGTTGGTCTCGGAGTATGCCACCGAGCCCCATCAGCGCGACGCCGTTTACCACTGCACCATGGAGACTGGACGGCTCTTCTACGACATGTGGAACATCTGCCGCCTGCCTGCAACGCACTGAACGCCTCTTTACCCGGAAATCGGCGACAGCGGGATCTCGGCGTCCCGCCCTTCCGGGGCACGGCCGTGACTGAACTTACCGACGAGCAGATCGCCCTTCGGGAGACTGCCGCCCGGCTCGCAGCCGACGTCTACGCCCCGAAGGCTGCGGAGTGGGACGCCAACCGCACGCCGCTTCCCGATGCCGAAAGGGAGCGCCTGGCCGAGTTGGGCTTCCTGGGGATGTGCCTGCCGTCGGAGCACGGAGGGGGCGACGCCGATCTGCTCGACGCCCTGATCGTCATTGAGGAGCTGGCCAAAGCAGCCCCCACGGCCGCCTTCTGCGTGTTCGAGGCCAACACCGGGCCGGCGAGGGTGATCGACCTGTTCGGGACGGATGAGCAGAAGGCCAAGTTCCTGCCGCCGATAGCCGAGGGCATGGCAACCATGGCCGTGAGCATCTCAGAGCCCGACGCTGGCTCTGCCGCAACCGACATCACCACCAGCGCCCGGCGGGCGGGCGACGGCTGGGAGATCAGCGGGACAAAGCGCTGGTGCTCAGGGGCGGGACACGCCGAGCAGTACCTGGTGTATGCACGCATCGGGGAGGGGCTCGGGGCGCGCTCGATAGGCGCGCTTGTCGTCGACCGTGATGCAGAGGGGTTGAGCTACGGGCCGCAGGAGAGGCTGATGGGCTTTCGGGGCATCCCGTCGGCCGACATGTTCTTCGACGGGGTGGTGGTGCCTGCGGAGAACCTGATCGTCGATGCGGGCGGCTTCGGGCGGCTGTTCACGGCGTTCTCCATTGAGCGCCTGGGCAACGCCACAATGAGCCTGGCCATAGCCCAGGGATGCCTCGACCTTTGCGCCGCATATGTTCAGGAGCGCAGGCAGTTCGGCAAGGAGATCATCGAGTTTCAGACCGTGCAGACCGCGCTGGCCGACATCATCCTGCAAGTGGAGGCTGCCCGCCTTCTCATCTACCGGGCCGCTTCGAAGGCGGGAAGGCGCTGGCCTGAGACGCTGGAGGCGTCGCTGGCCAAGTGCTACGCCAACGAGATGGCCAAGAGGGTGGCCGACACGGCCATGCAGCTCCACGGCGGCTACGGCTACAGCGAGGAGTACGGCATAGAGCGCCGCCTGCGGGACTCCCACGGCTGGGCGATAGCCGGCGGCACCCCCACCATCCAGAAGGTGCGCATCGTCTCCGAGTACCTGGGACGCCGCTTCAATCAGCGCAGCTAGGGGGGTTTACGCTGCGCCAAGAAGCGCTAAAGCGTCCCGCCTGTTCATATTCCTAGCTCTTCTCTAGAAATGAGAGACTCCTGCATCTTTGGGAGATGTTGTACTTTGGCGCCTATCAATCGAGAAGTGTGAGCAAACGTGATTTCATCTCGTTCATAGGCATTAAAGACTGCAGAGGCATACCTTCTCCCAATGTCACGTAAACGGATTTTATGATAAGGAATTATTATACTAGTTTTGTCCTCTTCGCTTGCTGGAGATGACTTAGTGCCTGCTCTAGCTACGTTCAAAACATCCTGATCAATCATATTCTGCTGAAATAATCGAATTGCCATCGCAAAGTCAGAAACTTTGAATATCTTAGATAGATGTCTCACTAAATCAATTCCACACTCTGAATTAGCTTCGGATTTGACTGCATCGATGGGCATTAAGACTTCGGCGGCAAATTTGTTGCATAGTCTCTCTTCACTAACATCTTCCTCTAATCCGCATAGCCCGCCCCTGCCTCTGATAAGATGAAATACCTCATGGAATATAGTAAAAATTCTTCCTGCTGGCGCATCTTTTCCGTTTAATAGAACAATCGGTAACTCAGAGTGATACAGCGATACTCCTCTGGCCTCTTCGAGAGAAAACTTGCCGGATTGAAACACCAATACTCCTTGACTTTCCAGTGCCTGCGTCCAAAGTCTAAGCATTTCATACACATCGCGTGCTTTGTACTGATCTTCAACAGATACCTCTAGACGATCCCTTACACACTTCGCAGAATTGTTTGTAGAATGACCTGAAACATCGCTCAAACCCCAGGGCTTAGATCCACCCTCAAGTTCTATCAGAATGTTTCTTCGCTCTTCGCACTGTCGCAACTCTCTACGTAACTCGTAGGAAGTACACGCTGTGAGGACATCAGGGTTGACCGAGGCGCGAACTCTGCAGCCGATTCTTTTGCATCTACCAGACCCTGATCAGAAAATAAGCCTGAACAAGGTCAGATTCATCGATCTGGCCCCAGCACAACAGCGTTGTGATACTCGGCGCCCGATCCCGCCCCGGTGGCCATCACGACCTCGGCGCCTGGCACCTGTCCGACCCCGGCGCTGCCTCTAATCTGCCGCACCGCCTCCACGATCTTCATCGTCGGGCCGCTGAAACCCGTGTGCGAGTACGACAACAGGCCGCCGTCGGTGTTTGTGGGGTGCCGCCCGTCGAGGCCGATGCCAGCCTCTGCCAGGTAGTCCACCCCCTCGCCTTCGCCGCAGAGCCCCAGAGTCTCGAATTGCCTCACCACCTCGAAGGAGTTGATGTCGTAAAGCTCGAACACGTCGATGCCCGATGCGGTGAGACCCGCCATGCCCAGCGCGCGCCCCATGGCTGACGCCCCAACGCGATACACATCGTCGTAGCGGGGCGGGTTCACGTACTGCTGACGCCGCCACTCGCATGAACCCCCCAGCACCACCACCGGCGCATGTCTGCAATCCCTGGCCCGCTCCAGCGTGGTCACCAGCATGGCGGCCGCCCCCTCGCTGGCCAGGCAGAGGTCGAGCAGGTGGAACGGCTCGGCCACCATGGGCGACGCCAGCACGTCTGCGGGCGTATACGGGCCGCGTCCGAACATGATTGCGTCGGGATTTACCGTGCCCGCATTTCGGATGGTCGCCGGAATCTGCGCCAGGCGTCCGCGGTCGGGTGCGAAGCGGTGCATGTACACCTGTGCCACGAGCGCGAACTGCGCTGCCGTGAGCGACCCCCAGCACGCAACGAACTCGTTGCCCGGACGCGTGTAGGCCGCCACCTTCGAGTCCCCCGAATTCGAGCCGACTGTCTCGCCCGCCCTGCCCCCAAATACCAGGGCCGCCTCGCATTGCCCTGCCACGATGGCGGACGCCGCATCCAGCAGGCCGGGCGCCCCCTGGGGATAGGTGTCGCCCACCCAGGTGAAGCCGTGCCCGAATACGCCGCTCCAGTCCACCGATCCCGGATGGAACACCGTCCCGCCTGGGCCGGGCCAACGGGCGGACACCCCGTCCACCTCAGCGAGGGGGAAGCCTGCGTCGTCGAGGGCCGCCATGGCTGCCTCCAGGCAAACGGCCGCTGAGGTGCCGTCGATCTGCCTGGCCTGCCTTGTTACGCCGATGCCCGCTATTGCCACGCCCTGGAGCGAGGCGCCCCGTTGCCTCACCGAAGGGATCAAACCCGACGCCTCCCTTGCCAGTACTTGTCACGTATCTCCCGCTTGGCGATCTTGCCCACGGCGTTCTTGGGCAGGGCATCCATGAATTCCACCCTCTCCGGCACCTTTATTGACGTCAGATCCGAAGAGCGGCAGTGCTCGATCAGCTCTTTGGAGGTGGCGGCGCCCCCTTCCTTCAACGCCACCGCCGCCAGAATCGCCTCGCCCCAGCCGGGGTCTGGGACACCCACCACCGAGCACTCCAGCACCGCAGGGTGGCGGTACAGCACCTGCTCGATTTCGGCGGGGGCAATGTTCAAGCCGCCTCTAATGATCAGGTTCTTGATGCGGTCGACTATGTAGATGAATCCCTCCTCGTCCACCTCGGCCAAGTCCCCTGAGTGCATCCATCCGTCGCGCAACGACTCGGCGGTGCGCTCAGGGTCGCGGTGGTAGCCCTTCATGGTGTAGGGCCCGCCGAAAATCACTTCCCCGCGCTCGCCCGGGGGCACGTCCCGACGCTCGGAGTCGACCACCCGCACCGCCACCGAGTAGGACGGCTGCCCGCAGGAGGCCAGCAGTTCGAGGCGTTCGGCCAGCCCACGAGCGTGATCCTCCTTGCGCAGCATGGTGCCGATTGAGGCAATCTCGGCCATCCCGTAGAGCTGGTTGAACACGTTGCCGAAGCGGCCCACCAAATCCGCCAGACGCTCCGGCGGGATGGGGGAAGACCCGTAACCCAGGGTGATCAGCCCTTTTAGCCGGGCGTCCTCGACTGGCGGCAGCCGATCGAGCAGGCGCATGAGTTGCGTGGGCACCAGGAAGGAGTGCGACACCCTTTGGCGCTCGACGATCTCGGCATACCCCCTTGGCTCGAAGTTGCGGCTGTCGCGGAAACCAAGCGCCGCCCCCATCATCAAACAAGGCACGATGGTGATGTTCACGCTGGAGTTGTGGGGAATCTGCAACAGATAGCGGCTGGAGTGATCGATTTCGTACTCCAGGGCCGTGACTGTCCCGTGCGCAAGAACCCTGGCGTGGTCGAACAGCACGCCCTTTGGCCGCCCTGTGGTGCCACTGGTGTAGACGATGCAGAAGTCGTCGTGCGGGCGCACATCCATCAGGGAGGACGGCTGCGACGGCGAAGCGGCCGCCAGCATCTCCGCGTAGGGCGCCCCGTCGATGTTCCAGACCTCCAGAGCGCAACTCTCGGCGACGGCTGCGGTCTGCGGCAGGTGCTCGGTGTCGGTGAACAGCAGGCGCGGCTCGGCGTTCTCCACGATCTGCTCAAGCTCGGTGGCCCCCAGGCGGAAGCCGAGCCCCACATAGACCGCGCCCGCTTTCGTAACACCCCCGAGAACCTCCACAACTTCGGGGCGGTTGGCCACCATCAGCGCCACACGATCGCCCCTTGACACCCCCAATCGATCTCGCAAGGCGTTGGCCAGGCGGTTGGTGCGCTCCTCGAGTTCAGCCCACGTCACGCTGCGCCTCTGCGGGCCGACATCAAAGAGCGCGTCGGCCCCAGGCCAACGGAGGGCGTTGCGCCTAAAGGCCACGCCGACGTTCATGCCGCGTCCTCCGATGCGGCCGGGGTGAAAGCCGGCAATAGTTCCCCGTTTGGCCCTGGCACGAACCGCACGACAACCTGCATGCCTATGCGCACCCGCTCGGGCTCGCACCCCACTATCCAGGTAAGCATGCTCCAGGCGTCGCGATCGTCTTCCCCGTAGTCATCCGTGTCGCCCCCAGACCTCCCGTTGGCTGGCCAGTCCCCCTCGCAGACGTCAACCACCGCCAGCACGTATGGCGGGGAGAACTCTGGCGTAGGAGGGCGGTGCACCGTGGTGTGGCTGTAGACGACCCCCCGCCCGCTGCTGGGCTGATAGCTCCAGTCGCCGGACTGGCAGCGCCCGCAGACCACCTGCGGCACAAAAAAACTGCGCCTGCAAACCGAGCAGACCGGACGCACCAACTCTCTGCGATCGACATGTTCCCAGAACGGCCCTGTCAGCGGCCTTTCGCTGCGGGCCAGAGGCTCTGCAGGCATCAGGCCCTCACCAGACGAGCCGTGCCGTCGGCGGGCTTTGCCTGCCCTGCGTCAACGGGTTCAACCGGCACCCCCGCTCAGTCCGGCTCGAACATCAGCAGCGCCAGAGCCGCCTCGCTCACGGGCATACCCACCTCCACCCCACGCTGCCTGGCAGGCCGGTTGCACGCCCCCACCCTGCCGATCTCGTAGGCCTTGAAGGCGTCGCCGATGGGGGCCGTCCAACAGTCAAATGATCCGCCCGCCAGTCCGTGGCGCTCCACGATGGACAGCCCGGCGATGCCTGCGTCGTTCTTGCCCCGCCCCCCGTCGGCGCAGACGAAGCCATGCGGGGAGACCTCCAGCAGGAAATTGGCCCCGCTGCGGCCGGTGTGGCCGGCCGTCACCAGCACGTTCCGGCAGTCCTGTGGAAGGGCGAAGACGATGGAGTCGGTCACCACCAGATCCCGGCCGGTCGGGGAGGTGGCCTTCACCTCGCGACGGATCTTCGTTCCGCTGTCCACCTCACCTGCCGGGTCGTTGCAGGCCAGCAGCCGCGCCGCCTCCGATACCGGCATTCCTTCAGCTACGCCGCAGCGCTCCGCGTAGATGTTGAGCCTGCTGATCACGCCGTGCGTGTACTGGTCGGCCCCGTTTCCGAGTTCGGCCGAGGCTGCTGCGGCAGTGGCGGCCGGTATGCCCAGCGCCTCCAGATACCACAGCCCTGCAATACCCGCCCCGTCCATCCCGACTGAGCCGTCGTGGCCGATCACCGCGCGCGGGCGGTGCGGAGCCATCAGGCGTGCGGGAAGCACCCCCAGGTAGGAGGCGGGCACCACCACGTCACGTTCGGCGTTGCGTCCGTCCACATACCGGGCGGAATCCATGCTGATCACCCGTCGGTCCCCGTAAACGGCCACCACGTCCTGCGGGTGATCGTCCTCATTCGAGAGCAGAGGTGCTTCTTCCGCCATTTCCTTCGCCTCCCTTTAGTTCAGGCTCTCTCAGTCAGGGCCCGCCCGCCCTCGCGGCACGCTGAGCTTCGCCCTCGCAGGCCGCGCTGACAGGGGAGAATCAGCTCCACAGGTGCGCCGCCCGGCGCTCCAGCCTCAGCAGTCGGGAGGCGTTGGCATTGAGCGTCTCCCGCAAATCGCCAACCTGCGGGCCAGCGCCCCTGTCCCAGCCCCCGAAGTTGGTGCCGTAGACCAGCCGGCCGATGCCCAGCGATGAAGCCACGAAGTCAAACTCCTGCTCGCCTGCGACATGGCAGTCAAACCAGAGACGGGCCAGTTGGTCTTCAAACTCCCCTTCGGGTCGCAGCCACTCCGGGGCCGCCGGGCGACGCTCAGCAAGTTTGCGCAGCTTTGACCGCGCCAGCGCAAACGATCCCCCGCCGTGGCTGAGACAGATGTCCAGGCGCGGGTGGCGTCGAAGCACCCCGCCGAAGATCAGCGTGGCGGCGACTATCGCCTCCTCAAAGGAGTACTCCAGCACCAGATCGAGGTCCCAGCGGCGCAGGCGGGGATCGCGCAGCGGCCCGTCAATTCCTGACTGGCAGGGATGCATGAACAGCGGCACGTCCAGTTCCACGCAGGTGGCGTAGAGGTCGTCCATGGCAGTGTCGTCAATCGCTGTACCGAAGTCGGTGCCGATGTAGCCGCCGAGCAGCCCCAGATCGCCCACAATCCGGCGCAGTTCCCTACAAGCGGCTCCGATGTCCTGCATTGGCAGGGCGCCGAGCCCCACGAACTTCGCCGGGTGCGCTCGAACCACCTCGGCAAGGCTGTCGTTGTGGGCTCCGCAGAAATCCGCCGCCAAACCTGGCTCGATGAAGTGCAGGTAGGTGAGAGGGTTGGGCGAGAGGGCCTGCAGACCTATGCCGGCCCGCTCCATCGCCTCGAGCCGCAGGTCGGCCTCGATGAACAGCGACCCCCTGTACGCAACGCCGTCGAGCTGATAGTCGCCCACCCGAAACCAGGGGACGCCGTCGCGACGACAGCCGATCTCCGGGCCGCAGATTCCGGCCTTGCCCATCGAATCCTCCAGCACGACGTGGGCGTGCGTGTCAACGAGACCGCCTACGGGAGGCGCCCCCAGGCTCAAGCCCGCCCCTCCATGATCCCGTCGGCCCCCGGCAGCCAGGATGCCACGCCCGCCACGGGGATTGCGCAAAGCACAGACTCGGTGATCTCAGCCTCGCTGCAGCCGGCCCTGCGAGCACCGTTTGCGTGCACGTCCACGAAACGGGCGGAGAACTCTGCAGCGTTGATGGTGCAGAGGAGCAACTCGGCATGTCGGACATCGAGGATGTTCTCGCCCAGCGACCATTCGCGCATGAGCACGTAACCCTCGAGGGCACGGGGGGCTTCCTCGGCCATGAGCTTCACATATTCGGGCACAAACCCGAAATAGTTCTCGAAGTAGTCCAGACAGGCTTGGCGGTCAAGGTTGTAGTCGGGAGCCTCCTCAGTGGGCTGCAGCAGTTCGTCGTCGTAAACGGCGTCCACTGCGGCGTTGAATGATTCGTACACGGCCTCACCCCGCGAGATGAGCACCGTCAAGGCTGCGCCGCGTGAGTCCGACAGGGACAGGCCCAGCGCCTTGGCCCTCTTTAGCTGGTGGTAGAGCATGTGGCTGTGGCCTTTGACGGCTGCGGCGCATGCCATGTACATGGCCTTCGCCCAGGCCGGGCAGGCGCCGTCGGTGTCGGTGACCTCCCGGATGCGGGCAAGGCCCTCGGCGAACTTTGGGGAGACGGCGTCAATCTGCCCGCTGGCCAGCGCCGGGCTGCCGAGGCTCGAGCGCTCTGCATTGCCAGCCAGGGCAGACGAGGCCGCTGCCTCGTTGGGCCGGGGTGCTTTCGTTGACATGTGGAACCCCCTAGATCCTGGCCAACTCCCCCCCGTCGATCAGGAAGCTGGAGCCAGTAATGAACTCCGACAGCGGGGAGGCCAGGTAGCACACCAGCGGGCCAACCTCAGGCGGGTCGCCCATGCGTCGAAGGGGAATCTTCCTGAGCCGTTCTGCCAGCAGATCCTCGTCTGCCGCCAACTCGCTCTGGACGTCAGTACGAAAAGCCCCTGGCGACACAAGATTTACCCTGATGCGGTGACGAGCCCACTCCCCTGAAAGAGCCTCGGTCAGACGCAGCAGCGCACCCTTGGACGCTGAATAGACGGCAAGCAGGGGCTTTCCCCTGTGCCCTGTTGTGGAGCCGATGTTGATGATTGACCCGGGCTTGCCCTCGTCGAAAAAGTGAGCTGCAGCCGCACGCGCCAGCAGGGCAGGCGCCAATACGTTGACGTGAAAGACGTCGGCGAGTACCTCCTCGTCCTGCTCGAGGAAGTCGCCCCCCGGGACAATGCCTGCGTTGTTCACCACGCAGTCGAGGCGGCCGAAACGCTCAAGGGCGGCGTCCACAAGCGCAGCAACCGCCTCGCCGTCCCGCAAATCGCATCGAAACGGCTCGATCCTCCCGTCGTGGGCCGCGGCAAGCGCCTCTAGGACGTCCATCGAGCGGGCCGCCGCCAGCACCTTCGCCCCTTCACTCGCAAGAGCCTCGGCCGCCGCCATTCCCAACCCCCTGCTGGCGCCGGTTACCACCACCACACTGTCGTCTAGCGCAAAATCCATCATCCCCTGGCTTGTAGGCGGCTGCACGACGCCAACTCAAAGCTTGGCCAGCTCGCCTCCGTCCATCACGTAGCAGGCACCCGTCACGAACTCTGAGAGAGGGGAGGCCAGGTAGCACACCAGCGGGCCCAACTCCGGGGGCTGGCCCATGCGCCGGAGGGGGATCTTCCGCAGCCGGGCGGCGAGCATCTTCTCGTCTGCCACCACCTGATGTTGCGCAGCGGTGAGGAATGCCCCGGGGGCGATGAGGTTTACACGAATGCCGTGGCGAGCCCACTCCCCGGAAAGAGCCTCGGTAAGACGCAGCAAGGCGCCCTTGGACGCGGAGTAGGCGGCCAGGATCGGCTTGCCCCTCAGGCTGGACGTGGAGCCGACGTTGATGATCGAGCCAGGCTTGTCCTCGTCGACGAAGTGGGCCGCAGCCGCACGCGCCAGCAGGGCAGGCGCCAGGGTGTTGACACGAAAAACGTCCTTTATCACCTCTACGTCCATTTCCAGAAAGCTCCCTGCAGGGGCTATGCCCGCATTGTTCACCACGCAGTCCAGCCGCCCAAAACGCTCGAGGGCGGCGTCCACAAGCGCAGTGACAGCCTCGCCGTCCCTCATATCGCAGCGAAACGGCTCGATCCTCCCGTCGTGGGCCGCAGCGAGCGCCTCTAGGTCGCCGAGCGAGCGAGCCGCCGCCAGCACCCTTGCCCCCTCGTTCGAAAGAGCCTCGGCCGCGGCTGCGCCCAACCCGCGGCTCGCCCCGGTCACGATTACAACTTTGTCGGACAGGTGAAAGTCCACTCAACCCCACGTTCTTATGCTGAGCACAGTGCTCCTCTTAAATTAGCCCTGTTCATACAGTATCAATACTCCCCGTATGCTGACTTTACTGCTGAGGGCGAGCGCCTAGGAACGGGGTCGGCTTCAGCAGAATCTGGACTCCACCTAGCGGGCTTCGGCGGCTTCCCGGCAGAGGCGGGCGGCCACGCCAAGGCGCAGCACCTCGGAAGTTCCTTCGTAAATGCGCATAGGGCGGGCCTGCCGATAGTACTGCTCGATTTTCGAGCCGCGTATGAGGCCCCAGCGCCCCATCACCTGCACGCAGCGGTCCACCACGCGGCTAGCCGCCTCGGTGGCTGCCAGCTTGGCCAGGGAGGAGCGGTCAAGGCTGCTGGCGGGATCGGCGGAAGCCGCGTTGGCGGCGCTGTAGGCGAGCAGCCTTGTCGACTCCAGGTCGGCCCAGGAATCGGCCAGCAGGCCAGCCACCGGCCCAATCCTCACCAGAGGCCGACCGAACTGCCGGCGCTCGGCGGCGTGCAGGGCGGCGATCTCCAGCGCCCCCTCCATCAACCCGACGGCGGCGCCCGCAACCGAGGAGCGAAACACCGACAGCACCGACAGCACGTTCCCCAACCCACCCCCTGGTGGGCCCAACCGCATCTCCGGGGCGAGCCTGACGTTGGCAAAGGTCACCTCCCCAAGGACGTGCGGGGCGATGATCTCCGGCGAGGGGGCAACCGAAACGCCCTGAGTGCCGGCCGGCACAAGCACCAGGGAGAGGACGGCCTTGCCGTCGGCGGCGGGCTGCGACTCCCGCGCGAGGGTGGTGAAAAAGCCCGCAACCGGCGCATTGGAGATGAACGACTTGCGACCGCTCAGGCTGAGATGGTCGCCGTGATCGGTGACGGTGGTCGTGACAGACCGCAAGTCGGATCCCGCTTCCGGCTCGGTAACAGCCAATGCAGCAAGGATCTCCCCGGAGGCAACCCCGGGCAGCCACTCCCGACACAGCGCGTCGGCCCCTGCGATGGCGATGGCGTAGCTGCCGATGCCCTGGAGGGCGAACAGCGCATCGAGATGGGACGACACCTTCATGCACGCCTGGCGAGCCAGGCAAACCGCCAGGGAGTCCACATTCTCGAAGCGTCCGCCGTAGGTCGCCGGCACCACAATCTCGCTCAGTCGACTGTCGCGCAGGGCCGCCAGGGTGGGGACATGCAGATCAGAGCATTCGTCGGCCTCAATGGCGAAAGGCCGCACGCTCTCAGCAAGGTCGCGGGCCTCGGCAAGAATCGACTCATGGCGTGGGGAGAGCTGGAAGAGCTGCACGGAAATTGGGAGCATAACGGGATTGTCCGACGGGCGGGATTCCCGACAATCGGCTCGGCTGCCTATAGTGCTGCGGGATTGACAAGAGACGCCGGCCGCGCAGGGCGCATATGGCTGGCGGCATCGCTGGACGACATCGACTGGACGACATCGAATCGAGGAGACCGACACTCTCATGAGCGACACAATCATCGATCGGCGCGGCGAGGTGCTGTGGATTCGCCTGAACCGCCCGGAACGCATGAACTCCTACGACCGGAACACCTCCGACGAAATCGTCGCCGCCCTGCGGGCGAACGCACGGGCGCGGGCGGTGGTAATCACCGGGGAGGGGCGGGCGTTCTGCGCGGGCGGCTACCTGTCGAACCTGGCCGACCCAGACCACTGGGAGCTGCACTCCATGTTCAAGGGCAGCCTGGAGATGTTCGACGCCATACGTTCCGCGCCGATGCCGGTAATCGCCGCAGTGAACGGCCCGGCCTTCGGCGGCGGGAACGAGTTGGTGGTGGTGTGCGACTTGGCGATAGCAGCCGAAAGCGCCACCTTCGGGCAGACCGGCGTGAAGGTGGGCAGCGCCCCCGTGCTGGGGGGGACGAATCTCATTGCCCTGAACGTCGGGGAGAAGAAGGCCAAGGAAGTGGCATTTCTGTGCCGCAAGTACACGGCAGCAGAGGCCCTCAGGCTGGGCTGGATCAACGCCGTGGTGCCAGACGAGAAGCTGGAGGACGAAGTGAACACCTGGTGCGAGGAGATCTGCGCCATGTCTGCCCGCTACCTGGAGATTGCAAAGATCAGTTCCAACTACTGGTGGAACGCCATGAGGGACAACTTCCAGTCTGGGCTGGGCATGCTCATGCAGGCAGTCGGCTCCCCGGACATGCTGGAGGGCGCAACGGCGTTCATGGAAAAGCGCAAACCGAACTTCCCGCCACGCGACGCCCGCTGAGCCGACCGGCCGGGCTGACGACAAACCCCAACCCAAGTGCCTGGCAACCCCCAGAGATGAGAACCTACGACCAGTACCGCCCCACCTGGGACGACCGCAGCGCCTGGAACACGCCCGAGGTTCTGCGCAGAAGGGCCGCTAGCCACGGAGAACGCGTCTACCTTGACGTCCCCTCCGAGAACCTGACGCTGACCTACTCAGAGACGCTCGCCGTCGCCGAGAGGGCAGCCCGGGGGTTACTGTCGGCAGGGGCCGCGCCGGGCGACCGTGTGCTGATAATGCTGCCCAACTGCTCGCAATACATCCTGGCGTGGCTGGGATCGTCGCTGGCCGGAATGTCCGAAGTCCCCATCAACACCGCCTACAGGGGGAGTTTCCTTGAACATCAGGCGCGCACCGTCTCCCCAAGCGTGGCGGTTGTCCACCCCGACTTCGCGCAACGTTTCGCAGAGGGGGCCGAGGCGGTGCGGACGGTGAGGCGCTTCTATCTGGCGGGGGGCGACGAGGCTGCCCGCTCAGAGGCCGCAGCAACCCTGCTGGACGCCGGGTTTGCCTCCTCGCCCTGGGAAGACCTTCTGAAGGCCGGGGAGGAGGCCGACGCAAGCCTGCCGGAGGTGCGCCACTGCGACCTTGGGTCGGTCTTCTTCACCTCAGGCACAACCGGGCTCTCAAAGGGTGTGATGATGCCTCACGCCCACATGTTCCTTTTCGCCGACGAGTGCGTGTCGCTCACCCGTCTGACCGACGCCGACACCTATATGTCGACGGGACCGCTGTTTCACGGCAACAGCCACTTTCTGGCCGCCTACCCGGCCCTCATAGCCGGCTGCCGCTACGTGCTCAGGGAGCGCTTCAGCGCCAGCGAGTGGATTGGGCAGGTGCGCGAGAGCCGCGCCACTGTCACCAATTTTGTGGGCGTGATGATGGACTTCGTCTGGCAGCAGCCGCCTCGTGACGACGACAACGACAACTGCCTGCGCTGCATTTTTGCCGCCCCCACGGCCTCTTCTTACTTGGCCGAGTTCAAGCGGCGCTTCGGCGTGGAGGCGTTTGTGGAGGTTTTCGGCCTCACCGAGACCTGCATGCCCATTCTCAGCCCCTACGGGGAGGATCGGCCTTCCGGGGCGGCGGGCCTGGCCAACGCAGACTGGTTCGACGTGCGACTGGTGAACCCCGAAACCGACGCGGAGGTGCCTACAGGCGAGGTGGGCGAACTGACCGTGCGTGGGCGCTACCCGTGGACGCAGTCCAGCGGCTACTTCAACATGCCTGCCGAAACGCTGACGGCTTGGCGCAACCTGTGGTGGCACACCGGCGACGGTCTGCGGCGCGACGCTGAAGGCTGGTACTACTTCGTCGACCGCCTGAAGGACTCCATCCGCCGACGGGGTGAGAACATCAGTTCCTACGAGGTGGAGCAGGCGCTGCTTGCTCACTCGTCGGTCGGGGAGGTGGCGGTGGTGGCGGTGCCTGCCGACAGCGAGGCGGGTGAGGACGAAGTGCTCGCAGTATTGGTGCCGGAGCCTGGCGAGACTCTCACCGCCGATGATCTCTGGGAATTCGCCGATCGCCGACTGCCGTATTTCTGCGTTCCCCGCTACCTGCGATTCGTCGAGTCCCTGCCCAAGACCCCCTCGGAAAAGGTGCGAAAGACTGAACTGCGCCAAGTCGGGGTGGACGCATCCACGCACGATCGCGGACCTGCCCCCCGACACAGGAGAATTCGACAATGACCCGACAGGCACTCCAGACCGTCGTCGCATCATCGCCCACAGGCCGGGGCAGCGTCGTCGCAATGGATTCCGCCTATCACGTTGCGGCGCACAACCAGGGGCGCGACGTGTGCGTTAACTCTTCCTACTGCGGGGTTCTGCCTGCGCGCTTCATTGCTGAGCACTCCCCGCGGGGAGCCATAGGAATGGACTGCGGCATAGGGCCGGAGGGCTCGGCAATAGCCGGGCTGTGGTACCTGGAGGCGCTGGGCATTCCCGCTGCGGTGGCCGACGTGATGACAGCGCACCTCGGCGACGGCGTGCACCTATATGAGAACGGGTTGGTGAGTTTCTGCAACCAGCCGGCCGCCGACTGCGGGGTGCGTCCGGGAATGAGCGTGCGCGTCGCGGCAGAGGCGATGCTTGAGAACGACCCCGTGCCCGCCTCAGCCTCGGAAATCACCAACCGAACTGTCATGTACACCGCCCGGGACGGCAGGGAGGTGGTGGCTACCGACTCCATAGCCTTCGCTCTGCCCACCGACGCCGGGCGCAATGTTCTCGTGACCGCCGGGCACACCGGGCGCAGCGCCGTGCCGTATCTTCGCAGGGCTTCCCCGGCAGGGTTCGTCTGCTCCGACGGGGGGCGAGGCTTGGACGACTCCGGTACAGCCGGGCTGTTCATCGTGGAGGATGACGGGCTGGCCGGGGCCACGGTGGACGCCCGGCGGGCCCGCATGGGCAGCGGCCTCTCGCACTACCACGACGGCGTCATAAGCGCCTGCAATTCCCTGGCGGCTGCACGCGGGGTGGAAGTGGGCATGCCCTGCCCGCAAGCGGCTCGGCTGATGCTGGATTTCTTTCCCTGAGGTTCTCGGGAACTGAGAGGGCGTACCATTCCCAAATGCGCCTAGGCACGACTGCGAGCAGCGGACGGACGGGGCGGTTTCAACAGCCGGGGCAGAGCGCCCCGAACGGGCGCATCGGAAGGCATTGAGCGCTTCCGAGTTCAAGGAACGTGCCGACGTCGTGGTGGTTGGCGGCGGCCCGGGCGGGTGCGCCGCCGCTTTGACCGCGGCCCGGCTGGGCGCCGAGGTGATCCTTCTCGAAGCCCTTGATCTGGTTGGCGGAAACGCCGCACGCTCCACCGGATACATGGCTTTCGCCGACTTCGAAGCCCAGAGAGCGGCGGGCATCGCTGACTCCCCCAGGGGCTACCTGGCTGACATGCAGGCGGAGGTCGCCCGACAGCGGGAAAGCTACGGGGTGGTTCTCGACGACACCCTGGCCGCCTGCTATGCGGAGGAATCGGCAGCCACCTACCGCTTTCTCGTTGAACTGGGTTTCCGCTTTAACCGCTTTGTCCCGCGCCCAGGCCAGCACACCACCGACCGGATGATGGACGTGGCCGACGTGGGAATGTTCTCCCGCTGCTTCGGCTCGGCGCTCCAGGAGGCGGGGGTGCAGGTTCGCCATCACCGCCGAGCGCGACGCCTGATCACGGAGGGAGGAAGCGTCGTGGGCGTCCGCTGGGCAAGTTCCGAGGAATCGCCTGGCGCCAAGGAATTGGGGGAGTGCTGCGCAAACTCCGGGGTGATCCTGGCCGCGGGCGGCTACCAGGCAAACTTTCAGCTGCGCTCCCGCTATCAGCCCGGCCACCTTTCCAACACTCCTTACCTGGGGATTCACACCGACCGTGGAGACGGGCACCTAATGGGGCAGGCCCTCGGCGGGGACCTGATCAACATGACCATGATCCCACCGCTGGTGATGGTGGCCTCAGCGTTGGTTGAAAACTCCATCGCTGTGGACGCCTCAGGCAGGCGCTTCCACGACGAGGCCTGCCCCTACGACGATCGAGTTCGGGCGCTGGACGAAGCATCCGGGCGCAGGGCCTACTACATCTTCGATGCGGAGACCGCCAAGTCAAGAGCGGACTTGATCGGCCAGATGCCCCGGCCCGCCGTCAGCGCCCCGACGCTGGAGGGTTTGGCGAGGGAGATCGACTGCGAACCTTCAGCCCTGCGCTCCACCGTCGAGCGCTGGAACGCCACGGTCGCCTCTGGCTTAAGAACAGATCCCGACTTTGGAAGGATGGTCTTCCCTGCGGAGGGAGCCGGGATCGTCAGGCCGCCTTTCTGGGCATCGCCCATGGTGGTGGGGATCAACTTCCCCGCGGGCGGGTTCCGGGTCTCACTGAACTGCGGGGTGTTCAACGTCTTCGGAGAGGTCATCCCCGGGCTTTTTGCCGTTGGGGACTGCGTGGGGGGTATTGCGCCCGCCATCGGGCTCGGCGGCGTGAAGATAAGCAGCGCCGTTACCTTGGGGCGCATTGCCGGCAGGGCTGTCGCAGGAAAACAGCCGCCCACACCGGCCGAGCCTGCTGTAACAGCGCCAGCAGATGCGACGCCGAGCACCGATGAGCCCTCCCCCCGGATACCCATCGTGGGCTGAAGGCCACTTACTGTAAACCCCGTTTAGAGTACTATAAACCCGATTCGCAAACCCCCAGGTCAACGGCTATTTTTTCTACTCTAAAAAGTTTAGAGTAGAAAAGTGGGAATTTGCATTATGTTTAGACCTGTTTACAGTACTGTAAACTCCAACTCGAAATCCCCAGGTCAGCGGTCAATTTTGCTACTCGCAAAAGTTTATAGCCAGTTTAGGGCAGGTTATGGCTCAAAGTCTCCGCATCCTCCAGAATGCCCTGGGATCGCTCCTCCCCTTCCCGACCCACTCGATGAGGCCTTGGGCTTCAAGCTCCCTTAGTCGTCGCAGCACAGCCGGACGGGAAAACCCTGTCATCCCTACAAGATCGCCAGTGCTGAGCCGATCTGCCTGCCGAATCTGCCTCAGCAACTCCCTTGAGAGGCTGGGCAGCCGATCCAGGAGTTCCCGGTCGATCACAGCGGAGGAGAGCTTCAACCGCACGCTGCCGGCGGTCTGAACATACTCAGGGTCGGAAAGGCCAGCCGAGCGCATTTCCTCGACAATGCGTCGGATGCCCTCTCCTAGCTCCTGACCAAAACCGAGATCGGAGCAGACCCTTGCGATCCTCGGGTTGCGGGCAAATCTGTTGATTTGCATGGGGTCACTAGGGTCTGCGACCCCGGGGAAACGCCCCGGGCTAGCGATTTCCACCCGATCATCAAAAATTTCCACACGCACATGATCCCCAATCATGTTGTAGGAGCGATGCACCACCGCGTTCACAAGGCCTTCAAGCCAAGCCTCCTCGGGAATGAGCGGAATCTCCACAAACCTGCCACCGTTATCGAGGGCGCGCCTAGATGGAATCAGCTCGAGCAGGATTTGACGCGCCTCTTGAAGCATCTTTGGGATGGGGCCTTCTAACCGAATGTCCTCAATCAGTTGCTGGCGCGACCCTGCACCCCTAACCGTCCCGCGGTAGCGAAGCACTCGCACATACGTCTCGGGCAGCCAAGTCTGCGGGTGCTTGCAGAAAAGCAGAACCGCCGCTATCGATAGTTCATGCCTGCCGGTCAGAATGCCACGTGCTTGAAGAAGTCGGCGCGGCTCAGGGTGTTTGAGGGTGGCGGCGTAAGAGGCAAGCAGTTCCTCGTCGAGATCGCCAAAGTCGGCTTCCCCAATCGCCCTGATCTCAAAAGTCGCCTGACCTTTATCAAAAATAAGATCCTGTCTGAGGGCAAAGGGCAGCTTTCGATTCTCGTCGCCCACCCTTAGGAACACCTCGTCCTTACGGTTGGCGTGCACCTGCTCGGAAACCTCCACCTCACAAACAAGCAGATTGTCCCTTGCTCCCGTCCGATTAAGGCACCCGACCAGTTCGGATTTGCAGCGAACGGGAGGTTCAGTGAAATCAATCTGAGCCTTCTGCCACTCTGACAGCCTCCTCGAGCCAGCACCGTCCACCCCCTCCACCACCCCCTCACTCAGCCCTACAATCACCGTGCCGCCTTCGGCGTTTGCAAGTCCAATCAAAGTGTTTGCCAAGTCCCTTGCCTGTATCCGGGCGCTCTTGCGTTCGAACCACTGGCCTTCCGGGATTGTCAGCAGAGCCTCGCCTCTCCCATCCTCAGCGAGGGCAAGTGCTTGGCCGACTGCTGCGGTGGACATAGATTTACTATAAACAATTTAAGGTAGAACACGATTGACGCCCCGTCCATTAATGGAATCCAGGGGTGTGTCGCCTGCGTGCCACCCAGGACCTCCACAAGCACGGTTGACACCCGGCCCATTAATGGAATCCGCCTTCGAACAGGAAGTGGGGCGCCGCTGGCTATACCCATGGCTGTCTCGACAGCTTGTCTAGGATTTGGTTGAATGGGCCGCCCAATTCTTCGACCCACGCGGCAGCAATTGCGAAATTCCCGGATAATGGCCGTCATGCTCGCGGCTGTCTTGGCGGCGGGCTGCTCCCTGGGCGGTGGCGAGCCCCATCTGACGCCCGACCTCCCGCTGCTGCCTCCCACCACCGGCTCGGTGGAGGCCGTAATCTCCCTTGCCCCCGAGGACGTTCCGAGCACGACCACCACGACTACAACCGAAGACGGCTCGGCTGCGGACGAATCGGATCAGGTCGACCTCGTGCACACCCTCTTTCCCGTGGTCGTCAGACAACTCAATCACGACCCCAGCGCCTACACACAGGGACTGGAGTACTTCGAAGGTCGGCTTTTTGAGAGCACCGGCGCCCCGTCGGGGCGTTCAAGCACCATTCGGGAACTTGATGCCGCGTCGGGGGGAGCCATGCGCTCGGAGCAAATCGACGATCTTTACACCGAAGGAATTACTTTCGTGGATGGAAGCCTGATCCAGATCACATGGCGGGACGGCGTGGCCATCGTGAGAGATCCGGATGACTTCAGCGAACTGACGCGCTACAGCTACGAGGGGGAAGGCTGGGGAATCTGCTACGACGGCAGGCGACTGGTGATGAGCGATGGCAGCGACGAATTGCACTTCCGCGACCCCGACACTTTCGAGCGGGCAGGAAACCCCGTGTCGGTAACCTTGCGCGGGGAGGCGCTTCCCGCTCTGAACGAGTTGGAGTGTGTAGACGGAAGAGTCTGGGCAAACGTTTGGAAGACCGACCTGCTGGTAGAGATTGACTTGGTGACTGGCGAGGTCTTGACGCTGATAGACGCCAGTCAACTGGGAAAACCCCGACCCTCCGACCCCGACTCAGTGCTAAATGGAATCGCCTACAACCCTGAATCCGACACCTTTCTGCTAGCGGGAAAGGACTGGCCCACCATGTTCGAGGTGCGCTTTCTGCCGATCGATGAGGTAGACGAGGCTGAAGGCGCCGAAAGCGACGAGAGCAACAGGGAAGAAGAGGCAACCGAAGAGGCAACCGAAGAGGAGAACCCCGAGGTGGACGAATCCACCGAAAGGGACGATTCGAATTAGAAAGTCAAACCAGGACAGGAGCCAGATAATCCGCTAAGTCCGCCAGTCGGAAATCAGGCAAGCGGAAAGCCGACCTTGTCCGCAATCCGTTTGGCAAGATCTCGAAAGTCCCGATAACAGCCCAGGACTGAGCTTTGATGCCCGCCGAAAGCCCCGTCGGCAGGGGTCAGCTTAAACATCGGCTTCCTCGATTCCTGCGCCATTGGCATGAGCGAACGATAATCCTTCAGGTGAGCAAGAAAATGAGGGTCGTCATCAAAATCATCAAGATCATTCGCCCCGGTGTCAAGGACGGATTTTGCGTATTCGGCCGGCATCCTCCCCATCCAACGAGCGTAAGCCAGCACAGGGCGGTCCCTCCTGATGGAATGGCGCATCAATATGTATCCGATGGGTTCGATGTTCCCCTCAGGCAGGGACTTCATTGATGAGGGGGCCTTGCTTAGCATTTCGGACCAGTTCTTGCGCCATTCTCTTATGGTCGGACCTAGATTCTGCAGCCCCTGCAGCGAAAACAAGTCAGGGCCTAGAGGCACAGCGAAGTATGAGGCCGTAATGAGCGCCGCACGGTTGATGGCACCCAGGTTAGGACCTACATCCACCAGCGTCAGATCGGCTCCAAAGTCGGCCACAGCCTCCTCGATACTTCGGTGAAACGCCGACATGACGCGAAACGACCTCTCGTAGCCTCCGAAGCACTTCGGCCATGACTCCGACAAGGCGTCCTCGAACTTGGACAAACCGATGTCGCCGGGCAGCAGCCCGATACCATCGTCGCACTCAACGGCATTGATACTGTTCACGTCTCCCGTCCCTGTAATCAATGGTTGGACGACGCCCAGGATGGACCTGCGCTCTGCCGGCTCGTCCTGCCAGATTTCCTCCAACTTGTCGTCATCTAGGAACATGCCTGTCAAATTCGCCTGAGGATCGAGGTCAACCGCCAGCACGCGTTTACCTTTATCCGCATACATCCAGGCAAGGTGATAAACAAGGGAAGTCTTACCAACACCTCCCTTGTTGTTGAAGAAAGCGATTACAGGCCTCATGCCCTGATCCGAATTGTGGCTGACACGAAATTTGCGTCAATATCGAATTTCAACGGCGGGCTTCCGTTTCTTCTCAGCGCACTCTGCGCCATTTGAAGCCCTACCCCGAACCGCTCAGCAAAACCTGCGTTCTTCATTACTTCGGCAACCAAGGGATTTCTATAGGAAGTTGCCCCCGGCTTCCCAAGGTTATGCTCCGTGACTCCCCCATGCAAACCCCCAGGGCTGCTCACTTCTACACGGTCACGATACCAGTACACGCGAATAGGGGAATTTGCTTCATACGTTCGGTGCATTACTGCGTTGTACACAACTTGCGTTAGCGCCAAAGGAGGGAAGTCGTATCTAACCTGATGCTTCGCCCCAGCTTCAATCAACATTGGAGACTCGACATTTGCCTTCAAGAGCCTCGTAATTTCTTCTAGTTGCTCAATCAGGCGTCCGGAAACTTCATATTGAGAACGAATAGGATCTGTCATTTCCTCGCCTTCAAAGCGGAGAAACTGAATATGGAAAAAGGGAAAGAAGTCCCTGGGCTCATGGGCAAGAGTCAGAAGAGCGGCGGGGTTCGGGCTGCCACTCCTGCCAAGGAACCGCAGCGCCTGAAGTTGCTCAAGAGGACTGCGGTCATTTTCCTCCAACACTTCCTGTGAGACCGCTGAAGGGAGATAGAACCTCTCAAAGTACCAAGAATCGAGGTCGGCAATCGTGCTGCCTTGCAACTCCCTTGAATCGAACGGCAGGTCAAGGCTGATCCGCTTTTCGGCAAGACGACGTTCTTCCTCACGAGTTGCCTGGGCAAGACTGGCCCCGACTCTAACCCAGCACCTGCCGTCCACGCGATGGGGAGTGTTGATTGAAGGCTCTACCTCAATTACAGCAACATCGCATTCACCTATCTTGCGTCGTTCCACGCTCATGATTGGAAACGGCATTATCTTCCCATCGCTGCGAAAACCCCCAAGAAGGCTGAGCAACTTATCATCGATGGTCAGATCGGCGCAAGAACAATCATCTCGCAACCCAAGGACAATCACCCCGGGTTGACCGCTGTCGGACAAGTCATTGGCGAAAGCGCAAATTGCGCGACGGATTACTTTATTGCCCTGCGCGGACTCCTTGAACTCAACCCGTTCGGACTCTCCTCGTTTCACCAAATCGGAGAGTGCTTGAGCGCTAAGCAATGTTGTTCCAGGCCATTGCTTGTTTGAACTCTCTGTCCCGGCTAATTACAGGGTTACCCTTCATCTCCGAACCCAACCATGAAATCATGTATAAAGACTGTTCGGGCCGTAGTCGTCCACATAGATTCTTGTTGAAGTCAAAACGGGCAGAGACCCATACGATTGCGAATAGACACCAACTCCCCAAGGTGGTTGAAGCCGTGGCCTATCGCCGACCAGCTTAGGAACCAAGCCGCAGGCTTGCCGTCCCACATCTCGTAGAGCCAGCCGAAGCGGTCTTCGGGCACGCCTTGAGAAGCCAGGGCTGATGCCGCGTCGGGAATCGCGTCGAGGCGCGGCAGGCCTTCCTCTGCCAGCCACGAGGCGGTCGAGCTGATTACGGCCAGCGTGTACTCACCCACCTCCACTGAGTTCAACTGCTCCACCAGCTCCTGATCCTCCGACTCGGCCAGTCCGCGCCAGAGGTCGGAATCCACCCCCAGGCGTTCCTCCCAGCCTTCGACAACTTCACCTCCGCCCCTCAACACTGCGTTGACCGCAGCGTCGTGGTGACGGGCCAGGTGCCAGAGGATGTAGGTGGGGGCGATTCCCCCGCCGTCAACTCGCTCTCCGAGGCGTTCAGCAGGAATGAGCCTCAGAACGCCCCCTGCGAGCTTTGCCCTCAATGATTGAAGGTCGGAGACTATCCAGGCTTTCAAGTCCATTCCCGTAGCGTACTTCGCCCTCCCCTGCGGTGGTTGATTGATGTCCAGGGCACCCAGCGGAGGGGTCGGCATTTCTCCACTAGGAAATTCATTGCGGGCATGGTCTTAACGAAAACTTACGTCCACGCATGATGCAACGGCTAAAGTGAAAGCAGATTCTTGACACTGGAGGGTTTGATATGCAGTTCAATTTCTTAAATGAGTTTCAGCCATTAAACAGGAAAAACGTATTTTCCCCGGCCATCAGGACTGCAATTGTCGTGCTCTCGCTCGCTTTGCTTGCCGCTTCCTGCGCAAGCTCCACGTCTGAGCCTCGACAAACTGCGACAGAATCGCCGCCTGCGCCCACTGAAGCGCCTCCCCCTCCGGAGACGACCGAGGCGACCACACCGGAAACCGCGGCAGCACCGCCCCCGGCGGAACCCACCGCTGCTGCGCCAGACACTGGCGCAGCAGTAGCCCGCTGTCTTGAAGAGTTTGCCGAGGTAGCCGGTGAGGTTCCGGAAGAGGCCAAGGAGGAGGCCGCCCTGGCCTGGGAGCAATCGTGCAACGAATTCATAAACGCCTTCCTTGACGTTGCGCAGTCGGCCAGGCAAATGGGTGGAGATTCCGCCTGCGTGGAACGCGTCCTGGGCGAAGTCTTGGCAGCGCCGTTTGCCGCCTTCAACTCTTACGCTGAATCCGCTGACAACACCCCGCAAGACGCGCCTGCGTGGGGGCAGTTCGAGGAGTGCATGTCCTAGCCGCCAGCGGCTAGACCTCAAGCGGACAATGCTGCCCGCAGATCGTTGGCAGCCTCCACTTGGGCTGTGGCAGCGAGGGCGATGCGATCGGTGAAGGTCATGAAACCGTGAAAGAGGCCGTCATAGCGTGAGAGCCTCAAGTTCACCCCCGATCCTTGAAGCTTGGCGGCGTACGCCTCTCCTTCGTCCCGCAGGGGGTCGAACTCTGCGGTAATCAACAAACCAGGCGGGAGGCGGGAGTGGTCTGTCGCTCGGATTGGGGCCAGGTAAGCGTTAGTAAGGTCACACCCGCCTGCGTAGTGGGCTACGAACCACCCCATTAGATCTCTGGTGAGAATAGGGCCATTGGCGTTCTCCTCCATCGACGGCCAGGGCGAAGCGTCGCTGTCGCAGCAGGGATAGACAAGCAGTTGATAGGAGATTGAGGGGCCGTCCCTGTCACGCGCCATCAAAGCGGCCGCTGCTGCCAGGTTTCCCCCGGCGCTGTCGCCTGCGACCGCCAGGCGGGAAGCGTCTACCCCAAGCGAGGCCGCATTCTCCGAAACCCATCTCAAGGCGGCGTAGCAGTCTTCCGCGGCCGCCGGAAAGGGATGTTCCGGCGCCAGCCTGTAGTCGACCGACACGAAGGTAAATCCGGTCAGACGCGCCATCTTTCGTACCTGAATGTCGTGGGTGTCGATGCTGCAGATCACCCATCCTCCACCGTGAAAATAGACCACCACGGCCCCCTCGGGGCTCGGCGTCGGCTGATAGACGCGCACCGTCATGTCCTGGCCGTCGCCTCCAGGAATCGTGAGATCCTCCACGTGATGAACCTCCGGCGGCGGGGCTGTCTGTTGCGACTGGATGGAAGAGCCTCGCATCTCCTCCGGAGTCATTGAGGGGTTGGGCCTGAACCCTTGCTCCTCAAGCTCCTGCAGCAATTCGATGGCCTGGGGATCCAACGGCATGTGTTTCTCCTTTTGCTGGTGGCATTACACTAACTCAAGCGTCCTGGGGCGAGTTTGTCGCAGGTCCAGTCACAGCGCACTCCCCGCCCGATCGCCCCCCGCCCGATCTGCCTTGCGCTCAAGTCGGCCAAGCCTCCTCCCCCTCGGCTTCCCCCGCTGCGCCAACAGCATCCCCCAGCTTCCCCTTGCAAGTACATCCTGCCCCGCTTGTCGGGGACTGCGAAAGGAGAAGCCAATGCGTGATGGAGTCATTAAAGAACCAGCCATTGACGGGGAGGTCGCACCAGACGGCCTGGATGATCCGATGGGTTTTCTTAGTCGGGTGCTTGACCGCCTGCTGGCAGCAGTTTCAGAACAACAAGGGCTGGCCCCTTTGCTGGCGGGCCTGGTGCCGCCCGAAGACAGCACCGACGCGTACGAACTGCATATAGCCCCTCTCGGCCCTGATGGGGTGGTCGCAGAGTTGCTGAAGTTCACTGCCCCCCGCCACTGGAAGGCAATGGCAATCGCGGCAGAGGGCGTTGAGATCACCTCCGGAAAGCCTGTGCACGTGGCGCTCGCCGCAGACCGCTGCGGGAGGCGAGAGGCCGTGGTGTCAATCGACGGCCAGCCGCCCGAAGCGCAGGAGGCGGATGGCATCGGCGGCAGGATCGTCGACTGCATGCTGCGCGCCCTGGGGCTTTCAACGCCCCCGCCCACCGAGCCGGTGAGCCTTGTGACCCGCCGCGTCAGTTCATGGGAGGAACTGCGGCAGCTCACCGCCAACGGGGAGTTCTTCGTAAGAAACGTGCCGCCGGCGCTGGCAGAGTGGATGGACGCCGGAATCTTCTCCCGCTGGTGCCTCGATGAGCCTGGAGCGGTCACGAGCCCCTGAAGCGGCCTGGCGCCCACGCTGCGAAAACCGAAGGAAATCACCCAACTCAGCATGCCCAGGGGTTGCCTCTCTGGGCGGGGATGCCGTTGCCCACGGCTCAAGCTCGGTCTACCAGCCCTCCCCGAAGGTGATCACCGAGCGCAGCACCCTGCCCGCCCTCAGGTCGTCGAGTGCGTCGTTGGCCTCGGAAAGTGGACGGCGATGTCTCACCAGGTGCCCGGTCTCCACCTTTCCTGATCGCCGCAAATCCAGAACCTCGCTGATGTCCCCGGGGGTGTAGCCCCGCGAGCCGAATACACCCGCCTCCTTCCAGACCAGGGTGCTCGCACGCAGGCTGAACGACTCCATGCAAGTGCCGATGAGCACAACCCTGGCGCCGATGCCTGCGGCTTCGATCGCCTGGCTGTCAACCACGGCGGAACCCACCGTCTGCACCACGACCTCCGGCCCTCCCCGCCGGCAAACGGCCTTCACCCGCTCAGGGGCACCCTCGCCGCCCCGCACCACGACATCGGCGCCCAACTCTTCGGCGAGAGCCAGCTTGGCGTCGGAGCGGCTCACTGCCACCACGTGACAGCCCAGGAGCTTCGCCAGCTGAACAGCATTCGAGCCGATGCCCCCCACCCCGAAGACCACCACGGTCTCGCCAGGCTGAACCTTGGCGATGCGAACCAGTCCGTGGTAGGGCGTGGCCACTGCATCGGTCAGCACGGCAACCTCTGCCGGGTCGTCGCTGGCCAGAACCGGTATGACGTTTTTCTCCGGCACTACCACTTCGGTTGCGAAAGCCCCGTTGAACTCCACGCCCATGCGCCGCACCCCGAAACACATGTTCACACGCCCTGCTTCGCACATTCGACAGGCACCGCAGTGGTCTATGTAGTAGAGCGCAACGGGCTGACCCGTCGCAAGAGGCTGAGTCAAGTCTTCGCCGAGAGCCTCGATCACCCCCGCCGCCTCGTGCCCGGGCACTATGGGCAAGGTTGAGTTGAACCCCCCGTTTTGCAGGAACACGTCGCTGCCACAAACACCGCAGGCTCGAACACCCACCTTCACCTCCCCGGGGCCGGGGGAGAGATCAGCCCGCTCAATCAGCTCCAGCGGCGCCTCGTAGCGGGTAAGAACAGCCGCCTTCATTGTGTTTGACCCTCAGCCTGTGCCAGGCATTCCCAAGGAACCTGAATCGGGAAGATCCGGGGCGTCGAAGTGCGTAGAGCCGAAGACGTCGGGCTTGGTTCGTCCCACTCGCTCGTAAAACTCCACCGGAACCTTGGTCGGGTCTTTGTACATCGTCCAGCTGCATTTCTGCCGAACGTTCGGGTCACGATTCGTGTCGGGATAGACGGGGGGGTCGATGACCCTCACCGGGTAGCCGAACCGGTCAATGGCGAACTCCTCGTTAAGCACGATGCAGTGGGCGCAGTAAAGGCAGACGCCCTTCGTGTAGTGGTTCCACGAAGCCTCTTCGTTGGAAACCCCCCAGTTGTAGGGCTCCTCCATGCGAGCGGGGGTCTCCTCTATCCAGTCTCCACGAATTATGCGCTGGCCCGACCCGCAGGGATCGAAGCTCAGTATGTAGCTTTCGTCGGTTTCGACGAGTTCCATGTCGCCGGTGCGCTCAGGTCCTACGAGATGGCCGCGCATGGCCTCGCACGACACCGTCAGCATCGTCTCGAGGGCTTCGTCCCAAGGGTGGGAGTCGATGTCGAACTTGTTGTATCGCCAGGCAAATAGCGGCAACAGGACTCGATTGAACATGTCGGCGATCCCCTCGCTGCCGTGTTTCTCCTGAATCACAGACATGAGCCCGTAGGTGTGGTCGACATCCCGATCGTGTGTCTGACGCCAAGTCTCCTTCATCTTTGCGAGGGACTCCAGCGCCTCGTCGGCCTCTTCGCGGTGGATACGGCGGATCAGCGCCCGCTGCTCGTTGCGGAAGTCGTCCCAGCGCCTGTGGGCAATGAAAGGGCTGCCGTCGGGCAGGGCGAGTTTGGCGAGAATCCCGGCGTCGACTTCCTCTAGTTCCTCGTCCGACATTCCCTTGTCGCGCAGGAAGCCGCGCAAGTCAAACAGCCACTGCCGGTAAATGCTGAAGCACACCTGCGCCTCGTCGACGAAGAAGTCCGCCAAGTCTGCGGCGTGATCCCACCACCCCTCACTAATGGCCTCGGCAATCTTCCCATAAGTCGAAACTGTCTGGTCTTCCCAGGAGCCCATCCGTGTGCGACGCCCCAGGGCGTCGGCGAATTCAATCGTGGTCTCGGTTCCGTGTGTGGTCATGTTGATTCTCCCTTGATGATCACCATGTCGAGCCTTCCCGGCTCTCCGCTGGAACTATAGCTAACCTCAACTTCGATGTTTTCCGCAGACGAAAACGGGGCGACGCCAAGCCCAACCGAGGCCGCAGACAGGCCGCGAGTCGCCGTGATCTCCCCCTACTGGACGTTCTGGGAGGCCAGTGCTGGAGGATCCACCCTGCGGGCCGACCGCACGCACCTGCTGGCGGAGGCAACTGAAGCAGTGTCCGTCGCAGCCGGCGGCTCCCTGAGCCTCGATGGCCCAGTCCTTCTGGACGGCCCCGAAAGCGCCTCTGTCGAGGCGGGTCGCTTCGGCCAGGACATCGGTGCCATACTCCTGCTGGTCACGATGGCGGCGCCGCCCACCCACTCCCTGGCGTTCCTGAACCTCTTCGGGAAAACCCCGCTGGTCATCTGGGCGGTGCAGCGGAGCTCGGTGATCAGGAACGGCTTCGACGCCTCCGACATCACTTCAGGCGGAACTGCCGTCGGCACCCCTCAAATAACCAACATGCTTTCCAGGTCTGGCAGACCCTTCGAGTTGGTGGTCGGCCCGCTGGAGCAGGAAACCACCCATCGGAGCCTGGCCCGTTTGCTGAGACTGGGGGCGGTGGCAGGCGAAATTCGGCGGGCACGCGTGATCCGCCTGGGCCGCCCGCCCGAAGGCTACGACTGCGTGGACGTTGATAACGAAGCCCTTGCCGAAGCCACCGGGACTCAGATCGTCAACGTGCCCACTTCCGAATTACGCCGCCGCTGGCTGGAGGTGCGCCCCGAGGAGGTGGAGCGTCTGCGAGCCGCGGCATCTGAGGATGCAGAGGAAGGGATCGACTGGGACGAGGGTGCCTTGAGGTCGCTGGCCGGTGCTGCGGCGCTGGAGGGGCTGGATCGTCAAATGGGGGCCGCGGCGGGCGCTGTCAACTGTCACACCTCCGATCTGCGCTTCTCCGACTACCCGGCGCTCACCCCGTGCTACGGGCTGGGCCGTGAGACCTCGCGGGGCATCCCCTGGACCTGCGCTGGCGACGTGCTGACCGCCGTTGCGATGCTGGCTGCCAAGCGGCTGGGCGGCGCAGCCCTCTACCACGAGGTGGAGGCCATCGACTTCGCCACAGGGGAGGTCGCCCTTGCCAATTCCGGCGAGCACGACATGGACTGGTGCCCGCGGTCGACACGCCCTCGTCTGCAGCCCAACCCCTGGTATGAAGGCGATCCGCTAACAGGCATCTGCCTTTGGTTTGAACTGCCCCCAGGCCCTGCCTCCCTCATCGGATTCACGCCGCACGCTTCCGAGCGCAGCGGCTTCCGTTTCGTAATAGCCGAGGGCCGAATCACTGAGCGGTCGCTGCCGGCAAGCCCCACAGTGGGGGGCGTGTTCCGGTTCTCAGGGGACACCAACGTGGCCGAGTCCTGGGGCCGATGGGCTCGCTCAGGCGTAAACCACCACAGCGCCGCTTCGCCAGGGCACCTTGCCGACGACCTGGCCGTGGTGGCGAGCTTTTTGGGGGTCGGCTGCGTCAGGGTCTCCTGAGACTCGCCTGCCCTTCGCTACGGGGGCTGCAGACAACTTGGGCTCCTGCCGCGTTACGGGCCTGGCTTGAAGCAAGCCCCCATCAACTTGAGGCAGGCCCCATCAACACGAGGGCCGCTGAGCCCCTCAGTGTCAACCCGAGAGGTCTGGCCCCTCAGTCCAGGTGCCAGACCTCCTCGGCCCAGAAGAGGTTGCCGTCCTCATCGGTGAGCTGCTCAATGATTTCCTCGAACCACTCCGACCAGCGGGCGTTTACCTCCGCTCCCGCAATATTGCTGAATGCTGTCTCAACGTCGGGATGGCACTCGCAGTAGGCCATGATCTGCAGACCACGACGAAACAGCGAGTAGTTCTTCACTCCTGCCTCTTGAATCAACTCCACTAGCTCCGGCCAAATCTCATCGTGGCGCTTCTTGTATTCGGCTTCAGCGCCTTCCTTGATGCGAAATGTGAAACATGCCCGTTCCATTAGTTCCTCCTGTTGCCGACTTTGCAACAAGACAAACTAGCAGCGGCCCTCCGCCTTGTTCCTCACATGCCGACCCGACCGCAGCCCCTCAAGAAACAATTCGCAGCAATCAACTCGTCTGCCGAAACGCTCCTCAGAGCTAAATTCCTTTAGTTAGCATTAGCCTCAGTGTCCAAAGTAGACTGGTGCCTTTGGGCAGTGCAAACAAGTCTTTGCCTAGCATCATCATTGCACCGGCAGTCAAGTTAACGGAATGACAACAGTGGAGGATCTGTAATGAAAAAGATTGTGAGAGTGCTCGCACTCTTATTTGTATTTGCATTGATTGCTTCCGCCTGTGCCAGCGACGACAGCTCCGAAACAGCGGAGGCCCTGTCTCAGGCCCAGGCCGATGCAGCTGCTGCGCGCGCCGAACTCGAGCAGTTACGGGCTGAGGCCGATGCAGCTGCTGAACAGGAGCGCCAGGAAGCGGAAGCGGCGCGCCAGAGGGCGGATGAGCTCGAAGCCGAAGCCGAAGCGCTAAGAGCCACGGCCGCCGACTCTGAAGAAGCCGCAGCGGCATTGGCCAAAGCCGAGGAAGATGCCCAGCAAGCTCGCGACGAGGCTGAAAGGGCGCGTGCGGACGCCATAGCTGCTCAAGCCGAGGCGGATGCCGCCAAAGAGCGCCCCCGCTACAAGGTGGGCTATATCTCGCTCGGCGACCTGGTGCCATTCGTCAAGCTCGTTTCAGACGGCATCAAGGAAGAGGCCGAGAAGTTCGGGATAGAGCTTCTGTTCTGCGACTCCGAAGTCGACGCCGGAAAGGCCCTCGAGTGCGCACAGAACTTCGAGGTGCAGGGCATTCAAGGTCTGCTC
Source organism: uncultured Acidimicrobiales bacterium (assembly GCA_958295925.1). Taxonomy (GTDB): domain Bacteria; phylum Actinomycetota; class Acidimicrobiia; order Acidimicrobiales; family CATQHL01; genus CATQHL01. The sequence goes on from CATQHL010000001.1 coordinate 808,625, forward strand.
AACTTCCAGGTCTTCCAGGCCTCCTCCCCGGAGATATGCGCGGCGCTGCCCGAGGGCATTCCCGTGATTGCAATCGACATCATTCAGCCGCCGTGTCAGATCTCGTTCATGGGTGCCAACAACCGCTACGCCGGATACCTCGGCGGCGCCGCCATGGGCGCGTATTTCAAGGACAACTTCAACTGCGATTACACCGCATACGTCTCACTGGAGTCCACCGCTGCGGGAGCCGCCAACCGCGATCGCATGGGCGGATACCGGGAGGGCTTTACGGAGCACTGCCCGATTATCAACGAACGGGTGATGGACGGCGCAGACCGCACTGACCCCGCTCTTGAACAGCTCACCGACCTGCTTCCCTCGCTGCCAGGTGAGCGCATTGCGGTTGTCGCCATCAACGAAGACGGCATTATCGGGGCCATGGCCGCTGCCCGCGCCCTCGGACGCGATAACGACCTCTACTACTCCGGGCAGGGAACCGACCCCAGCATTTGGTGCGACGTGAAGAACAACCCGAACTACATCACCTCGGTGGCTTATTTCCCCGAGCGCTACGGCACGATTCTGATCCCGGCGATCATCGACGCCATTGAAGGCACCACGATTGCCGGACAGCTTTTCACGCCGCACGTTCTGATCACCTCCGAGAACATCGACGAGTACTACACAGTATCTGACTGCGAATAATCAGCGGAAACTCCGAGAGAGAATCGGATGATTCGTTCCGAACAGCCGATTCTCTCGGCTCGGGGCATCCGAAAGTCGTTCGGGGGCGTCGAGGTGCTCTATGGAGTTGACCTCGACGCCCACGGCGGCTCGGTCTTGGCGCTGCTGGGCGAGAACGGCGCCGGCAAGTCCACCCTGGTGAAAATCGCCTCCGGCGTCTATACCGCAGACGAGGGAACGATCAAAATCGGCGAGGAGGAGTTCCACAGTCTGACATCGAGGGAGGCACGGGAACTCGGCATCGCGATTATCTCCCAGGAGTTCCAGGACGCCTCAACCCTCTCGGTAGCCGAGAACATCTGCCTGGGGGACCTTCCGACCAAGGCAGGTTTCGTGATCTGGAAGGAAGCCCACCGCAGGGCCTCGGAGATCCTCTCGAACCTCGAGGTGGACATCTCCACCAAGAAAATCGTCGGCGATCTGAGGCTGGGCGAACGTCAGATTATCGAGATCGCCCGAGCCCTCAGCCGGGACGCCAAACTCCTTATCCTCGACGAACCCACTGCCGCCTTGAGTTTCCACGAGGCGGAGATCTTGTTTGGCTTCATCAGACGGCTGCGAGCAGAGTGCGTGGCCCTCGTCTACATCACCCATCGGCTCGACGAGGTGGAGTTAATCGCAGATCAGGTTCAGGTGCTGCGCGACGGGTCAACCGCCCTCTTGGCCGACACCTCCGATGTCGGCCGCCCCGAAATGGTGGAAGCCATGATCGGTCGTCGGGCCGCCGAGTTGGGAAGACCCTCTTTGGCCCTCGCGGCGAAGGGCACTGTCCTCGATTGGCATGAAGCCGGGCACTCAGATCTCTTCAACGACATCTCGATGCAAGTGCACTCAGGAGAAGTGGTCGCCCTCTATGGCAAACTCGGCTCAGGGGCCGCCGAGGTGGCCGAGACGGCCTTCGGGCTGCGTGATCTCCAAAGTGGCTCGCTCAAGGTAAAGGGCTACGACACCCCGCCCGGGCACGCAATCGAAGCCGTCCGGTATGGAGTCGGCTTCCTGCCCGCCGAGCGGAAGACAGCCGGCGGCTTCATGATCCGGCCGGTTGCCGAGAACGTGTCCTCAGCCTCCTGGAAAAGGCTGGCGAGATTCGGCTTCTGGATCACTTCCAAGTCTGAGTCGGTGGCTTATCAGCGCTGGCACGACAAGCTCTCAATCCGATCTAGAAACGATCCTAAGCAGGTCATGGGGACGCTTTCCGGGGGGAATCAGCAAAAAGTGCTCCTCGCCCGATGGTTGGAATGCGAGTCGGATGTCCTCGTCCTCGTGGAACCCACCCGCGGTGTGGACGTCGGCGCACGGGAGGACATCTACCAGGCGCTTCTCGACCTTGCCGAAGAGGGTGTTGGCATCCTTATAGTCACATCCGACTACGAAGAGGCGTTTCAGGCAGCCGACCGCGTTTACGTGATGGCTAGAGGCGCCCTCGTCGCCACTCTCGAAGGCGACGAGGTAACCACCTCGTCCCTGCTTCAACTCGCAGGGGGATAGAACCTCTTCAGCGAACACCCCTGCGTTCAAGGAGAACAATGTGTCCAAAGACGTGACAGAGCACAGCGAAGACGCCTCAGAGTCGCCGGAAGCCGAAGCGGGCAAGAGTCTCGTAGCAAGGATCATGAGCACCCCCCCAAGACTGGGGACGGTTCCCGAGTCGGCTGCGCTGATCATCATGTTGGCTGCGATGATCATCTTCTTCGGCACCCAGGCCGACTATTTTTTTTCCTACGACAACTTCGTCAACATCCTTCAAATAATCGCCCCCGTAGGCATCATTGCCATGCCTGCCACCCTGCTGCTCGTGGCAGGGCAAGTCGACCTCTCCGTTGGATCGGCCGCTGGGTTAGTGGGAATGATGATGGCAATAGCACAGACCGCCACCGATCACCTAGTCACCTCGTATGGAATGGGGCTGGGGCTCATAGGGGCCATCTTCGTCGGGATCGCCACCATGCTCGTCGTAGGCGCTGTGAACAGCTTCTTCATTACCGGCCTTGGATTGAATTCCATCATCACGACCCTGGGAACCCTTGCCGTATTTCGCGGGCTCACAAGGGTTCTCGGCGAAGGCCAGACGGTCCGAATGAACAAGTTCGGGGGGCTTGGGGGTTCGCGCCCGTTCTGGAACATCCCCCTGGGGGTGATAATTTTCGCCGGAGTAGTCCTTCTCTTCGTCCTGATCCTTCGCTACACCGTCTACGGGCGGGCCATGTACGCCATAGGCGCCAGCCCGGAGGCGGCCAGGCTCTCAGGGATTCGAGTGCGTCGTTACATCACGTACGGATTTTTCCTGTCGGGGATCATGGTCGGTCTTGCCGCGATGATTCGACTCTCACAGATCGGCTCCCAGTCGATAAACACCGGTTTGGGGTGGGAGCTTGAGGTGCTGACGGCGGTGATCCTGGGCGGGGCCAGCCTTACGGGAGGTCGGGGAACCATTCTCGGGACAGTGCTGGCCCTGCTGGTGCTCGGTGTGCTGCGCAACGGCCTCATCCAGATGAACATCCACGCCTTCTGGGTCGAAGTTGCAAGGGGGGTTATGCTGCTCGTCGCAGTGACGGTGGACCGGATAAGGGTTCGGTTCACCAGCGTAGACACCTGAGGACGAACTCAGTAGCGAACTTCCGGCACAGCTCAAAAACCACAGCCAAGAACACAACTAACGGCTTCGCAACACAGGGACGCCTCGTGAGGACAACATCAAAGGAGGACAAGATGAGCGAGGAACTGGCCTTCGTAGACAGTCACGTGCACTACTGGGACCGCCCGCACCCCACCCTGAACTGGGTGTGGCTGGCGGACGACTTCGTGCACCCCCAACTCGGGGACACCAGGCTTCTCAAAGACCTCAAGCGCTACGCACCCGAGGAGTACATGGCCGACATCGAGGGCAGCAACGTCACCAAGTGCGTGCATGTGCAGGCGGCTATCGGAAGCGAAGACCCTGTGGAGGAGACCAAGTGGCTCTCCGAGTTGGCGGATAGGACGGGATGGCCGCACGGCATAACCGGGGACGCACGCTTGCAGAACCCCGACGTTGAGGCAACCCTTGAGCGCCACTGCGAGTATCCGCTGATGCGCGGCATCAGAGACTTCGCCATGGGCGACTACCTGACAGACCCGGACTTCCACCGTGGATACGCACTGCTGGAGAAGTACAACCTCGTCTACGACCTCGATTGCACGTGGGAGGACATGGGCAAGGCAGGGGCGCTGGCCAAGAAATTCCCTGGAATCACGATGATCCTGGATCACGCCGGCTTCCCGCAGGCCCGCGACGACGACTACTTTGCCAACTGGCGCAAGGGAATGGCGCAGATAGCCGAGGCGCCGAACGTGGTGATCAAGATCTCCGGCCTAGGCATGGGCGAGCAGATAGTGGGATCAAACTGGACAACCGAGTCCATCCGAGCTTGGGTGCTGGGTTGCATTGAGGCTTTCGGGGTGGAGCGCTCCTTCTTCGGAACCAACTGGCCAGTGGACAAGATGTACTCCGACTACCCCACCCTGATAATGGCATACCGGGAGATAATCGCCGACTTCAGCTTGGACGAGCGCAGGGCGATGCTCTCTGAGAACGCCGAAAGGGTCTACAACATCTAGCAGAGCGGCTCTCTGGGGGCGGCGCCTCCGTCTTCTCGCAGGAAATGCGGCAGATGCGCATCTGCGTTGTGGGGGCCGGGGCCATCGGGGGGCTACTCGCCTGCAGGCTCTCCCTGGCCGGCCAGGAGGTGAGCGTGCTCGCACGCGGCGAAAACCTCGAAGCCATCCGAGCCGACGGGATCCGGGTGATAGAGATCGACGGGTCGGAGTCGGTGGCAGCCGATGTTGTTGCCTCAAACAGCCTCGCCGAACTCGGTCGCCAAGATGTCGTCCTCGTGGCCCTCAAGGCGCATCAGATCGTGAAGGTTGCCGACGAACTGCAAAGCGTCTACAACCCCGACACCGTGGTGGTGACGCTTCAGAACGGCATTCCCTGGTGGTACTTCCAGCTTCACGGAGGCGAGCACGACGGGCGCAGCCTTCCCCGGCTGGATCCCGACGGCACCCTGGCTGCCGCCATCCCAGCGGAGCGCATAGTGGGATGCATCGCCTACCCGTCGGCCGTCAAGTCCGCACCGGGCGTCGTCACCCACTTCTACGGCGACCGTTTCCCGCTAGGGGAACTCGACGGGGGCACGGAGCGGGCCAGGCCGATTGCGGCGGCGTTCAAGGAGGCGGGCTTCAGGTCGCGGGTGCTCAAAGACATCCGCTCACACATCTGGGTGAAGGCCTACGGCAACCTTGCTTTCAACCCCATCAGCGTCCTCACCGGCGCCACCCTTGTGGAACTCTGCACGACTCCCGCAACCCGGAAACTGGCAGCATCGATGATGGGCGAGGCCGAGGAGATAGCGGAGGCGCTCGGAAGAAGAATGAGACTCAACATCGAACAGCGGATAGACGGCACTGAGCAAGTGGGCCACCACAAGACCTCAATGCTCCAGGACGCTGAAGCCGGGCGGGAGTTGGAACTCGAGCCCATCATTGGCGTGTTCCTTGACCTGGCCGAGATTGCGGGGGTTGAGGCACCGACGATCTCAGCTGTGTACGCGCTCACGGCGATGCTCAACGCCCGCATCATCGAAGGATCATCCTGACCGGCCCGCCAAGCGGCAGCGGAGGGATCGCATAGGACGCCCTGGCAATCAAGGCAGCGAACCTTGAGCGCCCAGACGCTGTGCGAACTTCTTGAGGCTGGCGACCCGGAGGCTGCGGCCCTCGTATGCCCTGACGGGCAGGTCATGTCTCACGCCCAGCTGCGGGCCGAGGTTAAGCGCCTCTCCGGGCAACTCCGAACTCTTGGGGTCGGCCCGGGCGACCGCATTGCGGTGGTGCTGCCAAACGGGGCTGAGATGGCCATTGCGTTCCTTGCTGCGGCCTCCGCGGGGTGCGCCGCCCCCCTCAACCCCCGCTACCGCGAAGGGGAGTTCCGCTTCTACATGAAAGACCTCAGGACAAGGGTGCTCCTTACCGCTCCCGGCCACTCGCCCGAAGCACGATCGGCTGCAGGCGACGCAGTCGTAGCCGACCTGGCGGGTTCGCCGGGGAATCTGCATCTTGAGACAAATGGCGCAGCCAGCCCTGGCCCTGGCCCTGGTGAACCCGCGCCCGCCGCCCCGGCCCCTGACGATGCCGCCCTGGTGCTTCACACTTCCGGCACCACCTCCCGCCCCAAAATCGTGCCCATCCGGCATCGCAGCCTGGCGCTCTCCGCCGCAAACATCGCCGAGTCCCTGCGGCTCAGCCCCAATGACCGATCACTCAACGTGATGCCGCTCTTTCACATTCACGGCCTGCTCGCAGGGTTGCTGGCACCGCTCTCTGTGGGAGGCTCAGTGGCCGCCAGCACCGGCTTCGACGCCTTCAGCTTCTTCAAGCAGCTAGCGGAGTTCCGCCCCACCTACTACACGGCTGTGCCCACCATGCATCAGATGATCATCTCCCGGTCCGAACGCCATCGCAGCGAAGCCCGATCAGCCCGCCTTCGCTTCGTGCGCTCCTCGTCGGCGTCTTTGCCCGGCCCGGTGATGTCCCGGCTGTCAGACATCTTCGACGCACCCGTGATCGAAGCCTACGGAATGACCGAGGCCACCCACCAGATGTGTTCCAACCCGCTGCCACCAGCCCCGGCAAAGGCGCGCTCGGTGGGACTGCCTACCGGCATCGACCTCGCTGTCCTCGATGAGCGGGGCCGCCCACTACCCGCGGGGGAGCGCGGCGAGGTTTGCATTCGGGGTGCGACGGTAATTGATGGCTACGAGAACAACCCGGGGGCAAACGAGGCGGCGTTTACGGGCTGCTGGTTCCGAACCGGGGACGAGGGGCGGATAGACGAGGACGGCTACCTGTTTCTGACAGGCCGGCTGAAGGAGCAGATCAACCGGGGGGGCGAAAAGATCTCACCGCTTGAGGTGGACGAGGCCCTGCTAGGCCACGCCTCGGTGGACGAGGCGGTGACCTTCGCCATGCCACACGACAAACTGGGCGAAGAGGTCGCCGCCGCCGTTGTGCTCGCAGCAGGCGCCGTGATCACCGAGCGTGAGCTGAAAGACCGCCTGTCGGCCTCGATAGCCGCATTCAAAGTCCCCAGGAAAATCGTCTTTCTGGAATCGCTGCCAAAGGGCCCCACTGGCAAACTCCAGCGCATAGGCCTTGCGGAGCGCCTGGGGCTCACGCCCCGCTAGCGGTCCTGGCGGTAGCGATCGATGTAGTCGGCGTCCAGCTCCACGCCCCAGCCAGGGCCTGTGGGCAGCGAATAAGTGCCATCAACGATGGGCGGACGGTTGGCCACCAGCCCCCAAAAAAGCGGATCCCGATCTGGGTGAAAGACTTCCACGTATGTTCCGTGCGGAACCGACGCCAGCATGTGCGCAGCTATCTGCGGCTCCTCGTGGTGCGCCATCTCCACGCCGTAGACAGCCGCCATGCCGGCAACCCTCCGCCACTCGGTGGGGCCGCCTCCCCAGGATGCGTCGAAATTGCACACGTCGATGGCTCCTGAAGCCATCAGTTCGCCTGCCCCCTTGCGGCTGAGCTCGCTCTGTCCAGCAGCCACCGGCACGCCCGCCTTCAGCCGAACGTCGCGCAGCCAGCGTGTGTCGTTGTACCAGTGCACCGGCTCCTCGAACCAGCGCAGGCTCTCCGCCCCCACCAGGCGCACGAACTCAAGAGCCTCTGCGGGGGTGTAGCCCACGTTGGCGTCGGCCATCAGCACGAAACCCTCTCCGCCTGCTGCCTGCATGGCCTTGAACCTCCTGGCGTCCTCCTCCGGCGACCTGCCGCCCACTTTCGTCTTGCAGCCGGCCAGGCCCATCTCCAGGTAGTCCTCCATCTCGGCGGCCAATTCCTGGTCAGTCCTGCCGTAGTAGCCGCCTATGGCGACTACGGGCATCGTCTCCCGGTAACCCCCCCAGAGTTTGTAGACGGGCAGGCCTGCGGACTTGCCAACAACGTCCCAGAGCGCGCTGTCAACGCACGCCATCGCCATTATCACGAGCTTGCGATCGCGCAGGATGTCGAAGGTGAGTATCTGCATTTTCTCCCAGCAGCGCTCCACCAGCAGCGGGTCCTCACCGACGAGCATCGGCTGGAGTTCCTCTGTGATGATCTTGGCGATCTCGTGCTGGGTGTGAACCTCGTCGCCATTGTAAATTTCGCCGACGATTCCGCAGTCGGTAAAAATGCGGGTGATCAGCGTCGCTCGTTCCGACATCGAGTACTTGGACCCCCAGAAGGTCTGAGCAAGGGGTACCTCGATGGGGATCACCTCGATGCGTTCGATTTTCATACGACGACTACCCCGAGTCGATGACGCAAAGCGCCGCTCCTACCGCCACCTCGTCGTCCACAGCCACCCGTAACTCGGCTACGACTCCGCCCACCGGGGCAGGCACGTCGGCTTCCACCTTGTCTGTCTCCACACGCATGAGAGCATCACCAGCCGCAACGTTGTCGCCGACGGCCACGTTCCACTCCAGCACGAGAACCTCCTCTGCGGTGTCCCCCAGCTTGGGGAGCTTAATGATGTGTCGCATCCCCTGTCCCCCTAGACGTTGGCGAACATGGTCGCGATTCCTGCACTGGGGCTGTCCTGCGCCACTGCCGCCGCCTCGTCCACCGCCCGCTGGGCATCGGCGGCAATCTCTTCGATCTCAGCCTCGGTGAGAAGCCCCTCGGCCACGAGGCGTGCCCCGAAAATGTTGATCGGGTCTCTATTGAGCCATTCATCGAGCTCCCCCTCCGGGCGGTACGCGGCGGTGTCGGAACGTGAGTGGCCCGAGTATCGGTAGGTCTTTATCTCGAGGAGGGTAGGCCCTTCACCCGCCCGCGCCCGCAAAGCGGCCCGCTCCACCGCATCAACCACCAGGTCGAGGTCTTGCCCGTCCACCACTTCACCGGGGATATTGAAGGAGATGGCCCTGTCCGCCAGGTTCTCAATCGGGGTGGTGAGGTTAATGCGGGAGTACTCGCCGTAGTGGTTGTTCTCGCAAATGAAGATCACGGGCAGCTTCCAGATCGCGGCCAGATTGATGCCCTCATGAAAAGCACCGATGTTGGCGGCCCCGTCGCCGAAGATTGACGCAGCCACGTCGTCGGTCCCGCGCACCTGCGCGGTCAGGGCCGCCCCGGCAGCCACCGGGATGCCCGCCCCCACGATGGCCATGGTGGGCATCAGCCCGACGGAGGTGTCGCAGAGGTGCATTGAGCCGCCGACGCCGCCGATGGAGCCGACCTCCTTGCCCATGATCTCGCCGAGAACCGACAGCGGGGTGAGCCCGAGCGCCAGCGCCGCTCCGTGCCCCCGGTAGGTGCAGCACACCGTGTCCGTGGGTCGCAGTGCGACAGCCACCCCCACCGAGACCGCCTCCTGGCCCTGGCAAGTGTGCGTCGTGCCGCGCACCAGACCCTCGGCGAAGAGGGCTCGCACCGCGTCCTCGAGGACGCGTATCTCAACCATTCGCTCATAGCGGGCCCGGCGGCTGCTTCTAATCGCCTCGCGGCGCTCCAGTGATTCGCTGCTCATGCTGCTGCTCCTTCGCTTTCCCACCAGTGGGCGGGCACTTCGCCCGTCTCAAGCAGTGCAGAGATCTGCTTGGCTATGTAGGCGGCCCCTGGCCGATACAGGTCTTCAAGTTCCTTGACGAAAGGCACGTGCGTGTCCGGCGAGGTGATTCGCAGCGGGGGCGCCTTCAGTTCGCCAAAGAGGTCGGCCACCACCCTTGAGGTGACGTGTGCGCCCCATCCGCCGGCCAGAGGGCCCTCCTCGACCGTCGCCAGCCGCCCGGTGCGGGCAACCGAGCGCAGGACGGCCTCGGTATCCCAGGGCTGCAGACTCTGCAGGTCAATAACGTCCGCGCTCCAACCCTCAGCTGAGGCGACCGCCTCCAGCGATGCCCAGACGGTTGAACCCAACGCCAAGATGGTTATGTCGTCGCCTTCCACCCGCTTGAAGGCCTTGCCCAGGGAGATAATGCCGTCCTCGCCTGTGCGAACCTCCTTCCGCATTGCGTAGAGGGGACGAGGCTCCAGCACCACGACGGGTCCGTCGTCGCGAATTGCAGACCGCATCAGTCCGTAGGCGTTGCCTGGCCCTGACGTCACGGCCAGCTTAAGCCCGGGATTTCCGATTAGCCAGGAGTCCAGCATCTGCGAGTGTTGACATCCGAAGCCCAGGCCGGCGCCGGCCGAGGCTCGAACCACAATCGGGCAGGAGACCTTGCCTCCTGAGAGGTAGTTGAACTTGGCTGCCTCGGTCACCACCTGATCAAGGGCCACCCCTATGAACTCGATGAACATAATCTCTGCCACCGGCCGAAGCCCGGTTGCGGCGGCGCCCACCGCAGCGCCCAGAAAGCCCATCTCGGAGATCGGAGTGTCGCGCACCCGCAGGGGCCCGAACTCCTCCAACAGGCCGTCGGAGGTCTTAAAGGGGCCACCCGCCACCGCCACGTCCTCGCCGAAGACCACCACGTCAGGGTTTTCCCTCATCTCATCCGCAATGGCCGCGGTGATTGCCTGGTTCATTCGCATTCGTGGCATGTGTCTCTCCTTGGGTTTCCTTGAAGGTTCCCCGTCCTCGCTTGGACCTGTCTGTTTCTTAAATTATCTGTGAAGGGGGCTGACTGCGAAAGGATTGCCACTCTGCCCGCTTCGCAGGCTAGCCAACAAGTGGGTTACTCATTGTGTCCGGCATCGCGCTCAAGACGCCACCCGTCGCAGCCACGCCGCGCTTCGCTCCACCATCTCGTCCTCGTTCACCCCGTCGGGAAGGGTGGCTATCTCCACGCAGGCCAAGCCGTTGAAATTCGCGCCGTCAACCGCCTCCAGGCAACCTGTGAGGTCGAGGTCTCCCTCCCCCAGGGCGCAGCAAGGCCACCACCCGCCCGGGTTGCCAAAGTCGGCGTCTGCCAATAGCAGGTCTTTCACGTGCATCATCCGCACCCTCTGCGCAACTCGGCGCGTCCCCTCCAACAGGTCTTCGCCGATGCGTACGAGGTTGGCAGTGTCAAGCACTACGCCGAGTTCGACGTGGCCTTCATCCTCCACACGCTCGATGAGTTCGCAAAGGGAGTCCAGGCTCAGGGCACAGTGCGTCTCAACCGCCATCTCCACGCCCACCTCCGCCGCACGCCTGCATGCAGCAATCACCTGTGGGACCAGTCGATCCACCACGATCGACTCCGGTTCTACCTGCCAGTGCGTATAGGTGCCCACCACAATGCGCAAGAGCCCGCATCGCGCGGCCGCTGCAACGTCCAGCGCCGCCATCAGCCCCTCCAGCGCGGCAGCCGAAGAACCCATCTGCAGCCCGCCCGGGTGCCCCCACGCCAGAACCACCTCTGTGGGGTGGGCTGCCAGCATTTCGGGCAGTTCAGGGTCGCCCATCGGCAGGTAGCAGGTCTCCAGGCTCACGCCGTCGAGTTCCAGGTCAAGGGCTCGGCGCAGCAGGTCCTCGGTGCTCCAGCGGATGCCCGGATCTTCCTCGCCTGCCCGCAACTCGCCGAAGTAGCGGTGGTAGGAGTAGCTGTCGAGACCTACGCGCACCACGAAGACCCGGCCGGAAAGCCCTTGCTGACCGCCGGCTCTAGCCGCCGGCGCCGGCCACCGAGGCAGGCAACCCGGACCGCACGCTCTCGTACGCCGCATGCACAACCTCAACCGTGCGTGCACCCAGACTGGCAGGCGAGTTATTAGGCACATCCCTGTCCAGCGTGAGGTCGATCAGCGTGTTGGGTGGCCCTTCGCACAGGTAGAGCCCCGCGCTGGGGGGCAGGTCGACCTTGTTGTCCACGCCGTCGTCGCGGTAGTGCCAGAGGAAGTCCCGCTCCAGGTCCAGGATCAGCTGGCCCTCTGAGCCGTAGAGCCGAATGAGCAGTTGGTGCCGCGGCCAGATTTCGCCAGCGTCCACGGCGTTGGCCCCGGCCGGGCAACTGGCCCCGCTGAGGGTGCCTGTCGCCCCTGATTCGTAACGAATGCAGATTGCGTCATGAAGGTCGACCTTGGCGCCGGCCTTGTTCAAAAAGCCGAAGACCTGCTCAGGGCGGTCGCCGCTCAGCCAGAGCGTGAGACCCATCGCGTGGCTCAGCTGGGCGGGTGCGTATCCACCGCCGGAGAGGGCGGGGTTGCACCAGGTGTCCCAGTCGGGCATAACGTCCGAGGCTGATCCCTCGTAGGAGCCAGTTGCGCTCAGAAGCTCCCGTGTGCCCGACGCCATGTTCACCATTACGTGCTCGATGCTCCCGATGCCACCCTCATCCTCCATCAGGCGCTTGGCCTCCATTCCCAGATAGCCGTAGTTCCATCCAAAGGAGACGAGCAGGTGCCTTCCCAGGCTTTGCGCCATCTCGTCAAGCTCCCAGGCGTGTTCAGGAAGGATGGTGAACGGCTTCTCGCAAAGCACGTTTGCGCCCGACTCGAGGGCTGCACGGGCGTGTTCGTAGTGGAACGCCGAGGGGCTTGCCACCACCACCGCGTCCAGGCCCTGATCGATGGCCGCCCGGTAGTCCTCGTCGGCGTGGGCGAAACCGAAGCGCTCCTTTACCTGAGCCAGTTCTTTGCCGCCTTTGCGAACCACGGAAACAAGCTCCACGTCGTTACGCCGTGCAAGGATGGGGAGGTGGTTGCTGACAGCCCAGGACCCTGCTCCGATAACTCCCACTCGTACTTTGCGGTTGTCGTTGCTCACTCGCGACCTCGCTTGCTGGCTACCGTAGGGACTGCCTTAGCGTAAAGCGTCTGCGAGGGAATGGAACATGACAGCGGAAATCCCATCTGAACTGAGCGGTCACTCCGGAAGGGTGGCCGTGGTGACAGGCGCCGGGCGGGGCATTGGCCGGGCGGTGGCCGACTCCCTGGCAGACCGGGGGGCTGCGGTTGCCTACCTCGATGTCTCCTACCCCGAGATTCCGGTGGGCGAGGGCGTTCGAGGAGACGCCCGTACAGCGTTCATCCGCTGCGACGTCTCCTCGAAGTCGTCGGTAAATTCGGCCTTTGGCGCCGTTGAGGAGCTTTGGGGGCATGTCTCCATATTGGTGAACAACGCCGGAATCTTCTGGATATGTCCTTTGGAGGAGATAACCGTGGACGACTGGGAGAAGATGTTTGCGGTAAACGTGACAGGCTCGTTCCTTTGTTCAAAGCGGGCGCTGGTGGGCATGAAACAAGCCGGCTACGGGCGCATCGTAAGCCTGGGCTCAACCGCCGGCAAAACCGGCGGATCCAAGTCGATGGCCGCCTACGCGGCCTCAAAGGCGGCTCTGATGGCGCTGAGCAAGTCCATCGCCACCGAATACGCCCCTCACGGAATTACCTCAAACGCCCTGGCGCCTGCCCTGATTAACACGGCGATGGCCGACGGCATAGCCGACTTGGCCGACCGCATACCGGTAGGTCGACTGGGGGAGCCCTGGGAGATCGCCTCGGCAGTGCTGTTTCTTACAAGCGAGCAGGCTGCCTTCATCACTGGCGCCGTTCTGAACATCAACGGGGGATTCCTCATCGACTGAGGGAGGCTCTATTTGCCGGCGGCCGCCCCGTCGGGCTTGGAGAGGCCGATTCGTTCGTAGGCCGCTGCGGGGATGGCCTCGACGCTCTTGTAGACCGTCCAGGTGCACGGCTTAGGCGCATCACCCTGGGTGTCCTGCGGATACAGGGGCGGGTCCACAACCCGCACGGGATGGCCCCAGCGCTCTGCCGGGAGCCGCTCCAGGGTGAAGCAGCAGTGGGCGCAGTAGTAGCACACGCCCTTGCTGTTCCAAGCCCAGTCGTGCTCCTCGGCCGTCACGCCGAATCGCTCAGCACGCTGCGGCCCCACTACGGAATTCTCCACGCCAATCCCACGCATCTGGCGCCCTCCGGAGCCGCATGGGTCAAAGCTGAACACCCAGCGATCCTCGTGCTCGGTCAGGTCGATGTTGCCAAGGCGACCGGGCCCGACCAGGTGGCTGCGCATGCCCTCCACAGACGTGTGCAGGTTGCGGAAGAGCGTCTCGGAGTAGTCGCGCAGGCGCAGGTCGAATGCCATGTAGCGCTCCTGGATGTAGGGCTCGAGGGCGTGACGGTACATGGCCTCCAAAGACGCCTCGCCGAAGCGCTGCGCCGCATAGGCCAGCAACGCGGAGAGATAGTCGGCCCAGCGGTCGTGGATGCGTCGCCACGACTCGCGCAAAGCGTCGAAGTCAGCCAGCGCGCCGCTGGCTGAAATGAGTTGGGCGCGCACGGCGTGGGTGAGCCGCCCGGCCTGTGCCCCAAGCTCCAACCAGCTGGCGTCACCGTCAAACGGAGAGCCGTCAGGCATGGCCAGTTCAGCCCGCAGCCCGTGCTGAAGTTCCTCAATCTCCGCCCCTGAAACGCCCGCCTCGGCGAGCCACTCCAGGAAACCGGGAGTCCATGTGTCGTAGATGACCTGAACAACCTTGGCCTCCTCCATGAAATAGTCGATTAGCTGGGCAGCCACCTCCCAGCGACCTTCGGCAATGGCCTCATTTACCTTCGTGACGGTGCCGACGGCCTGATCCAGCCAGTCTCCCGTTCGAATGCGCTTGCCAAGTTCGTCAGACCACGTGAGATGCGTCATCGGGAACCTCCTTGGATAATTCGCTAGTCTCAGGCTATTCCGCAAGCCGTGAAAGGGCCGCAGGGCCGGAAGGGGTAGTACATGCCAAAAAGCAGCCGTCGAATCTTAGTAACAGGGGCAGCTCAGGGAATTGGCAGGGGCGTCGTGGAACGGCTGCTGGCTGAGGGCGATGATGTTCTGTGCATAGACCGCAACGCGGAAAAGCTGGCCGACCTGGCTGGACGGGGAGTCGACACGATGATCGCCGACCTCGCCGATGATGGCGAACGCCGACGGGTCATATCGACAGGGCAGGGATGCGACGGACTCGTGAACGCCGCTGGCATCATCAAGAATCTGCCCATACATGAAGTCACCCTGGCCGACTGGCGGGAGATCAACGCAATCAACTCCGAAGCCGTATTTTTCCTCTGTCAGGGAATCGGCCGCACGATGCCCCCCGGCAGCGCCATCGTAAACCTTTCCTCGAGCTCCGCCAAACTCACCAGCACTGTGGAAACGGCCAGCTACGCCCAGACAAAGGCCGCCGTCCTGTCAATCACCCGTTCTTTCGCGTATGCCCTGGCAGCGATACCTGTACGAGTCAACGCAGTCTGCCCCGGCATCATCGACACCCCCATGCAAGACCATGTGCTCGAAGAGGTTTCCCGCCTGAGGGGTATGCCCGTAGACGAGTTGATCCGCATCCGCAGGGGGATGGTGCCTATGGGCCGGGACGGTACCACGGCTGAGTTGGCCGGCTTGATCCACTACCTGCTCGGCCCCGACGCCAGCTACATGACCGGCCAGGCCATCAACTTCTCCGGCGGGCTGGTCATGTGGTAATCCCCGAACCTTGAGATCGTCCGGATTTACCGAGCCTGATCATCGTCGGCAAGTAAGGAAACCCAAGAAACCGAAAGAGAGGCATCAATGAAAATTGCATCAGTAGAGGCAATTCCCGTCACCTACCCCGAACCCAACGACTTCAATGCCTACCGTCACCTTTGCCTAGCCAAGATCACCGCAGACGACGGACAGGTGGGGTGGGGTGAGTCCATCACGATGTGGCCGGAGGCCAGCCGAGCCACGGCGGCTGTAATCGATGGAATGGCAGAGTTGCTGGTCGGAAAAAACCCTGTGAACATCGACGCCCTCTACCGCTCCATCAAGGATCACTCCTGGTGGTACGGATATGAGGGTGGCATCGCCTCATTCGCAGTCTCTGCACTCGACATCGCCCTATGGGACCTGCGAGGGAAGGCAATGGGGTGCAGCGTCACCGAACTGCTTGGCGGCCCGGTTCACGACCGTCTGCCGGCCATCGCCTCCAGCCACGCCCACCACTCCTCCATACCGGAGATGGCAGAGGAGGCGCAGGAGTGGCTTTCCACCGGATTGCAGGGCATGAAGGTGGGATTCGGAAAGCGGGGCAACGCCAACCTTGGCTTCGAGCACGACCGCGACGTGGAATACGTGCGGGCGATGCGGGAGGCCATCGGCCCGGAGAAGATGCTGATGGTTGACATGGGCGTCAAGATCCGCTGGGACGTCTCAACCGCCGTGAAGCGCTGCCTGGCCTTCGACGAGCACAACCTCACCTGGATTGAAGAACCGCTGGGTGCCTGGGATCCCGAGGGCTACGCAACCCTCCGCAGCAAGACGGAGACGCTCATCGCCTACGGCGAGCGGGAGTGGACGCTGCAGGGGTTTGAGCGTCTGCTGGAGACCGGGACTGTGGACGTGATTGGCTGCGATCCCGGGCGCGCCGACGGAATCACTGGATTCAAGAAACTCACCGAGAGGGTGGAGTACTACCGTAGGCAGTCGAACGCCCACGCTTGGTCCTCAGCCATTGTGACGGCCGCCAGCTTGGCCATCAGCTTCTCAAGCAGCTCCTGCAAGCTGTTTGAGTTCAAGCCGCTGGAGAACCCGATGCAGCACGAGTTGGTCACCAATCCGTTCGACCACATAGACGGCTGGGTCTACCCTCCCACGGGCCAAGGCCTGGGCATTGAGGTAATCGAGGAGGTGGTTGACCGCTACCGGCTGTAGCCGGCTCTTACCAACGCGAATGCGGCATCCGCAGTATGAGACCGAGGAACAACAGCATCGAACAACAAAGGAGGAAAAACAGATGACGTGGAACCTGGGCGCAGGACTCGAAGGCAAAGGGGTGATCGTCACCGGCGCTGCGGGAGGCATCGGGCGTCCGGTCACTCAGGCGTTTTCCGCCGCGGGAGCAAAAATCATGGCCGTGGACGTGGATCAGGAAGCGGTCGACGAAGTGGTGGGATCTCTGGAGGGAGACGGGCATATCGGAGTGGGAACTGACCTCACCGACCTGGACGCACAGCGTGAGTTGGTGAAGCGGGCGCGCTCAGAGTTCGGCAACGTCTACGTGCTTGCCCACCTCGCTGCCGTGCTGCGTCGTCGCTCGAGCATCTCGGATGTGACCGAGGAGGACTGGGACCTGCAGCTCAACGTGAACCTCCGGGCGTCGTTCTTCCTTGCAAGAAGGGTCTCCGAGGTAATGATCGAGGCTCGCCAGGGCGGGCGGATCATCCTGTTCACCTCCCAGGGTTGGTGGTCGGGTGGCTTCGGGGGCGCCATCCCCTACTGCGCCTCCAAGGGTGGCATCGTGTCGATCGCCCGAGGGCTGGCGCGCACGCTGGGGCCGGAGCAGATCACCGTCAACACGGTGTCGCCCGGACAGGTCGCCACGTCCATGCTGCTCACCGACTACGACCCTGCCTTGATGCAGAAACTGGTCGAGGCCACACCCCTTGGTCGGATAGCCGAACCCGATGAGATGGCAGGCACGGTGGTTTTCCTTGCCAGCCTGCACGCAGGGTTTATTAGCGGGGCAACCATCAACGTGAGCGGCGGAATGTTGATGTACTAGAATCGGCGTAGCGTTGAAACAGGCACCGCTGCCAAGCTTCAGCCAAAGAGGGGGAAGATCATGGCCTTGATGGAAAGCAGGCTGGCAAGGGAAGAGATACCCGACTGCTCTCTGACGCGGTTTGTTTTTGAGCATGTCGGCAGATGGCCCGAAAAGGCCGCCCTGATTGACGGCCCATCTGGACGCTCCTACACCTACGCACAAATCGACGGGATGGTGCGGCGGTTTGCAGGCGGGCTCAGGGAGCGCGGCCTTTCGCCGGGCGACACTCTCGCCATCTTGAGCCCCAATTTGCCCGAGTACGCGGTGGTGTTTCACGGAACGCTGGCTGCTGGGGGTGTTGTTACCACGCTAAACCCCACCTACAGGATTGGCGAAGTCGTCCACCAGCTCAAAGACAGCAGCGCCCGCTGGCTATTTACAATTTCCCACTTCCTGCCCCTCGCTCAGGCGGCCGCTGCGCAGCACGACTTGGAGGGAATAGTGCTGCTGGGCGACGCTCCGATCGACAACGGGGAGATCCCGTTCGGGGAAATGCTCTCCGCAGAGCCTTTCGCAGGGGTGGATGTGGACGACCCCTCCGAGACACCGGCGGTTCTTCCATATTCCAGCGGTACGACCGGCCTCTCAAAGGGGGTGATTCTCACCCACCGCAATCTGGTGGCCAACCTGGTTCAGACACAAAGCGCGGTGCCGCTGCAACCCGATGAGGTCAGCGTGGCCGTGCTGCCCTTCTTCCACATCTACGGAATGCAGGTGCTTATGAACAACACCCTGCGCACGGGTACCACCGCTGTGACGCTGCCTCGCTTCGACCTGGGGAAGTTTCTGGAGGTGATTCAGAACCACCAGGTCAACCGCGCCTATCTGGTTCCCCCCATCGTTCTGGCCTTGGCCAAGCACCCGATGGTGGACAACTACGATCTGGGGAGTCTGAGCACAATCATGTCGGGGGCGGCCCCACTCGACGAAGGGACCGCCAAGGCTGCCGCAAGCCGTCTGGGGTCGAGCATCTACCAGGGGTACGGATTGACGGAGAGCAGCCCGATCATTACCGCCACGCCGCCGCAATTCTCAAACCCCGGCTCGGCCGGGATGCTGGTGTGCAACACTTCTGCCCGGATAGTCAACCCGAAGACCGGCGAGGATGTCGAGGAGGGAGGCGACGGCGAGATCTGGATTCGCGGCCCTCAAGTAATGAAGGGCTACCTCAACAACCCCGAGGCCACCGCCACCGCAATCACCCCCGATGGCTGGTTGCGCACCGGCGACATTGGCCACGCCGACTCTGACGAATTTTTCTACGTTGTCGACCGGCTCAAGGAACTGATCAAGTACAAGGGTTTCCAGATTCCTCCCGCCGAACTCGAGGGCGTGCTGCTGACCCATCCCGACGTAGCCGACGCGGCGGTGATACCGGTTGCTGACGACGAGGCCGGGGAGATACCCAAGGCGCTCGTAGTGCTAAAGCCGGATGCCGGGGCGACCGCTGAGGAGCTGATGAGCTACGCAGCAGGGCAGGTGGCCCCCTACAAGCGGATACGGGAACTGGAGTTCATTGAGCAGGTACCGAAGTCGCTCTCCGGAAAGATTCTCCGACGTGTCCTGCGCGACGCAGAGGCCGCCCGAGGAAGGCCGCCTCAAGGGGCTGAGACGAAGCGCTAGCCGCCTACGGCGTGGCGGCGCAGATCTGCCAGCCTCACCCACTCCAGCGCCTGCAGATGGGTGGACTCCAATACCACCTGCGGGGCCGCTCCCGCTTTCAATGCCTCACTCCAACGGCTCGCGCACAGACACCAGCGATCCCCCGGGATTAGGCCATCAAAACCGAATGCGGGTTGCGGAGTGCTCAAGTCGTTGCCCACGGAAGCGCTGTATTCCAAGAACTCCACGGTCATCACGGCGCACACCACGTGAACGCCAAGGTCGTCACCGCCGGTGTCGCAACAGCCGTTGCGGTAAAACCCTGTGAGGGGATCGTAGGAACAAGGCTGGAGCTCCCCTCCAAGAACGTTCTCGGCCATCGCCTCGCTACTGTCCCCAAGTTTCGACTGCCTGCCCTATCAGATCCTCAGCCTCATCGATGCGCTGCTGATAAAGATCAAGCCGACCGTCCCGAAGCGCCTCGTCAGCGGCGGTGAACAGGGTGTAGGCGCGGGCAATCAGATCTTGCAGAACCTCGGATTCCCCGCCCTCGGCCGGCGGGGTCGGGGGTGCCGTGGGCGACGGCGCCGTGGTGGTCGTAACAACGTCCGCCGGGGAGTCGTCGACCACGCTTGTGATGGTCTCCGTTGCGTCGCCCACGCAACCCTGGCCGGTGGCGTTCTCTATGCCAGATGTTGGCAGCAGCCCGAAGACGCTCTTCAAAGACTCCTCAAGGGTTGGGCACATGACCACGTTTTCGCCTAGCACCGCAATGACCTGTTGAAGCTCCGGCACCTCGGTGCTCGAAGCAACCACGTAGAGGGCCCTCACGTAGAGAACCGAGGTCTCAATCGGAACCATCAGGAGGTCGCCGAACTCCACGCGTGAGCCTTGCTGATTCAACAGCGTGATCACTCGTGAGATTCCCAGGTCGCTTTGAACCTTTGCGTTCACCAGCGCAGGACCGTCGGTCTCAAACGGAGGATCCACCCGATAGGCCACCAGTTCCCCGTATTCGTCGGGGTCTCCCTTGCCGACCATGAATGCGATCAGTTCCTTGCGTTCGTCGTTGGCCGAGACCGGCACGTACGATCGGAGGATCACAAAGTCCTGATCCTCCTCTGAGGGCAGGCGGGTGAGCACGTAGTAGGGCTCTATTCGCGCTTCCCTGGGGTTGGAAATGGTGAGGCCATCAGGGGTGGTGATGGGATCTGCGGCAACCACCGTCACGGCGCCGGGGTCTTGTGCCACCGACCAGCCTTCGGCCTGCTCGTAGAACTCCAGCGGCTCCCCGAGCTGATAGCGGGCCCAGACATTCGTCTGCACCCTGAACAGGTCTTCCGGGTAGCGGATGTGATCCAAAATCTCCTCGGGCATGTCCTCAAAGTCGATGAAGAGCTTCGGGAAGGCCCTTCGGTAGGAGCCGATGATCGGGTCGTCGGGATCGATCACGTATAGGGAGACCGTGCCGTCGAATGCGTCCACGACGGCCTTGATGGAATTGCGGACGTAGTTGAAGTTGTGCCTCAGGCCGCTCTTCTTGTCGAGCTGCTCGTTGTCGGCCCTCTGCCCGTACGGGTATCGGGACGTGGTTGTATAAGCGTCGAGAATGTAGTGCACCCGGCCTTCTGCGATTATCGGATACGGGTCGGCGTCCATCTTGAGGAAGGGCGCCAGTTTCATGACACGCTCCCTGATGTCTCGGTAGAAGATCACGCGGCTCTCTTCGGTTACGAAGCCTGAGATGAGGGGATTGATGTCCCAGAACCGCAGGGCAAAAGCTGCCTGCCGGAAGAATCCACCGATCTGCACCCCGCCCCTGCCCCTGTAGGAGTAGGTGGCCTTCCCTGTTCCTTCCTCTACGTCCATCTCCAGTCGGCTGCTTCGCACCACCGCATAGTCTCTGAGGTCCTCGCCGTAATAGAGGCGCGGCTCCTCGAGGGGGACGTTCAGTTCGTTGTTAATCGGCAACCCACCTATCTTGAAGTCGGGCTTGCCTTCCTCTACTGTGCTCGCAGGCGCCAGGGAGACGCCGAAGCCGTGCGTGTAAGTAAGCGCTCGAGCCTCCCACGTGTTCTGGGGAAGGGCTTCCGGGTTGAGCTGACGAGCGCCGATAACAACGGGAGTGAGCTGCCCGTCTATCTCGTAGCGGTCGGAGTCGAGGCTGTCGGCGAACCGGAAGAAGGTCGTCTCCGCTTCGTCCTTGTTAAAGGTTTCGTAGATGATCTCGGCGTCCTGCAAGGGCAGCGAATCAATAATTTCCGGATTGTCGAGGAGTTGCTGGTAGGTGAGATCGCCGGTGGACTTGAACGTTCGCGTATCGACGTTGCTCAAGCCCATCGCCTCTCGGGTCGCCTCAATGTTTCGGGCTATGAACTCCTTTTCCTTGGCGGTCTCGTCAGGATCCACCTGGAAGCGCTGAATGATCAGCGGGTAAATGCCGCCCATCACGATGGCCACGAAGAGCCAGAGCCCCACACCCACCGTTGGAAGCACCCACCCCTTGCGTCTGATGTTGTAGAGCAGAAGCGCGCAAGCCAGCAGCGCTATAAGGATCAACAGCCAGTAGATGGGCAGCCTGGCTCTCACGTCGGTGTACGTGGCACCGTCCACCACCCCTGTACTCGAAGTGGTGAGCTCCCAGCGGCTCAAGTAGTAATCGCCCGCCTTGACCAGTGCGAGAGCCGCCAGCAGCACCGAAAGGTGAGCCTTCACATGCGGGGTTACACGGCCGCTCTTTTTCTGTAGCCGTATGCCCCCGTTCAGGTAGTGCGCCACTGCTGTGATGAAAAACGTAAGCAGCACCATGTTGAAGAGCCAATCCACCACATACGTGATGAACGGGAGCTGGAACACGTAGAACCCGATGTCCAAGCCGAACTGGGGATCTGCCACGCCGAAGTCCACCCTGTTCGTCAGCAGCAGCCACTCCTCCCACTGATCGGATGCGCCCGCCCCGATGGGAATGGCGAAGACAAGGGTGATGGCCAGCCGAACCAGAAGAGGGCGGCGCCCAGCCGAGGCGTGATAGCGCTTCAGCACATCCTCTTCCGGCCCTGACGGGCGGGCCGAAGGTGCTAGCCGGTCGGCAATGGCAAGGTTGCCGTACAGGAAGGCGCCCAGGACTCCGATGAAGATGAGCGCCAGGACTATCTGGGAAACCAGCACCCGTTGCCAGACATCTTCTTGACCGAGGGCGTCGAACCAGAGGAAGTCGGTGTAGAAGCCTGCAATCCCTCGCAGCGACAGCAGCAGGATGACGACAGCGACAACCAGGATGAAGAGCCCCCATCTGAAGCGACTGGACTGGGCTATCTTCGGAAGTCGTGAAGGGCTTCGGGGCGCATCCCCTCCGCCCTTTGGCGTGGCCATAAGGTGAGCCTACCCCTTTGACCCCGGGGTTTTGGCGGACTTGTCGCTTTTGCCCACCTGCTCTGCCCTGGCGCGGGCGAAGAGCTGATCTAGTTGTGGGGTGACAGTCGAGGTCTCCTGCTCGCCCTTGTCGCCCGAATCCCCTTCGGACGGCTCGCTTTGCGATTCCCTGACGGAGAGTTGCCGCTTCACGGCTTCGGGCGAGTCGTCCTGTGGCTCATCCCGAGCGCCGGGCGACGGAACGAATCCTGCAAGGCTTGCCGTCTCAAGCTCGGCGCACAACTCTTCGGGGCCAGGGCGGCGCGCCTCTCTCACACGTCCGGCCTCCAGATCACCGTGTGCGCGTGCCTCCCTCAGGGCAGCGTCCAGCCTTGCCAGAGGTTCTTCAAGCACTCCTGCAGCTTCCGCAATGGCGTCTCTCAATACGTCCCTGCCAGCACGCATTCGCACGATTTCGGCGTTCAGATCCACACGCCGGCGGGAAAGGTCTGCAAGGACCTCGTCTCTCCAGGCTTCCGCCACCCTGACCTCGGCTTGCGCGTCGGAATCGTCCCGGGCCTTCTCGCGGATCTCGGCAACCTGCTGCTTCAACTCGCTCACAAGCAGGGTGAGCGAGGCCATCTCCTTGACCACCTCTTCTTGAAACATCAGCACTTCCGTCGGGTTGTATCCCTTTCGGACGGTGTTGAATCTTCTTGACCGGACTTCCTCCGGAGTCATTCCGAACTGACTCCCGGCCTCTGCGATGTGAGCAGGTCCGTGTTTTCAGCGCACAACTCGATGGCGCTTAGCGCATCTTTCACCGATCCCACTTCCATGACCACCATCGAACCCCGTAAGGCGCTGCGCGCATCGGCGCCATGGGCAGATGGGACGAGCATCATGTGGTAACCGTCGCGCTCTGCGGCCACGGCTTTCTGCATCACCCCTCCCACTCCTCCCACATTTCCATCCGAGAGAATCGTACCTGTTGCGGCCACCAGGCATTCCCCGCTGAGATCGCCCGGGGTAAGCAGGTCGATGATCGTGAGGGTAAATACCAATCCAGCTGAGGGTCCGCCGACATTGCCCACGTCAAACTCCACGCAGACATGCAACTTCGAGCACACGTCCTCGCTCTGAGCACGCTCCTCCAAAGTCACTCCCAGAAATGGCTTTGCCTGCTCCTCCAAAACCCCGACGGCTTCCTCTAGGCAGGGGTCGTTCCTCGAACCAAGTGGGATCGTATGGGTCTCGGTCTCACCCGACAGCAGCGACCTGACCTCGATCTCAAGGACATCCCCGATTGCCTGATCCTTGATCACTTCCTGCAGCTCGGCGATGGACTTCATTTGTTCACCGTATGCGCTCAGAATCGTGTCGCCCATCCCCAGGATTCCGTCGGCCGCCGAACAGGGAATTATGCCGCGAATCACGATCTCTATCAAGGATGAAAGGTCGAACTCCAGCTCGTTGAAAGCCACGAATTTTGCAACATCGTGCGAGACGTTCATTAGGCGGAGGTCGTCTTCACGGCGCTGCTCGGCCGGAAGGTTGCGATTGAAGATATTGGAGGGGACGATGCTCATTCTGTCGTCGAGGCTTGCGGCCAACCACTGCGCCGGCGACAGTGGGCCTCTGACGGAAATGGTAACAAAGCCGATTCCGTTTGTCGGCGCATGGACCTCTGTTCCACTTACCTTGATCGCATCCGTGCCGAGCGTGACATCTCCGGGGCGAAAAACATAGTAGGGAAGGCTGACGGTCAGCAGGATAAGACAGATGCCCCCGGCCACCGCCAGGACGGCCGAAATCCTCAGCACCCTGCGACGACGCCGCACCAGGAACACTCTTAAGCGACGCAGGAGCCTCCGGGTGCGGCTCGCCCGCCGCCATCGCTTTGGCTCAGGACCGGCCGTCAGCTTTGCCAGGAATCTCTTCTGCTTCATCTCTCAGCGTTAGGCTGAATTATCGGATCAAAGAATTACTCGGAGTCGGATTGACTCTCGCCCCCGACGAACCACAAGCCCAGGGATATCGGGAACAAAAAAGGGACCCGTTCAGTCGACAGCGCCCTCACAAGGGAAAGCGAGCTCGTTTCCTATGGTGGCAGCGCCTCGGGGCAGCCGCGGGACTGCTTCTCGTCATCGGGGCACTGGGAACGCTCCTGGCGGCGTCAGTGGGGGTGTTTGTCTTCACAGCCGGGTTGGCCCTGGAAAGCATCATCAGCTAAGAGGCGATCACTCGCCGTCTTCTATGTCGATCAGCATCCCTCTCATCAGGTCAAGCGATGTCAAGGAGCGGCCCGCTCCCTGCACCACGCATTCAAGGGGATTTTCGACCATGTGCACTGGCACACCCGATTCGTTGGCTATTCGCTGATTAAGTTCTGGCAGCAGGCTGCCTCCCCCTGTCAAGTAGAGCCCGCGCCCGGCGATATCCCTGGCAAGCTCCGGCGGAGCCTTGGAGACGCAGTTCATAACCACGTTCATGATTGCACTCAGGGGCGACTGGATGGCTTCGTGAATTTCTGTGGAAGAAAGGCGGAGCACCTGGGGCATGCTCACCGCCGTGCGCCGACCGCGCACTTCCATCGATGCCTCGGGGCCACCCAGCAGCGCCCGACCGATGGTGATCTTGATTTTCTCGGCTGTCTGGTCGCCCAAGGCCACGCCGTATGTTTCGCGGACGTGCCTGTGTATGGCGTCGTCTATCGAGAAAGACCCGATTCGCTCCGCCTCTATCGCCACCACACCGCCGGTAGACGCCAGCAGGGCTTCGGTGGTTCCGCCGCCGATGTCCACAATGAGGTTCCCCACCGGCTGGTCTATTGGAAGGTTGGCGCCCAAAGCCGCCGCCATCGGCTGCTCCATCAACAGTACCGTTCCCGCCCCGGCCCGTCTGGCGGCCAGTTTCACGGCTCGAATCTCCACGAGGGTCAGCGCCGAAGGAATGCAGATGACCACTTTGGGACGGTTGAACCGGCTCACCCCGACTTTTTGGAAGATTGACCTGAGCATCCTTGCCGTGATGTCGAAGTCGGTTATGGCACCGTGGCGGAGAGGACGAATGGCCTTTATGTGACTGGGGGTTCTGCCTACCATCCTCCAGGCGTCTGTCCCCATTGCCAGCACCTCCCCAGTCTCCTCTTGAACGGCGATGACCGAGTGCTCCCTGAACACAACACCCTGGCCTTCTGCATAGACAAGCGTGTTGGCTGTGCCCAGATCTATCGCCAGAAGGCGTGCCACCAGGCGTTACCTGACCTTCTTGCGCCCGCGCGACTCACGCTTGCGGGGACGCAGGGCTGAGAGCTCCTCCTCGAAACGGTCAACGCTGGACATGAAGGTGGATCTGTCCCTGTGGCGAATCCAGAGGTACAGGAATCCGAGTATGCAAACTGCCACGGCCACCACAAGAAAAACCAAACCGCTCATGTTCCCTTGGCTTCCCTTACCTCCACTGCGGAACGTGTCCTGCCCAAGTAGTCCTTGATGTGCTCCACGTGCTGGGTCTCCAGCCCCCAACTCTCACCGTCCTGGTGTTTTTCGCGCTTCCAGATGGGAACTGTGGCCTTTAGGGCGTCAATGCAGAAGGAAGCCGCTGCAAACGCCTCGATTCGGTGTGGGGCTGAGATCACCACCAACACCGCCGCTTCGGTTACGGATAGGCGGCCAACCCGGTGCAGGAGAGCGATGCGCCCCAATGATCCCCACTCCGACCGGGCATGCCCTGCAACTTCCTTCAAGCAGCGCTCGGCCTGCTCCTCGTACGCCTCGTAGGTGATCTCGCATACGCCAAGGCGATCACCGGAATGGTCTCGCACGACTCCGGAAAACGAAACCACCGCGCCACACCTCGGTATGACCGCCCAAGCAGCGGCTTCTTCGAGGGGAAGTCGCTCGGAAGAGATGCCTACCCAGGTATCCCCGTTTCGTGGAACTCGCACGTAACTAATGATACGGCTTGTGGAAAACGTTAGGACGACTTTCCCGGTCAATGCTTTCGCGAGGAGCGGCGACGCCTCGCCAGCACCCCAATGGCCACCCCAAGAGAGACCGCAGCTACAGCAACAGATGCCCACAGCACATGCCTTTGCCTCACTGCGGAACTCATCATGGCCCATGGCCTGGCAGGGTAGGCAGCGACGTACGCCTCCTCGTTGCCGTAGCACGGCTCCCATCCCTCGGAGCGCAGGCGCTTGTTCGAAACCACCCAACTCTGTCGGATGTAGGGCACTATTCCAGGAGGGGTAGGAGCCAGACGCAGTTTCCAGAAGATCCTCGCAAGGCAGGAGGCCACACCACGAGGAAATCGAACCCTCGGCATTCGCCCGCTCAGCCTCCTGACCTCCTCGGCGTTCACATGGCCGTCGGGGGCAACGTTGTAGACGCCGCAGAGATTTCCCAACACTGCAGCTTCGACGGCCGCAGCGAGGTCATCGAGATGAAGGAACTGCACGCTCGGGGTTTCCTCCCCGAAGGCAACTTCAGTGGCGGCGCGCATGGTTCTGGCCACCCAGCTGTTCTCGCCGGAGGAAACCGCTGTCACCGGGCGCAACACAACGAGCCGGACCCAGGGGTTGTCAGTATGCCAGGCGGCGGCGAGCCGCTCCATCTCGGCTTTTTGGACGGCAAAGCTGAATCCGGGATTTGGGCGCACCGGGGCGCATTCGTCAAGCGGCAGGGAATTGTTGGGCCACGCCCCGTAGACCATGGCGCTGGACATGAGCACCAGGCCGTTTACCCGTGATTCGGAAATAGCGGCCAGAAGCCTCCTCAGAACCTCGTTGTCGAGGTGCGCCGACTCGAGGCCGTCACGTCCTGGACTGAACGCCGAGACTAGATGAGCCACGACATCGACTCCGTCAAGAATGGCTGCCAAGTCATCGGTACGGAGATCGCCCTGCGTGACGTCCATGTCCAGATCCTGTGAAAGAGGAAGAGCGTCCACTCCCACGACCTTGCATTCCACGTTGGAAGCCGCTAGGCGAACCGCCAGACGAGACCCGATCGAACCTGCTACGCCGGTTATGACGACGGTTGCCTTCTTTGACCCCATCGAGGTTCACGGTAGCTACTTCGTAACCCCTTTGGAATGTTTGGGCTCCCACACGACTGCCTTCTTTGACAGTGTCAGGAGGGGTCAACCCCACATTCTCTACATTCAAGTTGAACCGCCCTAGCATTGTCTTGTGGCAAGACCCGACGAGCATGATCCTTTCTCTGAAGACTGGCAGTTCGAAGAGACCGACTCCCAGATGCTGAGGGAGTTGGCCAATCTCATGGGATCCCCCAAGGTCAGCCGAGAAGCCCCTGAGCAGATAGCCGAGGCGCTGGCCACCGCTGGGCAAACGGAAGCCAACGTTGATCCCGAGCATCGACTCTTATTCGACGACCTCTCCGCCCTGGCACAGAGAATTGTCACAACCTCCACGGGGTTCACCACCGTCGCCGAGACTCAAACCGTGAACAGGGGGGCCTGGGCACGCCAGACAGTTCGTGACTGGCGACATTACACCGATGCGCTGGGCAACGCCCTGCGGGACAGTTCCGACAGCGATCCGGACTTGGCGGAAAGTGATTTCTCGCTGTCATTCAATCCCGAAGCCCTCTTAGGACGCCTCATGGCTTCGCTGACTCCCGTGATGGCTGCGATTTGGGTGGGGACGACAGTTGGCCGACTGGCCCGCAGCAGCCTTGGGCCTTTCGACGTGCCCGTTCCGCGCGGCGACTCAGGAAAGATCCTGCTGGTCGCCCCCAACATCGCAAGGGCCGCTAAGGCTTGGAGCCTTTCGCTGGAAGACGCCGGACTTTGGGTCTGCCTCAATTCAAGCATCGTCTCCTGCCTGTTGGAGATGCCTCATGTAGCACTTCGGCTAAATGAGCTGATCTGCGGCTATATGGAGAGTTGCCTTCGAATGCGGCTTGAAAGCGCCGCCGATTCGGTTGGAAGGGGGTTTTTACAAGACCCGGCTGATATCCAAAAAATCTTCACCAAGCCCGAATCCCTGCTGTCGATCGAAGACGAGCCAGGAAGCCGGGCACGTTCCGATCTTGCCGACCTCGTTGCAATCCTGGTCGCCTACACCGATGTTGTGACCGAGCAGATGGGCAGGCAACTGCTGGGTCCTCGCAGCCCAGTCCCGGAAGCGTTCAGCAGACGAAGGCTGATCCCCCCCTCTGAGTACGCCTCCGTGTGCCATCTCTTTGGGGTGAACGTCTCAAAGGGCGGGATTCAGCGAGGGGAGACATTCGTGAGGGGTGTTATTGAACGGGCAGGCTTGGACGGCCTGCATCGAATCTGGACTGCCGCGCGCCGCTGGCCTACGCCTAGCGAAATCGAAGCACCTGGGCTCTGGCTGGCCCGACTGGATCTGCAGGAACCCAGTCCCTAGGCACCGCTGGCGTCAGTCGGATTGGAACCGGCGTCTCCAGCCCTCGCGGATGATGTCACCCAGCCCTCTCATAATCGGCTTTCCATCGTCCGTCCCGGTGCCGCCACTGAGCCGCTGAACACCTACTACGTAAAGAACCCCGCAGAACCCCGTGGCGAGCGTCATTAGCATAAATCCCGTCCACAGCGGCATAGGGATGAGACCCAGAAGCGAGCCCACAACCCACAACAGCTGAAAAAAGGCCTCGAACTGCCCGAAACTGCGCCCGTAGTTGGCATTGGGGGCGTCCCGCTGAACGACCGAATCGAACGCCACCTTTGCTCCCGCGGCGCAGATTCCGACGACAAAGGCCACGGCAAGCGCCCCCTGGATTTCCCCGGTCCAGATCGCCAGCATGCATACGAAGGTGGAAATCAGCAGAGTCAGCTGGAGTATCCACTCCGCCCGGTTCGCCTCCTCCATGCGGGCCACCAGGGCCGAGCCAAGAAGCATCCCGACCATGGCGAGGGCGGCCGACACGTAGAGCGCCCAGGTGTCGTCTGTTCGAAAACGGAACGCCAAGAGGAAGGTCATGAACCCCATGACTGCACGCAGCGCCCCCATTGAGGTTGCGGCCATGCGAATGCCCACCTTGCGGATTCTGTAGCCCGCCTCCACGCCCTCAGGCGAGGGCAGGACTTCGGCCCGGGGCAGGCGAATCGAAAGAACCATGGCCAGGAGGAAGGAAAATCCGGCCATTCCTACCGCCCAGTCACCCCCCAGGAACCTGGCGAACAGCCAAGCCGGCAGAGCGCCAACCAATCCTGCGACACCGGTCAGCACCGCCAGACGTGAATTCTTGTCCACCAGTTCCTCTTCGGAGGAAACCGTTGAGGGCACCACCGAAGCCTTCGATACTGCGTACCCCTTTCCCAGTACGAGAATCACGAAGGCCAAGGGGTACAGAAGCAGTCGATCCACGTTGCCGATCAGGAAAAACGACGCGAGCGCCCGCCCTGCATTTAGGAGAAGGATGAGAAAACGCCTTCCGCCCTCAAACCGGTCGAGGGCCGGCCCAATTATTGGCGCTACCAGCACGAACGGCATCAGCGTCACGAGCAGATAGAGGAGGACGCTGTTACGGGAACTTTCAGTCGGGTCCGAGAAGAAGAGGGAGTCCGCCAGGGCCACGGCGATCATGGCGTCACCCGCCACAGAGAATGCATGCACCCTGGCCAGACGGGAAAAGGGTGAGTACCGCAAAGGGCCCGCTGCGCTGCGACGAGGGTTCACAGGCGGCACCACAGGCTCCCAGCCTCCGTCGGCTTCAGGTCGCATCGGGTTTTCTCAGGCGTCGCCCCCTCGAGCTTCCGCCAATTCCGGAATGGCGTACTTATAACCGGCGCCTCTGATCGTAACGATGCATCGGGGGGAGGAGGGGTCTGTCTCCACCTTTTGGCGGAGACGGCGGATGTGGGAATCGAGCGTCTTTGAATCACCCAGGTAATCGAATCCCCACACCTCCTCGAACAGATCCTCCCTGGAAATCACCCGACCTGCCTGCTCAAGTAATACCCGCAGGAGCTCGAACTCCTTCATCGGCATCTGGACGCACTCGCCCCTTATCTTGACCTCGTGCGCCCCAGTATCCATACGAACCTCCCCTGCCTCCAGAACCTCCTGGGAGGGGCACTCCGTATTGCGCCGTTCCGACTCCGCTGCCTGCGAGCGGCGCAACAGGGCGCGTATTCGTGCCACAAGTTCCCTAAAGCGGTAGGGCTTCGAAACGTAGTCGTCGGCACCCACCTCCAGCCCGACAACGGTGTCGATCTCCTCCCCCCTCGCCGAGACCATGATGATCGGCACATGCGAAGTGCTGCGGATCTCCCTGCAGACGTCAAGCCCTGAAATTCTCGGAAGCATCACGTCCAGCAGAATGACGTCAGGCTGACAGGTTGCGAAGCGCTCCAGGGCCTCTCTTCCGTCACGGGCGACATCCAGGGCAAATCCTTCTCGTCGAAGCCCCGATCTGAGTGCCTCAACGAAGGAAACCTCGTCCTCCACAATCAGCACCCTCGGTGGGCGTCCGCTCTCAAGGGTCATGCGTTCTACGATGGCTTGAACATTAATTCCCGACTCGGATTTGCTGGGGCATCCCCCGAGCAGCCGGCGTCTTCAAGCAGGGGAAGCCTAAGCGTGAAGGTGCTGCCTTCCCCTTCAAGGGAAGTCACTGATACTTCACCTCCGTGGTTGATGGCAACGTGGCGAACAATGGCGAGACCCAGCCCTGTCCCGCCTGACTTCTCCGTGCGGGAACGGTCGACTCTAAAAAAGCGCTCGAAGATTCTTTCCTGGGCCTTTCTGGGGATTCCAATGCCGGTGTCTTGAACTTCCAGTTCGGCCAGTCCCCCCAGCACTCGCACCCGGATAGATACCGCTCCGTTGCGGGACGAGTACTTAAGGGCGTTGTCCAGAAGATTGTGGACGGCCGAAGCGATCTGACGCCGATCGGCGTAGATGAAAACGGGAGACTCGGGGACGGAGACGTTGACAGTCACCCCTCTCTGCTCGGCCGCGCCCGCCAGCCTCTCGGCGATCTCCAATGCCACCTCACCGAGGGCAAGTGCGCTGCATTCCCCCTCGGGGTCGTTTTGCACCCTCGCAAGTTCAGTCAGATCGTCCACTAGGCGGGTCATTCGATCGGCTTCGGAGATCATCCGCCTCGAAAGGACTTCCACGGCATCCTTGTCGTCCTCCTGTGCGATTGTCTCCGCCAGAAGGCTGATGGCCCCGACGGGGGTGCGAAGTTCGTGGCTTATGTTGCCCACGAAGTCCCGCCGCAAGGTCTCTACCCGGTCCTTGTCGGTTATGTCCTCGACGAGGCCGGCAACCCCTCCCTCCAAGGCATGCGATCTGATCAGCAGGAGACGCTCAGGCGGCCCGTAAAGACGCAGTTCCTCGCGTGGCGCTGCGCCGCCGTCGCAGTCGATGGAATCCGCCGCGGAATCCGACTCCATCGCTTGCTTGAGCACTCGATTGACAGCCGCGTCAACCAGGACCTGCCCGTGAAGAGAGCCCTCAAGCGAGGCTTGGTATTTGCGAAAGACCACATTCCCCTCCTTGTCGCATATCGCAACCCCCTGCACCATCCTGCCCAGCACCTCCTCAAGGCGATTAGCCACGACCTTTCCTTCGGAATTCTCCGCTTCGAGGTCAGCCAAGAGCCTCCCCAGTTTGGTAAGGCACTCCTCCAGGGTGCTTGAGGCGCTCCCTGGGCTGCGCTCCCGCAGCAGCCCGGCGATAATACGACGCGCTCTCCGACAGCGCAGGACGATTGCCGCGCCGACAGCAACGGCTACTCCCAGCATCAGGCTCAGGACGATCAGTAAAGCCGTCATCGCCCTCAGGGATGCAGGCTTGGGGGAAGCCCGTCTCCCAGCTCTGCGGCCAGACCAGAGATGGATGTGAGCGTTACCCAGCCCTGCTCCACCAGATCCCTGTCGGAGCCCGGGGGGGCAGAGGACGGGTCGGTGCGCTCTATTTCGGTGTAGACGACGTTGTCGTGAAAGCTGGAGAGCACCGTCCGCACCGATCCCACTGGCGCCAGGGGCGCCCAGCGGAAGCCCAGCATCCCTGATCGATCCGTGTTTGGTACGTTCATGTTCAATACCCCGTGGGGCGACGACATGAACCACTCCAGGACGTCTACAGCCACCGACGACGCCGCTCCCCAGCAGGATGCGCCCTCATGCCAACCGGAACTCACCGCCAGGCCCCTTCCCCCTCTTGAGTAGGCGGTGAGTGCAGCCCCCAGCGTGCCTGAGTGCAGCGTCGACCTGCCCACGTTCCAACCGTTGTTGACGCCGGAAAGAACCAGGTCGGGAGGTGGCCCAAACACTCCCAGGAACGCAAGTATGACGCATCCCCCTGGAGTCGTATCTGCGGAATAGGCGCGAACCCCTTCGAGTCCTTCCAACTGCCGAGGGGTCAGCTCCAGTGGATGTTGAAGGGCAAGCGACCCCATTGCCGCGCCGGAGCCGCTCATCTCACCTTCCGGCGCCAAGACCGCTACTTCGTGGCCGGCCCCGACGGCAGCGGAGGCCAGGGACAGCAGCCCAGGGTGGTCGATCCCGTCGTCGTTGGTCACGAGTACCCGCACTTGCGCCCCACCTCCTGCTCAGAGTCCGGCAAAGAATCCTGCGGGCTTGCCTGCCGTTATTCAGGCAGGTCAGCCTGAGGCGGCCGCCAGCCGTCGACCATGTATCTCACCCGCCCGCCGATATTGACGGCGTGATCCCCTATGCGCTCGTAGTAGCGGGCGATCAGGGCCAGCTGCACGCCTGGCGGACGCTCGATTCTCTCCTCCTGCTGTGAGGTGATGATCAGAGCCAGGCACTGGTGGTGAAGGCGGTCGAGGCGGTCGTCTATGTCATCGAGGGCGGCGGCCAATCCGGCGTTGTCGTCGGCGTAGGCTTCGATGGCGAACCCAAAGAGCCTTCTGGCCTCCTCCCCCATCTGTGTGACGACTCCCCGCATGCGCGGCCCCAGCTCAACCCCGTAGAGACGGCGCAGGCTCTTGGCGATGTTTACCAGCAGCCCTCCGGAACGTTCGATCTCGTAGTTGATCACAAGGGCCGCTAGGAGTTCACGGAGGTCGCCGGCGGTGGGCTGCTGAAGCGCCAGAAGCTGTTGGCACTTTTGTTCCAGCTCAAGCGACATGTTGTCGATGACCGCGTCGGCCTCGACGATTTCCCTGGCAGTAGCGAGGTCGCAGTTCAAGAGCGCCTCTGTGCATCGGGGTATCGACTCGGTTACAAGCCCTGCCATCAGGACGATGCCCGACTTGACAAGGTTCAGCTCCTCACGAAACGGCTGACGGAAACTCTCGGCCACCTCTCACCTCCTTTGAGCGGCAAATTCACCTGCCACTACCCAAACCGCCCTGTTACGTAGCTTTCGGTTCTTTCGTCACTGGGGTTGGAGAAGATTTTCTCCGTGTCGTCAAACTCCACGAGCACCCCGTAGCGGTAGTGCTTTTCGAGATCGACCTCAGCCGTGAAGAATGCAGTCCGGTCACTGATTCGGGCTGCCTGCTGCATGTTGTGGGTGACAATGATGATCGTGTAGTTCTGCTTGAGGTTGTGCATCAACTCTTCGATGTATGCGGTGGCTATGGGGTCAAGCGCGGAGCAAGGCTCGTCCATCAGCAGAACGTCGGGGCTCGTGGCGATGGTCCGGGCTATGCAGAGCCGTTGCTGCTGACCTCCGGAGAGCCCCATTGCCGAGTCCCCCAACCTGTCCTTCACCTCATCCCACAGGGCGGCCTGTCGCAGCGACGACTCCACGACCCCCTCGAGCTCTTTCTTGTTTCGCGTGGTCTTGCTGATGCGTGGGCCGTACGCGATGTTGTCGAAAATCGACTTGGGAAAGGGGTTCGGCTTCTGGAAGACCATCCCGATCCTTCGCCTGACTTCCACCGGGTCGACGCGGGTGTCGTAGAGGTCGACGCCCTTGAACAAGAGCATGCCCTGGGCGCGCGCCCCCTCTATCAGGTCGTTCATGCGGTTAAAGCAGCGCAACACAGTTGTCTTCCCGCAACCGGAAGGGCCGACCATCGCGGTGATCTCACGCTCGATTATGTCCATCGAGACATTCCGGACGGCCTCGACGTCGCCATAGTAGCAGGACAGATCGCGCACCCGGAAGACGACCTCATCGAGAATGGCCTGGTCGTTGCCTTCGTATGACGCCTGAGCCGACCCGGGCTGTGGGGAATCCTCCGGCGTCACGGACCTCCTGTAAGTAATTCTGTCAAGTACCGCCACTTCTACCTTCTCTTCTTTTCAAAATGGTTTCTGAGACCTATAGCCCCGGAGTTGAGCAGCAGTACCACGACGAGCATTACCACGATCGCCGCGGCGGCAGCGGCCGTGAACCCGGTGTCTCTTCCCGACTGCTGCACCCAGCGTGTGATAACAATAGGCATTGCCGTAAAGCGTTCCTGCAGCTGAGCGACGTCCAACAAGCCCGACTGTCCCCCCAGAAAGCCCGTGACCGCCCCAATAAGAATCAGGGGCGCCGCCTCGCCGATGGCGCGCGAAAGTGACAGCAGCGTCCCCGTGAGGATGCCTGGGGCGGCGTAGGGGAGAATCTGGGTGCGGATCACCTCCCAGCGGGTCGCCCCCACCCCGTAACCCGCCTCCTTGAGGCTGGTGGGAACCGCCCTAATCGCCTCAGCGGACGTAATGATCACGATCGGAAGCACGAGCACTGCCAGCGTAAGGCCCGCAGCCATCACCGACTTCCCGCCGGTCAGATCTCCCATCCCGTTCACGAAAATGGCCAGCCCCAGCAGGCCGTAGACCACCGATGGGACGCCTGCCAGATTGCGGATGTTGACCTCGATGAAGCTCGTCAGCCTGGACTTTGGGGCATATTCCTCGAGGTAGATTGCCGCCCCGATTCCCAGCGGGAACGCCAGCAGGATCACAAACACGGCTATCCAGAGCGAACCTCGAATGCCTTGAAAGACCCCTAGCAAGGGGTCGTCGGAGCGCGACCGCAGACCACCGGAGAGGAAGTCGCCCAACTGTCCGCTGAGCAAAGACCATCCGTCGGAAAGCACGTCGGCAATGAGCACGCCCAGAATCAGCAGAGCCATCAGTAGCGCCGCCTGCAAGGCGACCTTGAAGAGTCCGCCTCTAACGTCGCGGCTGCGCTTGTAGACGCTGTCCGCGACCGCTTCCCGAGCCCTGTCGTCGAATACCCTGCTAAGCCGCATCGCTCAGTACTTGTTCCGCACCCGACTGACGAACCGGTCGGCCACCAGGTTCATGGCCAGGGTCATCACAAACAGCAACAGCCCCACAAAATAGAGGCTCTCGAAGGTGAGCCCCTCACCCACCACGTTGTCCGTCCCCGACGCCAAAGACGCCATGGCTGCGGTCATCGTGAGGCTCCCGTCGAAGATGTTGTGGGTGTACACGGCGGTGTCCCCACCGCCGCCGGCGATGAACACGACCATCGTCTCGCCGACAGCGCGGGAGGAGGTCACAATGAACGCCGCAACCAGACCCGACACCGCAGCAGGCAGCACCACCCTGAGTGTCGTGGTTACCTTTCTTGAACCAAGACCCGCCGAAGCCTCCCTCAGCGAGTTGGGAACCGCTTTCATTGCGTCCTCTGAGATAGACGCCATGAGCGGCGAACTGAGGATGCCAACTCCGATTCCAGCTGCAGCCAGGTTCCCAAGGTGCGCATCCTGCCCGAACCAGCCGTCGATTGCCTGGACGACGTTCGGCGAGATCCACTGGAGGGCAAAGTAGCCCAGCACGACGCTTGGGATGCTCGCAAGGACCTCAAGGGTGGGCTTGAGTATCCTGCGCGTGCGTGGCTTGGCGTATTCCGAGAGGAAGACGGCCGAACCCAGCCCGATGGGGGTGGCGATGAGCATTGCCACGCCGTTAACCAGCAGCGTGGAGACGATGAGCGTCTTTATGTCAAAGAAACCCTGACGGGGAAACCAGCCGGTGCTCCAGACCGACCCCCAGTCAATGTTGAACATGTAGACGAAGGCTTCACGCACCAGCGACCAGACGATCAGCCCAGAGACCAGCACCGACGCCAGGGCGGCGAGGAAGACCAAGGCGCGCACCCCGCTCTCCCTGTCGTGGCGGTCCCGGTCGCCCGACAGGGAATCCAGAGTTACCGGACCTCCCGCACCCGCAACCGACGAAGCCCCCTTGAGCCAGATTCGGGCCGTTACACCCGTGAGAACCAGCAGCAGGGAGCCGACAAGCGCCACCCACCAGCCTTCGCCCATGCTCACCTCACCAGGAAGGGCGTCAGCCACAAGCCCGTACTGATGCTCGAAGCGGTACTCCGTAAAATACACGCAAAGAGCCAGCATCGCCCCGATGGCGGCGACAGGGATCGCCGCCATCCGTCGCATCGCCAAGAGCGGACAGCCCACGGCCGCGCACAACGCCGCGATGATAAGGATGAGCCAGCCGTTGGCGAACGAGCCGCCTTCCCCGGCGCCCATGTCGCTTCCCCCCAGAAGCCAGGGCAGGTCGGCGTCGAATGCGTTGCGGGCAATTCCCGTGCCTTCGACGACCGCCCAGGGCAGGAACGGCGACGCCAAGAGAAGCGCAACCCCGGCGATGAACAAGATCGCCGGGATTATGCGGGGCTTGGCAATCGCCGATATTGCCGACTCGGAACCGGGGCCCCTGAAAGGCACAGCCACATCGGTCACAGGCGTGAACCTAGTTCCAGGGAATGCGACATCGCCTGCCGAGGTCGCCCCAGCCCCCTATTGCTGCTTCTAGTTTCCGATGACCCTGCCGGTCCAGTTAGCGCTCGTGTCGGCCGCGGCGTCGGAAGTGAGAGGAACGTAGCCAACTTCGCCGACAGCGGTACTCAGTCCGGCGTCGCTCACGTAGTAGTCCAAGTAGGCCCGCAGGGCAGGGCTGTTCTCCGCCTCTTCTGCGTTCACGTATATGTAGAGCGAGCGCGACACCGGGTACTCCCCGCTGGCGATCGTGCCAGGGTTGGCCGGCACGCATCCGTCCCCGCCGTCCACATCGAGGAGTCGCACACCTGCGGCGTTGGCCGCGTAGGCAAAGCCCGTCCAGCCGAAGCCGCCGACGGCGCCCCCGACGCCCTGAATTATCACGTTGTCGTCACCGGACGAGCGGTAGTCCGGTCGGGTGGTCGCCGCCTGATCGTCGCTGATGGCACCCTCCTCAGCTCGCGCATCGCCGATGTCCTCAAGCACAATCTCGATGAAGCTGTCGTATGTTCCAGACTCAGCTCCCGGAGCGATAATGACGAGCTCCCCGGAAGGGAAGGAAGTGCTCGATCCCAGATCGCCGGCCAACGCCGCGGCGTCTTCCCAGGTTTCGAAGCCGGAGGACTCCGGGCCGACGATGCTGTAGAGATCCTCGAAGTTGAGACACTCCACTTCGTTGGCTTCGTTGGTCATTACGGCGATGCCGTCTATGCCCACCCGCAGCTCGATCCAGCTGATGCCCGCCTCGGCACAGTCGGCTTTCTCCTTGTTTTTGATCGTGCGCGAAGCACCGGAGATGTCGGTCTCCCCTGCACAGAAAAGCTTGAAACCGTCACCTGTCCCTGGACCGTCAACGGTTACTTCAACCCCCGGTTCCTCTGCCGAGAACAACTCTGCGACCCGCACCGAGATCGGCTCGACGGTGGATGAACCTGAAATAGTGACCGTGCCCGAAAGATTCGCTGGTGACGGCGGGGCTGAGCCTTCAGCGGATCTCGACGCCGCCTGCGTGGTGGTGGGCATAAGCGCAGAGCCGATTGAGTCGTCGTTGCCGCTGCAGGAAACCGCCGCAACTAAGGCAACTGCGATCACCGCGGCAACAAACTTCCATGTAGTTCGCATTTACTCTCATTTCTCCATTTTGGCTGCCAACTTCACCTGGCAAGCTACCCAGGGAGATTTGAGGGGGTTTCGTCAAGAGTGAACTAAAGGTGACAACTTTGTAACGATTTGGGACGCACTCCTACGCGGCTTACGGAAATCCGCAGCCTCGCTTGGAGTAGTTCAGAAGCGTGAAAGAAGCAAGGCGGGGCTTTGGCTGACGCCTGTCGACAACTGCGGGAAGGCTCAGCGACGGGTTTGGTCCTGGTACTGACGGGTTTGGTCCTGGTGCTCCTGCAATTCCTCGGGGCTGTAGCCAAGGTCCCAGTCCAGTATCAGGCAGTTTCGCTCTGCATCGCGGATGATGCGCTCACAGTTGCGCCTGAACTGGGGATCGTCCCTGGGAAGCAGCAGAAGCCTGGCTTGCGCCCTCAGCTTGAAGTCCTCGATGAACTGTGCGTCACCAAAATCCGAGTGGTATTCCCAGTGGGGAGCCACCGGGCCGGTGAAAATGATCTTCACGTGGCCCACCATTGGGCGGCTTTCTGGTTCGTCGTTGCTTTCTTCGGTGCTTAAGGGGGGCACGGATGACACTGAACTTCTGCTCCTCGACGTCAGGGGCTGGTTACCGGGATGGTGAATCTCACAGAGAAGGGCGAAGCGGAAAGCTAGGAGAACGTGGATTCTTTCTTCTTTTCAGACCGCTCCGCCTTCTTTTCAGATTCCTCCGAGTTCTCGCCCCCGCTGTCGGCGGTTGTCTCGTCGGTGCTCTTGCGGAACTCGCGCTGGGCCTGTCCCAGCGACCGGGCAAGCTTGGGGAGTTTCGCCCCGCCGAAAAGGAGCAGCAGGATAACGAGGATTATTATCAACTCAGTGGTGCTGATGAACGCTACGGGCATGCCAGGCATTCTACCAGCCACCAACTCAGCCGGTGATCTGCCCCTCCTGCAAGGCGACGCGCTCCCTGCGCACGACCCTGCGTTCCCGTTCGCTCAGACCTCCCCAGATACCGTGCTTCTCCTTGTGTTCGAGGGCGTACTCCAGGCAGTCCAGTTTCACGACGCAGGCCCCGCAGACCCGCTTGGCGTCCCGGGTGGAGGCACCCCTCTCCGGAAAGAAGAGGTCGGGGTCGAGCCCCCTGCAGTTCGCCATCTCCTGCCAACGGGAGTCGAGATTTGCTAGTTGGGTCTGGTCTTGAATCAGCACTTCCGAGTCCTCCTGCTCAATCCACTGGAACCGTCAAGCCCAGGGAAAATTGATTTGTTCACGCAGAATCCAATGCCCTGTGTGTTACACAATCTGTAATTACATTTGTGTAACATAATTCTGCTACTTGCAAGAGCGAAATGCAACAGGCAATTTGAAATTCTCACCAAGCCCCTCACCTAGGCGAAAAGCTCTATGTGCCCTTTTCTGCCGATGTAGCCTTTCCCCCGTCCCACAAGTCGCCATCCGCCGAGACCAGATTGACACTTACCGCCCACAAGAAGCCACCTGACTCCAACCGCAGGCGCATCCCCTTGCCTTGGCCGTTGAGCATCTATCAGTCGGCCGTAGGCAAGAAGTGGGTTATGGCCATCACCGGAATCGCCTTGCTCGGGTTCGTGTTGGCGCACATGATCGGCAACCTTCACATCTACGAAGGGCCGATCGAGACCCACGAATACGCCGAGGCTCTGCGCGACCTTGGCGGCGATGTCGTTCCCCGCACCTGGTTGCTCTGGGCCATGCGCTCAGGTCTCATTTTCGCCTTTGTGCTGCACATCCATTCCGCATTCAGCCTTACGCGCCTCAGCCGGGCGGCGGACGAGCGCTACAGGGGCGGACGCAACTACATAGCCGCCAACTACGCGTCCCGCACCATGCGTTGGACTGGGCCGATCGTCGGGCTCTTCCTGGTGTACCACCTCGCGGATCTGACCTGGGGGCACTTCAACCCCGACTATGTGCGCGGCGATCCCTACCACAACGTGAGCGCCAGCCTCTCGAACCTCCCTGTGGCAATCTGGTACATCGTCGCAAACGTCGCCCTGGCGGTTCACATCTACCACGGGGCCTGGAGCATCTTCCAGAGCCTGGGTATCAACAGCCCCCGATTCAACCGCCTGAGACGTGGATTCGCAGGGCTCTTCTCAGCGGTAATCCTGGTAGGCAACCTCAGCTTCCCTGTCTTGACGCAGGCAGGCGTCATTGACGACGGAGGCGACTCCCGCGTCGGGGAGGCAAGTTCCGCCCCAGCAAACCTCGTCAGTCAGACTGCACTGGCCGAACAACCGGTCGAATGATCGGCGAACTCCGCTCGCGCTCCCCCGACGGCCCCATCGAGGAACGCTGGTCAGAACACAAATTCAACCTTCGTCTGGTCAACCCCGGCAACAGGCGGCGTTTCTCGCTGATAGTGGTGGGAACAGGGCTGGCAGGCGCAACGGCGGCGGCATCCCTGGGGGAAATGGGTTACAAGGTGTCAGTTTTTACCTACCACGACTCTCCCAGAAGAGCGCACTCCATTGCCGCCCAGGGAGGTATAAATGCCTCCAAGAACTACAAGAACGACGGGGACAGCACCTTCCGCCTCTTCTACGACACGATCAAGGGAGGCGACTACCGCAGCCGCGAGTCAAACGTCTACCGCTTGGCCGAGGTCTCCTCCAACATCATTGACCAGTGCGTGGCCGCAGGCGTCCCGTTCGCACGCGAGTACGGCGGAATGCTGGACAACCGCTCCTTCGGCGGGGCGCAGGTGTCACGCACCTTCTATGCCCGCGGCCAGACCGGTCAGCAACTCCTGCTGGGCGCCTACTCCGCATTGATGCGCCAAGTTGCATCCGGAAGCGTGGAGCTGCACACCCGCACGGAAATGCTGGACCTCGTGGTTATCGACGGCAAGGCGGCCGGCATCGTCACCCGAAACCTGCTCACGGGCGAGATTCGGGCCTACTCGGCCCACGCCGTCATCCTCGCCACAGGCGGCTACAGCAACGTCTACTTCCTCTCCACCAACGCCAGGATGTGCAACGTCACCGCCACTTGGCGTGCTCATCGTCGCGGAGCGCTCTTCGCCAATCCCTGCTTCACCCAGATCCACCCCACGTGCATTCCACCCAGCGAGGACTTCCAGTCGAAGCTCACATTGATGTCAGAGTCGCTGCGCAACGACGGTCGCATCTGGGTGCCGAGGTCTCACGACGACGAACGTCCCCCCGGGGAAATACCCGAAATCGAGCGTGACTACTACCTTGAGACGAAGTACAGGTCTTTCGGCAACCTCGTGCCCCGGGACGTGGCCTCGCGCAACGCCAAGTCGGTGGTGGACGAAGGCAGGGGCGTAGGGCCTCGGCGCAATGGCGTGTACCTGGACTTCTCCGACGCCATAGCCCGCGACAGCACAGAGGCGGTCAGCGCCAAGTACGGAAATCTCTTCGACATGTACGAGCGTATTACCGGCGAAGATCCCTACAAGGTCCCCATGCGAATCTATCCAGCAGTCCACTACACAATGGGGGGGCTCTGGGTGGACTACAACCTGATGAGCAACCTGCCTGGCCTCTTCGTGCTGGGGGAGGCCAACTTTTCCGACCATGGCGCAAATCGGCTGGGGGCCTCAGCCCTGATGCAGGGTCTGGCCGACGGCTACTTCGTCATTCCCGCCACAATCAGCGATTACCTGGCTGACCTGTTGGGAACACAGCCGACGCCGCCCACTCATGCGGCCTTCGGCGAGAGCGTCGCAGAGACCGAAGACCGCACAGCGCGCCTTCTGGCCAACAAAGGCTCCCTGACGGTGGACCACTTCCACCGCGAGCTCGGCAAGATCGTCTGGGACTGCTGCGGGATGGCGCGCAACGCCGCTGGGCTGAAAAAGGCCCTCTCGGATATCCCCGCCCTGAATGAGGAGTTCCACTCGAACGTGCTGGTGCCCGGATCTGCCGTGACCCTGAACCAGGCGCTGGAGCGGGCGGGCCGGGTTGCCGACCTCTTTGAGCTGGCCGAACTGATGATGCGAGACGCCTTGGTGCGGGAGGAGTCCTGCGGAGGGCACTTTCGCGAGGAACACCAGGACGCCGAGGGGGAGGCGCTGCGCGACGACGAGAACTTCTCACACATTGCCGCCTGGGAGTGGGCAGGCAACAGGAACGCCCCCGTGTTCCACCGCGAGCAGCTGGAATTTGAGACGGTCGCTCCAACCAAGAGGTCTTACAAGTGAGCGCCGGGGCGGAGCCCTTGAGCCTGAGGCTGAAGGTGTGGCGTCAGGACGATGAAGGAAGCGACGGCCGCTTCGAGAAGTACGACCTCGCCGGAATCAGCGCCGACGCCTCGTTCCTTGAAATGCTCGACTTGCTGAACGAGCGGCTCACGCTCGAAGGCAAGGAGCCCGTGGCGTTCGAGTCGGATTGCAGGGAGGGAATCTGCGGAACCTGCGGTCTGATGATCAACGGACGCGCTCACGGCCCGCAGCAGGGAACGGCCACCTGCCAGCTGCACATGCGGCAGTTCTCCGACAGCGCAGAGATCACGGTGGAACCTTGGAGAGCCGCCGCGTTCCCCGTGATAAGAGACCTTGTGGTAGACCGCTCAGCGTTCGATGAAATCATCACCGCAGGCGGTTACATCTCGATAAACACCGGTGCCGCCCCTGACGCCAACCTGACTCCGATTCCCAAAGAGGCAGCCGAGGCATCGTTTGACGCGGCGGCCTGCATCGGCTGCGGCGCGTGCGTGGCAGCGTGCCCAAACAGCGCCGCGCAACTCTTCACCTCAGCCAAGCTTCAGCACCTAAACCTGCTTCCGCAAGGACAGGCAGAGCGCTGGGCGCGCACAGAGGCCATGGTGGAGAAGATGGAGGAGTACTTCGGCAGCTGCACAAACCACGGGGAGTGCTCCGTGGCATGTCCGAAGGATATTTCAATCGACTTCATTGCCTGGACGAACAGGGATTACATAAAAGCCAAGTTCAATAACCGCAAACTGCTCGGAGGGCGCTGAGGCGGCCGTCCGCTGCTCCCTTGAATCTCGCCTCCCCCGCCAAGCGCCGAAGCCTGCTCTATGCCTACTACGGCATTTGCGGGTTCTGCATGGGCGCAGCAGACCTGGTACCGGGAGTCTCCGGCAGCACCGTGGCGCTGCTCTATGGGCTCTACGAGCGCTTCCTGGGAGAGTTAAAAAAACTGGCCGACGCCTTCAGGTCGCTGCTGGCAGGACGATGGAAAGGAATCCCTGAAAAACTCAAGAAGCTGGACTGGGGGTTTCTGCTCACGCTCCTGGGAGGAGCGGCGGTGGCGATCGGCGCGCTTGCCCGGGTCATGAACTGGCTGCTGGAAAACCGCCCGTTCGATCTGGCTGGGACGTTCTTTGGCCTTGTCTGCGCCGGGGTGCTGGTCGCAGCGCTCTCGCTAGGGCGATGGAAGGCGCTGCATGCGGTGCTCTGCGCCGTGACTGCTGTCGCGAGCGGGTGGCTGTTCGGGCTGAGCGCGGGACCTGTTGCGGACCCTCCTTTGATTGCCTACTTCCTCGTGGGGGCCCTGGCGGTGTGCGCCATGATCCTGCCCGGCGTTTCAGGATCGTTCGTAATGCTGATGCTGGGAATGTACGGCGCCGTGATCAGGGCGCTCGACGTACTTGACTGGGGCACCCTGGCTGTCCTCGGCTCCGGAATCGTGCTGGGGGCCGCAGTATTCTCCCCGCTTCTGGCAACCCTGCTAAAACGCCGGCACGCCCCCCTCATGGCGGTGATGATCGGGCTGATGCTTGGCACCCTGCGCATTCTCTGGCCCTGGCCCGGAGGCGTAGGGATAATCTCAGCCGACTCCTCGAGAGCAACCGACGGCACCGGATTCGCCTGGCCTGGGCTCAGCGAGGCCGTCTGGCCCACCATATGGGGGCTTCTAGCGTTTATATTGGCAACTGCTGCCGGGACACTCGGCAGACGCCTTTCTCAGTCAACCCGGAATGCGACGCTGGAAACCGCCAAGACACTATAAACATGACTATTGAACAAACATGACTATTGAACTTCCCCCTTTGCCTTACCCAGCGAACGCGCTGGCCC
The DNA here is from genome assembly GCA_958295925.1 of uncultured Acidimicrobiales bacterium. Taxonomy (GTDB): domain Bacteria; phylum Actinomycetota; class Acidimicrobiia; order Acidimicrobiales; family CATQHL01; genus CATQHL01. The sequence continues at coordinate 852,658 of CATQHL010000001.1, forward strand.
CCCATATCAGCATTGACACTGTCAACCTGCATTACAACAAGCACCACGCAGGGTACGTGGCCAATGTAAACAGACTGCTGAATGTCGGCGGGGAGAAAAGTCCCCCCTTGGAGAGCCTGATTCTGAAAGCCGACGGCGCCTTGTTCAACAACGCCGCGCAGGTCTGGAACCACACCTTCTACTGGAAGAGCACCCACCCGGAAGGCGGAGGCGATCCCGACGGGTATCTGGCCGAGGCGCTGAGCCGCAGCTTCGGCGGCGTCGACGAGTTCCGTGAGCAGTTCGCCTCAGCGGCCTGCGAGCACTTCGGCTCCGGCTGGACTTGGCTGGCCCAAGGCTCAGGCGGGCTGGAGATTATCACCACCCCCAACGCGGGCATCCCGCAGAAAACGGGAAAGACCCCACTGCTGACCCTCGACGTTTGGGAACACGCCTACTACCTCGACTATCGCAACGCCCGGCCTGCCTACGTAAATGCCTGGCTGGAGCATCTGATCAACTGGGAACTGCCATCCTCACTTCTTAGGTCCTCAGGCGGGTAGCGTGCCCCGCTTTCTGAGCAGGGAGTGGATTGAACACCTGAACGCGTCCCTTTCTTCGATGACGATCGATGAGGGGGAGCCTCAGCCGCTGGTAATTCAGCACCTCATCGATCATCCAGACGGCACCCAAATCGCATTTCGGGTCTATACAGGCCCCCAGGGCTCAGCCGCCCTCGAAGGCTTCGACCCGAACGCCTCCATCATCTACCGGCTCAGCTACGAAGTCGCCAAGGGAATCGCCGATGGGGAGCGCGACGCTCACGAGGAGTTCTTGTTGAATCGGCTGACCTTCTCAGGCGACCCTTCCTCGCTGCTGACTCACAAGGCAACCCTCAAGAAGATGCAGGATTGCATCAGCAGAACTGCGCGTGCTGCTGAAGGAGGCAATCCCTAGTCTGCTTGCAGCTCCAGGTCGGCGTCCACCATCAGCGCAACAAGCTCCTCAAATCCGACGGTGTGTTTCCAACCCAGCGTCTCTCGGGCCTTTGACGGATCCGCCAAGAGAAGGCTGACTTCGATGGGCCGGATCAGGTCGGCGTCAAAGCGGACATGATCCTGCCAATTCAGCCCTGCCCTGGAAAACGCGCGGTCGCAGAACTCCCTGACGGAGTGCGGCTCCCCGGTACCCACCACAAAATCCTCAGGATCATCGCGCTGAAGCATCATCCACATGGCTTCCACGTAGTCAGCCGCGTGTCCCCAGTCGCGGCAGGCGTCGAGGTTCCCCAGATTGACGTGGCGAGCCCGGCCCGCTGCAATAGAGGCCACGGCTTTCGTGATCTTGCGTGTAACGAATGTCTCGCCGCGGCGCGGGCTCTCGTGGTTAAAAAGTATCCCGCTCACGGCAAAAATGCCTTGAGCCCGGTAGATGCCTGTGAGACAGTGCCCCATTGCCTTGGCGCACCCGTACGGGGAGCAGGGACGCAGAGGCGAGGTCTCGTTCTGCGGAGCAGGGGCAGAGCCGAACATCTCCGACGAGGAAGCCTGGTAGAAGCGGCTCTCCGGACAAATCGTCCGAAGGGCCTCCAGCAGTCGCAGCGGACCTGTCCCCGTGGTGTCGGATGTCTGCTCAGGCACTTCGAAGGAAACCCCCACATGGCTCTGAGCCGCGAGGTTGTATATCTCGTGCGGCTCGACTTCCCGCAGGATTCTGGTAAGGGATCCCCCGTCACCCATGTCGGCTCTGTGTAGATGAAACCGATCAGCCAAGGGTCCCGCGAAGATTTCGCTTAGACGGAAAGTGCCGGGCAGGGATGTCCGTCTTGCCGCTCCGTGGACTTCATAGCCTTTGTTGAGCAGGAACTCTGCAAGATAAGAGCCGTCCTGACCAGTCACCCCGGTTATCAAGGCTCTCGGCATTGCACAAGCCTACCATTCAAGGTTTGCTGGAAGGGGCTTGGCATCGGTCGGCAGGCTGGGATTGCTAGTTGCAATCAAGGTTGAATTGGGGCACAATGTGTCCGGCAGCGGGGGCGGTGCCATCTAGGTGAATTTTCAGTTGAGCACTCTTTCCCAGCGCGCGCGCGCTTCATTTTCGGTAGCCATGGCAACGACCATCTCGTCGCTTCTGTTTGTCGCTGCGCTTTCCGGGCAAGCTCTCGGACAATCCAACGGATACGCCCTCTCAGGGCTTGGCGCCAACGACTCGGTCACGTTTTACGGCGCTGGTTGGGGCCACGGAGTGGGGATCAGCCAATATGGCATCAAGAGCCGCTCCCTGGCAGGCCACACAGCAAGCCAGATGCTTGGTTTCTACTACCCAAACACCACCCTTGAACATGGCTGGGGGGTGGCTGACCTGAGGATCCTGCTGTCTACAGTCGAAGGGGGAAGCCGATTTCGTCCTCGCGGCCCCTTCGAGATATCCATCGACGGCACGGTGATCTACAGCTCTGCGGGCACCGATCTATTTACCGTGAGACTGGATGGTGGCATCTGGACGGCTACCAATTCCGGGGGCGCCAACCTCTGCCCAGCCGCTGGTTGCACAGGTTCCGTATTCCGAATCTCCACGGCGGACGGAGTGGCAGTGGAGACCTCAGCCACTCGGCGTTCCTACTCTCACGGACAGATTGAGTTGTCCAAGCTCTCAAACAGCGCCTACCGCGCAGTCCTGGCCTCGCTCAACCTTGAGGACTACCTCAAGGGCATAGCCGAGGTGCCCGCCTCATGGCCGACTGAGGCGCTCCGGGCTCAGGCGATCGCCGCACGTTCCTACGCCCTTAACATTGCCTCCACTCGAAGAGCAGACAGTGGCTGGACGGCACCATTCGACCTCTACTCCACCGTATACGACCAAGTCTACGCGGGCAACGACAAGGAAGCAGCACCAAGCTCCGGGCCGTGGCTGAAGGCCGTAGCCGACACTTCGGGCCAGGTACTGACCTACGGCGGTCAGCCCGCCTTGACGTTCTACGCCGCATCCAACGGCGGATACACCGAGGCAGGCGGCTACGCATTCCGTCAGGATCTGCCCTACCTGATCCCCACCCCTGATCCTCACACCGATGCCGACCCCTTCAAGAGTTGGTCCGTCACCCACAGCGTCGCCTCCCTGAGCAGGTGGCTTAACCGATACAGCGACACCTCCGTGGGAACCCTCCAAGGCATTTCAGTGACGGGGAACATCAGCCCGTCTGGGCGAATCAACCGCGCCACGGTTCACCTGACCGGCTCCTACGGCACGAAAAGGGTATCCGGAGGCCGTTTCACAATAGTCATAAACGTCGGCGCCAGGAACGACGGGCTGCCGGAGCTTCCCGCCTCAAACAGTAGGAAAGGTCACCTTCTGTCTACGAGATTCACGTTCGGAGAGACCATTCCAGGTGATCTTCCCCCGGTGTTCAGCGAGGCAACCTCGCCGGCACCCGCGACCCAGCCGCCGAGCCCGGCACCCGCAGTCCAGGCGCCCAGCCCGACACCCACAACCAAGGCGCCCAGCCCGATCTCCCCGCCAGGGCCGCCCCAGGGACTCCAAATTACGCCCGGAGCAGGTGAGATCCTCCTCAGGTGGATCTCACCGAAGTCGACAGGAGGGGGCAGCCTCGCTTACGCGGTCACGTGGCAGTCGACGGGCGGCTCCCCCCGCACACAGGAAACAACCGCCACCAGCCTCAGAATCGAACAGCTCACCAACGGCGTGCCCTATGCAGTATCGGTTACGGCAAGGAACGAGGCTGGAAGTTCGGCGGCGGCGACCGTCTCCGGAACGCCGCTGGGTCCGCCTGATCCCCCCGTGGGGGCGTCGCTCAGCAGAGGGGACGGTTATCTCGACCTCACCTGGGGAGCCCCCGAGCGCAACGGTGGAAGCCGCGTGACTTCCTACGAAGTGATCTGGCAGGCAAAGGGCGGGTCTTCGCAATCCGCCGTCACGACGTCCATGAACCACCGAATCGAAGGCCTGACCAACGGGGTGACCTACTCAGTGGCGATAACCGCCCGCAACGACCAGGGCTCTTCGCCGCAAACCGCGCCGATTCAGATGATCCCTGCTCGCCCCCCCGGGCCGCCCGCGGGCATCTACGCGGAGGGGCGCGACGGATACATCCATGTTCACTGGCTGCCGCCTAACGACAACGGCGGCCTTGCCGTGAGGACGTATCTCCTGGCAGTGAGCACCGCAACGGAGTCGACAACGCACGAAATCCCCGCCAGCAGCACCTCCTACGACATCGAGGGGCTTGCCAACGGCACCACGTACGCAGTGAACCTGAGGGCAAGCAACGAACTCGGCCAGTCCCAAGCCTCCTCCAGCGTGAGCGCCAAACCCGCAGGACCGCCGGGGACCCCGCAGAACGTACACGCGAGCCGCGGGGACGAGAGGATAAGCGTGAGCTGGCAATCTCCCACCTACAACGGTGGCGTGCCAATTGAGGGCTACGAGGTCTCCTGGAAGCCGTCCGACGAAGCCGAGGCCCCCAAGAGTTCCAAGACCCTGCCTGCCACCAGCACAGACTTCGTGATCGGCGGGCTGGCAAACGGGGTCACTTATTCGATTTCAGTGGCAGCCATCAACGAAGTCGGCGCTTCCGCCCCAACAAAAGGGGAGTCGGTCACCCCTGCAGGAATCCCCGGTGCGCCTGAGGAGCTAACCCTCAGCCGAGGTGACGGAAGCATTGAAGTCACCTGGGCGTCCCCGGAAGACGACGGAGGTATAGAAGTAATCGGCTACACGGTGACCTGGGCGCCTCTTTACCCTGACGGCTCGCAGGCTCTTCCGCCAGCCACTGCCGACATAACCGAGCCCGGTTACGAGATAACCGGGCTTAAAAACGGCATTCCCCATGCCGTCACCGTCTCGGCACTCAACGAGATAGGCGGTTCGGTCTCCTCCGAGGAATTGCGGGCAATTCCCATGGCCACCCCTGGGGCCCCTTCAGAGGTTGAGGTCATCCTGAGGCCGGACTCGATTGCGATGACCTGGGATCCCCCCGAGGAGGACGGAGGGGGAAGCGTCATCAGTTACACAATCGCATGGGTTCCGCTGGCAGAGGATGCCAGCGAGGTCGAAGAGAGCGCCAAAGAGCGAACCCTTACAGACACAAGCTTCATCATCACCGACATTGAAGTCGGCACTACCTACAGAATCACGCTGGTGGCAAACAATGAAGCCGGCCCGTCACGCTTCGTTGCCGTAACTGAGGCCGCGGCCGCGCCAGGGGAGACTGCCACCAGCGATTCGCCACCGGTGGAAGGCGCTGTGGCCCTCCACGACTCGCTGCAGACATCAGACGCAGAGCGCCTCGAGGATTCCAAGGTCGAGTCGGCGACCCTGGCTCAGAGTCCCCAGTCCACCAAGAAATCCTCGCCGATCTGGTCAAACAATAAAATCGCCAGCTTGACCCTCGCCTTGATGATCTCTGCGGCCTGTGGACTGACCTTTTGGGTCTTACACAGGACGAACCGTCAGAGCCAGCACGCTCCCGGGTAGCGGAATCGAGTTGATCTACCCCGAAAGCACTGCAGGGCCGCAGAGACCCTCAAGCTCCACTATCTGAATTCGGTCCCTGTTCTCCCAGGTGATCCGGTTGCTCGGGTCGGGCCGGACACGGTACTCGCGGAAGCTCATGTCCCCGGCGTCGAAGGTCAGCAGCCTGCCTCTGAGAACGTCCCCGTAACCCAGAACAATCTTTAGAGCCTCCAGGGCTTGAAGCGAACCCACAACACCTGGAAGCACGCCCAAGACCCCTGCCTCTGCGCAACTGGGAGCCAGTTCCGACGGCGGCGGCTCAGGAACGAGGTCACGATAGGTTGGCCCCTCCTTGGGATCGAAGACGGTGACCATCCCCTCGAACCGGAAGATGGAGCCGTGCACCACCGGGATGCCCAGCTTCACCGAGGCGTCGTTGAGCATGTAACGGACAGGAAAGTTGTCGGCCCCGTCCACGATCACGTCATAGCCATCGATGATCGAAAGAATATTGTCGGCTCCAAGGCGAACGTCGTGGCACACCACGTTTACGTCAGGGTTGAGGGCCGTGATGGTTTTCTTGGCGGAGTCAACCTTGCGCTCCCCCACCCTTTCGAGGTTGTGAAGAATCTGACGCTGCAGGTTGGAGGCGTCGACGACGTCCATGTCCACCACGCCCAGTGTGCCGACTCCGGCCGCGGCAAGGTACAGCGCTGCAGGCGAGCCCAGCCCGCCCGCCCCGAGGCAGAGCACTTTTGAATCCAGAAGTCGCATCTGTCCTTCTTCACCCACCTCAGGAAGCAGGATGTGTCGGTGGTAGCGGTTGCGCTGCTCGGGTGTCAGCGACCTGGGGACGCTCCAGGGGCGGCCTTCGTCTTTCCACCGGTTGAAGCCCCCGTCCATGGACACCACTCCGGTGTAGCTCAGATCCTGCAGAGTGTCGGCGGCAAAGGCCGAGCGGACTCCCCCTGCGCAGTAGACCACTATCGGCGTGTCGCGCCTCGGCAGCCGGGCTTCGGCGTTGGCTTCAAGGTGACCACGGGGAATGTGGATCGAGCCGGGGATTGTGCCCTGCTCGAATTCGTCGGGCTCACGCACATCGAGGAAGACGGCCCCTTCTTTCCGAAGAGCCTCCCCCTCTGCGGTGTCAACTTCCCGGATTCTGCCTTTGGTCGCTATAAGGATGTCTCTGAATGTGGCCACAATGCTCCTCTACGTACAACTTCTCCTGGACATTCTCCTTGTGTCTCTTCGTCAAGTCTACAGACCTGCCGCCTTCCGGGTCAGCTGCTCCGCACCCGATTGAGCCAGAACTCAAGAAATTCCTACTTGACAGAAATATACTGAAAATATATTATCTATTATTATTAGTGGAAAATTACCTGAATAACAGGAATTGGCCAAAAGAACGAAAGGAGAGGCACAGCCATGCATTCAACCAACCAGTCAACGCTCATCAGCGACATCGTTCTCCATCAAAACGGCGACGACCATCGGCAAGGCGGCGGTCGAGACGGCATCTGGGATTCCCCTCGAAGCGACGCCGAGATGTCCGTCATACGGGTGGAGCCCTGGGAATACGCCGACTTGGAAGACTACGGGCATCACCCCCGATCCCCCTATGTAGAGCTGTTTTGGCTAAGCATGCTCGGGCCTACCTCCACCTGGCTGCTGAGAAGGCTCTCGCTGCTGCTCGAACAGTCGCCGAAGGGTTTTGACCTCGATATCGAGACGTTCGCCCGCGAGATCGGCCTGGGCGGCCGGTCAGCCCTGAAGACCGCCTTCGGAAGGGCGCTCGACCGCTGCTGCCGGTTCGGGCTTACCCAAAAGGGGCGCGGCTCAACCCTGTTCGTCCGGCGGAGGATCCCGAGCATCTCACCACGGATGGTGGAACGCCTGACCCCTGGGATGCGGGCAATTCACGACCAGTGCATTGCCACCATCGGGAAGAGTTGGCACAGCGAGGAATTGACCCGAGCGAAGAAGATTGCCTCAGTCCTGCACGAGTGCGGGGATTCCCCTGATCGGATCGAGTCTCAAATGCACGCCCTGCAATTCCACCCCGCCCTGGCCTTCGAAGCCAGCCGCTGGGCGGCCTTGGAATCTTTGGCGTAGCTGCGGCGCAACTCCCGGCGGGGAGCGGCTCAGTGGATTCCCGCTCCCCGGGATGTCGTCAGTCGCACTCGCCACGACCGGGCGGCTGAAATCGACTGATCAGTTCGACTAGCAGCCTGACCCCGAATCCGGTGCCGCCTCTTGAGGTCTCCCCGTCTGTGCTATCGCACCAGGCGGGCCCTGCAATGTCGAGGTGTGCCCAGGGTATTCCATCGGCAACAAACTCGGCGAGAAATAGCCCGGCCGTGAGCGTCCCCCCCCAACGGTTGCCTATGTTCTTGATGTCCGCCACCTCCGAGTCCAGCTGCTTGCGGTAGTCGGCGGGCAGGGGCAGGTTCCAGACTCTTTCCCCTGAACGCTCGGCGGCCTGCTGCACGGCGGCGATGAAATCGGCGTGGTTGCCCATCAGGCCGGCCACCTTGGCCCCCAGTGCCACCATGCATGCCCCAGTGAGGGTGGCGAGGTCGAGGATGGCGTCGGGGCGGGCCTCGCTGGCCAGGGAAAGGGCGTCGGCCAGGACAAGGCGACCCTCTGCGTCGGTGTTCAACACCTCTACGGTCTTGCCATTGCGTATCCGCAACACGTCGCCGGGCCGGGTGGCGTCGCCTCCTGTCATGTTGTCAGTGATGGGTATGAACCCGGCCACTCGCACCGACGGCTTGAGAGTGCCAGCGGCCTTCAGGGCCCCCAGCACCGCCGCCGCGCCGCTCATGTCCATCTTCATGGTCTCCATGCCCGTGGCAGGCTTGATCGACAGACCCCCCGAATCGAAGGTGATGCCCTTGCCAACGAGAGCCAGAAATCCTTTCGCCCCAGGTGGATCCCACTCCAGCCTTACAAACCTGGGCTCCTGCTCAGAACCGCGGTTTACCCCCAGCAGCCCTCCTAGACGCTCTGCATTTATTTTCTCCTTGCCCCAGATTTCCAACTTATAGCCGTCGCCGTCGCCATCTTCTGCAATGCGGCGGGCAGCCGCTGCCAACTTCTCCGGCGTCAACGAGCCGCCGGGCTCATTGGCCAGGTCACGCGCCACGCAGACCGCCTCAGCCACACATCGCCCCTTCGCTACTGCTTCCCTCATCTCTGATGAGGCAGGAGCGACCATGGAGACCTTCTTGAGCTTGCTCGGCTTGGGGTCGCTCTTGTGAGCGTGGTATCCGTAACTGCCGAGAATCAAGCCCTCCAAGTGGGCCTGGGCAAAGGCGGACCGATTCTCCTCGGTAGCAGGATCGAGGAGGGAACTTGCCAGCCAGCCGCATCCCGACGCCGCCCGCGCAAGACTTGCCGACGCCCTCCTTATAACAGCGGGTGTCAGCTCGGCGCTCGTCCCCATGCCCACGACTGCCACGGGGCGACCCCCTGCCGCAACCATCTGAATCTGCCCATCCTTGCCCTCAAAGCCGAGCGCCTTAAGGAGTTTCCAATCGAGGTCATAGGGTTCATCCCCCAAGCGGTCGGAGCGAACCGGCAACGCGACGATCTCCGCCCTGGCCGGTACTGAACTAACAAGGGTGGCGGTGACAGGCATATCTTCTCCTTTTTTGGGGTTTCCTTAAATTCGGGGTGGACGATTGGCGCGGACGCCGAGACGCGCAGCATGTCACTGCTGCTGAAGACAAGCGGCGGCGGCAATACTGCCGGGACACACCTACTTTCCGGCTATGAAGTCCTCCACGGCCTTGTGGGCGTCGGTGTCGCGCATCTGCCGGGGCGGCGACTTCATAAAGTAGGCCGAGGGCTCGTATAGAGGGCCACCTATGTTGCGGTCGAGGCCGATTCGGGCGCAGCGCACAGCGTCAATCACCACTCCCGCGCTGTTGGGGCTGTCCCAAACCTCCAGCTTCAGCTCCACGTTCAAAGGAACGTCGCCGAACGTGGTGCCTTCAATGCGGATGTGGCACCACTTTCGGTCCTTCAGCCAGGGCACGTAGTCGGACGGGCCGACGTGCACGTCGCTGCCCTCGAGTTCCTGCTCGAACTGGCTGGTGACAGCCTGCGTCTTGGAAATCTTCTTGGACTCCAGCCGATCACGCTCCAGCATGTTCATAAAGTCGGTGTTGCCGCCGAAGTTGAGTTGGTAGGTGCGGTCTACCCGCACTCCCCGGTCTTGGAACAGGCGCACGAGGTTGCGGTGCACGATGGTGGCACCCACTTGCGACTTGATGTCGTCACCCACTATTGGCAACCCCTTTTCCCGGAAGCGGGCCGCCCAGGTCTCGTCACCCGCTATGAACACCGGCATGCAGTTGATGAACGCGCATCCCGCCTCCAGCGACTGCTCCGCGTACCAGCGGGCAGCCTGCTCGGAACCCACCGGCAGGTAGGAGACCAGCACGTGCGTGTCGCTTTCCTCCAGGACTGAGGCGACATCCACCGGTTCGTGCGGGGACTCGATGATTACGTCTGATGTAAAGCGCCCAATGCCGTCGAGGGTGGGGCCTCGCTGGACGGTCACGCCCGTTGTGGGCACTTCGGCGAAACTAGCGGTGTTGTTTTGACCGGCCGAAATGGCCTTGGCGATATCCTCGCCCACCTTGTCGCGATCCACGTCAAATGCGGCAGTGAATCGGATGTCTTCAATGGCGTACCCGCCAAGAACCGGATGCATGAGGCCCGGAATGTCGTCCTCGGGGCTGACGCCCCTGTAGTACTCGACACCCTGGATTAGTGAAGAGGCGCAGTTTCCCACTCCAACTATGCCCACGTTGATTTTGTCCATAATCCTCCTCCAGTCGACTTTTTCCTGGTCTTTCTTCCCTGGTATTTTCCGAAGCCAATATACCAGTCATAATCACGAACATGGAAGAAAATCACATTTTTAATAAGATCTATTTATAATTAATTCTTATGGAAGACCGCGACAACCGCAAAGCGGCCGTCCCGCCTGTCGCTTTGCCGCGCCTCGACGTGGGCACGCGCACGCTTGGCTATCTGCGCGAGGTGGCCCGCCAGCCGACTTTCACCGAGGCCGCCCAGGTGCTGGGCGTGAGCCAGCCCGCCCTCTCGCAGAGCCTCGCCAACCTGGAAAGGCGCCTGGGGGTGGCGCTGTTTGAGCAGGACGGCCGTCGGCGACGCTTCACGCAGGCGGGCGAGTTGGTGTCGGAATTCGCCGCCGAGGTGATTGGACGCACCGGCGAGCTGCAGGCGCGCCTTGACGCCCACAGGGCGGGGAGCGCCGGGTTGCTGCGCGTAGGCCTGATAGACGCAGCAACGCTGTACCTGCTGCCGGCTGCGCTGGCGAGTTTTTGCGCCTCCCGACCGGAAGTGCGCCTGCTAGTGGTGGTGGAGGCCACCGACGCCCTTTGCGACCGCCTCGCCGGCTTCGACCTCGACTTGGCGTTCTGTGTGGGCCACAACCGGCCTGGGCTCATGGCGACGCATATCTGCACAGAGACGTTGCATGTCTACGCCAAGCAGCCGACCGAAGACCCATGCAGCGTGGACTGGGCTCTTTATCCGACGGGATCACGCACGCGCGCCCTAATTGAGGCTGGGCTGGATGATCGGGGCATCGCCCCCATGGTGGCGATGGAATCCCGGAACCCCGATGTGCTGCGACAGATGGCCGAAGTGGGGCTGGCCTGGACAGTGCTGCCCGAGGCTGTCGGAAGCCGCTCCGAGGGGCTGGTGGAGGTCTTCCCCGAGCCGGTGGCCGCGCGCCCGCTGGTGCTAATGCGCCGCGACGCTGCGCCCCCCGACCCCCGCGCGCACGCAATGGAATCGCTGGCACGGGCGGCAGTGGCAGAGCTGTAGACGACCCCTTCAAGGCCGAAGGGCAATGCGCGCCAGCAAGTCCATTCCAAAAACGGTCATGATTGCCAAGTACATAAGCCCTGTGGCCGCCATCACGGCTGAGTAGCGACGTATCCTCAGAGCGGCCTCGGTTGCTACGAGCAGCACGCCTGTGAGGGTGGCACAGAGAATCCAAAACCAGCCCAACAAGCCGCCAAATCCGTCGTCGATCCCTCCGGAAAGCACCGAGCCGACGCCAGTGGGCAGCAGAAAAACCAGCAGTTCCAGCGGCCAGATCGACAAACTCAGGCGAACCAGCTGAACCAGCGGATCCCGTCGCAGGCCGGGCTGCACCAGATACCAGTGCCCCAGCAGCATTGCGTCGGAAACCACCCCCATGAACAGAGCCCCCACCAGCACGCGAGCCAGCGAGAGGCCAAGGTTGCCGCCTGCCAGGACGCCTCCCGCCACCACACCCGCAAGCCCGATGAGAGGCGCCGGTAAATCCAGGGCGGGTGGAAGCACCGCCTTGGCTTTGCGCCGGCTGAACGAAACCACCCCTACCATCGCTGCGGCCCCCGCCATTGCCAAGGCAGCCGCTTCACGCAACGTGCGCGATGCCTCAAGCAAGCCCACCAACCCTGCTGCCGCGGCCATTGCCGAGAAGCAACCGCGCAGAAGCCAGCCGTAACCAGGCCCCACCTCACGGCGGCGGGTGGTGACCCACAAGAAAAGCAGCCCCCCGCTGGCCCACTGCACCAGAACGGTGGCTGCGTGAAAATCGCTCACCGCATCAATCCATGCCTCAGGCCGAGGGTGTCCCCGGTTCTCGCCCGCCGATAGATCGCCGGGGCGCTATGAGATGGATAGCTGCGACTCGAGGCGTCGCCCCTCCCACTCCACGGGGGAATCCGAGCCCGACCTGGCAGACCGGCCGTTTGCAGCGGCTCTGCGGGCGGCGCCCGCGGCGTGGTAGCTCGAGCGCGTGAGAGGGCTGGACTCAACGTGGGCGAATCCCAAGGAGTGCCCGATTTCCGCAAGCCTGTCGAACTCGAAAGGCTCCCACCAGCGCTCCACCTGCAGATGAGCACTCGACGGCTGGAGGTATTGGCCGATTGTGAGGATGCTGCAACCCACCCCGGCAAGGTCTGCCATCGCCTCGCAGACCTCAGGGAAAGACTCCCCCAGCCCGACCATCAGCGACGACTTTGTAATCAGCCCCGTCTCGGCTGCGCGCGCCAGCAGCGCCAGGCTGCGGGCGTACCCGGCCGACGGGCGTACCCGTCGCTGCAGGCGGGCGACCGTCTCAAGATTGTGATTCAAGACGTCGGGGCGTTCTTCTGTCACTGCTGAAAGCGCCTTCCCGTCGCCTTTGAAGTCGGGAACCAGAACCTCCACGCTCACTCCCGGGCACTTCCTGCGCACGGCCCGAATGGTGGAGACAAAGTGATCAGCCCCGCCGTCGGGCAGGTCGTCACGAGCAACTGCGGTAATAACGGCGTGGCTGAGCCCCATCGTAGAAACAGCGTCGGCCACCATCTCCGGCTCCTCTGCCCGCAACGGTTCCGGACGGCGGGTGTCCACCAGGCAGAATCCGCAAGAGCGGGTGCAGCGCTCGCCACAGATCATGAAAGTGGCAGTGCCCTCCGACCAGCATTCGTAGATGTTGGGGCAGCCCGCCTCCTCGCAGACAGTCACCAACTCGTTGCGGCGCATCAGAGCCCGCAGGCGACGGAACTCCGGGGTGGTGTGCGCCACCACCCGAAGCCATTGCGGCTTGCGCGCCGAGTCGCCGCCCGACACAGCGTCGGCAGTTTTCCCCGAACTTCCTGCACAGGCCGAGCGCCCATTCCCGCCCAGGCCAGTCCCGCCTGATTTCTCGGCGAGGGCGGAACGGCGCGTCGGGATCAAATACCGGCTCCAGGCAACGTCTGCCCTGTTCCAGCCACCCTGCCCCCAACGATCCGCCGCCCGGGCGGCCACGGCGTCCACCACGTCGCGCATCGTGGCCTTGAGCCCTTCTGATGCCAGTGAGGTGACCGGCAACCTGATTCCGCACGGCACGATCCGGTCAAACCAACTCAGGTCGGGATCCACATTCAGGCTGAAGCCATGCAGCGTCCGCCCTCGTCTCACTCTCACCCCCAGAGCGGCCAGCTTGCGCGGGAGAGGATTCGTCGGCTCCTTCCAGACGCCCTGATAGCGATCCAACCGCCCCACGTCGCTGAGGCCCAAGTCCTCCAGCGCCCCGATCAACAGTTCCTCAAGTGCCCTCACATACGCGGATGTGGCCACGAAACCGGACTGGCGAATGCCCGACAGGCTCAGAATCGGGTAGCCCACCAACTGGCCGGGGCCGTGGTAGGTGACATCACCCCCCCGATCGGTGCGAATCAGCTTCGCTGGAGCCGTCGGCGCGACCGGCAGGTGCTCTGGCCTGCTTCGCGGGCCGTACGTGAATACATGCGGGTGCTCCAGCAGAAGCAGGTGGTCGCCTTCGCTGCTTTCGTGCAGGCCGCGCTGAAGCGCCCAGGCCTCCTCGTAGCCCACCCGCCCCAGCCAGCGGATCGACAGGGCTCGCCTGCCCATATCCGAGGCGGCGGAGACGGGCTCGGCAAGGCCGTGCGAACTAGAGCTCAGCTTCCCAGTCCCGAGTTCCGATTACGCCTCTGAGCCGCTTAAGGAAGGCGGCGGCGTACGCCCCGTCGAACGCCCTGTGATCCCATGCAAGAGCCATCACGCCCACAGAGTGGATGCCGATTGACTCGGAGCCGTCCGGGGCAGTGACCACCACGGGTTTGCGGCTGATGCCGTCTGTGGAGAGGATGGCCACCTGAGGCTGGTTGATTATCGGGAACTGCATGAGCGTTCCGTACTGCCCAGGGTTGGTGATGGTGAAGGTGCCCCCCGACACATCCCCTGCGGTGAGATTCCTGCGCCGGGCACGAGCGGCCAGTTCGGAAATCCCCCGTGCGATGGCCCGAAGTCGCATGCTCTCTGAATTGTGCAGCACCGGCGCTATCAGACCCTGAAAGTCCAGGTCAACCGCAACGGCCAGGTTTACGCTGCGATGGACGATCAGGTCTTTGCCGTCAATGCTTGCATTGAGATGAGGGAACTCCCTAAGCGTGTCGCACACCGCCCGAACGATGAACGGCAGGTATGTGAGGCTGAAGCCCTCCTGGGCGCGCCACTCCCCACGGGCAGCCTGCCGCACCCGCTCGACGGCTTCGAAGTCGACCTCCATGGCGGTGAGCACGTGGGGGGACGTGGCTTTCGAAGAGACCATGTGCGCGCCGATGCTTCGGCGGATGCGGCTGAGGGGCACGACTTCCTGCTCCACCCGCCCCAGCGGGGGCGGCTCGGCCTCTTCCGCCTTCTTGGGCTCGGCCGAATCGCCCTGCTGTCTCCCCCTTATAAGCCGTTCGACATCCGCGCGGGTGATTCGCCCGCCCTTCCCGCTGCCCGCAATGTCTGAGAGGTCGAGGCCGTGATCGCTCACCAGACTACGGACAAGGGGCGACATGAGGCGAGACTCGCCCGTAGCGGCGGCATTCGAGGGCGCCCGATGCCGCCCCTCCGTCGGCTCGCGGGGCGCTACGGAGCCCGACCGCTCCGCCGCTGCTGGCGAAGGGGCATCCGCCGCAACTTCGGGTGCGGCTTGAGGCATGCCCACCGAGGGGGCCGACTGGGAGATGACAGCCAGCACCTCCCCCACCACAACCAGTTGGCCCTCTTCGGCCACAAGCTTTGAGACGACCCCGGCCGCTGGCGACGGCACCTCCGAGTCCACCTTGTCGGTGGATATCTCGTAGAGCGGGTCGCCGATCGAGACTTCCTCCCCCGGCTGCTTGATCCAGCGGATGATCGTGCCCTCGGTGACAGTCTCACCCAGTTGCGGGAGCGTTACTTCAACCATCTCGTTCAACCATCTCGCCTGTCTTCGCCTCCTGTGTCGCCTGTCAATTCCCTGTCCTGTATCAGATTGCCAGCCAAGCTCTCGGCTGATCCCCTAGCCGTGCAAAGAACGCCCGGTGAGCGACATGGCCACTTCACCAAAGAGTTCGCTCAAGGTGGGATGCGGCTGGATGAACCGGGCCACCTCGCCGGCCGTGGCCTCCCAGTTCACCGCCAGATAACCCTGGCCGAGTTGTTCGGTCGCCCAAGGACCCACCAGGTGCACGCCCAGCAGCTGTCCGGCGCTTCCGTCGGGGTTGCGAACAGCTACAACTTTCGCCAGCCCTTCCGTCTCCCCTACGATCATGGCTCGTCCGTTGCTTGAGAACCGGTGCTTCGATGCGACCACATCGCCGTAAGTCTCACGCGCCGCAGCCTCAGTGAGGCCGGCAAAGGCCACCTCCGGCCGGCAATAGATGCACCAGGGGACGTTCGAATAGTCGATCGGAAGCGGGTTCTCCCCACAGATGTCGCCTACCGCAAGGATTCCCTCAGCAAAACCCACGTGCGCCAGCTGAGGAGAGTCGATCACGTCACCAACTGCGTATACCCCCGCCTCACCTGTTCGGCAGTACTCGTCCACCTCCACGTAACCCCTGCTGTCAAGGCGAACCGCCGTGGCATCCAGGCCCAACTCCTCGGTGTGCGGCCTGCGCCCGACGCTCACCACCACCAGTTCAGCCGACACCGAATCCCCATTCCCCAGCAGCACTCGAGGCCCGTCGGCGGTGTTCTCGCAACCCGTCACCCTCACATCGGTGCGTATCTCGATGCCTCGCTTGGCGAATGATCGCTTGACCACACGGCTGATTTCCTTGTCAGCGTTGGCCAGAAGCCTGGGAAGGGCCTCCAGCACGGCCACCCTGCTGCCCAGGTCGGAGAGCATGGAGGCAAACTCGCAGCCGATAGCGCCCCCTCCTATCACAACCGCCGAAGCCGGAACCTCCTCGAGGGAAAGAAGCTCATCGGAAGTCACCACATGCCGCCCGTCGACCTCGACGCCCTCGAGGGTGCGCGGCACCGACCCCGTGGCCAGGACGACGTTCCCGCAGGCGAGCTCCACCGAGTCGCCGCCGTTTCCAACCTCCACCGCCCGGCCCGTCCCAAGCCTTCCGACGCCGGAATAGACGGTCACCTTGCGCCTGGCCAGCAGGCTGCCCAGGCCGGAAGCCAGCTTGTCGATTATCCCTTGCTTGCGTCGCTGGGCGGCTGCCATGTCAAGGCCGGGCGAGGACGACATGACCCCGAATTGGCCCGCGTCGGCGACAGTCCTGAACACCGCAGCCGTTTCCAGGAGTTCCTTGGCCGGGATGCAGCCCACGTGCAGGCACGTTCCACCCAATTTGGACTTCTCCACCAGGGCAACGTCCATCCCAGACGCTGCGGCGCTGAGAGCTGCCGCATACCCTGCAGGCCCGCCCCCGACAACCACCAACTGATGCGAGTTCACGGCCTCAGCCTATCCTCGCCCCTAATACCGCAGAGTGGGCCGCCCGGCGCGCCCTAGTGCTACGGCAGGCGCGCCCTAGTGCTACGGCAGGCGCGCCCTTGTGCTACGGCAGGTACTCCCTGGGATTGACAGGGATTGAATCGAAGCGAATCTCAAAGTGCAGGTGCGGGCCGAAAGAGCGTCCGGTGTTTCCGACATAACCGATCACCTGACCCAGGCTCACTGCGCTTCCCGCGCTCACAGCGAAACCGCTCAAGTGTCCGTACAGGGTGGTCGCCCCGCCGCCGTGATTGATGATGATCGTGTTCCCGTAGCCGCTGATCCATCCGAGGTAGTCCACGCGGCCACCTTCAGCGGAATAGATCGGATCGCCGATGTCACCCTTCTGGTCGATCCCCTGATGGATGCGCCCCCAACGAGGGCCGTACTCAGACGTGACCGCCGTGCTCAGAGGCCAGCGGAAGGCCATCGGCGGAATCGACACACCCACCGAGTCGCAGTCCACCCACGATCCGTCGGTATCCAGCGGGCTGCGGGGATTGTCGAAGCAGATCGCACGCAGTCGATCCCTCTCCGCCGCCTCCAACTCGATCTCAACTCGTCGCTTATTCAAGATGGCCTCCACCTCGGCCTGGGCGGCTTCGAGCGCGTGTATCTCCGCATGCAGCTCCTCTATACGCCGATGGAGTTCTGCCTGCAATTCACGCTGGCGCGCCTCACGCTCACCCAGTGCCCTCAGCTGAGCCTCGGCCTCGGCGAATACTTTTTCCAGCCTGGCTCGGGCAGCCTCAAGGGCTTCCCGTCTTTTCTCAGCCTCCACCTGCGCCGCATGCATGCTCTCCACGAGGGCGACATCGTGCTCGCCGATCATCGTCATCAGCACGTGATGCTCCTCGATCTCCGACGCCGTCTCCACATCGAAAGGAAGGTGACCACCTTGACCTTCAAAGTAGACGTACATGCTCACGATCCGGTTTGAGAGGCGTCGTTGCTGCTCCTCCAGATTTTCCTCTGCTTCCAAAAGGGCGGCTCTTGCTGCCACGAGTTCGGCCTCGACGATTGCCTGATCTGCCAGGATTCGATTCAGATGATCTCTCTGACGCAGAATGTCGAGTTCCAGGCGGTCGATTGCCTCCTGAATCTCCACATTGCTCATCTGCAGGACGCCTACCTGCTCGCTTAGACCACCCTGGGCGCCCAGAACCTCCTCCAACTCGGAGCGGGCCTGATTAAGGGCGTCGTCGTTGGCGAGTCTATTTTCCAGGTACTCTGCGTCGTGAGAATCCTGGGCGCGAACGACCACAGCGGTCGGGAGCGTAAGTAATAGAACGACTAAAATTACGGCCAGAAGCGGTGTTCGCCCAAACACTTCTCAGTTCTGGCCCACTTGCCGGAGCAGATTTTAGCAACACTCGCGCTGCGCTTCAATACTCATTATGAGATCAACAGCCACACGGCGAAGGCGACCAGGATCAAGAGGCCGCAAGCCAGGGTCAGGCCGATCAGCATTCGTGTGCTCATAACCTAGACGCTAAGGCATGAACAAACCT
This sequence comes from uncultured Acidimicrobiales bacterium, assembly GCA_958295925.1. Classification (GTDB taxonomy): domain Bacteria; phylum Actinomycetota; class Acidimicrobiia; order Acidimicrobiales; family CATQHL01; genus CATQHL01. The sequence goes on from CATQHL010000001.1 coordinate 870,913, forward strand.
GTGGTCATTGCCGGGTCCAGCGGACTCATAGGGCGCTCTTTGACAGACGCCCTGCTGTCCACGGGCCTATCGGTGAAACGCCTGCTCCGCACCCGGGCAGAGGCCGTCGAGGGCTCCACCACCTGGGAACCCGGCGCAGGGCGTCTTGAAGCCTCTGCATTGGAAGGAGCCGCTGCGGTGATCAACCTCGCCGGGGCCGGGGTGGGCGAAAAGCGCTGGAGCAGCGGCAGGATGCGTGTGTTGAGAGAAAGCCGCCTGGCGGGCACTCGTCTCCTCGCAGAGACGATCCGCTCGCTGGAGGAACCTCCCGACATCTTCATCAGCGCCTCCGCCATCGGCTATTACGGGGAGAGGGGTGACGATGAGCTCACCGAATCGTCCAGCGCCGGCCAGGGCTTCATGGCTCGGCTTTGCGAAGAGTGGGAGGCGGCCGCCGGCGAAGCCCAGGGGACTGCCCGTACGGTGATGCTGCGCACGGGCCTTGTCTTGGCAGCGGATGGCGGATTTCTCCAAAGGCAGTTGCCTCTCTTCAAGCTGGGTCTGGGCGGGCGGCTGGGTTCGCCCGGCCGATGGCTGAGCTGGATCTCCCTGCGTGACACCACTTCAGCGATCATCCACCTGATCAATAGCGACCTCGCAGGGCCGGTGAACCTGACAGCACCCAATCCTGTTACCAACGCCAAGTTCACAAAGGCCCTTGCCAAGACCCTGCGGCGACCTGCCGCCCTCCCCATCCCGGCGGCGCTGCCAGGCCTCATATTGGGGCGCAACGCGATTCGGGCGCTCACTGAAAGCACAAGGGCGTTGCCGACCAGGCTGATCTCGGACGGATTCTCATTCCAGCACCCCGACTTGGAGGACGCCTTGGCGGAAGTGCTCCGGACACGCAGGTGACTGTCCGCCCCTCAGCCTGCCCAGCCATCCGCCCCAGACCTGCGCCGGCAACGGGCTTTCGGGGGTCTCAGCCCCTGGCGCCGGGCAGCACCCTGAAGGCGTCGTAGACGCTTTCTATCCTTCTCACAGCACGCAGCAGCGAGGCAATTTGAGCGCTGTCTGCGAGCTCGATGTCGAATCTCATCGTCGACGACCCGTCTGAGCCTGCCTGCGCGTCCACCCCCACGATGTTCACCATTTGCTCCGAGATCGCCTCCGTGATGTCCCTGAGCAGCCCGGGGCGATCGAGCGCCCTGACCTCTGTGACAGCCACGTACGCCCTGGTCATCCCTTCTTCCCACTCCACATCAATAATCCGTCCGGCGTCCTCTGCCGATACCACCGAGTTGACGCAGTCGGACCGGTGAATCGACACCCCCCTGCCCCTGGTCACAAACCCGATGATCTGGTCGGGCGGAACCGGGGTGCAGCACCTTGCCAGGCGAACCCACACGTCACCCAGGCCTTCCACGTGCACGCCGGCATCGGACGCTCCTGCTGAACGGCGTCGGTGCGAACGGAGACGATGGACGGTCGAGGAGACGCGCTCGGTGCTCTCCTCGCCGCCGCGCAGTTTCCTCCCGACCTTTTCCACCACCGAAGCCGCCGATACCAGGTTTTCGCCGACAGCAACGAATAGAGCCTCCCTGTCGGCAAACTTGAGTTCCGCCGCCACTTCCCCAAGGGCGTCGGACTGAAGCACCGGGGCTACTGGAAGCGACTCCCTCCGCAGTTCCCTGGTGATGTCCTCCCTCCCGCGGTTCAGCGACTCGACGCGCCGCTCCCTCGAGAACCACTGACGGATGCGGCTGCGCGCGCGGTTGGTTGCAACGAACTTCAGCCAGTCCTGCGAAGGGCCTGCCTCAGGGTCTTTGGAAATCAGAACCTCCACGGTGTCACCGGAGTCCAGCCCTGTGGAAAGGGCCACCAGCCGGCCGTTGACGCGTGCCCCGATGCAGCCGTGGCCCACCTCGGTGTGAATGGCGTAGGCGAAGTCAACAGTGGTTGCGCCGAGCGGCAGGGCCACCACGTTGCCCTGCGGGGTGAAGACAAACACCTCATCCTGCTCAAGTTCGAGCTTCAGATTGCCCAGGAACTGTTCAGGGTCGTCCGCCTCCTCCGACCAGTCCACCAGCCTGCTGAGCCACGCCAGACCGCCATCCTGACCTGACCCCTTGTAATCCCAGTGCGCGGCCACTCCGTGCTCGGCGCGCTCGTGCATCTCGTGCGTGCGTATCTGAATCTCCAGGACCTTGCCCTGTGGCCCAACCACTGAGGTGTGCAGGCTCTGGTAGAGGTTGAACTTCGGCAAGGCGATGTAATCCTTGAACCTCCCCTGCACAGGTCGCCAGATGGCGTGGATCGAACCCAGGGCCGCATAACAGTCGCGAACGTCATCCACCACGATTCGCACACCCACAAGGTCGAATATCTCGCTGAACTCGCGGTTCTTGAGCACCATCTTCTCGTAGATGCTCCAGAGATGCTTGGGGCGTCCCTCCACCTTCGCCCTTATGCCAATCTCCTCGAGGCGGTCAGTGAGTATCACGACGATCTGATCGATGAAGAGGTCGCGCTCGGGGGCTCGCTCCTCCACGAGGTGATCTATCTGTGCATACCACTTGGGGTGCAGGGCTGCGAACGCCAAGTCTTCGAGCTGGCTCTTGATCTCCGCCATCCCCAGCCGATGCGCAAGGGGGGCGTAGACGTCAATGGTCTCCTGCGAGATTCTCTGCTGCTTCAGCTGCGAAAGAGCGGCGAGGGTGCACATGTTGTGCAATCGGTCGGCCAGCTTGATGACTAGGACCCTGAGGTCTTTGGCCATCGACACCACCATCTTCCGCATAGAGGCGGCTTGATGCCCCTCGCTGCCAACAAACTCCACCTTGTCCAGCTTCGTGACGCCGTCGACGATCTCGGCGACATCCTGACCGAACTCCCGGGAGAGGTCGGCGAGGTCGGCGGCGGTGTCCTCCACCACGTCGTGGAGCAGCGCAGCAGCCAGCGACGTGTCGTCGAGACCCAATCGGGCCACTATGCGGGCCACGTTCAGGGGGTGCTCCACGAAAGGTTCGCCTGAGAGCCGACGCTGGTGCTCGTGGGCCCTCGCCGACCATTCGTATGCCCGCTCTATGAGACCGGTGTCGGCCTTGGGGTGGCGGCTGAGAAACTCGGAGAGCAGGGGTTCGAGAGCCTTGTCGACCAGATTCCTTCTCCAGGCGGGTGCCCGATTGACTAACCCTGCGTCGACGCTCGCGGTCATCGTAACGCTCATGCGTAGCTCACAAGGGTCTCGACCCTGTGCCCCGGCAGGCGTTCTCTTCCGCGCAGGAAGAGCAGTTCGATTAGGAACGTGCAACCCGCGACCTCCCCGTCGGCTCTCTGAATCAACTCGCAGGCGGCCGATGCCGTCCCACCGGTGGCCAGCACATCGTCCACCACCAGCACGCGGCTGCCCGGCAGGAAGGCGTCAATGTGCATCTCGAGGCGACCGGTGCCGTACTCGAGGGTGTACTCAACCCCCGTGGTTTTGGCGGGAAGCTTGCCAGGCTTGCGGATGGGCACGAATCCCACGCCAAGCCGCTCGGCCACGGCCACCCCGAACGCGAACCCCCTGGCCTCCACCGCCGCAACGCAATTGACCCTCTCCCCGACAAAGGGCGCTGCGAGGGCGTTTACCCCGACCGAAAGCGCCTCGGGGTCGGCGAGCATCGGGGTTATGTCCTTAAACAGCACTCCAGGGCTGGGAAAGTCGGGCACGTCCCTGATCAGGGATCGAATAAGCCCCTCGGCAGGGAGGAGTTCAGGATTCAAGGACAAGATTCCCTCAGTGCGTCACTTGCGCTTCTTTTTCCGCGGGCGGGGCGGATGGGTGCGCTTAGTTGTGACCTTTGATTCGGTCAGCGGCCCCCTGAACGACCTGTCCTTCCCGGTGCGCGGCGACTGCGAACGCCTAGGCGCCTTCATGATCTCCCCGGTAGAGGCACCAATGTGCTCGCCTGTCGCCCTCTTGTGCAGCCAGGCAACCAAGGGGGTCGCCACAAAGAGCGATGAGTAGGTGCCGGCTATGAGTCCGATCAGCAGGGCAAGGGAGAACTCCTGGAGCGTCACCGCACCGAGTATGAACCGCCCGATTACCAGCAGGGCAACTATCGGCAGAACGGAAGTCACCGTAGTGTTCACCGAGCGCATGAACACCTCGTTGGCAGAGCGGACAATCACGGTCTGGTAGGGCTCATTGAGCTTGTCGGCGTTGTCGCGGATCCTGTCGAAGACCACGAGCGTGTCATACAGGGAATAACCCAGGATGGTGAGAAAGGCGATGACCGTGGCTGGTGTCACCTCGATTCCAAACAAGGCATAAATCCCCACGGTCACGACAATGTCGTGCCCAACGGCCACAAGCGCCGCCAGCGACATCTTCCACTCAAGGCGCAGCCAGATATAGATGGCGATGACCACAAAGAACACGATCAGGGCCAGACGGGCTGCGCCGGTAATCTGCTGCCCCCAGGAAGGGCCGACCGCCGAAGTGGAGATGTCCGAGACCTCCAGGCCCCCCACCTCAGCAAGCGCCCTGGTCACCGCCTCCACCTCGGCGGAGTCACTCGCGGCAACCTCGGCCCGTACTCGGGTTGTCCCGCCCGCCAACTGCTGGATGCGTGCATCCGCCTGCCCAAGAGGCGACAGCGCCGAACGCACTTCAGCAACGTCGGAATCCCCCAGGTTCGCCTCCCAAGTGACTCCTCCCTCGAACTCGATCCCCAGGTTGAGGCCGCCGATGAGCCAAGCCCCGCCCGACGTGAGCAGCACGAGCAGCGACAAGACCGCCGAGCGTCGCCAGAGGCGAGGGAAGTCGAAGTTGACGTCGTTTCGGTAGAGGCGAGAAAGCCGGGAACGCCACCCGCCGCCGTTGGGGGGTGAACCCCCGTTTGCCTCAATCAATGTTTGAGTGCTCAAGCTCGCGCTCCCGCCGAAACTGTGGACGGCGGCATTCCCACCAGATTGGGCCTGTGGCGGGCACGCCTGGCCAGCATCCGCACCACCGGACGCAGGAAGAAGTAGGTGGCTACCAGGTCAAGAATTGAGGCGATTGCCAGCATCGCGGCGAAGCCCCGAACCGAGCCGATGGTGAGCAGCCAGAGAATGCCCGCCCCGATGAGCATAGCCAGGTTTGCCCAGAAGATGGTCTTGAACGCCACGGGGAAAGACTGATCCACGGCGCTGCGCAACGTCTGCCCGCGTCGGATGTCCTCTTTAAGATGCTCAAAGTAGACAACGTTTGAGTCGAGAGAGACACCTACGGCAACGATCAGCCCTGTCACTCCGGCAAGCGTGAGGGCCAGCCCGAGGTGGGCCGACAGGAACGAGAGAATCACCCAGAGCAGAACCCCTGAGACGGCCAGGCTCCCGATTGCGGCCAATCCCAGCAGGCGGTAGTAGGAGATCATGTAAATCGCCACCAACCCCAGACCCACTAATCCCGCAATCAGCCCGGCTTTCAGATCGTCGCGCCCCAAAGTGGCTGAGACTGTTCGCACCAGGCCGCTCTCGGCCGGATCGGCGAACTCCAGGGGCAAGGCGCCGTAGTCAAGCACCAGGGCAAGTTCACGGGCTTCATCCTCGGAGAACTCGCCCGATATGACGATTTCATCGCGCTTGAACTCCGGCGCCCTTATGAGCGGGGCCGACTGAACCACATGGTCGAGAACCACGGCCAGCCGTCCGCTGGAGGTGGTGATGTCCCCTGTTACCGAACTGCGCGTGGACGCCCCGGGGCAAATCCCCTGAACGGCGCGATAGCAGATGCTCGCAGCCTCGTTGAACTTGTCGATGCCCTCGGGCCCCTCGCGCGCGGTGATTTGAACGTACCAGCGAGCACCTGTCAGGACTGCCTGGGCGCCTTCCAGGGAAGCCCCTGTGAAAAGGGACGGCCCCAGTTGGTAGCGGCCCCGCTCTTCGTCCGCTTCGGGGTCTAAAGGCAGGATCACTTCAACATCGGGGGCGTCCTCCTCGGGGGGAGTGAGTTCGCTGCTGTAAATCTTCAAATTGGCAAGGGCGAGGAGCCTTTCCTCTGCGGCTTTCTCAGCGTCCGCCGCCGCGTCCGCCGCCGCCGCTTCCTCCCCCGCGTCCTCCCCGGCCGCGTCCTCCCCCGCGTCCTCCCTGGCCATGTCCTCGGTGGCCTCTCTTTCCCGCCGCAACCGGGCCGCCTCCTCGACGGACGCCTCCGAGACCGGCCCTGCCAGGACGGGGCGAAAGCGCAGCTCCGCTGTTTGCCCAATCAGGTTTACGGCGCGTTCCTGGTCTTGAACACCGGGAAGCTGGGCGACGATGTTGATCCCCTGAAGGGTTATGTCGGGCTCTGCCACCCCCAGCGCGTCAACGCGGTCACGAATGATTTCCAGCGACTTCTCAAGAGCCTCGGGCGTGACCAGGTCGGGGTTCTTGGGCTGGAGCACCACCTCCACGCCACCCTGCAAATCCAGACCCAGCAGGGGAGCCTGACCAGTGATCAGGTTCCCTGCGAGGAAACCAAGAGTAATCAACCCTATGCCGATGAGGGATTTCACCGGAAGCCCCCAAGGAGCCTATGAGTTGACTAGTCCGTCTTTTTGCCGTCGTCGTAGTCTTCGGCGCTGTAGGTGATCCTCTCGGCGATGGATTCACGCGACACCTTGATCTCCACGGAATCGTCGATAGCAATAAACACCGTCTGCTGATCGAAGCGGATAACCCTTCCATAAATTCCGCTGGTGAGAAGCACCTCGTCGCCTACCTCTATTTGCTTGAGCATTTCGCGGCGCATCTTCGCCTTGCGCTGCTGCGGACGCATGAGCACGAACCAGAGGATGGCAATAAAGGCGATGGGAAGTATCCAACCGGTCCAATTCGTGCCGCTTCTTTCCTCTGTGCCGGTGCTTTGAGCGATGCAGCCCGAAGCAAGCAGGCTTCCTCCTACTAATACGAGAGTAAAAAGCAGACTCTTCAAGTGACCTCCCACGGCGATAGGCGAATTCGGAATATCCATGCCGAAAATCTCCAATGATGTTCTAGCGGACAGCCTAGCCTCACCCAGGGCTCCTTTAGCTCAAGGAAGTCCGTCGCCGACCTCAGTCAAACAGGGACCGGCCCGCAGGATCCGGTGCTACGAGCCCCAGATGCTCCCACGCAGCAGGCAATGCCACCCTCCCGCGCGGGGTGCGCATCAGAAGCCCCTGCTGGATCAGGAACGGCTCGTAGACATCCTCTACAGTCTCCGCGGGTTCGCTCACGCTGATGGCAAGGGTTGAAAGACCGACCGGCCCGCCGCCGAAACCGACGCAGACTGCGCGCAGAATGGAGCGATCCTGGCGGTCCAGCCCCCTCTCATCTATGCCGAACGTCTCCAGAGCCTCTCCTGCTGAGACCTCGTCCACCTTGCCGTCGCCCTCAACCAGGGCAAAGTCACGCACCAGGGAGAGCAGGCGGTTTGCGATACGAGGGGTGCCACGCGAGCGTCGGGCTATCTCCCCTGCCGCCGCTGTGGTGATGTCAACGTCCAGGATGTCCGCTGACCGCAAGACGATTATCTCCAGATCGTCGGGGGGGTAGTAGTCGAGGCGGGACACGAGGCCGAAGCGGTCGCGCAGAGGGCCGGTGATGAGCGCCGTGCGGGTGGTGGCGGCCACAAGGGTGAAGCGTGTCAGCTGCAGCGGAATCGTTCGGGCGGCCGGTCCCTTGCCGAGGACGATGTCGACCCGGAAGTCCTCCATGGCGGGGTAGAGGACCTCCTCCACTGCGCGGTTGAGGCGGTGTATCTCGTCGATAAACAGGACGTCCCCGTCGGAGAGCTTTGTGAGGATGGCCGCCAGGTCGCCCGCCCGCTCGAGGGCAGGGCCGGAGGTCACGGAGATGGACGCGCCCATCTCAGCGGCCACGATTCCGGCCAGCGTGGTCTTGCCCAGTCCGGGCGGGCCCGCGAAGAGTTGGTGGCAGACGGGCTCTTCGCGGGCCCTGGCAGCCCGGCAGACAATGTTGAGGTGCCGCTTTATGTCGCCCTGCCCGATGAAGTCGGCCAGGCGGCGGGGACGCAGGCCCTGCCTGTCGACCCACTCGTCGAGGTCACTGGGCTGGGCGCTTAGCACCTCATCGCGCATGCCTATGCGGCGCCTCCGAGCCGCTGCAGGGCAAGTCTCAGCAGTTCCGCCTCGTCACCTTCGTCGGGAAGCCCGGCCAGGGCCGTCTGAACCCTCTCAGGCCGGTATCCCAAACCCACCAGCGCCTCCCGCAGATCTGCGTGAAGCCCTGAAGCAGCCGGTGCTGCCGCCTGCGCCGCCACCGAAAGGCCAGGGACGTCGAGGCAGGCCTGGAGTTCCACCAGGAGGCGCTGCGCCGTCTTGACCCCGATGCCTGGAACGAGTGTCAGGGCGTCCACGTCGGCGTTGGCCAGCAGTCTCTGGAGAGAGGCGTAGTTGTGGGTGTCCATAATCGACATCGCCAATGACGGCCCGACCCTGTTGGCTTCCAGCAACGCCTCAAACAGGCGGCGCTCGCCCACGGAGGCAAACCCGTAGAGCGACTCCGTCTCCGCCTTGTTGTAATGATGAACATACAACAGCAATTCCGCGCCTTCGCCAAGGGTTTCTCGCAGGGTGCGCGCCGAGACCGACACCCGGTATCCGACGCCACCCACCTCAAGGAGAACCTCCTCGGAGGAGCGCTCCAGAATGCGTCCGCGCAGCGAGCCAATCACCTTGCTGCTGCCGGAGTGCTGCGGCTGTGCGCAAGGTAGCAGAGTGCCACAGCAGCAGCGTCGGAGACATCAGGGGGGCGCAGCGGCTGTGTCAAGCCAAGCAGCGACTGCACCATCCGGGTCACCTGTTGCTTGTCGGCGCGTCCGTAACCACAAACGGCGAGCTTTATTTCGCTGGGCGGGAATTCACGCACCATCACGCCCGCCTTGGCGGCCTCCGCCATTACCACTCCGGCGGCCTGTGCGACTCTGATTGCGGTACGGGCATTCGCCCCGAAGATCAGCCTCTCCACGGCCACGGCGTTCGGCCTCAACTCTTCGATGAGAGAAGAGACCTCCTTCTGGATCTCGGCTAGGCGATCCGGCGGCGCGTCGGAAGGCGAAGTGCGAACAACCCCTGCCGCAAGGGCCGACTGGACGCCTCCCCGCTCCTCTACGCAGCAGTATCCGCAGCGGGTGAGACCCGGATCAACCCCCAGAACAAGCACATTACAAGACTAGACCGCCGCCATTCCCCCACCGGAACACCCCTCCACCCCAAGGGGCAGGCAGCGAGGTTCGGTCGCCGGGAGCCATTGAGGCAAGCCGCTCAAGCTTTTTTGGCCACTTGGCTGAGGAGCACGTCTGAGATGTCAAAGTTGGAGTAGACGGCCTGCACGTCGTCGTGGTCGTCTAGCAGGTCGACGACATTCAGCACCGCCTTTGCGTCGGCGGCTGAGGACACCGGCACCTCCTGGGTGGCAAGCATGGTCACCTCTGCGGAGGTGACGGGGATTCCCGCCTCCTCGAGGGCGGAGCGCAACGACGCCAACGATGACGGCCCGCAAATTACCTGCCAGCCGCCCGGCGCTTCAGCGACATCGTCGGCCGCGGCTTCGAGGGCGGTGAGCAGGAGGGCATCCTCTTCCGCCGAGGCGTCCACGTGCACCACCCCGGTGCGTCGGAACTGCCAGAGCACCGAGCCTGGCTCGGCAAACGAACCACCATTGCGGGTGAGTATCGAGCGGATTTCCGAGTTGGTGCGGTTTCGGTTGTCGGTAAGCACCTCGACGTAGAGCGCCACGCCGGCCGGGGCGTATCCCTCGTAGGTGACCGACTCGTAGGAAACTCCTTCAAGTTCGCCCGTTCCTCGCTTGATGGCCCGTTCAATGGTGTCGACGGGCACGGAGTTGTCCCGAGCCTTCTGGTACATCGTCCGCAGGCTGGGGTTGGAGTCAAGATCGCCTCCGCCGAGCCTGGCAGCGACCTCAACCTGACGAATTAGGCGAGCGAAGAGTTTGCCGCGACGAGCATCGGCCGCCCCCTTCCGGTGCTTGATGGTCGCCCATTTTGAGTGTCCCGACATCAGAATTCCTCCTCGCAAAAAAGCCTGTGCAACCTCAAGTCGCCTGACAATTCGGGGTGGAACGTGCTGGCCAGCACGTTGCTGTTCCTGCATAGCACCGCCCGACCTTGAAACGAAGCCAGCACTTCCACCCCGGCACCAGCGTGTTCGACTATCGGCGAGCGGATGAACACCCCGTGAAACCTGGGCGCCCCCAGGACGGCAACGCTCAGGTCCGCTTCGAACGAGTCCACCTGCGTGCCGTAGGCGTTGCGGCGCACCTTAAGGTCAATCGCCCCCAGACAGTGCTGATCTTTGCGCCCGTCCACCACCTCGGAAGCCAGGAGTATCATCCCTGCACACGTCCCAAGAGTCGGCAGACCCTCGGCCAGGCGCTCTTTCAAGGGGGTGAGGAGATCGTTGGCCACCAGCATCTTGGAGATGGTCGTTGATTCCCCGCCTGGGATTACAAGGCGGCCGACATCCGCCAGTTCCCGTGGGCCGCGCACCGCAACAGCGGCGGTTCCCAGTTCCTTAAGTGCCGAGAGGTGCAGATCTGCGGCGCCCTGAAGCGCCAGCACCCCGACTTTCACCGGGCTTTCACCAGGCACCGCTCGTGGACGGACTCCGATCTGTCGGCCTTGATCCGGCCGCGAACAGCGCCTCGGTCACCAGCCGCGATTCGCCAGCCGTGTTTCCAGCTCCTCCACGGAGCTTCCGCTCATTGGGCGTCCCAGGCCGCGGCTTGCCTTAAGCACGATTGCGGGGTCGTCGTAGTTGGTGGTCGCCTCAACGATGGCTTTGGCGCGTGCACTCGGATTCTCACTCTTGAAAATCCCCGAACCCACAAAGACGGCTTCCGCCCCCAGCTGCATCACCAGGGACGCGTCGGCAGGTGAGGCGATGCCCCCGGCGCAGAAGATCGGCACCGGCAGCCTGCCCAAGTCGGCCACTTCGCGCACGAGGTCAACAGGCGCCTGAAGACGCTTCGCCCAGCCGTAAATCTCAGCACCGTCTGCGGTGGTGATTTTCGCAATGTCGCCCATGATTGACCGGAGGTGTCGAACGGCCTCCACCACGTCCCCTGTCCCTGCTTCACCCTTGGAGCGGATCATCGCCGCCCCTTCCGATATTCGCCGCAGAGCCTCGCCCAAATTCACTGCGCCGCAGACGAACGGCACCGTAAATTCCCACTTGTTGATGTGGTGATCGGCATCGGCGGGCGTGAGCACCTCGCTCTCGTCGATGTAGTCCACGCCGATCGCCTCAAGCACCTGGGCCTCCGCGAAGTGCCCGATGCGGGCCTTGGCCATCACCGGGATCGTCACTGCGGCCTGAATCTCCTCTACCACCTCAGGCGGGCTCATTCTTGCCACCCCGCCGTCTCGACGAATATCGGCGGGAACCCGTTCAAGGGCCATTACAGCGGACGCCCCCGCGTCTTCGGCAATTCTGGCGTGCTCGGGCTTGACCACGTCCATAATCACGCCCCGCTTGAGCATCTCCGCCAACCCGCGCTTTACAAGGGTGGTTCCCTGATGTCTGCCCAGCCCGCCGAGGCTGTCCGCGTCCTGGGCTTCACCCTCGATGACGGTGAAATTCTGCTGAACGTTGCTCATGTCTTGAGTCTAGGAGTTCTCTCGCAGTCGCATTGCAGGGATGCCCAGGGTTCATTCCCCTTCCCTTGTCGCGGTTCGCCCCGCCTGTTGCGTCTTCGGTGTGTGGATCAGGATTCTGCCCCCGGGCTCCACGTATAGAGGATCCGCCCTGCCTGAGTCCGCCAAGTATGTGATTCTGTCGGAGAGGGGGATTGTCCGGGCCATCCGGGTACCTGGGGACGGCTCGTGCATCCAGAGCCTGTCGATCAGCCCGGGTTTCCTGCGAAGCTCCTCGGTGCCCGCTTCCATCTTTCCCAGGGCTGAAATCAAGGCCTGGGGGAAGCGTGTGATTCTCACAGCGTCGCCGTCGGCGATCACGGCCGACTGGTTTGCGGCTTGCCGGTTGGCAATAATGGCCCCAATCGGGTAGAAGACCAGTTTCAGCACCACTGTGAGCGTGTCCCTGCGAGCGGCGCCTGCACGAATTCGGCACAGCAGGTGAGCCATCACCGCCTCAATCTCCACCGGGGGAAACCCCTCCAGCAACCCTGTGGTTACCGCCGCTTTTCCGGTTGCCCTCCTTCGCCCCCAGGCCAGGGCGGCCGGCACCGGGTCGTCTATCACCCAAAGTCCAGGCTCAGGGAGGCCTGCGCTCAAGCAGAGCGACTCGGTGTATGCCGACAATCTCTCCCGCTCCTGTGCAGTTGGGGGGCGCACCCGCGCCGCCTGAGCCACTATTCGGTCGGCCAACAGCCAAACCAGCGCCATGCAGGCCGTCACGGCGACAACAACAAGAAGGGGAATCACGACGCTCCTAGTTTCGTTCCCTCTGTAACCCTCTCCGGCTCAGGCGGTATATCGGCTTGGGGGATCAGTTCAGCAGCCGTTCGTAAATGGCCTCGAAGCGACTGGCCAAGCAGTCCATCGAGAACTGCTCTGCGCGCCGCGTTCCATTGGCTACCAACTCATCCGGTTCATTTAGCGCCACAAGGAGGGCTATTGCAAGCCGATCCGGGTCGCCAGGCGGCACCAGAATGGCCTCTGCCCCGTTACGGGCGACTCGCGAATAGCCCGAAATGTCGCTGGCCACGATGGCCGTCTGCGCGGCCATGGCCTCTAGAAGCACCACGCCGAAGGACTCACCGCTCAACGACGGGGCGCAGAACACGTCGGCGCCCCGCAGACGGGCGATCTTCTCTTTCTCGCTCAACTTTCCCAGCCACTGAACACGCGGGTCTCCCTGCAGTGGACGCTTCAAATCGTCGGTCTGGGGCCCTTCCCCCCCTATCCAAAGCACTACGTCATCGGGAAGCCTTCGAAATGCCCTGAGCAGTACGCTCAAACCCTTGCGCGGCTCGTGACGCCCCAGGAAAAAGACGGTCGGCGCCTCAGCGGGGTAAGGCTCCACGGCTCGAAACCGCTCAACCGGCACCCCGTTGAACAGCACCTCGTATGCGCCACCGAGGTGACTCCATGCGTGACGGCGGGCATCCTCTGAGACCGCAGTTCTGTACTCCAGCCGGTCGCACAACCTTGACAGAACCCCCGGAAACCGCTCGTAGGCAGCCGACCCGCCCGCAGAATGAAACGTGCCCACCAAGGGAGCGGGCTTGGAAACCAGTGCGGCGGCGGAAGCAGCCGGCACCAGGGGCTCATGAATGTGGATTAAGTCGAAGCTGTGCTCCCGCAAGGCCGCGTAACTGCGCAGCCAAGCCGGGGGGTCAAAAGCAATCGGCGCCATCGAGCCGTTTGCGGCAATAAACAGAGACTCGCCCAGCGGAATGATGCCAGCCTCGGGCGGAGTGCCGTCGCAGGGGCCGAGGACGCTTACGTCCCAACCTCGCCGCCGAAGCGCCGCCGCCAGATACAGCACCTGAATCTGCACACCCCCTGGCAGAGTGAAGCTGTAAGGGCTGATCATTCCCAATCGCACGACAGGAACGCTAATTCCCGCTCATCCGCCTGAGACCCTGCAATCAGTCATCTCCTCCAGTGCCCTGTCGCTCGGCCAGTTTGGCTGCATCATGTGCCACTGCGTAGGGGCGGCCCTGATCATCTCCTCCAGCTCGCAGGCCAGCGCCTGGGTGGTCTCTTGAATCACTGCTCGCAGGCTTCCTTCCTGTTCCACGTAGATCGCCGGCCGGGTGACTGCGTGGCACTTGCCCTTGAGGTTGTAAACCACAGCAGGCACGATTCCGGCTCCACTGCGTCTGGCAAGCAGCGCGGCCCCGGCCGGGAGCTTGGTGGTCTCCCCGAAGAACTCCACCTCCACCCCTCCCGAACCCACGTTGCGATCGCATAGCAAACAAATCACGTGCCCCTCCTCGAGGGCCAGGCTGAGCTTGGGCATCACACCGGGCGTAGCAGGGAGAACGTGCAAACCGAGTCGCCTTCGGTACTCCGCCATCCAGTCGAAGAGCTCCTTCGGTTCCACTGACTCCACCACCACGGTTACCGGATACCCAGGCACTTGTGCCAGCCAGGCACCAGCCCAGTCCCAGCTGCCAACGTGGGGCAGCGCCAGGATTGGGCCAGGCCCCTTTCTGTGGGCATCGAGGATGTTCTCGAAGCTTTCGAAGGTAAATCCGGCGTCCACCTGGGAAGGGCTGAGCCTCGCAACAACGGAACTGTCAACGTAGTACTTGGCGTAGGACGCAAAAGCCTTGCGTACCGCGCCCGGAAGGTCCTCGAAGGCATCGACGCCGGCCCTTCTCAGATTTCGCTCAACCAGCAGGCGGCGATTTGAATGCCCTGAAGCCAGTACGCATGCCAGTGCCCATCCCCCCAAGTCAACGACGGGCTTTGGCAGCCTTCGTGCCAGGAAGCTGCCTACTCGGTGCTTCTCCAGCGTCAGGCGGTTCATCAGCTTCTCGTCATCGAGGCACTCCGAGAGTCGAAACGGGTTCACAACTGACGCCAGATCTTCGCGAAACGCTGAACGCCTGTTATCAGAACCAGCCCGAGCAGCACCCAGAGAACAATGTGCAGAACTGAGGGGAACAGGAAGCCGATGCACAGGACAATAAAGCGCTCGGCTCGCTCCATCAACCCGCCAGCCGCCTCCAGGCCTTGCGCCTCGGCCTTGGCGCGCTGATAGGAGATTATTTGCGACGATGCCAGCAAACCCACGGGAAGCAGGGCGATGAGCCCCTTGTCGAGGTAGAACCAGGTCAGCCCGCCCAGGATCAAGGAGTCGGAGATCCTGTCGGACACCGAGTCCAGGAAAGCCCCCTTGCGGCTGTCGGTGCCTGACGCCTTGGCCACCGGGCCGTCGAGAAGATCGCCCAGGCCGGTGAGTATCAGAAACACCAGGCCCAGCCGGATTCGACCTGTGGCCGCCATGGCGGCCGCGGCAGCCGAGGACGCCACGCCAAAGAGGGTGACGTGATTGGCGCGCACCTTAAGGCGAACCAGCAAGGCGCCCACCGGCACCAGGCAGCGATCCACCCCCTCCCTCAAGTTTCCGTCGAACATCGCGATGCCCCTATTCGGCGGATTGTTGAAGCACCGACCAGTCTTCGGGGTTCTCCTCGATGATGGCGTCCAGAACCTCCCCGTCCACGCCGTCGATGAGCACGAGGCCTCGCCGACGGGGTTGAGGCTCGTTTGAAAAGACGAGGATGCGCCAGGTCGGGCGGCTGCCCCAGCCTCGCCAGCCCATCTGGGCTGATGCATGCCCAACCGGGAACCCCACCCTCTTCACCGCTACCATCAAGGCTTCCCTCTCGTCGATGTTCAGGTCTTTTCCTGCCAGAAAGTGGTATCCGCCCAGCACCAGCAGCGCAATGGCGGCTATGAGGAATCCTCCGTTCACCCAGGAGAGGTCGAACCTCAGCGTGATACCCCAGGAGGCCGCCAGCACGACTCCCAGGAAAATGTAGATGACGCCGGGCATCCGGCGGCGGCTGTTGTTGGGGAAGACATAGGGGCCCGCATACTGGCTCGGGTCGAGTTCCGGTGGGAGCTTGTCAACTTCCGGTGGGAGCTTGTCAACCATTTCGCCGGAAGGCTCCGCCTGCTCGCCTGTCGATGGCTTGTCGATCGAGGTGTAGGCGTCATCCTGCGGCGTTGAAGGCTCCCCGGCCACTTCGCCCGCCCCGTCCTCCACGTTTGCCACGCTACCTTCCCCAGGCTGCCCGTAATTTCCGCCAAGTAACGGGCAGGGCTTCGGGAAGCACCCTGGTTTCCGCCACGGCGGTCATGAAATTGGTGTCGCCCGACCAGCGGGGGAGGCAGTGGACATGCAAGTGACCGGGCACCCCGGCGCCCGCCGCCTTCCCAAGGTTGAGACCCACGTTGATGCCATCGGGGTGGTAGGCGTCCTGCAACGCCCCGACGGCCGTTCGCACCGCCTCCCAGAGTTCCCGCCACGTGAGGTCGTCGAGATCGGAGGGCGTGGCGGCCGGCTCATACGGCATCACCAGCAAGTGACCGGTGCAATAGGGGTAGGCGTTGAGTACGGCGAAGCATCGTTCGCCCCTCCAAATCACAAACGTGTCGGAGTCAGCCCGGTTGCTGCGCCCCAACTCTTCGAAAGGAGAGGGGGTGCCGGCGGCCCCTGCGCCTGCCACCGCCTCCACGTATTCGCCTCGCCAGCCCGCCCAGAGGCGATCCAGACCGCTCAACGACGAGCCTCCACGTCGCCTCTGATTTGGTCGAGCAGCGCAGCCAGGAGGACGCCGCGCACCGGCCGTCCGCTGCGGGTGTTCACGCCCACTGTGCCAGCTGAGACGTCGTCGGCGCCCACCACCAGCACATAAGGGATCTTCTCCAGCTTGGCGTTGCGGATGCGCCTGCCCAGCGGCTCATGCCCATCTCGCGTCTCCACCCTGAAACCAGCGTCGGCAAGCGCCCTGGCCACCTCTGCGGCGTAGGGGGAGTGCTCATCGGCCACCGGGAGCACGCAAGCCTGGACTGGCGACAGCCAGACCGGGAACGCCCCGGCGTAGTGCTCGAGCAGCACGCCGAAGAACCGCTCCACCGAGCCGAAGAGCGCCCGGTGGATCATCACAGGTCGCCGCCGCGACCCGTCGGAGGCTGCGTAGGTGAGATCGAAACGCTCCGGCAGGTTGAAGTCGAGCTGCAGGGTGGAGAGCTGCCACGCCCTCCCGAGGCTGTCTCTTACGTCCACGTCGATCTTTGGGCCGTAGAAGGCGCCGCCCCCCACATCGGTCGAGTAGTCGATTGCAGCCCGTTCAAGGGCGGATCGCAGGCCGTCTGTGGCGAGATCCCACATTTCGACGCTGCCCACGGCCTTGCCGGAGGGTCGCGTGGAGAGCTTGGCCTCGAAATCGTGGAAGCCGAACGCCCGCAGCACCGACAACACGAACTCCAGCAGCGAGGCAAGCTCCTCTGGCACCGACTCGACTTCGCAGAATATGTGGCTGTCGTCCTGGGTAAAGCCCCGAGATCTCAGCAGACCGTGAACCGCCCCGGAAAGTTCGTAGCGGTAGACCGTCCCCAACTCGAAGAGGCGCAGAGGCAGTTCCCGGTAGGAGCGCTGACGCGACTTGTAGATCATCACGTGGAACGGGCAGTTCATGGGCTTGGGGTAGTAGACGGCGCCTTCGAGCTCCATGGGCGGGTACATGCCCTCTGCGAAAAAGTCGAGGTGGCCGCTCACCTCCCAGAGCTCCGCCTTGGCCAAATGCGGGGTGCAGACAAACTCGTAGCCGCCGGAGATGTGCCGGCTGCGGCTGTACTCCTCCATCAGGTGTCGAACCGTCGCCCCCTTCGGATGCCATACGGCCAAGCCGGGGCCAAGTTCATCCGGCCAGGAGACCAGGTCGAGTTGACGGGCAAGCAGGCGGTGATCACGCTTGGCGGCCTCGGCCAGCATTCTCAGGTGGGAGCGAAGGTCCGACTTCTTCGCCCAGGCCGTCCCGTAGATGCGCTGCAGCATCGGGCGGCTGGTGTCGCCGCGCCAGTAGGCGCCTGCTACACGCTGCAGGGCAAAATGGCCCAGCCTGCCCGTGGAAGGAACGTGCGGGCCGCGGCAGAGATCTACAAAGCCGTCACCGTTGCGGTAGCAACTCAGCGTTGCCCCCCCGTCGGCCTCCCCGGAGAACTCATCTCCTTGCCCCCCGCCCCCGGAAGCCACCCCGGCAATTATCTCCCGCTTGTAGGGGTGCGACTCAAAAATCCCCAGGGCGTCCACCACGCCGAGTTCCTCCCGTACGAAGGGCTGATCGGCGTCGACAATCTCCCGCATCCGGGCATCCACACGCTGGAGGTCGGCGTCGCTGAAGGTGCCTCCGTCGGGCAACTCGAAGTCGTAGTAGAAGCCCCCCTCGATGGGCGGGCCGATGGCGAATGTCGCGCCCGGGTAGAGGTCGAGCACCGCCTGGGCCAGCACGTGTGCGGTGCTGTGGCGCAGCGTGTACAGGCCGCGCTCGCTGTCGGGGGTGATGATGTGAACTTCAGCCCCGTCCCGCAGCGGGGTGGAGAGATCGACCTCGGTTGAGTTCACCACGGCCGCCAGGGCGCGCCTGGCCAGGCCGGCATCGATGTCGGCGGCAAGATCGGCCACAGTCGAGCCCTCAGGCATCCGACGGCTCGCACCGTCAGGCAACATGACTGAAATCATCACCTTGACGGTAGCCCCAGGTGGCCATCCGGCTCACGCCCCGACTCAAACAAGTCCACCCCCAGGAGCATGGCCGCCTCCCCGACTCCCTGCCCGCGCCCCACGGCCACGTCGATGCTCTCCAGGGCGACGGGCGTATTCAGGTCGCCGTCAAGCGCTGCCCGCACCTCGGCCAGAGGCCCTTCCCCCCAGGACGCGCGGCTCCAGCGCTCCAGCCGCTCGGCCGCCTCCCCCATGAGATCGTCGCCCCACTCCCAGGAGCATCGGTAGTGCTGTCCGATGATCGCCAGTCTCACCGCCCGAGGGTCGTACTCCTTGAACAGGTCGCTCACGAATACAAGGTTGCCCAGCGACTTCGACATCTTCTCCCCCCCCATCCGAACCATCGCCTGATGCATCCAATGGCGCACGAACGTCTCGCCGGTCACCGCCTCCGACTGCGCCAGCTCACATTCGTGATGAGGAAAGATGAGGTCCGCCCCCCCGCCATGAAGGTCGATCGTCCTGCCCAACTCCCTCATCGCCAGGGTTGAGCACTCGACGTGCCAGCCAGGTCGTCCCCGCCCCCAAAGCGACCCCCATTCCGGCTCGTCGGGAAGGGAAGGCTGCCACAGCACGAAGTCGAGAGCGTGGCGCTTGCTGGGGTCGTCCGGGTTGCCGCCGTGCTCGGCCGCCAGCGCGAGCATCTCGTCCTCGCTGAGCCCGCTCAGCCGCCCGAATCCCGGAAACGACTCCACGTCAAAATAAACCGCGCCGTCAGAAAGGTAGGCGTGGCCACTGTCAAGCACCTTGCCTATGAAGCCGCGTATCTCTGCGATGGCCGAGGTCGCCCGCGGCTCGCTCCAGCAAGCCAAGGCGTTCAATGCGGTCATGTCCGAGTTGAAGCGGGTGACCTCGGCGGCTGCCAGGTCAAGGTAGTGGACGCCCAGCGAGCGTGCCTTGCGGAGGATGTCGTCGTCAACGTCGGTGACGTTGCGTACACAGCGGGTCTCATGGCCCTTGTCGCGCAGCCGTCGCTGAAGAACGTCGTAGGTGAGGTAGGTGGCCGCATGGCCAACGTGCGTGGAGTCATAGGGCGTGATTCCGCAGGTGTACATCGTCACGACCTCGCCGGGCTCGAACGGCACGACCTCGCCAGAGGCAGTGTCAAACAGACGCATCGGGAAAGGCGTCACACCGCATGCTTCCGAAGCTCATCGATTCTTACTGCGTCGGCAATGGTGTTGGCCGCATCGGAAAAGGTGCAAGCCGCAGGCTTCCGCAACTCACGATGGCGAGCCACGGCAAACGGCCGATGACAAAACCTGGCTGTCAGGCGTCAGCGCCGGGGGCCTCCAACCCCTCGATGCCAGTGAAGCTGAGCGAGACACGCGTGGAGTACCTGGCGTTGAGCTGAAGGAGGACAGCTGTGAACGCCTCGATGGGCGCGGCGGCTGAAAGGCTCCCGGCGTCTAGCGAGCGGACTCCCGGGATTTCCGCAATCAGTTCCGAGGCGGCCTTCGTGGCCTCGGCGTAATCGGAGCAGACCAGCACGTCGCAGGGCAGCGGTTCATCGATCCTCCCCAGCTCCCTGGCCGGGATGTGGTGGAGGGCGGCGGCCACCATCGCCCCGGGCGCGGCAGCCTGCACGCTTGCTGCAACCGAGCCTCGGGGTGGGACCAGCGGCTGGAACTCCCCTCCCAGCCGCGTGAGGGCGTTGCACATTGAGATCACAACCTTGCCCCGAAGCTTCGGCTCCAGCGAGGCCGCCGTGGTGGCGGCGCCGTCCCAGAGCATCCCCATTATCACGAGTTCCGCGTCTGCTGCGGTGGAGTTGTGCCCTGCAACGATGTTCAGCGACCTGCCCGGCCAGGAATCGATGATCCTTGCCCGCATCTCGGCTGCCCGCTCCTCGGAACGAGACCCCAGCACCACCTCGTGACCTACGCTGGCAAGTCGCGCAACCAAGCCTCTTCCGGCAGGGCCAGTGCCTCCAATTACTCCTATGTTCATGCCCTTAGGATAGCTTGTGGCTAATGGGCATTTTGAATGGAAAGCGGCTTCTGATAACCGGAGTGCTCACCGACGCCTCCCTCGCCTATTCAGCGGCCCGCCTGGCTCAGATCGAAGGGGCGGAAATCGTCCTGACCGGTGCGGGCCGAGGGCTTCGGCTGACGGAGCGCACTGCCCGCAAGCTTCCTGAGCCACCGGAGGTGCTGGAGCTCGACGTCACCCGGCCTTCCCACTTCGAGCGGGTGCGGGAGGCGCTGGATGCCAAATGGGGAGGTCTCGACGGCGCGCTTCACGCAATCGGGTTCGCCCCCCAGGTCTGCCTCGGGGGGGACTTCATGGCCGCCCGCTGGGAAGACGTGTCGCAGGCGCTGGAGGTCTCCTCGTATTCGCTCAAGGCCCTGGCGGAGGCGACCGTCCCGCTCATGCCCAACGGCGGATCGCTGGTCGGTCTGGACTTTGACGCCTCGGTGGCTTGGCCGGTGTACGACTGGATGGGGGTGGCCAAGGCCGCCCTGGAGTCGGTGGCCCGTTATCTCGCCCGAGACCTGGGGCCGAGCAACATTCGAGTGAACCTTGTGGCCGCAGGGCCGGTACGCACGATGGCGGCCCGCTCCATCCCGGGCTTCGAGGCATTCGAGGACGCCTGGGTAAGGCGCTCCCCGCTTGGATGGGACGTCACCAACCCCGAGGCTGTGGCGAAGGCCTGCGTGATGCTTCTCTCCGACTGGCTTCCCTTGACGACGGGGGAGATCGTCCACGTTGACGGCGGCTACCACGCGATGGGGGCATAGCAAACGCGTGCGCCGCACCCGACAAACAGCAACCCGATTGGAGCAGCGACAGCAATGAAACGAAAAATCGAAGTAATGGCGGAAAACCTCGGTCACCCCGAAGGCCCTGACATGCTCGAAGACGGCCGTGTGGTCTTCGTGAACACCTACACCAGCGACGTGCTGGTGTGGGAGCAGGGATCGGGGGTGTCGCAGTACGCATACTGCGGGGGAGGCACCAATGCATGCGTGGTGGGCGACGACGGGTCGGTCTACGTCACCCAGAACGGCGGCACAGTCGGGGCGTGGAAGGCCAAAGACCAGGTCCCGGCGTCGATTCAGAAGATCAGCCCCGATCTCTCAGTGGAGGAGATCGTCACGGAAATCGAAGGCGTCAAGCTGAACGCCCCCAACGACCTGGCCTTCGGGCCGAACGGCTCCCTTTACTTCACCGATTCGGGGGAGTGGGATGCGGCCAACAAACCCGACCCCAGCTACATCTTCGAGCTGCTCCCCGACGGGACCGGCCGGGTGCTCGAAGAGCTCGAGCCCGTCTACACCAACGGCGTGGCGGTGGATCCCGACGGCAGCGTGGTGTGGGTTGAGTCCTACACGTTGAACGTTCGCCGACGCCGCCCCGACGGCAAGATTGAGCACGTCTGCACCCTTCCGCAAGGCCACACGCCCGACGGCTTCAAGCTCGACGCGGAGGGCAACTACTGGATCACCGTGTTCATGGGCGGAGGCCTCGACGTAATCGCGCCCGACGGCTCCTACCTGGACTTTCTGGAGTGCCCCTTCGTGCCGCTGAACTGCTGCTTCGACGGCGGCAACCTTTGGGTAACCGACTTCGGCGACATTTCAGAGGTCACGGCGGAGGCCCCCATGGTGGGCAGGCTGCTGCGCGTCGAGCTGGGCGTGGAGGGGATGAGGCCCTTCCGTGGAAGGATCAGCTGATTCGATGGCTTCCTCGCCTCCCCCCCAGACCCTGCTCGAACCGATCGGCGGGCGAGCCCGGCCGGCCTCCGACTGGGTGACGACCTTCCACCTGGTGGTGGTGGCGCTTGATCCCTTCACGCTTGAGAGCAGTTGGATTCTTCCCACAGCGCATCGGGTGCTCGCCACGTT
Organism: uncultured Acidimicrobiales bacterium; assembly: GCA_958295925.1. Taxonomy (GTDB): domain Bacteria; phylum Actinomycetota; class Acidimicrobiia; order Acidimicrobiales; family CATQHL01; genus CATQHL01. The sequence goes on from CATQHL010000001.1 coordinate 892,976, forward strand.
TCGTGGCGCCGACTGCAGGGTGGGCTGGCTTGTGTGCACAGGCGCATCAGAGGCCCGCGAGTTCCTGGGGCCCCTTTCCGAGGAGTTCCTGACCTTCACCGACCCCAGCCGGGAGGTGGTGGGAGCGCTCGGCATTGAGATGCTGCCGGCCATCGTGCATCTCAACCACCACCTGGAGGTAGTCGGCTCGGCAGAGGGCTGGAACCCGACAGAGTGGCGGGACGTGACCGACCGGCTCAGCAGGTCAATGCAATGGAGCCGTGTCATAATCCCCCTGACGGAAGATCCGGGTCCCTTCCCTGGCAGCCCTTCAGGCGTCTGACCTGCATCAGGCACCCGTGGAATCGTTCGCCTATCACCCGATCCTGCCGGAGGCTGCAGACGACCTGACCCCATACCGCCGGCTGGGACAGCTGGGGGCATCGGCGATGGAACTGGGGGGGCGCAGTTTCCTGCACGTCCCCGCCGAGGCCATCCGCCTGCTGACCGCCGAGGCCATGCGCGACTTGGCGCATCTGCTGCGCCCCGGGCACCTGGCCCAGCTGTCGGCCATTCTCGACGACCCCGAGGCCTCCCCCAACGACCGTTTCGTGGCCCTGGAACTCCTCCGCAACGCCAACATCGCAGCTGGAGGCGTGCTGCCGGGCTGCCAGGACACCGGAACCGCCATCGTCAAGGCCGCAAAGGGCCAGCAGGTGCTCACCGACGGCGACGACCGCGAGGCCATCTCCCGGGGCGTCTTCGACACCTTCCAGACCTCAAACCTCCGTTACTCCCAACTCGCCCCCACCGGCATGTTCAGCGAGCGGAACACCGGAAACAACCTTCCCGCGGAAATCGCCATCGAGGCCGTTCCTGGCGCCGAGTACAAATTCCTGTTCATCGCAAAAGGCGGCGGCTCGGCCAACAAGAGCTTCCTGTATCAGAAGAGCCGCGCCCTTCTGAACCCCGAAAGCCTGCTGGACTTCCTCGACGGGGAACTGCGCGAGATCGGCACGTCAGCGTGCCCCCCATACCATCTCGCCGTGGTTATCGGCGGCACCTCCGCGGAGTACGCCCTTTCCGTGGCGAAGCTGGCCTCGACCCGGTACTTGGATCACCTGCCCGTAGAGGGGACGGGCAACGGTGAGGCGCTGCGTGACCCCCACTGGGAGGCGAAGATCTTGGATCTCACCCGAAGCTTCGGAATCGGCGCACAGTTCGGCGGGAAGTACTTCTGCCATGACGTGCGCGTCGTCCGCCTGCCCCGCCACGCCGCCTCCTGCCCGGTGGCTATCGCCCTCTCCTGCTCGGCCGACCGCCAGGCGATGGCAAAAATCACCAGGGACGGAGTATTCCTGGAGGAGCTGGAGGCTGACCCGGCCCGCTTCCTCCCTTCCGAGACCGAGAAGAGCATCGGGGGCGAATCAGTCCGGGTAGACCTGGATCAGCCGATGGAAGCAATCCTCGGGGCTCTCTCGGCCCATCCCGTGAAGACACGCCTCTCCCTAACTGGCACCTTGGTGGTCGCCCGCGACACCGCCCACGCCCGGATCAAGCAGCGCCTCGATGCCGGCGAGGAGATGCCCGACTACTTGCGGCGCCATCCCGTCTACTACGCCGGGCCTGCCAAGACCCCAAAGGGGTACGCCTCCGGCTCCTTCGGCCCCACCACAGCCGGGCGAATGGACTCATACGTTGAACAGTTCCAGATGGCCGGGGGATCGCTTGTAATGCTTGCCAAGGGCAACCGCTCAAGGGCCGTGGTTGACTCCTGCGCCCGTCATGGCGGCTTCTACCTGGGCTCCATCGGCGGACCGGGGGCCCGCCTGGGGGCTGACGCAATTCGCGCCAAGGAGGTGCTGGAGTACCCCGAACTGGGCATGGAGGCGGTCTGGAGAATCAGGGTGGAGGATTTTCCGGCCTTCACCGTGATCGACGACAAGGGCAACGACTTCTTCGCCGAGGTCTCTCGGCCGATACGCATCCGGGCCAGGCAGGACTGATCGCCTAGTCGGGGCCCTGGGCGTGGCCTCGGCGCATTCCCGCAGGGCGTCAGCCGATGCGTCGTTCCAGACCCTCCCAGTACGGGGCGCGCAGGCGATACTTCTGCAGCTTGCCGGTGGCGGTGCGCGCCAGGGAAGCCCTGAACTCCACAGAGGTCGGGCACTTGTAGTGGGCAAGACGGCTGCGGCAGTGCCCGATGAGATCCTCCTCGCCTGCCGACGCCCCCGGGGCCAGCACCACCAGGGCCTTGGGCGTCTCCCCCCATCGTTCGTGCGGCACGCCGATCACCGCCGCCTCGGCCACGGCAGGATGCGAAAAGAGGCAGTCCTCCACCTCTATGGAGGAGATGTTCTCACCACCTGAGATGATCACATCCTTCTTCCTGTCGGTGAGCACCAGATAGCTCTCGTCGTCCAGGAATCCGCCGTCGCCGGTGTGGAACCATCCCCCCTCCAGCGCCTCGGCTGTGGCCTCTGGCTGTTCCCAGTAGCCGGTAAGGACGTGGTTGCCCCTCGCCCAGATCTCACCGTCAGACGCCACCTTGAGCGAGATGCCGAGGCCCGGTGCTCCCTGGCGCGCCAATCTTGCGGCGCGCTCGGCGGGATTGAGGTCGTGCCACTCCGGACGAATGCGGTTCATCGTCAGATAGGGGGCGGTCTCGGTGAGGCCGTAGAGCTGCATGAACTCCCACCCCAGTTCTGTCTCCATTCGCTCAATCGTGCGTGTGGGAGGCGGCGCCCCGGCCACTGTCATCCTCACCCTGCCAGCACCGGGAACCTCGCCGGGCCAGTCCTCGGCGGCGGCTAGCACTGCGTCAACCACAGAGGGCGCCCCACACAGGTACGTGACCCCGTGGGCTTCGATGCGACGCAGTATCTCCGCCCCTTCCACCTTGCGGATCACCACCTGCTTCGCCCCCATCCCTGTTAACGCATACGGCATTCCCCAGCCGTTGCAGTGAAACATCGGCAGGGTGTGCAGGTACACGTCATGGTGGCTCACGCCTGCGTTCCAGCCGAAAGAGACCGCGTTCAGCCACAGGCTCCGATGCGACATGAGCACGCCCTTTGGGCGGGCGGTTGTGCCGCTGGTGTAGTTGATTACGGCGGCGGCGTCCTCGTCGGGCCGCCATTGCGCCGGGGAGGCGCCGGCGGTTCCGCTCGCCCCGCCGAAGAGGGCTTCGTCGGACTCGCCACCCAACACGAAGCGGTGCCGACAGGAAACCCCGGAGAGCGCCTCGTCCAGTTCCGGGTCTACGAGCAGCACCGATGCCCGGCAGTGCTCGACGATGTAGGCCACCTCCTCGGCGTTTAGGCGGAAGTTAACGGGAACGCACACCCGCCCGTGGGCGCTCGTCCCCAGCATCGTCACCAGAAGCCTCGCAGCGTTCAGCGACACGACGGCCACCCGCTCCCCCACACCTACACCCAGTCTGTCCAGGGCAGCAGCCAGCGCCCTGGCCCTCTGTGCCACCTCGAGGTAGGTCAGAGTGCCCCAGCTGGCCGCCGGTTGCCTGGGTTCGTCAACGACTGCAGGACGGTTTGGATACACGACCTCGGCTCGTTCCAGAAAATCCTTGATGGTCAGCGGTACCTTCATGAGGGTGAAATCTAGCTTCTTGCGTTCTGCGCCCCGCATCGCCGTCGAGCCGCGGTGCTGGCGCCGAAACGCCCTTGTCGAGGGCGTCCAGCGCGGCGGGGGCGAAGTTGTGCAGCCGGACATGGCCGAGGGCCTGATCTGGGCCGAACCAGCCGACCCGGGGCAACTCGGCGAACTGCTGAGCTCAGCCCCGCAGCTGCGCTGGATTCAGCTGCCGTACGCGGGCATCGAGCCGTATCTTCCGCACCTCGATGAGGCGCGAACGTGGGTCTGCGGCAAGGGCGTTTACGCCCAGCCGGTGGCGGAGCTGGCCCTGGGGCTGCTCCTAGCGGGCATGCGCGGGCTCAACGCCTACGTGCCCGCCCGAACGTGGGAGCCTCCGCAGGGACGCAACCTGCGCGGCGCAAGGGTGGCGATCCTTGGGGGAGGGGGAATAGCCGGAGAGTTGCTGCGGCTGCTTGAACCCTTCCGATGCTCGGTCGCCGTGCTGCGCAGACATCCTGAACCAATCGAGGGCGCTGAAGTGATGGGATCCGACTCACTGATGTCGGCTCTGGCCTCGGCAGACGCCGTTGTGGTCGCCCTGGCCCTCACGTCGGAGACAAGGGGCGTCATCGACGCCGCAGCCCTCGACGCAATGCCGAAATGGTCATGGCTTGTGAACGTGGGACGAGGCGAGCACGTGGTGACCGACGACCTCACAGCCGCCCTGCGCGGCGGGGAAATCGCCGGAGCCGCCCTCGACGTGACCGACCCCGAACCTCTTCCCGACGGCCATCCCCTTTGGGAGGCGCCCAACTGCATCATCACCCCGCATGTGGGGAACACCCCGCAGATGGGGCTGGTGCTCCTGGCTCAACGGACCGCCGAGAACGTACGCCGCTGGGCCGACAATGAGCCCCTGCTTGGGCGCGTTGACGTGTCTTTGGGATACTGAGGCGATCTTCAAGATGCTGAGGCACCACGAGGGTGCCGATGCGAGAACTCATCCCGCCACTGTGGGCGTACGCACCTGAATTAGGCGGCTTACCTCGTTCGCGTGGCTGATGATTCGCAACGACCTGCCGTTTACGACATGGGAGTCCGGGGAATAACTGACGTTGCCCATCCAAAGCTCTGTCCTGTTGAACCCTTCAATGGCGGTTGCCAGATCTGCCGGGTCGAGGCTTTCCGTGCTGTTCACGGCCCTGACGAACGCCCACAGCCCTTCGGCCCCAGTTACAGCCCAACCCACCCTTTCGACCGATCTTGCCGGATCGTCAAGGCTGCCAGCAAAATAAAAGTTCACCTGCTCGCTGGGATCGTCACCGTAGATGGATGCCTCTGTGACCACGTAAAGAGGCCCGACGTTTGAGATTCCGCTCATCCAGCCCTTCCCGTCAAGTGCGCTCGTCGCCAGAATCGGTGCTTCCGCGCCCGCTAAGCGAAGCAGTCGGAACAACCTCCGCCCCATGCCGTCGGGGGCTGCGCACATCACCACCAATGGTGAGTCGGCCTCTTCTGCGAGCTGTTCGGAGATTCGCAGGCTGGAGCTAGTCGCCACGAGATCCCACCACAAAGGGCCAAACACGAATGTTCTCTCCACGGAACCGCCCAGCTCCGCAAACCTCTCGGCGAATAGACCGCATGTCCGATCTGCGCCGGGGTCGTCGCCTTCCACGAACAGCGCAACCTGCCCGAATCCCTCATCCGCCGCGAACTCGGCCATCACGCGGCCGTAATTTTCGTTTGAAGTCCCCGTGGAAAACGCCAATGGGCGCACGAATACCTCGCCGACCCTGGGTTCAGGGCCGCACGGTGCGATCACCATCACGCCTTCGTTGTCTGCCACTTCCATGATCGGCCGGGAAAAGTAGAGGTCGCAGGTTGCAAAAATCACCGGAACCTGCTTTTCGATGAGCTTGAGAGTCTCCGTGTAGGCAACGTTCAGCTCCGAGTTGGCGTCCCTTACATCCAGCACCAGGGGGCGGCCCAGAAGCCCGCCCGCCCCGTTGACCTGCTCTACTGCATGTAGGAGGGAATCGAGCACTGGAGCGTCCCTCGAGGCGATCTTCCCGGTGGTCGACATTACAACCCCAAGGAGGATCGTGTCGGCCTCAGAGGGGGGTTCCTCGATAGCGGAGACACCTGCCTGGGAAGTCGTGGTTGGGGTTTCCCGAACAGGCGATGCCGATTCCGGGGGATCACCCGCAAATGAGCAAGCTGAGGTGGACAACGCCACAATTATCAGGGACGAGACGACCACCAGGACTCCTCTCCTTAAGGGGTTCGGCTGGCCAGGCTCGCTCATCGTCGGAAAAACTAACGCGGGCGGCGTTAAACCTTCCGCAAAATTGCAATCCAGCCGTCGGGACGATCGCCGGGACGATCGCCGTGTCAAGCCCTCGGTGGCGGTTGCTTACTTCCTTAAGGGACGGGGCAAGGGGACATTTGGGCGTTACACGGACGAACTGGGGCTTACCGGCGCAGGATGTCCGAGGTGACCGCCTCGAAGCTGGTGCTGCCCAGCAGGGCAAGCGTTCGGTCCACGTCGGCCCGGAGGATTTCCAGCATCTGCGCCACGCCCCCGGCCCCGCCGCAGGCCAGGGCGAAAAACCAAGGCCGCCCGCCCATGGCCGCAGCAGCGCCCAGCGCACGGGCCTTTACCAGATCAGAGCCGCGCCTAACGCCCCCGTCGAGGATCACCTCGGCTTCGGAACCCACCTCGGCCACCACTTCGCCGAGCACGTCAAGGGACGCTGGAAGGCTGTCGAGTTGACGTCCGCCGTGGTTAGAGACCACCACCCCGTCGACGCCCTGCTCCACGCTGCGACGGGCATCGGCGGCGCTCATCACGCCCTTCACAAGCAACGGCCCGCTCCAACGCTTGCGAAGCCAGGCGACCTCGCTCCAGGTCTTGGTCTGATCTACCAACTCACGGTTTGCGTACTCGGCGATGCTGGAAAAGCCCGCTGCATCGGGCAACAGGCCAACGAGGCTGCCGTACGTAATCGACGGGCCGGAAAGCAGATGCCAAAGCCAACGCGGGTGGAGGGCGGCGTCAAGAGCCTGCGAGGGGCCAACTCGTGGCGGCAACGACATGCCGTTTCGATGGTCTCGCTCGCGCTTTCCCACCACCGGAACGTCCACTGTCAGTACCAGCGCCTCATAGCCGCACGCCTCAGCCCGATCAAGCAGTGAGGCGACAACGTCACCCTTGCCCCAGAGGTAAAGCTGAAACCAGAGCGGGCAGTCGCCAACAGCCGCTATGTCCTCCAGGCTGTAGCTCGAGGCTGTGCTGACCACAAAGATTGTGCCCGCCGAGGCGCACGCCTTGGCCACCTCAAGTTCCCCGTACCGGTGCACCAGCCGGGCCAAGCCCGCCGGTCCGCAGATGAACGGAACCTCGATGCGCCGCCCAAGCACCGTCGCCCCGGAGTCTCTCTTGTTCACGTCAACCATGAACTCGGGCGCGAAACGCAGCCTGTCAAAGGCCGCCTCGTTGTCCCGCAGCGTGACCTCCCCATCGGCACCTCCTTCTACGAAGTCGTAGATCATGCGCGGCAGCCGTCGGCGGGCCAGGCGACGGAAGTCGTCGTAGGAAAACAGCCGAGGCGACGACCGCCGAAGCGACAGCATGGACAAAGCCTCTGTGAGCTTCATCGATCGGCTGTCCCCTTAAATCGGCCGGTGGCCTCCTTGGTGGGTGCGGCGGTCTTCTTGGCGGGTGCTATTTTCACGATTCTTCCCCAGTTTCGAGCCTGAGGATATCCATGTCGGTTGACCGACCGCATTTCGGGTGATTCAGCTTCCCGATGCACACACTGTTGAGGTGTCCGTGTCCCAGCATTCGAGGGTGTCGTCGAGGCGGATGCCGCAGATCCTGGTGAGGTTGAGGGCCCCGGCGATGCTTTTGAAGCGCCCCTCGAGTTGGAGGATGCGGCCTCCCCGCGCTCACCAGCAGTCCACCTCCCCACCGGGGCGGGGAGCATCTCGTGCTCGTCGACCACGTTCACCCAGCAAACCAGTTGGTGGTCCTCGCCCACGCCGCAGCCGAAGTGGCTGGAGATGGCCCGCAGCGGGACGTCTGGTGTGAGGGGGTGCCTGTACCGCCAGTTGCCTCTCCCCCAGGAGTCGTTTTCCTCGTAATTCCGCTGGTTCGGTGCTTCCCCAGCACTCTGCTTCCCTGCCGGGGCGTGGTTATTGGTTTCTGGGGAGTGGGTGGGTGATCGGGGCTGGGATGTGCTGGGGAGGTCCACTGCCGTGGCGCCAGCAGTCCACTCCGCCGTCGCCGCGGACGCCGCAGACGTATAAGTCGTAGGCGACGCTCAGCTGCGTGTAGGGGCCTTCCATGCTGTACGTCGTGCTCCTGTTGGCGCGCCAGCATTCGGCGCCGCCGCCCGCGAGGAGGCCGCAGACGTCTCGCCTGCCGACGCTGATCTGCGTGAACCCCTCAGTCGGGGCCTCTCCCCCGCGTAGGGGATCCGGGTAGTCGGGGGCCGCTAGGGCGCGGTGCTCGGCCTCCGGGCCCGTAATAGGGTCGCCGTAGAGATACGAGACGCGGCCCTCCCAAATGTAGGGGCCTAAGCTCCCGTCCTCGGTTTCAGCCCTGATAGGCCCCCAGGGGAAGGGGTACACGGTTCCCCAGCAGGCGACCCTGGTGTCGGCGCGCAGGCCGCAGGCGAACTCTCGCCCGGCCCCGATTTGGGTGAACGCCCCTTCCGGCGTGATCACCACGGGGTGTTTCTCCCTCACGTGCTCCCAGGTGTGGTACTCGGTCGCTTTGATGTTGCTAGCGACGCCCCAGCATCTCGCGGACCCGTCTATGAGCAACCCGCAGGTGTACCCCGCCCAGTAAGTGATGTAGTCAACCCGCCCGTCCTCGCGGCCAGGCCCGAAGATCGGGCCCGGCCGCCTTCCCCTTTTCTCCCAGCCGGCGCTGACGGACGCGAATTCCCCCTCGGGGGTGTCGAGTTTCCCGTGTGCGGGGTAGACGCCGCCCCAGCATTCGATCCCCCCGTCGGGGCGCAGACCGCAGGCGTGCCGCCTGGACACGCTCACCTTCGTGAACTCCCCCTCAGGAGGCGACCACTCAGCGCCGGCGCGGTTACTCAGATCAGGCCAACAGTCCACGCCCCCATCCACGCGCACGCCGCACACCCAAAAACTGTCAGAGACGCTGACGGCCTTGAACCTGCCATCGGGGGGAGGCGGCAAACCCGCCCCCAGCCACCAGCAGTCCAACTCCCCGCCCGGGCGCACCCCGCAGCCCCTCCCGCCTAGGAGCCATATGTCCGAGAACTCCCCCTCAGGGGCTGGGCGGGCCTCGCCGTTTAACCGATTCCAGCACTCAACCCCGCCGTCGTCGCGGCGGACGGCGCACTTGGTGCGGGACTCTCCCGTGACGCTGGTGAACTCCCCCCCAGGGGTGGGCAGAAACTCGAACCCCCCTTCCACGGCCCGCCAGCAGACTGCGGCGTAATCGTAATCTATTCCGCAAGTCACCCCCGTAGTCCCAAACCTTCGTAACCGTATATCAGGCCTGGGCAGGGGCGGCACGCGATCCGGCCACTCCAGGGCGCCGCTGTCCGCCTCCACGCCCCTGGGGTCGACCCAGCACACCGCCTCCCCGCCGACGGTGATCCCGCACACGACGTACGCGAACTCCTCCAGGCGTTCGAACGGCCCTGCCGGGGGTTCGACGCCCTGGTTGTAGTCCCCTCCCCAGCACTCCACCTCACCGCCCGGGCGGAGGCCGCACGTGGAGTCCCTGCCGGTGGCGATGTCGGTGAACACCCCCGGCGGGGAGTCGGTGGGGTAACGGTGAACCCAGCGGCGCACCCTCGGGTTGCCCCAGCACTCCACCTCACCGCTCGGGCGGACGCCGCAGACATACTCCAGGGCCGCGCTCAGCGACTTGAACACGCCCCCCGGCGGCGGCGCCTCGAAAATGGGGTTCCTGCCCCAGCACTCCGCCGCCCCCCCGGGGCGCAGTCCGCAGGCGAAACCCCTCCCCGCGGCCACCTGCCTGAACGCCCCCCCAGGCGGCTCGTCGGCGGCTGACCAGCCCCCCACCGCCCACTCCTCCTTCTCGAGGTCGTTGTGCTCCACCATGTCCCCCAGAAGCCAGCACCTCAAGACGCCCGACGCCCGCAAACCGCACGCGTAACCCCAACCCGCGCTCACCGACACGAAACCATCCACCACGCCCCCGGCCCCCGCAACCGCCGACACGGCGGCGGCAGTAGAGGTGGTAGTGGCAGCGGGCGGCGGAGCGGCAACGGCAGTAGTGGTAACGGCCGAAGGCGGAGCGGCTATGGATGCGGGCGGCGGCGGAGCGGCGGCTGTTGCAGTTGCGGCAGGGGCGGTGGCGGCCGCCTCGGGGGTGGTGCTTGTCGTGGAAGCGGCGGGGGCGGGGCCTACCGCCGCCGCAGGCGTGGGCGCAGGAGGCGCTGCGCCTTCCTGCGGGGGCGGCCCAGCCGGTGAGCACCCGGCGGCTGCGAAAGCGACTAGGAGCGCGCATCCCCTGAGGCGGGTGCTCACCGTGGTTCCCTTTAGCCCGCGTCGGTCACGGCGGGTCACGGCGCCGGGGCGGCGGGAAGGCTTATGACCGACAGCGACCCGATAGTCCAGGACTCCGTGGCCGGGTCGCCTGTTAGCAGGTCTAGGTCGACGGTCGGGTGAGTGGAGGGGTGCCCCCTCCAGGGGGCGGGGTGCCCCCTGGTGACCCCGGCTATAACGAACTCCTGCCTCCTCAGCGCAGCATCCACCCCGGCGGCGAACGTTACATTCAACCGAAAGGAGGCGGCGGTCTGCGTCCTGACAGCCTCCTCCCAGTCGAGCATGGTGTGGCCGTAGGAGTACAGGGATCCGTTTTCGTCGGCCACTCGGCCGCATCCGAAGAGGTAGTCGGAGAGTCCCAGGAAGTGGCCGAGTTCGTGGGCGAACACCCTGGCCGTGACAGTAGTCGTAGTAAACGAGCCGTACCGGGTCACAGCGCTCGTCACCGTCCGGCTACAAGTGCTGCCGGAGAGGCTCCAACCCGACGAACACGAATAACTCAACGTCCCGTAACGGGTCACGTACTTGTAGCAGGTGCCGAACACACGAAACCCCCGCCCCGCAACACCTACGCAACACCCACACACGCCAACACCCAAACCCGCCCACGCCCACCACCCCGCCGCTTGGAACTGGAAAGCCCACCGCTACGGGCGGAGCGACCTGTACGGGAATACTTGCTCTTAGGGGAACCCGCCGCGGGGATAGATGCCCACTTCGCCGATGCCCGCGCCGCAGGAGAGTCGTCGGGCTCAGCGCACTCTAGAAGGTCGCCTAGCCAGCCTGCGAATGTTCGCCATCTAACCAATTAGATCCCTCCTAATAGGTAGACGACATCATGTTAGCACATAAGAAAACCGAATGCTGCGAGACGGAAAACCGCCATCAAAATGAACTCCCGAAAAGGCGCGTCAACCGTCCCTACAAGAGATAAGGGGTGATCAAAACTGATCAGCCCAACCACAATAGTTGGGCATCACGAACACCGCCGGGCGCCAGCACCCGGCCACGCGAGTGGTTACAAGCCGGCCGAGTCCCGCAGAGCCTTGTCTATTCCAATCATCAGACGGGTCGCTGCCCGCAGCAGCGGCACCTTCAGGCCCCTGGTGGCGGCGCGGTCGGCCAGCGGGCGGAACACGGCGTCCACCTCCAGCGGACGGCCGCGCTCGATGCTCTGAAGGGCGGAGACCTTCACCTCCGTCTGCCCGGTCGAAACCAGATTCTCGCCGAATCGCCGGAGGACCTCCAGCGACTCCGAGCGGGGGGAGCCCAGCAAAGTCTTGACCTGCAGCGGCCCCGGCAAATCGACGGGCTCAACACCCTCGCTGCGAGCCACCTCGCCCGACTCGATTATCAGATCCAGCAGCACCTCGCGCAGCTCCGGCGTGAGAAACACCCTGTGATAGACGGAGCGGGTTAACGCCACCACGCTCATGGCCGCCACCGCAAGGATGGCCTTCGTCCACAGCACCGAGTAGATGTCGTTGCGAACCTCGAAGCGCTCCGGCAGGGCCGAGGCGATCTCCTCGCTCACGCCCGGTCGGGTGCGTGGGCCGTCCCCCAGGTAAGTGGCCCCCACGTAGGTGTACGCGGCCACCCCCGGCTCCAGCAGCGTGCCGCCCACCATCGACACCGCAGGGGCGGCGGCCTCTCCGAAACGACTAAGCAGAGGCTCCACCTGATCCACGCCGTTCTGCACGGAGAACGCCAGGCGGGCAGAGCCTGTGTAGGCGGCCAGCAGACCCTCAACGTCGAAGGATTTTGCGGTCACCACCACCAGGTCGGCGTCGCCTACGGCAGCCGGGTCGCCAGTGGCGCCTAATCGATGAATGGTCGGAGGTGCGTCGTAGGAGCGAAGCTCCAGGCCGCGCTCCCTGACGGCCTTGGCGTGGGCGTCCCTGCATACCAGCGTCACCTCGCAGCCGGCCTGCGAGAGCCAGGCCCCGTAGATTGAGCCAAGCGCCCCCGCGCCCAGAATCACGACTTTCATGCTTTGCTTACACCTTTCACTGCGAAGCGAACCCCGTCGTTGCGATCCCAGGCGTCGGGCGTCAAGCCCTGTGATCGCAGCTTGAACTTCTGCACCCGCTGCGAGGCGTTCCGGGGAAGTTCGTCCATCCAGCGAACATAACGGGGAACTGCGAAGTCGGCCAGGCGTCCCTCACAGTGCCCCACAATCTCCCACTCTGCAAGACGCTCCCCGGGCTTCAGAACAACGCAGGCCAGCACCTCCTCCTCGCTGAGTTCGGAAGGCACACCAACCACAGCCGCCTCCAGCACGGCGGGGTGCGCACAGATCGCCTGCTCCACCTCGTAGGAGCTGATGTTCTCGCCGCGCCGGCGGACGCAGTCCTTCATGCGGTCTATGAAGGTGAGGCGACCGTCCTCCCCCACCACGCCCCGGTCGCCAGTGTGGAACCATCCCCCGCTCCAAGCCTGCGCCGTGGCATCGGGCATGTCGAAGTAGCCGCTGAAGGCGACGCCGTCAAACCTGGATCGCACCAGGATTTCGCCAGGAACCCCAGACGGGGCGGGCTCGACTGACGACTCCGAGGCTGAGATGCGCACATCGTAGAGACCGGAGGGCAGTCCAGCTGAACCGACCACCCGGTCGGCCAGGTCAACCGCAGCCGTGCCGTTTTGCACGACTATGGGCACCTCGGTCGATCCGTAGACCTCGGTAAGCCGCACTCCGAACCTTTCCTCGAAGCCCTCCCAGATTTCCACCGGGCAAGGCGCCCCGAAAGCCCTGCGAACCCCGTGCTGGCTATCGCTGGGGCCGACCGGCTGCTTCCAGAGCATCATCAGCAGCGCCCCCATGTAGTTGAATGCGGTCACGCCAGCGCTGCGACAGACATCCCAGAAACGGCTCGCCGAGAAGCGCTGGTGCACCACGCAGCGTGCGTCGGCTTCGAGGGCGCACATGACCGTGGTGTAGCGGGCGTTGATGTGATAGAGCGGGAATGCCGTGAAAAGGACGTCGCCGGCGTTGTAGCCCATCAACCACCGTGTATGGCGCGCCAGGGTGAGGTTGGCGGCGTGGCTGAGCATTGCGCCCTTTGGCGGGCCGGTGGTGCCGGAGGTGTAAAGGATGGTGGCTACGTCGCCCGGACGAAGATCAGGGTGGGGCGGGGTGGAGTCGAGGTAAAGCGACGGCAGTTCGTGGACGGCGACATGCGGGGGGAAGGAAGCCCCACCGTCGTGTATGCCGGTGCTGTCTCCGTCGTTGGCCGAGGATGGCGTCGCAGGCCTGTGGATCACCACGTGTCGAAGCGACGGGAGGTTGGGCGCCGCCCGGGCTACACGATCCAGAAACTCCTCGTCGCAGACTACGGCCACGCATCGCGACTGGGCGAGCACGTAGAGCAGCCCGTCGCCTTGCTGCGCGACGTTCACCGGCACGTCCACCACCCCTGAGCGCGCCGCCGCAAACCAAACGTCCACGCACGCGAGGCTGTTGCGCATAATCACGGCAGCGTGCTCGCCAGGACAAAGGCGCAGTCCCCTCAGCAACCCCCCGGCCAGTTGGTCGGCGCGCCTGTCCAACTCCTCGTAGGACGCCGCCTCGCCCATTACATCCACTGCGGGGCGGGAGCCGTTACGTATCGCTGCCTCGCGCAGCCAAGCGCCTATCGTGCGGGGGGCGTCGGGCGGAAGCGACCAGCCGAGTGCCTTTCGGGAGTCGCCCTCGGCGATGGCGAGGGCGGTTGAAGGGCTGCTCACCCGATTGGTTTGCCCAGTTCTTGGCATATCTGCTCTTTCAGGCGGAACTTCTGAATCTTTGTGGCAGAGAGCGGCCAGGAAGTTACGAAACGCACATGCCGGGGCACCTTGAAGCCGGCGATTCGCCTCTTACAGAAGTTGACAACCTCGTCTTCATCTAGCGAGGCACCCGGTGACAGCTCGATGAACGCCGCAGGCACTTCCATGTAGAAATCGTCGGGAATGCCCACCACCTGGGCGATGGCAATCGCCTCGTGCGTCTGAAGGCAGGACTCAATTTCAATCGCTGCCACGTTCTCGCCGCCTACCTTGAGCATGTCCTTGACGCGCCCGAGATAGCCGATGCGCCCTTCGGCGTCAAAGCAGCCGATGTCCCCGGTGTTGAACCAGCCGTCCGCGTCGAAGCACTCTGCCGTCTTCTCGGGGTCTTTGTAGTAGCCGTCAAACACGTTGTAGCCCCGGCACCAGATCTCCCCACGCTCGCCCGGCGGCCGAGGCAGCCCTGTCTCAAAGTCGCGCACCTGCACTTCAACGCCACGGAACGGCCTGCCGGAAAAATACGGAACGACCTCAGGGGGGTCGTCTGGGGAGTTGAAAGCCACCACTCCTCCGCACTCGGTAAGTCCGTAGGCGTTGGAGTGGCGCATGTTCGGCAGCAACCGATGAATCTCAGCCAGCGCGTCGGGGGGCGCCACATTGTTCATGAATCGGACGCTGCCAAGGGCCTCGGCGTCCCAGTCCGGGTGGCTGAGCAGGGCCGTGGTGATGGTGGGAAACGTGGAGAAGCAGTGCGTGGCCTGCTCGGCGATCATCTGCGCTATGGCCGCCGCGGGCGTGAAGTGCGTGAGCGTCGCAAACGAGGCGCCCGCCTCAAGGCAGCCGATGAGCGGGAGGATGGAACTCATGTGGAACAGCGGCAGAGGATCCCAGAAGACGTCGCCAGATCTCAGCTCGAAACGCTCGCAGCCCACCAAGCTGGTGCGCACCAGTTGCTCGTGCGTCATCGGGCAGCCCTTGGGGTCGGCTGTGGTGCCGGAGGTGTAAATCATCAAGGCGACGTCGCCGACGGACACACGGCTGCGGGCACGTCGCACTTCCTCCACGGAGACGCCCTCTGCGGCGGCTTCAAAACCCTCCCGGTCCAGCATCCCGGCGGGCGAGCCGCTTCCCAGCAGCACAACGCATCGCAGCTCAGGGGCGCAGCCCAGGCGCAGATTGGTCGCTTGGGCGGCTTCGCTGAGGCCGCCCAGGCAGTCGTGCAGAATGTCTACGTAGTTGGTGCGCTGATCGATGATGTCGCTGGTAACGAGCACTTTCAAATCCGCGTTGGCAACAACGTAGGAAAGCTCACGACCCCGAAAGCGGGCGTTCACGGGAATGACAGGGGCGCCAAGCATTGCGGCTCCGAAAAGGACCTCGAGGAAGTCCATGCAGTTGGGCATTAGCACCCCTACGTGATCGCCCGGGCGGACTCCCAGCCCCCACAAGGAGCGGGCCACCCGCTCAGCGGCGTGGAGCAGGGAGCAGTAGCTGTGCCGGCGGTCGGGAAAGACCACAGCGTCGTGATCGCCGAAGAGGGCGGCACCACGCACCGGCAGGTCGCCGAATGTCGTGAAGTTCACCCATTGCCGCTCAGACCAGCCACCCGCCCTCGGGTTTGCCGGGACGGCGCCACCCGATGCAAGTGATGTTCTTGCCGACTTCAAATTGGCCTCGGAGACCAACTCAGTCCGCTGCGGAGAGACTGCGTTCGAGAGCGGCGCTGTCGAACCACTGAGCAATCCGGATGATGCGGCCGTCACGCAGGTCGAAGACGTCCACCGCCTCAAAGGAGATCTCCACCCCTGTTTCACTCGTGCCCTCAAAATGGATTTCGGCTACGACCGTGCCTCCCTCCACGATGAGGCGGGTTGGACGGTCGGAGTGCGCCGGAAAACGCTGGAAGACCTTTCGGAACATCGCCATAACAGCTTCCGAACCGGAGCGCGGGCGTGCGCCGCAGGCCGTCAGTTCGACGTCCCGATGCAGGACATCAGCCAGGCTCTCCCAATCCTCCGCGTCGACGGCATCGAAGTAGCGGTTGACCACTTCAATGTGCAGCGCACGCTCGGCGCTGGCAGCCGGCTCTGTAATGGCAGCCCGAGGGGCGAGTTGATGCTCGCCCCCGGCGGGGGCGACGCTTAGGGCCTCGGCGGGGCTGGGCCCCGTCCGGGGGGGTGAGTAGTCGTCTTCTCTCATCAGAATTGCTTGAGGGTGTCCTTGATCTGCTTCAGTGCCTTGAACGACCAGCCGGCCAGGTCGGGGTCGCCGAACGGCGTGATATTCCACAAAATGAGATGCCGAAGGCCGACGTCGTGGTATCCCTTCACCTCCTCGGCGATCTGCTCGGGCGTCCCGCAAAAACAGTAGTAGTCCACGACACGGGGCGGTATGCCGTCGATGACTGCCAGTGCCTCGCTGCGTGAAAGGGCCGCCGGCACCAGTTCGTGCCACCCCTCCGGCGACTTCACCCCCATCGACTCGAACACCTCCGGTCCCAGCATCACCATCAGCGCCCGCACCAGCGGAGCCTCCTGAAGCCGGCGGAGTGACGCCTCGTCGGGGGCGACGAGCACGTAGGCGAGCAGGCCCGGGGTCACTGCACCGGGAGGGCGTCCAGCTTCGAGGGACGCCGCCCGGATGCGCTCAAGGGAGGCCTGATAGAGGGGCGGCTCAAGCTTGGTGGGCAGCCATCCGTCGGCCAGGCGGCCGGTGATGCCCAGCATGCGAGGGCCGTGTGCGGCAGTCCAGATTGGCGGCTGGCGATCGGCCAGCGGCTTGAGCCCTTGCACGGCGTTGTTGAGGTGGAAGAACCGTCCTTCGAAGTTGACTGCGCCTTCCGACTCCCAAAGCAGGCGAATTACCTTGAGCCCTTCCTCCAACCGTCCCACCGGCTTGGCGAAGTCGCCACCGTAGGGGACTATGTTCATTCGCTCGCCCGATCCCAGCCCCAGAATCACGCGGCCGCGTGTGAGGTGGTCGATGGTGAGCGCCATGTTGGCGACCATCGCGGGGTGGCGGCGCACCAGGTCGGTGACTGCCACCCCCACCTTGATGCGAGAGGTCTGGACGCCCACCGCGGCCATCATCGCCACGGGATCGAAGTAGGTGTGAGGGCTGGGCTGGGCTGCGGCGAAGGGTGTCAGGTCGGTGTCCCAGATTGAATGCGGGTGCCAGCCCATGAGGTGGCACGGCCACCAGACCGCGTCGAATCCGTCGGCCTCGTTGCGCCGGGCGAGGGCCACCGCCCTTTCGGCGGGCGGCATTATCTGCCCCGGGACTCCCAGTTCGATGTCCATCGACGCGCCGCCTAACCCGCCTTCGGGCCGCCCGCCGCCCGTTGACGCATGCGGCGGAACTCCCTGCGGCGCATGCCGTGCGGGTCTATCACCGTGCGGATGGCGTCCACCTGCGCCTGCGTGGGCGGGGGCGTCTGCGGCACCTCCCCGCCGTCTGGGAGCAGAAGCTCGAAACCGGTAGCCGACTGCACCTCCTCGACCGAGACGCCCGGGTGGACAGAGCGCAGCCGCATGTGCTTAGAGTCCGGGTGGAAGTCGAGCACGGCGAGGTTCGTGACCACAAGCTCAGGGCCGCCCTCCAGCCCAAGATCGCTGCGCTGCCGCCCGCCGGAGAGGTAGCCCGCGCAGGAGACGAAGTCAACCTTCCTCACCAGCGACCGCTGGCTGTGGTCGGGGTTCCAGTAGTAGAGGAGCTTCCCAATCGACCCCATGTCGCCCATCCCCGCCGTCCCAGGCAAGCGCACCCTGGGGGAATGGAAGTCCCCCCCGATGACGGAATTGTTGGCGTTCCCGAAACGGTCCAGCTGCGCCGCCCCCACGCAGAACTTGGAGAGGAACCGCCCATTGAGGACCATCGTCCAGAAATCGCCGCACTGCTCTACGTACATCAGCGAGTTCCGCCAAAGCGGCGCCTCCAGGGTGGACGCAGGGACCGGGCCCGGACGAGGCTCGAGCCCAACCGCCCCCGCCAGCCAAACCAGGTCGGGGGCGTGCGTCAGCTTCGCCAGGCGGATGGCCGAAACCGGCAGGAAGCTGGCCATGCCGTTACAGACCTGATCGCCCGGGCGGAAACAGCCCGCGAGGACGGCGACCATCAACTCATCGACGCTGTAATCCCGAGCGGGGGGTGACTTCTCCCACCCGGGGACGCTCACCCGGCCTCCCAACGTCCCAGCGCCGCCAAGCGGGCCGCCCCCCCGACCGCCTGAAGGTACGTGGCATGATCCGCCGGGGCGTGGACAAAGGCCGCCAGGAACTCCGTCGCCGACCCGGGCGCAGCGGCTGCCTCCGCCCAGCGGAGATGAAACCCCGAGTCGTAGCCGTAACAAGGGTTGAACGAAGTCGGGTGCGCCCCCCAGGGGGCCTCCACCACCGCGTCCACCATGAAACCCGGCAACACGGTGCGATCAGGGTTAAGGCGGAGCACGTCGCTGCCTACGACGCGCTCCACAGTTACCACCACCCGGCGCGCCGCCTTCGGCATAATCCCGATGTCAGGCCAAAGCGCCGTGGGCTCGTACTGAACATTCCCGAAACGGTCAGCGCGATGGGCGTGAATGAGCGCCACGTCGGGCACCAGCGCCCGGCAGGCCACCACAGGCGGCCCCCCGAAAGGGTCCTCAAGCAGCTCGAGGTTCGGGTTGATGTCTATGAGGTCGGTGCCTATCAGCCCTCGAGTGGGCAGGAACGGCAAGCTACGGGCACCCGCCGTCAAACGGGCGAGAAGCGCCGTCTCCGAAAGCTCCTCCACGCGCACCCGCCCCGCCTCCACCGCCTTGCGGAAACGCTGACAGAGGCCGAACTGCTCCATGGAGACCGCCGCCCCCACGAAACGGTTGATGCTGCCCGACGCCGCCAGCCAGTCCACGGCCATCCCCCCGACCAGGCAGACCAGGCCCAGGTCGCGCCGCCCGGCGCGGATGAGCTCGCGCACCATCGCCATCGGGGCGGACTGCGTGGCCATGTTCTGAAGAGCCACGAGGTCGCCGTCACGCACCAGCGCAGCGGCTTCCGGAAGCGTCTTGAGCTTCACCTCCACGGGAGCCTCCCCGTCGAACTCAAGGCCAGGCTCACAGCACCTCGACGATCTCCCGCCCGCCGTGCATCTCAATGACCTGCCCGGTGCAGTAGTCGCTGGCGGGGGAGGACAGCCACAGGCAGGCCTCGGCGACATCCTCGGTCCTGCCCGGACGTCCGATCGGGATTTGAGCCTCCACACGGGCAATGACCTCCTCGGGCATCCCCAGGCGGGTCTCAGGGTCGCGCGGGGCAGTCAAGCGGGTACCGGCGACGTATCCCGGCGCCACAGCGTTCACGCACACCCGGTGGCGCGCCCACTCACGGGCGACCGACTTTGTCAGGCCGATCAATCCCGCCTTAGCCGCCGAGTAGTTGGCGTTGCCGGCCAAGCCGTAAATGCCGTTGACCGACGCAATGTTCACGATTTTCTTGCACGGACAAGACGGCGGGCGCGGATCGGATCGGCTCTGGCGCATCCACGGCGCGCTGGCGCGGATCATGTTGAAGGCACCCTTGAGCACCACGTCGAGCACGAAGCCCCAGTCCTCGTCGGTCATCCTGTGGATCATCGCGTCGCGTGTCACCCCGGCATTGTTCACCAGGATGTCCAGCCCACCAAGCAGCCCAGAGGCGGCGGCCACAATCTCCTCCGCGTCGGTGACCACCGACCCCGGCAATGCGGCAGCCCGACCGCCTGAGGCGCAAATCTCATCGGCGACGGCTTCCGGGCGGGCTGAGGGGAGGTCGTTTACCCCCACCGCAGCGCCGGACGCCGCTAGCAGGCGGGCGACGGACGCACCGATTCCCCTCCCAGCCCCGGTAACCAGGGCAACCCGTCCGTCAAGCTGCCTCATCAACGCTCCCGATAACCCGATGCGAGTGCACCGCGTCGCTGGTATCGCCCAACATCGCACCTCGGCCTATGCATAAACACTTCCCCATCCCGCAACCCAACGGGCCGGCAAGCGGCGGCGCAGCAACGGGCCGCCAGACGGCGGGCGGCAGACGGCGCAGCGGCTGGCAGAGGCGACGGCCGGCAGACGAAGCCTCAAAAGGAGCGGGGAAGCCCGAACGACTCCGCTATGCCGTTGCGGGCCATCTCGTTGCTGATGGGACCGATCCGGTAAAGCCGGGCGTCGCGCCAGTAGCGCTGCATGTTCGTCTCCGCCGCGTATCCCATTCCGCCAAGCATCTGTATCCCCAAGTCCGCCGCGCGCCCCGCGTACTCAGAGCACACCACCTTGGCCATGTTGGCCTCCAGGCCACAGTCCTCGCCTTGATCGGCTTTCCAGGCTGCGTAGTAGGTGATCAGTTCGGCCTGCTGCCGCCACATGGCGATGTCGGCGATGTAGTGCTGGAGAATCTGGAACCCGCCGATCTTCCTGCCGAACGCCTCACGTTCGGAGACGTAGGCAACGGCGTCTTCGAGCACGCCGTCGAGGATGCCGGTGCAGAGCGCCCCCACCATCGTCCGCTCGTTGTTGAGCGTGGAGAGCATGTGGTAAAAGCCCAGTCCGCGCTCACCCACCACGTACTCGTCGGGCACGAACACGTCGTCGAGAAAGACCTCGCAGGAACCCACCGCCCGCATGCCCAGCTTGGGTATTTGACGCGTGGAGAGACCTTCGCTGGGGTTTGGAACCAGAAAGAGGGTCACGCCCTTGGAGGTCTTTTCCGGGGAGTCCTCGGTACGGGCCATAAGGAACAGGTAGTCGGAGACATGGGCGGCGGTCGACCAGATTTTTTGGCCGTTAATTCGCCATCCCCCGTCGGTCTTGACGGCGCGGGTCCTCATGGCGCCCATAAGGTCGGTTCCGCCTGCAGGCTCGGTAACGGAAATGGCCACCTTTGTCCTGCCCTCCGCCAGCTTGGGAATGAGCTCCTCCCGCACGGGGTCGCTTGCGAATGCGTTGATCGACTTGGCGCAGAATGAGGAGATGCCGAATATCCAAGTGAGGCCGGCCAGGGAGCGGGCAAGCTCGCGCGTGAGGATCATCTGTGTGACGGTGTCCCCGCCTGCGCCTCCGAGTTCCTCGGGCAGCCCGACGGCGTGAAAGCCGGCCTCCGACATTTTGTCCCAAAGCTCAAACGGGTACTCGAACTCCTGCGCCTCAATGTCGCGGGACTTGTTCTTGGGGCACTCGTTCTCCACCCAATCATGGACGACCTTTCGGAAGAGATGCTGTTCTTCGGAGAGTGAGAAGTCCATCGGGGAATCCTTTCGTGATTTCTTGGTGAGATGCGGCGCAGCAGGAATTCAGTATCGCCAGCCGTCGCCGAAGGTGGGGATGCGCCTGCCGAGGTAGTCCTCTACGCAAGTGAGAGCAGCACGGGCGGCGCGGTCGGTGCCTACGCCGCGGCTGCGGAACGTCTCGCTGGCGAAGTAGAGGCCCTCCACGGTTGGCACCTTCCAGTGGGGCCTGTAGGCGCCGACCAGCATCGGCTTTTGGACGACACCGAAAGGCGGATCGAACACCAGGCCTCGACGGCGCCAGACGTGGTTGGCGAGTCCGGGGCACATCTCATAGACGCCTGCCTCGAAGCGCTCGAACATTTCCAGGACATAGCGGCGGTCTCGCCCCTTCGCCCCGGGGATTACGCCTCCCAGGCAGTAGAGGTGCGTGCCCGACGGGGAGGAGTCGGGGTCCATGGCCGTCTGGTCGTACATGAACCCCGACGTGGGGCTGTGGGGGGTGGCAAGCCAAGTGGAGAGCTCGCGGGGGTCGAACATCGTCACCGGCTCCTCGGTTGCCAGGTAGAGGCCAAGCCAGGCAACCCTGAATCGGTCTTGCGCCAAGTAGCGGATCTGGCCGGCATACCAGTCCGGCAGATCCCATTCGGGAACAACGTTCAACACGCTCCATACAGGCAGCGTGCTTATGACCGCCTCCGCCTCAAGAACCTCCCCCGGCTCCACGTCGTTGGGCACGACCCTTGGCGAGTGGGGCAGCGCCACGCCCTTTACCTGGCCGGCTTCGACTATCACCCTGTCCGCCGCCGTGTTCAGCCGCACATCCCCGCCGTGCCCGGAAATTGCGTCGGCGAGGTCCTGCCACATCCCGTCCCAGCCCTGGCCCGGCCAGCAGGAGTAGGCGGCCCTTCGCTTCTCCTCGTAGTGCAGCTTGCGCACCCACAGGTTGTCGCTAGCGGAGTGATCCCACCAGTTGTCCGTGAGGCATTCCAGCACTGCCAGGAATTCGAAAAGGTCAACCACGCTCTGCGAGGTGGTGTGCTGATGTATCCACTGCCGCAAGGGACGGTCGTCCCATTCCTCCAGTTCGTCCCAGGAACTCTCCGTGAGGGCTTTGATGACCTTCTTCAGCTCGGTCTTGTGGGCACCGTAGCGGTCGCGAATGGAGCCCCACCTGCGGTTTTCATTGTCCCAGACGGGCATCTCCATGGAGACCTCGCCGTGAATTAGCTCTTTGCCCACGTGCTCGAAGACCTTGGTGAGACCTGAGCCGGAGTCCTCGATGAGATGGCCGCCGAGGTTAAGTCGAAATCCTTCGTCGTCGACCGCCAGCGCCCGCCCGCCGAGGTGCGGGGAACGCTCCAGTACGCAGACGCTTCGCCCCTCGCGGGCAAGCAGCGCCCCGGCGGTGAGGCCCGCCGCGCCTGCTCCGATTACAACAACGTCGTACTTTGGCATCCGCCTCTCCGCTTGCCGCCAGGGGTGGCAGCCATCCATGACTTGGATGCTGCGCCCGGGCGATTAATTGTGCTTATTGCCAATCTGTGCAATGTTCAACGATCTTGTCGAAATATTAACTTCACAACCAACTTCTTTCTAACTCTGCAGCCAGAAAATAAATCGGCAGGAATTGTGACTGCGAATCTCTAGAAGCGACAATTAATCCCCAGGGGCGCTGTTTCGCAGGGTTTGCAGAGAGCCTTCGGCGTCGTTCGGTTCGGCCCCGGTCAGCAGGACAATCACAGTGTCGACTCCTTGTTCGGCCAGATCGTCGATGCGGGCCTGCACTGCCTCGGCACCGATGGCGCAGCAAGCGTCCACCACCTCGTCTGTGACGTAGCCCAGAGCCGCCCGGCGGTCGCCTGACCGCCAAGCCTCGGTCGCCTGCGGCAGGTCTGGGAAGCAGCCCAGGAAGCAGCGTCGGTGCGTGGGCACCATCGAGTAGGCGAGGATGGCGCGGCGCATCCGCTCACGGGCCTGCTGCTCGCGCTCGCCGGAGTATGCCCAGAAGGAGCAGATGACCTCAATGTCGTTGAGGCTGCGCCCCGCCGTGTCGGCTCCCTCGGCCACGTGCGACAAGCGCTGCGGGACTTCGTCGGGCGGGCACCACGTAACGAAAACGCCGTCGGCCACCCGTCCCGCCAAGTTGAGCATCTTCGGCCCCATGGCGCCCAGCCAGACCGGCACCGGCTCGGCCACCTCCATCCCCAGGCGAAATCCTCTGCTTTGCAGCCTCTCGCCGGAGTAAGAGAACTTCCCTCCTGCCATGGCCTCCCGGAAGACCATCAAGTATTCGCTCGTCGTCGTAAGCGGTCTGGTAAACGGAATGCCGTGCCAGTCGCCCACCACGATTGGGCTGGAGGCGCCGAAGCCGGCCACGATCCGGCCCGGGGCCAGGGAGGCAAGAGTGGCGAAACCCATGGCCGCCAGCGTTGGAGGCCGGGTGTAGGCGGCGATAATTCCTGGGCCGAGGCGAATACTGCCGGTGCTTACGGCGGCGGCCCCTAGAAGGGAGAATGCCTCAGGTCCGGCAACCTCGCCAAATAGCGCAGTGCGATATCCGCAGCGCTCAGCCTCACAGATGAGTTCCAGAAGCTGCGGGGCGCTCAGGCCGTCCTCGACCGGCAGGGTGACTCCCACCGACGGCCGCTTTGAGACTCGCGGAGTCAAACGATCACTCCACGCTTGACGCCGCTGAGGCCAGGGACAGCCGCGTCCGACCGGAAAGCTAGGGGGTCGATGCTGATTCCGCCGGATCGCTTCGACCGCTCCCCGCGAAGCGCTCGCTCAATTCTGCTGCCAATTCGGCGTTCTCGGTGTTGCCCGGGTGCGGCAGCCACTTCTCCCCCACTGCCTGGTAGCGGGTCGCAAGCTCGATGAGCGGGCCGTGCGCCTTGGCGGGCGGGATGAAGTTCCAGCGCAGCCAGGGCTGAGAGTCGGGATGGCTGGGCTGCTCCAAGACAAGAGGCAGGCCGGCTTCGCGTACGCGGTTGATCATTCCGTCGAAGTCGGCGGAGCAGAAGGCAATGTGGTGGACGTACTCGCCCTTGCGCTCAAGCACCTTGTCTGGCCAGTGGCCGGGCTCCGCGGGAGTCCAGAGTTGGATGGACACGCCTGTCGGGTCAGGATTCTGGAACGTGGCCCAGCGCATCGGGGTGCCGTCCACCTCATCCTTCCCCTCCCCCCGGGTGATCTGCAAGTTGTGGCCCGGCGAGAGCACCTCAAGGATGTCAGACCAGTCTGCTATGGCCGCATCCAGGTCTCTGACCAGCAACGAAATGTGATCCAGGTGAATGTTCAAGTGTCCGCTCCTGTCTGTCCCCGTCTGGTTCCAGTCTCTTTGTCCAGCAATTGCCCAGTGAGGCGCCGGGCTTCGGGCACGCCGTCGCTCCCTGGAATTGTCGTCGCCTTCAGACCCGCTCCAGGACGGTGGCGTTGGAGAGTCCCCCTCCCTCGCACATCGTCTGAAGCCCGTATCGGGACTCGCTGCGCTGCATTTCATGGACGAGCGTGGTCATTATGCGCGCACCGCTGGCGCCAAGCGGGTGCCCCAGGGCGATGGCGCCGCCATTGACGTTGATTTTCCCCTCTGGCACGCCTACCTCGGAACGCCAGGCCAGCACCACTGAGGCGAAGGCCTCATTGCATTCGAACAGGTCGATGTCGTCAACCCCCAAGCCGGCGCGCCCCAGGGCTTTTTGAGTGGCGGGGATGGGCCCGGCGAGGATCAGCACCGGGTCGCTTCCGGTAACGGCCATCGTGTGAATGCGGGCCAGCGGACGCAGCCCCAGGCGGTTCACCGCCCGCTCCGAGGCCAGCAGCAGGGCGGCGGCGCCGTCGGTGATCTGACTCGACATCGCCGCCGTGAGCGGACCGAAGTCGCTGAACGGCCTGAGAGCCGCCATCCTCTCCATGCTGGTGTCAGGCCGGATGCCTTCGTCTCGGGACACGTCCCCCACCGGAAGCACCTCAGGATCAAAGCGGCCCTCCTCCCAGGCGCGGTGGGCGCACTGGTGGCTGCGCAGAGCCCATGCGTTCATCTCCTCGCCTGTGATTCCCCAGCGCTCGGCTATCAGGTTCCCGCCCCTGAACTGGTGGATCACCTCGTCGCCGTAATGCTCCATCCAGCCTTCGGCCTCAAACGGATAACCCATCTCAAGCTGAGGGCCGACATCGCCCTGGCTGTTGAGCTTGACGATGCTCATCACCTCGGTGCCCCCGGCCACCACGATGTCCATCGTGGAGGACATTATGGCCTGGGCGGCAAAGTGCGCAGCCTGCTGCGAGGAGCCGCACTGCCTGTCGATGGTCACGGCTGGGACATGATCTGGCAACCCCGCCGCCAGCCAGCAGTTGCGCCCCAGATTGAAAGACTGCGAGCCGATTTGGCCGACGCAGCCCCAAATGACGTCGTCCACCTCTGCAGGGTCTACGCCCGAGCGCCCAAACAGGCCCTTGAGCACGTGGGCGCCGAGGTCGACGGGATGGATGTGGCTCAGCCCGCCGCCGTAACGCCCCATCGGGGTTCTGACCCCGTCGATGATGTAGGCGTCGGCGCCGCGTCCGTTGCCGTTGTGTCCGTTCCTGTCTGCGGTCATTGGTGTGCTCCTTGGGGCGTTTTCTGGGGTTCGATGGGCTTGGGCTGTTGCTTGTGGGCTGGCGGCTGTCCTCGGGTCATTCGCTGTGGGAGACCTGACCGAGGTCGGATCATTCAGATTGCGACTTTATTTTATGGAGTTTCTGCTTGGGGCTGACGTCCTTCCTGGGTGCTTACGCGCCTAGCGCCAATTTGTGAAATGTATTGTCAAGGCTTGGCACAATTGGCATAAATGCGCTATATGAAAAGCGAGGTCTACCCAAATGCCCCTCCCTCGTCATAGCCTAGGTGCGCCACTAAACGCTGACGAAGTGGAAACACGGCTATTTCGCATTATAATATATTATATGTCTACACTTGATAATTTTCTGAATATTCTTCGCTGCTTCATCAGAGATGCGTGAGAAACGCTGCAGCCTGACGACATAAACAGAACCCACGAAAGGCGCCAAAATGGGTTGCTGCGAATTTCCTGATCACATAATGGGCAAACAATTTTACTCGGCTTCGACTGCTGATGGGACTCTAGTCTTTGATTCACATACATTAGGAAATGAATCAAGCTCTTTCCAGCTTCTAACAAAGTTGCTTGACATGGGGTTCTCATGGACTCACATTGCGCAAATGATGAATGTGAAAGTGCATGTTGTTCGAGTTCTGGATTACTGTAACGATTTTAGCAAAATGCTATCCGAAGAGTCTCATTCGAATCTTGCTAGACTTCACGCATTAGTTGATATGCTCAAAGAAAAGCTTCCTAACCAGGATGTTGCCGCATGGTTAGAAACCACACTAGATGGTTATTACTACTCTGGAATCGATGTTATTTCCAAGGGCCAAACAAAACTGTTGATCAAATATGCGGATGGAGAAGTGAGTAGTACCGAATTACTAGATTCATGCTTCCCAAACTGGCGAGACAACTATGACGATCGCATTGAAATCTTCACAGCAAGTGATGGCGAGAGGGCCATTCGGCTTCGAGACGATACTTTAGAAGATTAACTCTCGAAACTCTCATTGATCCCGTTTACTTGTACACATATATGGACAAAATTAGTCGCCAGGAACATCTGAAGGATAAGCAAGAGCGCGTATTAGTTCGAGCTGACATGCGTAGAGGAACTAAGAGTCTTAAGGAAAAATCGCCAAACGCAATGGCCAGCGGCTAGTGCCGGAAGCGGCGGAGGCCGGTGAAGACCATTGCCAGGTTGGCGTCGTCGGCGGCGGCGATTACTTCGGCGTCTCGAATGGAGCCGCCTGGTGATATGACCGCAGTGCATCCCGCTTCGAGAGCCCCGTCGAGCCCGTCGGGGAACGGAAAGAAGGCGTCGCTGGCGTAGGCGCCGCCCTTGCCCCGCCCGGCGGCCTTTCTTGCGGCGATGGCGCCTGAGTCGCGGCGGTTGGGCTGTCCCGCCCCTATCCCCACGGCGCATCGGTCTTTGGCCACGACGATGGCGTTGGAGCTCACCGCCGCAACCACCCGCCAGGCAAAGAGCATGTCGCGCCACTCTCCCGCGCTCGGCTGCCTTTGTCCCACCACTCGCAGATCGACAGCGACACGACTGATGCTCGCATTGCCCGGGGCGTTGCTTCCCGAATCGGCTTCAGGCAGCGGCGTCCTCGGCGGCTCGAAGCAATCGCCCCAGCCGTCTGAAGTTTGAACCAGAAAACCGCCAGCAACCGATCGCAGCCCGATGAGCGAAGCCTTTGGCGGGGAAGCCTTAAGCACTCTCAGGGCTTTCTTCTTCCGCAACACCTTCAGAGCCTCGTGGGTGTAGTCGGGCGCCAGCAGCACCTCTGTGAATATCTGCGATACAGACTCGGCTACAGGCAGGTCCACCACGCTGCTGATCGCCACGATGCCGCCGAAGGCCGAAACGGGGTCGCAGGCGTGGGCTCTCCGATACGCCTCAAGGGGGCTGTTGGCCACGGCAACGCCGCACGGGTTTGCGTGCTTGACAACGACCGCCGCAGCCTCGCCGCCTGACGCGCCGTCGCCTTTTCCGTCACCCGGCGCCGCGTCGGCCCCCGACCGGTAACAACTGCCCAGCTCACAAACCAGACTCCACGCCGCCTCGGCATCGAGGACGTTCAGGTAAGACATCGCCTTGCCACCTAGCTGAACGCAGGAGTCCCACCAGCTTTCCTGGCCAACGCTCGTGTAGAGGGCGCCCGACTGGTGTGGGTTCTCGCCATATCGAAGAAGCTGCTTGCGCCTCAAGTTCAATTGAAGCTTCTCGGGCAGTCCGTCGGCGAGAAAGTTTCTAGCTTCCCCCTCGACAGGCTGTGAATCCTCGAAGCTGGATTCCCGCTCTTGCCGGGAAGACGGGGCAGACGACGACAGGGCAGACAGCGACAGGTGGGATGAAGACGGGGCAGACGACGACTCGCCGACTGACCCAGTACTCACGGTCGCGGCCGTCGCACCCCTCTGGCCCTTTCGAAGCCAGGCGGCCACCGCCGCGTCGTAGGCGGCGCAGTGCTCAAACGCCTTCTGCGCCAGGCGGAGGCGCACTTCTTCGCCGAGACGCCCGCCTTTGGAAAGTTCCGTGATGACCATTTCGTAGTCGGATGCGTCCACCACCACGCCTACATGGGCGAAGTTCTTGGCTGCGGCCCGCAGCATCGCCGGGCCGCCAATGTCAATCATCTCCACCGATGGCAACTCGGCGAACGGGTAAAGGTTGCAGACCACCAAGTCAATTGGGGAAGCCCCGACTTCGGCCAAGTCCCCCAGGTGATCCGATCGCCCCCGGTCGGCCAGGATGCCGCCGTGAATGCGAGGGTGCATCGTCTTTACCCGACCGCCCAGAATCTCCGGGCTGCCTGTGAACTCTGCAACGGGCGTAACGGCAATCCCTGACGCTCGAAGGGCCTCGGCTGTTCCGCCGCTTGAAATCAATTTCCAACCCATTGCTCTGAGCGCACGCCCAAAGTCGGTGACGCCCCTGCGGTCGGAAACTGAAATTAGTGCCAGCATCGACTCAACAATCTGTCCTCAAACCCCAGAACGCCGCCGAAGACGAGCCGCCGACAATGAGCCGCCGCCAATGAGTGGCCGCCGCAAGCCCAGGCTCCCCCATCGCCTAAAGCGTCGCCACCAACTCGGCCATCAGTTCGCCCGCCTCTGTTGGGTTGCGCCCAATGGTCACGCCTGCCGCTTCGAACGCTGCCACCTTGGCCGCCGCCGTGCCCTTGCCTCCCGACACAATGGCACCAGCGTGACCCATTTTCTTGCCCGGAGGCGCCGTGAGGCCCGCAACGTAGGCCACTACGGGTTTTGACATCTCGGCTGCTATGAACTCAGCCGCCTCCTCCTCGGCAGAGCCCCCGATTTCCCCGATGAGCATGACGGCCTCGGTCTCGTCATCGGCCTCGAAAGCAGCCAGGGTGTCGATGAAATTGGTGCCAGGTACGGGGTCGCCCCCGATGCCCACGCACGTCGTGCAACCAATGCCCTTTTCCTTTAGCTCGTAGAGGGCCTGATAGGTGAGCGTGCCGGAGCGGCTCACAATGCCTACCGGCCCGCCCGGCTTGGCGATGTGCCCTGCGGTTATGCCTATGTTGCACTTGCCAGGGCTGATGATTCCGGGGCAATTCGGGCCCAGCATCCTCACCCCGGGAAATTCCCGTCTCAGCCGGGAAAACAGAATGGCTTCATCGTGCATCGGGACACCCTCCGTAATCACCACAATGAAGGAAATGCCCGCCTCGGCGGCCTCCAGCACGGCTTTGACCACGAAAGTGGCCGGCACGAACACGCAGGAGGCGTTCGCATCAATCTCAGCCAGCGCTGCGGCCACGCTTCCATACACGGGAATGCCGTCTACGTCTGCTCCTGCCTTGCCCGGGGTCACGCCGGCCACCACCTTCGTCCCGTAGTCACGGTTCAGCAGCCCGTAGTAGCGCCCCGCTGAGCCGGTGAGCCCCTGATAGACGACCCTTGTCTCCTCGTCCACCCAGATGCTCATCGGGCACCCTCCTCCAGAGCCCCGCTACCGGCACCCGCGGGGCTGTCCGCTTGAACTCCGCCTGCCCGCCCCACTGCCAGTCGAGCCGCAGCGAGCATGTCGGGGGCCAGCTCGAGTCGATCGGAGAGGCGAGGGCGAAGAATGTTCCATCCCTCGGCGGAGTTTGTGCCGTCGAGGCGCACCACGATTGGCGAGGCGATGTCTACTCGCCGCATGGCTTCAATGATCCCGTTTGCCACTTCCTCTCCTTTCGTGATGCCTCCGAAGATATTTATGAAGATGGCTCGAACCGACGGGTCGTCGTTGAGCACCTCCAAAGCCGCCGACATCACCTCTGCGTTCGCCCCTCCCCCGATGTCAAGGAAGTTGGCGGCAGATCCGCCCACATCCGAAACCATGTCCACAGACGCCATCGCAAGCCCGGCGCCGTTGGCGATCACCCCCACGTTTCCCTCCAAGCCCACGTATTGCAGTCCACGTGAATGCGCCTGCTGCTCGCGTGCGTCGCGGGGAGCCGTCTTGTCGTACGCGTCGTACTCCGGATGCCGGAATCGGGCGCTGGAGTCAAGGGTCACCTTTGCGTCGAGCACCTGCAGGCGCCCGTCGGTGGTCAGCACGAGGGGATTCACCTCAATCAGGTCGGCGTCGCCCTCCCTGTACGCGCGGTAGAGCGCCAGCAGCACCTCGACGGCCTCTGAAACGTCTGCACCAGGCAGACCGGCGGAGGTCACCCAGTTTCTTGCGTCATCGGCGGCGAATCCGTCGGAGGGGTCGATCTGGATTCGGGAAATGGCCTCCGGTGAGTTCGCCGAGACATCCTCGATGTCCACACCGCCTTGCGCCGAAAGCATTCCCAGGTGTCGACGGGTGCCCCGGTCAAGCATGAAACTCACGTAGAACTCGGCTGCGATGTCGGTGGCAGCCTCCACCCAGAGTCTCCTAACCACGTGACCCTTGATGTCAAGCCCGAGGATTTTCTCGGCGCAGCGGCTGACAGCCTCGAGGTCTTCCGCGAGCCTGATGCCCCCGGCCTTGCCCCGACCGCCTGTGTGAACCTGCGCCTTCACCACCACCGGGCAACCGATCCGCTCGGCTGCTGCCACCGCCTCTGTGGGCGTGAGCGCCAGCGCCCCTGGGGAAATGGGCAGGCCGAAGGAGGCGAAGAGCTCCTTTCCCTGATGTTCTAATAGGTCCACTGTCGACTCCGAAAGGTTTGAAAGCGAGATCGGGTTCTGTTCCGGCAGGAAATCCTACGGCTTGAAGGCGCCCGACTATGCCAAGCCGACGACAATGGCGGCACCTGCCGTCTCACCCAATTTGCGCCCTCAGCCGCACAGATTCCGCAACGGCCGACGCTCCTTCCGAAACTTCGCAGCCGCACAGATTCCGCTCCGCCGCCGCGCCTGCGGAGATGCAATGGGCGGCGAAGTGGCTGGGCAGATCAGCCGTAGAAGGCATGAGCGAACATACTGGAAGCGTGCCTGTAGAGCCCAGAGGTTCGTTTCGAATGCGTCGCGCCTTGATCCTCGGGCTCGGCGCCGTGCTGGGGGCAGTGGGGGTGATCATCCTTTTGGGGTGGCTGGCGAGAACGGGTGTGATCTCCCCTTCCTCGGGCAGCGATGCTTTCAAGGCGGGCCGCTACGAGATGTTGATCGAAGCAATCGAGGACGGCGGGCCGCTTCTATTCCCCGACCCTCTTGGAGGCAACCGCCAACGCATCCTCCAGCACATAGGCAGCGACCCTGGCGTCGGCTGGTTCGCCTTCGACGCTCGGCGTCCGGAAGCGCCTGACGAGTGTCTGCTCCAGTGGCAGCCCGAAGCGGAGGTTTTCACCGACTCCTGCGACGGCACGATTGTCGAAGCCGACGGGGATGGCCTGCCGCAGTATGAAGTGACAATCAACGAGGGCGTGCTAGAGATCATCTTCGCAACTCCGCTACCTCAAACCACCACAACGACAGCCCCGCGCAGCTGAGCCGACACGCTCAGTCGATCTTGGAAAGGCGGGCCCAGGCCAGCAGCAGGCGCTTCTCACCCACCCCGGAAAATGCCACGGTTGCCTCCTCCCCCTCGTGGTGGACGTCTATCACCACACCTTCCCCCCATTGGGGATGGAGCACCCCGCTTCCTATCTTCAGGTCTGTCGCCCTTAGCCCGCCTGGAGGCGCCCCTTTACCCCTGGTAGGCGCCGAAGCAGCAGCGTCGGCCACGAACCGTTCCCGTCGCCGCCTCCTGCGTTCCGCCAGGCTCTCAGCCCGGCCGCCGCGGCCGCCGCCGTAGCCGCCGTATGACGCCAGGTTCGGGCTCAGCACCTCTTCGAGGAGCGCGTCGGGGATTTCCTCAAGAAACCGGCTCGGCGGGTGGAACAGTGTCTGGTTCCAGATTCGGCGCTCAGCCGCCGAGGAGAGATACAGACGATCCTTGGCCCGCGTGATGCCCACATACGCCAGCCGACGCTCCTCCTCCAGCCCTGAAGGGTCATCAAGCGCCCGACTGAAAGGAAACAGGCCGTCCTCCATCCCAAGGAGGAACACCACCGGGAACTCGAGCCCCTTGGAGGCGTGGACGGTCAATACCTGAACCTTGGGTTCGCTCTCGTCCTGCTCCTCCGGCGTGGTAACCAGGTCGGAGGTGCTCACCAGGGCCGCCTGCTCCAGGAAGTCCCGAACGCTGGAAAACTCCGAAGCCGCCCCGAACAGCTCCTTGAGGTTTTCCAAGCGTCCCGCAGCCAACACGTCCTGCTCGAAATCGTCTGTGAGCTCGCCGAGGTAGCCGCTCTTTGTGAGCAGGAATTCAAGCACCTCCGCCGGCCCTTCGTCGAGCCGTTCGCGGGCCTCGCCAAGGAGATCCAGAAACGAGCTGATCCCTCGCCTCGCAGCAGGGGAGACATCCGCCTGCTTGGCGTTCTCCAGGGCCTCAGCGAAGCTCAGATTGTGTTCTTGCGACCAGAGGGAAAGACGCTGGATGGACCTCTCCCCCACCCCTCTACGCGGAACGTTGATGACCCTGCGCAGGCTCATCTCGTCGGCAGGGTTAACCACGCATTTCAAGAACGCCAGGGCGTCTCGTATCTCCTTCCGTTCGTAGAAGGCCGCAGCCCCCACCACCTGGTACGCGAGGCCACCCGCCAGGAAAGCCGACTCGGGCACCCTGCTCTGGGCGTTCGTCCGATACATCACCGCCACGTCCCCGAGCCGGTAGCCGCCAGAGCGCGTAAGCCTTCGCACCTCGTCGATCAGCCAGGCGGCCTCGTCGTCTCCGTCGGCGGCTCGGTACCACACGATTCTCCGGCCTTGGGGCTTATCGCTCCAGAGCTTCTTGGGCAGGCGGTCGACGTTCCCCGAGATGACTGCGTTGGCAACCGAGAGGATGTTCCGGGTAGAGCGGTAGTTCTGCTCCAGCAAGATCACCGAGGCGTCGCCAAAGGCGGCGTCGAACTCCATGATGTTGCTCAGGGCGGCTCCCCGGAAGCTGTAGATGGACTGGTCGGAGTCGCCCACGACGAACACGTTCCCGTGCTTGGCGCCCAACCTCAGCACCAGTTCGTTCTGAGGCTTGTTGGTGTCCTGATATTCGTCCACCAGGACGTGGATGAAGCGGTCCTGGTAGCTCTCCAGAACATCAGGGCGCTCGACGAAGAGCCTCAAGGTGTTCAACAGGAGGTCGTCGAAATCCATCGCACCAGCGTTTCTCAGCCGATCCTGATATTCGGCGTAGACCTTGGCAGTGTGTCTCTCCAGGTAATTCTCCGCCAAGGCCGCGTACTCCACGGGGCCGACCATGGCGTTCTTGGCCGAACTGATCCGGTCGTACCAGGCCCTTGGCTTCCTCACCTTCTTATCCATGCCCAGGTCGGCGACAACCAGGGAGATCAGGCGGATCGAGTCGGTTTCGTCGTAGATGCTGAAGTCGGAGGGGAAGTCGATCTTCTCGGCGTCGAAGCGCAGAATCCGTGCGCAGGCGGAGTGGAATGTGCGTATCCACATTCGGGCGGCACTTGGCCCCACGAGTCCCACCACCCGATTC
Source organism: uncultured Acidimicrobiales bacterium (assembly GCA_958295925.1). Taxonomy (GTDB): domain Bacteria; phylum Actinomycetota; class Acidimicrobiia; order Acidimicrobiales; family CATQHL01; genus CATQHL01. The sequence continues at coordinate 926,690 of CATQHL010000001.1, forward strand.
AGCATCTCCTGGGCGGCCTTGTTGGTAAACGTCACCGCGAAGATTTTCCCCGGATGCACGCCCCGCTCGGAGATGAGATGGGCGATGCGGTGGGTCAGCACCCTCGTCTTCCCCGACCCCGCCCCAGCGCTCACCAGCAGCGGCCCATAGTCGTGCATGACGGCCTCGCGCTGAACTGGGTTAAGGGCGAATTTCGCTGACACTTCCTACTCTCGGAGGGTTGGGCTCGCTGCCCCTCGATGGACACCCTCGGCGCGGCGATTGCCGGGAAACCAGGCGCGATACCATGATCAGGCTAATGGACACGCCGGAAGATGTATTGACGGAAGCCCCGGAGACTGCCCCGGATGAGCCCACCGATAATCCTGAGCCGCCTGCGGCTAATCCTGAACCTGCTGCGTCCGCCTCGGGCTCCATCCCGGCCGCCGAGGACTCCCTGGCCGCAGCACAGGAAGCCCCCACAGACGAACCCCCAGCACAGGAAGCCCCCACAAACGAACCCCCAGCACAGGAAGCCCCCACAAACGAGGTAAGGACTGACGCGGAGGCACCAGATGCCGCCACACAGGAAGCCCCCACAGACGAAGTAGGGGGTGATGCGGAGGCACCGAAGCCGCCAGCACAGAAATCACCCGTCGACGAGCCGCCAGCACAGAAATCACCCGTCGACGAGCCGCCAGCACAGAAATCACCCGCCGACGAGCCGCCAGCACAGGAAGCCCCAGCCAGGGCCAAGTCGCCCGCTGCCCCGAGTTTCGGCACGCCCATCCCGGTAAAGGACACGACAGGAGGCCTGAAGAGCGGGACAATCGTCACCGGTCTCGTCGCATCCGTCTCCCGGCGGGAGATGGAGCTCGACCTCGGTGAGGGTCGAGTCGCCGTCATCGGAAGCCGCCACTGGAGCACTGGCCTGGAAGTCGACCTCACAGGCGAAGTACGACTCGGCGATGAAGTCTCGGCGGCCGTGCTGATGAGGGAGGACCACAAGAACCGCATCGTCCTGTCACGCAGCTGGGGACTTCAGATTCAGGCGTGGGAAGAAATGAAGTCGGCGATGCGCTCCGGCAAACTCGTAACAGGAACGGTCACCGACGCCTCAAAGTCCGGTTGGACAGTAGACATTGGAGTCCGTGCTTTCGTTCCCCAGTCACTGGCAGGGAGCGAGGACCCAGAAGCGATGGTGGGTAAGACCGCCGAGTTCAAGGTTGTCGAGGTAAGTCAGCCAAAGAACCGCTGCATCCTCTCGCGTCGAGCGGCAATGAGAACCCTGGAGCGTCGGGCGAACCGCAAGTGGCTGGACAGTCTCAAGCCAGGCGACTTGGTTGCCGTGAGGGTGTCTGAAGTTCAGGGCGGGGGTGCAGTTGTAATCGCCGACGGCAAGTTCAGAAGCCGAATCCGCCGCAGCGAGCTGAGTTGGTCGCAAGTCCGGCGGCCCGGCGCGGTCGTGAACGTGGGCGACGAGCTCGAGGCCAGGGTCTTGTCCACGACACCCTCGAAGACCCGGATAGACCTCTCGCTGAGAACCGGGGACGATCCCTTCGCTCGCCTGGAGAAGGGTCGAAACTACCAGGGCACTGTGAACAGCCTCACCGCCGCAGGCGCATACGTGCGCATCGACTTGGACAAGGCGGCCGATGGCAAGGAAGGCGTCGACTCGAGCAAAATTGACGGGGCGGGCCGCGCGTGGGTGGAGGGACTTGTGTCCAACGAGGAGTTGGTGGAGTACCCCATTCGCCACCCCAACACCGTTGTCGTGCCGGGGGACACTGTTGCCGTTCAGGTTCTTCGCTTCAACCGTCGCACCCGCCAGCTGGACCTCTCGGTTAACAGGGCGATGCTGCTACAGCCCTCCCGAAGCGGCTAGGCGCTCACTCCCACTCGATTGTCCCAGGCGGTTTGGACGTAACGTCGTAGACCACCCGGTTCACGCCGGGCACCTCGGCGATGATGCGGCTGGCCATCGTCTCCAGTACTTCGTGCGGCAGACGCGCCCAGTCGGCCGTCATTGCGTCTTCGCTGACCACCGCCCGAATGACTACGGGGTGACCGTAGGTGCGCTCGTCTCCCATCACCCCCACTGTCCTCACCTCCAGGAGCACCGCCAGAACCTGCCAGATTTCCCGCGAGAGCCCCGCGTTGGCAATTTCGGAGCGCACGATGGCGTCGGCCGCCCGCACTGTCTCCACCCGCTCAGGCGTGACCTCGCCGATGATACGGACGGCCAGACCAGGGCCAGGAAAGGGGTGTCGCCACACGACCTCCTCCGGGAGGCCGAGCTCCTCTCCCAGCAGTCGCACCTCGTCCTTGAACAGGCTGCGCAGGGGCTCGACTAGCTCGAGTGCCATGTCCGCAGGCAGCCCCCCGACGTTGTGGTGGCTTTTTATGAGGGCAGCCACGTCGCCGCCCGACTCGATTACGTCGGGATACAGCGTTCCCTGCACCAGATACTTGACGTCGCCGCGTCCCAGAGCCTCCCGCTCGAAGATGCGTACAAAGAGTTCGCCGATGATTTTTCGCTTTTTCTCAGGATCCCTCACCCCTGACAGGGCGCCCAGGAACTCGGCTGCGGCCCCGACATAGACCAGCCCCCCTGCGTCCCCGTCGTCGTTCCCGACTTCCCCGTCGTCGCCTTCCCCGTCGTCGTTCCCGACTTCCCCGTCGTCGCCTTCCCCGTCGTCGTTCCCGACTTCCCCGTCGTCGTTCCCGACGTCGCCGGCTCCGCCGTCTTCGCCGTCATCGGCCCCTTCGCCGAAGCCGTGCCGTCCGAACGCCTCAAAGACCTGCTCTGCCTCGCCCTCGCGCATCAGCCCCGTGTCAACGAACACGCAGGTGAGCCGGCTTCCGATCGCCCTGCGCACCAGCGCTGCCGCCACAGTGGAGTCCACGCCCCCGGAGAGCCCGCAGACCGCCCGTCCGTTGCCGATCTGCTCGGAAACCGCCGCCAGGCATTCGCTGAGCATTGACGCGGGTGTCCAGTCGGGGGCGAGCCCGCACGCCTCGTAAAGAAAGTTCTCCAGCATCGCCTGACCCCAGGGCGTGTGATGCACCTCAGGGTGAAACTGCACACCGTAGAGGCCTCGCCGTGGGCACTCAAAGGCGGCGACGGGCGACACGGGCGTGGATGCTGTGGCGACAAACCCCTCGGGCAACGCCGCAATGGAGTCGAAGTGGCTCATCCAGACCTGTTGGCTGCGGGGCAGGTCGGGGGAGATCAGCACCGCGGGGGCCGATGGTGCGCCTTCCCCTGGCTCCAGCACGCTCATCTGCACCCGCCCGTATTCGGCCGCCCCGCTGCGGTCGACCGCGCCCCCGAGCGTCTGCGCAAGTAGCTGCGCCCCGTAGCAGATGCCCAAAACGGGGATGCCCAGGTTGAAGATCTCCTCGTCGAGGCGGGGCGACCCCTCCTCGTGAACCGACTTAGGCCCCCCGCTGAGAACCAGACCTGCAGCGGGGCGCTCGGCGACCTCGCCCGCCCGAATGCTCCAAGGGACGATCTCGCTGTAGACCCTGGCCTCGCGCACCCGTCGGGCAATGAGTTGGGCGTACTGGGCACCGAAGTCCACCACCAGCACACCGGGGCGCTCGGCGACCGGACTCATCGCCGGGCTGAGCCTCCCGAGTCGTTGGGCGGCGAAAAAACCATCAGATCTGCCTTCTGGAAGTCCTTCAGGGTGGCGAACCCGCAGGTGGCCATCGACTCTCTCAGGGCGCCGAAGAGGTTCGTCCGACCGTCGGCTCCAAGCGCCGGCCCGAACAGAATCTCTGCGAGCGTCGCCCTCCTGCCGACCCACACGCGCCTTCCCCTCGGCAGGGAAGCGTGCCCGGCAGCCATGTTCCAGTGAAAGCCGCGCCCGGGGGCCTCAGTCGCAGCAGCGAGTGGGGCGCCCAGCATCACCGCGTCGGCTCCGCAAGCGAATGACTTCGCCACGTCGCCTGAGCCGGCCATCCCCCCGTCGGCTATGACCTGAACATAGACCCCGGTCTCGTCGAGGTGGCGCATGCGGGCTGCCCGCACGTCGGCGATGGCGGTTGCCTGCGGGGCGCCGAGCCCCACCACCTGGCGTGTGGCGCTGGACTGCCCCTGGCTCACCCCGACCAGCACCCCCGCGGCCCCTGCCCGCATCAGATGCAGCGCCGACTCGTAGCTGGCGCATCCTCCCACCACCACCGGCATGGGGAGTTCGCGAACAGTTCGCTTCAGGTTCAGAGGACTGCCCTCCGCCGATACGTGCTCGGCGGTCACCGAAGTGGCCTGGATGACCAGCAGGTCGATCTCGGCAGATACAAAATGCCGGAGCATCTCCGCCACCCGCCTCGGCTTCACCGCCATGCAGACGAATTGGGAGGACTCCCTGATCTCATCCGCCCGCGCCAGCACGAGATCCGGAATGACCGGCGTCGAATATGCCTGCTGAAGGCACGCAGCGACCTCTTGCGGGGAGGCTGAGGCGATTGCGTCATAGGCGGCTGCCGGGTCTTCGTAGCGCGTCCAGAGACCTTCGGCGTTGAGCACCCCCAGCCCTCCGTGCCCCCCGATGAGCGCCGCCGTCTGAGGTGATGTCACGCTGTCCATGGCCGAGGAAAGCAGCGGCAGGCCCAGCCTGTAGGCGTCCAGATCCCAGGCGAGCGACACCTCATCGGGATTGCGGGTGCGTCGTGTGGGCAGGATGCTGATCTCGTCGAAGCCGAAGGCCATTCTTCCTGTCTTGCCCAAGCCGATCTGAATCTCAGCCATTGGTTCTCGCTTTCGGTCTTCCGGGGCGAATCTACATCTGCACAGGAGTCGAGGCATCGAGCTCCGGCAGTCCCAACAGCAGCAGACGGCGGAGAATGAAGGCGGTGGCACCCCAGATGATGTCGGTCTCCAACTCGAAGAAGGTGACTTCCCAGATCGGCCTGTAATCGGTGGGCGGCCAGAGCTCTTCCCTGAATATCCCCGGCTCCAACAATTCTGCGGTGCTGACGTGCAAAATCGCCTCCACCTCCGCGGGGTCTGCTCGCAGAACACGCGGGCGCTCAGACAAACGGGCCACGAATGGGTGAAAGAGCGAGCCGCTGCTCAGAGTGAAGTGCGGTTCAAGCTGCCCTATGAGGCGCGGGACCGAAGTGGAAAGCCCTATCTCCTCCTGCGTCTCCCGCAGGGCCGTGCGCCAGAGGTCGGCGTCGCCTTCCTCACGAGCTCCGCCGGGAAACGACACCTCCCGACGATGAACCCTTACGTGGGCAGAGCGCCGGGTGAGAATCACGAAAGTCTCCCCGGCGTGCTCGTAGAGCGGGATGAGCACCGCCGAGAGCCTCTGCGACCCTTCGGGAGGCGGGCTTACCGGGCTTTGAGCGAGCCTCCTCTGCAGGCGCTCGACGTCAAACCGCCTTTCCGATACGCGGAGACGCGCCCAAGGGGCGTCCCCTCCCGCCAGCGCGCCCTCAGGGCGTGAAATGCGCTGGGGTCGCTCCCCCCTGACCAGGTCGGCTTCGGCCGGGCTCTGGCTGTTCACGGGTACTCCCGTCTGACTCTCCGACCTGTGTCGCAAACCACCTCGTACGGAATGGTTCCCAGCCGGTCCGCCACCTCCTCTGCGCTGATGCGCTCGTCGCCCTGGCTGCCAATGAGCACCACCTCGTCAGAGGCGCAAACGTCGCCCTCGGCACCACAGTCAACCATGAGCTGATCCATTGTCACCACGCCCACAATCGGTCGGCGACGACCTCTGATGAGAACCTCCCCGCCTAATCGCCCGTAGTCCCGTCGAACCCCGTCGGCGTAGCCCACAGGAACCGTGGCCACAACGGTGTCCTGCCCGAAGCGGTGCGTAAGGCCGTAGGAGACGCCCTCGCCCGCCCTCACCCGCTTCACGAACGACACCTCGGAGGCGATGCTCAAGGCCGGCCGAAGCCGCTCGGCAACCAGGCTTCGCTGATCCTGGCCAGGCGAGAGACCGTACAGGGCGATTCCTGCTCTCACGAGATCGTAGCGACCCCGCTCAGAGGCATCGACGCAGCGCATCAGCAGGGCTGAGTTGGCTGCGTGGAGCAGCGGGCTGCCCCCGGTCGTTCCCCCCACCTCCGCAGCTACGCCTTCGAACAGGTCGAGTTGGGCGTCGGTGTACGGGTCGGAGAGCCAGTCGGCAACGGCGCAGTGCGTCCAGAGCCCCTCAAGCACCAGGCCGTCCTTTGCCAAGACGGCCTCTGCGAGCTTCAGGATGTCGTCAGGACTGGCGCCTACACGGTGCATGCCGGTGTCGACCTTCAGATGTACGGGCAGGCGCAGACTGCGCGCCTCTGCCGCTGCTGCGGCGGCGGCCAAACCCACCGGGGAGTAGACCGACGGACGCAGCCCGTGCTCAACCACCTCCACCATCTCCCCGGGACGTGGTTCGGAGAGCAGGAGGATCGGGGCCGTGACGCCCGCCTGCCGCAGCTCAATGCCCTCCTCCACCAGCGCCACGGCCAACCACTCGGCGCCGCCGGAGATGGCCGCCCTGGCCGACGCCACCGCCCCGTGTCCGTAGCCGTCGGCCTTCACCACAGCGCACAGACGTGCAGGGAGGGCCATCTCGCAGAGTGCGGCTGCGTTGGCGGTGACGGCCTCCAGGCTCACGACCGCACTGGTAGGCCGCATCAGTTATTCCCCAAGACGCCGGGCGGGGGCTGGGCTTGCGGCATCAGTCGCTTCGGACGCCCAGGCTGTTCACGTGAGAGAACGCCTGCGGAATGCGGTCGATGAGATCACCCGCGATCATTCCTGTTGGCGCACAGAGGCGTGCGGCCACCCCGTGAAGATGGGCTGCCGCTGCGGCAGCGTCCAGGGGCCTGCTTCCCTGAGCGAGCAGGGCGCCGATCATTCCGCTCAGCACGTCGCCGGTGCCGGCGGTGGCCAGACGGGCGTCGCCGGCGTTCACAATCAGGGCTTCACCGTCGGGCGCTGCCACCACCGTGGCAGCGCCTTTCAGCAGCACGTGAGCGGTGGTGGTCGCTGCCAGCCTCCTGGCCGCGTCGATGCGGTCTTCCCCGGGCGGCCCTCCAGTGAGCGCACGGTACTCACCGTCGTGAGGCGTGATCACCACGGGCGCGGCGACACTGGCGATGAGCCCCGCAAGGTTTCGTCCCAGCGAAGAGAGGGCGTCGCCGTCGAGCACCACGGGGATGCGCACCTTGGCCAGCAGCCGCCCCACCTCCTCGGCGGTGTGCGCCCCCCTGCCCAGCCCAGGGCCTGCCACCAGCGACTTGAAGCGCTCGGCGTCGACGAACTCCGACCAACTCCGTGCAGGAAGCTTGTGCGCGACGATCTCCAGTGGGGCTTCAGGGTCGTACGCCTCGCCCGGAATGGACAGCCGCACGTATCCCGCACCCGCCCGCAGGGCCGCTCCCGCCGCCAGCCTCGGTGCCCCGAACATCCCGGGCGAGCCGCCGATCACCCAGCAGGCCGAATCCCACTTGTGGGCGTCGGACGGGCGGCGTGGGCACCGGACCGCTGCGTCGACGTCCCCGAAGAGGTGCATCCGCGCCGAGAGGACGTCAAGGCCGATGTCGGCGAGCGTCACCACACCCGCCTTTTGCCTGCCCGCCCCAAATAGGAGACCTGGCTTATAGGCGGCGAAGGTGACCGTGCGCTCCGCCTGCAGCGCCCCGCCTGCAATCGCGCCGGTGAGCCCGTCGACGCCCGAGGGAATGTCCACCGCCAGGACAGGATCGCTCGTGTGCGGGGGCTCGTAGGGGCGGCTCAGCCCGGTGCCGTAGGCGGCGTCGATCACCAGGTCGGTGGGGGGGACGCTGTCGTCGCCTGGGGAGATAATCAGACACTCCGTACCGTGCTGGCGAAGGATTCGCGCAGCCGCACGCCCGTCTGCGCCGTTGTTGCCCCGACCTGCGATGACCACCACGTGCTTCTTGCGCAACGTCTGACGCTGAGGGAGTCTGCGCTGCTTTTTCCGCTTCGACCTGGGTTGCCTGGGCGGGGTCTGGACGTGCGTATACCCCTGGCGGTGCAGCCCGTAGGACTCCGGGTCGGCCAACTCCTGGCCTGTGAGCATCTCCGCCGCCACTGCCGCCACTGCAGCCCCGGCACGCTCGATGAGCGTCTCCGTCGACTGTGGCGAGGCCGCGTCGATGGCGGCCATCTCCGCGGGGGTGACTACGGGAATCATCCTTATGAGATTACGCCCGAGAGTTATTTTCGGCGCGCGCTGGGCGCTACCAGCAGGTCACGCTTTTGTCGAGGAGGATGCCGCAGGAGTATTCATGGCCAACCGCAATGGAAATGAACCGGTCGGACAGCACTTCATGCGAAAGGGGTGAGCCGTATTCGTACCAGGAAGGCAGGTAACATGGAAACGTTGTGGAAGCATCGCATCCGTCATCGGAATTGCTGAGTTTGTCAGCGAATTCCTTCAATTCCTCATTGATACCGCCCCAGCATTCCACCTCACCCCCTAAACGAACGCCGCAAGTCCTGTAAATCGAAGATGTCAGTTCCTCAAATTGGCCCTCGGGCGTGGAAGAAGTGACTTTGCGGTTCTCGCCCCAGCAAAATGCTGTCTTGTCCCGACGCAGGCCGCAAGTGTGAAAAGCGCCCGTCGACAATGATTCGAAGACTTCTTTTACCGGAAACGCGACACCATGAATGTCTGCTCCCCAGCACTCGGCCTCGCCATCCGGTCGAAGCCCGCAAACGTGATACGGGCCTGCGTCCAGCCGCGTGAATCGTCCGGCGGGAGGGGAGCTAACCGAAAAGTTGTCTATTCCCCAACACTCCGCTTCGCCGCCAGGCCGCAAGCCGCAGGAAAATTTATGTCCTGCCACCAACTCGATGAAAACACCTTCAGGAGGGGAAAGTTCCCCCCATGTTTTCCAGGAGTATGCTCGGCATGGGAATTCTTCGGAAAACTCAACCCTGCCCTCCTTCTCATCGCACGAGAACTGCGAAGCCATACCTCCCCAACACTCAGCCTCACCACCCTGCTTTATGCCGCAAATGTGATCCCACCCGGCCGCTAGGCTCGTGAATCTTTCGATAGAGACGATGAGCGCCGAAACATTATAAGGTCCCCAGCATTCAACTTCACCTTCGGCGCGAATGCCGCAAGCAAATTGACCCACCTGTGAAACACTCAATTCCACATATTCCTCCGCCGGGGGAAGACGGAGGAACTCTCCCCACCAATCGCTGCATTTGCGATACGGATATGGTCCTTCGTAGCCAACTATCCTTGGTGGACGAAGTAATGAGTAGTGTTGACTTTGCAAAGTCGAATTCCCCGCGTCAACAGCACTCAAGAAATCCGCCTCTGCTGATCGCGAAACGAGATTATTGCGATCTTTAATCCCAATTGTTATTTGTGAAGCAGAATATTTGTTTTGCGTCGAATCAGATGACGGCTCTTGTGTCTCCATTCGAACATTTCGAAGATCCGAGTAATACATCGGCTCCAACGAATGCATCTTTGCTGTAGGACATTCCGCAGGCAAATATTCACCCCAACATGTCAAACGTCCTTCTTCGCGCAAACCGCATCCTGCCGTCGCCTCTCCACTGATCGCCACGAACGGCCCGCCAGGGACAACTACCCCCTCAGCGCTGTTTGGCCAGAGCGGATTGCCTCCCCAGCACTCAGCAATCCTGTCAAGCCGGAGTCCGCATGTGCCTCCATCAACGCTGATAGCCGCAAATCTGCCTGAAGGCGGCGACAAATTGCGGTCGGCGTACCATCCCCAGCACTCAACAGTCCCGTCGACTCGCAGACCACATGTATGGCTCTCATCCGCTCCCACCATTTCAAACAATCCCTCTGGAGGCTCAGCTTGCCCTCCCACCGCGAGACCACCTTCCCAAGGGCTACCGTTATTACTTCCCCAGCACTCGACTATCCCATCTACTCTCACCCCGCAGGCGTGCTTGCCCCCCGTAGCCACTATCTTGAATTTTCCTGCTGGAGGATATTTTCTATATACTTCGGTCTCAATGCACTCGAGGGATTCGCCCTGAAGCGTGCGATCCGCCTCATCCAGAGCACATATGGGCGTCCCCCAACACTTTACGGAATTGTCCAAGAGAATTCCGCAAGCATGTTCACCAAGGTGGAACTCATAGCCAGCACTCACCGATCTGAGCAGATCATTTGAAGTATCCGGCTCTACAAATGTGCTGTTGAGGCTCGTATTTAACCAACATTTTACCTGGTTGTCTATCTGGATTCCACAACTGTGCCTAGACGCACTGCTCACTGCAGTAAATCTACCTTGAACATTCTTAGTACGACAATACAGTAAACCTTTATTGTTCAAATAACATTCTTTCGATATTGCTATGATTTCGTCTGTCGGCGCATCCTCGTCCAACAGATCCGGCCTCGCAACCCCCTCAAGCCTGACCCAGTCAGGTATAGCTAGCAACTCTCTATATTTTGGTGTCTCGACTATATTAGCTGTCTCATCATTTAGTGCAACATTAGTATCTATCAAAGAATTATCGCCCTGCACTTCCGAATCACCCTGAGTGTTCGTTTTGACCTGTCCGTCACCGTCACCCTGTCTTTCAGCATCACCCTGAATGTCAGTTTCGTCGCGTGTCTCCGGCAATGCCGTAGTGGAACTAGAAGCCACCTGCTGACGATCTTGAGAAATAGAAGAAGTTGTACATCCCAACAACAGTACACATATTCCGAGCAAAGCACCCAAGAATATATTATGCCCACACTTTATGGTCATACAACTCCTCATTGCTAATAGACATCCATCACGAAGCCGGAATTGTCGCAGAATTGACTGAACTCCAGGCAGACTTTTCGCCTGTGCTATACACCGAACGCACTTGAAATGAATACGTAGTGCCGGGAGTCAATCCATAGAAATAATATATAGTGGAGGTTGTCGATACAGGTGCTTCAGTTCCCTTACGCACCTCGCAACCGGAAACGTCGTTCATCGCTCCCCATCTAAGCTCAATTCAATCGCTGCAATTTTACTAGCATTCAACATTATTGATCCGTCCTACTCTGTTATACGATATTTTCCTAGTGCAGCCCAAAGAACTTGCACTACTCAAGGTGGGCACCATTCGAGATGCCCAAATTCAATAGTTATCCAATATTGGTCAAGTATACTTGGCACACAGCCAGATAGCTGGTGATTATCTTGGTTGGAGTAATGTCTATCTTGGTTAGGGTTCTGTCCTCCAATAGACAACATTATATACCTTTCCGGTACAGTGTTCTGACTCTTGCGGGTTCCTAGAAAGACCCAACGAGCTGGAATTGTTCCACTAAAATCATTGTTAAATAGATAAACAGTTTGAAGTTTTTGCAGTCTTTCTAACCAAGCTGGCAGAGGGCCTGTCAACTCATTGTCAGATAAGTAAAGTTCTTTAAGGTTCTCGAGTCTACTCAACTCTGAAGGAATTGAGCCACGCAATTTATTCATCGAAAGATCTAGTTCAGTTAATGCAGTCAGCTTACCCAGTTCAGGAGGAATGTGACCACGAAGAACACTACTATCCGGATTGCCTGCCGGAGTGCTCCCATCTACACGGATAACTCGCCTTTGCGCACGACCGTCGATGTTCACTAGTGCGGTCTCTATTCCATACCATTTAATTATTGGTTGACTTCCTTCCCAGTCGAGCGCTTCACTGAAACCATTTCCGATTAGCTTATCCTTTGCTTCTAAGAGAGCCTCACAATCTCTCAGCAAACCGGGATTGTTGTCATCGTATCTAATTGCTCCGTAGTAGCAAGGTGAAATGTAATCCTCCAAGCTGATGGGCGAAGACAAGATAGGTGGGTCTCCAGTGATGGCAACATCATATTGGTAATATCTATGTAATGGCAAAACTACCTTATTTCCTTCGAGCAGCAGACCTAGCTCAACATTTCCCGAAGAAAGCCAGCGCGCTCCCACTTCAAGGAAAGTAGCACCGTCGTCGGTGCCTACAATTATTCGCGTAGAGTAGTGCCATTTTCCCAATTCAGACCCATCCGACAATAGAAAACGATTGGGAAGTTCAGGATCAAGATCTTTTCCATTTACCCTCAAGCCGAGTTCGACGTTGCCTGACGGTAATTTTCTGCCCCAAACCCGTGCAATCAGCGGATTATCCCAGTAATAGACCCTCTCACTACTACCAGGGTTTGTCCAGGAGCCTTGAGCAAACGCAGTCTGCGCCCCGAATACGTTTACAAGCAGAGTTGAAGCAAGCACCAGTGCCAGGAATTCCGATACGAAACGCTTCATAATTCCTCTCAAGACTGCACATTCCGTAAAGCTAGAAACTAGCTCTAGCTTCAATGTTCCGGCATCATACCTGCAATTGGCTCAAACACAAACGGGCAAGGCAACCGCTACTGCAACACTATCGGTGTGGGAGAGGCTGATCTGCCAGCCGCTCACGCCCATCTGTTCGGCGCGCTCAGCGGCACGACCATGCAATACGATATTGGGCTGCCCGGAAGGACTGCGCAGCACCTCCACTTCGCGAAATGCCACTTCCCCAAAGCCTGCACCTAGGGCCTTCATAACGGCCTCCTTGGCGGCAAAGCGGGCTGCGTAGCGCTCGGAAGGGTCGGACTTCAACTCGGCGTAAGACCGCTCTCCTTCCGAAAAAAGGCGCAAGACGATTCTCGGCCTTCGGATCAGCAAATGCCGCATTCGGGGCACATCCACCACATCAATCCCTATCACTGCGACTCCTGTCGCCAGCGGTCGGCAAGCTCATACACGTCTCCTGTCAGCAGATCAAGCACCGGCGCCTCGGCCAGACGCCGCTCGTCGAATTCGACCTCGGTCTCGGTGACGGCGTTGCGTAGACGGTTGTAGCGGTCCCTGTAACGGCGCAGAACTTCTTTTACGGCCCTTGCCTTGAGACGATCATGCAGTTCCACATGTATAAGCACCAAACCGACCGTCTCCCCGCCACGCACCTCCGGCGACAGCAAGATCACCCGCCCGTCCCTTCGTCCTTTAGTGAGCAAGACCCGACGCTCCCTGCAAACCTGCCGCTTGGTTCCCCGCAGCACAGGGTCGTCGTCGACCCTTGAGCGGAACTCCAGCGACACGCCGCTGCGGTGTGTCACAGCTATGCGATCTCCATCGACTTCATAGCGGATGCTGCCGTTAACCCTCGCAACCGCCGACGAAAGACCGACAAGCGTGGAAAGTGTCTCGTAGCTGAGACGCTCTGCACTTGCTCCGGCGGCCCAGACAGCCTTGGCGAGAGTCGATTCCAGCAAGAATTCCTCGCTGCGGGAGATCCCGACCGTGACCGTCTTGGCCTGGTGGCGGATGGCATCCACCGGACGCTTAAGCTCATCGGCGGCCTCCCCGACGGCGGCGAGCAGGCTCTCCAGCGCGTCCGCCGGCGTGCCCATGCGCCCAAACTCCAACTCGAAGGCCGCCAGCGGCACGTCTCCGAGGACGTATCTGAAGAGCGAAGAAACGCTCACCGCCGACGATGGCGGCAGGTGACCGTCGTAGTGACCTGACCGCAGGAGTCGGCTGAAATCCTCGGCGTGAACCCTCAGCTCAGGCTCCAGTCGCTTCGCCAGCCCCGCAGCGTCGGGGGCTGACCCCGCAGGCGTCTCTTCAAGAGCAGCCAACACTGCGGCACGGGTGCGGCGAAGAGGCTCCGCCCCGGCATCAATAGCCAGGGCCGCTTCGTAGGCAAATAGGTGGCCTGCCATGGCGGCCAGCACGAACGCAAGCTCAGGGTGGACTTCGGGCAGCTGCACAACGTCGTCGCACACCTCGGAGAAGCTGGAGTGGTCGGTCATTACAACGGGGGCACCGCTGTGGGCGCGGTATATGTCCACCTCCTTGACCACGTCCTTGGCAACGGCCTGCGGGTCGCCCTGTCCGTCTTGGGCTCTGCGGCCATTCAGACCGGCGGCGCAGACCAGTATGAGAGGCTCGGCGGAGAGGTCTATGTGCTTCTTGTTCTCGGTCACGTCGCAGGAGACCGTGCGGTAGCAGAGCTCGGAGAGCTTGATCCTCAGCTCCTCGGCGGCCAGGCGGTTTCGTCCGTTGCCGACGGTCGCCCAGTGGCGACGGGGAGGCGCCAGTCGTCTGGCAATTTCGGCGATTCGCGGACGAGCCCGCAGCACTTCCTGCATGGCCTCGGGCAGTGTTTCCAGCGCTGCCAGGAGCTCGCTTCGGCGCTCTTCGTCTTCGGCGCGATAACCGGGTTTCAGCCGCTCCCCGAGGGCGAACCCCAACAAAAAGCCCGCAGCCACCTGCGCGTAGAACGCCTTGGTGGAGGCCACGCTCATCTCAACGTCGCGCCCGTCTGAGGTGTAGAGCACCCCGTCGGCCCTGTTCGCCAGATCGCTCTCACGCCGATTCACCACCGCCAGGATGAGCGCCCCCCTCGCCTTGGCCAAATCAACCGTGCGGTTGGTGTCGGTGGTCGTGCCCGACTGGCTGACGGCCACTACCAGGCAGTCGGACATGTCGCCGCTGAGGTCGAAGCCTGAGAGTTCGCTTGCAGGCAACGCAGACGCCGACACGCCGCTGCCAGCCAACTCCGCAGCCAGGACATCGGCCATGGCCATTGCCGCCACCGCCGCAGTGCCCTGCCCGATGCAGATGATTCGACGAATGCCTGCGAGGTCGAAGGGCAGCGCTTCGCCGAGATCCGCTCGGCGCCCCCCAGGCGGGCCGACGATGCGGCCAGCCAGCGTCTTGGCGAAAGAAGCCGGCGCCTCGCTGATCTCCTTAAGCAGGTAGTGCGGAAAGTCGCCGCGGTGAACGTCAGCTGAGGAAATCCTGGTGAGCGTCGGCCGGCCGACTTCCATCTCCAAGCCGTCGCAGCCGATTCTTCGAATCCCGTCCGTTGCCACCGGTTCCCCGGCCGGGCTCTCGCTGCCCGGTGCGCCAACGGATGCCGCATCGGAAGCGCCGACGACGACTTCGGCGGCAGCAGCGGTTGGCGCTATCCGCGTGTCAAGCAGCACTATCTCGCCGTCCCCGCCAAAGCCCCCGTCTAGACGCAGGTAACTACTCGTCTGCTCCACCAGGGCGTGCGGTTCGGACACCACCAGAAATGCGTCATCGGATAGTCCTGCGTACAGCGCCTGGCCGCTGCCCTGGCGAGCCAGCAGCAGCCGGGAGGGGTCGTCGAGCGCGCACGCCACAATGGCGTGGGAGCCTTTGAAATCGCTCACGGAGGAGCGGAAGGCTTCCAGCAGCCCCATGCCCTCCCGACGCCTGCGATGAAGCAGCCCAGGTATCACTCGGGAGTCGGTGCTGATTGCCCCGGGGTAGTCCAGGCCGTGTTCCTCCACGAGTTCGGCGTAGTTGTCGACGTCGCCGTTGACGGCGGCCAGCACGAACGGAGACCCGTCGCTTAGAGGCGAGGCCACAGGGTGGGCGTTGGGTTCGGTGATGGCGCCCACGCTGGCCCAACGGGTGTGCGCCAAGACGCTGCAGATTGCCCCAGGCAGCGCCACAGCCCTATGCAGCGCCTTGTCGGCAGCCAGAGCAAGCCCCAGGGCGCGGGTGTTGTCGCCAAGTTCGCCTATCTCGGCCGCCACCTTGTAGATGAAAGCAGCCGTGTTTTCGAAGGCGAGGCGGCTGCCGGAACGAATCAGCGGGTCCTCGGCGCTTGGGCAACCGGAGGAAGCGAGATGCTGCTCCAGCCCTTCGGCACTCACGATTATGGCAAGCCCAGCGGAGTCGCGGCCCCGCACCTCCAGGCGGTCGAGCGCCGAGAGCGCAACAGCTATGCCCCACCAGTTGGCTATGAGTTCAGAATCGGCGGACGCGGCTTCCTCGCCCAGGTAACCCGCTATGGCGCGCGCCTCGCGCAGCCTGTCCATGCGAATATTCCAGATGGCGTCGGCGAGGTCGTCTGGCAAGTCGGGGCACGTCTCCTCGGCACGCGCCAGGCAGGCGGCCACATCCTCCCGCAATGCCCAGTCCCGGACGAGGGCGGCGATTCCATACGGGCCGCGCATCCGCTGAGCCGCATTCCCCACTCGGCCCGCGAAGTCCTCCACCTCGGCAGGGTCGACAACCTCGCCGGAGGGCGGCTGCAGCCAGTCCCTAATCTCCTCCCCGCTTGGCGGGGCGCTCACCGGCCCTCGGCGCCTCATGACGGCCGCTATTCCGCACATCAGCCCGAGAGCCCCAGGTGAGCCTTCAGATCGCCAACAAGGGAGTCGGCGAACTTCCTGGCTTGAGGCTCTTTCCGTGCCTCCACCATCACCCGCACCAACGGCTCGGTGCCGGAGGATCTCACCAGAACTCGTCCCCCCTCCCCCAGACGGCGACGGACGTCTTCCACGCTGTCGGAAATGCCTGCGGCTGCCTCAGAAGCGTCCAGCGACACCGGGACCTCCACGTTCCGCAGCACCTGCGGGAAGCGTGTCATCGTCTCCGCAGCCAGCACTGAAAGCGGCACGGTGTTCCTCCGCAGCAGGCTCAGCAGCACCACCGCCGTGAGCAGCCCGTCGCCGGTGGTGGCGAGGTCTCTAAAGATGACGTGCCCCGACTGCTCGCCCCCCAACTCCCAGCCCCCGCTCTCCAGGGCTTCAGAGACGTGGCGATCCCCCACAGGGGTTGTCACCACGTCAATCCCGTGCTTCCGCATGGATAGATGGAAGCCCATGTTGGTCATGACCGTAACCACCACTGTGTTGCCGGCCAGGCAGTTCCTGAAGCGGCGGTCAGCCCCACAAATGGCGATTATGAAGTCGCCGTCCACCAGCCCCTCGTCGTATGCGACCACCCGGTCTCCGTCACCGTCGAAAGCCAACCCGATCTCCCCCCGCCGGGTCTCCGCGGCAATGCGTCCGGGGAACCCTGCGCCGCAGCCGTCATTGATGTTGCGTCCGTCGGGGCTGCAACAGACCTCCCTCACCTGAGCGCCCAGTCGGCGCATTAACGCAGGCGCCATCTCTGAGCAGGCCCCGTTTGCGGCGTCGATCGCCAGCTTCATCCCCACGAGGCTTACGCCGCCCGCTGCGGACTCCAGATGAGCCAAGTAGTCCTCCACTCGCTCGCAGACAGCCCCGCTGCCGACACCCCCTGGCGCGACGGTCGGCGCATCGGTCGGCGTGTCTGGAGCAGCGTCCGAGTCGGCGAGGCTGCCAATGAGCTCGCTTATGTCCTCCTGCTCAGAGTCGGAGAGCTTGCGCCCGCCCGGAGCGAATATCTTCACGCCGTTGTCGTAGAACGGATTGTGGGATGCGGAAACCACAAGCGCTGGCACCCCTAGGCGCTCCCCGTAGAAGGCAGCCGCAGGAGTTGGGGCCACGCCCAGCTTGACGACCTCCGACCCTTCCAGCCCGCCCAGCAAACCCGCCACCAGGTCGGGGGAGGACTCCCTCGTATCGTGCGCCACGACAACCTTCCCGCAACCGAAGATCTCCTTGACGGCCTCCCCCACCCGCATCATGAGGGAAGGGGTGATCTCTTCGTATGCCCGGCCCCTTATCCCGTCGGTGCCGAACATGGCGACTGCCTGCGACAGGTGCCGCGGCTACCGCTTGGAGTACTGTGGCGCCTTGCGGGCTTTCTTGAGCCCGTACTTCTTGGACTCTTTCTTGCGGGCGTCCCTCGTAAGCAGACCTGCACCCTTGAGCTTGACCCGGCATTCGGGATCAAGCGTCTCAAGGCCACGTGCCAGCCCCAGCCGCAGCGCGCCCGCCTGCCCGATGAGCCCTCCGCCGGTGACGGTGACGTCCACGTCGTATATCTCCTCGGTGCCTGTAACCCTTAGCGGTTCGGTGGCCATCACCCTGTGCGAAGGCGAGTGAAAGTAATCGGTGATCTCACGGCCGTTTATCTTGAGATCGCCGCTGCCAGAACGGATTCTCACACGAGCCACGGCTCGCTTGCGGCGCCCGGTGGACTGAACGACTTGGGATGACGGCGAAGAAGGCATTAAAGGTTCTGCTCCTGAATCGGTTCCGGTGATTAGTTCAGCTCCAGCGGCTGCGGACTCTGAGCCTGGTGGGGATGGGTGGGGCCTGCGTAGATCTTGAGCTTGCGCAGCATCTGGCGACCGAGGCGGTTGTGCGGAAGCATCCCCTTGATGCTGCGTCGGACCGTCTCAGCGGGTTCGCTGCGCAAAGCCTCGGCCAGGCTCTTCGACTTGAGCCCACCTGGGTAGCCGGAGTGCCTGTAGAGAATCTTGCGCTCTGCCTTGTCGGAGGTGATTGCCACCTTGGCGGCGTTGACGACTATCACGTGGTCGCCACAGTCGAGGTTGGGGGTGAACGTGGGCTTGTGCTTGCCCCTCAAGATGCGGGCCACCTCCGTGGCCATCCGGCCGAGCACCAGACCGTCGGCGTCCACGATCCACCAGGAGCGGGTAATCTCGTCGGCCTTTGGCGTGTAAGTACGCATACGTTAAGGCTAAGCGCTTTGGGGCGGTTTAAGCGGGTCAAGGGTGGATTAGTCAGGCCCGATCATTGCCCGACGCCGATCAGCCGACGCAGCCTTGGATTCCGAATGGATTAGTCGGGGCCCGGTCAGCGGCTCGGTCTCGCGGCTCAGTCTGCCGCTCAAGCACGCCTCTCAGGCACGCCTCTCAGGCACGCCTCGCCGCCCGGTCGATTCCACGCTCTCGGCGCTCCTGCACGATCCTCGCGAACACCTCGCGGGTCTCCTCGATGCTCCCTATAGGTCTGTCCAGGAACCCGTCGTTGGGCCAGCCAGGGAACTGCGCGTACTCGAGGGCGTACATCTCCGCCCTCATCGTCACCGGATGGAACGGACGTGAGCGAACGCGGCGCAGCGCCTCAAGGTCGATGGGGCCCTTGATGGTGGCCTCGCCCGGGCCGTTGATCTTGTTGAGGATGCTGCCGTCGAAGTTGTGGATGGCCGAGTCGCCATGGGAGCCATGAAGCCCGCGGGTCGCCCCCTCGTACATTCCGATGTTGGCCATCGCCAGGTAACACTTGTTTTCGTAGGCACGGGCGGTGCGCAGCGACTCCCAGTTGCGGACGTCGCCGTGGCTCATGTTGTTGGGCTCCGACGACAGATGCAGCAACACCTCCGCCCCGTTCATCATCGTGCAGCGGGCGTTCTCGGGAAAGCCCAGCTCACCGCAGGTGAGCAGTCCGATGCCGCCGATTTCCGTCCTGGCGACAGGGAACAGCGCCTCTCGCCCAAACTTGGCCACGAACTCGGAGTAGATGTCGGAAGGCGTGGTGTAGGGGAAGACCCAGGCGTTGTTGTTGTTCTTCCAGTGCTTGATGAGTATCTCGCCGGCGGAGCTCACCAGGAACGACGTGTTGAAGAAGCGGCCTGGAAAGTCAGGGTGCACCTCCATCATGTTGGCTGCGACGTAGACGCCGCGCTGTCGGGCCTTTGCTGCGATCAGGTCGGTGTAGGGGCCGGGGATGGTGGAACTGATGCCGATCCACTCCTCCAGGGAGAGTTTCTCCCAGCGGGCGTTGATGGCGTACTCGGGCACCACCACCAGGCGAACGTCAGAATTCCCGAAAGCCGTCACGTAGTCGATCAGCTCGAAAATGCGGGAGAGGTTGGCCCTGATGTCGGCGTCGCGCTGCCTGGCGTCCAGCGACACCGCCCTCGAGCGTGTCTGCAGGCAAGCCACCTCGTAGTGGGTTATCTCGTTCATGTGCACTCCTTGCGCCTCCTTGCTTGACATCCAGCCGTCAGACGGCCGCAGTGGTTGCCTCCCGCCGATGGTCTGCGGCGCCTAGCAGTCGACCTGACTTTTCCTTGCCCACCAGCACCACGCTGCCGAATAGGTCGGAGTCTTCCGGGGTGGTAGTGGTTATCTCGTGGCCGAGCAGCCGCAGGGCGTCTGCAGCGGCGTCGTCAATGCCCTGCTCGATGTAAAGATTCTGGTTTGGTTCCGGCCTCCGCGGGGCGCCCGACAGCCAGCGGGGGGCGTCGACCGCGTCCTGGAGGCCCATCCCCGTGTCCACGACATTGACGATCACCTGGAAGTTGACCTGCACCTGTCCCCGCCCGCCAGGAGTCGCCCCGGCCATTATCGGAAGGCCGTCTCGGAGAACCAGGAAGGAGTTCAGCGTGTGGAGGGGCTTCCGCCCGCCGACGATCTCGTTCGGCCCCGTGCCCACCACCTGGTTGGCAAGCCTGTCGTTGAGCAGCACCCCGGTTCGGGGCTCATAGACACGCGATCCGAACTCGTTGAAGAGGCTGTGGATCAACGTGGCCGCCCCGCCCGCCCCGTCCAGCACCGCCACGCAGGTTGTGTCCGATCCCGCAGGTGAAGGAGCATCCAGGCCAGCAGGCGGGCCGCTGAGGAGCCGCTCGCAGCGCTGCGCCAGGTATTCGTCGCTCAGGAGACCCTCTGCTGAGCGCCGCGCCACGGAATCATCGGAGAGCCGGCCAAGCACGTCGGTGAATGCGGCGTGCTTGCAGCGCACCATTGCGTCGATGCGCCGGGCTTCATTGGGCGCCAAGACGTCAAGCGCCAAGCGTTCGTACATCCCCAGCAGCATCAGCAGCACGCAACCGAGCGAAACCGGAGGCTGCGTGTACACCCGCACGTCGCGGTAGTCGATGCTGAGCGGTTCGGTCCAGGCCGCGGCGTGGTCGGCCATGTCGGAGGCCGCAAGCAATCCGCCGTTGTCCTGCACGAAATCGGCAAGCGCCTCGGCCACCCAGCCCCTGTAAAAGCCGCCTTCCCCCACTGCTTCCAGTGTTTCAGCCAGACGTGGCAGGCAGAACGTTTCGCCCACCTCGCAGTCGTTCTGCTCGAGCAACGCTGCGAGGGCAGAATCCGGGGGAAGCTGCGGGCGTAGGCGTCCGATCGCCCTGTTCAGCTCGGGAGAGACGGCAAAGCCCTCCCTGGCGTAGCCCACTGCGGGCTCCAGTAGCGACGCCAGGGGCCGGGTGCCGAAGCGCTCGGCGGCCGCACGAAGCGCAGCCGCGCAGCCGGGCACCCCCACCGAGAGAGGCCCGAACCGGGGGATTTGCCGACCGGGAACAACACCGGAATCCAGCGATGCCGGAGCCGCCCCGCTTCCGTTGAGGGCCGCTACCTCGCCAGACGGCGTGGAGACGAGCAGAAAGGCGTCGCCGCCGATCCCTCCCCAGGGCAGTTCAACCACGCTTTGCACCGCCGCGGCGGCGACGGCGGCGTCCACGGCGTTTCCCCCCGACCGCAGCATGTCGAGGGCCGCCTTGGTGGCTTGTTGGCTACCTGTGGATGCAACCCCGCCGTTCGCCCGCCGGGCCACCGATCACCCCACCACCGCTATCGCTTCGATCTCCACCAGCATCTCAGGGTTCTTCAGATGGCTTACGAACACCGCCGAGCGGGGGGGGCGAGGTTCGGGGAAGCGCTCCTTCCAGACCTCGTTGAGCGGACCTGTCTTTGTGCCTTCCTTTACGTAGATGGTGGCCTTCACCACGTCGGCCATCGTGGCTCCGGCCTCAGCAAGGATGCCTTCGATGTTGCGCAAGGCCCAGTCAGCCTGCTCGCCGATGTCACCCATCAATCCCGTATCCCGGTTCCGTCCGGCCTGGCCTGAAGTGAAGACCAGGTTCCCGACCCGGATTCCCTGGTTGAAGGGGCCGGTAGGAGTGGGGGCGTTGTCCGTGCTGATGATCTTGTGCATTTGCCTGCTCCTTTTTGCTTGCTCGATACGTGCTCTGCCGTCTACCCGCCAGGTTGCCCTGCCGGCTCTATTCTCCGGCTCTATTCTCCGGCTCTATTCTCCGGCTCTACCGAATCCTTGGGATCGCCCTGCGGGGGGGCGTAGATCGAGATGTCGGGTTCGGTTCCGTCAGCACCCAAGACAGCGGAGTCGAGCGAGTCTGAGGCGATCTCCTCCCAGCGGTGACACGCCACCAGGCGGGAGACGCCACTGGAGGAATCCACGAAATCGGGGGGTGGTGTCTTCCGGCACGGGTCGTCAAGGGCGTACGGGCAGCGACTCTGATAACGACACCCCTCGGGCGGGTTGAGCAGGCTGGGCAGGTCGCCGGCGGCCAGTCGCCGCACCTGGCCCAGGCGCTGTCGGGCGAAGCCGTCGGCTCGCAAAATGGCAGCCACCAGCCCCTGGGAGTAAGGGTGGCGGGGCTGGGCAAAAATCTCTCCCACCGGCCCCTCCTCCACTATGCGCCCCAAGTACATCACGGCCACCCTGTCGCTGAGATGACGAACCACAGCCAAGTCGTGGGCGATGAACAGAAACGAAACGTCCAGGCTGTCGCGCAGGTCGGCCAGCAGGTTCAGGATTTGCGCCCTGATGGAGACGTCAAGCGCCGAGACCGGCTCGTCGCAGATCACCAGCGCAGGACGGGTAATGAGCGCGCGGGCGATCCCCACCCTTTGCTGCTGCCCGCCAGACAGCTGCACCGGGCGACGGGCGTAGAGTTCGTCGGGAAGCCCGACCAGATCCATCATCTCTCGAACAGCCTCGGCCTGCTCTCGCCTCTCGCCTATGCCGTGCACCCGCAGCGGCTCGCCGATGATTCTCCCTACGGTCATGCGCGGATTCAAGGAGCCGCGGGGGTCTTGAAAAATCATCTGGCAGCGACGACGAAGCGATCGCAGCTCCGTGTTCCGCAAACCGGCAAGGTCGTGTCCCAGCAACGTCACATGACCCTCCTGAAAGGGCACCAGTTTCAGAGCCGCACGAGCAAGGGTTGACTTGCCGCAGCCTGTCTCGCCTACCAGGCCAACGGTCTCACGGCGGTTGATTCGCAGGGAGACCCGGTCTACAGCGGTGATGGGAATGCCCTCCATGCTTTTGAAGCGAACCACCAGGTCTTCCAGCAAGAGCACAGGGGTGTCCCTGTCGCCTTCCTCGAGCGGGGCGGAGGAGTCCACCCCGGGATCCTCCTCAGGCCGTTCATCTATCTGGCCGTAAGCGAAGGGGGCTGGTTTGGGGCTGTTCACTAAACGGCCTTCCAGGGCTTGTCGGGGAGGGTCTCCCTCTCTGCGCGCTCGGCAGCCAGCCAGCATGCGCTCTCGTGGTCAGGCCCAATGCGGAAAAGCGGCGGACGCTCCTGTTTGCAACGATCCAGGGTGAACGAACAGCGAGGCGCGAACGGGCATCCCACTATCTCCTCGGTGAGCGCCGGAGGCTGTCCCTCGATGGGGTGAAGCCGACCATGAACCTGATGCTCGAAGCGAGGCACCAGACGCAGCAGGCCCTCGGTGTAGGGGTGGTTGGCACGCTGGAAGAGATGATGTATCGAGCAGTGCTCCATGGGCTGGGCGGCGTACATCACAAGCACCCGATCGGCGGTGGCGGCAACCACCCCGAAGTCGTGCGTGATCATTATGAGCGCAATGCCCATCTCACGGCGCAGTTCGTCGAGCAGAAGCAGCACCTGCGCCTGGACGGTCACGTCGAGGGCGGTTGTGGGCTCGTCGGCAATGAGCAACTTGGGTTCGCACGCCAGGGCGATGGCCACCATGACTCGCTGTCGCATGCCGCCACTGAAGCTGTGCGGGAGTTCCTCGCAGCGCTTATTGGCGTCGGGTATTCCGACTCGATCCAGCATCTCAACCGCACGCCGATGAGCCTGCGGGCGAGAGGCGCCGGTGTGGAAGCGAATTGACTCGGCAACCTGCTCCCCCACGGGCATAACAGGATTCAGGGACGTCAGGGGGTCTTGAAAGACCATGCCAATCTTCCCGCCCCGAATGCGGCTTAGCTCGGCCTCTGAGACCCGAAGCAGGTCTCTCCCCTCAAAGAGGATTTTCCCGCTCACCGACACGTCGTCGAAGAGCCCGAAGAGCCTGAGAATGCTGAGCGAGCTGACCGTCTTGCCACTGCCGCTCTCCCCCACGATGCCGAGGGACTCGCCCGCCCCCAGGGAAAAGGACAACCCGTCCACGGCCCTCACCACGCCGCCTCGGGTCTCGAAGCTGACGCTGAGGTCTTTCACCTCAAGCAGGGCGCTCAAGCGGCCGCCCCCGCATACTGCTCGAAGCGGCGGGAGAGAATGTTCAGCGACAGGACGGTAACGCTCAGCAGCACGCCCGGCAGGATCGTAAGCCACCAGGCCACCGTGAGCAGGGGACGACCTTCGGCGATGAGCAAGCCCCATGTGATGTCGGGGGGCTGCACCCCGACGCCCAGGAAGCTGAGCCCGGCCTCTGCCAGCATCACATGCCCGATCTCCACAACGAAGAGCACCAGTATCCGAGGCACCACGTTGGGCAGCACGTGTCGATAGAGCACCACGGAGGTGGGGCAGCCCGTCGCCACCGCCGCCTCGATGTAGGTGGCCTGTTTGATTTGAAGCGTCTCCGCCCGCACAACCCGCGCAAAGATCGGCCAGACCAGCGTGGGCAGCACGATTATGAGGATGGTGACGCTCGGCCCCAGCAGACTCAGCAACAGGATGGCCACCAGGAACATAGGCATGGCGGTCTGTGCCTCCCCCAGCCGCATGAGCATGCGGTCGACCACCCCACCGAAATAGCCGGCCAGCATGCCCACGGTCACCCCGATGGCGGCGCCCAGCAGGGTCGCTACAACGGCGATCATCAAGGTGAGCCGGGCACCCTCGACCATCTGTGAGAAGAGGTCGACGCCCAGGCCGTCCGTGCCGGCGATGTGACTGCCCTCGGGAGACGCTCCCCCCGGTGAGATGAGCCGATTGCGGGGGTTCAGGTAATTTGCGTCGTAGGGGGCAAAGACCCCCGGAAAGATCGCCCAGGCCGCCATGAGCGAAAGGAACAGGGCAAACAGCCACCAGCCACGCTTTTCCAGCAAGCCCTGGAGGCGTCTGCGGATCGGCGGGGATCCCACACGGCGCTCGGATGCGACTACCCGGTACGGCATCAGGAGGACTTGATCCGGTTGTCGATCACCCGGTAGAGCAGATCGACAACAAGGTTGCTCACTATTACAAACACCCCGGCGATGATCACCGCCGCCTGGAGCACGAAAAAGTCCTGACGTTCGGCCGCGTTGATGGTGAGGGTCCCGATACCCGGCCAGGCAAAAACCCATTCGATGGCGAAAACGGCGCCCCCCCAGAGACGCACGTACTCCCAGCCCGCAATAGTGGCGGTGGTGAGCCCCGTGTTGCGCAGCACATGCCGCCAGAGCACCATCCGGTGCGGGAAGCCCTTGCTGCGGGCCACCCTCACGTACGGCTTAGACATCTCCTCAACAGTCGCTGAGCGCACAAGCTGGAAGACGCGCCCCCCGTGCACTACGGCGATGGTGAGGGCGGGCAGCACGATGCTGCTCACACCGAACATCCCGGAAGTGGGAAACCAGCCCAGCTGAACTGAGAAGATCACGATAAACAGCAGCCCCAGCCAGAAGTTGGGAACGGAAAGTGCTGAAATCGAAAAGAAATTGGAGCCCCGATCGAAGAGAGATCCCGGGCGCGATCCTGCAAAGACCCCCCCGACTATTCCCGTCAGCGCGGCCCCTGCAATGCCCGCCAGTGTCAGGTAGATGGTGTTTGGCAGGGCCTCTGCCACAGCCGCGAGCGCAGGGCGATTCTGCCACCAGGACTCGCCGAAGTCCCCTGTGAAAATGTCTGCGAAGTAGCTGCCGAACCGCTCCCAGAACGGGCGGTCAAGGCCGAACGCCCGGGCTATCCGCTCAACTTCCTCGTCGCTGGCGTCGACGGGGGAGAAGACGAGCGCCGGATCGCCCACAACATGCGCGAGAACAAAAATGACGGCCACCACCAGCAGGAGCGTGATGATGCCGTCTCGCAGGCGCCGCAGAAGCAGCACCCCGATGCCCTCCCCTGCCCGCGCGCGACGGCGGGCAGGGAGGACGGACTCTTTGTTGTCGGTCGAGGACACCGCCGGATGGTTCGTCTACGAATCCGCCTGGCAGCGCCCCCGACCGTGGAACCCTCTCTTAGGAGTAGCTCATCTCGCTGACGTAGTACTCGTCGTCGAGACGCGGCTCCCACTCCAGGTTGGACGACATGCCGTAGATGAGGTCCTGCTGAAGCAGATAGATGGCGTGCGGGTTCTCGTGCAGCCGAGCCCAGGCGTTGCGGTAGGCCTCGGCGCGGACTTCCTGGTCGACGTTGGTGCCGCCGATCTCGAACTGCTCGGTCACGTACTCGTCGCAGATCTTGCTGGAGCTGGCGCCACATGTTACGTGGCTGCGTGTACGGGCGCCGTCGAACCACTCGTTGGAGTTCCAGCCGAACTTGAGATCGAGCGCCCCCTCTTCCGTACCGGGGATGCGGCCGGCGCTGCGGTATTCGTTCCACTCCCAGAGGCGGAAATCCACGTCGAGACCGATATCACGCAATTGCTGGGCGATGATCCGGCCTGCCTCCTCAGCGCGCGGGTAGCGCCCGATCGGAATGTTCAACGTCACCGTGAAGCCCTCGGGGTAGCCGGCCGCTACGAGCAGTTCCTTCGCCCCCTCCGGGTCGTACGGGAACGCCTCGATGTCGGGGTTGAAGCCAAGAGACCCGGGCGAGAGGTGCTGGGCCTGGTTGGGACGGGCGTAGCCCTCGTAGATGGTCTCGGCTATCAGTTCCTTGTCGATTGCCATGTTCATTGCGATCCGCACCTCAGGCAATGACAGCACTTCCTTGTAGGTGTTGAAGGCGATGTAGCTGTACTCGGTGGCCGCAACGCTCACCGCCTTGGGCGCCAGGGGAACCTGCTCGGGCAGGATGTCGAGCACGAGGTTCACCTCGCCGCTTTGCAAGGCCGCGAGGGCTGTCTGGGCGTCGGGAATGACCCTCAATACAAGACTGGCGATGCTCGGGGCGTCTCCCCAGTAGTCCGGATTGATCTCGGCGGAGATGCTCTGTCCTCGCTCCCACGCCACAAAGCGGTAAGGGCCGGTTCCAACGGGGCTCTCGCCGATCTCGTCGCCTGCCCCGTCAGGCACCATCGGGATCTGTGCAACCTGCAGAAGCAGGATGGCGTTTGGGCCGTCGGTGGTCACGTTGATCTTGTTGTCGCCGGCAGGCTCGGCCCCGACGATGTTGTTGACGTAGGAGCCCCGCTGAGTCTCAAAGTCTTCGCCGATGATCCGGTTGATGCTGTAGGCGGCGGAGGCGGCGTTAAACGGAGAACCGTCGTGGAAGGTTACGCCATCTCTGAGCGTGAATTCCCATGTCGTCTCGTCGACGTTGCCCCAGTCGGTCGCCAGGCCCGCGGTGAGCTTCGCATCCTTGTCACGGACGAGCAGCGACTCGAAGACGTTGCCGGTAAACACGCGGGAGGCGCGGTCTACCACCTTCTGGGCATCCAGGGTGTTCGGCTCGGTCGTGATGGCGATGACGATCTCGTCGGTGTTCATTGCCATACCGGTATCTGCAGGCTCTGGCGCTGCCGGAGGCGGCGCTGCAGCCTGACTTGCCAGCACCTCTTCAAGGGCAGCTTGTGCCTCGGCCGCGGCGGCCTGGGCTGCTGCTGCCTGATCCTCGGCGGCCGTCGCCCTTCTTGAGGCATCTGCCAGAGCCTCCTCGGCGTCCCGGACGGCCTGCTGCGCAGCGGCGATCTCATCCACGTTGCCTGCGGCGGCGGCAACGGCCTCTTGCGCCGTTGCCTGCGCCAATTTGGCTGCCGATTCCGCCTCTTCTGCCGCGGCCTCGGCTGCCGCGGCTCGACTATCCGCTGCCACTGCGCGGGTGTCGGCGGCTGCCGCCGCGGCTGCCGCGGCTTCGGCGGACGCCTGAGCCCCCCTGGCCTCGATCAGTGCCGCGTCGGCGTCACCATCTGAGGCACACGAAGCAGCAAGTAGCCCGAACACGACGATTATCGATGCCATGAGCCACGGAACGGCCCGTTTGTGGGTTTTTTTCATGATTTCTCCTCCTCGGTTGTTGTTTGAGGTTTCTTGGTTTGAGATTGGATTCAGAATTGGATTCGAGCGGATGGGCAATTGCTGGGCTCTTGGGAAAGCCTTGGCCGAAAGCCGACGATCCCTGCTCTGAAGCTCATGCGCCCTTTTCCTCGGCAGCGGTCTCAGGAAACGCCGCGGCGATGGCCTCGGACAGTTCGTGGTCGTCCTTTGGCGTCGATCCCCCGACTCCCACAGCGCCCACGAACTCTTCGCCATCGAAGAGCGGATATCCGCCCGGATTAAGGGTAATCTCGCCAGGCAGCACGCTCAGAAGGCTTTGGGGAAAGTGAGGGCGGTCGGCCCAACGCTCGATGAGATCCCGAGTAGGGCGTCGAAAGGCGGCGGCCAGACGGGCCTTGCCCATCGCCATGTAGGGGCCGTGCCAGGAGCGCCCACGAGCCAGAGCCACTGGATGGCCGGCGGCGTCGGCCACCGCCACAGTGGCGATCATCCCGCGTTCGGCGGCCAGACGGCGGCCGAGCGCAACCACCCGCAGCGCCCGGTCAGTTTGCAAGACTTCCTGCCCCCGCCAACTGGCGGCTGTCGGTCCAGGGGTCGGAGAGCAGGCGCAGATAGCGGGCTGCGTTCTCGCTCATGAGTTTGCGCATCGCCTCTTCGCCCAGTATCGGCTCCCAAGCCAGCACGCGGTCGGTGCTCTCCGGGTAAACGCACTCGGGGTGCGGAAAATCGGAGCTGAACATCAGCACGCCGTCGCCGAGCAGGTCGTTCACGGCCTTGGTCATGTGCGGGCCCTCGTGCATTTCGATACCGCAGAAAACCCTGCCCATCTGAACGTATTCAAGCGGGGTGTGCTTGAGGCTCTTGGGTACAGCCCCCTTCACGTAGTCGATCTGGCTGGTGAGGCGGATGATCCAGTTGGGCATCCAGCCGTGACCGGTCTCCACGCAGGCAATCCGGATGTTCGGGTAGCGATCCAACATCCCGCTGATCATCACATAGCTGATGAGCCGCTGGGCGCCCCATACGTGTGCTGCCGTCCGCGCCACCGCAACGTTGCCCCAGATGTCGCGGTAGCCAGGGAAGTACGGAGCCTCGTAGAAGAAACTGTGGTGGACTATCGGGAGGTCGGCTTCGTCCATTGCCTGCCAAATGGGTTCGTTGTCGGGATCATCCACCGGGAGACCCTCCGGCAACACGGGCCAGACTGCTGCCAGCCATTCGGCGTCCGCATACTCCCTTATCATCGCTGCCGCTGTCTCAGGGGCCGCGCAGGGAGCAAGCAGCAGTCCCTTGAGCCTGCGGGGATCGGCGGAGCAATAGTCCTCCATGTAGCGGTGGTAGGCGCGGTACATGCTCAGCGCAAGTGAGAGATCAAGAGCAGTGGAGCCAGGTGCCCAGGTGCCGGGGATGAGGAGATTCACATCCACGCCCTCCACGTCCATGTTCTCGAGCCGTCCGTGGGAGTTGCCGTGCTGGATCTCGTCCGCGATGGGCCTGACCGCCAGGTTCTGCACCCGGCCCTCGAGCGCGCCTCTTGCACCGGCGCCGCGGGTTTCGGGGTCGTCGGCGTCCTTGTGGCCGGCTACCCGGTTGTAGGGATGGGGATTCACCCTCACCACGCCGTACGGCGTGGTGGGGTGTCCGCGTCCTGCAGTGGGCTTCGTTACGCGAATGTGCGGTGTCAGTTCATCTTTGCGTTCAAGCAGCTCACTGTCGGCGTAGCGGAGCAGGTGCTCGATCGAGGGAGTGACGTGCGTGTCGGTGTCGATCACTTTGTATCCCTGTCGCAAGGTTCAGCCTCCAATCGCTTAATCGTGTGTTTGCACTCAGAGGCTAGAGGGTTGTCCTCAGTCTGCATTTCCGATTTCGGCGATTGTTAACGACAGCAATCGAGCTGCAGCATCGTATGAGACAGGTATGCGCCCGGCATTTTGCTCCCGGCAAGTCATGCCAACCACGGAACCCCGGCCGCTCCGGGTTGAGCTGAAACCTGGGCGCTGTCCACCTGCACCTTGGCGTATTCAGCCCGGCTGAACCTTGCCCTGTCCGTAAGGGGAACGGTGGCGTCTATGCAAACCTTCGTGCGCACCCCGCGCTCTGAGACCCTGATGTACTCGTGTCCCCGACTGCCGGGCAAGAGCGTGATGTCACGCGAACCTTCCACCCTGGTCGCTACAGCGTACTCCACGTCCTGCGGGTCGGTGATGTCGATGTCGTCGTCCACGACGATTACCTGGTCGAGGTCTTTGAGGGTGGCGATGGCGGCGAGCATGGCGTTGCGCTGCATCCCTTCGTCACGCTCAGATCGCTTGGCAACCTGAACTACAAGGTGGAATCTGAAAAGGCCGCCTGCGGTGAGCTCAACGTCGGTGACAATTGGCGCCGCCTGGCGGATCGCCCGCAGAGCGCAGGACTCAAGCACGTGCTTTCGCAGCATTACCGTTTCGATGCCCGCCCCGTTGATGGAGTAGTAGACGGGGTCGCGCCTCATTGTCATCGCCGTCACCTCGAATACGGGCGACGGCCCGGACTCCGACAGGTAGCCCACGAACTCCCCAAACGGGCCTTCATGAACCATCTCTTGGGTATGAATGAAGCCTTCCATCACGATCTCGGTTTCCGCCGGAACGCCGAGGGGCACGGTGAGACAGTCAACGAGTTCGAGCGGGGCGCCCCTCAACCCTCCTGCCGCAGAAAGCTCGTCTGCGTCCGGCGGCATCTGCGCACCCATGTAGGCGCCTGCGTAGGCGAGGGCCATGTCGGTTCCCACGCACACGGCTATCGGCAGCCGCTGCTCGCCTAGTTCCTCCGCCCGCTCGCAAGCCAGACGCAGGTGGCGCCCAAAGTCAAGCTTCACGCCGGTGTGACGCTCGTCCACGAGCTGAAGACGGTGGTACGAGGCGTTGTGCACGCCTGTGAGAGGGTCGCGCACCAGCACAACGCCCGCGGTGATGAAGCGCCCGCTGTCGTGCGGCGAATGGCGAAGTACAGGGAGTTGGCCGCCGAGATCGATGTCGGGCGGCTCAAACGTCTTTTCCTGAGCGGGCCCGGAGCCGACGCGCACAGGCTGAATCGGCTGCGCCAGCGCCCTCTGCATTGCCTCCCTCAGCCTCCACCTGCCGAGCCCTAGGGCAGCCTCGACGTTCTCCACACAACAGAGAAAGTTGCCAAGAACAGGAATGTCATGGCTGACGGGGTTCTCGAACAGCAGCGCATTCCCGCCATCTCTGGCTTTCATTACCCCGCCTATCTCATCGAGCACCGAAAGAGGCTGAGTGACCTTGCTGAGGCGGCCAGCCTTGTCCAGCCGACGGAGAGTGCTGCGAAAAGAGGTGTCGAGCACTCCGAGCGCGTCGGTCAATCGGGCATGTGACAATTTTCTGATTCCCCTGTGTCTTACCGGAGTTTGCCGCTCAGCCTGACACCGGGCAAACTGAGCAAACTTTAATGAGTCACGGAATTCTGTCAAGAGGGAGGGGCGACAGCGGAACTTAATGAGGAAAAAATTCGAGCGCTTTCAGATCAGCGCCCTTAAATCACGCGGTTTCCGCCGTTACGCATTAATCCAACTCCTTTCCAGCACTTCGGTGTCCGCCCAGCGGACTGCCGAGCTCTGGCTGGTCTACCAAATCACCGGTGAAGGCCTTTCAATCGGGATTTCCACGGCTGTTCGGACCGCACCAGCGCTGTTTCTGGCTGGCTTGGCCGGAGTGCTCGCCGACCGCTTCTCACGCAAGAGCCTGCTCACGATTTCCCAGGCTGGCCGTGGAGTGCTATCAGCGCTGTTCGTGCTGATCACCGTCGGGAGGGAGTACGCGGAGGTCAGCATTGTCTGGGTCTACCTCCTGGTCTTTGCGCTGGGATGCGTGGGCGGCATCGACCAGCCGGTGCGACGCGCCACCGTGCGCGACGTCGTAAGGAGCAGCGACCTTCCCGGCGCCGCCAGCCTGCACACCGCGACGATTTCCACAGGACGTGTCATCGGGCCGCTTTGCGCCGGCGGTCTGATGACATGGGTGGGCGCCCCGGCCGCCTTCATCTTCAGCGCCGTAGCTGCTTTCGCCTCGGCGGCGTTCGTCAGGTCGCTGGTGCTGCTGAGCAGGTCCGAGCGGGCGACCAAGGGCGATGTCGCCGTTGAGCCTGAACCTGCCCAGGCTCAGGATTCCTCCGAAGCATCGCCGCGGGTCACAAAGACCCCGAAGAGAGCGCGCGTCTTCTCCCCCCAACTGCGACCCACATATCTGATGCTGGCCGCCTACAGCCTCTTCGGAATGAACATCGAAGTGGTCTTTCCCCTGATCGCAGACAATGTTCTCTCCGGTGGCGAAGGCACTTTTGCAAGCCTTGTCACCCTTATGAGCGCAGGGGCGGTGGCGGGTTCGCTGTTCACCGCAACCCGCGCCCGGGAGACGACGAACAACAGCAGCCTCGTCTGGGCGCTGGTCTACTGTGGCGCGGCCCTGATTTCTGTCGCTGCAGGCACTAGCTACGCTCTGATCGCCCTCACGGTGATCGCCGCAGGGGTCGGCACGGGCGTTTTTCTTTCCCTTACGAGCGCGAGCATCCAGACTGGCGCAACGCAGTCGGTGCAAGGCCGTCAAGCGGGTCTCTACTCCGTGATTTTTGTGGGGGGGAGGGCTGTCGGCGCCCCTGTCATGGGGTGGGTGGCTGATAATCTTGATGCCCGTCCCACGGTTGTGGTAATCAGCCTGGGAACGTTGTTGGCCGCTGTGGTGGCTTTCGCCTTGATTCCCGAAAAAGGGTTGTCGCGGCCTGGCTGGCTGCCGTCGAGGGCGGGTGGGGGCCGCTGATTGTCAGTGGAAGTGTTTACTTGCGTGTTGCCTGCTTTGGGTGCTTTTTGGTGTGTGGTGTTTACGGGTTTGGGGGTTTACGGGTTGGGGGGTTTACGGGTTTGGGTGTTTACGGGTTTGGGGTGTATGTCTGTTGCAGCCATGCGTCGGGGTCGGGGTGTTGGTAGTCCCAGCATTCGATTTCGCCGGTGACGCGGATGCCGCATTGGTGGTCGTAGCCAGCGCTGACGGCGGTGAAGGGGCCTGTTTGCGTGATTGACGGCGGCCTCGGTTCGTAGGTCCAGCATGCGATGTCGCCTTCTGCGCGCAGCCCGCAGGTGTGCGTGCCGCCCACTGAGAGTTGGGTGTAGCCGCCGCCGGTGCTGCGCTTGTCTGTTTCGCTTCCCGTTTCCCAGCATTCGATTGTCTTGTCCTCACGCAGGCCGCAGGCGTGGAACCTGCCCGCCTCTACATCTGTGAACACGCCCCCCGGCGGGGGGAACGCGGGGTAGAAGCCTCTGCCGCCGGCCCGGCCCCAGCACGCGGCGGCGCCGTCCGCGCGCAGCCCGCACGAGTGCCCCCAGTCCCATAGCACGCCCGGGAATTTCGGGTCCACGCCTGATCCTTGGGGGTATTCCAGGTAGCCGCCCCAGCCCGCGTTCACGGAGGCGAAACGCCCGCGGGGGGGGAGGTTCTTGCCTTGCAGGGCTTGCTGGCCCCAGCATTCGACGCTCCCTGAGGTTCGTATGCCGCAGGTGTGGCGGTTGGCGGCGGTGATGTGGGTGAACACGCCGCCGGGCGGTGAGGACTCCCCGTCCTCGCCGCGGCCCCAGCACTCCGCCTCCCCCGTCGGGCGCAGCCCGCAGGTGTGGCTGTCGCTGGCTGTGATGGCGGTGAACACGCCGCCAGGGGGCTTGGACGCCCCGAACTCGTCGGCGCCCCGCTCCTGGCACTCCACCGACCCGCCGGCGAGCAGGCCGCACATGTGCCTCCGGCCACCCACGAGTTCGGTGAACCGCAGCCCCTCCCATATCAACACCGAATCGCCGGTTCTTATCTCCCAGCACGTGACCCCGCCCTCAACCCGGGCGGCGCAGGCGTCCGCATTCTCGGTTCTCAGTGCTGTGTACTCCCCCTCCGGCGCGGGGGCGATACTGATCTCGCCGTCTCTCCAACACTCGACCTCCCCGCCTGGCCGCAGCCCGCAGGCGTAGTCACCCCACCCGACGGAGATCAGCGTGAACACGCCCCCCGGGGGGACAAGGTAGAGGCGGCTCATGGCCCCGTACTCCGGCGGCGGCAGGTCCGCCCAGCACTCCACCGCCCCCGAGGGGCGCAGCCCGCAGACGTGGCGGCCCCTCCCCGCGGACACCTGCGTGAACACGCCGCCGGGGGGCTGGACCATCTCACCTCCCCCCGTCCTGCTGGTGGCGGTGAAACCCGTCCCCCAGCACTCCACCCCGCCCCCGCGCCGCAACCCGCACATAAAGCCGCTGACTACGCCGCTCCCGTAGCCGTCCCCGGCTGCCAGGGCGGTGAACACCCCCCTGGGCGGCATCGTGGCAGGCCGGTCGGGGGAGGAAGACCCCCAGCACTGCAACACCCCCGAGGGGCGCACACCGCAGGCGTGCTCAATGCCGACGCTCACGTCGACGAACACGCCGCCCGGGGGATCCCCCACAATAGGGTTCCGGCCCCAGCACTCCACCCCACCGGAGGGCCGCAACCCGCAGGCGTTCTCCCTCCCCGCGTCGACCTGCGTGAACACCCCGCCGGGGGCCTCAACCGAAGCCGGATCGTCGCTCCACTCCCCGTGCAGCCACTCCCCACGGAACCGCCCGGAACCGTCCCCCCAACGCCAGCACTCCACCCCGCCGCCAGCCCGCAACCCGCACGTATAACCCCAACCAGCGGACACCCCCACGAAACCCTCCACCCCAGGCGAGGCAGACGCCACCCCACCGACAGGCGCATCCGGCGGCCCGGTCGTAGCGACTGAAGCGGCAGACCCGCCAGACGCCGAAGAGGCCGTGGGCGGCGGGGAAGCAGCCGACGGGCCAGCAGGCGGAGGGGCAGGCGGCTCCCCGCCGCCGGCGGGGGAAGGCGCCAAGGGAGGCAGCGTCCCCCCCTGCGGGGATGACCCCACAGCGGCGCCGGGCTCCCCGACGGGGCCGGGCGCCTCCACCCCCAAACCTGCGCTCGAGCGGGCCCCCACGCCGGGATCGCCCCTGGCGGCGGGCTCCCCCGGCGGAGCGGGCTCCCCGCCAGGGGAGCAGGCCAGCAGAACCGCCAACCCGCAGGCAGCCCAACCCCGAAACCCGCCCGCCCGCCTAGCCCCGGACAACGCGGCGCAAAACTGTCCGCGGGCTAGGGGCACGTCCTCGCCCCGCTGCTCGGCAGCGTCACGGGGCTTGAGGGCTCCCCCAGCGTCCAACTGAGCAGCCCCAGCCCGTCGTTGAGATCCAGGCGCACGACGGAATCCAGGCGCACGACAGAGCCCTTAGCCCTCCCGTCGGGTGCGGCCCGCCACCCCTTCCACCTTGGACCCGTTTCCCCGCGGGTTTCCCCGAGGGCTTAGGTGCGTGTTGCCCGGTTTGGTGTCTCGTGTTTACGGGTTTGGGGTGTATGTCTGTTGCAGCCATGCGTCGGGGTCGGGGTGTTGGTAGTCCCAGCATTCGATTTCGCCGGTGTCGCGGATGCCGCATTGGTGGTCGTAGCCAGCGCTGACGGCGGTGAAGGGGCCTGTTTGCGTGATTGACGGCGGCCTCGGTTCGTAGGTCCAGCATTCAATGTCGCCTTCTGCGCGGAGCCCGCAGGTGTGCGTGCCGCCCACTGAAAGCTGGGTGTAGCCGCCGCCGGTGCTGCGCTTGTCTATTTCGGCTCCTCTTTCCCAGCATTCGATTGTCTTGTCCTCACGCAGGCCGCAGGCGTGGAACCTGCCCGCCTCTACATCTGTGAACACGCCCCCCGGCGGGGGGAACGCGGGGTAGAAGCCTCTGCCGCCGGCCCGGCCCCAGCACGCGGCGGCGCCGTCCGCGCGCAGCCCGCACGAGTGCCCCCAGTCCCATAGCACGCCCGGGAATTTCGGGTCCACGCCTGATCCTTGGGGGTATTCCAGGTAGCCGCCCCAGCCCGCGTTCACGGAGGCGAAACGCCCGCGGGGG
Source organism: uncultured Acidimicrobiales bacterium (assembly GCA_958295925.1). Classification (GTDB taxonomy): domain Bacteria; phylum Actinomycetota; class Acidimicrobiia; order Acidimicrobiales; family CATQHL01; genus CATQHL01. The sequence goes on from CATQHL010000001.1 coordinate 962,345, forward strand.
GGGAGGTTCTTGCCTTGCAGGGCTTGCTGGCCCCAGCATTCGACGCTCCCTGAGGTTCGTATGCCGCAGGTGTGGCGGTTGGCGGCGGTGATGTGGGTGAACACGCCGCCGGGCGGTGAGGACTCCCCGTCCTCGCCGCGGCCCCAGCACTCCGCCTCCCCCGTCGGGCGCAGCCCGCAGGTGTGGCTGTCGCTGGCTGTGATGGCGGTGAACACGCCGCCAGGGGGCTTGGACGCCCCGAACTCGTCGGCGCCCCACTCCTGGCACTCCACCGACCCGCCGGCGAGCAGGCCGCACATGTGCCTCCGGCCACCCACGAGTTCGGTGAACCGCAGCCCCTCCCATATCAACACCGAATCGCCGGTTCTTATCTCCCAGCACGTGACCCCGCCCTCAACCCGGGCGGCGCAGGCGTCCGCATTCTCGGTTCTCAGTGCTGTGTACTCCCCCTCCGGCGCGGGGGCGATACTGATCTCGCCGTCTCTCCAACACTCGACCTCCCCGCCTGGCCGCAGCCCGCAGGCGTAGTCACCCCACCCGACGGAGATCAGCGTGAACACGCCCCCCGGGGGGACAAGGTAGAGGCGGCTCATGGCCCCGTACTCCGGCGGCGGCAGGTCCGCCCAGCACTCCACCGCCCCGGAGGGGCGCAGCCCGCAGACGTGGCGGCCCCTCCCCGCGGACACCTGCGTGAACACGCCGCCGGGGGGCTGGACCATCTCACCTCCCCCCGTCCTGCTGGTGGCGGTGAAACCCGTCCCCCAGCACTCCACCCCGCCCCCGCGCCGCAACCCGCACATAAAGCCGCTGACTACGCCGCTCCCGTAGCCGTCCCCGGCTGCCAGGGCGGTGAACACCCCCCTGGGCGGCATCGTGGCAGGCCGGTCGGGGGAGGAAGACCCCCAGCACTGCAACACCCCCGAGGGGCGCACACCGCAGGCGTGCTCAATGCCGACGCTCACGTCGACGAACACGCCGCCCGGGGGATCCCCCACAATAGGGTTCCGGCCCCAGCACTCCACCCCACCGGAGGGCCGCAACCCGCAGGCGTTCTCCCTCCCCGCGTCGACCTGCGTGAACACCCCGCCGGGGGCCTCAACCGAAGCCGGATCGTCGCTCCACTCCCCGTGCAGCCACTCCCCACGGAACCGCCCGGAACCGTCCCCCCAACGCCAGCACTCCACCCCGCCGCCAGCCCGCAACCCGCACGTGTAACCCCAACCAGCGGACACCCCCACGAAACCCTCCACCCCAGGCGAGGCGGACGCCACCCCACCGACAGGCGCATCCGGCGGCCCGGTCGTAGCGACTGAAGCGGCAGACCCGCCAGACGCCGAAGAGGCCGTGGGCGGCGGGGAAGCAGCCGACGGGCCAGCAGGCGGAGGGGCAGGCGGCTCCCCGCCGCCGGCGGGGGAAGGCGCCAAGAGAGGCAGCGTCCCCCCCTGCGGGGATGCCCCCACGACGGCGCCGGGCTCCACGCCGCCGCTAGGCGCATCCACCCCCAAACCTGCGCTCGAGCGGGCCCCCACGCCGGGATCGCCCCTGGCGGCGGGCTCCCCCGGCGGAGCGGGCTCCCCGCCAGGGGAGCAGGCCAGCAGAACCGCCAACCCGCAGGCAGCCCAACCCCGAAACCCGCCCGCCCGCCTAGCCCCGGACAACGCGGCGCAAAACTGTCCGCGGGCTAGGGGCACGTCCTCGCCCCGCTGCTCGGCAGCGTCACGGGCCTTGAGGGCTCCCCCAGCGTCCAACTGAGCAGCCCCAGCCCGTCGTTGAGATCCAGGCGCACGACAGAGCCCCGCGCTCTCCCGTCGGGTGCGGCCCGCCGCCGCTTCCACCTAGTACCCGCTTCCCCGCGGGTTTCCCCGAGGGCTTGGGTGCGTGTTGCCCGGTTTGGTGTCTCGTGTTTACGGGTTTGGGGTGTATGTCTGTTGCAGCCATGCGTCGGGGTCGGGGTGTTGGTAGTCCCAGCATTCGATTTCGCCGGTGACGCGGATGCCGCATTGGTGGTCGTAGCCAGCGCTGACGGCGGTGAAGGGGCCTGTTTGCGTGATTGACGGCGGCTCTGGTTCGTAGGTCCAGCATTCAATGTCGCCTTCTGCGCGGAGCCCGCAGGTGTGCGTGCCGCCCACTGAAAGCTGGGTGTAGCCGCCGCCGGTGCTGCGCTTGTCTGTTTCGGCTCCTCTTTCCCAGCATTCGATTTTCTTGTCCTCGCGCAGGCCGCAGGCGTGGAACCTGCCCGCCTCTACATCTGTGAACACGCCCCCCGGCGGGGGGAACGCGGGGGAATAGTTTATGCCGCCGGAGATGACGCCTTTCGGGCCCCAGCACGCGGCGGCGCCGTCCGCGCGCAACCCGCATGAGTGCCCCCAGTCCCATATCACGCCCGGAAATTTCGGGTCCACGCCTGATCCTTGGGGGTATTCGTAGTAGCCGCCCCAGCCCGCGTTCACGGAGGCGAAACGCCCGACGGGGGGGAGGTTCTTCCCTTGCCGGGCTTGCTGGCCCCAGCATTCGACGCTCCCTGAGTCGCGTATGCCGCAGGTGTAGTAGTTGGCGGCGGTGATGTGGGTGAACACGCCGCCGGGCGGTGAGGACTCCCCGTCCTCGCCGCGGCCCCAGCACTCCGCCTCCCCCGTCGGGCGCAGCCCGCAGGTGTGGCCGTCGCTGGCTGTGATAGCGGTGAACACGCCGCCAGGGGGCTTGGACGCCCCGAACTCGTCGGCGCCCCGCTCCCGGCACTCCACCGACCCGCCGGCGAGCAGGCCGCACATGTGCCCCCGGCCACCCACGAGTTCGGTGAACCGCAACCCCTCCCATATCAACACCGAATCGTAGTAGTCTATTTCCCAGCACGTGACCCCGCCCTCAACCCTGGCGGCGCAGGCGTCCATATTCTTGGTTCTCAGTGCTGTGTACTTCCCTTCCGGCGCGGGGATGATCCTGTTCCTGCCGTTGCTCCAGCACTCAGCCTCTCCGCCTGGCCGCAGCCCGCAGGCGTAGTCACCCCACCCGACGGAGATAAGCGTGAACACGCCCCCCGGGGGGACAAGGTAGAGGCGGCTCGTGGCCCCGTACTCCGGCGGCGGCAGGTCCGCCCAGCACTCCACCGCCCCGGAGGGGCGCAGCCCGCAGACGTGGCGGCCCCTCCCCGCGGACACCTGCGTGAACACGCCGCCGGGGGGCTGGACCATCTCACCCCTCCACTCCCTGCTGGGGGCGGTGAAACCCGTCCCCCAGCACTCCACCCCGCCCCCCCGCCGCAACCCGCACATGAAGGTGCTCTCATAGACACTCCCGTAGCCGTCCCCGGCTGCCAGGGCGGTGAACACCCCCCTGGGCGGCATCGTGGCAGGCCGGTCGGGGGTGGAGGAACCCCAGCACTGCAACGCCCCCGAGGGGCGGACACCGCAGGCGTGCTCAATGCCGACGCTCACGTCGACGAACACGCCGCCCGGGGGATCCCCCACAATAGGGTTCCGGCCCCAGCACTCCACCCCGCCGGAGGGGCGGAGCCCGCAGGCGTTCTCCCTCCCAGCGTCGACCTGCGTGAACGCCCCGCCGGGGGCCTCAACCGAAGCCGGGTCGTCGCTCCACTCCCCGTGCAGCCACTCCCCGCGGAACTGCCCTGAACCGTCCCCCCAGCGCCAGCACTCCACCCCGCCGCCAGCCCGCAACCCGCACGTATAACCCCAACCAGCGGACACCCCCACGAAACCCTCCACCCCAGGCGAGGCAGACGCCACCCCTGCGGCGGCGACCGGCGGCCCGGTCGTGGCGACTGAAGCGGCAGACCCGCCAGACGCCGAAGAGGCCGTGGGCGGCGGGGAAGCAGCCGACGGGCCAGCAGGCGGAGGGGCAGGCGGCTCCCCGCCGCCGGCGGGGGAAGGCGCCAAGGGAGGCAGCGTCCCCCCCTGCGGGGATGCCCCCACAGCGGCGCCGGGCTCCACGCCAGGGCCGGGCGCATCCACCCCCAAACCTGCGCTCGAGCGGGCCCCCACGCCGGGATCGCCCCTGGCGGCGGGCTCCCCCGGCGGAGCGGGCTCCCCGCCGGGGGAGCAGGCCAGCAGAACCGCCAACCCGCAGGCAGCCCAACCCCGAAACCCGCCCAGCAGCCCGGCCCCGGTCAACGCGGCCTCCGGATGTCCGGCGGCTTGGGGCACGTCCTCGCCCCGCTGCTCGGCAGCGTCACGGGGCTTGAGGGCTCCCCCAGCGTCCAACTGAGCAGCCCCAGCCCGTAGTTGAGATCCAGGCGCACGACGGAATCCAGGCGCACGACAGAGCCCCTCGCCCTCCCGCCGGGTGCGGCCCGCCGCCCCTTCCACCCAGGACCCGTTTCCCCGCGGGTTTCCCCGAGGGCTTAGGTGCGTGTTGCCCGGTTTGGTGTCTCGTGTTTACGGGTTTGGGGTGTATGTCTGTTGCAGCCATGCGTCGGGGTCGGGGTGTTGGTAGTCCCAGCACTCGATTTCGCCGGTGACCCGGATGCCGCATTGGTGGTCGTAGCCAGCGCTGACGGCGGTGAAGGGGCCTGTTTGCGTGATTGACGGCGGCCTCGGTTCGTAGGTCCAGCATTCAATGTCGCCTTCTGCGCGCAGCCCGCAGGTGTGCGTGCCGCCCACTGAAAGCTGGGTGTAGCCGCCGCCGGTGCTGCGCTTGTCTATTTCGGCTCCTCTTTCCCAGCATTCGATTGTCTTGTCCTCACGCAGGCCGCAGGCGTGGAACCTGCCCGCCTCTACGTCCGTGAACACGCCCCCCGGCGGGGGGAACGCGGGGGAATAGCGTATGCCGCCGGAGATGACGCCTTTCCGGCCCCAGCACGCGGCGGCGCCGTCCGCGCGCAGCCCGCACGAGTGCCCCCAGTCCCATAGCACGCCCGGAAATTCCACGCCTGTGTCTGGGGGATATTCGTAGTAGCCGCCCCAGCCCGCGTTCACGGAGGCGAACCGCCCGACGGGGGGGAGGTTCTTGCCTTGCAGGGCTTGCTGGCCCCAGCATTCGACGCTCCCTGAGGTTCGTATGCCGCAGGTGTGGCGGTTGGCGGCGGTGATGTGGGTGAACACGCCGCCGGGCGGTGAGGACTCCCCGTCCTCGCCGCGGCCCCAGCACTCCGCCTCCCCCGTCGGGCGCAGCCCGCAAGTGTGGCTGTCGCTGGCTGTGATAGCGGTGAACACGCCGCCAGGGGGCTTGGACGCCCCGAACTCGTCGGCGCCCCACTCCTGGCACTCCACCGACCCGCCGGCGAGCAGGCCGCACATGTGCCTCCAGCCACCCACGAGTTCGGTGAACCGCAACCCCTCCCATTCCAGCACCGAATCGCCGGTTTCTATCCCCCAGCACGTGACCCCGCCCTCAACCCTGGCGGCGCAGACGTCCATATTCACGATTCTCAGTGCTGTGTACCTCCCCTCCGGCGCGGGGATGATCCTCCTCTTGCTGGTGGTCCAGCACTCGGCCTCCCCGCCTGGCCGCAGCCCGCAGGCGGCTCTCCTATCCCCGACGGAGATCAGCGTGAACACGCCCCCCGGGGCGACAAGGTAGAGGCGGCTCATGGCCTCGTAATCCGGCGGCGGCAGGTCCGCCCAGCACTCCACCGCCCCCGAGGGGCGCAGCCCGCAGACGTGGCGGCCCCTCCCCGCGGACACCTGCTTGAACACGCCGCCGGGGGGCTGGACCATCTCACCCCTCCGCTCCCTGCTGGGGGCGGTGAAACCCGTCCCCCAGCACTCCACCCCGCCCCCCCGCCGCAACCCGCACATAAAGCCGCTGACTACGCCGCTCCCGTGGCCGTCCCCGGCTGCCAGGGCGGTGAACACCCCCCTGGGCGGCATCGTGGCAGGCCGGTCGGGGGAGGAGGAACCCCAGCACTGCAACGCCCCCGAGGGGCGGACACCGCAGGCGTGCTCAATGCCGACGCTCACGTCGACGAACACGCCGCCCGGGGGATCCCCCACAATAGGGTTCCGGCCCCAGCACTCCACCCCGCCGGAGGGCCGCAACCCGCAGGCGTTCTCCCTCCCCGCGTCGACCTGCGTGAACGCGCCGCCGGGGGCCTCAACCGAAGCCGGATCGTCGCTCCACTCCCCGTGCAGCCACTCCCCACGGAACCGCCCGGAACCGTCCCCCCAACGCCAGCACTCCACCCCGCCGCCAGCCCGCAACCCGCACGTATAACCCCAACCAGCGGACACCCCCACGAAACCCTCCACCCCAGGCGAGGCAGACGCCACCCCACCGACAGGCGCATCCGGCGGCCCGGTCGTAGCGACTGAAGCGGCAGACCCGCCCGGCGCCGAAGAGGCCGTGGGCGGCGGGGAAGCAGCCGACGGGCCAGCAGGCGGAGGGGCAGGCGGCTCCCCGCCGCCGGCGGGGGAAGGCGCCAAGAGAGGCAGCGTCCCCCCCGGCGGGGATGACCCCACGACGGCGCCGGGCTCCACGCCGCCGCTAGGCGCATCCACCCCCAAACCTGCGCTCGAGCGGGCCCCCACGCCGGGATCGCCCCTGGCGGCGGGCTCCCCGACGCCGCTAGGCGCCTCCACCCCCAAACCTGCGCTTGAGAGCAAATCGGTGCTTGAGCGGGCCCCCACGCCGGGATCGGCCCCGACGGCGGGCTCCCCCGGCGGGGCGAACGCGCCGCCGGAGCAGCAGGCCAGCAGAACCGCCAGCCCGCAGGCAGCCCAACCCCGAAACCCGCCCAACCGCCCGGCCCCTGTCAACGCGGCGCCCAACTGTCCGCGGGCTAGGGGCACGTCCTCGCCCCGCTGCTCGGCAGCGTCACGGGGCTTGAGGGCTCCCCCAGCGTCCAACTGAGCAGCCCCAGCCCGTAGTTGAGATCCAGGCGCACGACGGAATCCAGGCGCACGACAGAGCCCCTCGCCCTCCCGCCGGGTGCGGCCCGCCGCCGCTTCCACCCAGGACCCGTTTCCCCGCGGGTTTCCCCGAGGGCTTAGGTGCGTGTTGCCCGGTTTGGTGTCTCGTGTTTACGGGTTTGGGGTGTATGTCTGTTGCAGCCATGCGTCGGGGTCGGGGTGTTGGTAGTCCCAGCATTCGATTTCGCCGGTGACGCGGATGCCGCATTGGTGGTCGTAGCCAGCGCTGACGGCGGTGAAGGGGCCTGTTTGCGTGATTGACGGCGGCCTCGGTTCGTAGGTCCAGCATTCAATGTCGCCTTCTGCGCGGAGCCCGCAGGTGTGCGTGCCGCCCACTGAAAGCTGGGTGTAGCCGCCGCCGGTGCTGCGCTTGTCTATTTCGGCTCCTCTTTCCCAGCATTCGATTGTCTTGTCCTCACGCAGGCCGCAGGCGTGGAACCTGCCCGCCTCTACATCTGTGAACACGCCCCCCGGCGGGGGGAACGCGGGGTAGAAGCCTCTGCCGCCGGCCCGGCCCCAGCACGCGGCGGCGCCGTCCGCGCGCAGCCCGCACGAGTGCCCCCAGTCCCATAGCACGCCCGGGAATTCCACGCCTCTGTTTGGGGGATATTCGTAGTAGCCGCCCCAGCCCGCGTTCACGGAGGCGAACCGCCCGACGGGGGGAAGGTTCTTGCCTTGCAGGGCTTGCTGGCCCCAGCATTCGACGCTCCCTGAGGTTCGTATGCCGCAGGTGTGGCGGTTGGCGGCGGTGATGTGGGTGAACACGCCGCCGGGCGGTGAGGACTCCCCGTCCTCGCCGCGGCCCCAGCACTCCGCCTCCCCCGTCGGGCGCAGCCCGCAGGTGTGGCTGTCGCTGGCTGTGATAGCGGTGAACACGCCGCCAGGGGGCTTGGACGCCCCGAACTCGTCGGCGCCCCACTCCTGGCACTCCACCGACCCGCCGGCGAGCAGGCCGCACATGTGCCTCCAGCCCCCCACGAGTTCGGTGAACCGCAACCCCTCCCATATCAACACCGAATCGCCGGTTCTTATCTCCCAGCACGTGACCCCGCCCTCAACCCGGGCGGCGCAGACGTCCGCATTCTCGGTTCTCAGTGCTGTGTACTCCCCCTCCGGCGCGGGGGCGATACTGATCTCGCCGTCTCTCCAACACTCGACCTCCCCGCCTGGCCGCAGCCCGCAGGCGTAGTCACCCCACCCGACGGAGATCAGCGTGAACACGCCCCCCGGGGGGACAAGGTAGAGGCGGCTCATGGCCCCGTACTCCGGCGGCGGCAGGTCCGCCCAGCACTCCACCGCCCCCGAGGGGCGCAGCCCGCAGACGTGGCGGCCCCTCCCCGCGGACACCTGCGTGAACACGCCGCCGGGGGGCTGGACCATCTCACCTCCCCCCGTCCTGCTGGTGGCGGTGAAACCCGTCCCCCAGCACTCCACCCCGCCCCCCCGCCGCAACCCGCACATAAAGCCGCTGACTACGCCGCTCCCGTAGCCGTCCCCGGCTGCCAGGGCGGTGAACACCCCCCTGGGCGGCATCGTGGCAGGCCGGTCGGGGGAGGAAGACCCCCAGCACTGCAACACCCCCGAGGGGCGCACACCGCAGGCGTGCTCAATGCCGACGCTCACGTCGACGAACACGCCGCCCGGGGGATCCCCCACAATAGGGTTCCGGCCCCAGCACTCCACCCCACCGGAGGGCCGCAACCCGCAGGCGTTCTCCCTCCCCGCGTCGACCTGCGTGAACACCCCGCCGGGGGCCTCAACCGAAGCCGGATCGTCGCTCCACTCCCCGTGCAGCCACTCCCCACGGAACTGCCCGGAACCGTCCCCCCAACGCCAGCACTCCACCCCGCCGCCAGCCCGCAACCCGCACGTGTAACCCCAACCAGCGGACACCCCCACGAAACCCTCCACCCCAGGCGAGGCGGACGCCACCCCACCGACAGGCGCATCCGGCGGCCCGGTCGTAGCGACTGAAGCGGCAGACCCGCCAGACGCCGAAGAGGCCGTGGGCGGCGGGGAAGCAGCCGACGGGCCAGCAGGCGGAGGGGCAGGCGGCTCCCCGCCGCCGGCGGGGGAAGGCGCCAAGAGAGGCAGCGTCCCCCCCTGCGGGGATGCCCCCACGACGGCGCCGGGCTCCACGCCGCCGCTAGGCGCATCCACCCCCAAACCTGCGCTCGAGCGGGCCCCCACGCCGGGATCGCCCCTGGCGGCGGGCTCCCCCGGCGGAGCGGGCTCCCCGCCAGGGGAGCAGGCCAGCAGAACCGCCAACCCGCAGGCAGCCCAACCCCGAAACCCGCCCGCCCGCCTAGCCCCGGACAACGCGGCGCAAAACTGTCCGCGGGCTAGGGGCACGTCCTCGCCCCGCTGCTCGGCAGCGTCACGGGCCTTGAGGGCTCCCCCAGCGTCCAACTGAGCAGCCCCAGCCCGTCGTTGAGATCCAGGCGCACGACAGAGCCCCGCGTCCCCACCAAGCGGCTGGAGTCCACCCCGGGGTCGCCGCGGGTCAAACCAACGACGACGAACTCGTGCCCGCGGATGGACTCATAGACGCACTTGTTCAAATCAACCGCCCTAAGCGGCAGGAACAGGGAGGCGGCGCCGACATGCCTACCGGTGAAAGCGCCAACCTCAATCACCAGGAGTTTCCCGTCGGTCCAGTCGTCGCCCGTCCCTGCGGTGTCCTCGCGCAGCGGGGTGTAAGCGCCCGTGCCCCCGGCCGGCCGATGCATCACAATCCACCTGTGGGCGGCGTAAACCTTCAGCGCGCCGGTATCGGAGGGAGGCGAGCCGACCCTGAAGTACCAATGATCCCATTGACTGTTCGCTCTAACATAAATGTCGTTTGCTGTGAACGCGTCCGGGCTGTAGATTTCGCGCAGATCTGATTTGTCCCTGCTCGTCACGGTGTCGGAGCGGCAGTTGAAGTAATCCGGGTAGTAGCGTGCGGGGTCGTCGACGAGCGTCTGCCAGGATTTGGGGCCGTCCCGGTATGAGTAGAGCGAGGGCTGCTTGAACTCCAGCAGGCTTCCAGTTACTGCCAGCGTTCTCCAGGCGCATTGGTGGCCGTAGTCGTCGAGGCCGAGCATGTGTCCGAGTTCATGTTCGAAGAGCGCCGGGATGACACGAATGACTTGTATTGCCGAGCCGTCGAAGGGTTTAGGGTCCCAGGTTTGGCTGTCGAGTCCTCTCGAGGCGCAGCCGGCCGCGTTTGGCCCGCAGGCTGGGGCGGCCCGGGCGCAGGTGACGCCCACGTTCGGGTCGGTGCATCTCGTGATCGGTGAGCAAATCAATCCAAAACAGCCTCGAATGTCGGCCGGGCAGGAACCGCCAACGGAGTCGGTGCCGCCGGCGGGGCAGCGGTAATCGGAGACGATGATGTCGAAGTTGTTGGTTGGGTCGATTCTAAAGCCATCTGTCCCCTGCGCGAGTTCGCGGCAGTCGGAGGGAGATGAGGCTCTGCCGCTGAAAGTGAACACATCCTGGAAGGGAACCCCGGACGGGTTCAGCTCCGCGTTCCAATGGTTAACCGCGGCTGTGATGGGTGCCGCGAAATCCAGCACGGTGGTGCATATCCGCAGGGGCTCCCCTCTGCGTGTCCTCTCATTGATGTAGGCGTACTTCCCGGCGGGGAGGCTGTAGGGCCGCCAGCCGCTCGAGGTGGGGGCCGCCACGGGGGCGCGCTCGGCCGTGCCGCTAGGGGTGCGGTGCCCGGCCGCGTTGACGGCCAGCACACGCACCTCGTAGGTGACCCCGTCGGTCAGGCCGGAGATGTCCCTGGTATAGAACCCGCCGTGAGAGGTGGTCGTGGTAGTCGTGGCCGTGGGAGGGGACGCGGTCGTCGTGGCCGTGGTAGTCGTGGCCGTGGTTGTCGTGGTAGTGGTCGTCGTGGTTGTCGTGGCGGTTACCGATGGCAGCGCGGTGTTCCAAGTGGAGGTTCCCGGCAGCCGCCATTGAACCCGGTATCGCAGGGGAAGATCCAGGATGCCAGTGCCTCTTGCGTTCCTTTGCTGGCCGTGGACGGTGGTGCCCTGCCAATACACCCTCAAACGCCTGGGGGCCGAGAAGGCAGTCACCGCCCGGGGGGCGCCGGGGAAACTAGCGCACACGCCCAAGACAATCGACAGCGTCCAAGGGCTCGCGCAAGAGACAGGGGTGGTTGACGTGGTCGTCGCCACCTGAGGGGCGGGAGATGGGACGGTTGTCGTGGTGGTCGTGGTGGTCGCAGCCGGAGGCGCAGAAGGAATAGGCGTAGGCGCGACGGCGGCAGTGGTCGTAGTAGTCGTGGAAGTGGTCGTGGTGGTCGTGGAAGTGGTCGTGGTGGTCGTGGTGGTGTGGCAGCGGGTTCCTTGGAGTGTTTTGCCTGCGGGGCAGGTGTGGGTGTAGGTGGGTGTTGTGGTGAGTGTTCGTTTGCAGGAGCCTGCGGTGAGGGTCCAGCCGGTTAGGCAGGTCTTGGTCTTGGCGGGGTAGGTGTAGCAGCGCCCGCCGGCGAGGGTGCCGGTGGCGCATGTCTTGGTCGCGGTGGGGATCTGGTAGGAGATGCTTGTGAGTGTTCGGCTGCAGGTGGCCCCCGACTTCGACCACCCGGGCGGGCAGGTGTAGCTGAGGGTGCCGTAGCGGGTGACGGTGCTCGTGACGGTGCGTGAACAGGTGCTGCCCGACTTCGACCACCCGGGCGGGCAGGTGTAATTGAGGGTGCCGTAGCGGGTGACGGTGCTCGTCACGGTGCGGTAGCAGGTGCCGCCGAATCGTCCCCACCCGGGAGGGCAGGTGTAGCTGAGGGTGCCGTAGCGGGTGGCGTATTTGTAGCAGGTGCTGCCTGAGCGGCTCCACCCGGGCGAGCAGGTGCGGGTGAGGGTGCCGTAGCGGGTGGTGTATTTGTAGCAGGTGCTGCCTGAGCGGCTCCACCCCGACGCGCAGGAGTACACGAAGGTCAGCGGGGGTATGTAGCTCACGGAAGCCGACCGGGTTGATATCGCCGTGTAGCGGCACGAGGTGGGCGTCCCCCGGGGTGAGCACGACGTGGACGCCGTGCTCGACAGCCTCACTAGGTAGCTGCAAGAGGTGGGCGACCCCCTGGGTGAGCACGACGCTGACGCGGGATGCGTCTGGCGGCTTCTAACCTGTTCGGTGTAGCGGCACGTGGTGGGCGTCCCGCTGGGTGAGCATGAAGCGGACGCGGCCTGCGTCTGGAGCCTGCTTACCTGTTTGGTGTAGCGGCAGGTGGTGGGCGTCCCGCTGGGGGTGCACGACGCGGTGGCGGTTTGGGTCTCGATCCTGGAGGTGGTGATTTTGCATGACTTGGCGCTTTGCTGGCCGAGGCCTACTGTGACGAGCGTCCCCCTGGCGCATGAGTAGGTGGTCGCGGCGGCGCCGCGGTCGGCGCGGCAGTAGGTGACGGGCGTGAGGCCGTTGCTCATCTGGGTGGAGCCGGCGGGGCAGCGCAGGAGCGCGGCCCGTGTCTCCGTCTTTTTGCATGACAGGCTGTCGGTGGTGAGCGAGTACCCCGCCGGGCATGTGGCGGTGGCGGTGGCGGGCGTCCCGCCCGTGTCGGGGGAAGCAGCAGCGGCGGGCGGCGGTGAGGGGGCGGCGCCTGCGGGGTCTTCCAGCCCGCCCAGCGCCTCCACCACCCCGAATCCCATGATGAGTGTCAGCACCGCCAGGAAACCCCACGCCAAACCAGCAGGCCCCCCGGCCCGGCCCCAGCGTCGCCGACGCCGGGGAGCGGGAGCGGAGCCATTGAAGTGAGCGCCCCTCGATCGAGGCTTGCCCCCAAGCCTGCCCGAAGTCGCCCCGACTAGGCCCGGCCCCTCCCCGTGACCGGTGATCCGGTCTAGAAAAGTCTTAACACATCGGGGCATTTCACCCCCCCTATCTCATCGCTGGAAGGTTAAACACAAGCTAGCACACCCAAACTCCGGGCGCGCACCGAAACCCGCCCGCCGCCCATAACCGCTCACCGAGCGGCAGCCCCGTAACGCCGCACCAGCGGCGGCTGGCCGGGTTCTTGGTGTTCCCAGCATTCGATTTGCCTGCTTGCGAGCAGGCCGCACTGGTGTTCGTAGCCTGCGCTGACCTGGGTGTAGGGGCCTGCCCTGAGGTGGGTGCTGGAGCCGTCGTCGCCCCAACAGTCAACTGCGCCGCCTGCCCGCAGGCCGCAGGTGAAGCGGCCGCCGACGGAAAGGTCGGTGTATCCCTCGCCTGCGGCCTCGTAGGTTCCGGAAGCGGCCTAGTAGTCGCTGCTTCCGCCGCCTGACGCGGCGACCCGTGATCCCGGCAAGAGGTCAGCTAGCCGGTGGTTGGCTAGCCGGTGGTTGGCTAGCCGGTGGTGTGCGTGATTGTGGTTTCGCCTCCTTGGGTGTTCCAGCAGTGGGTGTCGCCGTTTTGGTGGGTTGCGCAGACGTGTTTGTAGCCGGAGTCGATTGTGGTGTATGGGCCGTTGAGGTAGTAGGGGAGGCTTGGTCTGCCTTCGTCGTTGAATTCCCTGTATCTCCAGCATGCTATTTCGCCTTCCGTGCGGAGGCCGCAGGCGTGTAGTTCGCCTGCGGTGATGTTTTTGAACGTCCCGCCGGCGGTGCCGCCTTTCCAGTATGCGACGTCGCCCAGGTAGGTTTCCTTTTCGAACAGGTGGTTCCTTCCCCAGCAGATGGGGACGCCGTCGGGCGGCAGGCCGCAGGCGAACGCCTTCCCGACCGCGACCTGGGTGAATTCACCTTCAGGGGGGGCGTCCTCCAGCAGGGGGTGCGAACTGTCGTGTGTGTCGCCCCAGCATTTGATGGTGTTGTTTGTCCGCAGCCCGCAGGAGAACCCGAAGTCGCCGTATACCCAGAGGTTGCCTGTTTCGCGCCTTTGTTCGTGTCGCCCCAGCCTGCGCTCACGGACGCGAGTTCGTCGTTGGGGGCGACTGCTTTGCTGAGGCTCTGCCTCGCGCCCCAGCAGGTCACGCCGCCGTCGGCGCGCAGCCCGCAGGCGTAGTCGGCGGTCACGCTGATGTCGGTGAAGTCGCCCCCGGGCGGGGAGGACTGCCCCTGGTTGTCCCTTCCCCAGCACTCAACCCTGCCCTCGGCGCGGAGGCCGCAGGTGAAGACCACCCCGGCTGCGACCTCCTCGAACGCCCCTGGGGGCGGGGAGGCCTCGCCGAACACGTTCCCGTGTTCCAGGACTTTGTTGCCTTGTTCGTCCACCCCGTAAGAGGGGGCGAAGTAGCAGTAGACGGCGCCGTCGATGAGATGATTACAGGCATGCCAGCGGGCATGAGTTATGTCCTTGACGTTTTTTGTTTCCGAGCGGATCAGTTCGCTGCTGTCGGTGATGTGCCAGCAGATTTGCTGCGCCTCTTCGGAGACACCGCACACCCAGTCGAGGAATAGGCGGACCGCTGTGAACTTCAATTCAGGGGCTGGCGCGGCTTCCGGCCATGATCTGCTTTGGCCCCAGCACTCCGTCTCGCCGCCGGGCCTGATCCCGCAGGTGTAGACGCCGTCGGTCTGGCTTATGAAGGTGAACTCCCCGGGCGGTGGGGTGTAGTGGGCGGGCCGCTCCTCGGTGGGGGTGTAGTCGCCCCAGCAGGCGGCTTCCCCGCCTGGCCGCAGGCCGCAGAGGTGGATGGCGCCCCCGCTTTTCCCGTTGGTGATGGATTCGAATGTGCCCGCCGGCGGGGACGCTTTTTCCGTGTGTTCGAGCATTTTGTTGAACCCGCCTCCCCAGCACTCCACCGCCCCGCCGGGGCGGATGCCGCAGGCGTACTCGAAGCCCGCCTGCACGGCTGTGAACGGCCCCCCCCCCCGGGGTTCGGCCGCAGCCGGCGAGTCGTCCCACGCGTCCTGGAGCGCCTGCCCGTTGAAGCCGCCTCCGAGCGTGTGGGAGAGCATGGAGTTGACCTCGTCTTTGCCTTTCGTTTCGCCCACGTTCCAGCACTCCGCTTCGCCGTTTCCGAGGAGTCCGCAGGTGTAGCTCCACCCCGCGCTCACCGACACGTAGCCCAGCCCCTCCCCCGGGGCTTCAAGCACCGCGATCCGCTCATCCGGGCGCAGCCAGGAACGCAGCACCACCGTCTCCTGAAAAGGAACCCTCCTACCCAAATTGTGTCTCGCGGAACCCGAAACCTCAGTCAAAACACTCAAACCCTCAAACTCGACAACAGCAACAGCCGACGGCACGGCCGCCGTCGTCGTAGTCGTGGAAGTGGTGGTGGTCGTTGTGGGGGCGGCCGGGGGCACGGAAGCGGTGGGGGCGCCTGAGGGCGCCTGGGAGGTAGTCGTGCTGGGCGCAGGCGGCGCCGCGGCCAGCGTCTCCGGCGTCGCCTCGGTGACGGGAGGCGGGCCAGCCTGCCCCGCGGCCGCTGAGGGCGCCGCAACGGTGGTAGCAGTCCCTGCAGGCGGAACGCTCACCCCCGAACTGGCGCCCACCGGAGGCGGCGGGCCTGGCTGCGGCGAGGCGGCCTCCCCGCCGGCGCAGGGAAACGCGAGAACCCCGAGGCACAACGCCAATCGTCCCGCCCGGGGGGACATCACTTTTGCGGGGCGCATGAAGACAAGAGCGCACCGTCACGTGACGCGGCGACCCGTGATCCCGGCAAGAGGTCAGCTAGGTAGGAAACCCCCTAGGCGAACACGAAGCAGAAGCCGACTGCGTCTGACGGCTGCTCACCAATTCGGTGTAACGGCAAGAAGTAGGCGACCCCCTAGGCGAACACGACGCGGACGCCGACTTGGATTCGCTGCGAGAGGTGGTGATTTTGCATGCCAGCGCCCCCTGCGCGCCGTTGGTGACAATCACCAGCGTCCCCCGCGCGCGGGAATAGCTCACCGACGCGGCGCCGTGATCCACCCGGCACGCCCACGCCGTCGCCACGCCCAGGCCCACCCTCGTGGAACCCGACGGGCATACCCGCGACGCCGCCCGGGTCTGAACCTTCACGCAGGACAGGCTGTTCGGGCGGAACGTGTAACCGCCGGGCACGAAGCCGACACAGACGCAGGCGAACCGGCGCCGCCAGACGCCGCTAACACCTCCACAGCCACCTCCGCGGGAGGCGGGGGAGGCGCAGGCTCGTCCGCGCCCTCACCCGCGCCCAGCACAGCAGCGCCCGCCACAGCCATCGAAAACAACAACAACGACAGAACACACGAAACCGGGGGGAGCCTCCCCTCGTTCCCTCCCCCCACAAGGAATCGAAAACAACAACAACGACAGAACACACGAAACCCCCGCCCCGCAACACCTACGCAACACCCACACACGCCGACGCCAAACCCGCCCACGCCGACGCCCGCCACCCCGCCGCTTGGAACCGGAACGCCCACCGCTACGGGCGGAGCGGCCTGTGCGGGAAGGAGCGCTCCTGCGGGGACAGTGCCACCCGCCGCGGCCCCCCTCCGGAAACGTCCCCGCCCCGATGGAGCGCTCCTCCGATTAGCCCCCGCCCGAAGCAGGCGACGAGTAAGAACCCAGCACCCGATCCACAAGATCGGTGGCCGCGTCCCAGTCGTAACGTCGGAAAGAGTGGCCTTTCGTTACGAAAGTGGCCCCTGCGTAGAACATCTCGTACTGCACGTGGCGCGAGCCGAACTCCGAGCCCACCGAATCCCAGGCCAGCTTGAACAGCTTCACCCGCTCATCGGCCGAGGAAGTAGGCGACTGCTGCGTCATCTCAATAAGTGAACGCATCTCCTCGTTGCCATAATCCACCCGAGAGGACGGGAGCATGATCATCCCCCCTCCAGCCAAGTCCCTCAGACGGTTGGTGAACGCGCAATAAAGCTGCTGAGTAAGCACCTGAGCCGTGTAAAGCGTGTGGCTGTGCGGAATGAAATAGCCGAACCGATTACCGCCATCAGCCTCCATAGCCGCTACGAGGGATCTCACGAGTTGCGCCTCCGCAGCTATCTGACCGAGCGTCTCACGCACCTGCGGAATACCCATCAGCCCGTTGACCTCGGCAATGCGCATCGCAAGACCCGCCAGGAAGCGCATCTTCACCGCAAGCCTGATCTGCGCCTGATAGTTCTGCCAGACATGCGCCGGGGTCTCATGAAACTGGGCGAGCGTCATTGCCGTGTCCTGGTTCACGAATACACGCTCCCAGGGCACGAGGGCGTCGTCGAAGTAGATAACAGCGTCGTTCTCGTCGAAGCGGTGCGCCAGCGGGTTGTCGAACTCCGAGGCAGCCGATGCCTCGTAGGACTTGCGCGAAAGCACCTTTAGCCCTGGCAGGTTGATTGGCACCGCGAAGGAGACTGCGTAGCGGACGTCGGAGGGGGGCAGCGGCTGTATGCAGGTGACGAGAATCTCGTTTGCCAGCACCGCGCCTGTGCCCAGCATCTTGGCCCCGCGGATGGTCAGGCCGGCGCTGTCCTCGTTTACCACCCCTGCCGTGACGAACTCCTTGCCCTCGCCCGTCTGCGAGCGGGTTCTGTCGGCCTGCGGGTTGATGATCACATACGAGAGATAGATGTCGTTGTTGCGGGCGAATTCGTAGTAGTCGGAGATGGCGGTGGCACGATCCCCGTCGTATTCGGCAAAGCGGTCACGCCCCATGTACATCCCCGATATGCAGGAGGCCACGTGATCGGGGGCGCGCCCCATGTAGCCGAGGTGAAGCTCGCTCCAGGCTTCGAGGGCGCGGCGTCGCTCGATGAGTTCGTCCCTGGTTCGGGGAAGTTGCCAGATGCGGTTGAAGGGGCCGCCGTCGGGCGTGGTGTAGGTCATCAGCTCACGATTCTCTGGGGCGGCAACGAAGTCGTAGAGGCTGCCTGTAGTCGCAACGGCGTTGCGATAGGCGGGGCTGGTCGTGACGTCCCCCACGACCTCCCCGTCGAGATACACCTGACGGCCATCCTGAATGGAATTGATGTGGTCTGCGCCTGTCTTCATCTGGTGGTTCCTCCTGTCTTGGACTGAATCGTGCAGTTACTGCGGCGCAAGCGGCTGGCTCTCCAGGAAGCGATAAGAGCCTCCAAAGAACACGAGCGGCTCAGCGGTCTGTCTTGAATGGTGTCCGACTACCTCACCAACGAATATCTCGTGGTCTCCGCCGTCGTGAACGGCGTACGGCCGACACTCAAACGTCGCTATGGCGTCGGGAATGAGCGGGGCTCCTCCGTAACCGCATTCAGGTTCGATGCCCTGCCACTTGTCGGCCCCAGTGCTCGCGAAGCGCTGCGAAAGGTCGGTCTGGTTGACGCCCAAAACGCTCACCGCATAACCAGCGGCTTTCCTCAAGACGCTCAGGCTGCGGACATCGCGGCCGATGCTGAACAGGATCAGAGGGGGATCGAGCGACACCGAGTTGAAGCTGGAGACGGTCATCCCCACCGGCTCACCCGCCTGGTCGGCGGCTGTGACGACGGTGACGCCTGTTGCGAACATCGCCAAACTGTTGCGGAAGGCTCGGGAGTCGGTCATTGGGGCGACGGGGTGATTTCGGAAGACAGGGCGGCTTCGGGAACTTCAATGTTTGACAGCCCACCAGATAGTTCGTCGGGCGCTTCGTCGTGGAGCAGTCTTGCCGCCAGTTCCAGGGCGCTGTCGGCATCGTGGACGAAGCGGTCGGCAAGTCTGGACAACTCGACAAAGGAAGCGCTGGTTAGATGCGTGAAGAGCCGGTCGTTGACGGCGCGCTGACGAGGGGCGAGCTCGGCCAGCCGCCGCATTCCGGCGGGAGTAACCGTTAGGGAAACGGAACGCCCGTCGTGGTTAGAGGCCGACTTGTCCAGCAACCCTGCGGCCACCAGTTTGTTGACTTCCGCCGTGATGTACGGCTGGCTCAGGTTGAGGTGGCGCGCAAGGGTGGTGACTCCCACTTCGCTGCGGGCCGAGAGGTGGGCTACGGAAATGAGGATGGTGTAGGCCGGGCCGGACAGGCCAATCATCTCGCCTAGGCGGTCGCGGACTTCCTGAAGCTTTCCCGAGAAAGCCAGAAGATTGTGAACCAACTGACGAAACTCCTCGTCGCCGCCATCGATGAGCAGGTCGGGGCGACCGACGGTGAGGGACAGCTTGCGTGCACTGTTGCCACCTTTGGCGTTTGAGCCATTTTTCATATGTTAACTATATATATTATCTATATAACTTTGCTCTGCGGCAGCCATCTATGGGCAACATCTGCCTGCATCCGATTCAAGTAGCGTTCCTCAAATCGCAACCTGCCCGAAGCAGAGCCGGAGCTTGACCATGCCCCTCACATTTCAAACACCCACTTCCCGCACCCCTGGAAAGACCCTCAGGATTGAACCCGAAGCCGTGATAATCGCCGGGTTCACAGGACGCGACACTGCCGCGGTCTTGGAACACCTCGAAGAGTTGAGAGACCTGGGGGTGCCCGCTCCATCCTCTGTGCCTAGCTACTACCAGGCTCTGGGGTCGGCCGCCGTCCAGCGTCCCGTGCTGCAGGTGCTGGGTGCTGAGACTTCCGGCGAGGCGGAAGCCGTCCTGCTGCTCGACGGCGACACGTCGTTCCTCACCCTCGGCTCGGATCACACCGACCGCGCCGCCGAAGCCTTCGACATCGGCCTTGCCAAGGTTGTCTGCCAGAAGCCTGTTGCCGCCTTCGCGTGGCCCTTCAATGAGGTGGCCGCCCATCTCGACGAGCTTGAACTCAGAAGTTGGATTACAGAAGACAACAACGAGGCGCTCTACCAGGAAGGAACTCTTGGCGAGCTCAGGCCGTTGGGAGAGTTGATCGAGGCTGTTCCATTCAACAAGCGCCCCGACCGCTTCGCCCTTTTCACGGGCACGGTCTCGGCAATCGGCGGGATTCGACCGGGCAGCCGTTTTCGAGCCTCGCTGGTCGACCCCGTGCTGGAACGCTCCATTTCGCTCAGCTATGAAATCGAGGCGCTGAACGCGCTGAAATGAGGCCCTGGGGCTAGCGCAATCCTGAAGACGGGCATACGATTGACGGCTGAGCAGCGCATTTTCGATTCGCATAGTTGACTTACGAGAGAGGTTCGGATGGCAATCCAAAAACCACACCTGGAGTTCCATCGGCTCGACCTGGATTCTGGCTGGGAGTGCCCGGCGGGCTATCCCGACGGCATCGAGCAGAAAATACTGGCAGGGGAGCTGGACGAAGAGGGCAAGTCCGGGAACCGCACACGTCTGCTGCGCTTTCTCCCAGGCGTTTTTACGACTGTGCCGTTCCGCCACGACTACTGGGAGGAGGTGTACCTCGTGTCCGGCGACTTGACCGTGGGCAGCGACGAACGCGGCGAGGGCGGCGTCTCCTACGATCCCCACACATACGCCTGTCGCCCGCCGGAGGTTGATCACGGGCCGTTCAAGAGCGAGGGAGGGTGTCTGCTGCTTGAGGTGCATTACTACGAGGACGGCTGACGCCAGCGCGGCTGCCACGAAAGCTGGCAGCACGAACGCGGGCAGGCTTGGGCAAACGTTTTATTCCGACAGCCTCGAAAGGCGTCGGGAGTTTCTCTCCACCCGACCCGGACATCAGCGTCCGGCATCAGCTTCAGGCCAGGATGTAATCAGTGCTTTGGCATGACTCGTCGAAGACGATCGCGGAAGGAAAATACGTGCGTCTAATTATCGGAATTAGCGGTGCCAGCGGCGTGATTTACGGCATTCGACTGCTTGAAGTGCTGGCTGGGTTACAAGAAGTTGAGACACACCTGGTTCTCACGTCGGCGGCGCGCCTCAACATCGGAATTGAGACGACCTTGACGGTTGCCGACGTGGAAGCGTCTGCCGATGTGGTGCATAATGTGAAGAACCTGGCCGCCCCAATCGCCAGCGGCTCCTATCGGATCTCGGGAATGATCGTGGCGCCGTGTTCAATGAAGACGCTTTCGGCCATCGTTAACTCCTACTCAGAAAACCTGCTCACCCGCGCCGCGGAGGTGACATTGAAAGAGGGTCGCCCGCTCGCACTTATGCCCCGAGAGTCCCCCCTTCACGCAGGCCACACGAGGCTCTTGCGTGAGGCTTCCCTGATGGGAATCCACCTGGCGCCACCGATGCCTGCGTTCTACAACTCTCCCAAGAGCATCGATGACATAATCAACCACTCAGTAGGCCGTGTACTGGATCTGTTCGGCATAGACGCGGGAATAGTCCGGCGCTGGCCTGGCCGCCCCAAGAGCGGATAATTCAGCTGCGCCAGCTCAACCACTGACAACTGCAGATTTCTACTTGGTTGTGCACCTCACCAGTATGTTGGTGAAGCAACAATTAAACTTACGCTTTCGCCTGCACGTGTTGCGACGAGAATCACGCCGGAAACGGTCTAGCGACGGTGCAGCACCAGGTCGATCTCGATGTCGGGGCGGATGACCGGGTCGGGACCCAAGAACATTATTCCAGTATCTCCGTTGCGCTGACGTGACGGAATCAGCGTCATCGGCGGCGGGTTCTCCACGCCTTCCTCATGCAGGATGCGTTCCCAAGCCCGGGCGAAGCCGTTGAAGTCCCGCTGGGCGTGCACAAGGAACACATGGGCGTCCACCACGTCTCGCAGCTCAAAGCCGTTCGCCCTGATCTGAGAGTCCAGAAGGCGCATGGTGGCCTCGGTCTGCCGTTCGATGTTGGAGAAGTAGTTCAACAGTTGCCTAGGCCCGGTGTCAACCACGCCGGTGTCGAAGTCGGGCACAGGCACCTGACCAGCCAGGAAGAGCCAGTCCGCTCCCACCGAGATCCCAGGCGTGAAGTTCACCTTTCGCACGTCAACCGGGTGCCAGGAAATGCCCTTCCGGGTCTCGACGATCTCCATAGAGTCGTCCTCAGGCGGAGCCAGAACCGTGAGGTTCGTCACGAACACGGCACGCGGCACCAGCAGGTCGCGCACTGCCATCGAAGCGCGCGTGGGCGGACGTGGCATGTAGCGAGCCCACACGGCGTCCACGTCGGGGAAGGTCAGCAGGCTCGGCTCATAGAGGTGCGCCTTTACGGTGTTGGCCACGTCTGTGCCGACGGCGTGCATCACCTTCTGCAGGTTCCCAAAGAGATACTCGGCCTGGGCGGTGGCGTCGTTGGCGTAGTACGGGAAGGCGGGCAGCCGCTTGCCCACGGGGATGCCAGTAGAAAAGTCGCACGCCGGCAGCGCCGACGGGAACACCCATGGACCGGCCTTTATCGCCTGCGGAACGTGCTCCCAGGGCATCGGGTCTGGGGCCTCGTCGGTGTGAATCACCTCACGCTGAAGGGTCGAGTCGCCGCTGAGCGCCACTGCGTTGAGCGTCACCCGAACGCCCGGTGCGATGCAGTCGTCGCCTGTGACAATCGTGGTGCGGGCGGGCGGATCGTCACCGAACGCCTCCATCCAGGCTCGCTTGAAGTCGTAAAAGTCGCCTGCGCTCTGAAGCTGAACCTCAACCCTCAGCACCCGGCTGAGGTAACTGCCGAGAGCCTTCAGCCGCCTGTCCAACTCCTCGAGCGCGGCACGGGATTGCATGAAAGCGTCGGACTCACCCACGTATGTGGTCGGTGAGTTGGACCGAACCGGAAGCCCGAAGTCGTTGAGGGGGAAAATCGTGGCGACGTATATCAAGTCGCCGTAAGCGGCGGCCTTCGGGCCGGGGAGCAGATGAATGGGCTCGGTCACAGCAGGTGTCCTCCTTTGGTTAAGTGCCCGCGGTCGGACTGCCGACCATGGGCTTGGGCAAGGTGTAGGCATCCTAACAAGGCCTCACATTTTTCCCCAGGGCCTTTAGGATTTCGAGAGATAGACAAAGGCCCATTGAGGAGACGCCCGATGCCGTTCATAGTCAAGAAGATCCCCTTCGAGCACGTGCAGGACACCGCAGGACTCGAAGCCGCCATAGCCGACGGCGAGTTCCGTGCGGATCAAATTGTCGCACTCATCGGAAAGGTTGAGGGCAACGGAGGCGTTAACGACTTTTCGCGCGTTCTAGCCGACCGGGTGCTGCGCGACTTCCTCGTTGAGCACGCAGGTAAGACACGCGCCGAAGCCTTGAAGGTGCCCATCGCCTGGTCGGGGGGCTGCGACGGGGTGATCTGCCCACACATGACGGTGTTTGCCGAAGTGGAAGGGCCAGCCGAGCCTGCAGGCCAAAAGCGCCTGGTGGTGGGGCACGCCGTCTCCGAGCCAATTGCGCCGGAGGAAATCGGGCGCCTTGCAATGGTGGACAAAGTGGCTGCAGGGGTTCTGGACGCAATGGCCTCAGCAGGCATCTCCGACCCGGCTGATGTGCATTACGTGCAGACGAAGACCCCGCTGCTTACTGCCGAGCGCATCGCGGATGCCCACGCAAGGGGCAAGACGGTGGCACTCGAGGACACGATGGAGTCGATGGCCGTATCCAACGCCACCTCCGCGCTGGGCATCGCTTTAGCGCTTGGCGAGATTCCTCGACCCCGCCCGGAGCAGATCGCCAAGGACCTTTCCGTCTACTCCTCGGTGGCTTCATGCTCCTCGGGGGTTGAGCAGGTGGAGGCACAGATAGTGGTAGTCGGCAACCGCCTCGGCGCAGGCGGGCAATTCAGGGTGGGGCACTCCGTGATGCAAGACGCCCTGGACTTCGACGGCATCTACGACGCCATACGCTCCGCAGGGCTGGATCTGCCGGAGCACCCGCGTGCCGAAGACCTCAAAGGCAGGGTGGTGAACTGCTTCATCAAGTGCGAGGCCGATCCCACGGGACGGCTAAGAGGCAGGCGGCAGGTCGCGCTGAACGACTCCGACGTCCACCACACCCATCACACCAAGGGCGCGGTGGGGGGCGTTGCGGCGGCAGCAATTGGGGACCCCGCCGTGTTCGTCTCGGTTGCCGGCCTGCAGCAGGGCCCGGCGGGCGGGGGGTCAGTGGCGGCCATCGTGGATCTCGGTCAGTGAGCCGCCTGCGGGGGCTGCGCCCCGACGAACTCACCGAAGACCAACGGGCTGTCTACGACTCGATTGCCGGAGGCGACAGGGCGCGTGACGCCTCCTTCAAGCTCACCGAGGCCGACGGCAGCCTGGTCGGGCCGTTTAACGCCCTGCTCTACAACCCTGGGCTGGGCGACGCCCTGCAGCGGCTGGGGGCGGCTCTGCGCTTTCACTCTGGCTTCTCCCCGAAGCTCAAGGAAGCGGTTATCCTGGCGGTGGCCGCCCGCTGGCGCTCGGTCTTCGAGTGGTGGGCGCACGAGCCCATCGGCCGGCGGGCAGGGCTTGACGACGCTCAGATTGCAGCCCTTCATGCCGGGGAGACGCCGGAGTTCGACGACCCCGACACGGCAGCCGCCTTCGCCTTCGCCCGGCTGCTCATAGAGGGCACCAAGACAAACGACGAGGCTTTCGCTGAGGCTCAATCGGCGCTGGGCGACAGCGGAGTGCTGGAAATGGTGGCCCTGGTGGGTTACTACACGATGCTGGCGCAACTGATGGACACGTTGGAGGTTGACGTGCCGGAAGGCGAAGAATCTGCGTTTTGAGGGTCGCTCAGATTTGCTAACACATCAAATCTGACCGCAGTGCCCTGGCTGTTGACTGGGTGTCGGGGATGGGCAGGCAAAGACCTTCTAACCCGCAGGTGCGTCCCTCACTGAAGAGGTCAGGAAAGCAGCGCTCCTCACAAGACCTTCGATCTCGGGAATAACAAAATCGCTGGGATTCAGTTCGGCGGCGTCCCAATCAATCGGGAATTCCGCGGCTATTGAGCTTGCCTCTTCCATTAGAATTTTCCAGTCTGAGGCGTCGGCACGAGCGGAGTCTCTCAGCAATTCGCCAAAATTGGCCGCTACAGACACAACCCTGAAATTTGGGTTGGCTGCAGAAAATTCCTCTGCGATCTGCCCACCTGAAATGCTGTCGCCAACGCTGGTGGACTCCCCATGTGGAGCTTCGTACTCCAGCGCCACGTCTGCTACCGATTCGAGGTTGGAGTAATTATTGTTTGCCAACTCAAGCTCATAGAGCATCGTGTAGCTCTCACCCGAATTCAGCCTGTCTAGCGTGAAGAAAGCCTCCGTCCCGTCCTCGCAAACCTCCACGGCGTCCTTATGAAATCCTAATAGCCTGTGTGAAGCGACAGCACCTGGAAGGAAGTCCACATGAAATGAAACGTCTCGCGCAGCTACATCAAGCAATCTGTGAGGGTGCTCAGAAAAAAGAATCTCCACTTGCTCTGTCAAGTTGATGTAGTGATAAGTGCCGTCGGCGAAGCCCGCGGCATGTCGCAACAAGTCGTTTGAGGGCTGGTTCACGCTCAAACCGACTACGGCCAATGCGATATTACTGCTGTCTTTAATGTCTTGCAACTTGCTTAACACGAGGTTATTGCCTACGGTTTCATCATTATCATAATCGAATTCACGAAGGTGGGAGATTCCATCGGCAAATACTAGGAGCAACACAGAATTTCCAGCACCAGCTTCGGATTGCGCAAACTTAACCCCGTCCGACAATCCGATGGCTTTGTCGTTGCCACGCGGAGTATTGTCTGCTTTGAACGATTCCAGGAAGCGATCTAGATCTTGAGAATCACCAGCGGAATTTATATGAACAAGTTCCTTATCTTGCCCGGACACGCTTTCTACAAGGTAACCTAATTTTACGTTCGAGGGCAGAAAGCCTGCGAGATTATCCACAGCTTCCATTAAGAGTTCGAATTTAGTTAAAGACTCTGTGCCGTAAGAACTGAATTCATCCGAAGCCAAACCATTCATCGATCCTGATTTGTCGGCTAGCACTAGTATTGTATCTGGTAGTGGTATTTGCTTATCCGGGGCTTGTATTACTACCCGCATCAACACCCTGTCATCAGAAGAGAAAGGAGAAGGGGCGGCATCGATTAGTACCTCTACCTTGTCTGAACCCGATTCATATCCTGTCTCGAAGCGATTTATAAACTCATCCACTCGGACTTCCTCAGCAGATGGAAGTTTGTCTTCCATCTGCAGGTTCCTCATCGATTCGTAGGAGAATGAATGTGTTGAAGAAAGTCCTTGTGCTTGAATTACGGGTGGTTGACCAGGTTGGCATTTCGCTGTGGTTTCCAGGTTGTGTATGTTCCCCGATACACAAGAAGTGATAATTATCGTAGCTGCAATTAATACTGCTGAAACTGTCTTTAGCGTTGCCCGTGGAACAGCTTTCAAGCCTCCAATGTCCAATGGTCTCACTTGACCTTTCCAAGCTAAACGATCAATTCAATCCTCCGATATGTTGCGAGAGGATGCGTAGGGGTTAGTCCCACTACCCACATTATTACGAGGCCAGTCGGCTATCAGGGGGTGGTCTTCCTCCAGAGCCTCAACGCCTGAGGCTCCACCGGGAGACCCCAGCCCGGTGCGCTCGAAAAACTCGGCATTTGCCCCGCTAAACGCCTTGAAGGCGACAGGGAGGTACTCCGCCGGGTAGATGGCCTCTACCGGGCAGACCGGCTCGCAGGCCCCGCAGTCAATGCACTCCTCCGGGTTGATATAGAGCATCCGACCGCCAATGTAGATGCAGTCCACCGGGCACTCGGCCACGCAGGAGGCGTCTTTCACGTCGATGCAAGGCGGGCCTATTACGTATGTCACGCAGCGACGCCTGGATATGTCACGGGGCGACACCAACGTCAAAGACCCTCACCTGACGACTCCTCATCCCGACGCTTGAGTCAAACTCACTGTTCATTCAGCGCTCCGGTAACCCTCGTGGCGCTCGTAGACGCGCTCGAGCATCGGCAAGTACTCCGGCTCGCCTGCTATCGAGAGCGGGCTGGGCACCTGGCCCGGATAGCCGATCAGATCCCGAACCTGCTCGCTGAGGTAGTACGCACCAACCACCACGGTGGACAGCACTGCAAAGTCCTCCGGGCTCCGGGTCGCCAAGTCTCGTGCAAATGCTGAGTGCTCGCATCTTTCGGCGGCCTCTAGCAGGGCCAGCAACGGCTCCTCCAGGCTTGGTGCGGCAGACAGGCAGCGGTTAAGCAGTTCCCCCGCCACTCCTGCAGAAGAGGCCGCCGGCATCTTTCCGCTTCCAGGAATGAGCACGTCTGCCAGTTTCGCCAACGTCGCCCGCTGTAATGAGTCTGCGCTCACGCGGCCGCCGCCTCCTGCTGCCGGCGAGTGGCGATAAGTCGATCTGCGACTCTCAGGGCGTTGGCCAGGATCGTGGCGGTGGGATTGGCGGAACCCCCTGAGGGAAAGACGCCCCCGTCAACTACGTAGAGGTTCGACACGTCGTGCGTGCGACACCAGCGATCCACCACCGAACTGTCCGGGTCGTCGCCCATGGGTGTAGTGCCCAGTACGTGGCCGATTCCGGTTGGCCAGACGCCGCTGACGATCGTCTCTGTCGCACCGGCGGCTTCAGCGGCCTCTACAGCCCTCGACACGTTGAAGGAGAGCATGCTGCGGGTGTTCTCGGAGAGTTCATACTCCACGCGCGCCGCCGGCAGTCCGGACGAGTCAGTGACCTCCGGATCCAGGACGACCCGGTTGTGATCCTCGGGCAGGTCCTCGGTCTGTATTCCCCAGGTGAAGGAGTGCCCGAATATGTTCTCCACAGCGCGGTGAAACGCCTCGCCCCACAGACCGTCAAAGCCCAGATCTCCGTGAGCAGCCTGGTGCTCCCCGACTGCGAACATCGGGCCGCCGTGGGGCATAACCATCCACTTGGCGCCGCGCACGAAGTCGCACTCAGGGCGTGTCTCGGCAAACTCAAGCGAGTAGATGGACTGACCCCAGGGGCCTTGCCAACTCTCCAAGTCATCGGCGAGCACCGCTACGACTGTTTGATAGGGGTGCTGCATTAGACGCCGCCCCACGAGTCCCGTGGAATTGGCCAGGCCGTCCGGGAACCTGCCGGAGGAGGACAGAAGGAGCAGCCTGGCACTGCCTACGGCGTTGGCGGCCAGCACCACCACCTGAGCGGGCTGCAGGCGCTCCATCCCTTCTTTATCGAAGTACACGACTCCCCTGGCGCGACCTTGGGAATCCAGGGGAATCTCCCTAGCCCTCGCTTCAGTGATCAGCTGAACGCCGTCGGACAGGGCCTTCGGCCAGTGCGTGAGCGACGGGGTGGCTTTGGCGTTCTCAGGGCAGCCCGTCATGCATGTGCCGCGCCGCTGGCAGGCCTGCAGGTGCCCGTGGCGGCGAGAGGCGATGGCGTTTGCGCCCGGCCACCAGTGCCAGCCCAATTCGTCCATCCCACGAGCGGCCGCCATGCCGATCTTGCCGATGGGCATCGGGGGGTTGGGGTAGGACAACTCGGGCAACGCCGGGTCGCCGACCAAGCCTGAAACCGACATGTCCCTGGCAACCCGGTTGTAGCACCCGGCCAGATCCCGCCAGCTGATGGGCCAGTCCTCTCCCACCCCGTCGAGGGTCTTCGTTCGAAAATCGGAGGGGAGCATAGGCTGCCACATCGCTGCCCATTGCACCAGCCCGCCACCCACCCCATTGAACATCACCGGTCTCACCTCCGCATCGCCAGTAAGCGGATAGTCGGCTGTCCCGCGTCGGATGTTGGGGTCTGGATTCCATCGCTCCACCCAGGCAAGCTCGGCCTCAGGCTGGTCGCTGAGGTAGTCGGCCGGGGTTGACCACCCGCCCTGCTCAATGCAGACCACGCGAAACCCTTTCTCGGCAAGGCGCGCCGAGACAACAGACCCTGACGCCCCGGCTCCGACGACTGCTACATCCGCTGACTCGAATCGCCTTTCTGAACGCCGCTGAATTGGCAACATATTGAAATACTATAATCTGTTGAAAGGAATTCGACAGACTTGCGCGCACACTCCCATCATCTCCGAAAGCTCAGCTGGCACAAGCCCCACGATCGGCCTTTCGGCCACGACCGGCCTCCGCTGGGAGTGGAGGCTGTCGGCAATGAGGTGCGTCGCCTCCGCAAGCTGCAGCGCCTTACCCTGGAACAACTCGCCGAAGCCTCGGGCGTGAGCATCGGTCTTCTCTCGCAGATAGAGCGCGGGCGCGGCAACCCGTCTTTCAGCACCCTTGTTCAGGTAGCCCATGGACTCGGCATACCTGTGGCGCGGCTTGTGGCGGGCGAGCAGATGACCTCGCCGGTGGTTCGCAAAGTTGATCGACGCAGGCTGGATCAGGGAGGGAGCGACGAGGGAATAGTCGCGGAGTTGCTCACGCCGCGCCTCGACAGCGCGCTGGAGGTAATCCGAATAGCGACCGAGCCTGGCTACTCCAGCGAAGACACCCCTTTTGTCCACGAGGGCGAGGAGTTCGGCATAGTCCTGGAGGGGGTGCAGGCCGTCAACCTGGGCGGGACGCGCTACATGCTGGAGGCAGGCGACTCCATCTCCTACAGCTCCGCCATTCCCCACTGGTACGAGAACCCTGGGGATGTCACCTCGGTCTCGCTCTGGGTGGTCACCCCGCCGAGTTTCTAGACGAACCGCCGTGCCGCCTACACCGCCTGACGTCGTCCCCGTCCCGGCCGCAGATGCACCGGTGGTGGCTCGAAGCGACGTGGTCGTGGTGGGTGGAGGGCCTGCCGGTGTGGCTGCGGCGGTCTCGGCGGCGCGCAACGGTGCTTCGGTGACGCTGCTTGAGCGGTACGCCTACCTCGGGGGCCTGGCCTCCGGCGGGATGGTGCTGGTGCTTGACGACTTCACCGACGGGGCGGAAATCACGGTCGGCGGGATTGCCCAGGAAATGGTGGAGCGACTCGAGGCCATCGGCTTGGCGGTCTACCCGCCAGTGGCAGACCGCTCCCTCAGCGAGGAGATGTGGCGACGCTGGAGCCGGTGGGGACTCTTCGACCTCTATGCAAAGGGGAGCATGAAGGCGATCGTCTATGCCGTGGCCTTCGACCCCGACGGCTGGAAGCGCGTATCCAACTATCTCTTGGAGGAAGAGGGCGTAAACGTGCGGCTGCACTCCCTGTACACCTCGCCGATTATGGAGGGAGACGCCATAACAGGGGTGATTTGCGCAACCAAGAAAGGCCCGCAGGCCATCAGGGGCGAGGTGGTGATTGACGCCAGCGGAGACGCCGACGTTGCTGCGGGAGCCGGAGCCTCGTACATAAGCGGCTCCTACATGGTCACCACGGTCTTTCGCCTCGGCAACGTGGACACGTCGTCGGCAGATCGATTCGAGCGCGAGCGCCCTGCCGAGTGCCATGAGATAAACAGGGCCGCTCGTCGTATTTTGGGAGGCTCCTGGGCACTTTGGTGGCTGAAGACGCCTCTGCCGGGGGTGGTGTGGTGCAACTGCCCGCACATGTCGGGGTTCGACGGAATCAGCCCCGAAGACCTCACCGAAGCCGATCGGCAAGGCCGCAAGCGCATCGCCGGGCTGGTGGAATACGTCCGTGGGCATTACCCGGGATTCGAGAAAGCCGTGGTGGTTGACGTTGCCCCGCAGATTGGAGTGCGCCAGAGCCGGCTGATAGAGGGTGACTACGTGGTGTCGAAACACGACGTTGTGAACCGCCTTCACTTCTCGGACAGCGTCGCCAGGGGGCGGGGTTACTACACGCCGTATCGTGCGATGCTGCCCAAGGGGGTGGAGCAGTTGCTGGTGGCCGGGCGTCACTACTCAGCCACTGCCGAGGCTCAGAGGCTGTCTCGGGAGATTCCGCCGTGCATGGCCATGGGCGAAGCGGCAGGCGTGGCCGCCGTAGAGGCGCTGGAGAGGGGCGTGAGCCCCCGACAAGTGGACGCTGCTGCGATTCAGCGGCGACTTCGAGAGCAGGGAGCCGACCCGGGTGACGTGCCCTCGCCGAGGGCTCAGCCCGCCCCGGCGGAGGCTCAGCCCGCCCGTGGCACACTGGCGGCCCGATGACTTCCCGATAGATGCCCCCCGCTGAGCCACCTAGACCCCAGCGCGGCGCGCAGCCGCTCGAAGGCGTCCGCGTCCTCGATTTCTCGCAGATTCTCATGGGGCCGGTCGCCACGCAGATGCTTGCCGATCACGGAGCCGACGTGCTCAAGATTGAGCGTCCGGGAACCGGCGATATCTTTAGGCGCGCCGTTGTCGACTTTGACAAGACAGAGCACCCTGCCTTTGGGTCTGTGAACTGCTCAAAGCGCAGTCTTGAGATTGACGTCCGCTCAGAGGGCGGGCGGGATCTCGTCTACGACCTGGTGCGAGACGCCGACGTGGTCGTGAACAACTACCGGGCGGGCGTGATGGAGAGGCTCGGCCTTGGATACGGGCATCTCACGCGGATCAACCCCCGCATCATCTACGCCCAGGGCACAGGATTCGGAACCGAGGGCCGATACGTGGAAAAGGGAGGGCAGGACATTCTCGCCCAGGCTCTCACAGGGGCAATGTCGCACAAGGCCGACGACGATCACCCCACCGTCATCTACCCCATTGCCTTGGCCGACTACACGGCAGGAATGCACATGGTTGCGGGAATCCTGATGGCGCTCATCCAGCGCGACAGAACCGGAAGGGGACAGCAGGTGAACGTGAACCTCTACGACTCGCTGTTGGCGATGCAGGTGCTGGAGGCGTCGATGAGGCTTATGCGAGACACCGAGCTGAACTGGGCGAAGATGCCGCTGGTGGGAACGTTCGCGGCCTCCGACGGCGAGATCGTGCTTGTAGGCGCCTTCAAGCCCAACCCGCTGCGCGACATCTGCAAAGCTCTCGATCTCGAGGACCTCTCACAGCACCCGGAGTATTCGAGCATGCCCAATCAGGCCGCCCACCGCTCGCAGCTCCAGAGAATTCTGGCCGAGGCCATAAGCGGATTTTCGACGGAGGAGGTGATGCGCCGCCTTGAGGGGGAGGACGTGCTGTGCGCTCCTGTACGCACTTTGGCGGAGGCGCTCGCTGATCCACACACCACGGAAATGATCGCCGAGGTGCCCCGGGAGGGGCTCCCCCCCCTGCGGTGCGTGGCATCCCCGGTTCACCTCTCCGAGACTCCACCGTCGGCGCGCCGACCGCCCCCGCGACTCGGCGAAGGGGCAGATGAGGCGCTAGCGGAATACGGGATAGATCCTGAGCGGATCAGGGATCTGAGAGAAGCCGGAGTTCTTCGCGGTGAATCTGAATGCTGATGTGAGACCGGGACAAACTTGGGTCGGTCGCAGTCTGCCGGAGTGATCTGCTTGCAACACTCGGGTCTCTGCTTGGAAAAATTTGGCTAATTGAAATTCTATTAATAGGGTGAATATAAGAACTATCTCAAAGGGAGGGATTCAATGAAAAACCGGAAACGAACGATTCTTCTGACGCTGATGGCAGTGATCGCGCTTACGGCCGCCTCGTGCGGGGGAGGAGACGACGACTCGAGCGCGCCCACTGTCGCGCTCGTCGTCAACCAGAAAGCAGGTGACCTGGGGCCGATTGACGACCTGGTGAAAGGCCTGGAGCGAGCCGAGACCGAGTTGGGCGTCGAGACAACCTTCATTGAGGCCACCGACCCTTCGACCTTCGAGTCGACCCTCCGCAACCTGGGCAACCAGGGCACGGATGTGGTGGCGGTCACGTTTCCGCCGATGGGCGAATCGCTGGCGGCGGTGGCGCCGGAGTTCCCCGACACCCGCTGGATTCACATTTTCGGCGACGCCCTGGACATGCCGAATGTGGTGACGGTGGAGTTCAACTACTACAAAGGCACTTACCTGGCGGGCATCCTGGCCGGAGCGCTGAACACCACGGGCAAAGTCGGTTTCGTGGGCGGAATTTCGATTCCCCCCCTAAACGCCGACTACAACGCGTTTGTCGCAGCCGCCCAGTTTCAGAACCCGACGATTACTGGAGAGGCCGCTTTCGCCAATTCGTTTGAAGACCCCGCCAAAGGACGGGAGCTTGGCGCAGCCCTCTTCGACGGGGGCGTGGACATCATAATGATGGACTCCGCAGCCACCGACCTGGGCGTGATCGAGGCCGCCGAGGAAAAGGGACGTTGGGTTATCGGCGGCTCTGAGAACTACTTCGACAGCCCGGCGGTGATCGGCGGAGTGCTGCTCTACTGGTCGACGACGCTTTTCAACCAGATCGAGAATGCGCTGAGCGACGACTACTCCCCTGGTCACGTTGCGGCGGGAGTCGCCGAAGAGGGCGTGGACTTCGTTATCAATCCCTCGTTCCAGGAAAACGGCCCTTCGGAAATGGTAGACATCATCAACGAAACACTGCCGGAGGTCGACAAAGCGCGTGAGGCGATCAAGGATGGCACGCTGGAGGTGCCCTTCAACCCGGAAATCTGAACCAATCGACCACTCTGTTCCCGGGGAGAGGCTGGATGAGTCCGCCTCCCCTCGGGAATGGGCGGTGCGCTGCGAAGGCGTCAGCGTAAATTTCGGCGCTGTCCGGGCGCTGCACAACGTATGCCTTGCCCTGGAACAGGGGCGCATCCATGCCCTGGTAGGGCAGAACGGAGCAGGCAAGACCACTCTTGCGAGAGTCCTCGCCGGGCTGCAGATGCCAGACATCGGGGAAGTGCATATCCTCGGCCGACCCATCCAAGGAGGCAACGTTCGCGCCGCCCAGGCGGCTGGGCTGGCGATGGTGCATCAGCACTTCTCGCTACCGCCCTCGTTCAGCGTTGCCGAGGCGCTGGAACTCACCGCCACAAAAGGGGGCGGGGCCCCGATTTACCGGCGCAGGGAACTGGAGCGGCGCTGGCTGGCGGAGGTCGCCGGGAGCTGCAATGTCTCCTCGCTCTCCACCCGCATACGCGACCTGCCCGTGGAGACCCGCCAGTCTCTGGAAATCGTAAGAGCTCTGGCCTCCGACGCCCGGGTGCTGCTGCTCGACGAACCCACCGCACTGCTCACACCATCGGCAACCGATTCCCTGTTTGATCGCCTGCAAATTCTGCGAGACACAGGCGTGACTGTTCTGGTGGTGCTTCACAAGTTGCGCGAGGTGGCAGCCATTGCCGAGACGGTGAGCGTGCTGCGCGACGGTGAGATGGCCCTGGGGCCTGTCGAGACCGCAACTACGCCTCAAGGCCTGATCAGCGACGCCATCATCGGTGAAGGCCACTACGAATCCGCCGACGTCGCAGGTCAGGCCGTTGCGACAGGCGTCGGGCGTCGCACACATCTGCTGATGGAGGAGGTTTCCAGCAAGGATTCCGCATTCGAACGGGGTCTTAAGAACGTCAACCTTCGTATCGACGGGGGCGAGACAGTGGGCATCGCCGGAGTGGAGGGCAACGGTCAGCGCAGCCTGGTTTCCGCCGTGGCGGGCTTGACGAGAATCGAGGGGGGCAGCATCCGCATCGGGGAAAGCGAGGCTGCCGCTTCAAGCCCGGCGCGCAGACGCATGCTCGGGCTGCGTCTGGTCCCGTTCGACCGCAACACCGAGGGCGTCAGTCGCAGCGCCTCCTTGTGGCTGAACCAGTCGGCGCTGCGCCTGATAGGACGACGCCAAGGGGATAGCCCGATCATCTCGACTCGGCGCTACAGGGAGCATGCCAGGAAGGCCCTGGAACGTTGGAAAGTGCGCTACGAGTCGGTCACGCAGCCCGCCGGTTCGCTCTCCGGCGGGAACATCCAGCGTCTGATCCTCTCGCGTGAACTGTCCGACGGCACCGAGGTGCTCGTGGCCGCCCAGCCGACGCGAGGGCTCGACTTTGCAGCCACAGAGTTCGTCCGTCGTTCGCTGGGCGAGCTGCGCTCCGCCGGGGCAGGCATCCTTCTCGTGTCGTCAGACCTCGACGAACTGTTCGAGCTCTCCGACCGACTGTTGGTGATGCTGGGAGGCGAAGTCGTGGCCCGCTTCGTGCCTCCCTACGATCGTCGGGCGGTCGGCGACGCCATGACCGGAGCCAGGCGATGACCGACAAGCCGCGATGCCGTAGACGTCGGGGGGCTCGATGACCGGCCGTTTGAGTCAGGCCGCAGTGACGGTGATTCTTGTAGCAGCCGCTTTTGGCGTAGTTGCGCTGATCATGGGCATAAGCGGTTACAGCGTCACCGAAGTCTTCTCGGGCAGCCTGCAAGGGGCCGTCACCGCCAAGGGCGCCCCCTCATCCACTGTCCGCTGGGCCATCCCGCTGTTTCTGATCGCCCTTGGCGTGACAATCGGCTTTCGCGCCGGGTTCTTCAACATAGGAGGGCAGGGGCAGTTCTACGTGGGCGCCTGCTCAGCACTGGCGGTCTCCCTGGGATGGCGTACCGGGCCGGGGGTGCTGGTGATTCTGCTCGGGACGCTGGCAGCCATGGCCTCGGGCGCTGTCTGGTCGTTCATACCTGGATATCTGCGGGTTCGATTCGGGACCGACGAGGTGCTCACCACGCTGATGATGAGTTTCATCGGAATGCTGGTGCTGCAGTACCTCACAGCCGGGCCTATGCGCAACCCGGCGGGATCCGGGCAGACCGCAGCCAGCGAGCGCATCCCTGACGCCTACCGCATCACCGGCAGCTCGGGCGTCTCGCTTACCGTTCTGCTCATTGTCGGCGTGACAGCCGCGCTTATCTGGATTCTTCTGGAGCGAACACGCTTCGGTCTGAGGGTTGACCTGGCGGGACGCAACGCAACGATGGCCCGCTGGCAGGGCATCAACGTGCGCCGGGTCGGGCTGGCGTCGTTTGTGCTGGCCGGGGCGCTCGCCGGGCTGGCCGGGGCGGTTGAGCTCTACGGCCCGGCTGCCAGGCTGGTGACCGGCTTCTCCCCCACCGTCGGCTTCAACGCCGTGGTAGTGGCGCTGGTGGGTCTGCTCAGCGTGCCGGGCGTGGCTGCAGCCGCACTCTTCTTCGGAGGGCTGCAGTCTGCGGTTCTCTTTCTGCCGATCGTCTCCGACCTGCCGCCCTCGGCGCTGGTGTTGCTGCACGGGACGGTGGCGCTGCTGGTGACCATTCGCGTTCGAGCCAAACGCAGGGTGGCCGCTGCCTGATGGAGCAAATACTGGCCACCACGCTTCGCTCGGCGGCCCCGCTCGCCCTGGTGGCGCTGGCGGGCGTATTTGCGTTTCGGGCGGGAATCTTCCACCTCGGGCTGGAGGGGCTGATGATCACCGGGGCGTTCGTCTCAGTGGCCGTGGGTGACGCCACCGGGTCGGTGGCAGTTGCGATTCTGGCCGCCACCGCCGTCTGCATGGCGCTTTCCGTACTGTTCTGGTTGGTCATTGAGCCGTTGCGGGCGAACGTGATAATCGCCGGTCTGGGACTCACCTCCATAGGTCTCGGGGGGACCGCGTTCGCCCTCGCCGCCGTCTACGACACGCGCGGGTCGATTCGCACCGACATTGCTCTGCCCCGACCAGTGCGGGGCGTCAACGAGGGGTTCGGCGTGATCTTTTCCGAACTCTCCCTGCTCGTGTGGATCACCCCGCTAATTGTGTTCCTCGCCTGGGTGACGCTTCGCCGCAGCCGCTTCGGGTTGAGGCTCGCCGCAGTGGGCGAGTACCCCTTTGCGGCGCGGTCGGTAGGCATCAACCCGTCGGTGATGCGACTCAAAGCCCTGCTAATCGCCGGCGCGCTGTGCGCCTTGGGCGGAGCGGAGTTGTCGGTGGGGGCGCTCAGCAGTTTCACCGAGAACATGACTGCCGGGCGGGGGTTCATTGCGTTTGTGGCGGTCATCTTTGGTGCCTGGCACCCGATCGGGGCAGCCCTGGCTGGACTGTTCTTCGGCTTCGCCGAAGCCGTAGGCATCCAGTCTCAAATCAACATCAGCGAGTCTGTTCCGCGCGAGTTCGTGCTGATGATCCCTTACGTGCTCACTATTTTCGCGGTGTGGCTGGGAGGACTCAGGCGACGACGCTCACTGGAGGCCGAGGCGGGATACGCCGAGTTGCGCGAGCCCGACTGACGACGCCTGACCCTTATCGCTAATCTGACGCTGCGCCGGAACGCGCCCCTGGCCTAAAGGTGGCCGGTATGTGAGTGTGCCCGTAGAGGATCCCCACTGTGCGCGGCCAGCGAATCCCGGCGTGGTCGATGGAATAGTCCCCCAGCCGACGAAGAGCCTCCTCCAGCACCACCCGCATCTCCACCCGGGCGAGGTGCGCGCCAAGGCATCGGTGCCCTCCGACCCCAAATGCCAAGTGCCTGTTGGGGCTGCGGTCCAGCACCACGTCGCCTGGGCGATCGAATACGGCCGGATCACGGTTGGCCGAGCCCCAGAGCATGAAGACCGTCTCCCCTGCCGGGATGAGGCGGTCTCCAATTTCAACGTCGCGGGCAACTGTGCGGGCAAAGCCCTGCACGGGGGCCTCCCAGCGGAGAAACTCGTCGACCGCGCGGGGCAGCAGGTCGATGTCTGCCGCTAGTCGCCGACGCTCGGCAGGGTGACGCTCAAGGTAGACGAGGGCGTTGCCGATGGCAGCCATCGTGGTGTCGAACCCCCCGATGATCGTCATCATCATCAGATCCACCACCTCCTCCTCGCTGAGCGTCCCGTTCTGCTGCAGCCCTACCAGGTGGGAAACCATGTCGCCTCGCTTGGCTGCTGCCCTGTCTGCGGCTTCCGACTGCATGCGCTCCCTGATGGCAATCACCCCCTGACGGGCGGACTCGTAGGCCGGGTCTTCTGTCGGAATGGTGATCTGCTCATGGAGCGGCCGTGCCAGGAGTTGCCAGTCCTCCCATGGCAAGCCCATCAGTTCAAGCGTGGTCATTGCCGGCACCGGGGCGGCGAGTTGTGTGATGAGGTCGCAAGAGCCGACCTCGATGAAATCGTCCATTGCCCAGGTGGCAAACTGCCTTATCTCGGGTTCCATGGCCTCCGCCGCCTGCACCGTGAAGTATGGATACAGGGCTGTCCGATAACGCTGCAGGTCTGGCGGGTCGGCGTTGAGGGGAATCAGCCTGCCTACGCCTGTGGCGGGAAGCACAACCTCGCGATCCGACGAAAAGGTCTCGTCGTCGCGCGCCGCGCGCCAGACGTCTTCGTAGCGGGAAAGGACGAAGAACCCCCCGTAACTCTCCGAGTAGACAACGCGTTCTTCGCGCAGCCTGTCGTAGATGTCCCAAAGTTCGGATGCGAACGCCGGGGAGTGGTGGTCAAAATGGGCTACCGGGCAGCCGGCGCGAGTTCCGCTCATGTGGCAGCGCTCAGGCTGAAGGAGCCGCTCAAGCTGAAGGGGCAGGGAGCAGGCTGATGGCCATCTCCGGGCACTCCGCCTCTGCCGCCCGGGCCCGTGGGAGTTGATCGCCTTCAACAAATTCAAGCTTCGCAAAGGCCAAGCCGTCTGGTCCTACGTCGAACACCTCCGGAGCCTCCCTGCGACAGAGTGCATGCCCCTGACAGGCGTCGACATCGACTTCCGGGATGAATCCAGACTTGCTCACGGCCCCAATTCTATGACACTATGCAGGCCGACGCCGATGGTGCTCAGACCGATGTCAGAGCGACATCGGTCTCCCTTTTCCTCAGCTCAAGAGCACCTGGGCTTTCAATTTGCATCCGAACGGAGCAGGCGCAGGGGCGCCTATCTTGCGTCGTCGCCAAGCATCCCCATCGCCAGCCCGATCAGGCCCGCCAACTCCGGGGCTTCCTCCACCCCGGGCAGTGCCTCAGCAACAGCTACGGCCTGCGTGCGCAGCATTTGCATGTCCTTATGCCGCACGAACGGGCTATCGCGCAGCACTTCAGCGAACTCCCCGGCCACAGCCGCCAACCGGAAGTAATCACTGGCATCCGCTAATGACCCGGAAACGTCGGCCCCTGTAATGCCCTCGGCGATCTCGACTATTTCGCCGGTACCCGCATGCTCGTAGCGCAGGGAAGCCGTCGCCAGCGTTCCCAGGTCGGCGAGATCGCCTGATCCCTCCGCCAGCTGCAGATCGTAGAGTGCCGTTGAGCTCTGCCCCAGGCCTACCTCTCCAGCGTCTACGACATCGTTGCGGAAGTCCTCATCGGCCACGGCCCTGTTCTCGAAACCGATCAACCTGTAATAACCCACTGTCTCAGGGTTGAACTCCACCTGGATCTTTGCGTCACGGGCAGCGACTGCAAGCAGGCTTGTGAAGTTGTCCACGAAAATCCGACGAGCCTGTTCGACACCGTCGATGTAGTGATAGGTGCCGTCGGCGTTGTTGGCGAGTTGCTCTAGAAGTTCGTCATTGTAAGGCCCCAGTCCCACGCCGATACTGGTGAGGCCTATGTCCCTGCGGTCTCCGATGTCCTCGAGGATCTCGTCTGTGCGGGTGGATCCCACGTTGGCCACCCCGTCGGAGAGCAGGATCACCAATACCGAATTGCCCTGTCCCGCCTCCTCGATCGCCATGTCGTAGCCAAGGGCCAACCCCGCGGCGGCATTCGTGGAGCCGCCAGGGATGATCTCCTGCCTAACTACGTTGTAAATCGCCTCTCTGGTGGTGAAAGATTCGTCACCGGAGCCGATCCGGGTCGGCTCCAATATCCGCCGCGCAGAGTCTTCATAAGCAACCATGCCCATGCGAGTCCCCTCGGGAAGCGCATCCAACAGGAACGCAACGGCACTGTGCACCAGCATGTAGCGCGGCAGGAATTCGCCCCCGTAGGAGGACGGATCGTCCATCGATCCTGATCGGTCGATAACCAAAATCACGCTCTCAGGCAACGAGACGCCAGAGACAACCTCCGGGGCGCGAACCCCCACCCGCAAAAGCACGTTCCCGTCGGCGATAAAAGGTGAAACGGAGGCGTCGAGGCTGAGCGTGAATTCATCCTGCTGCGTCTCGTATCCGCCATCAAAGTAGTTCACGAACTCCTCAACACGAATAGCTGCCTTAGGCGGCATTTGCCCGCCGGTCAGGAAGTTACGCGTTACCGCGTAGGAAGCCGTGTCGACGTCAAGGGCGAACGTTGAAAGTTCGTCCTCTGAAGTTTTGACGAAATCATTCACACCCCAGTACTCGAAGAAGTTCTCCGAGCAGTCAGCGCAGTCGCCGCTTTCGACAATGGACTGCGGAGGCGGGGACGGAGGCGGAGGAGGCGGAGGCGGAGGCGGAGGCGGAGGCGGAGGCGGAGGCGGAGGCGGAGGCGGAGGCGGCGGAGGCGGAGGCGGAGGCGGAGGCGGGGACGAAGGCGAATCTACCGCTAAAGGTAGATCAGCCAATGGCGCTGAATAAGAAGGTGACACCGAATAAGAAGGAGACACCGAACTCGTCTCCACTGTCTGCTCCAATATCGGCCCGTCGGACACTCTGCCTGAAGACCTGGGGCTGGCTTGCGGAGACGGAGGGGGCGGAGGCGCTTGCGTGGCAGGCGGGGATGCAGGCGCTTCAGCAGCGGGCGCAGGCGCGGCGAAAGTCGTCAACGTTGGCGGAGGCGGCTCAGTCGGCGGCGGCGGCTCAGTCGGCGGCGGAGGCGGCGGAGGCGGCGGGGTGCCGCCGTTCTCTGGCCCCATCGTGGTAGTGACGCTCACCGTCGTCGACGTGGCGACAGCGGGTTCTTCGGTCGTCGACGTAGTTCCGGGCGTCGTGGCCGGGGCGCTTGGCGCTCCGGTTGTCGACGTAGATCCCGCAGCTGAAGTAGGCGTAGCATCGACGTCGCCCCCGGCGGCTTGACCATCCTCCCCGGCGCAGGCGGCGGCCGTCATCGAAACTGCCAACGTCGCAGCGAAGACAGTCCTCCACCCAATGGCGTAAAGACCGCTTGCCGATCGTCTCATCCGCTTCATCTCGCCCTCCTTGATGACTTGGTTAACAATCTTCTTATATCTATTACAGACGCACAAGTGCGCTACAGCGTTGACACGAGCCTTGTCGCCCAACCTCCGGAAATTGGTTGCCTTATTAGAATGGGGGAATGGAACCTAAGACCTCTCCATTCAGGATTCCCTCCAACCACCTGCACTGGGTAGAGCTAGCAGATAAGTTGAGCAGGGAAAAGTTCGCCCCCCGTGCCGCCATGGTGGACGCAGAGAACCGCTTTCCGTTCGAGAACTACGACGACCTGCGCGAGAGCGGCCTGCTGGCGCTGATGGTTCCGGAGGAGTTCGGCGGCATCGGAGCCGATTCCTTCACCTACACAACCGTCCTTTCCAAGATTGCCCACGGCTGCGCCAGCACAGGGCTGACGTTCAACATGCACTCGGCAATCGTGGACTTTCTGCGCCAAATCGCCAGCCCCTCACAACAGGAGAGCTACTTCAACGAGATAGTCAACGAAGGCGCAGTGCTCTCCTCGATTACCAGCGAGCCCGGCACCTCCTTCCGCCACAAGGGGAAGGTTCGCACCCAAATCGTGCCCGAGGCCGACGGCGACGGTTACCGCCTAAGTGGACGAAAGATTTTCTGCTCCCTCTCCACCGGCGCCACTTACTACTTCACTTGGAGTTTCCTCGAAGGCGCCGAGAGCCTAGAGGACGGTCTGCTGACGGTGCTGATTCCCACCAACCGCCCGGGGATCACCGTGCTCGACGACTGGGACACCATCGGAATGCGGGGCACCGCCTCCAACTCCATCGACTTCAAGGACGTTCAAATCCACCAGGAAGACGTAATAGGAGAGATCGGAGCCATTCTCAAACAGGACATGAGCATCTGGTCGACCGGATACACGGGCGTCTACATCGGGTTGGCGGAGGCGGCATTTG
Organism: uncultured Acidimicrobiales bacterium; assembly: GCA_958295925.1. GTDB lineage: Bacteria > Actinomycetota > Acidimicrobiia > Acidimicrobiales > CATQHL01 > CATQHL01. The sequence goes on from CATQHL010000001.1 coordinate 1,003,562, forward strand.
AGTTTTGTGTCGAGATGCTATCCAAGCCCCGCAGCGACGGCGGGCCACCGATAAGCACCGAGCCGCACGTCTGGCCGGTCGTCGGCAGAATGTCGATGGAGCTTGAGGCCGCCCGACGGGCGCGTGACACGCTGGGGCTGCTGCGCGGCGAGCTGGAGCCAACCGACCTGTCCTACGTGCTCAACCAAGCCAAGTACCTTGCCACCGAGGCCGCCCACAACATCGCCTCCGAGGGCATGCGACTGCTTGGCGGGCGAGGCATTCATCGATCCTGGCCGATGGAGCGCTACCTGCGCGACTCCCGGGCCGGGCTGATTATGCCGCCAGCCAACGACCGCTGCCTGGAAACGGTCGGCAAGATTGCCTTGGGGCTTCCGGCCAAGACGCTCGAGTTCGGCTAGAAAACCGATAACGGCTGAAGAATCAGCAGGAGAAACCTACACCCGCAAGAGGAGGAAGAATGGCTGTAATGACCAAACTCGACCACGCCAGCCTAAGCGTGGGAGACATCGACAAGGCGGTCTGGTTTTACCAGGAACTGCTTGGCCTAAAGCAGGTTCCCAGACCGGACTTCGGATTTCCCGGCGCCTGGTTCGACGGGGGCGGCACACCGCTGCATCTGACCACGGGCGGCAATCTTCAAAACGAAGAAGGCGAGTTGCGTGGTCAGAACTCCCACATCGCCTTTCAGGTGGACGACCTCGACGAGATGGTCGAGCAGTTGACCGAAAACGACGTGAACTACTGGGAGTTGCCCAACTCACCAGCTGCCGAGCGCCAGGTGTTCTTCAAGGACCCCTGGGGCAACATGATTGAGCTGATCGTCTACTAGACCCGGCGCGCGGCGCCCCGAAAGTCGCTGCCCCGGAAGTGCGCCCCGGGATTCTTGTCAGCCCGTCGGCGGGATCATCGGCAACAGCACAAAGTTCTGGCGCCCAGGGCCGAAGTGCAAACTCACTTCGTTGTCGAAGATCTCCGGAGGCCGGTCCCGGACATCGTCGTGCAGGAAGGGCCCGCAGCCCCGCAGCTCGTTCTTGAAGTTCGACAGGCGAAGCCCAGAGGTGTCGCCTCCGTACTCGTAGTCGCGGCCGCGCACCGAGAAGCCCACTCGGAAGCCCTCGGGCACAATGATTGATGTCGGCCAGATTTCTATGTCCAACTCGTAGATCTCGCCCGGGTTGAGAGGCTGCGGATCGGTGTGCGTGTGGTACGGACGCCAGGGCTTGGACAACCCCGGGTCAAGCCGCCGGTGAGATGCCCTCAACCAGCCCTGGGCAATCGGCGTATGCGGATCGATGGCGCCCATGAAGGTGACCTCTTCGCCATCGGTGTCGAACACCCTCACGACGGCGAAGATGTCGGCATCGGTGCTTGAGGATGAGATGCAAAGCTTGGCCGCTATCGGGCCGGTTATTTCCGTCTCCGACTCCAGGGGCGGAGTGAAAAATGTGAGCCCTTCCGAGGAGGCTTCGTAGCTGAGCGTTTCGGCAGATGTCGGCTCAGATGTGCTCAACCGCTCGCCTTCGGCGTGAAGGTTCAGTTGTTTCCAGACAGTGCGCGGAATAGGCCAGTCGTCCTCTGACCGCTCCGTGAAGCCATCCACGCCTCGAACCTGCAGCAGCACGCGCGGGGCGTCGTCCCATCCGGTGTCCTCGCCCTTGAGGAAGTGGCCGAAGAAGCGCTTCTGCAGGTCCACCCCGTAGTCGGTGTAGTACTCCGTCCAGTGTTCAATCCCGTGCACCTCCAGCCATCGCTGCGGGGAGGCGGCACGCAGGTACGCCTCGAAGTTGCCCCTCGGATGCAGCCCCTGCCCTCCCCAGTTGGCCGCAGAAAGGAAAGGCACGACAACCTTCGACCAGTCGGGGGAGCGCTGTGCGTGATACTCGTCGTCGGTCGGGTGGGCAAGAATCTCGTTACCGAAGTCGCAGCGGTTCCGAGCCAGTTCCTCCTCGGTCAGAGTGTGGGGGCCGGCCACCGGCTCGCCGGTGTTGGGATTGCGGTAACCGCGCTCCCCCACGCCGTACTGCACCGTCTTTACTTGCATGTCGTACCAGTTGTCCCAGAAAGTGCAGAGGATGCCGCCGTGGTGGGTCATGTCGCGGTACCACTCCGCGGCCCCCTCCCAGGGAATCATCGCCTCAAGGTGGGGTGGCTGGAGGGAGGCCACATGCCACTGGTTGATTGCGTAGTAAGAGATGCCGGAGAGGCCTACCTTGCCGTTGCTCCAAGGCTGGACCCCAGCCCAGCCTATGCAGTCGTAAAAGTCCTTCGTCTCGCGCGGCGAAAAGTGGTCGATGCACCCCGGGGAGCAGCCAGTGCCCCGTGAGTCCACCCTCACGCACGCATAGCCGTCTGGCACCCACTTCTCTGGGTCGCAGACTTCCCAACTCTGGTACTTGTTGGTGCTGCCGGCGGTGACGTCCGGGTGCAGTTCCGCCATGCGCTGCCAGGCGCTGGGGTATCCCTCCTGAAATGCCAGGCCCTTGGCGTAGGGGCCGTAGGAGAGCAGCACGGGGTAACCGCCTTCGTCGTCGGGGCGGTAGACGTCCGCTCGCAACACCAGCCCGTCGTCCATCTCAATCTCGACGTTCCAGTCGATGCGCATTCCGTCTCTAACTTCACTGCGTGTGGTCATTTTCTGCGTCCTCTCTAATGCGTAAGGCTTCCCAGCCTTGAGCCTTCCGCGCCTTGCGCCGCGACTGGCCGGGAAGCCTCGCTGCCGTGTTTACTGAACTTATTAGGCAAAAGCCAACACGACTAGCATAAATCCGCATGCCTGGATGGCTGACAGCGTTGATAGTGGTCGGGGGAATCCTCCTGGCGGTCACGGTTTATGACCTCCTTCAGCGCGATCACACCATCCTTCGCAACTTCCCCGTTATCGGGCATTTTCGATACCTGCTGGAAGCCATCGGCCCTGAACTGCGCCAGTACATCGTCACCAACAACGAGGAGGAGCGCCCGTTCAACAGGGCCAAGCGACGTTGGATCTACGCCTCCGCCAAAAGGGAGAACCCCCTCTTCGGGTTCGGCACCGACCAGGACCCTGACCGGGCGGGGTTCCTGATCATCAAGCACTCCTCATTCCCTTATTCGAAGGAAATCCACCCTGCCGCGCCAGTGCCCTGCGCCAAGGTGCTGGGCGGATGGCGCGACCGACCCGGCAAGTTCCGCCCTTCCTCAATCGTGAACATCTCCGGAATGAGCTTCGGCTCACTCAGCGGCCCGGCAGTCGAGGCGATGAACAAGGGTGCGGCCCTGGCCGGGTGCCTCCACAACACAGGCGAAGGCGGTATCTCCGACTACCACCGCCATGGTGGGGAGCTCGTCTATCAGATCGGGACCGGCTACTTCGGATGCCGCCACTCTGACGGCACTTTCAGCCCCGACGCGCTGTTTGCGAGCCTTGAGAACACGCCGGTGCGAGCCATTGAACTTAAGCTCAGCCAGGGTGCAAAGCCCGGGCTGGGGGGGCTGCTGCCAGGCATAAAGGTCACGCCTGAGATCGCCCGTGCGCGGGGGGTGCCCGTGGGCAAGTCCGTGAAGAGCCCCAATGCCCACAACAGTTTCCACGACGTGGACGGCCTGATCGACTTCGTAGAGGAGTTGGCCGATCTGACTGGGCTGCCGGTGGGCATGAAGTCGGCGGTGGGTATGGAAGCTTTCTGGAACCAACTGGCAAGGCGCATGGCCGAGCGGGGGGAGGGCCCTGACTTCATCACCGTAGATGGCGGCGAGGGCGGCACGGGCGCAGGGCCGCTTGTGTTTACCGATCACGTGGCGCTGCCCTTTCGCCGCGCGTTCGCCAGGGTCTACATGGCGTTCGCCGCCAACGAAATGCACCATCACGTCGTATTTGTCGGCAGCGGCAAACTCGGTTTCGGGCACGCCGCCCTTGCGGCGATGTGCCTTGGCGCCGACCTGATAAGCGTGGGCAGGGAGGCGATGCTCGCCGTGGGGTGCGTCCAGGCCCAGCGCTGCCACACCGACCGCTGTCCCACCGGCGTGACCACCCACAAACGCCGTCTCACCAGGGGGCTTGATCCCGACGTTAAGGCTGTGCGCTGCGCAAACTACATCGTCAGCCTGCGAACCGAGTTGCTTCAACTGGCGCACGCCTGCGGAAGGGCGCACCCGGCTCAAGTGGAGACCGACGCGCTTGAACTGCTAGCCAAAAACCCCAGTGGGAAGATGAGCCTTCACCAGCATTACTGCTACCCCTTCGGGCTGAAGCGATTCTCCGAAAACGACTGGAGGGCCGTCGGAGGTCTGTGCGACGAGGCCGAGGCGGCCCTTCCTTCCCAGCCGACGGCTTGAGGTTTCCTAAAGCCCTAGGATTTCACGCAATGTCAACTGTCGAAGCCCCTGCAGGCCTTCCCGGATTCGATCCGAAAGACCGCTTCGATGAGCCGCGCCCTGTTCCAAGAATTGAAAGCCTGCGAGTCAAGAACTACCGAGTCCTGCGCGACATCAAATTCGACAATCTTTCGCCCCTGACCGTCTTGATTGGACCCAACGGCAGCGGCAAGTCCACGGTATTCGACGTGTTCGCCTTTCTATCGGAGTGCTTCGCATTTGGCCTCCCGCAGACTTGGAGCAACCGCGGCGGGATGCGGGAACTGAGATCCCGAAACTCGGACGGGCCCGTCGTAATCGAATTGAAGTACAGGGAAGAGGAAAAAGCAAGACGCAGCGAAGACGCCGAACAAGGCCAGAGCCCGAGTCCGCTAATTACCTACCTTCTCGAGCTTGACGAAGTCGATGGGTCCCCTGTTGTTAAAAAGGAAGGACTTTCCTGGCGCCGAAAGCAACGCGGCCGCCCGTTCCAGTTCCTCTCGTATCAATACGGGGACGGGGAAGCAATACCTGGGGACGCTCCGGACGAGGACGCCGAACGAGTGAAGCAACCGCTGAGGTCCCCCGACCTGTTGGCCGTGAACGCCCTTGGCCAACTTCGGGGACATCCGCGCGTCGCGGCGCTGCGCGACTTCATCTCCGGCTGGTACCTGTCTTACTTGTCCGTTCCCCAGATGCGGGAATTTGCGAAAGTCGGAACATCTCGACGACTGTCGCCCACGGGAGACAACCTGGCCAACGTCATGCAGTTCTTCGAGGAACGAAAGCCAGAACAGCTTAAGGACATCTTCGAAACTCTTTCAAGGCGCGTACCGCAGCTAGAAAGAGTTCTTACCGAAACCATGCGGGATGGTCGCCTGCTTATTCAGACGAAAGACCGTCCGTTCGATGATCCCATCCTGGCGCGCTATGTATCGGATGGCACCCTGAAACTGATCTCATACCTGTTGGTGCTGCACGATTCCGACCCGCCCCCGCTCATCGGTATTGAGGAGCCGGAGAATTTCGTCCACCCAAAGCTCCTCAGAGACATCGGAGAGGAATGCCTCGTCGCTTCACAGGTCGCTCAGGTACTTGTCACAACACACTCGCCATACTTGCTGGACTCACTGAGCCCCAACCAGGTACGCATACTGAAGCGCTTGGCTGCCGGCTTCACCACCACGCGAACAGTGTCGGACATGCCACTAGTAAAGGATTATCTGATTAAAGGTGGGCTGCTGGGCGAAAGTTGGGTCCAGGGAATGTTTGACCTGTCCTCCAACTAGCTTGCCACTAGACATGCTTGCCGAAGATTATTCGACAAAACCAGAACTTGAGGTTCTTCTTTCACGCTTAGTTCCGGTCGAGTTCATAAGAACCCATTCCTTAACAAGTCGAGGAGCTTTCAGCTGCTGATGCGGACGCTGAGGCAACTGGGATCATGAGCAAGGTCGGGGCTGACCCGCAGCAGATTATCGACGAGTTGGCGGAGCTGGGTACGGCTCAGAACCGCAAGGTGTATGCACGCCACGGAGTGAGCGGGCCACAGTTCGGGGTGAGCTTCGCCCATCTGCGGAAGATGGGCAGGAAGCTTCGAGGCGACCACCCCCTCGCGCAGGCACTCTGGGCATCCGGCAACCACGACGCACGTCTGCTGGCGCTTGCCGTCGCCGACCCCGAATGCACTTCACGAGAGGAAATCCAAGGCTTGGCCGAAGACATGGACAACTACATCCTCACCGACGAGATGGCCAAGTTCGTTGCGGCCAGCGAGTGGTTCGACGAATGCGCCGACGAGTGGACGGACAACGGGGCCGCGCTCGGCGAATGGGTGGCTTCAACCGGATGGAACCTTGTTGCCCAACAGGCCCTCACCCAGGACGATCGCCCCGACGACTACTTTATTGAGCGGATTCTCGATGTGGAAAAGCGCATAGGGCAGAGCCCCAACAGGGTGCGCCACTGCATGAACGGCGCAATCATCGCAATCGGATGCCGGAACTCTCGCCTTAGAAAGCTTGCCGTCGAAGCCGCCAAAAGAATAGGCAAGGTGGAAGTCGACCACGGCGAAACCTCCTGCAAGACGCCGTGGGCGGTGGCCTACATCGACAAAGTCTGGAAGCGCAAAGAAGCGCTCGGTCAGGCGTAGGCAGCAAGGGCGAGACAGCCGCTCTCACCAACCCCCGGCGCCAATCAACGTTGCATGCGCCAGGGTTGTAGCCCCCCCCCCGGATGGGGCCACCCGCCGATCCTCTCTACAAGAGCGGCAGCACCTGTTCGCCCAGACGGGCTACCTGCTCCCCTGCCTTGTCGTAGGAGTCGCCCGGGAAACTGGGAAACAGGGTCAGATGCTCCAAGCCGCCCAGACTCTCCCCGAAGTCGCTGATACCTTCGGCCACCTCCTCCGGCGTCCCGATGATCCAGACCTTCTGATTGACCGACTCCTCGAGGGTGGGGATGAGACCTGGCTTTGCCGGCCCACCGTCGGCCGCCTTGTAGCCACGACTCCAGCCATACGGGCCAAGAAACTTCCAGAACTCGTCGTGCCCGTCCCGGGCGTCCGCCCAAGCCGCTTCGTGCGTGTCGGCCACCCGAACGTTGATTACGAGCATGCGCTTCTCGCCCGGATCCAGCGCCCGTCCGTGCTCTTTCTCGTGAAATTCGCCGAATCGCTCCCACCAGTCGGCCAGGAACTCGTGATTGCGCAGCCAGAACACTCCACCCCAGCCCCTTGCCGGAACGTACTCCAGGGTGGGCGGTGATGTTACGGCCTGCCAAATGTCATACGGGTAGAGCGGTCGAGGCACCAGGGTGAGCGTCTGAACCGTGCCCCCCCGGTCGGGTATACCTTCTGGAGGAAATTGATAGTGCTTTCCCTGAAACGAGAAAGTCTCGCCCTCGAAGGCGGCAAGAATCACGTCCATCGCCTCGTCGAAGACCTCACGGTTGATTCGGTCGGCCTCCGCCTTGTCGGGATTGTCGAAACTCCCCACGAAAGAACCCAGGCACTCCGCCTCGCGCGGGACTGTTCCCCGCCCGACGCCCAGAATGCCCCGCCCGCCTGAGAGGTTGTGCATGGTGGCGAAGTCTTCAGCCAACCTGAGGGGGTGCCACTGCGGGACGATGTTAAAGAGGGCGCCGATTTTGATGCGCTCGGTGCGCTCGGCGAGTACAGCCCCGAACAGCATGGCGTTGGGCAAGACCTCGTAACCCTCGTACTGGAAGTGGTGCTCGGTTAGCCAGAACACGTCGAGGCCTGCCTGCTCTGCGACAACGCCCATGTCCAGCATCCGCTCTGCGGCGTACCACATCTCCTGCTGCGAGTAGCGCCGATCTGTGGGAACAGGCAGGCCGGCGCCAGCGTCGCTCATCTCTACGTTGCCAAAAAAGAAAACGCCAGTTTCCACCCTTCTGCCTCCTACTTCATTCCTGCGCTATTTCGCCGCCTCATACCGGTTCGCAGCTTCATTCCGTTCAATTCGCTATTTCATCCCCTCGAGCTCGGCTTCCGCTCCTGAGTGAAAAGAGCCGCGCAGAGCCGCCGAAACAGCCCCGGTGAGATCTGCAAAAGAGGGTTCATACCTGAGTTCCGGCGCCCTGGGGTAGGGAAACGGCACTTCAATCTCTGCAACGATTTGGCCTGGGCGTGGAGACATCACGAGTACGCGAGTCGAGAGAAACACGGCTTCGTAAATCGAATGCGTGATGAACAGCGCCGCAAACTTCTCTTTCATGAACAACACGATGGTCTCCTCGTTCAGGCGTTCCCGAGTGATCTGGTCGAGAGCGCCGAACGGCTCGTCGAAGAGGAAGAGAGGCGGATTCAACGTGAGGGTGCGAGCGATTGAGGCGCGCATCTTCATGCCCCCCGAGAGCGCCTTTGGAAAGTGCTTCTCAAACCCGGTTAGCCCGACGGTTTCAATCGCCTTGACCGCCAGACGCCGCCGCTCGTCCTTGGGGATGTCGTGCAACTCGCCCAGCAGTTCCACGTTTTCCATTACGTTTCGCCAGGGCAGCAACGTTGCGTCCTGGAAGATGTATCCGATTTGCTCCCTGTCCACGAGCACTCTTCCGGAGGTCGGTGTATCGAGGTTAGAGGCAATCCTCAGCAGGGTCGACTTGCCACACCCCGAAGGCCCCACGATGGTCACGAACTCTCCCCTGCGTACCTCGAAGCGGATGCCCTCGAGAGCATGCGTCCCATCGGGGAAAATCTTTGCGACCCCTTCAAAACTCAAGATTGCTCTCTGCGCGGCACCGTCGTTCGCAACCTTGCCGCCCATCACGGCTTGAGCCTACCTACTGCTGCGTAGGCTTGTATTTCTGATGGCCTCCATAGTCGGCACCGCGCAAGAACAATTGAGCACGCCTGCGACGGGGGGAAGAGTCGCTGCCAGGGTATTGAAGAACATTGTCCCGCCCGCAGCGGTAGCAGCAGCCGTAATAGGTTTTTGGTACCTTTTCACTTACTTCGTGCTCGGCCAGGATCAGCGGTTCTACCTCCCGCCGCCGCATCAGGTTGTTGACGTGGGGTTTCTTACGTGGTTCAACCTGGAGCAGGTCCTTCTGGGGCTTTGGCGCACTACCCAGGTGACTCTGGTGGGATTTGCTCTGTCGGTCGCAGCGGGCATGTCCATTGCCGTACTAATGAGCCAGGCGCGCTGGATTGAGCGCAGCGTGTTTCCATACGCAGTAGCTGTACAAGCTCTGCCCATCGTGGCCGTAAGCCCGCTGATCGGCTTGTGGTGGGGATGGAGTTTCCGCAGCAAAGTGATTGTGACCATCATCATCTCGATTTTCCCAATCATTACGAACACGCTTTTTGGGTTGCAGTCGGTGGAATCCAACCTGAAGGACCTCTTCCGGCTTCACAACGCAGGACGCTGGCGGAGAATGCGCAAGCTGCAGTTCCCGGCGGCCCTGCCCGCCATCTTTACGGGGCTCCGCATCTCGGCGGGACTGTCAGTCGTAGGCGCCGTCGTGGGGGAGTTCTTCTTCAAGGGGGGCACCTACGGCTCAGAAGGTCTGGGGCAACTCCTGTTTCTCTTTCAGGATGAGCTTTCAGGCTCCAAATTGGTGACGGGCATCCTCTTCTGTTCCCTGCTGGGGCTGGTTCTTTTTCTCTTCTTTGGCTGGGCGGGGCGGCGGCTCACATCTCACTGGTACGCAGGAGCGACAGACCTGTAGCTAGGAGGCAAATCCTGGCTGCTAAATGCCATCTGCCCGCAAGACCGTTAAACTGCTCAAAGTTTCATTCGGAACCGCACATGGACACTGGGATATTTTTATCCATAATTTGAGCACTCATCAGCACAAGTTGAAGTGCAAATTCAAGGAGAAACCTATGCAATTAAAGACACGCATTCTAATCGCGTCGCTATTGGCGTTGGCACTGATAGCCGCTGCATGCGGCACCGGCAGTGACTCTACCGCCACCCCCACGACCGCTGCCCCCACCACAACAACGGCGACCGACGCCACCGAGGCCCCGACCACGACCGAGGCTCCCGCCACGACAATGGCGACCGACGCCACCGAGGCTCCTGCGAAGTCTCTGACGGATGTCTGCCCCAACCCGCTGATTATTCAAACAGACTGGTTCCCCGAGCCCGAGCATGGCCACACATATCAGATCGTCGGCGTCGACGGAGTCGTTGACGCTGAAGCAGGTACCTACAGTGGCGAATACAAGGACACCGGCCTGCAGGTCGAAGTCCGGGCCGGCGGCCCCTACATCGGCTTCTCGCCGCCAAACGCCCAGTTCTACAGCGACGACGACATCTTCCTTGCATACGTGGACACCGCCGCCGCAATCAGGTCTTACGGCACCACCCCTGTCGTACACGTTTTCTCGAGCTTCGAAGCCGGCCCGCAAATTCTGATGTGGGATCCTGAAGACTACGATTTCGAGTCGTTCGAAGACATAGGGAATTCCGGCGCAACCGTCCTCTATTTTAGTGGCGCCGCCTACATGGACTATCTGGTTCACAAGGGCATCCTCAGCGAAGATCAGGTAGACAGCTCCTACGACGGGTCGCCGACCAGGTTCATTACCGAGGACGGCCTTGTGCAGCAGGGATTCGCCACGAACGAGCCTTTCAGGTATGAGAACGACATCGAAGAGTGGATGAGGCCAGTGAATTACATGCTTATCCACGACGCTCCTTTCGAGATCTACCAGTCCGCAGTTTCAGTGCGGGCAAGAGACTTGGATCCCTACCGTGAGTGCCTCGAGATGTTTGTGCCGATCATGCAACAGGCGCTCGTCGACTACATCACAAACCCTGGGCCGATCAACACCCGCCTAGACGAGATCGTCAAGGAACTCGACAGTTTCTGGACCTCCTCAATAGAAGGGCATAACCACGCATCCGACACCATGGTCGACCTGGGCCTCATCACCGACGGCGACAACGGCTACGTGGGCGACATGGAAGCCGGCCGCATCCAGAACCTGATTGATGAACTCGTCCCAATCTGGATTGGGGGCACAGAGAGCCTGGACCCGGACGTCACGGCGGAAGACATCTTCACCAACGAATTTCTCGACACCTCAATCAGCATCGGTTTCTAGCTCCTAGGGGCACAGCCGGCCGCTTAACCGCCCCGACCTCCGATTGACCTCGGGGGTCGGGGCGGTTTCATACTGCACCGGGGCAGTCGGTCGGGTCTCCATGCCGAGGGCTTACTAGCAGGAATAGCCGCAAATGCGCGAGTGGTCAAAGCGAAACTTCAACTGGTTAATGCCACTGGCGTTCAGTGTCGCTATGGCTGGATTGTGGTACGCAGTCTCCTACCTCCTCCTATCGGATAACCGACAGTTCCTGGTTCCACCGCTTCACGAGGTAATTACCCGGGCCACCGCTCACGACAAGGTGCGCGGCGAACTCCTCAAGGGCTTGCTGGTGACGGCAAAGTCCTCGTTCGCCGGCTTGGGCATAGCAGCATTCCTGGGCATTGTCTTTGCCATCTTCATGAACCTTCGCCGATGGGTTGAGCGCTCCTTCTTTCCGTGGGCGGTGGTTTTGCAGACCATCCCAATTTTGGCGCTTGTACCGTTGATCGGCGGTCTCTTCGGTTTTGGTTTCTCGGCAAGGGTGATCGTGGTCGTGCTCATCTCGCTGTTCCCGATCATCACAAACACCCTCTTCGGCCTTCAGTCAGTGGAAACCAACTTGCACGAGCTCTTCACCCTGCACAAGGCGAGCCGCTGGACCCGCCTTACCAGGCTTGAGCTGCACGCCGCCCTGCCCGCCACCTTCACCGGACTGCGCATTGCGGCGGGGCTGTCGGTGATCGGCGCAATCGTTGGCGAGTTCTTCTTCGGACGAGGAGAGAAGGGCATCGGAGTGCTCATCGACAAGTACCGGGGCCTGGCGGCCACAAGGGAGATTCTGGCTGCGCTGATAATCTCCTCGCTGCTGGGAATCTTCGTGTTCTGGGGATTTACATTGCTGGGCAGGCTCTCAACACGGAATTGGCACGCCGCCTCATCTCAATAGGCGAATACCCTCACTCCTCCAAGACGCCTAATTCCTCCTCCACCAGCCGAACCACCAAGTCGTCTAGCAGTTCTACGGAATACTCACTCACTTCGTGCGGAGTCTTGCCTGCGTAGAGGGTGAAGATGAACCGCCCCATTGTGTGCTGAGCGATTTGCCGAAAGATGTATTCCCCCTGTGGACTCAGGCCACTGGAGGCGATTGCGAAGATCTTGACACCCCGCTCATGGGCAGTCATCATCTCCTCGACATAGTTGTAGTCGTTCACATAATTTAGGTGAGGCGGGGCGTCCGACACCAGGAAGATCAGCCGAACAGCATTCCCCAGACGCCAGTCGGGATCGTTAACCGCCACGTGCAACGCCTCGTTCAAAGACTCCGGTTCGTCGCCTCCGCCTTCTGCCGACACGTTGCGGATTGAGTTTAGGAAGTCCCGCGCTTTAGAGTCAAAGTCGTAGAGGCGTGTGACATACTCGTCTCCCCTGTCGCGGTAAGTCACCATACCGAAGCGAAGGTCCGGCTGAGAGGGCAGTTCGCTGATCCGGCTGGAAATGAGCAGCAGGGAACTCTTTATTTGATCGATCTCGTCGGCCATGCTGCCTGTTGCGTCCAACAGGAAGAGCAAGTCCAGCGGGACGCTTCCTACCGGGTAACCCCCTGCCACGTCCAAGTCCACTACCCATTCGTGCCCTTCCCCGCGGGATACATCCAAGGTCTTGCTTGAACCGTCTTTCTCCACGTACAGCCGGAATGTCTCGACGCCGACCGTTGAAGCAAAAGCCCTCGGGTGGAACAGTGTGCGCCCGTCGGTGTAGGTGCGTCCTTTAAAGATCGTCTTCCCTCCGCCGGAGATACTCACCTGGGCGTTCGGCACGCCGCGGCGGTCATGGCCCCTCACTCGAATGACGTAGCGCTCGGCGATGTCCACGTCGTGGACGTTCCCGTCCGCATATCTGTCCCTATAACGCAGGTAGTCGACCCAGTGAGCGTTGTCGTCAATCTCCCCTGCGGTCAAGCCGGAATACTGCTGATAGCTGGACTCCTCGTAGGAAGATCCCAAATCGATCGGGACATGCTCAGGACTTACGGGTTCCAATTGCGCGGACTCTGATTCCGCGGCGAGGTCGTAGCTCGCGTCCGCTTCTGCCGAAGATTCCGCAGACAGAGCCTCCGGCTCGGCGTCTCCGCTGCAAGCAGCCATCAATGCAACCACAACTGCCGCAGCCAACAAACGTTTCCACATCAATTCGCGGAGGGATGTCCCTAGACGAGAGTGAATTGCTCGCTCCATAAGTACTCCCTTCGGGCGCCTCAGCGCCTGACGCCCCCACACGCTCTTTGCGAGCTCCTATAGAGGCAAGTCTCCCAAGAAGGACTCTAGTCGCCGGGGCTAATGCAGGTATCCCGGTTTTGCGTAATGCGAGTGGCTCTAGCCGCCCGGCAGCGCTTCAAAACGGTAAACGCTGGACTCGCCTGCTTCATTGCTGACCGCTGCGAGGTGTTTCCACTCCAGCAAGGAGCCGTCGTAGACCGACACGCCGTCGCCCTGCCCTGCGGCTTCGTACGCCAGGGCCGTGCCACACGCCCCCACCCCCCCACGGCAGTAGAGGACTGTCCTGGCGGGGCTGCCTGCTGCGGCCAACACTTTCTCCCGACAGACGTCGGGAGGGCGCATCAGCCCGTTTTCGTCGAGAAATTCGATGCCCGGCAGGTGAGCGGTGCTGCCGGCGATGGCGACGCCGTCCTCGTCGCGGGCTTCAGCCATGCGGCAATCCACCAATGCCACCTCCGGGTCGAGCTGGGCGGCAAGAACGTCTGAGGCTGTTGCGTAGGCGGGGGAGCGCTCCCTGACGCTGAACCTTCTGCGCCCCCAGCGTGGGACTTCGGCGGTGAGCGGTCGTCCCTCGGCCTGCCAGCTGACGATGCCGCCATCCAGCACCGCTGCAGAGGCGTGGCCGTAGACCCGCAGCGCCCACCACAACCTCGCCGCCACGGTGACATGTCCGTCGTCGTAGGCAACCACCGTGGTCTCATCCCCAATTCCGGCAGCAGACATCGTCTCGGCAAAATGAGCGGGCTGAGCAAGCATGCCCCCGACAGGGTGGTCAACCTCGGCCCAGTGAGTGTCCCAGCGCAGCTGAACGGCCCCGGGTATGTGCGCGCGGGCGTATTCCTCGTCTGGGTCGCGGGTGTCAAACGGCGACAGGTACCAACGGCAGTCCACCACCCTCAGGTCGTCCGGTCTTTCTTCAAGTTGACGCGCCAGCCAGTCGGTAGAGACCATCGGGCCGGGCATGCTCAGGCTTGCAGCCATTTTGCCTCCTTACTCCTGGTCAATCACCGCGAACAGCCGGGACGACTTCGGCTGCGAGAGCCCGCACCGCCCAGTCGGGCTTCGGCCCCAGTGTGTACCACAGCAACGGCATGCTCATCCCCGCCTCAACGAACGGAAGCAGACCGGCGATCACGTCCTCGGTATCGCCCGCAACAGCGAAAGTGTCTATCAGGTGATCGTTCACCGTGCGCGCACCGGCGGCAACACCTTCGCGGCGCACCGCCCGCCGAACAGCCTCCACCGCATCCGGGTCGGCGCCGGAGAGGTCTACCACCACCCCTTCGACTCGCGCCAGGTAGTAGGCCAGCACCTCACGCACCTCCTGGCGCGCCGACCGGCGATCGCGATCGAGGCTGGTGAGCACGTTCCCGGAAATCAGAAGTTCCCCTGGGTCGCGCCCTACGCTGAGTGCGCCTTCGGCCACCTGGTCGGCCGCCCATGCCACGTAGGACTTGCTCATCAGGGCACCTAGCTGAACGCCGTCCGAATACGCCCCGGCGGCTGCGAGCATCCGGGCGTTGACCGCCCCGACATCCACCGGCACCGGCAGGCGCGGCGGCAGGTCGAGCGTCAAGTCGTCCCGTGAGGTGAAAGTCTCAGGCTGGAACCCCTGCGTTCCCCCGCCGAGCAGCGCTCGGACCGCCCGTACGGCCTCGACTGTGCTGGTAAAGGCTCGCCAGCCCTCATCGACCACACAGAAAGCCCGCATCGTCCACTCGGCTGCGCCGATTCCGAAGCGAACCCGCCCAGGGGCAAGATCGGCGAGCGTGGCGGCTTCGAGGGCCAGCAGCAGGGGATGGCGGGTGGCAGGGTTGGCTACACCCACGCGCACGGTTACCCGGCTCGTGCGAACCAGAGCCGCCGCCGCCATGGAGGTGGCCGATCGGAAGAGCCTGCTCTCGGGGATGGAGACCTCGTCGTAACCAAGCTCGTCGGCGCGGGTGGCGAGGGCGAGCGTGGCTGCGGCCGGCTCTTCGTTGGAAAGCGACAGGCCAACGCCCGACGCGGTTCTTGCTGCCCGCGAGACCCCCACAGTGTCCTCCTGCGCCGACGTCAGCCCGAGTGGGTTGGAGGACGCCAGCCCGGAGGGGTGGAAACTACGGCAAACGGAATCATTGCGAAGGACAACCTACCCCCCTTTGCCCACCCCGGCAGCCCCGCTCAAAAGGCGACGCATGACGAACGGGGCTATTCCTCCACTGCGGTAGTAGTCAATCTCCCTCCTGTTCTCGAGGCGGGCGGTCACGGGCACTTTCAGGTCGACCTGGCCATTCAGCGAGCGCACGCATAGTGTCAGACGCGTGGCCGGGGCGTCCAGAACCTCCAAAAGGTCGGGCAGGTCGTAAACCTCCTCGCCCGTCAGCCCCATCTCGCGCCAGCCGCAGCCGGGCTCGAACTGCAGAGGCAGCACACCCATGCATATGAGGTTTTGGCGATGAAGCCGCTCAAAGCTCGAAGCCACAACCGCTCGCACGCCGAGAAGCGTCGTGCCCTTAGCCGCCCAGTCCCGCGACGACCCCGCCCCGTAGCCCTCCCCCGCAATCACCAGCAGCGGCGTGCCGTCTTCCTGATAGCGCCGTGAGGCGTCATAGACCGCTAGACGATCTCCGCTGGGGTGATGAAGCGCCCAGCCGCCTTCAACCTCAGGGGTCATCTCGTTGCGCAGCCTGGGATTGGCGAAGGTCGCCCTCGTCATCACCTCGTGGTTGCCGCGCCTGGCCCCTAGCGAGCCGAAATGATCGACTGGAACTCCCCTGCCCAGCAAATAGCGCCCGGCCGGGCTGTCGGGGGGGATGAGTGCGGCAGGGGAGATGTGGTCAGTGGTAATCCCGTCCCCAAGCAACAGGAGGCAGCGGGCACCTTCGATGCTCGCCGGCAACTCCGGGGGAGTCGAAGCGCTGAAGGGGGGCTCCACCAGATAGGTGCTCTCGGCGCTCCAATACGGAAGAAGGCTCTCGGGTGCAGGAAGAGACTGCCAGCGCTCATCTCCGCAAAAGATGTCGCAGCTTCGGCGGGCGAACAACTCAGGTTTCACCACCCGTGCCGTCAGTTCGGTGATTTCCTCGTCGCCAGGCCAGATTTCCTCCAAGTAGACCGGCTGCCCGGCCTCGTCTGTTCCCAGCGGCTCGGTCGCAAGGTCACACGCCACCGTGCCGGCGATGGCGTACGCCACTACCAGAGGGGGGGACGCCAGGTAGGCCAGCCTGCAAAGGGAGTGGATTCGGCCAGGGAAGTTGCGGTTGCCCGACAGTACTGCGGCCACCGTCAGTCCTCCCTCTACCACGGCGTTCTCCACCTGTTCGGCAAGCGGCCCGGAGCCGCCTGCGCAAGTGGTGCAGCCGTAGCCGACCACGGCAAATCCCAGCTTTTCCAGCCAGGGAAGCAACCCGGCGTCGCCCAAGTAGTCGGCCACCACCGGTGAACCAGGGGCAAGGCTGGTCTTCACGTGCGCCGGGACGCTAAGGCCGCGGCGAACAGCGTTGCGCGCCAGCAGGCCGGCGCCCAGCATCAAGGCGGGATTGGAGGTGTTGGTACAGCTTGTTATGGCAGCAATTACCACGTGGCCGTCGCTCAGGCCGACGCAGCGTCGCTCCCCGCCGCTCAGCTCACGCCGAAATGACGACGCCACCTCCGAGAGCGCAAGCGTCTGCTGAGGGCTGTAAGGCCCGGCCAGCAGCGGCTCCACCGTCGAGAGGTCAAAGGAGATCAGCCGATCGAACGTGGGCTCAGGCGAGCCGGGCTCGCGGAACATCCCCTGGGCGCGGCAGTAGCGCCCAATCAGATCCACGTGCACAGGGTTGCGCCCGGTTGCCAGCAAGTAGCGCAGCGTCTCGGCGTCGGGCGGGAAATACCCGACGGTGGCGCCGTATTCGGGGGCCATGTTGGCAACGGTCGCACGATCAACCAGCGACAGCCGATCCAGCGCCGATCCGCAGAACTCCACAAACGAACCTGTCACGCCGACCTCCCGCAGCCTCCTGGTGAGCGCCAGCACGATGTCGGTGGCGGTAACCCCCGTCCCGGGCGCCCCGAGCAGCCGGACTCCCACCACCTCAGGGGCAACCACGGAGAGCGGCTCTCCAAGCATCACCGCCTCAGCCTCTATGCCCCCGACTCCCCAGCCCAGAACTCCCAGCCCCCCGATCATTGTGGTGTGGGAGTCGGTGCCCACGACGGTGTCGGGAACGACGGCCGGCGAGCGGGCATCCCCCACTACTGCTGCTACCGACGCCAGGAACTCCATGTTCACCTGGTGGACGATGCCCTTGCCGGGGGGCACCACACGCAGCCGGGCGAACGCCCGCTCCGCCCAGCGCGCGAAGCGGAAGCGCTCGGCGTTGCGTTCGTACTCCAGCGCCAAATTGGCGGCGTGCGCCCCGGGGTAGCCCGCGTAGTCCGCCTGAATCGAGTGGTCGATCACCAGGTCGGTCGGCACCCTGACATCCACGAGCGCAGGGTCGCCTCCCTGCCGATGAAGGCTCGATCGCATTGAAGCCAGGCCTAGAAGAGCGGGTATGCCCGTGTAGTCCTGAAGCACCACCCGATGGGGCGAGAACGTCACCGAACCTGCCCCCTTGACATCCGAGGAAGGGGCGATCAGAGCCTCCACCTGCGAGAGCGTGTCGTCCTCCTCCGGGCGCGACCTCTCAGCCTGCCGGGGGTGGCCCCCTACACCGACTTGGCGTCCCCCACCGTCGGCGGGGGAATCCGCCCGCCTCAGCACTCCCTCCAGCAACACCTTTACGCTCACTGGCAGGCGCTCCAGGAGGCCGACACCCAGTTCCTCTACTCGAGCCAGCCGGTAGTAGACGAACCTGCCCGCGGAGGTCTCCAGCAGATCTTGCGAGCCGAACACGCTCATTTCATCTCCATCGGCTCACGTGGCAGTAACGCAGTCTTCGAACGAAACTGGGCGTATCCCTCTAGCGCCTGACGCCCTCCCATCGGCCAGATCGCTCAGTCGGGGCGTTTAGCGGCAAACCAGGGTCGACCCGTAAGATAGGAATCCGGCACGAAGACGCGTCCGCGCATGATTTCCCGAGCCGTCCGGTCAACCTTCAGACGGGGGACTCGCCAGACTCCCCCCGCCGACCTGCTGACGCTTACATCCAGGCTCATCAGCCCCGCGGGATGGCCAATGGCCACGCTGCGCCGCTCGGCAACGTTCCCCGGCCAGCGGCAGCACGCTTCCACAACACTCCCGGGGATGACCGCCGCCGCCCCTGCAGCCATCGCAGCCGTCATCGCAATGGTGCGATGCGTCACGCCCATCGAGATGAGGCGCACCAGCAGATCTGCCTGAGATGCGCCCCGACGCTCACCGCAGGAACTGCGCCAGCTTTCCAAAGCAGGCCCCTCCAGCCCAGCCACCAGGGCCACCTTGGGGATTGCCCGATGCTTCCGCCCGGCCTGCTCATGCGAAGACGCCAACCCGATGCGCACGGCGGCTTCACGCCTTATGTGTTCGAGCCGGTCGAGAAGCGTCTGTTCGTCGTGAACGCTCCAGCCGACCGCTCCAAGCGGAAAAAGCCCGTGCTCGCAGCCCAGGTCGTGCGCCCTCACAAAGACCGACGGGTTGCCCACGTCCACAATCGTGACATGCGCCGTCAACCCGTCGGGCAGCCGCACCTCCTCGCTCACCCGCCCGGTCGGCAGCGCCCCCCTGCTCGCCGACCCCTCTGCGTCGAGGTACTTCATCGACAGCCGGGCCCCCGTCCCTGGCACACCGGATACCTCGAAGTCGCCCGTCGGGTCGTAGCCCCCGTTGCGCACTGGCACCGACGCCTGAAGGCGCTGGCCGGTGTTCAGGCTCAGCACTGTTGCAGAAGTCGCCGGCTCGGTTGCCGCAAGCAACCCTGCGGAAATTGCAAACGGAACCACCGCCGAGGAGATATTGCCGCAGTTTCCGGCAAAGTCCACGATCGGCTCGGTCACCTCCACCTGGGCGAAGCGGTAGGCCACGTCCGCGCCAGAGCGCACAGGCGCCCGACCGACGATTACGGCCTTGCTCAGCGACGACGCCCCACCGCCAAGCCCGTCCACCTGCCTGCCGTCGGGGTCGGGGCTGCCCAGGGCGGCCAACAGCACCGCCTGCACCTGCCTGCGGCTGAAGTCGGCCAAGTCTGACTCGGCGAAGAAGACGCCGCGGCTGGTGCCGCCGCGCCAGAGTGAGGCCGGTACCTCCCGATCCAAGCTCTCAGCGGGCCGAAGAGGGCTGATACGTGCGGGCTGGCTGCCCCCCGTAGAGAGCCCGGGGGCGGATGAGGCGGTTGTTGGCGTACTGCTCACCGATGTGAGCAGTCCATCCCGCCACCCGGCTCGATGCAATGACGCTCGTGAACATCTTGTGCGGGAAGCCCAGGTGATGCAGTACTAGTGCGGAGTAGTAGTCCACGTTGGCGCTCAGCCCCTTGCGTGTCCGCAGTTCCCGTTCCAGGGAGGATGCGACGGCGTGCCAGTGAGGTTCGCCCATCTCTGCGCCCATCGTTTCCGCCAAGTTGTCCATCGCCTCGGCGCGAGGGTCGCGGGTGCGGTAGACCCGGTGACCGAAACCCGGCACCTTGACCCTGGCGGCGAGGGCCGCATCCAAGTAAGGCGACACGTTTTCCACAGCGCCAATCCTGGAGAAGACCTCCATCGCGTCGTCCACCGCGCCGCCGTGCAGGGCACCCTTGACCGTTCCCAGGCCGGTGACAATCGCCGAGTAGTAGTCGGAGAGAGTCCCGACAGTGGTACGCGCGGCGAACGTGGAGGCGTTGAGTTCATGCTCGGCGTAGGTGTTCAGAAGGGCGTTGAGCGCATACGCCGCGGAGTCTGAAGGTGGCTCGCCAGTGAGCATGTACAGGTAATTCGCCGAGTGACCCAACTCAGGGTGGGGCGCCACGATGTCGCGTCCTGCGACTCTGCGGGACATGGCAGCCACGATGGTGGGGAGCCTTCCCAGCAACCCTTGGGCCTTCTCCCAGAGCGAGTCGATGGAGTAGTCGTCGGCGCTGGAATCCTCCACCCCGAGAAGGGAGACAGCGGTACGCATCACGGCCATGGGGTTGGCCGTCTCCATCGGCGCAGTCTCCAGAAGACTGAGGACGCTTGACGGCAATTCCCTGTTCACCGCCACTTTTTCAACGAACAATGCGCTCTCCTGAGCGCTTGGCCACTCGCCGCTCCAAAGCAGCCAGGCCACGTCCAGGAATTCGGCGGAAGTCACGAAGTCGCCTATCTCGTATCCCCGATAACGCAGAGTGCCCGCTGGCCCGTCGATAAAACAGACCGAGGAGTGGCAGGCCAGCACCCCCTCGAGACCGGACACCACCTGCGGCTGAGATTCAGAGGACTCGGCTTCGCTCATCACTATTTCCCTTGCGTCTTGTTCGCCTTGTAATTTGTTCGCATTCGCGTCGCGCCCGCCCCGGCGTTCATCCCAGCTTGAACGGATCGCGCGTCTCGCCGGAAAGCTCAATCCAGACCGACTTGGTGTGGAGGTAGCCCGCGAGACCCTCCAGACCGTTCTCGCGTCCATAACCGCTCATCTTGTGGCCGCCGAAGGGCACGTCGTAGTTCAGCACCCGGTAGGAATTCACCCAAACCGTCCCGGCCTGAAGCCTGTGCACCATGCGGTGGGCGCGCTGAACGTCACGGGTCCACACCCCTGCCGCCAAGCCGTGGGGGGAATCGTTGGCGATCGCCAGGGCATCCTCCTCGTCGTCGAACGGGATCACCGAGAGCACCGGGCCAAAGATCTCCTCGCGGGCGATACGCATCGAGTTGTTCACCCCCACGAATACGGTGGGCTCCACGAACAGGCCGTCGCCGAAACGCTCCGGACGCCGTCCGCCTGTGGCCAGCTCGGCACCTTCCTCGCCCCCGATCGCGACGTAGCGCATCACTTTCTCCATCTGCGCCCGGAAGGCCAGCGGCCCCATCTCGGTTTCGGCCTCCATCGGATCACCCATCTTTATCCGCTTGGCGCGGGCGACCACGCGATCCACGATCTCGTCGTGAACCTCCCTCTGCACAAGCAGCCTCGAGCCGGCCACGCAGGTCTGGCCGCAGGCCGCAAAGATGCCAGCAACCACCCCGTTGGCGGCCGCTTCCGGGTCGGCGTCGGCAAACACGATGTTGGGCGACTTGCCTCCGAGTTCCAAAGACACCTTGGCAAGGTGCCCGGCAGCGTTCTCCGCCACCCGAATGCCGGTAGCGGTGGAGCCCGTGAAGGCCACCTTGTCGACTCCCGGGTGCGATACCAGCGGCTCGCCAACCGAAGGGCCGTCGCCGGTGACCACGTTGAACACCCCGTCGGGCAAACCCGCCTCGGCCGCCACCTCAGCAAAGCGAAGCGCCGAGACCGAGGTGTGCTCGGAAGGCTTCAGCACGAAGGTGCAGCCCGCCGCCAATGCGGGAGCCAGCTTGTAGGACATGAGCATCAGCGGGGAGTTCCAGGCTGTGATGGCGCCGACCACACCCACCGGCTCAAGCATCTGATACACGAAGTAGTTGGGCTTCGACTGCGAGACGATTTCGCCTGCAAACTTGTCGGCCGCCCCTGCGAAGTAGTCGTAGAAGCCAGGCAGCCCAGCCACCTGCCCGGCCATCTCACGCATCAGCTTGCCGTTGTCACGCACCTCGGCGAGCGCCAGATCCTCGGCGTTCTCCTCAATGAGCCGTGCCAGGCGGCGCATGACGGCCGAGCGCTGAACTCCAGGCATCCGTGGCCAGGGGCCGTCGTCGAATGCCTCGCGAGCCGCCGAGACTGCGCTGTCCACGTCTTCGGCGCCGGCAGCAGGCACCTCTGCCCACGACTTGCCCGTAAAAGGGTCTATTGAGGGGAATGTCTTTCCCGAAGCGGTCGTCCTCCACTCCCCTCCAATGAACATCCTCAGCGCTTCGCTCATCTGTATCCTCCTGTCCGAGCCGCGTCCATCCCCACTGCGAACAGCAGGAGGATTCCCTGAACCATCAGCTTGTAGTTGGTGTGCCAAGCTGCCAGGGTGGCGCCGTTTTCCAGCAGCCCCAGAATAATTACGCCCAGGATGGTTCCAAACATCGAGCCGGTGCCGCCCGCCAGGCTCACCCCGCCCAGGATTACGGCGGTGATGATGGTGAGTTCCCATCCGAACGCAATATTCGCAGAAGTGCCGCCCAGTTGCGATGCAAGCATGAACCCTGCCACCCCGGCGCAGGTGCCGCTCAGCGTCAGGTACAAGATTCGCAGCCTGTCCACGGGCAAGGCGACGGAGCGCCCCGCTTCGGGGTTTCCCCCGACAGCGTAGGCGTAGCGCCCGAAGCGGGTCTTGGCCAGCAGCACCCAGCCTGCCGCGGCAAAGAGGGCCGCAAAGATGAACGAGTAGGAGATTCCCCAGAGGCTGCGCTGCATTACGTTGAAGGTGACGTCGCCCGTTTCTGTGAGGTTGCCTATTACACCGGTGCCTCCGTCCATCACGTAGGCCACCCCGCGCGCAATCCCCAGCATCCCAAGAGTGGCCACGATGGGGTTTACCCGCATCTTTACCACCACGATTCCGTTCACCAACCCTGCCAGCACCCCAGAACCGACCGCTGCGAGTATTGCCAGCCAGCCTGGGTTACCCGCCACGACCACATTGGTTCCGACGGTGCCCGCCAGGGCGATGACGGCCCCCATGGAGATGTCCAGCGCTCCGGAGATGAGCCCGAAGGTGGCTCCCACGCCCACCACCAGGAACACCGACATGGTCCTTCCGGAGTTCAGAAAGTTGGTGGTCGACAAGAAATTTCGGGCGATGTTGGAAAACACCAGTATCTCCAGCGCAAGCACCACCACCAGGGTGGCCCTGCTGCCATGCTCACTCAACAGGAATCTGCGCAGGCGGGACAGCCTTGCTTCCCCTGCCTGCGAACTGACGGCGCTCATCTGTATCCGCCCTTGGGGCGCTGATCGAAGGCCACCGCCAGTATCAGCGCCACGCCGTTGATAATCAACGCCCATTCGGGAACGACCGCCAGCTGCACAAGGCCGTTGGCGAGGGTGGTGACGAACACCACTCCCAGGAGCGTGCCCAGAATCGATCCCTTGCCCCCGGAGAGGCTGGCGCCGCCCAAAAAGACCGCAGTTGCAACCCAGAACTCGCGGTTCATGCCTGAATTCGGAGCCACCAGCCCCTGCTGAGAAACCAGCATCACTCCCGCAACGCCGGTGAAAAGGCCGCCTATTGCGTACATTCCCAGCCGGAATCGGTCGACGTTCATGGCCGCTTGGCGGGCGGCTTCCGGGTTTCCTCCCACCGCAAAGAGATGTCTGCCAGCCTTCGTCGTGTTCAACGCCACCAGCGCCACGACGGCTGCTGCCACCAGGAAGAAAACAGGCACCGGAATGCCCCAAAGGCTTTGCCTGGCAAACTTGAAGCTATCGTCACGAATTCTCTGGCTTCGTCCCTTTGTGACCAGAAACCCGGTTCCCCACAAAACAAAGAGCATCGCCAGCGTGGCTATTAGCGGATTGATGCGGAGCTTGGTGATCAGCAGCCCGTTTACAAGACCGATGGCCACCCCTGTAAGAACACCCAGGATGAATGACCACGCCAACGGAACGCCGGCAAGGTGGAGATTGCCCGAGACCACCCCCACGATCATCATCCCCTGCCCAATGGAGAGATCAAGTCCCCCGCCGATCAGGACAAGCGTAAAGCCGACCGAAACCACGAACGTCACAGAGCTGTACCGCAGGATGGTGAGCAGGTTTGTGGAAGTAAAGAAGAACTCCAGGTTGAGGGTGAGATAGAGAACCAAAAAGACCAGCGCCAGAGCAAGAAGCACATTCTGGGCGAGGAGCCCGCGGCCAACCTGTCTCACCAGCCAATACGGGTTATTTCTGCTGGCCGGGCGACCCGCCTGGGCGCCCACCGCCGTCACGCTGCGGCTCCCGCCTCGCCCGCCACGATCTGGTTGACGCACTCCTCCACGGTTGTCGAACCTGCGTCGAGGGTGGCCACGCGCTCGCCCCTTTTCATCACCACCACCCTGTCGGCCAGGGAGAGCACCTCGGGGATGCGGTGGCTGATGATGACGATTGAGAGGCCGTGGGAACGGATCTCCCTAATCAGTTCCAGCACGGTTTCCGACTCGGTGGCGCCCAGGGCGGCGGAAGGCTCATCCATCAACAGCACCTTCACGTTTTTCTCGAAGGCCACGGCCCGGGCTATCGCCACCATCTGACGCTGCCCCCCGGAGAGCACCCCCACCGGTTGCCGAGTGGAGCCGATCTGGATATTCAGGCGCTTCAACAGTTCTGCGGCCTCTTTGTGCATGCGCCTCTTCTCAAGAAACCCCAGCAAGAGAGGCAGCCACCGGGTGTGCTCTCGACCTATGAAAATGTTGGCGGCCACGTCAAGATTGTCAAAAAGCGCCAAGTCCTGGTAGATCATCTCGATTCCTAGACGGCGGGCCGCCAGGGCGGTGGCCACCGAAACCGGCTCCCCGTTCATCGTCAGATGTCCAGCGTCGGGACGGACTGTGCCGGCGATGATCTTCATGAGCGTGGACTTGCCTGCACCGTTATCACCAACGATCCCCAAGATTTCGCCCTCTCGTAGATCGATGTCCACTTCATGCAGCGCCCGTACATGCCCGAAACTGCGCGAAACACCTCTTATCTCAAGCAACGGGCGGCTCCCGTCGGCTGATTGCCAGTGATCTGCCGGGGCGTCAGCGGCGGAACTTTTCCGTAAGCGTGGAAGCCGCGGTAATAGCGTTTCCCCCACCCAGGGGCGTGCCGACAGGCCATCGGGGTGACTCACTGCCACGGCGGGTTCCTGCCCGGGCCGGCCTTGAGGGCTCCGCTGGGGGCAATCTCGAATCCGTCCCCCTCGGGAACGGCAAACTCCAGGTCGTAGACAAAGCCGAATTCCGTGTCGAGGTTGCAGCGCACCACGTCGTCGGATGTGTTGGCAGTAGCCGGATCCACCCTCTGGGTCACATATGCGAAGTCGGCGTACAGGCCCAGGGGAAATGCGTAACGCACCCAGATTCCCCGGTGAAGCACCACGCCCACCCCGCCTGTCAGCAGGAAGGCACGCGCCTCGTCAAGATCGGGGCGGCCGCCCCCGTCATCGGGCGCCGCCACAAACGCGCTGGGGGTGATGCCAAGGGTTATCAGCGTGATGGTGCTGGCAGGGTGCTTCTGAAGGAACTCGCAGCGGTTGCCCCGGTAGTAATAGCGAAGCGAGCACATGTACGCCCGCTTCGGAAACTCAAGCTCCTTCTGCACCCAAAGGAAGCCCAGATTGCCCGGCGCCCGGTTCAGGTTGGGACTGTCAACCGTCTCTGGGGCAATGAGCGCACCGTAGGGCTCGAACGTTGAACGTTCCACAGTCTCCACCGGCAGGCGGCGGACTTCCAGCTCAGTCAAGCTGTCGCCCCTGCACCGACGGCTCGACCGGCAAGCCGCATCGGATCGACTCCTTTAGGGCAAAGAGGGTGCTCATGCTTCGCAGGATGTCCTCGCCCCCTGCCCAGGGCTGGCGGTCGGTGCCTATGCACTGGAGCAGGTCGGCCCTGGTTGCCAGGTAGGACTGCGGGGAGAGTGCGTACTGCAGCGGGAGCTCCAGCGCACTGCCCCGGGGCTCGTGCGGCCCGTAGCGCAGGCTGGCCCGCAGCATTCGCGATGGGCCGGGCAGTTCCTGATCCTGCAGACCGTCGACGCTGGCCGCCTCGCCTACGGCGATGAACTCGAACTGCCGGCGGTGGCGAGTTGCGAAGTCGAACAGCATCGATGCGTTGGCGCCGTCTGCAAAACTGAATGTTGCGGAGAGCACCGAGCCGATGCCGTCCACCCGACGAGACCAGTTGCCGTAGACCCCAACGGGAGCCTCCCCAAACCACGACTGGATCACGTCGACGGCATGGACGCACACGTCGTGGACGGCGTCGAAGGCGTTGGTGTGCTGACGCCCGAGAGCCGAGTGGTAGTTGATGCTCGCCGAGATGAGCGGCCCCAGTACGCCGGCCTTGATGAGGCCTCGGCACCCGTAGAAGGCCGGGGCGTAGCGGGTGTTGAAGTCGACCCCGAGCTTGATTCCCCCGCTGCTGGCGAGCTCGACAATCTCGCGACACTGCTCCCAGGTCTCAGCAACTGGCTTGGCGAGCACCACGCTGATGCCGCGGGCCGCCGCCTCGCGCACCACCTCCACCCGCAGCGGGGAAAGCCCCACGTCCCAGCGGAGGTTGACGTCCACCACGTCGAGTTCCTCTTCGTCAAGCATCCTGCGGTAGTCGTCGTAGAGCCGATCCACGCCCCAGAGAGCCCGGAGGGCCTCACGGGCGGCAGGGTCGGGGTCAGCGGCGGCCAGCGGGGTAATTCCCGCCGCTCGGTAGGCGGGCATTACCCCGCTGTGGACAATGCGTCCAGCTGCAACCAGCCCGACTCGATACTGATCGGGAATCGGGAGTGTAAGCGGTGGCGGCATGAGGTCGAGGAGAAGCAGATCCTGCAGGTTCGCGGCCTGAGGGTGATCGGGGAGGTCGTCGGAGCCACCTGTGAGCATCTTCCGCCGCAGGTCGGCAACATGATCGCTCATCGTCTCGTTGCCCTAGCCAGCAGCGGAGAGAGGAAGCTGGCAGCCTCCCGCACCCCCTCCTCGTAATCCTGGAAAGGGTCCTCGTTCTCAATGCATACGTAGTCGTCGTAGCCGACTTCGGCCAAGGCGTCGATGAAACCTCCCCAGAACTCGGCGGAGTGTCCCCGACCGATCGTCCTGTAGCGCCAAGCCCTGTTATCCGGGTCAGAAAACGAGCGCTGATCCAGAACCCCTGCGGTGGCCTGCACGTCGGGCAGCGTCTCCACGTCCTTCAGCTGGACGTGGTAAACCGCCTCACCCAAGGCTCGCACGACCGATGCAGGGTCCATCTGCTGCCAGAACAGATGGCTTGGGTCAACCGTCGCGCCGATGAGAGGGCCGACCGCCTCGCGCATTCTCAGCAGAGTGGGCACGTTGTAGACCAGATGGATAGGATGCAGCTCGAAGGCGATTCGACTCACCCCTTCCTGCTTGGCGAGTTCGGCCATCTCCGACCAGAGGGCGACGCCTTCGGCCCACTGACGTTCAAGCAGGGCCAAGCTGTCGGGTGGCCAGGGATAGAATACCCAGTTCACGACGCTGGCGTTCTGCCCGTCCCCGGTGGTGCCCGACATGCTCACGATCTTCTCCACCCCCAGCAAGCCTGCAAGGCGGATGGTCTTTCGGATCAGTTCCTGGTGGGTTTTCCCCGTGAGAGGATGCAGCGCCATACCGGAGCAGTTCAAGGCGGCAATCCTCAGCCCCCTTGAGGCGAACGCCTCCCTGAAATTCTCCAGGGTCTTTTCGCTCGCGAGGAGGCAGTCGGCCCCGGAGGGTTGACCTGCCTGGGTGACCTCGATGCCCCTGGCGCCTATCTCTGCCGCCAGGTCGAGCCGCGCCTCAAATTCCGCGAGCGTGGAGACGGGACTCATCCAGATCGGCGAGCTGTCGCTTGACGGGCGCGACTCGGCTGGCCTACCGCCGGTAGCGGTGAACATCCTCGCCAAAAGCCCCAGCGAAGGGGCTGCATTCGAATTCACG
The DNA here is from genome assembly GCA_958295925.1 of uncultured Acidimicrobiales bacterium. Taxonomy (GTDB): domain Bacteria; phylum Actinomycetota; class Acidimicrobiia; order Acidimicrobiales; family CATQHL01; genus CATQHL01. Next base: position 1,031,308 of record CATQHL010000001.1, read on the forward strand.
GCGTCTGAGGTCGCCTTAACTTCCGATTGTCGCTATGGGGTTGGCGGCGCCCCCGGCTCAGAGCCAAGGGCGCCTGAGGCTTTCCCAGATCAGGAGCCTCCCGGGTACCACTCTTCGACATTGTCGATGTCAATGGGAACGTGGGTTACGTGGGTGACCCTTTGCGGGGTACCACCGTCGAGGATCTCGTTAATCATCGGCAGCAGGAACTCTCCGTAGCGGTCGGGAAAGTAGCCAATCGACATTATGAACGGGGAACTCTCATCACGAATCTCCTCGCGTGCGCCCGAGTCTGCGCCATGTGAGAGAATCACGCCAGCGTCGAGGCGACCGAGTTCCTCCATGGCGGCCACCACTGCGATCCCGGCGATGTCGTTGGTGGTGGTGATGAACAACAGCTTTGTGGCGCCGGGGTTGGCGTTCAGGTATGCGGCCGCGGCGGCCTGCGTGGTCTCGCCTTCCAACACTGCGCTGCTGTTTGTGATCGTATCCATCGTCCACTCCGGGAACGACTCCGAGATGACCTCCATGGCTTTTACGATGCGCGCCTTGGTCTCGTCCGGCCAGTCCAGCTGCCAGACGCCGAAGATGCCCTCGATCTCGCCGCCCCAGTTCTCGTTTACGTAGTTGACGGCGTATTCGCCGGTCAGTTGTCCAGCCGTGTCGCCGTGTGCGCCGAACCAGTAGACATCCTCGGCAGGCTCCGGAATCGGGCCATCGATGAAGATCATCGGAATGTCGGCATCCGCCATCTTCGTCAAGGTGGCTTCGTAGTTGGTGATCCCGCCATCGAAGTTGAGGTAGATGTCCACGCCCTGGGCGATCATCGCATCGGCGTTGGCCAGCATCGTGTTGGCGTCGAGGTTGTGATCCACAGCAAAGAGTTCGTGATCGGTCTCGGCAATTACTCTCCTGACGCCATCTTCAACGTCATTGCAGAACTCGCAAGCGGTGCGGAGAAGGTTGGCGAAGCCGATAAGTCCGGGCCCAGTCGCTGGCGCAGGCGCAGGCTCAGGCTCAGCAGGCTCAGGCGCAGGCTCAGCAGGCTCAGGCGCAGGCTCAGCAGGCTCAGGCGCAGGCTCAGCAGGCTCAGCAGGCTCAGCAGGCTCAGCAGGCTCAGGCTCAGGCGCTGGCGCTGGCGCTGCCGTTTCCGCCGTCGTTGTGGTCGTAGTGGCGGTGTCGCCGCTACCGCAAGCAGCCGCCGCCAAGGACACGACAAAGATTGCCGTTAACAGTTTCTTCATTAGGTGCTCCCCTCTTAAGTTCTTGCGCATTTTTTGCAGCAATAAGGACTTCGGCGCGACATTAGAAAGCAATTCGGATAATTGCAAATCGTTTAGAACCGCGCAGGTGTCAGTGATCCTTCACCTTGAGTGATTCCTTCACCCTGACCGCCCTGAAGCGAGTGTAACCGACTCCGCTTCGCCGCTGCGGGCGCTGCGGTAGGCCGCCTCGATGATCTCAACCGTGCGAACGCCCAGTTCACCCGGGGAGCGGTTAGGGATGTCATGCCCGCAGGCAAGGGCAACGAGCGCGTCTATCGGGCCAGCGCAGTCGTAAGCGCCAGCGTCGGGTGCAAGCGGCAGGGTCACCTCCCCTGTGTCGCAGCGGAACCTGCTCACCATCTCACGGCTCAGGTCAACGGTCATCTGCCCCTCGTCCCCGATTATCTGCACCGTCAGGTAGTGCTTGCTGGAGTTCGCCTCCAGGTGCGCGGACGCTCCAGAGAGGCTGCCTAGAGCGCCGTCGGCAAAACGAATCGCAATGACGTCGTGAAACTCAACTTTGGCCTCTGGGGGAGTCGCCATCATTGAAAACACCTTCCGTCCGCGCAGCCCGGTCAACCAAAGTCCCAGGGCGAGAGCGTGTGAGAGCTGCGCCTGTGCGTATCCCCCGCCAGAGACGGCAGGGTCGGAAAGCGTCTCAGGGCGTGGCGTGAGTTCGGGCACGTGCTCGGTGCCCACGATTTCGCCTGCCGACTGATCTGCGGCAAACGACGGCTGCCGCCCCAGGAGGGCTTCGCGCGTGGTGGACGACATCACAATCGACATGTGCTCGATTGTCCCCACCCCGCCGTCTGACAGCATCAAGTCGCGGGCGGCAATGACGATCTGCTTGTAATGCCAGCCATGGGCGATCAGCAGGTGCCGCCCCTCGGCAGCGGCCACGTCAACGAGGTCTTGCGCCTCGCCTGCCCGCATGGTGAAGGGCTTCTCCACCAGCACATGCGCTCCCGCCCTCATGGCGGCCTTTGCGTGCTCATGGTGCCATCGGACAGGGCTGGCCACCACCACGATGTCGGGCTCTGCCTCCAGCACCCCCCTGTAGTCGGTATGGGCGGAGGCAAACCCGAAGCGAGACCGCACTATCTCCAGCAGTTCCGCATCGGGACGGTTGACGGCCGCGAACTCCACCACATCGGAGTGTTCCCCCAGGCGTGGCAGGTGAGAGGCCACGCTCCAGGCTCCAGCACCTATTACACCCAGCTTGAGCTTTTTCATCCTCCAACTCCGGGTTGGCTATTTGACTCGCCCTGCGGTGGGCCTGTCTCTGCAAGAGAGTCGACCAGGGCTCGAAACCGTTCAAGCTTCCCCCTGTAGCGGGCGACGCTCGCCGCATCCGGGCGATACTCAGACTTGACAGGCGTTCGGACTCCGTCGATGTCTGCGCCTGAGCCCAGGCCTGCCAGCAAAGCAGCGCCCACCGCCGCCGCGTCGCCGCTCGCTGTCGACTCCACTCCCACGCCAAGGACATCGGCGAAAATCTGCATCCAAATGTCGGATCGCGAACCGCCGCCTACGGCTCGCAGCGATTCGACCCGTCCATATTCCTCGCCCATTTTCTCCGCCATCACGGCGGTCTCCATCGCAACCCCCTCCAGCAGGGCGCGAACGATGTCGCCCTCCCCGGTTGCGAAGGTGAGGCCACACAACACGGCGGCGGCATGCGGGGAGTCAAATGCCGTGCGCGATCCTGCGAAGTGGGGAATGGCCGTCACGTCGGTCTCCACACCTGCGGCCATTCCCACGATTGCGTCGTATGCCTCGCTGCCGTGACCGTCCGAGCCTGCCGAATCCGCCCAGGCGACTCTGCCTTGTCGAGGAGAGGAGGAATGCCTATGCCCGAACGTGTCCCGGTACCAGCGCAGAACCGCTCCACCGGCCGGTGTTCCGGCGACTGCCAGCGATCCGTCCCGAAAGTAGGGCACCGTTGGGATCATCCCGGCAGGCGTCCCCGGGGGAATCGCCTTAGCCAGGACTGCAACCGTCCCCAGCGAGAGCAGGGCCGGGTCACCGGACGTAGTGCCAGCGCCGAAGGCGGCGCACGCCTGGTCCAGCCCGCCCGCCACCAGCAGGGCGCCCCCGGCGAGGGACAGATCGCTGCAGACCGAAGGAGGGATTTCCCCGACGACGGCTCCCGATGGAACCAGGGCGGGCAACTTGGCTGCGTCCACGCCTGCGGCCTCAAGAATTTCAGGCACCCAATTCCCGGTTGCGGGATTGAAGGCCATCGTGCGAGCCGCCATGGTGTGGTCGATGACCGGTTCGAGCCCGAGCCGCGCAGCCGCCAGACCGCCGTACCCGACAAGCCACCTTGCCGCTGTGCAGACGTCGGGGGCCTCGACCGCCAGCCATTGCCACTTGGCCACCGAGTAGTGAGGCTGCGGGCGTTGGCCTGTGAGTTCAGTGATCCGCTCCGTCCCCAGCGTCTCCATCAGCCGCCGATAATGGGCGACGGAACGGGCGTCAAACGAGACGATTGACCGGGTCAGGGCACGGCCGGCGGAGTCGATAGGCGTGACCGCCTCGCCGAGGCAGGCAAAAGAGAGAGCCCTTGGCGGGCCGAGGCCGGAACGGACGGCAGACGCTGAAGCCTCTCGCACAACCTCGCAGACGCCCGCCCACACCACATCGGGGTCGAGCTCCGCCCGGCCCGGCCACTGCGCCTCCAGCCGGTATTCGCGGTAGGCGGTTGCAGCCGGAGCGCCGTCCGGCGGGGAGACAACGGCAGCCTTGCAGCCGGTAGTCCCAATGTCGACGCCCAAAAGTGTCATTTCACGGTCAGCCCTATGAGGTGCTCATAGGTCAGGCCACGACCATTTCCGCTCCGACGTGCTGCAGTGTCTGCGGCTGCCCGGCCCCGAGGGCAAGCAGCAGAACCTGGGCGTTGAACTCGATCCCCACCGAACGGTCGGCGACCTGCGTCACCGTTTCCCCCACGACCAGCAACCCATGGTTCTGCCAAACCACCCCGTGGCTGTCGCCCATCACCTCAAGCATTTCCTTAACGAACTCCCCGCCGCGCTTGTAACGGAAAGGCATGATCGGCACCATTCCGTTGGCAGATTTCAGGCCTGTGGTGGTGATGGGCGCGATGTGCCTGTTCAAAGCCCCGCAGGCATTCACATATGGCGGCTCCGTGTGAAGCACGGCGTTCACCTTCGGGCGGGCGGCGTAGACGGCAACGTGGAGTTGGGCGTCGTAGGAGGGCTCCCGATGTCCGTCCACCTTTTCGCCTCCGGCGTTGAGCACCACAAGGTCGTCCACAGTCATTACGTCGTAGGGGTAGGCGTGGGGAGTCACGACGATGTGACCGGTGCGGATGTCGCGCGCGCTGAGATTCCCCTGGTCGGCGGGCATGAGCGACAGCTTCGAAAGCCGCTGCATCGTCTCTACCACGCCCGTCTGAAGCTCCGCTGAAACCTTCTCTTCACTCATTTGCCTGCTCCTTGTGTAGATCGCCTCAGACGTCGGGGGACGCCAATTGCACGGAATGTTACCTATCCCAGCCTGGACTGTCCGTCGACATTCTCACTGCTCCGCCATCGGCGTGCCTTCCCCCAATCGCCGCACGGCTGAGACATTCGGCCAGGCGGGTTATAATGAAATCGTCAAAGGGGTGAAATTTAGGTTTGAACCTAAAGACGAGACTCTCAGGCAGGAGGATGGAAAATGAAGGGTTCACCGGAGATCATCGACTTTCTGAACGAGTCCCTTGGAGCTGAGCTGACCTCCATCAACCAGTACTTCGCCCATTACAAGATGTGCGAGAACTGGGGCTGGAGCCGCTTGGCTCATCACTACCGCGCCGAGTCCATCGAGGAGATGGCTGACGCCGAGAAGATCATTGACCGCATCCTGATGCTCGACGGGCTGCCCACCAGGCTGACCGTTGACGGGGTGAGCCTTGGCAAGACCCCTGAGGAGCAGATCAGGCTGAACCTTGCGCTGGAAGTCGAAGCCGTGCAGCGCTACAAGCGGGGTGTAGCCCTGGCGCTGGAACACGGCGACCACGCCACGCGCAACATGCTCGAGGAGTTCGTGGCCAGCGAGGAGGAGCACATCGACTGGCTCGAGACGCAGCTGAACATCATCTCCGAGATCGGCATAGCGAAGTACCTCCAAACCCAGGTCGGCGACTAGCCCCCTCTGGTGCCCGCGCCGGGTGCCTGCCAATTCCGCCGGGGCCGTCAGATCTCAAGAGGATGCAAAATCCCATGGACACAAAGCGGGGCATCGCAGAATTTAAGGAGGCGCTGGGCGCTTCGGACTTTCAAGACCGAATGCATGAAGTCTTCGCCGAACTTCGTCGGCGGTCGCCCGTCTACTAGAGCCCGTCGCTTGCCGACGGAAGGATGACACGTGAAGACGGCATCGCAATACCGCCCCGTTTTATGGCTACGGGCAGTCCGAGACCTGGCTGGGAAGGGTGCTGAGCGCCAAGGCCGACCTGATGCGCGCCGCCTGCCGTCGTCACGATGTGGCGTTCACTGCCGCCGCGTTGCAATATCCGCTGCGCCAGACGGGCCTCGAAGCCGGACGAGACGCCGTGTTCACCTTCAATTCCAGCATCGAAGACGGCTGGATCGTGCTGGGAGACAGCCCCGGGTCGGGCATCGTCTTCGACTACGACGCCCTACGCCGCCACCAGGTAAGGCGCCCCGGTGAGGCTCTACTTCCTCTACAGCCCCTCAGGCGCGGAGAAGCGCATCATAGAAAAACGCTTCCGCTGAGAACCAGCGGCGCGTAGCCCCCCTGCGGGGCGGGGCGCGGCGGAGCGCAACTCCAATCAGGTGTTATACTTTCAAAAAGTCACCTCTTGAGCATGGAGATGAAATGCACAGTGGCGGACGAACATTCTCAGACCGGTTGGACAACCTTCTGAGGTGCGTTGAGCCCGGCGACTCTCCTGCGGCGCGAGCATCGGCGAAGCGGGCATCCGGCTCTGTAGCAGGTTCCCGCAAGAGCGGCTCTTCTTGCGCAGCTAGCTCCTCCCGCGCTGGCAAGCACCCAAGTTCCGGCCGTCCCGGCGGCAAGCGTTCAGGTTCCGGAGCCAGGCGGCGCGGCGGGGGTCGCGGTGGCGGGCGTGGGCGGGTTTGGCGGAGGCGTGTGTGGGTGTTGCGCAGGTGCTGCGGGGCGGGGGTTTCGTGTGTTCTCTCGTTGTTGCTGTTTTCGATGGCTGTGGCGGGTGCTGCCGTGCTGGGCGCGGGGGAGGCCGCGGACGAGCCTCCTTCCCCGCCGCCGGGGGAGATGTTTGCGGCGTCGGGCGGCGCAGGTTCGCCTGCGTCTTCGTCGGCGTCGTGCCCGGTCGGTTACACGTTCCGCCCGAGCAGTTTGTCTTGCGTGAGGGTTCAGACCCGGGCGGCGTCGCTGGCCTGCCCGTCTGGGTCCTCGGTGGTGAGCCTGGGCATGGTGACGGCGTGGGCGTGCCGGGTGGATCACGGCGCCGCGTCGGTGAGTTATTCCTGCGCGCAGGGGACGCTGGTGACTGTCGCGAGCGGCGCGCTGTGGGCGCTGGCATGCAAGATCACCGCCTCGCGAGGCGAGTCGAAGTCGGCGTCGGCTTCCTGCTCGCCTAGAGGGTCGCCCACCTCTTGCCGCTACACAGAGTTGGTGAGTGCCCGGCGGACACAGTCCGCCACGGCTTCCTGCTCGCCCAGCGGGACGCCCACCTCTTGCCGCTACACCCAACTGGTGAGCAGCCGCCAGACACAGTCCGCCACGGCTTCGTGTTCGCCCAGGGGCACGCCCACCTCTTGCCGCTACACCCAACTGGTGAGCAGCCGCCAGACACGGTCGGCTTCTGCTTCGTGTTCGCCCAGGGGGTCGCCGACTTCTTGTAGCTATCTGGTGAGGTTGTCGAGTTCGGCTTCTGCGTCGTGTTCGCCCAGGGGGTTTCCTACGTCGTGTCGTTACACGACGATTTCAACCCGGTCGGCTTCTGTGAGCTACATACCCCCGGCGGCTTTCGTGTACTCCTGCGCGTCGGGTTGGAGCCGATCAGGCAGCACCTGCTACAAGTACGTGACCCGCTACGGCACCCTCAGCTACACGTGCGCGTCGGGTTGGGTCAGATCAGGCAGCACCTGCTACAAGTACGTGACCCGCTACGGCACGCTCAGCTACACGTGCACGCCCGGTTGGAGCCTCTCCGGCAGCACTTGCAGCCGCACGGCGACGCGCACCGTCACCCGCTACGGCACGCTCAGCTACACGTGCACGCCCGGTTGGAGCCTCTCCGGCAGCACTTGCAGCCGCACGGCGACGCGCACCGTCACCCGCTACGGCACGCTCAGCTACACGTGCACGCCCGGTTGGAGCCTCTCCGGCAGCACTTGCAGCCGCACGGCGACGCGCACCGTGATCCGTTACGGCTCGTTGAGCTATTCGTGCGCGTCGGGGTGGGTCCTCTCCGGCTCTACTTGTAGCCGCACGGTGACGGCTGTTTCTTACAAGGCGCCCGCTGCGAGCAGTTCCTGCGTAACGGGGTCGCTGTCGGGGGGGCGCTGCCACTCCTGGGTCGCGCCGGTGAAGGCCTGCCCCACTGGGTGGTCGCTCAGCGGCTCCACCTGCAGCCGCACCCTCACCACGTCGCCCGCATACACATACACCTGCCCGGCAGGCAAAACACTCAAAGGAACCCGCTGCCACACAACCACCACGACAACGACCACCACGACCACTACGACCGCCGCGGCCCCTAAGCCGCCGCCTCCGCCTCCCGCCGCGACGACCACGACGACTACGACCACTACGACTACGACAGCGGGCGTTTCCCCGGAATTAAAGGTCAACCCTCAGGCGATGACCTGCAGTGTTGGGTTGATCTGGCTTCCTAGCAGTGCGTGCGTGCCTGTGAACCCGCCCGGGGCGCCTTGGAGTGTAAGCCTTTACCCGACACCCGGGGGGTTCAAGGTGTATTGGCGGGCCCCCGCTTCCATCGGCCACTCGCAGGCGTCGATCAGGCGCTACAACGTGGAGTGGGTGCCTCTCCTTGGGCCGCCGCCCTTCGCGCTCGTTGTAGGCGCCGACGTCGCGGGCGGCGGGGCGTTCCTGAAATACGAGATCACAGGCCTTACCGACGGCGCCGAATACCGCATCCAGGTCAGGGCCACGAACAGCGGCGGTCTCTCAACGCCCAGCGCTTCCACCACGCGCACCGTCAAGAGCCCAAGCACCGCGGGCTGGCAGCCCTACAGGCTGAACGACTGGGGAGCGGCGAGGTTCAACGAGGCGTTCGCCCGGGGGGAAATCCTCATGGTCTGCGCCCGCTCCGCCGACACGGCGTTCGGGGGCCGCGTCTCCGACGCCGTCGACGCCTGGAACGACGCCCTGAAACCGGCGGGCTCCGATTTCCGCGACGTGTTCACATACGCGGGGAGGTACACCACCGACACCGACTGCGGGGAGGTCGAGAACACCAGTAGGGGGATCCTCATCGACCCGCGGGGGACCTCAGACATCGCAGTAATGGACTACCGGACCAATCACGCCGACGCCCGCTGCCCCCTCCTGGGGTGCGCGATAACCGCGCCTCCTGGCACTACCTACGACAAGGGCTACGGCCCCCCGCTGGTGACCGGGTCGGTGACTCAGATACTCGGCTTGAGCGAGAATGTCTTCCGCCACGAGATCGGCCACTTCCTCGGCCTCGACGACTACGGGTACGAATGCGCCTGGGAATTCGCCGAGACACCTCCAAGCCGCCGCAGGGCGCGGGTGCCGTCCCTGTACTCATACAGCGACGGCCCCGGCTCCTGGGAACTGCTGATCAGCGGCGCAGCGACATACACCCCCGGATTCTTCGACTACTGCCGCTCCGACACCATCACCGACAGGGACAAGGCGGACCTGCACGCAATCTACAGCCCGGACGCGTTCACAGCAAACGACATTTATGTTGTATCAGAAGATGATGGGGATCATTGGTACTTCAGGGTCGGCTACCCTCCCTCCGATACCGGCGCGCCGGAGGTTTACGCCACCCACAGATGGATTGTGATGCATCGGCCAGCCGGGGGCACGGGCGCTTACACCCCTCTGCGCAAGGACACAGCCGGGACGGGCGACGACTGGACCGACGGGGACCCCCTTGTGATTGAGATTGGCGATTTCATCGATAACAAGAACGGCGTCGCCTCCCAGCCCCTGACGCTTGTCTCGGTTGATTTGAACGAGTGCGTCTATGAACCCATCCGCGGGCACGAGTTCGTCGTCGTTGGTTTGACCCGCGGCGACCCCGGGGTGGACTCCAGCCGCCTGGTGGGGACGCGGGGCTCCGTCGTGCGCCTGGATCTCAACGACAGGCAGGGGCTGCTCAACTGGACGCTGGGGGAGCCCTCAAGCCCCGTGACGCTGCCGAGCAGCGGGGCGAGAACATGCCCCTAACCCGCGGACAGTTTTGCGCCGCGTTGTCCGGGGCCGGGCGGGCAGGCGGGTTTCGGGTCTGGGCTGCCTGCGGGCTGACGGTCCTCCTGGCCTGCTCCCCCGGCGGCGCGGGGGCCAGCACAAGCACCGATCCGCTCTCAAGCACCGGTTTGGTGGTGGAGGCGCCTGGCGCCGGCGGGGAACCCGGCGCCGGCGTAGTCGACTCCCCGAGGGCCAGGCCTCCGCCCCCGCCGCCTTCCCCCGCGCCGTCGCCCGCTGAGTCGCCGGCTGCATCCACGCCGCCGCCGCCTTCTTCGGCGCCGGGCGGGCCCGCCCGGCCAGTCGCCACGACCGGGCCGCCGGCCGCCGCCGACGGGGTGGAGGCTGCCCCGCCTGGGGTGGCGGGTTTCGTGGGGGTGTCCGCCGGTTGGGGTTACACGTGCGGGCTGCGGGTAGGCGGCGAAGTGGAGTGCTGGCGCTGGGGGGCCGGCTCCACGCCGTTCGACTGGGAGAAGCGGACAGGGGGATGGAGCGACGACCCGGCTTCCGATGAGGCCCCCGGCGGGGCGTTCACGCAGGTCGACGCCGGGAAGGAGAACGCCTGCGGGCTCCGGCCCTCCGGCGCGGTGGAGTGCTGGGGCCGGAACCCCATTGTGGCGGACCCACCAGGCGGCGTGTTCGTCGACGTGAGCGTCGGCATCGAGCACGCCTGCGGCGTCCGCCCCTCAGGGGCGCTGCAGTGCTGGGGTTCCTCCACCCCCGACCGGCCTGCCACCATGCCGCCCAGCGGGGTGTTCGCCGCCCTGACAGCCGGGGACGGCTACAGGAGTGTCTACGCGAGCACCTTCATGTGCGGGCTGCGGCGGGGGGGCGCAGTGGAGTGCTGGGGGACGGGCTTCACCGCCCCCAGCAGGGAGCGGGGGGGTGAGATGGTCCAGCCCCCCGGCGGCGCGTTCACGCAGGTGTCCGCGGGGAAGGGCCGCCACGTCTGCGGGCTGCGGCCAGGCGGGGCGGTGGAGTGCTGGGCGGACCTGCCGGAGCCGGATTACGAGGGGGCCAGGAGCGGCCTCTACCTCGTCCCCCCGGGGGGCGTGTTCACGCTGATCTCCGTCGGGTGGGGTGACTTCGCCTGCGGGCTGCGGCCAGGCGGGGAGGCCGAGTGCTGGAGCAACGGCAGGAACAGGATCGCCCCAGCGCCGGAGGGAGAGTACACAGCACTGAGAATCACCAATATGAGAGCCTGCGCCGCCAGGGTTGAGGGTGGGGTCACGTGCTGGGGGATAGAAACCGGCGATTCGCAGCTGATATGGGAGGGGCTGCGTTTCACCGAACTCACAGGGGGCAGGTCGCACATGTGCGGCCTGCTCGCCGGCGGGTCGGTGGAATGCCGGGAGTGGGGCACCGACGAGTTCGGGGCGTCCAAGCCCCCGGGCGGCGCGTTCACCGCCATCACAGCCAGCAACGGCCACACCTGCGGGCTGCGCCCGACGGGGCAGGCTGAATGCTGGGGCCGCGGCGAGGACGGGGAATCCTCACCGCCCGGCGGCGTGTTCACCCACATCACCGCCGCCAACCGCTACACCTGCGGCATACGAACCTCAGGGCGGGCGGAATGCTGGGGCCAGCAAGCCCTGCAAGGCAAGAACCTCCCCCCCGTCGGGCGGTTCGCCTCCGTGAACGCGGGCTGGGGCGGCTACCAGGAATACTTCCAAGCGGCAGGCGGGAAGGTGCCGGGCGTGACATGGGACTGGGGCCACTCATGCGGGCTGCGCGCAGACGGCGCCGCCGCGTGCTGGGGCCAGAGAGGCGTCTACTCCGGCGGCAGGTACCACGGCCCAGCGTTCCCCACCCCCGGGGGCGTGTTCACAGACGTCCAGGCAGGCAAGTTCCACGCCTGCGGCCTGCGCGAGGACGACACAATCGAATGCTGGGAAAGAGGAACCGAAACAGACAAGCGCAGCACCAGCGGCGGCTACACCCAACTCTCAGTAGGCGGCACCCACACCTGCGGCATCCACGCAACAGGCGAAATCGAATGCTGGACCTACGAACCAGAGCCGCCGTCAATCATACAAACAGGCCCCTACACCGCCGTCAGTGCAGGCTACAACCACCAATGCGGCATCCGCGACACCGGCGAAATCGAATGCTGGGACTACCTAATACCCGACCCCGACGCATGGCTGGAACAGACATACACCCCAAACCCATAAACACGACACACCAAACGCCCCCAAGCAGGCAACACGCACACCCAAGCCCCAGGGGAAAGCCCCCGGAGAAACGGGTCCGAGGAGGAAGCGGCGGCGGGCCGCACCCGACGGGGAGGACGCGGGGCTCCGTAGTGCGCCTGGATCTCGACGACAGGCAGGGGCTGCTCAACTGGACGCTGGGGGAGCCCTCAAGCCCCGTGACGCTGCCGAACAGCGGGGCGAGAACATGCCCCTAGCCCGCGGGCAGCCAGGCGCCGGGCCGCGTAGAGGGGCCGCTTTGTCCGGGGCCGGGCGGGCAGGCGGGCTTCGGGTCTGGGCTGCCTGCGGGCTGGCGGTCCTCCTGGCCTGCTCCCCCGGCGCGGGGGCCAGCACAAGCACCGATCCGCGCTCAAGCGCAGGTTTGGGGGTGGAGGCGACCGCCCCCGGCGGGGAACCCGGCGCCGGCGTAGTCGAATCCCCGAGGGCCAAGCCGCCGCCGCCTTCCCCCGCGCCGCCGCCCGCTGAGCCGCCGGCTGCTTCCTCGCCGCCGCCGCCTTCTTCGGCGCCGGGCGGGCCTGCCCCGCCAGTCGCCACGACCGGGCCGCCGGCCGCCGCCGGCGGGGTGGAGGCTGCCCCGCCTGGGGTGGCGGGTTTCGTGGGGGTGTCCGCCGGTTGGGGTTACACGTGCGGGCTGCGGGCAGGCGGCGCGGTGGAGTGCTGGCGCTGGGGGGCCGGCTCCACGCCGTTCGACTGGGAGAAGCGGACAGGGGGGTGGAGCGACGACCCGGCTTCCGATGGGGCCCCCGGCGGGGCGTTCACGCAGGTCGACGCGGGGAGGGAGAACGCCTGCGGACTCCGACCCTCAGGCGCGGTGGAGTGCTGGGGCCGGAACCCCATTGTGGGGGACCCCCCAGGCGGCGTGTTCGTCGACGTGAGCGTCGGCATCGAGCACGCCTGCGGTGTCCGCCCCTCAGGGGCGCTGCAGTGCTGGGGGTCCTCCACCCCCGACCGGCCTGCCACCATGCCGCCCAGCGGGGTGTTCACCGCCCTTACAGCCGGGGACGGCTACAGGAGCGGCGTCGCCAGCGGCTTCATGTGCGGGCTGCGGCGGGGAAGCGCGGTGGAGTGCTGGGGGACGGGCTTCACCGCCCCCAGCAGGTCGTCGGGGGGGGAGATGATCCAGCCCCCCGGCGGCGTGTTCACGCAGGTGTCCGCCGGGAGGGGCCGCCACGTCTGCGGGCTGCGCACCTCGGGGCGGGTGGAGTGCTGGGCGGACCTGCCGCCGCCGGAGTACGGGGCCACGAGCCGCCTCTACCTTGTCCCCCCGGGGGGCGTGTTCACGCTGATCTCCGTCGGGTGGGGTGACTACGCCTGCGGGCTGCGGCCAGGCGGGGAGGCCGAGTGCTGGAGCAACGGCAGGAACAGGATCATCCCCGCGCCGGAAGGGAAGTACACAGCACTGAGAACCAAGAATATGGACGCCTGCGCCGCCAGGGTTGAGGGCGGGGTCACGTGCTGGGAAATAGACTACTACGATTCGGTGTTGATATGGGAGGGGCTGCGGTTCACCGAACTCGTGGGGGGCCGGAGGCACATGTGCGGCCTGCTCGCCGGCGGGTCGGTGGAGTGCCGGGAGCGGGGCGCCGACGAGTTCGGGGCGTCCAAGCCCCCTGGCGGCGTTTTCACCGCCATCACAGCCAGCGACAGCCACACCTGCGGGCTGCGCCCGACGGGGGATGCGGAGTGCTGGGGCCGCGACGAGGACGGGGAATCCTCACCGCCCGGCGGCGTGTTCACCCACATCACCGCCGCCAACCGCCACACCTGCGGCATACGAACCTCAGGGAGCGTCGAATGCTGGGGCCAGCAAGCCCGGCAAGGCAAGAACCTCCCCCCCGTCGGGCGGTTCGCCTCCGTGAACGCGGGCTGGGGCGGCTACCAGGAATACCGCCAATCCTCCCCAGCAGGGAAGGACCCGGGCGTGATATGGGACTGGGGGCACTCATGCGGGCTGCGCGCAGACGGCGCCGCCGCGTGCTGGGGCCAAAAAGTCGTCAAACCCAACGGCAGATACAGCGTCCCCGCGTTCCCCACCCCCGGGGGCGTGTTCACAGACGTCCAGGCAGGCAAGTTCCACGCCTGCGGCCTGCGCGAGGACAAGACAATCGAATGCTGGGCAACGGGAACCGAAACAGACAAGCGCATCACCAGCGGCGGCTACACCAAACTCTCAGTAGGCGGCACCCACACCTGCGGCATCCACGCAACAGGCGAAATCGAATGCTGGACCTACGAACCAGAACCGCCGTCAATCATACAAACAGGCCCCTACACCGCCGTCAGCGCAGGCTACAACCACCAATGCGGCATCCGCGACACCGGCGAAATCGAATGCTGGGACTACCTAATACCCGACCCCGACGCATGGCTGGAACAGACATACACCCCAAACCCGTAAACACGACACACCAAACGCCCCCAAGCAGGCAACACGCACCCAAGCCCCAGGGGAAAGCCCCCGGAGAAACGGGTCCGAGGTGGGAAGCGGCGGCGGGCCGCACCCGACGAGAGGACGAGGGGCTCCGTAGTGCGCCTGGATCTCGACGACAGGCAGGGGCTGCTCAACTGGACGCTGGGGGAGCCCTCAAGCCCCGTGACGCTGCCGAACAGCGGGGCGAGAACATGCCCCTAGCCCGCGGGCAGCCAGGCGCCGGGCCGCGATGTATCCACACGGCATCACTTCCAGATGGCCTCAGAGCAGGATAATAGCCACTAAGTAGGACTGCTAACGCCCTGCACCTGCAGCGGTCTTGAGACGCTGTTTGTGTCTGGTTGCGTGTTTGCGTATTATTTGGTTTGGGTTGGCGGATTCGGAGGATTGGTTTTGGCACTTGTAGCGACTTTGGAGCAGAAGCGGGAGGTCGACGAGTTCGGCTTCACTGTCATTGAGCGCTTCCTGGATGAGGGGGAGGTGCGGGAACTCTCTGAGGCTTTCGACGAGGTGGGGGCGCGGCTGCGGGGCAGGCTCGGCAAGGGGGCGCACGAGTACCTGAGCCTGCGCAACGCGATCATCCACCACCCGGCCTTCCTCGACCTCGTCGACAGGGAGGACATCCTGAGCTACGTGGTGGACATAGTCGGCTGGAATGTCCAGAACCGGGACAGCGTGGCGCTGTGGACCCCGCCGCAGCCGGGCAGGCACCCCTCCAAGCTCTCGCTGGGCTGGCACTTCGACTACGAGGAGGAGTTCACCGGCCTGACCGGCGAGTTCCCCATGCCCCTGCTGGACTTCAAGGTGGGCTGGTACGTCTCCGACACCAGGGAGGATGGCCACGCCACGATCCTCTTCGTGCCAGGCAGCCACCGCTGGCCCCCCGCCCGGCGGGCGCGGTGGCGCCACGACCTCGACCCCGGCGACATCCACGAACTCCGCGTCCCGCCCGGCAGCGTGCTGCTCTGGCGGGGGACGCTGCTCCACAGCGCCTCCCCCAACCTCTCCAGGACAGAGCGGCGGGCAATTTACATTAGCTACGCCCCGCGCTGGCTAAGGCCGTCCGGCCACGTCCGCCAGCCCGCCGGGCTCATTGAGCGGAGCGGCCCCGTGCGGCGCCAACTCCTTGGCGAGATCGGTGACCTCACGCACCCCCTGGGCAGGGACCCCGAGAACCAGCCCGACTCCCAGCACTGGTTCGCACACGACTGGGGCACCGTCCCCCTCAAACAATGGGCCGAGCAACGCGCCGGAGACCCCCCCTACGACTGGGGCACCGGCCACGGCGCCCCCACATGCAAAGGCCCCGACTACGCCTTCACCGAAAACACCGACCCCCGCAAAACCAGCGCCCCCGCAGAAGCCCAGCAGTAAACAGCAAAGAAGACCCCGCCATGCCCACCCACGCCCCAAACACCAGCGCATCCAAGCCGTTCCTGATGACCAGGCACGACGGCGTCGGCTTCACCACCCCTGAGCCGCACCCCCGCCACGTCAACGTCATCCTCTCCCCCATGCTCCAGGAAGGCCTGGGGGACTTCGCCGTAGGGCTCACCGAAGTGCCCGCAGGCGTGACAGGCGCCCGCCACAGCCACCCCCACACAGCAGAAGTCTGGATGTTCATAGAAGGGCGCGGCCGCGCCGTCATCGGCGGGGAGGAGTTCTGCACCGCCCCGGGCTGCGTCGTCTACACCCCGCCCGGCGTGGAGCACCAGTTCATCAACGACAGCGACGCCCCGGTGAGGCTCTACTTCCTCTACAGCCCCTCAGGCGCGGAGAAGCGCATCATAGAAAAACACTTCCGCTGAGAACCAGCGGAATATTCCCAGGCCCGGGACACCTGGCTGCTGGGACACCTCCGGAGCCGACCCAAAGACCTGGACGCAGCGCACCTACACCGCAGGGGATCCCTGAAAGGGGCGCCAAGGAGCAGCTAGTGGCGGGCAGGGGAGCGCCGCGCTGTTTCCGTCCTTCAGCATTCGGTTTTTGTTCGTGTGAATCCGCTGTTTTCACGTTCCCGAATGTTTAGGGGGAGTTTGGGGGGTATGGGTTTCCGGTTGCCCTGGTGGCCGGGTTCACGTTGGTGGGCGCTGGTTGCGGTTGCCTTGTTTGCGGCTGTTGCCTGCTCTGGGGCGCCCCCAGAGGCTGAGGCGCCCCCAGGGGCTGAGGCCGCTGAGGCTGTTGTTCCGCCTTCCGCCGCGCCTGGCCCTGTTTCGGGGTCTGGCCCTCCCCGCGGCGCCGCGCCTGCCGGTGATACGGGCGAGCCGGGGGCCGGTGATGCGGGCACGCCCGTCGGCGACGTCGAGGGTGCTGAGACCGCCGCGACCGCCGCCGCGGCTGCTGGGTCCGCGGCTGCTGCGGCTGCTGGGGCTGGGTCCGGGGGTGGTGGGGCTGCTGAGGCTGGGTCCGCGGCTGCTGGGGATGCTGGGTCCGGGGGTGGTGGTTTGTTCGTGTCGGTGAGCGCGGGTTGGGGTTATACGTGCGGCGTTTACGAGGGCGGGGGCGTGGAGTGTTGGAGGTGGGGGGCGGATGGTTCTGTTTTGTATGAGTGGACCACGAAGGAGGAGGGTTGGAGCCCTGATCCAGGGGCCGAGTCGGCGCCTGGGGGCGTGTTCTCCTCAGTGTCGGCCGGGCGGGAGAGCGCGTGCGGGGTGAGGCCGGGCGGCAGGGTGGAGTGCTGGGGGCGCAACCCCGCGGTCTCGGGGCCCCCTGGGGGCGTGTTCGAGTCGGTGAGCGTGGGGATCGAGCACGCGTGCGGGCTGCGGGCGGACGGCGCGGCGGAGTGCTGGGGCGCTTCGAGGCGGCGCCGCCCGGCGAGCCTGCCGCCCGGCGGCGTGTTCTCCTCAGTGGCGGCCGGGGGGAATCACGCCTGCGCCCTGGGCACGGATTTCAGGGCCGCGTGCTGGGGTTTCGGCTTCACCTGGCCTCCGCCGTCTCTCCCCGCCGCGGCGCCCGGCGTGCCCGGGGGCGCGTTCCGGTCGCTGCACACAGCGCATGGGGAGCACGTGTGCGGCATCCGCCCGGCCGGGGCGGTGGCGTGCTGGGCCACCTACAGCGAAGACCGGGGGGACGAGCCCAGCGTCCCGCATCTCGCCCCGCCAGAGGGCGTGTTCACCCACATCGCCGTCGGGGAGGGGCCCTACGCGTGCGGCTTGAGGGTGGGCGGCCGCGCCGAGTGCTGGAGCAACAACAAAGACGGGAAGGTAAGGCACAGGGTCATAACACCCCCGGACGAGGTATTCACATCCCTGGTGCTGACGATCAACGTGGCGTGCGGTTTCCTCCCCGAGGGCGGCCTGCTCTGCTGGGAACTCAGGAGCGATCACGAGGACCCCGTGAAGGTGCGGGACGAGGTGTTCACAGAAATCCGCCAGGGCGGCAGGCACGTCTGCGGCCTCGCCGGGGGGGAGGCCGTCTGCTGGAACTACACAGACCCCGAAGACCCCGCCGCCTCCCCACCGGGCGGGAAGTTCGCATCCCTCGCCGCGGGCGAGGGGTTCACCTGCGGCCTCCGCCCGGGCGGCAGGGTGGAATGCTGGGGCGGGGGCAGCTTCGGGCAGTCCTCCCCGCCCGCCGGGGTGTTCACAGCAATAACAGCGGGATACACCTTCGCCTGCGGGCTGCGCCTAAACGGCGGACTGGAGTGCTGGGGCTTCAGCGGCCTGCAAAGCAAGATCCTCCCACCCCAGGAACCGCTCACCTCAGTGAGCGCAGGCTGGGGCGGCCACGAACTCTACTGGGACCAGGGCGTCGAAATGGACTGGGGCTACTCCTGCGGGCTGCGCGCAAACGGGCGGGCAGTGTGCTGGGGAGACGACACCTACAAAACAGTCCCCTGGGGGCTGCTGACCACACCCCCGAGGGACGCGTTCAAAGACGTGCAAGCCGGGCGGCGCCACGCCTGCGGCCTGCGCCCAGCAGGCGGAATCGAATGCTGGAACATCGAACACAGGGCCCCCCGGGAACCCCACGCGGGCGGGGAGGACTACACGGCGCTGAGCGTAGGCGGCACACACACCTGCGGCCTGCGCGCCGGCGGAGCCATCAAGTGCTGGACCACCGACGGGAGCAGTTCACTCAACTTCCAAGGCCCCTACACCGCCGTAAGCGCAGGCTACGAACACCAATGCGGCGTACGCGCCGAAGGAAGCATCCACTGCTGGGAACAACAAGAACCCTACCCCGACACCTGGAAAGAACACACATACCACCCAAACCCCTAAACACAACATACCAAAACACATCCAAAGCAAGCAACACGCACACCTAAACCCCACGGGAAACCCCCCGGAGAAACGGGGCCTAGGCAGAACGGACAGCGGGCCGCACCCGACGGGGAAGTGGACTGCTCGGCGCCACGACACCACACCCCACAAACACACCCCACCCCGAGCACCCACCCACTACCCACAATCTAAAACATCAAACATCCCACCAACACATCTCAACCCCGACGATTCAACCTTCGGCAAAATCCTTAAGCATGCGGGAAATCGGGTCGTCGGGTTCTCTTGAGAAAATGTCGGCTGCCCGATCCGCCAAGGCGTCGGCGTCGACCGACCTCCCCGAGCGCCACACTGAGCGCACCTCTGAGAGACTGGAAATGTCGTCGCCGGGAAAGCCTTCCACCAGCAGCAGATCAGCTGTGAGGCCTGGGCGGATTCGCCCTGTTAACTCAGCGACACCCAGAACGTCGGCCGCGACAGACGTGGCCGACGCCAAAGCCTGGGAGGGCGACAGACCAGAGTCGGTCATGAGAGAGAGCTCGTCGTGAAGGGCGAAGCCAGGCACCAGACCCGGGAAGGGAGTGTCGGAGCCTGCGATGACGCGGCAACCTGCGTCGCCCAACGCGCCCAGCGCCTGCTTCATGGAAACCACGCTGGCTTGACGCTCCAGACGCTCGCCCACGCTGCCTGCCCGGTGCGGAAAGCGGCGCCAAATCGAGCGGACGAAGGGGTGAACCCACCCGACCCGCCGATCGTTGAAGAAAACGTTGTCGTTGATGCGACAAAGCCTGTCCCATACCACCAGGGTCGGACACTGCACCACACTAGCCTGCGGGCTGCTCACCGTCGCCCTGTGGCAACTGTCGCCAAGCCCTGTGCCGCCGCCCTCAAACGCTCGCCAGCCGTCGATGTGATGGACGCAGCCTGTCAGGTGCTCAATCTCCCCCACCCCCAGCGCGGTAGCGGCCTCGGAGTCGATCTCCCCCAGATGCGCCAGGAGATGCAGGCCATGCCGAGCCGCGCCGCGAACAGCCTCGGCTACCTGCTCTTCGCTGAGGTTGACGTAGAGCTTTATTGCGTCCACCCCGGCGGCGGCCAACTCGTCGATCGAAGCGGCGATCTGCCCGACGTCGTCGTGGCCGCGCCCAATGAGCGGCCAGTTCACCTTTGGGCCGTCCAGCACCGGTCCGCAGCAAAGAATTCGCGGCCCGGCGAGCGTGTCCTCGCATGTGCGGCGGCGGCGCTCCAGTATCCAGTCAAGGTCGTTGCCGGTGTCGCGCACGGTGGTGACACCCGCGGCCAGGAACCCGGGCAGCATCCAGTCGGCAAGATGAACGTGGCAGTCGATGAGCCCGGGCAGCAGCGTGCATCCTTCCGCCTTAGTCACGGGCTGATGGCCGGGAAGCTCCCGTAGGGGGCAGACTCGCTCGATGCGGTCGCCGGAGACGACGACCGCATGGGACTCCAACTGCCGCTCGCCGTCCCAGAGCACCTCTGGAGCAAGCGCCCAGGAGCCGTGAGCGCCCGTGGCCGCCTGCATCACAGGGAGACTCTTAGTACATAACGGAGCCGCCGGAGACGTTCAGCGTGGCCCCGTTAATGAAACTGGCGTGCCGTGACGCGAGAAAGACAACCACAGCCGCCATCTCCTCAGGGCGTCCCAGACGTCCCAGCGGGCAAGCCGCGCTCGACTGACGGACGACCTCGGGCGGGATGTCCGTGTGCTGCATGGGGGTGTCGACCTGGCCGGGGGAGATGACATTCACCAGCACCCCTGACGGGCCGAAACGACGTGCGAATCCCCTGCTGAGCGTGACGATGCCCGCCTTGCTGGCTACGTAGGCGTCGCTCCCCCAGAGAGGCCCCAGCAGCCAGGCCATCGAGCTGAAGTTGATGATGCGCCCGCCCTGCCCAGCAGCGACCATGGCGTTGCCCGCCGCACGGTTCAGGAAGAAAGTCGACTTGAGGTTCACGTCGTGCTGGAGGTCCCAGTCGGCCTCGGTCACCTCATCAACGAGCTGGCGACGCAACACCGCCGCCACGTGAGCCAGCGCCCAGAGGTCACCGAACTCCTCCAACACGCGCTCAACAAGCCCGTCAATGGCGCCGGTGTCGGCCAAGTCAAACGGCACGGCCAAGTGGTCGCCGCCCAACTCCGCAGCCAGCCTCAACACCCCAGCCTCGTCGCGGTCGACCGCCGCCACGCGTGCCCCGGCAGCAGCCAGCGCCCTGGCCGTGGCGCCTCCCACCCCGCCGGCCGCTCCGGTCACGATGACGCCTCGCCCCTCCAGTCCGGCACCCAGGTTCCACTCAGTCGTCTCAGTGCTCATTCAGCGCCCCCGCTCGGTTGGCTCGGCCGGGCCAAGCCGTCCAACCCGGCAATGCTCAGCACCCGCGCGGGGTTGCGCACGATGAGCGTCTCTACTTCTGCGTCACCCCAGCCGGCTTCTCGGAAAAGCGGCAGCACGTGCCGCAGGATGTGGGCGTAGCCCCAGCCGCCGTAGGCCAGCAGGCGGGTCTTGACGCCACCCATGTCCTGGGAAACGAATAGCTGGTCGAGGTGTCCCCGCTCGGCAAGGCCGGCCATTGCCTGCACGATGTCGTAGTCGCTGGGTGGGTACTTTCCCAACCCGATGAGAGAGTGGTCGAAGCCCATCAGGTCGTAGGCGAGGTTGGCGCCCCTCTCCAGGAGTTCCAGTTGGTAGGGCAGGTCGGAGATGGCCGTGTTCATGTGCCCAAGGACGACCCGTTCCGGGCGCAAGCCCTCGGCCACAAGCACGTCCAGAACCTTGATGCCCTCGAAGCCCCAGGGGTGGAGATGGATGCTCACGGGCAGGTCGGTTTCGGAGTGAGCCCAGGCCGCCGCCCGGAGCATGCGTATCTCCTCTGGCTGAACAGGGTCAAAGGTGCCGATCTCGCCGATCACACCCGGGCGCACGCCGCTGTCCCCCACGCCATGGCGCCACTCGTCCACCATCTCGGTTGCGAGGTCTTCGGTGGAGCGAGAAGCCGTGCCTTCAGGGTGAGTGAAGGCGAGGTAGTAGCCGCCGCCCATTATCACGTTCACGCCGCTGCGTCGGGAGATTTCACTCAGGATGTCCGGGCGGCGCGAGAGGTGGCTGGGCGTGACCTCCACGATGGTGCGCCCGCCCGCCTCATAAAACGGTGCAAGCTCCTCAATAACCTGCTCCACGTCGGTCTGGTGGTAGTTGTCGGGGAATCCGCCTGGGTTCCATCGGGCCTCGGCGGCGGTTTCGATGGTCAGCGGCTCTTCAGAGACCGCCGGGTAGCCGTGAACACAGAGGATGGGGCGACAGTCAATGTAGAGGTGCTCGTGGATGTGCGCAGGCCCGAGTTCGTCGGCAGGCAGCGGCCCGGCCACGGTCATCGCCCACTTTGAATCGGATTTCTTTTCTGACTCCATCTCTCACCCTTTTTCGACAAGCCCTCCTGCTATTTTCGGCAAGCTCGACGTCTTTGCCTGCAGGGTCTCGTCTGTTGCGTCAGTCGCCGCCGTCCGGCATCATAAACGGCTCCGCTCTCCTGAAGCGGCGCAGCACGTTGGCGGTAAGGCGGGCGACGTTGTTGTCGTAGCCGTTGTAGGGAAGGCTGCCCGACCAGGCGATGGAGCCGACAGAGAACACCGCCCCGCCGCCGGGCGTCTCAAAGAAGACCATGTCCGCCCTGATGCGGTCAGGGTCGCCAGGATCGGTAACCGGCAGCAGGTCCCCGATTGATGTGACCATGAGCTCGTAGAGGTTGGAATGTCGCTCCGAGGAAGCCAGCACCAGGGCGTGGGCGGGCGTCCCCAGGCCGGCGTCGGCGCGCTCGATTTCATATCCCGCTGCCCCGCCCATGAGCATCCCGAAGTCGCCGATGACATCCTCGTCGATTCCATTGAAAACGAAGGCCGCCCGCTCGTCGTGGCTGTCGGGCGTCCGCCTGTAGTAGGAGCACTCGTCGAAGCCCTGCGTAATGAACCCCACGCCGCCGATGGTGTGCGGAGCGCGCCCCAGGCCGCTCCATGTGCCTGCAGCCTCTCCCCCGAAGGTGTGGTGGCCGCCGCTCACATCGGCTCGCCAGAGCCTCGGCAGGTCGGGGCGGCGCACCTCCACAATCCCCGGCATCCTGGTGTGGTAGGCGATGCGGTGCCAGTAGGTGTTGCCGCCCAGGTTCATCAACCGGCCCCCGGAGCGCACAAAAGCCTCGACGCCGTCCATTATGCGGGTGCTGATGTACTCGGGGTGAGAACTCGTAACGAGTACGCGGTAGGGAGCCAGCGCGTCTGCGCCCTCGCGGTCGAGGTCATCGTCGCACAACACGTCGAAGCGCACGCCCTCCCGCTCCAACCAGTCGACAATCAACAAGTCCTGGCAGAACTTGTAGATGCGGCCCTTCGGCCGGAAGTTGGTGATGGGACGATGCATGGAGGAAATCTCGACGGTGCTGCCGTCGCTGTGGCTGTCGTAGGTGGACAGGCCAATCTCCGGGAAACGCAGCATGAGCAGGTCGGTCTCGTCCAATACGGTCAGCCGGCCGTGAATGAGTTCGTTCCAGGGGCTTGTCACCCGCAGCGTCAGGTTCACATACGCCGCGTAGGTGGCGGTGGGGACAAGAAACACGACATCCGCTGTGGCGCCATCGACGGGCGGGCGCACCATGAACGGCACGTAGAACTCGGCATCGGCCGCTCGAAAACGCCCGGCGTAGCAGCCCGAGGGCCAGTCCTCGGGAACGGCCAGCGAGTGGGAGGTCTCCCAGCCTGCGTCTGCGAGATCGTCCTCGTGAAAGTGGATTGCGCCGTACTCCTGTGGCGCCATCTGCCAGTCGACCGTCCGGCCTGACCAGTTCGAACCGCCCACGCCGCGCGTGGGGAGATTTTGTGTACTGCCATGTCGGGCGTTGCCGGAGACGTCGGTGACGCACTCACCGTCGATTCCCAGCGAGAAGTCCCAGTCGGCCAGCACCCCTTCCACGCCTGCAGCCGGACCTGCTTCGACCAGGGAGGCGATCTCCTCGCTCAACATGGGGCGCCCCACCAGTCGGGGGCGTTCGATGCGTCCGTTGAAGCACTCGACGGGGTGCTCCCCACCGTTCGGGGAAACGGCTCGCCGGGCGCCGATCCAGACGGGGCCTGAGCCGGGCGCCGCCTCCACGGCAGGTCTCCGCTCGACGCTGCGGGCCAGGGGAGCCTCAAGGCGATGCGACGGACGGGAGAAGGCGTGGAAACAGAGGGCGCCGTCGGTGGCGGCGGTGAGAGCCACCCAGGTCCAGCGCCCCTCAGGCACGAGGATGTCGCTGTGTACAACCTCTGCCCTGTCGTCGGTGCCCAGCATGCAGCCGAGCCGTCCGTCGCTTTCGATGAACAAAGCGACGCCTCGGTGATCGCCTTCCGCGTAAGTGCCAATCAAGCACTGGCGCGAGGACGCCAGGCGAGTGGGGAACACTCCGGCGAGGAGGCTGAAGCCGTCCGGTGATTCAATCTCGCCCCAGCTCGGGACGCTCACGTAGGAACCCGGGTAGATGGGCTGCTGGCGCGCCCGATGTTCGCCGCACATCGGCGTGCCGAGCGGCACTTCGCGGAATTCAGGGGTGTGCGGCCCTCGCCCGACGTCCGGGCTGCGCAGGCGGACTATGTCGGCTTGATATGTTTCGGCGCCCACGCTGGACACTTTGAATTCGATGCTCTCCCCCGCCCTCAGACTCTGGCGGTTCGAGTAGGCGAGAACGGCCGGCCGCTCGCCGATCGGCGCAGCGGCGCCACTGCCTGCCTTCGGCTCTGACCTGTGGGAGGTGCCGAAGCCGGCCCCTTCGCTTCCGGCTGCCGAGCCGCCCGCTGCACCCCCGCTTCCCTGCGCGCCCTCGCCACCCGGCTCGCTTGAATGTTCACCGTCCAAATCTTTCGGCAGTTCCGCGCCAAACAGTTCTGCCCACCGAAGTTTGAAGACAACCCATTCGGCGTTGATGAAGTGGTCGAAGGTTTGCTCAGGCAGCCGCTCCACACCCAGCGGAGAGCGCCCCGACCCTTCCGTGAACCGCGCCAGCATCCAGCGGGAGTTGGATTCAGTCATCAGCAGAAAGTGCTTGCCCACGATGGGGCGCGCACGCATGTAGTTGAGCAGAACGGCCAAGTCGGGGGAATGACGACCGAACGGGCAGCGACGAAACTCCTCGGCCAGATCTACCCGGCTGCCGTCGATGCCGTCTGGCAGGCGGTGAGAGGAGGAGGTCTCATTCATCACATCCGCTCCTTGCACCCCCTGATCGCCGACCGCTAATCAGAAAACCAGTCAAATCCCCTGCGAGATTATGAACTTCAGGATGAACGAAACGAAACACCGGATTTTCCTTCTGCCTTGACTTACAACTTGGCCCCGGCATTGAAAGGCTAATTCGAGGCTGTTTACCACATTTGGACATGACGGCCATCGCCGGTTCCCCCCCATCCCTGCTGGACAGCGCTTCCAACCGCCGTTAGCTGCACCCGATTGCGGCACCCGATGGCGTTCAGTCTTCACTGCCCCGGCCCGGGATTGCCTCTATGAGGTCGCGTGTGTACTGGTGCGCAGGGCGCAGAAAAACCGACATGGTGTCACCGCTCTCGACTACTTCCCCGTTTTTCATCACGTACATCCTGTCGGCGAATCGGCGAACAAGCCGCAGGTCGTGGGTGATCAGCAGAATTCCCAGACCCCTTTCCCTTCGAAGCCTGCCCAGCAGAGCCAGCATCTGCGCCTGGGCGGACTGATCGATGGAGGAGGTGGGCTCGTCCGCAATAAGGATGTGGGGATCAACCGCCAGGGCGCGGGCCACGCTCACCCGCTGACGCTGACCACCGGAGAGGTTGGCGGGATACAACCTGGCCTGCTCAGCGCTGATGCCCACGTCCGTGAGCAGCCCCAGGGCGTCGCTGCGAGCTTGATGCCAGGAGCGCCCCTGCCAGACCCTGAAGACCTCGGCCACGGCGCGCTGAGCCGTCTGACGAGGGTTGAGGCTGGAGTACGGGTCTTGAAAGATCATCTGGATGCGCCCACGCATGCCCTCACGGGGGGTGCCGCGCGAATTCGTCAGCGGCTCGCCCAGGTAGCTCACCTCCCCGGCGCTGGGACGCGCCAGCATGGCCAACACCTTCCCGAGGGTGGTCTTTCCGCTGCCGCTCTCCCCCACCAGTCCCACCACCTCTTCGCGCCTGATGTGAATGTCCACACCGTCGACGGCCTTGAACGCCTCCGAGCCGCGACCGAAGATCACGTCGATGCCGGTTCCGAGAAGCTCAGAGACAGCGGAACTCACGTCTCACCCTCCGAGCGCTGGGCGGCGACACTCTGAGCGCCGGCAGCGTTTTTGATCATCAACTCGGCAAACAGGCAGGCCGTGCGCCTCCCCTCTATTACCACCGGCTGCGGCTGGGCACCCTCGCAGCAGGAAGGGTGCGGCTTTCCGTCGCCGACCTGCAACGAATGCCCGCAGCGAGGCCAGAAGCGGCAGCCCGCCGGCCACGCCCCAACGCTGGGCGCTTCACCCGGGATCGGCTCGAACCCGCCCGCAAGCTCCATGTTTGCCGCCGCCACCAACCCTGCGGTGTAGGGATGGCGCGCTCTCTCACGAATGAGATCCTGCCGTCCCGCCTCCATCACCGCACCTGCGTAGAGCACCACGATGGAATCGCAAACCTCCTCCACCACCGCCAAGTCGTGGGAAACGAGCATGAGCGACATGCCGAGTTGCTCTCGGAGCCGTCGCAGCAAGTCAAGTATCTTCGACTGAACCCGCACGTCGAGGGCGGTGGTCGGCTCGTCGGCTATGAGCAGGGAGGGTGAGCGCGCCAGGGCGCCTGCTATGACCACCCGCTGTCGCATCCCTCCTGAAAGCTGATAAGGGCGTTCGTGCATGACCGAACCGACCCTGGGAATCTCCACCATCTCCAGGAGTTCGCGAGCCCTCGCACGCGGAGACTGGCCGTCGTCGGCCATTGCTACACGCGTGAGGCTGGTGAGTTGCTTGCCGATGCTCAAGACGGGATTCAGCCCGGCCAGCGAACTTTGGGGGACGTAAGCCACACGACGCCCTCGAACCCGTCGCCAGACCGACTCGGAGGCGTTCGACAGATCTTCGCCCTCGAGGCGGATGGAACCTCCTGTCAGCTCCGCGCCGTGGCGACCAAGCGTGCCCACCAGCGCCCGGCACATCATCGACTTGCCCGATCCGGACTCGCCCACCAGGCCCAGGGTGCCGCCCGAGGCGATCTCGAACGAAACGTTGTCAACGACGGGGGTTCGCCTCCCCTTCGATCCGATTATCCCAATGGAAAGCCCCTTCACTGCGAGCAGGGCGTTGGTGACTGCAACGCCTTCCGGCGCCCGAGCGTCAATCATTCCGCTCAACTGCCCCTGCTAGACGAGTTGCCGGGGAAGATGCCGACACTCATCCGACTATGTTGCTCGAGGTGCGCCTGGTCATCCCCGAGGCGATGAGAGCCACGCCCAGAGCCGTGATCGACACGAGGGCACCCGGGAACACAAGCGGCCACCACGCTCTAAGCATGTAGGGGCGGCCCTCGTTGAGCATTGCGCCCCATTCGGGGGAGGGAGGCTGAACCCCCGCCCCCAGAAAGGAGAGGCCGGCTATGGCGAGTATCACCACAACGAAGTCGCTGACGGCATACGCGATGGTGAGCGGCATCACGTTCGGGGTGACGTGGAAGCCCAGGATCCGGAACTTGCTGTAGCCCAGGCAGCGACTGGCCTCCAAGTAGTCCATGTCCCGTATGGCCAGGGCGCGAGCGCGGGCGACTTTGGCGTAGCGCGCCCAGGCGGTGATGAACAGGCCGAACAGGATGCCCCGGGTGCCCCGCCCGAACACAGCCACGAGGGCGATCACGATGATGAGCGTCGGGAAGGAGTTGATCACCTCGATGGCCAGATCGCCTGCGCTCTGAACGAGACGACTGCGGGTGACGCCAATTATCGAGCCGACGAGGGTTCCTACGACCAGCGGCACCGACACCGCCGCTGCGGCAAGGATTATGTCGATTCGGGCGGCGGCGAAGGTTCGCACGAAGACATCACGACCCAGGTGGTCGGTTCCGAACCAGTGCTCGGAACTCGGAGGCAGGTTGGCGTCGGGGCTGCCGATCGTCGCGCTGTGGGCACTCGCGACGGGAATGATTATCGAGAGAAAGATGATCAGGCCGATGAGGGCCAGGCCGAACTGCATGCTCGGTGGCAGCGCACGCCAGCGCCTCCAGGAGCGCTTCGTCAGGGTCGCCAGTTTCCCCGTCACGTGATTGTCCTGGCCCGAGGGTCGATGATTGCGGAAATCGAATCCGCAAGGAAATGGACTACCACCACGATCAGCCCAAACACGAACAGCGTCCCCTGCACCACGGAGTAGTCACGCGCAAGGACACCCCTCACCAGGTAGGTGCCGATGCCCTCCAGGTTGAAGACCGTCTCCACAATCACCGCAGCCGCCATGTTGGCGCCGACGATGTATCCCAGCAGCCCGATAACCGGCGCTATGGAGGGGCGCAGCAGGTATCGCCAGGTGAGCGTCCTCTTTGGAAGCCCCCAGACGAGTCCGGTCTCTACGAACTCCTCGGCGTTTGTCTCCCTTATCGACTCCTGGAGGACTATCGCAAAGATCATGGAAATTGGAATGGCGGTTGCCAGCGAAGGCAGGATGAGGTACTCCAGATTCTGCGGGAAAGACCTCACATACCCCGCCACCGGCAGCCAACGAAGCTTCACGGCGAAGCCCAGCAGGAACAGCACGCCGGTCACGAAGGGGGGGGTGGCGATTAGTGCTGCGGAAAAGAGGTTGAAACCCTGCTTGTACACGTTTGAGCGTGTCAGCCCCCCGATAACCCCGAACGGAACGGCGATGAGGAGGGCCAGCAGCATCGCCAGCACGTTCAGCCAGAGCGTGATGGGAAGCCGCTCGAAGATTGTCTCGGTAACCGGGCGGGTGGTCTGAAAGGACTTGCCCAGATCGCCCTGCAACAGGTCTCCCGTGTAGCCGAAGTACTGGGAGAGTACCGACCCGTTCAGATTGAGTTCCTCCCTGAAGTTCTCGATGCGCTCCGGGCTGGCTTCCTCACCCAGCATCACCAGAACAGGGTCGCCCGGAACCAGTCGGACGATCAGGAACGCCAGCAGCGAGACGCCCCAGGCCACGAGCAACGCCCGCAGCAACCGCCGAGCTACAAGATGGAGCAGGCGCTCCCGTTTTGGCGGTGCCTCAAGGACAGAGACGTCGCCCGCAGCGCCGTCGTCGGAGGTGTCGCCCGCAGCGCCGTCGGATGGCTTGGCGACCTGTTGGGCGTCTACCGCTGCCTCATCGGGCACGGTCGCACCTCGCATCTGTCAGATGCCTTACGCGCAAGGCCGGAAGAAAGGCAAGAAATGCAGAGTCGATTAAGAGGGCTTGTCTGCTGCCTCGCAATTGCTGATTGCGAGGCAGCAGACAAACGGACTTGTCGAGTTAGCCTTCGGCCTTCCCGATCCAGAAGTTCTGAGAAGCCGGGATCATCGACAAGACATCGGCCGGCAGGCGGCTTCCCACCAGCACCGCACGCTCACCTGTCGGGCAGTAGTTGGCCGACTTGTCCAGGGCCACACTCTGAACTTCGGTCTGCAGCTGCTGGGCCTCATCGAGTTGGCCGGTTGCCATGGCCACCGCAAGCGTGTCCATGAGGCCGTCCACCTCGGCATCGGAGAACGCCACCGAGTTTGACCAGAAGTTGTTGGTGTAGAAGAGCGTCCGCAGGGTGGAGAAGTTGTCGCCGCCGCTGCCGACCCACATCACGTCGTAATTCCGGTTGATGATGTTGTCGATTGCAACTGCGTCTTCCACAGGCTGAACCTCGGCGGTAATGCCGATCTCCGCCAAGTTCTCCGCCAATACGGTGGCTGCGTCCGTCCATCCCGGACGAGCGCCCCAGGTCTGGAGTGGAATGGAGAACCCGTCGCCGTAGCCGGCCTCCTCCAAGAGCGCCTTCGCACCCTCCACGTCGCGCTCAAGTGGAATGATGTCCTCGTACACCCACTCGGTGCGGTGCTTGGAAAGGATGGAGCCAACCGGCTCGGCGGTGCCCAGGAATGCTCGCTCGTTGATGGCGAAGCGGTCGGCCACCATGCACATCGCCTTGCGAACCCTCACGTCCGCTAGAGGGCCGGGAGAGTCGGAGCGGGTAACGAACCAGAAAGTCCCGCCGATGGGGTGGACAACCTGGTTGACCTCAGGCGGCAGGTCGGCGCGCACCGAGACTGGAATGTCGAAGCCCACTGCTGCATCCCCTGTGGTGACCTGGAGCAGTCTGGAGATGGCGTCTGTCGCAGAGGCGAGCACCAGCGTCTGAATTGCGGGCGGCCCCTGCCAGTAGTTCGGGTTGGCCTCAAGCACCATCGTGGGAGAGCCGGGCGCCCACTCCGAAACCATGTACTGAGAGGCGCTGACGGGCTTGGTGAAGTACTCCTCTGGATCGGCGAGAACCTGCTCGTGCGGGTGAATGGGAAGCTGCTCGCTGCAGACGATCTTCTGGGTGCGGCAGTCGAAAGGCTCGTTGAGGTGATAGACGATCGTCCGGTCGTCGGGAGCCTCGGCGTAGTCCAGCGAGGCCATCTGCGCTCCGAACGGGCCTTCAGCTTTGGCGCGCTCAAGCGTTACGACTGCGTCCTGTGCCACTACCGGAGTGCCGTCGGAGTAGACGAGACCATCACGCAGAGTCACGGTCATCGTCAGACGGTCGTCGGAGAACTCGGGGAAGTCCTCAGCCAGATCGGGCACGAAACTCCCGTCTGCTTCATAGCGGAACAGGTAGCCGCCGAAGGCCAGCAACCCCGCCGCGTGCGCCGGGGCAACGTAAGGCGCCCTTGCGTAGTCGGCCTGCGCCACCAGGCTGGGAGTGCTGATAACCACCCTGTCGAGCGACATTGCAGATCTGTCCCTCGCCATTTCTGCGGCGGCCTGGGCTTCACGCTCCGCCTCTTGGGCTTGGAGCCTCGCCATTTCTGCGGCCAGGACTTCACGCTCCGCCTCTTGGGCATAGCGCTCCGCATCATAGGCTCTGGCTTCTGCAATGTCGGCTTCCATTTGAGCCTCTTCGAGGGCTTCCTGTGCCCTTGCGATCTCGTCCTTGCTTCCTTCGGCCTCAGCTTGCGCCAAAGCTGCCTGAGCCTCAGCCTCAGCCGCTTTGGCCTCTGCGGCAGCGACAGCGGCAGCGGCTCCTTCGGCCTCAGCTTGCGCCAAAGCTGCCTGAGCCTCAGCCTCAGCCGCTTTGGCCTCTGCGGCGGCGACAGCGGCTTCGGCCTCCCGCTGAGCGGCTTCCGCGTTCTCGATGGCCGAGTTGTCTGGTTCGGCTGCGCCGGAATCGCTCGACGCGCAAGCGGCGAGCAGGAGTGCTGCGATCAATCCCAGCACAATCAGGCCTTTCCAACTTCGTTTTGACATCGCTTCCTCCCTAGTAATTGCGATTTTTACACGATTAGTTAAATGGCCGTCGTTGAATGCCGCATTCACAAATTTAGGCAAGGTTAATCGCCGCACAATTTGAACGAATCAGTTGCAACTCCGACAACTAACCGAATTGTGAACTTACCACCCTTTGCGTGGCTGTCAAATGGCTTGAGACGGCACTGGCGCGGCGCGTATCGCGCGTCTTGCCGATGGGCGTAAATTGGGATCATGTGGATCAAGACAGTCCCTTATGAAGAAGCAGACGGCGAACTTCTTCGCCACTACGAACGCCAAGCCGAGAAGATGGGGGAACCTACGGAGATGACCCTGGCAGGCTCCCTCTACCCCAGGCTCGTTGGGGCGCGTCTAGATCTATACGCCGCAACCGAGCGCTGCCCGTCGGGGCTGAGCACCCGGCAGCGCAACCTCATAGGTTTCGTGACCTCCGCTCTGAACGGCACCGTCTACTGCATGAGCCAAGTCACCGTGAAGTTGCGCGAAGACGGCTTCAGCAACGATGAGATACTCAGGCTGGCATCCGACCCGGCCGGGGCTGCCGACAACCTTCCCGCCGACGAAGCCGCCCTTGTGCGCTACACGATTGCGCTCACGTCCCGACCAGCGGACGTCAGCGAGGCCGACGTGAACACCCTTCGCCAGGCCGGCTTCGACGATTTGGCGATCTTGGACGCCAACTCCCACTGCGCACACCTCAACTACGTCAACAGAGTGGTTATGGGGCTAGGAATCCGCACTGTGGTGGACTCCGACTTTCCCGCCTACGACGCCATACCTTCGGGCTAGAGCCGGACCTCCGGGCTAAACGCCGGACCTCCGGGCTAGGCGACCCTCCGGGCTAAACGCCGGAATCCCCACTTACGCCGCCGTCGCCCTCCAACCTCGCCGCCAAATTGAGAATCTTGGCCGAGGCTGCCATGTGCTGCTCGCAGGTGGCTTCATCGTTCATGGGCAGCAGGAACAAGTCGAAGCACCTGCGAAGTTCAGCGATGGTCAAGGCGCATTCAGTGGGAGAGCCGGTGACGGCATACATGTCAAGAAGCTCTTCGGGCAGGTGCTCGGCAGCCACCTCCAGCCTTCCCGACAGCATGGCTTTCCGAATCCTGGCAGTCCTCAGCTCGTCAAGACCCACCTGCTCACGAATCTCTGCCGGGGCGTCGATGGCCATGTAGGCAAAATGGCGAAGGGCTCGGCGCCGCTCCAGTTCGTCGTAGGCCAGATAAGCCGACCAGGCCACGCGAGCGCTACCCCTGATTCGTATCTCCGCGGCGCTCTCCGGCAGGTCGGCAAGAGCCTTGGCCGAGAGGATCACCCAGTCGGAGTGGGCGGCGGCAAACTCCCCCACCCGCGGCCCGCGCCCTGCCACGGCGATGGGCACATCGCCTTCGAACCACGGCAGCATCGCAGGGCCTGCTTTCTTGCCGTCCAGCAGGCGGCGGTTTAACGTGAACGCCTCCTTGAGCGCTGTAAACGGTCGCCGAGGCTCCAGCTGAAGCGGCTCCAATACCCGTGAGCCACCCACCCCTAGCCCGTGCCAGACCCGACCTGGGGCCAGCTCGTCGAGGGTTGCTATGGCTGCGGCCGTTGTGACCGGATGACGGGAGAATGGATTTGTGATCGCCGGGCCAACCACCAACTCGGCGCTCGACAGCAGGATCGCGGTCAGGGCAACGTAGACGTCCCGCTCGGTGCCTTCGTCGGCCACCAGGCATACTTCCGCGCCAAGCTTTTCCGCCTCGAGGGCCAACTCCACCAGCCGCTCAACCGGCTGCGTGGGTTCGAACCAGACCCCCCATGGGATGCTCGGCGACATTCGGACGGAATCAGTGCTCAGGGGCGGGCGCGGCCTTGGCCGGAGGGAGAGCGGGAGCCCACGGAAGCGAGCTCGACGCTCTGAGACGACGACGCCGTGAGGCGGCCGGCCTTCCAGGTGAGGCGAGTCGCGGGGGCGAAGGCCACTGCCTCGCGAACCGACGCGGCATCGATGGCCATGAAGTCGGCTGCCGACCCCGGGGAGGGTGAGGCGCTTGGCAGGCGCATGAGAGCCCGCGCCCTCGACGAAACGAACTCGAAAGCAGTCTCCGGGCGTTGATGCCCGCCCGTAACCATCAAGGATGCCACCTCCAGCGGATCGCCCCTTCCCACGGGGTTGAATGGGTCTTGAACATTGTCCCCACCCGCAGCTACTCGCACACCCGCCTCCGCCAGAGCACCGAAAGCGGTGAATCCCCTGGGGGTGGACACCGGGTGCTCCCTGCCTTGCAGGAACAGGTTCGTAAGCGGAAGGGTTACCACGTCGATCTCGGCCTCAGCCACGAGCGCGGCGACGCTGCGCTGGACGTCAACGGGCATCGACCCAAGGCTCACGCAGTGGCTGGCAGTCACCGCGTGCGGGAATTCCCTGTCGATTGCCAGCTTGGCCAGGGTCGCCAGAGTGCATACCGAGGGATCGAGTGTCTCGTCGATGTGCAGGTCCAAGCCAACCTCAGCGTCGGACGCCGCAGAGAGGCACTCCGCCACACACTCGGAGGGGCGCGGATCGATGGCCGGGGCGCCTCCCACAAGGTCTGCCCCAGCTTCGAGGGCCTCGGAAAGCGCTTGGCGGTTCTCCCGTCCCTCCGGGCCGGTCAGGGGAATGGAGACCAATGCTGCTATCTGTAAATCCAGACAGTGCTCGTAGCGGCGACGAACCTCGGCTAGTGCCTCCACGCTGCGGGCACCGATGTCGCTTCCCACATCGAGGTGGGTGCGCAGGGCGGTTACTCCCGACGCCATCGCGATCTCCAGCGCTCGACAGGATCGCTCAATGGTGTCTTCGATGGCGTCTTCGATGGCGATTCCACTTTTTCTGTGCACCCAGGCTTCTATTGCGCCCATCAGGTCACCGGTCGGATTGGCGATCCGACCAGCGGTGAGGGCCTTGTCGAGGTGGGCGTGGGGCTCGGCAAGAGCCGGCAGCAGAAGCATGCCATTGAGCTCGTACCGCTTCAGGCTCGACGATTTCAGCGAAGCACTCGACGGTTGGGCTCCGAAAGCCTCAGGCACGTCCTCTGAAACGCCGACGGGTCCAACCGTCGCCACCAGACCGTCTACTACTTTCACGTCTACCCTGCTGCCGTCAGGCAAGAGGGCGTCAGCCAAAATGCAACTCCCAGACATTGGCTAGTAAGAATAGTCAGCAGGGCATTCGAGTCAGGGCGACAAACACCCCTCCCCCCTCCCGCGAAATCAGCACGCACATGCCAAAATGTTGATCGTGCATGTGCTGGTGGTTCTCGCCGACGACCTGAAACTGGCCCAGTATCCCGGAGGGCTTCGCAGGGCGCTCGATTGCGGCTTGGCCAAGGGTGGGCACGACGTGGACATCATCGATCTTCACGCCGACCGATTCGCGCCGACGATGACACAGGAGGGTCGCCGAAGCTACCACACCGACACTCCCTTGGCGGAGTCGGATGTCCAGGACTACGGGGCGCGGGTCCGCGCAGCCGAGGCGCTCGTGTTCGTGTATCGGGTGGGCTGGACGGGCATTCCAACCCGTCTAAAGGGCTTCGTCGATCGAACCTTTGCCCCGACCGTGGCTTTCAAACTCGTTGACGGCAAGGTGAGACGGGGACTTACCGACGTTCGGCGCCTGGTGCTGGTGGCCCTGCACGAGCAGGATCGCCGATCCGTTAGGCAGGGCAAGGACGTTGGGAGGAGAATCCTTTCACGAACCATGCGCCTTATTGTCAACACCCGCTGCAAGCGCCGCTACCTGGCTCTGTACAACTGCGAGTCTCGCACCGAGGAGGCCAAGTCGGTCAAGTTCGAGTATCTAAGGAAGGTAGAGAGGACGCTGGCGAGGCTGTGAGCACGCTCGTTGTGTTCTGTCATCCTCTCCCCGACAGTTTCTGCGCCGCCGTTGCCTCTCAGGTGATGAATTCGTTTACGAAGGCTGGCACCGAGACCAGGATGCTCGACCTGTACAAAGACGGTTTCGACGCAATCGGCGCACCGCCGGGACTGGTGGAAAAACACCGTCTGGCGCTCCGTTCGGCCAGCGGGCTGGTGCTGGTGTATCCCACCTGGTGGGGATCTCTGCCCGCTTTGCTGACGGGCTGGCTGGATCAGTTGCTGCCCTATGCGATGGGAGTGGGACGAGACGACGCTACGGAACTCCTTTCCGGCCTGGACTACCTGATTGCGGTTACCACTCACGGCTCCACGAAGGTTGTCAACGTGATTCAAGGCGAGCCAGGTAGACACTTCCTGCGCCGCAGCCTCCATGCTCTCTGCCCACCCCGCTGCGGAATGCGCTGGCTGGCCTTCTACGACTCAGACCGCTCAACCGAGAAGGACCGCAAGAACTTCCTGAATCGCGTGGACCGACGCATTACCTGGTTGATGAACCTCATGTTCGGCCATGCACGCTGAGGGGCGCTCTTTTATAACAACAGTGGGAATTCAGCCGCCGACTGCTGACGTGTGTCAAGTTCCTTCGTTGAGAATCGACAGGTACTTCTCATAGACATACAGCCGATTGCGGGACAAGCCTGTTATCTCTCGCGCTATTCCTATTTCCTCTAATAGCTGAACACCTGCCGAGGCTCCCGAAAAAGCAAGCCCGGTCACTTCCCGCATAGAGGAAATGCTTTGAAGAGGGTGCCTTATTAGAGCTTGATGAACGCGCAACGCCGAATTTGCCTTGCGGCCGGACTTGGTGATTTGCTCTCTGTCTGCCTCAATCATTGCCCGGAGATCTTGCGCTGTTGCAGCTGCAGCCTTTGCGGTCACCTTCACGCCTTCAAAAAAGAAAGCCAGCCAAGCCTCCCAGTCGCCCATTGTGCGGACCGTGTTCAGCAATTCGTAGTAACTCGAACGATTCTGCTTCAAGTACAGGCTCAGGTACAGCAGCGGGTCGCTCAACATCCCCGAACTGGAAAGCAGGAAAGTGATGAGAAGCCGCCCTATCCGGCCATTTCCGTCAAGGAATGGGTGGATGGTCTCGAGCTGAACGTGCGCCATCCCAATACGCACCAGCGGTGGCAACCCGTCATCGTCAGCGTGCAGGAACCTCTCCAGAGCGGCCATGCAGTCTTGAACATGCATGTGAGGAGGCGGAACAAAATTCGCATTCCCAGGACGACTGCCCCCTATCCAGACCAACGAGCGCCGGAATTCCCCTGGCATCTTGTCGCTGCCGCGGCCCTCCGAGAGCAGTTTCTCGTGAACTTCCCGAATCAAGCGATTCGAAAGCGGAAAGTCGTCCTCTCTCAAGCGTCGCAGACCGTGCTCAAGCGCCGCTACGCAGCGTAAGGTCTCGGCACTGTCGCCCGCTGGAACACCAGGGGCATCATCCCGCTCGTATCTCAAGAGGTCGGAAAGCGAGGACTGTGTTCCCTCTATCTGAGATGAGAGCACGGCCTCCTTGCGAATGTAGAAGTACAGGAACAGCGCCTTGTCCGGTAATAGCACCGAGACCCCGTCGAGGCGACCAAGAGCCAAGATGGCTTCCTCGTAAGCCTTAAGCAACTCGCCTTCAAACGCAACGCGCGGTTCAGGAGGCAACGGAAAGGGCACGAACGCACGCACCTGCTCCCCTACGAACGTGCTGGTGACCTCGTATCGGCCTGTTGCTCCGCGTTGCATGAATCTCCCACCTGTGGCGCTATCGCGCAATTCGTAATAAGGCAACTGCTTATTACGAATTCAGCCTTAAATCATAACAAGGCTACCCGCTATCGCGCAACCCGTACTAAGGCAACCGCCTATTATGAATTCAGCCGTAAATCATAACAAGGCTACCCGCTATCGCGCAACCCATACTTCATAAGATTCATAAGTTGCGTCAAAGTGCGCAAATTAGCTGAGCACAGTCTAAAAGCTGAAATTTCACCTTGATTGACCCGTGCAAACCGCCAAGGCCTGCAAGTGGCCGAGCTGACTTGCAGACACCAACTTCTGATTGCTTCGTCCTTTGCCTGGGTATCTGGCCAAATGCGGCCTTTCGTTTCGATGATCCAGTTGACTTCGCCGTCACTGCTCGCCTGGACGATCGCCCAGTCCGGGTAGTAGAAACCGACCGCGCCTGAGGACTTGAGGTAGTCCACGCGAAAGGTCGTTGCGGCCCCACCCTGCTCGGTCGTAGCGAGGGACGCAAACCGCAGAACGTCGTCGGCACGGTTTAAAAACTCCGCGAAGCTTCGCTCGTAGTCGTTGTAGGTGGCCACGAAGTTGAAGACGGTCTTTTCGGCTTCCAACGCCGGAAGGTTGCGCCGCCAGATGAAGGGTCTCGTCTCCGACAGCCGATGCTCGGCGTTCGCAAACTCGATGCTCCGGCGCTCGACTGTAAGTTCGCCGATTTTTCTGGCCAGGAGCCCTGCAATTGCCTCCCGCGAATCGGAGCCGGAAAGGTGCGAGCGAATCCAGTCCTCCGCCAGGTTCACCTCACGCCCGAAACAACGCTTCTCAACGTATTCACGCACAATCGGGAGCAAGTCGGCGAAGCAACCAGTGAGCCTTGCTGCGTCCATCACCTTGTTCGTTACGTCGGCCAGCGCATCTTGAACCATTAGCGGCTGAAGCTCAACGTCGTCTCGCCCTACTTCAGTCTCAGTAATGGCGTGATCCATCTTCAAATTGATTCGCTGACTTCCGCCTGCCCGGTCCAGTTCGGCAACGGCCTCAAACGAGTCGACGTTTAGTTCCGAGAGTTTGCGGCAGTTGCGCGTCAGGCTCGGCCTGGTGACAGGTATCACGATGTCGTATTTCAGCTTCTCCCGCACGGGCCCAATGACGACCGTCGAGGGCGGGTCTTGCGAGGACTCGGCAAAACCGACGCCCTCCCGCTCCAGCTCACGCCGCAGCAGGTCGAGCAGCCTGCGAGTTCCGAGCACCTCCAGCGTCTGCGTCCGATCAGGGCTGACGTTCGTCATCAGGCGCAGACCGCGCCCGATGACCTGCTCGGGCAGGATCTCCGCCTTCGCGGTGAACGGCCTCAGCCCCAGCACTATCGACACTCCTCTAACGTCCCAGCCTTCGCGGAGCATCATCACGCTGACGATCACCTTGATTCTGCTTCCCGCCTCGTCTATGTCCCGCGCCGCTTGACGGGCTTTCTCAAGGTCTTTCTTGGTGATTTCGCCTTTGCTGTCGGTGTGGATTACGAGCACTTCCGACTTCTTGAAGCCGAACTCCTTGTCGTTCAAGAAGAACTCCCCTATGGCATCCGCACAGGCGTTGTTCAAAGTCATCACAAAGAGCACCGAACGGGTTTGAAGCTTCCTGTAGGCGTCCTGATGTGCCTGCCACCTCTTCACCGCAGCCCTCAACCAGTATTCGTACTTCTCGACCACGTTCGACCTAGTGACCTTTTCCGGATCTGCTGGGGGTTCGCCAAGTTCGTCTTGCATGTTGACGATTAATGGGGCCTTGACTATGCGGTCTTCCACCGCCTGGGCCAGCGGGTAGTCCACCACCGTCCAGGGGAAGTACAGCCCGTTCCGATCTTTGGGGGTGGCCGTGAAGTCCAGCCAGGCGGCTATTCCCCTTGGCAGCGTTTCGTGGACTCCCTGCAGCGACTGGTTCCACTTCAGTTCTTCGGAGTGGACGTGGTGGGCTTCGTCGTTCATCACCACCAGGTCGTCGAGCGACTTGACGCGCTCCAGCATCGAACGGCGGCCGGACGCCGCCAGATCTTTGATCGGCCTCGTGCCCAGCAGCGCCTCAACCGGGTTGGCCGACTCCCGCTCCTCGTCGCGCGACTCATAGAGCTGGTGGATATTGGTCAGGAAAAGGTTCCCCGACGGATCGGGCTCAGCCGCCTCCCCGCGCAAAATCACCTTCTGCGTAAAACGACCTCTCCACTCAGGCGGGAAGAGGGGGAGTTCGTGAAAGATGCGATTGTGGGCAAAGTCCTTCTCGAGCCGCTGATAAACGATCACGTTGGGGGCGACGATGAGGAAGTTCGTCGAGAGGTCTGAGCCTTCCACGAGCAGCTTGTGAAAGCGTGACCAGACGATGGCCATCGCCATCACCCAGGTCTTACCCGAGCCGGTGGCCATCTTGAAGGCGTAGCGACGCAGGTCTTCTGGAGGGAGTTCCTGGGTTACAGAGCCCTTATGAACTGGCGAGGTTCTTGTCAGGAATCTGAGACCATCCATCCTGGTGTGGTACCTGAAGTTCTGGAACAGACGATCCTCCTCGGAGGGTGTTGCATGCTCTCTTATGAGTTCCAAGCAATCGGTCTGCCTGGCCACCTCAACCAACCAGATCAGCGTCTCGATCGCCTCCCGCTGGCAGAAGTAGTAGCGGAACGGTGCCTGAAACCCGCGAACCTCGTGATCTTCCTCAAACCAGTACTGGAGCAGCCGCCTGCTTACATCCGCGGCCCCTTCGTAGCCGCCGTCGCGCCATTCATCGACGGCTCGCCGGATTTTGGGTGGAAGCAGCAGTTGGCTGGGGCGACGCCCTGATCTCTCCTCACGCCAGCCCGTCTGGGCGTCCTCGTCTTTAACCAGGTATGAAGCGGGCTTCTCCCAAGGCTTTCTGTCGGGAATTTCCGGCAGGTCCTCGGAGTATCCGACGATTGCCTCGGCCATGCTCTAGCCCACGCCCACGTCGTACACCTGCGAGGTGTCGTTGCCGAAGACGTCGACAACCTTGACGAGAACCCGGTACTTGCCCGGCTCTTCGTAGACGTGCAGGCCTGACTCGAGCGGGAGAGAGCGCTCCTTGCGGGTGCGGTAGGCGACCCATCCCTGCATGAAGGTGTCGTTGCGGAAGTCCCAGTCCACCGCCCAATAGTCGATGTAGTCCGACCACTTCGTGATCTTTGCGCGCACATCCTCGGGAATGAGCTCGCGGTTGGGGATGACGAAATCCTTGAGTAGCACTCTGCGGCAACGCCCATTTGCGGCAACGCCCCCCCCCCCCCCGGGCTATCACAATTTTCGCTTCCAGGTAGGCCAACTCGAAGAAGTCGATGTCGCCCTTGTCGGCTGCCTGCTCCTCCATAACTTCACGCGGGATGGTGAGCAGAATCAGCTTTACACCCTGGTTCTTGGCCACGTCGTGCATGGGGCCGCCTTTGCGGAGGTCGTTGTTCGGGCCGGACAGCCCCATCTCCCACTCCCATCCCAGCACGTGAAGTTCGCTCTGACTGCGCTTCACGCACTCATCGAGCGCCTGCTGAATCTCGCTGATGGTGACAGGTGCATCAACCGCCCCGATGTGCACCATCGCCTTCCCCTTCCGGCCATGAAGGTGCGTCATACCGGGCACAGGCTCAGCACCGTAGAGCCTGAGAATGAAGGCGAGATACTCGAAGAGAGCCGTCTCCGTCATCTCATTGCCTTTCCTATCCCCAAAAGTGGCACCCTGCCAATATTGACGCTCGTACTTGCCGAGGTTCAGCACCTCAAACGGCTTGCAGCCTTCTATTCCTAGCAGCCTCTTGCGTGAGACATGTATGCCCCAGCGTCCCAGGTCGCATCCAATCCACCGACGACCAAGCTTCTCGGCGACCGCCATAGTTGTACCGGAGCCACAGAAAAAGTCAGCCACAAGATCGCCTGGGTTGGAAGATATTTTGATAATTCTTTCGAGCAGACGTTCTGGTTTTTGAGTTGGGAAGCCGGTAATTTCTGAGGTAGTTCCAATCTTATATGCTCTAGGATCGGCGTATGCTTGCTGGATGTCAGTCCAAACTGTTGAAGCTGGCACACCTTTGCTGTCAACAAGATACTGTTTTTCCCAATACTTTTGTCCAGTAGTTTTATCAACTCGTTGCCTTTTTCGGTATTTTCTACCTTCTTCATCAACATGTCTAAACCAATCTTTGATGTACTTATCTGAGTATGGAAGATACGCAATCTTGTACTTTTGCTTTCCGTAATTCTTCGCGAAAATGTAGATTAGATCATGCGCTTTAACAAGCTTTGAACCGGACACCCGACCACCAGAAGGTGAACCGTAGGCCCATACTATTTCACCAAGTGAACATTCTTCACGAAATATTTCATCAAGAACAGGCCGCAAGTGATGACCTACATACCAATCTAAATGCATGTAGATTGTTCCATTTTCGCTAAGCAGATCTCTCATCAATTGCAAACGACTGCTAATCATATTAAACCAAGAATCTTTTCCTTTACCCCAAGTATCTCGATATGCCTTTTCCTCAATTATTGATTGCTTCTTGTCAATTTCTTCTCCGCTCTCACCGATTGGAGCAGTAAACGAGAAATCCGCACCTGTGGCGAAGGGCGGATCAATGTATATTAAGTCGATCTTTCCGGCAAACCGTTTCAGCAGCGAGCCCATTACAAGCAGGTTGTCACCCCAAATGAGTTTGTTTCGCCAGCCTTTATCGAAGGTCTCCCCCTCATCTCCCTGATAAGTCTTGAAGAGGGATATTCCTTTTGTCTTTTCCGTATCACGAGTAGAGCGGCTTTCTTTAATAGTCTCAATCACCTGAAACGGCAGGTCTACACGTAGCGTCCCTTTAAGCGTTCCGTCTTCGTTGTACTTTCCCGGCCAAACCAGTTCTGTCTTCGTGATTTCTATCTTCGCCACTTTGTCCTCCACTATTTGTGTAAAAGAAGCCTGTCACGCTGCGCTTGCCCCGCTGCCGTAAGCCGATAGCGCTGCTTGCTGCTGCGTGGCTAGTCAGGAATTGTCATTTCGATCAGCCCAGCCCGCAAGGCGGGAAGAAGGTAAGCCGTCCGAAAATATGGCTCGCTTCTGAAGCCAAGCGCCTCCTGCAGGCCTTTCCTGCTCACCTCACCGCTCATCGCTCGCAGCAGAATATGTTGGCGTGCGACTTCATCGACAGCCCGACGGAAGGCTTCATCGGTAGCAGTGGCCCCTTCATTGATAGCAACGAGTTCGTCTATGAGCCGACGGGTAGTTTCATCAGCGACTTCATCTGTAACTTCATCGATGACTTCACCTGTGACTTCATCGCTAGCGATGACTTCATCCGTAACTTCATCCGTCAAACGCCCGACAACTCAGTCCCTATCAGCGACTTCGCAGCATTCCGGATAGAACTTCATCCGCAACTTCATCGGTGACTTCATCGGTGACTTCATCGGTCAGCCGCCCCACCGCGAGATCGGAACGGGGATCTCGCTCTACTCCCAGCGACGCTTCTGGTAGTCCATCATGTCTTGACCGAGCAGCGGCTTGGTGGCGTTGCCCGAGCGCACCCAGAACTCGCTGGCTGATTGCCCGCCTCCCTGCAGCGGCTTGGCAAACACGGGCTTTGCGGAAGGCGACACCGAGACCAGGCAGATCTCGCGGCCTCCATCCCCTTCAAAGCGGATCCTCACGAGACCCGCCGTCGGGGTGGAAAGGTTGGCGTCAAGTAGCTGCCTCAGGTAAAGCTCATAGCTGTCCCGCCCAGGCTTGGACAGTGTTCGCATGTCCTCGTAAAGACCCAGCACCTCACCGTTGTCGTCCACCCCGATCAGCAGCGTGCCCCCCTCGGCATTCAGAAAACCGCATACGGACTTTATGACGGTGTGCCCCATTCTTTTGTCGACCTCGCGGGTTCGTAGATTTAGGCGCGCAGTCGACTTGTACTCCACAGACTGCGACTCTCCAGCCGACAAAAAGTCCACAATGTCAGGCTGTACTAGAACTGGTTCTTGATTGCCCCAAAGAGTCTCAAATCCATCCCTCGCCACCTTTGCAATAAGCTTTCTGCGCTTCTCAAGAAAATCCGCGTAGTCGAGCTGATCCCAACCAAGCGGGAGGGCATGCCAGTACATCTGACGGCGGAGGTGCTCTGGATTCATACGCTCCGACATTACCGGCCAATACTCACGTGGATCGTCAGCACTTATGACAGCGTTTTCCGGCCAATTTGCAAATACCATATTTGCAATGGCATTCACGAGACGCTTTCCCGTTATTCCTCTACCAGCCAGATGCGCTCTAGGAAACAAGTGATGACGCTCAACGGTTCTTTGGGAGGCAGCATTTGAATCAAACAACTCTCTTACCCGCTGAGAACCAAACAACGATTCTGCGTCAAGCAAATTCAGGGCAGCCCAGTAGGAAGCCAGAGCTGGCGACTTCGCTGCCGACTTGTCCAGCATATTTGGAAGTGAAATCGCCCAAAAGTCATCTGTAAATGCGGCACGTACTCCCTTATTTAACTCCTGGCAAAATGCGTTTCTGTCTGATGTCTCCAAATCGGAAATTCGACGAAGGTCTGCCTCGAGTTGAGTTTCTGGAGAGTTTGTGTAGCGACCGGTTGTGTGGGCCATGAAGAACCATCGAGCAATCACACTCCGCAAAGTATAATTGTCTAGGCTGAAGTCGCGTCTGCCAATCAACCATAAGACGTAAGAATATAGAAGGGCGGCCTCGGAACTGATCATGCGACTGCTACGAAAACCAGCCGCAGTCAGGCACTTCAAGAATTCATGCCAATTCTCGAGATCTAATACTTCCTCCTGCGCAGCGCGCAACAGCTCGAACTGTGATGTTCTCCTTTCCTCGGAAACTAATCCTGTATCAAGATCTTTCCCACGTAAAATATTGTAGACAAGAGAGAGCCGCGCTCTGCGAAAGGCAACACCAATCCCCACTCTAAGCATCTGATTTGGCGATGGATTAATAAATTCATTTTGAGGCGAGGGCCAAGAAGTATTTATCTCAGTGGCTTTTCGGCAAAAGTCCTCGAGTTGCACTCGACCCTTATCCCAGTGAACCGACATTAGAGTTAGGATGAATGAATCCTGGTTAAGCTTGACCCCTTCGGAGTTAATCCTCACAAATATCTCGGCGACCTTTTCCTCGTCAACGCTAGCGTTTAGCTCAATCACCTGAAAGCGGAAATCGCGCAGGTCGCGCACCCTGTCGATCCTCTCCTCAAGCGCATCCTGTTCCTCTGGGGTAAGCGACACTGAATGGCTGTTGTCAAGGCGTTCCATGAACTCCCGAACCCTTGACTTGTAACCGGGCCTCCAGAGAACAGTTACGTCTGGAACATATTCGGGAGACTTCTCAACGGCTGCGTTTGACACTTCAAATTTTTCGTCGGAAGGCCTAAAGGCGATCCGAATTATTTGTTCCCTGTAAGCATCGGTAAGCACGGGCTTTCCATTTAGCACCGCGTAAAGCGACGTGAGTCGCTGCTGCCCGTCGACTATCAACAGCTTGGGCACCTTGTCTTCTTCGCTGCCGTGAATCTGTCGCTTTCCGACTCCGGCCCCCGTCTCCCAGAACACGAGTGTGCCGATCGGAAACCCCCTGTACATTGAGTCAAATAGGTCGCGCACCTGCCATGACTTCCAAACAAACGGGCGCTGAATTTCCGGTAGGGCTATGTTGCCATGTCGAATATCTTCGTTCAGATGGATCAATGAGTAGTTAGTATCGCGATAAAGCGTTGGGGGCATGGGGAACTCGCAGTCGGTCGAAGGGGGCAAAGTGCTCGAAAGGTGATAATAGCCGGAAATTGCGTCATTGCTGTCACACCCGTTCGTACAATGGCCTTGGAAGAACGCGTCCAGCCACCTAGGCCTGCCAACACCTGAGATCGGCGAAAGCCAGGAAGACCGTAATGGGAGATCGCAGCACAATCGAGTGGACTGAGGCGACCTGGAACCCCACTACAGGGTGCGACAGAACATCGCCTGGCTGCGACAACTGCTACGCCCTGACTCTCGCTAAGCGACTCAAGGCCATGGGGCTAGAGAAATATCAAAACGATGGCGAGCTGCGCACGAGCGGGCCGGGGTTTCGTCTGACGCTCCACCCTGAC
Organism: uncultured Acidimicrobiales bacterium; assembly: GCA_958295925.1. Classification (GTDB taxonomy): domain Bacteria; phylum Actinomycetota; class Acidimicrobiia; order Acidimicrobiales; family CATQHL01; genus CATQHL01. The sequence continues at coordinate 1,076,097 of CATQHL010000001.1, forward strand.
ACTCTTTCCATCCCGCATAATTGGCGCTCACCCCGCACCGTCTTCGTCAATTCGATGAGCGACTTGTTTCACCCGGAAGTGCCGGACAACTACATTCAACGCGTCTTTGATGTGATTGCGGACACCCCAAGGCACCAGTATCAAATCCTTACCAAGCGAGCGAAACGCCTAGCAGCGATGTCTCACAGACTTGACTGGCCGGACAATCTCTGGATGGGCGTGAGCATCGAGAACAGCAGATACCGCTTTCGCCTCGACTACCTTCGCGCAACCCGGGCGACAATTCGCTTTGTCAGCGCAGAGCCGTTGATCGGACCCATTGATCACCTCGACCTTGACGGCATTCACTGGGTAATTGCCGGCGGTGAGAGCGGGCCGGGCGCGCGCCCCATGGATCTGGCATGGGTCACTAGTCTTCGAGATCAGTGTGAGGATGCCGACGTCCCATTCTTCTTCAAGCAATGGGGAGGACGCACGCCCAAATCCGGCGGGCGTGAGCTGGACGGACGCACCCACGACGAAATGCCTAATTTGATGAGGGTGAAGTGAAAGAGAGGCTCTAGGGCTTCTAGACGAGGGGCAAGCTCGACATACTGCTGAGATATCTAACGGCGTTCACCACCGCGTCGAAGCGTTCAACAGAAGCTATTTAGCAGGACCTCTTCGCCGGGCAGATAGAAACATAGAACTCCACTCAGAACACGAACCACCTTGGGAGCCGTATAGAGGCAGCAGCTGACTACGCCATTTCACTTGGCGAGTCTGTCGCAGACCTCCGCTAGTCGCCGACCTTGCCCGAAGGCCGCCCGCAGTGCCACTTCGTCGGGCAGAGCGTTGCCGCGGCTAACCCATGACGAACCGTAGGGGTTGCCACCGGCGGCAATCTCGCTGTCGGCATAGCCGGTCGGCATAATGAGCGCACCCCAGTTGTAGGCCAAGTTCAGGGTGGCGAGGATGGTGGACTCCAGACCTCCGTGAGCGGTGGAGGCCGACGTGAATGCGGTTACAACCTTCTCCGCCAGGACGCCTTCGAACCAGAGCCCGCCTGTGGTGTCCAAGAACTGCTTGAGTTGCGCCGCCGGGCCGCCGAAGCGGGTGGGGGTGCCCAGGGCGATTCCGTCGGCCCATCGCAGATCGTCGAGCGAAGCCAGCGCTGGGCCAGCTTCGCTTTGCACGAACTCGGAATGCTTCGCCCAGCGGGGGTTGGACCCCACCGCCTCCGGGGGCGCCAACTCGGCTACACGCCGCAGTCGGACATCTGCACCCGTAAATTCAGCCCCCTCCGCCAGGGCCGCAGCCAGCCGAAACACATTTCCAGTGGACGAATAGTGAACAACCGCAATCTTTGCCATCGGCTGCAGCCTAGAACCCTCTCAACGCAGCAACAGAAGTGGGTGAAAAGCGGGGCAGGATCGGGAAAAGGAGTAGCGGGGGGAGGATTTGAACCTCCGACCTTCGGGTTATGAGCCCGACGAGCTACCAGACTGCTCCACCCCGCGTCGTAGTTCTAAATATACAGGCACCAACGCCACGCCGCTACATGCAAGCAATCCGCCGTTGCCCTCCTGTCAACCTTCCGCTACACGAAAGCGTCTTTATAGTTGGAGGAACAATCCACGAAAGGAGGCCGACGTTGAGTCGCCAATCAATCCTTATCACTCTTGCCACTATGGTCGCCCTGGCCTTGGCAGGGGGCGTGCTGGCCTCCTGCGACCTCATACAAAAGCTGGAAGACGCGGCAGCCGGCTCAGCAGACGGCGAAACCTTCAAGGCAGCCAGCGCGGAGGACGAGCCATCGCTTGCCACCACCCTGCAGAGTTACAGAAACTGCGACGGCCTCCTTGCCGCTATCAAGAATGCGGCCCTCGAACGGGTAGGCCCCTTCGGATTTGACGACGGGAACTACTGGCGCAGAGAGGTTGTCGCCGTAGAGGAATTCATACAAGACGATGGCGCAGCCGCCGACTTCTCCGCCGACTTCTCCGCCGATGCCATGCCTTCAATCGCCCGAGACATGCCCTCCGAGGCACCCGAAAGCTCTGCTGCGAAATCCGCCCCGCAGGCGGGAGTGGACTTCTCAGGCACAAATGTGCAGGTTGTTGGAGTGGACGAGGCCGACATCGTCAAGACCGACGGTCGGCGCATCATTGTCTCAGGCAGAGAATGGATCACCGTTGTGGATGTAACCGGCGACGAGCCGATAGTCACCGGACGGGTGAACGTCCCCAACAACTACGCAAGCGAGATGCTTTTCCACGACGACAGGTTGCTGCTGTTAAGCACCACCTATGGAAGCGTTCGACCCATCAACACCGAAGCAGGCGCCGCTGATCGGGCAATTACGTGGGAGACCTCCAGGCTGACGGTGACCGAAGTCCTTCTCGACGGCACCCCTCGCCGCGGCAACACCCTGCACGTGGAGGGTGGCTACCTGTCGTCTCGATCCATCGGCTCCACCGCCCACGTGGTGTTCAATCACAGCCCGGATGGGCTGGGCTTTGTCTATCCCCAGAACCCTCGAAACGAGTCCAGCGCCGCAAGGGCCACCGAAGCCAACCGGCAAGTCGTTGAAGAAAGCAAACTTTCGGACTGGCTGCCCCAGTACAGGCTGATCGCGTCGGACGGGTCGGTGCAAGAGGAAGGCAGCCTGCTCGACTGCTCGAAGGTGAAGACGCCGTCAGACTTCAACACATTCACCACACTCGGCGTTCTGACAATCGACCTCGACGCGGCTCTGGCCAAGGGGTTGGCAAGCGCCACTTTCGCCGGGGGGCGGACCATCTACGCCTCAACCGAGAACCTCTACGTGGTCACCGAAGCCACCATCCGCCCTGCGCTCTTCGAAACGGAGGATCTCCGCGCCTCCTTGGAAGAGCGGTACAGGACATCGATCCACAAGTTTTCGCTCAGCGAAAGCGGCGCAACCTACCTTGCTTCCGGCAGCGTCAAGGGGCACCTCCTCAACCAGTTCTCAATGAACGAACGAGGCGGGCACTTCTTCGTCGCAGCCACCCTAGGCACACCCTGGGGAACGGGCCCGAGCAGCGAAAGCTTCATCCACTCGCTGCGACAGGTTGGCAGCAGCCTCCAAAACGTCGCCAGCGTTGGAAACATGGGCAAGGGCGAGCGCATCTACTCGGTGCGCTACATCGACGATCGGGCATACGTGGTGACATTCCGCCAAGTAGACCCGCTGTATGTGGTTGACCTGAGCGACCCTGCCAAAATGAAGGTGCTTGGCGAGCTGAAGATCCCTGGTTACTCCGCCTACCTGCATCCGCTGGGCGGAGACCTCATCGCAGGGGTGGGGGCCGACGCCACCGGGCAAGGTCGCATCACGGGAGCTAAAGTCTCGCTCTTCGACGTATCCGACCCGTCCAATCCCACGGAAATTGACAACTGGGTGCTTGCCGACGCCCAGAGCGACGTTGAATGGGATCACCGGGCGTTCCTGTGGTGGGCACCCGAAAAGGCCCTGGTTGTACCTGTGAGTTCCTGGCGAAACCGCGACAACAACGGCGCTCTTGTGCTGAACGTGGACAAGAGCGAAGGCATCTCGCTCAGAGGAATGATCAGGCACGACGCCAGCTCGGACAACTACAACGACTACATCTACAGAATCATCCGCTCGCTGGTGATCGGCGACGACCTCTGGACGCTCTCGCAAGCCGTGCTGCAGAGCAACGACTTCGCCAGCCTGGAGGAGGACTCCCGCATCCGCCTGCCGAACACATAGGGAATTTGAGTTTCGAGCCCCCCTGCAGGGGGCGGGGGGCTCGAAACCGCCGGAGTCGCACGAAGCAACGTCAGCGCATCCGGCAAACGCCAATCGATTACAATAAAAGCAAATAGGGCGTTCAGGCGTCCGCCGAACTGACACCGATATTCAGAGGAGGGAGACTGGTATGGGTAGTTACGTATTGAAGGCAATTATTGCCGCAGGCACAACAGCAGCCGTCCTTGCAGGGATTCTGACTTCCTGCTACCCCGACAGCAGAAGCGGTTCAGGCAGGACGGGCACAACCACCGAGATCGGCGAGGCCCCTGCGGGGACTTCCGCAGCCGCAGGGGGAGAAACCTCTAGTGGCGCCGGAACATCGAACGGAGCAAGCAGCGGGGGGAATGTTTCTACCAGCGGGGGGAACGGATCAACCAGCGGGGGGACGGAAGACAGCCCCACTGGTGTTCGATCTTCAGGTTCGCAACAGTTCGAGACTTGGCTGGTGAGCTACAGGGACTGCGACGGGCTATTGAACGCCATCAGGGCCGCAGCCCTCAAACAAGTGGGGCCGTACGGGTTCGAAGTCGCCCCATATCCGGGCGTACAGAGTTTCTTCGAAGAAGGGGGAACTGATTTGCGGTGGGCCAGAGAGGCGGCGCAGGAGGCTCTCCCGGAACTGGCGCAGCCAGAACTCGAAAGACCGTCCCCCTCTGCTCAAAGCTCTGCGGAAGCCAGCATGTCGCCCGGGGTGTCGGCGTTTGAGGCACCCGCTCCCGCCGCAGCAGACAGTGGCTCATTCCAATTTGAGGAGCGGGAAATAGCGCCTCAAGAGGGAGTGGACTACTCCGGCACCAACGTCCAAGTAAGGGGGGTGGACGAAGCCGACATCATAAAGACGGACGGCCGACGCATCATTGTCTCAGCAGGAAGTTGGGTCACGATCGTCGACGTGACAGGCCCCGAACCCATAGTGGTCGGAAGGGTAAACGCCCCCGGTGCGACAACCAGCGACATGCTGTTTTTTGAGGATCGAGTGCTTTTGATGGGCAACTCCACCGGCAAAATCCGGCCGCTCGCCGAGTCGTCTTCCGACAACTCCGAAACTGCGTCGTCATCTCAGTTTCAGCCTTACGCCCCTATTTTGAGCATCACAGAAGTCCTGCTCGACGGCACACCGCGGCGCGGCAGCACCTTGCAGGTGGAGGGAAGCTACTTGTCCTCGCGCTCCATCGAAAGTACCGCACATGCGGTATTCAACTTCTACCCGGCTGAGCTTGGTTTCGTCCAACCACAGAATCCAAACAGCGAGACCAGCGTCGCCGCAGCCACTGAGGCCAACCGAAGGGTGATCGAGGAAAGCACGCTGGAGTACTGGCTGCCGCAGTATCGGCTGATTGCCGCCGACGGCTCGGTCGCAGAAGAAGGCAGCCTCCTCGACTGCTCCAGGGTCAACACGCCTTCGGAGTTCACCATCGCAAACACCCTCGCCGTGCTGAGCCTGGACTTGAGCAGGCCGCTCAGCAAGGGAAATTCTGCCGCCACCTTCGCAGGCGGTCAGACGATCTACGCCTCCGCCGACAATCTCTACGTGGTGACAGACGCCTCAGTCGGGCAATTAAACCTGGAGAACGAGGAAGACGCCCTCCGACTCGAAGACGACTACCGGACATCGATTCACAAGTTCTCCCTTAGCGACGGCGGAGCCCGTTACCAGGCTTCAGGAAGCATCAAAGGTCACCTGCTCAACCAGTTCTCGCTAAACGAGCACGCAGGACATCTTTTTGTGGCGGCCACCAATGGCACACCTTGGGGCTGGAACTCCAGCGAGAGTTTCATCCACTCCCTGCGGCAGGATGGCGACCGCCTCATCAACGTCGGAAGCGTCGGGAACATGGGCCGCGGCGAGGAGATCTACTCAGTCCGCTTCATAGGCAGCAGGGCCTATGTTGTGACGTTCGTGCAGGTCGATCCGCTTTATGTGATAGATCTCACAGACCCGGCCAACATGAAGGTGCTGGGCGAGCTGAAGATTCCGGGCTACTCCGCATACCTGCATCCGCTCGGCGAGGGACTGCTCGCCGGAGTCGGGCGTGGCGACGAGTGGGGCGGAATCAGCGGTGCAAAAGTGTCGCTTTTTGACGTCTCCGACCCCTCCGACCCAAGGGAGTTGGACAACTACGTGCTGGCCGACGCTGCGAGCGACGTGGAATGGGACCACCGGGCGTTCCTATGGTGGGAGCCCGAAGCGATGCTCGTGGTTCCGGTTCGCTCCTACTACAACCCGGAAAGCAACGGGGCGCTGGTGCTGAACGTGGACAGAAGAAGGGGAATCAGCCTCAGAGGTATCGTGCAACACAACCCCAGCGGCTACGACTACTACGACGACATCTACCAAATCATCCGTTCGCTGATAATCAGGGACGATCTCTGGACGCTCTCACAAGCCGTGCTTCAAAGCAACAACGCGGCCACGCTGAAGGAGACCGCCCGCATACGCCTGCCTAACTTCTGAAGCGCCTTCGCCCAGTCGTAAAATCACACTGTCAACCACCAATTCCTGGTGAACAGGCGTAAAGTTTGCTTGAACGCAATGCTGTGCTAGCCTGGAAGCAGGGAGGACATTGACGAAGCGACGATGCAGGGAGGCGCAAGTCAGTGATACTTTGCTTAAATCACGCTTGCTTGATCTAGAGCAATATTGAGCAACAGCAACCAACTACGCTAACCGACCCCGTGTTGGCTTAGGAACTCCAGGGTGCGCTCCAAGGCCAGGGTCGCCGCGGCTGGATGATAGGCGCCTCGGGCGTCGCAGTTGAAGCCGTGGCCGGCGCCCTCGTAGACATGGATCGGAACCTCAGGGAAAGCGGCGGCGATAGCGTCCACATCGGACAGGGGTATGCCCTCGTCCACTTCTCCGAAGTGGTGCATGGTGGGCACCAGCGGCGCGCGATCCAGGAACCCGACGATCTGCCCGCCGTAATAACCAACAGATGCTCTTATGGGCAGCGCGGCGGCGGCCAGCCAAGCCATGCTCCCGCCGAAGCAGTAGCCCACCACGCCCACGGGCCCGGTGGCAGCCACACGCCTAACGGCGGCGCCCACGTCGAGCACTGCTTCGTCCCAGTCGAGCCTGGTGCGGATGGCGCGCCCTCGCTTTAGCGAATCGGCGTCGTACGGAAAGTCCACCCCTCGTTCCACGCGATCGAACATTGCGGGCGCCACGGCGTGGAAACCCATGTCGGCGTAGCGGTCTACAACTGTGCGGATGTGGGGGTTGACCCCAAAGATCTCCTGGATGATCACAACCCCTGCGGATGCGCCGTCGGGGTGGCGCTCGTACGCGTCGAGGACGTGGCCGTCGTCGGCTGTCAGTTCAATCATTGCTCACCTCACGATATGAATATGCGACCTGGGCGGTCGGCCTCAGCATCATAGGGATTCTCTCCTGAAGCCTGCACCCGCTCGACTTTGTTTAGTGCGCTCACGAAAGCCCTGATGGATGCCTCCACCACGTCGCAGGAAAGCCCCCTCCCTGCAACCTTAATGCCCTCGGGCGACTCAAAACGCAATGCTACGTCGGCAAGGGCGTCCACCCCGCCCGTGACTGACATGACCGTGTAGTCGGTGAGACGGCCCTCCATGTCCGTAGCCACCTTTACGGCCTTGCATGCCGCCTCCACCATCCCGTTGCCTTCCTCCCTGGCAGTTCGCAGTTCGTCGCCGACGCGCATCACAACGGTCGCGGAAGGCGTGCCCGACCCGACGCTGCCGCCGTGGCACTCGAGGACCTCAAGCACAAAGGCATTCTTTAAACCGCTGGAGACCTCGTCAGCCACAATCGCTTCGAGATCGGCGTCGGAAAGCTGCAGTTTTCTGTCGGCCAACTCCTTGAAACGCGTGAAGGCGGCGTGGAGGGCATCGCCGCGCACGTCAAGGCCGAGCTGGCGCAGGCGCTCTGAAAAGGCGTGACGCCCCGAGTGCTTTCCCAGCACGATATGGCTGCCGTCCTGCCCGACCGCCTGCGGGTCCATGATCTCGTAGGTTGAACGTTCGCTCAGCACTCCGTGCTGGTGGATGCCTGCCTCGTGCGCAAAGGCGTTGCGTCCCACCACGGCCTTGTTGTACTGGATGGGGTACCCGGTGAGCCGGCTGACCAGGCGGCTGGTCCGCTGAAGTTCCTGGGTGTTGATGGCTACTTCCAGGCCTTCGAAGTGGTCGGTTCGGGTCTTGATTGCCATTACGACCTCCTCCAGCGCGGCGTTTCCCGCACGCTCGCCAATGCCGTTAATGGCGCACTCCACCTGTCGGGCGCCGGCCTGCACCCCCGCTAGCGAGTTGGCCACGGCCAGCCCCAGGTCGTTGTGGCAGTGGGTGGAAAGCACGTAGTCGCCCTTTACCCGCTCGCGAATCTCGCGCAATTGCCCTGCGTATTCTGTTGGCACGCCATAGCCCACGGTGTCGGGGATGTTCAGCGTGGTGGCACCATGGTCTGCTGCGATCTGCAGCACCTCGCACATGAAGCTGAAGTCGCTTCGTGAGGCGTCCTCGGGTGAGAACTCCACGTCGTCGGTGTAGGAGCGGGCGCGTGACACAGCCGAGGCCACCTCAGCTTTTACCTGATCCGGCGTCATCCGCAGCTTGTGGCGCATATGCGTCTCGCTCGTGGCTATGAACGTGTGGATGCGTCTTCGCTCTGCTGGCTCGATGGCTTCCCAGCAACGGTCGATGTCGGCCAGGGAGGTGCGCGAGAGCCCGCAGATTATCGGCCCGGAAACGCCTTGGGCAATGCCCTGAACGCCCTCGAAGTCGCCCTTGCTGGCAATTGGAAACCCTGCTTCGATTACATCCACCCCCAGACGGGCGAGTTGCTCGGCGATTTCCAGCTTCTCCACTTGACCCAGGGAAATGCCGGGTGACTGCTCCCCGTCGCGCAGGGTCGTGTCGAAGATCACTACTCGATCGGCGTTTGCGTTGGACATGGTTTCTCCTAATCGCCTTCGGGTCTGTGCAATTTCGGGAAAAGAAAAACCTCCTGCTTTTGGCAGGAGGTCGGGGCGAGCGCGGCTGCGTCGCTCGCCCTAGGAAAGAAGCAGCAGACCGAATTCACTCATTGCTCTTATTCTGCCACGCATTGTCCCCCGACGCAACCTCGCGGCATGGATGTAAACGTGACCGCCGATATACTCATGTCATGCTGAACGCCATTAAAAAACTACTTAAGTGGGCACTTGTCGCCTCTGTCATTGCAGCGGCAGTCAAGTGGATTAAGGGCAAGCGTTCGTCCACCGAGGACGAACAGCACCCCGGCTTGGCCGAGCCCTGGCCCCCCCTCGACAACTCACCTGCTCAAGACAGTTCCACTTCAGACAAGAGCGACTGACCCTCGCAACCCCGCTTCGTCCCGCTGAGAACTGCGGGTCTACTTGAGGGGAACCACCGCCCCGGAAGGGGTCGCACCCGACAAGACATCGTTGACCGCCGCGGCGACTGAGGCCCCGGCGCGCACCTGAGCCTCCCTGGTGCTCGCCCCCAGGTGGGGAGTTGCCACCACTTGCGGGAATTCCAGCAGTGGCGAGTGCACCAGAGGCTCCTCTTCAAAAACGTCTAGCGCCGCCCCGCCCACCTGACCCGACCTAAGCGCCTCTACGAGGACGCCCTCGGTGACAAGACCTCCTCGCGCAACGTTAATAATGAACACGCCACGCTTTGCCGAAGTCATCAACTCTGCATTGATGAGACCGGTCGTCTCAGGGGTCTTGGCGGCATGGAGGGTGATGAAATCGCTTCTGGCCATGAGGTCAGACAGCGAGGTCATCTCTGCTCCATGCTTGGCGGCCACTTCTGCCTGCACGTAAGGGTCGCAGGCGAGCAGGTTCATCCCGAACACGGCTGCCCGAACTCCTACAAGTCGCCCGACCTGACCGAAGCCAACTATTCCAAGCGTCTTCCCTGAGATCTCCACACCCTCCCAGCGCGACCTTTCCCAACGGCCTTCAGCAAGGGCTGCGTGCGCCTGGGGGATGTTGCGGGCCAGCGCCAGCAACAGGGCAATCGTGTGCTCGGCAGCCGAGAGAACGTTCGCCCTAGGAGTGTTGACCACTACTACTTCCTCGGCTTGAGCCGCATCGAGGTCGATGTTGTCCACCCCTACGCCGGCCCTGCCCACCACGCGCAGGTGTTTCCCTGCGGCCAGCACCTCGGCATCCACTCGGGTGCCTGACCTTACGATCAGAGCGTCGGCTCTCTCCACCGCACTCAGCAGTTCTTCCTGAGTCATTCCCAGGCGAACATCCACCTCGTGTCCGGAAGCGGAAAGCGCGTTTAGCCCTTCCTCGGAAATCCTCTCGGCAACCAATACTCGGGACATGGCTAACCCAGGACCTCACTCAATTCAACAACATTGTCGGCGTCCGGCTCAAATGAAGGAACTCCGTCGGTGAATTGTCGGACCACTGCGGGCTCTGAACCATCTTCGGTGTACTCGTTGACCTTCGTAAAATCCAAGCGCGTTTCAAGCACGAATTTTGTCTCTGTGGGCTCGTCTTCCGCCAATTCTCCTGAGATATCAAAGACATCAAACAATTCTTGCGACAAGTTCAACGTAGTCTCAACTCGTCTGACAAATCCTTCACTACTAAGGTGAACATCAATGCTGACGGGTGCATCGCCAACTGTGGAACTGACGTCCTCATCGGATATACCCAAATCGTCGTTGAAAGCGTTGAACAAGCTAATATACCTGTCTATCTCAATAAGCGAAGAATAGTCGAACAATAAGCTGTAGTGCTCATGTTCGATTTCGTCAATTAGTGAGGTACCCTCATATCTTGCTCCTAAGAGCGCCTCAGATGCGTCGTTTGATTGCAGAAAGTCAAAGAACGCGCTTCCGTCGATAGCCAAGAACGACAAATTGTCTAACTCTGATAATAGCTCTGATTTCAGGTTAATCTTTACCCATCCGTCGCCCCACAGTTCAACAGGAATGACATTGCTAGCCTCCATGCCCTCTCCAAACGCAAATGATTGCGAGATCAACTTGGGCACAAAAATGTAGGCATTGGACTCGTCGTCTACGAAGTATTCAAGTGCTACCACATCAGTAAGCGCTAGGCTCAGCTCTTCTCTAATTCGGACCGAAAGTTCTGCAAACGTAGAGTACTCAAAGAAATAACGACGATAGTTACCAACTACGATTCCTCTTCCAATATTAAGTTCCCTGTCTTCTGTAGCGTATTTCTTGCCTTGTATCTCTCCTAAAGCAACATCCCATCCGAAACTAAGTGCCGACTCATAAAATAACATACTGTCGAATGATTCTAGAATTAGATTGAATAAGGCTCGATCATCTGCAGAGTCAATTATCCCAATCTCCGGCTTGAACTGAGCAGGTTGATCGACAGTGGGTTCTGTGGAGCCAGCCTGCTCGACCGGGGCTTCTGGTTGCACAGGTTGCGAGTCGGGTAGCTCCGATGCACTGCACGCAGTTAGAAAAAACATCACCGCACCTGCGACAATCGCACAGATTCGTGCTGCTTGTCTCATGCTCATTGCTCCAGTCATCGTTAAGAGAGGTTACCAAATTCTGGGAAGCAGTTACAGATTTTGGATTGTTGTGGCTGCAACCCGACCGGCGGGCTCAAACCCGAAGATCTGGCCAAGGAAGGACAACTCAGCCTCAGCTGCGGCTATGACCGTAGCCGTCCTGCGGAAGCCATGCCGCTCATCGGGAAACACAACGTACGCATAGGGCAGGCAACGATTCTTCAGCGCTCCCACCAAAGCTTCGGCCTGCTCGGGAGGAACCACCTGGTCGCGGCCTCCTTGAAGAAGCAGCAGGGGACAGGTGATTTGACCGATTTGAGAGAGCGGCGAGCGCTCCTGGTATGTGATGCGAGCTTGTGGGTAAGGCCCCACGAGCCTGTCAAGGTAGCGGCTTTCAAACTTGTGCGTATCGGCAGCGAGAGCCTCCAGGTCGGCGACTCCGTAGCGAATGAGTCCTGCTGCGTAGACGGTGCTTCCTGCTATCGCAAGAAGCGCCGTCATTCCGCCTGCGCTCGAACCCTTGAATGCGATTCGCCCGGGGTCTATGTCGCCCCGCTCCGCCAAATAGACGGCCGCCGCTGTGCAGTCGGCCACGTCCAGCACTCCCCAGTTCTCCTCCAGCGCCCTGCGGTACTCACGCCCAAAGCCTGAACTGCCACGGTAGTTCACGTCTACGACAGCGATTCCCCTGCTGGTCCAGGCCCGCAAAGAGAGTGAAAGGCTCGTGCGCGCGGCGCCAGTGGGGCCGCCGTGCGCAGTTACCAGCAGAGGCGGCAACTCATCGGGGTTGGCAACCCTGCCAGGATTGGCGGGACGGTAGAAGAGGGCGTGAGAAATGGCACCATCGGGCGTCGGGTAGGAGATCGGCTCGGGCTTGGGCGCGAATTCAGGATCCAGCGCAAAGCCGCTAGGGGAAAACAGCGGCGCAGCGACAGGGGACGCCGCTGATCGCTGCCCGCCGGGAGTCACATGAATGATCTCGTTGGACGAACAATGCGACGCTGCGACGGCAAGCACGCCCCCGTTCCACGCCGCTACCGAGTGAAAGTCGGTGTGGGCGTCGTAGAGCAGTTCATCATTTTCGCCTTCGCAGATGAACCGCAGTTCCGCTCCGGCTGCTCGAGAGACGACATAGGCCAAGCGAGTCTTTCCGCGCTGATCGTCCGACCAGACGGCGAAGCGGGACATCCCAAATACCCAGTTGGGCACTTGAATCTCGCCGTCGGAGACCTCTTTGAGGGTAAGAGGCTCGTCGTCATTACGCCCGAGTGCGGCTGATCGATTGACCGCCTCGGCTCCTAGCTTCCTTAGGGAGGAGTTCCCGCCGTGGTCGCTCACCCAGTACAAGGACCCGTCGGGCGACCAGGAAGGCCCAAAAATCCATTCCTCTGCGCCCCCGGCAATTCGACAGGCATTCAGAATTCCAGGCGCTTCCAGACGACCCACGTGCAGCTCACAGCCATCCCAGGGCATATTGGGGTGATTCCACTGAAGCCAAAGCAGATAATGCCCGCAGGGGGAGGGGCGCGGGGAGGCGAAGAAGTCGGCGCCGCCCACAGTCAAGACCACCCGTCCTGAGCCGTCGGTGGGAACGCAGACGATTTCGTTCGAGTCCTCGAGAAGTGTGTTGCCTCCGTCGATGTCCGCGTAGACGTCCCCTGCGGGGCGTTCCCGAACGCAGACGTACCACTTCCCGCACACGCTGAAGCGTCCGTCGGCGTAGCGATGACCCACGTCCGGCGTTAGGAAGGCGGGCAAATCCGCCCCTCCCGCCCTCAGCAGCCGAAGTCGCCCGTCGGAGTCGTCGGAATACACCAGCACCCCGTCCGCCGCCCACCAGGCCCCGCCGCCGTAGGAGTGGACCCTGGTGCCCACGTCCGTGTCAGGCGGGGTGACCTCCGATGCCGAACCGTTGGCGTCCCTCAGAAAAACCGCCGTGCGCCCGCCTTCAGCGGGCAGGTTCTGCGACCACCAGAGGCCGTTGCCGTCAGGCGCCAGGGAGGCAATCCTCACACCCCCGGCCGCAAGCGCCGAGGAGGAGATGGGAGTCGGCCAAGTCCCGTAAGGGGAGGAGATCGGGCTCAACGCCCGCCAGCCAAGGAGTCAGACCCGATTGCCTGATTCAACCTGCACTAGCCCAACAATTCGGCGACTCGACTCATCCCCTCGACGATCTGAGCGCTGGAAAGCGCGAACGACAGCCGCACGCAGCCGGGAGCGCCGAACGCCTCCCCGGGCACCACGGCCACCTTTGCCTCGGACAGCAACAACTCGGCCAGTTCCAGCGACGTCTCGGGGTGCCGACCGGCGATCTCCCGGCCAAGCACGCCCTCCACTGAAGGGAATGCGTAGAACGCCCCCTGTGGAAGCGGACAGTCAACCCCCTCAATCTCAGAAATCATCCGGTGCAAGCTTCGGCGGCGGCGGTCGAACTGCAGGAGCATCTCGGCGAAGACGTCCAGCGGCCCGGTTATTGCAGCCTGGGCGGCGCGCTGTGCGACGTTGCAAACGTTCGAAGTCTGGTGCGACTGCAGGTTGGTGGCCGCTTTCACAAACGGCTCCGGGGCGACAATCCAGCCCACCCTCCAGCCGGTCATCGCGTAAGTCTTGGCAACTCCGTTCAAGATCACGCAGCGTTCCGCTACTGCGGGGGCTGCCTTGGCAATCGAGCGGTGCTCGTTCCCGTCGTATACCAGGTGCTCGTAGATCTCATCTGCCAGCACCCAGACACCCCGGGAAGCCGCCCAGTTGCCGATGGCCTCCACCTCATCGGGCGGATACACGGCCCCGGTGGGGTTCGACGGCGAGACGAACACGAGCGCCTTGGTCTGCGGAGTCCACGCCGCCTCCAGTTGTTCCACGCTGAGCCGGTACATGCTCTTCGTGCTCGTGGGAATCTCAACGGGAACCGCCCCGCAGAGTCGGATAATCTCGGGATAGGAAGTCCAGTAGGGGGCGGGAAGGAGCACCTCGTCGCCAGTGCTCAGCAGGGTTCTGAAGGCGTTGTAGACGGCGTGCTTTCCGCCGTTTGTCACCACCACCTGAGAGGGGGAAATCTCCAGGGAGGAGTCTCGCAGGGTCTTGGCGGCGATGGCCTCACGCAGATCCGGGAGGCCTGCCGTGGGGCTGTAGCGGTGGTTGCTGACTTCCCGGCACGCCGCGGCGGCAGCCTCCACGATGAAGTCAGGAGTGGGAAAGTCAGGTTCGCCGCCGCCGAATTCGACGACAGGCTCGCCCGCAGCACGCAGGGCTTTCGCCCTCGCGTCCACCTCAAGCGTGGCAGATGGGATGATGGCGGCAACCGAGGGGGATATGTCAGAGATGTATGTGCGGGATGGCCCAGAAGAATTCACATGACTACTCTAAAATATCCGCAGGCTAAGGAGCGTCTAACTCCAGGGCCTTGCTTCACGCCCTTCCACAAGCTTCGCCTGACGCCGCGAACGGCACGCACGGCGAGCATTGAAGGCCAATCGAGAGGATTGGCGGATTACAGCCAATACCGAGGCGACGCTTCACGCTGCAGAAGCGCCGCTCGGCTAGGCGATCTCGAACAGCCGATTGCCCAGGGATTCGATCCGACGATGCTGCGACACGCAGTCCTGCCACCGAGGCGGTATGGCATCGGCACCGTAGCGGGCGCCCAGCACCGCCCCCGCTACCGCGCCGTTTGTGTCAGTGTCCCCGCCCGCGTTGATTATCTCCACCAGCGCCGCTTCGAAATCCAGCGGAGTGACGGCTGCCCAGAGCCCTGCTTGAGTCGCCAACAAGGTGTGTCCGATGAGATGTTGATTCTGGCGCAGCCAATCAGCCGACTCCGGGGGGCTGTCGCCCGAGGCAATGGCGGACAGGATCTCGTTGGGGATGCCGTCCCGGAGGGCAAGGGCGTTCATGTCGGGGGCGCCTTCGGCTTCGGCGGCTGACATCAGGCTCGCGAGGTCGGGGGTTTCCCCGTTGAGCAGCAGGGCGATGACGGCGTTGATTATGACGCACGACCACTGGCTGGCGAGGGCGTAGTGAGTCACGGCGCAAGTGGAGGCGGACTCGCTGACGAGTTGTTCCGGCCGCCGGTGGTATGCGACACCGACCGGCGCGCAGCGCATGACTCCACCGTTGGGCGCAATCGGCCAGAATTCGTACTGCCTCTTGGCGGCGAGAGGCGTGGGCATGCCTTCCGCGAGATTATGAATCGCGTATCTGGTGGTTCTGCCGCAGCCTCTACCGTTGTTGTGCAGCCAGCCCACAAGGAGGCGGGCAAACTCCTTGTCGGTTTCGTCGTCGGACAAGATGGCGTCGGCCAACTCGACAGCCTGGGCCAGGTCGTCGTCGAGCGGACGGTGCAGTTCCCTCCGGTCGATTTCGGTTATGCCCCCTGGATATTTCTCGTCGATCTGCCAGTACCAACTGCCTTCGTCTTCCAGTCCGAGCAAGTTCCCTACCGCAAGGCCCAGCATCACCCCTGCGGCGCGGTCGTTGGCCTCGGGCTTTGGATGCTGAATCGAGTCGGCTATCAGCTGACAGACTGCCGGAGCCGCCTGAATTACCTCGGAAGCAGTGTTCATGCTCCGCCATTGTATGGCTCATCGCCCGCCCAGGGGACGCCGCTGATTGGAACATGCAAGCCGAGCGCGGGCAGGCGGAGGGGGAGGGGCGCATGATCGCTCGCGACCAGGAGCGGCCGTCGCCTAAGGCAGCTTGGCTATCATCGCGCAGGTGAGCCAACAACCCCGCATAGCGCTCCCTGCAGGGATGTTGCCCGGCGATGGGCGATTCGGCAGCGGGCCGTCAAGGGTACGCAACGAGTCGGTCAGGGCGCTAGTGGAGATCGCCGACGGTTACCTCGGAACCAGCCACCGACGCACGGGGGTTCGGAAGATCGTCGATCGGCTGCAGAAGGGCACTGCGGAGTTCTTCGGACTGCCCGAGGGCTGGGAGGTGGTTCTGGGCAACGGCGGGGCCACCACCCTCTGGGACATCCTCGCTCTCGGCATCATTAGGCGTCGCAGCCAGCACCTGTGTTTCGGGGAGTTTTCATCCAAGTTCGCCAAGGCGACCAAAGCCGCCCCGCACCTCGAGGAGCCGCGGGTCATCGAGTCTCCGTTCGGCTCTCACCCGCTTCCTCGAGCAGACACAGACGTGGACGTCTACGCCCTGACGCAAAACGAGACCTCCACAGGCGTTCAGATGACGCTGCGTCGCGCCGACGGAGTTGCGGCCAAAGACGGTCTGGTGGTTGTGGACGCCACCTCAGGGGCAGGAGGCATTCCCTGGAGCGTCGAGGAGGTGGATGTCTACTACTACTCGCCGCAGAAGTGCTTCGGCTCAGACGGGGGGCTCTGGATTGCGTGCTGCTCGCCGGACGCACTCGAGCGAGTCGAGGAGTTGCGGGAACGATGGCGGCCGGCCTCGCTCGACTTGCGCCTCGCCATTGAGAACTCCCGCAAGAACCAGACCTACAACACACCGGCCCTTGCGACCGTCTACCTCACCCTGCAGACCGTGGAGTGGATGAACTCCAACGGCGGGCTGGCCTGGGCCGCAGACCGCTGCGAGCGCTCGGCGGAGTGCATCTACTCGTGGGCTGAAGCCTCGGATTACGCGCAGCCGTTCGTGAGCGACCCGGCCATTCGAAGCCGCACTGTGGCCACCATCGACATCGCAGAGGAACTCCCGGCGCTCGGCATCTCGGCTGCACTGCGCCACAACGGCATCGTCGACACCGAGTCATACCGGGCGCTTGGTCGTAACCAGCTTCGCATCGCCCTGTTCCCGGCAATCCCACCTGAGGATGTGGCCGCCCTCTGCGCCTGCGTGGACTACGTGGCCGAGCGTCTCTAGCCCGGCTCCAGTCTCATCGGCGTCGGACTCGGCGGCGGGGCTTTCGTCCCCGGCGTCCTCTCGACTGCATTCGGACACGCTCGGCGTGAGCCTCGGACTGCTCTGCGATCTCGCTCCAGAGCCGCTGATAGCGAACCAGTCGCTCAAAATCCACCGCCCCTTCGTGAACCGCCGCCACCACCGCGCAATCGGGCTCGCTGCGGTGCGTGCAGTCTCGAAACCGACAATCCGCCCCTAGCGCCGCGATGTCTCCGAAGACCTCGTCGAGGGCGGCGTCGGCCTCCCACAAACCGATCGCCCGCAGCCCGGGTGAGTCGATCAGCACCCCGTCTTCCGGCAACAAGACCAACTCCCTGGTGACTGTGGTGTGCGTCGCGCCCGCGCCTTGTGCCCCGACGGCCAGCGCCTGGGCGCCCAGCAGTGCGTTGGCCAGCGTGGACTTGCCCACGCCGGACGGCCCCAGCAGCACCATTGTCTTGTTCCCGGCTGCTGCCTGTCGCACCTGATCCAGCCCCTTTCCCATCACCGAACTGGTCTCGACTATCCCCACGCCAGGAACTGACTCCTCCAGGGAGCGTCTTACAGATTCGCGCTCCGGGCGTGCCTGCAACAGATCGGCTTTGCTCATCACAAGCAAGATCTCGGCCCCGCTGTCGGCCGCCAACACACAGAAGCGTTCCACCTGCGCCAAATTGAGTTCCCTGTCGAGGCCGTGGAGCACGGCCGCCACATCCAGGTTTGCGGCGAGCGTCTGCTTTACGACTCGGCTCGCAGGGTCCCTTCGAACGATGGACGTCCGCCGATCAAGCACGGTGTCGATGACGGCCGATCCGTCGGTGTCAGTGCTGTAGAGAACCCAGTCGCCCGTGGCAGGGGCGACAGCCGCCTGAGAGCGCTGCGAGTCGGAGACCAACTCCGTCTCTCCGACCGAGCCCAGCGCCACGCATCGCCCTCGGTGGGTGCGCATGACTCTGGCAGGGAGGGAGCCCGGCAAACCGGCCTGCTGCCATAGCCGATGCCAGCCCTCGTCCCAGCCAAGGCGCAGCAGGGCAGGGGGGGCTGGCTGCACGGGTGCCGGCCACCCTGCCCCCAAGTTCGGGGTCATGCCCTTACAGGCAGGCGGCGCTCCGGCATCACCTTCTCCCGACGATCTCCCCCTTCCCAAGGGCGTTCGACATTCCGCTGGCGCATTGTGGCAGATTAGGCAGAAAACAGGCCAAGCAAACACCAGTCAGATATCCTTTTTGGAAGAGATGAGGGCTTGTGATGAGCGACAACGACGTCTCCTCTGAGCAGACAGGCGAAGAAAGCCCGGACAGCGAGGAGGAAGCAAGAGCAATCGGCGCTGCCAACTCGGAAAGCCCTGCTCCCGAACAAAGCAGCACGGTAAACAAGTCCGCAAGGCGCAGGATGTCAGGCTTGGCGGCCGCAGCGGGGCTTTTGGCGGCAGGGACGGCCATCGCAGTCGTGGAACTGATCGCGGGATTGACCACGCGCATGCCCTCGCTGATACTTGCTGTGTCCGACAGCATCATCGACAGTTCGTACGTCCCGTTCTGGCTGCGCACATGGAGCATCGACCAGTTGGGTACCGCCCAGAAGCCGGTGCTGTTTTACGGAGTGCTGGTCGTGACGCTTCTGCTGGGGGCGCTCTTCGGCGTTCTGTCCTTGAAGCGACGCTGGATCGGGCCAATCGCCTTCACAGGATTCGCAGTGCTGGGAGGTTTGGCGGCGGCTCAGAACCCATTTTCGGTCACCTGGCTCACAGGGGTGTCAACGGCGTTGTCGGGAGCGGTTGGAATCGCAGTCCTGCTGTGGCTGCTTCACCTGTTGACCAGGCCCGAGGCCCGCACCGAGGAACGCCCTCAGTACATCACCGACGTCAACAGACGCTGGTTCCTGACCGCCTCGGGGGCCACCGCTGTGGGAGCCCTGCTGGCCAGCGGGGCGGGTCGCCTGATGATGAGTCGCCGCAATGTGGACGACTCGCGCGCCGAGGTGGCCAGAAAGCTGGAACAGGCGCTAGGGGCCATTTCCACCACAACAGAGGCCCAAGGCGACCAGGAGCCAACTTCAACATCGCAGCCGGGAACGACGACCGCCCCCGACGGCACGACGACGACCGCGTCAAGCAACTCGACCTCCACCACTGGGGCTTCCACAGACTCAACCCCTTCCAGCGCCACCTCTGATCCCACAACCTCGACCACGCAGGGCGGAGCAGCTCCGACATCCACATCGTCCGGCTCAACCGCCACCTCGTCCACCACCACGCCCGCTCCTGCACCTGCCCCGCCGAGGGCGTCAGGCGGCACCCCCACAAAGCCCTCCCCGCCTCCTTCCACTTCCGCACCCTCCACCACCACTTCGAGGGCGCGCCCCACCACCACGGCGCGCCCCACCACCACTTCACGGGCGCGCCCCACCACCACGACTGCCCGCCGCTACAGGTACTTCGACTCTGCAGTGAACGGCATTTCACCCATCATCACGCCGAACAACGACTTCTACCTCATAGACACGGCCATCTCCAAGCCAGTCGTAAACGTCAACAGCTGGAAGCTGAGCGTCACCGGGATGGTCGACCGGCCGTATGAACTTAACTTCGACGAGCTGCTGTCGATGGGGCTTGTGGAAGAGGCCGTGACCCTGAGCTGTGTCTCCAACCGGGTGGGGGGCAACCTGGTCGGCAACGCCGTCTGGGTCGGGGTGCCGTTGCGCGCCGTGCTGGATCGCGCCCAGCCTCAACGAGGCGCCACCCAGATCGTGGGGCGTTCTGTAGACAACTGGAACTCGGGCTTTCCCACCGAGTTGGCCTACGACGGGCGCGTGGCCCTGGTGGCGGTTTCCATGAACGGCGAGCCCCTCCCCATCGATCACGGCTTTCCCGTCAGGCTGGTGGTGGCAGGGCTGTACGGCTACGTCTCGGCCACCAAGTGGCTGGAAGAGATCCGACTCACTACCTGGGAGGGATTCGACTCCTACTGGGTGCCAAGGGGCTGGGCGAAGAGAGGCCCTGTCAAGACCCAGTCGCGCATCGACGTGCCACGCAGCGGAGCCAGGATTGCCGCTGGACGGGTTGCAGTGGCAGGTGTGGCCTGGGCGCCTAGTCGCAGCATCGAGCGCGTGGAGGTGAAAATCGGAGCCCAGCCTTGGAGAAGCGCCGAGCTCAGTGCCAACATGTCGGTCAACTCCTGGCGCCAGTGGATGTATGCCTGGGACGCCTCACCGGGCAATTACGACATTCAGGTGCGCGCCACCGACGGGACGGGCAATACACAGACCTCCCGGCAGACACCCCCTGCTCCCAGCGGCGCCACGGGCTGGCACACCATCAAGGTGACCGTCGTCTAGCGCAAACCCTGACGCCGAGCGCCTTGGCGCCTCGGCAACTTGCGCCTCTAGTAGTCAATCCCCTTCTTGGCGACTATGCCGCTTTCGTAGGCGTGTTTGAGGCTGCGCATCTCGGTAACGGTGTCGGCTGCAGCGATCAGCGCTTCCGGGGCGTCTCGGCCGGTGCAGATCACGCTTGTGCGCTTCGGGCGCCCCCGCAGCACCGAGACCACCTCATCAGAGTCGATCCAGCCCCAGTTCATTGGATAAGTCACCTCGTCGAGCACCACAAGGCGATGCTCGGCGGCCTCGATCAACGAGCGGGCATGCCCCCAGGCCCGTCGTGCCACTGCCTCGTCCACCCCCAGATCCTTTGAGTCCCAGGTGAACCCCTCCCCGAGCGCCCACCAGTCCACCCCCATGGACTTGGCAGTCTTTTCCTCGCCTGCCTTCCAGTCGCCCGACTTGAGGAACTGCACCACCGCACAACGCCAACCCTGGGCAATCGCCCGCAGAATCACCCCAAATGCGGCAGTTGACTTGCCTTTGCCGTCGCCCGTGTTCACCAGCAGCAGGGAGGGAACCGAGCGCAGGCCTGACGGACGGGGATCTTCGGTGGGAACCTCCACCGCCACCCCTATAACGCCAGGATCAGTTCATCGCTCGAACATGGTGCTGAAAGCACCTATGGCCGAGCCCTCCCCCTGCGAGGTGCCGGGCAAGTTGGAGGCAGCCATCAGCACCTTGTCGGCAAGACGGCTGAAAGGCAGCGACTGCAACCACACCGATCCGTAGCCACTCAGGGTGGCTAGGAAAATCCCTTCACCCCCGAAAATGTTCGACTTGAGATTGCCCGCACGCTCTATGCCGTAGGTGACCCCGTCGGTGAACGCCACGATGCATCCGGTGTCCACCCGCAGCGTCTCGCCCCGCAGGTCGCGTCGGACAATCGTGCCGCCGGCCGCCAGAAACGCCATTCCGTCGCCGGTCAGCCGCTGAAGGATGAATCCCTCCCCCCCGAAGAGGCCTGTGCCGATCTTGCGGTTGAACGCGATGTCAATGCGCGTTCCCAGTGCGGCGCACAGAAACGCGTCCTTCTGGCAGGTGATGCTCCCGTTGAGTTGCGCCAAGTCGGCTGCGACGATCTTGCCAGGAAACTCTGCCGCGAACGACACGGTTGAGGGCTGATGCCCGTTGTTGGTGAAGTGGGTGAGAAACAGCGACTCCTGCGCCAGCACCCGCTTTCCAGCCGACTTGAGCTTGCCCCACATTCCTTCGTCGGGGTTGGAGCCGTCGCCCATCTTGGCCTCAAAGGAGATGCCAGGGTTCATGTACATCATCGCCCCGGCCTCACCGATGGCCGTCTCGCCTGGATCCAGCCGCACCTCCACGAACTGCATGTCGTCGCCGTATATCTGATATTCGATTTCGTGGCTTCTCATGGCTGCCTTTCTCATTGTCCCCCACCTGTATCGTCTCCCACCTGTTCTGCTGCTTGGGCACGCTAGCACGATTCGGTATCCGGGGACGCCGATCCCGCCAGTCCGAGTCGGTCAGGTCATACGAGTGCGGCGGCGGTTGATTGCGGCGGCGAGTTTGCGGCGCGGGTAGCGGGGGAAGACCTGTGAGAGGCCGGTGCTGAGGCTGTAGCAGAAGCCCGGCACATAAACCGCCCTGCCTCTCTCAGCAGCCCGTAGCGACAATTCGGCCACCCTCCCGGCATCCATCCAGAGCCAGCCGGGATAGTGCTCAGCCTGCGCTGCGTGACCCGCCCGGCCGTGCAGCTCGGTACGGGTGAGACCGGGCAAGACGGTGGTGACGGTCACCCCGGCGCTTCGCAGTTCCTCGTGCAGACCTTGGCCGAAGTTCGTTACAAAGGCCTTTGAGGCTGCGTAGACCGCCTCGTTCGGCAAGGGCTGTTCACCCGCCATGGACGACACGTTCAAGATTGTGCCGGCGCCTTCAGAGACCATCCGTGCCGCCATGGCGCGCGAGAGCCTCACAACCGCAGAGACGTTCAGCGCAATCATCTCCTCGATCCTCTCCTCAGACAACTCGGCAAACAATCCAAAGTCCCAGATGCCTGCGTTGTTGACCAGCAGGTCGAGAGGCCGCTCACCCTCGGTGCAGCGCCGAGTCACGGCTTCAGCCTCGCCGTGTTCAGTAAGGTCGGCAGCCAGAACCTCCACATCGACGTCGACCGACTCGGCTAGCTCAGCCAGCCGCTCCCCGTCGCGTGCCACGATCACCAATTCCGTGCCCCGGCCTGCCAACTCCAGCGCAAACGCCCTCCCCAACCCTGCAGACGCCCCCGTGATCAGGGCACGCCCCCATGTCCTGCCCTTCATTGCGCCAAACCTGAAACTGCTGCGACTGTTATAGGAACCGGATGCGCAGCGAAGACTTATTGCTCGATCGTGCCTGCCACAGCAAGGCGGACGTCAGCGCGCTTCAGCGCTGCGGCTGCTGTTGCGTCGTCGGGGTCTTCGGCAAGGGCGGCGGCGGCACGCTCAGCGGCGGCGGCGGCACGGGCCACGTCGATGTCCGCCGCGACTTCGGCTACGTCAGACAAGATGGCCACCCTGTCGCCAGAGACCTCAACAAAACCACTGTGTACGGCTATGTGGTGGACTTCCCCGTCGGGTGCGTTCACCTTGACGCGTTCCGGCAGGAGAATGCCCAAGAAGGAGACGTGACCGGGCTGAAAGGCGATGTCACCGTCGCTGGTGCGCACCAGGACCATCTCAGCGGCGGTTGAGAGCACTGAGCCCTCCGGCGAAACCAGGTCAACCTGCAGCGCCATTGGCAAGCCCCCTACGCCGCCTGCCGATGCAGCTCGGCGGCTTTCCGCTCCACGTCGGAGGCGCCACCAACCATGAAGAACGCCTGCTCAGGCATCTCGTCGAGGTCGCCGCTGACGAGTGCGTCGAAGCTCTCCACGGTCTCCCCTACCGGCGTGAACACCCCTGGCAAGCCCGTGAACACCTCGGCTACAAACATGGGCTGGGAAAGGAAGCGCTGCACCTTGCGGGCTCGCGAGACGATCACCTTGTCCTCCTCGGAAAGCTCGTCGAGGCCGAGAATGGCGATAATGTCCTGGAGTTCCTTGTAGCGCTGGAGGATTTCCTGAACGTGGCGGGCGACGAGGTAGTGACGCTCCCCCACCACCTCGGGCGTGAGGATCGTGGAGGTGGAGGCCAGGGGGTCTACCGCCGGATAGATGCCCAGGGCGGCAATGTCACGCGATAGCTCGGTAGTGCCGTCGAAGTGTGTGAACGACGTGAAAGGCGCCGGGTCGGTGTAGTCGTCGGCGGGCACGTATACGGCCTGGAGCGAGGTTATGGAGCGACCGCGAGTGGTGGTGATGCGCTCCTGGAGCTCACCCATCTCGTCAGCCAGCGTCGGCTGGTAGCCCACCGCCGAGGGCATGCGCCCCAACAGGGTGGAAACCTCAGAGCCGGCCTGCACGAAACGGAAGATGTTGTCGATGAAGAGAAGCACGTCCTGGTTCTGAACATCCCTGAAGTACTCGGCCATCGTCACCCCGGCCAGCCCCACTCGCAGGCGGACGCCGGGCGGCTCGTCCATCTGTCCGAACACCAGCGCGGCCTTTTCCAACACGCCGGACTCCCCCATCTCGAGGAACAGGTCGGTGCCTTCCCTGGTGCGCTCCCCCACACCGGCAAACACCGAGACGCCGCCGTGCTGTTCCGCGACCCGCCGAATCATCTCGGTGATGAGCACGGTCTTCCCAACCCCTGCGCCGCCGAAGAGCCCGATCTTGCCGCCTTGCTTGTAGGGGGTGAGCAGGTCAATGACCTTTATGCCCGTCTCGAACATCTGAGTGCTTGGCTCAAGCTCGTCGAACGGGGGGGCGGCACGGTGGATCTCCCACTCCTCGGTGACGTCGAGGCTGTCCCTGTCGGCGTCAAGGCAGTCGCCGAGCACGTTCCACACGTGGCCCAGGGTGGCGTCGCCCACGGGAACGGAGATGCCCCTGCCAAGGTTGCGCACTGCGGTCCCTCGGGTGAGTCCGTCGGTGGGACGCAGGGCGATGGCGCGAACCCGGCTGTTGCCGATCTGCTGGGCCACTTCGGCGGGCACCGTCACCTTCCGTCCGTCGACGGTCACGTCGAACTCCACAGCAGTGTTGATCTCGGGGAGGTCGCCGGGGGGGAACTCCGCGTCTATCACCGGCCCGGCGATGGCCACAACCCTCCCGTCCTTGGTGGCGTTGCTCATTTCTCCAGTGTCTCCTCTCCTCTGTTGGTATCGAGTCTCGTTACGCTGCCCTGGCCGCGCTTTGCGCCTGGGCGTTACTCAGAGGCCGAAGCCGCCGCTGCCGCACTTCGCAGGGCCTCGGCTCCGCCCACGATTTCCATGATCTCCGTGGTGATGGCGTCTTGCCGGGCACGGTTCATCATTCGGGTGAGCTTCACTATCAGTTCTTCGGCGTTGTCGGTTGCAGCCTTCATAGCCCGCTGCCGGTTTGCGTGCTCCGAGGCGGAAGCGTCAAGCATGGCCGAGAAGAGGCGGCTCTCTGCGTAGCGCGGCAGCAATGCCTCGAGCACCCCCTCCGGCGAAGGTTCAAACTCGAACGCCTCGCGCGCCTCGGCGGTGCCCTCACCCAGCCTCGCTATCTCAGAGACGCTGGCCAGAGGCAGGAAGCGGCGCACCGCCACCTTTTGCGAACCCAGGGAGACGAACTCCATGTACACCAGCAGCACACGGTCAACCTCCTTGGCGACAAACCGCCCGCAGACCTCCCTGGCCACCTCCCTGGCCTGCTCGTAGACGGGGTTGTCGGTCATCCCCTCGTAAGAGGCGTCAACCCGGTAGTTCCTGAACCGGAAGTAGTCCCGCGCCTTGCGGCCTATGAGTACCAGGGAGTAGTCCTGCCCTTCGGCGCGAGTCGACATCAGCTCGCGTTCCGCCGCCCTGATAACCGTGGAGTTGTAGGGGCCCGCCAGCCCGCGGTCTGAGGAGATGACCACGAAACCCACCCTTCCGGCGTCTCCCCCCTCTCGCATGAGAGGGTGATCGGCTCTAGCGCCCGACGCTGCGATGTCTTCGATCACAGCGGTGATGCGACTGGCGTAGGGACGGGCTGCGTGCGCCCGCGTCTGAGCCTTAACCACCCGTGTTGCCGCAATCAGCTCCATCGCACGGGTGATCTTCTTTGTGGACTGAACCGAGGAGATACGCCTCCTGAGGATTCGCTCCTCGCCACCAGGCACGTCAGTCTCCGCCCAGGCTAGGAGGTCTCCGGACGAGCGATGTCCTCCTCAGGCAGCGTGCGGTCTGAGTCGACCATGCTGGAAGAGGCGTCGACCTGCTCGTCCGCATCGGGTTCCTGACCGTCCTCCGCGGACGTGGGCTGGAACCCGGCGGCGTAGGAGCGCACCACCTCCTCGAGGGCGTCGGATCCCACGGTGCCGGTGTCCTTTATCTGTCCGAGCAGATCGGGGTGGCGCGTGCGCACAAGATCGAGAAGACCGGCCTCAAAGCGTGTCACGTCTTCGGTGGGAATACCGTCGAGGTGGCCACGCGTGCCCGCGAAGATTGAGACCACCTGCTCCTCTACCGACATGGGGTTGTTGATGCCCTGCTTGAGCAGTTCGGTGAGGCGGTATCCACGCTCCAGCTGGGCCTGAGAGACGCTGTCGAGGTCGGAGCCGAAAGCAGCGAAGGCCTCCAGTTCACGGAACTGCTGAAGGTCGGCCTTGAGAGTTCCAACAGCTGTCTTCATGGCCTTGATCTGGGCGGCCGAACCCACCCTTGAGACCGAGATGCCCACGTCCACCGCAGGGCGGATTCCCGACTTGAACAGGTCGTCCTGCAGGTAGATCTGGCCGTCGGTGATGGATATGACATTGGTGGGTATGTAGGCGGAGACGTCGCCGGCCTTGGTCTCTATGATCGGCAGCGCCGTAAGGGAGCCCGCCCCCAGGCCGTCGCTGAGCTTGGCAGCCCGCTCAAGAAGGCGGCTGTGGAGGTAGAACACGTCGCCCGGGTACGCCTCGCGGCCGGGCGGGCGGCGCAGCAGCAGGGAGAGCTGTCGGTATGCCTCCGCCTGCTTTGACAGGTCGTCGTAGACCACCAGGGCGTGGCGGCCGTTGTCCATCCAGTGCTGTCCCATGGCGCAACCCGCGTACGGCGCGAGGTACTTGAACGGCGCGGGGTCGGCGGCGGGCGCCACCACGATTACCGAGTACTCCATTGCCCCGTGCTCCTCAAGCGTGGCGACCGTCTGCGCCACAGTAGAGGCCTTCTGCCCGATAGCCACATAGATGCAAAGCACGTCCTGGCCTCTCTGGTTGAGGATCGTGTCGGTGGCGATTGTGGTCTTTCCCGTCTTGCGGTCCCCGATGATGAGCTCCCGCTGTCCCCGTCCTATGGGTATGAGGGAGTCGATGGCCTTGATGCCCGTCTGCATGGGCTCGTGCACCGGCTTGCGTCCGGTGATGCCTGGCGCCTGAACCTCCAGACGCCGATTCTCCCGACTGGGGATCGGGCCTCGCCCGTCGATTGGCTCCCCCAGGGCGTTCACCACCCGGCCGAGCATTGCGTCACCTACGGGAATGGAAAGGATGTCGCCGGTGGCCCGCACCGTCTGACCCTCCTCGATGTCGTTCACCTCGCCGAGCACAACGGCGCCGATAAGGTCTTCTTCGAGGTTGAGGGCCAGCCCGATCGTGCCTCCCTCGAACTCCAGCATCTCGTTCACGGCGGCGTTGGGCAGGCCGCTGACGCGTGCGATGCCGTCCCCGACCTCCACTACCCGCCCCACCTGCGTCTGGGTGATGGACGGCTGGAAGCCCTCGAGGTTGCGTCGGATCGCCGCTGTTATGTCTGCGGTCGAGATGGTGAGTTGAGTCATGCCTCTCCTAGATGACCTCGCGGAGCTGATGTATGCGTGAGCGGACGCTGCCGTCGATTACCTCGTCGCCGATACGTGCGACGATCCCCCCGAGGATGTCAGGATCGACGCTCGTCTTGACGGTGACCTCCCTGCCGGTTGCCGCCCGCAGCGCTTCGCCCAGCCTCTGCTGCTGCTCTGCGCTGAGAGCCACCGCCGAGCGGACTTCGGCCACTGCAACCCCCCGCTGCGAGGCGCTGCGCTCAACGGCTTTGTGGATGATGCTTGGCAGTTCCCCGCCTCGGCCTGTGGCCACCACCATTGACACGAGGGCCACGCTCGCGGGGGAGACCTGGCCGTCAAGGACGTCCTCGACGATCTGCTGTCGGCGGAAGGCCGGGATGCGGCGATCGGAAAGCGCCTCGCGCAATTCGTCGGATCCCTCGATCGCACGGGCCACGGCGAAGAGCTCATCCTCTACCACGGCAAGGCTTCCCTCGGCCCGCGCTACTGCAACGAGGGCGTCTGCGTATGCAGAAATCCTGTCCTCGGTCATTTCCTCTTCCGTCAGCCGCCTGCCGCGCCTACCTGCGAGAGCCGACCTGGGCGATGTAGTCCTCGATCATCTCCATCTGGGCGTCGTGGTCGAGGTTGCGCCTGATCACCGTCTCTGCAGCCCCTATGACAATCTCGGAGACCTCGCTTTTCAGATCTTGGATGGCCTGGCTCTTGGCAACCTTGGCGTCCTGGGCCGAACGCCTGCGCACCTCGGCCGCGTCGGCCTCGGCGCGAGCAATCAGGTCAACGCGCACCCGATCCGCCTCGCTCCGAGCCTCTTCGATGATCCTGTCCGCCTCGTTTTGGGCGTCTGCCATCTCGGCCTCGTAGCGGGACTTCACCTCGCTCGCCTCGGTGCGGGCCTGCTCTGCTGCGTCGAGATCGCTCCTGATCTTCTCTGAGCGTCGGTCCATTGCCCGTCGCACGGCCGGGAATAGCTTCCACTGCATGAGCGCCAGCAGCACCACAAAGGCGATTCCGCCCCAGATGATCTCGTTGACTTCGGGAATGATGGGATTTTGCGCGCTCTGGCAGCCCTCCAACCGTTGCTCGAAGCTCTCCAGGGCATCCTTCGTCTCGTCAGGTGCGCCGTCGGCGTGTGCTGCGTGCTCGAGCTCCTCGAACGCCTCTGCGCCGCTCTTGCCCCCCCAGTCAAGGTTGTTGAGCTCTTCGGCCATGCAGCCGCCGATGGTCTCGGCCGCTGAGACCGGCGAAGCCGTCAGCACCGCCACGGCGACGGCCACGAGCACTGTCGCAGCGGCGCGTTTGCAACGACGCGAAATCTTGTCCATGGAAAGTCCTCTCCTGAGACTCTTCCGCTCAGTTAAAGAGCAGGATAAAAACGACGAACCCAATGAGGGCCAGGGCCTCTGTAAAGGCGATGCCCAGGAACATGGTTGTTCTCACCATTCCCGCCGACTCGGGTTGGCGAGCCATCGAGGAGATGGCGTTACCCACCACCAGCCCGATGCCGACTCCCGGGCCGATGGCGGCAAGGCCGTAGCCAAGCCCGGCCCCTATGGCCCTCAGGCCACGGAGCATCTCGCCCGCCTCTGTCTGAGCCAGGATTCCAATTGTGCTGAGAAGGGTCTGCACTTATCTTCTCCTCTTTGGTCTATTTCGGTTTGGTCTACTTGCGGTATTCCGTTTGGACTGCTTGCTGCACCAGGATCGGCGAATGCAAGGCGCATTTCCTCAATCAGTGCTCAGCGTGCATTGCGCCGCCGATGTACACGGCCGTGAGAATCGTGAAAATGAACGCCTGAAGCCCGCTCACGAAAATCTCGAAGGCTGTCAGCAACACGAGCGCTGCGAAAGGAAGCAGCGACGGCACGTAGCCGAACCCCCAGAGCGCTGCGGAGAGAACTGCGAACGTGACCAGCAGCAAGTGGCCTGCCACCATGTTCGCCCAGAGTCGAATGGCAAGGGAAAGAGGGCGGATGAGGAAGGTGGAGAACAACTCGATGGGGGTGACGATGAGGTAGAGAGGCTTGGGGACACCTGGTGGGAAGAGGGAACTCTTGAGGTAGCCGCCCAGCCCCTGGCGACGGATTCCTACGTAGTTGTAGATCACCCACACCAGCACGGCCAGCAGAAGCGGCACCGCCATGCGGGAGTTGGCGGGAAACTGGATACCTGGAATCACCTCAAAGACGTTGGCAAAAAAGATGAAGAAGAACAGCGTGGTGAAGAAGGGCATGAAGCGCTTGCCCTCCGGTCCGATCGTCTGCATGACGATGCTGTTCTCCACGAAATTGATCCCGCCCTCTGCGACGTGCTGAACGCCCGACGGAACGAGGGAGCGCTTTCTGGCCGCAAGGCCAAAGACGCCGACCGTCAGCACCACGGCGGCCAGGAAGATGAGGACAGTCTTGTTGACGGCCAGCGGGGAGCCGCTAAATAGGAAACTCGGCCAGTCGAAGAGATGCGTTACGGGCGGAAATTCCACTTGTCCCTACTCTCCGCCGGCGACCCGCGCCTCAGTAACGCCCCGAACTGCCCCTCTGCGGGACGTCTTGGAGACCGTTTGCTTGAGGCCGGGCCGGGCCAGCGTTGCCGACACGTGGCGAAACTCCCATATGAGCAGACCCAGGTGCGTTACAAGCAGGACAATGCCGAATGCCAGGGCTTCGAACCAGTCGTGGCGGCGAATGGGCAGCACGACGGCCAACAGGATGCCAAGTCGAACGAGGTAGCCCAACATTACGGCGGGGCCTATGGCCCGAATTGAAATCCGCGCCGAGATTGTGATGGCCATGGCACCCAGCAGAAAGTTCAACATCACAAGGGCCAGAGCCAGGAGAGCCGAGAAAAGCCCGCTCCAACCCCATATGAGGCCACCAGCAAGCGCAAGGGCGGGGCACACGAACATCCACCGCTTCAGCAGGTCAAAGGCGACCTGGCGTTCCGGGGCTTCCGCCCCGAACTCTTCGGTGTCTTCAGTCATCTTTCCTCTCGATGCGCTGCATCCGCCGCTCGTAGCTCTTGAACGTCTTCCAGACGGTGTATGCCAGGACGATGAGGCTGAACAGCAGGACGAACAGCGGGACGGTTCCGAGGGCGCGATCTACCAGGAGCCCGATATAGGCAAAGAGGGCCGGGGTTGCGACCAACTCGAAGGCCATGGAGAGTGCGTCGCCAAAACCCTGTCGCATCGCACGCGTTTCAGAATCTTTTGTTTGCATCAAACCTTTCGTAAGCCTTTGGGCTGCTCGGCAGCGCGGCCCGCGCCGAAATCCGCGCGCAAGATATCCGCTGGAAGCCTAGCCGACAACATGGTTTGACCGCTATTCGAAGCGACAGGTGAACAGTTGCCTAGCTATACGGGGTGAACTCGGCGCAGAGTTCCCGCACCTCGCCGCGAATTCTGCGCAAGACCTCCGAGTTGTCGCGTTCTCTCAGCGTCCGCCCGATAGCGGAGGCGATCAGGGGCATCTCCCCTGTACCCATCCCCGCAGTGGTCACCGCCGCAGTTCCGATGCGCAGGCCACTGGTCACAAATGGGCTGCGGGGGTCATTTGGAATTGTGTTCTTGTTCAGCGTGATGCCTGCTAGGTCCAGGGAGCTCTGGGCCTGCTTGCCTGTGAGCTCCGCGTCGAAGTGGCGCAGGTCGATGAGCATGAGATGGTTGTCGGTTCCGCCTGAGACAAGCCGGAATCCCTCGGCTGCAAGGCACTCCGCCAGGCATCGGGCGTTTGCGACCACGGCAGCTGCGTAGGCGGAGAACTCGGGGGTGGCCGCCTCGGCGAAAGCTACTGCCTTTGCTGCAATGACATGCTCGAGCGGGCCACCCTGGGCCCCTGGAAACACGGCCCTGTCCACGTCTCTCGCCAACTCCGAGGTGCATAGGATGGCTCCTCCGCGTGGGCCGCGGAGCGTCTTGTGGGTGGTGAAGGTAACCACGTCGGCGGATGGCGCCGGGTTGGGGTGAACACGACCTGCAATCAGACCTGCGACGTGGGCGGCGTCGAAGAGGAACCTGGCTCCCACGCTCTCGGCGATCTCCCTGAACGGCACCGGGTCGATCACCCTTGGGTAGGCGGTGGCGCCAGCCACGATGAGCCTTGGGCGGTGACGATGCGCCAGTTCCTCCACCTGCTGGTAGTCAAGCATCTCGTCGCCGGGCGTGACCCCGTAGCCAACGAAATCGTAAAGCTTGCCGCTGGCGTTCACCGGCGAGCCGTGAGTGAGGTGGCCACCGTGGTCGAGGCTCATCCCGAGCACCTTCGCGCCGGGCTCGAGGAGGGCGTCATAGGCCGACATGTTGGCGTTAGCGCCTGAATGCGGCTGAACGTTGGCGTGGTCGGCGGCGAACAGGTCGGCTGCTCGGGTGCGGGCCAACTCCTCCACCTCGTCGATGACCTGGTTTCCCCCGTAGTAGCGACGGCCCGGGTAGCCCTCGGAGTACTTGTTGGTAAGCACCGAGCCAGTTGCGGCCAGCACCTGGGGCGAGGCGAAGTTTTCCGAGGCGATTAGCTGCAGAGTGGTGTTTTGCCGCAGACGCTCAGCGGCGATGCGGCTAAAGATTTCGTCTTTGCTGCTGTCGGGCCAGGGCATGGGAAAGTCCTGCGGGGCCAGCTACTGCAGTCCCTGGGACATTCCGCCATCCACGGGAACGGCGGCTCCGGTTATGAAGCGCGCCCAGTCGGAACACAGGAACGCCGCCACGCGCCCGAAGCTCTCAGGGGTGCCAAGGGTTCGCGTCGGAACACGCTCCGCCAGGGAGTCGAAGTCGTCGCCCCAGACTTGCCTCAGCCGCTCGGTGGCGTGCAGTCCGGGTTGGATGGAGTTGACGGTCACCCCGTCGGCTGCCACTGCCCCTGCCATCGTCTTCAAGAACCCGGTGGCCCCCGCTCGCGCCGTGTTCGACAGGATGAGACCGGGTATGGGCTGGCGCACCGCCAAGGACGTGATGGCCAGAATTCGCCCCCAGCCCCGCTCCCGCATCTCCCCCACGACGCTCTTGCACATGGCCACCACGGAAAGCAGGTTGAGGTCGATCGCCTTTGCATAGTCAGACACGCCAAAGTCGCCGAAGCCGCCATCCGGGGGGCCACCGGAGTTCACGACGAGTATGTCGATTGGCCCCAGGACAGCCTTTGCGTCGGCCACGAACCGCTCTGCGCCCTCAGGCCCGGAGACGTCCGCGAGCACAGGGTGGGCCCCCGCCAGCCGAGCGGCTGCCCTGGCCAGCCGCTCGGGATTCCGGCCCGAGATCACCACCTCGCAACCCGCTTCGCATAGCGCGGCCGCTGTCGCATATCCCAGCCCGGCAGACGACGCCGCCACCGCCGCCCTGCGCCCGGCAATTCCAAGGTCCATGCCAGCGAACTTTATCGGGGCGACCCTTTGCTGAATAAGCCGATCAGCCCGTGGGCTGAGTTGGCGTAGCATCGGGCGATGGCCTCGTTCGGGCAAGCAAGCACAAACCTGCTTATTACCGAAGGCGACGTGGTGACCATGAACCCCCTGAGGGATGTGCTGACAGGGGGGGCGGTGGCGATCGCCGGAAACACGATCGCTGCTGTGGGCAGCACTTCCCAACTACGCAGGGAACATCCTCAAGCAGAGGTGGTGCGAGCCACAGGCTGCGTAGTCACGCCCGGCCTGATCAACGCTCATCAGCACCTCACCGGCGACCCTCTGGCTCGCAGCTGCATTCCCGACCTGCTGCCACCCGGGGAGTCGATCTTCTCCTGGTCTGTGCCCTTGCACTCTGTTCACTCTCCCGACGACGACGAACTCTCGGCGACTCTCGTAGCTGCGGAATGCGCCGTCAACGGCGTGACCACCCTGATCGAGGCGGGAACGGTGGCCCATCCCGAGCGGGTGGCCGCAGGGATGACAAGGGTGGGGGTGCGAGGCACAGTGGGTACCTGGGGATGGGACGCCCCCGGGGTGCCTTTCGCCGCAACGGCCGAGGAAGTGCTTGACCGCCAGCACGAAGTGCTCAAGGCGTTTCCATCGGGCTGCGGGCTGGTGGAGGGGTGGGTGACCCTGGTAGGCCACGACCTGTGCTCCGACGAATTGATGACCGGGGCGTCAGACCTTGCCCGCAACGGTGGAGTGGGGATGACAATGCACATCTCCCCAACTTCGTCAGACCCCGAGCGATATCTGGAACGCTGCGGGGCGAGACCGCTGGCGCACTTCGACCGCCTGGGCATTCTGGGGCGACACCTGTTGCTGGGCCACGCCGTGTGGCTGGATGACGAGGAAGTGGATCTGATGCTTGCCAGTGAGACGGCTGTCGCCTACTGCCCGGGCGCCTACTTGAGGCTCGGGCAGGGCGTGACCGTGGCTGGGCGCCATTTGGAGATGATCAAGCGGGGAGGACGGGTGGCGCTCGGCTGCGACGCGTCGAACGCAGGCGATTCCGCCGACATTCTCCGGGTGGCGGCGCTGGCCTGTGGGCTTGCGCGGGACATGCACGTGGACCCCGTCGGCTTCGGGGCGCACGAGGCATTCGAGCTCGCCACCATCGTTGGCGCGGAGACAGTGGGCAAGGCCAGTGAGATCGGTTCGCTGGAGCCAGGGAAGCGCGCAGACCTGGTTATTCACGACGCCTCCTCACTGGGCTGGATCCCCCGCGGCGATCCGGCCTTGCAGCTCGTTTGGGGAAGCGACGGACGGCACGTGCGCGACGTGTTCGTGGACGGCAAAGCGGTGGTGCGCAACCGACGCTGCGTAAACGTTGACGTCGACTCCCTCCGCACTCAGGCTCAGGAGGCGCAGGTCGGCTTGCTGCGCCGGGCTGGCATCTCCGTCCCGCATCGCTGGCCGGTTGTGCCGGCCCACTAGAGCCGGCACAATCAGGCCTGGCTGCGATCAACTCCGGTGAAAATGACGCCCACGCGATCACCGTCGTCCACCAACCCGGCGGAACGGGCAACCATCAGCCCGGCCAGACCCGCCGTGCCGGTGGGATCGGCCGCAATGCCGGTCTCCCGCCGAGCAAGCGCGTTGGCCTCCAGCACCGCCGACTCCTGAACCACGACAGGACGCCCGCCGAAAACGGTCATGGCCCATACGAGCGGCAGCCAGTCATATGTGACGTCGTCGAGGATTCCCGTGGCGGCGCTGGCGGGGCCATCCCCCTCGAAGGCCCACGGCTTCATGAAATCACCTGGACGCTCAGAGGCCCGCTGAAGGGCCGCATCAATGCCGATGTTGCCCGCCTTTTCCCCAAGACGCCGCCACGCCGCCGCCAAGGGGGCGCAACCCTCCGTCTGAACAGCGAATAGCGCGGGCGTTCGATCGATTATCCCGGCTGCGGCAGCCTCGGCGAACCCCTGGATCACGCTTGAAGCCAGCGCCCCTCCCCCCACCTGCACAAAGACTGCGCCAAGACCGTCGCCGGACTCCAGCGCCTCAATCAACTCGAACGCCAGCAGGCGCCCCCCGTCGATGGCCCAGACGTTCTCGGCTGCCACCGCACAAAACGGCAAAGCCCCGTTGGCGACGGCGTTTCGGAAGCGGGCGTTGCAAGGATCGCCCAGCGCGCCCTGCCTGCGTCGGCACACCTCCACGCGTGCTCCCAGCCGCCGCAGGGCATCGACCACACCCGACTCGGCCCAAGTCGGGACGAACACGTCCAAGGGCCTGCCTGCGGCGTTAGCCACTGCAGCCGCTGCCAGCGCGGCGTTGCCACAGGAGGAAATAGCCAGCCGCTGCGCGGCCGGGGCTCCCTTTACAGCCAAGTGAAGGGCCAGCCCCATCAAGTGGCGCGCCTTGTGGGTGCCGGTGACGTTGCCGGTCTCGTCTTTCACCCAAACCTCCACCCCAAGCTCGGCACCCAGGGCGGAGTTCTCGAAGGCCGGGGTGACCATGAAACCGCGTCCGTTCACTTCAGCCACTCGACTGTCAAGGGCTTCGACTGCCGCACAGAAGCCCTCGTCAGTCATTCCCGACTCCAGCGCCAGATGGTACGACCACAACCCGCAGCGGTAGCGCAGAAAGGGGTTGTCGCTGTCGCAGGGAACGAGCGATCCGCCAGGGGGGGTGCCGAGCCAGCCCTCGGAACGGCTTAACGATCTCAAAGGTCTCAAGCGAACGGCCTCTTTTTTGTATTCTCCGCCGTCAACCTGGCCATCGAATCCGTGCTGTTCAGTCGGGAGACACCCCGCTGCGAGCGTTTAGCTCGGTGATCAACTCGTCGAGCCTCTCGGATGAGTCGTGCAGCTTTCCCCAAAATGACTGGTAGCGGCGCTGCTCGAAGTGATCCAGGCTCACGCCCTGCTGCTCCACCCAGGTGAAGTAGCCCAGGTTGAAGATTCGATTACGGCCCACGGAGTCAAGGACCTGGACATGCGAGGTGTCGGCTCCGAAGAGATGGCTCCCCAGTTGTGTGGCTACCTCCACCGCCCCAAAGATGCCCCCGAAGCGTTCCCGCAACAACCGCGGCCTCTCGCTGGCGTAAAGGGAGGAGCCGTCGGTAGCAACCGTGAGGATGGCGTCGTCGGCGCCCAAGCCGGCGGCCTTGGCGTACTTGACAGCCGCGAGGACGTTGCAGATGCTGGACAAGCCGAAGTGATCAAGAAGGGAAAGAGTTTCGGGTGGGGCAAGTCCAGCCAGCATCCGAAGCCCTTCTTCAGAGCCGATGGCCAGGAACAGCCCGTCGGTGGCCGCGTCTGAAACCCCCACAACGGCGTCGGTGTTCATCACGTTGTGGATGAGCGGAACGTGCTTGTCGCCAATTCCCTGGATGTTGTGCTCGCCGAATCCGTTGTAAAGCATGGTCGGACACTCCAGGGCCTCCGCCGCCACTATCTTCACACCCAGTCTCTCTTTTAGGTAGTCCCCCGCCCCTAACGTTCCCGCCGAGCCGGATGCAGACACGAAGGCCGCAGGGCTCACGCCTGGGTTTTGCTGCGCGTAGTTGTGAAAGAGGTTGGCAAGCGCCCTACCGGTAACGGTGTAGTGCCCCACGTGGTTGGCGTATTCAGAAAACTGGTTGAAAATGAAGGTGCTCTTGTCTTCAAGCGCCGTGCAGACGTCGTAGATTTCCTTCACGTTGCTCTCCGAGCCCGGCGTGGAGATAATGTCGGACTGTTCGGCCACCCATCTGCGCAGCCATTCAAAGCGCTCCCGGCTCATGCTTTCCGGCAGTACCGCCACCCCCCGGCAACCCAGTATGCGGCTGATGGCCACGCCGCCCCGGGCGTAGTTCCCGGTGGACGGCCAGACCGCCCTGTGGGAGGTGGGGTCGAATGCCCCGGAAACCAGCCTCGGAACCAGACAGGAGTATGCGGCCAGCAGTTTGTGTGAACTGATCATTGGAAAAGTGTCACCTAATGCCACGAGTATGGGTGAAGGCGCACCGGTCAGCGATGGCGGCAGCACCACGTGGGCGGGCACCTCCAGAGGCAGCCCGCCCTTCCAGTCGTTGTACCAGTGCACCCGCCAGAGGTTGAGGGGGTCGGGAGCGTCTCGGCTCACTCCGAGAAGGGCCTCTGAGATTGGCCCAGGGATTTTTGAGGGTTCGGCCAACTGCTCGAAGGTGGGGAGCAGCAGTTTCTGCTTCCTGAGCCTCTTGGCCGTACGATCCAGCACCTTTGCGTCGTGCACTTCTGCAATCACTGCTAACAGGGACGACGAGTCGGTCATTCGGGTGTCACGCTAGCGGAGGCGGGCGCAATCCCAAGAAGACTGCCCGCTTGTCGCAGGAAGGCTTGCAACGACGGCACGGCGAAGTCACCCGACGGCGAACAGGCGGCCTGCTCGATCCCCAACGTAGATAATGCCGTTCCACACAGCCGGGGTGGACTCGAATCGCCAGGACAATTTCAGGTTCCACAACTCCGGGGGTTCCACAGAGGTGTCGGAGACGTCGTAGGCCCGCAAGTAGCCAGAACCGTCGGCAAGCAGGAGCGTCTCACCCACCAGGACGGGGCTGCTCCACAGGAGGTCGGAAAAGCCCTTCTCCCAGCGGATTTCCCCGCTCTCGCGGTCCACCCCCCAGAAACGACCCGTGTGCGTGGTGGCGTAAACCATGTCTTTGTAGACCACGGGGGTGCTCCAGACCCCCGCTGGAACGTAGTCGTCGTCGAAGACCGACCAGACTATGGGATCTTCCGGATTCGAGGTGTCCAGCTTTGCCAACTGACCGACGGTCTCTGAGCGCTCGGTGTTGCGTTCCTCGTGCTCCACCCCAATGTAAATGAAGCCCTCTTCGTCTACAACGGGCGTGGCGTCCACGTCATCGCCTGCCCAGAATCGAAATACCTGCGGAAGCTCGTCCGGCGGGTCGGGGGCTCGCAGTACTGAAATGTCCCAGGCTGTCAGGAGCCCGCCGGAGTTCGCAAGATAGAGGGTGTCGCCGCTGATTGTGGGCGACGCCTCAAAGGAGATGTTGGGGTTCCTCCCGTCGCTGGGCTCAAGGTCAGCGAGCAACTGTTCGTCCCATCCATTCATTCGAACCAGCAATTCCGGCGAGACCGTCACTCCGTCGGGTCCAGTAGAGCGGTTCAGCCTGTAGACGAAAAAGTTGCTGTTTTCCCCGGCCAGGAAGAGGTGGTCGTCAATAACCAGAGGCGAGGAGTCCCAGTCGTCATTCCAGTAGAACTTCGGGACGTCATAGGCGTTGAGGCTCCAAAGCTCGGTCGGTTCAGCGCGGTCGAAGGCGACAATTCGAAAGAAGTTGTCACGCGAGCCGAAGTAGGCAAGGGGGTACCCGTCCGGATCGATGGTCACCGAGGCTTTGACAAGGTCTCCTGTTTCGAAAGACGGGATCAGCTTTCCCCCCCCTGAGGCGTCGAGAAAGTGGACCCCGCCATCGTAGGCACCGAAGACCACCCAAGTGCGATCCTGGTATTCAAACACGGCAGGTTGCCCCGTCCAGCCAGTTCCGCACCACTCCACATCACTGCCCTGATAGGAGGAGATCAGGCACATGTTGTCACTTGCGGGAAAGCTCCAGAGCACGCTAGGTCTCACTGTTGGCAGAGGACCTGTTCCGTACCAGCTTCTCGACGGCGAGCCTCGAAATGCCAGTATCCCTACGGTCTCTGTTTCAGGAGGCTTTCCGAAGAGCCGCGGGTCGTACCACCTTTCGACTGTGGTGGTGGTAGTGGTAGTGGTGGTAGTGGTA
Organism: uncultured Acidimicrobiales bacterium; assembly: GCA_958295925.1. GTDB lineage: Bacteria > Actinomycetota > Acidimicrobiia > Acidimicrobiales > CATQHL01 > CATQHL01. The sequence goes on from CATQHL010000001.1 coordinate 1,114,536, forward strand.
GTGGTTTGAAAAGTGTTTCCCGTTGCGATCGGCGAACTCGTGGGGGAAGGGGGAACAACAGGAGCTTGAGCAGAGGCGGCGACCTCAGTCTCTTCAACTGCTACGGATTCCCTGAACGGGAAAGCGTAGAGAACCGCTAGAGACAGGATTGACGCTAAAGCTGCGGCAAAGGCCGCCAACAGCCAAAATTTGCGCCGGGGAGAGCGTGGGGGCACGAAGCAAGTTTGCCCTGCACTATGCGCATTCGTTGATTCTGGTTACCCAAGCAGACTTTGCGTAGTGCGAAAAGCTCTGGCCAGCAAGGGAGTTCGGCTGAACTCCGATTCAAGTGCGCCAGAGATGTCTTGGGGTTCTTCAACTTCAGACGCATCCGTGTATTTCTCGAAGCTGTCGCTGGAATCCTCCTCGGAATCGGGGGTGTCTGCCACATGCTCGATCAATCCTTCGGCGTCAACGAGGGGCGGGCTGTCGCCAGGGATGCTGCCACCCCTTCCGTTGTCGAGGATTGCTGCTTCCTTCGTCGGAGCGACGACATCTTCACTCGATCGCCTATCTGTAAACGACCATTCCACTGGAGCCTTGAAGTCGGCCGCATGCGAGGGGCAGAGAGGAATGGAGTCAGCAGTCGATTCCAACTCGTTCACCATCCAAGCCTCTGCCAGGCGCGGACTGAATATCAGATAAGCCGCAGCCTTCCGATTACAGGAAACCTTTGCACAGCCGGTTCCTTCGCCATTCAGTTGGCCTGCCGCACCCGCCGGATTCCGTGTTTCCGCCTTCATGGATAACGAAATTACCCTAACTCCCCCACCCATTGGCGCATATCGCGTTTAGTGCCCCCGCTGCGGCTCACGCCAGCACCCTCCCCCGGCAAAGCGACATCAAATTCAGCCCACTTCATTGACATCGCCACATTCAATATTGCACGATTCGTCGACATCTTAAATCCCAATCCGGAGCTACAGCCAATTGTATGATGTGGTCGTGTTGAGAAAAGGCAGTTTGGCCGCCCTTATTTCAGCTGCTGTGCTGCTTGTGGTGGCAGGCTGTTTTGGCGGTGACGGCGAGAACGGCGCCGACGACGGTCAGGCGACCACTACCACCACAGCCGAGACCACAACCACCACAGCAGCCAGACCCGTGGCGTCCGGCTCCCCCGACGCCGGGAGCAGCGAGCCCGCTGCAGCCAACATGACCACTTCGACCACAACCGCCGTGGTGACTGTCGCGCCTTCCCCCCCTACTACTGATCCCCTTCCGCCGCCAATTGAAATTACCGTGGAGACCACGGTGGAGACCACAGAGGAAACCGAACCGCCTGAAATCGTCCGGCCTGAGCGCCCGGAAGGGGGTGGCGGGTTCGCCTACACGGTCCAGGCGGGAGACATTCTCAGCACAGTTGCAAAGTACTACGACGTGACAGTAGAGGACATCCTGGAGGTGAATCCCCAAATCGATGATCCCGACCTGGTTTTCGTTGGGGAATCAATTCTGATCCCAGCCCTGCCTGAGAGCTAAACCAGGCTTCAGTCCCAGCGACGCTGATTGCGGTTCCGTGGGAGAATTTCCACCTGCCGGGCGGCGGAGTATATGCTAAATGCTGTGAAGTCAGCAACCGTAGCTGCAATGGTGGTCTTGATGACCATGAACGGCTGCTTCGGAGGAAGTACGACTACCCCGGAAGAGGAAACTCCGACGACTCGAATCGAAGTCAGCCCGCCGAGCACGGTGCCGACCGTCCCTACCACTACAACAACAACCACATCCACCACCCGTCCGCCCGGTGTCCCGTTTCAACACGTGGTGCAGGCTGGCGACGTGCTCAGCAATATTGCCGCCCAGTACAGGGTGACGGTTGATGCCATCGTCGAGGCAAACAACATCGAAGACCCTGACAGCATCTTTGTGGGACAGGAGTTGGTGATTCCACTGCCGTCCGAGGGCAACTGAGGCCGATCGGCGAGATAGGTCTCAATTCGTCTCTCGAGACTGGACAAGTTCAACATTGAGCGGAGTGCGGAATGAATAAACCTTCAATCGAAGCGGGGAACGTATATGCTGCGGGCGTGCGGACAGTCCAGGTGAAGAAGGCCTTAGCCTTGACCACGCTGATCATTGCGGGTGCCTTGCTTGTGGCGGCGAGCTGCTCCGGTGGCGGGGAGGAAGACACTCAGGATGGCGAGGCTCCGGTCACAACTGCGAGACAATCCACCGCCACCACTGCCGAACCAGCCACGGACGCACCGCCGATTTCAGCCGAGGTGGAAATCATCTCGCCGCCGGACCCGCCGCAGGCGCCAGTTGTCGTCGAGCCCTCGCCGGCAACCGAGACCCCGACCGAAACCACTGCCACGCCCACCACCGCCCCTCCAAGGAGTACCGTGGTCTACGAGGTGCAGCCGGGAGACCTCTTAAGCACCATCGCCGCTAACTTCGGAGTCACTGTCGACGACATCCTCGAGGCCAACCCCGACATAGACAACCCTGACATGATCTTTGTGGGGAATGAATTGGTCATCCCGCCGCCTTCCGGCAACTAAACAATCACCAACCGACCTAATTTGCCCGTTCGGGCGGAAAATTGGCTTTCTTCAGTAACTACCTGGCCCCAGCCCTGATCATCCTCCTCTGCCTCGGGGTCATGACGCTTTTGACGTTGCGAAGGATTCGGAAGCTGCACGTAAGCAACCTGGACGGGGAAGACAACCTGGACGGGGAAGAGGTAACGACCACCACAGGGAATTGGGAACCGAACTGGATCAAGAACTGGGACTCTCGCAGAGACTGAAGGCAGGCACGTAGAACAAACACTGCGGGCTATTCGGATTCCAGAAACGTTTCTGCGACCACCGTTGCGATGGCTCTCATTCCTTCCTCATTGGGGTGGATGCAGTCCAGAGTGCTGACCCAGGTGCCCTCGGTTTCCTCGATCGAGCAGTACGCGCTCACTTGAACTCCGAGGATGTCCTCGACCGGATCGCGCACCCAACTCGGCCCGAAAGAAGTGCCAGCCTCATGGCCCTCGAATAGTGCGGAGAGATCGGCGACCTTCACGCTCGGGAACGCGGCGGCGGCGTAGGCGATCGCCTCGTTGAGTTTTTGTAACAACTCATCAGCCGCAGCCGTGAAACACTGCCCTTCGCATCCCTCCAGGCCCAGCGGGGAAACCGCCGTCGGGTTGAAGTAGTTGGTCACCACTATTTCCGCGTCGGTCTTTGCGGTCAACTGCTCTAGAAGGTAGCCCACCCCCCCACGCAGCTGATCGATCCTCCTGTTCATCTCCAAGTCATCCACCTCCCCTCCGGGAAACATCAAGCCTGACAGGTTGGTCACGCCCAGGTCGTTGGCGCCTACTGTCAGAACCACGAAGCCAGGGTTGACCCGCACCGCCCAGTCCAGCTGGCTCCAGCCTTCACCGCTCCAGTCTTCACCGACCTCGTCGGCTCCGTCCGGCCGGGGCACCACGTCCTCCCACACTTGAGAAGACCGGGTGCCAGTGCAGGCGGCCAAGACCACCTGATCTCCAGACTGCGCCCTGCCCGCTTTTTTAAGCGCCTCCAGCACCAACTTCGGATAAGCGGATTTGGGGCCTCTGAAACAGAGGTCGCCTCTGAGAAAATCCCTCCATTCCAAACCGAACCCTGCTGCTATGGAGTCCCCCAGCGCCACCAAGGCGTCAGGATGAGCGCTGTGGCGTGACCTGAACACGACCTCGGCTGTGACGCTTGCCCCACCGTCGTCGACAGCGGTCACCTCCGCTTCCCACTCCCCTGCGACGGCGGGCGACCACTCGAAACCTCCGATGTCTCCGGACTCCTCATCCTGAAGCAGGCCGGGGGGCGGCGTCGACAAGACGACTCTGACTACTTCGCCGTCGGGATCGACGGCCTCGATCGCCGATAAGAGTTCCTCACCCACGAATGCGGTGACCGACTCGGTTCTAATCTCCGGCGGCAGGTTCGATGGCGGCAGGCCCGTCGTGGGTGCCTGGCCTTGCGGGGAAGGGGAATCCGAATCGTCTGCGACATCCTCCCCTGAGCAGCTGAACCCCGCAACGATCACGAGCACCGAGCAGGAGATCAGGAACGCCTCGGGCAGACTGGCGCACTTCCGCTTGCCAGGATGGGGGGAATCGAGGTCGCTCACTACCCGGATCAGGGTACCCAACGGAGCCCCCCACTGCCCCGAAGAAGCCAAGACCACGCACTGGGCATCGTTCCAGTGGGGTTGGGAATGAGACTCCGGCTAATACACTCTTTCGGGTTAATGGACTGAGCGCCAGTGACCTTTAGACAAGGAAATCAAGACCAAGGAGAGAAATGGCAATTCAGCTAGGCGACGTAGCCCCGAACTTCACCGCAGACACCACTGAAGGCTCTATTGAATTCCACAAATGGAAAGAGGGCAGCTGGGCCGTCCTCTTCTCTCACCCCAAAGACTTCACCCCAGTCTGCACAACCGAACTCGGTTACACCGCCAAGTTACGCGACGAGTTTGCCGCGCGGAACGTGAAGGTCGTGGGGCTTTCCTGCGACTCAGTGGAAGATCACCGGGCATGGTCGGAGGACATCAGAGACACGCAGGGGATCTATCCCAACTTCCCGATGATCGGCGACCCTGACGCAGAGGTCGCCAACCTCTACGGGATGATCCACCCAAATGCAAGCGACACCATGACCGTGCGTTCCGTGTTCGTGATCGGCCCCGACAATCTGCTGAAGCTCAGCATCACTTACCCGGCGAGCACCGGGCGCAACTTTGACGAGGTGTTGCGCGTGGTGGATTCCCTGCAGCTCACCGCCAAGCACAAGGTAGCCACACCCGTGAACTGGAAGCAGGGCGAAGACGTGATCATCGTTCCCGCCGTGAGCAACGAGGAAGCCGCTGAGAGGTTCCCCGATGGCTGGGACGAGCAGAAGCCCTACCTTCGAGTGGTGCCCCAGCCCAGCTAGCACAAGTTCCCCACCTACCCTCGTTCGAGCCCTTCCCTTAGCAACAGCGCAGACGCGCTTTGTCGCATTTACTTTGAGTACGCAACCGCCCACACACTCAAACGGCGTAGCCGCACGTGCAGTGGACGCAGTGAAGGTCTACGGCAGCGGGGACATGGAGGTAAGGGCGCTCGACGGGGTGAACGTGGAGTTCGAGCGAGGGAAGTTGTCGGCAATCATGGGGCCTTCAGGTTCAGGGAAGTCAACGCTCATGCACTGCATGGCGGGTCTCGACAACTTGACAAGCGGCCAGACCTTCATTGGCGACAGCGAACTCGGGCTTCTGAACGAACGATCCCTCACGCTGCTGCGCCGCAGGAATGTGGGGTTCATCTTCCAGGCATACAACTTGATCCCCACCCTCAATGCGAGCGAGAACATGACCCTTCCCCTGGCCCTCGGAGGTCAGGAACCCGACACGGAATGGTTAGAGCGGGTAGTGGGGATCGTAAAGCTGGGAGACCGCCTGAACCATCGCCCAAAGGAACTTTCGGGAGGGCAGCAGCAGCGAGTAGCGGTGGCGAGAGCTCTCGTGTGCAAGCCTGAGATCATCTTCGCGGACGAACCCACGGGGAATCTTGACTCACGGGCCGGGGCGGAGATCCTGGAGTTCATGCGCAGCACCACTGATGAACTCGGGCAAACAATCGTTCTAGTCACGCACGATGCCGTGGCCGCCAGTTACAGCGACAGGGTGGTCTTCCTTGCGGACGGCAAGATCGTCGACGAGCTGCATAATCCAAGCGTCGAGGCGCTGCTTGACAGGACGAAGACGCTTGGAGACTGACTCAGGGAGTCACTCAGACACAAGCTCCCGCTCGGTGGCGCTTATTTCAAGTCAACGTGGAAAGGTCACAGCGTCGTGAACCTGCTGCGTCTCAGCCTCAAGAACATCTTCGGTAAGAAAACCCTGTTCCTCGGCACCGTGCTGAGCGTGGTGATGGCGGTGTCCTTCGTAGTGGGCGTGTTCATCACCACTGACAGCATGCGCGCCGCCTTTGGAAACCTCGCCGAGGAGATCGCAGGGCAGATCGACCTCCGAGTTCGCACAAAAAACCCGTTCGGGGATCGCCTCAACGCCCCCACCGTCGACCCTGCGATCGTAGAGGAAGTACGTGAAGTAGACGGTGTGCTAGCCGCCGACGGTCAGGTCTTCGCGTTTATAGCGGGTCTCCTCATCGATGGCGAGCCCGTCTCCTCAAGCAATGCCCCGACGATAGCGCAGAGCTGGCCCGAGGAAGGCACTGTCTCCACGCTGACGCTGGTGGACGGTCGCAAGCCTGTCAAGGGTGAGTTCACCCTGGACACGGGCACCTTTGATAATCAAGGTCTCGTAATCGGCGACACCTACGAGGTATCCCTGCCCGGCGGGACTCGTGAGCTGATCCTTTCGGGAACGATGTTCTTCGGCACCGACGAGGAAAACGTGTTTGGTGCGCAGATATTGGGATTCAGCCTCGAGTCCTCCACGGAACTCCTCAACGACGGGGAAGGCTGGAACGAGATTCTGGTGAACGTGGAGTCGGGCTACGACACCGAGTCCGTGCGAGAGGCCATCGCCGGAATTCTGAATCAGGACACAATCGAAGTAATCACCGTGGAAGAAGCCGCCGACGAGCAGCGGGAGAACTTCAACTCGTTTCTGAACATCTTTCAGAACATCCTGCTGGCATTCGCGCTCATCACCCTGGTGGTGTCGGCTTTTCTGGTAAACAACGTTTTCTCGATCATCACAGGGCAAAGAATCAGGGAACTGGGCCTCCTGCGGGCCCTGGGCGCCACCGGTAATCAGATTTCCAGAATGGTGCTGGGAGAATCCGCCGCAGTGGGCGTGCTCGCCACCGGCCTCGGGCTGGCAGGGGGCATCGGCATTTCAGCCCTTCTTCGACTGGTGTTCAACACGCAGGGGGGCAATCTCCCAATCGACCCGACCTCATTGGCGTCGCGAACGATTCTGGTGGCCGTGGCGGTCGGGGTGGGGGCAACGATCCTGGCAGCCCTCTCGCCCGCGTTCAAGGCCAGAAGCGTGACGCCGATGGCGGCCATCAGCGAGGAAGTGAGGTTGGGGGAGGCCCGGCCGAGAAGACGTCCGCTGGTGGGAACCACACTGTTGGCAGCGGCGATCGTGTTGTTGATAGCGGGGCTCTGGGTGAGGGACTGGCAAGGCCTCATCCTCTTTTCCCTGCTCTCGAGCTGTGCCGCGTTCTTCGGAGGACGTCGCCTGGCGCCTTGGGTGGGGCGACTTTCCATGCTGGCGGTGGCGGCGGTGCTGCTCGTTGCCCCTGCAGTGGCGGAGTGGAGCACCACCAAACTCCTGGTCTCGCTTTCAATCGGAGCCTTGATGGCGTTCGTCGGAATCAACATGACCAGCCCGATGTTTGCGCGCCCCCTGGCGCTGGGCCTGGGAAAGCCGTTCGCAGTCGCCGATGGAATTACCGGAGAGCTTTCACGCCAGAACGCCTCACGCAGCCCTCGAAGAACCTCCACCACCGCCGCCGCCTTGATGATTGGGCTGGCCCTTGTGGTGACCGTGGGAATCGTGGCGGCCTCAATGCGCGCCACATTCACCGAAGTGATCGACGAGCAGATAAGCGCTGACTGGTTTATGAGCGGCAGTGGCAACAACGAAAACGGGACCATTGGCCCTCAGTTCGCCGAAGACCTGGCAGTGCTTCCAGAGACGCGCTCTGTCGCCTCATATCGCTTCCAAAGCGGGGCCTTCCGCACGGGAGATGATGAGGTTCACGCACTGATGGCCACCAATGCCTCGGAAATAGGCCAACACCTTGACTTGGACCTGATCGCCGGGACGGTGGAGGACTTGCCCCCCAACGGCGTCCTGGTCTCGCAGGACACCGCCGTAAGCCTCAACCTGAATCCAGGCGACGACGTGGAGGCGGAGCTCGTAGACGGAAGAAGCGTTACTTGGAAGGTTGCAGGGATTTACGAGGACGAAGCCATCGTGGGGTCGTGGCTCACTTCGCTGACCAGTTTCAGTCGTTACTTCCCCTTCGTCAACCAAGACCTCTACGTCTCCGTCCTCACTGCCGAAGGTGTCTCTGAAGAAGACGCCCGGGAGGCCATCGAAAAAGTTGCCGAGCCGTTCCCGCTTGTAGAGGTGCGGACAAAGGCCGAGTTCCGCGACTCGCAGACGAACCAGATCAACCAGGCACTTCTGTTCGTAAACATCTTTTTGGGGCTGGCGCTGGTGATCGCCATCCTTGGAATCGTGGCCACGCTTGCACTGTCGGTGTTCGAGCGGACTCGTGAGCTTGGACTCCTGAGGGCGGTGGGAATGACGGCCGGGCAACTACGTCGCATGGTTTGCTGGGAAGGGGTGATCGTGGCGGTCTTCGGCGGGCTGCTGGGAACAGCGTTGGGTGTGGTGTTCGGGACTCTCACGACGCGCATTATCCCCGACTCCGTGGTCAACACCCTTCAGTTCCCGGTGGGTCAGCTGATTCTTTACCTTGTCCTCGCAGGGGTGGCGGGCTTGGCCAGTGGGGTGCTTCCCGCAATCTGGGCCGGGCGCATGAAGGTGTTGGACGCCATCTCCTACGAGTAGTGCTGATACGCGCAGTTTTGCGTGCAAGCAATCCTTGTGCGGATGCTCTACAATCCAAGCATGGCAAACTTCAAGTCACGCGAGTACCACCCGGCATTTGAGGAGTACTGCGAGACCATCTTCGAGCTCGACGAAGACGACTTGGAGGTGATTCAGGCACGCATAGCGGAAAGAATGAAGATCTCCCGACCTGCGGTCTCCTCCATGATCCGACGCATGCAAGATCAGGGCCTGCTTGAGAAGAAACCTCAGATTCGTCTTACCCGCGACGGGCTTGACTTGGCCGAACAGGTCGTAAGACGCCATCGGCTGGCTGAGCGCTTCCTCACCGACATTCTGGGGTTGGCTTGGGCGGAGGCCCACGACGAGGCCGGCAAGTGGGAGCACATCATTTCCCCGCAGGTGGAGGAGTCGATGACCCGGCTCCTTGACAATCCGACGACCTGCCCGCACGGCAACCCGATTCCAGGAGCCGGATACTCACCTCCGGATATCATCCTGCCTCTGGACAAAATCCCCGCGGGAAAGGCGTTCACGGTTATCCGCATCCCTGAAGAGCTTGAGTTCGCCAATGGCATGCTCAAGTATTTGGAGGACGCCTCGGTCATACCGGGGCACATCGGCATTATCGACTCCATCCCTGAGGCAGGATCCGAAGACGACACCATAATCAGGATCGCCGGAGGAGTCGTGAGCCTCGACTTCTACGCAGCCTCCCGAGTACTGGTCACGCCGCTGCCCATCGAAAGCCAGACTTACGAAAGCCTGCAGAAAGTCTGAGTGGACTTTCAGGCAGACCCTCGGGCGTACAGGTAAGCCTGCCCCGGTCGAATCCGAAATCCAAATCCAGGTGCCGGGCTGTCCGGCCACTGTCGGGATTCGGCAAAATGCATGGATTCCGACTCTCTGAAATGTTCAGGTTGAGTGCCCGAATCTGTAGCGCCGAATCACCAACAACCAGGTGAGAAGGCCCGACGCCGCCACAAGCACCAGGGATTCCACCCCTGCCTGGGCTAACGAAAGCGTCTCGGTGGAATCCCATATCTCCGACGACAGCATTGACAGCCCCGTCGGTGCCGCAAGAAGCGTCAGAGGCAGTTCTTTCATCACCGACAGCAGCACAATCCCGCCTGCCGCCGCCAGGGAAGGCGTCATCAGCAGCAGCTCGATGGAGACGAAGCGTCGAATTCTTCGAGCGCCCAGCATTCGGGCGGCTTCCGTGAATCGGACCGGGGCAGTCGTCACCGCGACCTGTGCAGCCTGATTCGCCTGAGAGCCGAACAACAGCACATACCCGCCAATGAGCAGTGGATACGACTGGTAAATCTGTTCCGAGAAAGGCATTCGGAGCGCCCAGAACACAAGCGCAAGCGCCACCACCACCCCTGGCAAGGCAAAGTTGACCCCGGCAAGAACACCGGTCGCCTTCGCCAGACTGCTCCGGTTTCGGATTGACTGCCAAGCCACGGGAAGGACGACAGCAACGCAAACAACTGCCGCAGTTGCGCTGACCAGCACTGTGGACAGCGTCGCCTGCGCCAGGCTGGAGAGGTCCATGGCGACAACGCCTACGTCTCTTCCGAGATTGACCAGTCCACGCATCATCCAGAAGCCCAGGGAAGCCAGGGGGGCCGCCAGGCTGAAGAGCATGAACGCTGCCACGCCCCCGAGAGCTGCCCAGCGGAGTCGTCCCAGGGCCTGCATCTGCCCGAAGCGCCTGGGCGCCTCCTCTTTAGCGGGGTCCCCGGCTCGTCGCTGCAGCCTTCTCTCCCCGGCTACCACCACCAGGGCCGCCAACCCCAGCACCAAGGCGTGCGCCACCGAAGTCGGCCGATCGAACAGCCTGTTGGTGAAGATGGAGCGCGTGAGCGTCTCGTAGCGAAGAAGGTCTACAGCACCGAAATCGGAGAGGGTGTAGAGAAAGACGAGCAGGCTGCCCGCAGTAATGGCGTGCCACGCCGACGGCAGAACCACCGTCGCGAACACCGAGGTCGGCCGCCTGCCCAGCATGCGCGCCGCCTCCTCCTTTGACGAATCAAGGCTCAGCAGGCGGGCATAGGTCGGAAGATAAACGTAGGGGTAGGTAAACAGGGTGAGCGTCAGCCACGCCCCCCAGAAACCAGCGAGTTGAGGGAGTTCGCTCACCCCCAGCGGAGAGAGGAGGCTCTCAGCCAGGCCCCCTCTTGCGAGGAGTGCGATAAGCGCCGTGGCCCCAACGAAAGAAGGGATTACAAGAGGGAGCGGCGCAAGCACCGCCCAGGCTCTTCTGCCTGGAAGGTCGGTGCGTGCCACAAGCCAAGCCAGGGCCGTGCCCACCACCATCGCCGAGGCTGTAACCGTGGTTGCCAGGAGAAGGGAGTTGCCCAAAGGCCTCCAGAGGCGATTACTGCCCAGCAATTCGGCGAAATCCGGGCGCAGGCGGATGTTCTCGTAGATCAAATACCCCAGCGGGCCAAGAAATGCCAGCCCCACTAGGAGGATCCAGAACCCCTGCAGTCGTCTGAACACGCCGGAAGCGGTTTTCACAATCGGATTCTAAGAATTCTCCGGCTCGTCTTAATGACTACGCATCGGGGAACCTTTCCGCTGGGAAACTACCTGAATCCGCTCCGATCGATAAGATCCTGGGTCCCGGCAAGCCCGTCGGCCAACTCGGTGAAGTGGAGCGTCTGGGCGTCCTCTTCGCTGGGAAGGGGATGCAAGAATGCCGGTACGGCCAAGTGCAGCTTCACCGGATATTCACGCGTCTTCTTGAAGTAGTACTCCTGGGCGCCCTCTGAAAGCATGAACTCAATGAAAGCCTTCGGCGCTGCGTCGTTCAGGTCGCCGTCATCGAGGATCCCCACGCCCGTTACGAGCACAGCCGAACCCAGGTCGTCATCGGCGAAGAGGTGGTTGTCTCCTGGAGCCCCAGGAGACTCGTCGCGGTAGCGCAGCATGTAATAGTGGTTGACAAGGCCCATGTCGACCTCTCCGCGCACCACTGCGTCGACGATGGCGGAATTCTTGGCGTAAGTGGGAGAGTTGTTGGCCGCCATCCCCTCAAGCCACGCCAAAGTGGGGTCGTCGCCGATCTCCAGCCGCATCAGGGTTACGAAATCCTGGAATGAACTGTTGCCGGGAGCAATCGCAACCCGGCCGGCGAAGCGCGCATCTGTTAGTTCCAAGACCGAGGAGGGAAGTTCCTCGACATCCACCAATTCAGTGTTGTACACAAGCACCCTGCGTCTTCCACTCAACCCTGCCCAGTCGCCGCCCTCGCCCTTGAATATCGCGGGTACGGCCTCAATAAGCTCATTGGGAAGCGGGGTGAGCAGTCCCTCGGTGCTCAGGTACTCAATGGCACCCGGACTCTGAGAGATAAATACGTCGGCAGGAGTGGACTGTCCTTCGATTTCAATTAGCAGCGCCAAGTCGGTGGAATTGCCGTAGCGGACTTCCACATCCGCGCCGGTGCTTTCCACGAACTGTTGAATCAACGGGCCGATCAGTGCCTCGTTTCGTCCCGAGTAGACAGTAATTGACTGCCCTTCAATGCTGGGGCCGGAATAGATGACCTCGAAATCGGGACCGCTCGCTTCCGGTTCGTCAGAGTCGGGCGAATTCCGCGTCTCGAAGTAGCCCACGTCGTTGATGAGAATGCTTCGAACCCCAAACAGTGCCCCCAGCACCAATGCGACCCCGACAATCAGGGAGAACGCAAATCGGAACCTGACGCTAGACATGTCCGCCGCTTCGCTCTTCGTCTGATTGCCCAGACGACCAATCAGACTGATTCATGCATGTCTCCGGGCAGGTCGCTGCGTGCATAGGCCGCCGTGACCGGGCCTTCATAGGCCACTCTCACCCGCTCCCCTACCTGGAACCGCGGCACCCGCGACGAACGAGCGATTAGCGCAGTTCCATTGACCCGAACCCGGTACTCGTTTGCCTCGCTGAAGTAGCTGCGAGCCTCAATGTGACCCATTACACCGCCGCGTTCGGCTGAGCCCATGAGTGTTACGTGAGATGGGCGCACCAGAACCGATACGTCTCCACCAGAAGAGCGACGTATCGGAATCTCACCCAGCGGCGTGAGGGCGCTAGAGCCCTCGGCAGTCCCGCACAAAAAGTTGGTCTCCCCCAGAAAGTCTGCCACCCAGGGTGTGACAGGGAAGTTGAACACCTCGTCGGGGTCTCCCTGCTGAAGGATTTTCCCATCTTTCATAACAGCCACCTCGTTGCCGAGGATGAACGCTTCGTCGGGATCGTGCGTGACGATCACCGCTGTTGCGCCGATGCTGTTGAGCATGTCCCTTACCTCGACGCAAAGAGAGCGTCGGAGTTGGGCGTCGATCCCCTGGAATGGTTCGTCGAGAAGCATTACCCGGGGTCGGGGTGCCAGGGCACGGGCCATCGCCACCCGCTGCTGCTGACCACCTGAGAGGGTCCCAGGAACGCGTCTCTCGAAGCCTTCAAGCTTGACGAAGCTCAGAATTTCGGCGACCCGCTCCGCTCGATCGTGCCTAGGCAGACCGTAACCTACGTTTTGGCCCACCGAGAGGTGGGGAAACAAGGCGTTCTGCTGGAAGAGCATGCCGATGCGACGCTTCTCGGGAGGGATGTGAACGCTGTCGCCAGTCAGCAGCCAATCGCCTAGCCACACCTCCCCAGAGTCCACGCCCGCAAGACCGGCGATTGCCCGGAGCAGGGTTGTCTTGCCGCATCCGCTCGGGCCGAGCACCGCAAGTCTGCGACCCGTGGGCACCAGGAGCTCAGCTTCGCGCAGAACCTCGACGCCCTCGTAGGACTTGCACACGCCCGAGAGCCTCAAGTCGTGGAAGTGTCCTTCCGGCACCTCGTGGGAGGGGACGGACGAAACTTCCTCAGAGGCAGTGCCAGTCGAGAACATCAGAGCAACATCCATACCTTGTTTCCTATCATAATTAAGCATAGTTTACAACCCTGAATGAATCTTGCCAAACATCTTCGATTGGCAGCTCGGATCTCTGGCGCGGCACCTGCGCCAGAGAGCAGCCCAGGATCAGGTAATCGCCGCTGCCGCTCGTGCAAGACCAGGGGGGAGGACTTGGCTGTGCACCACGCAAAGGCGTCGAGTGGCCCTGGTCAGCGCCACGTAAAGCATGCGTAACCCTGAAGCACCATCTGCAACAATCTGCGAGGGTTCCACCAAGACCGCCACGTCCACCTCCAGGCCCTTTACGAGGCGTACCGGCACCACCGAGACGCGCTTTTCCAGCGCATGTGCCTCTGCCAAGACATGATCCACCCCGACCGACCGCAGGGCCTGGGAAATCGCATCCGCCATCGCCGAGGCGCAAATCACAACCAGGTTCCCTGACCTCAAAGAATCAAGCTCTCCACGGGCACTCAGAGCGGCCTCCCTGGCCAGATCAGCCGGGCGAACCCGTCGGAACCAGGGAGGATCCCCCTCTTCTCGAACAGACTTGGGAATGGACAGGTTGTCAATGCCTACTGAAGCCGCCAGTTTCATAATCGACTGCGGCAACCGATAGCCAATGGAGAGTTCCGCAAACCTGCTGCCCGAACGGGGCGATAGCTGGTTGATAATGCTCTCCCAGGAGTTGTGTGGCCACGCCCCGGAGGACTGTGCAATATCCCCGACCAGGGTGAACGACCCGCTCAAAGAACGTCGCCCCACCATGCCAAGCTGCATGGGGGAGAGGTCTTGAGCTTCGTCAACCACAACGTGGCCGTATGTGCGGATGTTCGCGAATGCGTTTTCACGGGCTTGCCCCGGCCTCGGCCCTAGCAAGACCTGCGCCTCGTCGAGCAGCGGAACGTCCTCGTACTTCCAGACGACCGAATCGGGGTGGGGGCTGCGAGGGCGGTAGAGGTTTTCCGCTTCCCCTTCAAGCAACGTTCTTCCGGCAGAGCGCAACAGTGCACGGCTCCCGAAAAGGTCATGGAGAAGTTGAGCTGGACTCAGAATCGGCCACATCCACTCAAGCGCCTCGCGAATCTGTCTGGATTCCCTGTGAGCGTCGGCTACTTCCTCAGGGCTCAGGCGCGAACGAGCACTTGAGGCCAGCGCTTCGAACACCCTCGAAGTCAGGATTCGACGACAGGAGTTGTGCGGGCGGCCGCTGCTTCCTACACCCGCAACTATCTCCTTGCTAGCGGCCACCGAGAGAGTGAGCCTCTGCAGACCGTGAGTAATCTCGAGAGGCTTTCTCAGTGGCTGCCGGCGGTCGCGAACAGCCAGACGAAGGAACTCGCGCATGCGCTCGTCGCCTTTTAGTCGCGCCGTCGCCTCTTCGTCGTAACCCTTGACAGTCACGTCGGGCACCAGCCCGCCGATCGTCACGAGATCCACCCCGGCCTCCCCAAGGGAAGGCAGCACCTGCTCCACGTAAGTGAGGAAGACGGGGTTGGGGCCAATGACCAGCACCCCCTGCGTGGCCAGGGGAAAGCGGTGGGTGTAGATGAGGTAGGCAGCGCGATGAAGCGCAACGACCGTCTTTCCTGTACCTGGGCCGCCCTGCACGATCAAGACGCCAGACAGGGGTGAGCGAATCACGGCGTCCTGCTCGGCTTGGATGGTGGCGGTCACGTCGGGCAGGCGCCCGGTTCTAGGGGCCACCAGGGCCGACCGCAGCGCCCCCTCGCCCACAAGGTGATGACTGGTGTCGTCGAGAGCCGCCTGGGCTTCGGGCCTGAAGCGCTCATCACTGATCCCGAGCAGTTCCCTCCCGCGCGTGCTGAAGTGGCGGCGCAGGCAGATGCCCATCGGCTGGCTTGACCCGGCTCGAAAGAAAGGCTCGGCCACTGGCGCCCGCCAGTCGCTCACGACCTGGTTTTGCTCATCGTCCCAAACCCCCACCCGTCCTATGTAGAAGGTCTCGCCGGAAGCCTCCGTATCGATTCGCCCAAAGCAGAGAGAGCGGTTGCCCAGATCAAGCTCGGCCAACCGCTGGAATACCTTGTGCTCCATGACGTCTCGCTCGTATCTTGCGGCTTGAGTGCCGCCGGGGCCTTGGGGGACTTCCTCCCAATAGCCGCGAACCCGCCTTCGGGCAGACTCCAGGCAGTCGTGGGCACGATCTATGTATGCCTGTTCGTACTGAATCTCGGATGTCTTCAACTCGCCCTCGCCCACCATATGCAAGTTCACTATTCTATTCTCAGCTTGAAGGCTGACGAATAGGCCAGAGAGCCTCAGGTAAGGTTTTTGGCGTGCCGGCCGACTCCTTCCTGAGAGCCTGTCGGCTTGAACCAGTAGAGAGGGTTCCGATCTGGTTCATGCGTCAGGCGGGCAGGTCGCTTCCCGAGTACCACGCCACACGGGGGGAAAGCACCCTGCTTGATGCGGTGGCGCACCCGGAAATGGCGGCTGAGCTGACTCTCCAGCCTGTCCGGCGTTACGGGGTGGACGCCGCGATCCTGTTTTCCGACATCATGGTGCCGCTTTGGGCCATCGGCTTCGGCGTGGACATCGTCCCGGGCGTCGGCCCGGTAGTGGAACGCGCCTTTCGAAGCCGAGCCGACCTGAAGCGGCTGCGCGGGCTGGAGCCGGACGACATCCCCTTCCTGGAGGAGACCGTGCAAGGAATCAAAAGTGAGTTGGACATCCCGCTCATTGGCTTCGGCGGAGCGCCCTTTACCTTGGCCGGCTACCTCATAGAAGGTCGGCCTTCGACCCGTCTTCACATGACCAAGAAGCTGATGCTCACCTGCGAGGCTCTGTGGTTCAACCTGATGGACCGACTGGCCAGTTTGGTGATCGCCTCGCTGGAGGCACAAGTGTCCGCAGGCGTGGACGCACTTCAAATCTTTGACAGCTGGGGCGGCGTCCTGGGGCCTGACCACTACCGCAGGTATGCGTTCCCTGCGCACCGGAGAGTGCTGGAGGCTGTGCGCGCAATGGGCGTGCCCTCCATCCTGTTCGGGCTCGGCGCAGGACACCTGCTCGAGCAGTTCGCAGAGATGGCCGACGTGGTGGGAATCGACTGGCGCATCCCGCTGGAAGAGGCCCGCAGAAAACTGGGGCCAGGCGTTGCGGTTCAGGGAAACCTTGACCCGTCGGTCTGCCTTGCGCCCTGGGAAACAGTTGAACACTGCGCCAGAGCGATTATTCGCCAGAATGCCGCAAGGCGGGGCTTCATTTTTAATCTCGGGCACGGGGTCTTGCCCGAGACCGACCCTGCGAATCTGGAAAGGCTCGTGGAGTTCGTCCACAGAGAGACCGAAAATCCCGACCGGATGGAGGATGTCCGCTGATGGCCGGCGGCCGTGGTCGGCGGATCTGCGTAGTAGGCGCCGGCATCGCCGGCTTGGCGGCCGGTTGGGAAGTCCGGGAGAAGGCCGATCTCACAATCTTGGAAAGCAGCCCTCAGGCAGGGGGGGCGATCAAGACGTCCAAGTGCTCTGGGGTCGCAATAGACGAAGCTGCCGACTCTTTTCTTTCACGTGATCGGGTGGCCTTGGACCTCTGCGAAGAGCTGGGGATTGGCCCGGACCTTGTTTCCCCTGCAACTGCAAGCGCCTCCGTGTACTTGGACGGGGAACTGAGACCTCTGCCGGCGTCGCAGTTTCTCGGAGTGCCCCTCAGGCCGAAGGAAGTGGACGAAGATCTGCTCTCATCCTTAGGGCGCTCTGCCTTGCTGGCCGACCTTGAGCGTGGGGAGGGACACGGCGAATCGGCGGACGAGGGCGATGTGAGCGTGGGCGAGCTTGTCCGATCGAGGCTGGGCGACGAAGTGGCAGAGCGCCTGGTGGGGCCTCTTGTAGACACGATAAGCGCAGGCGACTTCGACCTTCTCAGCGCGCAGGCCGTAACCCCGCTGCTAATGGCCGCGGCGCTGCGTGGGGGAAGCTTCATCCGCTCCCTCCGCCTGTCGGAAGGCAGAGGGACGGACTCCAGGGGGTTGACAGGGGGAATGGAGCGGCTCACCGAAACGCTTTCCCGTCGGCTCTCGGGAGTCATTAGCACGAACGAGATGGCCACGGAGATTCGGGTACGCAAAGTCGGCGGAAAGCCGAGGGTCTTCGGAGTCGAGACGGCCTCGGGATTGACTG
This sequence comes from uncultured Acidimicrobiales bacterium, assembly GCA_958295925.1. Lineage (GTDB taxonomy): Bacteria > Actinomycetota > Acidimicrobiia > Acidimicrobiales > CATQHL01 > CATQHL01. The sequence continues at coordinate 1,132,131 of CATQHL010000001.1, forward strand.
CCTGCGACGCCGTGGTGCTATGCACAGGAGCAGAAGCAGGCAGCAGGCTGGTGAGAAAGTGGTCCACCTTCGCCGGGGATGCCATGAAGTCGATCAAGGCAGCCTCGGTTGCGCTTCTAACGCTTATGTACGATCCTGCGAAAATCCCGGCACTTCCCCAGGGCAGCGGATTCGTAGTACCGCGCTCCTCCGGGCTGACCATCACCGCCTGTTCGCTGGCTTCGGCCAAGTGGCCACACCTCGGCTCTCAGTCAGTTGTGCTGCGGGCTAGTGTCGGCCGAAGCGACGACGACGCTGCGCTTTTGCCCGACGGCGTTCTTATCTCCGCCGTCCGAGCCGACCTCCAGACAACCCTTGGAATCGAGTCCCCTCCCGATGAGATGCGCATTTCCCGCTGGCCCAACGCATTCCACCAATACGAAGTAGGCCATCTTGCGCTTGTGGGGCGAATAGAGCAGGATCTCCGCGTGGCTGGCGTCTTTCCTGCGGGGTCGGCTTACATGGGAATCGGCATCGAATCCTGCATCAAGAACGGGCGCCAAGCCGCGGCCGACGCCCTTGAGTGGTGCGGAGGGGGATGAGCAGAAAAACAGGCAGCCCTTCAACCCGCACACCCAAGGGCTGGAGGCAACGAACTGGAATTGCCGTGGGGTGCGCCGCGGCCGGCGCATTGATCTGCCTGTCGATGCCCCCCTGGGGGTTCTGGCCCCTGGCTTTCCTGGGGTTGGCAGCGCTCGACAGACTCCTCGACGGACAGAAGGTGACGGCCAGACTGATGCGAGGCTGGCTGGTGACTGGAGTCTGGCTCCTGGGATCCACCTTCTGGATGCTGGACCTTTCCGTCATCGGCTATTTCGCAGCCAACATCACCTATTCCTTCTTTTACGGGATTGCGTGCGCACTCACACCAGGGCAGAGGCTGCGCCGGCTGGCTCTGCCTGGTTGGCTGGTGCTGGTCGGGTACCTGCGCTGGCGCTGGCCGTTTGGCGGGGTGCCGCTCGCAACGCTGGCGCAAAGCCAGTCCGATGCCCCGCTGGGGCAGGTTTCAAGAGTGCTGGGCCCGCTGCTGATCGTGGCGCTGGCAGGCGTAGCGGGCGTTGCGATCACAGCCCTCCTGCGACGTGCCTGGTTCAGCGCCTTGAGCGGGGCGGCGGTGATTGCCCTTGGTCTGCTGCTGTCCGTTGCCGCTCCCACCGGAGCCTCGGCCGCGCAGGCGGATGAGCCCCCAGGGACTATTCGAGCCGCACTGGTTCAAGGAGGCGGCCCTCAACGCACACGGGCGTCGAGTACCGATGAACGGGCAGTGTTTGATCGACATCTCGCAGCCACTGAAACCATCACAGAGCCGTTGGACGTGATCTTTTGGCCGGAAAACGTCGTGAACGTGGACGGAGCCCTCGACGGAAGCAGCGAACTTGAAGAGCTGAAAGAAGTCGCCAAACTGCATCGCGCCTGGTTCTTCCCTGGAGTGGTGGAAGACGGCGCACCGAGGGAGTTTCTCAACTTTTCCGTCGCCATCTCACCCGATGGCGACGTCGTTGATCGCTACGACAAAGTGCGGCTCGTGCCCTTCGGGGAGTATGTGCCCCTGCGGGGGTTCATAGAACGCTTCGCAGGAGACAACCTGCCCTACTCCGAGGCCCGGGCAGGGACGGGGGAAGCTGTTCTCAACACCGATCTTGGACGCTTCGGGATAATGATCTCCTGGGAGGTCTTCTTCGAAGACAGGGCGCGTGACGCAGTGAAGGCCGGCGGCGAGGTGCTGTTCAACCCCACCAACGGCTCTTCTTACTGGCTGACGATCGTGCAATCCCAACAGGTTGCCTCTTCACGCCTTCGTGCCATAGAGAGCGGCCGGTGGGTGCTGCAAGCTGCACCCACCGGATTCAGCGCCGTGGTAAATCCCGCGGGCAGGGTCTTGGCGCGCACCGACGTCAGCGAACAGGCCGTGCTGTTCGCTGACGTCGAGCCCCGCTCAGGAATGACCTGGGCTGCCAGGGCAGGGCCGCTGCCCATGCTCGCACTCGCCGCCGCAGCAGTGTGCGCACCGGCGTTCTCGGCTATCAGAACAAGGCGCCTCAACAAGTAGAATGGCACCCGATCAACTCGTGTCCACGCCTCGCAGACGCCTAAAGAGCAGGGATCCTTCGTGAGCCTCGCGGACTCCGCGGCGCTGGGGAGCCTGGAGGGATCGCCTCCTTTGAACGCTCCCCTACGCATAGCCCTTCTCACCTACCGCGGCAAGCCGCACTGCGGCGGCCAAGGGGTGTATGTGCGCGAATTGAGCAAGGAGGTCGCCCGACTGGGGCACCACGTTGAGGTTTACTCCGGCCAGCCCTACCCCGATCTAGTCGACGGCATTCGATTGCACAGGCTGCCCAGCCTTGACATTTTCAACGACCACTTCCCCGGGCGGGTGCCGGGCTTCTGGGAGGTCAACACCCTGGCCGACTGGCTGGAGGTCAGCACCTACAGCCTGGGGGCGTTCCCGGAGCCGCTGGCCTTCAGCGTCCGCGCCTGGCAGGCCCTGCGTCACAGGAGGGACTTCGACATAATCCACGACAACCAGAGCCTGGGCTACGGACTGCTGGGGATGATGCGCGACGGCATGAGGGTGATGGCGACCATTCACCATCCCATCACAGTCGACCGCCGCCTGGAGATGGCCGCTGCGGAGGGCTATTCAGAGCGCTACGCCAAGGGCCGCTGGTATTCGTTCGTCAAGATGCAGACCAGGGTCGCTAGGAGGCTGCCCCGCATTCTTACCGTCTCGCAGGCTTCCAAGGCCGACATTCAACGTGACCACGGTGTTCAGAGCAGGCGGATTTCTGTGGTGCCGGTTGGGGTAGACCCGAAGGTCTTCCGTCCTCTCCCGGAGTTTCCCCGCGAACGAGGTCTGATAGTCACCACGGCCTCGGCCGACGCTGCGATGAAGGGACTTCCGGTGCTGCTGGAAGCGGTGGGCAGACTCCTCTCCCGCAGGGAGATTCGTCTGGTGGTGATCGGCAAGTGTCGCCCCGCAGGCCCCACCGACCGTTTCCTCAGGCAAGCCGGGATGGGGGATTCGGTGAAGTTCGTATCCGATCTCAGCCAAGGTGAGATCGTAAGTCTTTATGCAAAGGCCGCCGTGGTGGTAGTGCCTTCGCTCTACGAAGGGTTCTCACTTCCCGCAATCGAGGCCATGAGTTGCGCGGCTCCCCTGGTTGTCAGCAGCGGAGGCGCCTTGCCGGAGGTGGTAGGAGCGGACGGGGCTGCGCTGTTCGCGCAGCCCGGCAACCACCTTCAGCTAGCGGCCGCCATTGAAAAGGTGCTGGATTCAGACGACCTGGCGCGGCAACTGGGCGACAGGGGAAGGCTCAGGGTTCTGGCCAACTGGAGTTGGCGCCGAACCGCTGAGCGCACTCTGGCGCAATACCGGTCTGTGTGCCGAGCCCCTTCCGTCGCCGGCGCTATTCGGTGAGCTGTGGAGACAATCCGCTTTGAGCGGCTCAGGCCTCACGAAGGGGCCATCATTCTTGACGTCGGCTGTGGCGGGGGGCGCCACGCCTACGGTGCGCTGCGACGAGGGGCCTCGGTGGTGGCTTGCGACACGGACCGCTCCAGCCTCTCCGCTGTAAAATCTCTGATGACAGCCATGGCCGAGGGTGGAGAAGCCCCGCCCGATGCGCTGGCGACAGTGGTCTGCTGCGATGTCCGCCGCCTTCCCTTCGCCGACAGCTCGTACCAGGCTGTCGTCGCCTCCGAGGTTCTTGAGCACATCCCCGACGAGGGAGACGCCGTGGCCGAGTTTGCGCGCGTGCTTGCCGACGGCGGAACGTTGGCCGTGAGCGTGCCCTCCTGGTTGCCGGAGAAGCTCTGCTGGCTGTTGTCCAACGACTACCACGCCCCAGCTCAGCCTGGGGGCCACCTTCGCATCTACACCCGTTCCTCCCTCAGGGAGCTCCTGGCCTCCAGCGGCTTGAAGCCGTCGAAGCAGCACCGGGCGCACGCCTTGCACTCGCCCTACTGGTGGCTGCGATGCGCCGTCGGACCCAACAACGACAGGAATCCGCTGGTCAAGGCGTACCATCGGCTGCTTTGCTGGGAAATCACCCGAAAGCCATCCTCGCTTCGCCTTCTAGAGAGGATTCTCTCCCCGATGATTGGAAAGAGTCTCGTGCTCTACGCAGATCTCGAAGAGGGGGGTGGGACAACCTCGGGCGACGCGGGCGGGTTCGCGCAAAGATGACTGGTCGCCGCCCGCTCCTGCGTGAAGTCCCCGGACTGCTCTCTGCCGAGGAGATCGGAGCGACCAGCGAGAGCATCCTCAAGTGTCAGCTGCCATCAGGCCTCATCCTGTGGTTCCAGGGAGGGCACGCCGACCCCTGGAACCATGTCGAATGCGCAATGGCCCTCGACGTGACAGGTCACAGGTCGGCAGCCGAGAGGGCATATGAATTTCTGGCGAAGAACCAGCTTCCTGGCGGAGGATGGCACCGCTATTACACCGCCTGCGGGGTGGAGGAGCGCGTGCAGGACGCCAACTGCGCCGCCCACATATCCCAGGGTCTCTGGCAGCACTATCTGCTTGGCCAAGACCTCGGTTTTCTGAAAGCGTTTTGGCCGGTGCTAAAGCGGGCCATGGGGTTCGTGCTGAATCTTCAGCGCCCGGGCGGTGAGGTGATCTGGGCGAGGCACGCCGACGGTGTGCCCTGGACTTTCGCGCTGCTCGCCAGCTCCTCCTCGATCTACTCCAGCCTGCTTGCGGCCGTTGCAATTGCAGAGACCTTGGAGCGGCCATGCCACAAATGGCGACTTGGCGCGGAACGACTGAAAGAAGCCATCTGCCTGCGCCCTAAAGCTTTTTCGCCCCGGGACCGCTGGGCCATGGACTGGTACTACCCGGTGCTCTGCGGAGCTGTGAACGGCTCGCAGGCTCGCAGGCGCATGCTTGAGGGGGCAGAGTCCTTCGTAATTGAAGGGTGGGGTATTAGATGCGTGTCGGACAAGAACTGGGTTACTCCCGCTGAGACCGCCGAGGCTGCGATGGCGTTTCTGAAGACAGGGATGGCCGATGAGGCCTTTCACCTTCTGAAGTGGTCTCAGCGCCTGCGCGACTCACAGGGTCGCTACTGGACGGGCATCACGCTGCCAGACAAAGTCCACTTCCCGGCTGATGAGAAGGCCACTTACTCGGCGGCTGCTCAACTTCTCGCAGCGCATCTCCTCGTCTCTGCCGACGAGCACTCAGAGGCTGCGGTTGTTTCAGGAGCAGGCGCCTCGGCGTAGAACTCGCAGCGAGCCGATTTCGCCCACTTCAACAAACACTCCCGAGGCCAGGGCGCGGCAGTAGATCTCATAGGGAGGTCTTCCACCATCGGCCGGGTCGGGGAACACGTCGTGGATCACCAGCAGTCCGTCGTTCACCACGTGAGGCACCCAGTTTTCGTAATCGGCGTGGGCCGCCGCGACGGAGTGCCCGCCATCGATGAACAGGAGCGCCAAAGGTGTACGCCAGACGGCCCCTATCCTCGCAGAGTCCCCGACCACCGCCACCACTGAGCCCTCCAGTCCGGCTTCGAAGACGTTGAGGCGAAAATGCGGAAGGGTGTCCAGAATGCCCGTGCGCACATCGATGAGTGCGGAATCGTGCCACTGCCAGCCTGGCTGATTCTCCTCTGAGCCTCTGTGATGATCGACCGAAAACAGCAGAACCCCTCGTTCGGCCGCCGCCTGCCCCAGAAACAGGGCCGAACGGCCACAGTATCCCCCGATTTCCAGGAAAGGACCGCCGTCCGGGGCTCCACTAGCAGCCTCGTAGAGCGCCAGGCCCTCGGAAATGGGCATGAATCCTTTTGCCGCGGATGCCCGCTTCAGCGCCTCAGCGTCCATCGACCCGTCGACGCAAGCATTGAAAGAGCGGCCGAACCCTTCCAAAGATGAAGTGCTCAAGGATGAGGAACTTGAAGATCCAAAGCGACAAATAAGAGAGCACGTTGGCCACAATCGGAACCCAGGAACCTCCCCACCGTGCCGATGCTGCGTTCACCATGAGGGTCGAAAGCACCATTCCAGCAAGAGTCATAGCCCAAAAGGGGATGACCTCCCCAAACATGTGGTTGCGCCCGGTCTTGTTCCAGACCCAGTAGCGGTTTAGCACGTATGCCGGCACGGCGCCGACGTTCACTGCCAGGAGGTTTGCCCTCCACTCCTCCCAGCCCGCCCAGTTGTCCAGGGCATACAGCAGAAAAAGGGAGATCAGGGAAACCACCGCAGAGACGAGCGCGTACCGGACAATCTTGTAGCTCCGGACAAGCCTTGCCGCCAACCCCGAGAGACGGCCGAGCATTGCCTGGGGGGGTGGGCTCAATTATCCTCTATGCGCGCTCGGAATTCCGCCGTGCGATAGCGGAAAACGCTGGTCTCCCTGAGTTTGAACCCCACTCGCTCGTAAAGCCTGATGGCGTCGGTGCGCTGAGGTCGGGAGGTGAGGTCCACTGTTCTTGCGCCTGCCGCTTCGGCCTGAGCCAAAGCCTCCCGCAACATCGCCTCCCCCAAACCTCGTGTACGGGCAGCGGCGTCCACCACGACATCCTCGATCCATGCTCGAAGGCCTGTGGGCAGGCGGAAGAGGGCCAGCGTGGTCATCCCGACAATTTCTCCATCCATCTCAGCAATCAGCAACCTGCAGCAAGGATTCTTGATGATCTCCAGCAGTTCTCCGGAAGCCGGAGGGGAAGCTGAACTTGACAGCTGCGGCAAGAGTCTCCTCACCGCCTCCTCGAGCTCTGAAGTAAGCGTCCCAGCCTCATAGAGAACTACTTTCCGGCTCATGAATGGCAAGGATAGGGCAACTTTCCCTGGCGACCCTTCCAAGGGGCGCTGCGAGTCGGGTATTGTCTGAGCAGTGACAGAACCCGCCGAATACACCTCGGATCTTACCGACTTGCGCTGGAAGCGGCACCCGAAGCTTGAGCGGCCGGTACTGCTGGCGGCTTTCAAGGGCTGGAACGACGCTGGGGACGCAGCATCCCTTGCGGCTAAATTTCTCCGCAAGTGCTGGGGATTCAAGCCTTTCGCCGAGATCGACCCCGAGCAGTACTTCGACTTCACGGTGACTAGACCCCAGGTGTCGTTCGACGACGAGGGACAGCGGCAAATCACCTGGCCCACCAACGCCTTCTCCTCCGCCAGCATCCCCGGGTCAGGCACCGACTTAATCCTCCTCGAGGGAGTGGAGCCACATTTCAGGTGGAAGAGGTTCTGCAGCCACATAGTGGGGTTGGCCCTTCACTTCGACGCCTCCCTGGTCGTAACCCTGGGGGCGCTGCTGGCAGACGTTCCTCACACCCGCCCGGTCACCATCTTCGGCGCCAGCGACGACCCGGATCTGTCGAAAAAGCTGATGCTCAGGCACTCCAACTACGAAGGCCCGACCGGGATCGTCGGCGTGCTGGGGGTGATTGGAAGGGCCACGGGGGTTTCTTCGACCTCCCTGTGGGCTTCGGTGCCGGCCTACACGGCCAACAACCCTTCCCCCAAGGCCACCAAGGCCCTGGTCGATGAGCTCTCCAAGCTGCTCGGAGCGGAGATCGATTCCTCCTCGCTGCAAAAGCAGGCGGAGGATTACGAAAGAAACGTCGACGAGATCGTTAGCGCCGATGAAGACGCCCGAGCGTACGTGGACGAACTCGAGCAGTCATACGACTCTCCTGAAGACGTGGAGAAGGGAGCCCCTGAGCGGCTCGTCGCCGAGGTGGAAAAATTCCTGCGGGAACAACCCCCCCAGACCTGACGCCTTCTCCAGCGGGCTAAGAACCCCAGACAGGTGAGCGTGGCCGATCAAAAAGAACATCGGTGCTCTCCCCCTTGAGAGACGAAAAGGCGTGGGCAGACCAGAACGCAGGGCCAGCCAGAGGCGAGGGGAGTTCGTCCTCCCCAAAGAAACCGACATCGGTGCACTCCAGCTCGTGCGCCTTCAACACGCCTCCCGTGGCCCGGCACAGGTACACGAGCGAATACGTAGGCACCGAGGTAAAACCGTGACGTAGGCTGTCGAGAACGGCGATGAGCCTTATCGGCTCGCACACCACCCCGGTCTCCTCCAGTACTTCCTTCACAGCCACCTCCGATGACGAGTAGCCCACATCCGCCCAGCCAGTGGGATACAGCCAGCACCCGGAGTCGGCCCGTCTGACAAGCAGCAGCCGTCCCTCAGGATTGCCCACCACCGCCCCCACTGCGATCTTGGGCGTCACGTAGCCGGCAATCCCCGATCCGCATGACTGCATCCACTCCTCCACCCGTCGCTCCGGGTCGTGGGTACGCCCGATGCTCGACTGTATGTCGGCAGCCACGGCCAGTACTTCTTCGAAACGCTCACGCTCGAAGACGTTGCTGGTAAAGCCCAGACCCGTTCGGGCTATGCCTGCCAAGGTCTCACTCCAGCGGAGAAGCTCGAGTTCGCCAATCGGTTCCGGCAACCGGGGGCTCTCCATGTCAAGCGAGGCTTATTCCTGGCTAGGTCTCTGCTGCGTCTTCCCTGCGGACACGCTGGTGGCGGGGAGCGTCTCGAATCACGGGTTCGACAAGCCGGGCAATTTCCTCCAGCCTTGCGGCTTCCGTTATCTTCGTACCTTCCGCATCGGTGACGTCGAAGGAGTCCACGACATGGTCCCCCAGCGTCTGAACACGCGCCCTTTCGATTCGAAGCCCCGTAGACACCAGTGCGGAGGTGATGCGAAAGAGCAGGCCCATGCTGTCGGGGGCAGCCAGCTCCAAGACGGTGCAGGTTGTGGACGTGTCGTTGTCGAACCTGATGAAACTCCCAACGACAGGCTGGGGGGCCGCGGGTTGGGGGGCCGATGTCCAGGCAGTCCTGGTAAGCCTCGACAGACGATCTGCCAGGGCCAGCCTGCCGTCGAGTGCGGCCTTGAAGTTGTCCAGCACCTTGCCCCACACCGCGTCGTCCTGCCCCGGAGTGTCCACCCTCGCCAGCTGAGCTGTCATCCCACATTCTGTGTAAAGCATCGCAGACAGGACTCCCAGGCCGTTCAGCGTAAGCACGCCTGCCAGGGTCGGCAAGGCCGCGGCGTCTTGGGGGGTTATGGTCAGAATCATCTGACCTCCAGCCGTCAGGTGCTGCCTGCCTGTTGACATGCGATCCAGGACTTCCTGCGTGGGGAACGACTTGGGCAGTTCGCTCAACTCGCCTCCCAGCAGGTAGTGCTCGGTACGACTCACCAGCCCCCTTATGAGAGTCGCCTTCCAACTGCTCCAAACCGACGGCCCTGTGGCCACCGAGTCCGCTTCGGTGAGGGCTGCCAGCAGTCGAAGGACGCTGACGTTCCCCACTTTGGCGGCCACCCGCAGAACCGTTCCCACCTCTTCGATGTTGCGGCGCGTTGCCACGTCAGGCAACAGCAGATGGAGCTCCACGAGCTTGGAAAGCGTGGCCGCGTCCTCCTCCCCGAATCCCATGCGCCCCGCAATCCGCTCAACCAGGGCCATTCCCACCTTGCTGTGATCGCCCTCATAGCCCTTTCCAATGTCATGGAGGAAAGCCCCCACCAGCAGGAGGTCTGGCCTGTCGATCTCGTCGCCACGAGCAATTAGGGCAGACGCTTCGGCGGCGGCCTCACAGAGGTGGCGGTCGACAGTAAAACGGTGGTAGTCGTTGCGTTGAAGAAGCCCTTGGCAGGATTCCCACTCGGGGAGGATCTTCACCATCGCCCCCACCTGCTCAAGAGACTCAATCACGGGAATTGCGCTGCGACCGCTCGCTAGCAGGCGCACAAACAACTCCCTGCCGTCCGCTGGCCACGTATCACCCATGGGACGGACGTCTCTGAGACGTTGAAGGGACTTCAGCTCGATCCGGGCATCCCTTTCGGCGGCGGCCACTGCTATACGCAGAGCGGTGAATGCGTCTCCAACTCCGACATCGGAGGAAATTACGATCTCGTCGCCGTCGAAAAACACTCCCTCGAATAGTTCCTCGAGCCTTCCGTGAAACTGCCAGAGCCGCGGTCGGCTCCAATTTTCGATCCTGCTCCAGGTGTTGTCGACAACCCAGGCTGCAGTTCGCCCCGCCGACGACACTTCGGTCATTAATTCCTCGGCGCCGGAGTAGCCCAGCGCCGAGGCCACGTCGTCCTGCATCTCCAGGGTGAGCAGATTGTTTGATCTTCCCGAAACCCTGTGAAGTTCAACTCGGGCTGCCAGAATCGACTCGTAAGCCTCATCGGGCAGGGGTGTGTTGGAGACCATCAGGTCGGGCTTGGCCAAGGCCGCGAATCCCAAAGCCTGCATGTCACGCATCCCCCCCGTGGAATCTTTCAGATCGGGTTGAAGGCGAAATGCCAGGGCCCCGTTCCGCCGACCGCGCTTGCGGGAATCGGCTACCAGCCTTGGTAGCCATACTTCGGCTCCCGCCCTCCACTGATGTTCCGCGGACTGCTTCGTAAGCTCTGCCATTTCAGCGTCTCCCGCCAGAAACCGCAGCGAAAGCAGCGACGTGGCAGTGTCAAGGGAGTGCCTGGACAACTCCAGGGTTTCCGTAATCGTGCGGACGGCGTGGCCGAGCTTAAGGCCTTCGTCCCAGATCGGGTGCCAAATCCCGACGGCGAGGTCTTCGATTCCATTCGTGGAGTCGTGAATCAACAAGACATCGAGGTCGCTCTGTGGACTGAGCTCCTCCCTTCCGTAGCCCCCCACCGCTGTCAGCGCCACAGAGCAGCAGTCGCCCCCTGCAGACTCGAAGAGTTCCTTGAGCCAATCGTCAACATGCCCGCTGTAGGCGCGGCAGAACTCCGCCCCCCTCAAGTCTCGATCTGCCAGAAGGTCTCGTCGCGGTCGTTTGGCTGCGACGAGACCCTCAGCCTTTTTCAAGTATTGACCAAACCGTGCGGCACCGGCCGGGAGCCCGGACTGACGACGCTGGACGACAACTCAGGCGCAAAGGCAAGACGGCGAAGCCCATGAAAGCCGGAAAGGTCCCACGCGAGGTTGTGTCTTGAGCGAGCTACTTCCCTGGGCCGCTTGAAGCTTCCATGTGGATGGCGGCTTCGGCGTGCTCCGCCTGGTCGAGCCCCAACGTCTCCACCTCATCGCTTACTCGCAATCCCACAAACTTGTCCACGACCATGGCGATCGCCCAGGTCATTAGGAAGGAGTAGGAGATCGTCACCATGATGGCAATTACCTGGTGCAACAGCAGCAGCCCGTTGCCCCCGAAAAAGATTCCCTCCTCAAAATCGGCCCCCACGTAAACGGAACTGTCGGCGAAGAAGCCTATGAGAATCCCGCCGACCACTCCCCCGGCGAGGTGCAATCCAACCACGTCGAGAGTGTCATCGAGCTCTAGAAGGTGCTTAAGACCTACAGCGAAGTAGCAAACGGCCCCCGCTATGAGACCGATGATGATGGAGTACATCGGCCCGACGAAGCCCGCAGCCGGGGTGATCGCCACAAGCCCCGCCACGATGCCAGAGCAAACCCCCACCAATTCCGGTGGCTTGCGCTTAATCCAGCCGACAATCAGCCAGCCCAGGGCGGCGCCTGCCGGAGCCAGCAGCGTGTTCACGAGCGCCAGGGCCGCTAGTTCGTTGGACGCCAGGGCAGAGCCTGCGTTGAAGCCAAACCAGCCCAGCCAGAGAACCCCTGTTCCTATAAGGAACATTCTCAAGTCGTGCGGGGGGGACGCTTTTCTCGGCTCCCACTCCTTGCGCGGCCCCAACACAAAGGCCAGGGCAAGTGCACCCGCCCCTGCGTTGATGTGGATCGAAGTGCCGCCCGCAAAATCGTGGGAAGGCAGGTTCAGCATCCATCCTTCGCCGCCGAAAACCCAGTAGGTGACCGGGCTATAGACGAGAAGCGACCAGAGCGGAACGATGTAGAGCCACGCCTTGAACTTCATCCGCCCGGCCACCGCCCCCGACATGAGCGCCACTGCTATTACGGCAAAAGTTGCGCCGAAGGCAAAGCCAACCAATCCCTCCGCGCCTGTGACCCCCCGCATGAGAAAGTGGTCGGCGTTTCCAATGATTGGAACATTCCACGACCCCGCAGCCAGCGAAAAGCCCATCAACGCCCAAATGATGGGAACGGCCACGAGACAGTAGACGTTCATGGACATCATGTTCACGACGTTTCGCGGGCCTACGAGGCTTCCGTAGAAGATTGCCAGCCCAGGTGTCATGAACAGCACCAAGGCAGTGCATACCAATAGCCATGTCAATGATCCGCTGCCCATCAGACTCCTCTGTTTCTTGTCTTGTTTCCAGTTACTTGCCTTTTTGCAGTTTGCTGCCGGGAATCCTCTTCCCCGCAACAAGGCCGCTAATAGCTTAGGGCACATTCCACGCAAGTTCTAATGAAACATCAAACACAAACTATGCTTAGGTTGTCAATGGCCCATCCATCAAAGGGGAAAATGAAATGAAGAAGCAACCGAACTTCAGATTCGCGCGCTCCGGCAAGTCCAATTCGATTCTGTTCCGGCTGCTGGCAGCCTGCCTGGCGATCTCACTGGTCGCAGCCGCATGCGGGAGCGACGAGGAAACGGCCGAACCCATGGAAGAAACAGCCGAACCCATGGAGGAAACAGCCGAACCCATGGAAGAAACAGCCGAACCCATGGAGGAAACAGCCGAACCCATGGAGGAAACAGCCGAACCCATGGAGGAAACAGCCGAACCCATGGAGGAAACAGCCGAACCCATGGAGGAAACAGCCGAACCCATGGAGGAAACAGCCGAACCCATGGAGGAAACAGCCGAACCCATGGAGGAAACAGCCGAACCCATGGAGGAAACAGCCGAACCCATGGAGGAAACAGCCGAACCCATGGGCGAGTTGCTGGTGGGGTACATGCTCCCTTCCACCGGTGCACTGGCATTCCTCAACGAACCCATGATCAAAGGGGTGGAATTGGCAAGAGACGAAATCAACGCCGCAGGCGGGGACGTGCGTCTAATAGCAGGGGACTCCGGCAGTTCGGCGGACGTGGCGAGCGCCACCGCCGATGATTTGCTGGCCGACGGCGTGAGCGCCATCGTAGGGGCGGCGGCATCTGGTGTCTCCCTTTCAGTCATCGATAAAATCACCGATGCAGGCGTCATCTTGTTTTCTCCTTCCAACACTTCACCATCCTTCACGACCTACGACGATGGCGGCTTCTACTTCCGTAGCGCGCCCTCAGACCTGCTGCAGGCTCAGGTGCTCGGCGACCTCGTAACCGACCAGGGAGTCACGGAGACCGGCATTCTGTACCGGGCCGACGACTACGGGAAGAATCTGGCAGAGGCGCTGGAAGCCCGGCTGACCGACAACGGCGTGGGCAGCGTTTCAATTGCCTACGACCCTGAGGGCAGCAGTTTCGACGCCGAAATTCAGCAGATCCTCAGAGATGGGGTTAACGGAATAGTGCTAATAGCTTTTGAAGAGGGGGGCAACATCATCGCCGGCATGATCGAGGCGGGCATAGGCCCGAGCGAAGTGCCGCTATTCATGGGCGACGGAACCGCTTCAGGCAATCTGTGGAAATTGGTAGATCCCGAAAATCCTGCCGTTCTGGTGGGTGCACTGGCAACGTCCCCATCCGCGGCGCCAAGTGATGGCGAACCCACCTTTCCGGAGCGGTTCGCGGCTTACGCGGGGACGGACGTCGAGACGATTTTCTCCTCGCACTCCTACGACGCGCTCGTTGTGTTGGCTCTGGCATCGATGGTTGCTGGTAGCACTGAAGCCGCTGACTATGTGGGCGAGATAAACGACGTCACACGCGGCGGCACCAAGTGCACCAGTTTTGCAGCGTGCAGCGACCTGATCGCAGATGGCGAGGACATCGACTACGACGGAGCCAGCGGCCCCCTGGACTTCTCAGAGCCGGGCGAACCCAGCGCTGGCAGCTACGACATCTCAGAGTTCACCTCTGATGGTTCTCTCAGCTCTATTGCTGAGGTATTCATCGACAGCTAATAATTCGGTGGATGAGGAAGCCGCCCCCCCTTAGAATTGCAGATTGCCCACGCAGTGCTCTGTTTGAGCAACGGAAGCACTGCGTGGGCAACGCTACAACCGCTTCCATGACGGGCTCGAGCGTCAGGCGGATTCAGGGGAGAAGAAAAATGACGGTTATGCGCACATCGAAACCAGTCGCAAGGACGCTGCGGCGACTGCCTGTTCCCGCCCTGGCTCTTTGCCTATTAGCCGCCGCCTGTGGAAGCAGCGGGGGCACCTCAGAGGCGACTGAACCAGCCTCGCTACCGATGGAAGAGTTGGTGGTGGGGTATTTGCTGCCCTCCACAGGTGCGCTGGCGTTCCTGAATGAACCTATGGTCAGGGCGGTGGAAATGGCGCTGGACGAGATCAACGCCGCAGGCGGAAGGGTCCGCCTCATCTCAGGGGACTCCGGCAGTTCGGCGGACGTGGCGAGCACCACCGTCGACGATCTGCTCGCAGACAGCGTGAGCGCCATCGTAGGGGCGGCGGCTTCCGGCATCTCGCTGTCCGTGCTCGACAAGGTCTCCGGCGCGGAGGTGGTCATGATTGCCCCCTCCAACACTTCGCCAACCTTCACGACCTACGACGACGGCGGCTACTACTTCCGCACCTCGCCGTCCGACGTTCTGCGAGCGCAAGTGCTCGCAGACCTCGTGACCGAAGACGGGGTCACAGACGTCGGCATCGTGTACAGGGCCGACGACTACGGCAGGAACCTGGCGGCAGAGCTGGAGAGTCGGCTGACCGACAACGGCGTGAACATCAAAGAGTCGATCGCCTACGACCCGGTAGGCGCAAGTTTCGTCGCCGAGATACATCAACTCCTCGAGTCGGGCGTAAACGGAATTGTGCTGATCGCCTTCAGCGAAGGCGCCAAAATCATTGCAGGGATGATCGAAGCTGAAATAGGCCCAAGCGACATACCACTGTTCTTGGGCGACGGAATAGCAGGAGACAGCCTGTGGAAGTCCGTGGATGCCACCAACCCCGCGGTGCTCGTGGGAGCAAAGGTGGCCGCCCCCTCTAGCGCCCCTGAGGACGGCGAGCCAACGTTTCCGGCACGGTTCTTGGCATTTGTCGGAGACGACGACGCAGAGATGATCTACTCTCCACAGGCATATGACGCCCTCGTCATTGTCGCTCTGGCATCGCGGGCGGCCGGTAGCACGATGGCCACCGACTTTGTGGGTGAAATCAACGACGTCACACGCGGCGGAACCAAGTGCAGCTCTTACGCTGCCTGCGTCGAACTAATTTCCGCCGGCGAAGACATCGACTACGATGGAGCCAGCGGCCCCCTGGAGTTCACAGAGTCGGGCGAACCAAGCGTTGTGACCTACGACATCTCAGGCTTCAACGCCGAAGGGAAGCGCGAAGTCATCGATCAGATCGCCGTGGCAATCAACTAGATCGCGCCGCTCACGTGAGCAAACGGGTTTCCTATCTTCTGATGGAAGTCCCGAGGTAAAGCTCAACCACCTTCGGATCAGCGAGAAGAGACCTGCCTGTGCCTTCGTAGGCGTTCCGGCCCTGGTCCAACACGTAAGCCCTGTCGCAGATTTGCAGGCATCGGCGGGCGTTCTGTTCCACAATTATGATGGACACACCTGAGTTGTGGATCTGCTTTATGCGTTCGAATGCCGCCGACTGATTTGCAGGCGACAACCCTGCCGAAGGCTCGTCCAACAACAGCACCTCGGGGTTCATCATCAAACCTCGGCCCATGGCCACCATCTGGCGCTCACCCCCTGACATCAGCCCGGCTCTCTGTCGAGTGCGCTCAGCGAGCAGCGGAAAGAGCTCCACGACCTTCTCGTACCTTTCGTCAAACAACTTGGGGTTCCTGTAGACACCCATGCGGAGGTTCTCCTCTACGCTCAGCTCCGCGAAGACATTGGCCACCTGAGGGACGTAACCCACCCCGGCCGAGACAAGAAACGGGGCGGAACGGCCGGTGACGTCCTCGCCGCGCAGGAGCACCTGACCTGAACGTACCTGAAGAAGCCCGAACAAGGCCTTCAGCAGCGTGGACTTACCGGCCCCGTTCGGCCCGACTATCCCTACCAACTCGCCTTTATTCACGTCCAGGCTGCAGGCGTTCAGAATGTCAACACCAGGGAAATACCCTGCTGTGACCGTTGCGGCGCTCAGCAAAGGTGGCGGGACGGCCATATCCACGGGCACCTGATCGAGGGGGGTCGCGCTCTTTCCACCAAGGTGACGAAGGCCCTTCATTACTCCTCCCTTCCAAGATAGGCGTCTACGACAAGCGGGTCGCTGGCTACGACCTCAGGAGGCCCTTCGGCTATCACGCTCCCTTCCTCGAGGCACACGACCCAGTCGCTGATGCTCATCACCATGTCCATGCTGTGCTCCACAAACAAGACCGTCATGCCTTCGGCAGGGAACTTCAACAAGTGCTCGAGGATCGACTCCACCAAAGCCGGGTTTACACCTGCCAACGGCTCGTCAAGCAAAAGTAGGGAAGGCCTGGCCATCACGGCCCTGGCCAGTTCCAGCAGTTTCCGCTGCCCGCCCGAGAGCGCGCCTGCGTACTCATCGCTCATGTGGGCGAGGCCAAACCGCTCAAGAATCTCCATCGCAGCTGAACGGTTCCTTTCGTCGATTTCGCGCCACCTCCTGCCCAAAGAGCGCGACAGGCGTTCGCCTACTTGATCTTTCGCCGCAAGCAGCACATTGTCCAAGACGCTCAGGAGCGAAAGCGACTTGGTGAGCTGGAACGTGCGCACCATGCCCAGCCGGGCGATCTCGTAGGACTGCCTTCCGGTAAGCCTTACCTCACCCAACTTTGACTCTTCGGCCTCAGGCCCTGGCTGAACGCCACCGCCACGGGAGCCGGGAAAAATCCTCCACTCCCCTTCGTCCACAGAGTCGAAGCCGCACAGCAGATTGAAGAGCGTCGTTTTCCCGGAGCCGTTTGGGCCGATGAGGGCGGTCACGCTGCTCCGCTGAATTTCGAGATGCTCGACATCCACAGCCACGAGGCCGCCGAACGCCCGTCTTACGCCTTCTACAACCAGAATGGGGGAAGGCTTGGCGACCCCTGGGCGTCCAGGCACGCTCTTTAAGGCTTCGGCCATCGGCCGCGCTCTGCCCAGCGAATCCAACAGAGAGGAATCAGGTTCCACCCAGAATCACCTCCCGGCGCCTGCCGAACAATCCCTGTGGGCGGAAGACCATCAGACAAACCAGCCCTATCCCAAGCAGGACGGTCCGGATTCGCCCCGAGTCCGCGGGCTCGAAGAGCAGTCCAAAGTAGCCCTCGGTCATAGCGGAGTTGATCACCCCGTCAAGCCACTCAAATAAGAACCAATAGATAATTGAGGCAGCCATTGGCCCCCAGACGCTTCCAGCCCCACCCAGGATTACGATCGCAAAGGCGTTGATCGTGACTAGCGGAATATAGAAGTCGGGATAGACGTTCTGGGTTTCGATGCCCAGCAGGATTCCGCCCAGTGCTCCAATCACGCTGCCGATGATCAGTGCCTGCTGCTTGTACAGATAGACATTCTTGCCGAGGCTGCGGGCTGCGTCCTCGTCCTCCCTCACCGCCTTGACCGTCCGTCCCCAGGGGCTGCGCATCAGGCTCCTGAACAGCAGCGTTGCCAAAATCGCCAATCCCCAGCACACCGACATAACCCATAGCTGCCGCTCGGAGAACCGAATCGGGTTGGATGCGATTTCAAAGCCGTAGTCCCCATCGGGAATGGGGTTCCAATCGTAGAACTCGTCGGCGAAACGCTGAATTCCGTAGACGCTCTTCGTAAACGGGTTTGCCCAGTTGCTGCGGATTAGAAAACGCAGTATC
Organism: uncultured Acidimicrobiales bacterium; assembly: GCA_958295925.1. GTDB lineage: Bacteria > Actinomycetota > Acidimicrobiia > Acidimicrobiales > CATQHL01 > CATQHL01. The sequence continues at coordinate 1,149,943 of CATQHL010000001.1, forward strand.
TCCCCAAAGGAAAGAGTCACGACCGTCAAGTAGTCGGCGCGCAGGCGCAGGGTGGTTATTCCCCACAACCAGCCCAAGAGCGCAGCTGCGGCCACCCCGACCAGCACCCCGAGGAGAAGCGGGCCGCCAAGATCCACCACGATCGCCATTCCGTAGGCGCCTACGAGCATTGACGCGACATGGCCGAAGTTGAGCAGTCCAGCAGAGCCGAACTGCAAGTTCAGCCCAATGGATGAAAGGGCGTATGCTGCCGCCACCAGGGAGACTGAGCCCCTCAACGAGTCGACGGTAATCTCCAGCCAGTCCATCAGCCGATCCGTCCTCGTAACCCCATGAGACCCTGGGGCCGAAACAGGAGCATGAGAACCAGCACTCCCAGGCCTATCGCCGTCTTGAACTGGACGTCCACCCAGTACGTGCTGATCTCCACCAGGAAGCCGATGGCGAACCCTCCGACCATGGCTCCGAAAGTTGTGCCTATGCCCCCCAGCACCATCCCGGCAAAGATCAACAGCAACAGCTTGAAGCCCATGTCCCACTCGACGGATTCGCCTATTCCAAGAAATACCCCACCCAGCGCCGTCAGCGCCGTTCCAACAATCCACGTCACCAGGAACACGTGGTGGACGTCAATGCCGGAGGATTCGGCCAGTTCCCGGTTGTCGGCCACGGCCCTGATTGCCGTTCCAATTCGCGTGTAGCGCAGGAGCATTCCGCCGCCTAGGAGCAGCAAAACGGCCAGACCGATGATGAAGAGATTCTTGGGGGGCGTTGAGACCGTAAGAAACTCAATCGGATCTTGAATGTTAAAGTTCTTGTAGGGTTTTGGGCTTTGCCCGAAGATGAGCAGCAGCAGGTAGCGCAAGAAAAGGGAAAAGCCGATGCTCACCAGAGTGAGGCCGACAACCCCTGTCTTGCGGCGCCTCAAGGGCCGCCAGAGGCCGAACTCCATCAGCCCCCCAATGCACCCGGCCATGAGCATGGTTGGGAAGACCGCCGCCGCCAGGTGCCATTGCGGGCCGCCCGGCGAGGTACTAAGGAGGTAGGCCAGCATCGCTCCCAGCGTGACTAGTTCCCCATGCGCGAAGTTGAACATTCCACTGATGCTGTACAGGAGGGACAACCCAACAGAGGAAAGGGCGATGATGGCCCCCAGGCGCAATCCCAGCACCACGAGGTTGGAGAGGCTCTCAAGCGTCGAAAGCGACTTGGTGAAACCTGGGCCCAGGCTGAACCGCACGGTCTTGCGCTGGCCTTCCCGAACCTGGACGGCGCTCAGTTCCACCCTTTCGGGATCGGTCAGCTGAACGCCCGCCGGCAGGGTGTCGACCTCAAGGCGCACTTGGTACGTGCCCGCCTCGGGAACCTGAACAGACCATTCGCCCGAGGCGTCGCTGCGAACGCGCCCTATTTCCACCCCGTCGGCGGAGACGATCATCTCCACGCCCTCCACAGGTCGTCGTTCCTCGTCTTCAATTACCTCCATGACACCCCTGATTTGCTGACCATCGACATCGTCCTGTCCCAGCGCGGCACCGTCCCAGAGCCATCCGAATGAACCGGTGAATGTCATAATCGCCAGGGCGGCGACAACCAAAACGCGGCGCTTGGGATCGGAAAGCAGGCCGCCGGACATCTGCCTATCGGGCTCCTGGGGGACTCGCCCTGCCGCTGTCAGCCGAGGCGTCATCATCGGGTGGAATGAGTCGCCGCAGCAGCGTCTCGGTCGGAACGACCATCCCAACATAAAACGAGCCGAACACGCCGTAGAGGGCAGACGCCCGGTCGAAGCGGAGCTTGTAGACGACTTCCTTTAGATCCTCCGGCGTGGCGCAAAAAAGCGTGACACCCCATTCGAAGTCGTCGATGCCGGTTGAACCCGTCACCACCTGGAGCACCCTGCCGGCAAAACGCCGGCCAGAGGCCCCGTGCTCGAACATAAGTTCGCTCCTTTCCTTAAAAGGCAGCGAAAACCAGTTCAGGTGCTCGCCTCTACGCTTGGACATGGGGTAAAAGCACCAGATGGGCATATCTCGAGGAGGAAGTTCTGGGTAAAGGCGCGCCTGAAGATGCTGCTCAGGCATTCCGGCGGCGTATTCTGAAACCTCGGTCAGGGAGACGTAGGAATCCACGGGCTTCAGGCCCGAGGATGCCAGGCGACTCTGGAAGTCCCGCAACTTCCAGAAGTCGGCGTCGAGCGCCATGAAAGCCATGTCTGCCCTGTGGCCCAGGATGGCTGCGGTGACCACCTGAGTGCCTCCGTCGCGGGACCTGTCAACACAGTCGGCGACACGGCTCGGGTCGACCGAGGCATCCACGCGACAGAACAGGTGCAAGACCCCAAGACCGGAAGAGGACGATGTGGAGCCCTTGGGGGATGCCTTCACGACTGTGACATTATCCTGCCTGCGGAAGCTGAGCAGGCAGCCTGGGAGAAGCGACAGTAAAGCTCAAGGAACTGTGTTGAGTCGCCATATCTTGCGTAGCCCATGCAGGGTTAGAAACGGCTGAAGCTCCTTTACGCACTCTGTGTGAGGAGAGATGATCGGTGCCAAGCCACCAGTTCCCAACACTTTTGCAGGGCCCAGCTCATCCATCATGCGCCTGCAAATGCCGTCCACCCCGGCCGCGTATCCGTAGAGGGTCCCCGCCTGAAGCGACTCGACGGTGTTCTTGCCGATCACGCCTCGAGGCTCGAGAAACTCCACCGAGCTGAGGGCGGAAGCCCGCTGCACCAGGGCGTTGAGGCTTACCTCAATCCCAGGCGAGATGGCGCCGCCCAGGTACTCCCCTTCAGAACTGATGGCGTCGAAGGTCGTACCCGTACCGAAGTCCACCACGATGATCGGGCCGTCGCACAGCTCGAGGGCGCCCACTGCATTAGCAATACGGTCGGCTCCCACCTCACGTGGATTGTCGTATCTGATGGGAACCCCGGAGCGGACCCCCGGCCCTACCACAACCGGATCTGCGTTGAGGCGGCGGCGCGTCATCTTCCGCACCTCCGAGGTGACCGGCGGCACCCCCGATGCCACTGCGACACCCGAGAGGTCTTCCCCCAGCCCGAATCCGACGCCGGCCAGGAAGCCGTCGATCATAATTGCGAGTTCATCGGCGGTTCGCTCCACCACCGTGGCAGATCTCCAGTGGCCCAGCAGACCCGCCTCGGCCGAATGTGGATCGACATCCAGGTCGTACAGCCCGACCACGCACTGTGTGTTGCCTACGTCGATCGTCAGGAGCAAGTCGCCTGCCTCTGCTCCGCGGGCTCGCCCTCTTCTGCCGGGGTGGGGCGAAGCGTGGGGAATGCGATCACATCCCGGATGCTCTCCGTCGCGCACAAGAGCATCGTGAGCCGGTCGATTCCTATGCCCAGGCCCCCGGTCGGGGGCAGGCCGTATTCCAGGGCGCTCAAATAGTCTTCGTCGATGGTCGCAGGCTCGCACTCGTCTTGGCCTGCGCTCTGCCCCTGGAAGGCAAATCGCCCTCGCTGCTCGTCGGGATCGGTCAACTCGGAAAAGGCGTTTGCCAGCTCCCGGCCCGCCGCCACTGCCTCGAAGCGCTCAACCAAACCGGCCCGACTGCGGTGGCGGCGGGCGAGCGGAGAGACCTCAACCGGAAAATCGCAGACGAAGACCGGGCCCAGGAGCGTGCCTTCCACGACGCGCTCGTAGACCTCTGAAAGAACCTGCCCGGCGCTGGAGCCTGCCTCTACCTCCACCCCGAGTTTCGCGGCGGTTCGACGGGCTTCAGCGGCGTCGAGGTCAGCAGTCAACTCGCAGCCTGTCACCTCGGCCACCACCTCCTCCATGCCCACTCGCCGCCATGGGGGCGCCAGGTTCAGAATCTGATCCCCGGCTATCACTTCTGTCGTGCCAACTGACGCCAGGGCGACCTCTGAGATGAGACTCTCAGTGAGCTCCATGATGTCCCGGTAGTCGGCATAGGCCTGATACAACTCCAGCATTGTGAACTCCGGGCTGTGGCGAGGGGAAAGCCCTTCGTTGCGAAACACCCGGCCGATCTCAAATACCTTGGAAAGACCGCCCACCACGAGCCGTTTGAGGTAAAGCTCCGGGGCGACCCTGAGATAGAAGTCACAGTTCAGGGAGTTGTGATGTGTAACGAAAGGCCTGGCCGCCGCGCCGCCGGCGATGGGGTGCAGCATGGGTGTCTCGACTTCAATGAACCCCTTCTCTTCCAACAGGCGGCGCATAGAGGAGATCATCCGGCTGCGGGTCTGCAATCGAAGCCGCGACTCAGGGGAAACCCAGAGATCCACGTAACGGCGTCGGTAGCGGGCATCGATGTCGGCGAGGCCGTGCCACTTGTCGGGGAACGGCCTGCGCGCCTCTGCCAGCAGGTGCCAAGTGGAAACCTCCACCGACAGCTCCCCCCTCCGGGTCTTTATCACCTCTCCGGCGGCGCCCACCCAGTCCCCTACCGAGAGCCTCGCGAATGAGCGGTACTCGTTGGTGTCAGTCTGGGTTGCAAAAAGCTGTATGCGCCTGCCGCTGGCGTCATCGAGGGTTCCGAAGCAGATCCGTCCCTGCACCCGGCGCAGCATGAGCCTTCCCGCCACGCTCACTGAGACACCTGAGCGCTCATCCGGGCAAAGGTCGGCATGCGTCTCGTGCAGCTCGGCGGCAGTGGCCGTGACTTCGAAGCTGTAGGGGATGTCGTTTTCTGATGAGTTCATGTGACCCTGTTGGCGCGGAATTCGTTAGGCGCGCACACCCTCACCAAGCGTAGACAGGGGTGGCGGGCGGTCAGCACGGGCACCCAGGTTGTCAATGAGGCGAGTCCCGCCAACGTTCGCCGCAACCAGCAGCCGGAGATCACCAGAGAGGAAATCAACCGGCATCAGTGTCGCGGCGTCGCGCACTACGGCGTAGTCGGGCGAGAGTCCCTTCACCTCGGCCAGCACTAGAGCCATTGCCTCCTCCACAGCGTCTCGGCTTCGCTCCCCTGACTCGATCTTGTCAGATCCCACCCGCAGGCTGCGGTACAGCCCCAGGGCCGATTGGCGCTCGGTTGCGCTGAGGTAGGCGTTTCGACTCGAAAGCGCCAACCCGTCGGAGTCGCGCACCGTCTCACAACCCAATACCTCCACGGGAAAGGCGAGTTCCGCAGTCAGGCGCCGCACCACCGCCAACTGCTGCCAGTCTTTATCGCCGAAGTATGCGCGGCACGCCCCTACGACATTGAACAGCTTGGCAATCACCAGACCCACGCCTGCGAAGTGGCCAGGTCGATGCCTGCCCTCGAGGTCGGACGTGAGGCCGCCGAAGTCAAGGCTCAACGTCTGAGGCGTCGGGTACATCTCGGCGACAGACGGCGCGAACACCGCATCAACCCCCATCTCACGGCAAAGCCCGGCGTCATAGTCCAGGTCACGGGGGTAGGCGACAAAGTCCTCATCGGGGCCAAACTGGGCGGGATTGACAAAGATCGACACCATCACGGTTTCGTTCTCTTCCCTGCAACTTCGGATGAGGCTGATGTGACCCTCGTGAAACGCCCCCATCGTGGGCACGAAGCCGATATCCGTCCCGCCGGAACGCGCACGGCTGCAGAAACTTCGCGCTTCATCAATTCTTTGAAAGATGTGCATCACACAGAGGTAATTTGCGGCAGCCGGAGCCTCATTTTCAGGCGTCTTGTTCAAAGAGCGGCCCGAGGCATCTCACGCCGGAGGCGTCGAGCGTCTCAGCAGCCGGCTTCCACCGCTCGGCCAACTCCGCTAGGGGAACCATCACGAACGCCCGCTCGAGCATGCGGGGATGCGGCACCCGCAAGTCGGGCTCGTCCACCTCCTCGCCGTCAACCCACAGCACGTCAACGTCGAGCGATCGTGGCCCCCAACGCACTCGTCGTGTGCGACCGGCAGCCGCTTCCAGCTCAAGGGAACGTTCAAGCAGATCCCTCGCAGTGCGGTCGGAGCGCACCTCCACGACGATGTTCAGATACGGCCCCTGGGGAGGCCCGCCAACGGGATCGGTTTCGTAGACAGAAGAGACGCCAACCACGTCAGGAAGGGCTTGCACAGCCTCGATGAGTAGACGCCGACGATCCCCAAGATTGGACCCCAATCCAAGGAAGGCCCGCCTTGCGCTCCGATCGGAGTCATTCACGGCAGTCTGAGTCGTAAGCCAGGCAGGGTCACGAGCGCTGAGTAAGCCCGCTTGCGGCGAACTCCGCCACGATTTCACGCCCAGGCCCCCCGACGGGACGGCGCAAGATCTGCTCTACCATCGCCACAGCTTGCGGAGGTTCTTTGATCCGGCCCTTCCACAAGCCAAATCCGGCAAGGAAACCCCCCATCACGTCGTCCACCTTGTCTCGATGCATCAGCAGGATTTCCCCCTTCGCCATCGCACTGGTTATGGATTCGTAGGCGGTGGCGAGAGTTTCAGGGGTCGGGTTCGAGGGAATCGGAGAATGCAGAAAGTTCACTTCTTCCTTGACATAGTGGCTGATGTTGTGAGGTCCCGGGATCAGCGACACAAGACAAGTGAACTCGCTGCGCTTGATCCAGATGATCTCCTCGGTCCGCCGCACCATGCGATGATCGCTTCCGTATCCCCCTGGCCGCTCGCATATAGCCAGATGGGACTTGATGACCCAAAGAAGGTCGCGGGGAGGGATGCCCTCAGCCCAGCGGCCTCTCACGTTCTGCCCGCATTTGTTTTAGCCCGCGCGGGAGGCTTGGCGCCAATTACCCGGGCGACATCGTTGACCTCCTCAAGGTTGCGGCTGCGGATCACCGAGGCTCCGGCAAGCATCGCCCAAGCCGCCATCGCAAGGGTTGCGTCCAGGGAGGCCGTGCCCTGCAGCTTCAACAATTTCTCCGGGAACTCCCCCCCGTCCACATCCACGACCATCGGCAGACACGACCGTGCGAGGAGTTCAAGGCTCGCAAAAAGGTCGAGGTCCTGCTCGAACGTGGAAACCCCGATCCCCGGATCGATGTACGCCTCCTCGATCCCTGCCTGCTCCGCTAAGCAAGCGTGCCTGCGGGAAAACTCCTCCACCCTCCCAATCAGTTCGGCGCCCCTTAGCGTTCCCTGATCGGAAAACACCCCTACCCAGGTGGTGTAGATGCCTGGTGGTGGCGCATCGGTGTGCTCGGACACGTCGTTTATCAAGGAAGCCCCTGCAGCCGCCGCCGCTGTGGCCACGGCTGGGGAACTCGTCGAAATAGACACCCGCACCTCTTTGCTCAGCGAGGCGATGGCGTCGAGCACGAAACCCAGCCTGGAGACCTCAAACCCTCTGCTGTCATTGGCAAACCCGCCACCACCGACGTCGACAAAATCCACGATGTCCGCACTTTCAGCAATCAAACGCCGTCCCTTCTCCAGCATCCCGGCGTGGAATCCGCCCTTCGAACCAGGCGACGCCCCCACCGGCAACGTTCCCATGATCTTCACGTCAATCGCTTTCTCACCTGCCCGTCCGCCTGCCTCTGAGGACACCCGAGAGAGCTTTGAGGCTACCCCCCGTCCTGACGCTCTCGGGGTCTTCGTAGACACTGATGTGGGAAAGGCTGCGGTACTTCTCGTCGAGGTCAAGCCCGTAACCTATGACGAATTCGCGGGGAATGGGAAAGCCCACGTATTTTAAATATTCCGGGGGGATGACGCTGTCGGCCTTCACCAGCAAGGCGCATATCTCGAGCGAAGCCGGGGAGCGTGCCCGAAGCATTCCCAGCAGGTACTGCAACGTCAGGCCGCTGTCTACGACGTCCTCCACCAGGAGGACGTCCCTGCCCCCGATGTCGGTGTCAAGATCTTTCAGGATGCGCACCTCACCGCTGCTGCGGGTGCCCGCTCCGTATGAGGACACTGCAAGGAAATCAATCGAGACCGGCAACTTAATCTCCCGCATCAGGTCGCTCATGAACATAAACGCCCCTTTGAGCACGCCGATCAGCAGCAGCCTGCGACCCGCATAGTCGGCGCTGATGGCCTTTCCCAGTTCGGCGTTGCGGCGCGCTATGTCTTCGCCGGAGATAAGCGTGTTTCCAACAGGATCGGCCGGCTTTTTTTGCTTCAAGACAGAGTCGACTCCAGGAACAGGCGCCCGCCCGAGCGCCGAAGTCGCCAGTGTCGACCAACATCGGTCGCCCTCGCGCACCCGGTCGCCACGTCGAGCGCTCGACGGGTAGCCGCCTGGTCAAGAGGGTGCGGAGATCTCGTTTCCCGGGAAATCCATCTCCTCAGGGTCCAGGCCGCCAAGACGGGCGGCAGTTCTGCGACCGCCCGGCAGTCTGCGGGGTCTACTTTGACGCTGAGATCGTCGAGCAATTCCACAGCGTCGCGCGCCAGGTCGGCGTGACGGCACAGCAGCGGCACGACGTCCCGTTGAAGAACGTCGTTGAGCAGGGGCATCACCTCCCGCCTGATGCGGTTGCGGCGAAAGGCGGGATCCTCGTTGGAGGGGTCCTGAAACGGCTGCAGGCCGACCAGGCGACAGATATTGGCGGTGTCGGCGCGGCGGAGGGCCAAAATTGGCCGACGCCAGCCGGGTTGCATGCCTGAAGCGCCGGAAAGCCCGGCGCCCCTGAACAGGTTGAGCAGCACCGTCTCCGCCTGATCGTCCGCGGTGTGCCCCAGCATCGACCCCTTGGGCAATGCGGCATGCCTGGCATTGCGCGCCCTCTCCTCAAGGTTCGCGCCCGGCTCAACTTCAACCCGGACAGAACGGAAGCCCGCCCCCAGGAAAGTGGCTGCTGATTCCACCAGGGCCGCCTCCTCGCCCGAGTTCCGGCGCAGACCGTGATCTACATGAACCGCCTCTACGCTCAGGCCGACGGAGGTGGCAAGCACCAGCAGTGCCAGGGAGTCAGCGCCGCCGGAGACTGCACAGACGGCTTGAGCAGGGACCGGCGGGAAGTTGCAGCTTCGCAGGTAGCTGAGAAGTTCCGTCGAATCCGAGGACGCAGCACCGCCGACTAGGCGGGGTCCTGCATCCTGGCGATCCACGATTCCGGCTCTCGGATCTCCGACATGGTGGGAAGGCACTCTGGACCTCTCCACGCCCTGTCCACAAAATCCATCCCTGAATGCCTCTCCACTTCCTCTATGAAGTCCTCCCCGGCCTGGTACTGATTCAATTTGGCCTCAATGCCGGAGACTTGGGTGAAGATTCTGGTAAATCCTCGCGCCGAACGGCGCCGTGCTCTCAACACCCGCCCGAAGCGGGCAGCCTCGGGCAACTGGTCTGCCCCCGCCCGATCCATGGTCACGTCCCCGTGGCCTTCAAGCAGGCTCATCATCCCTGTGAGCTTTTCCAGGCTCTCCTGCTGCTCAGCAGGGGCCAGCAGCGTCGACAGGCCGCCAAATCGGAAAGGATCCTCACCCGCCCGACGTGCCTCGAGAATCTTGCGGACAGCCTCCATCAATCGCTTGGCGTCCGGTTCCACCACGTCGAGAACGTCTTCGACGAGGCTCAGGAAGTGGCTGCGCAGCCAGGGGATGCCCGTGAACTGCGCCCGATGGGTCACCTCGTGAAGGGCCAGCCACAAACGAAACTCCTGATGCGGGAACCCGTGCCTGCGCTCAAGTCCTGCCACGTTCGGCCCCACGTAATACACCATGTCCTGCAATTCGGGGTTGTCGTCCTCGATGATGAGCAGGTCGTACTGACCCAGCACACGAGTAGACATCCAACCCAGCAGAACCCCTACTTGAGCCCCGGCGATCTTGCGAGTCATCTCCAGCTTGACCCCTGAATCATCGCCACCCTCCGCGAGCCGTTCGCTGAGCGGACGGAGCAGACGCTGGAAAGAGGCGATGTTGACCTGAATCCACTCGGAGCGGTCTACCACCCGCGAGCGGGCCCGGCCGTTGGCGGACGCCAGCCCAGTTGCCTCGCCCACAAGAACCTCCGCCCGCGACGTGGCCTCCCTGAAGTCGTCGACCATGGTGGCGATTTCACGCCAGCGCGGCACCGGGTAGGGCGACTTGTGCGAAACCCGCACGGCCACGCGCTGAGCGAGGTCCCAGTCCACCGACTGGGACATCAGGCGTCTCTTTCTTCCTGATCCTCCGGGGGAAACCTGGGTCTGACCACCTTTGCGTGGTAGCCCACGATCGTGGCGATAATTATCAGTATCCCCCCAGCCACCAGAGGCGGGGCAATCCACCAGTGCCAGACAACCGCCAAGGACAGAAAAGTCATTGCGTCATCTTAGAAGGCGCCAAGCTTGAACCCTCCGCCCCTGAGCTATCCCTGGGGCGGGAAGCTTAGATCGGTGATGTCCAAAGAGTCGAGTTCCACACGCTTAAGCGTCTCTGAGATGCGGATACGAAGATTCTCCGGTGCTTGAACCCTGCAGTGCAGGGCGACCATCTGCTGAAAGCCAAGTTCCAGCTCCAGCGCAGCGAGGCAGGGGTCGCAGTTTGCCAGTTCGCTCTTTAGCGCCTCGGCCCGCCCCGGACTGCCGAATCCGTCGGTCGCCTCCATAAGCAGGCGCTGTGCGTGCTCACACTCGTGAGGTACGCCGTTACATCCGCCGGAATGATCATCCACCCCACAACTCTTCATGCCGGACACCCAACCGCATCACCTACTGCCTGGGGCTGCAAAGAATGCCCCCCTCCGTTAAGCAGACCCCTGGCTCGGGCAAATTCGTACAGGGACTGTTGCAACTTCTTCCTCCCACGGTGGATGCGGCTCATTACCGTGCCAATCGGCACCTCCAGTATCTCAGCAATCTCGGAGTACGTGAAACCCTCCACGTCGGCCAGCAGCACCGCGACCCGATTGATGTCGGGCAGTGACTCCACCGCCTTTTGGACTTCCTCAGAGGTCAGGGAAGACATCAACACGTCTTCGGCGCTTCTCCCCAGGGAGGCGCCGCTTTCTTCGCCTCCCAGACGCCGATAGAGATACATGCCGTCCAACTCGCCCAGATCGGTCTCAGCCGGGCGGCTCTTGCGGCGACGGAAATTGCTGATGTGGGCATTTGCGAGAATGCGAAAAAGCCACGCACGCAAATTCGTGCCTTCGGTAAATCCGTCAAAGCTCTTGTATGCCCTCAGGTAGGTCTCCTGAACGAGATCTTCTGCGTCGGTGGTGTTGCCCGTCATTCTGCGGGCCGCCGAATAGAGCTGGTTCATGTAGGGCATTGCCTGTTCCACAAAGCTGGCCCTGTCCGCCACATCCCCAGTCTATCGGTGGGCGTTGAGCGCGTGATGAGCGTCGCATCCCCTCGCCCTGCCTTAGCCGCGGCCCTAGCGAGTCACACTGGAAGCGGATGAGCCCGGGCGGGGAATCGAACCCCGGACCTATTCATTACGAGTGAATCGCTCTGCCGACTGAGCTACCCGGGCTTTAGGGTTCCATGCAAAGAGCACGGTGCCTCTTTGAACCCCAATCAGGTTAAGGCATCGGGACGGCTTTCAAGGTGGGCTCCCATGCCAGGCAGAAGCACAAGGCGGCAGCTGAATTCGTTTGAGGCCCGTACCGCTCCCTTGCCCCTTGGATGCCCAGGCGCCTCTAGCGCTGCAACGGGGGAAGCTGGAGGAAGAGGTTCTGAAGAAGGAGCTTTTCGTTGGGATTGAAGACCAGCGCCTTCGCCGCGGCATTCAGCAGGTCGATGGCTTTCGACGCTTGAGAGGCGGCGGGCCCTGTGAGCATGGCGGAATAGTGGTTGAGCAGCACCGCTAGCCCAAAACGGAGTTCAGCGTCGTGAAGGGCGCGGCTCAGGCGCGCTCGACGCTGGGAACGTTCAGTGCTGGATTCCGCCGATGCGTCGACGATTCCTTCGGCTTTCCGGGTGCTTTCGGCAAACTTCCGTGCAGACGCCTCAGAGGCGGCGATGACCCCCAGGGCCTCATCGACCATTACCGCGGCATCTGCGCCTGAAGAGGAAAAGCGCCTCGGCAGCGATCCCCAGAAATCGTTCCGTCGGCTCAGCCCCTCCCCGGCAGGATAGTGCTCATCCCCGGACGGGTCGAGGGCGGAGGTCAAACTCCACTCGTTGATCATCAAGTCGTACGCCCGTCGCAGTTCCCCTGCAGAAGCCCGCGCCGCGGACTCGCCCGAGGCAATGGATCGACTGGGCTTGAAGAGCGCCTTGACGCAACGGGAGGCCACCGTGACGTGATCTGGACGCACGAAGGCGGCGAGCAGCACAATCACGACAGACTCGGGCGGCTCCTCAAGCGTTTTCAGAATTTTGGGCGCCACTGTTGGGTGAGCAGTGTGGAAACGGTCCACCAGAATCACCTTGCGTGCCCCCACGGAGGGCTTTCGGCTGGCTTCGACGACGATCAGAGAGGCCTGTTCGTCGAGCAGGCTGCGGCCTCTTGGCCTTACTTCCACGAAGTCTGGATGCGTACCTTCGAGAACGCTTTGACGATGCCGAGGTGCCGAGGCGCCATCGGCGGCAGAGGCCATGAGCTCCGCAGCGAAAACCCGGGCTACCTCATGCTTGCCGATGCCGTCCGGCCCTAGGAACAGGTAGGCGTGAAGGGGAGAGGCCAGGAACGCCTCGAGTTGTCGGGTCAGGCCACTCTCCTCCACCAACGGCGGCCAAGCCGCCTCCCTCAAGGTTTCCTTTCCTGCCCGATGAAAATCCCCTGGGCGACCACTTACCAGCCCAGACGCTCCGAGACTGCCCTCCATACCGATTCCGAGACCGCGTTGGGCGGCCTGTCGGCGTCTATCACAACCCAGCGGTCGGAGTCTTCAGCAGCCAGGGCCTTATAGCCCTCTCGCACACGCAGGTGGAAATCGAGCCCCAGAACCTCGAAGCGGTCCACCTTTTGCCGCATGGTCGTTCGAACCCGCGCCCGCTCAGGCGAAATGTCCAGCAGCAGCACCAAATCGGACCGAATCCCTCCGGTCGCCCAGTTGGTAAGACTGCGAACAAAATCCAAGTCGAGCTCACGACCAAACCCTTGATAGGCCAGAAAAGACTCCGCGTAGCGGTCGCAGACGACGTCTGTTCCCTCCAAGAGCGCAGGACGGATGACCTCTTCGACGTGTTGGGCGCGGTCGGCGGCCATTAGCAAGGCCTCTGAGCGCCAGGTAATCCGGAACTCGGGGGAAAGCAGCAGCCTTCGCAGCTCCCCACCCAGCTCGGTGTCGCCCGGCTCGAAGGTCAGCAACGCCTCTCGCTGCGCGGCCAGTAGAGCGGCTTGAGTGGATTTGCCGACAGACTCTCCCCCCTCGAAGGTGACCAGCCTTCCCTCCTGATTCGTCATAGTGATTCGCCCGCGTCGTCGCCGGGGACGGCAGTGCCATCGCCAGCCTCCCCGGAGCCGACGCCAGTCTGCGCTGCTGAGTCTCCCACGCCCTCCGTCTTCGCCCCTTCCGATGCGAATTTAAGAGCGCCTTGCTTCTGCTGTCGCCTCACCAGCAACCCCGCCAGCACGATGGTCGCACCCGCAAGCCAAAGGGTTAAGCGCACGCCAGGCAGTTCAATCCTGAAACCGATGTCCAAGGCACCGTCAAACAACCATTCCGAGAGTTGGTCCAGGCCTGTGGAGAGCGACGGGCCCATCACCAGGGCAAGAACCAGACAGATCCGAAAGATGGAGTTGATCCCAGCGAAGACCCGCCCTCGCAACTCGTCTGCAGTGTTGGAATGAAGCAGGGTGAAGCCCAGCACATACACCCCTCCGGCACTCAGGCCCAGCGCACCGGCCATAAGAATTACGCCGGTCAGTGTGCTGAGCGTCGCCGCCAGGAATAGCGAAACACCGGCTGCGGCGACCGAGACGGCGAAAATAAATTCCTTGTTGAGCTTTTGCTGAACTACAAGCAACACCCCCACGCCTATAGCAACCCCCACGCCCAGCCCTGTCGTGACGTACCCGAAGTCTCTTGACAGGTTGTCGTCGACGATTCCGACCACTTCCCGCAGATAGACAAGGGCGAGCGGCACCAACATCCCACCACCAATGAGCGCGGTGGCAAGCCCGAAGCCGATTGGGCGCACGGTGGAGTTCCCAAACACATAGCCCCAACCCTCGCGCGTCTCCCTGACAAAATTCCGCCAGATGACGGAGAACTTCTGTCCTGGGCGAACGCCCCCCCGCCTCATGCGACGGACGCGCTCCCGCGTCTTCTTCCAAGCTTCCAATAACTTCCTGGTGAGCTTCACCCCAACCACCGAACCGTCAGATGTTCTGATAAAGAACAACAGAACTGCCGAGACGACGAACGTGAGGGAGTTGATGTAGAAGGCGAAGGCCTCCTTCTCCAGCCGCAGCGCTTTAGCAAACCCTGAGTTCTCCAGCCCAATGGCGGCACTCTGCACCCCTGTGAGCACCAGGGCGGCGATTGGGAACATCCCGTAGGTGGCGAGCATCGAAAGCGAGTTGGCCGTGGTGAGGTGCTTTCGATCCAACAGGTTGGGAACCATCGCCTCCTTGGCCGGAATCCAGACAAGCGTGAAGGCCTCAATAACGAGCGAAGCCAGCACGAGCGCCCAGAGGCTGTTCACAAAGGGAACGAAAAGGAAGATGCCGGCTCGCGCCAAGTCGCAGACAATCATCAGCCGGCGACGGTCGAAGCGGTCGGCCAGCACGCCCGCAATCTGAGAGAAGAACAATCCCGGCACCAGACGGGTGGCCATTACAAAGGCGATCGACAGCTCGGGGTTGGCTCCCACGCGCTCAGCCACGATCGCCAAGGCCAGGAACCCCAGCCAGTCACCCAGGGACGTCACCAGTTGCGCTGACCAGAGATGACGGAATTGCCGAGTCCCGAACACGCGATCCGAGAAATTCCGCCAGTTCCTTCCCAGGTTCCCGGCCCAACTGGATATCTCGTCCGGGAGAGGGTCTACGGGCTCAGGTCGTTTGCGCTCATAGTCAGCCGGCATTTGACGGTCTTCTCGCCAGTCTCAGGAAGAGCGGCGCTTGGCCGGGCGGGCCGAACGGCCGGAACGTGAACGCCCGCCTCGAGGCTTTCCGCCCGAAGCCCGTCGTTCCTCAAGTAGCTCCAAAGCACGCTGAATGCTCACGGTTTCGGGATCCTCGCCCTTCGACAACGACGCGTTCGTCTCACCGTCGCTCACATACGGGCCGTAACGACCGTCTCTCACGGTGATCTCCCTGCCGGTCGCCGGGTCGTCGCCGAGCGTCCGAAGCTGCCTTTGCGTGGTTGACGAAGCCCTTCGCTTGGGCTGTGAAAGCAGTTGCCTGGCTTCGGTGAGAGTGACGGTGAATAGCTGCTCCTCGAAATCGAGGGAGCGAGTCTCCTTTCCCTTCTTGATGAAAGGCCCGTAGCGGCCGTTCTGAACGACGATGACCTCACCATCCGAGTCGTCCTCCAAGTGGCGCGGCAGGCTGAGCAGTTTCAAGGCCTCCTCAAGCGTCACCGTCTCGGGTGACATGGATTTGAACAAGGAGGCGTATCGAGGCTTGGAGCCGTCGTCGTCGGGCGACGGACCCAGCTGCACAAACGGCCCGTAGCGCCCAGTGCGGGCGGTGACGGGAAGACCGCTAACGGGATCCGCCCCTAATTCCCGCGCCTCCGCCCTGGTTTCAAGAAGCTGAAGCGCGCGGTCAACGGTCAACTCGTCAGGGGGCAGGTTTTCCGGCAGGTCGGCGCGCTTGTCGCCGCACATTATGAACGTCCCGTAGCGCCCATGCCTTACTTCAACGGGGCTCCCGTCGGGAAGTTCGCCCACCGGGACGCTATTGATGGCGCGGGCGTCAATGTCGCTGACGTTGTCCGTGACCATGGCCTTGAGACCGCCCTGCGCGCCGTCGCCAAAATAGAACATCCGCAGCCAGGGGACAGACTCGTTGGAACCGTTTGCGATCTGATCCAGATCGTCTTCCATACGGGCTGTGAAGGTGTAGTCCACCAGGTCGGCGAAGTGCTGCTCCATCAACCCGACCACGATGAATGCGGTAAAGGCAGGCACAAGCGCCGAGCCCTTTTTCCAGACGTAGCCGCGATCTTGGATGGTTCCCATAATGGATGCGTAGGTGGATGGGCGGCCTACTCCCATCTCCTCGAGTCGACGTATAAGCGAAGCTTCGGTAAAGCGTGCGGGGGGCTTGGTCTCATGACCGGCCGGTTCAGGCTCCGAGATCTGCACCGAGGCTCCTTCGGCCACGGCCGGCAAGACCTGATCGCTCAAAGCCTCCTTCCTGACTTCTTCCCCGTTGTCCGCAGCTTTGGCGTAGGGTGTCAGCGCCTTTCGGAAACCAGCGTGTGAAATGACAGTGCCGGAGGCTGAGAAGACGGCTTCCCCTTGAGAGGATTGGGCGGCGAGAGCCACTCTCACCGTCTTGCCTGTGGCGTCTGTCATCTGAGAGGCCATCGTGCGGCGCCAGATGAGATCGTAGAGACGGGCCTCCTGGCGCTTCAGCGCGCCGATTACCTCGGAAGGGTGGCGCAGCTTCTCGCCTGCTGGTCGGATGGCCTCGTGGGCCTCCTGCGCATTACGGGACTTGGCCCGATACTGGCGCGGCTTCGGGGGCAGGTACTCCTCTCCAAAGCGTTTGCCCACCTCAGCACGCACGGTGGCGATGGCCGTGCCGGAGAGCGCAGTGGAGTCGGTGCGCATATAGGTGATGAAGCCCTGCTCATACAGAGACTGGGCAAGCTGCATCACCTGCTTGGAAGACAGCCCCAGTCGCCTTTCCCCCTCCTGCTGGAGAGTGGACGTGATGAACGGTGGATTGGGCCTGCGTCGATACGGCTTCTGGCTCACCGACGACACCTTCCCCTCTTTGCCGTCGAGGTCTTTGCCCAGTCGCTCAGCCTCCAAGGCCGTCAGCACGAAGACTTTCTCGGCGTTCACCTTTCCGTCGGAACCGAAGTTGCGGCTTTGAGCCACAACCTGGCCGTTCAGGCTGGACAGCCTGGAGGTGAAGCTCGCACCGTCCTGCAGACTCGCCTTCATCGTCAAAGACCAGAAAGGCGCCGACACGAACTCAATCCGTTCACGTTCCCTTCCCACCACTATGCGGGTCGCCACGCTTTGAACCCGACCGGCCGAGAGACCCGAAGCCACCTTCTTCCACAGCACTGGCGAGACCTCAAAGCCGTAGAGACGATCAAGCAGGCGGCGGGCTTCCTGGGCGTCCACGAGCCGCCGGTCGATGTCCCGCAGATTTTCGAGAGCCCTTGCAATGGCCTCCCGGGTGATCTCGTGAAAAACCATTCTGTGAACCCGAATCCTCGATGGTGGGCTCAGCTCCTCCAGCAGGTGCCAGGCGATTGCCTCCCCCTCACGATCTTCGTCGGTAGCCAGGTAAAGCTCATCGGCTTCTCTCACGATCTGGCGCAGCTCACGCACCCTCTTTGCCCCCTCCCTGGAAACTACATACAAGGGCTTGAAGTCGTTCTCTATGTCGATGCCCAACCGCGCCCACGGCTCGGATTTATACGCCTTTGGCACCTCTGCGCTGCTTCTGGGCAGGTCCCGGATGTGCCCGAAGGACGACTCCACCGTGTAGCTGTCGTCCAGAAATCGGGAAATGGTCCTGGCCTTGGTAGGCGACTCGACAATGACGACTCGATTTGGTTTGGTGTTTGACATGGTCAGGCTTTGCTCCAAAACGGATTGCGATCAGACGAAAGGAGGTTATGAGCACCGCGCGGCGATCATGTGTCTTCCTCAACGAGGCCCCTCTGGGACGCCTCCTCCCGGCGTGAAGCTAGCCAGAGAACGCTCAGCCCGACCAGAAATGCTATGAGCGAGCCCCCGAGCACGCCTATCTTGGCTTGATCCTCAACCGTCGGAACGGTGGCGGAATGCCCGCTTTCGTTGACAGCCTCCGCATCTGCTTCCGATAATGCAACCGCTGCGGTCTCCGTGGAGACGTGTTCACCGTCGTCGCCCTCAAAAGCCAGGACCGTGATGAACAGCGAAACTGTGAAGCCGATGCCGGCCACGATGGAAATTCCCAGCACGTGAAGACCGTTGATCCCCGGCGGCAGCCGTCCGAGCTTGAATTTCGTCACCAGCCAGGTGAAGAAGGAGACCCCCACCGTATTGCCGACCAACAGACCGATGGCCACCCCTAAGGTCACCCGGGAGGTGACAGCGGAGGCGAGCATCTCCCGACTTAGAACCACCCCTGCGTTCGCTAGGGCGAAGACCGGCACAACGAGATAGCTCACGAAAGGGTGCAGGGTTCGCTCCAGCCTCTCTGCCATAGAGCGTGACTCGGTGATGTTGAAGCCGGCTCGCCGGATGTCGTTCAAGGAAATGGCTTTCTTCCGCTCCAGCCAGCGGGCCACCGAGCGGGCTCCTGACTCGGTCTGCAGAGGGCGAGCCGGAGTCATCAGGCCCAGGGCCACCCCGGCAATCGTGGCGTGGACGCCCGAGCGGTACGTTGCCCACCAGACGACAAGCCCGAGCAGGACATAGGTGGGAACGTGCCAGACGCGCACACGGGTGAGGGTTGCTATCAGCAGGCAGACCCCGATGGCCAGCGCCAGCCAGCCCATCGAGATGTTTGAGCTGTAGAAAATGGCTATTACGGCGATGGCGCCAATGTCGTCTGCAATCGCCAGTGTCAACAGGAAGAGTTTCAGCCACGACGGCGTCCTCTTTCCCAAGAGAGACACGACCCCGACCGCAAAGGCAATGTCGGTGGCCATCGGGATGCCCCAGCCGTTCAGGTTTTCGGTGCCGGCGTTGAAAGCCACATAGATGAGGGCTGGAACAAGCATCCCTCCCACGGCCGCCCCGACCGGCAGGATCACATCACGCGGCCTGCTGAGCCGCCCTGTAACCATCTCCCGCTTTATCTCCAGGCCGACCACGAAGAAAAACAGCACCATCAGCGCGTCGTTCACCAGGGCGTGGATGTCGCCGTCGAAGATGGGGAAGTTACCGACAGTAAGGTGGAGCGGGGTGTGCCAAAAGCTGAAATAGCTGTCGCCGAACTGGGAATTCACCCAAATCAGGGCGATTGCCGTTGCGACTATGAGCAGAATCCCCCCTGAGGCTTCGATGTGCAGAAAGCGGCGCAATGGCTGGGCCACCACACGCTCAAGAGCGCTGTTGCGGCCTACCCAGGTGAGATCCCCCCCTGGCGACTCCAAGTGCTCTTCGCCCTCGGAATGCGCTGAGCCTGACTCATGGACTTCGTGGTCCAAAGAGTCGAAGAAGGCGTCCTTCGGATCCTCCTCGTGCTGATGGTTGTCGGGTTGCATTCGTTTCAGGCTGCCTTTGATCGATTCGGATTCAATCGTGCGGAGGCCGAGGACTCAGTTACCAGTGAATCCTTCCAGGCAACTCGGCAATTCGGCATGGGTGGAGTCGACTTAAGGAACACCGGAAGCCGATCAGTCAGGTGCCGTGTAGACCACCAGCCGCACCTCTGTTCCTTCGGCGCTCGGGCGGATGGAATGCTCGTCAACCATCGAACGCATGAGGCTGAGGCCCAGACCGCTTTCGAAGTGCGTCCTGAGGGGGTCCTCCGGGGGCGGAACCTGCTTGATGCTACCAAGATCGAAGCCTCCCCCCTGATCGATGATCCGCACCTCCACGCGGCCCGGGCCGGGCGCGCAGACCAGGCGAATTGGCTTTCTCGATCCATTCGCTGAGACTGCTGCTATTGAGTTTGCGACAGCCTCGGAAACAGCAAAACGCAGATTCTCCAGCCGTTCGGTCGAGACTTGAGCAGTTGCGGAAACCGCTGCCACCAGGACTTCACGCGTCGCGGCCAGATATTCGTTTCCGGCCGGCACTTCCAGCTCTACGCCGTCTTTCCAGTTGCCTTCACCAAGCTTCACAGTTGCGACACAATCGATAGTCCTGTCTTCGGAGAATCTTGCGCCACAAAGGCGCATCGCCAACAATAATGCGAAAGATTTGGAACAGACGGCATGCACAACCATCCGGCCACCAGGCTCCTAGGGGCTTTGACCGTACATGTCGCCGCCTTGTTCGGCCTTCGTTATAAACACCTCGGTCATCCTTACCTCGTCTAGCACCAGCGTGAACGGCGATATTCGAATCGGCGAGCGGTATTCCACACGCACTTCCACATCCCCGCCCAGCCCCACAGGTGTGATGCTTACCTGCAAGCGGGAAGGGTCCAGCTGCGTCGAGGCTCGAGCCGCGTCGACAGCCTGGGACTGATTGTTGAAGACCGCCGCCGACACCGCCGCCGATCTGGCGCTGTGTGCAAGCAATATCTGATCTCGCACCAGCAATCCGACCTGAACGCATAACAGCACCATGAGCATGAGCACAGGCAGAGTCAGCGCCAGTTCCAGGGTGGCCTGACCTCTTTGTGCGGAGCGAACCCGAGACAGCACGCTTGTTCAGGTCACGAGGTCTTTAAGCGAACGCATCACGGCGTTGAAGAAACTCCCGATCCGCTTGGTGTCGGTGGCCCAGGCCACAAACAACATGGCCAAGGCGGCCGCCCCGAGAATCACCAAGGCGTATTCAGCGGTGGCTTGTCCCCGTTCTTCTAAGCGGGTCGACCGCCCCAACCTGCCGGCGAAGCACTTGGCCAGGACAACGAGTCCTCCCCAACTGCGGCATGCGCCCGACAACAGCCACCTGATCGCGCGCGTCGAGGCGGCGATGGCCGATTCTGCATAATTCATGATCTTCCTCCTTGTTTGTTAGCTAGAGGGGGAAGTACGCAGGGGAAGTAGCGAGCGCATCGGGCGGGGGAGCAGCGGCCCTGCGATGACCTGGCCATCAGAGATTAAGGAAATCCAGTGAGCTCGCCAGCGAGGGAACGATGGTGAGCAGCATGAACGCAGGCAGCACGCACACCGACAGGGGCAGGAGAAGCCTGAGCGGGACCATCCGGGATGACCGCTCAGCCTGGCGACGCCGGGCCTGCCGGGCCTGCTCCGCGGCTTGCGACAAGCTGGAGGAAAGCGACGTCCCGTAGCGCAGCGAGTTGACAAGAGGCCTTGATAGCTCCCTCATCGACTCTCCGTACATCCCTGGGAGCTCCTCGAACGCCTCGGCGACATCCATGCCCATCCCGATTCGTCGCTGTGCGCTCTTGAGAGCCTCCCCTACCGGCCCCTCAAGGCGAACTGCGACCTCGTCAAGAGACTGCCTGACGCTGAGGCCGGCGCTTGTTGCAAGCGCGAAGAGATCAAGCGCCTCGGGCAAGCCCCGACGCAGTTCAATAGAAGTCTTGCGTCGCAGATGAATGCCTCTGCGAACCATCCACAGCCACACCCCCAAGGCCGCAATCACCCCCAATCGGACATCAACGAGCGCGCCGAGAGCGCCGATAATCAGCGTCAAGCCCATTCTGCGCTCGGCAATGGGATCGGAAACAAGACCGAAAAGAGATCGCGGCAGGCGGCCCAGCGAAGCCAGCAGATGCCCACCATGGCGAATTCTCTCATCATGGTCTTTTCCCTTCCCAGGAGCCTGTCCAATTCTCCGCCCCAGCGCAGAGCTACGACGCAGCCTTGCAATCCCGCGCCCGGCGCCCCAAGCCAGCGCCAACACCCACAGAACTGTCAGGACGCTCATGCCGATCGGGTAATTCGATACATCCAGATGAAGGCGATGGCGTCGAGCCCCAACCCCAGCCCCAGACAGATCAGTCCCAGAGAAGAAGAGAGCAAATAGCGCAGCGTGTCTCCCCCGATCAGCGAATCAAGCCCCAGAAAACCCAGCGGCAGCAAGACGATGATCAGAGCAGAGGCTCTGCCTTGCAGCGACAAGGTGGAGAGTTCGCCGAGCGAATTCCTGCCGGCGCGCAACGTGGCGGCCACCCCATCGATGGCTTGCGCACGTCTCCCACCAGCGGCCCCAATAGAAAGGGCCGCAACCGCCAAGTTCACGTCAGGGTGGCTGCGTCGCACCCGCCAGCGCTCCAGAACTGAGGGCAGAGGACGCCCCGCGGACACACCCGCCAGCACCTCCCCCATCTCTTCCCGCAGGGGGGAGCGAGCCTCTCGCTGGGCTTCCGCCAGCGCGGCCAGGGTGGAGACATCTGCCCTGAAGCCGTGCGCGACCCTCTCCAGAAAGTCAGGCAATGAGTCAAGGAGACGACGCTCGCAACGCTTGCGCAGGGCCAGCAGCAGCAGCGGGGGAGCCACAGCACCCAAGGCCAGCCCAATCAGTGAGACTGCGGCCGAGCGGGCTGCCAGTCCGCCCAGGGCTCCCAGGGCGGCGGAGGCAATCCAGACCTTGCAGGCGCCCGCGGGGCTCCAGTCAACAGCCGCCTCCGCCAGGCTGAGCTTGAGCCGGTGGCCTAGCTTCGACTCCCGGATTGCCTCGTGCGCGAGGGACGTCTTCGCTCCTCCTGCCCCCCTGGGAACAGAGTGGCCGGAACCGTCCCTGATTCGGGGGAAGGCTTCTTGCGGCAACCCACCTCCGCTGCATCGCCGAATGATCTTCCGGCGCAACATCGCCGACGGCAGTCGGCGGACTAGGCATGCAGCCGTCATCAGCAACGCAGCAGCGCCCAGCAACCCCATTTATCAACCGACCTCCAGCCAGGCATTTTGCGGGGGCGAGACCTGGGCGACGCGCCCGCTAAAACGCGGCATCGCCAAGAGTCCCCCCGACCCAGCCAGAATTTCAAGGTGGGCCTGACTGCCTACTTCGGCGACCTCCACAATTCGCCTTTGGCCAGCGGCGCCCCGCGCCAAATGCACCACGAAGTCAAGGGCGGAGGAAATCTGGTCCCTCAGTGCCCCCAGGGGCAGTCCGCTGTCGGCCATCATCACCATGCTCTCGAGGCGGCGCAGGGCGTCTTCGGCTCCGTTGGCGTGACAGGTGGACATGCATCCGTCGTGGCCGGTGTTCATGGCCTGCAGGAGGTCAAAGGCCTCTGCCCCTCTCACTTCCCCCACAAGGATGCGGTCCGGGCGCATCCGCAGGGCGTTTCGTACAAGGTCCCTTACTGTCACAGGCGCCAATCCCTCCACGCTCCTGGTGCGGGCCTCAAGGCGAACCACGTGATCGGAGTCGAGTCGAAGTTCGGCAGCGTCCTCAACGCTGATGATTCGGGCGCCCCGAGGTATCTCGCCGGCCATCGTGTTCAGGAGCGTGGTCTTTCCTGCCCCTGTGCCACCGCTCACCAGGACGTTTGCCCGCGCCCTGACAATCCAGCCGAGCAAGCTCGCCACACCGTGCGAAGCGAAGTCCTCCAATTTCAAGCGCAGTGACCCGAATCTGCGGATGCACAGATACGGGCCGTCCACCGCAATCGGCGGCATCACCACGTTCACGCGGGAGCCGTCGGGCAGACGGGCGTCTACCAGAGGCGAGGTTCGATCAGCGCGAAGACCCAGCGGGGAGACGATCTGCTCGATCAACTGCCCAAGGGTGGACTCGCCGATAGTCACCTCAACGGGGCGCAGTTCGCCCGCCGACTCAATCCAGACTCCGCCGCGTCCGTTTACCATCACCTCATTCACGGAGGGGTCGTCCAGAAACTGTTCGAGCGGGCCAAAACCGCACATCCGAGCCAATACCCTCTCGGCCAGCTCACGCTGAAGTTCCGGGCTCAAGAGCGGCGTCCGGCGGTTTACGATTTCCCTAACACGGTCATAATCGGGAGGAACTCCACCGGAGGTGGAATCGGCTACCAGCCGGTGAAGTTCGCTCTCCTCATGGGCGAGGTGACGGTTCAGTCTTTCCACGCCTGTTGCACTGCCTTTGCAACTCCGTTCGGAAATCTTCCCACCAGCACGCCGGCGTCCACCGAGCGCGCCACGGCTGGATCCACCTCCAGTCGCAACACCAGAGGCGCCCCCACCACGTCTTCGACGTCGTTGGGAGTGAGCGCGCGGCCTGCCTCCTGAAGCAGGACAACCCCGCTTGGCTGAAGCGGCGCCCGGGCTGCGCGTCTCAATGCCAGGAAGCACGGCCTAGTGACCAGCCAGGACCTGTCGGCCTGCGCAACCACCGCGCGCCGCACCTCTATCTCGTCGGGCTTGCTCTTAAGGTCGGGGGAGTCACCGCCCGGACGCCAGAGGCAGCCACCGTCTATGACCGTCTCACGGTGTTCCGCAGAGAGCTCCCGCGACATCACTTCAGCCCTTTCCGGGTGTCGAAGGGGCCCCGAGCCCCGTGGCAGCAGAGAGAGATTCTCAGCCGCTTCCCGCTCCAGAAGCCTGAGCGCGTCTATGCGCACCTCGTCTTCGGCGCTCAGCCATTCGGCAATCCCTGGCGACGATGGTTCGGGCACACCCAGGACGCCGGGGGCGTCTCCGTCGAGGTCAACCAGCAGCGCCCCTGAGCTGAACATCTCAGCTGCCTGGCGCGCCAGAAGCGCTGCCACCACCGACGCTCCAACGCCGCCCTTTACCGACCAACATGCAATACTCATCCCATAACTCCTTGATTCGTTTCCGTTTTCCTGGGGGAAGGGAGGGAAGATCCTGAGGGGGGGAGGAGCGTTGGGCAGCCACGGGGGCGGAACTCCGGCGGGGCGGCCTGGAATCGCCTGCTGCTGAGGTCCAACTAGTCCGCTGGTGGCCAAGGTTGGCCAATTACGGACGCAGGAAGCCGATCAGAGACCAGTCAGGCCACAGGCAGCCCCGAGAGCTGACCCGAACTAGCTCAGGCAGAACGCGAAAGCGTCAAATGAGGGGGAAGGTGAGTGCTTTTGCGGGGAGGGAGGGGAAATGTTGGTAGACGCAGGGGTAGGCCGCGGCGTCAAGCAGGACGGCTTGTCCGGAAAGTCAGACCTCCCGGACCTTCTTAGCCACCCAAGCCACGAGCGCTGCTACCAGTACGAAAAGAAAAAACTTCCTCACGCATCAAAGTATACGTGCTTGCGCGGCGGGCCGCAATAGGGAATGCCCCACAAATCTCAGGGATTGCCTTGGTTTGTGGCGGAGGTGGACGGGAATCGAACCCGCCGGATGGGGATCGCCCATCCCACCCGCTTTGAAGGCGGGGGAGCCCACCAGGCGCTCGGACACCTCCGCGGCAAAGCAGAACCCTACAACTGCAGCCCACCCGTCCGACAGGCGCTCAGACTGGTAGAAGCTCCCTTGCGCCGGTGTCGGAGGAAGGATGGCGTAACTTCGACATGGCACGAGCCTCGAGCTGGCGGATTCTCTCGCGGGTTAGGTTGAACTCCTCTCCCACTTCCTCGAGGGTAAGAGGCCCACGTCCGTCGAGTCCGTAGCGCAGGGTGAGAATTTGCCTCTCTCGCAACTTGAGAGGGGAGAGCAGGCGCTGAATTTCGTCGGGCAGCAGTTTCGTTGCGGCAACCTCAAAGGGCGACTCGGCCGAACGGTCCTCCACAACGTCCGCCAAATTGGCTTCACCATCTTCTCTGAGGGGCTCGGAGAGAGAGCGCGGATCGGAGGCGAAACGCATCGCCTCGGTGACTTTTTGTTCCGGCATCTCCACCATGTCCGCCACCTCCTTGAGGGTGGGGGCACGGCCCAGTTCCAACTCCAGCCTTGCCCTGGCCTTTTGAACCCTGGTCAAGGTGTCCCCGGCGTGTACCGGCAGTCGAATCGTGCGCCCAGTGTTTGCAATGCCTCTGGTGATGGCTTGACGAATCCACCACGTGGCATACGTGGAGAACTTGAACCCTTTGCGCCAGTCAAACTTCTCCACTGCGTGGATGAGCCCCAGGTTGCCTTCCTGAACCAGGTCGAGCAGCGGCAGCCCCGAAGCCTGATATTTCTTGGCGATCGACACGACCAGCCGCAGATTCGACTGGACGAACCTCTTTTCCGCCTTCGCCCCCTCGCTCTTTATTCGCTCCAATTCCCTGCGGCGTTTTTCGCTTAACGGCTTTCGGTGGACAAGCTCCTTTTTTGCTTCCTTGCCGTCTTCGATTTTCTGGGCGAGCTGCACCTCCCCTTCTTTCGTGAGGAGCGGATGCTGGCCGATTTCAGTCAGGTAGCGGCGTACGAGGTCCTCGTCGTCTCGTTCGTACCTGTCCCTGGTCATTAACCCAACCTCTCGAAATAACGCAGAACGAATAATCGCCAGCAGACCATTGGCTTCTCCCTAGCCCGCCCCATTTTACCGATTTAGTCCTTCTCTTCAACGCATATCCGGCATTGGCCCGAAGATGCGGCCGCCCGCGCCTTCAGCGCTCCCGACCGTTCGCCTTGCCAAGCGCTTGGCAATTTCTGTATTGCCCGAAGTAGCCAACAGACCCTCCAGCAGATCCTCCCCAGTCGAGATGAACCCCCTGACATCGCTCAGCGCAAGGGCGGCGTGACGGCGTTCCGGCGCTTCCGCGACGCAGCCGAGAACGCTGAGAAACTCAGCCAACGACACTTCAAGGGGAGGCAGAATCGCACGGTTCAAAACCGCTAGCCGCTCAAACGTATGAAAAAGGCCGGTGCACTCAGCGCCGGGCCACCCTTCCCAGCCTGGAAAAGGTGCTATGCGCTCGACGGCGGCCAGGGCCGGGGAGTCGGGCAGCAACACCTCCCATATGAAGCCGTGCACCTCAGACTGCCTGCCCAAGGTGTGAAAGTGCAGCCTGGCCCGGGGATTCTGCTCATCGGCCGCCCAGCCGGACAGAAGCCTCCCAAGGCTCTGCCCGAACCACGTGTAGCGCCCCACGCGGTCAGCCAGATCCTCTATTGGAACGCCGATCACTGCACAGATCCCCGATAGTGGCTGGTGATTGGCATGCGGCGGTCCTTGCCGAACGCCTTGGCGGTAACGCGCACCCCGGGCGGGGATTGTCGACGCTTGTACTCCGCGTAGTCCACCATCTGGGCCAACCTAAGCACCAAGACGTCATCGGCCCCCGAGGCGATGAGTTCGGCTGGCGTCTTGTCGTCTTCCACCAGGGCTCTGGCGAGAGGATCGAGCATCTCGTAGGGGGGGAGGCTCTGGGAATCGATCTGATCCGGCCGAAGTTCGGCGGAGGGTTCCTTAACGAGCACCCCCGCAGGGATGAGCGAAAAACCCGCCAGTGCGTTGCGATAGCGGGCAAGTTCGTATACCTGCATCTTCCAGACGTCCTTTATGGGGGCGAAAGCGCCGGCCGAGTCTCCGTAGAGGGTGGAGTAACCAACGGCGCTCTCCGTCTTGTTGCCTGTGGCGAGCACCAGCCAGCCGAACTTGTTGGCGAGAGCCATAAGGATCACGGCCCTGATGCGAGACTGGATGTTCTCTTCAGTGGTGTCGGGGGGCAAATCGCCGAACCCGGGCGCCAGCATCTTTCCGAAGGCTGCGTGAGCAGGCTCAATCGGAATCAGCCGACTGTCCACCCCCAGGTTGGAGCAGAGTTCCTCGGCGTCTTCAACGGAGTGCCCTGAGGAGAAGCGGGAGGGCATCAGCACGCAGCAGACGTTCTCAGGCCCCAGGGCGTCTGCGGCCACCGTCGCCACGAGGGATGAGTCCACACCCCCAGAGGCGCCTAGGCAGGCTCGGGAAAAGCCGTTCTTGCGAACGTAGTCGCGGGTTCCCAATACCAAAGCCGCGTAGACCTCGGCCAGCCGGTCGGTGTCCACTGGCAGAGCGGAGCCGCTCAAGGGCCGCCTGGCGACTGCTTGAGTCTCGCTCACGCAGTGCCTGCGCACGCCAAGATCGGCGTTGCCCTCTGCCGGTGGCCTTTTCGCAACCTCTACGTCTGCCACCAGAGACTGTTCGGCAAACGAGGCCGCCTTCGCAACTGTCTTTCCCGAGGCGTCCACCACCAGGGAGTTGCCGTCGAAAACCAACTCGTCCTGTCCCCCCACCAAGTTGAGGTAGGCGATCGGGCGGTCGATCTCGCCCGCACGCCGCCGCAGAAGATCAAAACGCTCGCTCGCCTTTCCCTGGCAGTATGGGGAGGCGTTGATGTTGAGAATCAGCTCCGCGCCCGCTTCCGCCAGTTTGTTGACAGCCCCTCCGTCTACCCAGAGATCCTCGCAGATGGACACCCCCAGACTCACGCCTCCGACCGTAAAGAGGCTGTCGGGCCTGCCCGGGGCAAAGTAACGGCGTTCGTCAAAGACCCCGTAGTTTGGAAGGTGGGCCTTTCGAACGAAGCCGATTATGTCGCCTTCGGCGCAAATCGCCGCTGCGTTATAGACGGCGCCCGACTCCTCCTCCAACAAGGGCAGGCCCACCACGGCCGCACAACGTGCGGTGGCTGCAGCCACCTTTTCCAGGCTGCTGCGGCAGTCTGCTATGAATTGCGGCTTGCCAAGCAAGTCCTCGGGTGGGTAGCCGCAAATTGCCAGTTCCGGGAAAGCAGCCAAGTCGGCTCCGGCTTCGGCGGCGAAGGCCAGACCGTCGAGAACCCGCCTGAGGTTGCCTTCGAGGTCACCTACTACGAAATTGAGCTGGAAAAGCCCGATTCGAAGCACGTCGCAGACTCCAGTAAACAGGCCATGCCGCCCGGCGGGCGACAGGGCACGGTGCTAGACCGAGTAGTAGAGCTCGTACTCCATCGGGTGAGGACGCAGTCCTATCTCGTCTATCTCGGCTCGCTTGCATTCTGTGTAGGACTCCAGCAAAGACTTGCTGAACACACCGCCGGCAAGCAGGAAGTCGTGATCTGACTCGAGGGCGTCCAGCGACCGGGACAGAAATCTCGGAACAGTCCGTACACGGCTCGCTTCCTCCGGGGAAAGGGCGTAGATGTTGGTGTCGAGTGGATCGCCCGGGGAAAGCTCCCTCTCGATTCCGTCAAGACCAGCCATGAGCATGGCGGCAAACGTCAAGTATGGGTTGGCGGAGGGGTCTGGACAGCGGAACTCCAGCCGACGGGCTGCGGGTTGGTCGGAGTACATCGGAATCCTGATGGCAGCCGAGCGGTTGCGCTGGGAGTAGACCAGGTGCACCGGGGCCTCGTATCCCGGCACGAGCCGCTTGTAGGAGTTGACCGTGGGGGCGGCGAAGGCCATCACCGTGGCGGCGTGGGCCAGCAGCCCGCCGATGAAGTGCAGCGCCATCGGCGACAGGCTGGCGTAGCCCGACGCGTCGTAGAACAGATTCTCCTCGGCTTTCCAGAGCGACATGTGGGTGTGCATGCCCGATCCGTTGTCATTGTAGATCGGCTTAGGCATGAACGTGGCCGTCTTGCCCGCCAGTGCGGCGACGTTCTTGCAGACGTACTTGTAAGTCTGCGCCTTGTCGGCCATTTTGGTCAAGGAGTCGAAGCGCAGGTCTATCTCTACCTGCCCCGCCGTGCCAACCTCGTGGTGATGCAGCTCCACCTCCACCCCACATAACTCGAGGATCTTGGTCATCTCGGAGCGAAGATCATGGCAGGAGTCCAGCGGGGAAAGCGGGACGTAGCCGCCTTTGTAGGGAATCTTGTGGCCTGTGTTGAGCGCCCCCTGAATGTCGGTGTGATCCTGCGAGGTCCAGGGCGCCTCTACCGAGTAGACCTTGAACATGGCGCTGCTGGGCGTGTTTTCATAGGCGACGCTGTCGAAGATGAAGAACTCCAGCTCCGGGCCTACGTAGCAGGTGTCGGCGATGCCTATGTTCGCCAGGTGCTGCTCGGCCCTCCTCGCCACTACACGCGAGTCTTTGTCGTAATCCGCCCCCGTCACCGGGTCGCGTACGGTTCCCAGCATTACCAGGGTGGAGTACTGGTAGAAGGGATCCATAAAAGCCGTCTCGGGGTTAGGCGTCAGCAGCATGTCGGAGTCGTCGATGGACTGAAAGCCTCTGATAGACGAACCGTCAAACCCCAGACCGTGGCTAAAGAAACTCTCATTCAGCTGGGAACGGGGGATGGTGAAGTGTTGCTGGAGTCCGTGGAGGTCGGTGGAGCGGACCTCCACAAACTCGACATCCTCCTTAGCAACCTTGTGCATTACTTCTTGGGCTGTTGACATATACACACCTCAAATTGGTCGGGAACGAACAAAGTAATAAATGGGGAGTCTCCAGATTTCGCCTCGCCGACTGGGGATCCCTCTGGCATTCTAGGCAACCTGAGGCGATCTTGAAACTTGGATTTTGCATTTGCGCCCTCAGCGATCTGTGGGCCATCGAGGTGGACACCCTCTAGCCAGCCAAGTGGCCGCCACAGTCGCCACGAAAACGGAATCTGAACCGTTCACCGGTTCGCCCTCGCTGGGCAGGATTCTTACCTCAATCCTGGGAGTTCTTGCCGCAGGCACCACGCCAAAAGAGCGGATGGTGAGATCGGCCACATGGCCTTCAGGGCTAACGGCAACGGCCTCTGACGTGACCAGGCTGTACCCCATGTGGGCAGCGCCGATGCAGTACGAACGCAGCACCACCTCGTCGATTGGATCTCCGCAGCGGACTTCCACTTCGATTACCTCTTCTGTGCCATCCGTGCGCAGCCATGCCCTTGCCTCGCCGCCACCAGGAACCGTCACAGGGGAAAGCTTGCCTTCAGCCCCTGCGATGAGCGCCACGGCCTCAGCCACCCCGGCAGCGCGGGCATGCATCGTTGTGGGAGGCCCCGGCAAATCCAGGAGACGCATCTCCAGGCCAGGGGCGACGGAAGAGACTGCGGCGGCTAGGCCGGGTGTCCGAGCGGCCAGCAGCACGCCAGTCCCGTCGGGGTTGGCTCCCCCTGCCACGGGAGGGCGCTTGGCGCCCAGTCGCGTCGCCTCCTCTCGAGGGTAGACCACCCTCACCGCCCGCCCCGTCTCATCGGCCAACCGTCGGGCGGCGGCCTGAACCTCGCTGCCTCGCTTCCCACCGAACGCACCTCCGTTGGCGAGCGGGCTGGCAGGCTCGCCGCCGGGCAGACACCATGAGGAGTCAAGTTCCAGATAGGCGGGTTCTACCCAGCAAGTGCTCAAAGTGCAGGCCCACTCTCCCGGGGGCGCCTTCAGCGGCGGCGTAGGGGGCATGCCGCTGCGCCTGCCGCCGGGCGTTGCGGCGGCGGCGCGCGCTTCGGACAGGCTCTCTCCCAGCGCCCAGCCGCCGATGGTGGTGGGGACTGCCACGAGCGCGTCGACGGGGGCGCAGTCCTCTGCGAAACCGCCCATTCCAAGAGCCACCTGCACGCCTACCGCCTGCCTGCACCTGCCCTCCAGTTCCGCCCTTCGAGCCGCAGCCTGAAAGTCTCGCCGCCTCGTCTGCGCCCCTTTGAGGAAGTTCGGGCGCGCACCCACCGCTCTCGGCCGCTCATCGGGGCAGGAGTTCAGTGGAGATTGCGCCAGAGGCGCAGTTGCCTTGATCGCATCGGTTCCTGCACTTCCTGCCACGTTTCGCCAAGCCTCGGCGATCGTCTGCCACCCCGTGCAGCGGCAAAGGTGCGCAGCCAGGGCGCGGCTCGGATCGCCGTCCGGCGAGCGACGTCTCAGGCCTTCAAGTCGGAGGATGATACCCGGGGTGCAAAATCCGCACTGGCTGGCACCAGTGGCGCAGAACGCCTCCGCCCACGTAAGGGCGTCATCTCCAAGCCCTTCAAGCGTCGTCACATCACGTCCGGAAACCCTGCGGGCGGGGGTGACGCAGGAAACCCTTGGCGCCCCGTCTACCAGTACCGTGCAGGCCCCGCATTGACCTTGTGGAGAGCAGCCGTCCTTCACGCTGCGAATCCCCAAGCACTCCCGAAGCAACGAGAGCAACGAAACCCCTGAGTCAGGAAAGCTCATGTCCTGGCCGTTTACGTGCAGACTGAGTTCAGCCACGCACTACCCCTTCTGCTGGAGGTAGCCGACCTGAGCGCCCCGCCTTCCCTCGCCGGCGGGCTCCTCCGCAGTCATCCTTCGCCAACGACGGGTTGACGGGATGCGACAGCCCGACCGGCTGCCGAACAGGAACTTCCCAATCAAGAAGCCCTGCCACTGGAAGATGGCCTACCCCTTGACAGGCGCCCCTGGGCTTGTGGGCAGGCGCCGAGAATTGCTGTGTCTAGCTGAAGGACTGCCCGCAGCCGCAGGTGCGCTGAGCGTTGGGGTTGTCAATGGAAAACCCCGAGCTCTGCAGCCCGTCGCTGTAGTCGAGAGTGGCCCCCTCGAGGAGCATTGCGCTGGACGGGTCGATCATCACCCTTACCCCCTCGAAGGCGACGCTCTTGTCACTCTCGTCCTTCTCGGTGTCGAAGTACATCTCGTAGCTGAATCCGGAGCATCCGCCTGGTCGCACCGCTACGCGCAGGAAGAGGTTGTCTTCGCCTTCCTGCTCGAGCAGCTCTCCAACCTTTGTGGTGGCGGAGGGTGTCAATGTAAGCATCTCAGACCTCTTCTCCTTTCTCCTCATTCTTTGTGTAGGACTTGTTGGCGTTTGCCGTCTTCCGACGTCCAAGCCTGGCTACAGCCTTGTGTGTTTGCCTTGATCGTCCAATTCTGATTCCATCTTAGATTTTACGTGGGATAGTCCACCATTCCTGCGGCAAGTGCGCCTCGTATTGACCACTGCCGTGCAAAGGCCGAAATACACTCACCAAAGTGAGTAGAAGCATCCAGCCACCGGCATCAGAGCGGATCGTCTCGCTGCTGCGCGACGTAATCGACCCTGAGCTTGGCAGCAACATTGTTGATCTGGGGATGGTCAAGGGTGTCTCCATCAGCAACGACGGGAACGTGGGGGTGACCATTGCCCTTACCACACTGGGTTGCCCGCTTCGGGCTCAGATACAGCGCGACGTGAAAGACCGTATCGCAACCCTCGACGGCGTGGCCGGCGTGAAGATCAACTGGTCGGAACTCACGGCAGAGGAAAAGTCCCGGACAATGAGCATCGCCCGCAAGAACGTGGCCTCTCAAACGCCGGATACGGAGATTCCGCTCACAACGAGGGTTCTGCTGGTGTCGTCCGGGAAGGGAGGGGTGGGCAAATCATCAATCGCTGTGAATCTTGCGGTGGCTCTGGCTTCTGGGGGGCGGTGCGTCGGGCTGCTCGACGCGGACATCTGGGGATACTCGGTGCCGCGGATGCTGGGAATTAGCGGACGACTGGAAGGCGCAACAGATCAAAAGAAGATCCTGCCCACAACGTTGGAGATGGGCGATGGCGTCCTCAAAGTGGTCTCGATGGGGCTGCTGGTTGACGACGAGAAGACTGCTCTCATGTGGAGGGGCCTGATACTCAACCGGGCCGTGCGACATTTCCTCGAAGACGTTCTCTGGGGGTCTATGGACTTCCTGCTCGTTGACATGCCCCCTGGCACCGGCGACGTGCAGATGGGGGTGGCCAAGCTGTTGCCGCGAGCCGAGATGATCATCGTCACCACCCCTTCGCGCAGCGTTCAGAACGTTGCGGCCAGGGCGGCGAGGATGGGGCGCAACAACTATCTCCGGATAGCCGGCGTGATTGAGAACATGACCATTTTCACCTCCGACGACGGGGCGGAGCACGCTCTTTTTGGCAGTGGGGGGGGCGAGAGCCTGGCGGCGGAAATCGGCGTTCCGTTCCTGGGGCATGTGCCCATCGATCCCGCAGTCACCCCGTCGAGCGACGAGGGACGCCCGTTTGTGCTGAAAGACGGGGCAGCCGCCGAGGCGGTGCGGGCAGTGGCCAGGCAGCTTGCGGCCGAGACCGTCCCGGCCGGCGTAATGGGCAGATGCAGCGCTCACTTGCTGGCGGACCGACTGGGTGACGCTGCTCGCCCGGCCGAGGCGGCGGAGTCGCCGGTACGCATCGGTTGATCTCTGCAAATGGCGGAGGTTGATTCCCGCCCCCCCTCTGTAGACGCGCTGGCGCGCTCCCTGGTCAACACCGGGCTACCACATCCGCTGCGTGTGGATGCCGCCCGCAGTGCCATAGCCGAAGGAGACCCCGGCGCAGCCCGTGAGATTGCACAGGGCTATGCAGATGGATTCCTGCGGCCGGTCATAAACGCCACCGGCGTGCTGTTGCACACCAACCTGGGACGAGCGCCGCGCCCTCCGCTGAGCGAATTTGCGGAATCAGGAATCCGCTACAGCAATCTTGAGTTCGACGTTCGCAGCGGAAAGCGCGGATCACGCCACTCTCACGCTGCTTCGCTGCTCGCCCGCCTTTGCAAGTCGGAAGACGCCCTGGTGGTAAACAACTGCGCCGCGGCCGTCACGCTCGCCTTGGCTGCCTTGGCCAAAGGGCGCGGCGTGGCGGTCTCACGAAGCGAACTCGTGGAAATCGGGGGCGGGTTCAGGGTGCCGGAGGTCATCGCCACCTCAAACGCCCGCCTGGTGGAAGTGGGCACAACCAATCGCACCCGCATAGACGACTATCAAAGGGCCCTGGCTGAGAAGAGCAACGACGTCGCCGCCCTGTTGAAGGTTCATCAGTCCAACTACCGAATAGTGGGGTTCACCGAGTCTGCTTCGATAGCGGAGCTGGCGGAACTGCGTGTGCCTCTTGTGGTGGATATCGGTTCGGGGCTGATCGACGAGGCGTGCTGGTGGCTGAAAGGAGGGGCACCCAGCTGGCTGCGGGGCGAGCCCGCGGCACGCTCAACCCTCGCCGCAGGGGCCGACCTTGTGACATTCTCGGGCGACAAACTCCTGGGCGGGCCGCAGGCAGGAATAATTGCAGGGAAGGCCGAACTCGTGCAGCTCTGCGCCCGCCACCCCCTGGCCAGGGCCTTCAGGGCAGGCGCGCTGACTCTCGTAGATCTCCAGTCCCTGGCACTCACCTACCTTCACCGACGTGGCGGCGACATTCCCTTCTGGCGGATGGCCGCCACCACCGAGGGTGAGTTGATGAGCCGAGCCGAATCCCTGGGAGTGGGGTCGCCTCGACCGATGAGCGCCACCACAGGAGGCGGAACCCTGCCCGGGGTGAGTATCCCCTCAGCCGGGATATCGCTGCCGGGCGACTTCTCCAAAGCCCTGCGCAAAGCCTCAGTTCCGATCATCTCCCGGGTCTCAGATCAGCAGACCTTCCTTGACCTGCGATGTGTGGACCCGCTCGACGACGAGTCGCTGGCCGCCGAGGTGAGGACGGCGCTCGGGCGGCAGTGATCCCCGACCAGTGATCTCGCATTCCGACATTGAGGTTCCTGGCTCTCGGACGCGGCATCGGCGCCCACTGTGCGGGTAATCGCCACAGCCGGACACGTAGACCACGGCAAGTCGACGCTTGTGGGCGCCCTTACGGGCGTCAACCCCGATCGCTGGGAGGAAGAGCGTCGACGGGGCCTCACAATCGACCTGGGTTTCGCAGCAGCGCGGCTTCCAAGCGGAGAGTCCTTCGCTTTCGTTGACGTCCCTGGCCACGTCCGCTTCATAAAGAACATGCTGGCCGGGGTGGGTTCGGTGGATGCCTGCTGCTTCGTGGTTGCGGCCAACGAGGGGTGGAAACCACAGTCTGAGGAGCATCTGCGCATCCTCGAATTGCTGGGGGTGACTCACGGTCTGATAGTGCTCACCAAGTCCGACCTGGTAGACGAGGAACTGCTTGAGATAGCAAAGCTCGAAGTGGAGGACCGAGTTGCGGGCACTTTTCTCGCCAAGGCGGAGACAGTCGCTGTTGACAGCCTTTCAGGAAGGGGAATGGCCGAGTTTGGCAGGGCTCTGGCGCGACTGCTGGCTCGCACTCCCGAGGCCACAGACAACGGAAGGGCGCGCCTGTGGGTAGACCGTTCGTTCGTGATTCAAGGATCAGGCACCGTGGTAACCGGCACCCTCATAGGCGGTGGGCTGAAACGCGGCGAGGAGCTGCTGGTCTGCCCTGGGGGACGGAAGGCGCGAATCCGCGCACTTCAAACTCTGGGCGAAACCCGTGAGAGAATCCCCCCGGGGCGGCGATGCGCCCTGAACCTTGCCTGGGTGAATCGTGAGCAAATCAAGAGAGGCGACGCCCTGGTTCGTCCGGGTGAGTGGCATCAGAGCGGACGCGTCGACGCCTCCCTGCAGGTGCTGAAAAACCTCTCCCACGAAGTCTCCCGACGAGGGGCCTTCGTCGCCTACCTGGGGTCGGGGGAATTCCCCGTGAGGCTGCGCCTACTGGGAAACGACGCCCTCTCCCCAGGTGAGTCAGGGGCTGTCCGCCTCTTCCTGCCGCAGCGGCTTCCGCTGCTACCCGGGGATCGATACGTGCTGAGGGAGAGCGGGCGCAACGAGACGGTCGGCGGCGGGGAGGTGCTTGACGTCGATCCTCGCCTGCCGGCTTCACGAGCGAGACCCGACCGCAACCCGGACAGGGTGATCGCCGAGCGCGGCTGGATGCGAACCGATGAACTGCTGCGCCTCACCGGAGCAAGCCGCAAGGCCGATGTGGGGCGCTGGCTGGTCTCTCCACAGGCGCTGAGCAGCGCCAAGGGGGGGCTTCTTGCCCGCATAGCGGAAGCCGGGCCGCTGGGACTGGATCTAGCCGCCCTCGATCAACGCCAACGAGCCTTGCTGGAACTGATGGACGGAATTGAATCCGTGGGCGGTCGGGTCAGGACATCAGGCATCGAAGACCCCTTGGCGAACCACTCCTTTCTGGCAGAACTGGAAACTCGGCCCTTCAACCCCCCCGAGCCCCGGAAAGTAGACCCACGGGAACTCAGTGAAATGTTGCGGCGAAGTCTCATCATCTCGCGCGAAGGCGCTGTCTTTCCCTCCAGTGCCGTAACAAAAGCCGCCAAGGCCGCCTCCGCTCTGCTCAAGAAACACCCAGGGGGGTTTACTGTCGCTCAGTTCAGGGACGCGCTCTCCACCACTAGAAAATTTGCGCTGCCATTGTTGGCAGAACTCGATGAAAGGGGCATCACCAGCAGAAAAGGTGATCTGCGGTTGGGCGGGCCGCGACTATCCGAGATGCGCCCCGCAGAAGAAGGAAGTTAGAAGTAGACCCTCCGCTCCCTTTCGGTAAGGCCACCCCAGATTCCGTGCAGCTCCCGGATGCGAATCGAGTAATCGAGGCACTCTTGAACGACTTCGCAGCGAGCACATATCTCTTTCGCCCGCCGCTCTCTCTCTATTTTCTCGCTCTTGCGCTCGGCCTTGGAGGGCGGATAGAAGAAGTCGGTGTTAGGCCCCCTGCACGCCGCCCTGGTTTGCCAGGCAACTTCGCTGGGCTGCGCCCCCATGTTGAAATTCACCAATCGTAGACACTATGAGCAAAATCGTCCGATCCCACCAGCA
This sequence comes from uncultured Acidimicrobiales bacterium, assembly GCA_958295925.1. Lineage (GTDB taxonomy): Bacteria > Actinomycetota > Acidimicrobiia > Acidimicrobiales > CATQHL01 > CATQHL01. Next base: position 1,186,783 of record CATQHL010000001.1, read on the forward strand.
TTCCGAATCCACTCCACAGCGGGTTAAGCAGAAAGAAGAACCCTGACAGCTTTCATAACCGATTCTCAGGATTGCGAATCCGTCGATGTGGATGCCTCTTCTTCAGCGCCTCGTTTTTCAGCCTCTCCTTCCAAGGTCTCGGCAACGGGCGACACCTCGATCATCAGTCCGTCTATGCCGGTTACGGCCACATCGCCGCCTATGGGAATAGAAGATGCCCGGTAGGTCTTGGCGCGCCAAAGCGCACCTTCGATGCTTACCACCCCGTAGGGGTTCACTGGCTCGACAGCCTCGCCAATCATGCCCGTCATCCATTCCCTTCCTATGGTGGGCGTGGAAAACCTGGTGCGGATAAGAGGTGGCAGACCACCCACAACCCCGAGCATGAGGCACAACAACCCGCCCAGCATCGGCACCCAGGACATGCTCACCCCATCGTAGAGATTGAGTGTCCCGGCGATAACGCACCCAGTGCCGACCGCCGTCCACAGCCGCGGCACGCCGGTCTGCACATCTACCGCGAACCCGAAGAAGCCGAAGACTATGAGAGCCACTGCCCAGATGTTTGTGGGAAGTGTCACCAGCCCATATGCCGCCAAGACCCCGCAGCCGGCCGCCACCACCCCGGCTATCCCCACTCCAGCCGTGAAGAGCTCCAGTACCACCAGGAAGAGCGCAACGAGCAAAAGCAGATAGGCCACGGGCGGACTCGCCACGGAGTGCATGAGCCCGCTGCCGTAGGGAAGACCCACGAAGCGAACCTCTGTCAGCGGAGTGCGCCTGGGATCTCCTTCCTCCGTGGTTACTACCTCTGTCTGAAAACCCAGGTCATCGAGGGTAAGAAGAAAGTCCCCCACGGTCTCGGCCTCGTCTGACACGATTCCCAACTCAAGAGCCTCAACATGATCCACGGCCCGGTTTCGCATCACTGCTGTGGCTTCGCCCCAGGGGTTGCCTTTTACTGCAGGGTCGCCCAGTTTGCCCAGCCAGGCGCCAGGCGCCAGCCCAAGGCGATCCACAAGACCCAGCAGTTGGGCAACCTCACCTCCTGCCCTCGCACCGCTAGGCCCCACCCAGGCGGCGATGGGCACAGGGGATCCCTCAATCGCCTGCGAGAGCTCTTCGAGGGCGCTTGAGCCGATGACCGCCCTGGGGCTGTCGACCCTCAAGATGACGGCGAGGGTGTTCCCTTCCTCAGGGGCGGACGCAATTCGTCCCTTTATAAACTCCGCAAGTACGGGATCCAACAATCCCACCATCTCCACCACGACCACGTTTTCCTCACTGTCGGCAGGTGGCTGCGCCTCGGCGGCCGCTGCTGGCAACCAGACCCCGATGGCCGTTATCGCCGCTGTAAGGGCCACAACGGCGATAAAAAAGCGTCGTCGTCCGATTTGCCCGCCTGTTTTACTAGGCGACGACAACGGACGTCAGTCGTCCGACGTCAAGGCGCTGATGGCTTCGTCGAGAGTCCCCACCACGGGGACGATGCGGTCGAAGCCAGTGGTGTGCAGCAGTCTGACCAGAGACGAGTTGGAGCAGGCAACCGCAACTTCGCCGCCATTTTCGCGAACCCGCCGAATCCCCCCGATCAGGGCCCCCAGCCCGGCCGAGTCCATGAAGGGGACCTCGGAAAGCTCGATGACAAGGCCCTTGCGGTCAACGAGTTCGTTCAGCGCAGCTCGAAAATCCGCGACGGTGTAGGCGTCGATATCGCCTTTGGGTCGACAGACTGCCTTCCTTTTTATGTTGTCTACTTGAACTTCCAGCACACCTCACCTCCTATCGCTCCAGGAATGCTACAGCGGCACTAGTCTGTGATGTGGTGGAGTTGCTCCTAGCCACCGACGCGGATTGGATTTTTGACCTTGTCTCCTCAGCCTTGGCCGGCGAGGACGCACGCGTCAACAGGGTCGGCGACGGGCGCCACGTTCTCCCCGCAGCCTCTGAGCTCAAGCCCGACCTCGTAATCTGCGATCTGCAGGTAGTCGGTATGGGAGGCGTTGCGATCTGCCACGATCTGCGTCTTGAAAGCGGAGCAGGGCGGCTGGCGCGCTGCCCGGTGCTGATCCTCCTCGACCGGGAAGCCGACATCTACATTGCCAGGAAGTCTGAAGCCGACGGATGGCTCATCAAGCCGCTCGACTCCTTTCGACTGAGAATGGCGTCCGACGCGCTGCTCGGAGGGGGCTCCTACTACGAGTCCTCACAGCGGCAGCGCCTGGTGCAAGGCCCCCAGGCGGGGTTGGTATCCTCGTAGCCATCGGGCAGTGGCGCAGCTTGGTAGCGCGCTTCGTTCGGGACGAAGAGGTCGTGGGTTCAAATCCCGCCTGCCCGACCAACAAGCCATGCTGAAGAATCGGCTGCAAGACAGCATCGGGGCCTCCATCCGAACGCTTCTTTCGGGCAGTCCGTCTAAAAAGTTCATTCCCGACCCCGACCGCCCAGGGCTCATCCCTTCAGGCGGGGCCGCCTTTCTGATTCATGCTGAGGCGTCAATGATGATCGGCGGAATCAGGGCACTGCTGCTGCAGTCGCTTCATCCCCTGGCCATGTACGCAGTTAGCGAGCACTCCGATTTCCGCTCCGATCCCCTTGCAAGGTTGCGCCGGACGGTGTTCTTCCTGGGAACCACCACCTATGGAAGCGTGGAGCAGGCCGAGGCCGCCATCGAGGAAGTGAGGCGCATCCACACAGAAGTGGAGGGCGTCACGCCCGACGGCGTGCCTTACAGAGCCTCCGATGCCCGCCTTCTCTCCTGGGTGCACTGCACGGAGGTGGACAGTTTTCTCACCGCCTACCAGATCTACGGACGGCGACGGCGACAGGCCGACGCCGACGCCTACATCGCCGAGATGTCGGTCATCGCAGAAGCCTTGGGCGATCCCGACCCTCCGCGCAGCGCGGCGGAACTGCGGGAGACCCTCGTCGGCTTTATCCCCGACCTGGCCGGCAGCGCTCTGAGCAGGGAGTCCACGCAGTTCCTGCGCGATTTCCCCTTTCGGCGAGGAGCCCGATTCTGCTACGTTTTGTTGTTCGCCGCCGCCGTCGGCTGCCTTCCCGACTGGGCAGCAAGACTGCACGGATTCCGCCGCCGCAAGTTCTCCCGCCTGCTGACTACGCAAGCCGCGCGTGTGCTGGTGAGGGTGATGAGTTGGGCGCTTGAAGGGGCGGACGACGCTTCGACGAACCCCCGCGACAAGCTCGCGGTATCCGCACATGTAGCCTGAAAAGGTGGAAATAGCGGTAGTAGGTGCCACCGGCCAAGTCGGTGGAGTAATGCTAAAGCTCCTGTTGGAGCGCGGTTTTCCTGCTAGCCGGTTCCGGTTTATGGCCTCCGGGCGCTCGTCGGGACGCCGTCTGTCTTACGGCGATGAGGAAGTAATCGTGGAGGACGCGGCGACGGCAGACTTCCGAGGCGTGAACATCGCCTTGTTCTCCGCAGGCAGGGCCGCCTCACGCCGCCTGGCCCCCCGCGCGGCCGCCACCGGCGCTGTAGTGGTCGACAACTCATCCGCCTGGCGAATGGACCCGGAGGTCCCCCTGGTGGTGCCGGAGGTGAACGGCGGGGAACTCGACAAAATCCCGAAGGGCATCGTCGCAAACCCCAACTGCACGACCATGGTGGCGATGCCTGTTCTGAAGCCCCTTCACGACGAGGCTGGATTGCGCGGAATGACAATAAGCACCTACCAGGCCGCCTCAGGGGCGGGACGCAGCGGCGTGGAGGCGCTAGCCCGTCAGATCCTCTCGGCGGAACGAAATGCCCACTCCCTGGCCTTTGACGGCTCTGCGGCGGAAATCCCCACCGAGGGCCCTTTTGCGGATGCGCTGGCTTACAACGTCCTGCCCGTCTGCGGCAACTTCGCGGCGGACGGAAGCGGCGAGACCGATGAGGAGCAGAAGTTGCGAAACGAGAGCCGCAAGATACTGGCAATTCCCGACCTTGCCGTGGCAGCCACGTGCGTTCGCGTCCCGGTATTCACAGGCCACGCCCTGGCAGTCAACGCCCTCTTCGCACGCCCCATATCACCTGAACGGGCGTCTGAGTTGCTCGGAGAGGCCCCGGGAGTGCTGCTAGACGACCTCCCCACCCCTCTGAAGGCCGCCGGCGTGGACTCCACCCTGGTAGGTCGGCTGCGGTCGGATCCAACCCGTCGCCACGGCCTGAGCCTTTTCCTGGTTGGCGACAACCTCCGCAAGGGGGCGGCGCTGAACGCTGTGCAAATCGCCGAGGAGATCGCCGCTGGACTCCACACCCCCTGAGGGCTAAGAAGCTTCGGCCAGGCCGAAGGCGTCGTGCAGCACATTCACGGCCTGCACCACGTCTTCTGATCGCACCACGCAGGAGATGCGGATGGCAGAGGTGGAGATCATCTCGATGTTGATGCTTCGCTCCCCAAGCTTTTCGAACATCGTGGCGGCCACCCCCGGGTTGCTCTTCATCCCCGCCCCTATGAGGCTTACCCGTGCGATGTCGGTGTCTTCAGACACCCCACCTGCCCCGATCTCGGCTCCGAGATCTCTTGTGACCTGGGTGGATATCCCCAGTTGTCGGCGTGGAACCGTAAACGAGATGTCGGTCACCCCGTCGGCCGAGACGTTCTGGACGATCATGTCCACGTTCACGTCGAGGTCAGCGAGGCGACGGAAGAGAGCCCCGGCTATGCCAGGGCGATCCGGCACGCCGGTGATCGTGATCTTTGCTTCGCTGATGTCGTGGGTGACCGCTGAAACGAGCGGTTGTTCCATCGAAGGGTCCTCCTCTCCTATCCAGGTGCCGGCCTCCCAGGTAAACGCAGATCGCACGTGCAGACGCACTCCCCGCGCCCGGGCGACCTCCACAGAACGCATAGCGGGCTTGGGGCAGCCGGTGGCCGTCATCTCAAGAATTTCGTCATAGCTCAGCCGGCCGATGCGGCGAGCCGTGGGCACCACCCGAGGGTCGCTCGTGAACACCCCCGAAACGTCGGTGTAGAGCTCGCAGGCGTCAGCCTCAATCACATTCGCAAGCGCCACCGCCGTGGTGTCTGAGCCGCCACGCCCAAGGAAGGTCACGTCGTTGCTCGTCGAGACGCCCTGTGAGCCCGCCACCACAGGCACCCTGCCTCCCTGAAGTGCCGCCAGCACCCGCTGTGGCCGAATATCCAGTATCCGTGCGTTCTCGTGAGTCTCGTCGGTAATGAACCCGGCCTGAGAGCCAGTGAGCGACTCAGCCGGCACGTTGTGGTCAATGAGCGCCATGCATACAAGCGCTGTGGCCTTTCGCTCACCGGCGGTAATGAGCATGTCCATCTCACGGCCTGATCGACGATCGGCCACGCTGCGGGCAAGGGCGAGCATCTCGTCGGTCTCTGTGCCCATGGCGCTCACCACCAGCACAAGATCGTCGCCCGACCGACGACGCAGGCGCACCTGCTCGGCCACCTCCCTGATGCGATCGGGGGTGGCCACAGACGTGCCGCCAAATTTCTGAACCAGCAACGGCATGGACCCCACGGTACCCCGACCCGAAGGGACGCTCGCGCCCAGCCCCCTCGGGCTGTAGCGTAAAAGCGTGGGTACCGATAAGCGCTCCCGTCAGAAGGCAGGCAGGAACATTCGGCGAGAGGAGAAGGTGGCGGCGGCGGCGCGTCAGAAGCGAAAGAGAAACTTCGTCCGGGTGGCGGTGATCATTGCCATCGCCGTGGGGCTCTACTTTTTGATCACGTTCTGCAGCGGTCGGGGCGAGGGAGAGGCCACCGTGGACGTGGCCGAAACTGTCGAGGAGGAACTACCGGGGCCGACTCCGTCGCTGTCGGACTCGCAGGACGAACAGGACGAGCTGGAGGACTCGGAGGGCTCGGAGGACTCGCAGGAGGGGAGTGCGAGTGTGCCAGCGACCGATGAGAGAGTTTCCGACGAGAGAACTTCCGACGAAGAGACCACCGAAGCCGATGTTGAAGCCCCCGAGGAGGATGACATGTTTCGCTCGAGAAACCAGCCAAATTACAGGCCCTACAGAACGGAGGACTACGGAGGGGGGCAGTGCGCGCCAGAAGAAGGCGTGGAAGAGCCGGTGCTGGAGTTTGCAAACGCCCCGCCCCTCTGCATTGACACCTCAAAGAGTTACACGGCCGTCTTCGAAACCACGCTTGGCACCGTGATTGTCGCGCTCGACGCAATAAACACCCCTGGCACCGTCAACAACTTCGTGAACCTCGCACGCTTCGGTTACTACGAGGGAACCCTCATTCACCGCAGCGCGCCGAGCATCGGAATACTGCAAGGAGGCTCGCCACACACAAATTCGGCAGCCGACCCCGGGCCGGGCTATAAGATTTGGGACGAGGGCAGCGACTTCAAGTACCGCCCGGGGCAGATCGTGATGGCCCGAACCGGAGAGCGCAACAGTGCAGGCGCACAGTACTTCTTTACGGTCACCGAGGACGCCGGACTGCTCGACAATTCTGGCGAATACGTGGTCTTCGGTGAAGTTACGCAGGGGCTCGAAGTGCTGGAAGCCATGCTCGACTCCCACGAGGAATATCCGCCGGAACATCCCTTGGCGGGGTCTGGTCTTGGAGGATCCCCCAGTCCACCGGTGAGCGTGAGCGTGAGAATTGAGTCCGCCTAGCTGCGGTCAACAGACCAGAACAGGCGGATTCGCGAGCTTCGCCCGCTAGAAATCGGGATTCAGTCGGGCGACTCCGTATACAACCTTGACGGTCACCGGCCCCAGCACCGGTACGGGCCACCGCTGAAGGTAAAGCAGTTCGAACCCCGATCTCCAGAGGGTGCCGGAGATGTCACGCGAGGCGGAAACCCCCCAGATGAGCCGAACTGAGCCATCCAACAGTTTCCGCCATCGAGACGCCTCGCCATCGAGTTCCACAAATAAAAGGCGACTGTGGCTGCCCATGGCCGCGCGGATGTATTCAAGCCCGAATTGCAGCTCCTCAACCTCCGACAGCGCTCCGAAGGAGCAAACCGTGTCGAACGGGCTATTGGCCGAGCTGCCCCCGATGCGAGCCACCACGAGATCCGAAGCTCTCTCGTAGGCAAATCCGCTGGCAAGCGGGCCTCTGAGATCCAACACCCTTCCCACCGCTGCCCGCTGAGCGGCACTCACGAGACGGTAAAGGCGACGAGCCAGCACCACACAGTCAAATGAGGGCGTCCAGCCAATCTCGCTCTCCACCTTTTCCGTCAGCGCCACCATCTCCCCGAGAACCTCCACGTGGTTGAAGGGGTCGCAGCCGCTGCCTTGGCCGCCGCCTTTTGGTCAAAGTAAATCCGCAGGGCGGCGGCGATGGCTGCCACCTCCTCCTCGCTCGCTTCAGGTGTGATCGTGACCTTTTTCTCCTTTAGAAGAGAGCGGTCTCTCTCTGCGAGCAACGCCGGGCTCACAACGGAACAATGCCGTGCTTGCGCTGCGGACGCTCCTGGCGCTTGGTGCTCAAGACATCGAACCCGGCGATCACCTTTCGGCGCGTCTCCGCAGGATCGATGACGTCGTCAACATATCCCCGCTCAGCCGCAATGTAAGGATTGGCGTAGCGCCCGGTGTACTCGGCAACCAGTTCCCTTCGGCGTTCATCGCCGTTCGGGGATTCCGCCAACTCTTTTCTGTGGAGTATCTCCACCGCCCCCTGGGGGCCCATTACAGCCAGCTCAGCCGTCGGCCAGGCGTAACAGAGGTCGGAGCCCACGGATTTTGAGTCCATCACCACGTACGCCCCTCCGTACGCCTTGCGGGTGACCACTGAGATGCGTGGCACCGTGGCCTCGCAGTAGGCGTAGAGCAACTTGGCTCCGTGGCGGATTATCCCGCCGTGCTCCTGATCCACCCCGGGCAGGAACCCTGGCACGTCCACGAACGTGAGCAGGGGAATCCCAAAGGCGTCGCAGAACCGCACAAACCTCGCCGCCTTCGAGGAGGACTCGATGTCGAGAACCCCTGCCAGCACAAGCGGCTGGTTGGCTATTACGCCTACGGTGCGTCCGTCGAGCCGGACGAAGGCGCAGACGATGTTCTGCGCCCAGTGCGGGAAGTACTCCAGGTACTCGCCGTCGTCTACAACCGAGGCAATGACGTCCTTGATGTCGTACGGCAAGTTTGGGCTGTCGGGCATTATCGAGGCGAGTTCGCGGCAGAGCCGACGAGGGTCGTCGCCTGGGGCGTAGCGAGGAGGCTCTTCCAGGTAGTTGGAGGGCAGGTAGCCCAGCAAGGTCTTGACGGCGTCGAGCACCGAGGCTTCGTCCTCCCTCAAGAAAGTGGCAACCCCCGACTTGGACGAGTGGCTGCGGGCGCCTCCCAGTTCCTCCAGTGTTACCTCCTCACCAGTGACCGTCTTCACGACGTCGGGGCCGGTGATGAACATGTGCGAACTCTCGGCCGCCATGAAGATGAAGTCGGTCATGGCCGGGCTGTAGACGGCACCTCCCGCGCAGGGGCCCAGCACCACCGATATTTGCGGAACGACACCAGAGGCACGGACATTACGGGAAAAAATCCCGCCATAGGAATCCAGGCTCACCACGCCCTCCTGGATGCGTGCGCCGGCGCCGTCGTTCAGCCCGACCATCGGCGCCCCTACCGAGAGGGCCATGTCCATGACCTTGTGAATCTTTTCGGCAAAGACCTCCCCGAGGGAACCGCCAAAGACGGTGAAGTCCTGGGAGAAAATGAATACCTTTCGACCGTCCACAGTGCCCCAGCCGGTCACCACGCCGTCGGTGTAGGGACGCTGGGTCATGCCGCTGTCAACTGCGCGATGGCGCGCCAGCATGTCAAGTTCGTGAAACGAACCATCGTCGAGCAAATACTCGATGCGCTCCCGCGCCAGCATCTTGCCCTGGCCGTGCTGTCGTTGCTCGGACCGCTCTGAGCCGGGCCGGATGGCAAGGCGCTTGCGCTCTTGCAGGTCGTCGAGCCGCTCTTTCATGAATCCTGTGGGCATACAAATGGCTAGCGTAACGGAAGCGGGCAAAGTGGCAGCCGGAGGTCCAATCTCAGCGGTCGCTCCGGCTAGCGTGCCTCGCGTGCCCGAGGTTGCCTTTTTCGCTAGTTGTCTCGTTAGTCTGCTGCGCCCGGACGTTGCACGATCTGCAATGCAAGCGCTGCGCGCGGCAGGATGCGAACCCAAAGACGTCGGCGGTGCGTTCTGCTGCGGGCAGCCCGCCTACAACTCCGGCTTCGCGAAAGAAGCCCGCAGGGTCGCCAAACCCACGCTGCGGGCTGTTTCAAAGGCATCCTCTGGCGATTGCGTGGTGGCCTCGGGGTCATGCGCCGCGATGATGTCGCACTACTGGCCCGAACTCTTCGCCGGCACCCCCCAAGCCGCCGAGGCCCGCAGGGTGGCCGAGCGGACGAAAGAGCTCACGGTCTATGTGTCGAGCAGGCTGGAATCGGAACCCGTCAACGATGCACCGCAAGCCGAGTCTGCAGCCGAAGTGCACCCGCCCTTAGCCGAAGAGCCTGTCGTGATTCACGACGCCTGCCACGCCCTGCGAGGGCTTGGGGCCGCGGAGGCGACACGAAGGGCACTCGCAGCCTCCGGACGCAGATATGTGAACCCGCCCGGCTCAGAGCGCTGCTGCGGATTCGGGGGGTTGTTTTCCGTGAAGATGCCGGACGTATCGGTGGCGATGGCCGACGAAAAGCTGGATCTACTTGCATCCACCGGATGCGAGACGGTCGTGAGCTGCGACCTCTCCTGCCTCGTCCACCTGGAAGGCAGGGCTGGGAGACGCGGGCTTGCGTTGCGATTCGAACACGCCGCAAGCCTGCTCGAAGGCATCGGCCCGGGCGCAGGAAAGTAGGAAGTCGTGGCGTCAACGACGGCCACGGAGGCAGCGACATTGAACTCCTTCAACACCCGCGCCCGCCAAGCCCTCCGCGACGAACGCCTGCGCGACGCCGTCGCCCGCAGCACCGACCTGCTCGGATCCCGCCGGGTTGAGGCACTCTCCGAACTTGCCAACGCAGACGAACTGCGCGACGCTGCGGCAGCCATCCGCAGCGCTTCGGTCTCCCGGCTACGCAGCCTGCTCGACGAATGGTCGGACAACTTCACCGCCCTGGGCGGAACAGTCCACTGGGCGCGCGACGCGGCAGAGGCCACTGGCGCCATCGCCGAGATCGTCGCCGCCAGCCCGGCGGGGCCAGGGGCCGTCGTTGCCAAGGGGAAGTCCATGGCCTCTGAGGAAATCCACCTCAACGAGGTACTGGCCAGCGCCGGAGCAGATGTGATCGAGACCGACCTGGGGGAATTCATCATCCAGCTTGCCGGGGAGGCCCCCTCCCACATCATCGCCCCAGCCCTGCATAAAGACCGTTTCCAAATCGCGGATCTGTTTACCGCAGACAGCGGACAGGCGGTCTCAGCGGAGATACACGAAGAGGCCGCCTACGCCCGGGATCGGCTGCGACGGGCCTTCCTGGACGCTGGCGTGGGCATCACCGGGGTGAATTTCGCCGTGGCGTCCACGGGTTCCATCTGCCTGGTCGAGAACGAAGGAAACGGACGCATGTGCTCGAGCCTGCCTTCGGTTCATGTCGCAATAATGGGCATGGAGCGGATAGTCGCCGACCTCGCCGAACTCGACGTGATGCTCAACCTGCTGGCACGCTCCGCCACCGGGCAGGCCCTCACCGTCTACACGAACCTCATAACCGGGCCGCGCAGAGACGGGGAGGCTGACGGGCCGGAGAATTTACACGTGGTGGTGCTCGATGGCGGGCGCAGCGCGGCCCTTCACAGCCAATACTCCTCGGCTCTTAGCTGCATCCGCTGCGGAGCCTGCCTGAATGTCTGTCCCGTGTACCGACAGGTCGGGGGGCACGTTTACGAGTCGGTCTACAGCGGCCCCATTGGAGCGGTGCTCACGCCCATCCTGCGCCCTGACGACCCTTCCGCCCGTGAACTGCCAGAGGCCTCTTCCCTCTGCGGAGCGTGCACCGAGGCGTGCCCTGTGCAAATACCACTCCACGATCTGCTCCTGAAACTTCGTCTGGAACGCGCCCCTGAGAGCGCCACGGCTACGCGGCGCTGGGGCTTCCGGCTCTGGTCGCTGGCCTGGTCGCTCCCCCTGGTCAGGCACATCTCCCGCGTGCTGACACGTCTGGGGCTGCGATGCACTCGAGTCCTGCGGAGGCTCCCGAGCCGGGGCTGGCCGGGCGCCTGGAACAAGTGCCGCGACCTGCCAAGAGCCCGATGAATGCCCACAACCCAAAATCTGCGTTCCTGACGCGGCTTCCGGAGGGCGAAGCCACGCAGCCTCCGCCAACACCAGTGGCGCAATACGTGAGCGACCGCAAAGGTACACAGGCGTTCATCGCCGCCTGGGGGGCGCTGGGAGGAACCTCCCAGATCGCAAGCGCCGCAGAGGCGGCTGTCGCCGTCAAGACCTACTCAAGGGGTAGAGGCGATATTCTGGCGTCCCCAGGCGCAGTGGAAGGACTGGTCCCCGATTTGACCTGGCCAGACTGCGGACGCCAGGCAGCCGCTGCAGCCGGCGTGGGAGTGGTGCGCGCAGAGGCGGCGGCGCAGGCAACCGGCAGCGTCATTATCCGCTCCGACACCAACCTTGGCCGATCCGTCAGCCTGCTGCCCCCCGCCTGCGTCTTCGTGATAGACGAGAGCACCATCATGGAAAGCCTCGGTGCTTACCTTCGCAGGCTCTCAGCTTTGCCCAGCCAACTCGTGGCCGTGACGGGCCCCTCCCGATCAGCAGACATCGAAAGCACCCTGGTCATAGGAGTCCACGGCCCTGGTGAAGTCCACGCCCTGATAATCCGGTAACAACTCAAGGCCACGGCTCAGCGAATACGGGCTGCACCCCGACTTCAACACAACAATCCCACTTGACAGCAGGACTCAAACCGAGGCACCCACGCCCACCCGTAGCCAACGCAGAGCATTAGATGGCTGAGCCCAAACCGCGCATACTGACACTGAGGTACTGGCTGCTGATGCTCTCCGGGCTCTCCTACTTCGCTGGGATGAGCATTATGTTCCCGGTTCTGCCCGACTATGTGAAGAACCAGCTCGGGGGAAGCGACTTGCAGGTAGGGCTGAGCGTGGGGATCGCAGGGTTCTCGTCGGCTGTCCTGATGCTGCTAACAAGCCAGATCTGCGACATAAAGGGCAGGCGCTGGACGATACTTTTTGGGGCGATCGCCTCCAGCGTGGGCATGTTCGGCCTGCTCCTGGCCAGCAACATCCCCCTCGTCGTAGGCTTCCGACTGATTAACGGACTCGGCGAGGCCACCTTCTTCGTAGGGCTGGCAGCCGCCTTTCAAGACCTCACCCCGGAGGGTCGCCGAGCTGAGAGCGCCTCCTACTTCTCAGCCGCCGTCTACGTCGGGTTCGCCCTCGGGCCTATCATCGGTGAACAACTGAGCGAGCAGTTCTCGTTCGGGGCAGCCTGGGTGGGGGCAGGGTTATTTTGCGCAGCGGCTGCCTGCCTGTCACTCAAGGCGCCCAACGAGCGCCGACCAAATTCGCTCTTTCGGCCTGGAAGGCTCATCCATCCTGCTGCCGCCTCCACCAGCGCGGTGGGCCTGTTAGGTCTAATCGGCTACGCCAGTTTCATCACGTTCGCAGCGGTTTGGGCAACTGAAATCGGGATAGGCCGCACAGGAAGCGTCTTTTTAACCTTCTCCTGTGTAGTAATGGTGCTCCGCGTCGGGCTGGCGAAGGTGCCCGATCGGCTCGGGGCCCGCACCACCAGCACCATCGCCCTGGCAACCTCGATGGTCGCCCTGGCCACAATGGCGCTCTGGCATTCCCCCGCAGGCCTGTTCACCGGAACGATCCTCTTGGGCTTCGGTCAAAGTTTCTTCTTCCCAGCACTGTTTTCGCTCACGATTTCCGGGGCGTCGGCCGAGGAAAGAGGCAAGGCGATGGGCACATTCTGCGCCGCCTTCGAAATCTCCCTCACCGTGGGGGCGATTTTGGCTGGAGCCGTCTCCGACAATCTTGGGGGAATTTCTTCGGCCTTCTGGATGGGTTCCATGACCTGCGCCCTGGCGCTCATCGTGGGGATAACGCTCCTGCCACGCCAGCAGCAGGATGCGAAGCTCGAGCTCAGAGAATCTTGATCTCGATATCGACACCCGCAGGCAGGTCGATGCGCTGCAGCGAGTCGATGGTCTTCGCAGAGGAGTCGACTATGTCCAACAACCTCTTGTGGATGCGCATCTCGAAGTGCTCTCGGCTGTCCTTGTCCTTGTGGGGGGACCGAATTACCGTAAAACGGTGGCGCTCCGTGGGCAGCGGAACAGGGCCACGGACATTCGCCTGCGTGCGCTTGACCGTCTGAACGATCTTGCGCGCCGACTGGTCGACGATCTCGTGATCGTAGGCCTTGAGGCGAATTCGTATCTTCTGGGCTGCCATTGTGTCTACTCCAGAATCTTGGTAACAGCCCCGGCGCCTACGGTGCGACCACCCTCGCGGATTGCGAAACGAAGGCCCTCGTCCATTGCGATGGGTGCGATCAGTTCGACGATCATCTGGGTGTTGTCACCAGGCATGCACATTTCGATTTCACCTAGGGCGATGGAGCCCGTTACGTCAGTGGTCCGGAAGTAGAACTGAGGCCTGTAGCCGTCGAAGAATGGCTTGTGCCGACCGCCCTCGTTCTTGGTGAGAACGTAGACCTCCGCCTCAAACTTGGTGTGCGGGGTGATGGAACCGGGTGCCGCCAGAACCTGCCCGCGCTGAACCTCGTCCTTGCCTATTCCCCGCAGCAGAGCGCCAATATTGTCGCCTGCGCGGCCTTCGTCAAGAATCTTGCGGAACATCTCCACCCCGGTGCAGACCGTCTTGCGGGTTTCCTTGATACCGACAATCTCCACCGGATTCCCTGTGTTCACGATGCCCTGCTCCACCCGCCCGGTCACGACGGTGCCCCGTCCGGTAATCGAGAAAACATCCTCAATGGGCAACAGGAACGCCTTGTCGACATCGCGAACCGGCTCGGGGATGTAAGTGTCCACGGCCTCCATCAGCTCAACGATCTGCTTTGCGGACTCTTCGTCGCCCTCAAGCGCCTTAAGGGCGGAAACCGGCATCACGGGGGTGTCGTCACCGGGGAATCCGTACTCGTTGAGCAACTCCCGCACCTCCAGCTCCACGAGTTCGAGGAGTTCCTCGTCGTCCACTGCGTCGACCTTGTTAAGTGCCACCAGAATTCGTGGAACGCCCACCTGGCGAGCCAGAAGGACATGCTCGCGCGTCTGCGGCATCGGTCCGTCGGCGGCAGACACCACCAGAATGGCACCGTCCACCTGCGCGGCGCCGGTGATCATGTTCTTGATGTAGTCGGCGTGACCGGGCATGTCGACATGCGCGTAGTGCCTATTGGGTGTCTCGTATTCAACGTGCGCCACGTTGATCGTGATCCCCCGCTCGCGCTCCTCCGGCGCTTTGTCAATGTCGTCGAACTCGGTGAACTGAGTAGAGGTCGGGTCGCGCTCCGACAGCACCTTGGTGATGGCTGCAGTCAAGGTTGTCTTGCCATGGTCGATGTGACCCATGGTTCCCACGTTGACGTGCGGCTTTGAGCGCTCAAAGACTTCCTTGGCCATTTTTCCTGCCTGCTCCTTGATTTCTTTGGTTGGTGTTCCAGAACTGTCGTCTCTCAGATCCCGCGAATCTGAGAGACGATCTCTTCTTGCACTGCGGACGGCATCGTCTTGTATGAGTCAAACTGCATGGTATGAGAGGCTCTCCCCTGCGTCCGCGAACGCAACCTTGTAGCGTATCCGAACATCTGTGCAAGCGGCACCAAAGCAGAGACGACTTGGGCGGAACCACGCAGTTCGGTGCCCAGGACACGACCTCTGCGGCTGTTTAGGTCTCCCACCACGTCGCCTAGATATGGCTCGGGCGTAACCACTTCCACCAGCATGAGGGGCTCCAGCAGCACGGGCGAAGCCTTGGTCGCAGCCTCCCTCATCCACGCAACGGCCGCCAGCTTGAACGCCAACTCCGACGAGTCCACCTCGTGGTGCCGCCCGTCGGTGAGCACCACGCGAACCCCCACGGCGGGAAAGCCGGCAATCGGCCCAGCTGTGAGAGCCTCTGCAAACCCCCGCTCAACGGCGGGAATGTACTCCTTGGGAATGGCGCCCCCCCTGACCCTGTTCTCAAACTCAAACTCGCTGCCCGCGTCCAGCGGCTCGAGAGAAGCCGTGATTACTGCGAACTGACCCAGTCCGCCAGTCTGCTTCTTGTGAACGTAAGTGTGCCCAAGCACCGGGGACATGAACGTCTCGCGGTAGGCCACCTGTGGCTTGCCCACCCCGGCGTCCACTTTGAACTCCCTGAGCATGCGGTCGATGATCACTTCGAGGTGCAGCTCTCCCATGCCGGAGATAATCGTCTGCGCGGTCTCTGTGTCGGTGCGCACCCGAAACGTGGGATCCTCTTCTGAGAGAGCAGCGAGCGCCTTCGAAAGCCGATCCCCGTCTGCCTTTGACTTGGGCTCCACGGCCACATCAATTACCGACGCCGGAAACTCCAACTGTTCCAGGATGATCGGGTGATCGCGGGCACAGAGCGTGTCGCCGGTGCGGGTGTTCTTGAAACCGATTCCCGCCACGATGTCACCGGGGCCCACTTCGCCTCGGTCGAATCTGTCGTTGGCGTGCATCTCCAGCAGCCTCGACGCCCGTTCCATGCGTCCCGTCCGGCTGTTGAGCACCCCTCCACCCTTCTTGAGGGCTCCGCTGTAGACGCGAAAATATGTCAGCCTCCCCACGTGGGCGTCAGACATGATCTTGAATGCCAGTGCCGAGAACGGCTCACCCCGATCAGTCTTTCGAACTGCGTCAGATCCGTTGGAGGGCTCGACTCCGACAATCGGCGGCAGATCCAGCGGCGAGGGGAGATAGTGGATCACAGCGTCCAGCAGAGGCTGAACCCCCTTGTTCTTAAAAGCAGAACCGCATAGAACGGGCACAAACTCGCTCGACAAGGTGCCCCGGCGAATGGAGCGTCGAAAGTCCTCAACGGTGATCTCCTCCTCGGCCACGAACTTTTCGAGAATCTCGTCATCAAACGATGCCAGGTTGTCGATAATCTCCAGGCGGCTGGCCTCCGCAAAATCTCGCAGATTTGAGGGAATGTCAACCTCCTCCCACGTAACACCCAGGTCGGACGTATTCCAGATCAGCGCCCGCATCCTCAGGAGATCCACCACGCCCCTGAAGTCGGACTCGACGCCTATAGGCAGCTGCAGCACCAGTGGGGCGCAAGACAGGCGTTTCCGGATTGAGTCGACGCAGAAGAAAAAGTCTGCTCCAATGCGGTCCAGCTTGTTTACAAAGCAGATGCGCGGCACGCCGTAGCGATCGGCCTGCCGCCACACGGTCTCGGTTTGAGGCTCCACGCCCGCCACCCCGTCGAAAACCGCCACAGCCCCGTCGAGGACCCTCAGGGAGCGCTCGACCTCCATCGTAAAATCCACGTGGCCAGGGGTGTCGATGATGTTTATACGGCTGTCGCGCCAGATGCAGTGGGTGGCGGCGGCAGTGATGGTGATTCCCCGCTCCTGTTCCTGCTCCATCCAGTCCATCGTTGCCGCCCCATCGTGGACTTCCCCGATTTTGTAGTTGACCCCGGCGTAGTACAGGAAACGCTCGGTGATTGTGGTTTTTCCGGCGTCGATGTGCGCCATTATCCCAATGTTGCGTAGTTTCTTCAGGCTGTTTTCGTGCATTGTTCTGCTTCTTGTGGTGCGGACTCGCGCTTCGCGCACTTAATACCCAGGTGGTTGCATCGCCGATTCGAATCAGCTGCGCAGAGTCGCGTTCGCTGCCTTCCGGCGGATCTCTGCGAATTGTGCAGGCTCGGTGTTCCCCATACTTCGCCGAGCCGGAGGGGTTCAGTCGGCGCGGCGGCTCTGACTGCTCATTTCGCGGGTTCCCGGCTCATTTCCGTAGGCAAATTACCAGCGGTAGTGGGCAAAGGCCTTGTTGGACTCGGCCATCTTGTGAAGATCTTCTTTCCGCTTGATCGAGGCTCCCGTCTCGTTTGCCGCATCCAGCAGTTCGCCCGCCAAACGCTTGGACATTGTCCGCTCCCTGCGGGCCCGGGCGTAGTTGACTATCCAGCGTATGGCAAGGGTGGTCTGACGCCGGGGACTCACGTCGACGGGTACTTGGTAGGTGGCCCCGCCGACCCGCCTGCTGCGTACTTCCAGCTGGGGTTTTACGTTCTCCACTGCACGTCCCAGCACGCTCGCGGCGTCGGCTCCGGTAGCCTCGGCCACCTTTGAGAGAGCGTCGTAGACGATCCGCTCGGCAAGCGAGCGCTTACCTCGCTGGAGCACCTTGTTGATCAGCTGAGTGACCAGCACAGAGTCGTACACGGGATCTGGCGGCAGTTTGCGCTGAAGGGGGGGGCCTCTTCGGGGCATTGATCAGTTCTTCTTTGAGCCGTAGCGGCTGCGGGCTTGGCGCCGATCGTCCACGCCACTGGAATCCAGCGCCCCGCGTATGACCTTGTAACGAACGCCAGGGATGTCTTTCACGCGACCTCCACGCACCAGCACTATGGAATGCTCCTGAAGGTTGTGACCTTCACCCGGGATGTAGGCGGTTACCTCCACTCCGCTGCTGAGACGCACGCGAGCCACCTTGCGAAGAGCCGAGTTGGGCTTCTTGGGGGTCGTGGTGTACACACGCGTGCATACCCCTCGACGTTGAGGGGCACCCTTGAGGGCGGGCGTACTGTCCTTGCGGGACTTGCTTCGGCGCCCTTTGCGCACAAGTTGCTGAATTGTCGGCACGGTGTTTCTCTATGCTCCCTGGTTAACGGAAAGGCAGTCCCCAACTAGCGGGCTCAGCCAGGATTTTCTGCAAGAGCCTGGACAAAAAGCTTGCTCAAGCGGGGATTCGCAGATAGGGATTCTATTGCCTGTCCAGACGGCTTCAACCCGCCTTGACTGAGTATTCCCCATAAGGGTCGCCGTCCTCGACGGCGGGTATCTCAGATGCGGAAGCGACCGCGCTCGCCGACACCGAAGCGATTGCGCTCGCAACCTGTTGCTCGTCGTAGTCCCCGTCCGCGCCCGTGCCCAGCGGCTCCTCGAGCGCCTCGAGCCCCCCGTATAGATCTGAGTAGACCTCCATCGGTCTGTAATCAGGGGCGAAAGGAGACACCCCGTGATACTCCGTCACCCCGGTTCCTGCGGGAATGAGCTTGCCGATCATAATGTTTTCCTTCAAACCGCTCAGGTCGTCGCTTCGGGATTCGATGGCCGATTCGGTCAACACCTGGGTTGTAGTCTGGAATGAGGCCGCAGAGAGCCAGGAATCGGTGGCCAGGGAGGCCTTGGTGATTCCCATGAGTTCGGTGCGGGCGCTTGCGGGCTTCTTGCCCTCGGTTATCAGCTTGGAGTTGACTTCCTGATAACGCCGCAGGTCGACCCTGTCAAAGGGGAGGAACTCCGAGTCCCCCGACTCCAGCACCTGAACCCTGCGTGTCATCTGCCGAACAATCAGCTCGATGTGCTTGTCGTGGATGGGGACGCCCTGCTCCCTGTAAACCTTCTGGACTTCCTCCACCAGATACCTCTGCACCTCCCTGATGCCCTTGATCTCCAGGAGTTCCTTGGGGTCCGGGTTGCCTTCCACAATAATGTCGCCGGCCTCCACACGACCGCCATCGGGAACATCCGGCAGGAGCCCGCTGGGAACCTTGTAGTCCTTGTGCCTGTCCTCCGCGCCGTCGTCCCTGATGATGCTGAAGCGCTGGTGCTGCCCGTCCGACTCCTGCAGGCGCAGCACTCCCGAACTGCGCGCCAGGATTGCCTTTCCCTTTGGTGTGCGGGCCTCGAAGAGTTCTACGACTCTGGGAAGCCCCCTTGCCAGGTCGCTCACCCGACGACCGAGCTCCATTGCCCCACCGGTGTGGAAGGTGCGCATGGTCAGCTGCGTACCAGGCTCGCCTATTGACTGAGCGGCGATCACGCCTACGGCCTCGCCCACCTGAATGAGCGAACCGGTTGCCAGTGACAT
Organism: uncultured Acidimicrobiales bacterium; assembly: GCA_958295925.1. GTDB lineage: Bacteria > Actinomycetota > Acidimicrobiia > Acidimicrobiales > CATQHL01 > CATQHL01. Next base: position 1,205,798 of record CATQHL010000001.1, read on the forward strand.
CCCGTAGGACTTCGCAGAGATGCCCTGAACGGAATTGTCTGTAAGGGGAGAAAGCACCCGCACCCTGCTGATTTGGGTGTCAGCCTCTAAACGATGCATGAACTCGCGGGTCACCATCTCGCCGCGCGTCAGCACCTCGCCATCGTCGAGGGTAACCGTGTCGGCCAGAACCCGGCCGAGCAGCCTGTCGGAAAGGTAGAGCCGCTCATGCCCCACCTCAGCCCTGACGTCCTCGATATAGATGCCTGGGACGGGGCCGGGCTTCTCGAAGGGGTCCTCGTCGTTGACGATGAGCTCCTGTGCCACGTCCACCAGTCGCCTCGTAAGGTAGCCGGCGTCCGCGGTGCGCAGGGCGGTGTCCACCAGGCCCTTGCGCGCCCCTGGAGTGGAAATGAAGTACTCCAGCACGGAAAGCCCTTCGCGGAAATTCGACTTGATTGGACGCGAGATCATGTCACCGCGGGGGTTGGCCACCACCCCGCGCATCCCGGCGATCTGCCGAATCTGCATCATGTTCCCCCTCGCGCCTGAGTCAACCATCATGTTCACCGGGTTCATCTCGTCTGACCTCAACGCGGCGATCATGTCCTGTTGGACTTCGTTGGTCGCCTCCAGCCAGGTCTCGATCTCTTTCTGACGACGCTCCCCGTCTGTTATTACGCCGCGTCGGAACTGCCGCTCGGTCTGCTCCGCCTGCCTCTCGTGCCTATCTAGGATCTTCTGCTTGGAGGCCGGCACTTTGATGTCGTGGAACGAGATCGTCAGCCCTGACTGCGTGGCAAACCGGAAGCAGAGATCTTTAAGCCCGTCGAGGCTGCCGGCAACCATGGCCTTGGGATAATTGCGTGCGAGACGGTCAACGATCCTGCTCAGGGTCGACTTGTCCAGAAGTTCATTGATGAAGCCAAAGCCCTCTGGCAACTGTTCGTTCACCCAGACTCTCCCCGGGCTGGTGAGTTCATAACCTGAACCGTTGCCGTCGCTGCGCAGATCGGGCATGCGGAACTCGATTGGGGTGTGAACCTCCACTTGCCCTGCCTCGTATGCCAACGTAACCTCGTCGACGTTGCGGAAAACCTTGCGGGCGCCATCAGCTTCGGGCTTCATCAAGGTGAGGTAGTACGACCCGATGAGCATGTCCTGTGTGGGGGTCACCAGCGGCGAGCCATGTGCAGGCGACAGCACGTTGTTGGCCGACAGCATAAGGATGCGCGACTCCGCCTGGGCCTCGGCGGAAAGTGGCAGGTGAACAGCCATCTGATCGCCGTCGAAGTCGGCGTTGAAAGCCGTGCAGACAAGAGGGTGGAGTTGTATGGCCTTGCCACCCACCAGGACAGGCTCGAAGGCCTGTATGCCCAGACGATGCAACGTCGGGGCCCGGTTCAACAGCACTGGGCGCTCAGAGATGACCTCGTCAAGCACCTTCCAGGCCTCTTGATGACGCCGCTCCGTCATGCGCTTTGCCGACTTGATGTTGGCCGCCCGCTCCCTCGCCACAAGCTCCTTCATTACGTAGGGCTTAAAGAGTTCCAGCGCCATTAGGCGAGGCAGACCGCACTGGTGAAATTTAAGCGTAGGCCCCGCAACTATCACCGAACGGCCTGAGTAGTCGACGCGCTTGCCCAGAAGGTTCTGGCGGAAACGCCCCTGCTTGCCCTTCAGCATGTCTGAGAGCGACTTGAGGTCGCGGTTTCCCGAACCCTTTACCGGCTTGCTCCTGCGAGCGTTGTCAAAGAGGGCGTCCACCGCCTCTTGGAGCATCCTGCGCTCGTTGTTGATGATGATCTCCGGCGCACCAAGATCGATCAAGCGTCGCAGACGGTTGTTCCGGTTGATGGCCCGCCTGTAGAGATCGTTCAGGTCGGAGGTGGCGAAACGCCCGCCATCCAGCTGAACCATGGGGCGCAGATCAGGCGGAATCACCGGTATGACGTTCAGAATCAGCGCGGAAGGGTCATTTATGCGCCTGCCGTGAGCGTCGCGCACGTTGAAGGCGCTGAGGATGCGCAGACGCCGAATTGCCTTCTGAAGTCGCTGGGCCGACAGAGGCCTCCCGCCCGCCCTGGAAGTCAGAAGGCGGCGAAGCTCCGCTTCCTGAGCGTCGAGGTCCAGCTCGTCAATGAGGTCGGCCAGAGCCTTTGCCCCCATGCCACCCTCAAAATATTCGCCGTAGCGGCTCTGGAGTTCGTACCACAACTCGTCGTCGTCGATGATCTGGCGAACAAACAGCGTGCGAAACGCATCAAACGCCAACTGGACCCGGTCACGATCCGCCTTTCGCTCCGCATCGATCTCAGCAAGGTCCGCGTCCGCAGCCTCGCGCCGGTTTCGGATGTCGGACTCCTTCCCGGTGGCCTCAAGCTCCTCCAACTCCGCTTCAAGCTGCTTTTGGCGCTCTTGGCGGTGCTCGCCGTAGACCGCATCGATCTCGGCCATCTCGTCGATCATCTCCTGCTCGAGTCGTGGCAGGTTGGCGTGCCGGCGGTCTTCATCAAGCCGCACCACCATGTTGGCTGCGAAGTAGACGACTTTCTCCAGCTGCTTGGTCTTTACCTCTTCCTTAGGCTCGATCCCCATAAGCAGGTACGTCAGCCAGGATCGGTTGCCGCGCAAGTACCAAATATGCACCACCGGATCAGCGAGCTCAATGTGGCCTATCCGCTCGCGCCGCACCTTGGAGCGGGTGACTTCCACGCCGCAGCGCTCGCAAATGATGCCCCTGAAGCGGATGCGCTTGTACTTCCCGCAAGAACACTCCCAGTCCTTCATCGGACCGAAAATCTTCTCGCAGAAGAGTCCGTCCTTCTCAGGCTTCAGAGTGCGGTAATTGATGGTCTCAGGCTTCTTGACCTCGCCATTCGACCACGTGCGTATCGAGTCGGCCGTGGCCAGCCCGATTCGAAGACGACCGAATTCGTTTACGTCCGGGGCGTCGACCTTGCCCTTTGCAAAATGTTCCATACCTGACCTGCTCAACCCTGCTTGCTTGACTGCCAATTGACCTCCACTCTGTGACTTGCGGCTACAGCACCGCCGCCCGACGAGCGTCCTCCTCGTCTGAGCCGCGCTCGGGACGGGAAATGTTGATTCCCAACTCTTCCGTTGTCCTGTAGAGGTCTTCATCGATCTCCCGAATCTCAACCTCCTCGTCCTGGTGGTCGTAGACGTCCACCTGAAGACAAAGTGCCTGCATTTCCTTAATGAGCACCTTGAAGCTCTCCGGGATTCCAGGGTCTGGAATGTTCGCACCCTTCACGATGGCCTCGTATACCTTCACCCGGCCCAGCACATCGTCTGACTTGACGGTCAGGAGTTCCTGAAGGCAGTAGGCGGCCCCGTACGCCTCAAGCGCCCAGACCTCCATTTCACCAAACCGCTGGCCGCCGAACTGGGCCTTCCCCCCCAGGGGCTGTTGGGTGATCATGGAGTAAGGACCGGTGGATCGTGCGTGGATCTTGTCGTCCACCAGGTGGTTCAGCTTCATGATGTAGGTGATTCCCACCGTCACAGGGTTGTCAAATGGTTCACCGCTGCGTCCGTTATAAAGGGTCGCCTTACCCGTCTCGTCCACCAGTCGACCGCCGGGCGACTCGGGGTTGAGGTACTTGAGGATCTTCCGGATGGACGGCTTGGAGCCGATGGTCTCGGCGTCGTCCCAGCGGGCGCCGTCGAACACGGGCGTCTCGATGAACACCGCGGGCGGAGTGGTCGGACGCGTCTTCCGGTCGGCGGCGGCCACAGGGTCGTCGCCGACCGTGCTGCCGTTCATCTTCCAACCCCAGCGAGCCGCATACCCAAGATGCGCCTCGAGCACCTGCCCCACGTTCATTCGAGAGGGCACGCCCAAAGGATTGAGAATCAAGTCCACCGGGGTGCCGTCAGCCAGGAAGGGCATGTCCTCAATGGGGAGTATCTTCGCGATCACACCCTTGTTTCCGTGCCGCCCCGCCAGTTTGTCGCCCACACTGATTTTTCTCTTCTGAGCGACGAAGACCCGCACCAGCTCATTTACGTCAGGGGGCAGTTCGTGTGCCTCTGATCGTCTGAAGATTTTCACGTCGATGACCTTGCCGGACTCTCCGTGAGGCACCTTTAGTGAAGTGTCTCGCACTTCTCGGGCCTTTTCGCCAAAGATCGCCCGCAGAAGTCGTTCCTCTGGGGTGAGTTCGGTCTCGCCCTTGGGAGTGACCTTCCCAACCAGGATGTCGCCGGATTCCACCGTGGCCCCTACCCTCACCATTCCCTCCTCGTCGAGATCGGCCAGCACCTCCTCGGGAAGGTTGGGAATGTCACGGGTGATCTCCTCAGGCCCCAGTTTGGTCTCGCGGGCGTCAATCTCGTACTGATGGATGTGGATGGACGTGAGCACATCGTCTCGCACCAACCGCTCGCTGATAATCACGGCATCCTCGAAGTTGTACCCCTCCCACGGCATCAAGGCCATCAGAACGTTCTTGCCCAGGGCAAGTTCGCCGTGGTCGGTCGACGTGCCGTCTGCGAGCAGTTCCCCCTCTCGAACCTTCTGCTTGGCCTTCACCAAAGGAGTGTTGCTCACGCAGGTGTCCTGATTGGATCGACCAAATTTGGTGATTTGATGGACGACTTTGCCCCTCTTCTTGTACTTGACAGTGATTTGGTTTGCGTCAATGTCGGTCACCACTCCGTCTTCCGCTGCCCAGATGAGGCCGGCCGACCCTCTGGCTGCCGCAGCCTCGATGCCCGTTCCTATATACGGAGCCTCGGCCCGCAGCAGCGGGACCGCCTGGCGCTGCATGTTGGCACCCATCAGGGCGCGATTGGCGTCGTCGTGCTCGAGGAATGGGATCAACGCCGTTGCGACAGAGACAATCTGCTTCGGGGAAATATCCATGCGTTCAATCTCGCTGGGGGGCGCGAAGACGATCTCGGTGGTGGCGCCGAAGAAGTGCTCCTGTTCGAGCTGGAGCTTGAGATCGGCAAGCGACGCCGACTGAGGCGAGCGGCGGGCTAGCACCCTCTTGTTTCGGAACGTCCCGTCGCGTTTTAGCGGCGCGTTGGCCTGCGCCACCACGTACTCCTCCTCCTCGTCCGCCGTCAGGTACTCAGCGTCCATGGTGACCAAGCCGTCCTTCACGACCCGATACGGCGTCTCTATGAAACCATGCTCGTTAAGGCGTCCGTAGATGGCGAGTGCCCCCGTGAGCCCGATGTTCGGGCCTTCGGGTGTCTCGATGGGGCACATGCGCCCGTAGTGGCTGAAGTGGACATCCCGAACCTCAAAACCTGCCCGCTCCCTCGTCAGGCCACCAGGACCCAGCGCTGAGAGCCTGCGACGGTGAGTGAGGCCCGCCAGGGGGTTCACCTGATCCATCACCTGGCTGAGCTGACTGGAGCCGAAGAACTCCTTCAAGGAGGAAACCAGTGGGCGGATGTTGATGAGCGACTCGGGGGTAATGGCCTCGGCATCCTGGGTGGTCATGCGCTCGCGCACGATTCGTTCGATTCGCGACATCCCTACCCGCACCTGGTTTTGAATGAGCTCGCCCACCGAGCGAATCCGGCGGTTGGCGAAGTGATCCTGGTCGTCCAGCCGGTAGCCCTGCTCGTACTGTGCAAGATGGAGCAGGTAAGTGGCGGTGGCCAGCAACTCCGACGAGTTCAAGACCGACTGATGCTCAGCGGGACGCTCCAGAGAAATGCCGAAGAGTTCCTCTATGCGGTCTATCTCCGGCCTCAGCTTGCGGTTGAGCTTGTAACGGCCCACACGCGAAAGGTCGTACTTGCGGGTGTCGAAGAAGGCGCCTCCGAGGTAGTTTCGCGCCGCCTCCACATTGGGCTGCTCGGCGGGACGCGCCCGCTTGTAAATCTCGATCAAAGACTCTTCGAGCGTTGGGGCAAGGTTTCTGTCGGTTTCCCACTGCTCCTCGAGGAACTCAAAGTGGCTCACAAGGCGGTTCAGGAACCCGGGGTACTTTTCCTCGTCGCCGTACCCCAGCGCCCGCAGCAGCACAAAGAGGCTCATGCGGCGCTTTCGCGCTATGCGTACTCCAACGTTTGGCCCCTTGCCGGGTCGGAGTTCCACGTCGAACTCCACCCATTCGCCGCGCGACGGGTGAATGGTTCCGGTGACTAGCTGGTGCTTTGACGGGTTCCGCAGCCTGTAGCGCTCGCCAGGCTGGAAGATGACCCCCGGGGAGCGCACCAACTGAGAGACGATTACGCGCTCCGTCCCGTGCACGATGAAGGTGCCTCGGGGCGTCATCATCGGGAAGTCCCCCATGAACACCGTCTCCTCCTTGATTTCGCCGGTGTTGGCGTTCAGGAAACGAGCCCTCACGAATACAGGGGCGCTGTAGGTGACGTCCTTCTCCTTGCACTCCTCCACGGTGAACCTGGGGGGCGGCAGCAGATACTCGTCGTCGGGATTGAACTCGAACTCAAGCATCAGCCTCTCGGAACTGTCCTTGATGGGACTGATGTCGTTGAAGACCCCGCTGATTCCCTCCTTCAGGAACCAATCGAAGGAATCCTTCTGAATCGCAAGAAGGTCTGGAATATCTAGCACGTTTTGCAAATTCCCGAAGGAGTAGCGCTTACGGCTTAAGAGGTGTGTGCTCAATTGGTTCTCCAGGTGTATGCGCCACCCAATTTACGGGCGCGCGCGATCTCGCACCAACAAATGGTCAGGTGCAAATAAGCGGGCAGAGGGTTACGACGAAAGCAGCGGCGGCACGGCGTAGGGATTCTAGTGGATGCCTAGTCCGTTGCAACAACAAGAACTTGACGACTTCGGCTGTTACCGCTCGGATACCGCTCGGATAACCCCATCGTCGGCGGCCTGGCCTCAGGCTAGCTGAGGTCAATCGTGGCACCCACCTCTTCCAAGGCTTTCTTGGCTGCCTCGGCCTCGTCACGCCCTACGCCTTGCAAGACAGGCTTGGGCGCGCTGTCCACTAGCTCCTTGGCCTCTTTCAGCCCAAGGCTGGTAAGACGGCGCACCTCCTTGATGACCTGGATCTTCTTCTCGCCAATATCGGAAAGAAGAACGTCGAAGGCCGTCTTCTCCTCTTCCTGGGGGGAGTCCTGGGCCTCGGCCATGGCCGGGGCGGCCACTGCAGCCATCGGCGCCACTGCTGACACCCCAAAGCGTTCCTCGAACTCCTTCAGCAGTTCGCTCAGCTCAAGAACCGTCATCGAACTGATGCTGTCAAGAACTTCGTCAATCTTTGTCATTTCTACTTCTCCTGTATTTGTGTGGGTAACTGTCGACTTTTTCGTAACCAAGGGGTTGCTTGGAGGCTCAGGCGGACTGTTCTGCTTTCTCAATCAGGGCGCGCAGCAGCCCGGCGAAATTCTGCTGAGGGGCGGAGAGCAGGCCTGCCATCTCCCGCAGCGGAGCGGCAAGCAATCCCGCCGTGCGTTGAAGGGGAGCGGCAATTGTGCAGGCCACCATCGCCCGCATAACGTCCACAGGAGGCAGTTTGGAAAGACGTTCGACCTCCACGGTGTCCACAACGTTGCTGCCCAGCACGCCGCCCTTGATTATCAGCTTGTCGTAGTTGCGGCGAAACTCCACGAGCACTTTGGCCACAGCGGACGGATCGGGCGCGCTGCCATCAGGCATCGCATCGGCAAAGGCCAATCCTGTAGGGCCTACAAGCAGATGGTCGCAATCAATGCTCAGGTCTTGGGCGGCTAAACGCACCATGGTGTTCTTGAAGACCACGAAACTCCCACCCACAGGACGAAGGGCGGCGCGCAGGCTGCTCAAAGCCTTTGTGTCGAGACCGCGGTATTCGGCCAGGACCACCCCGTTGCCGGCGCTCAACCGCCTGCGAATCTCTGCCACCGCCGCCACTTTTTCTGGTCGCGGCTCGGTGCGGGCGCGCTCGGGCGCGCTCTTGTTGCGGGGGGTGTCTGATGTCACGTCGGTTCCTGAATATTCCTGCGAGGGCTTGTCGATGCACAGGCCACACGCAAAAGTGGCGCCGCGAAGACAGCCCGGCGCCACATTGAAAGCGTCACCTCATCGGGCGAGCCAGAGGCTCTTTCAGCTCCAAGGCACCGGAAGTCTTCAGCGAACTAGTTGATTTGTAGAGGTCCACGATAGCACCAGCGGACTAATTTTGCACTCGCCGATCAGTCGCTCCGCGACACTGCAATTTCGGGATTGTCGTTGGGGTGCCTGAAGCCAGGGCAGCTCTCGGCCTGCGGACGGCTCAGAGACCGGCGGGGTTGATGCGTATCGGAGGCCCCATTGTGGAACTCAAGGTGATCTTCTGTAAATATCGCCCCTTGGCGGCTGCAGGCCGCACGCGCTGCAGCTCCTCGATGACCGCTCGCAGGTTTTCCTCAAGGGAGGCCGCCTCAAAGCTCACCTTCCCGATCGGCACGTGGATGTTGCCCTGCCGGTCGGTCCGATAGCCGACCTTTCCGCCCTTAAAGTCCCGTACCGCCGTCGCCACGTCGGAAGTGACGGTTCCGCTCTTGGGATTTGGCATCAGGCCGCGCGGCCCCAGCGTCCGCCCCAGCCTGCCCACTTTCGCCATCATGTCGGGCGAGGCAATCGCCACGTCGAAGTCCATCATTCCTTTGGAAATCTGCTCGCAGAGATCGTCTGCGCCCACTATGTCGGCTCCGGCCTCTCTAGCCGCTATGGCGTTCTCGCCTTGCGCAAACACCGCCACACGCACTTCCGTGCCGGTTCCTGCGGGCAGCGAGACGGTGCCGCGCAACATCTGATCGGCGCGCCTTGGGTCTACTCCCAGACACACGGCCAGGTCAACCGTCTCGTCGAATCGAGCTGAAGGGAGGCCCTTGAGAACCTCGATCCCTTGGCTCAGGTCATGCAGATGCGTCCTGTCGTACTTGGAGGACGCCTCTTTGTAGCGCGTTGCAGTCTTGGTCATGGCTTTCCGTTAGTTGCTCTGCCGATTCGTCTGTTGTTGTCAGCGCGTGACCCGCACGCCCATGCTGCGGGCTGTGCCGGCGACTTGACGCTTGGCCTTCTCCAAGTCATCCGTATTCAGGTCAGGTATCTTTGTCTGGGCTATCTCGGCGACCTGGGCATCGGTAATGATGCCCACCTCCTCCCTGCCGACCTCGCTGGCCCCCGAGGCGATTCCTGCCGCCTGGAGAATGAGAGAGGACGTTGGGGGCGTCTTCAGCTCGAACGCGAAGGAGCGGTCTTCGAAGATGGTGATCACCGCGGGGACGATTTGCCCGGCTCTCTCTGACGTCTGCTCGTTGTACTGCCTGCAAAAGTCCATTATGGCCACACCGTGAGGCCCGAGCGCTGTTCCCACCGGCGGCGCAGGCGTCGCCTGCCCGGCCGAAATGTGGATTTTCACTACCGCCGCTACTGGCTTGGCCATCGTCAAGCCCTGCCCAGCCGCGGCAGGGCTTCTCTGCCTCGGCTGAAACGCATTCTGGGATAACTCATATCCGAACTCCCTATTAGAGCTTTGCCACCTGGGAAAACTCCAGCTCAACGGGGGTCTCCCTGCCGAAGATGTTCACCAGCACTTTTACTTTGAGCTGCTCGGAGTTGATCTCGATGATCTCCCCGGAGAGTTGGGCGAAGGGGCCTTCACGCACCCGCACGGTCTCACCCACTTCGTACTGCAAACGCGGCCTGCCCCTGCGGATGACCTCCTCCCCGTCGGGCTTGGTGCCCAGGAAGTTCTCCACGTCGCGCTTTGAAAGCGGAACAGGCCTGGTCCCGTGGCCAACGAACGACGAGATCGAAGGTGTGTCCTTGATGATTGTGTAGGACTTGTCGTTGAGTTTGCAGCGAACCAACAGGTAGCCGGGGAAGACCTTCCTCGGAACCACAACCTTCTTGCCTGCTTTGAACTCCACGACATCCTCAGTGGGTATTACCACTTCGTACACAAGGTCGCCGGCGTCGAGGCTCTGGACCCTGGCTTCGAGGTCGTGCTTGGCTTTCTTCTCGTGCCCCGACTGCGTATGCACCACATACCACTTCCCGGGCCGGAAATACGGGCTGTCCGCCTTGCGGGCAACTGTCGTCCGCTCACCGGCCGGTCCGTCAAGGAACTCGTCCTCCCCCAATACATATGTTCGACCATCGGCGGGAGGCTCTTCGGTGCGCGCCTCTAAGGAACTCAGCGGGCCAGACGGCAGAACATCCGCTGTAGCGGCTCCTTCTGCAATATCTGCGGGAAAATCGGGCAGGTTCATCGTTCGAACAGCTTCAAGATGGCTTCCCCGAAGCCATAGTCGAGTAGGCCGATGAGCGTCGTGATGATCGTCACCACCACAATCACCACTATGGAATAGTTCACTACCTCTGCGCGGGTGGGCCAGGAGACCTTGCGGAGCTCGGCACGCACCTCCCGCATGAACGAGGCGGGCGAAGAGCGCTCTCGTGTCTGCCCGGTGGTTTGACGCTTGCGCGCTACGGGAACGCCGTCGTCGTCAACCTCACCCTGCTTGCGGGCCATCCGTCGAAACTGTCTGTTCATTTGCATTGCAGGGCAGGAGGGACTCGAACCCCCAACCGCCGGTTTTGGAGACCGGTGCTCTACCAATTAAGCTACTGCCCTAGAGAACTACTGTCCTGGTGCCTCTGATCTTGAAGCCAGGATACCGCCTGAGTCAGCGTTCACCCTGTGCCAGGTTCTCATGTGTTAGGAGTAGCGACGGCCAGAATCGAACTGGCGACCTCTCGATTATGAGTCGAGCGCTCTGACCAACTGAGCTACGCCGCTGCGGAGCGGGCTGTGATCCGCATTGAGCCGAGGCACCGGCAACTATTGCGAGCTCCCTGAGAGAATCGAACTCTCGACCTCTTCCTTACCATGGAAGCGCTCTGCCGGCTGAGCTAAGGGAGCGGGCACATCCGCAGCCATCGATTCTATCCCGTCCTCTGAAAGACTGACAGACTAGGAACGTGGGCTTCCAGCCTGCAGTCCTGCCCGTGTTTCGGTCTCAGCAACAACGCACGCTAGCGTCTTTGCCCGATGGAAATCCGCAGCGCAACCATCGACGACGCCGAGTCCATCGCCGAGATCTACAACCACGAGGCCGTCAAGCAAAGCACAGTCTTCGACTTACGGCCACGCACGCTAGAGGAGCAGCGGCAGTGGCTCAAGGAAAGATCGGGGGCGCACTCGGTAATCGTGGCTGAGGAGTTCGGCGAAATCCTCGGTTTCGCGGCGCTGTCGCCGTTTCGAAGCCGACCTGCCTACAGCACCACGGTGGAGTGCTCCGTCTTCGTCCGGAGAGACCGCCACCGCGAGGGCATAGGGCGCGCACTGCTGAGTCAGATAATCGAGCATGCGAGAAGGCACGGCTTCCATTGCCTGATCTCGCGGATAGGAGACGACAACATCGCTTCGGTAAAGCTGCACGAAGCATGCGGATTCTGGGTTGTGGGTATTGAGAGGGAGGTTGGACGCAAGTTCGGGCGCTGGCTGAACGTCACCGTTATGCAGCGTCTGCTCTAGATTGCCCATAGCCAACCAAGTCTCTAGGCAACGCCGGCAGGCGAAGCTATATTGATTTCTTAGGGTCGGTGCCCGAGCGGACAAAGGGAGCAGGCTGTAAACCTGCCGGCGTTGCCTTCGGAGGTTCGAATCCTCCCCGGCCCACCAGCACCCAACTCCAGCGAGCACCTTAGTGCCCTAACTAGCTTGTAAATAAATCAAACGGTGCTCAGAAAAAGTCGAATCCTGAGTTGCTAGATATGCATTACCTCATGAATCTTGAGTGCCAGTTCTGCATTAACTCGATCTTCATGCTTACTAAGATCAAGTCCGGTTAAATGCTTAATTTGATTTAGCCGATAGCGAATGGTCTTGTGATGGGTGAACAAGTGCTCAGCCGCCCTTTGCTGAGAACAATCAACAGACAAATAGGTTCGCAATGTTTCTAGTAGACATTGATTTCGGAGATCTTCAACTTCAATCAAGGGACCTAAAATGCTGCCAACGAACTCCTTAAGGCTGACATCGTTGTGTGAAGCCAACAGCAGCTTGACTACCCCAAGTTTATCATATATGGCAATGTAGTCTGAATCGATGCGCTGAGCAGCACGAAGGGAGGTGAGCGCCTGAATATTCGCACGCCCGAATTCAAGGGATCTTTCGCAAATCGCGCTTACTCCCCAGTATGGTTTGGCTTGTGGAACAAATTCAGTAACAAGCAAAGCTAGTTCCCTCAGTAGTATGCGTATCGACTCATCAAAAACAATCGGAATGATTGCAGCAAGCTCATTCCCGCGAATCGCTAGGAGTTCACCTGCATTCCGTCGAATCATTGTACGTCTGATCGTGTTTTGAATCTGACGCTGCATCTGAACCAGAAACGCAGTATTCCATCCTTCATGTTCAGCAAGGTTTTCCACCTCATACAATACAGAGCGGACAACTCTGTGAGGACGAACAAGCTGTACGCGCAATCTCGTGGACCGCTCAAGGGCCGCAATGCGACGGGCACTCGATCCTTCCAATAAATCCCAAACCACCTCCTCTCGCTCTGAAAGACGGATATCATCAATTGCTCTTTGCATCATTCGGCAAATCGCACTATGAAGTACAGCTTCCCCAAATGCCAGCTCATCACTCATTGACGGTTGGTAATCTGTTATCAACAAGAAACGACCTAATCGGTCACGCCCAGCCAAGATTTCCTTGACCATTATCCAATTGCCATCATCCTGCAATACACTTAGCTCACTAGAAGGAGAGTTGTACTGATATGCATGATTCTTTATCTTTGCGACAATCTGCTCAAAATCCTGTTCCTCTGGATAATTCGCAAGTACCTCAAAGTCATCTGAAAGGACTATTGCTCTGGCAGAAAGTTCAGAAGCAGTAACACGAACCAGACCCTGTAGGTCTTCTCCCGCCAACAATAATGTGCTGAGTGACTTTTGGAGTGAGCGGGCACTTTGAATTGCTGATAGCTTCTCTTGCAGAAATTCGCTATTTTGACTTAGTTGACGATAGTCTTCTTTCTGCATTTCGAATACTTGTGCGTTAAATATTGCTATGGAAACTAGGTTTGCAACACCATCTATTCGCCGAATATGCGTATCTTGAAAAGCCGAAGGTCGCCGAGCCCAAACTTCTAGAACGCCCAATATCTTGCTATTGATAGCAAGTGGGGCTGCCAGAGCAGAGCGAACATTCTCCGTTTGAGCGAGAGAGTCAAAGTCATGTGTAATCAGGCTACTCCCCAAGTAGTCGTCAACCGAGCAGACTTCCTCGTACTCTAGAACCCTTCCTGCTAGTCCTTGTCCTCTATTCATACTCAATTGCGCTGTTTGAGAACTTCTGTGACCAACGCAACTACTCATTACTAACTCTTCCCCTTCAAGAATGAACACACCCGCCATATCTGCCTCCAACAATTGCAGGGCAGCGTTCACACTTGATAATAGTAACTGATCGATTTCCCTGACCGAGAGGAGCACAAATGGAAGTGGCGGTAACCCACCAACTTCCTTTAGTAATTTCTTTAAACTGTCAATTCGCTCTGCATCTTTGAGCAATAGGTCACACATCCAAGCTGCCAGTCGAGTAATAGCTACAGCTTCAGAGTTGCTATCGAATACACGTTCGATGATAATGGCAAGAGATCCAACTCTGATCGGAATAAACGTAGCAAAGGTTGAAGGTATTTGAGTGGCAACTTCCCAAGAAACAGATTCTTGAGGCAACGCATCTACAGAACGAATCAATTCATCCGTGGCAGTAGAGGCACCGGTAAGTTTCCACCCATCCATAGATGACTTGATGAAGGTTACCCGCTCGCTGCCTGAAATTGAAGCAAGGAAGTCTACCGCTGCTGCCAATACTTCTTCTGAACCGGCAAGCGTTGCTTCACGCAAAGCCGAAAGATGATCTTCAGTTAGCTTCATTTCCTGCTTGCATTTCCTCTTCTTGCAAAAGTGCTTCTTTCCCCAGAGAAAACATGGTAGCTCTGATTTCCTCGGCTTCGGCTGTGAACAAACGAACGCCTGCTCGATAGTATGTTGCTACTAATTCTTCGGAAGCCGGAGCAGGAAGTTTCACACCAATTTCGCAGTGGCTGCCCACGGAACTAGCCTTGTTTACATACATAATTATCTGTCTCTGAGCTTCACTTGCGCCTTTCCGCGGATCATACGGCAATCTTTCCAACTTGACATATTCATCAAGTGGCTCACCCGAAGTGAACACACCCAACGGATAACCAAAATAGCCTTCAAGCAGTCTTTGAACATCAAACCATAATGAATGAGAAATCTTTGCCAAGTTTATTGAGTTCATTGCTCCGATTGGAGTTGTGATTAGAGCACCCACATCAATATCTCCACGCTCAGGAAGCAGCATCTCAGATTTTGCCATTCTGATTAATGCATGCATCTCGCAAACATCTGAGATGTTTCTGAAAACAAGTTTAGGTACAGGATGGTCTCGATACTTTCCTGAGGCGCGCCCCAAGGCGGCCATCTGCACTCTCAGAAGTTCAGCGACTCCTAGTGGTAAATTTAAGCCTGGGTAACATCTTGTTAAGTTCGATAAGTCCAGCACGTCAGAAGCATCGCCTCCAAGAAAGTCCATTGCTCTTACTATTACCGGAAAGTGTTCTGATTCATAAATCAAAGGAGCAAGCAACTCAGCAATAACTTCTTCAAAGCAACGTAAGTCTAAGTTGCTCCTCTTACTTTGTTTAAGTAATTCAGTTTCAAAATCTTCAATTAGGCTGTTACTAACAAGGAGATCCACCATTCTAACAACTATTCCGTCAGCTTCCTTTCGGCGATATTCCCGAAATTTATCGACGGTAGTTCCTATTCCATATAGCCTGCACCTAGCCGCTTCTCTTGCTACCTGCAAGACGTTATCAAGCGCAGAACTAACCACTTCGCTACTGGTTAGAGGAATTTCCCCCAAGAATATCTCGCCACTAGACCCATCAATTGACAGCGTTTCACCTTCACTGAATTCAATTGAATCAATCGAGAATCTGCCCGAATCGGCTTCAATGGCCAACTCCTTACAGCCCACCACTGAAGGGAGCCCTAATGCCCTAGCCACTACTGCTGCGTGGCTAGTAGCTCCTCCAAGCGCCGTAATAATTCCTTTTGAAACAATCATTCCGTGAAGATCAAGCGGACTTGTTGTAGGTCTAAGTAGAATAACATCCTTTCCTTCTGCAACAAGAGCGCAAGCGCGATCCGGATCCAGTACTGCCATTCCAGAGACTTGGCCCGGGGAAGCTGAAATCCCTTTTCCTAGCAGCTTTCCATCTGAACGAGCTCGATCAATATCTCCAGCAGAGAACCTGGGACGTTCGACTTCTCTAATTTGATCAGCAGTTATTCCTCGAAGAGCATCTACTGGACTAGAGTGACCCTCATCCAAGAAATCTGCGGCAATACGGACTGCAGCCATTGCGGTGCGCTTAGCACTTCGAACCTGCAAGAAATATAGCTTGCCCTCCTCAACTGTGAATTCCAGATCAAGTACATCAGAATAGCGCTCCTCCAAGTCAGCAGCTAGGCGTGCAACAGTTTCAAATACTTGCGGGTGCTTTTGCGCTGCCTGACTGATCGTGTCCGGGGTCTTTGTCCCACTTACTACATCTTCACCCTGCGTTCCTTCCATGAACTCTCCATAGAGTTCATGAACGCCTGTCGTAGGATTACGGGTAAAAACAACGCCACTGCCGGAAGGAGAGCCTAGGTTCCCAAACACCATGGCCTGTACAACGACCGCCGTTCCAAGAGTATCAGTAATTCCATGATGACGACGATATGTCACAGCTCGATTTGTGTTCCAAGAATCGAAAACAGCTCTGATAGCCATATGCAGTTGGTCAACCGGATTTTCTGGAACACAAGAACCGGTCTCTTCCTCCTCTGCGCTGCGCATTGCGCGAATTAAAGAACTAAACGCTTCAGCATTTGGGTCGCAGAATCTGAGAAATTCTTCTGCGGCTTCAGAAATATTTTCGCCATCCGCGTCTAAGACTATTTCGCTGAACATGCTATGAAATCGAATCAGCGTAGAGAAGACAAAGTTCGAGTCTCCAGTCGCTCTAGCCAGGGCTTGAGCACTCTGCATGTTCAAGCCCAGATTTAGAATGGTGTCCATCATCCCCGGCATCGACACTGGTGCGCCAGATCGAACCGAAACCAACAAAGGTGTCGTTCCGCCTCCAAAGCAACGACCGCTCTTATTTTCAAGTTCGAGTAGTTGAGACATGACTTCATCAACTAGAGCATCGGATAACTTCCGATTCTTAATAAAGTCTCTATAAGCCTCCGTCGTGATAATAAACCCAGGAGGAACAGGCAGGCCTTCTGCTACTAAACGCGCTAAACCGGCACCCTTTCCGCCGAGAAGCGTAACATCGTCAGAGTTGGCTTGTTCAAAGGAATATACCAATCTGGAAGATCGCAAACCTTTACCCCGATCCTGACTGAGACATTCATTTACGATTCTAGAGTCTCTCTTGGGCGCCCTAACACAGCCAAAATGTCTTCATGAAATTCAAACCATATATTATGGAGCGAATCTACCATTGGACTTGTTATGTATTCTGTCTGGCCCGCATCAATACGTTCTATGCTACGACGAAACCGCTGGGCATAATGTCCATAACGAGCAATCCATTTCGAAGCTTCAGTAAGTCCAGTAATGTGGCGCTCAACCAACCGTATAATTCTTGCATAGGCTTTTTCTTGCGAACTACCTACTTCGGTCTGCCAAGCACTGACTTGTTTAAGGAATCGGGAATTAATTCCTTCAAAGTTGTCATACCAGGATATCAGATCAGTATTGTTACGCAGTTCAGAATACTTGCTCTCGTAGTACTCGAGGACATGTCGCCGACCGTCGTCTGTCAAGAGGTACTGACCGGCAAGTTCACGAACTAGTCCGAGCTCAATCGACTCCTCAAGAAGCGCACCAACTTCGTGGTAGGACATGCCGGTGCACTCTTCAATGGCATCTTGCCCAGCCATCTTGCGTAACCACACCGCGTTGAGCACACTGAAGCGATCGTCCGTCACATCGACCATGACAAATACCTCCAGGGAGGGAGGCAGCCCCCTCCCTGAAGTCTTGCTAAATCCTTCTCGTTGGAACTAACTCCAAAGGTATTTGGAGGCTCGCAAATCAGCTTCATCTGAGAAGGGGAGATACCCCTCACCGGAGAAGATTTTCTGCGGTACTACGACTTGCACGAAATTGCGCTTCGTGATCTCATAGTAGTAGTTCATGACCCTCTGATCAATTTCCCAGAAATCCTTCTTGGCACAGACTTCCTCGTATGCCCCCGCTTTGCGCAAGTGCGGAAGGATCATCTCAATGTAGTAGCTGTATATACCATTAAGGCACAGCGTGTGGCGGGACATTTTCGCCGTCTTCTTGTACATCAGATACGTCGAGTTGCGAAGCTTTTCCATGTGAGGCTCCAGCTCGGAAATCGGTACTGAATAGACATCACCCATTGGGGTGTCCCACTTCTCCCGAACAAAAACTGCTCCGCCGGTTATGTGCGGAACGTAGTTCTTCGGGATTGTGAACGTGGTCGAAATGTCATTCACTCGAATCTCACGCAGACCCATTGCTTCAGGATCTATCACAACCGCAAGCGTGTAACAGTGCGGAAGTCCTTCGCAAACATCGCTCCAGTGAAACACTTCTTCGTTCACAAACAGATCGCGCACGATCAGCAGTCGTCCGTCCGGCAACGGGTAAGGCCCTGTGTCACCAAGCCCCAGACGACAGTCGTAATGATCGAAGAACGCCAACAACTCGGCCGTAGCGTTGAACTGCTCAAAAGTGTGTTGGGAGGGTGATCCTTGATCAAAATCCACAACTTGCCCCATTAACTGGTCGAGTATCTCCTGGTCGTGGATCAGGCAGCGATAGCGGTCCTGCGAGTTGAGGATGTAACCGTCCTGTCGCTTTCCCCAGAGTATCCGTTGCATGAACTTCAGGATGATGTTGCTCTCCTCAACATAATCGTCAGCGCGAACCCACTCGCCTGCAAGCAGTCCGCAGCGACCCATTCCGAACGCAACTGCACCGAGGCACCAGTCGTGAACGCAATTGACCTTGGTTCCAATTTCGCTGCGAGCACTTTCACCAATATCAATTACTCCTTGTGCACCGATTTTGTCTGTTATCAGGCGCATGAATTCGGGGT
The DNA here is from genome assembly GCA_958295925.1 of uncultured Acidimicrobiales bacterium. Classification (GTDB taxonomy): domain Bacteria; phylum Actinomycetota; class Acidimicrobiia; order Acidimicrobiales; family CATQHL01; genus CATQHL01. The sequence goes on from CATQHL010000001.1 coordinate 1,223,948, forward strand.
AACGATAAAACTCGTTCATAAATGCGAGGATCTCATACTCCTGACGGGGAATCATTCCTGAAACTCCCTCAGTGGCCCGCATAACAAGAACATCCCAGATGTTCCAGGCCAAGTAGTTGTTGAGATCGTTGAGCTCATCAAGCGTGAACTGATCACGCAGAACGTCTTCGTGCGAAACTTTCTCAAGCACTCCAGACTTAGCACGACTCCGCATGATCTTGTCGCCAAGAATTCCGTCGGGAACTGGCTCTAGTCCTTTAAAGTTACCAACGTACTCCAGGGGTTGAAAGCGAAGTCCGTCGTCGTCGTCGTCGTAACGCTTCGCGTACTCAGCTGTTTTTGCCTCGGTAATTGTCATTCCGCCTCCTTATTAGTTGACGCTATCTTAACTATTGGTTAAATCCAGTCTTCTCTACTCTTCAAGCAAGACCACTTTGCCAACTGCTTCGTCTGAGCAATCGAGCACTACATTTTTGCCATTCAGAGCTTCAACGATTTCATCAAAGTGCGAATCATCGGTTTCTCCTGGCACATAGCGAGATCCGCTTCCCTCAGTTAGATATGCGGTCATAACGCAGGGAGTTTGAAACTCTCTAGTTAGTATGCCCAAGTGCGACTCTGGCGCACCAGACATAGTGATGATCCCAATCGCCCCCATCGTCAAGGCAGGAGCAAGGAAAGTGGTCGTCCCTCCGCGAACCAAGAGAATGTGCTCGCGCAATTTTCCACTATCTATCAGAGAAATCACGGATTGCGGATTTAGAAGATAACACACAGTCCCTGAAGGCTTCTTGTCTGTTTCGAAGACATTCATTCCCTCTGCTAGTACGGTCACAATTCCGTCCTCCTCGTATTAATTGTCGACAAATTGTTCTAAAGTGTTCTAATGATTTTGTGCAAGTTGCTTAAGACTATCCCCAGGTCAACTTTCAATCTGAACACCCGGCAGCAATAGTAGCGAAGCGATAATTTTACAGATTTAACAATATTGCTATGTTAGGGCTAAGAATTTATCCATGATGGATAAATTCACTATGACCCAATTAGTTCCAAAGCGCGCAGAAGAAGCCGATCCTGGGATCTGGAAGGTATACGAGTCGACCCCGTAGTGCTTGTCGAGTGGTTTGAACCGTGTGTCGAGCACTCGCCACGCTTTCCGGATGAGTTGTGAGTGGGAAGATCATCCAGTTGACAGCAACACTCCTCCAGTAAACCGGCCCCACCTACCACTTCCGTAGCTCCTCCAATATGCTCAACTAATTCCAAGTCCTCGATGAGGACTGCCTGCCTCTTAGCAGCCCCTAGTCGACGAGCGCGCCGAGATTCCGCTGTTGAATTAGCTGATTCAATGATTTCCTGGCCCAGGATGGCGTTACGGGGAACGGAAACTTCATTACACAAATTGGGCTTTATGGCCGGAGGCAAAACACAAACACCCCGACTGCAAGTGCCTTCAGGCTTTAAATAAGCTAGAAGTTCCTCTGGCCACACACATACAAACTCTGCGCCTGCTTCCTCAAGTTCCTCTGTAGCATGCATGCCCCACATAACCCCGCACACCCGTATTCCTGCGTCTTTTCCTTCCTTGACATCTCCTACAGTATCAGTAATCAACATCAACTCTGCTGGACAATTGTGAATCGATCTTGGGGCATCGTCGTAATACGGCAAGCAACTGCGGCCACTCGCATAAGAAGCATCAGACAAAACTTGATGGATGACATCGCCCTTTCTGGGTGCAATCTCACCTGAGAAAACGTTTGAGAAGCATTCTGCAATACCGTTGGAAACAAGAATGCGACGGACGACTTCCATCGAATTGGCAGACAATAACATGAGTTTGTAATCCGAAGCTAGCGCGCGAATTACTGCAACCATACCTGGAACTACTTCGGGAGTATAACTTTCTCGCAGTTGTGTTTGAAAATGCTCACGCACTTCCTCGGGGTTGGCTATGCCACGAGAATTCGCTATCTCTTCTAAACTATCGTAGAACTTACCTTGGAATAAGTTGTAAAATTCCTGAGGGGTTCCAAGCCCCAAATCAAAAGCGTCGTTCGTCTCTTGAAAAACCTGCCAGGATGCTTTTCTAGTCTGAACAATCGTGCCATCCAGATCAAATAGCAGAGCCTTTACGTTTGCCATAAGTTGCTGTATTCAAACACCGAGAGAAGTAAGAGTAGAGACACCCATGAAATCCTGAGTCTCTCCCTTTCCTTCATTACCTTCCTGATCTACCCAATCCATCAGCGCATTGAAACCAACTACTCCTGGCCAAGCTTGCCACGGAAAGCTTGTAACGGCCACACCACGCAATGAATAGCGCTTGTCGGACTCATCTTGAAGTTCTAATAGTTTGACTTCAGGAAAGTAGTTATTTCGAATCGTTCGTCCTCGGCCTGATTTGAGTCCAAGTACTTTTCCAGAGTCAAGGACATAACCATGCGTCAACCGCAGTTCTCCCAGTTCGTGGGGATCAAAATCGAATATCGCATGGATCGCATAATCTTCAGAGAAATGTGCATGCAACCAGCTCATTGAGTGTGCGTGCCTCTCTGCTCTAACTCCCCAACTATGATCCATTGTTGAAACACAGCTAAACGGAATTTCTCGGCCACGCAGCACAATTGTCCCGTTGAAGACACCGGTCTGATCAAAATGTCCACTGTAAGCGGTTCCCCACTGAAAGTCAGATCCTTCTGCTGCAGCTGCCACCATTGGGTCTTGCTTCGGATCATTGATGTCAAATGGTTGCATGAGTGAACGGTATTGGAAGTGTATTTCTGTTCCTTCACCATCGTCGTAATCAACCTCCCAATCCATGTTAGGCGTGGTGCACTTCACGCTCAGGCCATTGGCAAGCTGATAATTGCACAAATCGAAGTCTGTGCCCATGGGCAGGTGCATTTGAAGATCGCAGTATTCCGCCTCCCAGTGTGCCTTTGCTCGACGAGAGCAAAGGTGAATCGTTGAAAGTCCAACATTCAAGTTAGTGCGAAAGAGGGCGTAGACCCCACAATTCATGTTTAGTTCAGGAACATAAAATCCAAAGAAGTTCGTCTCAGCCCAATGGGGGTCATTGGAGGACGGTTCATGAAGGGATGCGTCTTCTGGGTTAATCACGTGTCACTCCTAATCTTGGGATTATTACTTTCGCCACACCAACAACAACATACGCTTGCATGGATTGCCGTGCGGTGGCAGTGCTTTACTTGTCTTCAGACTCGCATTACGGGAATTACGAGTATCTAAGTTAGAACGTTACCGGATTGGCCCTTGCCTTCCTATAAGAGGACCGACAGTTGCTACAGAGTGGCATTTTGAACTTACACAACAAGCCACCTGGGAGATTACACATCGAAGACAATTATTTGCAATATTTTTATCGCTATTGGGTGAATAATGGAAGTTCTCAGCCTTTAACTTAAAATATATCGCTCAAAGCGAAATTTCCCTAACAGCAGCATTGTAGAAAATCTTCGCATGGAAAGCACGAACGAGAGGACATTCTGGTGCAGTTGGCAAAAGTTATCGGACAGGTGGTCTCTACCGTTAAAGAGCCTGGGCTCGTCTCGTTCAAGATACTGATTCTCCAGGATATTGACCCATCACTTCCCGACCTGGGGCACATCGGAATATCTTACGTTGCTATCGACCTCGTGGGTGCCGGAGAGGGTGAAGTGGTTGTTTCCACAAGGGGCAGCGCCGCACGAGTGCCGCCAATCAGCAAAGACGCAGCAGTTGACAATGCAGTCATTGCAATCGTTGACAGCATCACCATTAACGGAAACATCGCATTTCAAAAATAACAAACAAGATTTGGAGTAAAAATGGCAACTAATTCATCTCGAAACAACATTCCCACAACAGCACTCGGTCTCATTGAGACAAGAGGGCTTGTGGGAGCGATAGAGGCTGCAGACGCCATGGTCAAAGCCGCCAACGTTCGCTTAGTGTCTCGTGAACAAATCGGAGGAGGTTTGGTTACCGTCATGGTGCGCGGAGACGTAGGAGCGGTAAAAGCCGCCACCGACGCAGGGGCTGTAGCCGCCGGCAAGGTGGGGGAAATAATCGCTGTCCACGTCATCCCTCGGCCCCACGACGATGTTGAGACTGTGCTGGGCCACGCTGCTGCAGACAACCAGTCTGCCTGAACTAGTCCACCTGATCGGCCGGCTAGTTTGCAAGCGCAGGGCAATTTTCCTGCGCTTGCCTGAGCCACTCCTCGATAGTGCACTGATTCCTACGCAAGCAGATCATCATGACACTTCAGACTCTTGACCCAGACATAGCATCGATAATTGATGCTAGAACTAAGGCAAAGAATGCCAGAGAGGCCTTTGATAACTTCTTAGGAACCGACCAAGGTCGCCTGGACTCAGTGCTTGTGTCCATGGCTCGGGCAGGAACTGCCGCATCTGAAGAGCTAGCCAGGCTTGCAGTGGAAGAGACCGGCTACGGGGTATACGAGCACAAGATACTCAAGAATCGCTACAACACTACGTTTGTCGCGAAATACATGTTGCGCAAGAAAGCGGTTGGCGTATTGTGGGTAGACAAGGCAAGTCGAATGACTGCCGTTGGCTCACCAATGGGAGTAATCGCGGCACTCATTCCCCGCACAAACCCGACATCAACAGTCTTGTTCAAGGCCCTTGCCGCAATGAAGTCCGGGAATGCGATAGTGTTCGCTCCGCACCCGCGCGCTGCTCGTTGTTGCCTAAGAACCACCGAGGTGTTAGCAAAGGCCGCAGAACAGGCTGGTGCGCCTGAAGGATTTATCTCCTGTCTGCAGAATCCGACTCTGGTTGGCACTCAAGAGCTAATGAAACATCAGGATGTATCACTCATCCTCGCAACGGGTAGCAGTGACATGGTACGAGTGTGCTACTCATCAGGAAAACCGACAATCGCTGTAGGGGCTGGCAACGTTCCAGTCTATGTACACAGAAGTGTGCCGGACATCGATGAAGCCGCAGCGATGATCGTGGAGTCAAAGGCTTTCGACAACGGGACGGCTTGTGTGGCTGAACAGGCTGTGGTTCTCGATGAAGTGATTGCCGATCAGATGCTCCTCTCTCTCGCAAAAGTCGGCACGTACATGCTCGATTCGTCCCTGCACGCTTCGCTGGCAAACCTGCTGTTTGACGACAGCGGGCGGCTTCGCCCCGACCCTGTGGGCAAGTCGGCAATTCATCTAGGTGAACTCATCGGAAGTTCCCTGCCATCGACCACGCGCGTATTGGGAGTTGAGCTAGATCAAGTAGGTCACCAGGAAAGGCTGTCAGCCGAGATATTAGGACCGATACTAAAGATTTACAGGGCACCCAACGTCGATCTGGCCCTGGAGCGCTGCAGGGAAGTCTTGAATTACGGTGGTCTAGGCCACACTTTGGGCCTTCACGCCACCGACCCTGAGATTATCGAGGCTTTTTCGTCGCTCCCCGTGTCGCGCATACCGGTGAATACGCCAACGCTCTTCGGGGGAATGGGCTACAGCGCAGAGATTGATCCGTCGTTCATGCTAGGTACGGGAACCTGGAGCGGATCAATCAGTTCAGACAACATCACACCCTTGCACTTGATAAACATAAAACGAATCGCCCACGAAGTTCGGCCTTGGAGGCAACTCGCAACCGACACGAGATTCGCACCGTGAGCACACTGCAACGAGTTCGAGCGCGGGAGTATCTTGAACGAGCTTCCAATTGTTCTAGTGCAGCGTGGAACGGTGACCTCCACGCGGGAGTAGACCTTGGGACATCCACGGTTGTACTATCAGTAATTGACAGCGACTTTGAACCTGTATTTATTGAATCATCCCCTTGTCAAGCTATGAGAGATGGGGTTGTTTTTGACTTTATGGGAGCGGTTGAATCCGTATCCTCGCTCGTAAGAAAGTCGAAATCAGTCTTAGGCTACGACATCGCTTCAGCCAGCACCGGCTTCCCTCCAGGAATTGGGGCAGCCGAAAGCCGAACATGCCGCTTTGTGATTGAGCGGGCCGGTCTGGAATGCGCTGCTCTTGTAGATGAAGTGTCAGCCGCAAACTCGGTTCTCGATATTGAAGACGGGGTCGTCGTCGACGTTGGGCACGGCTCGACCGGCGTTGGAGTGATGATTGACAGCGAACTCGTTGAAGTAGGGGATGTCCCAGGGGGGGGCATGCATATCAACCTCATCCTCGCGGGGGCACTAAAAATCAGTGAGAAAGAAGCCGAGATTGCAAAGCGTCGCAACGGGGCGGAAGTCTTGGACATAATTCGTCCGGGAATTGAGAGGGTTGCATACTCCATCGCAAGACTCTCCAGAAACTACGAGCACTTGCCTCTACACATTGCAGGCGGAGGTCTGATGATTCCTGGAGCATGCGAGATCGTCTCACAATTCCTCGAAAGGCAAGTCGTGAATTATCCCAACCCACTGTACATAACACCACTAGGACTAGCTCGGAGCAGCATATGAAACACCTTCCATCACAAGGCTACGTTTCGTCAGAACAACTTGAATTCGATCGGATGCGTCATGAGTAACATCACGCTACGAGCGTTCTCCTACATTGATCGGCTTCAGCCTCAGTGTGCTGCCCATATCGCCGCAACCTGCCAGGGCGATGTCCCCATAGAAGGAATGGCCGAAATCTTTATAGAGATGTCGCCTGGCAACGAAATATTTCGGGTTGCCGATGTTGCCCTTAAGTCCGCAGAAGTGAGGCCGGCGCTCCAGATTATCGAGCGGGAATTCGGACTCTTAGAATTGCATGCACAGGATCAAGCGGAAATTTTGGCGGCCGGCTCAGCAGTTTTGGCCGAACTGGAAATGCGGGAAGGCGATCGTATGAAGCCGACCATTGCCTCAACTCAACTAATCACCAACGTTCACGCCTATCAAGCTCAGCTGTTGAACAAGTTCCGCAAAGGCGCACTACTCATCCCCGGTCAAAGCCTCTTTGTGCTAGAGGTAGCTCCGGCTGCCTATGCAGGATTAGCAGCTAACGAAGCGGAAAAGGCATCGACCATCGACATCGTGGAAATCCGGGCTGTCGGACGTTTTGGGCGTGTTTTCCTTGCTGGAAGCGAAAGCGAAGTCGCTACAGCGCGAGATGCGGCGGTCAATGCGTTAACAACACTGGTAGCTAGTGAATGAAAGTCATAGGCGTAAGAGACGTAGAAGCGGCCAAAGGCAAAATAAAGCTCGAACCCGGCGATGTAGTCACTCCACTCGCTCGAGATCGCGCCGTCGAACTTGGTGTGACGTTTGAGAAGAATCAAAGACATGCCAAGAATTCAGGAGAATCGGCTACTTTCGGTTCGGGCACACCTGTCGAAGCTATAGAGAGCGATAATGAACGTAGCCAAATTGTCTATCGCAGGGCAAAGACTGGCAAGAGCGCTGAGGGGCCTCCTTCCGGAATTCTCTACAGAAGATCAGCGCCAGTTGTTGAAGAGAGTCGCTCGCCCGGAAGCCTGAGCACCTCAGATCACAGCGTTTCGACTCGCCGAAGAAATTCCAGGGTGACTGTAGTGGGGGCCGGTCACGTAGGTGTTAGCACCGCAATGCGGCTTGCCGACTCCGACGTGTTCGAGGAAGTAGCAATGCTCGATGTCGTTCCTGGATTGGCCGCTGGTCTCGCTCTCGACTTGTCCCATTCTTCAAGCCTCAGAAAGTTTGCAACCAGAATCAGCGGCAGCACCGACCATTCCGAAGCCGCAGATTCCGGATTTGTCGTGATAACTGCTGGAAAACCCCGTCAGCCTGGAATGACACGCTCCGATCTCACCGCCGCAAACACCAGAATTGTCGGAAGCATTTGTGATGACATCGCACGATATTCGCCCAATTCGATTGTTGTGGTCGTCACAAATCCACTTGATGAGATGACCGAGCTTGCATATCAAAGGACAGGATTCCCCTCTCATCGAGTCACCGGAATGGCGGGCGTCCTCGATTCTGCAAGGTTCTGCTCCTTGGCTGCACAATTGATCGGCGAAAGACCGGAAAACATTTCAGCAATGGCACTTGGAAGCCATGGCAAGGAAATGGTGATTCCGCTCAGTCAAGCCAAACTCGGCAACACCCTGATAACCGAAGTCTTAGATTCAAATGCATTGGAACGACTAGTAGAGAGAGTTCGCGATTCCGGGGCTGAGGTAGTCGGACTTCTCAAAACGGGAAGTGCGTATCATGCTCCTGCTGTTTCGGTGGCCAAGATGGTCCTGGCTATGGCACAAGACAGCAATGAAGTGCTGCCTGCCTGCGTCCGCGCCGATGGCACCTACGGCATCAAAGATACATATGTCGGCCTGCCCGCAAGGCTCAATGCCGAAGGTGTTTCAGAGATTGCGAAGCTTGATCTAACCTCGGCTGAGTTGTCCGAACTTCAGGTTGCCGCGCAACGTATAGCCGAGCGGGTGGCCCAAATGAACATCTCAGTTGCAACAGGTCGTTAGTGCGGGCTGTTACATACGACCGTCCAGGACGAGTCGTAGTTAGCACTGTCGAAGATCCACGCATTGAAAAGACTACGGATGCTCTGGTAAAGATCAACGTCAGTGCGATTTGCGGAACTGACTTGCATGCCCTTCATGGTTTGGACGGAATAACGCCCGGCACGGTCTTGGGTCATGAGTTCGTAGGCAGCATCATCGCCATTGGATCGGATGTCCAAACCTTAGATGTGGGCGATCAAGTCTTGGGAAGCGACTTCACTGCCTGCGGACGCTGCTGGTGGTGCCGACGGGGTGATCACTGGGAATGCGAGGAGCGGAGTTTCTTCGGGTATGGGTCTGTATTTGGGGAACCTCTACCCGGAGCACAGGCAGAGGCAGTTCGTGTGCCCCATGCTGATGTAGTGCTCTGTCGAGTTCCAAAATATTGTTCACCCGATGCAGCATTGTTCGTGGGCGACACTCTGGCATGCGGCTTTGCGGCAGCCGAGCGAGGGGAAGTTTCCTTTGGTGACACTGTCGTGGTGATAGGCGGAGGGACTGTGGGGCAGCTGACGAGCCTTGCGTGTCAAACAATGGGAGTGGCATCGGTGGTCGTGGTGGACTTGTTGCAATCAAGAAGGGACATAGCAGCAGCCAACGGCTCGCTTGCTTCCTCCCCGGAAGATGTTTCAACAATCTTAGAAGCGTTGACCGACGGGCGAGGGGCGGATGTAACTATCGACGCTGTTGGAGGTGCTGTTGCCTTGCGGGCTGCCTGCGATCTAGTTCGAGCCCGCGGAACGGTGGTTTCCGTAGGAGCGCATTTTGACTCAGAGTTTATCTTTCCGGTTGCACGCGCTTTTGCCAAGGAGTTCACGCTGCGTTTTGCCATCGGCGACTCTATCAGGCTGCGAGATCGCATTCTCCCACTGCTAGTAGGGGGAGTAATTGACCCTACCGTAGTTGCGACCTCCCGCATTCCGCTCGAGAAAACCCCCGAGTCATATAACGCTATGGCGCGTCAAGAGGAACTAAAGGTACTAATCTACCCATAGTGCTTGCCAGGCGTAATAATTTGATGCCAGAGGACTGGTTCAAGAGGGAACATCACTGATCATCCTCTAAATCCAGATGGGTTTAGAAAAATTGGAAATCGTTCTATTGAGAGCTGTCGATCAATAGATCGCCGACGGCAAATCTAAGGCGAAACGCTGCGTATCGACTCGCTGAGGACGTGCGTGTATTTGAGAATCGTTACACATACGAGAATCACAACACCACCCGCGGCAATACTCAAGACGCTCACACGTGCCATCCAAGAAAGCTTGATGGCAGGTAGTTCCAAGTCGTCCGCTGTTACAACCGAGTCAGGCTGACCGTCCCGCCATGTCAACACGCTACGACGCGCAGCGCGAGCGAGCGGAATGATCAGCAAAGTAATCAAACCATAGACTGCTATCTTCAAATACAGCGCAATCGTGTAAGGCTCTGCGTAGGGAAGTAGAAATAGAGCACGGGTCTGCTCAGATGTTAGTGGGGGGGGATATGCAACTAGAATGTTCAAATTGAGTATGCCTGTAAGCCAGATCAGTGCCGTTATTCCAATTAGAACACGAAGGAACCGATAGAGTCTTCGATCTAAGAAATCATTCACATTCGTAGAGAACCAGCGTCTCCGCTGAGGGGTCGCTATCAGTGTCATTATTGCCGCAAAGATAAACCAACTCAGTCCAAGTCCTGAATGGACAATGAGGAGGACAACCTCTCCAACGTTTGATGTTGGCAATTCATCTACAACTCCGAATTGTGAAGCACTTTCGAGCGTCAAGGCATTTGTGATGTTGAGCAACAACTCGCCAGTTCCCAAAGCTGTTGGAATATTGCTGTCCCTCTCGTCAATGGGATCAAATGCGTTTATATGCACCTTCCACTGTCCGTTGGAAGGAACTATGACTACTCCTGAATATATGCCAGGTTCATTCTTATCAGGTTCAGTGAGATACGGATAAGCAAATGAATAGACTTCCGTAGCTCTTTGGCCAGCCAAGTTAGCGATTCCCGCAAGCACAACGTAATCCATTTCAACCTGCTCGCCTGTTTCAGGATCTGTAAGCTGAACGATTATTGGAATGTAGTTGGGTGACAGTCGTTCATCGATTTCGGGATTTAATTCAACCGCAACATCCACTCGCCCACGGGGAGTGTATGTACCTCCAATTCCTCCGCGCTGTTCGCCGTCTTGAGTGTCGATGTCTTCCTGAGCAATTGCACTGCCAGACAGCCCCAGCAAGGCAAACATCGATGCCACAAAACAGAGCAGGACTCTTCTAGGCATTGCAACTTGGCTCATCCAGTGTTTCCCCAATTGGGCGACTCGTGTGTTCGGTGGTTTCGTCTTGTCCATTGACTTTGCTCTCGGTGCTCGTCCTGTGTTCCGGCTTGCCTCCCTCGGAATCACGCCTAAGCACCTTACTACGCCAAATCAGCAGCACCAGAATCACAACGATCGGCACGACGATGGCGAAAACTAAGGCAGTTTCGTTGCTTCCCTCATCTTCGACAAGTATCCCTGTCTCGTCGATAGTGACACTCTGTTGACGAGATGACCGGATGACTGGCAATGACGATGGCCCCTCGTGAGCAGTAAAAATCAGAACCCATTCTCCGGAACCTAACTCGATGAAGCCTTCGTACTGGGCTGATGCATTCTCCAAAAGCTCAACTTGGCTCTCTATCTGGCGATTTTCGTTCTCTGCCTCCACCAAAATGCCGAAACCGGGGGCCACTGTACCTTCATCGCGCTCCACAAGGCTTGCGACTATCCTCAAGCCATCTTGAGTGCTCTCTAGTTGAATATCAGATACCCACAGGCTGATTTGACCCTCCGGATGGTGCGCGCTCGCGGGAGAAACAAATAATACGACAACTAAGGCACTAGTAAGCAGCATCCATCGAAGACTGGATGCTGGCTTAAGTAAGCTCAGCCAACGCGGAACACTACTTACTGAAAACATTTAAGACGAGCGAACCGTACCTGATTCCGAATTCCATATCCCGTAGACTGGGGCTACTTCAACGTTGGCTTCGCTTAGTTTAGATTGAAACCATTCATCAAACAGTCGCTGTCGATTTTGGTCCTGCAATATCGCAAGCAGAGTTTCCCTAGCCTCGGAATACGGTACTTCAGACATATATTCTCTGGAATTGACATGAAAAAGTAGCCAGCCACTAGAGGCTTGAATAATTTCGCTAGTTTCACCGGATTCTAATGCACCAATGGTCTCAAGAATTTGGGGACTCAGGTTGCTATTTGAAGTCACTACACCCATGCTGCCGAACTCCTCAGACCTGTGCTCTTCCGCCATCTGCAGGAACGGATGACCATTGGAAACCGCTTCCCTCATCTGTTCCGCGGCAATGCGCGACACAAAATAGGCGGTATCTACACTTGCCGACCAACCTTCCTGGAATTTTTCGATCTCTGATTCATACACACTGCGGATTTCAGCCTCAGACACGGCAACTTCAGGAAAGATCAGCAGCCCGATCTGCCGGGAAAGATCGCCAGCAACGTATGCTAAACGAAGATCCTCTTCATTCATGTTTAGCTCAGCAAAGTCTTCGGGGGAAACAACTCCCAGGGCAACGTCAAGAAAAGAGTCCACATCTGTCGAAACTCCAAGTTCATCAGCTAACACCTGTAGGTATGTCAATCTGATCAAGTAATTTAGAACAAATCTCCGAGCAATTTCTTCTTCAAGATCTGGCAACGTAGATCCTGTCTGACCGAGAGTCGCTGGAGATTCCAGATAGCGATGAGTGAGTTCATCTACTGCGCTAGCAAGCACTTCCCGACCCTCCACCACTGCCGCCACTTCGCTTTGTTGTTCTTCTGTGGCAGTGTTCGCACACGACGAGAGTGCGAACACCGACAGCATAAGCAACACTGCTGCTTTCAATTGCTCGAATCCTGAAACTCGATTACTTGCGCCAGCCAAGGGTTTAACTTCTCCTCTTCGACGGTGACCAGCTGCAGCTGGTTCAATGCTTCCGCAAATCTAGGATCAATGCCTCTATTAACTTTTTCTCCCAGCCAAACTGAAAGCAAGCTGTCAGCAACAGCAGGTATTACCACATAAACGGCAGGGTCGTTTTCCAAAGACGCATAAATTCCTCCCCCGCTAAAGGTGGTTCTGCCAAAACGTACTTTGCTAGTGCCGACTAGCGTTCTAATTGTTGCAGAGAGATCATTGTCACCGAATCCGAAGGCAGGATCAGAGGCGTCAACATTGAGACGACGGTAGGAGCGCATAGGGAAGACGACGCGCTCTGCCTCAAACATGAGTGAGGCAGACACTTCCTTTGCCCCAGTTCCAGGAGACCATAGTCCTTGGTCGGTGCGGATTACTTCTACTGTTTTGCCTGCGGATTCAACCAACACTCGCTCTACATCATCAACATCGTGTGAAATCACTTCCCAGATCCGTTGAGATTCTTCACTAAGTTGTGATTGCAGTTCACGGTAGTTCTGAGCCATATCAATGTCTGAGCAGCTGATTAGCGTCCCTAAATGCGCTATTACGGCACATGAGCAAACAAATCGCCATCCCATTATCCTCTCCTACTTCGCAGCAGCGCGCCAATCAGAATCAGGAAAGGAATAATAGCAGGGATGACAACACCAGAATAGATGATCCTCGTCCGATCGTCTTCTGTGAGGACTACCCTTGGCACGCCTTGTAATTGGCGAGTCGCGTTGATGATGTCGTCCTCCCTAGCCACCCAAGCAACCAGTCGAGTCGCAAAGTCTGCGTTTCCTAAACGCTCAAAATAGCCGTTAGCAGCTAACTCCGCAGTGCCAACAACACCAATACGGGTTCTGCTTATTGCCAAGTCCTTAAGTTCTTCGCCTTCGACGCTGCTCCAGTCCGCAACTATTGCGAGAACGAATGGGCCCTCAGTCTCGTCTTCCAGCCAACTCCGCGAACTAGTTGATATGAGTGGAGACAGCCAAGCTTCACTCTCACGCGATAAACCGACTAGCACGTTTTCTACGGGCTGGGCACCTATGACAAGCAAGGGTATGTCTTGCCGGGCTAGTCTGGTCGTTACCGGACTGTTGCTGGGATACCTGTAAACCACGATGGCTCCAGGGTCTTCTTTCAGCGAACTCCGGTCGTATGTTAGCGAAGGCCTGACGGCAACTCCCCAGGGACGAAGCATGTCATTAAGTTGGTCGTTGGCCGAACTCCCCGAAGAATCTGCAAAAACTACAAGACGTCCATCGTTAGCAGCATAGTTATCGATCATCGTCTTCTCTTCAGGAAGAAACTCAACCCTTGGCCCACCGAGAATAAGAACTGTGCAAGAAGTTAGTCGCTCTTTTCCGCCTTCAGCCGCCAAGGCGATCTTCTTTGTCGTAAAGCCCAATTCTTGAAGTCGAGTTGCAAACTGCAAGTATCCGCCTGGCAGAATATCGCTGATATCACGTTCACCGTGCCCAACTGTAAAACAGGCAACAGGGGGGGTGATTCGAGAGAGGCGCTGAATTGCGCTTGTAACTTCAATTTCCAAAATGTCATCGACTAATTCGCTTCGATTTTCCACTTCAACCACCATTTGACCATATGTAGTGGCACCAAGTTCGAAGGTGATTGCGGGCTGCGCGTCGGGATCTATGAATCGCAGTTCTACATCGGGCTTTAGTAGCTGATAACGCCGAATAAGCGACTGCATCTCGGCTTGCTGAGCAGAACCAGGCTCGACAAAACCATAAACACTAATGGGAGCACTGACACGTCTTAGAACGTTTGCCGAATATTCGGTAAGGGTGAAGCGCTTTTCAGGAGTCAGGTCTAGTTGTCCTCGAGCTGCCACAGAAGAAGCACCAACACCTACCACAATCACGAGCCCTAGTGAGACGCCCAAATACCGCCCTCGCAGCAATCCTTTCAGACTTCTCGCCCTTGGTTCCTTGAGCCACCAAGCTGTCAAGGTCAAACCAAGCGCAGTCCCAGCAATAAAGTAGAGAGCATCTCCAAGATCTAGAATTCCCCTTCCCGTATTTGCTACGCGACTTGTGGGAGCTAAATACGCGACAATGCTTCCTATTCGTCCTCCGATCCACCCTGGTATGAAGTTGAGAATCCAAATAGTAAGCAGAACCCCAAATCCCACAAATGCGGCAGAAGTTGGTGAACTGGCCCGGGCAGAGATTGCCAAGGCTATGGCGCTAAACATCATGAGTATCATCAATAAGCCCAAATAACCCGCTGCTGCTTTCCCAACTTCGATTGGAGCACGGACGGCCAGTATCCACACATAAATCCAAACAATGCTTACTATCGCCCACGAAAGAAGAGTGTTGGAAACAAATTTGACGACAACAAGCTTCCACCTTGAAATGGGCCAAGACAAGGTAATATCGAGAGAGCCGGTACGTCTTTCTTCTGCAAAAGACCGCATGGCAATGATTGGGGCGAGAACTACGAACGTAGTTTCAATGTTGGCAAAGTAGCTTTCCAAGTCAGCAATCTGGCGGGCAAACAGCAGTGCTACGAAGAAGATGCCTGAAACAATAAAATACGCTAGAACTATCGCCCAAATAACCGGAGATACGAGCAAAGTCTTTAGCTCGTTGCGAATTCCTATCATTTTTTTGCACTCGAGTCTGAAAGTTTCGACCGTGTGAGGCCTGATTCCTCTAATGCCACTCCGAAGAGATCGGTCATCGGTTCTAGATGTGCGACTGTCCAATGTTTGTCAAGTATGTCGCGAACAAGCTTTTCAACCACCATGGGGCTATCCGCCTCGATGACAAGGTTGCTGCTGCGATTTGAATGTGCTGCATAGATAATCGAAGCGCCAATCGTTTGGACAGTCGCTTTCAATTCATCGTAAGAAGGGCCTGAAACACCCATCCTCCAACGACGGTTGACAGAACCGGAAAGTTCTGCTTCGATGATGGAACCATTAAACACCAGCTTGCCGGAAGTCATGACCAGAACTCTGTCGCACAGAACTCTCGCCTCAGGAATCATGTGGGTCGAGAGAAGCACAGTGTGCTCCTTTGCATAATCGGTCAAGACATCTCGAAAATCCCAGATGTGGAGAGGATCAATACCGGCAAGAGGCTCGTCCAAGATAAGCAATGGCGGACTTCCAATTAGGGCCTGGGCAAGTCCTACGCGCTGGCGGTAGCCCTTAGAAAGATTCCCTATGAGGCGCTTTGCCACGCTTCCTAGATCGAGCTTTTCAATTACAGCGCCTACTTCTTTTTGGCAATGCTGGCGAGAAACGCCTTTCATTCGAGCTGCGAAGCTCAAATAACTGGCAACCCGAGAATCCGGAGTAAAAGCCGCCCTCTCTGGTAGAAAACCAATTCTTGCCCGCACTTCTCGAGGATTTCTGCGGGCGTCGATTCCCTCTAGGCGAATAGTCCCCTTATTCCAATCTGTCAGCCCAACAACGCAGCGAATTACAGTCGTCTTTCCCGCTCCATTTGGACCCAGCAGCGCAGTTACTCCATGAGATATTTGAAAAGAGAGGTCAGAGACTGCTGCACGCGATCCATAAAATTTGTTGAGGTTGCTTATTGCGAGGCCAGTTTGCTTTACAGAGGAGTTCTCCTCAATATCCTCTGACATGTTGTGTAATTCGATTCGGCCGTATCCTACAAAGTCCCGAGAAAGGCTGTGTCTCGAAGTTGCTCAAGAGCCTCCGAATGTTCTCCTTCGTAAACGATGCGTCCTTTCTCGACAATGCAAGTACGGTCAGAAATTCGGGTGACCTCTGTTACCCGCTCATCAACTACAACTACCCCGATTCCTTCAGATGTCAACTTCAGCAATGCATCATACAGTTCTGCGACAACCAGAGGAGCAAGCCCCATGGAGGGTTCATCTATGAGAAGCAGCTTTGGTGCAGATATAAGGGCTCGGCCTATTGCCAACATCTGCTGTTCGCCTCCGCTAAGGGAACCTGCTTCTTGCTTCTCTCGCTCTGCCAATACTGGGAATAGCGAATAAATTTTCTCCAGCTGCGTTTCAATAACGCTGGAACTAGTGCGAACAGCACCCGAGAGAAGATTTTCATGGACTGACAGACTTGAAAAGATCCGGCGACCTTCCGGCGAGAGTGTCAAACCTCTTGCCACTCTCATGTTTGGGGGTTCATGTGTGATGCGTGAGCCTTCAAAGATAATACGTCCTTTAGTAGGAGTTACTACGCCAATGAGAGACTTTAGCAAAGTTGACTTACCTGCCCCATTTGGACCAATTATTGCAAGCATTTCGCCAGCCCGGACTCCAAAGTTAATGTCGAAGAGGACTTGAAGCCTCCCGTATCCTGCCGAGAGCTCAGAAACCTCAAGCATGATTGCCTCCTCCATCTTCCCCGAGATACTGACGCTTTACCTCAGCAGATTCTTGAACTTCCATTGGCGATCCCGAAGCAATGATCTTTCCTTCGGCTAATGCATAAACAATTCCACAATGCTCGAACACTGTTCGCACAAAATGTTCGATCAGGCAAACCGACAGACCTAGATCGCTTTGCAGTCTTTTTATCAAACGAAGAAGGTGCTCCGCTTCTGTAACATCCATCCCTGCGCTTGGCTCGTCTAGCAGCAACAAACGCGGACGGCTGACGAGGCTTCTGCCTATTTCCACTCGCCTTTGAGCTCCAAAAGAAAGAACTCCTGCCCGCACGTCGAGTACCTTCTCCAAATCCAATAAGCGAGCAACAGCACGAGCTAGTCCGGCAGCTTTTTTTTGATCACGCACAGGGGTGGGAAATTGGAGGATAGACCGGAATAATCCCCCACGAATATTAAGAAAAGCACCAGTGATGAGATTTTCAAAAACCGATATGTCGGGATCAACGTGATTGGCTTGAAAAGTGCGACTCATTCCCAAGCTTGCTCTTGTCCAAGGCTGAAGCTTGGTTATTTCCTGTTCAAAGGCAAAAATACGTCCGGAGTCAGGAATCATGAACCCATTGATCACATTAAAGAGTGTAGATTTGCCCGAACCATTAGGCCCAATCAATCCAACGAAACTCTCGGCTGGGATCTCAATGTAAGCACCGTCCAAAGCTCTTACACCACCAAATGAAACATGAATGTCCTCAGCTTTGAGAACAATCCCTGAATGACTGGGATCGGGCATGGCGGCCTCAACAATCTCCAGAGCAGCCAACTGCCCTTCTCCCCATTGTGCAGCAGATACTTCGATGCGCTCGCTACTCATCTTTACGAACTTTCGCAGATTCTGTTGCTGGCTTTGATGGCGTTATATTGCTAGAAGCCTTCTTAGATTCATCAGTCGCTTCTTCACCAAGATCGTTTTCATTGGCAGAAGCTCTTTCCAAACTCTTGACATCCCTTTGTTGCTGGAGGAAATCGAGCGTCGTACCGACAATACCGCGGGGCCCAACAAGTGTTCCAGCTACTAATCCAATTCCACCAAGCAAGTACACTGACAAACGGTGGCTTTGAAGTGCTGGTGGAAGTATCTGAAAAGTAAGTGAGACTACAATCAAGCCGGTGATCGATTGCGTGCCTGCTACGACTGGAATTGCTAGCAGAAATAGGGATTGAAAAAGAATATACTGGGTTAGAGCTGGAGGCGATTCATATAGAGGAGCGGTCATTGCCCCTGCAAGCCCTATGAACAATCCTCCAATCCCGAAAGCTACTACTCGA
Source organism: uncultured Acidimicrobiales bacterium (assembly GCA_958295925.1). Lineage (GTDB taxonomy): Bacteria > Actinomycetota > Acidimicrobiia > Acidimicrobiales > CATQHL01 > CATQHL01. Next base: position 1,242,080 of record CATQHL010000001.1, read on the forward strand.
TAAAGCCAAGGTGATATGCCGACTGCGGCAGCAGCTTGTCTGTCGGTGCGAACCAATTGTATTGCGCGGCCATGCCGCGAATTTCGCAACGCATACATAACGAACGCTGCTATTACCATCACAGAAAAACTCAAATAGAAGTACCGATGGTCGGTGTTGAATTCAAATCCGAAGATCTTAGGACGATTGATCCTAACGTCGGCACCCACTCCACCGGTAATCCAGGTGTATGTGAAGAGCGTCCGCTCTAACGTCACCTGAAGCCCCATAGTCAATACCATTACATAGATGCCTGAAAAGCGTGCAGTCGGGACAGCAATCAGTGCTGATAACACTGCCGGGCAAAGCGCACCTATGATCAGTGCTGGGATAAACGGCCATCCACCGCTCCCAGCAAGCCCTTCCCGCATCAAGTATCCCGTGATGTAGACCGAAGTCCCTAGTAGAGCGGCACCGGCGAGGGTGACTTGCCCCGCCCACCCAATAATTATCGCGAGTCCCATTACCGTTATAGCGGTAATGAAACCGGCAGTGGACAGAAAAATCCAGTAGTCGGCAACAAACAGAGGCACCACTGAAATGGCCACGAGAACCACAAGGGCTCCCCCCAGAAAGTGTCGCCGATCTTGACCGGTAATCTTTTCCGGAAAGCGCAATCCCGTAATGTTGGCGACTGTTAGTTTGCTCATGCTTCAGTTAGTCGAAATTGTGAGCGACGACGCCGGGTGACAATGAAGATTCCAGTAAAGAGCACGGCCATCAATATAACTTCTCGCCACCCGGAACTTATCTTCCCAAAAGTCCCTCCTGTGACGTGTGCTTCGACTTGACCGAACAACATCGAGCCGAGCAATGCAAGGGGAAGACTGTTAAATCCCCCTAATACTGCTCCCGCCAACGAGCGAATTAGGACAAACAATACAACGCTTGCACCTAATCGAGTCATAGGTGCCAAGAGAATCCCGCCTAGACCTGCCATAGCTCCCGTAAGGCACCAGACTCCCATTGAAACACGACGCACTGGAACGCCTACTATCTCTGCGGCCTCAACGTCGTCTGAAATGGCGCGAATCTGTACACCGACTTTTGTTTTAGTAACCAACAAGTGCAAAACTATTACTAAGAATACAAGTATCGAAACCACTGCTATCTGGTGGTGGGAAACGTTTGCTCCCCAGATGCTCACCCTTCCCTTGCCAAACGGGCTGGGAACAATTTCAAATGCTCCAGGCCAGATTTCCTGTGTAATTCCCGCAAAGAGCAACATGCCACCTAAGGCGAATGTTGTGACGGTGATTCGCGGCCACTTAGACATTCGACCAGTGGCGACGGATGCAAACAGAATTCCCAGACCGGCACCAAGCAGAATGGCCAAAATCACAGCCGGGAGTTTTGGCCATTCCTTGGTGGCATACGCCAAATTGGTTCCATGGCCGGAAGTGCGAGCAGGATTGGCCACCAAGTACCAGTACAAGAAGGCCGACGATAGAGCAATCCCTCCGTGAACGAACGCCACAACTCGGCTCATTCGAAACGACATGACCAAGGCAATCGCAAGAATGCCGTACAGAGCCCCTGACGCAATACCGGTCACGAAGGAAGCCTTAACAATGAAGGGTTGAAACATCTAGTGTTCCTCTTCTGAGCTATTCACATAGAATTGGGGCATCCCACCAACCTTCCTTTCAAAGGTCAGCTGGACGCCCCAATACTGAACGCAACACGCGAGTTACGAGTTACGCAAAACGATCAGTCAAACGTATCGCAGACTTCGTAACCTTCTGGAGCAGGAATCCAAACCGCGAGGTCTGTAGAGGCTGCCGCCTGATTGTACTTGAACTGATACTCGCAGCGAAGCGTGTCGTGGGCTTCGGTCTCGGTGCCCGCTTCGCGTTCCGCTGAAGCATCTCCCCAGGTAAAGGTGACTCCCAAGCCTGGTCCAGCGTCCCAGGGCCGTGATTCCCACGCCTCCATCATGTTCTCTCGCGTAATGTCAGGGCCGACCAGCTTTGCGGTCTCATTGAAGATACGAGCACCAGCATAGCCAGACTGCGTGATGTGGTGAATCTTGAGTACTTGTTCTGGGTTGTACTTCTCGAGCACTGCGAGGTACTCGCTGTTGTCGCTCCAGACAGCGAACGTCGTGATCGTCCACATTCCCTTTAGAGGCCAGTCACCAACGAACTCGCCCAGGGCTTCGGCGGCAAAGTGGTTGCCGCTCACGCCAAGCGGAGGCCAGTAGCCCTGCTGATCGGCGGCAATCATCCAGCCCGCCATTGGGGCTGCCCAGGCGAAGTGAATAACGTGGTCGGGGTTGGCAGCCTGCATTTCGATTACCGCTGGGGTGTGGTCAGGGGTTTCGATCTCAATTGGCTGCTCGAGCACAACTTCGATTCCTGCAGGATCGAAGATGTCGTGCATGGCTTCGGCTGCAAGACGGTCTTCCGGAATGTTCAGATAGATGATCCCAACGGTCTCAGCTTCAAGCACATCCCTCACCCAGATCGAGTTTGCGTGCGCTTCGTGGATCGTCGCCATGTGGGCCGGGAACATCCAAGGGTCGCGCCATTCGCTAGTGAAGAATCCCCACGAACCGAACCAGGGAACCTTGTCCCTAGCCAAGTCCCTGTGCAGCTCCCCTGTTCCCCAGGTGATACTCGTGATGAACGCGAAGACCTGATCTTCGTCCACCAACTTCCTGAAGCAAGCCCGCGCCCTGGCAACGTCACCAGCTGCGTCGCAGTTTGTGACGCTAATACTACGGCCGTGGATGCCTCCCTCGTCGTTGACTGCGTCGAACATGGCCACTGCCGAAGCCACCACGGGGATCGTCACGATCTCGGGCAACGGCAGACCGTCGTCGCTGATTGCGCCCAGCTTGATCTCGGTGTCAGTCACTCCTGGAGTAGCCATTCCGTTTGAGGAAGGCGGGGGAGGGGGTGCTGGCTCTTCGACGGCCGCATCTGCTTCGGTTGTGGTTGCAGCTGCAGCTGCTTCGGTTGTGGTTGCAGCTGCAGCTGTGGTGGTGGGAGCCGCAGTGGTCGTTGTCGTCTCAGCTGGAGGCGGAGCTGTAGTTTCAGTGTCATCCCCAGATGCACAGGACATAGCCAAAACTACAATCCCTAACAGCACTGCCAAAATCCGTATATTTGTTTTGCGCAAGCGAATCCTCCTCCTTAGTGAAGTGGGCAGTTATTGCTCCACTATTTGCTCTCGTCATGGCATCACCTGCGAGCCTCAGCTGCACAGCGAGTGACACTGATAAATTTATTGACCAACTAGAGCGAACTATGGCTAGGAACAGATAAGCACAACAGTGGAATTACTCCCTAAAGGATAAATTCCCAAGGCAGCCACTTTCGTGCCATAAAAGGAAACATCTTGGCGGCGCAACAGGGGCGCAACAGGAGGGAACTTAGACGCCAAATGGGATTAGCGCACGAAGCGAAAGTGTAATGAAGTTGCAGTGGTGGGAAGTTGGATTTTGGTTTAGTTATCGCCTGCGGTTATTGAGCGAAGAGCGCAACCGAGTAAGCCAACCACTATCCCCGCACTCAGGAAGTGCGGTATCGCTCTTTCCACTCACCCGCTCGCAGTCGGCGCACCCGCTCCGACGTTGGTGGATGCGTGGAGAACAACCCCGCGAACTCCACCCTCTGGCCAGAGAGGGGATTCACGATGTAGTGCGAAGCCTGTTCACGCGCCACTGGGGTGGGAATGCGCTTGCCTGTCCTCTCCAACTTTTCCAGCGCCCTGGCCAGCGGTTCGCCGTCTTCAATGAGCTGCGCCGCCATGCGATCAGCCTTGAACTCGCGGGTGCGGCTTATGGCCATCTGCACGAGCATCGCCGCTACCGGCGCCAAAATCATCAAAGCGAGCATCGCAAAGGGGTTGCGGTCACGATCTCCTCCGGATTGTGGGAAGAAGATGGCAGCGATGAAAGCAAATCGGGCGAGCAGCGTGATCAGCATCGCGATTGCTGCTGCCACCGAACCCACGAGAATGTCCCGATTGCGGATGTGCATGAGTTCGTGGGCGAGCACACCGCGGATCTCTTTCCAGGTGAGGTGTTCGATCAGCCCGGCGGTTATGGCCACTGCCGCTTTTTGGGGGCTTCGTCCGGTTGCGAAGGCGTTGGGCTGCGGGTTGGGGGTTATGTATAGGCGTGGCGTCGGAATGTGGGCGCGCCTGGAGAGTTCCTCCACGATGGTGTAGTACTCGGGATACTGCCTGCGATCCGCCAACTTCGCCCGCGCCGAGCTGATGGCCAGCTTGTCGGAGAACCAGTAGGAAGACCCCACCAGCGCGAACGCCACGACTGCCCCGATGATCAACCCTCTCGTTCCGAAGTATCCGCCAACCCCAATGGAAATGCCCCCCAGCAGGGATAGCAGGAGCAACGTCTTCATTGTGTTCTTCAAGGCATCCTCCCGAGAGCTTCCAACTACTTGCCGACTTTGGCTACGCGCCCAGGCCGTCTGCCGCCCCCCTGGCCGCATCTCGCCGATTGCCAACTTTGCAAGGTCGACGACAACGTCAACGCTAACAACGTCATGTGACTCATTGCACATTCCGGCCTAGAACGGCAAGTAGGCGAAGCGGCAGGCTAAGCAAAAAAAGACGCCCGGAGGTTCGACGCCCGGAAGGTGTTAGTTCAAGAGGCCTGCCAGGAGTGACTTGCGAATCTTGCCTGTCGGGGTACGGGGGAATTCGTCCACAAAAACTACTCTGCGGGGGCGAGCTCGGCTGTCGAGTTGTTGCGATACGAGTCGTTCGATTTCGTCGACGGCCTTCTCCGCTCCCTGCCGCAACTTCACGGCGGCGGCAACGCTCTCGCCCCAGGCGCCGTCTGGCTCGGCGAAGACTGCAACTTCCTCTATATCGGGGTCCGAGGCGATGGCCCGTTCGACTTGAGCAGGGTAGACATTCACCCCACCTGAGATGATGACCTCCTTGGAACGTCCTGCGAGCATAAGAAATCCGTGGGAGTCCGCTATGGCAAGGTCACCCGTGAGCAGCCAGCCATCCTCGAACGCCGAGGCGGTGGAGTCCGCATCCTGCCAGTAGCCGGACATCACCTTTGGGCTGCGAATTTGTATCTCGCCTACTTCCCCGACATCAGCAGGCGAACCGTCTGAGCGTCGCAGCCGCACGTCCACGCCATCGATGGGACGTCCGCAGGAACCCAGGCGCGGGTCGTCGGGCCCTCCCAAAGCACGATGCTCCTCAGGACCGAAGGCGGTCACAACGGTACATGCCTCGGAAAGGCCGTATCCGTGATAGAGGCTGCAAGGGAGTTCCTCGGTCATGCGCAAGGTCTGGGCGGAACTGGAAGGCCCCGCCCCGTAGACGAGCAGTCGAAGGCTCGACAGCCGGGAGGGGTCGTACCCTGGATCGTCCAATACGCGGGAGACCTGCGTTGGAACGAGCATGGCGCTTGTCACCGAATAAGTCTCGACTGCTTCCATCCACGCCGCCGGGCCAAACGCGCGCATCACTACGTGGGTATGACCTCCGAAGAGCATTGTGAACACCCGAACACCCGCAGTGGCGTGGTGCAGGGGGGTGGAACTCAGATACACCTCCTGCGAGCCGAACTCCTGGGACTTCGCAGTGACAGCGGCGTTGAAGGCGATGGCCGCCTGGCTGAGACAGACCCCCTTCGAGGCGCCCGATGTGCCGCTGGTGAAAATTATCAGCGCTGTGCTCGCCGCGTCGACAGGGGGCAGTGGAACGGTTTCGGCGGCTAAGGCCTTTCGGTACTCGCCGCTATCGGCCGACAGGGTCTCTGTCCCTGTGGCGCTCAGCGATTCTGCTCCCTCTTGATCGGCCATGCCCAGAACAGGTTCCGTGGCTGCCACAATCCGCTCCACCTCCATCTGAGAAAGACTGCTGGCAATTGGGACGCAGGTTGCCCCAAGGCGAGTCGCAGACAGGTAGGCGAAGATTGGCAACAGCCCGTTTGCGGAGCGCACTGCGATTCGATCGCCCTGCCGCACTCCGCGGCTCGCCATCCAGGACGACAGACGCTCTACTCGCTGCGCCAAGTGGTGATAGGTGAGCGTCTCGCCATCCGGCGCGACTACGGCAAGGCGATCCGGGAACCGCGCAGCGGCCTCCGCCAGCGATTCCGAAATGGGTCCTAGCGAGATTTGACCCAATCTATCAGATCATCTTTTTTTGGTAGTTATTGGTAGTAGCCGGAACTTTATTCGTAGTAGCCGGAATGTATGTAAACACATGGCAGATCCTCGTCGTAATACATCTTCACGATTCGGGGATCGTCCTCCAAGGCAAACAAGAACTTGAAGCCAAACTCGCGCAACTTGATCAGCGACATTCGCTTCCACGCGGGTGCTTGAACCACTGTTTCACGCGGGCCGCGCAGAGCAAGAAGATCCCAGCGCACGTTTCGGCTCTCCAGCCAAGACAGCGTGCTCTCCCTAGAGGAAAAAGGCCGGGCGGTGAGGAGCACGACCTGCAGCGTCGACTCAAGCCTGCGAACCAGTTCTGCTTGGGCCTGCAGCAGCGGATCTTCCCCGGCGGCCGCGAAGAAGCCGAGCCAGTCACGCCGGGAATCGTCCAAATACCACTGCCGGCCGGCGGCGTCGGCCAGCACCCCGTCCACATCCACCAGCACGGCCTCTCCCGGAGGCTGGGGCTCGCCTCGCCACACCCAGTGGCGCGGAAGGTCGCTCATCCCTCCTCAACCGGGACGGCTGCCCGGCGCCGTATCTCCGAGATCACCGACTCGTCGGCCAGCGTGGTGGTGTCGCCCAGGCCCCTTCCCTCCACCACGTCTCTGAGCAGGCGGCGCATTATCTTTCCGCTGCGTGTCTTGGGCAGGTCTGGCACTATCACAACAGCCTTCGGGCGCGCAACCGGGCCCAGTTTCACGCCCACGTGGAGGCGTATCTCCTCCCTCAGTTCCTCGCTCGGGTCAAAGCCCATCCGCAAGATGACGTACCCGAATATGGCTTGGCCGATGACGGGGTCGGTTGCGCCTACAACGGCCGCCTCCGCCACCGCAGGGTGATCGACCAGCGCCGACTCCACCTCGGTCGTGCTGATGCGGTGACCGGAGACATTCATCACGTCGTCCACACGACCGAGCAGCCAGAAGTAGCCGTCGGAGTCCAGCTTGGCGCCGTCGCCTGCGAAGTAGCGGCCTGGGAATCGAGACCAGTAAGTGTCTTGGTAGCGCTGATGATCGCCCCAGATGCCCCGCAGCATGCCAGGCCACGGGCGGGTGATGGTGAGATACCCGCCTCCCTGGGTAATTGGGTTGCCGGTCTCGTCGACGATCTCGGCGAAAATCCCCGGCAGGGGAAGCGAGGCCGAGCCGGGCTTGGTGGTGGTGACTCCTGGCAGCGGGCTGATCATGTGGCCACCCGTCTCTGTCTGCCACCAGGTGTCGACAATCGGGCAGCGCTCGCCTCCAATGTGCTTGTGGTACCACATCCAAGCCTCCGGGTTGATGGGCTCTCCGACGGTGCCGAGCACCCGCAGGGAGGACAGGTCGTGGCGCTCGGGTTCGCCTGCCCCCCAGCGCATGAAAGTTCGGATGGCTGTGGGCGCCGTGTAGAGCTGGGTGACGCCGTAGCGCTCGACGATGTCCCAGAGGCGGTCCTTGGGCCACTGAGGGCGGTCACCACTGCGAAACTCCGGGCGGGGCGTGTCGGGGGTGCCCTCGTAGATGACAGAGGTGGCGCCGTTGGCGAGCGGCCCGTAGACGATGTAGCTGTGCCCTGTCACCCAGCCGATGTCGGCGGCGCACCAGTAGACGTCCTCGGAGGGGTGGAGGTCGAACACATGGCGATGCGTGAACGCCGCCTGGGTCAGGTACCCGCCCGAGGTGTGCATGATGCCCTTGGGTTTGGCGGTGGTGCCCGATGTGTACAGCAGGTAGAGCAGGTGTTCGCTGTCGAAGGCTTCCGGCGGGTCGTCGGAGGGGTCGGCTTCTGCCATCAGATCGTGCCAGTAAAGGTCGCGCCCCTCCTGCATGCTTATTTCCAGATCGCAGCGGTTGACCACCACCACGTGCTCAACCGAAGGTGCCGCCCCTGCGGCGAGTGCGGTGTCCACGTTTGCCTTCAGCGGGCTGGGGGCTCCCCGCCTGTAGCCGCCATCGGCGGTTATCACCAGTCGCACGGCCGCGTCGGCGCAGCGGTCGGCGATGGAGTCGGGGGAGAAGCCGCCGAAGATAACAGAGTGCGCCACCCCCATGCGCGCGCAGGCGAGCATGGCCACAGGCAACTCCAGAATCATCGGCATGTAGATAGCCACCCTGTCGCCGGCACGCATTCCCAGCGAGGAGAGCACCGCAGCAAAGCGGCGCACCTCTTCGAGGAGTTCGGCGTAAGTGATTGTTTGGGTGTCGCCCGGCTCGCCTTCCCAGTGGTAGGCCACCCTGCCTCCTAGGCCGGCTGCCACGTGGCGGTCGAGGCAGTTGTATGCAACGTTCAGCCTCCCCCCCACGAACCAGCGGGCGTCGGGGGCTTCCCAGCTCAGCGTGGTGTGAAAGTCCTCTTCCCAGTTCAGCATCTCCCGCGCCTGGCGAGCCCAGAAAGCCTCGTAGTCGGCGGCGGCTTCCTCGTATAGGGAGTTGTCGCTTGTTAGGGCGACGGCGCTGAACTCTCCGGCGGGCGGGAAGGTGCGGTCTTCGCTGGAGAGTTCGTCAATGGCGGGCTCTGAAGTGTGCGGCGTCATTGTCTCCTCGCTTGTCGGGGTGGGCGGGGGTTCTTGTGGGTGTGTGGTCGTCGCTGGGCGGCTGCGGCGGGCAGGGGCCTGGGCGACGGGGTTGGCGGTTGAGCCTAGTGCGGGCTTCGCTCATTGATTTATGTGGCTGCTTCTGGTTCGTTATTTGTGGAATTGCGTGGTGTTGTTCGGGGGGTTATTGTCTGGCTTAAGGATTTCGGCACTACATGAATTTTCGGCGCTACATGAATAAGGAGTGCTCATGATCTTCAGGCTGCTGGGCGTCTTCGTTGGGCTGGCGTTGTTGGCTTCCTCGTGCGCGTCGGGGCCTGGGGGTGGCTTGTCAACCGGGGGGGCGGCTTCGGGGGGCGGGGCCGGGCCCCTGGCGGGGGCGGGTTTGGCGGAGGGGCCTTCCCCGGGGGCTGGCCCGGCGGCTTCGCTGGCGGCGGCTGAGGGCGCGGTTTCGCTGGTTTTGCTTGGGGCCGGGGTTGATTCGTTGACGGTGGGCTGGGGCGGCGGCTTCGCCTCCGGCGCCGCTGCGCTGCGGCTGCGTTGGCGGGATCGCCCCCACGAGGAACCCGTCGACGACGCCGGCGGCGGCGTGTGGGAGAGCGTCGACCTGCCCGCCTCGGCGCGGTCCTACAAGATCACCGGCCTGGAGCCAGGGGGCCGTTACGCGGTGAGGCTCTCCGCCCTCGACGCCGGCGGCAGGGAGACCGCCGCGCTGCGGGGCGGCTTCGGGACGCAGGCCCCGCCGCCAGGCAACCTCACCGCCACGCCGCTGGCCCACGACGCTGTCACGCTGCGGTGGTCGCCGCCGGCCGGGTGGTCGCCGACCGGGTACGTGATCCGGTGGAGGCCGCGCGGCGGCGCCGACTTCGCCGGGCGGCTGAACACCCCGCCAGGGCGCACCAAGCAGGTCATCGACGGCCTCACGGGAGGGACGCGCTACGTGTTCCGCATCACAGCCCTGACGCCCGCCCGCCGTGAGACGCCGGCGAGGAGCGCCGGCGCGCGCACCCCCCCGGCGCGCGCCGGGGGGCTCACCTTGAAGGTGGACGCGCCCGCCGAGTGCGTGACCGGGGAGGGCTCCACACTGAGCATGGTCGACAGGCAACTCCTCTACGAGCAGGCCGAGCGGCTCTGGCCGGAGGGCTCCGAAGGCCCCACCACCGAGGAGTGGAACACGCTCATGAACTCAGAGGCGGTGCGCAGGAACACCCGGCAGGGCGTCGCCTCAATAACCGTGTCATGGGAGATCAGCGGGGGGACGGCGCCCTACCAGATCAGCGGCGCCGGCGTCGAGGGCGGCGGCGCGTCGGGCTCAGCCGAGGTCACCTGCGCGAGGGAGGGCGTGAACCTCGACGACCTCGACGACGCCGAAGCCGGTGTCGTCGACGCCGGGCCCAAGACGTTCACCCTCACGGCCGCCGACGCCGCCGGCGCGTCCGCCACGGCCACCGTGACCGTGGAGATCATCAAACTCGCCGAACCCGGGGCCGTCATCGCATCAGGCAGCACCCACCGCTCAGGCCTGCAATACGCGCAAGTCCCCGAAGGCATGGAAATCGTCTTCGAAGGCCTCGTCAACGCCACCTACCCGCTGGCGGAACCAGGAGACGCCCCACTGCCACCCTCCACCCGCTTCAGATACCGCCAGGTCACCCCCGGCCCCAGAGCCACCGAAGTGCAAGTCAACACCATCACCGGCGAGGAAATCGTTCGCTACGTAGTCATGCTCACCACAAGACACGGAACAGCAACCTGGGACAGACAACCCAACATGCAACTAACCCCAGAAGAAAACACCCTCTGGAACCAATACTTCAACTCCCTAAACGTTCTGCCACCCATCTTGGCAGAAAGCCAGAGGAAGATACCGGAATCCGCTGGAAAAATAGTTGACACTCTAAACAAGTACTTCCCCGGCTGGGAATCGGATGAGGGGTTTGAGGAGTTAATGGATAACCTAGAGAAACTAGAGGAACTTGGTTACGACATACCCAACTGGGAGCCGCCCCCTTTACAGAATGAGGGAGGCGGAGTCTCCGGCGCGCAAGGGAGAGTCATTTCAATCGTCAACTGCCAGCCGATCGACGACTTAATAGCTCTCATTAACAATGTTATACACGCCAGCGAGAGACTTATTCTATCATATGAAAATCTGATTACACACCTGAGGGGTGCGCCATCGCCTGCGAATGAAAGACTAATTGCGGAGTATATGGATGGGATTCGTGAAGCAAGGCTTGACATAGCACAACAAATCGAGAGCAGGAAGGGGATTCGTGCTGCTTCGTGGTGGCGTCCGTATGGCGGGTTGGTTGGTGGTGGGCAGGGGTTGCCGTGTGATTCGTTTGTGAGTGTTCATCCGCGGTTGTTGGCGGGTGAGTCGTTGACTGTCTGCGTGGCGGGGTCTTCCGGCGACGCTGCTTTGCGGCGGGGTTTGCTTGCCGCTTTGGACGGCGCTGTGCTGGATTGGAACGACGCGTTGTCGCCCAACCGCGCGGCGCCGGACCGGGGGGCTCTTCCTGGCCTCCCATACGAGGCGCTCAGGGTGGTGAACGACGCCGGCGGGGAGTGCCCGGCAGGCGTGGACGCCGACATGCGCATCATGGACATGCGCGATGCTGCGTGCGCAGGCTGCGATCTCGCCAACGCTTTCCAGGACATTAGGGGGAACCCGCCGAGGACAACGGGGACCGGCCTGGTGATTCATTCGTCGGACGCCGCCAACCCTCTTGAGTGGATCGTGCGGCACGAGTTGGGCCATTTCCTGGGTTTGGGGGACTACAGGCGCGGGTGCTGGCGTCTTGATCACTCGCCGGCGTCCCCGGCGGCCTCGTTGATGAGCTACGGCACCGACCCCTCCTACAGAGGCCCTGGAGGCGCGTCGGACGCTGCGGGGTGCCGCTCGGAAACGGTCAGCGCGAGGGATTTGTCCGATTTGCATGCGGTGTATCACCCCGACGCCGCTCCGCGTCAAGCCCTGGAGCGGGTGACCGCGACGCTGCCGGTGGGCGCCGCGAGGCCGCGGTGGATTTTCCGCTGGGACGTCCCGCCAGCAACGGTGACGCGGCTCTTGAATTACCTGCCAGGGGATTACAACACGTGGTTCAACTCACCGCAGGTGGGGTTGTTCAGGCGTGTTCTGCTGGATCAGTCGAGGTACGTGAACGAGGCAGGCACCTGGGAACTGGTGGCTGCGGCGCCCCCCGGGGTCGGCTGGCTTGCCCTCCAGGTGAGCGAGAACCCGGCGGGAAGGGAGTACATGGCCGTCGGGCTCACGAGAGGCGACCACATGCGCGACCCTGCCGCGGCAAGCGCCAGCGGCGTCGCCGCCCACGCCACTGTGGGCGCCGCCGGGGTGCTTCCGGGTGGCGCGTTCCCGGCTCAGGGCTGGACGCTGGGGAGGCTTCCCGCGGCGACGAGGCTGCCCGCCCCGGCCGGCGAGCACGCCGCGCAAGCGTCGCCTTTTGGTTTCGTGAACTACGGGCTGACCGGGCAGGGGGAGTGGAGGCTCGCGTTCTGGGGCAAGGCCCTGCGAGGCCTCCGGGTCACCCGCGGCGGGCCGGTGAGCCTCTCCCCCGGGGACATGGTGATTAGCTACGGGCAGGCTTTCACCTCCTTCGCCGACAGCCCCTTCGCCTCATTCCAGCCGCTCACGATCACGCACGGCGACACGACCATCACGGCGAGTTCCTGCGACCAGCACTTCTACAACATCGACCGCTACGAATGCTTGGTGCGGGGCGCGTTCACCCCGGACGCGGGCCGCGTCCCCGTGCGAGTCGACGTCGCCACCACCGATGTCTCCGCCGGGTCCCCGGCGGGTCCCCACGCACTCGCCCTCGACGGCTTCCGCTTCGCCTCCTACGGCGAGGAAAACCGGAAATACACCTTCCACGGACAGGACCGGGCGGCCTTCACCCCCACGCACGGCCCCAGGGTGGTCATAGCGTCGGGAGACCTGCTCATCAGCAGCGAACAGGCCTTCACCTCGCTCACAGCCGGGCCCTTCGCGGACTTCAAGCCAAGGCGGGTGCGCTACGGAACGCAAACCATCAACGCCTCTGCGTGCTCGCAGAATTACTGGAACGAAGGCTCCTACCACTGCCTCATCAAGAACGCGTTCACATGGGGAAAAACCACCCCAGCAAAAATCGCCGTCAACGCCGCACCCCAAACCAGCGGAAACACGAACAGGCCCACAACACCCGCCCCCGCGCCCCCCGCGGCCGAACCGGAACAAACCACAACAACCACCACGCACCCAGCCACCTGCCCCACCATCCCCCACAAATGCCAACCCCCAGCAGAGAACACCGCAGAAACCCCACCCTAAACCAACTAAGCCAGCAGTGAAACCACCACGGCGACAACATATTTCCCCCAAATTCGCCAGGGGCGTGCGGCTAAAGCAGCGCTTCCGAGCGCTCCGCAAGCACATCGTGCTGGCTACGGGCTCCGGTTTGCGTTGTTGCTGCGGCTCGTCTGTTGTGGTTTTGCGTGGTGTTGTCTTGGGGATTATTGTCTGGTCTAAGGGTTTCGGCGCTTAGGGAGGAATTGGGTGCACATGTTTCAAGGGCTGCTGGGCGTCTTCAAGATGTCAGGCGTCTTCGTTGGGCTGGCGTTGTTGGCTTCCTCGTGCGCGTCGGGGCCTGGGGGTGGCTTGTCAACCGGGGGGGCGGCTTCGGGGGGCGGGGCCGGGCCCCTGGCGGGGGCGGGTTTGGCGGAGGGGCCTTCCCCGGGGGCTGGCCCGGCGGCTTCGCTGGCGGCGGCTGAGGGCGCGGTTTCGCTGGTTTTGCTTGGGGCCGGGGTTGATTCGTTGACGGTGGGCTGGGGCGGCGGCTTCGCCTCCGGCGCCGCTGCGCTGCGGCTGCGTTGGCGGGATCGCCCCCACGAGGAACCCGTCGACGACGCCGGCGGCGGCGTGTGGGAGAGCGTCGACCTGCCCGCCTCGGCGCGGTCCTACAAGATCACCGGCCTGGAGCCAGGGGGCCGTTACGCGGTGAGGCTCTCCGCCCTCGACGCCGGCGGCAGGGAGACCGCCGCGCTGCGGGGCGGCTTCGGGACGCAGGCCCCGCCGCCAGGCAACCTCACCGCCACGCCGCTGGCCCACGACGCTGTCACGCTGCGGTGGTCGCCGCCGGCCGGGTGGTCGCCGACCGGGTACGTGATCCGGTGGAGGCCGCGCGGCGGCGCCGACTTCGCCGGGCGGCTGAACACCCCGCCAGGGCGCACCAAGCAGGTCATCGACGGCCTCACGGGAGGGACGCGCTACGTGTTCCGCATCACAGCCCTGACGCCCGCCCGCCGTGAGACGCCGGCGAGGAGCGCCGGCGCGCGCACCCCCCCGGCGCGCGCCGGGGGGCTCACCTTGAAGGTGGACGCGCCCGCCGAGTGCGTGACCGGGGAGGGCTCCACACTGAGCATGGTCGACAGGCAACTCCTCTACGAGCAGGCCGAGCGGCTCTGGCCGGAGGGCTCCGAAGGCCCCACCACCGAGGAGTGGAACACGCTCATGAACTCAGAGGCGGTGCGCAGGAACACCCGGCAGGGCGTCGCCTCAATAACCGTGTCATGGGAGATCAGCGGGGGGACGGCGCCCTACCAGATCAGCGGCGCCGGCGTCGAGGGCGGCGGCGCGTCGGGCTCAGCCGAGGTCACCTGCGCGAGGGAGGGCGTGAACCTCGACGACCTCGACGACGCCGAAGCCGGTGTCGTCGACGCCGGGCCCAAGACGTTCACCCTCACGGCCGCCGACGCCGCCGGCGCGTCCGCCACGGCCACCGTGACCGTGGAGATCATCAAACTCGCCGAACCCGGGGCCGTCATCGCATCAGGCAGCACCCACCGCTCAGGCCTGCAATACGCGCAAGTCCCCGAAGGCATGGAAATCGTCTTCGAAGGCCTCGTCAACGCCACCTACCCGCTGGCGGAACCAGGAGACGCCCCACTGCCACCCTCCACCCGCTTCAGATACCGCCAGGTCACCCCCGGCCCCAGAGCCACCGAAGTGCAAGTCAACACCATCACCGGCGAGGAAATCGTTCGCTACGTAGTCATGCTCACCACAAGACACGGAATAGCAACCTGGGACAGACAACCCAACATGCAACTAACCCCAGAAGAAAACACCCTCTGGAACCAATACTTCAACTCCCTAAACGTTCTGCCACCCAGTTCTTCAGAACTCCTGAGGAGGATACCGGAAATCGTTGGAGACATGATAGACTACAATAATAAGCATCTTCCCGGCTGGGAAATGAGCGAAAAATTTAGAACAGCTCTAGAGAAACTAGAGGAACTTGGTTACGACATACCCAACTGGGAGCCGCCCCCTTTACAGAATGAGGGAGGCGGCGTCTCCGGCGCCCCAACACCCCTGCGGCCGAACCAGAACAAACAACAACAACCACCACGCACGCACCCACCTGCACCACCATCCCACACGAATGCCGACCCCCCGCAGAGAACACCGCAGTGAACCCTCCCTAGGCCAACTCACCGCACATGCCACTCCAGCACAGCGAACGCGCCCAAGCCCGACGGGTCGCACAAAGCCTCAGCCTCGACAACACGGCTACGGGCCACAACAGCCGCCAAATCCCCGATCCCAGCCCGCTTCCCCCAATTATCCCTGCCCTCCGCAACCATCCTCTCCAAGCCGAGGCCGCGGAGGTAAGACGCCTGGTCGCTCACCTGCGCACCAGGGTGCGCGCACAGGATTTGATCTAGCGGGACTTCCACAGTGATGTCCTGCAGCCCGGTGTCAGCAAGCGGGGGGGCTCCCCTTGCCTGAGAGCGGTAGGTACGCAGCCACTCGCCTTGCGGGCGGGCCGCCAGCGAAGAGGTGACGTCGGCGTAGTCGACAACGATCAACCTGCCTGCGTGGAGCAGATCGAGCGCGCGCCCGACCCAGCCAACCGCCTCTGCTGCCAGGGGAATTCGAGACCCCTGCGGAGCGTCTGGAGCCAAGCAATCGGCGAACTCGGCGTCGGCAGACGGCAGCGGCCTGAGGGCTTCCCGCCGACAGGCAGCGAGAGGAAACGCCGCTTCTGCAGCGGGAGGGGGCGCACTTGTCTTGTTCCATCCGCTGGCGTGCGGACCTTCAGCGACGGCTGCGACCTCTTCCACATAAACCTCGCTCCAACCCTCGAATGTGCGTTCAAAGAGGCGGGCAGGCAGGTTGTCAAGCAGTTCGTTGGCAATGATTGCGCCGCAAAGCGGACGCTCCGGCAAGTCCGGCAGCGACACCACCTCGGTGACTCCGCGTTTTGCCGCTAAATCCGCCAGAGAGTCGTGCGCTCGGCGGAGCACTTCCGAGCGCTCCACTAGCACATACCGCAAAACGGGGGCGCAGCGAGGGCGGGCTGCCATCACCGACCGCGCCAGCGTGCCGGCCCCCGCCCCGGCGTCCACGACGGTGAAGTCCTGCGGGCGACCCAGCTCATCCCAAATCGAGTCGAGCTTCGAAGCGATCAGGAGGCCAAAAAGAGGTCCAACTTCGGGACTGGTCAGAAAATCGCGCCCGCGGCGACCAGCACCTCTCCCAGCGGTATAGAACCCGCCTGGCCCATACAAAGCGGTCTCCATGAACTCGTCAAACCGCTGCAGGCACTTCAAGCCAATAGAACTCCCACTATGAATATAATAGTGTTAATACAGGCAGCAGGATTTGCCGAATTTCTTCCTAAGCCCGCTACTCTGAGTAGTATTAATCTGATTTGTACGAATAATATTCAATAATTCGAGACCAGTATCGAATTCCATCGCAAACCTCAGGTGGCTTGTAAGGCGCCTATTCTCGCGCGTATCAGATCGCAGTACTCGGGGTTAATTTCAATAATCGCCTTTCAGCCCAGTCTCCTACTGGAACCATTACTGCTTCCTGGTACATCTTAAAATGTCGTTGCTTGTTGAACTGAAGCAGACGCTCCCAAGAATCTCTGAAACGATTTGGCCACTTGCCCGGATAGCAGTTCTTTTTATGCCAGATGAACTCTTCTGTCCAGAGCCAACCTTGTTTGCGCATAGAAAGAATTAGTTCCAAGACATATGTGTGACGTTCACCTTTGACAGCCTTTTCTTTGATGTTCAATATGAAAGCTCCATCTTGACGCAACACTCGCTTTATTTCGGAGGCAATGGGAATGAACCATTCCACGTATTCATCTGGATGGATTCCTCCGTACGTAGAACGTCGCTGGTCCGCATAAGGTGGCGAGGTTACTACCAAGTCCACAGACTCAGCTGGCATAGTAGACAAAACGACCTTCGCATCTCCTTCAATGATTGTCACCCTGTCTTCCCGCGCTGAAATCTCCCTACCTCCTTCATACGTTGTGCTCTGTCACCGCTGTTTCTGTTAGCGACATCTGTGAACTTCCCGGAAGATAGGCAAGATGCCACAGACAAACTGAGACTAGCACAAGCCTGCGACATCAGCCGACATCCCCCACCCCCGCTAGAGGACAACTGCTTTCGGCGCAATCACGCTCTTCTCGGCGACAGCCGCTCAAACGCAAGATCTTTAGGGGATGCAGTGCACCGCCAAATGTCGCACCTGCGTGCGAGGGCCTATCGAGCCGCCCGATTAGGAGACAGTCGCTAACCAGGAAATGGTGACAGCAGCGACACGTCGGTGAGGGTGCTCACCGTAAACGGCAGTATGCCGAAGACCAGCGTTGCGAGCGAAGTGATGGTGAGCGCCGCCCGCAGGGAAAAGGGCAGAAGATTCAGAGGGGTGCGAACCATCGCGGGAATCGGCTGCGTGGAATCGGAAAGCGGCGCAGCGGCTGCAGGATCGGGGCTCGCACCCTCTTCCGACACCCCGACTGATGCAACTTCGGGGACGGCTTCGGCCGACGCAGCCCAGGGCTTCTCAAACCACATGCGGGCGGCGATCTTGCCGTAGTAGCCCACAGCGATCACAGCGTTAACAGCGGCGACGGCCGCAAGTACGTAACCCGAGGCGTTGTCGGCGGAAACAAGCGCCTTGAACACGACGAACTTTGCAAACCATCCGCCTGCCGGCGGTATGCCCGCCAGGGATGCCAGGAAGATCGTCATCACCACGGCCATGGCCGGAAAGGTGCGAAACAGCCCGTTGTAAGAGGCGACATCGCCGGTGCGGGTTCGCCGCGCAACTGACATGATCACCGCAAAGGTGCCCAGGTTCATCGCTGCGTAGATCACCAGGTAGGTCAGCACCGCGGACGTGGCGTCGTCGGCAGCCAGGGTGCTGCTGCCGGCAATCGCAAGCGGCGCAATCATGAATCCGGCCTGGGCGACGCCCGAATAGGCCATCAGGCGCACGATGTTCTTCTGCCGTAAGGCCATCAGGTTGCCGGCGGTCATCGACGCGGCGGCCAGGAACCACAGCAGCGGCCCGTAGACGTTGGAGCGCTCCCAGAATCCCACATAGACCAGGGCCATAAGCGCAACGAAGCCGGCGGTCTTGGACGCCACCGAAAGGAAGGCCGTGATAGGGGTGGGTGAGCCCTCGTAGACATCCGGCGCCCAGGTGTGGAAGGGAAACGCCGAGACCTTGAAGGCGAACCCCACAATCACGAACACCACCCCCAAGATCACCACAGCGGACGACGCTGAACCGCTTGACAGGCCGGGGGAGGCGGAGATTTCCGAAAGGATCGTGCTGCCGGACACGCCGAAGAGCAGGGACATGCCGTAGAGCATGATCGCCGAGGCGAACACCCCCATCAGATAGTACTTCACCCCCGCCTCGTTGCTCCGGAGGTCGCGCTTGCGCCAGGTGGCCAGCAGGTAAGCCGGGATGGAGAGCAGTTCGAGGGCCACGAAGATGCTGATGAGGTCGCGGGCCGAGGACATCACAACCATGCCCAGAAGGGAGGAGAGCATCAGGCCGTAGTACTCGTTGCCCCAGTAGTCGCCCTCGGCCACGTAGTGGGTGGACATCAGGATCACCACATACCCGGCGGCCACGAACAGCCCCTTCAGCAACAGCGCAAAACCGTCCACCACGTAGGCCCCGCCGAAGAGCACCCGGGGCTCGCCCACCACCCCGGCGGCCAGCAGCGTGAAAATCGGCACCAGCACACCCAGCATGCCCAGCCCGGCCAGTACGGGTGTTATGTTCCTGCCTCGCTCAGCCAGCAAGACATCAAGCGTTGTGAGCAGGGCTCCCACCCCCAGCAGGGTGAGTTCCGGCGCAAGGGCGTGCCAGTCGATGTGCGGCCGGATGAAGCCGACAACCCCCAGAACGTCAAGCGCCATCAGTCAGTTCCCCTGGGTTTGCTTGATTTCGGTGCGACGTTCGTCGAAGCACGTCCATCCGTCGTCGGAATCAAGGCAGTCCTGAGCAGAACCAGCAATCGAGGGCACCTCCAGCGACTCCCGCACCGCCGGGTCGGTGGCCTCATGCAGCAGCCTGGGGTAGAACCCAAGCACGACGATCAGCACCAGCAGGGGCGCCCAGGAGATGTACTCGTGTCGCTTCACGTCCTTTATGTCAGGGGAGTTCGCGAACTCCTTGCGGGCCTTGCCGAAGGCCGTCTTCTGCAGCATCCAGAGCAGATAGCCGGCAGCCAGCACCGTGCCGACGGCAGCTATCACCATGTAGGCGCGGAACACGCCCTGATGAAGGATGGCAGCCGGGCTGTAGGAGGCCAGGATGGCTGGGAACTCACCCCAGAACCCCGCCAGGCCGGGCAGGCCAAGTGAGGCCATGACGCAGAACCCAAGCATCCAGCCCATGCGCGGGGCCTGTTTCAACAGCCCGCCGAGGCGGGACATCTCCAGGGTGTGGTAGCGCTCCTTCATCGAGCCGGCAAGGAAGAAGAGCATTCCGGTTATGAGTCCGTGGGCGACCATCCCGAAAACTGCGGCGTTGACGCCAAAGGGGGTGAGGGTGGCGATGCCGAGCATCACAAACCCCATGTGCGCGACCGAGCTGAATGCGATCAGCCGCTTCATATCTCGCTGAGCCAGGCACCCAAGGGCGCCGTAGATGATGCCTATCACGGCAAGAAGGCCGATCACCGGCGCCCAGGCGGCGGCCGCCTCAGGAAGCATCGGCACCGCCACGCGCACGAAACCGTAGGTTCCCAGCTTCAGCAACACCGCCGCCAAAATCACTGAACCAACCGTCGGCGCCTCGGTGTGGGCGTCGGGCAGCCAGGTGTGGAACGGGAACATGGGCACCTTCACCCCGAAGCCCAGGAACATCCCGGCGAAAATCCAGACCTGGCTGGTGCGGGCGATTGCGGCGGTGGCGCCGCCGGAGAGTGCTCGCATGTCGAACGTCCGCACGGCGTCAAGCCCGGCGAGGGTGCCGTCGGCCAGGAAGAACATCGCAAGGAAGCTGATGAGCATCAAGGCCGAGCCGAAGAGGGTGTACAAGAAGAACTTGATGGAGGCGTAGCGTCGGTTCTCGCCGCCCCAGACACCGATCATGAAGTACATCGGCAGCAGGACAATCTCAAAGAAGACGAAGAACAAAATGAGGTCTTGCGCAACGAATGTGCCCACCATTCCCGTCTGAAGGATCAGCAGAAGCGTGAGGAACGACTTGGGGTTGCGCGGCTCGGGAAAGTGGTCGAAGGAGTAGACGATGCAGAGCGGCACCACCAGCAGCGTGAGCAATATCAGGGGCAGGGAGATGCCGTCTATCCCCATGATGTAGCGGCTGTTGATTGTCTCGATCCAAGGCTTGTCGACCACAAACTGCAGGTCGCCCGCTCGGGAGGTGTCGAACCAACTCAGAAGGAACACGCCAATCAGCGCCGCTAGCAGCGACGAACCCAAGGCGACGACCTTTAGCGACCACTCGTTGCGCTTGGGGATTGCCAGCAGCACGAGAGCGCCCAGCATCGGCACGAAGGTGACGAGCGTCAGCCCCCATCCGTTCAGAAAATCTTGCATCAACAGCCTCCTATAAGACCAGGATGAGCACCACGGCGATCAGTGCCGCCACCACGAACATGACTCCTGCGTACTGCTGCACCTTGCCGGTCTGCATCCGGCGGATCTCCTCGCCGGCGCCGTGCGAAGCCCTCCCCGTGGCGTTCACAACGCCGTCTACGACTTTCTGATCAATCTTGTCGTAGAGAACGTGACCTGCGGACACCGCCTTGCGGCCGGCCTGGTTGACCACTTCGTCGATGCCGCGCTGGTTCAGCCAGTAGGCGCCCCTTGCCACCGGGCCGGCGGTGCCCTTGGCCAGGATGTCGGTGTAGAGATGGTCGAGGTAGTACTTGCGGGCGAGCAGCCTGTGGCCAAGACGGGCGATGCGGAAACGGCTGGTGAGGCCGTTGGGCAACTCTGTGGCCGAACCCCCCAGGGCCCGAACCTTCACGAAGTAGTAGTAGTACGCGGCCCCCAGCCCGAACAGCACCACGAGGGTGGAGAAGGCCGCCAGGGTCCAGCTGGGCGTGGCGTGGGCTATGTGGGGGAAGTAGAAACCCTCCGCGGCGCGAGGCTCAACGTAGTGGCCGAACTGCTCCCGCCATCCTTTGGGGACGATCTGGAATCCCTTGGGAAGGTTCGTCCACCCTGCGCCAACCGCGAACACGGCCAGTATCCAGAGCGGGACGGTGATCCGGCGCCCGGACTCGTGAGGGTGACCGTGCCCACGGTATGTCCCGAAAAAGGTGAGGTAGACGCAGCGGGTCATGTAGGCGGCGGTGAGGGCGGCGGTGAGCATCGCCATGAACAAGACGAAGGTGTATGCGCCGTTGCCGCCTGTGCCGCCAAAAGCCCCCCAGCCACCCGTGCCCGCCAAGATCTCATCCTTCGACCAGAATCCTGCCAAAGGCGCAAGCCCGGCCAGCGCCAGGGAGGCGATGACGAACGTCCGGAAGGTGTGCGGCATGTGCTTTCTCAAGCCGCCCATGTCCTTTTTCATGTCGAAGCTGTGCACGGCGTGTGAGACCGAGCCCGAACCCAGGAACAGGCAGGCCTTGAAGAAGGCGTGCGTGAAAAGGTGAAAGACCGCCGCCGTCCAGGCTCCCACCCCCAGCGCCAGCACCATGTAGCCCAACTGGCTGATGGTGCTGTACGCCAGCACGCGCTTTATGTCGGTCTGGACGAACGCCAGTGAAGCCCCCACCAGCGTGGTAATGCCGCCCATAATCGCCAAGGCGTTCACAGAGGAACCCGCTATGGCCAATCCCTCGAAGAACACGGCGAACAGGCGGGCGACCATGTAGACCCCGGCCACCACCATCGTGGCGGCGTGGATGAGCGCGGAGACAGGGGTGGGGCCGGCCATGGCGTCGGGCAGCCAGGTATGCAGAAAGAACTGCCCCGACTTCGACATCACCGCAGCCATCAGGCACAGCGACGCGGCAAGCAGCAATCCGTGGGCGATGGAACCCTCTGCAGCCAGCGAGTTGATCTTCACCACCGAGAAGGAATCGGCCGCAAAGAACAATATGGCCATCCCTATGAGCAGGCCGATGTCGCCCACACGGTTGGTGAGGAAAGCCTTGAGCGCGGCGTTGGAGTTGGCCTTCTCCTCCCACCAGTGGCCAATGAGAACGAAGGAGCACACACCCACCATCTCCCAGCCCAGGATCATCTGAATCGTGTTCTCCGACAGCACGAAGAAGAGCATCGAAGCCGTGAACAGGGAAAGGAACGCAAAGAAGTGCGTGTAGCGAACGTCGCCTGCCACGTAATCGGTGGAGTAGATGTGCACCAGCAGCGAAACGAGCGTCACCACAAAGATGAGCGCGACGGCAAGGCCGTCCACGAGCGTCCCGATTGTGAATGAGGTCCCGCCTGAGATCCACCAGGTCCACTTGCTGATTGCCGGGGAGACGGCGGCGTCGCCAGCGGCGTTGACCGCGCCTATCCACTGCACGAGAGTCAACAGTCCCAGCACGAACGAAGCCGCCACGGCGGTGATGCCCACCTCCGAGCCGCCCCGCGGCATGCGTTTCCCGAAGAGCAGGATGATCAGGAAGGAAGCCGCCGGAATCAACGGGATGAGCCAGGCGTTGGCGAGGAACCAGCCGCCCGCCTTGACGACCTCTGCGCCCGCCTCGGCCGCAAAAACCGCAGGGGTGGTTGCGAAAGCGCCTAAGAGTCCCACGCCAGTCCTTCAGCCTTTCATCATGTCGACGTCGTGGATGTCCACGCTGCGTCGGTTCCGGTACAGCAGCAGCAGGATGGCAAGGCCAACCCCCACCTCGGCTGCGGCCACAGTGATCACGAACAGGGCGAAGACCTCCCCCACCACGGTCTGGACGTAGCTCCCGAACGCCACCAGGTTGATGTTCACGGCGTTGAGGATGAGCTCAATCGACATCAGCACCAGCACGCCGTTGCGTCGCGCCAGCACGCCGTAGACGCCGATGGAGAAAAGCACCGCTGAGAGCACCAGGAACTGGTTCAACCACATTGTCGGCTACTCCCTGCGCGCCACGACGATGGCACCAATCAGAGCAGCCAACAGCAGCACCGAGACGGCCTCGAACGGGATGATGTATTGGGAGAAGATGGAATCCGACACCTCAGCGGTGGTGGTGCGGGTGTCCGCCCCCAGTTCCGCGTCGCCGAAGCCTGCGATGACGGTGTAGATGGTCACGCCAGCCACAGCCAAGCCGGCCAGGATTGCCCCGAGTCGGTTGCGATGGTCTGTCTTCTCCTCGTCGCCGATGCGGGTTCGGGTAAGCATTATTCCGAAGAGGAAGAGAATGATCACCGCCCCGATGTAGATGAGAATCTGGGTGATGCCCACAAACTCCGCGCCCATCAGCAGGAACAGCGCAGCCACCCCACCCAGCACCCCTACCAGGTACAGGGCGGCGTGAACCACGTTGCGGGTGGTCACCAGCCGCAACGCTGCGAAGACCATCAGAGCGGCGATCACCCAAAAGACGACGTTCTGCGCAACCAGCAGGGAAAATACGCTCACCCGCCAAGACCTCTCACTGCGGCACGGCCCGCTTTTTCTGGGTGGAGCCCGCTTCGTAGCCCTCAAACTCCGGAACCGTGTCCATCCAGTCGGCCAGGCGGTCGGCGTCGTGCAGCAAATCGGCAATGCGGGGTTCGGAGTACTCGAACTCCGGGCTCCAGAAGAGGGCGTCGAAGGGGCAGACCTCCACGCAGATTCCGCAGTACATGCACAGCGCGTAGTCAATGTCGAAGCGGTCGATCTTGTTGCGCTGGCGAGGCTTGCCGCCAGGGCGACGCGGGGGGGCGAGTTCCTTGTGCCCCTCTATGTAGATGCACCAGTCGGGGCACTCCCTTGCACAGAGCATGCACACTGTGCAGTTGTCGTGATGCAGGCCGATCACGCCCCTGGCCCTGGTAACCGGCTCCTCCTTGACATGCGGATACTGAACGGTGTGCGCCCCGCGGGTGGGCGATGGCGGCTTTGTGAGCCCATCGGGAAACAGGGTGCGGAGCATCGTGCGCGCCGTCACGCCCATTCCTGTCAAGAGTCCTTTTCCTTTCATGCTTTCACCCTTCCTGGCTGTTGACCGACAGCTTTCCGGTGTTTGAACGACCAGACAGGTCGCAGGCCATCGATGCCTGACGACAGCGGGAGTTCAAAAAGACGAAGCCCGTCCTGCGCTTCGCCCGCGCACCAGCGCACATCACACAAACACCTTGAATATGCCTGTCATGACGATGTTCAACAACGAGAGCGGGATGAGGACCTTCCAGGCGAACTTCTGAAGCTGGTCTTCCCGCAGGCGAGGGAAGGTGAAGCGAAACCAGAAGATCAACGCCGAGACGGCCATGATCTTCACGAACATAACGATGGGGCCAACCAGGTTCAGCCAGTTGGAGTCCACGTCGAAGCCCGGCACGTACCAGCCACCAAGGAAGAGGACTGAGGCGATTCCTGCGAAGGCGAAGGCCGTGCCGAACTCCGCCATGAAGAAAAAGAGAAAACGGAAGCCGGTGTACTCCACCTGGTAGCCCCCCACCAGTTCCGACTCGGCGACCGGCATGTCAAACGGGGGCTGGGTGAGCTCGGCCTGGACCGCCACGAGGAAGATGGCGAAGCCCACGAACTGCGTGAGGATGAAGGGAAAGCCGATCCCGCCCCAGCCGAACAGTTCGCCGGTGGCCTGCGCCACGACGATCTTGTTGAGATCCAGCGTGCCCGCCTGGATCACAACCCCCATCACCGCCAGAACCAGCGGCAGTTCATAGGCGATGAGCTGGCCTGCGGCACGCATCCCGCCCATCAGCGCGTACTTGTTGGCGGAGCCCCAGCCCGCCATCAGCACCCCTATCACCGAGAGCGAAGCAACCGCCAGGGCGAAGAACAGGCCGGCGTCAAGCCCCGAGACAACGGCGTCAGGCCCCATCGGCAGAACCACGTACAGCAGGAAAGTGGAGATCAGCACCACGGCGGGCGCAAGGGCGAAGACGGCGCGGTCGGCCCGACGGGGGAACACGTCCTCTTTCTGCAGGAACTTGAGGCCGTCGGCCAGGAGCTGCAGCGAGCCGTGCGGTCCGGCTTCCATCGGCCCGAGGCGGCTCTGCATGAAGCTCATCATCTTCAGCAGGAACACGTACCCCAATATGAGGGCCGCGGTGGGGATCACGATGGCCACAACCACCAGCTTGATGGCGGTCTGCTGCCAGTAGGCCAGCTCGACGGCGAAGACGCTCAGGGACGCGGCGGCGCTCATCGGTCGATGTCACCCAGGATGAAGTAGAGGCTGGCCAGGATGGTGATCACGTCGGGCACGTACACGCCTCGGAGCACCCACGGCACAACAGAGATGTTGCTGAATGAGGCGGAGCGGATCTTCACCCTGAAAGGCGCCAACTCGCCCTTGCTCACCACGTAGTAGCCCATCACTCCAAGGGGGTTCTCAGTGGCCACGTATGCCTCGCCCGCGGGCACCTTGATGATGCGCGGCACCTTGGCCATGATCGGCCCCGAAGGCAGCCCGTCGAGGAGCTGCTCGACCATGTAGGTGGCTTCCCGGGTTTCCTGCAGCCGTACCCAGTAACGGGCGAAGGAGTCGCCGTCGGGGTGCGTCCAGACCTTCCAGTCCAACGACTCGTAAGCCAGGCCGCAGGGGTTGTCGCGGCGCATGTCCCAGTCAACCCCGGCGGCGCGGAGGTTTGCGCCGGAAAGCCCGAAGGACGCCGCCACATGGTCGGGAATGACCCCCACGCCCCGTGTGCGGGCTTCAAAGATCTCGTTGCCCATCAGCAGGTCTTCAAGCTCATCGCAGAAACCGCGCATCTTTGCCATCACGCTCTTGGTCTCGGCGATCCAGCCCGCCGGCAGGTCGTCTTTAAGCCCGCCGATTCGGTCGAAGTTGGGGTGAAAGCGCCCGCCCGTGACCGCCTCTATCTGGTTGAGCACGAACTCCCTGTCTCTGAAGGCGAAGAAGACGGGGGTGAGGGCGCCCAGCTGCACGCCCATGTCGCCTAGGAACAGGGAGATGTTGGCGATTCTGGAGAGCTCGAACAGGGCGGTGCGAATCCACTGTGCGCGGGGCGGGGCCTCTATATCCATCAGTCGCTCGGCGGCGAGGATGAACGGCACCTCGTTGGCGAAGCTCCCCAGCCAGTCGATGCGGTTGATGAGGGTGGTGACCTGCGGATACGTGCGCACCTCCGCCAGCTTTTCGTAGCCCCGATGCATGTAGCCCATCACTGGCTCGGCGGCCACTACCTGCTCGCCGTCCAGGCGGGCCACGATGCGCAGGGTGCCGTGGGTGGCGGGGTGCTGCGGGCCGATGTTGAGGGTCATCCCCTCCGTCTCCAGCTCGACGTTGACCCTGGCGTCGGCCGACGCTGCGTCTACGTACGCCTGCTGCTCCCTTTCGGTGAACGTCACTGCCCGGCTCCTGCAGGCGGCTCTTCGCCCTCGGCGGGCATACCCTCCACGTCCACGATGCCCGGCCAGGGCTTTACCCGGCGGGCCAGCAGCGGGAAGTCCTTGCGCAGGGGATGGCCCTCGAACTCGCCGGGCAGGTAGATGTGGCGCAGGTCGGGGTGGCCGACGAAGGCGATGCCAAACATCTCCCACGCCTCCCGCTCGTGCCAGTTGGCGCCGGAATAGACAGGTATCCAGGTGGGCACCGCTGGATTCTCGTTTGGGAGGTCGGCCTTGGCGATTACCCCCAGGCCGGTTTGCGTATTCATCACCCTGGCGAAGACCTGCAAGCGGGTCTCGCCGCCAGTTACGCCGCTCTCTATGGAGAGATCGCGGGGATCAGGGCCGCCCGTCGGCCAGTCCTGTTCTGCGTCCATGTCCCGGCCGAAGGGGGAGGGCATCCAGTCGATGGCCGAAAGGAAGTCGAACCAGAGGCAGCCAAGACGGTCGCGCAGCACGTAGCCAACCTGCTGCCAGGCCTGATGTTCGACACGCACCCAGAGGTCGCCTTCGGCGTGAGTGGCCAGCAGCGCGTCGCCAAGAGCCTCGCCCAGGGTCTCTACGGCCTCGGCGCGCAGCGCTTCAAGAGGCGTGGGCGACGGCGCCCCGCCGTCTGTCTCGGCTATCGCAGAGGTCGGCTCGGCCATTCCTGCCAGTTCGGTTATTCCACCACTATCGGGTCGCCACGCCAGCGGGCGGCGATGTCCTCGTTTGCGATGCGCTCCTGGAGCAGCACTATCCCCTCCAGCAGCGCCTCCGGTCGAGGCGGGCAACCCGGCACGTAGACGTCCACCGGGATGATCTGGTCGACGCCCTTGGTTACTGAGTAGGAGTCCCAGTAGGGCCCCCCGCAGTTGGCGCAGGAACCCATCGAGATCACGTATTTCGGATCGGGCATCTGTTCGTAGAGGCGGAGCAGCGACGGCACCATCTTGTCGGTGACCGTGCCGGAGACAACCACGAGGTCGGCCTGTCGCGGGCTGGCGGGGAAGGGAATTACCCCAAGGCGCATCACGTCGTAGCGGGGGGAGCCGAAAGCGGCGCCCATCTCGATGGCACAACAGGCGAGGCCCCACTGGTAGACCCAGAGGGAGTACTTCCGTGAGAGGTTGAGCAGTTTCGTGAGCGGGGCGGGCATCTTTCCGCTCTCGATGAGTCCCATCAGCCGCTTCCCTCCTTTAGCTTCGCCATTGGCCTTGCCGAGCGGGACACGCCTGCCCTACACCCATTGCAGGACGCGCTTGCGCCACGCATAGAACAAGCCAAGGGCAAGAATGAAGATGAAGATCGCCATCTCCACCAGGCCGAACACCCCATAGGTCTCGAGACGTGTCGCCCACGGGAAAATGAAGACGGCCTCAACGTCGAACATCACGAAGAGCAGCCCGAAGAGGTAATAGCGAAGACGGCTCTGCGACCATCCCTCCCCGACGGGATCAACACCGCTCTCGTAGCTGATGTACTTTTGCTTTTGAGGACGCTCAGGGCGCAGCACGGAAGCCAGCGTGAGCATGAGGGCGACCATTATCACGGCTAGCAGGGCGAAGATTCCGACCGTGAGGTAGCTGCGCAGGAAGTCGGACACGGGAGACAATCCTACTCAGCGAGTCGGATTGGCGACAGGCTCTTGCCTCAACATGGCTGGCTTGGGCTGGTGGACGCTTGTTTAGCGGTCGACGGGCGCCTGGGCGCTTGGCGGTCCGAGCAATTGGCAGTTCCTAGACCTGACACCTGACGCGGCGGCGGCGACCGCGCTGGTGTGCGTGGTCGCTACCCGGCCCCGGGAAGCCCTTCAAGGGCGGCCTGGACCTTCTCTTCTGGAAAGCCGTAGTCGCTCAACTCGCCGGAAAGGTAAGAGTCGAACGCAGAGAGGTCGAGCAGACCGTGGCCGCACATCGCCGTGAGGATCACCTTCTCCTCTCCCGTCTCGGCGCAGCGGCGCGCCTCGGCCACCGCCGCTGCGATGGCGTGCGTGGGCTCGGGGGCGGGGACGATGCCCTCGCAGCGGGCAAACAATATCCCCGCCTCGAAGCACTCCGACTGCAGCTTGGCCTCGGCGGTAATGAGGCCAAGCTCGTAGATGTGCGAGAGCAGTGGCGACATGCCGTGATAGCGCAGGCCGCCCGAGTGAATGGGATCGGGCACGAAGGAGTGCCCGAGCGTGCGCATCTTCAGCAGCGGCGTGAAGCCTGCCGCGTCGCCGAAGTCGTATGTGTAGACGCCCTTCGTGAACGACGGACAGGCCGACGGCTCGACGCAGCGAATTTCCGGGCTCATCCTTCCTGCCATCTTCTCGCGCAGAAACGGCATGGAGAGCCCGGCGAAGTTCGATCCGCCGCCCGTGCAGCCCACTATGAGGTCTGGCTCCTCACCGAGCACGGCCATCTGCTCGAGCGCCTCCTGGCCGATGACTGTCTGATGCAGCAGAACGTGGTTGAGCACGCTGCCAAGGGAGTAGTGCGTGTTTGCGTCGCCGGCGGCAACCTCTATGGCCTCGCTAATGGCGATGCCCAGGCTGCCAGGGTTGTCGGGATCTTGCTCCAGATACTTCTGCCCCGTCTCGGTGACATTCGACGGACTGGGGTGCACCTCGGCGCCGAAGACCTCCATCATCAGGCGCCGGTAGGGCTTCTGGTCGTAGGAGGCGCGCACCTGCCACACCTCGCATTCGACAGCGAAGGCACTGCAGGCGAACGCCAACGCCGCTCCCCACTGACCCGCGCCAGTCTCGGTGGTGAGTTTCCTCACGCCTTCCTCGGCGTTGAAGAACACCTGGGGGACTGCGGTGTTTGGCTTGTGCGAGCCAACCGGGCTGGCGCCCTCGTACTTGTAGTAGATGCGTGCCGGGGTCCCGAGTGCCTTCTCCAGACGGCGGGCGCGCATCAGCGGTGTGGGGCGCCAGAGGCGGTAGACATCCTGAACTGGCTCGGGGATGTCGATGTAGCTCTCGCCACTGACCTCCTGGAGAATCAGCCCCATCGGGAAGAGCGGGGTGAGGGCGTCGGGGCCGACCGGCTCCATCGTGGCCGGATGCAGCGGTGGCGGAGGCGGGGAAGGCAGGTCGGGAATGACGTTGTACCAATGCGTCGGCATCCGCTCTTCGGACAAAAGGGTTTTGATTGTTTTAGCCATGGCCAAATCCTAGATCAGCATCGAAAATTCGTGCAGGGGTGGGAGGAGGACGCCGAGCGGGATTCCCAAGCCCTCCAACCCCCTCACCCCACAGAATTAGCTAGCCCGGAAAGCAATACTTTCGGCCAGGGAAAGAGGCGACTAGCCGGTCGGCATGTCTCCGTTCATCGGGACATCGAAGAGGAGGGCGTCTTCTTCAAACCACTTTTTGCTCAAGGCGTTCAGAGAGCCGTCGGCCTTCATTTCGACGATGACTGCGCTTATTTTGGCCCGCAGGTCGTCATCCTCCTCTCGGAAGCCCATGGCGGATCCCAGACGGGGAAACTCAACCTCGTCTCCGACAATCTCGAGCGCGCCGTCGGATTCGGCCACAAATCTCCTCGCCGACCCGATGTCGTTCAAAAGGGCGTCTGCTGCGCCACTCAACACGGCCTCGAAAATTTCCTGCTGCGTGTCGAGCGCAAGCAGCGTGGCCGAAGTTTGCTTGTCGACGTAGTCGGCCTGGACGGTGGCGCTGATGGCTGCAACCACGCCCCTAATCACGTCCTCACCTGCACCCGCCTTGGAGACATACACCGATGGGGCCGACGGCTGGTAGACCTCGGAAAAGTCGATCAGTTCGTCCCGCTCGGGCGTGTTGTACATCAATGTCAAGATGACGTCAAACTCACCGGCAATGAGGTTGGGCATGAGCGAAACCCACTCGTTCCTGACCCAGACGCACTCAAGCTGCGCCCTGCGGCAGACCTCGTCGCGCAGTTCCGGCTCGAAGCCGTCGATTTCGCCGTCGTCGTTCACGAAATTCGACGGTGGGTACTGGGCATCGATGCCGAAGCGGACTGGGCCGTCGCCATAGGCGACAACTACCGGCTGCTCAGGTTCGGGTGGTGGATCATCCTCGGGCTTGGTGGTGGAGGTGGTGTCGTCATCATCGGGGTTTGCCTGTTCCTGGCCAACGACGCCCGTTCCGCCAGCGAGAAGGGCGACAGCGAGGACGAAGACTGCAACCGTCACGCCGATGGGTGCGACCTTTCTTGAAACCGGCTTGAGCATGCGCCTACCCTACATTCCTTATCCACTATGTGCTTTCGTATGCATTTTCGCGAAACCATTTGTATTCGCAAAACTGGGCGGCTTCATTTGTAACTTTGGGGGCATCGGCTGCTCCAAGAACTGCCATGAATGACGATTTCTTCACGAAACCAATCCTGAACTCGCCCTACGAGCACCCAGGGCGGCACTGGAAGCTTGACGACGACCGGCAGCCGACCAGTTGCGTCGTCCAACGGCGGCGGAAGGCGGACTTCATCACGCCCATTCCCAAGTCGCGCAAGAGCAAGGCGCAGCAGCGCGAGATGTCCTTTGACGCCAAGGCCAGGGCGCTGGAAGCCGAGGGCAGCGGGCAGTACCGCATCGCGGAAGTCATCAACGACCTGCGCGGGGTGGTGGAAGCGTGGAGGCTAAGCCCTGAGCGCGAATGGCGAGTCACCGCTGAGACCGCCCGCCTGCTGCGGCACTGGCGTACCCACGAATTCAACGACATTCGTCCGTTCTTCTGCCAGGTGGAGGCCGTCGAGACGATCATCTGGCTAACCGAGGTTGCGCCCAAAATCGGAAATCGGGGGAAGAGTTTTCTGGAGCACCTCAACGTCGCCAACGATGAGGCCAATCCAGGTCTTTCCAGGCTGGCGCTGAAGATGGCCACAGGAGCGGGTAAGACCACCGTGATCGCGATGATCATCGCCTGGCAGACCGTCAACGCCGTTCGCCATCCTCGCAGCAATCGGTTTACAAACGGATTTCTCGTAGTCACGCCGGGCATCACAATTCGCAACCGTCTTCGCGTGCTTCAGCCGAACGATCCCGACAGCTACTACGAGCGGCGTGAGCTCGTCCCAAGGGACATGCTCTCCGAGCTGGGCAAGGCGAGGATCGTCATCACCAACTATCACGCCTTTCTTCGCCGTGAGGCGATGGAACTCACCAAGGCCGGGCGCGCCTTGCTTCAGGGGCGCGGCCCCGCTCTGGAAACCAAGGAGACCGAGGGCCAGATGCTCCAGCGCGTGATGCCCTCCCTGATGGGGTTCAAGCAGATAATGGCCATCAACGACGAAGGCCACCACTGCTACAGGGAGAAGCCTCCCGAGGACAGCGACGAGAAAACGCTCACGGGCGACGAAAAGGTCGAGGCCTCGGCCAACAAGGAGGCCGCACGGGTTTGGATTTCAGGGCTGGAAGCCGTTGGGCGCAAAATCGGGCTGAGCCGAGTGGTTGACCTCTCTGCCACTCCTTTCTTCCTGCGTGGGTCGGGTTACGCCGAAGGGACGCTCTTCCCCTGGACGATGAGCGACTTTTCCCTGCTCGACGCCATCGAGAGCGGCATCGTGAAACTGCCCAGGGTGCCTGTGGCCGACAACGTCCCCAGCGAGGAAATGCCGAAGTTCCGAAACATCTGGGAGCACATCGGCAAGAAGATGCCTAAGGGCAGGCGAAGCAAGAAGGTCGTGCTCGACCCGCTGAAGCTCCCGATCGAGCTGCAGACGGCGTTTGAAGCCCTCTACGGCCACTATGAGAAGACTTTCACTGCCTGGGAGCGGGATGGGATAGAGGCGCCGCCGTGCTTCATCGTGGTCTGCAACAACACCGCAACGTCCAAGCTGGTCTACGACTACATCTCTGGTTTCCACCGTGAGCAGGAGGGTGGGCAGCGGGAGTTCCACAACGGGCGCCTGGCGCTCTTTCGCAACTACGGCAACAGCGGCGCGCCCCTGCCCAGGCCCCGGACGCTGCTCATCGACAGTGTTCAGCTCGAGTCGGGCGAGGCGCTCAGCGCCGACTTCCGCAAGGTGGCTGCCGAGGAGATCGAGCGTTTCAGGCGTGATTTTGTCCAGCGCACAGGCAACCGGCGGCAGGCGGAGAACCTCTCCGAGCAGGACCTGCTGCGGGAGGTGATGAACACTGTTGGCAGACCTGGGCTGCTCGGTGGCGAGACACGGTGCGTCGTCTCGGTCTCGATGCTCACCGAGGGCTGGGACGCCACGAACGTCACGCATGTGATGGGGGTTCGGGCGTTCAGCACCCAGCTGCTGTGCGAGCAGGTGGTGGGGCGGGCGCTGCGCCGACAGTCATACGACTTGAACGCCGAGGGGCTGTTTGACGTTGAGTATGCGGACGTGCTGGGCATCCCGTTCGACTTCACCGCCAAGCCCGTGGTTGCACCCCCGCAGAAGCCGCGCGAGACGGTGCTGGTGAAGGCCGTCAGCCCCGATCGCGACGCCTGCGAGATTCGTTTTCCGAGGGTGGAGGGCTACCGGGTTGAGCTGCCTGAAGATCGCCTTGACGCCGTCTTCAACAACGATTCGACGATGGTTCTCACACCTCAGCTCGTCGGCCCGTCAATCACGCGCAATGAGGGCATTCTCGGCGAGTCGGCTGAACTTACTTTGGATCACCTCAAGAGCAAGCGGCTGAGCACTATCACCTACAGGCTGACCAAACGACTTCTCGAGACGAAGTGGCGCGATGCAGGTGATCTGCCGCGCCTGCATTTGTTCGGGCAGCTCAAGCGCATCACACGTCGATGGCTCGATGAGCACCTCGTCTGCAAGGGCGGCACCTTTCCGGCGCAAGTTCTGTATCAAGAGTTGGCCGACACGGCCTGCGAGCGCATCAACATCGGAATAGTCGAGCAGCACAGGGGGGAGCGCCCGATAACTGCCATCCTCGATCCCTACAATCCTGTCGGCTCCACCTCTGAGGTGCACTTCACCACTTCCAAGACACCGCGTTGGCGCACCAGGAGCGACCTCTGCCACGTCAACTGGGCGGTCTGCGACAGCGAATGGGAGGCGGAGTTCTGCCGGGCTATCGAGTCGTATCCGCGTGCGCGCGCCTACGTGAAGAACCAGGGGCTAGGCCTGGAGGTGCCGTATCAGATGGGATCTGAGCCGCGTCGCTACATTCCCGACTTCATAGTGCTGATAGACGACGGGCATGGAGACGACGACCTGCTCCACCTAGTGGTGGAGGTTAAGGGCTACAGGGGCGAGAACGCCAAGGTCAAGAAGCTGACCATGGACACATTCTGGGTGCCGGGTGTCAACTATTTGAAGTCGTTCGGGCGCTGGGCATTCATAGAGTGCGCGGATGTCTGGGAAATAGAGGAGGAGCTGCACGAGCAGATCGACCGGGCGACAATCAAGGAAAGGCTGGCAGCGTAATCAGTTGGTTATTATGACAGAAAAACTTCTTTGAGGTCGATTATAATGCTATTGAAACCAATCGTTTCGAAACCTTCGACGGGGCATTGTTCTGCTTGCAACACGATTATAACCTGAAGGCATCTTTGCAAGACCCGATAATCCTAGACTGTTCTAATGATAAGTGATCAAATAAGCCTACAGAAATTTCTGAGCGAACGCCTCTGCCAAGATGTGCGGCTAGTCGAACGCCAGGATGGTGCTGTAATGATACGTACTTACTTTGAGTTTCCAGATGGCGATCGGTACGCGATAAATATTACCGAACAAAGTGCTGGCACATTTCGCTTATCCGATCTAGGCCATACCCTCATGGAAATCAGCTATAAACTCGATATAAACTCTCTGTACGAAGGAACTCGAAGAGCTATCTTGGAGCGCATTATGGAAGAAAATTCAATTCAGTGGGAAGGCAGAGATTTTTTTCTTGACACGTCATTGGTTGAATTGCCAGAAGCACTATTTCGATTTATTCAAGCTCTTACTAGAATATATGATATTACATTGTTATCAAGAACACATGTTGAGTCAACTTTCAATGACGACCTATCAGAAATCATTTTTGCACTAGTTGAAGAAGAAAGAATTCAGCGCGAATATCATCCTCACGTACCCAATGCTGAAGCTTATCCTGTTGATTACTATATTAAATGCAGTGCGGATGTGCCACTATTCTTGTTCGGAGTTTCTAATCAAAGCAAAGCACGTTTGATAACCATAAAATTATCGCATTATCATCGCTACGAATTGCAATTTAATTCTATTTTGATATTTGACAACCAAAGCAAAATCTCCAGAATGGATCTCACGCGACTATCTGATGTGGGTGGTGAAATGATTTCTTCCCTTGATGCAAAAAAGGATTTGGAGAGAAAACTTCTACAACACATATCAGCATAAGTTTGCTTTTCTCATCAATCAATAGCTTTTGATATAGGGGGCACAGACGATGGCCAAACAAATTGAGACTCTAAGACATTCAGAGGATTCTCGGGCGAACATTCCTACTGCGGAGCAGGAGCCGACGCTTCAGAAAGATGTGCTTGAAGCAATTCGGGCAACCTACAGCAGATGCAACGGAGACCTTGATCCTCAGCTTGTCTGGAGGGGAAAAGGCTTGGCTGAATGGTCGGACTTGGTTGTCCCTGTTCCTCCTTTGTTTATCCAAGAAAAGGTGCAACCCAAGGTTTTGATCGACGATTTAGTGCACCGCGCTAATCGCGAAGCCCCCCCCCCGAGTATTTGAACCGGAATTGTGGAGTGATTTCAATGGCCTTCCTCCTGAAGCGCGCTCAGCCGAATTTTATGAGCATGAGGCTAATTGGTCTAACAGAATGATTTTAGGCGACGCCCTTCATGTCATGGCGTCGCTAGCTGAAAAGGAAGGGTTAAAGGGCAAAGTACAGTGTATATACATTGATCCGCCATATGGGATCAAGTTCAACTCCAACTTTCAGTGGTCAACAAATAGTCGAAATGTCCAAGACGGGAAAAAGGGCCACATTACCCGAGAGCCGGAGCAAGTAAAGGCGTTTCGAGACACATGGAAAGATGGTATTCACTCATACTTGACATACATAAGAGACCGACTAACAGTTGCTAGAGAGTTGCTCAACGAAACTGGCTCAATATTTGTTCAAATTGGCGACGAGAATGTGCACCGTGTACGCGCGCTGATGGATGAAGTGTTTGGGGAGAAAAATTTCGTAAGTTTAATTACATACAAGACTACAAGTGGTACTACTCAACACAGGTCGATTAGAAGAATTTCTGACTACATACTTTGGTACAGTAAGACTGCCGACCAAAATAAGTTTCGAAGATTGCTTGAACTAAAAACTTTGGACACAAAGAGCTATAACCAATTGCAGCTCCTCACTGGAACTCGTCGAACTATGACAACACAAGAGAGAAAAGATCCTGCACTATGCCCAGCGTCATCACGACCTTATCAAAAATTGCCGATGCATTCGATGGGTGCGGGCGATAACGCACCTAGAGGACTATTCAGCAAACTATGGCATATCCCCCAAGCAAGGCACTGGACGTACACAATTGAAGGATTTTATCGACTTGCAAAGGCATCACGTATCGAACGAGACATTAATGTAGTACGTTCAATCCATTATCATGATGATTATCCTGCATATGAAATTTCGAATTCTTGGGAAGATACTTCCCCCGAGACAGATAAATCATATGTTATTCAGACCGCGAAACTGCCAATTGAACGATGCATACTTATGACAACTGATCCAGGCGATCTTGTTCTCGACCCCACTTGCGGGTCGGGAACTACTGCGTATGTTGCTGAGCAGTGGGGTAGGCGTTGGATCACCATTGACACTTCCCGAGTGGCCCTTGCGCTGGCGCGGGCTCGCATCATGGGTGCTCGCTATCCCTACTATCTGTTATCCGACAGTCCTGAAGGGCAGGCGAAGGAAGCCGAACTATCGCAGAATGGGCAATCAACTGAAGAAACCCACAGAAGAATCCGACAAGGCTTCGTCAATAAACGAGTGCCACACATAACTCTTCGAAGCATTGCTAACAACGCTGAAATCGATGTCATCCACGACAAACACCAGCAGACGCTTGAACCTCTCCGTTCAAAGTTGAACGAAGCGCTAGGAACCGCTTGGGAGGAGTGGGAGATCCCACACGACGCCGACGGCAAATGGTCACATGAAGCAAAAACCCTGCACAATCAATGGTGGAAGCACCGCATCGCCCGTCAGCGGGAAATAGACGCCTCTATAAAGGCCAAAGCCGACCACGAGTATCTCTACGACAAGCCCTACGAAGACAAGAAGAAGGTTCGCATGGCGGGGCCTTTCACGGTGGAAAGTCTTTCCCCGCACCGCTACCTCGGCGTCGACGAGGACGACGAACTCATTGATCAACCTAGAGTCGGCAAGCTCGACTTCGAGGAGCAGCGGGATTTTGTGAAGACGATTATTGAAAACCTGCGGAACGCAGGCGTCCAGCAGGCTCAGAAAGAAGACAAAATCACATTCACTTCGCTCACGGCCTGGCCAGGGACCGACTTTCCCCAAGAAGGGGCTAGAAGCGAGCTTGGCACAGGAATTTGTGCCGAAGGGCGCTACATAGAAGGCAGCAAGGAATCAGGAAAAGAAAGGCGCGCCGCTGTTTTCGTGGGCCCGGAATTCGGGACGGTGCAACGAGCCGATCTGGCAAGAGCGGCCCGCGCAGCCGCCGAAGCCGGATTCGATGTGCTGATCTCCTGCGCCTTCAACTATGAACCCCAAGCCTCGGACTTCAAGCAAATGGGGCGCATTCCGGTGCTCAAGGCCCGCATGAACCCTGACCTTCACATGTCGGACGATCTCAAGAACACCGGAGCGGGCAACCTCTTCGTCATCTTCGGCGAGCCGGACATTGAAATATTGCCCGCCGAAGTTGAAGAATCCGGCAGCAAAGCCGAAGGGAAGGACGATCTGATACGGGTCAAGGTCAACGGGGTAGACGTTTTCCACCCCAACACAGGGGAAATCCGCAGCGATGGGCCGAAAGGCATCGCCTGCTGGTTCGTCGACACCGACTACAACGAGGAGAGTTTCTTCGTCCGCCACGCCTATTTCCTGGGCGCCGACGACCCCTACAAGAAACTGAAGACCACCCTGAAAGCCGAAATCAACGAAGAGGCCTGGGCGACACTGCACAGCGACACGTCTCGTCCGTTCCCGAAGCCGAAATCAGGGCGCATCGCCGTGAAGGTCATCAACCACCTCGGCGACGAGGTCATGAAGGTGCTCCGGGTTTAACTACACCTGTCGGCAGCCGGACAGCAATCTCAAACTTGAACTCCACGCGATCTCCTTCAATTATTGCGTCGCTTTCAGCGTCGCCGCGGCGTAAGTCACGAAAGAGAGTCGCCATCGCCTCGGAGGTGTTCCTCAACTCAGATGGGTTTCCTCGAAGTCGCTGGCGGGCATGCCTATCTCCTTTTCCCAAATTGCGCCCCTTGGCGGGCGGGCGGGCGGGCGGCCAACTTGACGCCGACGGCCACAGACCCGTAGACCAGCACCCTTGAAGCGCCCTCGTCGGCAAGAATGGCGGCGGCCTTGGCTGCGTCTTCCAGCGTCGGGGCCGAAGACGAGGCTGTTACCGCCATAGCCTGATTCTACATTTTCGGCAATTCAGGTTCAGAAGCCGGCAATTCAATTGATCTGCGACGCAACAATGAACGGCGACGGAGGGCGCATTTGGACATGACAACCCAACTACCAGGGAAAGTGGACAACGAGACGACCGCTCACAGGGTGCTGCGCGAAACGTTCGGCTTTGACTCTTTCCGCCCCGGTCAGAAGAGGGTGATCGACGCCCTAACAGCCGACGAGCACGTGCTGGCCGTGATGCCGACGGGGGCGGGCAAGTCGCTCTGCTATCAGATTCCGGCCCTGATGCGGGGTGGCCTGACGCTGGTCGTCTCGCCGCTTATCGCCCTTATGGAAGACCAGGTGGCGGCCCTGCGGCTTACCGGCGTGCCTGCCTTTGCCATCAACTCCGCCAAATCACGTGAGGAAAACCTCGACCTTTGGTATGAGGCCGTAGGCAACAAGACGGCGCTGCTTTACCTCGCCCCGGAGCGGCTGATGACTGAGCGGATGCTCGCCGCTCTGCAGCGCCAGAGGGTGAGGCTGATTGTCGTGGACGAGGCGCACTGCATATCCAAGTGGGGGCCTGCTTTCCGCCCGGAGTATGAAGCACTGGCCGAGTTGACCAACGTGCTGCCAGGAGCGCCCATCGGTGCGTTCACGGCCACAGCGGACGAGGCAACCCGGGCGGATGTGATGGAGAAGCTCTTCGAGCGCCCGGCCAGGCTGTTCGTGTCGGGATTCGACCGCCCGAACATCCACCTCGCCGTGGAGCGGAACTCGCCCAAGCAGCGAATCGTGGAGTTCGTGCGCGACCGCGCCGGTCAGAGCGGCATCGTCTACTGCCTGAGTCGCAAAGACACCGAGACGACCGCCGAGATGCTTGTCGAGGCGGGTGTGGCTGCTCTGCCCTACCACGCAGGGTTGGGAGCAACGGAGCGGGCAAAAAACCAGAACGAGTTCATGACGCGCCCCGGGGTTGTGATGGTGGCCACCATCGCCTTCGGGATGGGCATCGACAAGCCCGACATCCGCTACGTGCTGCACTGCACCATCCCTGCGAGCGTTGAGGCGTACTACCAGGAACTCGGTCGCGCAGGTCGCGACGGTGAAGCGGCCGAGGCGCTGATGCTTTACAGATTTGACGACATCCGGCGGCGGCGCAGCCTCTTTGACGGGGACGAGCACGACAACGAAGACCATCGGCGGCGCGAGCA
This sequence comes from uncultured Acidimicrobiales bacterium, assembly GCA_958295925.1. GTDB lineage: Bacteria > Actinomycetota > Acidimicrobiia > Acidimicrobiales > CATQHL01 > CATQHL01. The sequence goes on from CATQHL010000001.1 coordinate 1,281,348, forward strand.
CAAGCGCTTCGACGCGTTGATTGGCTACTGCGAATCGGCGAAGTGCCGCCGTCAGGTGCTGCTGGGCTACTTCGGGGAGCGCTCCGAGCAGTGTGGCCACTGCGATCTATGCGACAACCCGCCCGAGGTGCTCGACGGCAGGGAGTCGGCGCAAAAGGTGTTCTTGGCGGTGTGCGGGACGGGCCAGCGATTCGGGCAGGGGCAAATTATCGACGTGCTGCTGGGAGCGGAGACGTCAAAGGTGAAGCAGTTCGGCCATCACGCCCTGGCCGTATACGGCACCGGGCGGGAGTTCGACAAGGTGGAATGGCGGTCGTTTATCCATCAGATGGTGGCGGCCGGCCACCTGGCGATTGACTATCGGGGCCACGGGGGTCTCTCCCTGACGGCGCTGGGGGCGAAGTTGGCGACCGGCGACACGGGATTCAGCTACCGGCAGGACACGGTGAGGGCTGGGCGCGGACGTGGCGAGCGGCGAAGCGCCGATCGGGAGCCGGAACGGGCAGAAGCAGGAGCCGTTGCCGGCAGCGAGCGAAAAGCCATTGAACTCAACGGGGACGATCAGGCGCTGTTCACCAAACTCAAAGAGTTGCGTCTCTCCTTGGCGCAAGAACGCGAAGTGCCGGCGTTCGTGATCTTCCACGACACCACGCTGCGGGAGATGGCAACGCGCCGACCGGCAACGAAGGAGGAGTTCGCCGCAATCCGAGGAGTGGGCGCCGCCAAGCTGGAGCAGTTTGCTGCGGCCTTCCTGGCCGAGATACGGACATTTTCAAATCTTGAAGCCAACGTGCGCTGACGTTTCTTGACGCGTTGGCGCCTCCACGCGTTTTGAGGACTGATGGCAAGCTAAGAAGGCGATATGAAGCTCAGGTGTCTTTGTTCTCTGGTTGGTGTCGTGTTGTTGGCGGGGGCGTGTGTGGGGGGCTCCGGGGGGTTGGTGGTGGATGGTGGTTCCGCTGGGGATGATGTGTTTGAGGGGGGCCCGGTGGCCGGCGAGTTGCCTGTGGGTGAGTTGGTGGCAGTCGGCCGTCTCAGCGGCGGAGCGGCGGGTGGCGGCGGGGAAGCGTCCGCCACCTGGGCGCAGGCGGATCTCCCACCCACCGCCCGGTTTTGACAAAAGCGGAAAACAGCAGGTGGGACAGGTTCTTCGCCTCCGTCCGCGTACCTTCTGCAAAATCAGGCAACACCCAAGGAAGTGATCCCCCTTTAGAAAGTAACTTGATCGGGGCTGTGGGAAGCGGGAAAGTAGCAGACTTCACAGAGCAAGCGACGGTCGACCCCGACAATCAGACCACGACGAGGAGCATCACGCTCCCCGCACCGCGTCGGGCGGAACAACCGGAACGGAACACTTGAAAGTGGGGGCTGCCAACCGAAACTCTGGAACGAAGCAAGCATCGACTAGATCGTCGCCTGCAACAACGACTGCCGTAAGTCTCACAAGGTAAACCTCGGCAACTTCGAAGGCGGATCCGGCAATTACGAATGGTCTTAGCTTCCATCCAGGGAGCAGGGCGCAGTAATCACGCAGGTTCGCCTAAGTCCTACTGAGCGAGATTATCCTTTATAGTTATATGTAGTAACACAAATTGAACTAAGCATCTGCCTGTGCGCGCCACAACAAGGAAAAAATATGTTCGAAAAAATCATTTCAATACGCAACTTAGGTGTATTTGCTGCACAACAGAGCTGCACCTTCAAAAAGTTTACCTTAATTTATGCTAGAAACGGTTTAGGAAAGAGCACGCTATGCGCAATGTTTAGATCTCTTGAAACAGATAATGCAGATCACCTTATCGGAAGACAAAGGCTGGGTCAACCAGAAGCACCTGAGGTGTGTCTCCTAATTGATAGAAAGCAATGCAAATATGAAGATAACAGATGGACTCGAGCATTTCCTGAAATAATAATCTTTGACAATGAATTCATTGCAAACAATGTATACACAGAAATTGTGGAAGCCCGTCATAAGCGTCGCTTTCATCATATTATGCTTGGAGAAGAAGGAGTAGAGTTAAGAAAAAAAGAATCAGAGATATCAACTAAGAAGCGAGAGATAAAGAAGAAAACTGACGATATTAAGAAGTCAATTCAACAGACTGTTCCCACCGATTTCGACTTCGAGGAATTTCTATCACTGCAAGAAATTCCAAATATCGATACTATGATTAATGAGCAAGAAAAACTTGTAAAAGCAATAACTGAAGAAGGTCAGATTCTTTGCCATCCAGGGATTCCGAAACTATCGATGCCTTTACTCCCCGACAATCTGTTTGACTCTCTGCAAAAAAAATTCGAAAACCTTTCACTTGAAGCAGAAGAAACCTTGAATCAACACCTTGCAGCCCATGGAATGAAATCCGCTGATAAAGATTGGCTTGTTGAAGGCTTAAGTTACATTTCTGAGGAGTCATGCCCATTTTGTGGGCAAAACGTACAGGGGCTTCCCCTAATTGGTGCTTATCGTTCAGTGTTCAACGAAACATTTCGATCATTTCAGCATTCAATAGACAAGATGATAGATGATATAGGTAAGCAATTCGGCGAACTTGCAATTAGCGAATTTAAGCATCTCGTTTCCCAGCATAAACGTGAGCTAGAGTTTTGGAATCAACATTGTGAAATAGATGAACAAATATATATAATTTCAGACAGTCTGACTGAATTGCTCCGTTACCTGGGTAGAGCAGCAATAAGCACGTTGATAGAAAAGAAAAATTCGCCACATAAGCCAATAAGTTGTTCTGACGAATTCAAATCGAAATATGAGTCATACAAGAACGAGCTTTCTGAAATTACAGAATTAAACTCCAATTTTTGTGAAATTAATTCAAAAATCGAAGAAAGGAAGCAACAAGTTGGTGCATCTGGTCTAGTGGAGGAAACGCGAAAACTTGATAACTTGCGAGTTTCCAAAATACGATACCAAGATTGCACTAGAAAATTATGTGAAAACTTTACAGAACAGTCTAAGCTACTTAAGAAACTCGATAATGAAGTTAAAGAAGTTCGAAGTCGGCTAAAGAATTATTCTGACAGTGCCGTTGAACCTTTTGCAGACCGAATAAATTCTTTATTGAAAGATTTCGGGACTAGTTTCAGAATCGCTAAAATTGAAAACAGCTTTAAAGGTGGCGAACCTCAGTCAGAATATTGCATAGAAATAAACGAAGAGCAAGTTCCACTTGGCACAAGTAAAACCCCTCTTTCTAAACCGAGTCTCAGGAATACGTTAAGCTCAGGAGATCGATCTACACTAGCGTTTGCATTTTTTCTCTCTCAGTTAGGCAAAGATCCTCTGATGAATCAAAAAATAGTAATATTCGATGATCCATTTGGTAGCATGGACAGATTTCGAAGGCAGCAAACAGTATACAGCATTGTCGACACCTCAGAGAAAAGCAAGCAAACAATTGTTCTTTCACATGACGTAGACTTCTTGAAACTAGTCTTCCGTGAGAATATAATCAACAAATCTGAACTTATCACTTTGCAGTTGTCCGCTAAACAGAAAAATCGTGTCATCATAGAAAATGCTGACTTTGATAATATTGATCAGAATCCAGCCGATCAAGATATTGAAGATTTGCAAAACTATCTTACAAACAGTGTTGGGAATGAATTAGATATAATTAGGAAACTTCGTCCTCTTCTTGAAACGCACTTGCGCAAGAATTATCCAAATTTAGCATCCGGTAGTGCCAATATAGCCGGATTTCTTTCAAATATTGAAAATCTGAATGATGCCCATCCGCTCAAGGATCAGATTCAAAGAATTCACGGTATAAATAATTTCACAAAAATATATCACCATGGCAACGAAATTAATCGTCGCAACGAATCCATAGATCCTGGTGAATTGAAGACTTTTGTCAAACAAACTCTTGAGATAATTGGTTATCCTATTGATTAATATAGGTAAATTCTCGAGCTAGAGAAAGTCGTGACACTCAAGTACTCATATTTGCTGTTTGATGCTGTGTTGATGGCGGGGACGTTCTCAGCCGCCGAGCACTGCAAGCGTGGCGTCGCCCGCCAGGTTCAGCAGAGGGGCTGGCCATACGCCGAAGAACAGCGTCACCGCAGCGCAGACAGCCACCACGAAGCCGACAGAGCGGGGAACAGCCACAGGCGGGCGCGAATCCGAGTCCTCGTCGCCTGAACGCGAGTCATCCGCCAAGCCGACGCCCGACTTCTGCGACGCAAGGGCGTCGCCGTCCGCGCCGGGGCGCACAAGATACATCCGCACCACCAGGCGCAGATACACGAACGCCGCCACCACGGCGCCGAGCATCGACACGGCAGCCAGCCAGTAGGTGCGAGACTGCACGGCTGCGCCGATCACTTCGAACTTGGCCCAGAAGCCCGTGGTGAACGGCAGGCCGGCCTGGGCCAGCAACAGCAGCGTGAAACCCAGTGCCAGCCAGGGCGACCGACGTGCCAGGCCGTCGTAGGCCGCGAGCGGCTGAGAGCCGGAGGCGTCTCGTCCCATGACCATGACCACTGCGAAACTGCCCAGGGCCATGAAGGCGTAGACGCCCAGGTAGAGGAGGGAGGCCGAGGTGCCGTTGGCGCCGGCCGACTCCAGTCCGACCAGGATGAATCCGGCATGGCCGATGGATGAGTAGGCAAGCAGCCTGCGCACGTCGCCGGAAATGACCCCGAGGGCCGATCCCGCCAGCACTGTGATCACTGCAACTACCGCAACGGCTGGCCGCCAGTCGGCGCTGCTCGCGGAGAACGTTCCGGCGAAGAGACGCAGCAGGGCGGCGAAACCCGCTGCCTTCACCCCGGCCGCCATGTAGGCAACGGCAGGTGAGGGTGCGCCTTCGTAAACGTCGGGCGTCCAGGCGTGGAAGGGCACGGCGGCCACCTTGAAGAACAGGCCGACCAGCAGCAGGGCGAAACCGGCCAGGAGCATGCCCCGGGCGTTCGAGCCTGCGCCTGCGGCCAGGGCGGCCGCTACGGAATCCAGCTTCGTCGAACCTGCGGCCCCGTAAATGAGAGCCGCCCCGTAGAGAAAGAAGGCCGAGGCGAACGCCCCCAGCACGAAGTACTTGAGGCCGGCTTCCTGAGACCCCGCTCGACGCAAGTCGAGGGCCGCCAGCACGTACGCCGCAATGGAGAGCACTTCCAGACCCAGGAAGAGCACGATCAGGTCGTTGGCCGACGCAAGGGTCACCCCCCCGGCGGCCGAGAGCAGCAGAAGAACGCTGAACTCCTCGGGAGGGAGGCCGGCTCGACGGATAGAGAAAGGTGCGAACACCAGCGCCAGGAGAGCGGCGATCACTACGACCCCGCTCAGGAAGACGGCGAACCCGTCGATCTGAACCGTGCCGGCGATTGTGCTGAACGCTCCGCGTGAGGGATCCTGCACCCGCACCCACTGCCAGACGACGCTGCCGAAAGCGGCCAGCGTGAGACCGATGCCCAAGACGTTGGGCAGCCACCACGGCGCCCGCTTGCGAACCAGGGTTCCCAGCGTGAGCATCACCAGCGAACCGCCGCCCAGGAAAATCTGGGGCAACAGGGCAGCCCAGTCCACTGAAGGGCTCATGGCGACGCCTGCCCGACGGATGGACGGGCGGAATCCGCCCCGGACGGGGCGTGCTCCTCCAGATGCTGCACCAGATGCTCCACCGAGGGCTCCATGCGATCGAGCACCGGTCGGGGGTAGATGCCCAGGAAAAGGATGAGCGCAAGCAGCGGCGCCACCACCAGGCGCTCCCGCCAGGAGAGGTCGGGCAACTTGGCGTTCTCACCGGTCGCGCGGCCCCAGAACACCCGACCGAAGGCCCAGAGCAGGTAGACGGCGGCAAGGATCACGCCGACAGTGGCGGCTACAGCCCACCAGCGGTGCGAGGAAAACGCTCCCAGCAGCACCAGGAACTCGCCTACAAACCCGTTGAGGCCTGGAAGCCCCACGGAGGCGAGCGTCACCAGCAGGAACACGGCGGCCATAATCGGGGCGGGGCGCGCCAAGCCACCCAACTCGGATATCTCCCGCGTGTGCCGGCGTTCGTAGAGCCAGCCCACCAGCAGGAACAGCGCGCCGGTGGTGATGCCGTGGTTCACCATCTGGAGAAGACCGCCGCTAAGGCCCTCGACGTTGAGTGCGAAGATGCCCAGGACGATGAAACCCAGGTGTGCCACAGAGGAGTAGGCGATTAGACGTTTGAGGTCGCGCTGCATGGCGGCCACCGCCGCGCCGTAGACAATTCCCACCACCCCGAAGGTGAGCATGAGCGGCGCAAAGAAGCGGGAGGCCTCTGGAAACAGATAGAGCCCGAAGCGCACGAACCCGTAGGTGCCCAGCTTCAGCAGCACGCCAGCCAAAATCACAGAACCCGCTGTGGGGGCATCGGTGTGGGCGTCGGGCAGCCAGGTGTGCAGACCGGCCAACGGCACCTTCACCGCGAATCCCAGGGCGAAGGCCAGGAACGCCCACCGGGCGGCGGAAGCGGAAATCACCTGGCTCTCGGCGATGGTCACAAGATCAAAGGTGAGTGGGACGCCGGCTGCGGCTGAATGCAGGAAAGCCGTGGCGAGCACCCCGACGAGCATCAGGGCGGACCCGAACATCGTGAAGAGAAAGAACTTCACCGCCGAACGGCGGGCGTTGCCGTGCCCCCACTGCCCGATAAGGAAGTACATAGGAACCAGCACGACCTCGAAGAAGAGGAAGAACAGGAGCAAGTCAAGCGCCAGGAAGACACCCAGGCAGCCGAACTCCAAGATCAGCAGCCAGACGAAGTACGACTTCCGGTCTCTCGAAGGGGAGGCGGCGAGGGTGGCAAGCGGGAACAGCAATGCCGTGAGCGCCAGCATGAACAGCGAGATTCCGTCTACCCCGAGCTTCCAGCTGAACCCGATCCGGGAGACCCAGCTCTGGTCAATCAAATAGGCGAAGCCTCCGGCCCCGGCGGTGTAGTCCACCACCACCCAGGCCACGAGCGCAGCGGCGGCCAGCATGAACAGCGCGGCGACGGGCTGAAGCATCGACGAGCGGCGCGGAAGCACCGCCAGCACCACGGCGCCGACGAGCGGCGTCAGCACCACGGCCACAAGCACGGCGGGAAAATCCGGCGTGGAGGCGGCAGCCAGCACCACGTCCATCAGAGGCCCGCCCGCACCAGGAAGTAGATCATCAGGGCCACGGCCCCCGCAGCCAGCGCAAGTGCGTACCGGCGCACCAACCCGTTCTGAACCCTTCGCAGCAACCCGCCGGCGCGCCGAGGCAGGGCGGCAACCTGCTTTACCGCTCCATCTACCACTGAGGCGTCAAAACGTGCCAGGGCGGAAAAAAGGCCCTTGCCTGGGCCGCCGACGAAGTTGCTCACAGCGTCGTCGTAACCCCAGGCGCGGGCAAAAACCCGACGCTCGATCTTCTCTGGCGGCACCCGCCCCCGCAGATAGATGGCCCAGGCCGCCAGCAGGCCCGCCGCGGCGGCCACGATCGCGGCGGCGGCCAGAACCCACTTGGTGCCGCCACCGAACCCCGGCTCGGCGGAGTGATGTCCAAGGGACGGCTCAAGCCAACGACCAAGGAATTCCACGCCGTGCGAAAACGGCAGGTTGAGCACACCTGCGGTCGCAGCCAGGGCGGCCAGCGCAATCAGGGGGATGGTCATCAACCGGGGGGACTCGTGAGGGTCTGCCTCGTCGGCGTTCCAGCGTCTCTCACCGAAGAAGGTCAGAAACATCAGGCGGCTCATGTAGAGGGCGGTGAGAAGCGCCGCCAGCAGCAGGAGCGCCCAGATGACCTTGTTGTAGCCCCACGCCCCTGCCAGGATTTCATCCTTTGACCAGAACCCCGAAAACGGCGGCACCCCCGCAATGGCCAGCCATCCCACCCCGAACGTCAGGGTGGTGACGGGCATCAGGCGCGCCAGCCCCCCGTAGCGACGTATGTCCTGCTGACCGCCCATCCCGTGGATGACCGACCCTGCGGCCAGGAACAGCAGCGCCTTGAAGAAGGCGTGCGTGACCATGTGGAAGATGGCCGCCGTGTAGGCACCCGCCCCGACGGCTGCGAACATGAAGCCGAGCTGGCTGATGGTGCTGTAGGCCAGCACCTTTTTGATGTCGCTGGCGGCCAGGGCGATGGTGGCGGCCAGGGCCGCCGTCGCAAGGGCGACGCCAGTTATAACGTCGCCCAGCCAGGGCGAGGACTCCTCCAGCAGGGGGCTGAAGCGCACCAGGAGATACACCCCGGAGGTGACCATCGTTGCGGCGTGGATCAGCGCCGAGACTGGTGTGGGGCCGGCCATTGCGTCGGGCAGCCATACGTAGAGCGGGAACTGAGCCGACTTCCCTGCGGCGCCCAGCATCAGGCACAGGAGAATGGCGGTTGCCGTGCTGTTGGCTGCGTGCCCCTCAAGGATGCCGGCGTAGCTGAGCGTCCCGTAGGCGCCGAACGCGAAGAACATCGCCAACAGGAAGCCGAAGTCGCCCACCCGGTTTGTGATGAAGGCCTTCTTTCCCGCCACGGCGTTGGCCTCCTCGCCGTACCAGAAGGAAATCAGCAGGTAGGAGCAGGCACCCACGCCCTCCCAGCCAAGGAACGTCACCAGCAGGTTGTCGCCCAGAACCAGCAGGAGCATTGAGAACACGAACAGGTTGAGATACAGAAAAAAACGCGGGTAGTTCTCGTCGCCGTGCATGTAGGCGATGGAGTAGACGTGAATCAGGGCGCTGACGCCTGTGATGAAAAGGATCATCGTGACCGACAGGGGATCCACCAGGAATCCGAGGTCGGCTGAGAAGTCTCCGATCGGCACCCAGCTGAACAGCTTGACGACGACCGAACGCTCGTGGCCATCGAGGCTCAGCAGACCGCCGAGCACCACCAGGGAGGCCGCGAAGGAGATGCCGACCGCGGCTGTGGCGAGTTGGCCCGACCGCGGCTCACCCAGGCGTCGGCCAAAGAGTGTCAGTGCCGCCACACCCACCAGCGGTGCCAACGGGACTACCCAGATGAGCTCCGCCAGAGCCAAGACCGGCGCCTCTCAGCCGCTCAGGGAAGACACGTCGTCGGCGGTTGCCCCGGGGCGACGCCGCATGACGGCCACCACGATTGCCAGCCCAACCACCGCCTCGGCTGCGGCAACGACCAGCACGAAGAGGACGGATATCTGCCCGCCCAGATCACCCATCTGCCGCGCAAGGGCCACGAAGGTGACGCTCACGGCGTTCAGCATGAGTTCCACGCACATGAACATCACCAAGGGGTTTCGCCGCACGAGCAGCCCGAAGGTGCCAAGGGCGAAGACGACGGCACCGAGGGCCAAGTACCAATACGTGGCGACCATGCTCAGTGCGCCTGCTCGGCGCCGTCCGGCTGCCGGCGCGGCCGGCGGGCCAGTGCGACGGCCCCCACCACGGAGATCGTGAGGAGCAGGCCTGTCAGCTGAAACGCCCACACGTAGTCTCCGAAGACCCCTGCGGCAATCTGGCGGATGTTGCTGGCCTGCTCGGTGCCGTCAGGGCACTCAAGCGCAAGAGGCGACTCTGAGGCGCCGACCGGCAGACCTGTGCAGCTGTCCAATGCCGGAAAGTCACCCTGCCGCACCCCGAGACCGTCGAAACCCACCATGAACAGGAGGGCCAGTACCAGCACACCCACCCCGACCGCCAAAGCGACGGGGCGCTGCCCGCCGATGGGCTCGGTTCGCAGGCTCTCGGCCCGGTCCACCCCCAGGAGCATGATCACGAACAGGAACAGAACCACGATGGCGCCGGCGTACACCACCACCTGCACAACCCCAAGGAAGTGGGCGTCGAGGGTAAGGAACAGCACTGCCACCCCAAACAGCGAGGCCACCAGCGAAAGGGCCGAGTGGACGGGGTTGCGGAAAATAATCACGCCCAACGCGCCAGCCACGATGATGACGGCGCAGACGGAGAAGACGGCGACAGCCATCAGTTCTCGTGAGACTCGGGGTCGAAGTCCTCCGGGGCGCCAAGGGCTGAAGTGGGCGTTGAGTGTGATGAGCCTGTCTCTCCCGAGGATTCCCTGACCTCCCCGGCCGCCTGCCCAGGCCCCTCGGCCGCCTGCCCCAATTCGGCTGGGCGAAGGCCGTAGCCAAGCTCGGGCGACCAGGCCGCCCGGCCCTCCCAGGCCGCCGATCCTGATGGCGAAGTGGCGCGCATCCAGGCAGATGTGTGCCGGTCGTCGCCCTCCCGCCAGTCCTCCCAGGGCATCTGACGGGGGCGGCCATCGTCGTCCACCAGCAGTTCGTCCTTTGTGTAAATTGCGTCGCTTCGGGAAGTGAAGGAGAACTCGAAGAGCTTGGACTCGGTGATGGCCTCTGTCGGACAGGCCTCCACGCACAGGTCGCAGTGGATGCATCGCAGGTAGTTGATCTCGTACACGTAGCCGTAGCGCTCCCCCGGGGCTACGGGTGAGTCCGGGGGGTTGTCGGCACCCCGCACGTAGATGCATTTTGCCGGACAGACGCCGGCGCAGAGCTCGCAGCCGATGCATTTCTCCATGCCGTCGGGATAGCGGCCCAGCACGTGGCGTCCGTGAAAGCGCTCGGGCTTCGGACGCTTCTCCGCCGGATACTTGGTGGTGACGCGCTTCTCAAAGAGCTTGTGGAACGTAACCCCGAATCCCCGCAGAAAGCTCACGATTACGATCCCTTCTCAGGCTCGCCGACATTCACGGCTTCGCCTGCGTCGGCTTCAGCATCGGCCAACTCGCCGGATTCGCGGCGTCCCGACCGCACCGCCAACCTCAGCAGCACGCCTGCCGCGGCACCCGCCGCCACGCAGACCACTACCACCGCAGCCGTGTTCCAGCCCCGGTCACGGCCCACCCGCAGAGCCCCCAACAGCAGCAGCCACCCCAGCGAGAGCGGGATGAGGAACTTCCAGCCCACGTCCATTAGTTGGTCGTAGCGAAGGCGCGGCAGCGTGGCGCGGAACCAGACGAACATGAACAGAAGCGCCACGAGCTTCACGAAGAACCATACGACGCCCCATATCCAGCTGGCGCGCTCAGTAAGTACCGGGCCGTCGGGGCCGCCCAGGAAGAGCGTGACGATGATCGCCGACATGGTGATCACGTTCATGAACTCGGCCAGGAAGAAGAGGGCGAAGCGAATCGAGCTGTATTCGGTGTGGAAGCCGCCCACCAACTCCTGCTCGGCCTCCACCAAGTCGAACGGGGGACGGTTGAGCTCGGCTGTGGCGGCAATCACGAACACAAGGGCGGGCACCAGTCCCGTCACCCAGAGGTTCCAGTTCCAGCCACCCTGGGCAGCCACGATCTCGTGGGTGGACAGGCTTCCCGCTTGAAGCAGCACGGCCGCCAGCGAGAGCCCCAGGGCCGCCTCGTAGGAGATCATCTGGGCTGAGGCGCGCACCGAGCCGAGCAGCGAGTACTTCGATCCCGATGACCAGCCGGCGAGCATTATCCCGTAGACCGCCGCCGACGAAAGCGCCAGCACCAGCAGGATGCCCACGTGCGGGTCTGCCACCTGAAGAAAGGTGGAGTTCCCGAACCAGGTCACCGTGCCGTCGCCCGACGTGAAGTTGCCCCCCACTGGCACCACCGAAAACACCAGAAACGCCGGCACCAGGGACATGTACGGGGCCAGCCGGTAGACCAGCCGGTCGGATTTGGCCGGGCGGAGGTCTTCCTTGAAGAAGAGCTTCACGCCGTCGGCAAGCGTCTGGAGGATTCCCCAAGGCCCCGCCCGGGCAGGCCCGATGCGGTTCTGCATGTCCCCCACCAGCTTGCGCTCGAACCAGATCATCAACATCACGGCCACGAGCAGCAGCCCAAACGCACCCACGACCTTGATAATCAGAATCAGCGCCTCGCTCAGGCCGAAGCCTCCTATGTACGCAGGGTCGAGGGCGAAGACGCTCATGTGTGTCAAGTCAGGCTTGCGGCTTCAATGCGGACTTCGCAAACGGCATCTCCCGGCGACAGCAGGAGGCGCGGATCGCCACCAGCGGTGTTCTGCGCAAGGGCGGCGACTGCGGGAGGCACTCGGTCGTCGGGCTTCGCCGTGGCCACGAGCGAACCAGCAGATGAAGTGACAACCACTGCACCGTCCCCTCCCACGCCCAGCCGCTCGTAGTCTGCGACGTTCAGCCGCAGCCGCCCAGGACGGGCCTTGGCCGCCAAGGACGGACAGTTCCCCACCACCGTCCCGCCGTCGTAGACGGTGCGGTCGGCGACAAGCCGGAAGGAGTAGCCGTCGAAGGGCACCACTGCCGCTTCGGGCGGCTCAAGGTCGGCGAGCCTCAACGCTTCAGGGCGCAATGGCTCGCCATCGGCCGGCGGAGGCGCCTGGAGCAGCACGCCGTCGAGGTCGGTGCGCAAGGCTTCCCAACTCGCCCCTGAGTGCAGGGGGGAGAGCCGAGCCAACTCCTCCCAGGCGTCACGCGGGGAGGATATCCCCAGGTCGCCGCCCAGCAGGCGGGCCAACTCGGCGGCTATCTGCCAGTCCCTGCGGGCTACGCCAGGCGGGGTCACCTGGGCAGTGACGGCGGTTGCACGCCCCTCCACGTTCACGTGCGTGCCTTCCCGCTCACCGAAGCCCGCAGCAGGCAGGACGATGTCGGCGCGCCTAACCGAGGCCGTGTTGAACAGGTCGACTGAAATCAGAGTGGAGACCGCCGAGAGCCCCTCAGAGGCCAGTCGGGAATAGGGGAAGTCGACGACCGGGTCGGCTCCCAGTAGCACCAGCGTCTTGATTTTTCCCGCTGCAGCCGCCTGAAGAACCTCCTCGGTGCCCAGCCCACGAGCCTCGGGCGCCGCTCCCCAGGCGCTGCGGTACCAGTCGGACGCGGAGGCGAGGGTGACACGACCGGGAAGCAGGCCAGGGGCCATGCCCACGTCCAGCGCGCCGACAGTTCCTCCACGCCTCAGCAAAGGAAGAAACCGGGCCTGCGGAAACTTCCGAGCCAGCAAAATCGCCGCCCGCTCAACCGCCGCCGGGCTTTCCGCCAGCGACGTGCGTCCGAGCAGCACTGTGAGCGGGCGGCGCTTGAGCATGGAGGCGACAGCGGCCAGCGCCTTCGTCGGCACTCCGGCAACGCTTTCCCCTCGCTGCGGTGAAAGCATGGCCTCTGTGAGGAGGGCCGTGTCACCAGGCCTGGCGCGCAGCGAGACGGAGGCCAGCGACGAGAGGCTGGTTTCAAGGGGGGTCAGCTCAACGAGGGCGACGTCGTCGTTCAGAAGGGCATGCCGAAGCCGCAAATAGAGCGTGCCGAACTCCTCCCGGAGGTCGCCTGAGATCAGCAGCACCGCCCCGCCGGGATGGCAGGCGTCCGCAACAGAGGCGCGCGGCAGGGCGCAAAGGAGGTCCGCCCATAACCCGTCGCCCATGCGGGCGTCCACATTGTCGGTGCCGACAATTCCCTTGACGAGCTTCACCCAGGCGTACTGGTCTTCGGCGCAAAGCCCTGCTCCCCCCAAGATCGCCACAGAGGAGGCCCCGTGAGCGTCGACGGCCTCACGAATAGCGGCAGCCGCCAGGGAAAGGGCCGAAGACCACGACACGGCCTGCATCTCGCCCGAGGACTCGTCTCGCAGCATCGGCTCCCGCAGCCGATTGGGGCTGTGGACGGCTTCAAAGCTGAAGCGGTCCCTGTCCGACAGCCAACCATGGTTCACCGCCTCCGAGTCGACCCCCTGCAGGCGGAGAATCTGATTGCGCGAGGCGTGAACGGAGACACGATCGCCCATTGCGTTGGGATACGTGGAGATGGTCTCCGAGATGTCCCAGGGACGCGCCTTGAAGCGGTAGGGACGGGCGGTGAGGGCGCCGACAGGGCATATCTGCACCGTGTTGCCGCTGAAGTAAGAGTCAAACGGGGCCTCGGGGAACGTGTTTACCTGGGTGTGGCTGCCACGATCCTGAAAGCCGATGAGAGGCTCTCCTGCCACTTCGTCTGCGAACCTTGTGCAGCGGTCGCAGAGTATGCAGCGCTCCCGGTCAAGGAGAATCAGGTCGCTGATGGGGATGGGCTTGGCGAAGTGCCTCTTCTCCTCTGTAAACCTGCTCTCGCCCGGCCCATAGGCCATCGTCTGGTCCTGCAGCGGGCACTCCCCGCCCTTGTCGCAGACAGGGCAGTCGAGGGGGTGATTCAGCAGCAGGAACTCCAGCACCCCGTCTTGCGCCCGGGCGGCGGCGTCCGATGCGGTCTCCACCACCATCCCCTCGCTCACCGGGAGCATGCACGACGGCTGCAGGGCCGGGCCGCGCCCGGTGTCGACCTCGACGAGGCACATCCTGCACATGCCCACTGAACGCATCCGGGGGTGATAACAGAAGTGGGGAATGTAGACGCCAGCCTGCTCACAGGCTGCTATGAGAAGCTGCCCAGGCGCAGCCGTAATCGCCCGACCGTCCACCGTGAGCCGCACGGCGGGGGATTCAACGACGGTCATCGCAGAGCCGCCGCCTTCACAGCAAGGGTTTTTCGGACAGGAATGCGGGCCTCGAACTCGCTACGGAATCGTTCGAGCGCAGACGAGATAGGGGAGACCGCCGAGGGTCCCAGCGGACAGATGGTGGTCATGCGCGGAGGCCAGCGCAGGCCCGGGCTGATGTTCTCGCATATGTCCGCCAGCATGTCGAGGTCGCTGCGGCTGCCTCTTCCGGCAAGGATGCGCTCGAGCACCTGCTCCAGCCAAGTGGTGCCCTCGCGGCAAGGCGTGCACTTCCCGCAGGATTCGCGGGCAAAGAAGCGCACCAGGTTGTGGCACGCCCGGGGGATGTCGGTGGTCTCGTCCATCACCACGATCGCCCCGGAGCCCAGCATCGACCCCGCTGCGTCCACTTTCGCCTTGTCCAGTGGCAGGTCGAGGTGCTCGGGGAAGAACCACGGAGCCGAGGCGCCGCCGGGGATGAACGCCTTGAGCGGCGCCTCTCCCATCATCCCTCCGGCGTACCGGTCGTCGTAGATGATCTCCCGAAACGTCGTCACCCCGAACGGAACCTCAAACACCCCTGGGTTGCGGACGTGGCCCGACACGGCGAAGACCCTGGTGCCGGCAGAGGGGGGCGCCCCCCGGGCCGCAAAAGCCTCGGCGCCGTGTGTGACGATAAAGGGCAGATTGGAGAGGGTCTCCACATTGTTCACGATGGTGGGAAGCCCGTAGAGGCCAATGGCTGCCGGAAAGTAGGGGGGCTTGAGGCGGGGCATCCCCCTCTTCCCCTCAAGGCTCTCGATGAGGGCCGTCTCCTCGCCCACGATGTACGCGCCCGCACCCGGGTGCAGCACGATGTCGAGGCAGAAGTCGCTGCCGCAGATATCCCTTCCCACAAAGCCCGCTGCGTAGGCCTCGTTGAGGGCTGTGGCCAGGCGCTCCTGGGCCAGCGCCATCTCCCCGCGCACGTACAGGAAGCACTGCGAGGCGCCGACCGCGTAGGCGGCGATAAGGCAGCCTTCGAGGAGCTGGTGCGGGTCGGTCTCCATCAGCAGGCGGTCCTTGTAGGTGCCAGGCTCGCTCTCGTCACCGTTCACCACCAGATAGCGCGGCCAGACGCCCGGAGGGCAGAAGCCCCACTTGACACCCGCCGGGAAGCCCGCCCCGCCGCGGCCGAGCAGGCTGGCCGCCTTGACCTCGGCAATCACGTCGGCGGGCGAGCGCCCCAGCGCCAAGCGGATGGCCTCGTATCCGCCACTGCGCAGATACCCCTCCAAGGTGTGCCCGTCGGGCGAGTGGCGGCGGGAGGTGACTATTAAGTCCTCCAGGCCCTCGGCCGGGGTGGGCTTCCTGCGTTCAAAGCGGGCCATCAGCCCGCTTCTTTTCCAGTTTCACGCTCCTGCCGGCGCTCCCACCAGGCGGGCGGGCCGGAGTCCTCGGGCATGGAAGGCCCGGCCAAGCGATCGGGTGACGGGGACTGCAGCACGGTCGAGAGCACCCCGTGGGGAGGCAACTCAGCGAGACGCCCGGCCTCCAGGCCGTCTATAAGCTCGTCGAGTTCGGATGCGCCGAGCGGCCCGAAGTAGCGATAGTTCACCTGAGCGCACGGCGCCTCGGTGCACGCAGCGACGCACTCCACGGCCTCCAGCGAAACAGGACAGTGGGGCGCTGTACCCCCCAGGGGGATGCCCAGCCGCTCCGTCGCCCTTTCTATGAGATCGTCGGCGCCTCGCAGGAAGCAGCTGATGCCCCGGCAGATGTTCAGCTGATAGGCGCCTGGGCGGGAACGCTTGAACATCTCGTAGAAGGAGCAGGTGCTCAGCACCTCCGAGGGGGTGGTCCCTACCAACTCGGCCACGTGCCTCATTGCGTCTGAGCTCACGTAGCCATCCTGCGCCTGGGCAATGTGAAGGACGGGAATGAGCGCCGAGCGTGGCCTTGGGTAGCGCCCGATGATCTCAAGGGCCAGTCTCACGTTCGCCTCGCTGAGCCTCGCCATCAGCGGTCCACCTCCCCCATGATCGGATCAACCGAGGAAATTATGGCCACTGCGTCGGCGATGAGGCGCCCCTCCATCATGTAGGGCAGCGTCTGCAGGTTCCAGAAACTGGGCGCCCTTATGTGCATGCGCAGCGGCTTGGGGCCGCCATCGCTAACCAGGTAGCAGCCCAGTTCCCCGCGCGGCGACTCCACGGCGGCGTAGACCTCACCCGGGGGGACCTTGAAGCCCTCCGTGAAGATCTTGAAATGGTGGATCAGAGCCTCCATCGACTCGTCGATGCGGCCCCTCGGCGGCGGGGTGACCTTCTTGTCCTGCACCCGGTAGTCGCCAGAGGGCATGCGGTCGAGTATCTGCCGCACCAGCGAAATGGACTCCCTTATCTCGTTAAGGCGGATGGCGTAACGATCGAAGCAGTCGCCGTACCTGCCACAGATCACGTTGAGCTCCAGCTGGTCGTAGTCGAGATACGGGACGTGGCGGCGCAAGTCCCAGGAATAGCCGGTGCTGCGCAGAATTGGACCGGTCACCCCCAGCGCCAAGCACTCCTCGGCGGTAATGACCCCCACCCCCTCAAGGCGCTCCCGCCAGATGGGCTGCCCTGTGAGCAGGTCGTCGTACTCCTCAATGCGGTGGGAGATCGTCTCCATGAGCACCAGGGTGTCGTCGCGCCATCCGTCGGGCAGATCGGCGGCAACCCCGCCTGGGCGGATGTAGTTGTGGTTCATCCGCAGGCCGGTGATCTTCTCGAGCAGGCGCAGCGTCTCCTCCCTCTCCCTCCAGCCGTAGAGCATCATCGAGACCGCCCCTATGTCCATGCCGTTGGTGGCCTGGAAAAGCAGGTGCGAACTGATGCGGTTGATCTCACAGACCAGCATTCGAATCCAGCGCGCCCTGGCGGGCAACTCCAGGGAGAGCAGCGACTCTGTCGCCAGCGAGAAGGCCAGCTCGGTGAAGAGCGGGGCGGCGTAGTCCATGCGGGTCACGTTGGTGGGGCCTTGAAGGTAGGTGAGCGTCTCCCCCGTCTTTTCCATACCGGTGTGCAAGTAGCCGATGATGGGCTTGCAGCGCACGACTGTCTCCCCGTCGAGCTCCAGCAGGAGGCGCAGAACCCCGTGCGTGGACGGGTGCTGCGGCCCCATGTTGATGATCATCCTGTTGGGGCCGGAAGGTTCAAGAGACTGCGCAGCGCCCTCGCTTACCCGGAACACGGGGCCTGCGGCGCGTACGTAGGGGCGCGTCAGTGTCATCGCACGTCAGGGACGGCCTTGAAACGCACCGGCACCGTGCCAACGCCGTAGTCCTTTCGCAGGGGGTGGCCTTCCCATTCCTCGGGCATGAGGATGCGAGTCGGGTCGGGATGGCCGTCGAAGCTGATCCCGAAAAGGTCGTAGACCTCACGCTCGGCGGCCTCCGTGCCTGGAAAGAGGTCAAACAGCGACGGCAAGGTCGCATCGCCGTCGGGAACCTGCACCCTCAGCCGTAGTCGGCGCCGGTTTGAGTGCGACAGGAATACGTAGGTCACCTCGAAACGCTCCGGTTTCACCCCAGGGGGAATCTCTGGGCGGGTGGCGGCGGCCAGATAGTCCACCCCGCAGACGTCCAGGCACATTAGATAGCCATCTGAGACGAGGCCTTTGGCCACCCCGGTCAGCTCGGACGGGCGCAGGTGCAAGACCAGCGCGCGGGCTGCGTCCAAAACGGCGGGCACGCCATAGGCGGTTGCTTCGCCAGCCTGGCCTGAGGAGTCCTCCAACTCTGCGATCATGCGCCCCTGCGGGCGGAAATCACCATTCGGGTGGCGGTCTGCCCGTCCCTTTGCTCCACCGCTATGCCCGCCCCAGGGCCTTTCCCCCTTCTTCTGGTGATCTCGCCGGAGCGGATCAGGTCGTGCAGGCTCAAGATGGCGTGAAGCAGGGTTTCCGGCCCTGGTGGGCAGCCAGGGGCGTAGACGTCCACCGGGACTATCTGATCCACACCCTGGACGATGGCGTAATTGTTGAACATCCCGCCTGAGGAGGCGCAGACGCCCATGGAGATGACCCACTTCGGGGCCATCATCTGGTCGTAGATGTGACGCAGCACCGGGGCCATCTTCTGGGAGACACGCCCTGCCACGATCATGAGGTCGGCCTGTCGGGGTGACGCCCTGAACACCTCCATCCCGTATCGGGCGATGTCGTAGTGGGAACCTCCAGTAGCCATCATCTCGATGGCGCAACAAGCCAGCCCGAACGTCGCCGGCCAGCAGCTTTGGGCGCGAGACCACTTCACCAGTTCCTCCAGCCTCCCGGTGGCAAAGTTGTGGGGAAGCTCACCAAGACCTCCCCAGGCCCGGCCCAGCTCGGGGGCACTCATGGTCGCCCTGCAGATGTGGAGGATTCCTGGGTGGCAGCGCTGGAGGGCGCTCCGCTCAAGTTTTCAGCCGCCTCAGCGATCATCCCTGGCTCGCCGCGCTCAGGCCCGAGCCGCACGACGGCTGACGTCGCTCTGCGCTGCGCGCCGCCAGGCTGCTCGTCTCCCCTCGGACCCCATTCCAGCGCCCCTTTTCCTATGAGATAGACGAAGGACTCGAACACGGCGAAAGAGAAGATCAGGATCGCAACCAGCCCGAACAGCCCGAGCGAGCCGTGGGCCACCGCCCAGGGATAGAGAAATACGATCTCCACGTCAAAGACGATGAAGAGCATCGCCACAAGGAAAAAGCGCACCGGAAAGCGCTCAGGGGCGGAACGACCTGGGACTATTCCGCATTCGTAGGGGAGGTTCTTGGCACGAGTGGCGCGGCGGGGCGCCAACAGCCGCGAGGCGGCCAGGCTGAGCGCGCAGAAGACAACCGCCAACACCCCGAGGGCAAATACCGGCAGATACTGACCCATGCGCCGGCTAGCTGCCGTTCCTACGCCGGGACTGCTTCGTAAGCCTCCCTCTCCCGACGGACTCTTAGGTCGCGCCAGTGGAGGCTGAGGATCAGCGCCGTGAAGATGATCGCCGATCCGATGGCAACCAGGGCGGGCACAAGCCGCAGGTTGCCGAGGTTGCGAATCATGACGATGGAGACGGTCTCCGCCTCGTAGTCGAGCTCGGCCGATGGCGGGGCCTCACCCAGAAGCTGAGCCTTGGGGATCGCCGGTCGGGCCTGAACCACCGCGTACTGGGCGGGATGATTGAGGCGGGCGGAGTTGGCGATCTTGTTGCCCACCCTCGCCCAGGTTCCGTCGTTGGCGGGTAGCGGCTTGCCGCCGCGCCCGAATGCGTCCACGAACACGTAGGCAGGGGTGGCCGACGGGGCCTCACCGTCGGGGGTGATCACCGTGGTCGGCACCTCGGCGAAGACCCCCCGCTCTTCGATGAACGCTCCCGCCGACGCCGTGGCCTCACCTGACTCCGCAGTGGAGAGCAGATCCCATCCCCCCAGTTCCAGGTATCCCTCGTCTTCGGCCCACTCGATAACCTGCGGGGCCGCTGCAGCGAGGGCGCTCAGCGACATCTTGTCTATCCGGGCCTCACGCCGCGCCACCTCCGAAGCAACGGCCTCTGAAAGCTGGTCCTCGTTGCGCCGGCGCGGATCGTCCATACCCAGGAGTTTGTTTCGCTCGCTCAGCGTGGTGCGGATTTCGCCTGCGTCCACCGAAGCCATCTCTTCCAGCAGAGCCACACGGTCGGACCCCGGGTATTCCATCAGCAGGGAGACGGCTCGAGGCATGCAACCCGCTGCGGGCTCCTCGAACTCCCAGCCCGTCTTGGCCGGGGGGAAGATGACGCTGTTGTCGCAGTTTGGATCAGGAAGGTCTCCCACGAACTCGACGTATGCCTCCTCTATACCCGCAGCCTCGGCCCCAGCCTGGTCGGCGAAGGCGGCCTCGTACTCCCAGACGGGGGAGTCGCCCGTGTAGCCGATGCCCTGCAGCCACCAGACAAACGCCATGATCGTGAACCAGCCGAAGAGGCCTGCCAGGGCGATGAGGGATCCCAGTCGTATCCCCGTGTTGGTGATCAGGAGCAGCCAGACCGTCCCGACCAGGAGCGCTCCGGCCAGCGCCACCGTGAGGAATCCGCGTATCTCCGGATCCCACCCGATTCCGGCAAGAAGCCCCACTCCCCCCATCACAGGTTCCGTTCGTAGGCCACGATGGCTGATATCTGCTCGTCCGTGAGCAAGCCGGCGCGCTCACCGCAGAAGTCGTTTCGCTTGATGCGGTCGCGCTCCGATGCGTCACGGTCGCCCACGCATTCGCCGAACGACGGCATCTGACCGCCGCCGTCACCCTGCCCAAAGCTTCCGTACTTCACTCCGTTCTCGCTCCCGCTGGAAACAAAGTCCTCGTGCTCGGCCACAGTTGTGAACTGACGCAGCGTGGCGCCGTTGGCCAAGGGTGGACCAAACGCACCGCCGCCGGAAACCTCTGAAGGAATGAGGGGATTCGCCTCCGCGTAGTCGTCGGCGTCGTACACCCAGCCTGGGGTGTGGCAGCGTGCGCAGCCAAACACCCCGCCTTCGTATTCGTTGTTGAAGAGCATCTCCCCAAGTCGAGCGGGATCGTCGGAAGCCCCCGACAGGATGTCCCGCGCAAGATCATCCACCTCCTGCGCGGACGCCTCAGCGCCGAGTTGATCGCGAGCCTGGCCTCGCGCCTGGGACTCCAGGCCGTCCTGCAGCCTCTGGCGAACCTCGGCTATGTCTATCTGCTCGTGCTCTATGTAGGCCAGGATCTCGTCGATCTGCTGGGTGCTGAAAGGCCCGCCGCCCGGGGATCCCCAGGCGGGCATGGGGGTGTTGGGGCGTCCGAAGTCAAGGACATAGCGAACTTCCTCTGAGGAGTAGCGGTAGAGCACGGCGGCCAGCGATGGCACCTTCCAGCTCACCTGGGCGAGAAATGCGCCGTTCTCGTCCACCAGCGTGTGGTCGCGGAAACCGCCCGGCCCGTCCACAGTGCCGTGGCATGTTGCACAGCGCTCCTCGTAGAGCTCCTCCCCCCGGTGAACGGCGGTCTCGTCGCTGAGTTCAATCAGCCCTTCCTGGCGGCCCGGCTCGCCCAGCCAGTAGAGAGGCAGGCCAATGCTGATTATCACGATGCAGACCAGACCCGCGCCCAGGCTTTTGTCGAGCTTCTTCCCCTCCAGTTCCTCGTCGGCCAGATACGGACGACGGTTCAGCGCCAGCTCTGCTTCAGACCCTGCCTCTCTGCGCCCTGACAACCAGTTGAAAATCCAGTAGCTGATAAACCCGCCGATGGCCACGGCGGCCAGCACCACGCCAATCGTGCGCTGCGTGGATGCTGCGAACACAACCCCGGTCAAGTTCTCATCCACCCGATGCGAATTACCTCTCCGTCACAACCGATTTGCGCGCCTACTCCGCCTGGCCGATGCAATTCGGCCCCTGGGCTTCCTGGCGGGTCGTATCGGTTCCTACGGGTCTGCCTGGAATGATCTTCCCGGTGTTCACCAGGAACTCGCCGCGTTCATTGACCGAGGTGGCGAAGTGGTCCATTCCCCTCGGAGCCGGCCCACCACGCTTTTCCCCCACCTGGTTGTACTTGGAGCCGTGGCAGGGGCACTCGAACCACTGTGAGCTGACGCAGGATGGAACCGTGCAGCCCAGGTGAGGGCACTTCCAGTAAAGGGCCACCAGGCCCGACTCCATGCCCCCCAGCACGTCCCGCGAATAGACCTCCCTCGCCTCGGGCAGGGCGCTCTCGGGATATTCGGTTATCCACATCCGGCCCTCGGGCACCTTCAAGAAGCCGTTCTCGCCTCGAACCTGTGTCTTGATCTCATCCACCTTGCCGGCGTTAACCACCGAGCCGAAGCCAGTCACGAACGGCGGCCAGAGGAACGCCAGCATGGACGCCCCGAAACCCGACAGCCCCAGGGTCATGAACCCCACGATGGAGCGGTTGAGGAACTGCCGGCGCGACACCCCGATGGCCTCCTCGTCGGGCTTCACCCAAGGCGCCTCCGCAGGGGGGGCGACGGCAGGGGGCTCGTCCGCAGCGCGGCGTGCAAGGACTGCCGCCCTCTCAACCTCGCGGCCGCTGAGCGGCGCGCCCGTCGGGGAAGCCGCCTTTCGACTGCGGCGAGACGCCCCACGGGGACGCGACGCCCTCCGTGTGTCGCGCCGCTGGTAGACGGCAAGGATCAGAATGACCGCCGCTACGGTCAACAGCGGGATGACTATCGCCAGAACGATCATGGCGACGCCTGAAACCCCTCCCCGCCAAGCAGTCGCCAAAGCGGCCTGCGAGTGGAAGTCGGCGCGAGCATTCCAGCGAAGTGGGGCGGCGGGAGAGGCAACATCAGAAGTCGAAGAACAGACCGGCTTGCCACGGGAAGATGAAGTTGAATCCCGGGCCTCTGAAGAACGACCCGATTATCACCAGGACGGCCCAAAACATGAGGTGGATGGTCATCAGAGACACGGCGAATTTGCGCTTCTCAGGGGCATTTTCCTTGTTGCGGTCGATGTAAGGGGTGAGGATGAGCAGGAACAAGGCGATGCCTGGGATCGTCACTCCGGCGACCATCGGGTGAAACATCGTGAGCAGTTCCTGCAGCCCAAGGAAATACCAAGGGGCCTTGGAAGGATTCGGTGTCTCGTTCACGTTGGCCAGCTCCAGAAGCGGAGCGTTCACAAAAATCGAGAAGACCAGCAGGAAGGCGGTTACCAGTAGCGCCGCCACGAACTCCACAAGCAGGAGGTGGGGCCACACATGCACCTTGTCGGAGGGCTTGGCTTTGACGTCCTGTATGGATCCTGACTTGACCACGGTGAGAAGCCGCTGGGTGTGGCCCCCTGGGCCAGTGGGGGTGATCCCCGCCGGGGGCGGGGCTGCCGGGGGAGCAGGGGGCGGGGCGGCTGCCGGGGGCATCGCCTGTCGATCGGCGGCTGAACGGCTGCGGTCCAGCAGGTGGGGCGGAATCTTCCCTGATCCTGAGGCGGCCCCTGCGGGGGTTCCGGGGGCGGGGGAGACGACAGCCGGTGTTGGCGGCTGTTGAGAGGAAGCTGCTGGGGCTGCTGAGGCTGCCGGCTCTTGCCCGGAGGACTCCCGCTCCAGGCGCTCCCTGGCCTCTTTTGCCCGCTTTAGCAGGTACTCGGGAACTTCTACCATCGTCTCCGCCTACAAAGGCCCGGAGATTCCGCCGTCTTTGCGCACCCGCCAGAAGTGGACGGCCAGAAAGATGATCAGCACAAACGGCAGCATCAGCACATGCAGCACATACCATCGCAGCAGAGTGTCGGTGCCAATCTCAGGCCCGCTCAGCAGCACAAAACGTACCTGATCGCCGAAGACAGGCGTGAAGCCCATCATGTTGGTGCCCACCGTCACCGCCCAGAGAGCCAACTGGTCCCAGGGCAGAAGGTAGCCGGTGAAGGAAAGCAGGAGCGTGAGCGTCAGCAGAATGACGCCGACGACCCAGTTGAACTCCCGAGGTGGCTTGTACGCCCCGTGGTAGAAGACCCTGGCCATGTGCAGAAACACTGTCAAGACCATCAGATGCGCCCCCCAGCGGTGGATGTTGCGCACCAGCAGGCCGAAGGCCACCTCCGTCTGCATTATGTAGATGTCGTCCCAGGCCTGAACCGCCGTAGGACGATAAAAGAACATGAGAAAAATGCCCGTGATTGTTAGCAGGATGAACAGAAAGAAGCTCAGACCGCCCAGGCAGAGCGTGTAGCTCACCCGCACGCCGTGCCGGCGCACCTTCACCGGGTGAAGGTGGTAGAGCACGCTGTTCATTATCACGTACGACCGGTTTCGCGGGCTGTCGGTGTAGCCCTTGCGGAAGATGGAACCTGGGCGGAAGATGGAGTTCCACGCCTGCGAGCCCTTTACCCGCCCGCCAAGCTGTTTGAGGTCTTTGGTTGTTGGAATCTTTGGCGGCACGGGTGTCTGTCAGTCTTTCTTCGCTTTGAGGTCCGGTTCAGGCAAGCCGCATGCCGTAGCCGTAGCCGTAGCTGGCCATCCGCTGATGAGTGTCGCCGCCCGGCGGCGCCTCCCCGACCTTTCCCATGATGATCACTCCCGTCGGGCAGCGGTCTACGCACAGCGCGCAACGAGTGCATACGTCGTCATCGATGGTAAAGATCACGTGGTCGGAGGGGTCGGCCCCTGGTCGCTCCGTTCCTATGGCCATGTCCACGGCGTCCGGCGTAACCATGTGAATGCACTTCCAGGGACAAATGTCTACGCACCCTTCGCACATGATGCACTCAGACTGGTCAATGTGGATGAACTGCTTGGGCTTCACGGCTTTTGAGAGCCACCCTGCGTCAACCTCGGCTAGAACGTAGTCGTCCCGAAATTCGGGCATGGGGGGGTTTGCATCGGTGCGCGCCATTAGCCCTCCTCGTCTCTGCGCAGTGGGCGCCCGTAGGCGGACGCCGGCACTGGGGCCGCTACGGCTGCGCCGCCGCGGCTCTGCCAAATTTTTCCAAGCACTATCTGTCCTGTCAACGCCAGTCCGTAAATGATCACGGCCACGATGTCCCGCACCACCCGGTAGTTCATTTCGAATGGCAGGGCCCAGGAAAGCAGACCCTCCCCCTCAGACCACCAGGACGGCAGGATGGGCCCTACAAGGAACCTGTCCTGTCGCCAGTTCAGCTCGTTGTCGGCGAAGGCCAGCCACCAATGCGGAACCACGCCGTAGACCCAGAACATCAGGAAGAACGCCAGCATCGCCCCCACCATCGCCTGCCCCCAGGTCACGGGGGCGCCCGCAGGGCGGCGCCTGGCGTATTCGACGGTCAAGGTCACCCCGATGAGGAAAACGACCCAGGAAGCCGTGAACGCCACGTTCAGGTATGGCGGACGCGCGTCACCCGTGAGCCCGATCCACAGCATCAAACCGCCAAAGAGCAGGACGGTGCTGCCTATGGAGGCACGGTGGAATTTCTTGGCTGCGACATCGACGGGGCGGATTTCGGCCACTCTGCTTGTGCTCCTGCTGCTCCTTGTTGCTCTCAATGGTGCTGTTCGTAACGTCGACCTAAGCGCCCGATGCTAATTGCACGCCTAAGTTATTCTGCCCCCGCCCGGTACCGGCGCGCTGTCAGCACGCAACCACCATCAACGGTTTTCCCACCAGACAGTTGGCACTGGTGTCACCCGCCCGCTAGTGAAAAAGCTCACAAGAAGCTTATCTTTAGGGCAGTGCCTGCACGACATTACATCCACCCGCACGTCCCCGTGCCTCACAAGATGCCAAGCCCGGGGCCATTGCCTGTGGCATCAAGCCCCCTCGCTAGGATTTGCCTGGCCAGTAATTATTCCGACAGCACCGAGAACACGTGGTAGAAGTCCCCGAATATCTCCTAGAGCGCTCGCGCATCCGACGACAGGAACTCACCGGCATCGCAGGGCCGGCTCCTGAGGCGTCTTCACCCAGCGGTGCGGCGCCCGCAGCCGCCGCACCTGCAGCCTCTCAACCCTCGCTGCCAACCCCGGTCCCCTCGCCGCTGCCCGACATTCCCCCGGCGCCCCCGCCGCCCCCGGCGCCGACGCCCAAGCCGTGGATCCAAGCAGCCCTAAGCCGAAACAGGATTCCCTACTGGGTGATGCCCGTGCTCTTGTTCCTGCCCATTTGGGCATACATCTACGTGGGGACTCTTGAAGAACCCACCAGGGCGGCAACCGGAATTATGGCTGAGGGCCTGGAGGTCTTCGGTGCCAAGTGCGCTGCCTGCCACACCGCATCGGGCGGAGGTTCGAGCAGCGGACCCAAGCTCGACGACGGCGAGGTTCTGCTGACCTTCCCGGACGACCCCGACAACCTCGGGCTGGCGCAGCAGGTCCACTGGGTAGTCCAGGGAACAAACGGCATCGGCGAAGGCAATCCCTACGGGGCAGCCGAGAGGGGAAGGCTCGCAGGCTGGTTCGCCAACATGCCTGGCCACGCCGACGATTTGACGGCTCGCGAAGTCCTGGCAGTCGTGCTCTACGAACGGGCAGCACACGGCGCAAGCGAGTTGGCGGCCACCCTTGCGCCCGTCGCCGAGGAAGCTCTCAACGACGAAGCGCTGGTCTTGCCCGAGCACTTCACCGAGGAGACCTCCGTCGCTGACGTGGCCGACCTCCTGGCGCCGCTGATGCCGTCGGGCGAAAGCGAGTCCTGACGCGCCGCGACCTCATCGTCGTGGGTGGCGGCCCGGCCGGGGCCTCCGCCGCATACTGGGCAGCCTCAGCCGGTCTTGACGTGCTGGTTCTGGAGCGAAAGCACTTTCCCCGACCCAAGACCTGCGGCGACGGTCTCACCCCTCGCGCCGTCAAGCAACTCACCGACATGGGCCTGGCAAAGACCCTGAACGGCTACCACCGCTTCAAGGGGCTTCGAACCTCAGCTCACGGGCAGACGCTCTCCATGCCCTGGCCAAAGCATTCCATCTACCCGCCCTACGGGTACGTGGCCGTCCGAAGTTCGCTGGACCAGGCGGTGCTGAGCCGCGCTGCCGAGGCCGGGGCTGAAGTCCGGTTCGGGGCCGAAGCCACTTCGCCGCTGTTGACCGACGGCCTTTGCGGGGGGGTGGCGGTGCGCTACCGAGAAGACGGGGGGAACGAAGACATCCCGGCCCGTTACCTTGTAATCGCCGACGGCGCCAATTCCCGCATAGGGAGATTCCTGGGATGCAGTCGAGACCGCTCATTTCCACAGGGAATGGCAATTCGCACCTACTTTGCCAGTCCGCTTCACGCCGACCCCTGGATAGAAAGCGTGCTCGACGTTCGTGATCGCAACGGTGATTCCCTGCCAGGCTACGGATGGGTCTTTCCCCTCGGGGACGGCACCGTGAACGTCGGGATAGGTCTGCTTTCCACCTACAAGGGCTTCCGATCGGTGAACACCTCCTGGCTGATGAAGGAGTGGGCCCACGCTCTTCCCGGTCACTGGGAAGTCGACCCGGAAGCCCCCGTATCCCCGCCGACGGGTGGACGGCTGCCGATGGCCGGCTCGATTCAGCCCAAGGCCGGGCCTAATTTTCTGGTTGTCGGCGACGCGGCGGGCTCCGTCAACCCGTTTAACGGGGAAGGCATCGACTACGCCTACGAAACCGGGCGGTTGGCCGCGGAGTTGATATCGGAAGCCGTGATCTGCGACGACGGGACGGCCCTCTCCCACTACCCGGAACTCTTGGAGACGGAATACGGGCTGTACTTCAAGGTTGCACGCCTTTTTTCCTACTTGATCGGAAGGCCTGCCCTTATGGGGGAGCTGACCCGGCTGGGCATGCGCTCGCAAGTCCTTATGGAGGGGGCGTTCCGCATTATGGCGAACCTGATGCGCGAGGAAGAGCCAGGGGCGGCGGAATACGTCTACCGCTCCTTGGCCAGAGTCGCCAAGCTCTGGCCGGAGTAGGCGACTGACCTCTGGCGCTATCGCAAGGTTTGGAAGATTCCCGTGCCAGGATTGACCCTGTGAGCGACAACGCTGGAAGCGGCGGCGCAGATCGCACCTGGGGATTCCGCACCAGGGCCCTGCACGCCGGCGGATTTCCCGACCCGGCCACAGGGGCGCGTGTCACGCCCATCTTCCAGTCGTCGAGCTACGTGTTCGAAGACACCGACGACGCGGCCGACCTCTTCGCCCTTCAGAAGTTCGGGCACATCTACTCACGCATCTCCAACCCCACCGTCTCTGTGTTCGAGGAGCGAATGGCAAACCTGGATGCGGGCATAGGTGCGGTAGCCACCTCAAGCGGTCAGGCGGCCGAGTTCCTGGTGGTCACGGCTCTGGCCGGGGCGGGCGATCGCATCGTCTCCGCTGCGGGCATCTACGGTGGCACCTACACGCAGTTCGACGTGACGCTGCGGCGGTTGGGAATCGATACCACGTTCGTCGACGCAACCGACCCCTCCGCCTTCGAAGCCGCAATAGGCCCACGCACGAAGCTTCTCTACGCCGAACTCTTGGCCAACCCGTCCGGTGCTGTAATCGACATCGAGGCTCTGGCGGCGGTTGCCCACGCCAATGACATCCCGCTGGTGGTGGACTCCACCTTCGCCTCGCCGTATCTCTGTCGACCGCTCGAGCACGGAGCCGACATCGTTATCCACTCAGCCACCAAGTACATCTGCGGTCACGGCACGTCCATCGCCGGGGTGGTGGTGGAGTCGGGGCGCTTCGACTGGTCTTCAGGGCGCTTCCCGCACATGACCGAGCCGATCCCCAGCTACAACAACCTGCGCTGGTGGGATAACTTCGGCGAGTACGCCTTCTGCACCAAGCTGCGAGCCGAGCAACTCCGCGACATCGGAGCCTGCCTTGCGCCTTTCAACGCTTTCTTGCTGCTTCAGGGGCTTGAGACGCTGCCTATGCGCATGGAGGCGCACGTCTCCAACGCACGGGCGCTGGCGCGCTGGCTTGACGATGACGATCGGGTGGCCTGGGTGCGCTGGGCGGGGCTGCCAAACCACCCGCAGCACGACCTCGCCCTTCGCTACATGCCCCTGGGGCCGGGCGCCATCTTTTCCTTTGGCGTGCGAGGCGGGCGGGAGGCGGGAGCGCGGTTCATCAACTCTCTGCAGATGATCTCGCACCTGGCCAACGTGGGCGACGCCAAGAGCCTGGTCATCCACCCCGCGTCCACCACGCATCAGCAACTTTCCGATTCGGAACTGGCCGCCGCCGGCGTGCCAGTCGACATGGTGCGCTTCTCGGTGGGCCTCGAGGACGCTGACGACATCATCTGGGACTTGGATCAGGCCCTGAGCGCCGCAGTGGCGGGGCGATGACAGGGCCAGCGGCCTGGGAAGGCGGCGTTTGGCGTCGCTGGGCGGGCTCGGTGAAGCTCTTTTTGCGGCGACGGCTGGCGGCGGGGCGACAGCTGGCGGGGCGCTGACTACCTGGGATGACTGCTGGCGATGGTGACACGGCGAGGAACGCTGGAGAAGATCGGCGGGTGCTGATGGCTGCTCTGCGTGGAAAGTGGCCGGAAGTGCCAGGTTGGACGCCGCCTGGCGCTGATGAGCGCCGCGAGATCATTGACCGCTCGAAGTCGGTCGCAGTGGTGGGCGCTTCGTCGAGGGCGGAGCGGGCCAGCAACTTCGTGGCCACCTATCTGCTGTCGTCGTCAACCGACTTCAACGTCTACTTCGTGAACCCCGCAGAGCGGAAGATTCTGGGCCTTCCCGTCTACCCGTCGCTGGCCGACCTGCCGATAATCCCCGACATCGTCGACGTGTTCCGCAGCAGCGAGCATCTGCCAGAGGCTGCCGCCGAAGCTGTAGCCGTCGGAGCCAAGACCTTCTGGACGCAACTCGGCCTCTGGAGCGTCGATGCCGCCCAAATCAGTTTGGATGCCGGGTTGGAGGTGGTGATGGACCGCTGCTTGAAGATCGAGCATGCCCGCTTCGCCGGCGGCCTCTCCTGGGCAGGCTTCGACACCGGCGTAATCTCCTCAAAACGTCGCCGGTTCCGCTAGACGAGCAGAAACACCTAGATTTAGCCGATTTCTTTTATTCAAGTTTCTTGAAAATAACAACTCGATTTGAATTAGTGCCACACCTATTGTTGCTGACTCCCCACAAGTTAGATGTCTTTGTAAACGATTGTTGATTTATGAGAACTGCTTCCACTTTCAAAGGAATCCCATTGGCGGCTCGAACTACCTCACGCTCAAGTTGAACTGTTCCATTACGAACCTCGCCAACTTCAAAAGCAATCCGCCCACCCATGCGAACAACTCTACACATCTCGGCGAGAGCCAGATGAATGAATGCTCTCCAATCCTCTGTTGAAGAATAGGGAGTCCACTTGACGCTTTCGGTGTTAATATTGGCAAACCAGCATCTCAGCCAGTTATCGCCACGATAATCCACTACGTCAAGAAAAGGTGGAGATGTAACTACTAAGTCAACCGATTCATCGTCAAGGTAGAATAGATTGGTAGCATCCGCGCATTCGAGGGCAGGTGCATATTCATATGCAGGGGGAGTCCCCGAACGCAACAACGACTTGGATTTCTTGAGCACAATTGCTTTGATATCTCTTGGCGGGGGGATTTGTGAATTCTTTTTGTTGATGCGTTTCTGAGATTCAATAGAAACTGCCTGATTAGGAGGCATTGTTCGCACTGAAAAGAATCCAGATGAATGACCACTAAGTCGATTAAGACATACCATTCGAATCCAGTCATCGATGTTATCAAAACATCCCTGTTTGATACGCTCGATGAAGCAATTCTTCAAGTTAAACAGCATCGAAAGCGTCTCGGGATGGTAAAACACAAGTAGCTCTTCATCTTCACTTAAAATTTCCGCTTCAGCAGTGATTTGATTGAGCCGTTTTTCCACTTCACTGAGGAGTGGGGGATTAAATCTTGGCCTCACTAGCAATATACTAAGTGGGTTAATATCACTTCCAGCTGCTCGTCTACCCATTATGTGGGCCTGTAAGGGAGTAGTACCGCGGCCCAGGAATGGATCTGCTACGAGATCTCCTGGCTCGGTGTATTTCTCAATAAAGTACTCTGGTAGCTGAGGTTTAAAGCAGGCGCGATAACTAATCTCGTGAAGACTGTGGCCTTGGCGCTGTCGCGATGTCCAAAACTCCTTGACTACTGGTTCATGGCCCTTTGCTTCAAAATTCTGCCTGGTCTCGAATAGTTGGAGTTTGTCTTTCGCACTCATCGTTAAACCATACTCACACTTCTGGGATCATTCGCATTTTTTGGGTGGCACATCATCTATAAGGCAAAATCTAGCATGCAGTTGCTCCCAATTTGTCCGAGCTTTTTTCCCATCTAATACTACCATCCGTGCCTTGCTCTCAACTACGGCTTTACGCTCTGCCACTCGACGTTGAATCTTGCTATCGCGAGTTATTATCAAAAGACCCGACTCAGACACTGTTGGAATCCATTCCTCATCCGGAATGTTGGTAGTAGTTATGATACACTTAGGACGCAAGCGTTTGTGAATTTTAGCTCCCGGATCTCCTGGATACGTACAGTCAGGTCGCAACCCGGAAATTAGTTTCCCGAGACCGAGAATGTCGGCATCAAAGTAGAAGCGGACTTCTGCCTGTTTCACGCAGCCTGCCGGGCATGGCGCGACATTTCATAGTTGCAAGCCCATCTGACATCTTCAACCGACAATCCGAATTGATCGGCCACGTCGGCGTCTTCTTCACCTCCGTCAATGTGCTCCCAAATAACGGCAGTGCTGATTCCCTTGATTGCCGGATGTCCAAATCGATACGTTGGCCTGCATCTGACTGGCGATT
The DNA here is from genome assembly GCA_958295925.1 of uncultured Acidimicrobiales bacterium. Classification (GTDB taxonomy): domain Bacteria; phylum Actinomycetota; class Acidimicrobiia; order Acidimicrobiales; family CATQHL01; genus CATQHL01. The sequence goes on from CATQHL010000001.1 coordinate 1,312,967, forward strand.
CTTTATCGCCATGAGGTCGCCAAGCAATGGCAAGATCGTTTTCCCAATCAACCCGCTCGTAGAACTCCTTGGCTGCTGGAGCCAGCACCAACTGGCCGCTTGTATAGGCGATGAGCCAAAGTTCGTCTGGGAGACCTAATTCATCTTGAATCTCCACTACAAGTTGACGGCCCGCACCTATCCAAGGTTTACTATGGGCCAGAGGATATAGAACCCCTTCTTGATCACGAAGTTTTGCAATAAATTTTCGAATCTCCGAAAGTGGAACACGCTCTTTCTTGCGATATTGACAGAGAAGCGCCGCCTCCACGAATTCGCCCCAGGTGACCTCTTCGCTGCCGGTCGGCTCTACACGTATCAAGGGCTGCGAACGGCCCGGACCGCCTTCCAGCCAGCGTCGCAACGTGGGCGCCGAAACCTCCAGGATTTCGGCCGCTGTCACCACTGAATAAACCGGCCTGTGCAACAGCGTCACGTTCACGCTCACATTCTGACCTCTGTCCGTTGCTTCCTGTCGTCAAACCAGAAAGGGCTCACCTCGCCGACAACTGCCAAGCCCTCCTGGCTCGCCGCTCTCAGGCTGACTCGGCCAGTACCTCCCTGGCGACCTCCTCGGCAGCGGTAATCGTGGCGGAGATGTCGGCGTCGGTGTGGGAAGTACTCAGGAATACCGCTTCATACGGCCCTGGTGCGAACGCCACTCCCCGCTGCAGCATCCCATGGAAGAAGCGGGGATACGTCCCGTTAGAGGCGACGGCCTGCGCCTCGTCGAAGTTGCGGGGGGGATCGGCACAGAAGAACAGGCCGAGCAGCGACCCCACACGAGGGGCCACGGCAGACGCGCCAGCAGACGCGAAAGCCTTCTCCAAGCCCTCTGCCAGCCGCTCCGCCAATAACTCCAGCCTCTTATACGCCCCCGAGCCCAGCTGAGCCAGCACCGCCAAGCCCGCAGCTGTTGCCAGGGGATTGCCTGAAAGGGTACCTGCCTGATACACGCCGCCCAGGGGTGCAAGATGGCTCATCAGCTCTCGAGAACCGCCGAACGCCCCTATTGGAAGCCCGCCACCGATGACCTTGCCGAAACACCAAAGATCGGGGCGGACGCCGTAGAACTCCGACGCACCCCCGCTATCGAGACGAAAGCCGGTGATTACCTCATCGAACACCAGGAGAGCCCCAACCCTGTCGCAGGCTTCCCGCAGCCCTTCGAGGAAGCCGTCGGCCGGGGCCACCAAACCCATATTGGCCGCAACCGGCTCAACCAGCACCGCAGCGGTGTCGTCGTCGATCTCCGGCACGACGTTGTACGGAGCCACCACCGTGTCGGCAACCGCACCCGCCGTTACGCCCTCGCAGCCGCTGAGGCCCTGGTTGGCCACCCCGCTGCCGCCGGCGGCCAGCAGAGCGTCGGAATGCCCGTGGTAACAACCCGCGAACTTCACGATCTTGTCGCGCCCCGTAGCACCTCGTGCGAGGCGGACAGCAGACATCACAGCCTCGGTGCCGCTGTTGACCAGTCGAATCATCTCAAGGCCACCAACCCTGGCGCACAACTCCTCGGCCAGCAGCACCTCTTTTTCGGTGGGGGCTCCGTAGCTGATGCCCTCCCCTGCTGCTTCAGAGACTGCCCGCACTGTCGCAGGATTTGCGTGGCCAAGAATGCCCGGCCCGTAGCTCTGCACGTAGTCGACGTAGCGGTTGCCCTCAACATCCCACACATGCGCCCCGGCAGCCTTCGACACGAAGTAGGGGACGCCACCAACCGATCCGAAAGAACGCACGGGAGAGTTCACGCCGCCAGGCAGCAAAGCGCAAGCCCTCTCGTAGAGCTTGGAGTTGCTGTGGCGGAATCCGTCCACTACTGCATGCTCCTGGCCAGGCCCTTTGCGAAATACGTCAGCACGAAGTCGGCGCCCGCACGCTTCACGGCGGTGATTTGTTCCAAGGCCACGGATTCGCCGTCGATCCAGCCACGTTCCGCTGCGGCGCGGATCATCGCGTACTCGCCGGAGACGTGATACGCCCCTAGCGAAACGTCGACTGCCGCGCGCACCCTGCAAACCACGTCCAGGTACGTCATGGCGGGCTTCACCATCACCATGTCGGCACCCTCCTCCACATCGAGCATCACCTCAGCCAGAGCCTCACGGGAATTGCGCCAGTCCTGCTGGTACCCCTTGCGGTCGCCGCTTTGGATGGTCACGTCCACGGCCTCGCGGAATGGGCCATAGAGCGAGGAGGCGTACTTGGCGGAATAGGCCAGGATGGCAGTCACGCCGTGGCCGGTTTCGTCCAAAGCCGAGCGGATCGCAGCGACCTGCCCGTCCATCATCCCGCTGGGGGCGATGATGTCGGCGCCTGCGGAAGCCTGGGCAATCGCCGCCTTCGCGTAAATCTCCAGCGTGGCGTCGTTGTCTACCGAACCGTCAGTAGCCAGGATTCCACAATGCCCGTGGCTGGTGTACTCGTCCACGCACAGGTCGGCCATCACCACCACGTCGGCTCCCACAGAGTCCCGCAGCGCCCGCAGCGCCACTTGCATCACCCCGTCGGCGCTCCAAGCCTGAGAGCCGATGTCGTCCTTTATTTGCGGGACTCCAAAAAGGATGACTGCCGGTACGCCCACGCCAGCCAGGGCCTTGACTTCCTCGACGAGAGAGTCGGTCGTGTGCTGAACGACTCCAGGAAGCGAGAGCACCGGCTGCGGCTCGGTGATGCCCTCACGCACAAATAGCGGGGCTACGAGGTCGTCTGGGCTGAGCGATGTCTCCGCCACCAGCCGCCTAAGGGCGGGGCTGCGGCGCAGCCGACGGAGCCGCCTCTGTGGAAAAGACATCGTGGGCAGTCTAGTGAAGCAGCATTTCAAGCAAGATTTGACTAAGTGCCACGATGCTTTCTCGGGATGTATGCCGTCAAAGCGCCAATCAAGCCGGGGATGGTGTAGTCAGAGGCTTCGACGTCTACCCGCATGCCTCGCCCGCGAGCCGCTGCTGCGGTGATCGGACCTATGCAGGCGACCACCCCCTTCGGTGCAGGCAACTGCTCGCAGTAGCTGTTCACCACAGAGGGGGATGTGAACAGCAGAGCGTCGCAGGATTCGACCGCCGCCCGCTCCGACAACCCCAGAGCAACCCGCTCGACCTGATAGGCAGCCACAACCTCAACGTCCCAGCCCGCGGCGCGCAGCCCCTCAGGGAGGACGTCCCTGGCCTCAGCGGCGCGGGCGAGGAGCGCCTTGGCGGGAAGAGTCCCTGCCAAAGCCTCAAGAAGACCCTCGGCCACAAACCGTTCTGGAATCAGATCAACAGTCCTGCCCGCAGCGGCGAAACAGGACGCAGTGGCTGGGCCGATAGCTGCAACCGAACGCAGACGGGCGGCGTCGCCCAAAACGCGCAGCAACCGCTTCGCGCCAGGTGCGGAGGTTGCGATCACCCAGTCGTACTCCTCAACACGGGCGGTTGCCGCACGCAGTGCCGCCCCTTCGTCGTCAGGAGGGCAAATCCGGATAAGCGGAACGCATACGGGCTCCGCCCCTGCAGCCCTCAGCGCCTTAGCAGCGGCAAAGGCAGACTCCGCTGGACGGGGAACCAGCACCTTCCAGCCAGCAAGCGGCTGCTTGCTCATCGGCCAGAACCAACGCCCTCCGCACCGCCAGCCACATCGATCGAGCCGTCGCCCGCGCCCGCAACAGCAACCTCCAGGCGTTGAGCCAAATACGCCCCCAACTCCTCAGGGACATCGCCCTCGACCGCGTCACGACAAACCGACCCGCCCAGACCCGTCGCCAGCACAGCCGTCAGGCGGAGACGGCCGGCGGTCAAAACTGCGTGCGCAGCCAGCGGAAGGGAACAGTCACCTCCGATGCCCGCAAGAAAGGCCCGCTCCGCGTCCACGCAGCGTCGAGACGGTGCGTGCTCAATGGTTGAAAGGAGGCTTCGCATCTTTTCGTTATCGCCAAGACACTCCACGGCCAGCGCGCCTTGTCCGGCCTGGGGAACCATCTCGTCGGCAGACAGAGCATGCAGCCCTGTCGGGCGCAGCCCCAACCTTTCAAGCGCCGCCATAGCCACCACCACAGCGTCAAACTCCCCCACTCTGCTCAAACGGGTGTGGATGTTTCCTCTCAAGTCCGCAAATCTCAAGTCCGTCCGCAGCGCAGCCAACTGAACACGACGCCTGGCCGACCCAGTAGCCACCACCCCATCTGGGGGAATCCTCGCCAAGCTCCGCCCCACTAGTGCGTCCCTGGCGTCGACTCGCCTAGGCACCGCCGCCAGAACAAGCCTGCGAGGGCGAACCGTGGGGAGATCTTTTGCGGAGTGAACTGCCAGGTCTGCTCGCCCGCTCAAAACGGCGCCTGACACTTCCTTGACGAACACTCCCTTTCCGCCGATCTCGTTCAGCGAAGCCGAAGCCAGGCGATCCCCCGTGGTGGTAACAGGAACGACCTCAAGCTCAAGATCAGGCGAGGCCGCCGCAAGCAGACGAATCGTCTCGTCGGCCTGTCGCAGCGCCAGGGGGCTGGCTCTAGTGGCGACCCTGAGCGTCTTCAGACGTCGAACAGTTCGCGAAGAGCGTCCGCCAGCCGCTCCCCGCCGTTATTGGGAGCAGCCTCCCTGAGACGAGCGGTCGGTTCATGAAGCACCTTGTTGACGATGCCATGCACCAGTGCCTCGACCGCCTCGCGCTGGGCGTCGTCGAGGGATTCCAGTCGCGGGCCGAACCGCTCGAACTCGCTCTGGGAAATGTCGCAAATTCTCCGGCGAAACTTGTCGATAAGCGGAGTAAGTGGCTGAACCGCCTCGCGCTCACGGTATTTCTGGACTTCAGCCTCCAAAATCGACTCCGCCCTGAGCAGCTCCCCCGTGCAGTCGTCGGCGCAGTCTGCAAACCTCCGGATGTCGTCCATGTCCCAAAGCGTCAGCCCCTCAACTTGGCGCGACGACGGCTCAACATCGCGGGGCATCGCAACGTCCACCACCAGCAGCGGCCTCGCGTCGCGGTCGCTCATGACCTCGAGCAGGTCGGGGTGTTCGATTACCGGGGAGGTGGATCCGGTTGAGGTGAACAGCACGTCGGCTTTCACCATCTCGTCGAGCAACTCCTCGAGGTGGAGAGGGCGAACTCCCGCCGCAGAGGCGAGTTCCCTGGCCCGATCCCAGTTGCGGCTGGCCAAGACCACATCCGCCGTGGGCGGGGACGGCAGCAGGCGCAGCAGGGTTTCGCCAATCTGCCCGGAGCCCAGAACAACGATGCGTTTCTGCGCTAACCCGCTCAATTCTTCGGCAGCCATGGAAACGGCAGCGTGCGGGACAGAGGCCAAGTCCTTGCCGAGCTCTGTCTCTGAACGAATCCTTCTCCCAACACAAAGGGCATGGGAGAAGAGCCCGTTGAGAGCCTTGCCGGTGGAACCCAAGGCGGCGGCCGTCTGCCAGGCGCTCTTTACCTGACCCTGAATCTCATGTTCCCCCAGCACCGCCGAGTTCAGCCCGCTGACCACAGCAAAGAGATGCCTCACGGCGTCTTCAGCAAAGAGCGAGTAGAGGGACTCCGCGAGATCCGCCAACGGAAGGTCGGCGCGCTCGGCCAAGAACTCCCTGATGGGTTCGTAGCCGAGGTGAAACTTCTCCGCACTGGCGTAGACCTCCAGCCGATTGCACGTGGCCAGCAAGACAACTTCGTCCACTCCCGCCAGCCTCCCCAGACGCTCCAAGGTTTCGTTGAGGTGCGACTCGGAAACCGAGACGCTCTCCAAAATTCCCAGCGAAGCTGAACGGTGGCTTATCCCGACTACAAGTACGGGCAAGGCGCAGTCTCCACCCTTGGATCAAACATGATCCTCAATTTTACCAGCGATTTATTGCCGCCCTCCGACGCTCCCCGTAGCCCCTCCGACATCCTCAGAGTCATCGAGTCTCCCGCCAGGGTCGGCAATCCCGCCCGAAGCCCAGGGCTTGCCCGACATCCACTACTCCCCGCTTCTTCTGTGAAAGAAGCTCAATACTTGAAGCTCCATCGCCAGATCGACGTTTCGCAGCTGCGATCCCCTCGGGGTGCTTATTACGGTCGGGGCAAAGTTCAAGATCGAGCCGATTCCCGATTGCACCATGAGATCTGCCACTGTCTGAGCCGAGGAGGCGGGCGTGGCGACAATCCCGATGATGATCCCACGACGGGACACGAGTTGTTGAAGCTCCTCGATATGACTCACTGTCAGACCAGCCACTACCCGTCCGACCTTCCCCGGATCGTTGTCGACCAGGGCCACGACGGGAAAGCCGCGGTCGGCAAAGCCTGCGTAGTTCGCCAAGGCCGATCCCAGGTTCCCCGTCCCGGCAATCAGCACTGGCCACTCGTGGGTAAGGCCCAATTCCTGGCTGACCTCCCCGAGCAGCGCCTCCACGTCGTAACCGACTCCACGAATGCCGTACGAACCAAGGTAGGAAAGGTCTTTTCGAACCTTCGCCGCGTTCACCCCTGCCCGCTCAGCCAAATCGATGGAAGAGACGGTGGCCGCGCCATTGGCCTTGAGGTCGAGCAGGATTCGCCGGTAGATGGGCAGCCTTGACACGGAGGGGATGGGGATTCGACGGCGTTCCGCTGCGATGGCAAGAGGCTAACGAACCGCTGCCTAGCCTGTGGATCGTGAACGGGCACAGTGCGCTGGCAGGTGCCGCTGGCTTGATTTCCCTGGCACTGGCCGCAGCAACCTTTGAGCGCTGGCTGAGGAAGCCGAGCAGGCACCTCGCGGCATGGAGCATCGCTCTGCTGTTGTTCGCCGGCGGTGCAATGGCAGCTTGGTTTGGGGCGGCTACGGGGTGGAGCGAGCCCGCATTTCGTGCCTTTTACCTGCTAGGCGCCATCCTGAACGTTCCTGTGCTCGGCGTCGGCTCGATATACCTGCTCAAGGGGCGGGCGGCTGGAGATAAAGCGGCCGCAGTGGTTGCGCTGTTGTCGGCCTTTGCCATCGGGGTGATCTGGGCCGCACCGGTGCGGGGCGGATTTGAGGCGGAAGTCCTGCCACGTGGCAGCGAAGTGTTCGGATACCTCCCCAGGGTTCTGGCCACAGGAGCGTCGAGTTCCGGTGCGATCGTGGTATTTGCCGGGGCGGTCTGGAGTATCTACAAGCGCCGCCGCGTCACTGGTGAAGAAAGGCCGTCGCGACATCTTGCCCTGGGAAACGGGCTTCTGGCCTTCGCAATCGTGATCTTGAGCGTCGGCGGGCTGTTCAACTCCGTTGCAGATGAAATGACGACTTTCTCAATCTCGCTGACAGCGGGGGCGGCATTCCTGTTTGCCGGATTCCTCGTCTCAACCTCGCAGCCTGCTCGAGAGCAGACGGCGGAGCCCAGCAACCTTCAAGCGGCCGGGCTGGGCGACGAAGCTTCAACGAAACTGGATAAAGACGTTCACCACGGCGGCGAGCAGGACTGCGACGAGTAGGACTGCGATGACGATGGTGGTGCCTCGCCTCAAGAATTCCTCCTGCTCACGACGCGAACTGGCTTCGAAGACGGTGGAGACGATACCGACTCGGCTTGCCCACCGGGGTGTTCCAGCGTGACAGCCGAGGACGCCTGCAGGCCGAGTTCGTCTGAGGCCGATCGGCGGTTCCGGGCAATCGCAATCAACCCGTAGGAGTCCTCCAAGAGCCCAAGGCCACCTGCGGAAATCTCTGAATAGGAGGTCGCCCGGACGGCAGACCGCACCACATCGCCGAAACGCAGCATCACCCTTTCAGGGAAGCCGCTCAGGTCGTCGGGGGAAACGTTGAGCTGAGCGTTTCCAAAGCGATCCACCCAGAGCACTTCGGCTTCAATCCTCTCCGGGCCGACCTGGGCTGCCGGAAAAACCCCTGGCTGAAGGCTGTCGGGGTCAAGCGAAGGCCCAAAGTCGCTTAGCGGAACACCCAGGCACAGGTGGGCTGCGGCCGGGGCAAAAACGTCCCGTCCGTCAAAGGTGCATCCCGGGGCGGACAATCGATACTTCTCGTTGGCGAGCTCAACAGCCCTGTTTGCGCCGCCCGACAGGGCGACGGTAGGAGCTAGCAAACCGTTGTCGGGGCCAAGCAGGACGGAAGCCCCGTCCCCAATCTCCACCGCCAGAGGGCGGCGGTCGCCGCCGACTCCTGGGTCTACGACCGCCAAGACCACGCCTGGGTTGAGGTACTGCGACGCCCGAGCGAGCGTCAGTCCCCCGGCCCGAACGTCGAAGCGCGCTATGTCGTGCGAAACGTCGACTATCCGCACCTTTGGGGCAATCGACCAGATGACGGATTTAACGACGGCCACGAACTCGTCTGCCAGTCCGAAGTCTGAAAGAAAAGAGACGGTCTCATAACAATGGAGGGATGAGGAACGCGTCATGGCTGCCGAGGGGGCCTTCAGCCTGCCGTGCTTCGCAGGCCTTCTTCGGACGAGGCGTCGGCTCCGCCTGACTCAAGCAGAGCCAGGGGCGCCAAGCTCGACAGAGCGTCGAGTGGCAGCCGCCACAGCCTCGGCTACCGAGCGTGAAAACCCCTCCCGATCAAGGACGGCGATTCCGGCGGCGGTTGTCCCTCCCCGAGAAGTCACGTCAGCCCTCAGCTCGCCAGGGGGCCGCCCTCCGGCTGCAAGCATCTCGCCTGCGCCTCTTATTGTCTGTCGCACCAAAGCATCAGCGACTTGGGGGGAAAGGCCCTCTGACACCCCGGCGGCAGTTAGAGCCTCCGCGAGCAGGAAGACATAGGCCGGGCCTGAGCCGGAAAGACCGGTCACTGCGTCGAGTTGCGACTCCTCGACCACCCGCACTATCCCCACGCTTTGGAGAATGCCCTCTGCCCAGGAAAGGTCCTCCGCCGTCGCCAACGTCCCCTTCGCCAACGCTGAGGCGCCGAAACCCACCAGCGCAGGCGTGTTCGGCATGCAACGCAGCACACGAGCCTCCTCTGCAAGTCCAGCTTCAAGGCTCGCCACGGTCACACCGGCAACAACGGAAAGAACCCTCGATATTCCCTTGCCCTTCAGGGCCGCGAGCGCCTCGGACGCATCGTTCGGCTTGACGGCGAGCACTGCATCTGCCCCTCGCTGCGGGGTCGTCGCAACCAGCACGTCCGGATACATCTGCGAGAGTTCCCTTCGACGCTCGGCGAGACGCTCGGCGACTGCGATTTCCCGATAGTCGGCCCATTCCGAAGCCACCAGCCCGGCCAGCATGGCCTCTCCCATCTTTCCGCACCCGATGAATTGAAGACGCAGAATCGGCCTGGAGCTCACGGCAAGACAATACTTGGTCACTCAAGCAAAGTCCTGTTTGGTGAGACACATATGGAACAATGGGGGAAATGTGGGCCGAGGCTGAACTACTTCCCCAATCACTTCAGCCTCGGCCCGCCTGCAGGAACTTGAAGTATACCGTAAAATATTGAAATACAACAGACTTCGGCATTTTGCTTCAGCTTCTGAACCGAGATGCAAAACCAATGAGCATGGCCGCCCGGAAATAGCGCTCGGTGGCGGCGGTGAGCGACCCCAGGATGCAGTCGAGGGCGATCTCGTCCAACGTTGGCAGCGGAGCCTCCCCCAAGAGAAAAACGGCAGCTTCCGAGCCCACGGCAAACCGAACCAGGCGCAGGTCAAGATTCCTTCGAAGCAGAAACTCGTAGAAGCGACCGTGGTTCTCCTCAGGGGCAGGAGCAAAGTAGGACTCATAGTGCAGCGAACGCTGCCGCAGGGTGAGCAGGACGGAATACGCAACCTTGGCCTCGCCTGTCATTCTGATGTACCAACGCCGATTTTCTGCGTCGCCCTCAACTCCTACAACATCTGACTGCCCTTCAAGCAGACCGCAGGCCCAGATCCCGATTTTCTCGTAATGGCCGTCCAACTCTGCTTCCGAAGCTGGACGGAAGTCCATCAGGCCACGCACTCCACAAGGTTGGAGTTGCGCAGGTTCTCGTATATCTGAGACAGCCTCCGCGCAGTTTCCTCCCAGGAATAATCCGCCGCCATTCTGCTCGCCTCTGCCGCCATGCCTTCCGCAAGAGTTCGGTTCTGCAGCACTTCAGCTATCTGCTCTGCCCAGAGCCGCGGGTCGCGGCCTGAAACGAGGAAACCTGTCCGCCCGTGCCTGACGAGTGCCTTCAGCCCCCCGACACTTGCGGCCACGACGGGGGTGCCGCAGGAGGCAGCCTCCAGCGCAACCAGGCCGAATGACTCGCTGCGGCTAGGTACGACCACCACATCCGCTGCCCGGTAGTAGGTGGCCAGCAGGTGATGCGGCTGAGGTCCGAAGAAGATGATCCGCTCGCAGTTATTGGCCTCCTCGCAGCGGCGACGCACCAGGGCCAAGTGCTCCTTCCCTAAACGTCCGCTGGGGCCGCCCACGACGAAAAGCCTGGCTTCGGGATAATTCAGCTCGCCCAGCGCCTCGACCGCCAAATCGAGTCCCTTGAGCGGCTGAACCCTGCCTACGAAGAGCAGGACCGGTTCGGATCCCAGTCCCAGCGCCCGTCGGGCCTCCTTTTTGTCGCCGGGGGAAAAGAAGGCGTGAGCAACGCCGGGCGGGACGATCCTCAACCGATCAGACGGTGCTGAATAATGCCGAATCAGCTGTTCCCGCTCGGTCTTTCCCACAGCGCAGAGCATTTCTGCGCAGTTGACCACGTACTCCTCCTCCGCGGCACGAAGCGGGTTTTCCCTTTCCCCGATGGACTGCTTGACCTTCGCAAGGGTGTGGAACGTGGACACCAGCGGGAGGTTCAGTTCGTGCTTGAGGCGGTGCCCTGCCATGCCCGCAAGCCAGTAGTGGGAGTGAATCACGTCCACGCCCCCGTGGTTGCCTATGTCGTCCAACACCGCCTCGGTGAAGTCGTCCACCACTGCGGGCAGTTCCTCTTTTTCCAGATCCAGTTCGCCTGCTGTGACATGCACAACCCTCACCCCAGGCTCCAAAAGCAGTTCCCGTGGCAACTCCGGCCGGTTTCGACGGATATACAGACTGCACTCCATGCCCTGATGCGCCAAAGCAGCGGTTAGCTCTCTCACGTAAACGTTCATGCCGCCGCCGTCCCCCGCCCCGGGCTGTGCGAACGGCGAGGTGTGCATGGACAAGACCGCCAGCCGAAGGGGCCTGTCCGAACCTCCGGAGATGGGTGGCAGTACGGCGATCTCGTCATCTTCTCGCAGATGTTCCGTTGGCGAAGTCGGCTCGCCGTTGCGCCATAGCCTGCAAGTTCGCAGTTGCTGCTCAAACGCCGGGCCAAATCTCTCAACGGCCGCAGCCATCACTTCTGCCACCGTTGAACCCGGCACCTCGGCCCTGTTGACGCCGGCGGTTTCGCGGGCCGCAGCGAAGAGCAGCAAAGTCGGCACTAGTTGAGCGTATAGCCTGCTTCGTCGTGACTCGTTACCTGATGGTTCGCCACGCCGAGAGCGAATGGAACGCCTTGGGGCGATGGCAAGGGCACGCCGACACCGCACTCAGCGATCGTGGGGTGCGCCATTCTGCAGAGGTCGGAAGGCTGCTGGGGGGGTTCAGGGAGATCATCTGCTCCGACCTTCGCAGGGCGGTTCAATCGGCTGAGATCATTGCCTCCGAGGCCGGCATCGAGAGCATTACGGCGGAACCGCGGCTGCGGGAGCGCAATGCCGGGGCGTGGGAAGGCCTGACGTGGGAGGAAATAGAACGCGGCTGGCCCGGATTCCTAAAGCAGGGATTGCGGCCCGAGGGCTACGAAACTGAGGATCAGCTCCTTGAAAGAGTTGACAACGCATTGGCGGAAATCCTCGATGGTGAAGCCAGTGCCCCCAAATCAACGGTCGGCGACGTGCTGATCATCACCCATGGGGGTGTGATTCACAGCCTGAAGATGCGCGTCGGAGCGGCCCCTTCCAAGATTCCCAACCTCTCCGGCCACTGGATATCTCTGCGAAACGGGACGGCTGAGGTGGGCGAGAAGCACGTCCTGGGGGCGGCGGAGCACTACAGCGCAAATGCCATTGAGTCAGCGCTCAACCCCAAGTAAGCCGCGACACCCTTCCAGCCTGCGATAATTTGTAGTGCCCCCGTAGCCTAGCCCGGTCAAGGCAGCGGACTTTTAATCCGTTGATCGTGGGTTCGAATCCCACCGGGGGTACAAGTGCGAAAGCAGTCCATGTGCCTTGCCGGATCCGCGTATGTCAGCGTTGCTTGCGTACTGCTTGCGCTCCCTGTCGCCTGCTCAATAAGCAGCGAGGCCGCCAACCTCGTTCCTACAACAGCCACCGAGTTCCCGGACGTTCAAACCGGAACAACCCAGCTCTCGGAACCGATTCAGGCAACAGTCGAAATCCAGGTCGTCGAACTGGAATCCTCAACAGGAAACTCGAGCCCAGAGACGGCGCTCGCAGACGAGAGCATAAGCATTTCCGCAACAACAGCCGCCCTAGAGCCGACCACGTCCGACCAGGGAGTTGGCGAAGCGGGCGAAATCACAACCTCCACCGTGGCGGCCGAGAGCAACCGCGATCAGCCCGCCTTCAACCAAAATTCACGCGTCTCCACCGTGGGAATCGGAGATGTGACCTTCGGCATGACTCCCGACCTCGCAGCAGAGAGGGCTCAAACCGAGTGGGTAGGCGCAGCCGAGGCAGGTTCGTCGTGTTTTGTGGTGCGACCCGACAACGGCCCTTCCGGCGTGAGCCTCTGGGTTTATCAAGGCCATATCGAAGCGGTCTCGGTGCAAGACCCGACAATTCGAACCCGATCAGGGCTGGGGCTGGGTACGACCAACGCAGAGTTGGTGGAGGCCTTCGGAGAACAGCTTGCAGTGGAGGCTCATCCGGTCAATGAGAACTGGACCAGGGCGACGTTCGTTCCCGAAGACGAAAATGATGCCGCTTTCAGGGTGCAGTTTGACCTAAACGAAGTCCACCAGGTAGCGCGTTATTGGGCTGGGCGAGCTGAGCTGGCTGGTTTGACCGAGAGCGAGATGCTCGAGCTCCCCAGATGCTGAGACGGGCTCGAAAACACTATACGCGGGCAGAATCTTCGCCGAACGATGTGTTTCGTCTGAGCGTGCCCGCCCGGCCTGCTTTCGTCAGGGTTGTTGCTGTGGCCGCCTCCTCTCTGGCGGCGCGACGAAACTTTTCCCCTGTCGCGGCGCAAATGCTCTCGACTGCCGCCGAGGGCGCTGCGGAGTGCCTCATCGGCGCCTCCCGCAGACCGGGTCGGCTCTTCGTGAACTACGAAATTCGGGATTCGGAATTGCACGTAATTCTCGAGCGGCGCGGAAGGCTTGGCAGGGTCAAGATCCGCTCGGCGCAGCTTCAGTGCTTTCGCGCCAGGGTTGGGCGCCAACTGGACTCCTGGGGAGTTGACCGCAATCGTCTGTGGCTGGTGAAGATCAGAGCTTGAGACTGTCACCGCCGCGGGCGGTGACCGCAATGGATCATCCCGCGCTCAGACGCCCGTGGAGCCGAAGCCTCCGTTGCCGCGGGCCGTCTCCGAGAGTTCATCCCTCACCACAAATTGCGGCCTCGGAACCTGCATGAACACGATCTGGGCGATCCGATCTCCGCGGTTCACTTGGAACGATTCTTCCTTGTCGGTGTTGAACAGCAAAACGGCCACTTCGCCTCGGTAACCGCTGTCGATGAGCCCAGGCGTGTTCAGGCAGGTTATGCCATGCCGATGCGCCAGCCCGCTGCGTGGAAGCACGTATCCCGCGTAGCCACGCGGAATAGCCATCGCCAGCCCCGTCCGCACGAACGCCCTCTCGCCAGGCGGCAGATTCACGGCCTCAGCAGCCCTTAAATCCATTCCTGCGTCGCCCGGGCTGGCGTAATCGGGCAGTTCAAGTCCGTCGTCGAGTTGTCGTACTTGGATCTTGAGCAGTTCCGGTCTCCTGGAAGATGAAGCCTCCGAGGGGGACTGGCCATTGTCCGAAGCGACGCTTGACCTAGGCGACCGACCCACAACTGCCCTCTCGACGATGGCCACTCCTTTCCCAGACAACTACGATTATTATCTCTGCCACACTCAAATGGCGGAAATCACGCACGAGTGTTTTAGCGAGATTTTGGCGACGGGTTTCAGGCAGCTGGGGGGTGGGGTGGGAAATTCAGCGGAAATTCAGCGCGAGTTCACAATTTCATACGGTGTCGCTCCGACATGCCAAGAATTTCTTCCCCAAGTTACAAACAGTCCCATTCATCGTTCTGTCTGCCACGCATAATGGCAAACGCGCTTTCAGCGCGCTAGGCGCAGTTAGCGTACTAACTGTGTTCGTATGGCTAGACCTGGAGATGACAGGCCTCGACCCCGCACGTGACCGCATCCTGGAAATCGCCGTACTGGTGACCGACAACGACCTCAATGCCCTCGACGGCGGCGTAAACGTGGTCGTGCACCAGCCCCCCGATGTTCTTGCGCTCATGGGAGAGGTGGTCAGCAAAATGCATCACCGCAGCGGACTCTCCTCGGAGGTGCGGAAATCCAAGATCAGCCTTGAAGAAGCCGGAGAGCTGACTCTGGACTACATCAAGAAACACGTCAAAGACGACAAAGACCACAAAGAGCCGCTCTGCGGAAACAGCATTGGCATAGACCGCCGTTTCCTGGCCGTCTGGCTGCCGGAGATCGAGGCCTACTTGCACTACCACGTAGTTGACGTGAGCTCCGTAAAGGTGCTGGCAAGGCGCTGGTATCTGGACGAGGCCGAGAGTCAGCCCAAGAAGAAGAAGGGCCACCGGGCACTCGACGACGTCATCGAGAGCATCGAAGAGCTTCGCTACTGGCGGGAGACGATCTTCAAGCCTCCAAGTCAGAATAGCTGAGCATCGGGCTCCGATAGCCAGGGGCGGTGAAGACGTGGTGAACGACGAATACGCTCCCCGCCCGCATCGCTCAGAGAGGGAACCCGCCGGAGAGGAAGTCACCGAAGTCGCCCCCGGGGTTCTGCGCTCCCAGCTGCCAGTGAGCCTCCCCGGGCTGGGTCACGTCAACTGCTACCTCCTAGAGGACGAGCGCGGCGTGGCTGTGGTGGATCCCGGTCTGCCCGGCCCGGTGTCTTTCGACGCCCTGAAGCGAAGGCTGCGCTCAGCTGGATACGGCATCGAGAACGTCCACACCGCCGTGATTACGCATTCCCACCTCGACCACTTCGGCGGCGCAAACCGGCTGCGAACGCTGACCGGAGCGGAGATCGTTGCTCATGAACTGTTCAGGCCGACATGGGCCGCCGTCGAAGCCAAGGAGCCGGTCGAGTTGCCTATGGCGCAGGCCAGGGGGGGAAGTGGCGACGGCGACGACGCCTACTATCCACCCTGGAATCCGATCCGCACCAACCCCTGGGGTTCGCGGCGTCGTCCGCTGTCATCAGAGGCGGCCAAACGCTGGAAGGCAGTGGAAAAAGACGACCCGACCTGGTTCCAAACGCCGGAAATCGCAAAAGGCATCTCCGAAAACGAAGTGATCCGCCTCGCCCGAAGAGACTGGCTTTGCGTCCACACCCCCGGTCACACAGAAGATCACATCTGCCTTTTCGACCCCGATTACGGAGTCATGATCACCGGTGACCACGTGCTGCCCACCATCACGCCCCACATTGGCGGCATCAGCAGCCAGCCCGACCCGCTCGCCAACTTCTTCGACTCGCTTCGCAGAATGCACGATTTCAAGGGGGTCAAGGTTGTGCTTCCGGCCCACGGACACCCTTTCTCAAACCTCTACGAAAGATCAGACGAAATCGTCCGCCACCACGAAGGGCGACTGGAGATTATTAGAACTGCAGCAAAGGAAATGGAGTTCGGGACGGTGGTCGACTACATGAAGCGTCTCTTCGCCGAGAGAGTCTGGGGTGATCTGGCAGAAAGCGAGACCTACGCTCATCTAGAGCACCTGCGGGCTGCAGGTGAGGTTGTAGCCGGCAGCCGTAGTGGGCTGCGCACCTACTCACATTGCTGAAAGCGATCCTGCTGTTTGGAGTGCTCAGCCTGCTGGGCTCTTGCGGTGGGGCGACGACCACCGAGAGCGGTTCAACGGATTCCGAGCAAGATACACCGGACTACGCGCCCGCCGCCGCTTCATTCACCTACTTCGACGGCACGGAGGGCTCGCTGGCCGACTTCCTGGGAGCCCCCCTCGTAGTCAACTTCTGGGCTTCGTACTGCACCCCTTGCATCACCGAGATGCCCGATCTGGAGAAGGTGTATCAGGAATTCAAGAGCCATGTGGCATTCCTGGGCTTGAATTTCTACGATAACCTGGAAGACGCCCTGGCGCTGGTGGAGCTCACGGGGGTGACCTATCCGCTTGGACGAGTCAACGACGGGGTAATTCTGCTGGAGTTTGGCGGAATCTCCCTGCCTACTACAGCTTTAGTGAAGCCCGACGGGAGCGTCGCCGTGCGACGAGGGACAAGAATTCAGGCAAAAGAGTTACGAGAACTGATCTCCGAACACTTTGCCATTAATTCTTAGAAACAAAACGTGAGTTCTGCTTGAAAACCAACCAAAGTGCTCAAAGCAAAACAGTGAGTGCGACAGTCGACCGATGAACGGAGACTCCGGAGGCGTCTGGGCACTGGCGGGTTTTGCGCTCACAGGCGGATTCGTCGCCGCCTTCAACCCTTGCGGGTTCGCAATGATGCCCGCCTACCTCTCTTATTTCCTGGGCTTCGACTCCAACACCAGTCGCACTCAGGCGCAGAGCATCATGCGCGGCCTGAAGGTGGGGCTCACCCTCTGCGCGGGTTTCCTGGCTGTCTTCGGGCTTTTCGGCGGAATTGCGGCAGGCGTGGGGAACAGATTCCTCGGTGACTGGATTTCCTATTTGACGTTTGCGCTCGGCATTCTCCTGGGTGTTCTGGGTTTGGCAATGCTGGCAGGCTTCCAGCTGAAACTAAGCCTTCCCCGCTTCCAGCGGGGTGGCGACTCCCGGGGGCTCACCTCAATCTTTCTCTTTGGGGTCTCCTACGCAGTCGTCTCGCTCAGCTGCACGATTCCTTTGTTCATAGGGACTGTGGTGAGCGCTTTCAGCTCGCGCAACATCGGCGAGGCGCTGATCATTTTTCTCGCCTACGGAGCCGGGCTGGGAACCGTGATAATGGTTCTGACTCTGGCAATTGCCCTGGCACGCAACGAGATCGTCACGGGGATGAGGAGGCTTCTCCCTCACATCAATCGTGTCTCAGGAGGGTTTCTGGTAATCGTCGGCGCGTTCTTGGCGCTCTACGGATGGTGGGAGGTGCTGGTCCTGCGGAACGAGCAACCCACCAACCCCATTGTTGATTTCGTCAATCAGATTCAGACGACCTTGACCAACTGGTCCTATGACGCAGGTGTGAACAGGCTTGCGACGGCAGGCGCCTTTATTCTCGTGGGAATCATTCTCTGGGCGCTGCGTGCCGACTGGAAACCCGGAACACGCAAGATTGTCCTGGCCATCTACCTTGCGGCTTGGCTGATCGTGGATATCTGGAATTACCGCTGGGAACTCTTCGTCCTGCCGGTGTGGCGCACCGTCGTAGACGTTCCGTTCCGCATCGGCGACTGGTTCGCCAACCCGCTGCAGCTGTCGACGCTCTTCGAAGTGCTTACAGCGATCTTCGTGGGACTCCTGCTCTGGTGGCGCATCAAGCGGCGACTGGCGCGTGTCAGGGGGAAGGGAGAGGACCTGCCGCCAGGGGCGATGCGACAGAAGAGGAAATCGGCCCTCAAAGCACTTGGAAACAAGCCCAAAGAGCTCGATAGTTCAGTTCGGCGGAGTTCAGAAAAGATCAGCCGCCAATAATTTCCACGCCACCCATGTACTCGCGAAGGACAGGTGGCACGGTCATGCTCCCGTCGGGGTTGCGCCACGTTTCGGTGAGGGCCGCCCACACTCTCGGCACCGCCAAGGCGGAGCCGTTCAAGGTGTGAACCAGCCGGGGGCGGCCGCCACCTGAGGGTCGGTAGCGGACATTCGCCCTTCGTGCCTGATAGTCACTGAACCAGGAAACCGAGGAGCACTCCAGCCAGCGGCCTGCGCCAGGCGCGTAAACCTCCAAGTCGAAGGTGCGGGCAGAGGAATTTCCCAAATCGCCAGTACAGATATCGACCACCCGGTAGGCCAAGCCAAGCTCCTCAAGCACGTCAGACGCCCTTTTGAGAATCTCCTGGTGAATGTCCTGCGCCTGGGCGGGGGTTGCATAAGCCAAGATCTCCACCTTGTCGAACTCGTGAACCCTGAGCAGACCTCGTGTGTCTCGCCCAGCAGCGCCAGCCTCGCGTCGGAAACACGACGTGTGAGCCATCATCCGCATAGGCAGATCTGCCTCATCGAGGACTTCATCCTTGCACAGGGAGGTGAGGGGCACTTCCCCGGTGGGAATGGCCCAGAGATCGTCGCGGGGCAGATGGTAGGCGTCGTCGGCGAACTTGGGCAGATGCCCGGTGCTGACCATCGTCTCGGTATGCACAAGGGTGGGGGGGCGTATCTCCTCGTACAGATCTGAGTTGCGATCCAGGGCCAGAAGCACCAAAGCTCGAGAAAGTCGAGCACCTGCGCCACGAAACAGCACGAACATCGAACCTGAGAGCTTGGTGGCGCGCTCAATGTCCAGCCAACCCTTCTCGGTGGCGAACTCCCAGTGCGGCACCCTCTGGTGATCGCCGTAGCTTTCGGGGGAAGAGCCTTCGACCTTGAGCACCCGGTTCGCATCGGCGCCGTCGCCCCGCGGACACTCCGTCGCCGGGAGATTAGGCAGCTGAAGCAACAGACTGCGAATCGTCTCGGCCTGAGAGGCTGCGTTGTGCGAAAGCGCCTTTACCTCGGCTCGCAGTCGGCGGCTTCGCTCTATGGGCTTTGCGGCCTCATCCACAAGACCCCGTGAGCGCAACTGCCCGACCGTTCCCGAAAGCGTATTAATCTCGTGACGCAGCTCGTCTAGGCGCCGCAGGAGGTGACGGTGCCGCTCGTCTAGGCGAAGCACTTCCTTGAACTGCTCGATATCGGCCCTGCGAGCCGCCAGAGCGTTGGCTGCGCTATCAGGGTCTGACCTGAGCAGGCGCAGATCCAGCATCTTCCGGAGCGGTAGCTTTCTAGCGGAGCGGCAACAGGGTCTCGCTGCCCAGCGGCGGCGGCAAGAACCCCTGATTTTCCGTATGCGCCGCCCCGGCGACGGCGCGAGCCCCTCCCCGAAGCACTTCCACCTCGAACCGGCCCGTCGCCTCGTCTGAGACGCCTGCGGTGATCAGTTCGGCGCCGTTGCGCCGAGCCATCTCCTCAGCCGCAGCCTCCCCAAAGCGGGCTCCCGCCAAGGCCGCCGCGTCTGCCGCCGACTGCGCCCTGGCCATCTGCACCGCCGAACCTCCCAGCTGTGCCAGCAACAAGGCCGCTGCGCCCATCATTCCCGCAACGACGATCACGAGCGGGAAGGCCTGTCCGGCGTCTCCGCGCAAATCTTTACTCAGCCGTCGGGACCAGCGTTACAGCGCTGACTCGCTGGGATCCGGCAAGATTCATGATCTTTACCCCGCTCCCGTGGCGACTCTGAACTGAGATGTCGGCAGTAGGCACTCTTACAGTCGAGCTGTTGTTCGCCATAAGGATTACGGCCTCCTCCGAACTCTCCTCATCCACCTCGCTGGGGTCATCAGACGACACTGACAAGGCAGCCACCACGTCGCCTTTGTCTTCTCGCAACCTGATCGCCTTGACTCCCAAGCCTCCGCGGTGCTTAGTGGACATCTCATCAAATGATGTCCGTTTACCAAATCCTCCGTCGGTAATCACGAGCAGTTTCTTCAGGGGATCGCAGGCAACAAGGGCCACAACAACATCGCCGGAGCGCAGCCTGATCCCCTTGACCCCCTTGGTTCCTCTCCCCATAGGGCGAATTTCTTCTGAGTCGAATCGGATGATCTGCCCGAACCTGGTCAGAAGGCACACGTCGGCAGACGCTTCAACATGCAAAGGGTCGCTGGGGGGAGCGTCGCTGAAGGGCATCACGGCCACCAACTCGTCGCCCTCCGCAAGGTTCACCGCCCGCAGCCCAAATCGAATTGGGCTGTCGTAGGCCTTGAAGAAGGTCTTCTTTATCTGACCTCTAGCGGTGGCAAAGATGAGGTAGCGATGAGTCTCATAGCCACGCGTGTCGATCACTGCAGCCACTTTTTCGCCCTCGTCGAGTTGCAGCAAGTTCACAACAGCAGTGCCCCTCGCCGCCCTGCCGGTCTTCGGAATCTGATGGGCACGCAATCGGTAAACCTTCCCGTGGTTGCTGAAGAACAGCAGATAGGCATGGGCTGAAGTGAAAATGACCGTTGAAATCACGTCACCGTCCCGCAATTCCGCTCCACGCACGCCTTTAGCCCCGCGGCGGTAACGGCGAAACTCCTCGGCGGCGACCGTCTTCACGTACCCCTCTGCTGTCATCACAAACACCAGGTCCTCGTCCTCGATTAGGTCTTCGAGGTCGAACTCCCCAGGGTCAGGCACGATTTGCGTACGACGAGGGTCGGTGAAGTTCTCCCGCAGAGCCCTCATCTCCTCGGCGATCACGTCACGCAGCAACCCCTCGTCAGACAAGATCGCCTCCAGTTCGGCGATTTCACTCAGCTTTTCCTCATACTCCTCGGCGAGGTCGCGGCGGCCGAGCCGCGTCAGGCGGCCGAGTTGGAGATCGAGAATGTGCTTCGCCTGCGGCTCTGTGAACCCGAACGGTTCGGCTCGAAGGGAGGCCAGTGCCGTCGCCCGATCTTCCGCTGCCCTAATCAGGGCAATGATCTCGTCTAGGGCGTCGACGGCCCGAAGCAGGCCCTCAAGGATGTGCGCCCTCTCCTGAGCACGCCGAAGACGGAACTCGCTGCGCCGACGCACAACTTCGAGCTGATGATCGACATACGCCTTCAGCAAACCCTCAAGAGTGAAGGTGTGGGGCACCCCGTCGTCGAGCGCAACAATATTGACCGAAAAGGAGCGTTGCAGAGGGGTGTGCTTGTAGAGGTTGTTCAGCACAACCATCGCCTGAGCGTCTCTGGTCAGGTCGAACACCAAGCGGGTAATCCCCTTTGCCGACTCGTTGCGAATGTCTCGCACCCCTTGGATAACCCTTGACTCAACGAGAGCAGCTGCACGCTCCTCGATGGCTTCAACGCTCACCTGGTAGGGGATCTCCGATACCACGATCTGAGTCAACCGGCCCTGGGCGGTCACCTCTGCACAGCCTCTCAGTGTTATCGAGCCCTTCCCGGTGCGGTAGACCTCGTCCATGCCCGCCCGGCCGAGAATCTGGCCACCGGTCGGAAAGTCCGGGCCCTTTATGAACCTCCGGATTTCCTCGTATCCGGCCGAGGGGTTCTTAAGCACATGCATCGCTGCGTCGACGACCTCGGCAAAATTGTGCGGAGGAACGTTGGTGGCCATCCCCACGGCTATTCCGTGCGATCCGTTCACCAGCAGATTCGGGAATCGACAAGGCAGCACCATTGGCTCGCGATGGCGACCGTCGAAATTCGACACGAAATCCACAGTCTCCTCGTGGATGTCGGCAAGCAGCGCCATGCTCAGAGGAGACAGTCGGCACTCCGTGTATCGATAGGCGGCCGGCGGGTCACGGGGCGAACCGAAGTTGCCGTGAGGGTCTATCAGCAGTTCCCTGAGGCTGAAGTCCTGCCCCATTCGGACAAGCGCGTCGTAAACAGCGGTGTCGCCGTGCGGGTGGTATTTCGCTATCACGTCGCCCACAACGGTGGCGCACTTCACATGACCACGGTCGGGGCGGTGGCCGCTCTCCGACATCGACCACAGAATCCTGCGGTGAACCGGCTTGAGGCCGTCTCGCGCATCAGGCAGGGCGCGAGACACGATGACCGACATCGCGTATTCCAGGAAAGACTCCTCCATCTGAGTCTGCACTTCCACAGACTCAACTTCAGACCCCATCTCAGGACTTTCAGGTTCCGGCTGAAGATCCGGTGGTAATGCGCTCAAGTCTCAGATGTCGAGGAAACGCACGTCCCCGGCGTTCTCCGAAATGAAGTCCCGTCGCCTGGCCACGTCCTCTCCCATCAGCATTTCAAAGACCTGCGAAGCTGCGGCTCCGTCTTCGAGGTTCACCTGCAGGAGCGTGCGGCGCGCCGGGTCCATCGTGGTTTCCCAAAGCTCGTCAGCGTCCATCTCACCTAGGCCCTTCAAACGCTGGAAGTCCTTGCCGTGGCGAGGGTTCTCGATCTGGAACGCCTCCTTAGCGCGGTCGTCTTTGAGGTAGATCTTGTCTTTCCTGAATTCTGTGGAATACAACGGCGGCTGGGCGATGTAAACGTGTCCGCCGGTCAGCAGTGGGTGCATTTCCTTGTGGAAGAACGTGAGCAGCAGAGTGCGGATGTGGCTTCCGTCCACGTCGGCGTCGCAGAGCAGGACGATCTTGTCGTAACGGATCTTCCCTGCATCAAAATCGTCGCCAACCCCCGCCCCTATGGCACTGATCAGCGCTCCTACCTCGGTATTCTTCAAGAGGCGGTCAATCCGGGCGCGCTGAGCGTTGAGAATCTTTCCCCTGATGGGAAGGATTGCCATCGTCCGGGGGTTGCGGGCCTTTTTAGCCGATCCGCCCGCAGAGTCGCCCTCGACGATGTAAAGCTCGCACTCATCGGGATTTCTGGAGGAGCAGTCGGTGAGCTTGCCCGGCAGTCCTGCTCCTGAAAGGGCCGACTTGCGCCTGGTGGCCTCCCTGGCCTGGCGTGCCGCAAAACGGGCCTGCTGGGCGGCCTGCGCCTTCATGAAGATCCTCTTGGCGACCTGAGGTCTTTCGTCAAGCCAGTCCTTGAGATGCACGTTGGTGGCCCTCTCAACCAAAGAGCGGATCGACACGTTCCCCAGTTTGCTCTTCACCTGGCCCTCAAACTGCGGCTCAAGCAGCCTGACGCTCACTATTGCCACCAGCCCTTCTCGAATGTCCTCCCCTGCGAGGTTCTGATCTGAGTTCTTCAACAACCCCTTGGATTCGGCGTAGCGGTTCAAAGCACCGGTAAGCGCCTTGCGAAAGCCTTCCTCGTGCATACCGCCTTCAGTGGTCGCGATGCCGTTCGCAAACGTGTAGAGGCCGTCGGCGCTGTATCCCGAGTTCCACTGGAAGGCCACCTCCACTTCCTGATCGTCTTCGGCCTGGGTAAAATACCCGACCTCTTTGAACAAGTTCTCACGGGAGGCGTTCAAGTAGGCGACAAAGTCTCGAATACCCCCTGAGTAGCAGTATGTCGTTGGGGGGGCTTCGGGGTTCCCTCGGCAGTCTCTAAAGACGATCTCAAGGTCGGCGTTCAAGAAAGCAGTCATCTGCAAGCGTTCCTTTAGTCGTGCCTGCAGAAAACTGACCTCGTCGAAAATCTCAGGATCCGGCCAAAAGCGCACGATCGTGCCCGTCTCGCCCTCGCCTGCCCTTCCTAGTCTGGAAAGCGGCGTTTCGACCTCGCCACCGTTGACGAAGCGCATGAACCAACGAGTGTCTGCGCGTTTGACCTCCACCTCCAGCCGACACGAGAGCGCGTTCACCACGGAAACCCCCACTCCGTGCAGGCCTCCGGCAATCTTGTAACCGGCGCCGCCGAACTTACCCCCTGCGTGCAACGTTGTCATCACCACCTCTAGCGCCGACTTTTCAGGGCTGTCTGGGTGAGCGTCGACCGGGATTCCGCGTCCGTTGTCGATTACTTCACAACCCCCACCAGGAAGCAGGGACACGCTCACCCGCGTACAGAAGCCGGCCATGGCTTCGTCAACGGCGTTGTCTGTCACCTCATAGACAAGATGATGCAGACCCGTGGTACCGGTTGAGCCTATGTACATTCCTGGCCGGCGCCTGACGGCGTCCAGTCCTTCTAGAACCGCTATGTCGGATGCTTCATAAGATTCGACCGTTGTCATTCCTTCACCAGGGGGATTTCAAACGCGTAGTCACCAAAATGGTTTCCAGCGGGGGCGTTTGGCCTATGTGGGCCAGCACGTTGGCCAACTCGAAAGCGGCCCACCAACTTGTTTCTAACCAGGAGAATTCCTTGTCGAAGGGAGCTTCACGCACCCGCCAGTCTACCACAAGGCAGAGACGGCCCACGACAGAGGAGGCTCAAATCAGGCACCCAGAAGGCACAACTTCAGGTAGGGGAACTGCCGCGAGATGCCCTCTCGAGGCTCTCAGCGACCCACTCTTACCTGGACTTTTTGGACTCTACCCGTCCCCAGGCGTTCTTCCAACTCCTCTACGATGTCCTGAGCCGACCAGCGGAGTTCACTCGCCCAGGCCGAGTCGTCGGCCAGTACCCACAACACCTCGTTCCTCAACTTGAGCGGAGCGGTGTGCTTCGCCATTTCAGCGCCCACGATTCTCCCCCAGGCTTCGACGATTGCGACATAGGCGGCCGAATCTGAAACCCCCAGACCCGCCAACAGGCGCTTGACGCCTGCTCCGACATGCTGCAGGCCGCGGCCACCCTCGTCGCCTGCAATACCCCTCATGAAATTGCCGCCGCCCAGCCAGCCTGACCAAGCAACAAAGCAGTCACATCCACCACTTCTGATTCCCTTGTGGCTGCCGGGTAGCTTTCGGTAGCCGTCAGCACAACCTGGGAACTCGGAAACAGCCTAGGCAGGATCTTTCGCCGCTCAGGATCAAGTTCAGAGAACACGTCATCGAGCATGAGCAGCGGGGGCTGGCCCCTGGTTGCTGAAAGCGCATCGTGCAGCGCCAGCCTGAAAGCAAGCGCAAGAGCCTTCTGCTGACCCTGCGAGGCGTGTGTTCGGGCAGGCATCCCCAAGAGGCTCCAAAATATCTCGTCGCGGTGGGGCCCCACGGTAGTGACGGAGCGCTCCACGTCTTCTCTCCGAGCGGCGGCAAGCGAGGCTCTAAGACCCGCCCCCAGCCAGTCGGGCTGATAGGACAGCTCAACAAACGTGGAGGAGCCGGGATTAAGGCGGGAGTAGATCTGCGACATCAACGGCGAAACAACCTCAAGGGCCCGTATTCGATACTCAGCCCAGGCCGTGCCCGCCATGGCAAGGCGCTCATCCCAAACGTCAAGAGTCTGCGAAATCGAAACGTCCAAGGGCCCCCGCCGCTGGCTCACCGTGAGCCCCCGCAGCAGGGCGTTCCGTTGACGAAGGCAGTTGCCAAGGCGAACCTGCAGTTCCTCCGCCTCCGGGTACAGCAACGCCACCGCCTCATCGCAGGCGGCTCTTCGGGTTGCCGGGGGGCCTTTCACGATTTGAAGATCGTCTGGTTGGAACACAACCGTCGCAAGCTCCCTACGAAGGTCGCTGCTGCGACGCAACGGCTGCCTATTGACCTGCACCCGCCGACGCTGTGTCTGCCTCTGGATTTCCACTGCCACCAGCATTCGCCTTCCGCGCGCCGTAAACTCCCCTCGCACAACGGAGGCCTCCACTCCAGTTCGAATCATCTGCGAGTCCTGAGCTCCTCGAAACGAACGTAAAGAAGCAAGATAGCCCATAGCCTCCAAAAGGGAAGACTTCCCTGCCCCGTTCGGACCTAGAAATGTTGTCAGTCCCGGAGACAGCTCCAGGGAAACACGCTTGTAAACGCGAAAATCAGTCAACTCTATCCAAGATAGCAGAACAAACTCACACGACCCGAACAGGCATTAACAGATACAAGAAACCAGTATCACCGTCTCCCTTCAAGAGAGCCGGCTTCAGAGCGTCTGCCGTCAACAAGACAATCGCATCGGAACGAGCAACTTCTATCCCATCGTTTAAATAAGAAGCATTGAAAGCAATCTGGAGTTCTTCACCTTTGTACTCTATATTCTCTATGACCTCTTTCGCTTCTCCCCTATCAGTTCCCGAAGAGAGTGTCACAGAGTCGCTTTGGATATTTATTCGAATCGGAGTTTCTGTGTCACCAACCAATCGTACTCGCCTTATTGCATCGAGCATCTCTACACGATTAGCAATCAACACATTCGGATGATCTGTTGGAATTAGATTCTCGTAACTTGGAAAGTCGCCATTTATCAATCGAGTCGTCACAGTCAAGTCATCAAATTCAAACACTGCTGTATTATCATCTAACTTAACGAACAACTTATCAACATCGCCCATTACTTTCGTAATCTCTTCAAGAGCTCTAGACGGAACTATCACCCCTTCCTCATCAACTCCCATATCTATACCATCTAAATCGCAAAGCCCCAGACGATACGAGTCCGTAGCAACCAAACGCAGACTAGATCCCTTAGTGGCAACCAATACACCAGTCAATATAGGTCTGGAGTCATCTTTCCGAGCTGCAGGAATGACTCGCTTCAAGCCAGCAACAAAGTCTGAAACTTCTACACTAATAGGAGCAGTCTCCACTTCTGGAACGGATACAAAATCCGCGGAGTTCATAGTCCTTACTAGAAATTCGGAACGCTCACGAGCATCACGAATCACAACGTTCGATTCCGCAAGCGTTACATCGACCGCCCCTAAAGGCAAATGCCGAATGACATCAACAAACAGCCGGGAAGGAACCAGAACTTCTCCACTCTCAAACCCTGTCACCTCTACACGCGCTTGAATCGTCAAATCGATGTCACTTCCTGTGACTGTCAAACTATCACCGTCTAGTTGCAAGAGAAGCCCTTGGTGGATCAACGAATGGGTACTCTTGGCTACAGCTCTGCTGGCTCGTCCAATGGCGTTTGTAAGGCTGTCTCGCTCGCAGCGGAATTTCACAGCGTTCCCCTTTCTATTGTTGAGATATTATATTTTTAGTAGTAGTTATAGTAGTTGTGGATTGTGTATTTATCAGCATTTACCCTGGTCAGTAGCTATTTCTTCGAGAATCAAATTCTGGAGAACATACTGGATTACTCAACACGTGCGAAGCACTCATTTTGTTGGATGGACGATTTTAGCAGGAAGTTCACGTTGGTTGAATAGTTTTCCATAGGTTTTCCCTGTTTGGTGAATAAAGTCATGCTGATTCTGGGAGGGCTAGGGGCCGATCACTACCGTATTTTGTTCGCACCGTGCGCGTCAACTGGGTGACCCTCAAGTAGATATCGTGCCGCTCTGCCAATTGTCTCTTGATTTTTTTCTCAGCATGAATAACAGTGGTGTGATCCCTTCCACCAAAAATTTGAGCTATAGCCGGAAAACTTAAGTCGGTCAGTTCACGCATGATATACATGGCTACGTGGCGCGCATGTACTAGCTGTTGCCTGCGACTGGTGCCAATGATATCGTCTATTGCGACATCGAAGAAATCTGAGCAAACTTTCAAAATATGTTTTGGCTGTATTGGCTGTTTACTTGCAGTATAAAATAGATCATGAAGTTGCTCTTGAGCTTCCATCTTGGAGATTTCTTGCTTGTGAAGCGCGGCGTAGGCACAGACACGGTTCAAGGCACCTTCCAGTTCTCGGATATTGTTTGTAATTTGCTCGGCAATATATAGTAGTATGTCGTGTTTAATATACTTACGATGCTGTTCGTTAATTTTTTGTTCAAGTATGGCCAGTCGAGTTTCAATGTCAGGAGGCTGTACATCAGTTATTAGGCCCATGTTGAATCGACTTCGAAGTCTTTCTTCTAGCGTTGGAATTTCTACTGGTGGACAGTCTGAAGTAATGACGATCTGGTTATGAGATTCGTAAAGTGCGTTGAACGTATAGAAGAATTCTGATTGCAGTGATTCCTTCTTGGCTAAGAATTGAATGTCGTCAATTAGTAATACGTCGGCTTTACGATAGCGATCTTTGAATTCATAAAGATTCTTAGTACGTATGGCTTGCACAAATTCGTTCATGAATGTTTCTGTTGTTATAAGCCAGACCAGTTTTGATGGGTAGTGTGTTTGTACATAGTTGGCGATGGCTCCGAGGAGATGTGTCTTTCCCAATCCTGTCCCACCATAAATGTAAAGTGGGTTGTAGGCTTCACCTGGTTCTTCAGCCACACGCATAGCGGCAGCGTGGGTAAATGAATTGGAAGGCCCGCATACAAATTTTTCAAACGTAAAGCGAGGCATGTTTAAATCGTTGGAACGTAAGTGCGAATGCTGCGTGTTGGCAGGTTCGATTTCCGAGTTACTGTTCACTTCAGGACCGGCTCCAGAGTACGACATCGCGTCGAAGCCTTCCTCTTCCGACTCCGGCACGATCTTTACGTTGATCATCAATGAGCTGAGGATTCCGTTGGAGGCCCGTTCCAGGGCGTCCGTGATGATTGGCCTGAAGCGGCGCTCCAGCTTTTCCCGAATGAACTGGTTTGGAACGTAGACAAAAAGGCTGGAGCCCTGGATGGTCTGGGGTTCTATGTCTCTGAAGCTGGATTGCCAGACCATGTCTGAGACCTGCTCCTTGATGATGGCGGCGCAGGCATTCCAGATGATCTCAGAGTGCTCGGGGATTGGCTCGTTCAAGGCATCTGCTCAACTTTCGGCTTTCTCGCAGGATGGCGGGATTCGTAGCGTGGCGGGTTCTTGTTCTGATGAGGCAGGTGCGGGATGAGCCTCTAAGTTAGCCGGAAAATCTACACGCTGATTTGAAAATGGCAAGCCGCTCCGCAATTTTTTGTGACCCATTTTGGTTGCGGGCAACTGCTAGAGCCTCTAGCGTTGACCGTTCAGGCGAGGAAAGATTGCAGCCCTTGCCCTGCGAGAAAGCATCCTGATTCCACATGTGCCCACAGAGGGCGATTCTCTTCGAGGAGGTTCTGGTGAAGCGAACATTTCAGCCCAAGGTCCGCCGTCGTTCCCGTCGTCATGGATTTCGCCACAGAATGAGCAGCAGGGGCGGCCGAGTTGTCTTGAAGGCCCGACGCCGCCGAGGCCGCAGGAGGTTGTCAGCCTGATCTGGCGTATCAGGACTGCCGCTACTTTCCAGCGTTTACGTTCCAAGGGTTCAATCTTGCGTTGCGGGCCAATAGAGTTCCGCTATCTCATCGACGGGAAATCCTTGCCTCCACGTGTGGCATTCGCTCTTCCCCGTCATTTGGGCTCGGCGGTGACCAGGAATCTTCTCCGCAGGCGCATTCTCGCAGAGCTTCGTCGCCTGAAGGCGAGCCGCACTGAGTTCTTACCTGGCGGCGACTACCTCATCAGGGCACATAGAGGTGCTACTTCCCTGCAGGCTCAGGCCCTACGTGAAATCTTGGCGAAGGCGCTCTGTGCGATCTTCGAAAAAGAGCGTGAGCCTTGAGCCTGGCTGTCAGAGGTTTTCTGCGAATAATTCGTGTCTACCAGGCGTACAGCAGGGGGCTTCCTCCGAGATGTCGCTTCTTGCCCACGTGCTCTGAATACTCGGTTGAAGCGCTCAGCAGCCATGGATTAGTCAGAGGTGGCTGGTACACCGTTCGTCGCCTAGCCAAGTGCCATCCCTTCGGTCCACACGGTTTCGATCCTCCGCCGGTTAGAAAGGCCGCGCCGGAGCGCAGCAGGTGGGTGGGCTGATGTCTGTCTTCAACCCGCTGTTTGATCTTGCAGCGCGTGTTCTCTCGTTCTTCTACAGTCTGTGGCCGAGCTACGCGGGAGCCATTGTCATCTTGACTGTGTGCGTAATGACCCTGCTCACCCCGATCACCATACGCAGCACAAAATCGATGTTGTCGATGCGGAAGTTGCAACCTCAGGTGAAACGGCTTCAGGCGGAGTTCCGCCACGACCGCCAAAGACTCAACGAAGAGATGATGGCCCTTTATCGCGAGAATCGGGTCAATCCCCTAGGGGGCTGTCTGCCCCTGTTGATGCAGTCGCCCGTATTCATTGTGCTTTTTCAGCTGTTGAGGGGCCTAAGCAGGAGAACTTCGACGCTGGGATGGCATGCCTCCACTTCGGCGGCGTCCTGTTCAGGAGGGGCTTGCGCGGCTTCCGCCAGCGAACTGGTGGAGGCTCCGAAGCTCAACTTCAACCCAGACTTCCTTCAACCAGGAAGTCGGTTGTACGAGGACTTGGCAAATTCCAATGAGATGCGCTCCTGGGGCCTCGATTTGGCCGAGACAGCAGGATCGGCCATCAGCTCCTCTTTTGTTGCAGGCCTGCCGTATTTGGGAACCATCGCGCTTGTAGCTGTGTTGGGGTACTACCAGCAGCGTCAAATCAGTGGGCGCTTCTCGAACGCAGACCAGCCTCCGCAGGCTCGAATGATGATGAAGATCATCCCCATCATCCTGCCTGTGATCTCCATCACTCTGCCGGCGGGCCTCGTGGTCTACTACATTGCTCAAAGCTTCATCAGAATTGGTCAGCAGGCCTTAATTACGAGAACCCTTTACAAGAGTGAGGAAGCGAGTGAGGATCCGAGTGAGGATCCAGAGGTCAAACCGGTTGAGGATCCCAAGGCGGCTCCAGCAGCCCAGCCCACGAACTGGAAAGAGAAAATGGGTCTGGTGAGGCCACCTGACCCGAATCGGCACGGGTTTGAACGTCCGGTCAGCGGACCGGCCCCCAAGCCTAAGCCCAAGCCGCCAGCCGCAAAAGCCCCGCCTGCCCAGACCAGCCCGCTTCGGACACAGCCTGATGCCAGGAAGGCCTCACGAAAGGATCCCAATAAACCTGGCAAGCGTTCCCTTCGGCGCGGAAAGAAAAACGAGCCGCCCCCTAGGCCGGTCTCTAGCCGAGTAACCCCCAAGGGCGCACAACAACGTAGAAGAAAACGACGGAGATAGTAGGGAGAATTAATATGGAATGGATAGTCATTGAGGCAGACACGCTGGAAACTGCCAAGGAGCTTGCTCTCGATCGACTTGGAGTAGATGAGCGGGAAGCAGAATTTGAGACGTTGGCGCAGCCTAGCTCTGGTTTGCTGGGCCTTCGTCGGGGCAAGGCTCAGATCCGGGCTCGGGTAGCCCCCCGACCGCAGCCTGAGCGCGAGAGGGGACGAAGTTCGAAGCAGTCAAAGGATGGCCACTCATCCTCTCGCCGAGCGGGTCGTAGTCCGAAAGGCGGGAATCAGAAACGTCGGCCAAAGCCACCTGAATCCCCTGAAATCTCAAAGACAGTCCACAGAGCAAAAGAAGCTAGCAAGGAAGGCAAATCAATGCACGACAAGTCAGATGACAGTGTGATGCTCGATGATGAGCAGGAAAACATTGCTCGTTCATTTGTAGAAGGAACAGTGAGGCAATTTGCTCCGCAGGCCGAAGTTGAGCTTGTCAACAAGAAAGGCACGCTGTTCGTGAGAGTTGAAGGTGAGGACCTAGGGCTGCTCATTGGGCAGGATGGTTCTGCGCTCGCGGCATTGGAGGAACTCTTGCACGTATGCATTCGTCGCCGCGCGCGTGGGCGTCGGTTTGCCCGTGTCCGGCTGGATATCGGCGGCTACCGACAGCTTCGGCGGGAACGCCTAGAGGACTTTACTCGCAGGACCGCCGAAGATGTATTGCACACTGGTGAAGCGGTTTCCTTTGAACCGATGGGATCCTTGGACAGAAAAACCGTCCATGACGTAGCCTTGAAGATCGATGGAGTGCAGACTCATTCCGAAGGGGAGGATCCTCGCCGCCGGGTTGTAATGTCACCCGTGGAATGAGCGATTCCGGGGTTGGCCCGGATTTGGTTCGTGTTTTCGATCGTGCTCAACGACTAGGGCTGATTGGAGCATCAACGTCTCCAAGGTTAGAGTTGGCCCATTCCGAAGGCTTGGCGCGACAGTTGGGCTTGCTCGAAAAAATTTCCTGCCTCGACCTTGGCAGCGGAGCTGGCCTGCCAGGTCTTGTTCTGGCAAAGCTTTGGCCTAACACTTTCTGGACACTCTTGGATAGACGAAAAAAGTGCGGCGATTTCCTGCTTTGGGCGATAGAGGCCTTGAAGCTTTCCGAGAGCGTGGAGGTGCTGCAACAAAATGCAAGGGAAGCGCTGCGCTCTCGTGCTGGCAGCATTGACCTGCTAGTTGCCCGCGCCTTTGGAAGACCTTTGGCTACAGCTGAGTTGGCCGTCGGCTTTCTTCGCAAGGGAGGTCGGCTGATCGTTACTGAGCCTGCAATACGTGAACCGAATAGATGGCCGCGTCCAAAGGTCGAAAGGACAGGTCTGACATTGGTCGCCCGCCACGAGGGACCTCCAGCATTTGTGGAGTTTAGAAAGTTGAGCTGAGAACTCTCAGGCTGTGCACGATGTCCAGCTGTTTTCTGTTTCACGTGAAACATGCGATAGTTCGCTCGGGGAATGCGTTTGGCTAATCGGTGGCATGTTTCACGTGAAACATGCCACCGGCTGGATCAATCAGAATTGGGTATTGACAACAATTCGAGCCTACGGGAGAATGAAAACTGGAGGTACAAGGATTGTGACGGAAGAAAATAGCCCCGTGGCCAGAACGCTGGCGGTGGCCAACCAGAAGGGTGGAGTGGGGAAAACCACTACGGCCATCAACTTGGCGGACTGCCTTGCTAACAGGGGCCACCGCGTCTTGCTAGTAGACCTTGACCCTCAGGCCAACGCCACGACGGGAATTGGGGTAGACCCGCGCGGCGTGTCTTCGTCGACATACGACGTAGTCGTTGACGGTAAGCCCCCGCTGGACTGCATCATCCCCACCGCATATGAGAATCTCTGGGTATTGCCTTCGCATCTCGATCTTGCAGGGGCGGAACTGGAGCTGCAGTCGGCCTTCAACCGGGAACGTCGTCTTGAGATTGCGCTTCGTGACGTCCGTAGCGAGTTCGACTACATCTTTGTTGATTGTCTCCCGTCGCTGGGGTTGTTAGCGGTCAATGCGCTGACTGCGGTTAAGGAAATAGTTGTCCCAATCCAGTGCGAGTACTACGCCCTTGAGGGTCTGATGCAGCTCAGGATGCACATTGCACAGATTCAGCGCTATCTTAACTCCGACTTGGAACTGTCAAAAATGATTTTAGTTATGTACGACAGACGTACCAATCTCTCGGCGCAGGTCGCAGAAGAGGTGCGCCTCCAGTTTGGAGGAAAGGTTGCAAGGGTGGTTATCCCCCGGTCGGTGCGTTTGGCTGAAGCACCTTCGCATGGCACTCCGATTCGGGTTTTTTCCCCAAGGTCAACCGCTGCGCTGGCTTATCAACTACTTGCTGAGGAGTTCGAATCCCGATGACACCTCCTCAACGCGGCTTGGGCAGAGGGCTCAGCGCCCTCATTCCTGAAAGCGGAAGCGTCACGGCAGGCTCGTTTCGTGAGATAGCCGTTTCGAATATCGTTCCGAACAGTTTCCAGCCGCGTGAGACGTTTGACGAAGGGTCGCTTGAGGAACTCGTCTCGTCCATTAGCCAGCTTGGCGTATTGCAGCCCATTCTTGTCAGGAATATTGAGGATAACAAGTATGAAATAATCGCCGGCGAGCGGCGCTGGCGAGCGGCCAAGCGGGCTGGGCTGGAGTCCATTCCGGCTCTGATACGTGATGCACCAGATCAGCGTTCGTTGGAGGAGGCGCTGGTGGAGAACCTTCAGAGAGACGATCTGAATCCGATGGAGGAAGCGTTTGCTTTTTCGCGCCTCGCCCAGTTTGGGCTGACACAGCAGGAGATAGCTAATCGTGTGGGTCGCAGCCGACCTGCCATAGCTAATTCCCTGAGGCTTCTTCAGCTGTCACCAAAGGTTCAGAACCTTCTTGTAGCCAAAGATCTTTCCTCCGGGCATGCGAGGGCGCTGCTTTCGGTGAGCGATACAGGCAAGCAGTTGTCCTTGGCTCAAAAGGCGTCAAATAACGGTTGGTCAGTAAGACAGCTTGAAGAGCATATTCGCAGCAAAGCCAACGGAAAGCAAATTAAAGATGCAAAGGGTGCGCGGAACGGTACTCTTGATGACGGTTCAGCCAAACAGTCTGCAGCACTGATTGAGCTGGAAAATCTGCTTGCCGAATACCTTTCAACTTCGGTAAAGGTATTACTTGGGGAAGGAAAGGGGA
The DNA here is from genome assembly GCA_958295925.1 of uncultured Acidimicrobiales bacterium. Classification (GTDB taxonomy): domain Bacteria; phylum Actinomycetota; class Acidimicrobiia; order Acidimicrobiales; family CATQHL01; genus CATQHL01. The sequence goes on from CATQHL010000001.1 coordinate 1,346,779, forward strand.
AGCTGACGGTGGACTTTGCCGATCTGGACGACCTTGAGCGAATCTACAGGCGTGTAGTAACCTAAAATTTGTTCTTGAGAGTCAGCGGGCTGAATTGCGGGCTGAATTCAAGGAGTTATTCAGTATGTGAATAACTTGTGGGAAAGCTCCTTGGTAAGCCTAATCTGACTAATAAGGATTCTTCATCCAGCAGTCTAGGCTTGCCGTAATTCCCCTCGAAAGCAATCCTTGTCGCTCCACCACAACGTTGGTTGGCCCCAAGTTGCACTTCACTGCAGGCATTCGGCTTTCTCGCAGCAGGGGAACTCGAACGCCAGTGGTGGTAATGGCAACTCCCCCCAGAGTTTCCGCAAGCATGTCGTGAAAAAGCGAGGCCAGCCGTTTCCCACCTTCGGATTCAAACCCTTGAGTTGCGAAATAGTTGAGTTCGCAGAAAGGTTTGGACGTCAGGGTCACGCCTATACAGGCGTTCGCCTCGAATACGTTGGCCTGAGCAGCCAGCTTCGCAGGGTTGGGATCGCTCAGCATGGCCACGGTTGCCCCCTTCCGTCGTAGGGCGCGGGCAGTTGCGTTCAGCAACGACGCCCATCGCGCCTCTCCGCAGATGGCGATCCGGGCCTCTGCGAGGCTGGTTGGGCCGGCTTTGAGCCGCTCTCGTTCCAGCAGCATTCCCATGCTGTGGCTCCCGTCGGGCCTTATGCGGGAGAGCACCGATACGGTGTCCGGGCCACAGATGCCGTCGCAGTTAAGTCCCGCATTCAGCTGAAGACGTTGAATCGCCTCAGCGGTTTCAGGCCCCAGGATGCCGTCGACCCTGCCTTTGTGAAATCCGAGTGAACCCAGTTGGCGTTGCAGCTCGAATACGTCTTCGCCTCGCTGGTAGGGCACCCGCAAGTACAGGAGGCGATCACCTAGTCGGAAACCCGCCTCCACCAAGGCTGTCCAGGTGGCTTGATCGCAAACGCCGTCCGGCTCTAGACCGTGGCTTGACTGAAATCGCTTGACGGCTTTGAAGGTTTCAGCGTCGAAGCTCTCCGCCGTCCTGGAGATAGTCGCCTCACCTGCTTCGGCGAGCCGTCGGTGAAGTTCCCCTACTGTCGCCCCGTGGTCGCCCAAAGCGATTCGGATCGGTTCAACAACAATGGATGATCCCACTGCTCATAGGAATTCAGCGAGATCGGCCAGCAACGCAGCCTTGCTCTTGGCGCCCACGATGCGCTTGGCGACTTGCCCGTCCTGGAAAAGAAGCAGCGTGGGGATGCTCATCACCTTGTGCTCGAGGGCAATGCTGGGATCATCGTCCACGTTCAGCTTGGCGATGGTGACCTTCTCGCCGTGTTCGTTGGCGATTTCGTCGAGGATCGGGGCGATCATCTTGCATGGACCGCACCACTCCGCCCAGAAATCCACGAGTACGGGTTTTGCCGAGGAATTGACTTCCTCCGCAAAGGTGGCCGTTGAGAGGGAGGTGATGTTGCCTGCCATCGTTTTTCCTTTCGCTGTTGAGAATCCCGAGCGACTCCGCAGCGCCGGGCAGAAAGGTTCAGTCCGGCTCTACTGTGAGGAAAGAGTAGCCGACGCAGACGCTTCAGGGAGGTCGCTGCGAGATTCCAGCCAGCGCTCAGCGTCGATTGCCGCCATGCAGCCGCTGCCTGCCGCGGTCACGGCTTGGCGGTAGACGTCGTCCTGCACATCACCACAGGCGAACACGCCTTCCACGCTGGTTCGGCTGGAATCGGGCTCGGTGATCAGATAGCCGTTCTCCTTCATCTTCAACTGCCCGGCGAAGATGTCGGTGTTGGGGCTGTGGCCGATTGCGATGAACAGCCCTCCTAGCGGAATGTCTTGCTCCTCGCCGGTCTTCGTGTGGGAGACTCGCACGCCTTCAAGCGATTCAGTGCCGTGAATGGCCGTGACCACGTGGTTCCAGAGAAACTCGATGCGTTCGTTTGCGAAGGCGCGCTCCTGCATGATCTTGGATGCCCGCAGCTGATCACGGCGGTGGATAATCGTGACCTTTGAGGCGAACTTTGTGAGGAACGTGGCTTCCTCCATGGCCGAGTCGCCGCCGCCCACCACCGCTATCTCTTGTCCCCTGAAGAAAAACCCGTCGCAGGTGGCGCACGTGGAAAGGCCTCGCCCGATGAGCTGATCCTCCTCCGGCAGACCGAGCATCAGCGACTTTGCGCCGGTTGAGACGATGAGAGCTCTCGCGAGACAGTCGGGGTCGCTGGTGAGCCCGTTCTCGCCAATCCAGATCTTGAACGGGTTGCTGCTCAGATCTACCTTCGTGACCTTCTCTGTTTGCATCTCAGCACCGAATCGCACGGCCTGGGCGCGAAAATCCATCATCAGGTTGGGCCCCATCACACCTTCTGGAAATCCCGGGTAGTTTTCCACGTCGGTGGTAAGCATCAGCTGTCCGCCGGGCTGGTCGCTCGTGGAGGAGGGTTCTCCCTCGAAGACCAGCGGGCGGAGGTCGGCGCGGGCGCAGTAGATGGCGGCCGTCAGGCCGGCTGGGCCCGCTCCTAGGACGACAACTTCCCGCTCGACTGTTGTCATTGGCTGCTTGTCAAGGGTGGATGAGGCCGGGGAAGCCGGATTCTTCAAGATCGGCGTTCGTAGGCGTCTTTCTGTCCATTGGCCGTATCACTCCGGCGCCGACGGAGAAGCCGCCCTGGCCGGTCGCTTGGCCCAGACCCAGAGCCCCAGCCCGACAAAAACCCCGCCAAGGATGACATACGCGGCCCAGACGCCCGCCGGCAGATAGGCGTCGATCAGTCGAACACCTCCTATTACCGCCAGGATGAGCACCGCAACGCCTGCCACCACGAGCATCGACCCGTACACAAGCATTCGTGCCAGGTTGGCGGTAGGCCGATCCGTGACTTTGCGAACTCTCTCCACCCACCGGGAGACGAGCGACGCCGTCCGCTCCGGCCAATCCTGCGACAAGCCAGGCAGCGCCTGCTTTTGCGCCTGCTTTTGCGAATCTTCCATAAGCTGAGCAGTTTATCAGGGTTTCTTTCTTCATCGTGTTGCCCCTTTGAGCAGGCATCTTGCCTTTCGCTGCATGAGCAACTGATGCAGCCTTTCAATAGTCACAGTAAAGACTGTGACTATTGAGTTTTTTTGGACGCTGGAATAATTTGCGCATGATTTCCATGCACCAAATGAGTGCCTGAGAATATAGCTTGCGACCCACTAGCAGCATGCCTTATTCACATCTGTCAGAACGAAATTCACAGAAAAAAACTAAACAGGAGGCTGAAGCTGTCGAGGAGTGGCGGTTGTGGTGATATGTCACTTTCTGCCGATTAGCAGGTCATAGGCGGCGTTGATCTCAGTTGCCTTGAGGTGGGCCGCCTCCCTGTTTTTCTTGCTCGCTTTGTCGGGATGGTGATCCAACATGAGACGATTGCGTGCAGCCCGAAGCTCGCCAATTGAAGCACCTGGCGCAACTTTCAGAGTCTTGTAGGCCTTGTCTCTTGCTGCCTCCGTCTCGGCAACTGGATCTCCGAAGAGCATTTCCAATAGTGTGTGAAGAATCGAAAGAGGAATTTCCAATAGCTTGGCCAGTCCTTCCAGCCGCGCTTTTTCGCTGGAACTGATTTTCTCGTCTACGGCTGCTATGTCGATTGCCAAGCGGAGCAGAACGAATCTCTGCTCTTGATTCAACAGCGAGACGTTGATGTCCTGTCTTGTCGCACTCTGCAGAAGTTCGTCGGCGTCCGCCAGGGTAAGTTCGCCATCTGACAGCCGAATCAAGTGTTCACAGGCTCGTCTCCACTCTTGAGTGCCGGATCCTTGAGATTTTGCAACATGCTTCAGAACGGCGGCTGCGGTGCGGAACAATAACACGTTTTCTTGCTGAACCAGCTTGACATACTTTAGATATTCCTTCTTGAATTTGTGCCTCAGCCAAGAATATCTAACCAAGAAGATTACGAATCTAACTCCACCAAAGATCAGCAAAATCAAACCAATACGGAGCACAATAGAATTTCGGCTTGCTGCACCGGCAATCGTTAAGACGAGTCCAAGAATGAGATCAAACCACATTAACTATTCTCCATTTGCCGGAAAAATCACGACTTCGGAAATTTGTATTAAATCGGTGCGGGCAGCGCGAGGCTCGGGTATCCAAAGCAAAATTGAATTGGCCTTTATACCGCCCATCTGGTATCGCACCACATCTTTTTCCAAGGTGTGTGAATCTACTACTTGGCCCCAGTCGGGAAGCTCAGGGTAGGCAGCGTCCGCTACGTAAATCTCCCCTGTCCATCCAGGAGTAGGGGAGTGGATGTCCACTATCCACAGCTCTTGGTCCTCTTGCAGTTTCAAAACCAGTCCCACCCCTTGCACAGTGGGATTGCCGGCGGTTATTCCTGGCGTTGCCCAGAATGTTGACAAGTCTCCGTCGAATGAAAGTGACGGCTCGGTGCCGATTGACTCATAACTTACGCCCGGAATAAACGTGGTTGAATAGGCGAAGGCAACTTCGGCTCCACTGTCGAGCGTGCGCTCCTCGACGTCGGTGACAGGGCTGGCGTCGCTGGTGACCGTATTGCTGCTGGGCGGGCGGGCGACTTCGCCGAAGGACGTGCCGGGGTTTTCGCCGCCGTCGGGGGGTTCCGTCAGATCGGTCGTTGGTCTCTCGTCTCCCGTCGCCGTCGTATCCGAAACAGGAGGCGCCGGCGCGACAGTTGTGACACGCTCAGCAGTCGGCGCTTGCCCGTTGAGAGTCTCGGGTGAGGATTGGCCTGAGGTCAAGATAGAGGCTGCGATTCCGCCACCAAGCGCCAGCAGACCCACGCCGATCAGCCACCAGCGCACCCTGCGCCGCCTCTCCATCCACGCTGGCGGGCTTGAGCCCTCACCTCGAGACGGCGCAGCAGCCCCCAGATCATCTGCAGACCCCCAGCCAGTTCCCGCAGCCCCCGCCCCGGCCCCGGCAACAGAAGGCAGGTGCTCCAAGGCAGAAAGGAGTTCCGTCTTTGCCGCCCGCAGGGAGGGTCGTCTCAGGCGATCTTCGGAAGTGGCAGCGGCCAGAAATGCCAGGAAGTCGTCGGGCAGCGTGACCTCGTTGATCTCAAGCAGCACGGCATCGCGCCTAGTTGCATCAAGGCACGCCTCCAGCAGCCTTCCGAGGGCGTAGACCTCTGCGCTCTCGTCCGCCGCCTCGCCTGGCTTCAGGGACGGATCTACGTAAATGCCTCGGCGCGCCGACCCGCTCGAGTCGAGCGCCCAGACGCTTCCAAAGTCTGTGACCTTTACAATCCTGTCGGCGCACAGCCAGACGCTTTCTGGTCGCAGGTTTTGGTGGAAGATGCCGTGTTCGTGCCCGGCAAACAATGCGTCTGTAACGTGCGCCCCCGTAGCGATGAATTCCGCAGGCTTGAGAGCGCCTCGGGCGCGCAGGAAATGGCTGAGTTGCCTTCCCCTTACTTTCTCCCTTACCGCTCCTTTTGCCAGATCGTCGTCGATTGTGTCGTAGGTTGCCAGGATGTTGGGGTGGCTGAGTTGCGCCATTGTCCCCATCTCGTTTTGGAACAACTCCCTCGCCGCTTCCGTTTGCGCAACTTCCGGGCGAAGCAGCTTTACGATTACGTCTCTGCTCAGAATTTCATCGTGAGCCACCCACGTATTCGAATTTGACTCCTCCTCGACGACTTTTTCGAGCCGGTAGCGGTCCTTAAGGAGGATCCCCCTGTGCATTGGGTTTTTTTCGACTACCCGAAAGCTGTTCCCGCTTGCCCGGGGGCGTCATGCCGCGGCGTTAGTCGTGTATGTGACGCCAACTATTCCTTGTCCGGCGTGGGTACCAATAACAGGGCCGATGTCGCCAATACGCGCATTTGAGATGTCCAGAGAATCTCCCAGAATGCCCAGCAGGAGGTCGAAGTCCTGCGCTTGCCCGTGCCCGAGGTAGAGGTCGGATATCGGGGAGTCTTTCAGAAGCCTGTTCCGAATCCATTCGAATGCCCGGCGTCTGGTTCTGGGCTTGGCGGCTTCGAGTACCACACCGGTGCTTACGTCGACAATGGGCTTGATGGCCAGGACGTTTCCGAACATCGCCTTCGCGCCGCTTACCCGGCCGCTGCGCTTCAGATTATCCAGGGTGTTGAGCGCCCCGTAGAGGCGGGTTCGCTCTGTCAGGTCGGTGGCCAGAGAGACCACTTCAGCCAAGTCGGCGCCTGCGGCGGCGGCCTTTGCGGCGTTGATGGCTATCGACCCCAGCCCGCCTGTGAGTGAGCGGCTGTCCACGCAGCGAACCTCGATCTCATCTTTCACGCTCTCAGCGGCCTTTACGGCGACTTGTCCTGTGGCAGAAAGGGCGTGGGAGATGTTTACGCACAGCACTCCTGAGGCGCCCTCTGAGGCAAGACGGCGGAAGATCTCGATGAAGGGCCCCTCGCCCGGCGCAGCGGTAGTGGGCAGTTCGGGGCTCTCGGCCATCTTCCTGTAGAAATCCGCTGAGGAGAGATCGCGCCCGTCTAGGTATTCCTGGTCGCCGAAGATGACCGTGAGCGGCACCATGGTGATGCCGAATTCTTCAAGCAGATCGTCGGGCAGGTCGCAAGTGCTGTCTGTTACGACTCGTATGTTGCTCATAGGTACCCCCCTGGTTCAGTCGTTTCCCCCCGCCGGGCGTAGATTCCAGATTGTTCCTCTCTCGCTCGGCGAGATTTGCTATTGCTAAAGATAATGCTTCAATAGGCTCGCTTTGTGTCTGTGCTGTTTTTGACTGACGAGCGCTACTTGAATCACGACCCGGGCTCGTTCCACCCAGAGTCACCCCGGCGACTGTCTGCGGTTCGCTCCGGGCTGCGCTCGGCAGGGCTGACGGACGCCCTCGTCTCCATGGTCCCTGCACCCGCCCTCGAGGAAGATCTGCATTCTGTGCACGACGCTGGCATGGTTGCTGCACTTGGGAAGATCTGCGACGCGGCCCCGGCGGCTGTCGACGCTGACACGTACGTGAGCGAAGGCTCCCTGACTGCGGCACGCCTGGCGGCAGGAGCAGGGCTTACCGCCATCGAGGCTCTGCAAGACTCGCATGGACGCCTGGCGGCGGCGTTTTGCGCGGTGCGGCCTCCTGGTCATCACGCCTCGGCCTTCGGCTCGATGGGGTTCTGTCTCTTCAACAACGTAGCGGTGGCCGCAGCCCGCCTGCGGGCGGGTGGCGAGCGGGTGCTGATTTTGGACTACGACGCTCACCACGGCAACGGGACGCAGGACATCTTCTACTCCTGTCCCGACGTGCTCTACGTGTCGATGCATCAACACCCCGCCTACCCGGGCACCGGAGCGGTGACGGAGACAGGGGCTGGCGCAGGTCGCGGCGCCACGCTCAACCTTCCCTTCCCACCTGGCGCCACCGGCGACGTCTACCTGCGGGCGTGGGACGAGGTTGTGCTTCCGGTAGTCGAGCGTTTCACACCGACGTGGTTGCTGATCTCCGCCGGATTCGACGCCCACAGGGCAGACCCGCTCACTTCCATGGGTCTCAGCAGCGGGGATTTTGCAGACCTCACGGCGGCCGCTGTGAAGTTGGTGGGGCCGTCGAAGGTGGTGGCCTTTCTTGAGGGTGGTTACGACCTCGAAGCCCTGGCTCTATCCTCGGCGACTTGTGTTGCCGCCTTGGCGGGCGAGATCCGCCACCCGGAGGCCTCCACCTCGGGCGGGCCGGGCCGGGCTGTGCTGGCCGACGCGGCTGCGGTTCACCTGGCAGCCTGATCTTCTCCGATGAGCCTTGAGAACTTGCGCACAGCGGTGGATGAGATGTCACCCTGGGGTCTTAGAATTGCCGCCGCTGGTGGATGGTCGGTCTATTTGGTGGGGGGAGTGGTGAGAGACCTGCTCCTGGGAAGGCGGTTCGCCGCCGACACAGAGGTGGACATGACCACTGACGCCCGCCCTGCGCAGATCAAGGCGGCGCTTGAGGGTTGGGTGGATGCCATCTGGACGCAGGGGGAGCGCTTTGGGACGGTTGGCTGCCGACTGGGGGATCGGGTCGTGGAGGTCACCACCCACAGGGCGGATGTCTATGTGGAGACCTCCCGCAAGCCCAGCGTCTCGTTTGGCGACGACGTGCACTCCGACCTTTCTAGGCGTGACTTCACGATCAACGCCATGGCCGTGCGCCTGCCAGCCGCAGCAGTCGCGCCTCCCAAGGAAGCCGAGGTGGAACTCCTTGATCCCTTTGGGGGTGTCAAGGATTTGTCGGAGGGCGTGCTTCGGACGCCGCTCGCCCCTGAGGAATCGTTTTCAGATGATCCTCTCAGGATGCTCAGGGCCGCACGGTTTGTGTCATCCCTGGGCGTCGTGCCGCATCCTGAGGCGACTAAGGCGATGACCGCCCTCGCCGAGCGCCTGTCAATTGTCTCCTCAGAGCGTCTCAGCAGAGAGCTGGAACTGTTGATGGGCACCAGCGACCCGGCACCTGGAGTGCGTTTGTTAAACGAGACGGGGATGCTGCGGGAGATATTCGCAAGAAGCCTCGCCGACGATGAGCTTCTGATATTCGAAGAGGTGGCGGCGTCTTCATCGGCGCTTGTCGCCCGCCTGTCCGCCTTGTTGTGGTCGTTCGAGGACGCATCGGAGATCTTGAGGAACTTGAGGTTTTCTACGAGAGTCATCGAACGTGTTGCTTCAACAATCGAGGCTGCGGATTCTTTGCTTTCGGCGGTTCCGGGGCCGGATTTGACGAGCGGCCACCAGAACGCCACCTCCCCTGATGGTCGAAGCGTCGGCGCCCGCGAAGAGCGGCGTGACCTGATCGCAGCCGATGATGCCGGAGAAGCCTGCCCCGTGTCGGACGCAGCTGTACGACGATGGGCCGCAGCGTCAAAGGCGGCTGCGCCTGACGCCATCCGGCTGACGGCCGCGACCGTCGACGCCCGCTGCGAGCGCTTGCAGAGCCGAATCTCTCGCAAATGGCTGGACGAATTCGCCGAGATCTATCGCCGATTGAGCGAAATCGAGGAACTGGACTCACCGAGCGTCCCTCTTTCCGGCAGGGAGGTGATGGCCGAGCTGAATGTCCAACCTGGCCCTGTAGTCGGGGAGGCGCTCAGATTCCTGGAGGAGTTGCGCATAATAGAGGGGCCGCAAAGCGCGGCGCAGGCACGGGCGAGCCTGAGGGACTGGCATCGGCGTGCATGACGGGGTGACGGCTGGTTCGGCTACGGTATTGCCATGACCGCGATGGTTCCCAATTCTTCCATCGTCGCTACATCCACTGTGGATTACCGGTTGGTGCGAAACGCCGCCCTTGCCGGGCTGAAAGAGGGCAGCACTTCCCTTGAGAGCGCCTGCTACTCGCATCCTGAGCTTTTGCGGGCTGCCCGCTCCTACAGCGAGCAGACTTCCGATGAGTGCCCCCTCTGCGAAGACGAAAAGCTTGTTCTGGTGCGCTACGTGTTCGGGCCGCGCCTGCCCTCCAGCGGCCTTTGCGTGCTTACCGCAAAGGATTTCGAACGCATCAGCCGACGTAAGGGGAACTTCGTCTGCTACGTGGTGGAGGTCTGCGTGGAGTGCGGCTGGAACCATCCCCGAAGCAGATTTGAGTTTCAGGGCGTTCAAAGCGCCCGCTCAGCCGCCGCCGGCGCCTAAAGAGGCTGCCTTTAGAGGCCGCCCCTTCTATTGGGGTTCAGCCTCCACGATTCAGGGTCCAGTTTCTGCGGGTCGGCTGGAGTCCGCCGCCCAGGCCGACCATGATCCCACAAAGAGCCTCCCGGGGCCAAGGCCGGCCTCTTTCAGCGCAAGCAGATCGAGGCAGGCGCTGACCCCGGAGCCGCAGTAAGCCACGACAGCGGTATCTTCCCCGACTCCCAGCGCGGCGTAGCGCTGGTGCAGCTCCTCGCCCGGGAGGAGTTTGGAACTCTCCCCCAGGTTGTCGCTGAACGGTGCGTTTATGGCACCGGGAATGTGCCCGAAACGCTGGTCGATTGCGTTCGGCGTCCCGGCGAAGCGTTCAGGGGATCTGGCGTCGAGTATCACGCAGTCAGATCGGCTTCGCAGCCATTCCACCTCTTCTGCGGACGCCAGGGCCTCCATCGGCCACGGTCTCGGTTCAAACCTTGCCCGCTCCGGCATTGAGTTATCGTCTTCGGATGAGGCCAGAGGACCGCCCCAGGCCTCAAGGCCCCCGTCCAGCACAGCGGCGGGCTCCCCCAGCACGCTGAGCATCCACCAAAGCCTTCCGGCGACCATTCCTCCGCAATCGTCATAGGACACAACCAGCCTTCTGCCTCCAATGCCGGCTCGCCCCATCGCTTCGGCGAAGCGCTCCGGTTCGGGCAGGGGATGGCGACCCCCTTGCTTGGTCGGCGGGCCGGAAAGGTCTTCGTCAAGATCAATGAAGACTGCGCCGGGAATGTGCCCTTCCTCGTATGCGGCCCGCCCTGATCGGCCGTCGAGGTACCATCGCACGTCGGCGACCGTCACCTCGCCCAGATTGGCCCGCAGCCAGTCCGCGCTTACGACCGTCCTGCTAGTCGGCGACATCCTCTTCAGGCCACGCTTTGAATGATTCTCACCTGCCGGAGAACTCGGCCTTGCCAGGCCCCTTCTCAAGGAAACTAGCTACTCCCAACCGAGCGTCTTCCGTTGCGAATGCTGCGGCAAACTCCTCGCTTTCCAGAGTCAGCGCTGCGGGCAGCGGCATGTCCATTCCCAGGGAAATTGAGCGTTTGGCAGAAGCCAGCGCGGACGGCCCGGCTGCATAGCGCCGGGCCAGCCTCAGCGCCGTCTGATAGGCGTCGGATGCCGGCACTACCTGGTCTGCCAGCCCTATGGCCCGTGCCTCGGGGGCTTTGACCTGCCTTCCGCTGAAGATGATCTCCTTCGCACGGCTCAACCCCACGAGCCTCGGGAGCCTTTGGGTTCCACCTGCTCCCGGTATGAGGCCCAGCAGAATTTCAGGCTGGCCGAACACCGCATCGTCGCCAGCTACGCGAAAGTCGGCGCTCAGCGCCAACTCGCAGCCCCCGCCGAGCGCGTACCCGTTTACAGCCGCGATGCTGATTTGAGGCAGGCCGGAGATATTGGCGAAAACCTCGCTCATCCGTTGTGAAATCTTTTTCGCCTCGGTTTCCGAGCGGTTCAAGAACTCCTTGATGTCGGCCCCAGCCGCAAAAATCTTAGGTCCGCCCCAGATCACAATCGCCCTGATTCCCTCCATCTCCTGCAGTCGCCGCGTCGCCTCGGCCAGATCTTCTACCAGACGGCTGCTCAAGGCGTTCATCGGCGGTCTTTCCAGAAATACCGTCGCAACCCCCGCTGCTGAGCCCTCTTCCACTCTCACGAACTCGCTCATGAGCTTCAAGCTAGCCAATAAGCAGGCTGGCGAGTGCCCAGATTGCAGCCAGGGTTCCGACAGCGATCATCAACAGGCTGCGAACCAGGGGGGGCCTGGGCAGATCCTCGCTTTGCCGTCCAACTGGGCGAGGTCGCACCAGGGCGAGGAGGTTCCCCAAGGCCAGGGCGGCCCCCAAGGCGAGCATGAGCCATTTCAAGATGTCGTCGCCGAGAAACGGCATCGGCTGTCTATGCGTTGTGCGGCGGGTTCTAGAAGGTTTCCCTGTGGCGCGACTCTGTCGCCGGTCTGCCTTCAGCGCCTTCAAGGGAGGCGGAAACGAACTTTGTGCAGCTGGAGATGAAGACTAGATTGACGCGGCCTGTGGGCCCGCTGCGGTGCTTGGCGATTTGCAGCTCTGCCAGGCCGCGGTCTTTGCTGTCGGGGTTGTACACCTCGTCGCGGTAGAGGAACATGACCACGTCGGCGTCTTGTTCTATTGCCCCGGATTCGCGCAGGTCTGCGAGCATTGGGCGCTTGTCCTGACGGGTTTCGGGAGCCCGGCTGAGCTGCGAGAGCGCCAGGACGGGGCAACTGAGCTCGCGGGCGAGGACTTTCAAACCGCGGCTGAACTCCGAGACTTCAACTTGCCGGTTTTCGCTGCGGCGGGGGTTGCCCGAGAGGAGCTGCAGATAGTCCACTACAACCAGGGACAGTCCGCCTGCGGCTGCGTGTAGCCGCCGCGCCTTTGCCCGCACCTCCAGAAGCGAGATACTGGGGCTGTCGTCGATCCACAGGGGCAGGGAGTGGAGCCGCCCCACCGCGTGGGATATTTTGCTCCAGTCGCGCTCTTCTATTCGTCCGGTGCGAAGCTTGTCGGTCGCGACTCGGGCTTCTGAGCAGATCAGCCGCTGGGTGACCTCGCTGTGGCTCATCTCCAGGGAAAAGAAGAGCACTGGCCGATGGCTACGAGCCGGGTTTCGGGGGTCGATTTCGCTTTCTTCGAGTTCCCTTGCGGCCTCTTTGGCCGCTGCGGCGGCGATTTCAAGGGCGAGGCTCGTCTTCCCTACCGACGGGCGCGCCCCGAGCACTGTGAGGGAAGCCGGCTGAAGCCCGTTCAGCTTCTTGTCGAGGTCGGCGAATCCAGTGGAGATGCCCGTGATTGCGCCCCCGCGTTCGTATAGAGCCTCCAGCTCGGCGAGCGCGTCGCCGATGAGGGTTTCCATTGACCCCAGGGTGGATTCGTCCTTCCGTTCCACGGCCTTAAAAAAGAGACCCTCCGCCTGATCGAGCGCTAGCGGGATGTCCTCTGGAAGTGAATAGGCGATCTCGCAGACTTCCCCCGCAGCCTTTATCACGCTCCGCAACTGCGACATGTCGGCGACAATCCTGGCGTAGTCGCGAGCGTTGGATGCGACAGGCGTGGTGCTCTGCAGTTCCAGCAGCCCGGCTAATCCACCGACGCTTTCAGAAATGCCCGATCGTTCCAACTCGTCGCTTACCGTCACCGCGTCCACAGCCCCGCCCCTGGAGTAAAGCCCGATTACGGCGTCGAAGACGTTCCCGTGGGCGGGGCGATAGAAGTCTGAACCCCTCAGCAGTTCCACTGCGTCGGCGATTGCCTCGGTGGTCAACAGCATCGCGCCAAGCAAGGCGCGCTCGGCGTCGAGATCGTGGGGTGGCACACGCACTTCACCGGGCTCGCGCCGCCTCCCTGGCGCGATATGCGTCTCCTGCGCCGAAGGGGCGAAGTGGGTGCTCAACGTCACGCTTCCAGCATCGCCAGAGGGTATGACAAGTTCAGCCACGCAGAACCGCACGCGGAGTCGTCGCTCCCCGCGCACAGGGGACGCACGTCTGCGACAGGAGGATTGTGAAGTGTAGGCAAGCAGGGGTTCCTTGTCGGGAAAACGAGTCCTGTTAGGAAACGAGGGCCAGGAAGATGGCCAAAGAAAAGGTGCCCGCAGGGCGGGGGTGGGTGCGGCAGCCTTCAAGGAAGGCTGCCGCTTAGACGGGGCGCTGCTCAGTAAATGGTGGGGAGCGGCGCTGGATTTGGGTCAGAAGGGTTCGTCGTTGGGGTACTGCCTGACGGGGGAGGAGATCCGATCGGCCGGCGCGCTGGCGGGCTGGTAGCTCGAACCGTTGCCGCTTCTCGGGTTCTTGGATATCTCGACCGAGGCCCAGAGCAGGCTGGGCGCCACGTCGTCAGCCTGGATTTCCACCTTGCTTCGCTTGGTGCCGTCGGCCTGTTCCCAATTCTGCTGATCCAGCCGGCCAACCACCACCACTCGGGCACCCCTCGTGATGGAGTTGGCCACGTTTTCAGCCAGGGACCTCCAGCACTTGATGTCGAAGAAGGAGACTTCCTCGACCTGCTCGCCGTTGCGCTCGAAGCGCCGGTTCCAAGCCACCCCGAATGTGCACAACGCGGTACCCGAAGGCGTAAACCTCATCTCGGGGTCTCTCGTCACGTTGCCCACGATTGTCACTGTGTTGCCAAAAGCCATTGTCTTTACCTCGTTTCAGCTCGGCGTGTAGGGGCAACAACCATGCTCGCGCCAGCAGATGAATCGCAAGTGGAAATGCGCTGGATTTGTCCAGATTTTGGGGGATTTTTTCGTGAGCCAAGTGGTGGAAAACGTCGCCTCATGGTGGAAAATTGTGAGAAAACCCGCCCCCTGTCGGCACTCAGCGACCATGCCACTTCAGTAGGCGGATACCTCCACCGTCACGTCAACGGAAACCTCTGGGTGCAGTATTGCCCGCACTGTGTGCGTGCCTGTCTGCTTTATTGGTTCGCTGAGATTGAGAACCGCCGTGTCCAGCTTCACCCTGGTCTGCTCGGCTATGGCTGTGCATAAGATCTGGGCGCTTACCGACCCGAACAGCCGCCCCGCTTCGCTGGCACGAGCCGAGATTGTGATGGCCCTGTCGCCTAGGCGTGCAGCCATTTCCCTGGCCTCTTCCGTTCGGCGGATGTCCTGCAGTTCCCGTGCCCTTCTCATGGACTCGGCTGCCCGCATTGAGCCACTGTTGGCCTTGATTGCCAGGCCCTTGGGTATGAGGTAGTTCTGGGCATAGCCGTCAGCGACGTCGCAAATGTCGCCTCGTCGCCCCAGCTGGCCGACCTCGGCACGCAGGACGACCTTCATGAGCCTTGCTTGCGACTTTCCGGTCTGCGCCTTGGGGTTGTGGCGTCGTCTCTGCTTGTGCGATCTTCCGGTCTGCGCCTTGGGGTTGTGGCGTCGTCTCTGCTTGTGCGATCTTCCGGTCTGCGCCTTGGGGTTGTGGCGTCGTCTCTGCTTGTGCGATCTTCCGGTCTGCGCCTTGGGGTTGTGGCGTCGTCTCTGCTTGTGCGATCTTCCGGTCTGCGCCTTGGGGTTGTGGCGTCGTCTCTGCCTGTCCCTCTTCTGGCCTCGCGCACCTCCTCGGTACTCGCCGAAGGCGATGCGAGCGCCTCGATCCCCCTGCTATCTGCGGGGGGGCGAGGGTTCTCTTCGTCTTCAAACGGCGAGCGCGGCGATCTTCCAGCACCCCTTTGGGATGTGACACGGCTGGCGTAAGGCAGCAGTGCCATCTCACGAGCGATCTTGATTGCCTTGGCCACGGTTCGCTGCTGCTGGGCATTGTTCCCGGTTACTTTGCGCGCCCTGACCTTTGCTCGATCTGAGATGAATCTGCGCAAGAGGTTGACGTCTTTGTAGTCGACGTATGCGAGGCGCTCGGTCGTAAGGATGCTGACCTTTTTCTTGTAACGGCGAACGTATTCACGGCGCCTGGGGCGAGGTCGCTGCTTTGCCATCAGACGCTCGCGTCCACGGCCGCCTTACCGGCGGCGCCGTCACTTGTGAGGAGGCCCCTCCGCCTGGCCTCCCTGTCGGGCAGACGGAGCAACTTGTGGCGGACGACGGGGTCTGAAAGGCGCATTGTGCGCTCGAACCCCGACAAGTCGGCGCCAGACGTCAGAAACTCCACGACCACGTAATGACCCTCTGTCTTATGGTCAATTTCGTACGCGAACTTTCTTCGGCCCCACTTGTTCAGGGTCATCACCCTTCCTCCGGCGGCTTTTAACGCACTGCTCGTTTTCTTGAATGCCTCGTCCGCGGCAACGTCCGTGAGGTCGCCGTCGAAGATGACCATTAATTCATACGCCCGCATCGGGGGGTGCTCCCTCCTAGATTCTGTTCCGGCTAAAGTGCGGTCTTGCTTCTGGCCCTGCCGTATTCATCTCGCGGGGCGGTGCAGAACTTTCACCCTACCGCTGAATTTGAGCGTTCAGGCTCTAATCCCAAGGGCTTCGGCGGCTTCCTTCCCCAGGGCGTACGACTCGTCGGCTGCAGGAAACGAGCCTGAGCGCACATCCTTGGCGAAGCTCCTGATCGCCCTGACAGTCTCGTCGGCAAGGTTTGCGTACTGCCTGACGAACCTCGGGCGAAGCGCCTGTTCTATGCCCAGCAAGTCGTGGTAGACAAGCACTTGGCCGTCGCAGTCAGGGCCTGCGCCGATGCCGATCGTGGGGATGCTCACCCCGGCTGTCACTAGTCCGGCCACCGCCGCGGGCACGCCTTCGAGCACTATTGCGAAGCACCCTGCGTGCTCGAGGGCCTTTGCCGCCTCCAATAGACGCTGAGCTGATTCCGCCGTGCGGGCCTGAACGCGAAACCCCCCCATGGCATGTACGGACTGAGGGGTGAGGCCGACGTGTCCCATTACCGGGATCTCGGAATTGACGAGAGCCTCCACCATTGCGAGGCGCTTGCGACCACCTTCCAGCTTGACTGCCTGGGCGCCTGCGCGGATAAGCCGGGCCGCGTTTCGGATGGTCTCCTCGGCAGAGACGTGGTAGCTGAGCCAGGGCAGGTCGGCCACCACCAGTGCCGTCGGCCTTGCTCGTGCCACGGCCGCTGTGTGGTGCTCCATGTCGGCAACGCTGAGCTGCAAGGTGTCCTCGTACCCAAGCACCACCATGGCCACCGTGTCGCCTACCAGGAGGATGTCCACTCCGGCCTCGTCTGCCATCCGCGCCCCAGGGGCGTCGTAGGCGGTGAGCATCACCAACCTCTCGCCCCCCCTGCGGACCTTTCGCTGCCTTACGGCGGGAATCGTGATTGCAGCGTTAATCGAATCGTTCATCGAACCACCCTTTCTGTCCAGCGCACATCGGCTGCCGGCAACAGGAAGGCTATCGCCTGCCAGCCCTGGTCACCCGAATTGTCTTACGCTTGCAGTTATGAAACTCCGGCCACTAGCGAGATGGGGAACCTGGAGCAGGCGTCGCAAGGTTTTCCTGATAGGCGGGACGTGCGTGGTTCTTGCCGCACTGGCGCTGCTGTTGGTGTGGCTTTTGGTCTTGCGCGGCAACGCGCCCGCCCCACCCTCGGTCGGCGAACGCCTCACCACCCTTGAGACCTCCACAACCAGCGAGTTGTTGCCGCCTGAGCCGCCGCCAAGCCCGCCGCCTGAGCCGTCGGAGCCGCCATCCCCACCACCCCCGGAGCCGTCGGGCGCATCCCGCGCTGAGAGCGAGCCGCCGCCCACATCGGTCGACTCCGAGGCCAAGACGCCCGACGCCCCAGCCATCGAGAGCTCCCCACTGGACGGACGCTGGATAGTGGACACGACGATTGGCGACTATGCCGACTTCACCAGTTCGTTTGCGGGCTATCGAGTCGGCGAGGAACTCGCCAACATCGGAGTCACCGAAGCAGTAGGCCGCACTCCCGAGGTGAGCGGCTCAATGGAAATCTCAGGCAGCGTCATCCGCTCGGCGGAAGTGGAGGTCGACCTCGCCTCCTTGGTGAGCGACCGCCCTCGAAGAGACTCGCTGGTGAGAGCGTCGCTGGCGATCGACAGGTTCCCGACGGCGCGATTCTCGCTCAGCGAACCGCTGGAGATGGGCGGCATACCGGAGGAGGGGGAGGAGATTCAAGTCTTGGCTCAAGGGGAGTTCACCGTTCACGGGGTCACTCGCCCTGTGGAGGTTTCGCTTGAGGCTGCCTGGTCTGGTGAGATTATTGTGGTGGGGGGATCATTTGAGATCCGCTTTGAAGACTTTGGAATCAGCCCCCCGCAGGTGGCGATAGTTCTGTCGGTGGCTGATGTTGCAACGGTGGAGTGGCTGCTGAACCTAACCCGCGGGGACTGAACCGCCGATCTCTCTTCGGCGCACCTGCAGTCGCGCGCCTCTTGCTTTGCCAAAAGGAAGTCTTAACAGCGGAATCTTTTATGTCCCAGCGGATTCTGCGATGTCGCAGAGGGACAGCACAAAGAGCGGGTGAGGGGAATCGAACCCCCGTATTCAGCTTGGGAAGCTGATGTTCTGCCATTGAACTACACCCGCCGTCGGGCCTGAGCGTACCGTGCTGGACGCGTTGTGGGGGAGCGGAAAGGGGATGCGCCGCAGGGCCTCGAAGCCAGGGCTCGGCTGTGAACTTCCGGCGCCGATCAGGCGTCCGCCGATTCCGCCCGCGGATGCGCTGAGTGCTCTAGCGCAAATCGCTCTTCGGGCGAATAGACCAGATTCTTTCGTCCGCTGAGCGCGAAGTAACCCAAACCGACAGCGAACCAGATGGCGCAGCCGATGACGCCGATGCGGTAGTCAGGGTTGAGGATCATGAAGCACAGGGCGACGAGGGCGATAACCGCCGCAACGATGGCACCCGCGTTGCCCAGAGGACTGACGTATGGCCGCTCAACCGCCGGGAAACTCCTCCGCAGCCGCACGAAGGCGATCATCTGCATGATGTAGGCAATGACAGCGCCGATGGCCGCCATGTTCAACAGCACGGTCGCGGCCTGAACATTTGCCCTAACCCCAAGCCAGCCCCCGCCAGTCCCTAACCAGTCATCGCCGTACTCGATCAGCAGGGCGACGCCGTAGCCGATCACGGCGCCGGAAATCAGCGCAGCGTGTGGCGTCCTCCGTTTGGTCAGTGTCACAGACAGCCACTTGGGAAAATAACCCGACCGCGAGAGCGAGTAAATGTTGCGGCTGTAGGCGTAGATGATTGTGAGAAAGCTGGCTACGAGGCCGGCGACAGCAAAAAGGGCCAGGGCCGTAGTGCCTCCGCCGACGCCGAATATTGTCTTGAACGCTTCAATGAGCGGCTCCTCGGACTTTCCTATCCCCGCCGCACCTGGCGTGATTCCGGCGTTCAGAAACAGTGTGAGAAGCGAAGTGGCAATCAATGCCAGAATCCCCCAGATCAAGGCCTTGGGCATGTCCCGCTGTGGATTGCGAGACTCTTCTGCGGCCAACGGGATCTCCTCAATGGCTAAATAAAACCAGATGGCAAAGGGCAGGGCCTCGGCAATGCCGCGCCAGCCATAGGGAAGGAAGCGGGAACCCCCTCCGGCAGGGTCGATGTTCAAGGCAATGTCCCAGCTGAAGTGCGGTATTGCGCCAATCCAGAACACGAGCAGAATGGCCAGTGCGAGAACGGTGAAGACAATGCAAAACCGGAAAGTGGCCTTCATCCCCAAGATGTTGATTCCGACGAAGAGGACGTAGAAAACCAGCCACCAGAGCGGAGCGGGAGCCTCAACGCTGAAAATGTTGTCGAACACCTCGCCGATGTAGCCGCCGATTCCGATCACAATTACCGCTGGAGTGAGGACGTATTCCATGGTCTGGGCGAGTCCTGCTATTAGCCCTCCCCATGGCCCCATCGCCGTTCGTCCGAAGGAGTATGCCCCGCCAGTGTGGGGCAGAGCCGACGCCATTTCGGCGATGGAATAGCAGATGCCCACGTACATGAGCGCTACGACGCCCGTGGCAATCGCCATGCCACCGAAGCCTCCTGCATCCAGCCCGAAGTTCCAGCCGAAGAAATCGCCGGAAATCACAGCTCCTACCCCTAGAGCCCATAGCGACCACACCCCGGCGTAGCGCTTCAGACCACGCCGTGCGAAGTAGTGCTCGCCGACGGCGTTGTATTTTACGCTTCCGACCTTGTGGCTGCCCTTATCGTTCAGTTCTTATCTCCCGGGTCTGTTAGGTGACAATAACTCTGGGCCGGAAACCGTGGAGCTGATGGGACTCGAACCCACGACCCCTTGCTTGCAAAGCAAGTGCTCTAGCCGACTGAGCTACAGCCCCAAAGACCTTGTAAGACGTTGTGCGACATCGCTTTGGCGCTTACAAGATAGGCAATGCGCTTCTGCTGTCTACTCCACCTATAGCGATAATTCCCGTTGCGCTCACGCCTCCGATGGCGACGAGGCCTACTGAGTTTACGCCTCCGATGGCGACGATCCCCATAGCGTTTACGCCTCCGATGGCGACGAATCCCATAGCGTTTACAGGGCCGATGGCGACTAGGCCCATAGCGTTTAGAAAACTAAGTACAACGAGGCCAACCGCGTTCCACGTGCCCATCGCGACCAAGCCAACCGCGGTGGCGCCCTTAGCCACGATGTCAACTGTTACGCGCCATTTATCACATTTATCAATGCTTGTATCAATGCTTGTATCCGTCATTATTCTCTCTTTTCGTTTCGGCAGAGCACATTCCTGCAATAGCCAGTTTAACGCCCGTTACCTCCAGTTGCCGGTCTGCAACGTGACTAGGCAGAGCGTTCCGACTGAGCTGCAGCCTGCGCAGACGATTTCAGGTTGGTCGGCGGTTGTTCGGGTCATGGTGCCAGCGGCCTGCCGAAGGGCAGTTCCTCCCGCCAAGTTCGAAGGAAATCTTCCGCCAGATAGCAGGCGGCAAGGAAGGCGCCATCGGGATGGGGGAGAGCCTCGTTCACTATGGAGGCGATTCTTTCCATGGCGGCTGCGGTCAGCCTCTCGAGGGTTGCAGCGTCTCCGGCGAGACTTGCGAGATCAGAAGGCCAGGAGGCGAAGTGACGGCTGCCAAGGAAGACGAAGTCTGGCAGCACGACTGCCCCGGCGGCCTGCAGCGTCACAAGGGCCCGGGTCGTGAACGGAATTGGATGAAGAGAGGCCACGGCCTTTAGGTTCAGCCCGGCGGCTTTGCCGTGGTCGAGGGCGCCTATTTTGGATCCAAGGAAGAGCACGTCGGTCTCAACTTCCAGAACGCTTTTTGGACTGCCGGGCAGATGATGGGGAAATGCGTCGCCGTGCGCCGCCCATGCCTCCCGCACGGCCGAGACGTCAAGCCCTCGGCTCTCAGCGCAAGTGCCTTCAGGGGTGGCGAAAGCCACAAGGGACGCCCCTCGTCGATCCGCCTCCTCGGCTGCTGCGATCCCGGCGCCTCCGCCCCCCTCAATTGTGACTCGACGGTTATTCAGACCCGCTGCGGCGTCCATGGCAGTCGCTGCGGCTTGTCCCAACAAAATGTCGGGGACGGCCAACCCGTCGACTTGTTTCAAGCGAATGGGGTGCCTGGGGTCGTCCGCAGCCAGGGGTTCCAAATCTTCTGCCCACACGCCCTTTCCCGGCTCGGGAAGGAACGCCCCGGAGGATACGAGGGGCGCGCACTCGACCAGGAACCTCTCCATCGCCTCCCCCCGCTTTTCCGGTTTGGCATTGATGCCAGCCGATGCCCCCGAGACCCTGAGCCCGTAGGCGGCGAATCCGTAGGTGGCCGAGCGGGCCAGTTCACTGGTGCTGCTCGGAAGCACCTTCGGTGCCAGCCGCACGATCCCGCCGGAAGTTTCGGCGTCGGGGAAGTCCACCGCCAAGACACCGCCTCCGTCGAGGATGCTGCGAACCTTCAACTGTTCCTGTCGCTTCTCTGCTGGTCGCTCAAATTGGCTGGTCGGCCTCTCCGGCGGAGGCGGGGGCACTTTGCCTGCCCTCGGGGACGCCGTCTGCCTGACGGCTCTCCGACTCCAGGTCGGCGACGATCTGATTTACCTGCATTTCGGTGTCTTCAAGGCGTTTTCTGCAGAACTTAAGCAATTCCGCCGCCCGCCCCACCTTGACGGCCAGGAGGTCCACGTCAACCTCTGAATTATCCAGGTTGTCTAGGATGCCCTCGAGCTCCTTCACTGCCTCGGCGTAGCGGTCGGGGGCTGATCGCTCTTGTGCTTCAGATGCTTCAGCCATGGTTGCGTACCCCTTCTCGGTCGGGGACATCTGGGATGATCCCCTCGACTTTGCTCTGGACTCTTCCGTCTTGCAGTTGGGCAATCAGAATATCCCCGCGCCCGACCTCGCAAACCGATCGCAGCAGTCGCCCGTTTGCATTTCGCAGGGTTGTCCAGCCTTTCTCCATCATTCTGTGGGGGTCGTGAGCGGCTATCCGCTCACCGAGGTGCGCTAGCTGCGACCTGGGTGCCTTGAGCGAGCGGGCGGCAGCAGGTGGCGACGAGGCACTTAGTGCCTGAAGGCGGCTCCGATGCATCTCAAGCCTGAAGCGGGCCCTTTCTCGCACAAGGTCCCCGTGCCGATCCATCTGAGCACGGGCAAGACGAATCCCGCCTCTTGCCGATTGGATGAACTGCGCCGTCGAGCGCAGCATCCGCTCCCTGGCGTTGGAAACGGCATCTAGGGACGCATCCTCTGCGCGCCTGCCCCCTTCGTCCAGGCGCTCCCGCTGCTTTGCGAGACACTCGCCAGCGGATATCTGGATGCCTTCCCAGAGAAGCAGCGTCGTTCGTGAGAATTCCAGGGCGCGGTCAACCAGCCAAGCCGCCGCAGCCGTCGGCGTCTTGAAGCTTGAGTGGGCCACGACATCGGCTACCGGGGAGTCGATTTCGTGGCCGATTCCCGTGATCACGGGGACTGACAGCCCGGCGATGGCGTGGGCCACTTCCCGGGTGTCGAACCCGGCCAGGTCGGTGCTGCTGCCCCCTCCCCTGACAAGGGCGATCAAGTCAACGCCCGCCGCCGCTGCCGTGGCGAGGGCTGACGCGATCCTGGCCTCGCAGCCGAAGCCCTGAACCGGTGTGTGCACCAGCGAGACCTCCCAGCCCAGGTTGCTGCGCTTCAGCTCGTCGAGAAAGTCGGCGCAGGCGGCGCTCTTAACGCTGCTCACCAGGCCTACACGCAGCGGCAAGGAGGGCATCGGCAGAGACTTGTTGCGATTTAGAAGACCGGTGGTGAGAAGATCGGCAAGGAGCTTGTCCCGCTCTGCGGAGAGCCTCTCCAGGGTGTAGACGGGATCGATGTCGTACATTTTCAGGTTGAGCCGCCCGTCGCGCACGTAGAGGTTCACGCTCACCAGGATTCGCACTTCCACCCCTTCGGTCATGTGTCCTGCTGCGGATGGTCCGAGTTTCCTGTTTACTTCCCGGCGGAGGCTGTCGAAGAGAACGACGTTCAGGGATGCCGCCGGGACCTCCCCCGCCGGGGCAGGCGTCACGAGCCTGAAGTAGACATGGTTCGACTTTGATCGGCTCAGGTTTCGGATCTGCCCTCGCACCCAGATGCTCTCGGGGAATGACCTTTTCAGGACAGATCGCAGCATCTCGGCGAGTTCCCTCACTTCGAACGTGCGTGCGGCCACGTCTGCCGCCGCCTCGGCCGGTCCGCTGTTGAGGAACCCGAAGTTCTGCACTTGCCTCGTCTCTTCCTTACGGTTCGGTGACGGGCCTCGTGTCACCTTTATTTGCGGGGTGGCGCTCGTCTCGGGGAACTTGCCACTACCGCTTTCCCCGGGGGTCTGATGTCAACAGCCGCCTTGGGCCTCGCGTCTTGCCTCTGCTGCTCCGGCGATGGCGCTGATGACCCTTCCGTAACCCGTGCATCGGCAGAGGTTTCCCGAAATTGCTTCCTTGATTTCAAGAGTGGAGGCATCCGGGCGATCCCTGAGCAGGACCTCGGCAGCCACTATCAGCCCGGGCGTGCAGAATCCACACTGGACGGCACCGTGGTCCACGAACGCCTGCTGGATGTCATTGAGCCCGTCGGGCGGCGTGAGCCCCTCGACGGTAACTATTTCCCGCCCCACGGCGGAGGCAGCCAGGACAAGGCACGAACAGACCGCCATCCCATCGAGGAGCACTGTGCAGGAACCACATTCTCCCTGGTCGCAAGCATTTTTCGTGCCGGTCATCCCAAGCCGTTCGCGTAGAACGTACAAGAGGCTCTCTTCCACCCGGCCCTTGGTGACACCGCAGGCTTTACCGTTGACGTTCAGCGTATATTGAGCAAGAAGCTCGTCGCCCCCTCCGGCGGGGGTTTCGCAGTTTCTCATGAAAGAGCCCTCGCCAGGGCTCGCTTGGCCATCACCCCGACGGCGTGACTTCGGTAACCAGAAGTGCTCCGGTGATCGGTGATCGGCGTGGCAGCCGACGCCACCAACTCGCCAAAATGTTCGACGGCTTCCTTGTCGGGGACGCTCGGGGATTCCCAGTTGACCTGATCTGCGATCCAGCCTTCGGCCGCGCTTGCCCGAAGCGGAACCGGTGACACTGACCCCAGGGCAATCCGCACCTGCCGCCGGGCAGCGTCCAGCACCAGAGCCACCGTGGCGACTGAAATGACCATGGCGTTGCGGGTGCCTGCTTTTAGAAACTCCTGAGGTCCGTCTACCGCCTCCACCGAGACCTTGACGATTACCTCGTCGCGGCCGAGGTTTGCGGATTTCACGCCAGTGATGAGGTTGCTCAGGGTCGTGATCCGCTCTCCCCGCAGCGACCGGAGGGTGATCTGCGCGTTGAGGGCTGCGAGCGGAGGAAGGGTGTCACCTGCCGGGGAGGCCGTGGCGAGGTTGCCCCCGAGGGTGCCGGCGTTGCGAATCTGAGGGGAGCCGACGGTGCGCGCCGCCTGGGCCAGGGAAGGGACATAGGCCGCGAATAAGGGGTCCTCCATTTCCGAGTAGGTCATGCAGGCACCCATCTCTATGCGATCCCCGTTCTGTCTCCATCCCTTCAGTTCAGGGATGCGATCAATGGAAATGACGGTCGAAGGTCGTCGCTGGCTGTAGTTGACTTCCACCATGAAGTCGGTGCCTCCTGCCAAGAGAGTTGCCTGGGGATCGGAGGCAAGAAGTTCGCAGCACTCATCAAGCGATTCAGCAACGTGCACGCTCATCGCTACAGCATGCCGGAAATGGCGCAAATTGACACCGACGCCGACTCTCCGGCGTCGACATCCTGCCCATGCGGGAATCACCTAGACCGACTCTTTGTTATATACGAGGTCTCAGTGTCTCCAGGAATTAATTCCCTGCGTCGGCGGCTAAGTTTGCACCAGTACGGGGATTGCTGGAACTCATTGCGTTGCAGCAGACAGGAGTCAAATGGCCAACACGGTAAGAGCTGCCCTCGTGCAGCAGTCATGGACGGGCGAGAGCACCTCGATGGTGGAAGCGCACATCGACGCGGCGCGCAGGGCGGCCTTGGATGGCGCGCAGGTGATTTGTTTTCAGGAACTGTGCAATGGCCCGTACTTCTGTCAGGTTCAGGACGACTCCTTCTATGACACCGCGGAGGCGATTCCCGGAGGCCCCACCGTTGCGGCCTTCAGGGAACTGGCGGAGGAACTGGGGACGGTAATTGTCCTTCCGCTCTATGAGCGTGAACAGCTCGGTTTTCTCTACAACGCCGCGGCGGTGATCGATGCCGACGGCAGCTACCTTGGAAAGTACCGCAAGACGCATATTCCGCAAGTGGCGGGTTTCTGGGAAAAGTTCTACTTCCGCCCAGGCAATCTGGGGTACCCGGTCTTTGAAACGGCCGTGGGAAGGATTGGCGTCTACATCTGCTACGACCGCCATTTCCCAGAAGGCTGGCGCGCCCTTGGCCTGGCTGGCGCAGAGATCGTCTTCAACCCTTCTGCCACCAGCCGTGGGCTGTCGATGCATCTCTGGAAGCTGGAGCAGACAGCTTCAGCGGTTGCCAACGCCTACTACGTTGGAACGGTGAACAGGGTCGGCGCTGAACCCTTGGGGGCCAACGACTTTTACGGAACCTCCTACTTCGCAGACCCGCGCGGTCAGATAGTGGACGGATGCGCGTCAGACAACAAGTCGGAGGTGGTTGTGCGCGACCTGGACATGGATCAGATTGACGAAGTGCGCAAACAGTGGGCCTTCTATCGTGATCGTCGGCCCGACTCCTACGATTCTCTCGTAGTCGATTGAGGTGAACCATGTCGGCTGAGGTTCTCGCCCGCCGAAAAAAGGTGATGCCGCTCTGGCAGGCCCTTTACCACGACGAGCCCCTTAACGTCGTGAGCGGCGAGGGGCGACACGTCACCGACGAAAGCGGGCGCCGATACCTGGATTTCTTCGGGGGCATCCTCACCACGATGACAAGCCACGGCGTGCCCGAGGTGATTGAGGCGGTCGCCGAGCAGTCGTCCCGCATTTTTCACACATCCACGCTTTACCTGAGCGAGCCGACAGTGGCCCTCGCCGAGAGGATCGCCGAGTTCAGCGGTATCCCCGACGCCAAGGTCTTCTTCACCACCTCAGGCACCGAGGCCAACGACGCCGCCCTGCTTCTGGCCACTTGCTACCGCCGATCAAACCAGATTCTGGCTCTGCGCAACAGCTATCACGGCAGGTCGTTTTCCTCCCAGGCCGTCACCGGCAATCGCTTCTGGTCCTCCTCCAGCCTCTCAGGGCTGTCGGTTTCGTTCGTGCACGGCGGATACCGGCTGCGCAGCCCCTGGCCAGACTTCGACGACGACGGCTACACATCCGCCTGCACCAAGGACCTCAGCGATGTGATTGACATGTGCACCGCCGGTGAGGTGGCCGCGATGATTGCCGAGCCGATTGCAGGCGTCGGAGGTTTCTGCACCCCGCCCGACGGCTTCTTCGGCTCAATGAAAAGCGTGCTTGACGCCCACGGCATCCTGTTCATCAGCGACGAGGTTCAGACGGGCTGGGGGCGCACCGGCGAACACTTTTGGGGCTACGAGGCGCACGGCATCACCCCCGACATCCTCACCTTCGCCAAGGGGATCGCCAACGGTCTGCCGTTGGGTGGGGTGGTTGCGCGGGCGGAGATCATGGACTGCCTGGGTGCCAACTCCATCTCCACCTTTGGTGGGAACCCAATCTGCTGCGCCGCCGCCCTGGCGAACCTGGAATACCTCCTGGCCAACAATCTGCAGGCCAACGCCGCCAAAATGGGCAACCGCCTTCGCCTCGCCCTCGAGCCCCTGATGGAGCGGTCGGGGCGGGTAGCCGAGATTCGAGGCAAGGGCCTGATGCTTGCATTGGAGATGACCGTCCCGTATGGGGATTCCCCGGATGCGGATGCGGCGGGCGCCGTGATGGAGTCCGCCCGTGAGTCCGGCCTGCTCATTGGCAAGGGTGGCCTCTACGGAAATGTCCTGCGCATAGCCCCGCCGCTTAGCGTGACGGAGGAGGAGGCCGATGCGGCTGCGGCGATCATTTCCAAGTCCGTGGACGCCCTGGGCTAGACGACGGAACGCTGCCGGTTGCAGCGCCTGGCAGGTAATTTGTTCATACAGGGAGGTTTAAATGCGAACCCTCATCTCAAACGGAACTGTCATTTCCTCCGACGGCGGCATCGCAGCCGACGTGCTCGTCTCCGGCGAGCGGATCGAGGCGGTAATCGCCCCGGAGAGCGATCTTGCCCTTGGCTTGCGCAGCAGCGCCGACGTAGTCCACGTTGACGCTGCCGGTCGTTACGTGGTCCCTGGCGGAATCGACGTTCACACTCACATGGAACTGCCCTTCGGAGGAACGTACGCCTCCGACACCTTCGAGACGGGCACCCGCGCCGCCGCGTGGGGGGGCACAACCACGATCATCGACTTTGCAGTCCAGCGCACAGGCGAGGACGTGCGGGCAAGCCTCGATGAATGGTTCGCAAAGGCCGAGGGGCGCTGCGCCATTGACTACGGCTTCCACATGATCCTGGGTGGAATCGACGAGACCTGCTTAAAGGAAATGGACAGCCTTGTTGCCGAGGGAATTACGAGTTTCAAGCTGTTCATGGCCTATCCGGGCGTGCTCTACAGCGACGACGGCGCCATTCTCCGGGCCATGCAGCAGGCGCACGACAACGGCGCGCTGATAATGATGCACGCCGAGAACGGCATCGCCATTGACGTCCTCGCCTCGGAGGCTGCCGCACGTGGGCAGATCGCCCCCGTCTACCACGGAGTCACCCGTCCCTCGAGGCTGGAAGGCGAGGCCACATACCGTGCGATACAGCTGGCCGTGGTGGCCGGCGCCCCGGTTTACTTCGTCCACCTCTCAGCATCTGAGGCCCTTGCCCATGTGGCCGCCGCCCGCAACGAGGGTCTGAACGTCTTCGCGGAGACCTGCCCTCAGTATCTCTACCTGAACCTTGAGGATCACCTGGGCGCCCCCGGCTTCGAGGGTGCCGGATACGTCTGCTCCCCCCCCCTGCGCTCTAAGCACGAGTCTCACCACGCCGATCTCTGGCAAGGTCTGCGCACGAACGACCTGAGCATCGTGAGCACGGACCACTGCCCGTTCTGCATGAAGGAGCAGAAGGAACTGGGGCTGGAGGACTTCCGCCTCATCCCAAACGGCCTGGGGCTGGTGGAGCACCGCATGGACTTGATCCATCAGGGAGTGGTCGCCGGGGAGATATCGCTGGAGCGCTGGGTGGAGACCTGCTCCACCACCCCGGCCAGAATGTTCGGCCTGTACCCTCGCAAGGGCGCAATCGCCCCTGGCAGCGACGCCGACATCGTGATTTACGACCCTTCCGCCAAGACCAGGATCAGCGCCCAGACCCATCACATGAACCTGGACTACTCCGCCCTCGAGGGTTGGGTGCTTGACGGGGCGGTGGAGACGGTGTTTTCGCGAGGACGAGCAGTGATTTACGGCGGTGCATACCACGGAAGTCCAGGCGACGGGGAGTACCTGAAAAGGGGGCTCTCCCAGTGCTTGATCTGAGTCCAGGCGAAGCGCAATAGAGCAAGGCAGGTTCGGATTATGAAACGAATCCACCACTGGATAGACGGAAGGCCCGTGCCTGGGGACGGCGCCCGTTCCGGCGCTGTCTTCAACCCCGCAACCGGTGAGCAGACCGGCGTTGTCGACTTCGCCTCCGCAGACGAGGTGGACGCTGCGGTCTCGTCCGCCTTGCAGGCGTACGATTCGTGGAGAGAGACGCCGATCAGCCGCCGCAGCGAGATCCTCTTCCGCTTCCGCGACCTCCTCGACCGACATCGGGCAGACTTGGCACGTCTACTCACCGCCGAGCACGGAAAGGTGCACGCCGACGCATTGGGGGAGGTGAGCCGTGGGCTGGAAAATGTGGAATTTTCCTGCGGGGTCGGGAATCTGCTCAAGGGTGGCTACAGCGAGCAGGTCTCATCGGGCATCGACGTGTATTCCATCCGGCAGCCACTGGGGGTGGTGGCTGGAATCACGCCATTCAACTTTCCGGCAATGGTTCCCATGTGGATGTATCCCAACGCCATTGCCTGTGGGAATACCTTCGTCCTCAAGCCGTCGGAGAAAGACCCCTCCGCCCCGCTGTTCTGCATGGAACTCCTGGCTGAGGCAGGTCTGCCTCCTGGCGTGGTGAACCTCATCCAAGGCGACAGGGTGGCTGTGGATCGCCTTCTGTCGCATCCGGACATCGCCGCCTTGAGCTTCGTGGGCTCCACACCCATAGCCCGCCGCATCTACGAGGCGGGCACTGGTAACGGAAAGCGTGTCCAGGCGCTGGGCGGCGCAAAAAACCACATGGTCGTGCTCCCGGATGCGCCCGTCGACTTGGCTGCCGACGCCGCCGTCTCCGCCGCCTACGGCTCCGCCGGTGAGCGCTGCATGGCCATCTCGGCGGTGGTGGCGGTAGGCAGCGCCGGCGATGAACTGGTTCCTGCCATCGCCGCCCGCCTCGACAAGGTGCAGGTCGGCCCGGGCGACGACCCCGACTCCGAGATGGGGCCGCTGATTACCTGTGAGCACAGAGACAGGGTGGCTGGCTATGTCGAGGGCGCAGCCGCGGCGGGAGCGACGGTTGTGCGGGACGGAAGAAACGACGAAGTCTGCGATTCCCGGGGATTTTTCCTGGGCCCCTGCCTGCTCGACGACGTGGACGCCGAAATGGACTGCTATCGCGACGAGATATTCGGCCCGGTGCTGTGTGTGCTGCGGGTTGACGCATACGACGAGGCGGTGCGCCTCATTGGGGAGAACCCCTGGGGCAACGGTGCAGCCATCTTCACCCGGGACGGCGGGGCCGCTAGGCGGTTTCAGCTTGAGGCCGCAGCAGGAATGGTGGGCGTCAACGTGCCCATTCCCGTGCCGGTCGCCTACTACTCCTTCGGTGGCTGGAAAGGATCGCTCTTCGGGGATTTGCACATGTACGGGCCGGAGGGAGTCGATTTCTACACCCGAACCAAGGTCGTCACCGCACGGTGGCCGGACCCTTCCACGAGCACCGTGGACCTGGGATTTCCCAAGAACCGCTGAGATACGAGGAAGGCGACGCGCTATGGACTTTGGAGTTGTCCTGCAATCCGACCCGCCCGTTTGGAGGGTGGTTGATCTCACCCGTCGGGCGGAGACTCTGGGGTTCAGCCACGCCTACACCTTCGACTCGCACATTCTTTGGCAGGAGCCGTTCGTGATCTATTCGCTCATGCTGGACGCAACCCACCGCATGAAGGTGGGCCCCATGGTCACCAACCCCGGCACCCGGGACTGGACTGTCACGGCGTCGCTCTTTGCCACGCTCAACGACGCCTTCGGGGAGCGGACGGTCTGCGGCATCGGCCGCGGCGACTCGGCCTTGCGGGTCATCGGACACCCCCCCTGCAGCCTTGCGGCGCTCTCCGAGGCCATGACGGTGATCAAGGAACTGACCGAAGGCCGAGAGGTTGACTTTGGTGGAACGACCGTCCGCCTCCCTTGGCGGCGCGCCGGCAGCCTGCCTGTCTGGATGGCCGGCTATGGGCCTAAGGCACTGGCTCTCTGCGGACGCCAAGCCGACGGGTTCATCCTTCAGCTTGCCGACCCTGCCATCGCCGCCTGGACAATCGGTGCTGTGAGGCAGGCCGCGGAGGAAGCCGGCCGAGACCCCGCAGAGCTTTCGATTTGCGTTGCCGCCCCGGCTTATGTGGGAGACGATCTGGATCATCAACGGAGTCAGGTTCGGTGGTTCGGTGGCATGGTGGGCAACCATGTGGCCGAACTGGTTCGGCGCTACGGCGCAGGCGGCGCCAAAGTGCCAAGGGCGCTCACAGATTACATAGAGGGGAGAAGCGGTTACGACTACGGGGAGCATGGCCGAGCAGGCAACGTGCACACTGAGTTCGTGGAGGACTCAGTGGTGGACCGGTTTTGCATCCTGGGGCCGCCGGAGGCTCACATCGAGCGGCTGGAAGAGTTGCGCGAACTGGGAGTGGGGCAGTTTGCCGTATACCTTATGCACGATGAGCCCGACGAAACGTTGACCGCCTATGGAAATCTGGTGATACCGGCGATCCAGAGTGGCTGAAGGAGGCAGATCGTGAACTATCGGCAAACGTCAATGAGGCTTCTTCTTGCGTTGGGGGCGTTGTTGCTGCTGGGGGCAGCCTGTGGGGGATCGGGGCCTGAAGCCCAATCCCCTCCCGAAGCGCCTTCCGCAGACGCCGGGGCGTCCCCCGAATCCACCTCCGCAACAACAACGGATTGCACCGACCCAACCGAAGTGGTTCTGCAGAGTCTGTGGTTAGCCCAGTCGCAGTTCGCCGGCTACTACGCAGCGCTTGACCAGGGGTTCTACGAAGACCTGTGCCTCGACGTGGCCATCCTGGAAAGAAGCCAGGACATTGTCCCGATTTCTGTGCTGAACTCCGGCGGCGCCGACTTCGCAGTGTCAGGGGTACCCATGGCGCTGGTGCCGCGCTCTGAGGGGGCCAACGTGGTCAATATCGCCCAGATATTTGAGCGCAGCGCCACGCTGCAGGTTTCCTGGGCAGATTCCGGCATTCGTTCTGTGGAAGATCTGCGCGGCAAGACGGTGGGCCACTGGGGCTCTGGATACGAATTTGAATTGCTCGCAGGTCTTCGACGCAACGGAATCGATCCCGCCTCAGATGTCACCCTCGTGCAGCAGAATTTTGACATGTCGGCCTTTTTAAACAGGGAGGTCGACGCAGCTCAGGCGATGATCTACAACGAGTACGCGCAAGTGCTGGAGGCCGTCAATCCGGATACTGGCGACCTGTACCAGCCTGAAGACCTGCTGATCATCGATTGGAATGATGTCGGCACGGCAATGCTTCATGACGGCATCTGGGCGGACGCCGCCCGTCTGGAAAGCGATCCCGAGTATCGAGACACCGCCAGGCGTTTAGTCCAGGCTTCGCTTGCTGGTTGGATCTGGTGCAGGGACAACTCGGACGCTTGCGTAGAAGTGGTGCTCGACAACGCCCCGACCTTGGGCCGTTCGCACCAGACTTGGCAACTCAACGAGATCAACGCGTTGATTTGGCCGTCTACCAACGGCATAGGCGTCATGGTGGAGGATCTCTGGGATCAGACCATTGACATTGCGGTTGCTGAGGAAATCCTGCCTGAGCCTCCTTCGGCCGGCGCTTATCGAGTGGACATCGTCGAGGAGGCCATTGCGGGTCTCAAAGCCGAGGGCCTCGACGTTATTGCGTCGGATTGGGCGCGCTCAGATGTTGAATTGCGTGAAGGCGGCGAATGACCAGCGAATGAGGTCTTTCCCGCATGGTCGCAGCCAGTCAGCCCCTTCGATGAGACAATGGCGGAGACGGTGGCGGGGTTACCGGTGCTTTCGGATGGTCGCAGCCTTTCAGCCTCTTCGATGGAGGTCAAGCCCTCCACCTCGCTGGTGAT
This sequence comes from uncultured Acidimicrobiales bacterium, assembly GCA_958295925.1. GTDB lineage: Bacteria > Actinomycetota > Acidimicrobiia > Acidimicrobiales > CATQHL01 > CATQHL01. The sequence continues at coordinate 1,378,759 of CATQHL010000001.1, forward strand.
AGCCTGGATGCGAAAGAGGAGAGGTGGCCGAGTCCGGTTGAAGGCGCTCCCCTGCTAAGGGAGTAAGGGCATGACAGTTCTTCGTGGGTTCAAATCCCACCCTCTCCGCTCAAAACCCAGGTGCGAGCGGCTTTCAAAGCGCCTCAAGCATCCGTCGGCACATCTGAGAATCGGGGAAGGAACTCTGCGTGCCAGATTGTTTCACGCTGCTCGATGCGGCCGCCACCGCTAGGCGCATGGCGCTGCTTTCCTCTAATCCGGCGGCCAAGGCGTAGGCAAAACTACCCACGAAGGCGTCGCCTGCGCCAGTGGTGTCTACCGCCTCTGTCGCCGGGGCAGGCTCCCTGAGAACCTGCCCGTCCTCGCAGAGAAGGGCTGCACCTGCCTCGCCCAAGGTAACCAGCAGCCTGCAACCGGTATCGGCTGCCACCCGTCTCAACGCGTCATCGGTGGCGACATCCGCTATGTCGTCTCCTGCAAGCGTTGAGAACTCAACCTCGTTGGGTATGAGCCAGTCGGCTGCAGCCTGAAGCTCCGGGAACAGCCGAGCGCCAGGCGCCGGGTTCAGAATCGTGACCGCCCCCCTCTCGCGGCCTGCCTGAAGGGCTGCGGCGGTCGCTTCCTGTGGCGTCTCCAGCTGACCCAGCACCACCGCCGGCTGGCGGCCTTCCCCGACGGCGTCGGCCGCCAACTCGCGACTTAGATGGTCGTTGGCGCCGGGCACGATGATGATCCGGTTCATGCCCTCTGCATCCACCCAGATTGGCGCCACGCCGCTGGGCGCGTCTACCTTCACGACGTGCTTTGTATCGATGCCGCGCTCCGCGAAGTTGGCGATTGCCGCCTCCCCGTAAGCGTCGTAGCCCACACAGCAGACCATGGTGACATCGGCTCCCCACAGGCTTGCCATTACCGCTTGGTTCGCCCCTTTGCCACCGAAGCCTGTTTGAAACGACTTTCCAACCAGCGTCTCTCCCGGGCCAGGGATGCGTTCGGCGAACGCCACCAGGTCGGTCATTGTGCTGCCCACGACCACAATGCGCGGCGCTCTGGATCTAGTCAAGGCCTCAGTCGTCTAGACGCGCGACGCTTGCTGGCGTGCTGTTCAATGACGGGCGGTGTCTGCCCTTGGGCAGATGAGTTGCGCTACACCCCGCTGCGGGAGGCCACCCCCTCGGCCGCTTCGTCGCTGCGATCGGGCTGTTCAAACATGTGGATGATGGTGAAGGTGGCGCCTTGCGGGTCTTGGACAACCGAGAAGCGCCCTGGCGGGATGTTGGTGGGCGGTACGCAAACCGTCCCTCCCAACTCGGTCACCTTTGCCGCAGAGGCGTCGCAGTCGTCAACGGCAAAATAGGTCATCCAGTGCGGCGGTATTTCCGCCGGCCAGTTCTCGTCCATGCGGATCATCCCTCCCACCATGTCGGAGAAGTCCGTGCTGCCCCCAAGCGTCCAGCCGTGATAATCGTACGGTGGATTGGCGTCGGGGTCGCCCACCTGTACTGCCCCCCAGCTGAAGATCTTCCCGTAGAACTGCTTGGCCGCTTCCGTGTCGCGGGTCGTCAACTCGCTCCAGCAGAAAGCGCCGTGCTCGTTGACGATTTCAGCTCCGATATGGTCGCCGGGCTGCCAAATTGAAAAGACAGCCCCGGTCGGATCAGTGATGACGGCCATGCGGCCGGCTTCAAGCACATCGCAGCCTTCCATGCAGATCACCCCACCCGATTCGCGGGCTGTCGTAACCGTGTCGTCGACATTCTCGACGGTTACGTAGGTGCCCCAGCACGGGCCGGGCATGTCGTCGACCATCTGCATGCATCCGGCCACGGCGTGTTCCCCCAGCATGAACACCATGTAGCCAAATGCCCTGGGGTCTTTCTCCGGCTCTCCAGTCCAGCCAAAGAGATCGCCGTAGAAGGCTCTTGCGCCCTCCCGGTCGGTGGTGGAGAGGTCAACCCAAGAGGGAGTTCCATGTTGGTAGGCAGTGCGCGTTGGCATGTCTTTCCTTTCCTGCTTGTCGTATCTTGACCTTATTCTGTCGCCAACCAGACGGCATTTTGGCTGCTCAACGGAAAGGACCCTCAAATGATCAACGCCGGAGACGCAGGCGTCGCTGGAGGCAGTGGTGCGGCGGGTGGCCCGCAGTTGTGGGAATCCGAGGTGATGCGCTCGCTGCGCCCTGTCCTTGAGGCGTCTAGCCACGTGCAGACTTCCCTCGCAGGCATAGAAAAAGTGGCCTCCTGGCTGGCGTATGAGGGCTTCGAGTTCCCCGCGGGGCCTATCGATGGGGCGCTCGGCGGGCACGACACCGCCGAGCGCCTCATCGACGTCTACTTCTTTTACGGGATTATGAACTTCGCCTTCACCGACTTCGACACGGGCGTTAAGTTCTCCACTGAATACCGGGGAGCCACCTGGTCGGATTCGATGGCGATGTTCGCCTGTGCGCACCGCGCCCTCGAAGGAGGGGTTCGCCTTTACGACGGGCGCTACTGGGCCGAGATGACCTCTGCCGACCTCGCCGCCGTCTTTTCAGGCAACATCCCGATTCCGATGCCTGCCGAGCGGCTGCGGATTCTGAACGAGGTGGGAGCGACCCTGGCACGTGACTACGGCGGATACCCCCACCGCTTCGTGCGCGACTGCGCCTCGCAGCTGTACGCCGATGGCGACGGCTTGCTCGAGCGCCTGGCAGCGGAGTTTCCCCGCTTCGATGACACCAGCATCTTTAGGGGCAATCCAGTGCAGTTCCACAAGCTGTCGCAGCTGTTTTGCTGGACGCTGCATATGCCGCTGGCGCTCTCCGGCGACTTCGCAGTTGCCGACTTGACTCGCATGACGGCGTTCGCTGACTACATCCTGCCTGTGGCGCTGCGGTCGCTGGGAATTCAGTCCTACACCCCAGAACTGGCGGCTGCAATCGACTCCGGAGTGCACATTGCCGCCGGAGGCGAGCAGGAGGTTGAGATACGCGCTCACACTTTGTATGCGATGGGGTTGCTCACAGACTCTGTGAACCGGCTCCGCCCTGCCTCCATGGATGTGATCGTTCCCCAGGTTGACCTGCGACTCTGGCGGGCCTACCACGCCACGCACCGCCCGCATCACCTCACCCGAACGATCTTGTATTGAGATGCGCCTGTATCTCCACGAGCCGCCGATGCCTGCCAGGCGCCCACCGCCCGCCAACGCGAATCGGTTCAGTGGGCGCTGCCACGTTGCTGTTAAGTAAACTTAACTCTATATTGTTAAGTATTATTAACCGCACTGGCAGACCGCCGTCGCCTCAACCCGTCCCGATCTGATTCACGCAACCGCCCACCTGATCGCAGACCGCTACCGCGAACTCGGGGTGGACAATCCCGAAGTGCGCGCCAATGCCTGGGTGGCCATGAACGGCCGTCCGTCGAAACGAATCGTGGATCCCGCAATTGACTTGACGACGATGAAGCGGTCGTTGGCAGGGGCCGACTGGATTCTTCCCCAAGCTGACCACTAGGCGGGATGCCCCCACTCGTCTAGTGCGGAGGGTGTGGGATTCGAACCCACGGTGACCACGTGGGCCACAACGGCTTTCGAGGCCGCCCCATTCGTCCGCTCTGGCAACCCTCCAGTCAAAACGCTACTGCGACAAGTTCATGCCGACGCCGCCCAACTTCAGCCTCAGCCCCCCCGCCGGCTCGCAAAAAACGTCCTAAGCATGCCAGCGCACTCTTGGGCCAGCATCCCTCCCGAAACCTCCATCTCGTGGTTGAGGCGGGGGTCGGCAGCAAGGTTGTAAAGCGATCCACAGGCGCCCGCTTTGGGGTCGTCGGCGCCGAAGACGATGCGAGCGACCCGAGCCGAGAGTGCCGCTCCGGCGCACATCGGGCAGGGCTCCAGGGTGCTGACCAGCGTTGAATCCTCTAGCCGCCAGCCCCTTGCGCCAGCCGCAGCGTCGCGGAGCGCAAGCATCTCGGCGTGAGCGGTGGGATCGCCCTGCAATTCGCGCTCGTTGTGCCGTCTGGCCACCACGACGCCCCCGGCCAGGACCACCGCCCCCACCGGTACGTCGCCGTGGACTGTCGCCGCCTCGGCCTCGGCGAGCGCAAGTCGCATCGCCGCGACTTCGAGTTCGTACTGGGCTTTCATCGAATTGCTCAGCGGAGGGAGTGGGATTCGAACCCACGGTGGCCTAGACCACACACGCTCTCCAGGCGTGCCGAATCGTCCGCTCTCGCATCCCTCCGGGACTCCCTGGACAAGAAGCGGGGATTCCTGTTATTCTAGGGAGGCGAGCACCTGTCCTGCCGGCCTTAACGGGTCCTGTGCGACCGGAGCCCGTGAACCGAGTCAGGGCCGGGAGGCAGCAGCTCTCAGCGGCAACCCCGGAGTGCCGCAGATCGCCTGTTCCGTGCTCGGCAGTGTCAGGTGCTTCGCTGATGGTGGGGAGTGGCGGCCTCTTGCGTAAGTCAAGGAATACAATCCGCAGAGTGCTCCTGCAGCCACTTTTTCTCGAATAGGCGTCGAAGTCATGGACGGAGCGGGCCAGCGCGGCGTCGGCGGGCCTTCAAGGCCAGGAGGCCCGGGTGCTGGAATCGCAAGGCCCACAGGTTCTCCTAAACAGGGGTTGACCGCGCCGCGGGGAGGCGACCGTCGGGTGGGAGGCGCACAGCGGGGCGGGAGGCAGGCTGGAAGCCGATCGGGTGCTTCAGGGAGGGGGGCAGCAGCCCGGAACGAAGCGGCGAGCGGTCCTCTGGGGTTGTTCTGGCGGCGCCCGCGTCTGCAGGTTCGCAGTGTGCGGCGCATCCTGCGGCGGGTTGAGCTCTGGTCTGTTCTGAAGATCTCGTTGATTTTCTACGTATGCCTCTGGGCGATCCTGCTGGTGGCGGGCATGATTCTCTGGAACGTGGTGAGCTCTCTGGGGTACGTGGAAGCAGCTGCAGATTTCATCGCAAGGATTTTTGCCTTGGAAAGCTTTGAGTTCAATTCACGTCAAATTTTTAGGGTCTACGCTCTCGGCGGCTTGGTGGGAGTGCTGTTTGCGACCCTATTCAGCGTGGTGGCTGCGGTGCTGTTCAACCTGATCAGCGAGCTTGTCGGAGGTTTGAGGATTGTGCTGGTAGAGGAGGAGTCCACGAGATTCCGACCGGCAAAAAAGTACAGTAGAGCACGCAGACGTAGATAGTCCGACCTCTGGACATCTGTTTGAAGAGTTTGGAGAATGTCGAGGATTGGAGATTGTGGTAGGGAAGGAGGATGCGGTGGGAAGGAGATTAGTCACGGTAGTGCTGCTCGCTTTCGTGTTGCTGGCCGGTCTCTTGATTTCTTGCGGTGGCCGCTCAGAAAACCCCGAGGCGATCAGCCCCGCCACCCCTGATGCGAGCGTGCTAGACGCTCAAGGTCAAACAACTGAACCTTCATTGACAGCGGCGTCAGGGAGTCGGCTTGAGACGATCAAAGAAAGGGGCCACGTAATCTGCGCCGGACGCAACGACATACCCGGCTTTGGTTATCAGGACTCCGACGGCAGGCTGGTGGGCTTTGACACCGACCTTTGTCGCGCCCTCGCAGTGGCCACGATTGGCGACCCTGATGCAATCGAGGTTCGGCTGATCAACGCCGCTGACCACGGGCCGACCATCCAGTCGGGGGAGGTGGACGCCCTAATCCGCACCATCACCACGACTACCTCCCGCCAAGTTCAGTGGGGAAACTTCGGCCCGACGATGTTCTACGACGGGCAGGGCTTCCTTGTGCGAAAGAGCCTGAACCTGTCGGGCCCGCTGGACCTCGACTCCGCCGCCGTTTGCGTGGCGCAGGGGACGACCACCGAGGCCAACCTGCAGGACTTCTCGCAACAGTACAACTTAGGAATCGAGGTTCTGGCGTTTGAGGAGACCGATGCCGCCAAGGACGCCTACGAGGCCGATCAGTGCGACGCCTACACGACCGACACCTCCGCACTGGCGGCTTTTCGCTTCGGCACCTCCAACCCCGACGATCACGAGATCTTGCCAGGCACTATTTCCGAGGAGCCGCTTGGCCCTGTCGTGCCTCACGGCGACGAGCAGTGGTACGACATCGTGATTCTGGTGATGACGATGCTCATCTACGCCGAGGCCTACGGAGTTGACTCAACAAGCGTCCCGGATTCGCCGACCGGCGATCCAAAAGTAGACAGGCTTTTTGGATATTTGGATTCCTACGGTCAGACCGATGTCGGGCTTTCACAGACAGTTGCCCAGGACGTAATCAGAGCCCTGGGCAATTACGGCGAGATTTATGAGCGCAACCTAGGCTCTGGCGGCATTGGCCTGGCGCGTGAGGGCAGCCGCAACGCACTTTGGGCCGAGGCGCCCTGCACCGAATGCCCAAAGGGTGGCCAGCTTTACGCCGCACCTCCCAGGTAGCGTCCCCGGCGTCTCAGCGGATACCGTAGGCGACGCCCGGGGCTATAGCTCAGCCGGTCAGAGCGCACCCCTGATAAGGGTGAGGTCGCTGGTTCAAGTCCAGCTAGCCCCACATTCCCCTTGACGATGGAGGCTGCCGGGGGGCTTGACGATGGAGGCTGCAGGGTGAACATCCCTCCCGACCGCCAGGTTCGCCCTCATTGCTGCGGGGGTCCCTCCAGCCAGCCCCGGAAGTTCCAGCCCGTTTATGCCCTACTGACCGGGGGGCGCAGCCAAATTCCGTCAAATGCCCCAGTGTCTCAGCAGTCAGCGTATCATGTTCCCGAAAGCAATTCCAAGAAGTCGACGAGAATCGTCGTGCGACTTGAGGAAGGAGAACAAATTGCTGTCAAAGCTGTTCAGAAAAAAAATCGTGTTGGCGAGTTTGGCGTTTGCGCTGCTCGCTGGTCTGCTTGCTTCCTGCTCGGGGGACGACGCCACGACCGGCGGTGCGGAGACACCAGAGCCTGGGCCAACCACCACTGCGGAGTCCGCCTCCGCCACCACCGAGGCAGTGACCGAAGGCACTGAGGCAGTGACCGAAGGCGGGGAGGCTGTTGAATTGACGCAGTCCGCAGAGTCACGGCTGCAAAGGGTCAGGGAAAGGGGCAATCTGATCTGCGCCGGGCGCAACGACGTGCCGGGCTTCGGGTTCCAGAACGACGAGGGCAGGCTCGTCGGATTTGACGTGGACCTCTGCCGGGCGATAGCCACGGCGGTGCTAGGAGACCCCAACGCAATTGAACCCCGGTTCATCACTGCCGCTGAGCGTGGTCCGACCATTCAGTCGGGTGATGTGGATGCCTTGATCCGCACCGTAACTTGGACGACCTCGCGCGACGCGCAGTGGGGCAACTTCGCGCAAACCATGTTCTACGACGGGCAGGGCTTTCTTGTCAGCAATGACCTTGGCATCAGCAGCGCCCTCGAGCTTGAAGGCGCCTCGGTCTGCGTTACGCAGGGGACAACCACCGAACTCAACCTTCAGGACTTCATCTCACAGAACAACCTTGATATACAGGTTGTGACGTTTGAGGAGACCGACGCTGCCAAGGCCTCGTATGAGGCCGGGCAATGCGACTCATACACAAGCGACCGTTCCAACGTCGCGGCCATCCGATTCAGCACGGACAACCCCGAAGATCACGTAATCCTTCCGGAAACCATCTCCGAGGAGCCGCTTGGGCCGGTGGTGCCGCACGGCGACGAGCAGTGGTTCGACATCGTAAAGACGGTTATGAGCATCTTGATTTACGCCGAGGCTTATGGAATTGAATCAGGAAACGTCCCGACGGAAGCCACGGGTGACCCCAAGGTAGACCGCTTGTTGGGCTTCGACAGTTCGTTCGGCCAGTCCGACCTGGGTCTGGAGCAGACAGTGGCGCAGGACATTATTCGCGAGCTTGGCAACTATGGCGAGATTTACAAGCGCAACCTCGGCTCTGACGGCATAGGCCTGACGCGTGAGGGCAGCCGCAACGCACTCTGGGCGAACGCCCCCTGCCTGGACTGCCCGAGGGGCGGACAAATCTACGCCGCTCCGCTTCGGTAGCCAAAAAAAGTAATTCACAGGTTTCCAGGTTGGTGAGGGACACTGTTTCGGTGTCCCTCACCAACCTGGTTTCGTTTACGGCAGGTTTGACGAATGGCGTTTGAGGAGCAGGCACAGGCGATCCCGTTCTGGCGCAATACTCAGGTGTTGCGGTGGACTGCCCAGATTGTCTCTGGTCTAGCGGCTGTGGGCCTGGTGACATGGCTGGCAATCAGGATGATCAACGCCATTCAGGACAGGAACGTCCCGGTGGGGTTTGGATTCCTCTCCCGGTCTTACGGAGGCCCGATCGGGCATCACTTCCTGCCATACAATCCTTCCACAACGGCTGCCGACACGGCCGACAGCTTTCTCTATTCCCTGCTCGTGGCAGCAGGGAACACGGTGGTTGTTTCTGTCATCGGGGTAGTCCTGGCAACTATCCTGGGAACTCTCATAGGGGTCGGACGACTCTCCGGAAACTGGCTTGTCTCAAAGCTCTCCCTGTCGTACGTTGAGTTTTTCCGCAACGTCCCTCTGTTGATTCAGCTCTTTTTCTGGCTCACAGTCATACTCGCCCTCCCCCCTGTCCGATCAGGAATCCAAATCGGCGACCTGTTCATTAACAACGCAGGCATTTCATTTCCCTGGCCGTCGCCGACCGGTGTGGCGCCAACCGTTTCCTGGCTCGTGCTGGCCTTCCTGTCGCTGGTGGCTGCCTATTTTGTCTATCGTCGCCGCTCTCGCCTGGAGATCCGCACCGGGCAGCCGTTCTACCCCATTGTTTCCGGCTGCATTGCGGCTTTGATCTTGGGGGCCACGGCCTGGATTCTGGTAACGGCAATCACAAATTCCGTGCCTTTCGACATCACTTACCCGGCGCCGGAGGGCAGGTTTGGCCGCATCTCAGGCGGCGCCACTGTGCCGGCGGCGCTGATCGTGTTGCTCATCGGCTTGGTGATGTACACGGCCGCGTTCATCGCCGAGATCGTGCGGGCAGGCATTCAATCGGTCCGAAAGGGGCAGAGGGAGGCCGCACGCTCACTGGGCCTCAACCAATTTAGGTCGCTCAGGTACGTGGTCTTCCCGCAGGCTTTGCGGGTAATCGTGCCGCCGCTGATCAGCCAGTTCCTTAACCTCACGAAGAACAGCAGCTTGGCGGTGGCCATCGGCTACTCGGATCTGCTGAGCGTCGCAAAGACCATGACGCAAATCGGCCCGGCGTTGTCAATCTTCATTCTTGTGATGCTGATCTATCTGGTAATCAGCCTGGCCTACTCCCTGATCGGCAACCTCTACAACCGAACGACAGCGATCAAGGGAAGATGACCGTCTCTCAACCCAACCCTGCCGCCGAGGGTGCTCTTCCCCCGCCTCGTGCGGAAAGGGGAGTGATTGGCTGGCTGCGCTTCAACCTCTTCAAAGACTGGCGCAGCAGCCTGCTTACGGTCGTTGCCGCCATAGCGGTCGTGTTCGCCCTGTTCTACGGGCTGCGGTGGATATTTGTTCAGGCCGACTGGGGGGTAGTGGCCGAATTGGGCGGGAGAATAGCAATCGGGAACTACAACACTGTGGACTCCTGTGCCTCCCAAAACTGCTTCTGGCGGCCGCAGGCCGTTCTGATCGGGTTCGTCCTGATCCTCGGAATGGCCTGGGGGGTTGCGGGGAAGGGGATGACCAGGAATATCGCGATCGGGGCGGCGACCGTTATCTCGTTGTTCGCCTTCCTGCCGTACAGCTGGGAGGAGATGGGGATGGACGTTCGGCTGTTGCTGGCGGCAAACCTCCCGGCGCTGGGCGTGGGATGGTTGCTGGCCCGCTACACGCCGCTGAGTACATACCTGCGGATCAGCCTGCTCGCCGTGGCGTGGTTTGTTGTCTCAATGGTGCTCCTGCGGGGAATCACGGGGGCGCCCGGGCTGCAACCGGTTTCTGTCAACAACTGGGGCGGGTTTATGGTGAACCTGATCTTGGCCGTCGGCGGCATTGCGCTGAGTCTCCCCATTGGAATCCTCCTGGCACTCGGCAGACGAAGCAGGAGCCCGGTTGTCCGCCTGCGCATCCCTCTGGGAAACCTCCGCAAGCTCAAGCTGTCTCTGCCCATTGTGAAGTGGCTCTGTATTGCGTTCATCGAGCTATTTAGGGGCGTCCCGCTGCTTGCCCTGTTGTTCCTCTCGCAGTACTTGCTGCCCCTTGCGCTGCCGGAAGGCTTCTTTCTCACGAGAATCCCGCTGCTGCGCACCGCGATAGTGATCACGCTCTTCAGCGCGGCCTACATGGCCGAGAACGTGCGCGGGGGAATTCAGGGCCTGCACCCCGGGCAGGCCGAGGCCGCTCGGGCACTTGGGTTGTCCGGCATACGGACGATTCGGCTCATAACGCTCCCGCAGGCCCTCCGCAACGTCATCCCGGCAATCGTCGGGCAGTTCATCAGCCTTTTCAAGGACACGACCCTGGTGTACATAATTGGTGTATTGGAAGTGGTGGAGATCGGACGCTCCTTCATTCAGGGCAACATTCAGATTTGGGGAGGGGCCGACAAGGAGTACTTCATTTTCGTAGCCGCGATCTTCTGGATTTTCACCTTTGGGATGTCGCGCATCAGCAGGCGTGTGGAGGAAAGGCTCGGCAGCGACAGCCGAGCAAGGAACTAGTGAAACCAAACCAGGAAGGAGGCGGCATGAAGCTCATCCGCCGTAAGGATCCCGAAAGCCGCTCACCGCTCGACGAGATCGCAGACACCAGAGGCGAAGCCACCGAGCCCAGCGACGAGATAATCATTTGTCGAGACATACACAAGTGGTTCGGCGATTTTCACGCCCTGCGCGGCATAACCACCACGGTCAGGCGGAGCGAGGTGGTCGTGGTGTTCGGCCCGTCGGGTTCGGGCAAGTCCACCTTTATTCGCACTATCAACAGGCTGGACGAGCACCAGCGAGGTGAGATCATCGTGGATGGCAGGACGCTTAGCAACGACGTTCGAAACATCGACGCCATCCGCCGAGAGGTTGGCATGGTATTTCAGTCGTTCAACCTGTTCCCGCACCTCACGGTGCTGCGCAACATCACCTTGGCGCCGATGAAGGTGCGCCGACTTACGGGGGATCAGGCCGAGGAGGCCGCAATGGATCTGCTTGTGAGGGTGGGCATCCCCGAGCAGGCCCATAAGTTCCCCGGGGAGCTCTCCGGCGGTCAGCAGCAGCGCGTGGCCATCGCACGGGCGCTGGCGATGCAGCCGAAGATCATGCTCTTCGACGAGCCAACCTCAGCGCTGGACCCGGAGATGATCAAGGAGGTGCTAGACGTGATGAGGGAGATGGCGGGCACGGGCATGACGATGATCTGCGTGACGCACGAGATGGGTTTTGCCCGCGAGGTGGCCGACAGAATGATGATGTTCGACCTGGGTCGGATAATGGAGGAAGGTCCGCCTGAACAGATATTCGACGATCCCCAAAGCGAGCGAACCAAGCTCTTCCTGTCCCAGATTCTCTAGCGCCCAATCAGGCCACGGTGCCTCGTCCACCAGCAAGCTGGCTGCAAGCCGGGCTGGCGCGGGCTCGAAAACTTTCAACCAGGCAGGGTCTGCCGGTAAGGTCGGCTCGTGGGCAAACTGCTGGGGCGTGTGGTGTCGCTGGTGCTGAGCGTGCTTGCGACGCTGATTATTGATCGTCTGCTTCGCTTGAGATCCGAGGTAAACCCACCACGTCTCGGTGGCTGGCGTCCACTGAGCGGCCCAGACTTGACCTGACAGGGGCGGCGTTGCGGGTTGCCGTCGTTGGCGCCGGTGCGGTAGGGGGGCGAATAGTCCGGCGAGTTGCGGAGGAGCCAGAGGTTACTGAAGTTCTGGTTTGCGGCCGCCAGCCATTGGCTGCTGGCGCGCAGCCCATCGCTCTGCGCGGAGCGCGGCAGTGCGGATTTGCCGAGATTCTTACGTCTGACGTGGCGGTACTGGCCTCTCCTGCAGGTACGCACCTGTCGCTTGCGGAGCGGCTGATCGACGCCGGGACCTCAGTGGTTTCCACCTCGGATCACCCCGAGGAGGTGCGCGGGTTGCTCTCGCTTGGCCCACAGGCTGCAGCGTCGGGCGTGCATCTGCTTGCGGGGGCTGCCTTCTCTCCTGGTTTGACGTGCGTGCTGGCACGTCATGCAGCCGACTCATTCTCCAAAGTGGCGGCTGTACACGTGTCGCGACACGGAACCGCAGGGCCAGCCTGCGCCCGCCGATTTCACGCAGCCCTCAAGCGCCCTGGATGGATCCGGCGAAACGGCGTCTGGTTGCGCCGGCAGGGAGGATCGGGTCGGGAGATCAGTTGGTTTCCCGACCCCATCGGCCCGTCGGACTGCTACTTCGGGGAGCTGTCAGAGCCCTGGCTGCTGGCAAGGGCTTTCCCAGATGTTCCGTTCCTTACCGCTCGCCGGGCGGCGTCCCGCCAGGACCGTCTTACTTCTCGGTTGCCCATGCTCACTGCACCGGTCATCGAGGGGGCGCTGGGCGCTGTACGCGTGGAGGTGAGGGGCCTAGTTGATGGCGAGAGCGTGGTGCGGGTTCTGGGGGCAACTCACGGACCGGCCGCAGCGGCCGCTTCTGTGTCCACAGCCGCGACTCTTGCGTTGCTGGAGGGGGAGGTGTTGAGACCGGGTGCCTTTGGCCTGGCGGAGGTGCTTAGGCCATTGAGTTTTCTGAGCCGCCTTCTGGCGGAGGGGATTCAGCCAGTGCTGTTTGAAGGAAGCGGATTGTAAAACCTTGGCCCTGTTCCATGTTGAGCCGCAGGCGGAGGCTCACCAGAGTCCTTTGAGGGTGGCCAGAAGTTCTTTGTGGATAATGCCGTTGGTGGCCAGATAGTCGCCGTCGGTCGGTTCCCGGGATCCGTCGCGCTTAGTGATTCGACCGCCTGCCTCGGGCACGATTACCAGCATCGGGGCTGCGTCCCAAACCGAGAGGCCGGGGTCGATCATTGCGTCCACCCGACCAGTGGCCAGCAGCGCGTAGCCGTAGCCGTCGCCCCACGTTCGGGCCAAGCCCGAGTGCCTTGAGGCCAGCCAGGCCCCGAGATCTTGCGACAGGTACTCCAGGCCGCTCGTTGTTAGACGGGCATCCCCCAACTCAGATGTGGAGCTCACCCTGGCCGGTCGGATTTCAGCGCCTTTGCGGTGTTGAGCCCCAAGTCCCCTTCCCGCCCAGACCGCCTCGTCGAGGGCAGGCAAGGCCACAACCCCGATTGCCGGGCCCTTTTCGTCGATCAGTGCCAGCAGCGTGGAATACAACGGCACCCCCGCGATGAACGATCTTGTGCCGTCAACGGGGTCGATCAGCCACTGCCGTCCGCTGCTCCCCTCGGTGAAACCGTGCTCCTCGCCCAATATGCCGTCTTCGGGGTAGCGCTTCTGGAGTTCGCAGCGCAGAAAATCCTCCCCTGCGCGATCTGCGTCGGTTACCGGGGAGCCGTCGGGCTTGGTCTCCGAGGAGAGGTCGTCGCTGGTGAACCAGCGCATGGTCACCTCACCCGCCCTTTGGGCCAGTTCTACCGCGGCCGAAAGCAAATCGCAGTCGACTCGCTCAGCCTCCAAGTCGGCTACGGACATGACCTCAGGCTAGTTCGGCCCGCTCTCTCGTCGGCTTGACGCCGTTCCCCTGCCTCCGCCGCCCCTACGCCGCCCGACACCCAGGCTGGCGCGTTGCTACCCTGGGCAGCGTGAAGCGCGCTGCGAAGGCTGCCGGCGTCGGCTTGCCCTCCGCCTTGATCGCCGATCTGCGGGCGGCAACTTCGCCGGATCGCGTGCGAGTCGATCCACTCGAGCGGGCCATCTACGGGCGGGACGCCTCGCTTTGCGTGGGCGATGAGCCCGCAGTGGTCGTGTTCCCCGTCACTCCCGAGGAAGTCGCCGAGGTCGTGCGTGCCTGCAACCGTCATGGCCGCCCGTTCGTTGCGCGCGGCTCAGGAACCGGCCTTGCGGGAAACGCCGTTCCCCTTGGGGAGCCGGTCGTGATTGTCACCACGAAGTTGAACAAGGTGCTCTCCGTGGATGCCGGCGAGCGCGTCGCCTGGGTCCAGCCGGGTGTCTTAAACCTCGACTTGAGCCGTCATACCGCAGCCTTGGGTCTGCATTACGCCCCAGATCCCTCCAGCCAGCAAGTCTGCACCATCGGAGGAAACGTGGCTACCAACTCCGGCGGCCCTCATTGTCTTGCCTACGGGGTGACCAACGCGCATGTCCTGGCGCTGAAGGTGGTGCTGCCCGACGGCAGCCTTGCGCAGTTGGGCGGCCTAGACCCTGAGCCTGCCGGCTACGACCTGCGGGGCGTCTTTGTAGGCAGTGAAGGGATGCTGGGCATTGCAACGGAGATAGCCGTGCGTCTTATGCCTGACCCGCCGGAAGTGGCCACGTTGCTGTTGGACTTCATGGACGTCTCGGCGGGCGCATCGACGGTTTCCGACGTAATCGCCGGAGGGCTGGTGCCTGCGGCGATGGAGATGATGGACGCCAACGCAGTGAAGGTGGTGGAGGCTTTCGTGCATGCCGGCTACCCGACCGACGCTGCCGCAGTCCTGCTCGTGGAATGCGAGGGGCTGCCCGCCGGCGTGAAGGCCTCGGTGGATCTGATTACCGAGACGGGTCAGCGCAACGGCGCCCGCACAGTTCGCCTTGCCGCCGATGACGTCGAGCGGGACCTGCTCTGGAAGGGGCGCAAGGCGGCCTTTGGCGCGGTTGCGCGTCTGGCGCCCGACTACTACCTGCATGACACCGTGGTGCCCCGTACACGGTTGGTGGAGGTTCTTGAGAAGGTGTATGAGATATCGGCCAGACACAACCTCACCGTGGTGAACGTGTTCCACGCAGGCGACGGAAATCTGCACCCCCTGCTGGCGTTTGACAGCCGCACAGAGGGCGTGATGGACAGCGTGCATGCCGCCGGGGAGGAGATCGTGCTGGCTTCGCTTGCTGCGGGGGGCGTATTAAGTGGGGAGCACGGGATCGGCATCGAAAAACGCGACCTTATGGGGCACTTGTTCAGCCAGGCCGACCTTGCAGCCCAGGATCGGCTACGAGCCTGCTTCGACCCGGACGGCCTGGCCAACCCTTCAAAGGTGCTGCCTTCCCCCTCCGGCTGCGGCGACCTTCGTCCACAGGTGAAAGTTCCAGCCGGGGCGTGGGTGTGAGGAATTTCGCCGCTTCGCCCCCCTGGGCACGTTCGCCGTCGAGTGGCCCTCAACCGAAAGACGCCGGCCGGTCGATGTCCTCTGCGCCATAAGCGTGTTGCCGAGGGAATTTAGCCGGGACCTGCTCGGGCTGGCGGAGGAGGTCGGGACGGAAGATCCGGTCACCCCCCTGGGTGGTAGTACCCAGTGGGAGGTTGGCGGTCTGCCCGGGCCCGGCGCCAGGGAGGTGAGAGTCGCCTCTGGCATCCTTGAGTACGAACCGGCTGAGATGACGGTGCGCTGTTTGGCCGGGACCACCCTCGCAGAGCTCGCGGATGGCGTGGGGGAAGCGGGTCAAATGGTTCCTCTAGACCTGCCGCAGCCGCAGAAGGCAACTGTTGGAGGGGTGCTGGCAGTCGGCCGTAGCGGAATCCGCCGGCTCCACTACGGCCCGATTAGAGATCACGTGCTCGGGGTGACATTCGTGGATGCAGCAGGTGAGCTCATTCGCAGCGGGGGCCCGACGGTAAAGAATGTGAGCGGGTTCGACCTCTGTCGCCTGATGGTTGGCTCGCTTGGCACCTTAGGAGTTATCGGTGAGGTCATCCTGCGATGCATGCCGCTGCCCTCCCTCAGTGCCTGGTATTGCGGTTCGGCCGACCCTTTCGAGCTTCGCAGCCGCCTGTTCTCCCCGTCGTCCATCCTCTGGGACGGTTCGACAACGTGGCTGTGCCTCGAGGGGCATCCCGCCGACGTTGAAGCACAGGCCCGCCTGAGCGGACTTCGGCCCTGCGAAGGTCCGCCGCCCTTGCCCCAGGGTGGGCGCGCCTCGCTGCGCCCTTCTGATCTGAAGACGCTTACAGGCGAGTTTGTAGCTGAAGTGGGGGTGGGGGTGGTGCATCTTTCCGAGGCAGTTCCCCGACTCACCGATGAGCGCACCCTGGCGCTTCAAAAGCAGATCAAGCAGAGCTTTGATCCCGCGGGGCGTCTCAACCCAGGCAGGACGGCTTGGCTACCCTGAGCGCATCGCGCGGGTCGACAGGGGGTGTGCCAGTCAGTGCCCAAGGGGGTCGACGTCTTGACCTGAACCTCGATGCAGACGAACTGGCCACCTGCGTGGCGTGCGGGCTCTGTCTGCCCCATTGCCCCACCTATCGCGTCAGCGGAGAGGAGGGGCAGTCGCCTCGCGGGCGCATCGCCCTCATGCGTGAGGTTGCGAAGGGCGCCGCAATTACCGACGAGTTTGTCGATCACATGGACTCCTGTATCCAGTGTCGCGGCTGTGAGACGGCCTGCCCGGCCGACGTGCCCTTCGGCAAGCTGATGGAGGAGACCCGTGAGGCGATGGTTTCAGGGGCGCGCTACCAGCCCCTCTGGAGGCGACTGGGCTACAGGCTGCTGGGTGCGCCCCGCACCCTTCGGACGCTCAGCGCGCTGGCTGCACTGGCCCAGAGGCTGGGCTTGCTGCCCCGCCGTTTGAACCTCCCCCACCTTCCCCTGCGTCGCGGGAAGGTGCCCCTGGGGTCGCCCACAGGCGGAGGGGAGGCGGTTTGGCTGTTCACCGGCTGCGTGATGGATGCCTGGATGCGAGACACCCATGTCTCCACGGCTCGGGTCATCGCGCTAGCGGGCGGGGAGGTGATGCTTCCTGGCCCACGGGCTGCCTGCTGTGGGGCGCTGGCGATCCACGCCGGTTTGCGCGGTGACGCAAAGCGGCTGGCGCTCCGGACAATGGACGCCATGCCCGGGCAAGCCCCTATTCTCGTCAACTCCGCTGGTTGCGGTGCGGCACTCAAGGCTTACGGTGAGCTCATCGCAACGCCGTCTGCTGAGGCGTTCAGCAGACGGGTGAAAGACATTCATTCCTGGCTGGCGCCTCGAATGAGCCTGCTCCCGGCTACCGTCGCCGCCGAACCCGAGGTCGTGGCGGTTCAAGACCCTTGCCATCTCCGTCACGTGCAGCGGGCTCACTTGCCGGTGCGGGAGGTGCTGTCGCAGTTCGCAGTGGTTGTGGAACTCGACGACGAGGGGCTCTGCTGCGGGGCGGGGGGCGCCTACAGCCTGCTCCGCCCGGCGGAAGCCGCTGCTGTGAGGGAACGCAAGCTTGCAGCCATCCGGCGCAGCGGGGCGGCGAAAGTGGTGTCCGCCAATCCGGGCTGCGCGCTACACCTCGCCGCCGCAGGAGTAAACGTCACGCACCCTCTAGATCTGCTGGCCAAACGCTTGGAGGAGACGCCCTGACAACTGCCTATGCAGGAGACCTGGTATCGCCCCTGAGCCTTTCCCGACCTGTTACTGAGCCAGCGCGCTCGGAGGGACTCGAACCCCCAACCTTCTGATCCGTAGTCAGATGCTCTATCCAAATTGAGCTACGAGCGCTCTCTCGTTGGGCTTGTATACATTATGGCCGCGCCTCGGCGCATTTGCGCCCGCGTATTTGGCGCATCCGCCAATTACGCGGAGGGAGGGGGATTCGAACCCCCGGGGCCTTGCAACCCAACGGTTTTCAAGACCGTCGCAATCGTCCGCTCTGCCATCCCTCCCTCGATAAAGCCTACAGGGCGAGGGCAAGTGGCTGGCTGCGCGAAGAGCGGGCGGCCTCCGACGGCGCAGGGGCATCTCAGTTCTTGAGATGCCCCCTGAGTCCCTCCATCCAATTCTTTGCCTTGCGCCAGCCCTCGTCGGCGTCGCGCCGCTTCTGTGCCACCTCGGCGCCAGCCGCAGGGTAAGACCCCAGGAATTTCACCTCAGCGTGCTTGGCTTGAATGTTTACCAGGCAGTCGGCCACCAACTCGTCGCTCACATGCCCCTCGAGGTCGATGATGAAGCAGTAGTTGCCAAGCGATTGTTTTGTAGGCCTGCTCTCCAGTTTTGTGAGGTTGATGGAGCGTGCGGCGAACTCCTGGAGGATGCTCAGCAGCGAGCCCGGGCGGTCGTCTCGCTGGAAGGTGACAATCGAAGACTTGTCGTGACCCGTGGCCGGGGGGATCCCGGCAGACGCCAAGGTTACGAAACGTGTCTCGTTTTCCTGCCGGTGCCCAATGTCTGACGCCAGAATCTCCAATCCGTACGCTTCCGCAGCCCGTGCAGATGCGATGGCTGCAGCTTGTCGGTCCTCGAGTTCTGCCACCATTCGGGCGGCATCCGCAGTTGACTCGCAGACGCCGGTGGGTGCCTCGGGAAGCCTCTTGTGCAGGAACTCGGTGCATTGCGCCAGGGCGTGGGGGAACGACCAGATCTTTTGTATCGAGGCCATCTCAGCTCCCGGAGGTGCCAAAAGATGAAGCTGGATCGGCATGATGGTCTCATGCTGAATCAACAGGTCGCACGTGAAGGCCAGGGCGTCGAGGGTCATGTTCACGGTGCCTTCAATAGAGTTCTCAAGGGCAGCGAATCCAAGCTCGGCCTCACCGGAAACCACTGCGGCAAGAACATCCCAGGTTGTCGGTTTCCACACGCGCTCGACATCAGCCAGGAAGGGCTCATCCAGCAGGGCCTGTTCGCTGAACGTGCCAGGCGGCCCCAGGAAAGAAACCTTGTTCCCAGGGGGTTCAGGGGAATCCATACATCCCAGGATAACGACAATGGGTGAGGTGCCTGAAAAGGGAATACCGGGGGAAGCACCCTCACTCGGGGGAGCATCGGGACCAGTTCGACCTGCTGAGCATGCGCCTCCACAGGCCAGCGGCGGCGCCGAGCCGCAACTCTATTTTCGCCAACTGCTGTCAGGGCGTGATTTTGGCTTGGGCGACGATGCTGTTGCCGGACAGATGCGCAACTTCGTCTATCTCGTGGGCGATCAGGCTACGGGCGAGGCCATGGTGGTTGATCCTGCCTACGATCCTCCGGCCCTCGTCGAGGTCGCAGAGGAAGACGGTATGCGAATTGTCGGGGTCCTGGTAACCCACCATCATCCCGACCACGTGGGAGGCGACTTGTTCGGCTACTGCATCAGAGGGGTCGCTGAACTGTTGGAGATCGTCTCGGTGCCGGTGCATTGTCAGATCACCGAGGCCGATTTCGTGCGCCATGTGGCAGGCGTGGGAAAAAGCGACCTGATCACGCACTCCGGTTCAGGCGAGGTTGCGGTGGGGGCGTTTTCGATTGAGATGATTCACACTCCGGGCCACACGCCCGGCAGCCAGTGCTTCTTGGTGCAGAATCGCCTGCTGGCAGGCGACACGCTGTTCCTGGAGGGCTGTGGGCGTACTGATTTCCCGGGGGGCGACGCGGGGGAGATGTACTTGAGTCTCACGCAGCGCCTGGCCAAGGTGCCTGACTCTGCCGATCTGTTCCCTGGGCACGACTATTCGAACCGGCCGTCGGCAAGCCTGGGGGAGACGCGCAGGCTCAACTACGTGTTTTCACCTCGAACTGCAATGGAATGGATGTCGCTCTTCGGGCGTTGAACCAGGCATGCCGACTTCATAATCCGCTGCTGCGTGGGGCTGTGGCAGTAAAATTCACTGCGGGGATTGCAGCGGAAAGATATATTGCAGCGGAAAGATATGCAGCGGAACATTATTGACGCAGTAATCAGGCGAACCCTCGGCAGCGAAAGCCAGCGTGGAGGCAAGTTTTTCAGGTCAGCGTGGAGGCCGTTTTTATGAAGCTAAAAGAACAATCCGAGTTCGTTGCGATCAGGCATGCCCGTGGGGCTCGGGTGTCCAGGATGGTGCTGTGCGGGTTGGTGATGCTTGTTGTCGCTGCATTATTCGCAGCAGGCTGTTCCAGCGAATCCGGGCCAAGCTTGACCTCCGATCGGCCGTCCGACGCCCCTGTGGTCGAGCCCACAACTCCGCCACCGACGGAATCGGTCAGCCCGCCGCCCACAGCTGCTGCCAGCCAGGCTCCTGCTCCGCAGCCTGATGCCGCGAGCCAGGACGATGCGGTTGCCGTGGGGGATGTTGAATTGCCCCCTCCAATTGAAGAAGCCCCCGACACTGTTCCTCCAACCGTGCACACCCCCACACCGGCCGAATTCGATGACCCGTCCATTTCGGAGTTGCCTGAGGGAGTGGAGCCGGAGAGGCTGCCCCCTATTCAGGCGTTGCCCGCACCAACGTGGCAGCCATCGAGGATTCTCGTCGCCAAGCCGACCGTGAGGGAGATCGTACCCGTCTATGACTCTCCAAACGGAAATCGCCTTTCGTTCAAGGATGGCGATTTGTGGAGTTATACGTATCGAGGCGGCAGCCAAGTGCTCAGGGTGATTCAGGGGAATCCAGGCGACGAGTGGATCCAGGCTGAACTGCCCATGCGTCCCTGGGAAAATAATGTTCGGCCTAACGGCGTAAGCGGCTGGGTGCGCGCGGAAAGCTTCGATTGGCACACCGTCAATCATCAAATACAGATTGACCTCTCCGACGCCAACGGAAACCCGAGGGTGGATTTCTGGAACGGTGACACCTGGGTCGCCGGCACCTATGCCATCATCGGCAAGGATTCGACCCACACGCCCCTGATGGACTCATTCCTCGTCGAAAAATATCCTAGCGACAACGAGGTGCTGGGGACATACGTGTTGATGCTCTCGGGCTTCAGCACCGTGCACGAGACGTTCAGCGGCGGTCTTCCCCGGATTGCCTTGCACGGCACTCACATCCCTGAACGTGTGGGCGAGAAGCTTTCAAACGGATGCATTCGCATTCCCAACAACATCATCGAGTTGATTAATTCTCAGGCACCGCTGGGCACGAGGGTGAACATCGTCGCCTGAGCGACAAGCGTGCGGGATTCCCAGTTTGTTTGGGTATTGATAGCGGTTGGACAGTTGTGTAGAATTTGCTGTACTCGACAGTCGATTTCGATTGTGACGGGGAGTTTGGCGGGCGGCCAAAAATACAGTTGAGGACAAAATGAGCAAACTAATTTCTGCGTGTGCCGTCTTGCGTCGGTCCGCTTTTCGTGGACTGGTATTGGTTGGGGCCGTGGCTCTGGTCGCGGTCAGTTGCTCTGGGGGAGCCGAACCGAGGTTGCTGGTGAACCCCGTTACAACAACCACATCTGAATCACCGCCCACCACGGACGCTGATTCAGGGCGTTCGACGCCTCCTCCGTTGGAGGCTCAGCCCGCCGCCGCGCCCCCGCCCGTTACCCCGCCGCCTTCAGTCGATGAGGGGACTGTCACGACCCCCCAGGTCACTGTCGATCAGGAGCCCTCGCCGACGCCGAGCACGGAGGTGCAGACCGTCTCTTCCGTGCCAGAGCCGAGCCCGCCGCCGCCTGTGACTTTTGCGCCAACCCCCTCCGCCGCCTCCGAGACGACGTCAACCACGACCGCGCGGCCCGCAAGGGCTGCGTCGAGCACACCCACGACCGTTTCTCCCGCAACGACATCCACTACGCAACCCCCGCCACCGCCTCCACCTCCGCGGCGGCTTCCGCAGATCGAGCCTATTCCCGCCCCGGCGTGGCAACCGACGACGATTCTCGTCGCCAAGCCGACTGTGCGGGACGTGGTTCCGGTTTTTGACGCACCTGGCGGTACGCGGCTCGAATTCAAAGACGGGGATTTCTGGAGCTACACCTACAGGGAGAACCCGATTGTGGTCCGCGTGTTGCAGGGCAGCCCGGGAGACGAATGGGTCTATGTCGACTTGCCCATGCGTCCTTGGGACAACCTAAAGAGGCCCAATGGCGTTCGAGGCTGGATCAGACCGGACAATTTCAACTGGCAGACCGTGAACCATCACGTTCAGATTGACCTCTCCGACGCCAACGGGAACCCCCGGGTTGACTTCTGGAACGGCGACACCT
Organism: uncultured Acidimicrobiales bacterium; assembly: GCA_958295925.1. Taxonomy (GTDB): domain Bacteria; phylum Actinomycetota; class Acidimicrobiia; order Acidimicrobiales; family CATQHL01; genus CATQHL01. The sequence continues at coordinate 1,400,622 of CATQHL010000001.1, forward strand.
GGATCACGGGCACCTATGCCATCATCGGCAAGCCTTCTACCTTCACGCCTGTAATGGACGCGTTCCTCTTAGAGAAGTTTCCCGGGTACAACGAGGTGGTGGGTACGCACATTCTGATGCTCTCTGGCTTCAGCACCGTTTATGAAACATTCGGCGGCGGCCTGCCCAGAATCGCCATGCACGGCACCCACATCCCTGGGAGGGTGGGAGAGAAGCTGTCGAACGGGTGCATCAGAATTCCCAACAACATCATTGAGCTCATCGAAACCCAGGCCCCCCTGGGCACGCGGGTAAACATCATCGCCTAGCGAGCGTCGCCGCTTCGGGGAACCCCGGCCCGGCGGGATTCCCCGAAGCGCTAGTTGAGCGCTCCCGCCAAGCCGTCTAGAACGCGGTCGAGTTCGCTGTCGCTTATTACCAGAGGCGGGCAGATGGCCAAGGCCCCTCCGATGGCGCGGAGGATCACCCCGTTGTCCATGAGATTGTTGCGGACCGGCACGGCGTCTCGCCCCAGTTCGGCGGCCCAGACAGCTGCGGCCCCCCTGTAGCTCTCGATCAGGCCGTCCTCGGCGAGGGCCGCCAGCCCGGCCTCCAGCCGCCGCCCGATGGCGGGCACCCGTGAGAGGAGGTCCTCGTCTCTCATCAGTTTGAGGTTGGCCACGCCGGCCGCGCAGGGTGTGGGGTGGCCCGAGTAGGTGTATCCGGTCTTGAGGATGAAGCCGGGCTCGGACTCCATGGCCTCGCACACCTGACGCGAGAGGATCACCCCCGCAAGCGGCAGGTATCCGGACGTGACTGCCTTTGCAAAGGTGATGATGTCGGGGCGAACGTCGTAGTACTGCGCCCCGAACCACTTTCCAGTGCGGCCAAAGCCGCAGATCACCTCGTCTGACACGAACAGGGCACCGTTGTCGTCGCAGAGCCGGCGCAGCCCAGCCAAGTACCCCTCTGGCGGGGGCCATACGCCACCTGCCCCCTGAATCGGCTCGGTAATAACCGCCGCTACGCGCCCGGAGTTGGCGGCGAAAGCAGTCGCAGCCGCCTCCAGGTTGTCGTGCGGCACCTCTACGAAGTGGGGAACCAGGTCGCCCCATCCCTCCCGGTTGCCCGCTATGCCTTGGGCTGAAGTACCCCCGAAGTTGGTGCCGTGGTAGCCGTTGGTGCGCTTGATTACCACCTGACGGTCGTTTTCGCCTTGCAGCCGATGCCAAAGCCGGACGAACTTCAAGGCGCTGTCCACCGCTTCTGAGCCTGAGCAGCACAGAAAAACCCTTCCGTCGGGCAGCGGTGAGATCTCGACAACATCCTCTGCGATCTCCTCTGCCGGTTCGTTTGTGAAAGGGGCGAAGGTGTTGTAAGCCTCGAGCTTGTTCATCTGAGCGGTTACGGCGTCGATGATCTCAGGTCGCCCGTGACCAACCTGGCAGTACCAGAGGCTGGCCATGGCGTCTATGTAGGTATTTCCCTTGTCATCCCAGAGCGTGCAGCCCCTGCCGCGCACTATCTTGCGGAAACTTGTGGCGGACGGGGGGGCGAAAGAGTGAAGAAATGCGTTGTTCATCTTGCTGGGCCTTTCTGTTGCGCTAGAGGCTAACTTTTTGAGAGATGATTCTTTCTGACCGCACGATCCTGGAGTGTCTTGAAGCGGGGCGCATAGGCATAGATCCCCTGGGGGATGGGGCCGTCCAACCCTCCTCGGTGGACCTGCGCCTTGACAACGCGTTCAGGGTATTCCGAAATCACACCCTGGGTTACATCGACGTAAAGCGGAACCTGGAGTCGCTCACGCAGCTTGTGAGGATTCCTGCTGCTGAGGCCTTCATCCTCCACCCTGGGGAATTCGTGCTGGGCTGCACCCTTGAGCGGGTGAGCCTTCCTGACGATCTGGTAGCCAGGCTGGAGGGCAAGTCGTCCTTGGGGCGCCTGGGGTTGCTGATCCACTCGACGGCAGGATTCGTGGACGCAGGCTGGTGTGGTCAGCTCACCCTTGAACTCTCCAACGTGGCGACTCTGCCCATCACTCTGTATCCAGGCATGAAGATCGGGCAGATCAGTTTTATTGAAATGACGACTCCGGCGGCGAATCCCTACGGGTCGTCAGGAGTGGGCTCCAAGTACCAGGATCAGGTCGGCCCGGTGCCAAGCCGCTACTGGGAGAACTTCAAGCGGGAGTGAGCCGCCGCCCAGCGGGAATCAGTCGTCTTCCCTGGACTGCTCCTGCAGATCTCTTGCCTGCACCGCCCACTTCCAGCGGCCGATGCGCCCGGGGGTGCCAAGGGCGTCTTCGAGTTGCTTGACTGCCTCTTCGTCCAAAGCCTCAATCTGAGCGTAAGTGAGGATGCCCCGCTCTTTGAGCAGGCGCAAGGCAATCGGGTCGGTGCCTCTGATCAGGGAGAGGTTGTCGGGCTTGACAACTGTTTCGCCTTTGCTCGCTAGGGACGCTTCCGCAATCCCTCCCGCAGAGGCCGCCCGTGCAGCTTGCGCCACCGCGTCGGCCGGTGCCGCGGTCAAGGCGCCTGCCCAGGAGGGAGGCTTGGTGGCGACTTCGGGAACAAGCCGCATCACTCCGGCGATGGGTAGGGCGGGGGTTCCCCTTACGGCTTGATCGCCCTCTCCCGGTGCTGGCCCCACGCCGAGTTCCCTGGCACGAGACCGAGCGCCCAGGGCCGTAGGAACATGGTACGCATCCCCCTCGGCGGCGGCCGCCTGCTCCTTGACGGCTGTACTGGTTTCTATCGCTTCGGTAGTTCTCATCTCGGCTTCTTCCAAGGCTTCTAGCACGTGTAGGGCGATGTCTCCAACCTTCACGCCCTCCCCCCTGTCGCCTTCGCCTGCCAATCCGTCTGAAATCATGACGTAGCAGAAGGGGCAGGCCGTGGCAATGCGCTCCGCCCCTGTTGCCAGCAGTTCCTGAGACCGCTCCACGTTCACCCGCTTACCCACGTCTTCCTCCATCCACATTCGGCCGCCGCCCGCTCCGCAGCACATGCCCGCAGTTCTGTTGCGCTCGGCCTCAACGATCTTGATGCCCCCGAGCGCTCCCACCACTCGCCGGGGGGCCTCATAGACGTCGTTGTGCCGTCCCAGGTAACAGGCGTCGTGGTAGACGAGACGCTCTTCGAGGCGGGTGCCCGAGAGGTCGAGCCGACCATCGGCCACCAGGCGCTCCAGCAGTTGGCTGTGGTGGATTACCTCGTAGTAGCCACCAAGATCTGGATACTCGTTGCCAAGCGTGTTGAAGCAGTGGGGGCAGGCGGTGATGATCTTGCGGACGCCCATTGCGTTCAGCGTCTCGATGTTCTGTGCTGCCAAAATCCCGAAGATGTACTCGTTGCCTGTTCTTCGGGCGGGATCGCCGGTGCACACCTCCGACGGCCCCAGGATGGCAAAGTCCACCCCGGCGCGCCCCAGGAGGTTGGCCATTGCCTTGGTGACCTTTCGGTTGCGGTCGTCAAAGCTGCCTGCGCAGCCCACCCAGTAGAGGTACTCCGCTTCCAGCGGACTGCTGCCGTCCAGCACAGTTACACCCTCCATCCCCTTTGCCCAGTCGCCTCTGCCTGCGTTCCCCATTCCCCAGGGATTCCCGGAGTTCTCCATTGAGCGGTAGGCGCCGCCCAGTTCGGAGGGGAAGTCGCTTTCCATCAACGAGAGGTAGCGGCGCATGTCGAGGATCTTGTCGAGAATCTCGATGTTGACAGGGCACGCCTCGTCGCACGCCCGGCATGAAGTGCACGACCAGACCTCCTCGGCTGTGACGCGCTCGAAGACGCTGTGTGAAGTGACGGTTATCTCATTGTCCGCGCTCAGCGGCGGTGTGACGGGCGGATCGCCGGTGGCGGCCATGACTTCGCCGGTCTTGAGCACTATTTCCCTGGGATCCAGCGGCTTGCCCGTTGCGTGCGCCGGACAGACGGTGGTGCAGCGACCGCACATGGTGCACGAGTCGAGGTCGAGCAGTTGTTTCCAGGTGAAGTCGGGAATGGTGGCGGCGCCGAAAGTTTCGAGCTCCGAGGCCATCAGGTCGCCAAGGGGCTTCATGGCGCCTTTGGGTCGATCTTTGACGCTCAAGTACATGTTTGCGGGTGACGTGAACATGTGACGCAGCATCGTCAGGGGAATCAGCAGCACAAAGACCACGAACGTACAGGCATGAGCAATCCAGAACGCCTGATGCCATCCTGCGGCGCTTTCGGTTCCGGCGAAACCCCGCGCCAGCCAGTAGCCGATTGGCGACCAGCGCTCGAAGTCCGGCAGGCCGTCGTTCAGTATGCGGAATGCCTCGGTGCCAAAACCCGTCACCCCTATGGCGAGCATGGTCACGAGGATCACGGCATGCTCAGGGCGGCTCTTGGTGCGGACCCTGTAGGGGCGCGCCCTCCAGGGGCCAAACCGCCGCCCGATTGCCCAGAGCACGCCCACGACGAAGACCAGCCCGGCAAGGTCGCCCACCAACGAGTAACCCTGGTACACCCGCCCGTGAAGAAACTTGGCCCCGGTGGGAAGTTGGTGGTCAATTTCCAGCGTGACCGTCACGCCCACGAGCACAAGAAAGCTGAAGTAGATGAGCGAGTGCATCACTCCCGCTGCAGGATCGCGCATCAGCGTCTGCATATAAAGCCCAGAGCGCAACGCCGCCAAGCGCTGCCTCAGGTTTGTGCGGCTGGTGGGGCGGTCTTCTGCTGCCCCGCGCCCCCAATTGCGCATTCGTGCGCCGAAGAGCACCGAGGCGTAGACGATTGAGACGGGCACGAGCGTGTAGAAGAGCACTCTCAGCGGCCCGCCGATGTTTCCGAAGACTTCCCTGGTGGGGCCATCGGGGGCACCGAAGCCGTTCAACGCGGCGGCGATTCCGGACGCCACGGTGACGACGGCCAGAATCAAGCCTGCTGCCACGGCGATGCGGCTTGAGCAGAACTTTGACTTCATCGCGTCGTGAGGATACGGCAGTCAGGGGGAAAATCAGGCATCCCTGGCTCGGACACGCGGCCTCTTGCTTCCTCCACTAGATTCTACGTTCGTGAATTCCTCACACGGAGCCCCCGCTGGTTCAAGTTATTTCAGAGGAAGGGTGGTTTCGTGACGAGAAAAGCAATGTTTGCGTTTGGAGCGCTGCTGGCCGTGCTGGTCTTCACGGCGCAGCCGATTTACGCCCAGGGCATTGCCGCAGGCGACCCGGTCCAGGCGGCCATGGACAACCTGTGGGTGTTCATAGCGGCGGCGCTGGTGTTCTTCATGCAAGCCGGGTTCGCCCTCGTGGAATCGGGCATGACGCGGGCCAAGAACGTGATCAACATCATGGCCAAGAACCTGGCCGACGCGTCCGTGGGCATAATTTCCTTCCTTGCGGTGGGCTATGCGTTTGCCTTCGGCGGCACCGGTTCGGGCTGGGCCTCTGAAGGCTATTTCCTGAGCGGCAGCCCGTTGCTTGAAAACGGCTCGAGCGGCGTGGGGAACCTCACGAGCGCCACCTTCTTTATTTTCCAGGCCATGTTCGCAGCCACGGCTGCGACGATCGTCTCGGGTGCCATGGCGGAGCGCACCCGGTTCAACTCGTACTTGATCTTCAGCGTGGTGATGACGGGCTTCGTCTACCCGATAGTGGTGAACTGGACGTGGGGAGGGGGCTTCATTAGCGACTTCGAGTTCTTTGGTGCCCGCTTCAGCGACTTCGCCGGTGCCACAATCGTTCATTCCACTGGAGCCTGGGCGGCCCTCATGGGAGCCCTCGCCCTCGGTCCCCGCATGGGGTGGAAGCCCAACAAGCCCATACCCGGTCATTCCATCCCCCAGGTGGTGCTGGGCGTATTCATCCTCTGGCTGGGGTGGTTCGGGTTTAACGGCGGCTCTGTGGGGGCAGCCGATAATACTGTGATGCTGGTCGCAGTGAACACGGCCCTGGCCGCCTCTGTCGGCACCCTGACAGCGGGTGGCATCTCCTGGTTCAGAACCGGCAAGCCGAACTTGGCTGTCTCGGCCAACGGAACGTTGGCGGGGCTGGTTGCGATTACAGCGGGTTGTGCGAGCATGAACGTGATGGGGGCCATGGTGACCGGTGCCGTGGCGGGAGTCCTCCTGACCTTCTCGCAGCGCTTTATTGCTAAACGCGGTATTGACGATCCGGTCGGCGCAATCTCTGTTCACGGTACCTGCGGGGTCTGGGGAACGTTGGCGGTCGGGCTGTTTGCCCGCTTCGACGACGGTTTCCTGGGAAGGGATTATGCAGGGCTCTTCTACGGTGGCGGTGGCGGCCAACTCCTGGTGCAGCTTGTCCTCGTGCTCATCGTGATGGTGTGGACGGTTGTCACAATGGGGCTTCTCTTCCGCCTGCTTCGTCGTACCGGGTACCTGCGTGTTTCCGCCCGGGCTGAGTCGGCCGGGCTCGACCTGCTAGAGCACGGCGGCGCCGGCTACCAGTAGGCGGGGGAATCTGCGAGGGCCAGCAGCAGCCCGGCGCGCAGAGCGGCTCTTCGAGACAGCGGTGGCCGAAGTCTCAGGAGTCGGTGCTTAGAAACCGCTCGTTAATCGCCATTCTGCGGCTTGGCATCATGTCGGCGCCGATCTCGTAGAGGATTGGCACGCCGGTGGGTATCTCGACGCCGCTGATCTCGTTGTCTGCGATTTCGTCCAAGTGTTTAACCAAGGCCCGCAGGCTGTTGCCGTGTGCCGAGACGAGCACGCAGCCGAGCCTTCGGAGGTCGGGGGTGAGGCAGTCAAACCAATACGGGAGCAGCCTCTCCAGCACGTCTTTGAGCGCCTCGCCGACGGGAAAGACCTGCGGCGCAATGTCATCAAAACGGGGGTCGTCGGCAGGGTTGAAAGGGTTGTCGTCTGTGATGGCTGGAGGAGCGGTTGCGTAGCTGCGCCGCCAGCGCTGCACCTGCTCAACTCCGTAGATGGCTGCTGTCTCCGCCTTGTCTCGCCCCGTGAGGTCGCCGTAGTGACGCTCGTTAAGGCGCCAGTGACGTTTTAGGCGAATCCTGTTGCGCCCAGCCTCCGTCAGGGCCAGTTCACAGGTATGGATGGCGCGGGTAAGCACCGACGTGTGCGCCACGGCCACCGGAACCTCCAGATTCCGCAAACTCCGACCGGCTTGCCGCGCCTCCCTCTCGCCCTGATCTGAGAGCGGAACGTCCCACCATCCGGTGAAGCGGTTTTCCTTGTTCCATGTACTCTGGCCGTGCCTGAGAAGTATCAGCGTTGGATTCATGCCCGTTCGTATTCCCAGGTTATTTCTAGTCTGAAATCACACGGTTCCTTCTCAAGCCCGAACCTCCGTGGCTGAGAGGAAACCCGGCTCCCGATGGAAGCTTTGAGCGTCCTCGTGCGTTACAAGGAATGCACCTACTTAGCCTGGGAGGCTGGATTATGGAAGAAATTGCCAGCATTGGAAGACCAGGCACTGAATGACACAGGAGAAGAAATGGGCAAAGCCGTAGGAATAGACCTTGGAACCACCAACTCGGTGGTGTGCGCTCTGGAAGGGGGCGATCCGGTTGTGATCGCCAACGCTGAAGGCAACAGAACCACCCCGTCGATCGTTGCGTTCGACTCCCCAAATGGCGAAGTGCTGGTGGGAGAGGTGGCAAAGCGTCAGGCCATTAGAAACGCCGGGCGGACAATTCGATCTGTGAAGCGTCATATGGGGGAGACCGCCCCTGTCTTGGAAGTGGACGGCAAGCGCTACAAGCCTCAGGAGATTTCCGCCCAAGTGCTGATAAGGCTGAAGCAGGAGGCGGAGTCTCATCTGGGGGAGGAGGTCACCGAGGCGGTGGTGACTGTGCCGGCCTATTTTGACGACGCCCAGCGCACCGCCACGAAGGAGGCGGGCCAGATTGCCGGTATGGAGATTCTCAGGATCATTAATGAGCCGACTGCTGCTGCTCTGGCGTACGGCCTGGACAAGCAGGATGCAGACGAGACGATCCTGGTGTTCGACCTCGGCGGCGGCACGTTCGACGTCTCCGTGCTGGAGATTGGCGAAGGCGTGTTCGAGGTGAAATCCACCAGCGGCGACACCAAACTGGGCGGAGACGACTGGGACCAGAAGATCATCGACTGGCTCGTAGCGAACTTCAAGCGCGAGAACGTCGTAGACCTCTCCAAGGACGCCATGGCGCTGCAGCGGCTCAAGGAGGCTGCGGAGCAGGCCAAGATCGACCTCTCGCAGAAGCTGGAGACGCAGATCCACCTGCCATTTATCACGGCCACCAACGACGGCCCGCTTCATCTCGACTACAAGCTCAGCAGGGCCGCCTTCGAGGCCATGACCTCAGAACTGCTCGACCGCTGCCGCCGCCCGTTCAGCAGGGCCTTGGCAGACGCAGGTCTGTCCAAGGACGGCATCGACCACGTGATTTTGGTGGGTGGCTCAACCCGTATGCCCTCTGTCCCCGCCCTGGTGCAGGAGCTCACCGGAAAAGATCCTCACAAGGGGGTGAACCCCGACGAGGTTGTTGCGGTTGGAGCCGCCATTCAGGCTGGGGTCCTTAAAGGTGAAGTGACAGACGTTCTTCTGCTCGACGTGACACCGCTCTCCCTGGGCATCGAGACCAAGGGAGGCATCCTCACCAAGCTCATCGAGCGCAACACCACGATTCCTACAAAGCGCTCGGAGGTATTCACAACAGCCTCCGACAACCAGCCCTCGGTGGAGATACACGTGCTTCAGGGTGAGCGCGAGATGGCCGAGTACAACAAGACCCTCGGCAAGTTCCAGTTGGTGGACATCCCGCCCGCGCCTCAGGGCATTCCGCAGATTGAGGTGACGTTCGACATCGACGCAAACGGCATCGTGCACGTCTCGGCCAAGGACAAGGCCACTGGCAACGAGCAGTCCATCACCATCACCGGCCAGTCGGCTCTTGCCGACGAGGAGATCGATCGGATGATCCGTGACGCCGAGGCGCACGCCGAGGCCGACCGCCGCAAAAAGGATTCGGCAGAGTTGCGCAACCAGGCGGACTCTCTTGTCTACCGCGCTGAGAAGCTTGTAGCGGAGGCCAAGGAGGACGACAAGGGGGCCGACACCACGGCTCTTTCCAGCGCCATCGACAACGCCCGGGCCGCCTTGGAGGGGGAAGACGACGGCGCCGTGGAGGAGGCGACAAGGAACCTTCAGCAGACGCTGGAGGGCTATGTTTCCGACATGTACTCGCGGGTCTCTGACCAGGGGGAATCACCTTCCGGGGCAGAGGATTGGAGCGACGACTCCGATGAGATCATTGACGCCGAGATCGTCGACGGAGAAGACGACGGAGGGAAGAAGTAAGTGAAACCCCGTAGATCAGAGGTGGGCAAGGACACCTCCGACGCCGAAGAGACGACCTCGGTCGAAGGCGAAGAGGCGGACGCAGCCGAAGCCGTAAATAACAACGAAGGCGACGAGCCTGACGGTGAGTCAGCTTCCGATGCTCAGCCTGCGCCCGATGCTCAGCCTGCGCCCGCCGTCGCGGGCGACGAGGAGCAACCCGTCTCTGAAAACGATGCTTCGGGCTCGAGCGACGAAGGTTGTTTGATGTGCGAGCAGAACCTAGACGCCCTCAAGAGGCTCAAGGCGGAGTACGACAACTACCGACGAAGGGAGTTCAACAGGCAAAAGGACTCCGCAGAGCGCGGGGTTCGTGATCTGCTCAAGAAATTGCTTCCAGCGCTCGACTCCATCGAGAGCGCCACTAAGCATCATCCAGAGGAATTCTCCCCAGTGAAGGAGCAACTGTTGGGCATTCTTTCCGAGGAGGGTCTGATGATTACCTCCCAGGCGGGCGAGAGTTTCGACCCTAACTACCATGAGGCCGTGAAACACTCCCCGGACGCCGACGCAGAGGAGCCGATTGTGGACAACGTATTGCGAACCGGATACGGCTGGAGAGGACGACTGTTGCGCCCAGCCCTGGTTGTCGTAAAGGGTTGAGCATTTCCGGCGATGGATCGGGCCGACGATGAGCGAGATCAAACAGGAGTGGTTCAGCAAGGACTACTACAAGACCCTGGAAGTTTCTCCTGACGCCACCGACGAGGAGCTGACCAAGGCCTATCGTCGGTTGGCGCGCAAGCACCACCCCGATGCCAATTCAGGGGACACTTCCGTCGCCGAGCGCTTTAAGGAGGTCGCAAGCGCCTATGAGACGCTGGGCGACGCTAAGCGGCGCGCGCAGTACGACGAAGTGCGGGCGATGGCAGCGAGTGGCATGCCGTTCGGTTCGGCCGGCCCGGGTGGGTCGCACTCTTTTCAGTTCTCGGCTGGCAGCGGCATCGGCGACCTGCTGAATGAGTTCCTCTCAGGAAACCCCTCAAACATGAATTTTGGCGGCGGGGCGGGCATGCGCATTCCGGTGAGGGGCCATGATCTTCAGGCCCGAGTCACGCTTACGTTTGAAGAGTCAATCGACGGCGCCACACTGCCCGTCTGGGTGGCTGACGGCAGGAAGATCAATGTAAGGGTGCCCCCTGGAATCACCGACGGGAAACAGATACGTGTGCGCGGAAAGGGCAGCCCAGGATCGGACGGAGGCCCCCACGGCGATCTCTACGTAACCGCTGGGGTGAAGCCGCATCGTCTGTTTGGCCGTGACGGAAACGACCTGACGCTCAGCGTTCCCGTAAGTTTCTCCGAGGCTGCAATGGGAGCCAAAATCATGGTTCCCACATATGAGGGGAAGCCGGTCAGTCTGCGACTGCCTGCCGGAACCCAGCCCGGTCAGGTGCTCAGGGTGCGAGGGCGCGGCCTGCGACTCAAGAACGCCAAGGGCGACTTGCTGGTGACCGTGGAAGTCGTGGTCCCCTCAAAGCTCAACCCCGCCCAGCGGCGCGCCCTGGAGGCCTTTGCAACCGCCTCAAACGGCACAGACCTGCGGGAGCATCTGCAGCTCTGACGATGACTGCCGCAGAGCCGCCCGTGGGGGCCGCTGCGATGTTTTTAGAGCGCCATCTGGGAGTCCGGGATCTCACAGGGCATCTGGTCGTCCACCTTTTTCCGGTAGACCAGTGCATACAGTCGCTGCCCGACGTGAGCCCCACTAAATGGCATCGAGCCCTCACGATCTGGTTCTTCGAGGAGCGCCTGCTTAAGCGCAAGCCGAACCCCGAATCTCCGCGCCCTGTTTGCTGCATCAGGTGATCGGGGATGTGTGGAGTGGGCTTCCAGCGCGTATGCTGCTCTCCAGGATTCGTGACTGCCCAGGATGCGGTTGGGGAGTAAGAAGGCAAGTTCATGATTAGCCAGATGGTTTTAACGGGCGGCTGCTGCGCCACCCCGGCAGGTCATATCAGAATCTCCTATCGCAAGTCCATTCCCCCCTCTGCCCGCTGGGCGTTTTCCGGCCTTTGTCTGGCCCGATGATGCTTCCGCACAATTCGGGCTCCGAGGCGGAGGCGGGGCAGGGGCCGCGTCTGCCGGCCGGCAGCAGGGCTTCCATTCAGGTTTGCATCGACGAGCCTCAGCGTGATCGCCTGCTTCTCTCCGATGTCTCAAGCGGACTTTCGTCTTTCCCGAAAGAGATTCCCCCGAAGTGGTTCTACGACGACGCCGGGTCGAGACTCTTCAACAAGATCACCCAGCTTCCTGAGTACTACCCGCACCGCAGGGAGCGGGAGATTCTGGCCCGCCGCGCTGGCCTGATCGCCTCGCTTTCCGCTGCGGACACGCTTGTGGAACTCGGATCGGGATTCTCCCCCAAAACGATCATGCTCCTCGACGCCATGCAGTCGATTGGCAACCTTCGGAGTTTCGTCCCTTTTGACGTTTCAGAGGAGTCTGTGCTACGCACCGCCGCAGGCGCCGTCGAGGCATACGGAGACCTGGATGTTTACGGGGTGGTGGGCGAGTTCGACCTCCACCTCGGCGAACTGCCCGCCGAGGGGCGGCGGTTGTTGGCGCTTCTCGGCGGCACAATCGGAAACTTCACGCCAGACCGGAGAAAATCCTTTCTCAATGAGGTGTCGGGTCTCCTGCGCCCCGGGGAGTTGCTGCTGCTAGGCGCCGACCTGGTTAAAGACAGCGAGCGTCTCTTGGCGGCGTACGACGACGCAGCGGGGGTCACAGCAGAGTTCAACCGCAACGTCCTCAAGGTGATCAACCGCCACCTCGGAGCCGACTTCGTGGTGGAGCGTTTTACGCATGTGGTTACCTACGAGGAGGATTCGCAGTGGATCGAGATGCGGCTGCGCTCCGATGTGGATCAGGACGTATATATTCCAACGCTCGGCCGCCTAATACACTTCAGCGAAGGCGAGGACATTTTAACTGAGATTTCCATCAAGTTCAGGCTTGCCCAAGTGCGATCTGAGCTCCAGTCGGCTGGATTTGAGGTGGTGGAGCAGTGGATGGACGATGCGGGCGACTTCTCTCTATCGCTGGGGAGGCTGGTAGGCAACCCGATGGACAAGCCCGTCGTCGAATAACTTAGGCGATGCCAGCAACAGTCATCGTCGGCACCCAGTGGGGTGACGAGGGCAAGGGGAAGCTGACCGACCTGCTTGCCCAGGACATGCACCTGGTAGTTCGCTATCAAGGTGGTCACAACGCAGGGCACACCATTATCGTCGGCGAAGAGACTTTTGCGCTGCAGTTGGTGCCTTCAGGGGTGCTGTACGAACACATCATTCCGGTAATCGGCAACGGGGTGGTGATTGATCCGCTCGTGCTAATGGACGAGTTGGCCATTCTGGAGGCACGCGGCGTAAAAACAGGCCGACTTCAGGTATCGGGCAACGCCCACCTCATCTTTCCCTACCACCAGCAACTCGACGCCCTGATAGAGCGCAGGCTCGGAAAGAACAGGTTGGGAACCACTAAGCGGGGGGTCGGCCCGGCGTATGCGGACAAAGCCATCAGGGTGGGGCTGCGCATGCAGGATCTGCTGGATCCGCTGATCTTCCGCGAGAAGCTCGAGATGGTGATGAGGGAGAAGAACGCCACGCTTGCCAAGGTCTACAACAGGCTGGGCTACGACCCGGAGGTGCTGGCCGAGAAATACCTGCAGGAATGCCGCCCTGTGCTTGAGCCGCACATTACCGATACCGTTCGCACAGTGCACGAAGCCCTCGAAGACGGGCTCAACGTGCTGCTCGAAGGTGCTCAGGCCACGTTTCTTGACCTCGACCATGGGACATACCCATTTGTCACTTCTTCGAATCCCGTAGCCGGGGGGGCTTGCGTAGGCGCAGGGTTGGGGCCCCGCCACATTGACTCTGTGATTGGAGTGACCAAGGCCTATACCACGCGCGTTGGATCTGGGCCGTTCCCCACCGAGCTTCTTGACGAGCAGGGGGACACCCTGGTTACTGCGGGCGCCGAATTTGGCACCAACACCGGCCGCCGCCGCCGTACCGGATGGCTTGACCTTGTGATGCTTCGCCAGGCGGTTCGCCTCAATTCCCTCTCTGAGTTGGCAATCACCAAGCTCGACGTGCTCGATTCATTTGAACAGCTGAAGGTGTGCGTGGCTTATGAGATCGACGGCCAGAGGGTGGAGCACTTGCCGTATCACCAGTCCGACGTGCATCGTGCCTCTCCGGTATATGAGGTCATGCCTGGTTGGCGTTGCTCACTGAACGATGCAACCAATAAGTCCCAACTCCCCATAGAGGCTACCGACTATTTGCGTTTTCTCGAAGTCGAAGCCGGGGTGCCGATTACTTTCGTCGGTGTAGGGCCACGCCGCTCCCAAAGCTTGACTTGGCGGCCCTCACCGAGCCTCTTTCGTCGATGTGAATGATCAACTGATCCCTAATCGTTTAGCGGAGCGCTATGCCAGTTCGGACATGGTTGCGATCTGGACGCCAGAGGCCAGAATCCGGCGTGAACGCGAATTTTGGATTGCAGTGATGGAGGCACAGAGGGAATTGGGGGCGCCAATTCCGCAGGATGCGGTTTCGGCCTACAGGTCGGTTATCGATGAGATCGATTTGTCCTCCATCAAACGGCGCGAGCTTCGGACTCGCCATGATGTGGCAGCCAGACTTGAAGAGTTCTGCTCACTTGCAGGCTGCGAGTTTGTTCATTGGGGGCTCACTTCACGCGACCTCACGGAGAATGTGGAGCAGGCACAGATACGCGACAGCCTCAAGCTGCTTTTTCTGAAGGCCGTCGCTGCCCTGAGGTTGATGGCGCAGCGAGCGCAGGACTTTGCCACGATTACTTATGTGGGGCGAACTCACAACGTTCCGGCTCAAGCAACTTCCGCGGGGCGACTCTTTTCCGTATTCGGCGAAGAGTTGCTCTGGGCCGTCGAGTGCCTGGGAAAGCTGATAGACGACTATCCGCTGCGTGGCTTGAAGGGGCCGGTGGGGGTGCAGAGGGAGTTGTTGAGTTTGTTCGACGGCGATGAGTCCAGGGTGGAGGCGCTGGAGGACTCCATAGCAGAATTCCTGGGTTTTTCCAGAAGAATGAGCGCAGTAGGGCAGGTTTACCCGAGGTCTCTGGACTTCGCGGTTGCTGCTGCGGTGTTTGGACTGCTGTCCGGTCCTGCAAGTTTTGCCACGACGCTGCGCCTCATGTCCGGGACAGGACTGGCGGGAGAAGGCTTTGCAGAAGGCCAGGTTGGTTCATCGGCAATGCCACACAAGATGAATGCGCGATCCAGCGAACGAATCTGCGCTTTGGTGGAAGTGTTGCGTGGCCATGTCGTTATGGCAGCCGGTTTGGCTGGACGACAGTGGTATGAAGGGGACGTGAGCTGCTCATCTACTCGCCGGGTGCTTTTTCCCGATCTGTTCCTTGCTTCCGACGGAGCCCTGGAGACCTTGCTGGTTGTGGTCGATGAGATGCAGTTTTTTGAGCAGGCAGCCTTAGAAGAGATGAATCGCCAGCTTGCAACCATCGCTAGTTCTGCGTTGCTTTCCGCCTCCGTGTCTTCGGGGGCCGCCCGTTCCGCCGCACACGCGGCCGTTCAGACTCATTCCCTCGCCGCAGCGGCTGCCGCACGCAACGGTGAGAGCTATGACCTGATTCAAAAACTGGCAGCCGACGACGCACTTCCCCTTGAAGCTGAAGCAATCAGGGGCGTGATTGAGCAGGCTGCCTCCGGCTCGCAGGCGGATTCGCAGATTTTGGGATTTGTCCGGAGCGTCGAATATCTTGTGGACAAGAATCCAGAGGCTTGTGAAATAAAAGTCGGGGCAATCCCGTAGTTTCTACGGGATTGCCCCGACTTGGGGTTTATTGAAGTGGTGTTGGCTAGCGAATTCCCGCTTTAGTAAGCACGTTGGGCGGGACACCGACCTCTCGCCACGCCTTCGTTGAGATGTTCTTGCTCTCGCTGTAGGCGGCGGCGATTTCAATGAACCGTGTTTCGAGCTCCTGTATCTGATCATCCTGCTCTGCGGGCTCCAGCTGCTCTTCGAGATTGATCCTCTTTTGAATGAGCGACAGCCGCTGAAGCGATCCGGCACCTTTGAGATCCTCCTCGATCTTTGCGATCTTGGCCTTGATTGTTTCCGGGTTAACCTTCCGTGTCCTGCTCGGACCGGTTCCACTCAAAGAGTCCAAGTATTGGCGAACAATAGTAGAACGCTGCTTTCCGAGAATAATGGCCTCCTTGTGTTCCGGCGAAACTGGCACACCCTTTCGGCTGCTGCCTCCCGAACCTTCACTTGTGCTAGTCATTGTTTTTCCTTTCTTTTTGCCGATCATTTCTCGCTATATGTTGCATGTTACAGAAAACACTGCAAGTTACGAGTATTTTCAAGAGGTGCGTACTGAATTTCTGACTCGAAACCGTAGTGCCCTGCAATCTATTCTACTAAGAAACCTGACTATAGCTTGCATTGAGCTCAGATGCGGTTCTTATTGGTTTCCTGAGGCAATTCCTGACATGAGACGTCTTGGTGGTCGGGCCCGGCGTCGATCCGGGGACCTTCCGCTTTTCAGGCGGACGCTCTTCCGACTGAGCTACCCGACCGCACGCGGTCCTGACGGGATTTGAACCCGCGGCCTCCGCCTTGACAGGGCGGCGTGCACTCCAAGCTGCACCACAGGACCAAGATCAGGCATTATACCCGCTGTGCTCTTGAACACCATTGGCGACAGTGGGATCAGCTCAGGTGGGGCCGCATCCAGTCGAGCGTTGCGCGGTTGAACTCCTCAGGATTTTCCATGGTCACTAGATGCCCACCGCCTTCGAAGACGACTAGTTCCGATTCCTCGATCGCGGCATGCAGCTCCTCAGAACATGAGAGTGGCAGAACATAGTCAAGCTCTCCCACGGTGATGAGAGTGGGAACTCTCACCTTGTGCGCCTCCTTGCTCAGGTCGTGGCTGAGGTTCGCCTCGACTTGGCCTAAGAGCCCATCCAGGGTCGCTGAGTTCGCCTGCATGTGGGCGAGGATCTTCATCAGCATCTCGAAGTTCCTCTGCATGAATTTTGCACTAAAAAGCAGCGGAAGCGTGGCTTCGTAGTAGAAGTCAGTCCCGCCCTCGAGCAGGTACTTCTTGAGAAGGCCGAGCGAGTATGCGGTAAACCCCCTCGTGGCCAGCCAGCTTGAGTGCATCTGCAGGCTCAGCACACGCTCGGGGTAATGGACTGCGAGGTGAAGGGCGATTGCGCCACCCAGGGAGGATCCTGAAAGATGCGCCTGACTTGCGCCCAGGCAATCCATCACAGCCAGCGTGTCCCTGGCCATCTGTTCCACGGTGTAGGGGGGGCTGGTTGTGTCGCTGCGCCCCACGCCCCGTCCGTCAAAAATTACGCACTGCACGTGCGGGGAGTAGACCTCCACCTGAGGCATCCAGCGGGTCCCGTCGGCCCCCGTTCCCCGGATCAGCACCAGCGGGGGGCCTTCAGCCTCACCGTGAACCTCGTAGTAGATATTTGCTTCCTCAGCTTGCGCATAAGGCATTAGAACCTCTTTTTGGGACGGGTGGGGTGATGATCAGACGGGGGCGATCGGCACTGAAACCGACGCCAACTCAAATGCAGAGGCCAGGGCGACGGCGGCGTCTTCGCGGCCGCTGCCAGGGGTGAACTGAATCGCAGCTGGAAGGCCGTGTGAGTCGAAGCCTGCGGGCACCACCGCGGTGGGCAGGCCCGTCAGGTTCATTGGCACGGTGAAACCCATTACTACTTCCCGGAGAACTCGCTCACGACCATTGACCACGGCTTTGTCGCTGCTCTGAATGAGGCTTGGGGGCACGGCAGAAATCGGGCTTATCAAGGCGTCGAGTTGAAGGAGTTGCCGGGTGAACTCAGCGGTTATTCGTGGCTTCTCAAGCAGCGCAGCAACGAACTCGCTGGTTGTAACCTGCTCTGCCGCTTCCACCCTGGAGCGTACGTCGGAGCCGTAGTCGTCGGCTCGACTCGGATAAAGGCCGAGCATGTGACTATGGACATAGTAGACCTCCGCCTTTTGAATGGTCTCGAAGCAGGCCCTGACCTCTGCAGCATCGGGGAGGGAGACCTCCACGATCTCCGCTCCGAGCTCGGTCAGCGCCTCTAGTGCGGAGGCGTAGACGGGAGCCACCGCCGAGTCGAGCTCCACTTCAAAAAGGTTCTCGGAAATCCCCAATCGAGCGCCCGCCAGAGTCGATGGAGTGGCAGCCGCTGTCGGGCAGGGGCCTCCGGTGCAGTCAGGATCCACTCCGTCCGACCCGCTCATGACGTTTACGAGCACCTCGGCGTCTCTGATGGACCTCCCCATGGCTCCCGGAGTGTCGAGGGTGGGCGCCAGCGCCACGCCACCTGTGCGGGGAATTCGACCGAAACCGGGTTTCAGACCTGATACGCCGCAGAAGCTCGAGGGGATGCGGATGGAACCCCCGGTGTCGCTTCCTACCGCGGCAGGGACCATTCCGGCGGCTATGGCAGCTCCTGATCCCCCGCTGGACCCGCCAGGTATGCGGGTGAGGTCCCACGGGTTGCGCGTGCCGCCCCGCCTCTGGTGCTGCGTCGTGATCCCCCAGCCGAACTCGTGCGACCTCGTGGTGCCTACGATCACCGCCCCTCCCCGCCGAAGCCTGCGCACCAACTCGGCGTCAGCGTCGGCCACGCGTCCTGCCAGCGTGTCTGATCCGTAGTCGGCCGGTGCGCCGTTTACGTCAAAGAGTTCCTTGACCGCCACCGGCACGCCGTGCAGCGGACCTCGCCGCAGGCCCCGCTGAAGATCCTCGGTGCGCGCCCGCGCCTCGGAGACGGCCGATTCCTCCAGGACGCAGGAGAAAGCACCTATCGCAGGGTCTTTCTCCCTGATGCGCTCGAGATGCGCCTGAAGGGCTTCCGTCGGGCTGGTTTGCCCTGCGGCGAACAGTGATGAGAGGGCTTCGACCCCCAGATGCCAGAGTTCGGTCATCTGACGGGGGGCGATCCCGGCACGGCCTCATATCCGGCCCGCTCTAGCGACGGCGCCCCTCCCAGCACCCAGAGAATAATATCGTGGGTGGCGGCATCTCCCTGGCGGTAGGCGCAGCGCTGGCCTCCGCAACTCTAGGGGACGGCAGGGTGGCGGTCTCCTTCTTCGGCGACGGGGCGGCCAACCAGGGAATCTTCCACGAGTCGCTCAACTTGGCCGCTATCTGGGGGCTGCCCGTGATCTTCGTGTGCGAAAACAACGGATGGGCGGAATCCACCCCGGTGTCCTACTCAACCAGCGTCGAGGACATTTCGCAGCGGGCCCTCTCCTACGGCATGCCAGGGGTTACCGTCGACGGCTCCGATTATCTGGCTGTCCACCAGGCGGCTGCCACAGCCGTCGAGCGGGCCCGCCAAGGCGGCGGCCCCACCCTCATCGAGGCAAAGGTTGTGCGCATGCGAGGCCACTACGTGGGCGATCCGGAACAGTACCGGTCGCGCGAGGAACGTCGCTCAGCGAGGGGTGAAGACCCCGTTACACGTTTTCAGGAGGCTTCAGGCGTCGACCTGACCGCGTTCACGGCAGAGACAAGCATGGAGCTGGACAAGGCAGTCGAAATGGCCAGGGCCGCCGCCTGGCCAGATCCGTTGGAGGTAGGTCGCTACGTAGTGGACGAGCCCGCAGCGAAGCACTCCGCCACCATGCCCGCACCCACAGAAAGGGCTGGAACTTTCCGTCAGGCTGTGCACGAGGCGCTCGCCGAAGCCATGCGGGCCAACACCTCGGTGATTGTGATGGGAGAGGACATCTCAGGAGGCTCCGGGCTGGGGCCCCCCCTCGAGGGGGCAATGGGGGGCACATTCGGGGTGACAAAAGGATTGCTGGAGGAATTCGGGCCGGAGAGAGTCCGCGACACACCGATTTCCGAGGCAGGTTTCACGGGCGCAGCAGTCGGGGCGGCGGTGGCCGGGCTGCGACCGGTGGTGGATCTTATGTGGTCGAGCTTCACCCCCTACTGCTTTGATCAGATATTCAACCAGGCGGCCAAGATGCGCTACATGTTCGGCGGGCAGACCGACGTGCCGCTGGTGTTGCGCATGGCCGCAGGAGCAGGGTTGCGTGCCGGCGGCCAGCACTCCGACACCCTGTACTCGATATTTGCCAGCATCCCGGGAATCAAGGTCGTAGCCCCTTCCAACCCCTCCGACGCCAAGGGTCTGCTCTTGAGCGCTGTCGCCGACAACAACCCGGTCGTCTTCCTCGAGCACATGAGCCTCTATCGAACCAGCGGGCCTTTGCCGGAGGGAAGCTACGAGTTGCCTCTCGGCAGCGCCTCGGTCGTCAGGGAAGGCTCCGATGTGAGCCTCATCGCCGTGTCTGCAGGAGTCCCAATGGCACTGGAGGCGGCCGACCGCTTGTCTGACGAGTTTGAAACGTCGGCAGAGGTAATAGACCTCAGGACGCTCTCACCTCTGGACGTCGAGACGATTAACGCCTCGGTGGCCCGCACCGGCAGGGCTCTGGTAATCGACGAGAGCCCGCCTCGCTGCAGCCTCGCCTCGGAGATCGCAGCGCTGCTGGCAGAATCCTGCTTTGGTCGATTGCGCGCACCGATCGCACGCGTCTGCTCCGCAGACACGCCCGTCCCGTTCAGCCCCCCTCTTGAAGACGCCTTCCTGCCCTCGGTGGAAAGGATTGTCCACGCAGTGCGGAGGATGTAGCACCCCCAACGGGATTCGAACCCGTGTTACCGCCTTGAAAGGGCGGCGTCCTAGGCCTCTGGACGATGGGGGCGGATGACAAGAGCCTAGCCAGAGCCTCCCCAGCCTGAATTTCAGCCCGAGCCTGAGCCCGAGGAGACGAAATCGTCCAGCATCTGCTCTTGAAGGGCGGCGAGGGCTACATATGTTTTCTTATAGAAGGGGGCGGGCCTGCTGAAGGCGTCGTTTTTGATTCCTAACGGCGCCAAGACGGGTTCTTCCTCTCCGGTCTGCTTCGGAGACTTTTTGTGGCCCTGCGTCCTGTAGTCCAGAAACTCCCCGTAGATCAGGCGAATCACCGTAAGAGCCCTGATGCTCGCTTCCACCCGCTCCCCACTAAGGGATTCCGAATTAGGCAGATCAGCAAGGGCCTTGAGGTCTGAGAGCCGCCCGTTTGTGATGTCTGAGCCCACCAACTCATCAAACTTTGCCTGCTCCTCAGGGTCGCCTGGATGCGCCGCAGGGGTCAATTGACTGTTCAGGTCGCTGTCGTTCTCCAGCATCCCCAGGACTTCCTCGGCGCAGATCAATATCAAACTGCCCCAGTCTGAAGACAGCAAAGGGACGAAGCTGCCGTCGCCCTGACCTTCCAGCACTCGGTCGGTCATTCCGCGCCCTTCAATGGTCTGTGCTCATCGGCGAGGTGCTCATCGCCCCGTCAGCCACCCTGCTGCATTGTTGCCCAGAGGCCGTGCCTGTGGAGTTCCGTCACGTCCAATTCGGCTTTTTCCTTGCTTCCTTCCGACACGACGGCTTTTCCCTTGTTGTGAACATCGAGCATGAGTTTCGTGGCATGCTCTGTGCTGTATCCGAAGAGTTTCTGAAGCACATAAACCACATAGTTCATGAGATTCACAGGATCGTCCCAGACAATTACCTGCCAGGGGCGGTCGAGGCCAGTGTGGGCATGGGTGTGGCTCTCGAGTATCTCAATAGGGGCGATGGTGGTCATGGAAGCCTCGACGGTCATCGTACCTAAACCAGGCGTCATACTGAAGCCGGGGTTTCCTTTTTGGGGGCCGTCAGCGGTTTGCCGGGGGCGCTTCGCATTTCCGTCGCCACCGACAGGTTCAGCTGAATGACGGCTGCCCAAAGCAACATCGCCCCGGTGATGTGAATGCCCACCAGCAGCGCCGGCACACCGGTGAAGTACTGCGTGTACCCCACAAAGGCCTGGATGGCCACAAATAGCAGCACTGCGCGGGCGGCTGGTGCGGAGTTGCTTCGCACACGATGCCGCCAGTTGCCCGACCCACGCTCGGCAAGAGCCCAGACGACGACCCCTAAGGCGGACGTGATCACCATCGCCGCTCCATGCCAGCGCGCCAGGGACGGGATGTGGAGGTCGAATCTTGGGGCGTTCTCGTCGCCACCGTGCGGCCCGGCGCCTGTAAGCAGGGTTCCCGTGAACAATGCCGCCGCCGCCGCCACAGCCAGGCTTGCCGAGCAGCGCCGCAACCAAGGCGAGGTTGCGCGGCGCTCGCCTTCACGAAGATTTAGGGATGAATCCGCCATACCAGCCCTGTGGCGCAGCACCACGGCGTTTAATACCAACAGCATGGAAACCAGGAAATGCGCCGATACCAGCCACGGGGAGAGGTGGGAGCCGACCACGAGCGCCCCCAGTGCCACCTGTACGGCCACTCCCACCACCAGGCCCATCGACCACCAGGTAAGGTCGCTGCGTCGCGGCCAGCGCAGAAACGACCCAAGAACGGCCAGAGCCACCGCAGCAGAGACCAGCCCTGTGACAACCCGATTGGTGAATTCCACCATTGCGTGGAATTCGAGGTCGGGCACCAGTTGGTTTTCTTCGCAGTTCGGCCAGTCGGAGCAGCCCAGGCCCGAGCCTGTTAGCCGGACTGCGCCTCCGGTCACGACGATGACAGCAAGAGCCCAGAGTGCAAAGACGGTTATTCGCCGATAAGTCTCAGGGGCGATACGAAAGCGAGACGGCACCGTCGGCATCATAGAAAACATCGCGCTCGGCTCCATTGCCCGAAATCGGCCAAGAAACTCCCCTGGCTCGTACCATTGACGTGATGTCTGTGAGCGAGGTGCGTTCCACTGAGCGGTCGAAGGCTGCCGCATATGTGGCACTCACCAAGCCCCGCATCATCGAACTGCTCCTTGTTACAACCATCCCCACGATGATCGTGGCCGCAGCGGGAATGCCCTCTGCCTGGCTGGTTGTAGCCACCGTGGTGGGGGGATCTCTTGCCGCCGGGGGCGCCAATGCCCTGAACATGGTGATAGACCGCGACATTGACACGATGATGCAGCGCACCAGCGGCCGTCCGTTGGTGACCGGCGAGATCTCGCCACGGGCGGCCCTTGTATTTGCCGTCGTCCTGGAGTCCGCTTCGTTTGCCTGGCTGGCGCTCTTAGTAAACCTTATGAGCGCCGCCCTTGCGGTTGGCGCAACGCTGTTCTACGTGTTTGTCTACAGCCTCTGGCTCAAGCGGCGCTCCGAGCGGAACATCGTGATCGGCGGTGCAGCCGGAGCCGTTCCGGTGCTGGTGGGCTGGACTGCGGTCACCGGAACCCTTTCCTGGCCGCCGGTGCTTCTCTTTGCCTTGATCTTCTTTTGGACGCCTCCCCACTTCTGGGCGCTGGCTGTGCGCTATCGCGACGACTACAGCAGGGCCGGGGTGCCGATGCTGCCCTCTGTCGTTCCTCTGCGCGTGGTCGCCA
This sequence comes from uncultured Acidimicrobiales bacterium, assembly GCA_958295925.1. Classification (GTDB taxonomy): domain Bacteria; phylum Actinomycetota; class Acidimicrobiia; order Acidimicrobiales; family CATQHL01; genus CATQHL01. Next base: position 1,423,358 of record CATQHL010000001.1, read on the forward strand.
TTCGAATACTGGCCTACACACTGACGCTCTGGGGCGTCAGCGTCGCCTTTGGCCATGTGGCAGGGATGGGGGTTATCTATCAGGTGGCCGCCATGGTGTCAGGGGCAATATTCACAGGGCTTTCCATACGTCTCTTCCGAAGCTGCACGCACGAGGATGCGATGCGCCTATTCAGATGGTCGATTGCTTATGTGGTGGTACTCTTTGGCGCCATTGCGCTGGATCAGCTCCTCTGAAGTCTTATTTCAACCCTTGCAGGCTCTCATGATGCTGCCGAGTGGGCTTGAGCCTGTAAAGTTTTCCGCTGAAAACACAGACTGCACCGGTTGTACAGAGGGTGCCCGCCCTTTCATCGCCGCACATCTCAGAGGCAGTCCAAACTCTCAAGAATGACCTCCGAGCCAGCGACCACCCAAGACGCTTCTCCGCCCGCTCCCCCCCTCGGGGCACCGCGTGGCCTTGCCGGGCTGCTGTCTAGCGGCGACCACAAGACCATCGGACGAATGTGGATCCTGAGCGCCCTGTGTTTCGGGGCTTTCAGCCTGGTGTGCGGCGTATTGCTGAACCTGGAACGCACGCAGACCCCGAGAATCAACGTCTTCCTGGGGGAAGAGGCCTACTGGCAGGTCTTTTCGCTTTACAGGGTGGGGATGGTCTTCTTGTTTGTGGTGCCGCTATTCCTGGGGCTGGCTACCTGCGTGGTTCCCTTGCAGATAGGCGCCTCCTCCACTGCCTTCCCCCGCGCCGGCGCCGCGGCCTTCTGGCTCTGGCTTACCGGCGGGGTGATCCTCATTGCCGGCTGGGGTATCGACGGGGGATTGGCGCAGGGAGGCCGTCAGCGCTCTGTGGAGCTCTCGCTGCTGGCTTTTGCCATGGTGGTCGTGTCCATCCTGATTGCTGTCGTGGTGCTGCTCACAACCATCTTCACCCAGCGCGCCGAGGGCATGAGCCTCACGCGTGTTCCCATCTTTACCTGGTCGATGCTGGTGTCCGCCGCCGTCTGGCTGCTCAGCCTCCCGGTGCTTCTGGCCAACCTCGTGATCATGTGGGTCGATCTGCGAGGAGTTGCTGCGGCCAGGTACGGCCTGGGCGAGAACCTCTACGAGCAGGTGTCCTGGGTGTTTGAGCAGCCCCAGGTATTCGCCTTCCTGATTCCAGTGCTGGGGATAATCGGGCAGATCGTCCCTCTCGCCTTTGGGGCGCCCATGCGGAACTACCGCTTCGTGATGGTTCGCGTTGGCCTCGTCGGAGCTTTCTGCCTCGGCGTGGGACTACAGGGGTTCTTTAGCCCGAACGCCCACACAACTCCCGTCTTCGTGGTCGGGGGACTCATTCTGGCGTTCTTGCTGGTGCTCGGCCCGATCACCCAGATGCCTCATCTCATCCGCAGTTCCCCAAGGTTGCCTGCTCCGACCTTTCATCTGGTTCTGTCCCTTGTGTCCATGGCCTTGATGGTCACGGCGGCCGCACTGGCGGTTATTCGCGTCCTCGGTGGCGCGGTCGGTTTCCTGCGCAGCTTCGACGCAGCCAACGAGTCCTGGCAGAACAGGCTTGATTCAGCCCTCTCCCCCCTCGACGATCTCTGGGGCAGCGCAGCCGGTGGTGCACTGCTTGACCTGGTCCTGGTAACCGCCGCCGCCGCGGCCATCGCCGGGATCTTCTTCTGGGCGCCGAAGCTGTTTGGAAAGACGCTGGCGCGCCCAGCCGGCTACTTCGCCCCTCCCGTCTTGTTAATTGGCGGCCTGGGCCTTGGAATCATCGGATTGGTGGCAGGATTCGTCGGTCAGCCCGACCTGCCTGGCAGACATTCCACATCCGCCGTGGCTCAAGGAGTCAGTCTGGTGTCATCTGCGGCCGCGATCCTGGTGCTTGTCGGCGTGGGCTTGGCGCTGATGGCGGCACTTCTCGGGGTGGTGGCGCTCTCTCGAGGGGCCTCAACGGAGGCAAACCCCTGGTCTGCTCATACTTTGGAGTGGGCAACGGCCTCGCCACCTGTCGTCTCGAACTTCGCTGTCGCCCAGAAGGTGCGGTCTATGACGCCTCTGCTCGATCAAGATCCCGTCGCAGATGATTCCGAAGCCGCCGTGTCGCAAGAGGAAATGAGTTGACGACTACCGAGCATTCAGCACACGCGGCGGTCCAGCCGGAAGTGGTTCCAGCTGCCGTGCCCCCGCGCCGTCGCACCCTTCAGGTTGGCACTGGATTTGCCTCCGCCTGTTTGCTCATGTATTTCGGCGCCTTGCTGGGCATCTACTTGTCTGAGCGCGCCGACTTCCTGTCTGCTAACCAGGGGTCTACCTGGATTCCCGGCGGAGCCGTGCTCGAGCTCGCTTCCCCAACGGTGATGGCCTGGACGCTGCTGCTGAGCGTCGTGACCATGCAGTGGGCGGTGCGCGCCACTTCCCAGGCCGACCGCCGCCACATCCTTATTGCCCTTCTGGTTACCGCCCTGTTCGGCGTAGCCGTGATCAACCAGTTCGTCTTCCTTTTTCGGCAGATGGGCCTTGAGATTGACGATGGCTCGGTCGCGGCCCCGCTCATCTACACGATCACGGGCAGTTTCCTTGCCTTCCTTGTCATCGCCCACGTCTTCTTGTTCATCATGGCGGTGCGCGTACTTGCCAGCCCACAACCAAACGTCCACATCGACGGGATGTCGGCTGCGGCGCTGTTTTGGCACTCGATGGTCTTCATCTACTGGGTTCTCTGGATAGCCGTGTTCGTCACGAAATGATTAAGCGGTTCCTTCCCAAGCTTCCTCGGAGTTCGGGGATGCTCACTCCCGGGTTCAAGCTCTTTTTCGGGCTTGGACTGCTCGCGGCAGCGGCAGCGGTTGTCTATGGGGTGGCTACCGGCGATCCCTCGGCTCCCGACTACCTGGGCGTCATCGACCGCTCCTCCTGGCGGGGCGTGTTCAGCCTTGGATGGAGGGGCGGCGTGGGAGAGCACACCGGATACGTCATCCTGAGCTTTGTGGCACTAACCGCCTGCGGGCTGGCGTGCCTGCTCGTGGCGTTCAGGGACGCCGATCCAAAATCGGTGGGAGAGTTGGCCCCCGACGCCAGAATCCCCCCCACGCAGGCTTCGCCGCGTCACAGCTACTGGCCTGTTATCGGGGCGTTCTCCGTTGCATTGGTGGTGATCGGACTCGTGACCCACGCGGCGATTTTCTCCTCAGGGCTGATCTTGCTGGGAGTGGTTATCTTTGAGTGGATGGTCTCCGCCTGGGCCGACCGCTCCACCGGAGACCCTGCCGCCAACCGCAAGCTCCGCAACCGGGTAATGCATCCAATCGAGGTTCCCGTGCTGGGCGCTGCTGGGATTGCCGTGCTTGTTCTGGGAGGCTCCCGCGTGCTGCTTGCCGTGAGCGAATTCAGCGCGGTGTGGTTGGCCGCGGGCGTGGCGACCTTGATCTTGGTGGTGGCGGCCCTCTTCGCAGCGCGCCCGAAGATAGGAAAGTCCGCCGTCGCAGGGGTATTGGCGCTTGGCGCCGCAGCAGTGGTTGCTGCCGGGATCGTGGCAGCCGCCGCAGGCCCAGCCTCACACGGCGAACCCGGTTCAGAGGGGGATCACTCCGCCGAAGAGGTGCACGTGGAGGTTGCGGAGTGACGGGCCCGCTCCGCATACGCAGCGGCAAGAGTGGCGAGGCTACGACAGCAGTGGGCTCAATGCTCAGAGGCAGCCTGCGTCGAGGCGCACTTCTGTTGGCGGCATCGCTCGTCCTGGTCGCGCTGGCTGCCGCCTGCGCTCGCGAACACCCGCTGGATACCCTCGCCCCTGCAGGCCCGGATGCTGCCGAGATAAACAGCCTCTTCTACCCCGTCCTGGGGGTGGCCATCGTCGTCTTCTTCCTGGTCCAAGGTGCGATTGTTTACCTCGTGGTTCGCTACCGCCGACGCCAGGCCGGCGCTGACGGCTCTTCGCAGTCGCAGGGCCCCGATTCAGCCGCCAGCGATGACGGGGATGACGGGGATGACGGGGATGATGAGTACCCGCTCCAGGTCCACGGGAATCTCCGACTTGAGCTGGCCTGGACGATCATCCCCACCATCGTCCTGGCAGTCATTTCCGTCTTCACCCTCACCACCCTCGTGAAACTCGAGGAGGTCTCCGCAGCCCCCGACGACTTGCGCGTGACAGTCGTTGGCCAGCAGTGGTGGTGGGAATTCCAGTATCACCTCGACGGCAATACGTCGACCCCGCCCGACATCGTCACCGCCAACGAGATGGTTATGCCGGTCGGTGTTCAAGTGCCGCTTGAAATCACCTCTCGAGACGTCATCCACTCTTTCTGGATTCCCCGCCTGAACGGCAAGCGTGACGCCGTCCCCGGCCGAACCCATCCGTGGGTGATCGAAGCCGACCGGCCGGGTCGTTATGGAGGGCAATGCACGGAGTTCTGCGGCTTGTCCCACGCGTACATGCGCATGTACGCAGTCGCCGTCACCCTCGAGGAGTTCGACGAGTGGGTCGCCAGACAACTCGAACCAGCGGTGCCGCTCTTAGAGGGCGAGGCGGGCTACGAGGGCCAGCAGATATTCCTGGCGAACTGCGCCAACTGCCACGTGGTGAACGGCGTCAGCGACACCAACCTCGACGGCCTTCCCGACGAGCCGGGAATCTACGGTGGAGGAAACCAGATTACTTCCTCCCTTGTTTCCGGCGCGGCCCCCAACCTCACCCACCTCCTCAGCCGCACCACGTTCGCGGGCTCCGTCTTTGACCTCTACGAGAACCGCGCCAAGTACCTGCGTTACAACTCAGTGGCTGATCGGGGAAAGCTCAACCGGGGCGAGCTCGATGCGTGGATTCGGAACGCCCCTGCTCGAAAGGCCAACGCTCCCGACGACAGCCGGGGGATGCCGTCATTTCCCGGGCTAAGCGACTCGGAAGTCAGCGATTTGATCGATTACTTGGCAACCTTGCAGTAGGAAAGAGCCGATAGATGGGAAAGCAGTTGGGCAAATCCGCAGCGGGCAGGCTGAGGCGATGACTACCACCTCTGAGCCTCAACAACTCCAGCTGACCGCGGGCGATCAGATGGTTCGCCCGTCCAGCAGCCTGGGCATGCTGGCCCGACCCAGGGGCGACACCGGCTGGAGGAGTTGGCTCTTTACCGTCGACCACAAGCGGATCGGCATTCTTTACGGCGCGGCGGCGCTGATCTTCCTGGTCGTCGGAGGGGTGGAGGCACTGCTCATCCGCCTGCAGCTGGCCGCACCTGGCGGGAGGGTTCTGAGCGAGGACGCCTACAACCAGGTGTTCACCATGCATGGGGTGACGATGGTGTTCCTGGTGATAATGCCTCTGGCCGCCGCTTTCTCCAACTTTCTGCTTCCGCTGCAGATTGGGGCACGGGACGTCGCCTTTCCGCGCCTCAATGCCTTCAGTTTCTGGTGCTTTCTCTTCGGTGGCATCTTCCTGAACACGTCCTGGATGCTGGGAGGCGCCCCCGATGGCGGTTGGTTCGGCTACGCCCCCAATAGCGGACTGGTCTTTTCCCCCAGCCACGGGATGGACTTCTACGCCCTGGGTTTGCAGATCACCGGCATAGCGTCGTTGGTAAGCGCCATCAACCTCATCGTGACAGTGCTGAATATGCGCACCAAGGGGATGTCGCTCTGGCGAATGCCGGTGCTTTCCTGGATGCTGCTCATCGTGCAGTTCCTGCTGCTCTTTGCCATTCCGGTGATAACCGTGGCGCTCTTTCTGCTTATGTTCGACCGGCTCTTCGGGGCCAACTTCTTTAACGTGGCCGCTGGCGCCGACCCGCTGTTGTGGCAGCACCTCTTCTGGATCTTCGGTCACCCCGAGGTCTACATCCTCATCCTGCCTGCGTTCGGAATTATGTCGGAAGTCATTCCCACCTTCAGCCGGAAGCCCCTTTTCGGCTACCCGTTCATGGTTTTCTCGGGAATCGCAATCGGGTTCATGGGCTGGGGCGTCTGGGCTCATCACATGTTCACCTCGGGCGTGGGCCCGATCTCGGTTGCGGCTTTCTCGCTGTCCACGATGTTCATCGCAGTGCCAACAGGTGTGAAGATCCTGAACTGGCTGGCGACGATGTGGGGGGGCCGCCTTCAGTTCACTACGGCCATGCTCTTCTCCATTGGGGCGGTGGCCATGTTCACCATCGGCGGGCTGTCCGGCGTGACCCACGCCATTGCCCCGGCGGACACCCAGCAGACCGACACCTTTTACATAGTGGCTCACTTCCATTACGTGATATTCGGAGGCTCCCTGCTAGGAATGCTCTCCGGATTTTATTTCTGGTGGCCCAAGGCTTTTGGCTACAAGCTGAACGAAAGATGGGGCAAGGCCAGTTTCTGGGTGCTGATGCTGGGCTTCAACCTGACCTTCGGTCCCATGCACATCCTTGGTCTTCAAGGCATGTCGCGACGAATTCAGAGCTACTCGGCCGATGCGGGTTTCTCCTTCTGGAACGCCATGGCCACCGTAGGGGCGTTCGTGACAGCAATCGGCTTCTTGATTTTCATCATGAACATCTACCGGAGCCGTAAGGCCTACCGCTCGGGCTTATTGAAACCTGTAGGCCCCGACCCGTGGGACGCTCGAGCCCTTGAGTGGATGACCGCGTCTCCGGTTCCCGAACACAATTTCGACAGGGAGATCGTGGTAAGTCGCCAGGACGAGTTCTGGCACCGCAAGTGGGAGATCAAAGACGACGGAAAAGTCGTGCGAAGGGCTAGAGCTGAAGACGTTGCACACGACGGCAGCGCCAAGGGGATACATCTGCCTTCGCCGTCCTACTGGCCGATTATTTTGGCGCTGGGGCTCCCGCTGCTCGCTTACGGGCTGATCTTCAACATTTGGATCAGCATCATCGGCGGTCTGGTGGTGTTGGGGGCGATCTACGGTTGGGTGCTGGAGTCGCCCGACGACCCGGAGGCCCACGACCACGAAGAGCACCACAGCGACGCGGTTTCAGGCAACGGTTCCGGCCCGGCGGACGTTCACCTTCCGGCTGTCGCCGACTCCGGGGCTGACCCTGCAGCGAAGGCGCTGTGAGATGACCGAGACAGACACCGCCCTCGCCGACCCTGCTCCCGAAGTAGCCCAGGAGCAAGCACCCCAAGGGCACGCGGAGGAGGCTGTCGCCGTCCAGGAAGTCGGCGGGACGACCACGGGCATCTCGCACAACAAGCTGATGATGTGGCTCTTCCTGGGTTCGGAGTGCCTGCTCTTCGGCGCACTCATCTCCACATACATGTTCGCCAAATCCAGGCTGCCGGAGGGGGAGATTGGCCCCCTCGACGTCTTCGACATCCCGTTTACTTCCGTCAGCTCCTTCGTTCTCCTGATGAGCTCGCTCACCATGGTGCTGGCGCTCTCAGCCATGAATCGGGGCAACGAGCGGGGCTTCCGAATCTGGATCACCGCCACTTCGCTGCTTGGCGGGACGTTCGTAGCCGGTCAGGTGTACGAATTCACGGTCTTCTACAACCATGGTCTCGGATACACCACAAACATCTTCGGGTCGGCGTTCTACACCCTCACAGGCTTCCACGGCGTCCACGTGAGCATCGGAATAGTCATGCTCATGTCTTTGCTGATGATGAACCTGCGCGGCAGCCTGGGACCCGATCGGGCCGAGAGAGTGGAGCTGATTGGCCTCTACTGGCACTTTGTGGACATCGTGTGGATTCTCATCTTCACGATCATCTACCTGTTCCCGCAGTAATCAGGAGGCCCGCCGTGTCTCAGATTTCACCGGTCGCAGAGGATTCCGCAGCCCTCGCTGCCGAGGAGATTGACGTCAAGCCCGCTGAAGCGGCAGCCGCCGACTCCGCCGCCGATGGCACCTCAGCCGCCGCCTCGGCAGCCGATGACCATGACAAGCACCCCTCAGACTGGCAGTACGTCAAGATCGCAATCATTCTCGGGGTGCTCACCGCCGTTGAGGTGTTCACCTATTTCGAGTCTGTGCACAGACTGGGGGACGCTGCCCTCTTTGCGCTGCTAACGGTGCTGATGGTCTTGAAGTTCGTTTATGTGGCGGCATGGTTTATGCACCTCAAGTTTGACTCTGTGCTTTTCAAGCGCATTTTCATGACCGGAATTGCGCTGGCATTAGGTGTTTACCTCATAATGCTTACTGCCTTTAGCTTCTGGACCTAGCGGCGTCCTGGCCGTGGGATCGGCTGACTATGAACTCTGGGCTTGGCGCCCCCACGTCGAAGTCTGGGTGTTGGTGCTGGTGGCCCTGGCGCTTGGCTGGTACGTAAAGAGGGTTCTGGCCCCGGCCGTCCCCGGCGGGCCGGAAAAGGTCACCCGCCGGCAAGGGGTCATGTATTTGCTGGCAGTGGGATTCCTGTGGCTGGCCAGCGACTGGCCCGTTCACGACATCTCCGAGGAGTACCTCTACTCGGTGCACATGATTCAGCACCTTCTCATAACACTGGTGGTGCCTCCACTGCTGTTACTTGCCACCCCCCGCTGGCTGGCCAGCCGAGTCGTCGATCTCAGCAAGCCCTGGACGAGGCGCCTGCTGCGACCGATTGTTGTCGGGGTCGTTTTCAACGTTGTGGTGGCCATCACCCATCTGCCATGGGTGGTCAACACCAGCGCCACCAACGGCCCGTTTCATTACACGGCGCATCTTGCCTTGTTCGTCACGGCCATTGCCATGTGGTTGCCGGTTTGTGGCCCTCTGCCGGAGCTGAGGCTTGAGCCCTTCGGCAAGATGTTCTACCTGTTTGCCATGTCGGTGCTTCCAACTGTGCCTGCGGGATTCTTGACGTTCGCGCAAGGCACCCTGTATGAGGCCTACGACCAGCAGGTAAGGCTCTGGGGCATAGGGGTGACCGCCGATCAGCAGGCGGCCGGCTTGGTAATGAAGATTGTTGGTGGGCTGTACCTTTGGACGATTATCGCCGGGGTGTTCTTTCGCTGGTCGGCAGGCAACCAGCGCCGGGATCGGCAGATGGCCATTTCGGCAGGCTCTGACGTGAAGGCAGGATGCTCGGCGGAATCAGCGGAGCGCCCCCCAGTGGCCGATGACTCCGAGCCGTTGACCTACAAGCAGGTCGAGGAGGCCTTCACAGCCTCCGGTCCGCCCCCGAAGGAGCTTTGAAGGCGCCGGGCGACGTAAACCGATCGGAAGTTCCCGGTCGTCGGCGGGAAGTGGCAGGCGGGATGTGGCGGCTTGCGAATACCGTCTTAACAGGTAAATAGACTCGCTCACAATGGCTCATCAGGCTCTCTATCGGCGCTACCGTCCCAACAGGTTTGCCGGGGTGATCGGTCAGCCACATGTGGTTGCCGCCCTCCGAAACGCCGTGGCGGGCGACAAAGTGGCGCACGCCTACCTTTTCAGCGGCCCCCGAGGCACCGGCAAGACGTCCACTGCCCGAATCCTCGCCAAAGCTCTCAATTGCCTTGATCTTGCCAACGGCGAGCCCTGCGGAGCGTGCGATTCCTGCCGGGCGTTCGCCGACGGCATTTCTTATGACCTCCACGAACTCGACGCCGCCTCCCACAACTCCGTAGACGACATACGGGAGCTGAACAGCCGAGTTCTTATCGGAAGTCCCGGCAGAACCAAGGTATACGTGCTCGACGAGGTGCACATGCTTACCTCCAGCGCTGAGAACGCTTTGCTGAAGACGCTGGAGGAGCCTCCCTCGCACGTCGTGTTCATCCTTTGCACCACCGAGCCGCACAAAGTGGCGCAGACCATACGCAGCAGAACCCAGCATCTCCTGTTTGGTCTGCTGCCTGCCGATCAGCTCTCCGACCACGTGCGATCCGTGGCTGAAGACGCCGACATCGAGCTCTCCGAGGAGAATCTGGCGTATGTAATGACCACGGGCGGGGGGTCTGCCCGGGACACTCTTTCCGCTTTGGATCAAGTGGCCGCAGCCGGATCGGCCCCGGCCGAGGGCGACAGCGTCAGCGAGGTGATAGCAGCCCTGGCCTCTGGCGACTCAGCGGCCGTGCTTGCGGCCGCCGACGGGGCGACACGGGCTGGACAGGAGCCGAGGGTCTTGGCCGAAGCGTTGCTGCGTCGGTTGCGCAACGCCTTCCTGGCCTCCGTTTGCGGCCCTGAACACCTTTCGCCGGCAGAGCGCTCTGTTGTTGGGGACTTGGTTGAGAAGATGAGCGCGAGACACCTCACGCACGCACTGGAGCTTCTAGGAGAGGCGCTGGTGGGAATGAGGACGGCGCCCGATCCTCGTGTGGACTTGGAGCTGGCGCTCATTCGGCTTTCTCGTTCCGAACTCGATGTCGGACAGCGTGCCCTGGCTGCTCGAGTTGAGCGACTTGAGAGCGCTCTTGCTCAGGCTAGGCCGTTGCCCGCTGACGGGTTCGCCAGTCAGCCGACTTCAAGCGTGGCCCGCCCCCCCGTAGCGTCCAGTGGAAAGCCTCCTGCCGAATCCGCCGAGTCTTCGGCCAACTCCGCCGTTTCCCCAGCAGGTCATGCGCGCAGTGCGCCGCCCCCCGGCAAGCGGCAAATGTCCGCCCAGAAAAACGTTGCCAAGACGCGTGAACTGCGGGCAATGCTTGCCCAAGGTCAGCCGAGCCAAGCAGAGGCTTCGGACGCTCGTGGGCGGGCGCAGTCGTCGCGAGAAGCAGTCGAGGGCGTCTCGAGGACCGAATCTCCCCCTAAGCCCGCATCCGCTCGCCAAGCGACCGCCCAAGGGGCTGGCACCTCAAGGGCTGGCGCCTCGGCCATCTGCCCTTCCCGCGATGAAGTAGTTCTGGCCTGGGCAAACGACATTTTGCCCACATTTGCGAAATCGGCGATTGCCTGCCTGGGCAGTGGGCGCTTTCTTGCCAGTCGTGGCAACACGCTGCGTCTGGCGTTCAACCACAGCGGAATGCTCCAGCGCAGCAAGAACTATCAGGAACAAGTCGAGGCTTCACTTAGCCGCCACTTCAATCAACCTCTGTCGGTCAGTTTTGAAATCGACGACGGGACCACCGCAGATCCTCCCGAGTCTTCCGGTCTAAGAATCCCGGAGAGGTACAAAGTCAAGGACATCTCCGAGATCGGGCAGCCGAAACGGGAAAAGGCAAACGGGATCGAGCAGATGCAAGAGGCGTTTCCCGGCGGGAGACTCATCGACCAAAGCGCCTAGCTGATCGTGGTTGACCCCTACTCCACCCTCATCGGCGATCTCATAGACCGCCTTGAGCGGTTGCCGGGGATAGGGCCCAAGTCGGCTCAGCGCATCGCATTTCACCTCTTGCAAACTCGTGACGACGAGGTGAGCCGCCTGGCCTCCTCGATGATCGAAGCTAGGCGGCAAGTCCGCGAGTGTGTGCGTTGCTGCAACCTCGCGGTGTTGGATGAGTGCGAAATTTGCAGCAACGCCCGCCGCGACCGCGCACGGGTGTGCGTGGTTGAAGACCCTAGGGACGTGTTTGCAATTGAGCGCACTGGGGCTTTCAATGGCCTTTATCACGTCTTGCATGGCTCCCTTAACCCGATGGAGGGGATCGGACCGGAGGAGCTAAGGATTTCTGAGTTGCTCCGTCGACTGAGCGCCGAGGACATAGAAGAGGTGATCCTGGGCACCAATCCGAATCTGGAGGGCGAGGCCACGTCGATGTACCTGGTGAGGCTTCTGCACGATGAGGGGGTGGCGGTCACCGGACTTGCGAGAGGACTGCCGACGGGTGGCGACTTGGAGTATGCAGACGAGGTCACCCTGGGGAGGGCCCTGCTGGGACGCAGGGAGTTCCCCGCCGCTGAAATCTAGTATTGGGCTTTCAGTGGTTTGGGCCTCTTGCTGTTACTCAAGCCACTCACTTCAGGGCCAATAAACAGTTAGGACGCCACCGGCATTTTTCTGCCAAATGGCGCCCTAACCGTCGCACCGGGGAGGGGAGACTCACTACCATCTTGGGGGATTTGCCCTTAGGAGGGAGAGCCCGATGCTTATTTGTCTTATGTTACAGGTTGCGCGTGCATTTGTCAACTTATTTTGCGATTTTCTTGAAATTGCCCAGCAATCTCAAGAAACCCCAGGTCAGAGGCCATTTCAAATTTGCTACAAATGTTACAAGCGGGCTTGCGGGGGAACTTATTGTTTCAGCGGGGTCTCGAAGGGCTCAAAGGGGGCTTTGGACTAGACGCAGAGTGGGTTGCCAGAACAGCTGAGTCGTCTGTCTGAACAACCGCCTCAAACCCGAACGAGGGCAGCGTCGCCTTGACCGCCTCCCCCACAAAGTGCGGCTGCCCCAAGGCCCCCGCCACGGCGTTGAAGTTCCTTGATCAGCGTTAGCAGCACCCGGTTGCCGGAGGCTCCGATGGGGTGGCCCAAGGCGATGGCCCCGCCGTTTACGTTCACCACGTCTTGCGGAATGCCCAAGTCGTTCATTGAGGCCAGCACTACCGCCGCAAAGGCTTCGTTGATCTCGAACAGGTCGATGTCGCCGAGTGCGTGGCCGCTGCGCTCAATCAGCTTGCGAATGGCCTCTGCCGGTTGATGCAGCAACGACGTGTCGGGCCCTGCCACCTGTGCGTAGGAGACGATCTTCGCAATGGGTTGGACCCCCAAACTCTCGGCCTTCTCGCAAGAGGCGATCACCATTGCCGACGCCCCGTCGGAGATCTGAGAGGCGTTTCCTGCCGTGATGCTGCCGTTCTTGACGAAAGCGGCCCGCAGGCGGGCGAGGCTCTCGAAGCTCGTGTCGGGCCGGATGCCCTCGTCCTCGCTTACGACGATCTTCCCGCCCCGTCGCTGTGGTACTTCCACGGGTGCTATCTCAGTCTCAAGAAGGCCGTCCTTTTGTGCGCGGGCAGACCGCTCATGCGAGGCCGCAGCAAAGGCGTCCATCGCCTCGCGGGGGAGGTTGCCCTCGGCTTTGGCGTATCGGTCAGCTCCGAGGCCCATCGAACAGCGATCGATCGAGCAGGTGAGCCCGTCCGACATCATCGAATCTTCCAGCGCGCCGTCGCCGATCCGCAGCCCTCCTCGCACGCCCTTGGCCAGGTACGGGGCGGAGGTCATCGACTCCATTCCACCCGCCACCACCACTTCGGCGTCGCCAGATGAAATCATTCGTTCCGCCAGATAGACGGCATTCAGCCCTGAGAGGCAAACCTTGTTGACAGTTGAAGCGGGCACGCTCATGGGTATTCCTGCCCGCGCCGCCGCAGTTCGGGCAGGAGCTTGACCCTCTCCCGCCAGCAGCACCTGGCCCATGAACACGTAGTCCACGTCTTCGGGCTTCACCCCGGCGTCCTCCAGAGCCGCCTTTATCGCCATGCTGCCTAGTTCGGTGCCCGAAAACGAGCCAAGTGCACCGGAGAGCCTGCCAATAGGTGTGCGTGCTCCCCCAAGAATTACCGCTGTGCTCATATGTTCCCCTTTCGTTCCCCAATCAGGCTATCTGGGCTGCAGCGGGCATTGGAAGTGGGGGCAAGTCGCTCGGCGCGGTGCCCGAAGAGGCAGGCTGAAGGGTATTCGGCTGGCAGCAGCGAGGGCTCTGCCGTCGAGCGTGCAGGCATAATGCGCAACCATTCACTATGCGGCGTGACTCCGCTTGTAAGCACGTGAAGGATTGTTCGGTAAGACTTGGGAATGCCAATTATGGAAACGGATCACAGAAAATGCTTCTGACGGAACTGGATCATGTCGCCATCGCCGTGAACGATCTCGACGCCGCCGTCGCCTACTACAGCCGGGCTTTCGGGGCCACGGTCTCGCACAGGGAAGTTGTGGAGCACGATGGGGTGGAGGAGGCGCTCATCAAGGTCGCCGATTCCTACATTCAGCTCACGGCGGCCACCAGGGAGGACTCGCCCATAGCCCGATTCATCGAACGACGAGGTGAAGGCCTGCACCATGTCGGCTATCGGGTGGAGGACTGCGCATCAGCCCTTGCGTCGATGGTTGCCGCAGGGGCCACGCCCATCGACGCCGCGCCTAGAGCAGGTTCGCGCGGCACGACCGTGGCCTTCGTCCATCCCAAGGGCAGCTTCGGGACCTTGATCGAATTGGTGCAGGTGCAGTAGATGCAGGGCGCGTTCGGCGAAACCTTGGGGCGTCCTTCGGCCGCCGCCCGGCGCTTTCTTCCGATCGCGGTCGGCGCCTTCGTCGCTTTCAGCAGATGTGGAATTGTTGGCGGAATTCCCCAACCTGACATCCGATCGCGGTTGGCGCCCTCGTCGCTTTCAGCACTTTCGGGCAGTCGAGGGATGGCAGGGTGATGATCGTTCACCTCGTTGACGGCACCTACGAACTGTTTCGTCAGTATTTTGCCCGTCCCTCCCATCGTACGGCCGCAGGGCAGGAGGTCGGTGCAGCGCGGGCGGTTGTGGGTGGCCTGTTGCGGCTGATCGAGGAGGGGGCGACGCATGTCGGAATGGCCACCGACCACGTCATCGAGTCGTTTCGCAACGCCCTCTTCGACGGATACAAGACGGGTGAAGGCACCCCGCTTGAGCTGGCGACGCAGTTTCCCCTTGTTGAGGAGTTGGCTTCAGCGGCGGGATTCTGCGTCTGGCCAATGATTCAATACGAAGCTGACGACGCCCTGGCCACTGCCGCTGAAAGGGCGTCCGCCGATCCTGCCGTGCGCAGAGTGATGATCTGCACCCCCGACAAAGACCTCGCACAGTGTGTCAGTGCCGACGGCAGGGTGGTTCAGATTAACTTGCGCAAACGCACGATTTTCGACCATGAAGGGGTAATTGAGCGCTTCGGTGTAGCTCCTGAGTCAATTCCCGACTATTTGGCTTTGGTGGGCGACTCCGCCGACGGCTTCCCAGGTTTGCCCGGCTGGGGCGCCAAGTCCACAGCCACCGTGCTGTCCCGCTACGGATGCATCGACAACATCCCGTCGGCCGCCGGACGCTGGGAGGTAGCCGTTCGTGGAGCCCCCAAGCTGTCCAAAACCCTTGAGGAAGGCCGGGAGCAGGCCCGACTCTTCCTGCGGCTGGCCACTTTGGTGAGGGACGTGCCCGGTGTGCTCGACTCCCCTTCGGGAGTGGATGAACTGGCGTGGAGGGGCCCTCGGCCTGATTATGCGAACGTATTTGCCAAATACGACGCTGAGCGACTAGCCAAACACGCAACGAGACTGTCGCAGCGCTGACAATCGGCCAGTTTCTTCAGAGCGACGAGAAGTCCTTAACTTCTTCGACAAATTGCTGATTCCTGAGGTGCCCAAAAAAGGCGGAAAATCCTCTAATGAAGAGTGAGTCTGTTGGAAGTCCAGGACAAGTGTGAATTGCCAACTCATCATGTGGTTTTCTTTGCAACTCCACCCTCCACCTCGTTGCTTCTCATCCTTAGGGCATCCCTGTGACAGGATTGCTGATTTGATGTCCTGGTATTCTGCCGCTTATGGGCAATCCCCCTCCTTCGTCACCGCAGGTGTCCGCAGTGATGTCTCGGATTCGCAGTCGGGACACCGGTCCCGAGATGGCCATCCGCAGAATTCTGCATGCCCGGGGGCTGCGCTACCGGGTGGACATGCCGATTCCGGTCGAACCAAAGTGTTCGCGGGCGGACATCGTCTTTACCAGGGCGCGCCTGGCGGTGTATGTCGACGGCTGTTTTTGGCACCGCTGCCCTGAGCACGGCACCTCCCCGAAGGCCAATGCCGAGTGGTGGCAGGCGAAGCTCGACCGTAACGTCCGGCGCGACCGACAAACCGACCGCACCCTGACCGACGCCGACTGGCGCGTCATACGAATCTGGGAGCATGAAGACCCTTCAGAGGCTGCCGAGCGCATCATCGCTGCGCTGAGCGGCTCACAGTCGCGGAGTCCTTAGTTCAGGCTGGGCAGATGGCCGCCGACTACACCACAATCGAGGTCAACGGGCACACATTGCGGATATCCAACCCCGGCAAGGTGTTCTTCTCGGCCCGCGGCGAGACCAAACTCGATCTGCTGCGGCACTATCTGGGTGTGGCGCCCGGCGCACTGAGGGGCGTGTGGTGCCGCCCGACCGTGTTGCGACGATTCCCCGACGGAGCCGAAGGAAAGAGCTTTTACCAAAAGCGGGTGCCTGAATCCCGTCCGGACTGGTTGCAGACCGCCAGGGTTGTCTTTCCCTCGGGGCGTGTCGCCACCGAACTCTGCCCAGTGGACGCGGCTCACTTGGTTTGGGCGGTAAACCTTGGCTGCCTGGAGATGCATCCATGGGCCATCCGTCGCTTCGAGCCAGGTTGCCCCGACGAACTGCGGGTGGATCTTGACCCCGCACCCGAACTGGGCTTTGAGTCGGTGCGCGAAGCGGCGCTGCTCATTAGGGATTTGCTGGCAGGGCACGGCATGGAGGGATGGCCCAAAACCTCTGGCGGGCGCGGCCTGCACATTCTCGTGCGCATCGTGGCGCGCCACGACTTCAGCACCGTCCGCCGCGCCGCTCTGGCTCTGGCTCGCGAAGCTGAGCGGGCAGCCCCCCATCTGGTCACCACCGAGTGGCGCAAGAAGGACAGGGGGCGCAGAGTCCTCGTTGACTACAACCAGAATGCGCGCGACCGCACGCTTGCCTCCGCCTACTCAGTGCGTCCGTTTCCTGAGGCTCCGGTCTCCGCCCCTCTGAAGTGGGACGAGGTGCCAGACGCCGACCCTCGCGACTTCACGCTCGCCACGCTCCCGCATCGTTGGGCTGCTGTCGGTGATCTTGAAGCAGGAATTGATGACCGGTCCTACAAACTTGAGCCGCTGTTGGATCTGGCCGGCAAGTACGAGAAAGAGAGCGCAGACGACGCACCCTGGCCTCCGTTCCACCCCAAGCCATGATGTACCCAATCTGAATTATTGGCTGCTTTACCGCATTACTAGTCAACAATAAGAGATCGTATGTTGAAGATTATAAGACGGAGGCATTTCTTCTATTTCAAGTGCTTGTGGGCGCACTAACTCGACCACTCGAATGAACTCCTGCCAATGGCTATTTTGGTAATCCTATTGCGTGACACCTTCTGCCAAGAGGGTAAAGGAAGCGAATGAATCTATTATCGCCATGATTCCCGACCTAACTTGAGCTCAAGTCGGGCATTTCCTGAATCAGACGCCGCGTCCGTCGAGGATATCTCCTAGTTCCGCGGGGGGAGGATGATCTAGCTGGTCGTAGGAGCAACTCTCCGGCGAGCGGTCGGGTCGCCAGCGAACCAGTCGTGCGTTGTGTCGGAAACGCCCGGCGGTGATGGCGTCGTAGGTCACTTCTGCCACGAGGTCACCCCAGACTGGACGCCAATCGCTGCTGCCCGCATCATTCCGCCAGCGGTTTGGAGCACCTGGTCGGCGGGTAGCGCTGTCTTCGGTCAGCCAAGGATGGCTGACGCCGTCGCTCCCCGAGGAGGGTTCGTCGTGGGAGAATGGCGCCAACCTCTCCGCCAGATCGCGCCGCGCCGCCGCACTGAACCCCCCCGCCGTGCCCGCATAGTGCAACCTTCCTGCACTGTCAAAAAGTCCTAGCAGCAGCGACCCCGGCCCGTCGTCGGTCTTGTGCATCCGATAGCCGGCCACAACCACCTCCGCGGTGTGTCGATGCTTGAGTTTGAGCTGAGACCGCTTTCCAGGCTCATACGCGCCGGCGGCGGGCTTGACTATCAAGCCGTCAAAGCCGGCGCCCTCGAAGCGATTAAACCAGTCGACTGCCCGTTCTCGGCTGGTGGTGGACGGAGACAGATGCAGCGGAGGGCGAAACCCGGCTGCAACCTCACAAAGGATGCTTCGTCGTTCGGCGAACCCCCGAGAGCACAGATCGCGGTCTCCCAGTGCGACGATGTCGAACGCCGCGAAGCGTGCAGGTGTCTCTGTTGCCAGTCTCTTGATGCGGCTCTCAGCCGGGTGCACTCGGGCGGCCAATGCGTCAAAGTCCAGACGTGCGCAGCCCTTTGCGGGCACTACGATTTCGCCGTCAAGCACGCAGCGGCCTGGCAGCAACGCCCGAAGGGGAGCCCATAGCTCAGGGAAATACCTGGTCAGCGGACGTTCGTTGCGGCTAGTGATCTCCAATTCGTCGTCGTTGCGAAACACCAGGGCTCGAAAGCCGTCCCACTTCGGCTCGAACCAGAAGCAGCCCTCCTGTTCGGCTGGAAGAGCGTTGACCGACTTTGCCAGCATCGGTGCCAGCGGAGGCGTCACCGGGAGTCTCAAGTCCTGGCCTAACTCGCTGAGCCTCGCCATGCGCCCGGAGGCAAGCAAACCGCCAACCTTGAACGACTCCCTGCGTCTCAGCCGAAGGAAACCATCAGCACGCCTGCAAGTGCGACGATCATGCCTGTCCACTGGAATTTGCCCATGGGGTCTTTCAGGACTAGCCAAGCTCCGATGGCGGTAAACGCCGGCGACAGACCGGCAAGAGGCCCGACAATTGACAGCCTTCCCCGCGCTACGGCCTCTAGGAATAGCCAGAAGGCGGCTAGCATGAGAAGGCCGCAGATCATCGCGTTTCGATAGTCGAGCGCCGTTTGCCTCAGCGTTTTCTTTCGCTGGCCCGTCGAGCATTCACGACTACTTCCGTCCCCCCCGTCTGCCTCTTCGTAGCTATTCAGGTTGTTGCCGTTAAAGCAGGCGACCCGCTTGCGCCAGAATCCAAGCGCCTCACTCGCCAAGATCGCTAGTCCGAACAGCCCCGCAGCCACGACCCGGACCATGAGAATTGGTCCCCAGTCGGCCATACTGCCGATTTCGTCCAACAAGGTCTGGTATGTCCCAAAGGAGCACCCGGCGAGCAAGGCCATGGAAATCTCGCCCGCTGAGGCGATCTTCCGGGTGGAATACCCACCACCCTCCTCGTCTCCTGAAGATCGGGAGATAATGACAGTCGCCGTAATGGCCAAGACGGCGCCGGCAAGAGCCAGATCGGTTGGTTGCTCCCCTCGAATCAGGCCCATGATGATCGTGAAGTAAGAAGCCATGGCGGTGGTGACAGGAGCGACCACAGTCATGCGCCCAAGCGTCAACCCTCGGAACATAAATCCCGTGCCGCTGAAGAGTGCCAGCCCGGCCAGCGCCGCCAGCCAGACATCCCTGCCGCTCCCGACTGGACGCGTACCAACCAGGAGGATTACGGCGAGCAGCGCAAACCCGGTAATGTGCGCACAGGCGAGCGTGCGGAGCAGCCCCACCTTGCGACCTGATGCCCCGCCGAAGAAATCGGCCCCTCCCAGGGCAGCCGCAACCGCAAGCCCTAGGAAGACATCCATGCAGTCAAGCTAGTTCACCATCGCCACCGAGGGAGGCGCTGTCGGCTTCAAGGAGTTCACTCCTTCCACTGTTTAGGGAAATACTTGATCAGCGGTAGGAAGCAATCGGGCAACCCGGAACGATTCCCTGCGTCTTAGCCGAAGGAAACCATAAGCACGCCGGCAAGCGCGACGATCATGCCTGTCCACTGGTATTTGCCCATGGGGTCTTTCAAGACTATCCAAGCCACGATGACGGTAAACACAGGCGTCAGACCGCTAAGAGGCCCGACAATGGACAGCATTCCCAGTGCCAGGGCCTCTATAAGCATGATGTGGGCGGCGAGCAGGAGAGTGCCGCAGATCACCGCGTTTCGGTAGTCGAGAGCCATTCGCCTAAACGCCTTCTTTCGCGGGCCCGTCGAGCATTCACGACGACTTACATTCCCCTTATCTGCCCCTTCGTCGATCTCCAGGTTGTCGCCGTTCAAGCGAGCGACCCGCTTGCGCCTGCGTCTAAGCGCCACATTCGCCAAGACCGCCAGTCCGAACAGCCCACCGGACACGACCCGGACCATGAGAATCGGCCCCCAGCCGGCCGTTCCGCCGATTTCGTCCAACAAGGTCTGGAAGACCCCCAATGAGCACCCTGCTAGCAGGGCCATGCTGATCTCGCCCGCTGGGGCGATCTTCCGGGCGGCGTCCCCACCGGTCTCCTCGTTTCCGGAAGATCGGGAGATGACGACAGCCGCCACAATGGCCAGAACGGCGCCAGTAAGCACGAGGGCGGTTGGTCGCTCTCCGCGAATCAGGCCCAGGATGACCGTGAAGACGGAAATCACCGCGGCGGTGATAGGAGCGACCACAGTCATGCGCCCCAGCGTCAACCCGCGGTACAGAAATCCCGTGCCGCTAACGAGGGCCAGCCCGGCCAGCGTCGCTAGCCACACCTCCCTGCCGCTCCCGACGGGACGCCAAGTGGTCAGGAGGATTACGCCGAGCAGCGCGAGCCCTGTCAAGTGCGCGCCGGCGAGCGACCGGAGCGGCCCCACTCTACGACCCGCCGCCCCGCCGAAGAAATCGGCCAACCCCAGGGCCGCCGCAACCAATAATCCTAAGAAGACATGCACGCTGTCAAGCTAGTTCACCATCGCCACTTAGGGAGGCACCGTCGGCATCAGGGTGCTCACGCTGCCCGCCGCTTCCCCATCGCCCCGTTTTGCCGTCGCTGTCCGCGGTTTCCCGCCATGGTCGACGCCGCCGACGCGGTGCGGCGTTTATCGCCTTAGGGCGTTATCGAAGTGAAACTGGAGGGGTGATTCCCAAGACTTTCAGTGCGGTAGTTGTTGGTGGGGCCCTCGGAGCGTTGACGCGCTGGTTTGCTGCTCTCGGTTTTGAAGGAACCGCCGGGGTCAGAGACGGGTTGATTGGGCCGTATGACGCGGATTCTCTGAGTGTTTTGATTGTTAACGTCGCGGGCAGCGCCTTGCTGGGATGGCTGGTAGCTGGCCTGCCGACAGGCAGTTGGCTGCTCAAAGGGGCGTCGGTGGGATTCTGCGGCAGCCTCACAACTTTTTCGGCTTTTGCTCTGATCGTCGCAGTGCTTGCCGATGGGGGACTGGTCTGGGCAGGCGCACTTTACGTGGTGGTCACTTTAGGGATGTCTCTCATCGCAGTGGCGACCGGATCACGGCTACGTCAATGGGCCACAGTGCGCAGAGGGTCAATAGCAGGCCAATCACAGAACGGCCCGCAGGCGTCCGGCTATCCCGGATGGGTGATCATAGCCCTGGCCTCTTTTTCAACAATTCTCGTGGTGAGCCTCACAGGCGGCCTCGACGAGGCGACATCCGCTTGGGGCATTGTTGCCTTCGTGGCGTTGGCCGCACTGGGTACCGTCTCACGCTGGGCTGTCTTCGAGTTTCTGAATCGGAGGTCCTGGTTTCCAATTGGAACGTTTCTGGTGAACGTGCTCGGCTCATTTGCCGCCGGTTCGTTGGCGGAATACAGGTCACCGCTGGTGCTGCTTATCGTCTCCGCAGCGCTCGGGTCGCTCACCACCTTTTCCACCTTGATGATGGAGGCTGTCGAGCTGTGGCGCTGCAAACCCCTGCGCAGCGTGTGCTATGTGACCGTCACCCTGGCAGTCGGGATATCTGCCGCATATGCAGGTCTGTCAGGGGGCTAGCACGGCCGGTTGCCTGCTAGCGCGGCCAACCCTTCCGGCGCTCAACCCAGCGCAATCAGGAGCACCCCTGCCGCTGCGAGGGCGAAACCCACGAGCTGGCCGGCATTCATCCGCTCCTTGAGCACCCACCGCGCCAGAAGGATGGTCGTGGCTGGGTACAAGGAGACCACTGGCACCACCAGGCTCACGAAGCCCCTGCGCAATGCTTCGATGAAGAGGGAAGCCCCGATGGCGTCGAGCAGTCCGTAGGCCAGGATTATCCGCCATCCCTGCGCTCCTGGCGACGTGAATCCTTTGAGTTTGATGCCCATCAGCGCCACCAGACCGCTCAGAATCCCCGTCGTGAGGCGCAGGGAGGCAACCGGCCAGACACCCGACTCTGCGTCGGTCAATGAGAAAAATACCTGAGTCATACCAAGGAATACGCCTGAGATCAGACTCAGTCCAATTTCCATCACTCGGCTCGCAACCTCCCCGCGGGCGAGCCTCTCCGGAGTCGGGCCGTGCTCCCGATCGTCGGCAACCTTGGCGATCATTACGACGGCAAGGAGGGCCAGTGCTACTCCGAAGAGCGCAAACCAGGCCGGGCGCTCTCCAGTTATCAGCCCGTACAGGACTCCCACGCACGCACCCGTGGCGGCGGTCGTCGGTGCCACGACTGACATGCGTCCGATGGAAAGTCCCCGCACCAGTCCGGAGATGCCCACAAACACCGACAACCCGGCGAGTGCACCCAGCAACAGGTCTCGGCCATCTGCGATCGTGCGGTCGGTGATGGCAAGGTAGGCCCCCACGGGCAGAAGCCCCAACAGCTGCGAGACTGAGACCACAATGGGCGTCGTAGTCCGCCGCCCGGCAAGGCCGCTCAGAAAGTCGCCGCCTCCGAAGCAGACGGAGACGCTCAGCGACAGGAGAAGCGCCAAACGAATCGGCGCCTTCCGATTTGCCTAGGGACTTTTTCTAGTCATCCTTCTCGTTCTCGGCAGCGGGGTGGGCGTCTGTGTCAACGTCGTCGGCATTGAGAGCAACGCCAGCAACGTCGCCATCGGCGGAGATCTCGCTTGACTCGGATGTCTTGCCGTCGTCCTCCTCTGCCGGCTTGTTGTAGAAGACGGCCAACATCAGCGACGCCGCCAGCACTCCGCCTGCCGCTGAGATGATCAGACCGTACCAGCCGTCGAGCAGATCGTGTATCCCTATCGCGTAGTCAATGGAATACGCGCCAGGGCCTATCATCCCGAACATCACTGCGATCGTCGCCAGAACGGCGGTGTATTCCCATCCGCCTTTGACAATCAGGAAACCCCGGCCTTTGTGGGCCACCCAGCAGGCAACTATCATCAACCCCACGATTCCAGCAGCCGTGAAACTGGTTATGAGCCCGAACGCAAGCAGGTAACCGAGGGTGATTTCCGAAACGGCCGCTACACGCGCGTGGACACGCCCAGGCTGCATACCAACTTCGTCGAACCACTTGGCGGTCGCATTTATCCCACCGCTGCCAAAAAACTTGTTGTAGCCGTGAATGATGATTGTTGCACCAACGACAATGCGGAGAATAAGCAATCCTGTGTGGACATGAGGATTCATCAGGTCGTATGAATTGGCGAGAAGGTCAGGCATCGCTGGAATTCCTTTCCGTAAGCGGTCGGGGGAGCGGAATTTGCTAACCCTAATCGTGTCCCTTTGGAGTTTGAAGGAATGCGGGCCCGCTCCCCGCACTGTGCATGCCTGCTGATCCTTTGGTTGTGGCTGCTGTTCGCAGCCCATTCGGGCTAAGGCACGGACAGCTGGCTGCCTGGCATCCGGCAATCCTGATCTCAGAGACATGCGCCGGCCTGTTCGCCTCTTGTGGGGTCGAGCCCACCGAGGTCGAGGAGGTGATTGTCGGCTGCGCCACTCAGATCGGGGCCCAGGCATCCAACCTTGCGGCATGCGCGGCTGCGGCTTGCGGATGCAAGCCTGCGACTGCCACAGAGGTTGTGAGCACTCTCGACACCTCTTCCTTGACGGGTTTGGTAAGAGCCGTTGACTCTGTCGCATCGGGACGACGCAGTCTGGTCCTTGTGGCAGGGGTGGAAGCGATGAGCATCGTTCCACTGGGGGCGGAGTTCTCCCAGCGCGGCTTCGGTCGCCCAGAGCCACAGCGGGACAGGCTGTTTCCGCCTTCAGCTGAAAGCTGGGCGAGGTCTCAGGGGCTTGGGCGGGACGACATCGAGGCCGTCGCCTGCGAGAGTCGCAGCAAGGCGGCGGCTGCCGCTGCCGAAGGATTATTCGCCCCGGAGATCGTCCCACTGCAAGCTGAGGGCGAGATTGCTGAAGTAACGGCTGACGAACTAGTAAACCCAAGGCAGGCAAATTCCAGGGGAATTTACAGGGACTGCGGCCTGATTACCGCCTCTGTAACAGCTCCTATGGCTGACGGGGCTGCGGCGCTGCTGCTCGCCTCGACCGCGGCGACAGAGCGCCTGGGGATCGAGCCTCAGGCGCGTGTTGCGGGCGGGTCAATCATTGGTGCCGCTGAGCCTCCATTGCTCTCCGCCGCCCCCTGTGCTGCCGAATGCGCCCTTAAGTCGGGGGGGATCGGGGTGGGTGACCTTGACAGGGTGGAACTCGCCGAACCTATGGCCACAAGCCTCTTTAATTGGCAGATCAGCGGCCTAGGCGCATCAGCGAACAGGGGCATCCTCAACCCCGACGGGGGATCGCTGGCGTTCGGCCACCCTCAGGGAGCTACCGGGCTGGGGCTGGTGGTAAGGGCACTGCGGGCCTTGAGACACGAGCCAGGCAGCAAGTTCGCCCTGGCCGCCTGCGACGCTTCCGACGGCCACGCCGTCGCCGTACTCTTGGAGTCGTGCTTGTGAGCGCTTCAGCCGCTAGGCGGTGGCATGGCTGCTGAGTGGGCAGGTATCGATGTGGCGTCTGCTGCGGTCTTGACGTTTGCTGCGATCGGGACGATCCTCAAGGTTGTCATCGCCGTTGCTGCCGGAGCAGTGATTCTCTGGCTGGGTTTCGTTTTGCTGCGACTCTTCTCACAGCAGCCGCCCCCACCCCCGCCCCCAGGGAAGATGCGAAAAGTGCGCTTGAACTATCGATGCTTGATTTGCGGCTCAGAAGTGCGAATGACGAGCGCCCCGACGGAGCTTCCGGACCCGCCTCGACACTGTGGCGACGACATGTTCTTGGTCGCGCCCGTTGACGAATGAACACTTTGCCACAGCTGTGGAAAAATCTATGGACAAATTACACTGTTTGTAATTTGTGGTGTACGGGAAGGCTAGTTTTCCACTGCATATGTATAAGTTTATGGATAACTACACGAGTGTAATTTCTTATGTGCAGTTTTCTTTCGGGGATGTCGTTTCAGGCCGATGAAGTCGCGGAACCCACAGACTGCGTCTAGGCAGCGATCGCCTAGCGGCGAGGGGGCAAACCGTCTAGCTGGGCGGCTGCTTCCGGCTGTTCCATGCGACATGCTCGGTTGTCGGCGTGCGACTGCGATGTCGCCGACCCTCAGTGCAGTTTTGTCGCCGTCACCACGCCTGCCAGGATGAGACCCAGCCCTCCAAGAAGCCACCAATTGCTTGCGCCGCCTGGAAACACCCCTAGATAATTGATGATGATCACGGTCGCTCCGCCCACCAGAAACGAAAACAGCAGAATTGAAACCCACTTCGGGCTTTTCTTTGACTTGGGCGACTGGAAATTCTCGGAAACGGGGCGAGCACCCTTGGGTGTTACCCGTCCACCTTGGACTTTTCGTTTGGGGGGAGTTGCCATAGGCTGCCAGGATACGCGGAATTCCCGCTGTCGTCCCTCAAATCGCCATGGCTCGCCAAGTAGCCTGGGCAGATGCCCAAAAAGGTGCTGGTTCTAGACAACTACGACTCCTTCGTGTACATCCTTGTTCAGTACTTGGGCGAGTTGGGCGCCGAGAGCATCGTCAGGCGCAATGACGAGATCGGAGTGGCGTCCGCCGAGGCTCTGAGGCCAGATCTGCTCCTTGTGAGTCCAGGGCCAGGCCGCCCCGCAGACTCAGGGGTCTGCTGCGAGATGATCCGCCGATTTGCGGGCAGCATTCCTATTTTGGGCGTCTGCCTGGGGCATCAGTGCATCGCTGCGGCCTATGGAGGGAGAATTGTGCGGGCGCCCTCGGTCATGCACGGCAAAGTCTCACAGATCAGCCACGACGGAAGGGGTGTCCTGAAAGGATTGCCGGAACCGCTCGTAGCCACTCGTTACCACTCCCTGGTCGTTGACCCTGCTTCGTTTCCAACCGAACTGGAGGTCTCGGCCAGTACCTCCCAAGGCGTGATCATGGGATTGCGGCACAAATCGCTTCCGATTGAAGGGCTTCAGTTCCATCCCGAGTCGCAGAAGACCGAGTCGGGCCACGAGATTTTGCGGAACTTCCTGCAATTGGCCAGGACTTGTGTAGCCGCCTAGTTTGCCACCGTGGAAGACGTTGTTGAACTATCGCCAGAATTAACTGAGGGATTCTCTTCAATATCGGACGGTGTTGCGTCGGGTAGGAATTCTCCGTCTGGCTCAGTTGGCGCAACAGGGGTATCCTCAGTCAGGGCGCCAACGTAGATCACTATCTGCCACTCCGGCTGCAGAACGCTTCCAGGCGCAGGAATCTGTTCAAGAACCACTCCGACAAGGTTTGTTTCTGAAACCAGTCTTTCTTCCACCGTGTAGCACCCGGCGCAATACAGTTGATCCAACCTGAAGGTTGCTGCTCTTAATTCCAGATTCCTGACATCCGGCATTACCACCTCCTCAGGACCCTCGGAGATGTAGAGGAAGACCTGTCCTCCCGGCTCATGCGGAGTTCCCTTCTGGGGATCTGTTCGAATGGCCATGCCCTCTGCAACGAACTCGGAGAACTCCCGCCGACGCTCCACTATGAACCCGGCTGCGACTAGATCGGCGACAGCCCCGAACTCGTCGCGTCCTTCCACTCCTGGAATAAAAACGTCTCTCGGGCCTGTCGAGACGTCAAGGTAGACGTCAGATCCCAGCTCCAGCCTTTCCCCTGACGGCGGCTCCTGGTCGACTACCTCCCCCTGAGGGCTGTCGCTCGCCACCGAAATGGTTTCCCCCGACAGTCCCAGCCCTCTCAATGTGTTGAGCGCCGTGGAGGCCGGAACCCCAACCACGTTGGGAACAAGGATGGTGCCGGCCCCGGAACTGATCGTAAGGGTGACGACGGAACCGGCATCGGCTCGACTGCCGCCCTTCGGATCTTGCGAGCTCACCAGCCCCTTGTCGACGGCCGTGCTTGGAAGGGATTCCGTGACGACCCTGAAGCCGGCGTTTTCAATCAGGCGAACTGCCTCCTCCTCCGACAGTTGGAACACCGAAGGGATGTCGGCGAGGGAGACTGCGACATCGTTGCTGGAGTCGTCGCCACTCAGCACGTTGATGAGAACCACGATGAGAACGACCAACGCAATGAGCAAAGTCGCAAAACCAACATAGAACATACCCGAGCGACGCTGGCGCTCCATAATGACTGTCGTGTCACCCCTGCGACTGCGGGGCTTTTTCCCCTTCTGGCTGTACCCAGGGGGTTGACGCGCTGCTCGAAGGTATTCCGTGGGCGCATGACGCCTCTGCTGCCGCTGCACAGTTCCGGGGGAAGATTCCCGCCTCCGGCTGCCGGAGGGTCGCTGGTTTCGACTTCGGGAATCCCCGCTGCGTTCATAAGAGGAAAAAGGCGGCCTTGCCGATGGCTCGTTTCGCGCCTTTTCACGAATGTATCGCAGATGCTCAAAGAGCTCTTCCGCCCGTTCGTAGCGGTCGTCGGGGGCTTTGGCCAGCAACCTCATCGTGGCCGATTCCAACTCGTCCGGAACGTATACGCCCAGATCGCTCAACGGTGGGGGCACGCTGCGGACATGCTGGTACGCCAGGCTTGCTGAGGAGTCGCCTTTGAACGGCGGGCGTCCTGTCATGGCCTCGTACAGCACGACTCCAAGCGAATAGAGGTCGCTTCTGGTGTCCACAGACTCGCCTCGCGCTTGTTCCGGCGATAGATAGGCGGCCGTTCCGAGGATCGTTCCCGCCTGGGTGAGACTGCTCTGGGATCCGCCCACCACGGTGGAGATTCCGAAGTCCACAACCTTCACGTGCCCTTGGGAACTGATGAGCACGTTGCCGGGCTTGATGTCGCGGTGCACTATTCCGCTGCGGTGAGCGAAGGACAGTGCCGAGGCCACCCCTATTCCCACCCCCAAGGCCGAATTTGCGTCCAGCCTGCCTCTTTGCGCTAGGAGTTCGGAGAGGCTTTGACCCTCAACGTACTCCATCACAATGAAATAGTTGTCCCCCTGCCGCCCCCAGTCGTAGATGGCGACGATGTTGTGGTGGCTGAGCTTGGCCGCGGCCTGGGCTTCGCGCCTGAACCTTTCCGCGAACGACTCGTCGGCGGCGAACTGGGGATGCAGCATCTTGATTGCCACGTGACGGTTGAGTTGAAGGTCGCGGGCAAGGAAGACGCTGGCCATGCCGCCTCGGGCGAGCCGTCTTACGAACTCGTATCGTCCGCCGAGGACTGGGGGGGAGTTGGAAGACATTGCCTAGTTCAGCCTAGAAGTTCGCTGAGACGTGAAAGATGCTGACGCCTAGTCCTGGTGCGGCTTTCGGAAGTGACCACTTCTCAGCCTTCCCGTTTCGACAAGTCTGCCACAACAGTCGTGATGTTGTCCTTTCCGCCATGCTCGTTGGCTCTTCGAACCAATTCCTCTGACGCCTCGGCAGGATCGGAATAATCAATCAGCACCTTGGCTATCTCAGCGTCGTCCAGTTCATTTGTGAGTCCGTCGCTTGAAAGCAGATAGCGGTGGCCCGCCACTGCCTCGTACTCCCAGGTGTCAACCTCCGGGGATTCCGGAAACACCCCTATAGCCCGTGAAAGGCTCAGGGGGTTAATCATGTCCATGGCCATTTCAAAGTCGAAGCCCCGTTTCATGACCGACTCGTTGAGGACTGTGTGATCCCACGTCAGCTGCTCCAGAACTCCGTCAAGAAGACGGTAGATGCGCGAATCCCCTACGTTCGCGAGCACCACAACGTTGTCAGGGTCTAAAGCCAGGGCGCAGAGGGTGGTGCCCATGTCGGCGAGGGAGACATCCTTTGCTGCCTGTTCCAGGACTGCGTAGTGCGCCGCATGGAACGCACGTCGCAATATTTCGGAAGTACGCCTCCGCCTGTTCCTTGAGTTGCGACCAGGGAGATTGTTCCGCAGTCCGGCACCCCAGCCGCTTTTCGCGTGCCTGCTTAGAACGTCCACTGCAACCGCCGAGGCGACCTCGCCGCCTTGATGGCCTCCGAGCCCGTCCGCCACGGCCAGCAGGTTGTATCTAACCAGGAATGCGTCCTCGTTTTTCTTCCGCAACTGTCCCACGTGCGTTCTCGCCTCGGCGTTGAGGACAAGAGTCGGTCGCCTCATGCCTTTGCCCGGCAGCGAGCGACTTCAGCGCCCCTGTCTATACACGGAATGTGCACCGTTAGCCTTGCAACACAGGCGCGAGTGGCGGAATAGGCAGACGCGCAGGATTCAGGTTCCTGTGTCCACTGAGGACGTGAGGGTTCAAGTCCCTCCTCGCGCACTGAGGGGGCCATCACGAGATTCGGGGCTCTTCGGAACTCCCCTGGTTTCAGACATCGGCGCCGTCGCAGCGCCCGCCACGGGAACAATTTGAAGCTTGCCCTTGTTGATCAAGTGCGTCGCCGCCCTCTCGAAGTAGCCAATCAGCTCATCAGAGTCGTCGGGGTCGGCTCCGGAGCACCGAACCGCAGAGGTCATGTGGGCTACCCAGGCATCGCGCTCGGCCTTACCGATAGGGAAGGGGAGGTGGCGTGCGCGCAGCATAGGGTGGCCCCTTCTGCTGCTGTAGATTTTTGGCCCGCCCCAGAACTCCACTAGGAACGCCGAGAGGTTCGACTTGGCGTCGGTGAGATCGTCGGGGTAAAGGGGGCGCAGCAACTCGTCATCGGCTACCGCATCGTAGAACCGATGCACTAGCAAATCGAAGAACTCCTCGCCGCCTGCCCTCTCAAACAGCGAAGTTTTCTTGCCCTGCCCCGCGTCTGCCTCCATGTGGTAATTCTCACGCATCAGGCCCCTTCTTGCGCGGAATGTTTCAATGTCGTCTCTGCTTGCGACAGCAGTATTGCGAATCGTGCAGGTGAGGCCTGCTCTAGCGGCTGCTTGAGGCTTGCCGTCTTCTCGTGCCTTGAAGAAGTTGGCTAACCTTGGCGCTATGACACTTTCACAACTTGTAGAGCCGTCCCGAACTGCCGTAGTTCTCCAGGAATGTCAGAACGGCATCATCGGCGCCAACTCAGGTCTTCCGGCCATGGCTGCGGCGGCCAGGGAATCGGGCTGCATAGCAGCCCTGACACGCCTTGTGGCCGCCGCCCGCGCAGCGGGGGTGCGCGTCATCCACAGCGTCTTTCATCAGCGCGAAGACGGCTGGGGCGACAACACCGATCTGCTGCTCTTTAAAGTGATCGAAAAGTCACCCGTTAAGATGTACGCGGGCAGTGATGCGGTTAAGCCCATCGACGAGATTGGTCAAGACCCTGCCGACTTCGTGATTGTGCGCCATCATGGCATGTCACCCTTCCCCGCAAGCGAACTCAACGCAGTGCTGCGCAACGAGGGAGTGAACACCATCATCCCTGCTGGCGTCTCTGTGAACTGGGCCATCACCAACCTGACTTTCGACGCGGTTAACCGAGGCTTCGACGTGGTTGTCCCTCGAGATGCTGTCACGGGCATCCCTGCGGAGTACGTGGAGTTGGCCATTGATCACTCCCTGGCGTTTGTCTCCACTATCGCCACCACCGACGAGATCGTTGCCGCCTGGAAATAGCGGGGAAACTGCTGCAAGGAGCAGTCAGGAAACCAGGACGCCGTCCAAGCCGACGCCCCTGTCCGTCAAGCCGACGCCCCTGTCCGCGCCTAGGGGGTTTGTCTCCGACCTTCGTGAGCCGCTAGGCGCCTTTCAGGCCTGCAAGCCGCCTGCAAGCCGCCTGCAAGCCTCTTTGAGCATCTCGTCCCGCTTGCAGCAGGCGAAGCGGACGAGCGATTTACCGGCCTGCTTGTCGTCGTAGAACACCACGCTCGGTACAGCCACAACTCCACATAGCTCTGGCAGCGTCCAGCAGAAGTCCACTCCGTCGGTGTGCCCAAGAGCTTCGATGCGGGTTGTCAGGTAGTACGTGCCCATTGAGCGCCAAACCTCGAATCCGGCCTCTTTGAGACCGTTGCTGAGCATGTCGCTCTTGGCCCGCATCTCAGCAGCAATTCGCTTGAAGTAGTCATCTCCGAGGGCCAGTCCCTTCGCTATTGCGTACTGAAACGGCCCGCCGCTCACGTAGGTGATGAACTGCTTTGATGTGCGCACAGCGGTGGTCAAATCGGGTTTTGCGCACACCCATCCAATTTTCCAGCCGGTCGCAGAGAATGTCTTGCCGCCTGAACTTATAGTGACCGTCCGGTCGCGCATTCCTGGCAGGGTGGCCATGGGGATGTGCTCCCCCTCGAAGATCAAGTGCTCATAGACCTCGTCTGTAACAACCAGCAGGTCGTGACGCATCGCCAAGTCGGCTACGAACTCCAACTCCTCCCTGCTGAAGACCTTGCCAGTAGGATTGTGCGGCGTGTTGAGCAGGATTAGGCGAGTGTGCGGGCTAAGCGCTGCTTCGAACTCCTCCGGCGAGAAGCGGGAGTCCGGCCCCCTCAGCTGAACAGTTACCCTCCTGCCCCCGGCCAGGGCTATGGCCGCTGCGTAGCTGTCGTAATAGGGCTCGAAGCACACCACCTCGTCGCCGGCTTCGCAGAGCGAGAGCATCGAGGAAGCGATGGCCTCGGTAGCCCCTGCCGTGATGAGCACTTCCGTGTCGGGATCGTATTCAAGGTCGTAGAAGCGCCGCTGATGTGACGCAACGGCGTGTCTCAGCTCGGGTATTCCGATTCCGGGCGGATACTGGTTCTTGCCTCCCCGTATGGCTTCCACGGCTGCGTCAAGAACCTCGGTCGGCCCGTCAGTGTCTGGAAAACCCTGTCCCAGGTTGATCGACCCTGTGCGGACGGCCAGCGCCGACATCTCTGCGAAGATTGAGGCCCCGAACTCGTGCAGGCGCTTTACAAGGTGCGGGTTGGGATCCGGCATGGTCATGAGACTAGACAGTTTGGCGATTTTGATTGTGCCGCAGTTTCCAGCCCTTCCGGTCTTTGGCGTGAATTGAGCGGGACTCGTCCACCAAAGCCTGAAGCTTTGTTTGTAGTGACTCAGAAAAATCGTGCCTGATTTCCTTTGCCCTGCTCCGGTCGGAAACACCGCAGGCGCTTGAAGCCTTCACTGGTTCGCCCACCATAATGACGATCCGGCTCAGTCGGGGAAACTTTGCCTTGGGGGGCATGGCCTCCTCGGTTCCAGCCAACCCGATCGGTATGACAGGCGCACCTGAGCGGGTGGCCAGGTAGCTGCATCCGTCGAGGATCTTCTCCACCACCGGCCCCGACTTCCGCGAGCCCTCAGGGAACACAAGAAGGAGTTCCTTTCGGCGCAGGATCTCCAGGGCTGAATTCAGGGCGTCGCGGTCAAGCTTCCCCCTTCGCACTGGAAAGGCCCCAATGGAGGTAGACAGCCACAATCCGAATCTTCCCTTGAACATGGAGTCTTTCGCCATTGACCTGATGCGTCTACGGCAGTAGGAGGAGATGAGCGGAACGTCAAGGTTTGATCGGTGGACCGGAGCAAGGATGGCCGCACCTTCGGTGTAGAGGCGCTCCCGGCCCAGCACCTGCACCCTGAAATAGAAGTGGGCAAAAAGCCAAGAAACGTTGCGGGCAATCCAGTAGACGATCACCGAGGAGCGCCGATCCGCGGTCTTCAGCACGTGCTTGTGGAGGCTTCCCCTGTTCACCGACATTTTTTGTTCAATGCTTCTCTATTGGTCTGCTTGTCCCTATGGTCTGCTTGTCCCTGCCTGCCTGCCTGTCAGCCCTTCCCTGACGGCTCAACTCTCCCAAGTCATCTCAGATCGGACAGGTCAGATCGTCTTGGAGGGTCTGCCCGGGCCCTCGGCTTCCTTCCCAAACACATTTGCGTTTAAGCGAGCCCGGCTCATCAGATCGCGCACCACGTCGCCTAGTTCTGAGGGATCGGCCGGCTGGGTTGATGAAGGGCCGATGTGCCACCCCTCGGCTATGGAGAGCCTGTCTCCGCTCACGTCAAAGACGCGTCCTGTCACGCTTCGCGCCTCTGGGCTCGCCAGCCAGGCTGCGACTACGGCTATCCAGCGTGGCGACCAAGACTCCTCCCGTCTTCGTGCTTCCTCCTCGGTGAAGAGCGGGCGGGTGAGACGGGTCATCGCCGCCGGGGCGAGGCAGTTCACCGTGACCCCGTAGCGCGCCAGTTCCATGGCGGTGATGACCGAGAAGGCAGCTATGCCGGCCTTGGCCGCTCCGTAGTTGGCCTGCCCGGCGTTCCCGTAGATACCCGACGGGGAGGTTGTGTTGATAATGCGAGCGTCCACTGCGCGGCCTTCCTTGGACTTGGCGCGCCAGAATGCCGCTGCGTGACGAGTGGTGGCGAAGGTGCCCTTGAGATGCACGGCAATCACGTCGTCCCAGTCGCTCTCGCTCATTGAGAAGACCATCCGGTCCCGCAGGATGCCGGCGTTGTTGATGAGGATGTCCAGTCCCCCGAAGGTGTCCACGGCTTGGTCGATCATCCTTTTGGCCGCGTCAATGTCGCTCACGTCGTCACCGTTCACCACCGCCGCACCCCCCGCGTCGAGTATCTTGTCGACCACACCCTGGGCAGGCGAAATTGCTGAGCCCAGTCCTCTTGAGTCGCTTCCAAGGTCGTTTACAACCACCTTGGCCCCTTCGCTGGCGAGCATCAGTGCATGCTCCCGGCCTATACCCCGTCCGGCTCCGGTCACCACGGCGACGCGTCCCTCGCAAAGTCCGCTCACTTGTAAAGCCTGCCTCCTAAATTCGCGTTCCTGTTTAGTGATTTCAATGCTACGCTTCAGCTTGGTCTAGCCGATGCGTCTATTCGTTATCGATGTCTCAGGCACCTTCTTCATCGTCTGTCGTTGATTTTCCAATTTGATAAATGATTGGTTTATCGGCGAACATCGTCTAGCCTGTGCCTGTATTTCGGAGACAGACCTCGGGAGGCAATCGAATGAGTCAAAGAAGGAAGAGCCGCAAGGCGCTAAAGGGTTTCGCTAAGGCTGTTGCAATTCTCGGTGCAACAGCTCTAGCAGCATTCCTGTGGGCAGCGCCCGTAGCAGCAGACGGCCACATCAGTCTTTCAGTGAGCCCTTCAACTGTCCCGGCAGAGGCGGGCGACGTCACAATCACGGTCAGTGGTTCGGGTTTCTCCGGAAACCTCAACCCGTTCTTTGTCACCACCTGCCCAGGTGCCGAAGGCGATCCGGCGGCGTTAGCCACCATCGCTGAAGCCGGCGGTGATGCGTCTGCCCTCTTAGCCTCGGCCACGGCGATCTGCCCCACCATCCTGGGGGACGGCGCCTCCCCAGAGTGGAGCGATGGAAGCTTCTCGCACGAGATGACTATTTCGATCTCCGACGCCGACATTTCCAACGGGTCACTGGTAGTGCTAGCTGCCGGTCTTTCTGGAACCACTCCTGAATTCGCCTTCACCTCACTCGCTATCTCCGATGGGGAGGAGCCGGCCGAGCCGGTTCTGGCCGAAACGGGCGCGAACAGCGGTCTCTTGGCAATCATCGGGATTTCCGTGTTGGGTGCCGGCCTATTGGTAATCGCTCAGAGCCGTCGACTTCGCGCCGTCAACTAGAGGCAGGCGACGCCGCGCCTGTACCCGGCTCGACAAACCGACGCCTGCAACAATAGTAAGCCGAACAGGATGAAGTTCCTGCTCGGCTTACTTCTTGCAACAATTCCTCTCTTCGGTGCCGCCTACTGTGGCGAAGGGGATGTTTCCTCGACGACTCCTGCCACCACTTCCGCTTCCGTTACCACTATTCAGCCCGCGCCTGCGAGTTCTGTTACCGAGGCGACGCCCCCCCCGCCAAGCGAGAACACTGCAACGAGTTCCCCTACGGTTGCTTCTCCGTCAAGTGCCGCAGAGCCAACGCCACCCCCCACCGAGTCGACTATGACACCCGAACCGTCGGTCACGGAAGCGGCATCTTCAGAGACGGCTGAAGCAACGACTACTCAGGGGGCGGCTGAGGCAACTACCACCTCAACCACCGCCCCTCCCCCAACTACTAGCGTTCC
Source organism: uncultured Acidimicrobiales bacterium (assembly GCA_958295925.1). Taxonomy (GTDB): domain Bacteria; phylum Actinomycetota; class Acidimicrobiia; order Acidimicrobiales; family CATQHL01; genus CATQHL01. The sequence goes on from CATQHL010000001.1 coordinate 1,457,965, forward strand.
ACCGACTACAACCACCACAACAACAGCGCCAATCCCGCCAGCACCTGAGCCGACAACAACCACGGCTCGTAGCGCCGCCACGCTGATCGTCGTTACGATCAGCAACGGACAAGTGGAAGTCAACGGAGAAGTTGATGCCCGCCCCCGCTTCGAGGTGAGTCGAGGGGACACTTTGGAGATACGTGTTACCGCCGATGAATCCGACGAAATTCACGTGCACGGGTACGACCATCTTCTTAAATTCTCCGCTGGCGAAGCAGTAAGCAAAGAATTCGAGGCCAGCCTGCCGGGTGTCTGGGAAGTGGAGCTTCACCACGGCCACCGCATAATCTTTGAGTTGGCGGTGTCTTGAACGAGGCTGTCCGGCCCACGAATTGAGCTGCAGCCACCACTCAGACATCCGCTTGATGGCGTTGACGGCACACTGCGGCTATCTTTCCTCGGCCGCACATGACGCATGGAGTTCCTGTAAGTGACAGCGATATTCGCACACGGCATCGGTGCGCGGGGCGACCTGCCCTTGCCTGTGTGGATGTTTGCCTACGTGGCGGCGGCTGCCCTGGTTGTTTCCTTCATCGTCCTGGGGATGTTCTGGTCCCGCCCCAAGTTGGAGGGACGCAGACTGGAGCGAACCTTGCCGTTGTCGTTGCAACCTGCCTTCAAGCTGACGGGAGTGCTTATTCGCCTCTTCGGCCTGGCGATGTTTGTGATTGTGCTGTGGGCGGCGCTGTTTGGCGGCCTGGGCGCCAACGCCACCATCGCCCCGGTCGCCGTCTACGTGGGCTTTTGGGTGGGCCTGCTGCTTCTCTCGGCAGTCTTCGGCGACGTCTGGCGGTTGCTCAGCCCCTGGGAGAATATTGCGGCGGCATTTGCGTGGGCGAGGCGACGCTTCTTTCCCCACAATCGGCTACCTCGTCTCTCCTGGCGTCCGTCCCCCACTCAGAGCGGCTGGCTGGCGGTTGCGACGCTGCTGCTATTCGCTGCCCTGGAGTTGGTGCATCCCAACCCTTCTGGCACCCGCCTGCTCGGTGCCGCCATCCTGGGGTACACGCTATTCATGTTGGCAGGGGCGTCACTCTGGGGTCGCGAGTGGCTGCGGGAGGCGGAGGGGTTCGGCGTAATCTTTCGGCACATCGGCGCAATGGGCATCTTCTGCACCGACCGGGACGGACGGCTGGCAGTGCGCCCGCCACTAGCAGGTCTGGCTCGTATGCGCGTCAGCTTGCCGCACGCTTTCGTGATTCTGCTGATGCCCGCCACCACGAGCTTCGACGGCGTTTCACGCACATCCTGGTGGAATGGCCTGCTCGGCCTTCGCATGGGTTGGGAAACCGTGCCGTTCGGAGCGTTAGGACTAATCGGGTTGGTGGCGATCTTCGCCTTTTTCTACGTGGCAGCAATGAAAATCGGCGCCGCTGTCACCAAGACCCCGCTCTCAACGATGTTGACCTCCTTCGCCCACTCCCTGGTTCCCATTGCCCTGGCCTACCACGTCGGGCACTATTTTTCCCTCGTGGTCTTTGAAGGCCAGAACTTCCTCACGCTCCTGTCGAATCCCTTCGGAGGTGACTCCGACCTGTTTGGCACCGCCCACTTCCAGGTCAACTATCTGCTGATGTCGCCGGTCGCCATCGCCTGGGTGCAATCGGTCGCCACGCTCCTGGGCCACCTTGCAGGTGTTGTCTTGGCGCACGATCGTGCGGTGGCGCGCTTTCTGCCACGGACAGCCCTTCGCTCACAGTTGGGGCTGATGGTGGTGATGGTGGGGCTGACCGTCACGGGCATGTTCCTGCTGCTGAGCGCCTGAGGTGTCTTACCGCTTTAAGAAACCGCTTGCCTCAGCTGTCTTACCGCATTAAGAAACGCTTGCCTCTGTGGAAATCTTCCATTAGATTGTGCCCAACCATTAGGTTGAGCCTAAGAGAATTGCTGAGCCCGCCTAGCTGGAATTAATGGGCCGTTTCGCCCGTTCTTGGAGTAAACGGTTAGACAATCAGCAATTAAAAGCAATAGAAAGAGGTGATTTGATGTCAGGCAACGGTTCCCAAAACGGCCAGACTCCCGTTTTACGCACTTTTCAGCGTCGCAACATGGAACAAATTCCCGGCTTCGACAAGCTCACGCCGGAGCGTCGCCGGATAGTGGACGTGGTTTCTCGCGTTTTGCCTTTCAAGACCAACAACTACGTGTGCGAGCAGATCATCGACTGGTCGAACATTCCCGACGACTCGATCTTCCAGCTCACCTTCCCTCAGGAGGAGATGCTCGCCCCGGAGCACTTCGCAGAGATTGCAGCCCTAGTTGACGCCAACACCCCGCCCAAGCAGATCGACGAGGCCGCCCGGCGTATCCAGCGCAGCCTCAATCCGCACCCAAGCGGGCAGGTGGAGATGAACGTTCCCCGCATCGACGGTGAGGCTCTCCCCGGAATGCAGCACAAGTATCACGAGACTGTGCTGTTCTTCCCCTCGCAGGGCCAGACCTGCCACGCATATTGCACCTACTGCTTCCGCTGGCCGCAGTTTGTGCAGCTCGACGACTTGAAGTTCGCAACCAAAGAAGGGGAGAAACTGGTGCAATATGTGCGCGAGCACCCCGAGGTGACCGACATCCTTTTCACCGGCGGTGACCCGATGATTATGCGCACCGCCGTGCTGCGTCGCTACATCGATCCGCTGCTGGCGCCGGAGTTTGAGCGTCTCACCATTCGTATCGGCACGAAGGCCGTGGCTTACTGGCCTCACCGCTTCGTCGACGACAAGGACGCCGCCGACACGCTGCGCCTCTTCGAGGACATCACCGCCGCCGGACGCCACTTGGCGATTATGGGCCACTACTCCCACCCGAACGAGCTGAAGACGGAGATCGCGCAGAAAGCCGTGCGAAACATTCTTGGCACGGGGGCGGTAATCCGTTGTCAGGCGCCTCTGATTCGTCACGTCAACGACGACTCAGACGTCTGGTCGGAGATGATGCGGCTTCAGGTGAATCTGGGATGCGTTCCCTACTACATGTTTGTGGAGCGAGACACTGGAGCCAAGCGCTATTTCGAGTTGCCGCTGGCAGATGCCTTGGAAATTTTCAACGGTGCCTACCGCCAGGTTTCAGGGCTTGGGCGCACCATGCGGGGACCGATCATGTCGGCCACCCCTGGAAAGGTTCATGTGACGGACATTACCGAGGTGAACGGTGAGAAGGTCTTCGCACTGCGCCTGGTGCAGGGGCGAAACCCCGAGTGGACGAACCGTTTGTTCTTCGCCGCGTACGATCCGTCGGCGGTCTGGTGGGAAGACTTGCGCCCGGCCAGCTTCGACGACGGCTTCTTCTTCTCAGATGAGTTGAATGAGATGCACCTCGCCGCCGCCCGAAACGCTGCCGATGTGGTGACCAGGGCGCCGGTGACTCTGAGCGCAAAGACCCGCAAGAATCTCGTAACAGTTTCGTAGCGAGCCGCCTGGCCGCCTGGCTGCCTAAGAACCGCCGCCTAGCTCAAATCCCACTTCCGCACCGCCGTCTGCAGCGTTCTTGACCCAGACGTGGCCGTCGTGAAGTTCCACGATCTGTTTTACGATGGCCAGCCCCAACCCTGAACCAGGCTGGGATTGCGCTGCCACCGAGCGGTAGAAGCGATCAAAGACCCTGGGCAGGTCTTCGTCAGGTATTCCCTGGCCCTGGTCGTGCACTACTAGACGCCTACCGTCCACGACCACGCGGACGGGCGAGTCGTCAGGGCTGAACTTCAGGGCGTTTCCAATGAGGTTGTCGATGGCCCGCCCAAGAGCTTCAGGGCGGCACGTTAGCGATTCTGAGGTGACCGCTTCCACTGATATTGCCCTGTCGGTGCGCCGAGCGGCCTTTTCAACTGCCGCGTTGGCCAATGCCTCAAGGCTGGCCTCGCTGGATGGCTCGTCTACCCCAACGCCATCCCCGCCTGCTAGTTCAAGCAGTTCTCCTACCGACTTGCTTAGATGCTTAAGTTCTTCGGACATGTCGGAGAGAATCTGCTCCTGTTCAGTGGCTGGCAGCGAGCCGGAGCGCATCATGAGGTCTACGTTTGCGCGGATGCTCGTGAGGGGGGTCCGTAGTTCGTGGCCGGCGTCGGCTACTAGGCGGCGCTGCTGCTGGCGTGAGAGGCGAAGCGCTTCAAGCATGGCGTTAAAGCTGCGCCCCAACCTGCCAACTTCGTCTTTTCGCTCAATTTCAATGGGGGTTGTCAGGTCCTGAGTGGCGGCGACTTGCTCTGCTGCGTCGGTGAGTTGCCTGACCGGCTTTGTCACCCTTCGCGCCAGCATCCACGCGCCCGTGCCGGAAAAGAGCGCCACGGCCGCACCAATGAAGATGCTGAGCAGGAGGAGGTCGCGCAGAGCGCCGTTGATCTCATCGAGGTCTCTGGCCACCTGAACGGCACCGCCGTCCGGAAGAGGGGCAGTGAGCATTCTGAACTCTCGATCGTCTACTAACACGGTTCTGTGCACAGACTCGCGGCTCGTGTAGGCAACGTGTTGGTCGGCTTTTTCTACCGGGTAGCCCCTTGCCAGCGGCGCTGCTCCCACTGTCTGCGTGTAGGCAACGTGGTGGTCGGCCGTTTCTACCGGAAGTGTGAGGTAACTGCCTAGCACGGGCTTTGCCATTTCGTCGATGATTTGAACCACAGCATCAAAGCCGAGTGGAAACGCCGTGAAGGGCGAGAGTATCAGAGCCGAGGGCGCGTCGAATCCTGAGTCCCATTCCGGCAAGTCGGAATCCCAATAGGGCGGGTAATTCTGATCCACTAGATTTTCTGGGTAGAGAGGTTCCCCAAATGCCCCCTTTTCAGGTTTTGCGATTTCAGACTTGTCCAAAACCTTGATGTATGGCTTGCGGGAATCTGGCTGAAGCTCGACTTCGCTGTCCTCGTGCCAGTATTCGAAACCGGGTTCCAGCTTTTCGGCAATAAGGGTAAAGATGTCGGTAATGCCCGCTATCTGCTCTCCCCTGAACTCGAGGAAGTCGTCGACTTCGTTATACAGCTCTCTTTGTGTCACCAAGTAATTTGCGACGACCACGGCGCAGGTCGTCGTAAGTACAACAGAAAAAACCAGCAGCGCAATACGGGTCCGCAAATTCATGGTCTGCGCAACACGTAGCCGACGCCCCGGACCGTTTGGATGAGTCGAGGCGAGTCCTCCCGCTCGATCTTGCGGCGAAGGTATCCGATGTAGACATCCAGCGACTTGGAGGTGTCTTCGAAGTTGTATCCCCAGATCGCCTCGTATATGGCTTCCCGCCTCATTACCGAGTCCGCATTGAACACCAGCAGTTCCAGCAGGTCAAACTCAGTCTTTGTGAGCGCAACCTCCTGCCCCCTTCGCTTCACGGTGCGCCCTGCCCGGTCAATCTCCAAGTCGCCTACCTGCAGAATCGTCCCCTTGTTGCCACTGCCCTTGCTGGTCACGCTCGTGCGACGTAACAGCGCCCGTATGCGGGCGAGCAGCTCATCTAGTGCAAATGGCTTGACGAGGTAGTCGTCGGCTCCGGCGTCGAGACCTGCCACCCGATCTCCAATTTCCGTACGGGCGGTCAGCATCAGCACTGGACGGCTGTTCCCGGCAGCCCGCAGTCGACGGCATACCTCCAATCCGTCTACATACGGCATCGTGATGTCCAAAATCACCAGGTCTGCAGGCTGATGCGTCAACATTGTCAGCGCCTCTGCGCCATCGCTTGCCCGCTTCACTTCGTAGCCCTCGTGGCTGAGGGCGCGAAAAAGCACATTGCTGATGCTGGGGTCGTCCTCTGCCACGGCAATCGTGCTGCGTTTTGTCATGCCTGTGTTGACGGTAGCCCAATATTCCTGTGTGGATAGGGGGCTTTCGGGGTTTCTTACCAAGCTCTTGCTTTCCTTTTACACCCTTATTAGTTCCGGATGTGAATCTGATTATGTGCCTTGAAATTCAACGGCACGTAATCTGAAAGGAGCAGCAAGTGGAAGAAAAAGAAGTCGGTCGTGAAGTCGGCCAATCGAAAACCAAACGGCCTCGGTTGTTTGTTCTGGTGACCGTGGTTGTGGCGGTAATCGCCGCCCTCGTGAGCGTTTTGGTGAGTTCGGCAGGCCCTTCGGCAGCCAGCGAACCCGACGCCGACGCCGCAGTTGGGGCTGAGATTTCCGACGCCGCAGTTGGGGCTGAGATTGCCGATCACTTTGAGGACGAGTTGACGGAAGTCGCTGATGGCCTCAAGGTGGTCCTGTCACCGCTCGTCGCCGACGGGACGCTGACTCAAGCTCAGCTTGACGCAGTAATCGAGGCGTTCGTTGAAACCGCGCGGGCTGAGAAGCAGGCGGCACTGGCGTGTTTCTCGGCGCTGGATGCTTTGGAGACTAAGCCTAGCGACCTCTCCGAGGTGCCAGAGTGTGCAGAGTTGGTAGAAGAGTATGACGACGAGGCTCATGGGCTGGATGGTGATTCGGACGGAGCCCATGGGGCTGATATAGCGGCCTACTGGGCGAATGAGTTGGCGGAAGCCAGTGAAAAGTTTGCGGTGGTATTGTCACCGCTCGTCGCTGATGGGACGCTTACTCAGGCTCAGGTAGACGCGGTGATCGAAGCTTTTCTCGTGGAGATCAGGGAAAAACATCAGGCACTGATGGCATGCTTCTCGGCAATGGAGGCTATGGATCCCAAGCCAACCGATCCGGCAAATCTGCCAGAAGAGTGCACTGCTGTTTTCGGTGATTTTGAATTCTTGGAAGGCCACAAAATCGTCGACGGTGACGAGGCTTCCGAAATAGAGAAAGACTTTGATGCTACGGTGCCCGACGCCGACATTGGCTGGTGGAGCGAGCATCCTTCGGGCGATGGCGACGGGAGTGGAGGCACATGACGCTTTCCGACCCCAGGGTGCGAGTCTGATTCGAGCTGGCCCGCACCCAGAACGGGGACAATCACTCCAGGGTCAGCAGTCCTCAACCCAGCAAGGTGCACCCGGCAGTTGCCGGGTGCACCTTGCAATTTAGTGCCTGGTTGCTGGTGCGCTGCCGCAATGGGCGATGTCTGTCACATCTAACGACATCGACTCGGAACTAGTCAATTTCTTCGAGGTGCTGCGTGACGCTGAAACTAGCGACGAACTGATCAGGGCTATTGCTTCGACGCCATTATCGCGTGAGGAGTTGGTTCGTGCTTGCGAACCTTCGGTCGACATCGGCAAGGTGGAACGGGCTAGGCGGTTTTTCGTCCGCGCGCGGCAGACGCGGACTGGGCTGGCGCAGACTTCTTCTGAAGGACGGTGGGCGCATTGCGTGCTGACTTCACGGGCTGGCATGTCCGGGGCAGTGTCACGCTGGCTTGGTTCGGTGGATGGGTTGTCGGAGATCGTGCAGCGTCTGCAGCGCATTCAGATAGAGAACGCTCCTGCGCTTGAGGTTCTAGAGCGGTGCGACACTCCCGAGACGCTCTTCTACCTCGCCCCTCCCTATGTACATGAGGCTAGGGGTGATAAATCTGCCTATGGAGTGGAGATGACAGATGCCGATCACAAGGAGCTTTCAATAGTCTTGCATGGAATCAAGGGTCGGGCTGCGATTTCCGGAAAACTCTCACGAGAGGGAGGAAATAGAACAATACGAGGTTCTGGGTCAGGCGCTGCCGTCCGATGCGTTTGCGACGGATTTGTCGTCTTGGGGTTTTGGGTGTTCGTGGGTCTGTGGTGAGACGTCCTGTGAGCGCGGCCTGGTTTTCCCAGCACTACTGCAATAGCGGTTCCCACCACTGCATAATCAGGGGGGGTGCGCACGTGGACCGCTGTCGTCGCCCACCCCATTTAACATCACAGTCGACACAGCGCCCCCACTAGCAGCGGCGCAGCACCGTCGCTGCCAGCGTCAGGTTTGACGACGCAGTCCGCCCCGACAACAACTATATCCCGGCTCTCCCTTCCCCAACCTGCCGAGCATTCCAGCCCTCAACCTCCGGGTTTCGTCAAGTTTTCTTAACAATTTCTTGCCTTGTCACGTAATTCGCTCTAGTCCAAGCCGTAAAGTTAAGGCAGTAACTACATTGCTTAGACACCAATGCTTAGGAGGCGAAATGAATTCATCGGAAGATGTCAAAGACGACTCAAGCACCACTGAAGGCCCAAGCGAAGAGTCGGCTTCGATCGAGTCGGTCGAAGCCACGGCAGAAGCAGATTCTCAAGACGCCCCAGTCGCCGAGGCTCAGGAAGATCGGGCTCAGGAAGACCCCCCCTGGGAGTCAGAGGCGGCCGCTGCGGAGGCAAGTTCTGCTGAAGCCGCCCCGAGCGGCAAAAGACGAAGGATGTTCGGCAGGCGCAGCAGCCGACGCAGTGGCGGGCGCAGCGCGGCAGCTGTCTCGGGCCGCCACAATGGAAGGGGCGAAGGAGAAGAACGGCGCGGGCGCAGCGCAAGGAGCGCCGATCGGCGCACCAGCGGCCCAAGGCGGAGCACGATCTTCGTTGCGGTTGCTGTCACGCTGGCTTTCGCGGTCGGTGCCGCTGGTTTGGTCATGGGCGTGCTGGGCTATATGGAGGCGCGTGAAGATAAAAGCGGTTCGCACGAGGCCTATTACAGGTACGACGAGATGGGTGATGGCGGCATGATGGGTGAAGACATGTGGCACGATAAAATGAGTGGAGACATGTGCGGCGGTGACATGGGTGAAGGTATGTGGCACGATGGGGACGGCATGTGCGGCGACTACATGAACGAGATGGGTGAAGGCATGTGGCCCGGTGAGATGGGTGAAGGATATGAAAAATTCGGCGAAGCCTTAATGTTCTTCGGTTTGCTTGGAACGTTGCTGAATGACGGCATGTCTGGGATGTGGGGTCGTGACGGGATGTCTGGGATGTGGGGTCGTGACGGCATGCCTGGAATGAAGGGTCGTGATGGCATGTCTGGGATGTGGGATCGCGACGGGATGCCTGGAATGAAGTTCGGAAATAAGTTCCGTGGCGCAGTACCTTGGAAAATGTTTGACTTTGACGCCGGTAAAGGCTTAAGTTTCGGAGTGCCTGGCGAAGACATTGTGCCTGGCGAAGACATTTGGGGTGGTTTCGATGACGACAAGTGGATGGGGGATGACGACAAGTGGATGGGGGATGACGACAAGTGGATGGGGGATGACGACAAGTGGATGGGGGATGACGACAAGTGGATGGGGGACGGTATGGAAGACATGGACGAAGGTATGTGGGACAATCCTAGTGACGAGATGCTCGCAGATCTGTTCGGTAAGTTGTTGGGCCCGGAAATCTGGGAAGAATTCGGTTCTGACGGTGAAGGGAGCTTCGGTTTACCAGACGGGTTGACGTTGGGGGAGTTTCTGCTTCCGTTTCTTGAGGAAATGGATTTGAACGAGGATCAATTGGACATGTTGCGTGAAGCCCTGGATTCATCGCAGGATTTCAACTACACAATGGAAGATTCCGGGTTCCGCTGCTGGGGCGACGAATCTGGAAGTTCGCCAGCGCGCTGGAGGGCTTGTGAGCGGGTCGGAGACGACGCTGGATCAGCCAAACGAACCGGATTGGGCGCATAGAGCGAATCTGAAGACCGACAGGCAGCCGAATCTCGACTCCACATTTGTGCGATTTCCGACAGCCAGTGAGGGCTATTCCACACTAGATCTTGTTCCGCAAAGAGTCAGCCAATCGTCAGCCCTAGAAGGAAATATGAAACTATCAACGTGCAACTGTCAACTGCGGGCTCGTGCAGGTTGCGTGTTCGGTTACGAGATCTTCTAGATGTAAGAGTGCTTGTTTATCGTGTGCGCTGCTGAATTGAATTACGGAGTGTATTGGTTTTCCAAACCCGGTCACAGCTCGCAGAGCCTTGGCGCCTGCACTGTTTTTCTTGGGCAGGTTGGTGGTCAGTAGTATCAGAGGAGGGTGATCTCGCTCTGATTGGTGTATGGCACTGGCCTTGCCGAGTGCCTTCCAGAGAGTGTCGGTTCGTTTCAGGCCGGGTCGTAGTGTCACCGAAAACGCACCCGACACGTCGAAACGCCACTCTTCACCGTTGCGATCCGTAGCCACTAAGTTGAGCGTCACACCACAAGGTAGTTCGATGTTTTCGCTGATTTTCGTGAAGCCGCTCTCATGCAACAGATCCTTAGCGAGTTCCCTGGCTCTGCGTCCTTCCCGGCTCGAACGACTTTGATAATCTTCCAAACCGGAATTCCTTTCTCTTAGGTCGGGTTTGTCTGTCATACTCTGCTCTAACGACAAACCTTTGCCAGAAATTTCATCTGAGCCACTATTCTTCCTCGCAAGTCGTTGAAGTTCTCCTTTCACTCGAATCTGCGCAATGTCCACGTAAGCAGCGTCGTTGTCAATACCTATGAAGTGGCGCCCGGTGCGCAACGCCGCTACGGCTGTTGTGCCTGAACCAATGAACGGATCAAGAACCAGATCGTTTTCGTAGGTGTAGAGCTCAATTAGTCGCTGTGGCAGTTCTACGGGAAAGGGTGCTGGATGACCAACTTGAGTTGCGGACTCGGGCGGGATTTCCCAAACATCGGTTGTCGCTTCCGCAAATTCGTCTGCTGTGATCGTGGCTAGGCAGGGGTGCTTATGCTGCTGTCTGTGACGAGCGTTAAGCGCCCGGTCGAAGCGGCTCTTGGAAGCGATCACAATCCGCTCGGTCAGGTCGCGCAGCACTGGGTTGCTTGGCTTCCTGTAGCTACCCCAGGCACAGTTTCCGTTTGCCCCGTTCGCCTTTTTCCAGATCACTTCTCCCCGCAGCAGCAACTTAAGACGATCTTGCAGAATGTGAATCACGTCGGATGAAAGCGACCTATATGGTTTTCTCCCCAAATTTGCCACATTAACAGCAATCCGACCGCCCGGCTCCAACTTGCGTACGCACTCTGCGAAGACATCGTGCAGCATTTCAAGGTATTCTCCATACGATGCAGGAACTAGTCCCTGGCCTAGAGACTCTTCATATTCCTTACCTACAAAATACGGTGGAGAAGTGACAACAAGAGCCACTGAATTATCAGCTATTTCCCCGTGCTTGTCCATTTCACGTGCGTCTCCCCGCCAGAGTTGATCGACGCACAAAGGTTGATTGATCGAGTCGTTGCCACTGTCTACCGCTTGCATGGGAAAGCGGGAATAAAATGCCGAGGAGTCGTGTCCCTCCCGTCGGCTCACCCCAAAAGCCTGGGTTGCGGTAGTGCGCCTTTGCCGTTTAGACATCTTTCTAAGTCCTTCCAAGGTTCAAACGTATCCAACTTGGCAAGTCTTCGACAGGCCTTGGTTTATCAGGTCGTTTGGTTAGCTTGAACGTTACGCTTTGTCCTTCAGCCATTCTTACAAGGTGGCCAGCCTTTCCTTCAGCAACTTCTCCTTTTGACCAAGCATTGAATACTAATGAGAATGGTCTCACACCTAAGCAGAGGAGAAAGTCATATGGTCTGTCTAGACGTATATGATTAAATTGAAAGTTTCCACTAGTATCTTCAGATGCTGTCTTTACTTCGAATGACTTGTGTTCAATTTCAATGTCCAAACTTCTGCTTCGTGAGCCAAAAGGCGAAGTCAGGATATCGAATCCTTGAAGGTAGCGAAGAATAAATTGTTCTCCGATATCTCCACGATTTGTATTTGGAACTTGACGAAAAGATTCTAGTGGCGTGTCAGTCCATATAGTCTTTGGAGTATTTTCGCCGATAACAACCAGCATTAGCTCGACAGCGTTCATTCTGGTGGTACCCAAATTCTGCTAGTTCCTCCAGATTTCCAGAAAACTAGAAAGTAGGAGTGGTTCTTTCTTGCGTGGACTTGTCTTACTACTCTGCTTACTCCCGGTCGATTTTGACGAACAACTACGAATAAGTCTTCTGCAGTAAAACCTGTTTTCTGATAGGCAAGGATGATTTCCACATGGGTTAGTCTCTGACGATTGGCACATACTTCATCCTGACACTTAACAATGAATACACCTCGATCACGCAAGACTCTGTAAACTTCTTCCCCGGTTTCTTCGTATAATTCCAAGACAGCTTCGTGATATTTTGCGCCGGTGCGGTTTCTGATGCTGTTGTTGCGGTAGTAGGACTCAAAGGCAACATGGCTTACATGGGCCGAGCCACCGGGAGAGTGCATGTAGGGAGGGTCGAATACAACGCAGTCGATTTCACCGTCGTCGTAGGTTAGGTTTCGGCAGTCGATGCCTGCGGACAGGTCAGTTGCTAGCAATTTATAGCGGCCATCGGGCACGTTGCGCCAGAACACTCCCTTGCCATAGGTGATGTCGGCGACAACACTCCCCGGCGCTACGTACATGTCCAGGATCTTGGGGAAGAGGGTTTCGTTGCCTCCGACGTGGGCGCTGAGCGTCAGGTCGTTGGACGCCTCACCATTGACTACAGTTCGTTTACGCCGACCACCATTGGGGGAAACCGCAGTTGAGGGCATCGAAATGCCATCTACCGGTGACTGCGTAATGAACAGTTTGTCCGATTTGCTTGTGGTCATTTGCCTCTCCCTTCTGCGTCACTAGGTGATTCGGATGTTTGACGATCCGAAGGTAGTCCTAGGCAATGTGTGACTAGTTGTGAGAATAAATTTAGGGCAGGGAGTATGACAGGTATGGAAATTCGGTGGGAGCGGCCAGGTCTTCTATTGCCCCGCTTGATGTGGCCTGATTTCAGTTCGGCTCTGAGCGTTCCAGTCCGATCCCAGCCGCGCCCTGTCGACTACCCCAGTCCAGCCCAGAGAGTTCGGCCAGGGCGAGGACTAGCGCCTGTGTGCCAAGGCGCTCCCGTCCGTCGGACGCCAGACGGGCGTAGAGATCGTTGGCCAACCGCAGACCGGGCATCTGCAGACCCATCCGTTCCGCCTCGGAGAGGGCGATCCCCATGTCCTTGATGAAGTGCTCCACGAAGAATCCAGGGTCGAAGTTGTCTGCCATCATGCGGGCGCCAAGGTTGGAGAGGGACCAACTCCCGGCAGCTCCCGACGCCACCGACTCCATAACGCGTTCCAAATCCAGCCCCGCACGCCACGCATACAGCAGCGCCTCGCACACACCGATCATCCCCGAGGCGATGAGCGTCTGGTTGACCATCTTTGTGTGTTGACCGGCGCCCGGCCCTCCCTGGCGCACCCAGGTTCGCCCCATCGCCGCCCAGCAGGCCTCCAAAGACTGCACTGCCTTGGCGTCGCCTCCGATCATGATCGATAGCGTCCCGGATCGGGCTCCTACGTCGCCGCCCGAAACGGGTGCGTCCACTGCCACCACGCCCTGCTCTGCCGCTGCGTAGGCGATCTCGGCAGCCAGCGACGGCTCGCTGGTGGTCATGTCCACGATCAACTCTCCCCCGGAGCAGCCCGCCAGCACTCCGTCGGATCCCAGGATCACCTCACGCACGTCCCGCGGGTAGCCGACGATGGTGAAGATCGCGTCCGAGGACTCTGCCACCGCCCTGGGAGAGTCGGCCCAGGCGGCTCCCCTCTCAATCAGCGGAGAGGCTTTGGAGGGGGTGCGCGTGTAAACCGTCAAGGCGAAGCCCGCCTCCATCAGTCGGGAGCACATCGAAGCCCCCATCACGCCCGCGCCGATCCAGCCCAGTGCGGAATCTCCTGGCGTGATTGTCGCTGCTGACAGCCCGCCGCCAAGCACGACTTTGGCCTGCCCCCCTACTTTATGGCCTGCGGGTTTAGCGGTGAGCCCACCGCGCGGGGAATCACCAGCGGCGGCGCCACCAGCATGAACTCGTAGACGCCGTCGGCGGCGCAGTCCTCGGCCAACTCGTCCAGATACCAGATCTCCCCGACGAACAGGCCCATGTTCACGATCATCACCAGATGCAGCGGCTGGAAGCTGTTTGGGATCTCGTTGGGGCGCACCTCGGCGCCCCAGGTGTCGGTGGCCAGGGCGGCGATCTCGTGGGCGGCAATCCAGGGTGCGGAAAGCAGCGACAGGCCGGGCGAGTCGCCAGCCGAGTAGCCGTCCCATCCAGGCAGGTTGCGGCGATGCGCCATGTCGCCGGTGCGGATTAGAACGATGTCGCCCGTGCCGACTTCCACTCCGTGATGCCGGCAGGCCTCGTCCAGCAGGTCGCCATCGATAGGCTCGCCCGGCTCCAAGTGTTCGACGCCCAGGACGCGGGGTATGTCCAGCAGCACGCCCCGTGAAACCACCGTCTTCTGGTTCTCGATGCTGCAGAAGTCTGCGCCCTTGGCGTGCACCAGGGCGGCGTCGAAGCCGTTGTACATCTGGCCTTTGTGGAAGATGTGCGCGAGAGCGTCCCACTGCGTGCCGCCCTGCAGAAACAAGAACAGGGAGTCGTCGGCCACCCCAAACTCCAGCGGCCAGTCCTGTCGGCCGGCAGCGTGGTCGGTGCCCGTCGCGACCATCTGGTGGATGGGGTTGACCCGTCCGAACGCCCCGGTCTGCGGTCCTGAGCCGTCTAGCGGCAGTTCCAGCGAGAACACCTTGCCGCTGCGAACCAGACCGGCGGATTCGCGGATTTTCTCCGGCGTGATGAAGTTGATCGTGCCAACCTCGTCGTCCTCCCCCCAGCGTCCCCAGTTGTTGAAGCGGGAGCAGTACTCCTCGAGCAGGTCGGTGGTAAGTTCCTGTCGCGCTATAGCCATCGGCGGGTTCTCCTTTGTGTTGTTCGACGGATTGGTTGTTCGACGGATTGGGTTCAGTCTGCTTGCAGACGAGGCGCATTTGCCGCCTCGCCGCCTCCGTCTTGCGAGGAGTTGAACAGCAGACGCAAGGCGGCGGCGTCTAGTTCGCCGAGGTCGCAGGCCACACCCCGACGGTAAAGCGGAAGGGCGGCGTCCAGCAGCGGGGTGCTTGTTCCCAGGCTGCGGGCGAACTCGGAGATGATGCCTGCGTCCTTGAAGATGGTGGACAGACGGGCTGCCGGGTCGTAGCGTCCGTTCACCATCATCGGGCCTCGAATCTCGAACATGCGCGAGCTTCCCACTCCTGCCCCGATGACTTCCTGGGTGAGCTCCGGGGGCAGACCGGCGGCATCTCCCAGGGCGTGGGCCTCAGCGGCGCCCAGCGTGTTGACGGCCACCAGCAGGTTGGCCACGAACTTCATGCGGGTGCCGTTGCCGAATTCCCCCAGATGATAGGAGCGGGCAGCGATCGTGTCGAAGACGTCAAGGGCGGCTTCGTAGCCGGAACGGGTGCCGCTGGCATATATCACCAGCGTGGCGTCGGCGGCTTGAAGCCCCGTGCCGCTTACAGGGGCGTCCAGCAATTCAACCCCAGCGTCGGCCAGGCGGCTTTGTGCACGCTGCTTAACCTCAAGCGGGAGAGTCCCCATCTCAACGACCAGCGGCCTCGAGCTGTCGGTGGCCTCGGCGATCTGGCGGCTGACATCCTCCAGGGAGTCCGACGACGGAAGCGACAGCAGCACAATGTCGCTGCGCCTGACCACCTCGGCCGTCGACGACAGACCTTCGCCCGCAAAAGAGCGTCTCTTGTCCGCGTCGATGTCGAACCCGCAGACCGCGAAGCCCGCCGCTGCGAGGTGGCCGCCCATCGCCCCGCCCATGATTCCCAGCCCTATTACGCCCACTCGTGGCCGGGTGTGGGGCACGCGCCGCCGCTCGCCGTTCACAATCTCAGAACCGCCGCCCGGCCTTCGTCGCCGTCCACCACGGCGATTCTAAGTTCGTCGGAGGCGTCGGTCTTGGTGGGCCTGAGACGGCCTCCGTCAGCGCCCAGCAGGTCACCGACCGGGCAGCCCGTCACGGTGGGTACGGCCAAAGAGCGCGCCACCTCTATCAGATGGGCGGAGGGTGCGCCTCCCAGCGTGATAAGGCCAGCCGCGTCCCAAAGCAGTGGGGCGAAGTTGGGAAGGGGATACTGCACCACGATTACGTCCCTGGGGCGCACGTGCCTGGTGCTTGTCGGGGATGAGACCCATCTCAGACGCCCAGCCCCCACGCCGCCGGAGGCTGGAAGCCCGCTGCGTCCCACGCCGCACAGCGCAGCCACCCCAGCCAGGAAAGGTTCCCATCGGTCGCGCCCCACCCTTCCGCTGCGTGGAAGCGCTGCGCCACTCAGCACCTGCGCCAACTCCTCGGGCGTGTAATACCAGATGCGATCGGGTTGTGGAAGAGAGGCGGCCAAGTGCTCCAGAATGTTGAGCAGTCGTCCAGCGGCTGCGGTGTCCACGGCTTCCAGGTTGTTGAGCGCCTCAATGGATTCGTTTGGTCTGTCACCCCTCAGCCGCCGCAGCGCCAGGGCGGCCGTGGCTACTGCCTCGGGGGCGGGCCTGCCCCAGGCGGCCGCAGTGAGATCGGCGGCGAGACTGCGGGCCTCTGCCAGCAAGTCGAGGCGGTCGTCGGTTGTCGCTGGATTATGGATGCGCTGGCCGGAGAGGGTGCTCTCGATGTCCTTGTTTTTGCCCCGCTTGGCATTCCGCATGCCGCCATCAACAGACCCCACCGTCTCGGTGATGTCGCAGGCCGACCGCCATCCCAACACCAGTTCCTCCCCCAGGGCGCCCCGATACCGCACTGCCAGACGCGCCAGACGCTGCGCCCCCGGGAGGCCGAGAGCCGCCGGCAGAACCTTGGCGTCGCCTGCCCCGCCTGCCTCGCCCAGCACGGCCGCCCCGATGCCGTTGCCTTTATTCGATGGCGTCTTCTGAACCTGAAGCAGTATCACATCGCCCCTGCAAACCGCCCACTCGATGAGGTTGTACCCCAAGTCGGCTTCCACTCGACGAGCCAGTCTTGCTACGCCCCGGAGCAGTTCGTTTCCCAGAAGCGCCTCCGCCTCCTGTCCGCTTATTTCACCGTTTCCTGCGACCAGGGCATGCGCACCCGACACCCACCCCGCCAGCAGGTCACGTGGAGAGCCGGCAACAGCCGACACGTTGACGATTCCCCGTTCGTCCACTCTGGCGCTCCCGCCGAAGTCCGGGGCGATCTCGGGTTGTATCAGAGCGCCCAAGTGGGCATTTTCCGGTCTGATTCCAGCAGTCTCGAAGCGATCCAAACTCTCCAGAGCGAACACCCCCGCCCACATGCTTAGGATCGCCTTCGCGACCTCATCCCGTCGGAGTTCCCCCAGAGAGGAGAAAGCCCCTGCCCACTCGCCACCACCCTCCAGAACGCTGGAGGAGCGTACGATCAAAGGCTCGGGGAGTCGTTTGGCCGACTCTCTCAGCTTCGAGAGCAACTCCGCGTCCAGTTCGGTTCTCATTATGGCAAGGCGAGCCGCCCCCGAACCCCGCTCGGCGAGCGTCTCAGCCGCCGACTGCAGCGTCTCGGCGGACGTGTTCACAGTCAGCACAAATCCATCCAGTACGGGCAAACCGGCGCGCCGGGCTCTTGAGAGTCCGGCGGCCTTGGCTCCCGCAACTGCTATTTCCGTCGTTGTCGGCTCGCCCAGCGGGAGCACCTGCCGGTTCATTTCGGGAGCGCGTTCCGGTGCATTTCCGTCTCTTCGCGGGTGCAGGCCCGATAATCCGGAGGTAGGCGCCGCAACTCCGTCGGTTGCGGTCGAGTCAGCGTCGGAGGCCAAAGTCAGCGCCGCTGCGCCACTCGCCACGTTCGTCATACTCGCCGTACGGCTACTTGTTGCCATCCCTGCGACGTCCCCGGCCTCCGGCCGCTGGGCGCTCACCCGACGACGGTTATCTCCTCAATCGGGAAAGTCGAAATCATTTCGATTCCCGTCTCGTTCACAATCAGCATCTCTTCGAGCCGCACGCCGAACTCGTGCAGCTTGCCGTGCTGGGTTTCGAGGGCGAACACCATTCCAGGCTTCACTTCCAGGGGGTGATCCAGCGACCAGATGCGGGAGATGACCGGCAGGTCGTATTGTGCCAGACCGAGGCCGTGGCCCCAGAGGTTGGCTGCGGCTTCGTCCTCCTCCTCGTAGCCCCAGATTTCCTTGGCCGACGGCCAGACCGAGGCTATGTCAGCTGTGGTCACCCCAGGGCCGGTGGCGTCGATGGAGTCCTGAAGCCACTTCAGCGCCAGGTCGTAATACTGCTTGTGCTCGGCGGTGGGCTTGCCCCCTACGCAGTAGGTGCGGTAGACGCACGACTTGAAGCCGTTCCAGGTGAGGGCGGCGAGGTCGATTATCACCAACTCGCCTGGGCGGATTATGCGGTCGCCGTGGTTGCGCCAGTTAGGCCAGGCGTTCGGGCCGGAGGAGACGATTACATCCTCAACGTTTTCCATGCCGGGGATGTTGTAGAGCTGCTCCATTCCGTAGGCGGTGACTTCGTTTTCGGTCAAGCCCGGGCGCAGGAACTGGCTGAACTGGTAGTGGACCACATCGCAGATGGAGCCGACCATGCGCATGGCCTTCTGCTCGTTGGGGCTCTTGATGGCGCGGGCTTCCATCATCGGGGTCATCCCGTCTGTCCAGCGGATTCCCCGCTCTTCGAAGACCCGAATCATGTTGAGGTCCATGAAGTCCACGCCGAGGGGTTTGTCGGCCACACCGGCTTCTTCGATGTCGGCCATTAGGGCGTTTGTGAACTTCTCCACCTGGGCGCTGGCGGCAGGCCCAGCGGCGCCTTTAATCCAGGCGTATGAGTAGCGGACGTTTTCCTTGGGTATCCAGGGAGAGTGCTCCCTGATGTGGTACCCGATGTCGCCCTGCTCGTAGAGGATCGGTTCTTTCCCTTCCACGAGCACGGCGTAACGCAGTCCGGGTTTGAGTTGGTTCCATCCCGGCGTGAGCGTGGAAGTGACGTAGCGAATGTTCTCGTCGTACATCAAGAGCATTGCCCCGAGTTCGTGGCGTGCCATCGCCTCCCGAGCTCGCTTCAGGCGCCACTTCCGGACTTCATCCCAGTTGATGCCCTCTCGCCAGTCAGTGCTCAGTACTCCGAACGCTTCTTTCATTGCTTGGATCCTCTCTGGGGTTTGCGGTGGTTTACTTTTATCGCTGGCCGATGCGTGTTGGCTGCTTGCCGTCGGCGAACCTATATGGGGGAACTTGAATCAGGGTTAGATACTAGTCAGGCATCGGCAGTTGTCTTTCCGCAGAGCCGGGTTTGCCTAGGTCGATCCCTTATGTGTGGGCTGCGGGGGAGTGCTGTGCGTGCTGCGGGGGAGTGCTGTCAGGGCTGCTTAGTCGTACGGCTTTGATTGCGGCGGAGTTCGTGGCCTATTCGGGAGACTTGCGTAGGCCGCGCAACTGTTCGAGGGACTTGCGTAGGCCGCGTCGCCGCTAGGGCGACATCACCACCTTGAGGGCGCCAGTCTGACGCACCGCCTCGAATGCGGCCGTCGCGTCATCCAGCTCGAAGCGGTGGGTAACCAGCGGTTCGGTTTTGACGACACCTTCGGCCACGAGTCGTATGCCTTCGTCGTAGTCGGCGCCCAGCGCCCCCCGCGGGCTGAGCAGGTCGAGCTCCTTGAAGTAGAGGTTGTAGTAGGGCAGCCCTGTGCTGCCGGAGGTGATGATGCCGAATGCGATTATCACGCCGCCGGTTGCTGAAAGCTCCAGCGCCATTCCCAGCGTGGACTCGATTCCCACCGCCTCCACTACCAAGTCGGCCCCTACTCCGTGGGTGTAGTCATCTACCGCAGAGACGGCCTCGTTCGGCGAAACGGCCGCCGCCCCCCAACTGCGGGCGAGTTCCTGTTTTTGCTGGGAGCGGGTTACGCCCAGCACCTCCAGCCCACGCGCCAGCAGCATCTGCACGATGAGTTGCCCCGACACCCCCAGCCCGATAACCACTGCACGCTGCCCGGGGGTCATCGCTGGCCGTCGCAGGGCGTGGACGCAGGTTCCAAGCACCTGCAGCATCACGGCAGCGCTGGGAGGAATGGCGTCGGGAATCACGTGCAGACGATGGGCAGGCACAGTGACGAGTTCAGAGAACACTCCGTCGGCGTCGCGCCCTAGCAGACCGCCCGCCAGGCAGATGTTGGATCGCCCGGCCAGGCACATCCGGCAGGCGCCGCAGATGATGCCAGGGTCGATGAGCACCCGCTGCCCGACGAGGAGGTAGGAGCCGCCGGGCTGCTCCACCACGCCCACGGCCTCGTGCCCCAGAGTGATGGGCAATTTGGCGGCCGGGATGTGTCCGTCAAGGATCTTCGTGTCGGTGCCGCACAGGCCAAGCTGCGTGGTGCGGACGATCACTTGGGAGTCCTCGGGGCTGCGGGCCGCACCAACATCTGCACTAATCGGAGGAACTTCAGCGATGGTGATTCGTCCGGGTTCTTGCAGCTGAATTTCTCGCACGGTGCTAATCCTTGTAGCAGTCCTGTAGTTGCACCATCGTGGTGCCGAGAGTTAGGTATCGCTGTTCGTGGCAAGTCAGGATGAGGATCTGCATCTTCTTTGCCGCATTTCGCAGAGCGGCCGTCATCAGCTTGAAGCGCCTATCGTCGCTGTTGACGAGGGGGTCGTCCAAGATGATCGCGACTGGTTTGTTGTCTTCCAGCAGGATTTCCGCAAGGGCGAGTCGCGCAAGAACTGCGATCTGCTCACGCGTCCCCATGCTCAGGGCCTGGAATGGCTCCTCCTGGCCGTCTCTTTGCAGCGAATCAATCGCCAAGCTGTCCGCGTTCAGGTTGAGGCTCGTGTGAGGCAGTACGTATCTCATGTAGGGCTGCAAGCGTTCTTTGACCGGCGCGATGAAAGTTTCTTTCGCCCCGCGTTCCGCCTCTTCCAGAGTCTCCTTTAGCAGTCGCCAAGCACTGGCGTCTTTTTCCTTGCGTTCAAGTCTTTGCTCAGCCTGCGTGAATTCACTGCGTTTTTCTTCAAGTGTTTCACCCAGGCCGGTTTGCCCGATCATTCGCAGTTCTATTTTTATGTCATGAGCCTGTTGTTGCTCTTTAGAAATCTGCTGTTTCAAATTCGAAAG
The DNA here is from genome assembly GCA_958295925.1 of uncultured Acidimicrobiales bacterium. Lineage (GTDB taxonomy): Bacteria > Actinomycetota > Acidimicrobiia > Acidimicrobiales > CATQHL01 > CATQHL01. Next base: position 1,478,784 of record CATQHL010000001.1, read on the forward strand.
AACTTCCTGGGTTCGCTCTCGCTCGCTCCGTATGAATTCAGGCGACATTGCGTCAAGCTGTTCTTCGAGTTCGTTCAGAGCACGTTCGCGTTCGTCGCGTTGCCTTTCGGCTTTTCTTAGTTCTTCCTTCAGCTGCTCGTCAGAATTGCTGGCACGACCTGCTTTAATATCCTTCTCGAGACTTTCCCTTTCTCGTCTTTTGATTTGTAGGGCAGTCCTGCTTTCGATCCACTCTTCATTGATGGCGGATAATTTCTTGTTTTCCGCCTCGACAGTTCTTTCTTCCTGTATCCGCGTCTTCTCTGATTCTTCTTCGGCGGAACGGGCTCGTTCTTCGAGTTCCCGTGCAGTCTCGACTGATAGGGAAGGCTCGCCTTCGCCGACTGTCAGCGACGCCAATTCTCCGCGTCGAGCTTTGATATTGCTTTCCAACTCCTCCAAGCCTTCCGGAACAATCCCATCTAGATGGGATTGGGATATCTCAATCTCTATGAGCAGTTCATTTTTCTTACGAAAGTCTTCTTCTGCCTCGCCGATTGAGGAATATCCAAGTGTGTCTAGCGAAGACTTCAAATCGCTTTGAAGATTCTCAACCGCCGCGCGGCTGTGTCGTATATCCTCACCACCTGGAGTGACTACAAGTTCACCAAATCCTTCCAAATCTAGCGATGTACGCTCTTTGATTCTGTAGAGATCAGCAACATCCACAACTTCATTATCGACAGTAACTAGTCGCCCTTCTCTCGGCAAGAATTCGATCGTAGTTGCAATGGCTTCAAGAGCGGCTCGTTTCTTTGCCAAATCACCGTCCATCTTCTTCAGAGAAGCCATAGTTCTTTTATCGATAGGAATGGCTGCTGCCAGTTTCCCGAAATCGTCGATCTTTTCTTGAACGGACTGCGCTTTATCGAGTCTTTCCGTGAGATTGTCTCGCGCAGAAAGTGTCTCCGCCCGCTTGAGTTTACGTTGGGCAACTATCCACTCGCGTCTCGTTCTTTCAGAGTCTTTCCTAGCATTCTTTAGTCGTTCTTCGGAGAGCCTGTGCGATTGAGTCGCTTCGTTACGCTCTTCTTCGGACCGTTCCAGCAATTTTTCGATTTCAAGTATTTCCGATTCGAGTTTCTCAAGTTGTTTGATTTTTACGTCTCGGCCCGAGCGTTCTCCCTGTGTGATTTCCAGCGACTTCTTGGCGACCTCTAATTCTGCCGATGCTGTTTCGCACTTGTTTTCGGTCTCGGCAAGTTTTTTCTCTGCATTTGCTGCTTTTTCGGCCTCGGTTTCGGCGCGGGCGAGCACGTTCTCCTTCTCATAGCGATTGAGCTTCTCGCTTAAGCTCTCCAATCGGTCGACTTTGCCTTCATACTGTGAAAGTTTGTTCTCAAGTTCGTGAACATCCGCGCGCAATGCTTCGACCTCAGCCCGCGCTTCCTTCAAGGGTTGTTTTTCTCTGCCTTTGGGTGTAAAATTTTCTTTGAAGCGCAGTTCGACGGCTTCTAGCAGTTTGCGACCTCTTTCGCCGCCTGTTACCTGTCCGATTTCGCCCTCAATGGCCTCATGAATCGAAGAAAGAGTGTCCGGGTTGAATTCAAGCGGACTATACGCTCGTCCCTGCTCCACCCACAGCAACCCAGAGAGTCCTCGGTGCTTACTTGAGGTTGCCCCCTGTTTGGGAGGTGTGAACCCTAGTATCTCCCGAAGCTTCTCTTCTGCGGCGTCGTTCTGCCATTTCTGGTTATTGCTCTCAAGCAAGGCACTCGGTGATGGCCTGAAACATTTATTGAGATGGTATGTGGCATTGTTGACTTCGAAATCAACTTCTATTTCAGGCCGCACAATGGAGCCGAAAGGAAGCATTTCTGTGGAGGCTTTTTTCGAAAGGTTGAAGCGCTCGAAGAATGCGGCTTGAAGTGCTTTCAGCATGGTCGACTTGCCTTCTTCGTTCTCGCCCACGATGACGGTCAAACCCTTCTCTAGGTGTCCAATCTCCACGTCATTTAGTTTGCGGAAGTTTTTTACTGCTATTCGCCTTATATGCATCGGTCAGTTTCCCATCTGAACGTGCAGACGATATAGCCTCAGCAAGGCTTCTTGAGCCGATTTAGCTTCAGAAGAGTCAGACTCTGTCGCCTGTGCGCCCAACCGTTCCGCTGCGGTCCGCACGAACCCGCTTAGATCGATTCTGTCCAGGTCATCCTGGCTTGGCTTAGGCGTCAGGCCATTCTCGAGATTTAGGTAGCGCAGCCGCGCCTCCCAGTCATCGAGCACATTCCGAAGTCGATCGTGAAGAGCTAGGTCGAGGACTCCCGAAAGCTTCAGCTTCAGAAGCGTGTCCTGCGGATTCGGCACCACTGCTGTTATCTGAAGTTCCAGGTTTTCCAGGTCTTCGCCGGAGTAGACCTCGATCTCCTCCTCCCTCCACTCATATCGACCCAAGCGGACTTTCTCGACCGTAGGAATCGCCCCCGCCCGTGAGATGCTTACCACCAGGGCATTGCCAGGATCCTTGGATGTGAAGCGGTCCGGCTCCGGCGTGCCGGAATACCAGGTGCGTTCGCTGATTCGGTGCGTTCCGTGCCAGTCACCAAGGGCTAGATAGTCAAGCTTTGCCGTTTCGTCGCGACTCAAGGCGACGGGGTTCGGTGCTTCCGAGTTGGGCAGCAACTCCGGCACCGACCCGTGCGCCATCCCCACTCGTATCACTCCGGGAGGCGTCTCGTATGCGTCGAACCAAGCGGTCAGGTCGTCGACCTCGTGACGCCTCTCTAGCACGGCGGGCAGGATCGCCAGGGTGCCATTCTTGAGAAACAACGGCTCTTCAGGTTTGAGAAGGAAATGCAGGTTGTCGGCTTTCAGGTTTCTGCCGTCCAGTATGTTCTGAGCGCGGCTCCAGGCGGACTCCACTAGGGCGGGATCGTGGTTCCCCGGAATGAAGACCCAGTCGCCCTTGAACAGTTCGGTTGCATTCAGAGCCTGACGAATAGTCCTGTCCGTCACGGCATTGGAGTCGAAGACGTCGCCACAGACGAGGATTGCGTCCGCCCGTCGCTCCAGCGCCAGTTGCGCAACGGACTCGACGGCCTTGATGCGCTGCTCGCGCAGCACCACCCTGGGGTCGTCTGCGATGTTGGCGAACTGCTTGCCCAGTTGCCAGTCGGCTGTATGGATGAATGTGAAACTCATAGCTAGTTTTGCTTTATGGAGGTTAGAGGCCACGCTAGCGCAAGATTGTTCCTACTCCAGATGGAACTTAATTTCGGGTGCTCCGTTCTCAATGGCCAAGTAGCAGTGACTAGAAATCAGCATCAATTGCTGCTTGAAAGGATGTGTCCCAGCCCGAGGAGGCATTTCTGCCAAGCATTTGAAAAATCGCTATCTCGCGATCTCCAAACAAAGGCGGTGCTTCCCCCTGTTTTGCAGGGTATGCTCAAATATGGCTCTTTTTGCGCTTTCATTTGAAAATAGACCATTATAAGTCTTTGAGTGTAATTTGATGAATATGATGATAGACAGATTATTGGGGAAGGCTTGCACTGGGGCCATCGCACCGTCGCGCCGCCCGCCCCTGGGCGCCGAGGCGAAGGGGCTTCCCTGTCCAGAGACCGCGGGATTGGCTGGCGACAGCCAGGCCTGCGACCCTCGGTTTCGTCCATCGCCTCCACGGGATGGGGGCCGCAATTTTCGCGCAATTTAGTAAAAGGGTTTGACATGACAATAGGCATAATCGCCATACTTGGGGCACTAGTTGGAGTCCTAGGAATATTTGCGGGGGCCTTGTTTAAGCTCGTCTACGAGACTTTTCAGGATCTTCGGGCTCAGAATTCGGCACTTGATTCCAAGTTGGAGGCTGTTCGCGCTGAGGCGAAGTCTGATCTTGCGGAGTTCCGCGCGGAGGTGAAATCTGATTTTGGGGTGCTTGATTCCAGGTTGGAGGCTGTCCGCGCGGAAGCGAAGTCCGACCTTGCGGAGTTCCGCGCGGAGGTGAGGTCTGATTTTGCGGAGTTCCGCGCGGAGGTGAGGTCCGACTTTTCTGCGTTCCGCACTGAGGTCAGGGAAAGCATTGCCGGGCTTGCAGGCTTGATTATTTCGCGTTTAGACCAGGACGTTGAAGCGACCGAATCGGAAGCCGAGAGTGCGGATTCGGCTTCAGCCACTCTGAAGGCAGCGACCGAAAACCCCGATCCGCACGAGGAAGGCACCTCCTCGAAAATCGACCTCACCCAACCTCAAGGCGAGGCTCGCCGTGCGCCAGCAATTTCGATCAGAGAAAAGCAGCCAGGTCGCAGCCAGGTTGCAGCCAGTCATTGAGCGGAAACGCTCAGTGGCTGCACAAGAGGATCCAATTTTCGTTTCTGATTAACGGCTGCAGCGGCAACAAAGTGGTCGGCACCGAAGGACGGTGCTATATCAGGTGTCCTGGAGCATCGGGCGGGGGGCTGGGCGGCGTGCAGGGCAACTGGAGATCGGCAAGGCGCCTGCCTTGCTCGCGGGCGCTGCGCCTGAAGATGAGCATCATCAAGTAGCACTGCAGCAGGGCTGCGGCTGTGAGGGTAAGAATGCTGACCAGGAATCCTCCTGAGGCGTCCGCAATCACGCCTACAGCTAGCGGTCCGGTGAAGCCGCCGATCTCGCCGGCGCTAAAAAACATGGCGCTGGCGATGCCCATGTTGCGGCTGTCGATTCCCGGCACGCGCATCAGCACAACCAACCCCAGGCTCACCATTCCGAAGCGGAAAAAGCCCATAAGCAGCACGAAGGGGGTGACGGCCGCACCGGAGAGAACAGCCAGCATTGCTACGGTCGCAGCCAGACAGAGAGGCGAGATCACGGGCAGCCAGACACGGTTCTCGTCTCGTCCCCAGTAGGGGAGCAGGAAAGACCCCGCCGCTGCCGCTCCGTAGGAAGCGGCGGCGATGAAGCCTGCACCCGAGGGTGTCAATCCGCCATCCTCCAGGATTTTCGGCAGCCAGTTGTTCAGACCGTGGTTTACAAAGAACACCGATATCGCCATCAGCAGCACCAGCTGCATCGCCCTTTCACGAATAAGCGCCAGCGACGTCAGCCTGTCTGCGTTATGCGGTGAAGTTTCGCCCGCTCCCGCGTCGGCTCCTCCTACCCCGCCCACACCAGTCGCCGCCGCCGAATTCGACTCTCCTGTGTCGGCTTCCACGTCGGCTTCCAAAGCCGGTTCGTCGTGTTCAGTCGTCCGGATTGGCGGTTCGTCGGTTCCAGTCGCCCGGCCGACTCTCAAGCTCTTTCGAGTGTCTGAGGCGAAGACCAGCGAGAGAGTCAGCCAGAACACGCCGCAGAGGCCGGAAGCCGCAGCTATCACCCAGAGCACCCCTCGCCAGTTCCCTCCCACCAAAGGCAAAATCACGCTGTTGGCCAGCGACAGGGCGATCACCTGACCGGCCATCGGCCCGGTCATGTAAAGCCCCGTGGCAAGAGGGCGCTGGTGCTCCGGAAAGTGGGTCATCACGAACTTCGGAGCGCCGCTGGAGATGAGCGGGGCTCCCAGTCCGAACACCCCCACCGCCGCGAAGAGGGTGAGACCGTCGTAGGAGACCGCCCGGAAAATCCCCGACAGGCACATGAGACCTCCTCCCAGCATCAGTCCCCAGCGCAGGCTGATTCGATCGAGCAACCAGCCGCACGGCAATGAGGCAACTATGAATACCAGGGGCCAGGCCCCCAGAATTGCCCCCAGGCTGGACTTGGAAAGCCCCAGTTCTTCGCCGATCGGCGTGAGCAGAGGCGCAAGCGAAGCCACGATCAGCCCGAACGAGAGATAGACGACCCAAACGCCGCTCAGCAGCGCCCATCGGCGAATAGTGCCCGAGGTCAACTGCTCGGGATTCGCAAGGCGGCTGATGCTGTACTTGACTTGAGAATCAAATCGTGTGGTTAGACGTTGCTGAACAGTCGGCGAGGCGGGCGCTCAGAGCGGCTCAAGAGCCCACGTGGGGTCATCCTGGAGGGCGCTCTCGGCGTGGGGCTCATAAGCCACGTGGCCAGTGCATGTGCTCTCGCGTGGTTCAAGAACCAGCGATACCAGCGAGTGGCTCAATAGCCAAGGAACCGCAAGGCGTTGCGCGTGAGCTCTTCGATGTCAAGCCTTGCCGCCTCGGCGGCGCTCACAGGGTCTTTGGCAGCCATGTCGAAGGGATAGTCGGATCCCAGCATCAGATGCCCCGCACCCGAAACCGAAGCCAGGAAGCGCGCAGCCACCGGACTGTGCGTGAGGGTGTCCGACCATATGCAGCGCCGAAACACTTCGCTGGGACGCTCGGAGCAGTCGGCGGACACATCGGGACGAGCCCCCCAGCCGTGATCCCATCGTCCCAGGATGTAGGGGGCGCAACCTGCCCCGTGCAAGAAAGCCAGCCGCACGCCGTCGAGTTCGCTCACTATTCCCGAGAGGATGGCCGCGCCGATCGCAGCCGCCGTCTCTGTCGGATTCCCCAGCAGGTTGATGAGGTAGTGGTGATCCAATCCTGGCCCTGGCAGCTGCATCGGGTGCACGATTACGCACATGTTCAGGTGGCGAGCCTCTCGAAGCACTCTGCGTAACGGGTCCTTCTCGAATGACACTCCTCCAACCAGGGGCGGGACGGTGAAGCCCCGAAACATCTCCCGCTCCGACAGCCGCCTCATCTCGGCAACGGCAGCGTCCAGGTCGGACAGGGGAAGCGATCCCAGTCCACGCAGACGATCGGGGGCCTGATCGCACAAGGCAAGGATTCCGTCGTTCACCCGCGCAATGTAGTCGGCAGCCCGATCTCCAGGAGCGTCGAGCGAGAACGTAAACGGCGGTGGCGACATCGCCCGCACCGCCAAGCGATGACGGTCCATGTCTTCTAGAATCAAGTCCAGTCGATGCATTGTGTCTGTGCGAATCGACAGCGAAAGGTTTCCCAGATGTAGCTCGCCGTTTACCTCCGTGAGAACCAGTTCCCCCTCGGCGGTAGGGATACTGAGACAATTCCCCGGCAAGGCGTGGGCATGAATGTCAATTGGGCCAGAACGCATTATTCCTCCGATTTCTAAAGTGCGAGCCGACGGCACGCTAGCAGTGCAATCCCCCCGTATTATCGGGGTGGAGCCGTGAAAGCAGCCCAACCCGAGCGGCCCAAGCACTCACCGACAGAGTTCCTCCAGGGCATGAAGCCAGAAAAGCTGCTAGCCGAGTTCTTAGGCACTGCGTTCCTTGTGGCGGCGATTGTCGGGTCGGGAATCATGGCCGAAAACCTCACCGACGACAAAGGGCTGCAGCTTCTGCAAAATGCGTTCGCCACCGCCGGGGTTCTGAGTGCCCTCATCCTGGCTTTCGGGCCGATTTCCGGTGCTCACATCAACCCTGCTGTAACGCTCACCGAACGCATCTTCGGGGGCATCGGCACATCGGCAGCGATTTTCTACGTGGTGGCTCAGGTCTCCGGGGGGATCGTCGGCGCCATCGTTTCGAACATTATGTTCGACCTGCCTGCTGTGGATATCTCTGGGCAATACCGTGCATCCGCCAACATGGTGTTTGCGGAAGGGGTGGCGACCCTGGGGTTGCTGCTGGTGATTTTCGTCTTAGTTCGGACGCGACGGGATTCTTCTGTAGCGGTCGCAGTGGCGGTAGGCGGGTATATCGCAGGCGCCATTTACTTCACGAGTTCCAGCAGTTTCGCCAATCCTGCAGTGACGCTTGGAAGGATGTTTACAGACACATTCACCGGCATCTCCCCGAGTTCGGCGTTGCCTTACCTGGCAGCCGAAGCCGCCGCCGTGCTCGCTGCTGCGGCTCTGATCCGGGTGCTGACCCCCCGCCGGGCCGACGCCTGAAGGTGACTGGGGGCATTGGCGGTTACGTCCACGCCCCTCCGATGGCATCTCCACCTGGTAGGGCTTGTAGGCGAGGTAGGGGGAACTGACTGTTACGACCCTGGGACAGTCCCCTCGGGCAGCGAGAGGACGTGGCGCGCCACGTCCTCGGGGCGGGCCAGCCAAACCTCGTCCCGCCGCGCGGCGATGTGCTCAAGGGCTCTGCGCAGGTGCTTCAGGCGAAACGGCTGGCCTACAAGGAACGTGTGCAGGGAAAGCGAGCACACCAGCGGTTGCTGTGAGGAGAGTCGGAGCATCTCGTCGAACTGGTCGGTCATCATCTCCGCAAACATCCCCCCGGTGTGGTGGCGAACCACCATTGCCCCCACGTCGTTTAGCTCCAGCGGATACGGAACGCTGAGCAGCCGGCCAGATCTCGTTCTCAGCCAGATCGGCTGGTCGTCGCACGGCGACTGAAGCGTGTACGTGTAGCCCGCCTCTACCAGGAGGTCGCTGGTTACCGCCGACTCAGCTATGTACGGGCCGAGCCAGCCGTTCGGGCGCCTGCCCCAGTGTTTCGTGATGATCTCAGTCGTCTCAGCGATGAGGCGGGCCTCATCCTCCTCCCAGAGACCGTCGCTGCGCTCTGAGTTCGTCCGGCCGTGGGCGATTATCTCGTCTCCCCGCTCGATGATCCTAGCGACAATGTCGGGGTAGAGTTCCATTGCCGACGCGTTCACATTGTGTGACCAGGGAATGTCCAACTCGTCGAATACGTCGAACATTCGCCAGATGCCAACGCGGTTTCCGTAGTCACGCCAGGCGTAGCTGCGGTAGTTCGGTGGGGCGCTCACAGCAGAGTCGTTGAGGCCGAGGCCGGCCTTGAACGCAAAGTGCTCGATATTGTTCGACAGGCAAACCGCCAGCCGAGTCCCGTTCGGCCACTCGTAGGTTGGGCGATCGTTGATCGACACATAGTCGTAGCGATTGTTGACGGGCAGTTTCATGGATGTTCCTTAGGAAGTTGTCTTGACGGTTGCCGGTCGGATTTGTCTTGGCTCAAGCCAGGAAAGTTTCAATGTGGTGAAGGATTTTCTCGGCTGAAGTGGTGAAATGCTCCAGCACGTCGGTCATCTCTGGAAGCGGGACCACTTCGGCATGAGGAGGGAGAAGCGGGATGGCCCGCTCTGTCTGCTCGCTGAGATCGTCGTGTACGTGCAGCACCAAAAGCGGTTGGCGCAGCGTGGGTAGCTGCTCCCCCGTGGGGCTGTCAAACACTGCGTGGTGCGCCCACCAGGGGTGCGGCTGAGTCAGGAGGTGATCGACCATGAATTCATGCAGCAGGTCTGCAGGCCAGTCCCGGGAGCGCTCAGCCGCCCCGCCGAAACCGCCCCTCTGCCACCAGCCCCAATACCAGGCGAGGTGCGAGCCGTCGCCGCTCGGTTCTGGTTCGTGCAGATAGCTGTCTTTGAAGACGGGGACTTCCTCGTCCGAGAAGACCGGGGCAGTGACCACCGCTATCCGGCGCACCCGCTCGGGGAATCGGGCAGCCATGTCGATGGCTTCGCAAGAGCCGGTGTGAATGCCGACCACGTCAAATTCCCCTACCCCTGCGGCGTCCAGAGCCTCGAGGGTGGCGTCGGCATATTCCTGCAGACTCAGCCGTTGCTGAGGGTGATCGGAGCACCCGGAACCCAGCCGGTCGGGTGCGATGACCGGCCGATTGCGGGCGAGAGCGGGCGTGACGTGTCTGAACATCCTCCCCGACGAGAGGCTCATATGCAGCAACACCAGGGGCGTTTTGCCGTTTCCCGGGTCGCCGCCGGAATCGCTGCCTAGTTCAATGCCACCCCTTCTGCTTAGTTCAATGCCATCGCTGCCTAGTTCAATGCCACCCCTTCTGCTTAGTTCAATGCCATCGCTGCCTAGTTCAATGCCACCACCGTCTCCTCCAAGGCCATCCCCTTCTCCCTCAACGCCGTCCCCGCCTACCCCAGCCCTTTCTCCCCAGCCGGTAATTCGCAGGTGGACATGTCCGTGTCGCGTGGCAATCAGTTTTCGGTCGGTTTCCTTGGATTCAAGCATCCTCTCTGCCTTTCCCCGGATTTCTCGGAAAATGCTACCTCTCCGGCGAGAGTAGGCTTTAGGGGTTACCAATGCAACAGGAGGCAATTGTTCATGAGACGCGGCTACGCAGAAACCGTGGTTGGGCAGGTCCACTACAGAGAAGCAGGAGAAGGCCAGCTCATGGTTCTTCTTCATCAGACCGCCAGCAGTTCCGTCATGTTCTTGCGCGCAATCCCGCTGCTAGCCGAGCGGTATCACGTTGTGGCGATGGACACCCCCGGGTTTGGGATGTCGGATCCTCCCCCCTCTCAACCGACGGAGGGAATTCCGTACTACTCGAGAGCGCTGATGGGAATCCTCGACCACTTCAAGGCGACGCAGGCTCACATTGTCGGTTTTCACACCGGCGCGAGCATTGCGGTGGACTTTGCCGCCAACGCCCCTGAAAGGGTGAAGTCGCTGGTTATTGCGCCAATTCTCGCCATCGAGAGCGAGGAGGAGCGCCAGGAATGGCTGAGCCGCGACGACCTGAAGAACGACTGGGTACCCGACGGCAAGGGCGAGTTCGTAGCCAGGGAAATTTTGGACTACGTCGCCCACTTCGCCACGGAGGGCGACGGCGAGACCTATTTGCGCGAACTGATCGCCAACTTGCAGGCTGGTCCGAAGTACTGGTGGACGTACGAGGCGGTCGTGAAGTACGACCACCACTCGGCGTACGCCAAGCTGCGCTGCCCCACATTGGTGCTAAACGTTGAAAACGAGGTTCTCTACTCCTATACCAAGGAGGCTCATGCGGCTCTTCCGCACAGTCAGTACGTCGAAATACCCGGACCTGAGCCGAATACCCGTGGCTGGGTCGCGGTAGTGCCTGAATTCCCCAAGGAGTTTTCCGAAGCTGTGCTTGAGTTCACAGATAAGCACGCCTGAGTCCGTCTCTGTCTGACTGACCTTGCCCTGACAGACTCCTCCTAACTCTTAAGTCCACAAATTATGTCGCCGCGCCACTCAAGCAAATGGGTGATGGCGACCGGGGCGCTCACTGCCTTTGTGCTCAATTTGGACCAGGCCACGGTCCTGTTGTCGTCTTCGTCGATTGCCGACTCCCTTGGCGCAGACCTGGCCGATACCCAGTGGATGTTCACGGGATTTCTTCTGCCCCTAGCGGCTTTTGTCTTGCTCGGTGGCGGACTTTCCGACCGATTTGACCCGGTGAGGATTCTGCGTCTTGGTCTCGGCGTTTTTCTTGCCGGGACTATCGGGAGCATGTTCGCAAGCAGCATGGGCCTGCTGATCGGGATGAGAGTTTTGGCCGGTTTGGGCGCCTCACTGGCGTTCCCTGCGTCGGTCTCCCTACTGAGGGTATTACTGCCTCCCGGCCCCCAATCCTCGCTTGCCCTGGGCTTGTGGTTCAGCGGGGCTCTGGGCGGCTCCGCGCTCGGCCCGCTCATCGGCGGGTCGCTGCTCGGAGTTTGGTCCTGGTGGTCGATTTTCGCATTGTCGGCAGTTTTCGCCTTAACCGCCCTGGCTCCGGTGTTCCTTGTCATCCGACGCACCCAGGCATCAGGTTCGGGCGCTGAGCTGAGGCTGTTCCCCAGCGTGATGGGTGCCGTGGGCTTGGCGCTGGTTGCCTGGGGCTTGATCAACGCAGGGCAGAACGGATGGTTGTCGCTGGTAGCTCAGTTTCCATTGTTGCTGGGGCTGTCGACGCTGATTGCCCTGGCGCTGCGGCTTTACTTCACGAGAGCCCCGAGTGAAGCCCCGGAATTCAACAGTCGACAACTCTTCAGCGGACTAGCGACCATGTTGCTGGCGATCCTCCCCGTGGTGGGGACAATGTTCATGGTTGTCACCTACCTGCAGAGAATTCTTGATTTTTCGCAATTTGAGGCTGGGGCGGCATTCATGCCGTTTGGTCTGGTAGCAGCTTTCGTGGCCCCGTTTTCGGTCCGTCTTCTAACAAGATTTGGAACTTGGCGGATGCTGATGGCGGCCATTTTGTTTGAAGCGGCAAGCCTGCTCCTGCTTTCCGGAGCCACCCCGTCGACTCGCTACGCAATCATTGGAGTCGCCCTGGGCCTTGGCGGTTGCGCCATGGCTATTTTCCCGGCTGTATCGCTCCACATGGTGCTTGAGGCCGCTCCCCGCGTCCGCAGCGGTCTGGTGACAGGTGCGCACACCGTGGCACTTCAGATTGGGCAGCTCCTGTCCATCGGGGTGATGGGATCCCTGGTCGCTTCGAGGGTGGGCGGGGTTTACCGCTCCCTCCTCGCACAGGGCGGCCTCGACGCTGACGTGCCGGAAAGCGTCGTTAGCGACCTCTCTTTTGGCATCAGCAACGCCCCGGCGGGTGTGCCTGCTGGTGAAGCGCCCGTATACGAACGCATAGGCGAAGAGGCATTCATGGCTTCTGTGAGCAGCTCAATTGTTCTGCTGTTGACAATCATCGCTGCGATATCAGCTGCTGTCGTGTTGATCCTTCGGATTGGCCGCCGGTCATCCAGTCCGCTGGCAGCGCTGAGAGGCAACCGTCAATAATCGGGGAATTCAGCTGCCCGCGGGCAGACAGGGCAGACCAGGCTGGGCTGCTAAATCGTTTGAAGATGTTCGATGACGCTTTCGTTGCTCAGCACGTCGGCGTACTTGGCGTCGATGTCAAACAGGCTCACGTCGTGGCTAATGCGGATTCGGTCGTAAACGCACTCCTCGGCGATGATGGTGCTGAAGTTGTAGGAAAACGCGTCCACCGCCGTTGCGCGAATGCATCCGCTCGTGGTGCAGCCGGCAAGTATCACCGTGTCGACCCCAAAGTCGACCAGGTAGCTCGTCAACGCGGTTCCAAAGAAGGCGCTGGCGTGGCGCTTGGGCAGCAGGAGGTCGTCTGGTTGCGGCGCCACCTCCTCCAAGAAGTCGTAACCCTTGGCGGCGATTGAAGTCACCAGGGGGTTGATGTCGCCAAACCGCCCGCCGTCAATCGCCTTCTTCGGTGCCACATACGGATAAACGACGGGGATGCCCGCCCCCCGCGCCGCCTCAATCAGGGCGGCGATGTGCGGAACGGCCCGCCAGGCTGCTTCCCCGCACGCCGTTGGATACATGTTGGCGATGGCCTCCCTTACAGGAAGTGGATGCTCGCCGGCTGTCCGGTACTGAACGTCAATGACCAGCAGAGCCGGGCGCGAGCCAAAGCCCGACGAGCCCCCGAAGCCTGAAAGTTCATAAATCGACCTGTCGTCGTCGGGGATCGACTGCATCCACGATCTGGCGCTCACTCCGTCTCCTTTCCGCTCAGGACGTTTTCGAGATCGTCGAACTGCTGCAAGTTGACGAGTTCCTGGCGTTCGTTCCAGGGAAGAATCCGCTCGAGGAGACCCTCTGAAGACCCGTGCTCCCGCAAGTGGGAAAGCGTCTCCTGTCCCGCCTTGAGCATGGCCCGAAGCAGCAGATTGGCGTGCAGCACCAGACGGTAGCCCATCTCCTGCAGCTGAGCGTGAGCCAACAACGGCGTCTTTCCGCCCTCCACCATGTTCACGATTACCGGCGTCCCCTCCAGCGCCGAGGGGATTTGCCGCAGTTCCCCGATGCTGCGGGGCGCCTCTACGAAGATCACGTCAGCGCCCGCCTCGACGTACGCTCGAGCCCGTTGGAGGGCAGCCTCAAACCCCAGCACGGAGTTGGCATCGGTGCGCGCAACTATAACCAGATCGGGGTTTTCCCTGGCTCGCATGGCAGCGGCGATCTTTGCAGTCATTTCCCCTGTCGAAACGAGTTGATGGCCACTGAAGTGGCCACAGCGCTTGGGCATTGACTGGTCTTCAATCTGAACCCCTGCCGCGCCGGCGAGTTCGAGCAGTCGAACCGTACGCATCACCGAAAGCGGCCCCCCGTAACCGGTGTCGGCGTCGACGATTACGGGAATGCCCACTGCATCGCAAATGTTTCTGGTCACACTGGCGACTTCGTCCAACGACACAAGCCCGATGTCGGGCAGCCCGAACTGCGAGTTTGCCAGTCCGGCGCCTGTGATGAAACAGCACTTGAAGCCAGCCCTCTCAACAAGTCGGGCGCCCATGGCGTTTACCGCTCCCACAACGACAGTTGCGTCGCTGGCAAGTAGCAGGGCACGCAGCTTGGCGCAGGGCGAGGGGCCGGGTCGAGCGCCGATTCCTGGCGGGATTCCCATTATCCCGTCCTAGTAGGGTTGTGTGAATGCGGAAGCGGCGATAATGAATGCGCGGCAGTGGCTCTGGCTTATCGCCAAGCGTGTCATTTTCACAATTCCGATCCTATTCGGTGTAGCCACAGCAACTTTTTTTCTCACCCGGCTGGCAGGAGGCGATCCCGCCTATCAAATCGCCGGGCCGTTTGCCACCGATGAAGTCATAGCAGCCGTTCAGAAGCAAATCGGCACCGACATGCCGATCGGTGATCAGTACGCGGCATTCCTGGGCGACATCCTCCGCGGCGACCTTGGGACGTCTATTTTCACCGACCGCCCGGTCATCTCCGATCTGGCGGATCGGCTCCCCGCCACGCTCACCCTGGTGATTCTTGCTCTGGCATTCTCGCTTGTCTTTGGCTTGGCCCTGGGGAGCTTTGCGGCGTATCGTCGGGGAAGGGCGGGCGACAAGGTAGTGAGGGTGGGAAGCTTCTCGGCGCTTTCCGTGCCCGACTTCTGGCTCGGCCTGGTTCTGCTGTTCCTGTTCTTTTTCCGCTTCGGGATAGCCCCTGGACCCACTGGGCAGATCGCCCTCGGCGCCACCGCCCCCCGCGACATCACCGGATCGGCGATCTTTGACGCAGCAATCACCTTCGATTCCGCCGCCTTCCGGGCCGCCTTGCATCAGCTCTGGTTGCCGCTGATGACGATGGTCTTCATATTCACCGCCCCCATTACCCGTCTGGCCCGCTCAGCCGTCATTGAATCCCTCACCTCCGACTCCATCCTTTTTGGTCGCGCCTGCGGGCTGCCCAAGCGCCAACTCTGGGCGTACGCCACGCGTGCGGCCCTTCCGCCCGTGGTGACGTTCGTGGGGATACTTTTCAGCGTCCTTCTCAGCAGCGCTGTGCTCGTGGAGGCTGTCTTTTCCTGGGGCGGCGCGGCTCAGTACGCAGTGAACGCCATCAGGCAAAACGACTTCCCGGCCGTTCAGGGCTTCGTGATGGCCGCCGGGGTGTTCTCCGTTGCCATCTTCCTGGTCGTAGACATTCTCTACAGGGTCATTGACCCGAGGGTGCGGCTGTGAGAGCGCTGAGGCTAGCCGCCGGCAAACTGCTGAGGCAGATCAGCAGCGCCTCAAACCACTCGCTTGTCTGGGGTGCCCTGATCATCGCCGCCCTTGCCGTTGGCGCCTATCTTGTGCCTGCAATCTCCGAATTCGGGGCAGAGGCGGCCAACCCTCGGGAGGCGTTGCAACCCCCGAGTGCCCGGCATCCCTTCGGCACCGACCGCTCCGGCTTTGACATCTTCGTCAGGGTCTTCCACGCCCCTCGCATCGACCTCTCAATAGTGGTGCTGGGAGTGGGTATTGGAGCCGTCCTGGGGAGCCTGCTCGGCGTGCTGGCCGGTTTCTCGCGCCGCTTTATGGGGGAGGTCTCGATGCGCCTCGCCGACATCGTTCAGGCCTTTCCGCTGTTGATTCTGGCCATTGCACTGGTCTCCCTTGGCGGCAACAGCCTCACGACCGTCTGGCTGGTGCTGGCCTTCGTCAACGTCCCTGTGTTCATGCGGCTCACCCGCAGCCGAGTCCTCACCGTTCGGGAGCAGCGCTACATCCAGGCGTCGGTCGCCCTTGGGAATTCCACGCCCAGGCTCGTCTTCCGTCACATCCTGCCCAATTCACTGGGGCCAGCCGTGGTGCAGTTCGGCGTCTCGATGGGATACGGCATACTCACGCTTGCGGGGTTGGCGTTCCTTGGCGTTGGCGTCCAGCTTCCGACTCCCGAGTGGGGTTCGATGATCCTCGGCGGGTCTAACTACATAACGACCGGGCAGTGGTGGATTTCGCTGTTCCCCGGCGTCTTTCTGGCTATCGCCGTGTTCGCCTTTAACTTGCTGAGCGAGGGCATCGAACAGGCCAGGGAAGTGCATGCCCGATGACGCCCTCGGATGCCAGACACCCCATTCTCACAGTCGAGAACCTTTTCGTGGAACTATCCCGAAAGAAGGCCGTCACACCGATCTTGCAGGACGTGAGCCTGTCGCTTCCAGAGGCTGGCATGCTCGGACTCGTTGGCGAGACAGGTTCGGGAAAAACGATGACCGCGCGGGCGATCATCGGCCTGCTCCCGCCAGGGGTCCACGTCAAATCAGGCTCGATAACGCTAGACGGAAGTGAGCTTCTTGTCGACAATTCGACGGCTATGCGCGAGGTAAGAGGCGTTCAGATCGGGATGGTCTTCCAGAATCCCAGAACCGCCCTCTACCCGATGTCGTCGGTGGAGGCTCAAATGAAACGCGTCCTTCGAGCCCACCTCAATTTGGCGCGCCCAAACCGGGCTACACGCATCCACGAGTACTTGAGACTCGTCGGCATTGACGACGTCAGGCGCGTCGCCCGCTCCTACCCGCACGAATTGAGCGGGGGGATGGCCCAACGAGTCGTCATCGCAACTTCCCTGCTGTGCGAACCGACCGTGCTGATTGCCGACGAGCCGACTACCGGGCTCGACGCCACCATCCAGCGCCAGATTTTGGAGCTCATTGCCGACCTGCAGGCCAGGTTCTCGCTCTCGGTGCTCATCATCACCCACGACCTCGGGATCGTGGCGCAGTATTGCGACTCGGTGTCTGTAATGAACGAAGGGCGAGTCGTCGAGCACGGCCCTAAGCGTCAGGTTCTTAAGTCGCCCGCCCACGAATACTCGGAGCGTCTCATAGCTGCCTCCGACCTGAGACGCATACGCAGAGCCAAGACGTCGGAGCCGCAATGAGCAGCCTCCCTATGGGCAACACAGGCCAGGAAGGCGCGAGCATCGCAATCGCGGTGGAGGGTCTCACGAAGACTTTCCACACACGGCGCGGCATCCCCAACGTGGTGGCGGTGGAGGATGTCTCCTTCTCGGTAGAGACGGGCAGCACGCTGGGCATCGTCGGCGAGAGCGGATCGGGCAAGTCCACCGTGGCGCGCTGCCTGCTCGGTCTCACGCCGGTCGATTCCGGAGCAATCGAGGTGTTGGGCCGCAGCCTGGTGGGAGCCCCAGCAAAACAGCTTCGGTCGTGGCGCAGCGAAATGCAAATCGTGTTCCAGGAGCCCTATGAGTCGCTTGATCCCCGCTACCGCGTACATCAGGCGGTCGCCGAGCCGCTGCTGCTGCACACCGATCTGCGCGGGGACGTCCTCGGGCGCAAGGTGCTCGACTTGCTCGAGCACGTCTCGTTGCAGCCCGAATTGGCGAGGCGCTACCCGCACGAACTCTCAGGGGGACAGCAGCAGCGTGTAAACATCGCGCGTGCGCTGGCGACCTCGCCAAAGGTACTTGTGCTCGACGAGCCCACCGCCTCGCTGGACGTTTCCGTACAGGAAGGCGTGCTGCGGCTCCTGCTTGCGCTTCAGGAGGAGTTTGGCCTCACATATGTGCTCATCTCGCACGATCTGACTGCCATCCGGGCGGTATGCGAGCAGGTGGCGGTCATGTACGCAGGACGATTTGTGGAGATAGGCCCGGTAGATGAGGTGCTTTCCAATCCCAGGCACCCGTACACGGAGTTCCTAATCGGGGCCGAACTCTCCGTCGACCCGGACGTCTCCCCCCTGGCGGGCATTGTTCGGGGCGAAGTTGCAACCTCAGAGCGTCCGCCGGGATGCTTGTTCGCGCCTCGCTGCCCGATGCGAGTCGATCAATGCGAAGAGGGCAGGCCTTTGTTTGAGAGCGTGGCCCCCGATCATGTGGCTGCTTGCCTTTTTGCCGATCGCTCTGTTGATTGGAGCGATTGATCGGAGGAGCGTTTGGCCGGAGGCCATATGGTGCGTGTCGCCCAGTTGTGGGCGAGGCTGCTGATCGCTCTGTTGATTGGAGCGGTTGGTCGGAGATTGTTGTTCGGCCAAATGAGCATCTAATTCTCAAGCGGGCATGCAATTCAAATTGTCTCAATTAGTATTTCCACGTCCGACAGGGTTGTCGATTTGTAGCAATGCGAGCTGCAATCGACTAGTGGCCTATTCGGTTCAATTTTCCAAAACAGGGAGGGAGAATAGACAATGTTCACGTCGCTTGGATTATCACGCGGTCATCGGCGCGCCAAAGCATCGGTCAAGACACTCATCGGCGTTACTTTGCTCACGGTTGCTTTAATAGGAGCGTCTTGCGGCAGTTCAGACACCGACGAAGCCGAGGCTCCGGCCACCACCGAGGCGGCGGCTTCCGCAACGCCTGATGAGACTCCGGCCACCACGCAAGCCGAGGCTCCGGCCACCACGCAAGCCGAGGCTCCGGCCACCACGCAAGCCGAGGCTCCGGCCACCACGCAAGCCGAGGCTCCGGCCACCACCGAGGCGGCGGCTTCCGCAACGCCTGATGAGGCTCCGGTCGCGTGCGAGCCTACATCTCCCGCCCCTGCCCCGCCTCCGCCCCCCCTCACCGGACCCGACGAAGTCGTGTTCGCCCTCGCCGGCCCGGTTCTGGCCATCAACCCGGACGGCCCCGGCCAGAACAACCTGCCATCGGTGGGCATTTTCTTCGCGACCTACGACAGTCTCACAAGCTGGGAGGTGCCTAGCGACCCTGGCGAACTGATGGCTGCGCTGGAACAGGGGAATGCGGCTCAGGCCAAACCCGAACTTGCCGAGAGTTGGGAAATATCCGAAGACTGCAGCGTATACACCTTCCATCTTCGGAAAGGGGTTATGAGCGACGCCGGCAACGAAATGACGGCCGAAGACGTGAGGTGGTCTCTTGAGAAGTCCATGTCGGGCGCCACCACTGGAAAGTTCTGGGTTTCACTCGGCGGCTTGAATAGCATTGACCAGGTAACTGTCATCGATGATTACACATTGGAGATCGAAGGGTTGTTTGGAGACAAGATGCTTCCCGCTCTCGGTACGGGTTGGCTCGTCGTCTACGACTCCGAGGTGGTCAAATCGATGGCCACCGAAGAAGATCCCTACGCCAACGAATGGCTCAACCAGAACGCTGCAGGCTTCGGCCCGTACCGGGTCGTGAGCTTCGGACCAGGTGGAGAGGAAGTCGTTCTGGAAGCGCGTGAGAACTACTGGGGCGAGCAGCCCACGCTCAAGCGAGTCACCCAGATAAGCGTCCCCGACGCCAACTCCCGCTTGCAGCTCCTGCTCAGCGGTCAGGTTGCTTTCGCCGCCGAACTCACCTCCCTCGGCGTTGAGCAGGTGAAGCAAACCGATGGCGTCGCCATCACCCAAATCCCGACCACCACCGGCGCCTTCCTGGCGCTTTACTACGAGCCCCCGTTTGACGATCCTGCGGTGAGGGCAGCTGTCGCACAGGCAATTCCGTATCAGGACATCATCGACGTGGTGTTCCAGGGTGATGCCACGCTCTGGGATTCGATCCTCATTCCGCCTGTTCCGGGCTACACCAACGAGTTCTTCCGAGGTCAGGACATTGATGCCGCCAGGGCGGTGCTCTCAGAGATAGACGCCCCGCTCACGCTGGCATACGCCGACGGGCTGCCGCTTGATGAGGAAATCGCCATTCTGGTTCAGAATTCCATGCGCGAAGCCGGTTTCACCCTCGAAATCGAAAAGCAGCCGCGAGCCCAGTTCGACGGACGCAAGTACGGGCGAACCGGAGAGTTGCAGTTCTTTGTGGACTTGATCGACTCCCCGGCCTTCTTCGACGCCAACTACTACACATTCCTTTACGGCGGCGTGGGCGGCTTCCTAAACTGGTTCGGCTACGACAACCCTGAACTGAATGAAGCGCTCGGAAACATGGGCGACCTTGCAACCATCGACGACGCAGTTCGGGATGCACAGCGGATTTTCGCCACCGACTACCCGATCCACCCGATTGCCTGGACAGGACTCCCCTATGCGCACGCCGACTACCTGACGCTGCCCAGCGTCGTTACCGGCAACGGACTGGTGCGCATGCAGGACTTCAAGCCAGCCCCCTGAAGCGGCGTATTTTCCTAGGCGGAGTTTGGCGTGCTGCATATTCAGGGCCAACAGGCCACTGGCATGGGAAGCTGAGAGCGGGAGCTTCCCATGCCTGAACTGCCCGTGCCCACCCAGGAGGTTTCGGCCCGCTTTGACTTCCTCGAAGGCCTGAGGCGTTACAACTACACCGTTCACGTAGCGGGTGTGCTCGACGAATACGAGCAGAACGCCGCCACGGCCAAGACCAACGGCGGCGACAGGCCCTCAACGATGGAGGAGGCAGGATCCCGCATCGCAAGCACCCCGCTTTACCAGTTCGCCGCCTGCATCCAGCGTCAGGCTCAACAGATGGGATGGGCGGCGGCCAGGGAATCCCTTCAGAGCCACACCGAATTCATCCAACGTCAAATCGAATCCCTGCCCGCCGATCCCATTGGACGTCTGGTGCTCGACCCCGAGTTGGACCTGCCCGATTACTACACGCACTGCGATGACGAAGGGCTCGATGACATTCATCTCGTAGCGGGGGGCTACTGGGGCGACTCGTTGGTCGGCGCGGTCTATGAGAGGGGGGGTGCTCTCTACCGCCTCGCCTGGAGGGTGGGTTACTCAGGCACCGCACCCGGGGCGCTCAAGGCTTTTGCGTCAGCCGCGCCAACTGGTGAGTATCGGCGAATACTCGACATGGGATGCTCGTTCGGCGGGCTCACGATGGCCCTTGGCGAGGTCTACCCCGACGCCGCGGTGGTGGGAATCGATCTTTCCGAAGCTGCGCTTCGCTGGGCGCACCTCACTGCGGAGGAGCGTGGCATCCCCATCGCCTTCGAGCAGCGCAACGCAACCGCCACAGGCTTTCCGTCGGAAAGTTTCGACCTTCTGACCGGTTTTCTGCTTCTGCACGAGCTGAGCCCAGAGGCTCTCGATGCAGTAATGGCCGAGTCTTTTCGCGTTCTCCGCCCGGGCGGCCACATTCGCTTTCTAGACATACCGCCCTATGCGGCACTCTCCCCGGAAGTTGCTTTCCTGCAGTCCTTCGACTCACGAGGCAACGGGGAAGCTTTCTGGGACGGGTTTCTCTCTCGCGACTTCAAGTCCCTTCTGAGCGAGATCGGCTTCGTTCGGGTCTCCGACGGGCCGCTCGACTACGACGAGCCGGGCTACTGGGGCTCTGCCGCCCTGATGCGCGACGGCAAGTTTCGACCGGATAATCGCTGGGTGACCGAGGCTTTCAAGCCGTCGCACTAAGCGACCTGCGGAGCAGCTAGTGCCTGACAGCAGCGGAACCGTGCAGTATCACGCCTTTGACGATCCCGTTAGCGACCGCATACTGGGCGTCGCTCTGGCTCTGGCGGCAGAAGTGTGGTTTCTGCGAGAGCGCCTGGGGTTGCTTGAGGCCGCCGTCTCCAAGCGCGGGTTGAACGTGTCTGAACTCATCGAGGAGTTGGCAGCCGACCCCGGAAGGTCGGCGGAGATGATCGAAGATCGCGACGCCTTCGTTAAGCGGATAATGAGCCCCGTGATCGACCACAAGCCCCTCGGGTCGCCATGCAGCCCTCATCTGCCCTCGGAGGCGGATGATTAAAGCCGCTCCATTCCGGTTCTCGGCTTGGTTCGCCCCATGTTGGACCATGGCTGGCAAATTCAAGGCGGACGGATGAGCCCCGACCCCGGTCGCGGCAAACCCGCGTTCTTCAAAATTGACGAAGTCCCCACTCAGGACGTTTCCTCTCCCGCATTCCTTGCGGGGTGCCTTGGAAAGCTGCTTTCCGAGAATCCCCAGACCGGCCAGCAGACGTATTTTCTGGAACTCCCCCCGAGTTGGTCGGCGCCCTCCACTATCTGTCAGTCAACCCTGGAACTGCTTATCGTGGAAGGATCGATTGCCGTGGGCAATTCGAGGTTGGGCGCAGGGACGTTTGCAGCGTTCCCCAAAGGACGTTATTTCCCCAGCATCTCCACCTCCGCCGGGGCGACGGCAGTTGCCATCTGGAGTCCACACTTTCCCGAAGGCGAATACTACGGAGACAATCCCCACATCCTCAGGATTGCCGAGGCGAGCTGGAACTTCACCGAGTTTCCGGCCGAGACGTCCACGCCCGGGCGGCGCCACGCGGTCAAGTACAAGTCGCTGCGCTGGCCGGATTTCATCGAAGGGGACACTCACGGCGGGAGAATGGGGCTGCTTCGGCTGGTGAGCCTGGTTGCCGGGTTTGTGGGAGATCCCCGCCCGGAGTCGCACCCCGACTGCTGGGAGGAGATCATTTGGCTTGCGGGCGACTTCTTCATGCCGTCCACCGGGCGTCAGGCCATCGGAAGCTATCTGGGAAACCCACCAGGTCACATCCACGGTCCTCTGATGACGCAGAGAGGCTGCCTGCTCTTGGTTCACACCGACGGCCCGGCGAGTTTTTGCTTTCATGACCCTCCAGTTGACGCCGAACTCGTCAACTCCTACATGGACGGCGTTTCGTGGCTGAAGGAACCCGTTCACATCGCTCACTCCAGCTCATCAAAAGCGGCCCCCGAAGGCCGATCGTGATGTCGAGAGCAAAAACCCACCTGTAGAATCCTGACCGAAATACACCGAGGAGGTAAATGATCGTGACTGATGTTTGGGTAGGAGTCGACACTGGCGGCACTTTTACCGACTTGCTCGCATTCGACGGAAACGGCAGGTTGTTCGCCGCAAAAACCCCGTCCACACCCGACGACGACACAAGGGCGTTTATCACCGGACTCTCCGCCTTGCAGTCTGAAGCCGGCTTTGCGCCTGCCGATGTGGTCAGTCTGCATCACGGAACCACCGTCGCTCTAAACGCGGTTCTTCAGAAGCGCTGGCCGCCGCTGGGTCTGATAGTCACAAACGGTTACAGGGAGATAATCGAGATTGCCCGGCAGACAGTTCCGGGCGACTGGGGCGCCATCTACGCCTGGGTCAAACCGCCGCGCGTGGTGCCTTTGGAAAACGTGCGGCAGGTGCGTGAACGCATCACTCACACAGGGGATGTCCTCGAGGAGTTGAACGAGGACGACGTGCGAGCCGCAGCGGAGTTCTTCAAGGAAAAGGGCATTTCCGCGGTGGCCATGTGCCTCATGCACAGCTACCTCGACCCTTCGCACGAGCGGCGGGCCCGGGAAATCTTCCTGGAGGTCTACCCGGACTGCTTCCTCACGGCCTCTTCAGACGTGTTGCCTGAATTCCGCGAATACGAACGGGCGATGACCACCTGTCTGAACGCCGCCCTCATGCCTCTCATGGCGGACTATCTCAACAACCTGCAGAGCAGCTTGAAATCCGAGGGCTATTCAGCGCCTTTGCTGTTGATGCGCTCCTCTGGCGGGCTCTCGCAGGGCGACAAGGTGGTGGAGCAGCCAGCCACCATCGCCTATTCAGGGCCGAGCGCCGGGGTTCTAGGAATGGGCTGGCTTGCAGAGAGCATCGGCGAAGACAAAGTCCTGACATACGACATGGGAGGCACCTCAACCGATGTCGCCTTGGTCGAAGACGGCCAGCCCCTGCTCACCACCACCGGTTTGCTTGACATCTACCCAATGGGCATGCCGTCCATCGACATAGTGTCAATCGGCGCCGGCGGAGGTTCTATCGCCACCCTCGGCACTGGAAACCGCCTGAGGGTGGGGCCGGAAAGCGCAGGAGCCGACCCGGGCCCGGTCTGCTACGGGAAGGGCGGCACCAGCCCCACCGTCACCGACGCCAACCTCGTGCTCGGGCGCATCCCCGCCTATCTGCTGGGAGGCGACATGCCGCTCGACGCGGAGGCCGCCCTGGGTGTGGTTAGAGACGTGGGTGCGAAGATCTCCCTGAGCCCGGAGGAGTTCGCCTACGGCATCCTTCAGCTGGCGGCAGCCAAAATGTCGGGGGCGGTGCGGCAGGTCTCGATTGCTCGAGGGCGCGACCCGCGCGAGTACTCGTTGTTTGCCTACGGGGGAGCCGGGCCGCTGCACGCAGCCGAGTTGGCTGAGCAGCTTGGAATTCGCAAAATCGTCATTCCTCCCAGGCCGGGACTGGGCTCCTGTCTAGGACTGTTGGCCGCCGACATCCAGGCCAGCGCCGTTCAAACCGTTAACTCAAGAGCCACGGAGTGCGTGCCTGCAAACCTCGAAGCCGCCCTCGATGAAATGGAGGGCAGGGTCGACGCCGAAATCAAAGGCCAGG
Source organism: uncultured Acidimicrobiales bacterium (assembly GCA_958295925.1). Lineage (GTDB taxonomy): Bacteria > Actinomycetota > Acidimicrobiia > Acidimicrobiales > CATQHL01 > CATQHL01. Next base: position 1,502,907 of record CATQHL010000001.1, read on the forward strand.
GGATTGCGGAATCCCACACCAGGAGATTCGCCGATCTTTGCTATGTGGGAATGGCGACCGAACTCACCGTCCAGATCTCCGACGGGCCGGTAACCGCCGAGAGTGTCGAGAAGACTGTCGGGGCGTTTCACGCCGAACACCTTCGAACCTACGGATACGACTACGAGGGAGAGCAGGCAGTCGACATCGTCAACCTCAGGGTGCGGGGCACCGGGCCTCTGCCGCACATCGAGTTGGCCCCCAGCGTCGTGCGCGAAGGCGAAATCGACGACGCACTGCTCGACGAGCGCGAGGTCTACTTTGGGCCGCGCTTTGGCGGGCAAACCACCCGATTCTACTTGCGCAACAAGATCTCCACCGGCAAGGAGTTTGCAGGCCCCGCCATCGTGGTCGAATACGACTCAACTGCGCTGGTGCCACCCAATGGAAAGGCGCAAGTGGACGATCTTGGCAACCTGATCGTCCTTCTTTCCTGATTCGCCTGTCGTCCGCACATATTAATTTGACAGTTCACAGATGACAGTTCACAGAAATGGAGGTTTGATGAAAACCAATTCCTCGGGCAACGGCTCGGAAGCAGTCAACGAGTTTGAGCCGATCCTCTTCGAGATCATCGAAGGGGCGATCGAGTCTGCTCGCCGCGAAATGGAGATTCAGGTGGAACGGACTGCCCGTTCCACAATCGTCCGCGAGCAGCACGACCACCGTTCAGGCATCTTTGACGCCCACGGCAACAGCGTCACCGCCCTCTCCTTCGCGTCGGTGCCGACCCCTGTGATGAAGAAGTTCGCAGGCAACATCCACTCTGACGACGTCTTCATTTACAACGACCCCTACAAGTCGGATGGTGGCATAACCCACCTTGGCGACATCTGCATCACCAGGCCGGTGGTTTTTGAAGGGCGGATCGTTGCCTATGTGCAGGTCTTCGGCCACGTCAACGACCTCGGCGGGCTGACTCCCGGAAGCGTCCCCCTCACGGCGTGGGAAATCTTTCAGGAAGGTTTCACCGTCCCGCCGGTGAAGCTCTACGACCGCGGCGTCCGCAACGAGGCCCTCTACGACACGATCCTCAACAACACCCGGTTTGTGGACGATTTGCGGGGTGACATTGATTCCTTTGTCAACGCCTGCGGAATCGGCGTCACGCGGGTTTTGGAATTGTGCGAGCGGTACGGCACCGAAGCCCTGGCTCAGACCTTCGAGGGTTTGCTCGCCCGATGCGCCCGCAGCCTGCGCGAGACCGTGCTGCCGATGATTCCCGACGGGCAGTACACATTCGAGGACTACTGCGAGTACGTGAACGTGCAGCCGAGGGAGCCGCGCCACTACGTAAAGCTCCGAGCCACGATGACCAAGACGCCGGAGGGCGTCAACTTCGATTTCACCGGCACCGATCCGCAGATCAAGGGCTCGCTGAACTGGCCGGCAAACGACCGCTACTACGCCAAGTCGCTCGGCACCCTCTTCATCGCCTTCGCCCCCGACATGGTGATAAACGACGGCGTCAACGAGGTGGTCACCTGCACGCTGCCGAAGAGAACCGTGCTCAGCCCGGAGTGGCCTGCGGCATGCGGCTGGCGGACTTTTCCGCTGCTGCGCATCCTCGACGTCGGGCTTGGAATCCTCGGCAAGGCAGTGGGTGGCTACGTCCCCGCCCCCTCCGAGTCGATCTCCTCATACGGCCTGCACGGGCTGAACTCCGAGGGCGAATACTTCCTGCTGCGCGAGATCACCGGCGCAGGCTCGGGCGCAAGGCCGTTCGCCGACGGAGCGGACACCGTGGACGTGGCCCCGGAATCCAAGAACATGCCTGCCGAGTTCGCCGAGACGAACTTCCCTGTTCGCATCATGCGCCTTGGGTTGCGGCAAGACTCCGGAGGCGCGGGAACCTTCAGGGGCGGCCTTGGCTACTACAAGGACATTGAAATCCTTATCGATGGCGAGCTCCTCATTCATTCCGACCGTGCCACCCTCCAGCCGTGGGGGGTCAACGGAGGCAAGGCGGGCAAGGGCTCAATTTGGCTGCTCAACCCTGGCACCCCCGACGAGGAGGTCCTACCTGGCAAGTCCGACGCCATTCCCGTCAAGCCGGGTGACGTGCTGAGAGTCCTGAGCCCAGGCGGTGGAGGCTGGGGAGATCCCCTTAACCGCGACGCCTCATCGGTGCTCCTCGACGTCAGGCGAGGGCTGGTCTCCAAGGAGAGCGCAAAGAGCGAATACGGGGTGATCTTTCTCCCAACCCACGACGACTACGAGTTGGAGGTGGACACCGAGACCACCGAGGCGCAGCGGGAAAGAATACGCGCCGACCGACCGCCCCCGAAGATGTTCGAGAGAGGCGAGAACTACTACAGGCTGGTCGCCGAGGGGGAGATAGTCCCTACGACCGACGACCAGGAAATGCTCGTTCCCGCAGGTTGATCATGCGAGTTGCGGCTGTTCAAATCGGCCCCGTCTCCGGGGATGTCGAGGCCACCTTGCGTAAAGCCGAGCACTGGCTGACACGAGCTGGCAGGGAAGGCGCCGATCTGGCGGTAATCCCGGAGGGCTATCTGCCGGGCTTCGCCGAGATTCGCGCGGCCAAGGCATCGGGTGACGCCGCCCGCCTGGCCGAGGTCTTCGCCTCTTTCGACACCGTGCCGGGGCGGGCGACCGAACGGGTTGCCAAAATATCGCGGCATTTCGGCATGGTCGTCGCATTTGGGATGCTTGCCAACCTCCGGCCTGGAGAGCGCCCAGCGAACGTTTCGGTTCTAATTGACTCCGACGGCAACATTGTCAACGTCCATCAGAAGATTCACCTGACGCCCACAATCGAAGCCCCGGATTTTCAACCCGGCAGCAACATTGACGCCGCCAACACTTCCAAGGGGTGCATCGGCAACATGATCTGCGCCGACTTTTCGCTGCCGGAGACGACAAGAATCCTGGCGATCAAGGGGGCCAAGCTGATCTGCGGTTCCCTGGCGGCGTTCTACTTGGACGATCCCGACGCCGAGCAGGTGGTGCTTCATCTGTACCTGAATTCACATACCTCCACGACGCGTGCCATCGACAACTCCGTGTACCTGGTAATGGCGAACATGGCCGGCCGAGACGGCGACCTGGACTTCTTCGGCCGGAGCCGCATCATCAGCCCCCAGGGTCGAGTCCTGGCGGAAGGTGGTGAAGGCCCGCAGTATCAGGAACTCGTCGTGGCTGACATCGCCCTAGGAGAGGATCAGGGGAATCTGCCATTCCGTCTCATAGACCGCCGCCGCCCCGACCTCTACGACGACATCCTTCAGCCCAACCCCAATCTCCAAGGCGTCTCCTGGCGAGGCTGAGCGTGCCGGCCCATCCGCTTGACCCGCTTTTGGCCGAAGAGATTCGCGCAGCTGCGGCAGTCATGCGAGCGGGGTTTCCCGCGGACGGGCGGATTCGGTTCGCGCTGCTTCATCTCGAGGAGCCCCCGAAAGAGGCGGTCAACAGGCATGCATCGGGCGATCCGGTCGATCGTCGGGTGCATGCGACGCTTTTGAATCGAGGCGACGGGTCTGTTCAGGAGATGACGGTTTCGCTGAACGACGGCGCAATCGTCTCTCGCCGTGAGCTTCACGGCGTTCAACCCCCCATCCTCATGGAGGAGTTCGAGGTGATCGAGCGGCTCGTCAAGTCCAACGATGAGTGGATACAGGCCCTGCACAGGCGGGGAGTGACCGATCTGGGCCTCGTGCAAGTCGACCCCTGGTCTTCGGGCGACTTTCCGATTGAGGGCGTGGACCCCGGCCACCGCATCGTTCGGGCAGCATCCTATGTGCGCCTGAGCCCCACGGACAACGGCTACGCGAAACCCATCGAGAACGTGCTCGCCATAGTCGATCTGAACAACGAGAAGGTTCTCAAAGTCTTCGACGGGGAGGTTGTGCCCATTCCGAGCGAGTCGGGCAACTACGACGCCGACTCTCAGGAGTCGCTTCGCACCGATCTGCGACCACTGGACATCATTCAACCAGACGGGCCGGGTTTCACAATCGAAGGTTCGCTCGTCCAATGGCAGCGCTGGAGCGTCCGAGTCTCTATGCATCCCACCGACGGTCTTGTCCTCCATCAAGTCGCTTACGAAGACGACGGCAGGCACCGGCCGGTGATGTACCGCGCAAGCCTCTCTGAGATGATCGTTCCCTACGGCGACGCGACCGAGGCTTTCCACTGGAGAAACGCCTTCGATGCGGGGGAATACGGGATCGGGCGCAACACTGGTTCGCTCTCCCTGGGTTGCGACTGCCTAGGCGAGATTCGCTACATCGACGCCGCCTTTGCCGACGACAACGGCGACCCTTACGTTCTCCGCAACGCCATCTGCCTGCACGAGGAGGACTACTCCATTCTTTGGAAGCACTGGGACTTGCATTCGGGTTCAAACGAAGTGCGGCGCTCGCGTCGCCTGGTGATCTCGTCGATTGCCACGCTGGGGAACTACGAGTACGCCTTCTACTGGTACTTCTATCTCGACGGGCACATTGAGTTTGAGATCAAGCTCACAGGCATCCTGCAGACTCGCGCCATCCCGCTTGAAGCCGAAGATCCCTGGGGAGCAAAGATTGCGCCTCAGCTGAGCGGAGTCAACCATCAGCACATCTTCAACATGCGCCTGGACTTAGCCGTGGACGGCGACAAAAACTCCGTCGTTGAGGTTGACACCGTCGCCTATCCGCTAGATGAGGCCAACCCTCACCTGAATGCCTTCGGGGCTGTCGAGAAGGTGCTGGCTAGCGAAAGCGAGGCACAGCGAACGATAGACCCGCTAAGAAGTCGATACTGGAAGGTCTTCAACCCGCACAAGCTCAACCGTCTAGGCAAACCCGTCGCCTACAAGCTCGTCCCTGCGGCCAGCTCTGTTCTGCTGGCCTCCGCCGATTCTCGCATTGCGGTGCGGGCACGCTTCGCCGAAAAGCACCTCTGGGTCACCCCATTTCATCCCGAGGAGCTGCACGCGGCGGGCGACTATCCCAATCAGAGTTCTGGTGAAGGCGGGTTGCCGTGCTGGACTTCGGGGAACCGCAACCTGGTCGACACCGACATCGTCCTCTGGCACACTTTCGGGGTCTCGCACGTCCCCCGGCCCGAGGACTGGCCGATAATGCCTGTGGAAAGCATCGGTTTTCAGTTGGTGCCTGTGGGCTTCTTCGACCGCAACCCGTCATTGGACGTTCCGCCTCCCCTGGCTGCCTGCCACTCCGAGCGGGTTTGCGAGGACTCAGTCGGGTAGTTCGAAAGTCAGCAATCCGCCGGCTGTTTACTGGTCAAGCATTTACTGGTTAAGCACTTACTGGTCAAGCAGCTAAGAACAAGCAAGAAAGGAATTCACTATGAGCCACAGAAATCGGGACGAACCGCAGTTCTTTGACGTATGGGCGCTGGAGTGGGAAAGAAACTCAGGCCCGAAGTTCTTCCGGGACCTCGATGTCAGGGTCATGTCTGACAATCCTGATACCGGCGACGGCACCTACATGGTCAAGGCCCCTGCCGGCTGGAGCCACACGGAGGCGGCCGACGAGGCGACCTTGGAGATGTTCGTAGTGGAAGGCGACGTAACTGCCAACGGCCGGGCGATCGGCGCGGGCGGCTACGTGGCGGCGCCCCTTGACTGCGGTGAGGTGGAGCTTTCTTCCAACGCAGGGTTTCAGGCATACGTGTTTTGGAATTCGTCCTGGGTGAAGGGCTACTACTACGACAACAAGCCCTACATTGCAAAAGTCTGGGAGATTGACTGGATCCTCACCGAGATGCCAGGTCTGCGCCACGGCATCATGCACAAATCGTTGCGCTGGCCAGACCCGGCCGAGGGCCTATTCCACGGCGGGCCTGGGGGGATGCTCCGCTTCATTCACATGGCGCCCGGATTTGGCGAGCCTCGCCAGGAGGTCCACTATGACTGCTGGGAGGAGATGGTGTGGCTGGCAGGTGACCTGCTGATGCCGGAGCGGGGTATGCATGCCCCTGGCTCATTTCTGGCCAACCCCGCAGGGTTGAAGCACGGCCCCCTGCTGACCTCCAAGGGCAGCCTTCTCATGCTTCACTGCGACGGGCCGATGGGGGCGGAGTTTTCCCAACTGATCAACGAGCAGGGCGAGGAAGTCGGAACTCAGATCGTCACGGATTTCCACGACGGCCAATCGTGGCTGGAAACGACCGGGCACACAGACTGGGAGCATCGTCCCGAGCATCGGCTGTTCCCGAACTCGACCCCTGCCTTCGCCATTCGCAACGACTAGGTCGGGCAGTGGCCGAGGCAGGCAGACCGCCAAGTCGGGCTGTGGCCAGGGCTGGCAAACGGTGAGGGAATACGGGCGAGGGAATACGGCTTGGTCGGTATGCGGGGTGATAATCCATCTAGGGTTAGCCGACAACCCATTGGGGAGTTACGACGACAATTCGCAAAGGGAAGTAAGCCGATAATCCCAAGGGGTTCTGCTGGAACTCCTTGAGCCCCCGCCCCCCATCCTGGGATTGGGAAGTTATGCCGACAATCCACAAAAGGGGTTAACCGACAATCCACCAAAACGTTACGCCGACAATCTCCACGAGAGCACGAGAAAGCAATCCGCAAAGGAGCTAGAGCAATGTCAGAACTATCAAACGGCGACATCGTCCGCAAGACCTTCGACGCCTTCAACAATCGTGACTTTGAAGCAGCGATTGACTGCGTGGCTGAAGACCTTGACTGGGTGGAAGTCCCAAGCGGGCGAAGGTTTCAAGGGGCCGAGGGTTTGCTGCGTGAGTACCGTGAGTGGGCGAGGGCGTTTCCCGACGGGACCGTGGAGATCACCAACATTCTTGAGAGCGGCGACTGGGTGACCGTGGAGTACACGGTCAGAGGCACAAACACCGGGCCGATGATGGGCCCCGACGGCGAGACGGAGCCTTCGAACGCAAAGGTTGAGCTGCAGGCGTGCGATGTTCTCCGCCTGCGGGACGGCAAGGTGACCGGAGGGCGCGGCTACTTCGATCTCAATACTGTGACGCGCCAAGTGAAAGGAACGTGACCCACCGCCCATGAGCGCTCTTAGGCTCATCCTCTGCGGCGTGGGCGGGGTGGGGCGCAACATTACGCGCCTCGCAAATGAACGCAGTGGCCTTGAGATTGTGGCGGCGTACAGCCGGAATCCCGACTTGAAGCACCGCGACATTGGGGAGTTGGCAGGACTTTCGCCTGCGGGCGTGCTGGTCGGCGACCGCACAGAGGCGTTGGCCGTGCCCGCCGACGTGCTCCTGGTGGCCACGACCTCCTTCGTCGCCGAGGTGCGTGAAGACATCCTCGCCGGGGTGACGGCAGGCCTCAACGTAGCCTGCACCGCCGAGGAGATGGGCTACCCCTGGGGATCCGCCCCTGCCGCAGCCGTCGAGTTTGAAGCCGCTGCTATAAGAAACGGCGTGACAGTCATGGGTGTGGGAGCCAATCCTGGCTACATCTACGAGGTGCTGGCGCTGGCGCTCACGGGTGCCACTCGTCGGGTCGACCAGATCTCGGTGCGTCGTGTCGTCGACCTCTCGCGCTTCAGCTACGGAGTCCAGCGCCGCCTGGGCCTTGGCTTCGACGAGGAGGACTTCGCTGCCGGAGCCGCCGCCAAGACCATATTCGGCCACATTGGCTACCCCTTCACAATGGAGACTTTCGCTCGGCGCTTTGGGGTGCGTCTGGGGGACTTCACGGAGTCGATCAAACCAATGCAGGCGGCGGAGCCAATCAACTTCGTCGCCGTGCCGATAGCCGCCGGGGAGTCAGCGGGATTCCACCAGCGCTGCGTCGGCCACGTGGACGGCAGGGAGTGGTTCGAAGCGGAGTTCCTGGGCCACGTCGACCTGGCATCCGTGGGCTTGGCGCCGGAGGACTCATTTACCGTCGAGGGCGACCCGAACCTCTCCGCGGTGATCAGACCAGGCTTCAACCCCCAGTCCACCACGGTGGCCGCCATCGGAAACGTGCTGCCTCACATCGTGGCCGCCCCGCCTGGCCTGATCTCGATGACCGACTTGCCTGTACCGACACCCTGGTAGCCGCCATCGAGGGCAACCCTCGTGGGTGCGCACCTTGTGGCTGTGGCCGCAGAGGGGAATAGAGGCCGCAATTACTGTGAACCTCAACTGTGGAAATCAATGTCTGCAGGAACAGGCGAAGCGCACGCCTGCGACAGTCTCAATCGTTGTGGCCGATGCGTTAATAGCCGCGCCCAAGATCGATCAGCAGTCGGATGAGTATTTTTCATATTGAGACTACACATAGTATATTCACCGAGTCTGCGCACCCTCTTTGCTCGTAGTGACCAATCTTGTGCGGGAAAAAATTGCCCAGGTTGGATTGAATCTATGTTTGGGGTTCTAGATTCTGACCTGTTGTCATTTCTTGGGTGAGTCACTTCCAATGTGATTCCTGGTATTTTCTGAATTTACTTTCATTGTCAAGATCGCGGAATGGAACCGGAAATAGCCGAATCCACCCTGGATTATTATCCAGGGTCATACCCGCCACACATACAGATTCCTCGTCGAGTGTCAAGGCAGGATACGCTTTGACGAGGATCATTAAGTTTAGTCGTTCTCTCAGCATTGTAATCTATGATACCAGAAATAGTAACTAGACTGTTCGAATTTCTATTGTCGAATTGTGTCTCTGGATGTTGCTAGTGATTACTGAGCGATGGCATTCTGCGTGTTCCAGCTCGAAGCAGAGGAGCGCTACACGTTGATTTTCTATTAGCACCAAGACAGACTCGAAAGCCTCTCTTGAGTCGTTGGACAGCAGATGTTCGTAGCGCCTTCTAGCTGCTGATGTTCCATTTCTGAATCCCTCGCGGTTCTCACGAGGGTTGCCTAATGACGGCTCATGCCTGTAGGAGATTCCTCTTTCGGCCAGTGCTTCTGAGAGAGCCTTTTTGGAAAAACCCTTCTTACGGGAAATCGGGGTCAGGCGAACGTCTACTAATACTTCAATAGCGCATTCGACGAGTAAGGCAAGAAAGTCTTCTAAGCATCTCCCCTGATAGCCGATGGAGATGACTGTGCTACCGGGCCCGTCTTGTCCACTCTCCGCCGACATTCGTCTACTTTGTGGAATTTGCGCCAAATTGTTATCCTATATTACTTTACTGATGCATTGACCGAACTTTGGACGCGGGGATGAGGATACATCGGCTCTCGCTAAGTAGCTATTCTGAGGTGAGATTGATCCGCAAAATGGAATTTACCTGAATAGTAAAAGGCGTAGTCTCTATAGCTTTCAATTGAGTGTCGACGATGATTCCGAGGCGTAGGGCAAGCAGGCGTCTAGGTGCTTGAGGCGAGGTTACGTTCCCGTAGCGGCGAAAGGGGCGCAACCAGCAAAGCCAACTCAGGGTTTATCCGCCTGAGTTATCCGCCGTTATCCGCTTGAGTCGAAGCTCTGCTCCGCCGCCACCTTTAGCATTGCCCGCTCCGTTTCAATCGGCAGGGGGTACTCGTCGACTCCTATGTACTTCTTGGCGAGAGCGTCGATGTGATCGCGCGCCTCCTGCCCTCGCACGATTTCGACAACCCGTCCACGCACCTCAGACCACAAGAAGGGATCGTCCTTAACCAGAATGGTGACGGTGACGCGGGGATCGACCTCAAGGTTCTTGAACTTCTTGCGGTGAATCTCGGTGTTGATCAAAATGTGCTCTCCGTCGCTGTCAACCCAGAGTGGCTGCGTCTGGATGAGACCTGACGGGAGCAGCGTGGACACGACGCAGAGGTTCGGGCCATTGGCCAGTTCTACTGCTTGCTGGGAAAGTGCCATCGTTGTAACTCCTTTTAGTTGGTTGTTCGCGCTCTTCAAGCTACTAGCCGAACGCCGCTGCTTGGTAAGCGAAGTACTTGGAGGTGAATGATCTCCCCGGGGCTTTGTCAAGCTACTAGCCGAACGCCGACTGCTTGGTTAGAGCTTGGCCGAGCACCAGCGTGTGGATTTCGTGCGTGCCCTCGTAGGTAATCACCGTCTCAAGGTTGTTCATGTGGCGCATAATCGGGTAGTCCAGAGTGATGCCATTGGCGCCTAGCACGCTTCGGGCGCTGCGAGCTGCCTCAAGGGCCATTCGCACGTTGTCGAGCTTGCCGAAACTCACCTGCGCCGGGGAAATCCGCCCCGCATCCTTGAGCTTGGCGAGGTGCAAGGCGAGAAGCATCCCGCGCTGAACGCCGATCATCATCTCCACCAGCTTTTGCTGGGTGAGCTGGAAGCGGCTGATCGGCCCGCCGAACTGGTTGCGCTCGCCTGAGTACTGCAAGGCTGTCTCGTAGCACGTCCTTGCCGCCCCGACAGCGCCGAAGGCGATTCCGAAGCGGGCTTCGGTGAGGCAGGAAAGCGGGCCGCGCATACCCGCCACGCCGGGCAGAGCGGCGTCTGCCGGAAGGCGCACGTTTACGAGAGACAACTCGCTGGTCACAGACGCCCGCAGCGAGAGTTTCCGAGGGATGTCGGAGGCGGCGAAGCCGGGCGTACCGGCAGGCACGAGAAACCCTCTCACGCCATCCTCGCTTTGAGCCCATACAACAGCCACGTCGGCCACCGAGCCGTTGGTAATCCAGAGTTTCGTGCCGTTCAGAAGCCAGTCGCTTCCGTCGCGCCTCGCGGTTGTGCGCATGCTGGCCGGGTCGCTTCCGCTGTCGGGCTCGGTGAGAGCGAAGCAACCGATGGCCTCGCCCGTGGCCATCTGCGCCAGCCACCGCTCTCGCTGCTCGTCGCTTCCGTAGGCCCAGATTGGAAACATCGCCAGCGCCCCCTGAACGCTCATGAAGCTTCGCACACCCGAATCGCCAGCTTCGAGCTCCAGACAGGCCAGCCCGTAGGCGGTGGCGCTGCTGTCGGCGCACCCGAAGCCGCTCAGCTGCATCCCCAGCAACCCCAGTCTTCCGAGGTCGCTGGCGATCTCCCGGGCCGGCAGTGTGCCCTGCTCGTACCAGTCGGCCACGTGCGGGAGGATCCGCTCCTCCACGTAGCGGCGCACCGTCGAGCGAAGCAGCAACTCTTCCTCGCTGAGTAGGGAATCGATTCCCAAGAAGTCGTGTGGCGAGGGGCTGAGCGTCGCGCCGCTGCGGGCGGCGTGGCTCAACTGCGCTTCCGTGTTCATGTCGCAGAAACGCTACTTGGTGGAGTCGCTTTGATGAAGCGTCCTGGCTGAATGAGCCGCCGTCCGAAATCTTTGCCGCCGTCGGCCTGCCCGCCTAGTGCTTTGATGAAGCGTCCTGGCTGAGTATGCCGCCGTCCGATGTTGGCAGCTACCCAACGTTGCGCCACCCGCCGCGGCGAACTCGCCAAGTAGCTATCCATACGGTCTCTCCGTCTGTTTCAAACCCAACGTTGCGCCGCCCGCCGCGGCGAACTCGCCCGCTGCGGGGCAGGTGTGTTGCCCGATGATTGGCGGTTTCTCGTCGTTGCGTTTGTGTGGTCACTCAACTTTGTGCCGCAGCAATGTCAATATGCTTGCCTCCCGATGCCGAGTCCGGGATTTACACTGCAGCCAGACTCCGAATCGGCTCGGCTAGGTTCGGCCAGGCACCCTGTCCGCTTTCCGCAGTTACCGCTTACCACGTACTTCTATCTGCGAGAGAACCTGGACGACGCCACTCGGCACAAGTCACATCCGCTTTCCTGCTTGCCGCGTCTTTCTTCGGGGGTCTCCGACATCTGTCGCAGCCGCCGCCTCCGTCAGCCGCCACAGTCGACACATCCAGTCTCATCGGCTGTTCTTGTTTGCCAAGTTTCCTTCGGGGGCCTCCGTCAGTCGCCGCATTTAGCGCTATCGGCTGTTCTTGTTGGCCGCGTCTTTCTTCTGGGGGGCGGGGCTGGCTTCTCGGGGCGCTGGCCTCTTCGGAGAGGGCTGGCCTCTTCGGAGAGGGCTGGCCTCTTCGGAGGCTCAGGTGTCTCATTGAAGCTAAAGCTGAACCCCTGAGTCGCTGAGCCGATGGCTGCGTACAAGCCGAAGCTCATTGAGGTGGCGTTGCCTCTGCATGCGATCAACAGGGCGTCGGCAAGGGAGAAGTCGATTCGCCACGGACACCCGTCGACGCTGCATCTCTGGTGGTCGCGAAAGCCGTTGGCCGCTTGCCGGGCCGTGCTGTGGGCGTCGCTGGTGGACGACCCGTCGGCGCATCCCGACCGCTTTCCGACCGAGATGGCTCAGGCCGCCGAGCGTGAGCGCCTTTTCAGAATCTTGGAGCGTTTGGTGGTGTGGGAGAACAGCAACAACCCGGATGTGCTTGCTGAGGCTCAAACTGAGATTGCGCGCTGCTTTGATGGTGAGCCGCCTGCGGTGCTTGACCCGTTCGCGGGCGGCGGGTCTATCCCGCTGGAGGCTCAGCGGCTGGGGCTACGGGCGCTGGCGGGTGATTTGAATCCGGTTGCGGTGCTCATCAACAAGGCGATGGTTGAGATTCCGCCTCGTTTCGCAGGCTGTCAGCCGGTGCATCCCGATGCAAGGAATGAATCCACATTCGCGGGCGGGACACAGGGGCTTGCGAAGGACAGCGGGGCGCTGGGCGGCAGAGCGCTGTGCGGCAGAGCGCAGAACGGCGAGCAAGGAGGGGCACAGGGCGGCGAGCCGGGCGGGGAGCGTGGCGGCGAGCAAGGAGGGGCGCTGGGCGGCGAGCGGGGCGGGGAGCGTGGCGGCGAGCAAGGAGGGGCGCTGGGCGGTGAGCGGGGCGGGGAGCGTGGCGGCGAGCAAGGAGGGGCGCTGGGCGGCGAGCCTGGCATTGCACAGGGTTTGGCCGCCGATGTGAGGGCGTACGGCGCTTTGATGCGGGATGAGGCCGAGCGCAGGATCGGCCACCTCTACCCCGAAGCCGTGGGCTCCAACGGGGAGAAGCTGATTCCGATTGCGTGGATTTGGGCTAGGACGGTGCGTTCGCCCGACCCTGCGTGGAGCGGGCACGTGCCACTGGTGGCGTCGTGGGTTCTCCGCAACAAAACCGGCAAGCCCAGGGTGTGGGTCGAGCCGATCATTGAAAGGGAAACCCGAACAATTTCCTACCGAGTGCGAGAAGGCGGCGAGCCGACGTTCGCGCGCACCGTGAATAGGGGTAACGGGACTTGCGTCGCCACAGGGGCGGCGATCCCGGTGGACTACATCCGAGCCGAAGGACGGGCAGGACGCATGGGTGAGCACCTTATGGCGGTCGTCGCCGAGGGGAGCAGCGGGCGCCAATACTGCGAGCCGCGAGCCGCTGATATTGAGGCTTGCCAACAGGCGGTTGAGCTTGCGGTGGCCGGGTGGAGGCCCGTTGGCAGGCTGCCTCCGAGAGGGAAGGGCCTGGGGTTCAGTGTGCAGAACTACGGCTATGAAGAGTGGTGGCAGTTGTTCACCGACCGGCAACTAGTGGCCCTGAGCACTTTTTCCGATCTGCTGAGCCAAATCCGCGAACAGGTGCTCGAAGACGCCAAGTCTGCAGGACTGACAGGCGACGAAACGCACCTGCGAGACGGTGGTGCGGGTGCTGTTGCCTACGCGGATGCGATCGTGACTTACTTGGCTCTTGTAGCCGATAAGTGCGCTGACTACTGGTCGAGCATCTGCACTTGGATCAGTTCACGCGAGACAATTAGAAGCACGTTCATTTTTCCAGTAATGTCAATGTCCTGGGATATTGCCGAAGCCAATCCTTTCTCATCTTCAACCGGAAACTGGATGACAATGGTCAACTGGGTCGGCAAGGCCATCGAGCAATTCCCTGCCCAGGGAATTGCCAGTGCGTCCCAAGATGATGCGCGAACTCTGGCAAGGGATGCGCCCGGGGCGGTGTTTTTTACCGACCCGCCCTATTACGACAACATCGGCTATGCGGATCTTGCAGACTTTTTCTATGTGTGGTTGCGACGAAACCTAGCCGATGTCTGGCCTGGTGAGTTCGCAATGATCTTGTGTCCGAAAGAGGCGGAAATGATTGCGGACCCAAGCCGTCACCAGAACAAGCAACAGGCGAAAAAGCACTTCGAGTTAAAGATGGCGGAATTCATGAAGTTGGTTGCGGCTAACCAGGCGGCCGATATCCCTGCCACTTTCTTCTACGCCTACAAGGCAACCGAGACAACCGAGGATGGCAGAGTTCGTTCCACGGGGTGGGACACCTTTCTCCAAGCCGTCGTTTCGGCTGGGCTTCAAGTAACTGCCACCTGGCCGCTACGGACGGAACGATCCGCTCGGGCGCGCTCTATGGGCGCAAACGCCGTCGCCTCCTCGCTTGTTCTGGCCTGCCGCCCTCGCCTGAAGTCGGCTGCGCTCGCCACTCGAAGCGACTTCGTTGCTGCGCTTAACAGCGAGATCCCGCAGGCGATCAAGCTTCTGCAGTCCGGCAACATCGCCCCTGTCGACTTGCCGCAGTCCACCATCGGGCCAGGCATCAAGGTGTACTCCCGTTACGCCAAGGTAGTGGAGGCGGACGGTTCTTCGATGCCGGTCAGCGACGCCCTGACCATCATCAACGAGGTGTTAGACGACGTTCTTCACGGGGAGGACTCCGAACTCGACGCCGAAACTCGCTTCGCGCTTTCGTGGTACGCGCAGCATGGCTTCGAGCCCGGCCCGTTCGGCGACGCGGATTCCATCGCCCGGGCCAAGAACACCACAGTAGACGGGGTGGTGAGGGCTGGCGTGGGGGAGGCGTCTGGCGGCAAGTTCCGCCTCTACCGTCGATGCGAGCTTGACCCCGGCTGGGATCCCGCCGACGATCCCAGGCTGGTCGCTTGGGAGTCGCTCCAGCACCTCGCCGCTAGATTGGATCGGTCGGAGTCGATGGCTGCAAGACTGCTGGCGCACTTGGGGGGCGCTGCCGACAGCGTCCGACAGCTCGCCTACCTCCTCCATAAAATCGCCAGCGACAAGGAGTGGGCCGAGGAAGCCCTCGTCTACAACGGGCTCATATCGGCGTGGCCGATCCTGCGGTCATCCGCCCCGGGGGTCGATTTACCGTGGCTAGCTTAACATTGCGGCTCACTTAAGATCTTTTGTCCCCGCCTAAGTGTCGAACGCCGCCGCTAACACTCCTAATTGAGGTTCACTTAAGGTCATTCGCCCCTGCTTGAGCACCCAGCGCCAGCGCATCGCCCACAAATCGAAGCTCCAAAGCCAATATAGATCTTCGGGCAGCCAAGTTCGGGCAAAAGCCTTTCTTGCGTGAGATGGTATTCAGGCGAACGTCGACAACTACTTCACATAATTCATGCACAGCAGGGGATGAGATCTTCTAAGCACCGCCCAGGACAGCTGATCGAAATGGTCGTCGCGGCACCTCTGTCAATACTACCTGCGACGACATTCTCCTAACTTACAGAATCGCTACTAAGCAGTACATCCCCAGACCTTCATACGCCCGTCGCAATTCATTCGCCCATAGACCTAACTTCCGATCCGAGAATGAGGACAAACTGGCTCTCGCCCAGTTTGCGTCGGAGCCGAGCAGAATGCCGAATGAGGCGTTCTCTAGCTTGAATCGGGTCAGAGGCGTCAATCGCTATTAGAGCTATGCCCAATTCTTTGGCGAGTTGACGCATACCAGGCTGTTCAAGCGAGATTCGGTCTAAGAAGACGACCCCCCGAAAACCCTCCTTGGCTGCGTAGTAAAGCAGGTCACTGTCGTTTTGCCCGTCGGATTTCTTCCAGCGTTCAAAGTCGATTCCCGCGGGCGCGTCGGCGGTTAATGTGGCTGGCAACACGGTATCGATGAGGAGCTTCATTATAGATTCAGGCGGCTATCAGCTGTTGTCCAATTGAGATCGTGTCGCGTATCTCCATATCTTTGAGTTCGGGGTAAGCCGATAGGATCGACTTTTCACCTCCTCGTATATGTAGTTGTGCGAGAGCCCGAGCGGTGATGCGGGAATCCTTCAAATGTGGAGCGCCGTGAATGATCGCAGGGTGAAGTTCTGTGTGTTTGCTCGTGTGCAATAGATGGGGTGCTTTGCGTTTTCCTAGTTCGAAAGGGCGGAAAGTGTCATCCACTTCAGTAATGGGGAGATCCAGCACCAAGTTGCCTGTCTGGAGGTCAGCCCATCCATCGCCTCTGTCGACAAGGACGTCTCCAAAAGAGGTTGCACCGATCCGAACAGCATCCCGGTCACCGGCGAACTGTGCGAGAATTGGAATAATGTCCGTCTTGATACGCTCCTTAGGCTGGGTTGCTTTCAGGTATTGCCAAGTCCGAACGGCCACCACATCGCTGAATGCCCAAACGGTTTCACCGATACGACGGGGTTGCAGAAGGCCACGTTTGACAAAGTTGTACAGCGAGGACTTTGAAGCCGAGGCGAGAAACGCCACCTCACCTGTCCTATAAGCACCGAGTGTGTAAACTTCAGGATCCCAAAGTATCGAATGATCGCTCTCGGATGTCGCAATCCGGAGATGGGAGCGGCCTTGTAGCGCGGAGTCGACCTGTCGTAATAGCAGGGCATAGTCTTTTTCGTTCTCCAACCGGGGATCGACGATGATTTGCCTTTCAGCGAAACCGGGTTGCTTGGACAAAATGCGGCTTCGGGTTTGTGGTCGACAGATTACGACGGTCTGTGGTCCGAACCAGTTCGGGAACAGGTTGCCGCCCCCCAACTGCCGAACGACTGCGCCGGCATCTACCAACCTGACGGCGAGTCGCAGGAGCGTGCACGCGGTCAATGTCTTGTCCAACACGGCAACTGGCGCAAGTCGCGGATTTCCGCTCGCAGAACGCGCACCTGGCCATCGTTGTTCATATAACAGCATTTCCTCAGCTCCTGTAGGAGCAGGGCTGTCGCAAAGCCGGATCTGTCCGCATCGGTCATCCCGAAATACTTGCGAAAGCCGCTTACGAAGAGCCGGATCAACCCCCGGATTGCCGGCTAGCGCAGCCGCAGAGAGTAGAAGTTCATAGTCATCAACATCTACGGCAAGGCCTGTCAGCGCATCCGCCGCTTCGAACATGTCGAATCGAACGAGAGCATTGGCGGCGAAACGCAGCCTGTCGGGGTCACTGAGCAGCAACGGGAGTATCCCACCGATGGCGGCGGGCAACTGCTTAGCCTCGTGGTCGCTCAGCTGTTCAATGAACCCGGCCAACGCCCCACTTATGGTTACGCTGCGCGGGTCGGCACTGCTTAGAGCGTGAAAGACTGCTGCGAATAGTTCTGTCGACGGGGAATCTAAGGTCGCCATTCGATCTTTTCTAGAGCAAGACGTGGGATGTCACGATCAATTCGCTCGTCAGGCACATGGCCGAAGGTTACGTTCAGCAGACCTGCCCAGTCAGACGTGGGATGTCACGATCAATTCGCTCGTCAGGCACATTGTCCGGGTGCCATTGGATAAGACGGCTCGGTATGGCATCGACGGCTCGGTATGGCGTCGGCGGCTTGGTATGGCATCGACGCCTCTCGGCTCTCTCACTCGCATGCCGACTTCGCTCATCTTGGCTTTGGAGAACACCATTACAACATACGGAGGCCGCTGATTAAATTGCAGACAGGCTTTAGTCTCTGCCCCAGTCAGCCCGGCCACTCGATGAACTGGGATAAGCCAAGAATGTTCCGCAGGCGCGATCCTGTCAGATACGAGATCCTTGGCAAGTCGAGCCGCTGGATTGGATTCAGTCTCAATGAACCGCTGGTAGCCATCGGGAGAGACGAAGATCGTCTTGATGTCAGGGTCAAGATTGAATTGTCAGAAGAATTCCACGCAAAGAAATCTGGCGTAATCAGTCGCGGGCGGAAATAAGGGCAGATACGGGACGGTGGCCTTGTTCAGACCACCAAGTCGTTCGAGAGCAAGATGAGAGTTGGAAGTAGCGAGAACCGTGAGCTTGCCAGCATCCTGGCGGACGCGAAGGGGAAGACGCGTGTCGTCGCACACGATTCTGATGAGTTCACGAGCTTGTGTCGCGGCATCCGCCATTAGCTAAGTATTGCATTGGGTTAAGCCAAAGCCACGTTCCCTGTCTCTCAGCAGTGCTAACCGGCACGGTTATTCCATAGGGGCCGCCAAGAATTCTCGGTGAGCGCCCCCGAAGTGCACGCTCTTGCCTCTTCTGCCTTGCGGATCATCTTAAGAGGTCCGCGATCGTCACGTCGGCGCGGCGCAGGTCGCAGGCTTTGCCTCTTCTGCCTTGCGGATCATCTCAAGAAGGGCTGCCAAGATGAGTGTCTCCGCGAATCTGCAGGCGTTTGCTGGGCTTGGCGCAGGGATCGACCGAAGAGCCGCACGGCGCGTACTCTCAAGACGGAATGAACAAGCTCTCGTCTTTGGTTGGTCTGCGCTGTCGACGATTTCTTCTTAAAGCGGCCCCTGCGTTGCTCGTCTCAGCCGCCGTCCTTGCCCTGGCTGTTCACGGGGCGCACTCCGAACCACCGGCGAGCCCGTTCGTGTCGGTCAAGGCAACCGGGTGCGGCGGGAGGAGCCTCTCGGTCGGATTCGCAGTCACCCCGGAGTTGCTGGTCACTACCGCCCACCCCGTTGCAGGGCGACAGTGGATCGTCGTCACCGACTCCGAAGGCCATCTGCTAAACGGTTTCGTAGTGGGGGTTGACCCTGTGCGAGACATTGCGGCCATTCGTGTGCCGGGGTTGTCTGCCGTCCCGGCGACTCTGGCCGCTCAAGATGTCCCGCCTCCCGCTCCAGCGTCTAGCAGGGGCGTCGTGGCAGCGGTTCGTCCCGACGGCTTCCTCCTCGAGAAGCCCTATGAGGTGCTCCGTCTGGTGCGGGCGCATGTCGATGACATCTACTTCACTTCCAGATCGCCCCGGCAGGCGCTAAACCTGAAATTTGCCGGCACGGAAGGCGACTCAGGTGCCGCCGTCGTAAACGAGAGCGGAAAGGTTGTGGGAATGCTTTTCGCGATGTCGCAAGATCGGATGGGAACCGGTTATGCGACCAGATCGGTGGAAATCCTCGATTTCCTCGATGAGGATGACCTCCTTGCTGAGGAAGATCTCCTTCCGCTCCAGACAGATTGTCCCTAGCTGTCGTTCCTCGACACCGGCTGTGGCTCGTCGTTGTCTGGCTGTTGCTCGGAGTCCTTCCGCCGTTCATTGCCGCCGTTTGGGTTTGGGGCTATTCCGTCGTCTCCCCGGCTGTCGGTCGTCGTCGCTTTCCGTGGCCGTCGGTCCTTGCCCTTCGCCGTTAAGAGTCTCAACAGCCGTTCATGGCCTCAACAGGGTATGAAACTGCTTCCATCAATTCCGGGGAGGGGGTGCCTGGGGGGTTCGCGGCGTTCATGGCCTCAAGAGGGTGTGAAACTGCTTCCATTGTCGTCCCCTAAAGTCACTTGTTGTTCCCTTTCGGTTGGTTGCCCGCCATCCCTGGTTGGTTGCCCGCCACTCCTGGTTGGTTGCCCGCCACTCCTGGTTGGTTGCCCGCCACTCCTGGTTGGTTGCCCGCCACTCCTGGTTGGTTGCCCGCCACTCCTGGTTGGTTGCCCGCCACTCCTGGTTGGTTGCCCGCCACTCCTGGTTGGTTGCCCGCCACTCCTGGTTGGTTGCCCGCCACTCCTGGTTGGTTGCCCGCCACTCCTGGTTGGTTGCCCGCCACTCCTGGTTGGTTGCCCGCCACTCCTGGTTGGTTGCCCGCCACTCCTGGTTGGTTGCCCGCCACTCCTGGTTGGTTGCCCGCCATCCCTGGTTGTCTGCCCGCCATCCAGATCTTCCCGCCACCCAGCGAGAGCGCCCTCAAACTCGTGACGCGTCCTCATAGGTACGTAAAATTGGCAATGAGGATGTTGGAAGCTGAATCCAGAGGATGATGGTGTTGCGGAAACGATTCCAGGAGAAATTTCAGGTCGCTGTTGGCCACAGGAGCACATGCCGGTACTTTGCGATCTGAGAAATGCGCCAGCCATTAGAAATGCGCCAGCCATGACGCCATCGTCTGCCATATTGCAGTTGTCACGTCACGTAATTGGCCGACTGCGGAAGCCTGTTCAAGCCCCCTTGACCCGTTTGCCGGATTGCCATTGTCGCGTCTCATGAAAGGTGCTTCTCGCAAGTCCTCGCTAGAGAACTCCTGCCGACGAACATCATCCAGACGACGGCGTCTCAATGTAAAGGTGCTTCTCGCAAGTCCTCGCTCAGCCCAAGCGCCCGGCTAGCCGGTGCTGCCATTGTCACGTCACGTAAAAAGTGCTACTAAATTGTTTTCCTTCCAGTTCCTGGGGTTGTTGCCGTGTTGCCGTTGTCGCATCACGTGAAGAGTGCTGCTGACTGGCGGATTATGCTGTCTGCTCGTCTAGGCAGTTGGCTGCCATCACGTCACATGAAAGGTGCTACTTACTAGGTCTTGAGGTCTGAGGAATGAAAATTGCCATATCGGTAGTGGTTCTTGCGGTCGTCGTGGTTGCTGTCGTCATTGCCGTTCGATCTATTGGCGACGACGTGGGTGACATCCGACAGGGATTTGAATCGTCCCCAGTCGACACGGAGGTTCCGGCAAACGCCATGGAACTGATCGGCTGGGAAGTACCCATCTATTCGACGCTGCCTCCCGACGAACCGGAGGGTGTGAAGTTCGAGACGCACTACTGCTGGCTCGGCCCTGGATCTGAGCGGTTTGCCGACTTTCGTTGTCGAGGCACTGTGACCACCACCAGCCAGGGAATCGTGCAAGTCAAGTGCGAGGGATTCCCCAACGAGGCGGAGTCGCACAAACGCAGACCCGACGTAACAGCGTCTAAAGGGTTCGCGATTGGGCGCCTTCTGCATGCGAACTGGGAGGTTTCAGGCGAATTCGAGTCTATCAAGGACGTGTTCGTAGGTCGCTGCGCGGTGTTTGAGTGGCCGTCCTGAGCCCTGTGAGTGATCATCTGGGAGGTCTCGCTGTTGGCGGCATGCTGTAGGTCTTCGCCTAAATCCGGAATGCGGCCGACTTCGCCTGGTTGCGGCATGCCGTCGGTCTTCTCCTAAATCCGGCATGCCGGCCGACTTCGCTATGAGTTGGTGAAACGGGATTGAGTTGTCGCCCTGGGTTGCGGTGTTCGTGATCTGTCGCGAGTCCCCATCTGTCGCGAGTCCCCTCTCGCAGTGATGAGAAGAGCGTGTGTTGTCGTCCTGCTTCTTGCGTTGCTCGCTGGGTGTTGGCCGGCCGAACCGCGTGGGGGTGCCGGGAGACGAGGGGGTGTCGCCTTGGTTCTTGCGTTGCTCGCTAGGTGTTTCCGACCTGCACAGATGGGCGCCGGGC
This sequence comes from uncultured Acidimicrobiales bacterium, assembly GCA_958295925.1. Classification (GTDB taxonomy): domain Bacteria; phylum Actinomycetota; class Acidimicrobiia; order Acidimicrobiales; family CATQHL01; genus CATQHL01. The sequence continues at coordinate 1,524,092 of CATQHL010000001.1, forward strand.
GTGTGGTGTCCCTGGTGGTTGCGTTGTTCGCGCTGGGTGCTGGTTGAGCCGCATGGGGTGGGGCGTTAGGTGCGAGTTGTCGCCTTGGTGGTTGCGTTGTTCGCTGGATGGAACTCGGCGAGGAAGCAGCGATCAAGGCGCTTTCGAGGCCGCCTGAGCTTATCTGTTGGTCGCTGAGCGGTGTTTGGTCGCCCGCCCTGTGCGATACATCGGCCCTTGCGCGGCGTCAGTAACACTGCATTGGCCTGACAAGATCAGGAGTGTTAATGTCTACGTAGCAAATAGTGCTTCCGCATTGTCCCTGAAGGAGAAACAAATGAAGAATAAGAGCCAACTAACCAAGAGCATTTTGAGGACTATTTTCGTCTTCGGGGTGATTGCACTACTGGCTGGGGCCTGTGCTAGCGAGTCGGATACGTCTGAACCTCTTCGTGTCGGCTACATATCCGGCGGGGACGCAGACCCGTTCGTCAAGATTGTCACCGACTCCCTGGCGGTCGCCGCCGAAGAGGCCGGAGTGGAGTTTTTCCCGTGCGACGGCAACTTCTTGGACGAGGACGCCTTGGGGTGCGCCCGCACCCTTGATGCGCTGGAGCTAGACGTCATGATCAACTGGCAGTTCAATCCGGCGGCTTCTGAGCAGATTTGCGAGGCATACAGCAATCTGCCCACCGTGGCCATGGACACGTCCGAAGAGCCGTGCCAGGAAGTCTGGATTGGCGCAAACAACCACCTCGCAGGAGTTATTGCTGGAAAAGGTCTGGGAGAGTTCGCCATGAGCGAGTTCGGATGCGAATACGACGCCTACGTTTCTCTCGACATCCCTAGCATCCCCGACGTGAACGCACCGCGTGCGGGTGGAAGCAAGGACGGCTTCGAAGAGGTCTGCGGCCCTGTGCCTGAAGAAAAGTACATCACCATCGACACGTTGTTGGGTAGCGGCGACCAACCGGAGAATACGCGTCGGCAGTTCACCGACACACTCACGACTCTGCCTGATGCGGAGGTGATTCTGGTGATAAGCCCGTCGGGCGACTCCATGCCTGAAGCGGCTCTGGCGGCAGCCGATGCCCAGGGACGCACGGGTCACGTCTGGGTGGTAGGCCACGGAGCCGACGCCTCCATCCACAAGCACATTCGCAGCAACCCTTACTGGGTGGGCGACGTGGCCTACTTCCCGGAGCGCTACGGCTCCCTGGCGATGCCGGCGGCTATCGCTTTGGCAAGGGGCGAGGATGTGGAGGAGGAAATCCTCATTGACCACGTGTTCATCGACAAGTCCAACATCAACGAGTACTACGAGGAGTAGCTGATCGCAGTCCCGTCCTAGTCGTCTGGCACAAGAGGTATCCGGTGGGGCCGCGTTCTCCGGGCGCGGCCCCACCGGAGGTCGAGTGTTGCTGAGAGGCCTTGCATTTCTCCCTGCCTGTCACCATGAGAGGTGTTGCGGCCCCACCGGAGGTTTTGAGTTGCTGAGAGGCGTCGGCTGAGGGATAGGGTCGGGCGTTGCTGAGAGGCCTTGATCGGGGTTAAGAGCCGTATTGATGAACTCTGAGCCTCCGCCCGCGCCGTCACATTCCCGTTTAATGCCGGGATAGCGATGCAGCCGATTTAGATGAACTCCGAGCCTCTGCCCAAGCCCGCCGCATCCTTTCTGGCATTGCTACGCCGGGCGCTGACTTTCACATCTGCGAAGGCTCGCCTTGTTGTTCTGGTCGCCCTCTGCCTCGGTTTCGCTTTTTCCAGCCCCTACTTTCTCACCTCCAAGAACCTCGTAAACGTGGTGCTAAATGCCGCGGTCGTCGGCATTCTGGCCTGTCCCTCCACGCTCTTGCTGGTAGCTCGGCAGGTCGACCTTTCCGTGGGTTCAGCTGTCGGCTTCGCGGCCACCGCCCTCACCGTCGTCGCAGAGAAGGGCTTGGGTTTAACGGCGGCGGTCTTCGCGGCGATCGGGGCGGCAATGGCAGTCGCCCTCATCAACGCTGTTGCAATCACGCGTCTGCGCGTTAATTCGCTGATAGCCACTCTGGGGACCATGGCCGCTTTCCGGGGGGCCGCCAAACTGATCGGGGGTGGCAGGTCGATCTCCGTGGACGGTTTTGGCTTTTTGGGCCAGTTCCGCTTTACAATTCCCGGCACGGAATTCAGGCTGCCCTTTGCCGTCCTGTTGCTCCTTGCCGTGGCAGCGCTTTTTGCTTTCTTGATGCGTTACACCCGCTACGGCCTGCACATGTACGCGATGGGCGCCAATCCAAAGGCAGCCCGCCTCGCCGGCGTCGCCTTGGAACTCAACGTGGTCAAGGCGTTCCTGCTTTCAGGGGCGGCGGTGGCCTTGGCTTCACTGATTCGTGTTTCGGAAATCGGCGCAACTGGACCCTCCACGGGCATGGGGTTGGAGTTTCTGGCGATTACCGGCGTGATCCTGGGCGGGGCCTCCCTGGGGGGAGGGCGAGGAACCATAGGCGGCACCATCGTGGCCATTCTGATCCTTGCCGTTCTCGACAACGGCCTGACTCTCATGCGCATTACTTCCTATTGGCAGGAAGTCGTCCGCGGCGCTTTGCTGGTGGCGGCTGTCGCCTTCGACCAACTTCGTCTCCGCCGCGGCAAGCCAGAGGTGCGCTTCGAGCTATGAGCAAGACGCCTGCCGCTGGTTTGGGTTCTGTGTCGGTTGCCGCTGGTTTGAGGGTGCCTGCCTCTGCATCGAGGGCGCCTGCCGCTGGTTTGGGTTCTGTGTCGGTTGCCGCTGGTTCGGGGGTGACAGTCTCTGCTTCGAAGGCGTCTGCCGCCGCATCCAAGGCCGCTACGGATTCCCCCTCAGCGCCCGCCCCCGCCCCCTTGCTCGAGGCCGAGAACCTAAGCAAGAGATTCGGTGCGGTCGAGGCGCTGTGCAGCGTGAGTTTTTCGATCAATGCGGGCGAGGTGGTGGGGCTCGTCGGCGACAACGGGGCAGGGAAGTCCACCTTTGTCAACATCGTCTCAGGGGTGCTTCACCCCACCAGCGGCCATGTGCGCTTCGACGGGAACCTTCTCGACCTGGCCAACCCCGCCGCTGCGCGGGACGCGGGCATCGAGACTGTTTATCAGGGGCTGGCCCTTGTAGAGATGTTTGACATCGCATCAAACTTCTACCTCGGCAGGGAGGTCTTACGCACGGGAATCCGACGCCCGTTAGGAGTTTTGAATCGTCGACTGATGCGAAATCGCTCGAAGGCGTCCATTGAGCAGATAGCCGCCAAGTTTCCCGACCTTGCCGCCGCGGTCGAGACGATGTCGGGAGGGCAGCGACAAATCGTGGCTATAGCGAAAGCAGCCTTTTGGGGTGGGAGGCTCTTGTTGCTCGACGAACCGACCGCAGCGCTGGGAGTGCAGGAGTCCGCAAGCGTGCTGGAACTGATCAGGGGACTGGCCGCCGACAGCAACCGGGCCATGATCATGATTGCCCACAATCTGCAACACATCTGGTCGGTCTGCACTCGAATACTTGTGCTGAGGCGAGGATCGCTGGCGGCCGATCTTCAGCGAGAAGAAACCACCCCCGAAGAGGTGGTTGCCTACATAACCGGCGTCCGCTGACGCTGACACGAGAGTCATCGGATTCCTCTGAACTGCGTAGCCGTGCCTAAATGACAGATGCCTCTGGCGCAGACGGTGCCTACGGGCATGCAATCCGCTTCGTCAGCTAGAACGAAATCGGCGTGGGCAGTCTCTTCATCCAGTCCGACGCCCGCTGATGTGCGATCCGCCTCGCAGTCTTGCCCCAGCGTCACTGTCGCCAGTTCCTCTGGGATAGCTTCCAACTCGCGTCGCAGAGCAGTTGTTTGCCTCAGCCAATACGCATCTCGTCGGTTGTGTATCCGACTTCATCCCAACTCGCTCGCCGAGCAATGCGTGTTGCCTCTGCGTCGTCATCCCCCGTGTTGCGACGTCTTCTTTCAGCTCTGATTCTCCCGGCCCTCTTGTCGATCTGGAGAGGTCGCCATCCCCCTTTTGATGTCTTCCGTTCAGTTGTTCGCCAGACCTTCAGTTGTTCGCCCGACCTTCGACAGGGAGCGAGCGTTTTGAAAAAAAGCACGCCCATTTTCAAGCTCTCGCAACGTTCAGTTGTTCGCCCGACCCTCTAGGAGCGAACTGCAATTTATGCTCTACCGGATTGTGTCGGCTTCGGTTTGGTCGTTCTTCGCCTACTAGTTCGATTGTGCGCCGCCCCTTCGGTTCGGCCGTTAGCCGCCCCTTCGGTTCGGCCGTTAGCCGCCCCTTCGGTTCAGGCAGAAGCCGAGCAGTCCCGAGGCGACTTGCGCCATCCCCACAGATGGTGTAGCAAGAAAGGCTCAGGGACTTAACTCCTGATGGCGGAGATCGCACTCAGACTTGCAATAGCCGCTCTCCAACCTTGCGGAGACGCACGAGCGGTTTCCCAACTACAGAAAGACAAGAGCGGTTTCCCAACTCGCGGAGACGCACGAGCGGAATCCCACTCAGAAAGAAAGGTCGAGCAATGGTAAAAGACGCTTCCGGGTGGATTGAAGAACTGCTTGTCGAGGCTCAATCGGCAAAGCTTCCAGACGCTCCTCAGATATCTTCCACAGGGGCTCTCGCCTACTCCGAAACGCTCGGAAGGCGTGTGCGAGCCGATAGCACCTGGGCCGAGCACGCGGTGGCCACCTACACGAAGGCCCAGGACGCCATCGGTTCGGAGAACTGGCAACTCGCCGCCGAATACGTGGATTTCTTTTACGACGAGGCTGCCGTAATCTTCGGCTTTTTCCGTCAGTTCATCCCCGACGCAGTGGGGTTTCTGGCCGAGCGCGGCTTTGAGCGGCCTCATCTGCTGGAGGTGAATCGTCGTCTGCTCGACCTCATCCGCCTGCCCGACGGACGACCCTTCGTAGCCAAGGAGCGCTGGGAGGAATTCCAGGCAGACATGCGCAGTTGTCTGGTGGCCATCGGCGCCGCCGACAAGCAGGCAGCTCTGGGCCACTTGGCCGAACTGAAGGAAAAGTGGCGCCAGATTCAGGACCGAGACGTAGATCACCTCTACGGCCTGCTGTCAGAGGCGGCCAACACCTGGGGGGAGACCGTCGTCGGCGACTTCTTCGACGCCATCATCGGGCCGCTTTTTCGCACCCGCTACGCCAAGTTCAACATCAAGCAGCACCCCTGGGAAGAGTCGCTGTGGACGAACGTCTATCTGGCGTTTGAGGCCATGCGCGGGCATCTTGTAGGCCCTGAGCGCGACGGAAACATGGAGTTCAGCGAGGACGAAGACCGCTTCACCTGGCGATTCAACCCGTGCGGAAGCGGTGGCAGGTCGATGAGCACCGACAGCGTGGAGGGCTCTCCACCGCGCATGGAATCGCCGTTCAACTACGGCGTCACACAGGAAGAGTACGACTGGGCGTGGAACAAGAAGGGTGTCTGCTACTACTGCGTGAACTGCTGCATGGTCATGCAGCTGATGCCCATCGACCACTTCGGCTATCCGGTGCGGGTCACCGAGCCTCCCACGTACCCGAACGACGGGACAGCAAAATGCACTTGGCATGTCTATAAAGACCCGGCCAAGGTCCCAGAGCGCTACTACACCGATGTGGGGCGTCAGAAGCCGAAGTCCATACCTGTCACACCTGCTTGAAGGAGGAATGACTTATGAACCAACAAGCCGCACCAGAACGAGTTGCAGTCATTACCGGAGCAGGAGGCGGGCTAGGCGGTGAGGTGGCCAGAATCCTGGCCGAGCAGGGGACGTACAAACTCGGTCTCGTTGACAACAGATCAGACGCACTGCAGGCCGTTGCCGACGAAGTCGCCGAGATGGGGGCGGACACGCTGCCGCTTATCGTCGACCTTGGCGACGCAGTGCAGGCCGCCTCGGTTGTCTCCAAGGTCGTCGCGAAGTTCGGGCGCGTCGACGCCCTGGTGAATGCCGCCGCTGTGCTGAGGCGCTGCGAATTAGACGAGATCACGCCTGAGGAGTTCGACTTCGTTTACCACATCAACGCCCGCGCCCCCCTTCTGTTGACACGCGCCGCAATGTCGGACATGGCCGAACGCGGCTGGGGTCGGGTTGTGAACATCACATCCACCGGCGTCTACGAGGGCGGGTTCACGCTGTCGTCGCTGCTATACGAATCCACCAAGGGCGCAGTGGCGGTGATGACCAAGATGTTCGCAAGTTATGGTGCGGCCAACGGAATCCTGGTAAATACTGTCTGTCCAGGGGGGATGCGCACCCGCATGCTGACCGAGCAGACCGACCCGGCGCTAATCGCCAAGGCGGAGCGGGAAATGATCCCCCTTGGGCGTTTGGCCGAGCCTTCAGAGGTGGCGGAAATGGTGGTCTGGCTGCTTGGCGACAAGAACACCTACGCCTCGGGTTCAGAATTTGACATTACAGGCGGAATCGCAATCCACTAGTTGTCGCCTGTCTCGCTCCCGGCTGATCAGCGCCGGGCTGATCTGCTCGACATCGAGATAGCAATCCACTAGTCGCCGCTCCCTCGGTCCCGCTCCCCCAGCGCACTGTTTGTGGTCTCGTGGTTTGGGTGTTACGTGCTGGTTTCCCGGCTGCCTCTCCCTCGGTCCCGTTTCCCTCAGTGCACTGTTTGTGGTCTCGTGGTTTGGGTGTTACGTGCTGGTTTCCCGGCTGCCTCTCCCTCGGTCCCGTTTCCCTCAGCGCACTGTTCTTGGTCTCGTGGTCTGGGTATGACGTGCTGGTTTCCCGGCTGCCTCTCCCTCGGTCCCGTTTCCCTCAGTGCACTGTTTGTGGTCTCGTGGTTTGGGTGTTACGTGCTGGTTTCCCCGCTGCCTCTCCCTCGGTCCCGTTTCCCTCAGCGCACTGTTCGTGGTCTCGTGGTCTGGGTATTACGTGCTGGTTTCCCCGCTGCCGCTCCCCCCTAGGCATTCGTCGTGACCCGAACTGGCGACCACAGGTACCTGACTGTACTACTGTTGCGCCGATTGCTATGAGCGTGTAACGTTAATCAAGGCTTACAGCGTTAGCTGCACGTCAAATACTCATTATGGAATTACTATGAATCCGTTTCGTAACATTCATTCTTTGATGTGGTGTATCTGGCAACGGTGAGTCTGCATTATGGAATTACTATGAATCCGTTTCGTAATTTTGCTTAACTAATGGCTAGGCGGGAGACGCCTCAGCCTCAGCCAAAGACTCCGGGGGCATCCCCGGCCGATGGGGGCGTTGGTGTGAGCGAGTCTTTGCAACGGGCAGTCGCCAACGTGCGTGCACAAGGTCGGTTGCTCGCGGCACAAGGTCGGCTGGCCGCGGGCTGGCCGCTGGTCTCGTCGTCTTCCTGGCTGCCAGTCTGCTTGGCGCGCGGTGCTGGCTCCTGTGGCCTCGGCGCAGTCCACTTCAGGCGCTGAGGTTAAGGTAACGGCTCGCATGTTGGCTTCTGGCAATGTTGAGTTCGGCCTCACCGTTGACAGGACGCCCCTTTCTCCGCAGTTGTCAAAACGTTTCCTGCTCTTCAGCGACCGCGCCGGTGCAACTGTTGGGGAATGGCGTTTGTCGGAGCAGAAGTTAGTTGCATCGGGCGATAACAGGGCGATAGTCGCGGTGCGCGCACGCTAGTTGACCTCGGGGAATGTGGAGTTCAGTTTGCTGGTTGACGGCTCAAAGATTTGGCTTACCCAGGCCAGGTACTTTACCTACGGGCAGGCTGCTGCGGGCGATGCCCCTCAAAGCTCATCCATCTTCTACACCTTGTTGGGGTTTGCTTGGGTCGCTGGCGTCGACGATGGCGATGCCCCTCAAAGCTCATCCATCTTCTACACCTCCACGCCAGGAAGCCGAGTGAATTGACCGTCAGCCGGGCGATGCCCCTCAAAGCTCATCCATCTTCTACACCCGCTTGCACGCTTCGAAGTGCTGGCTCAGAGCCCTTAACGACGTCACCGCACAGTATCCTGCGGCGCCGCCCCTCGTATTACCTGGGACTTCTGTCCGACTGCGAAGTGCTCCTGGCCTCTAGGGCCATACTCCAAGGAAACCCCCTCAGCATCATCCGTTGGGACTCTTCTCCAAGACGAGTACTTAGAAGGGAATAACACTGGGCGAATTCCCTGGTGAGAACAGTATTGTGAAAATCGGCGTGTTACGCAAATTTGTTCTAGCACCTTGGGCTTTACTTTACCTGGTCAACTTCCACCTCAGATAGGTGAACTCAGCGAACTGACATACATAAACCTTGAATCAAATCAACTGACCGGCAACATGCCGGAAGAGTGGGGAAAGCTATCCAAGTTGCAAAAGTTGTACTTGGGTTACAACGAACTGGTCGGCCCAATTCCGTCTTCATTCGGCCAGTTGGGCGAATTGCGGGTGCTGAACGTCCCTTCAAACAGTCTGAGCGGAGATATTCCATCTAGTCTTGGTAATCTCAGTGGGAAGCTGGAGTCTCTAATATTATACGCTACACGAAGAGCAACTGACCCCCCAGAGCAGTTTGACAATCCTGGTTTGAGTGGCTGCATTCCGTCGTAGAGAGTCTGCGCAACAGTCGGCATCTCGCCAGGGTCTGACAATCCTGGTTTGAGTGGCTGCATTCCGTCTGCGTTGAATGATCCTGGCGATCCCGACACGCTGCCGACTGATGTTGGCATCACTGTGTTTCGGGGCAACTTGCAATGGTGCGCAAGCAGCTAGCGGTGCACAAGCTCAAGCTGAACAAGTTCAGGCCCCGGCCCCGGCCCTAGTCCACATCAGACCGCTGTCCAGCCGCCGTCAACTTTGAGGGCCGATCCTGTGATCATCGCCGACGCTTCAGATGCCAGGAAGACCACCGCCCCGGTGATGTCGTTGACGTCGGCGAGACGGCCCAGGGGTATGCGGCTCAGCGTGTCGGCGCGGAAGCCTTCGTCCTCAAAGAATGGGGCCGTCATCGGCGTCAGCACGAAGGTGGGGCAAACGGTGTTGACTCGGATGCCGTGGGGCGCCAAATCGAGCGCCATGGCCTTTGTCATGCCCTCTAGGGCGTGCTTGGAGGCGCAGTAGAGCGTGCGTGTGCGCCCGCCCACGTGCCCCATCTGCGACGACATGTTGACGATGCTGCCCCCTGTGCCCGCTGCCACCATTTTGTCGGCCACCGTCTGCGCCACAAAAAACGCCCCCTTCACGTTTATGTTCATGACCGCCTCGTAGTCGTTCCCAGTTACTTCCAGGAACGGCTTCGGGCGGTTGCCGCCGGCGTTGTTGACCAGCACAGTCCAGTGGCGGTCAGCCCTTCCCAGCACTTCGGTCACGGCGTCGAGGTCTGAGCAGTCGCAGACGAGGGAGTCAGCCGAGCCGCCTCGCGCCTGTATTCCCGCTGCCACGTCTTCAAGGTCGGCAGTGGTGCGGCTCACCAGCGTGACTATTGCGCCGGCGTCCGCTAGTGCCTCGGCGCACGCACGGCCGATTCCTCGACCGGCTCCCGTTACCAGCGCCCGGTGTCCCGTCAGGTCAAACTTGTTGCTCGTGTCGCGGTCTTGTGGTGTCTGGTTCGGTTGTTTCTTCATGTGGCGGCCTGATTTCGTCTTGTTTGGTCGGTCTTGTTGCTCGTGTAGCGGCCTCGTTGCGCCCAGTCTGGTTCAGTTGTTTGCTCACGTGGCGGCCCCAAGTCGTCGGACTCTGATGTCTGCCTGCTCCTGGTGCCCTGCAAAGCCCTCCAGGGCGCACAGCCGCGAGCAGTACTCCCCGACCAGAACTGCCGCCTCGTCGGTGAGCACCTTCTGGTAGGTGCAGGTCTTGAGGAACTTGCCAACCCACAGACCGCCGGTGTAGCGGGCCGCCCGTCGAGTCGGCAAAGTGTGGTTAGTGCCGATCACCTTGTCGCCGAAAGCCACGTTGGTGCGTTCACCCAGAAACAGCGAGCCGTAGTTGGTGAGCCCCTCTAAGAACACGTCCGGGTCGGCGGTCATCACCTGAACGTGCTCCGAGGCGATTTCGTCGGCCAGCACCAGCATCTCCGCCTCGTCGTCGGCCACGATTACTTGTCCGTAGTCACGCCAAGCCGCCCCGGCCACCTCCCCTGTGGGCAGGATTTTCAGCTGCCGCTCAACCTCCCGCATGGTCTCATTCGCCAACGCCGCAGAATTGGTCAGCAGAATCGCCGGAGATGTGGGGCCGTGCTCAGCCTGCCCCAGCAGGTCTGTGGCGCATATCTCGCCGTCGGAGGTCTCATCGGCGATAATCAGGGTCTCAGTCGGCCCGGCCAGCAGGTCAATCCCCACCCGACCGAACAGCTGCCGCTTCGCCTCCGCCACATACGGGTTGCCTGGCCCCACCAGCATGTCCACCGGGGCGAGCGTTGCGGTGCCCAGTGCCATTGCCCCGATCGCCTGTACGCCCCCAAGGCAGTAGATCTCGTCGGCGCCCCCGAGGTGCTGCGCAGCGATGATGGCCGCCGACGGCCGCCCACCGTACGGCGGGGCGCAGGTCACGATGCGGGCCACTCCCGCCACCTTTGCAGTTACCACCGACATGTGGGCTGACGCCACCATCGGATACTTCCCGCCCGGCACATAGCAGCCCACTGCCCCCACTGGGATGTTGCGGTGGCCAAGGACTACGCCAGGCAGCGTCTCCTCCTCTACGTCGCGCAGGGCGGCGCGCTGAATTTCGGCGAAGTTGCGTATCTGCTCCTGGGCGAAGCGAATGTCGTCGAGCGTGCTGTCCGGCACCTCTGAGACGGCTTGTGCCACCTCGGAGTCGCTGAGCCGAAAGTCGTCCCTGTCCCAGTTGTCGAAGCGCACCGAGAGCTCCCTTACGGCCTCGTCGCCGCGCCGCTCGATGTCATCGAGAATCCGGCTGACTGTCTCCCGCACCCGCTCATCGGCGGCGCGTCTTTCCTCCTCGGCGATTCCTTGCTTCAGCCAGCGAGCCATCCGTCTTCCTCCATAATGCTTGTTGTCGTAATTGTGTAGTCGTCGTGTGGTGTCGTCGTGTGGTGTCGTCGTGCCTGTCGTGCTGCGAGTGTGGTGTCGGTTCGTGTCGTATGCCGAGTGCAGGTCTCCCGTATTGCGTTGCGGCTGGTGTCGTCGTCGTGTCGTTGCAGTGTTGTGTTTGCGCTGTCGTCGTGTGTGTCGTCGTGTGGTGTCGTCGTGTCTTTGCCGATTTGGTCGTCGTGCCGCCGCCTTCACCGCGCCGCGACGCCCACACCGCCCGCCACGTGTGGTGTCGTCGTAGGTTTGGTCGCCGCGGGTTTGGTCGCCGCGTCGTCGCCTTCACCGCGCCGCGACGCCCACACCGCCCGCCACGTGTGGTGTCGTCGTGTGTGTCGTCGTGTGTGTGTCGTCGTAGGTGTGTCGTCGTAGGTGTGTCGTCGTGGGTTTGGTCGCCGCGTCGTCGTGTGTGTGTCGTCGTGGGTTTGGTCGCCGTGTCGTCGTGCCTTTGTGCGGTCGTGTCGTCGTGTTGGTGTCGTGTTGTGTTTGCGCTGTCGTTGTGTCCGTGCCGGTTTGGTCGCCGCGCAGCAGCGTCGTCGTGGGGCAGCCGCCGCCGCCCGCCTCTGCCGCCGCCGGCCGCCGCGTCGTAGCGTGCGCCACGACTCTGGCGTCGCCCGTCGCCGCCGCCCGTCAACGCCGCCGCCCGCCTCCGTCGCCCGTCAACGCCGCCGCCTGTCGCTGTCGCCCGTCAACGCCGCCGCTCAGCCAACGCAAGCTATCGGTCGCAGACAGACTAACTTTTGCTGATCGGCTTACCGTCGTGCAAACGATTGGACGAGCACGGATTTGTCGACTAGACATTGTTGACAGAAACTAATCACCTATCCAAACCGGAGACACGAAGGCAGGGTGGAATCATGTATCCGTCGTCTTTTGATTTGACAGTTGCCCGCTCGGTGGCCGAAGCCACTGCGGCTCTCAGCGAGGGGGGTGAGGACGCACGAATTTTGGCGGGCGGACAGAGCCTCATCCCGATGATGAAGCTCCGCTTTGCGTTCCCGTCGCTTTTGGTGGACATCAACGAGATTGCCGAGTTGGCAAGCCTTGAGCGGCAAAACGGCGAGCTTCGAGTCGGGGCGACAGTGCGGCACGCAGACGTCGCCGCCAGTGACCTGGCTTTCGGTGCCGTGGCCGCCGCCGCCCCCTGGGTGGCAGACCCGCTCGTGCGCAACCGGGGCACGCTCGTCGGCTCGGTGGCGCACTGCGACCCCGAGGGCGACTGGAACTCCGTGCTGCTCGCCACCGGCGCCACCGTGCAGATCGCCGGCGCTGACGGCAGCGAGCGGAGCATCCCGATTACGGAGCTCATCGTCGGCCCGTTCACAAACAGCCTGGGCGAAGGCGAGATGCTCACCGCTGTCCACGTGCCGGTGCCTTCCGGAGCCAGCGGCGGCGCCTACTTGAAGCTCGAGCGCAAGGTGGGCGACTACGCCACGGTGGGCGTAGCGACCCACCTCGAACTCGACGAAGACGGCCGCATCAGCTCGGCAGGCATAGCGCTGACCTCTGTAGCGCCTTCCAACCTCAAGGCCACCGAAGCCGAGTCAGTCCTGATTGGGGAGTCGCCCAGCGGCGAACTCTTCGCAGAGGCGGCTTCCCTCACTGCGGACGCCGCCGAACCCCGCAGCGACATCAGGGGAACGGCGGAGTGGAAACGAAACGTCGTGCGCGTCTACACCCGAAGAGGGCTTGAGCAGGCTCTCAGCCAGGCACGGTCGTCGTAGCGGCGGTCGGCGAACTCAAGCGCAGGCTCGCCGATCAGGTTCCGATCAAGCGCAGGCTCGCAGAACGAACCGCAAGCCACCCAGCAGAACGAACCGCAAGCCACCCAGCAGAACGAACACAGAAAGGGACGAAAGAATGGAAATCAGTGTCAAAATCAACGGCACCCCCCAGAAACATGAAATTGAGCCACGCCAACTTCTGGTGGACTTCGTGCGCTCCACCGCCGGGCTCACAGGCACCCACATCGGATGCGACACCACGAGTTGCGGCGTCTGCACCGTGCTGCTCGACGGCGTGCCAGTGAAGTCATGCACAGTCTTCGCCGCCCAGGTCGACGGCCACGAGGTCGCCACAGTGGAAGGGCTCAAGTCGAATGGCGAACTTCACGCCATCCAGAAGGCGTTCACCGCCCATCACGGCCTTCAGTGCGGCTTCTGCACTCCGGCGATGATGCTTGTGGGGGCCGCATTCATAGAGGAGAACGACAACCCCAGCGACGACGAAGTCCGCTGGGCGATTTCCGGCAACCTCTGCCGGTGCACCGGATACGTCAACATCGTCAAGGCCATCCAGGCCGCAGCAGAAGAAAGGAGAGCGCAATGACCGCAGCCCAAACCCTTTCAACGCCGCCTGAAATCGGCGGCATCGGACACAGCGTCCCTCGTCAGGAGGACGCCCGCCTCATCGAAGGGCAGGGCAACTTCCTCGACGACATTTCCCTGCCCGGAATGCTCCACATGGCGATCCACCGCTCGCCGGTGGCGCACGCCCGCATACGCGGAGTCAACACCGAGGCGGCGGCAGCCGTGCCAGGCGTGGTCGCAGTTGTGACTGGCGAGCTCATGGCTCAGCACAACCTGGCCTGGATGCCCACGCTCTCGGGCGACACCCAGGCGGTTCTTGCCACCGACAAGGTGCGCTACCAGGGTCAGGAGGTGGCGTGCGTGATCGCATCCGATCCGTACACGGCAGCAGACGCCGCCGCCCTCGTGGAGGTGGACTACGACGTCCTCGACCCGGTGACCAGCCCTCAGCAGTCGCTCGCCGACGGCGCCCCGCTCATTCGTGATGAGAAGGAAGGTCAGACCGACAACCTTGTCTACACCTGGGAGTCCGGCGACAGCGACGCCACCGACGCGGCGTTCGACTCGGCCGCAAGGGTTGTGTCGCTTGAGACCCACTACCCCCGCTCGCACCCGGCACCGCTGGAGACCTGCGGCATCGTGGCCGACATCAACTCAGTGACCGGCCAGGCCACGCTGTACATGACTTCACAGGCGCCGCACGCCCACCGCACGCTGTTTGCGCTTGTAGCCGGATTGCCGGAGCAGAACATTCGGATCATCTCCCCCGACATCGGCGGCGGTTTTGGCAACAAGGTGCCGATCTACCCTGGCTACGTGGTGGCTACGGCTGCTTCGCTGCTGCTCGGCACCCCGGTGAAGTGGATCGAGTCGCGCACCGACAACCTCATCTCCACTGGCTTCGGGCGTGACTACCACATGCGGGGCGAGCTGGCGCTCTCCGAGGATGGACGCATCCTGGCTCTGCGAGCCGACGTGCTTTCCGATCAGGGGGCGTTCTACTCCGACGCTCAGCCGTCCAAACTCCGGGCGGGACTTTTCCACGTGGTGACAGGCTCCTACGATTTTCCTTCGGCGCACGTGACTTGCCGCGGGGCGTTCACCAACAAGGCGCCAGGAGGCGTGGCCTACCGCTGCTCCTTCCGCATAACCGAGGCCTCGTATCTCATCGAGCGGCTCGTTCAGAACGCCGCCTACGAGATCGGTGAAGACCCGGCCGACTTCCGGCTGCGAAACTTCATCAAGCCCGAGCAGTTTCCGTACACCACCCCCACCGGCTTCGTCTACGACTCTGGCGACTACCACACGGCTATGCGCAAGGCGATGGACGAGGTGGACTACACGGCTTTGCGGGCCGAGCAGGCCGAGGCGCGGGCCGAGGGTCGTCTGATCGGCATCGGTGTAGCGCACTTCACCGAGGCGGTGGGCGCCGGGCCGTCCCGCACCTTCGACATCGCAGGGTTGAAGATGTTCGACTCGGCTGAACTGCGGGTGCATCCCACCGGAAAGGCCATCTTGAAGCTCGGCGTGAAGACGCAGGGCCAGGGCCACGAGACCACGTTCGCCCAGATCGTGGCCAACGAACTCGGAATACCCGTCACCGACATCAAGGTGGTTCACGGCGACACCGACCACACCCCCTACGGGCTTGGCACCTACGGCTCGCGCTCCACGCCCACCGGCGGGGCCGCAACAGCAATGGTGTCACGCAAGCTCGCTGACAAGTCCCGCAAGATCGCTGCGCATCTGCTCGAGGCCGCCGAAGCCGACCTTGACTTCTCGGCGGGGGTGTTCTCGGTGCGTGGCACGCCGGACCGCTCGGTGACCATTCAGGATGTGGCTTTCGCCGCCTACACCAACATGCCCGAGGGCGTCGAGCACGGCCTGGAGGGGAGCTACTACTACGACCCGCCCAACCTCACGTTCCCCTACGGCAGCTACATAGTGGTCGTGGAGGTTGATGCCGAGACGGGTGTCTGGAAGGTTGACCGGATGGTGGCTCTCGACGACTGCGGCGTGCGGATCAACCCGATGATCGTGGAGGGTCAGATTCAAGGCGGTTTGACCGAGGGGTTCGCCAAGTCGTCAATGCAGTGGATCACCTTTGACGAGGATGGCAACTGCATCGGGTCGAACTTCATGGACTACCTGGTGCCGACGGCCTGGGAGACCCCCCGCTTTGAGTTGCTGGAGACCTGCGTTCCCTCTCCGCATCACCCGATTGGCGCGAAGGGGGTGGGCGAGTCGGCCACGGTGGGCTCGCCTGCGGCGTTCGTGAATGCGGTGATCGACGCCCTGGCGCACCTGGGGGTGCGGAACATCGACATGCCGGTGCTTCCCGACCGTGTGTGGGCGGCGCTGCAGTCGGCGGGCGGCGGCGTCGGCTAGCGGGCGGCGTCGGTTTGCGGGCGGCGTCTTGCAAGCGCGGAGGCGGCTCACGAGCGGCGTCTTGCGGGCGGCGTCGAGGCCGCGTGCTAGGGGTTCGCTCTGGACTGCATCAGCGAGGCGCATGCGTCAGCCGATGTGGTGATGTGAAGGTCTCATCTTGAGTTTCTTGCTGGTTGTGGGCTGCAATTGTCGGCTGGTCGATGTCTAGCAGGACGTCTTGACTGATCCTCGTTCTGGTTGAGGCAGTGCACCCCTTGCGGCTAGGTGATCGATGTTTAAGCCGGAAGTAAGCTTTTGACGATCTCTGTTCTGGCCGAGGCGGTGGCCTTGGCCGAAGCCCGCACACCGTTCGTGCTTGCCACGGTGGTCTGGCGGCGGGGGCCGTCTTCAGGTCAGCAAGGCTCCAAGGCGTTGATACTTGCCGACGGCACGGTGCGCGGCTGGCTTGGAGGGGCGTGTGCCGAGCCGACGGTGGTGCTGCAGGCCCGAGAGGCTCTGCTCGACGGCCAGCCTCGTTTGCTGATGCTGGGAGAACCCGGTGGTGCTGGTGGCGTCGGTGGTGGTGCTGGTGGCGTCGCAGGCGGGGTAGTCGGTGGTGGTGGTGCAGGCGGGGTAGTCGGTGGTGGTGGTGCAGGCGGGGTAGTCGGTGGTGGTGGTGCTGGTGGCGTCGCAGGCGGGGTAGTCGGTGGTGGTGGTGCTGGTGGCGTCGACGGGCCCGATTTGTCATCCTCTGCCGTGCCGAGCGGTCTTGGTGGGGCCGTTTCGTCGGGTAGTTCATCCGTTTCTTCGTCCGGGGTTGTCCGGCCTGTTTCCCGCGGTTCATGTTGTTCCGGTGAGGCCGCTCCGCCCGCCGTCTCCGGGTTGGAAAGCGGTGGCGATCTGAGCGAAGGCGCCTCCCGGCAGGACAGGCAAACTCCGCCCGCCGTATCCAGGCCAGAAAGCCGCGCCGGCGTGCGCTCCGTGCCCATGGCGTGCGAGAACGACGGGGCATTGGAGGTCTACTTGGAGCCGATGCCCCCCCGTCCTCAACTAGTCGTAATAGGCCGTTCACCTGCCGTCGGCGCGCTGGCGCTGATGGGGCAGGCGCTGGAATGGGACGTTGTCGTAATCGACGACGGCGGGCAGCCCGACGAGCATCCCGTCCCCGCCCTGGTGCGCACCACCCTTGACTTTTCCGACCTGGGGGTGGGGGTCTCCTCCGCCGTGGTCGTGGCCACCCAGGGGCACTACGACGATCTCGCTCTGGAGGCAGCCCTGTCCACAGACGCCTCCTACGTGGGGTTGGTTGCCTCCCGCAAGCGCGCCGACGCCGTAAAGGAGCGACTGATCGCCAAGGGCGTTCCGTCGGAGTTGCTGGCTCGCATCCAGGCCCCAGCCGGTCTCGACCTTGGGCGGCTCAGCAACAGGGAGTTGGCGGTGGCTGTCCTGGCCGACCTCGTAGCACTGCGTGCGTCGGGCAGGCTCACACTCGGCTCTGTCCCTGCCGAGGCCCCCACGGCGACAGACCCGATCTGCGGCATGAAGGTGATGATCTCCGAGGCGAAGTACTTCTCGTGGAGCGGTGGCAGTCGCGTCTTCTTCTGCGCCCCGGGCTGCAAGGCGTCTTTCGATTCGGCCTCGGGGTCTTAAGGTGTTTGGCCTGGGTGTGGTTTTAGGCGATTACCCCGGTGAATGTTTCGCCGCTTTTTGGGCTGGCGCGGCAGTGTTTGGCCTGGATGCGGTTTAGGCACTTGGCTCGGGTGGTTTGTGTTTGGCCTGGGGGTTTGCTGGTCTCTGATTGTGGTGTGGGGCGGTTTAGGCACTTGGCTCGGGTGGTTTGTGTTTGCCCCAGGTGTATTAGGTGCTTGCCCCCTCTCGCTTACGCCCCCAGGCGCGCTCTGGCGGAAGCGCTGCGCTCCAGCAGGTGCGGCGGGACGAGTGCCCTGAGTTTGGCGGCCGGGCTGTCGTCGTCTCCACCAGACACGGCTGCGGCAACGCCATCGCCGCCTGATTCGGCTGCTGCTGTCGCCACAGAGGCTGCTGCGACAGCGACAGACGCTGTTTCTCGCTCGGTCTTGACCGACTGGAATCGGTTCCAGTCCCTGGGTCGCACGAGTTGGTCGCTGTCAAGCGTCCCGAGCTTTACGCCGTTCTCGAAGAACACCCAGTAGCGCCGCCAGGTGAAGCCGTTCACCATCTTCACCTTGCCCTGGGTGCGAGCAGGCACGCCCGGCAAGTCCTCGGTGGACATCACAATTTCGTTCTTGACAAACGGCTTCTCGAGTGTGCTACCAGCTTTGCGCCAGCCCATATTCATTTGCTTCCGTGGTTGTTCGCTGAGTTGTTTCCTTGGTGCGGTTTCTTGCTGTGCGGTTGGCGGTTTCTTGCTGTGCGGTTGGCGTCTTGTCGCAGGATAACGAGTGGCAGTATTCAGAATTGCTTCTCCAAGTGAGTTATTTCTCGGTAGGTCTCTGCCTTTGGATCGGCTTGGAGAATACATTTTCGTCTAGCAGGGGTATTAAGAGTAACCTCGGTAAGTCTTTGCCTTTAGGTTGGCCGCTGCGTTCCAGTCGCATTCTTACAGTAGGCCATCTCCCAACTGGCGGCTAATCTGGCGAAGCCGGAATACGAGCTGCATTCCAGTCGCATTCTTACGGTAGGCCACTTCTGCTATTGGTTTGATGCAACCTCCCGGTGGGCTGCTGTCTTCCTGCTGTTCGTGCGCCCGGCTGGCTGTTGTTTCGGCTGGGCTGCTGCCTCCAGGCTGGTTGTTGCGCCCGGCTGGCTGTTGTTACCTCCTTCCAGCGGGCCTCCTTAGGCCTTCTTTGCTTGTTGGTTCTTGTTTTTGCGCAGCCGTTATTGCTACCAGCCACCCACGCCGCAGCACCCCCGACCGCCCCATGTTGGTTCTTGTTTTTGCGCAGCCGTTGTTGTTACCAGCCACCCACGCCGCAGCACCCCCGACCGCCCCATGTTGGTTCTTGTTCTTGCTCAGCCGTTGTTGCTACCAGAGGGGACACTGGGAGACAGCCCTAGCACCCCGATGTAGGCTTTTGTCTTTGCTCAGCGCGGAGGCCGCGCGCCGCGGCGTCCGCGCTGCTGGACCAGCACCCCGATGTAGGTTCTTGTTTTTGCTCAGCCGTAATTGCCCCCCGGCGGGTTTCTGCTTCCCCTAGTTGGCCTTATTGCCTCCCGGGGGTGATGCCTCCCGGCTGGTCGTTGCCCAGGCTGGCTGTTGTTTCCTCCGATCTCTCCACCCTCATCCCCTCCCCCCTGGAGGGGCGGCTAGTCGTTGCCCAGGCTGGCTGTTGTTTCCTCTTTCAAGTAGGTATTTCTGCCTGTTGGGCGCCGCCAGCCGACAGGTCGCAGATTCGTTTGGGGTGCCCGTTTTCCTTCTGTTCGTTGCGCCCGGCAACTGCTTCTTCTACTGCTCGTTGTTATCTCCTCCTTATGCGGTCTCCCTCAGGTCTTCTTTGTTTTGAGGCCGTTGTCTTGGTCAGCCGTTGCTGCCTTCCGGTGGGTTTCGCCTCCTCATTAGTAGGCCGCTTCCGCCTTCTGGTGGCCGTCTTTGCCTTTCTGCGGGCTGTCGTCTTCCTGCTGGTCGTTGCACCGAGTAGGTAGTTCCGCCTCCCCGGGCCGTCGCCTGCCTTCTAGGTGCCCGCTTCCGCCTTCTGGGTGCACTCTTCCGCCTCTGGTGGCCTCTTCCGCCTCTGGTGGCCTCTTCCGCCTCTGGTGGCCGCTTCCGCCTTCTGGTGGCCGTCTTTGCCTTTCTGCTGGCTGTCGTCTTCCTGCTGGTCGTTGCACCGAGTAGGTAGTTCCGCCTCCCCGGGCCGTCGCCTGCCTGCCGGGCGCCCGCTCTGCCTTCTGGGCGCCCCAGCGGAGACGACCACCCCCGCATCAGACCAGCCGCTGCCTTCTGGGTGCCTGCTCCTGCTTTCTGGGTGCCTGCTCCTGCCTTCTGGTAGGCCATTGTCGCGTTTGGCGCTCAGAAAAACATACCGTATCGCTATGACCTGGCGACCTGAAGACCTGCCCGATGAGGCGCTGAGATTCCTTGCCGAACGCCACTTGGCCACCTTGAGCATCCCACGCTCTGGGCGAGCGCCTCACGTAACCCCTGTGGGCTTCACCTGGGATTCCGATTCCGGCCTCGCCCGCATCATCACTTTCGCCGGAGCCGAGAAGGTGCGGCTCATTTCAACGTTCAAGGAAAGCCCGATTCCGGTGGCAATCTGCCAAGTAGACGGCGGACGTTGGCTGACCCTGGAGGGCTGTGGCGTGGTGAGCGCCGATCCGCTGCGCTGCGCCGAGGGTGAGCGCCGCTACGCCCAGCGCTACCGCCCACCAAGCAACAGAGGCACGGAGCGCCGGATAATTGAGGTGGCAGTCAGCCGCATTTTGGGCCGAGCCTGACGGCGTCGGGCAGCCGAATCGTCCTTCATCTCCTCCCTCCAGGGGCGGGACAGCCGCATTTTGGGCCGAACTTGACGGCGTCGGGCAGCGCTCGGGTGGTGGGTGGTGTCGTCATGGGGTGTGTTCCGCATGCCCCACCTCGCAGCGTTCACCCCCGGTGACCAGGGGTGGTGGGTGGTGTCGTCTTGGGGCGTGTTCCGCATTGTGCGTCGAGCTTGACGGCGTCGGGCGCGACTTCCGGCGTTCCGGACTTCATTGCAGGCCAGGAATGTCGTGTCTTCCATCACTGCTCGCCCACAGCGCGACTTCCGGCGTGTCGGACCTATTGGAGGACTACGAAGCGGCATCACTTGATCGCATTTATTAGCGGCGCGACTTCCGGCGTGTCGGGCTTTGGATGGGTGAATCCTGAGGGGCAGTGGCGGTGGTCTCGCCGCGGGCGCGACTTCCGGCGTGTCGGACTTTTTTGGATGGGGGAATAATCCCCGGCCCTCAACCCTGGATTATTTGGTGGCGGGACTCCTGCGTCTCTTCTCGCCTCCCGTGAGCTCGCTCTGAGTAAGCGTCTCTCTGGATTATTTGGTGGCGGGACTCCTGCGTCCCCTCGGCGGTTCATGCGTCGCCCCTTCGGCGGTTCATGCGTCGCCTTTCACGCAACCCTTGCGATGATTGTTGGCGGAGCGGCTTCCACCTTTCTCGGACTTCATCGCCGGGTCGGGCGCGGGGGTGGTGTTGTTGCGCGGCGTGCGCGGCGTTGGCTTCCACCTTTCTCGGACTTCATCGCCGGGTCGGGCCGCTGCTGGTGCTGGGTGATGATGAGCGGTGGAGATCAGTGGGGCGAATCGGAGTGGCTGGATCAGGGTCGGGCCGCCTCTGGTGCTGGGTGATGATGAGAGTGGGCGGGACTTCCAGCGCTTCGGACTTTATTGGAGGCTGCGGCGGGCTGCCGAGCCGCCCCCGCGAGGCGAAGGACGGGACTTCCAGCGCTTCGGACTTTATTGGAGGGATTGAGGGCGCTCGTTTCGGCTGCGCGGCGCTGTGCTGCACGTCGCGAGGCCTATTAAGGGTTGTGCCGACTCTTGAAGCCTGAGTAATGCCACTATTCGACCAATTGTCGACGTGGTGGACGAATGCGCTGTCGTGCCAATTCCTGACTCGTAGCACGAGCCGATAAGAGTCGCTTCGCTGTCCACATGCCGCCCGTCCCTAGGGCAAAGCGTCCATAAACAGCAAGTAGAGGACGCACTTGACGACCGACCTTGCCCTGCTGCCTAGACGCTGGCGCAGCGTCCCGTTAGCAGCAAGTAGAGGACGCACTGATGATAGCCACGAGTCCACAGCCGCCGTCCCTGGAGGCGCAGCGTCCCGCCCCGGTTCAGACGCTGTAACCGCCGTCTACGTCCAGGAACTGGCCGGTGATGTATCGCGCCCGGTCAGACGCCAGGAAGCACACCGCCTCGGCGATGTCCCCCGCTGCCCCGAAGCGTCCCAGCGCAATGTTGGCCAGGGCCACCTGCTGAGCCTGCTCGCTGAGTTCGCCCGACTCCATCAGCACCTCCGCCATCCCGTCGGCCATCAGTCCCGGCCCCACGCAGTTCGCCCGCACCCCGTAGCGCCCTTCCTCTCTGGAGACCGCCCTCACCAGGGCTTCCACAGCCCCTTTCGGCGCAGAGGAGAGGGCGTCGCGCTTAGGGAACCGACGATTAGCGCAGGTCGTGACCGCGACCAGACTGCCTGCCGCCGATCGCAAGTGAGGCAGCACGGCGTGCAGAAGGTTGTAGAACGCCTGGATGTCGCCTTCGCACTGCTCCCGGAACCGCTCTGGCGTCACCTTTGAGACGTATTCCATCGGCACGTACGGCCCGGATGCGTAGACGACGGTATGCAGACCGCCGGAAGAGGCGATTACCTCTACAAGCGCCGCCACGGCCTGCTCGTCTGAAAGATCTAGCCGCACGGCCGACGCCCGGCTGTTCGTGAGCGCCATCTCGCCGTTGCTGGTGAGCGCCGCCTCGCGGCCTATGTCGCCATCGGCGCCGACAGTCGCATCGGCGCCGCGTTTTAGCGTTTTAGCGTCTTCTTGGCTGATGGAGGGGATGCCTGCTGCCCCGGCTCCGCCATTGATGGTGCTTCTTGGATTCGTTTCGCCGATGGGGCCGCCTGGGGAGGTCTTTGTCGTTTCGGCGCCGCTAGGGCCGATTGTCGTCCCGTCGCCGCCTTGTTGCGTTGTTGCATCTCTGTTGTCGCTAGCGGGGATGCCTGCTGCTCCGGCTCCGCCATCGATGGTGCCGCCCAACTCCGCAATGAGCGCCTCAGCTGCTTTGCGGTTTGATCGGTAGGTGAACACAACGCAAGCCCCCCGCTCGACAAGCTGACGGCAGATCGCAGCCCCCAACCCGCCTGATCCGCCTGTAACCAGCGCAACGCCCAACTTTCCTGCGAAGTCCCTGCTTTGCGACGCACCAGGAGCCTCGCGGGACTCTCGGCTCAACTACAACTCCCGTTGGTGTTCGACACGAACTCCACCGTACAGATGCCATCCGTTTAGCGCGGCGTTTGCTGTTTCGTTTCGGGGTCGCTTGTTGTTCCGTCGTCGGCTAACCCTCTGCTGCGTGACCATTGTTGGTGATGGATGTCACCGCTTCTGCCCCTTCCCGTCGGTGGTTGGCTTGATGTGGCCGTTTTCTTGGTGGCGGCACTGATCGCCCTGGCTCTCCTCGGTCTGCGCTCTCGTTTCGTTCTGCTCTCGTATTACCGGAGACCCACGCAGCCAATCTGCCCATGTAAGGCCTGGGCTTAGCCGCCCCGCCCGTCCGCCTGTCCTGTCCGTTCCCGCACAGCAGGAGACACACTCTGCGCGACCTAGCTAGGTGCGGCCTGGGCTTAGCCGTCCCGCCCCGTATTGCCGGGTCAAAGGAGGCGCTCCGCTCCTCTGTTTGGTGATGCCCCCGCTTCTGCCCCTTCCCGTCGGTGGTTGGCTTGATGTGGCCGTTTTCTTGGTGGCGGCACTGATCGCCGTGGCTCTCCTCGGTCTGCGCTCTCGTTTCGTTCTGCTCTCGCATAACCGAAGACCCACGCAGCGCAAGTCGCTTAGGTAAGTGCAAGTCGCCTAGGTAAGAACTGGGCTTAGCCGTCTGCCTGTACGTCTGTCTTGTCCGGTCCGGCTCCCGCATAACAGGAGACACGCTCTGCGCGACTTGGCTAGGTGCGGCCTGGGGTTTGGCCACCCCGCTTAGTCCCGCCTCGTCTTCCCTGTCCGCCTGTTGTCCGTCTTCCCTGTCCGTCTTCCTTGTCTGCCTGTCGTCCGTCTTCCTTGTCTGCCTGTCGTCCGTTTTCCTTGTCTGCCTGTCGTCCGTTTTCCTTGTCTGCCTGTCGTCCGTTTTCCTTGTCTGCCTGTCGTCCGTTTTCCTTGTCTGCCTGTCGTCCGTTTTCCTTGTCTGCCTGTCGTCCGTTTTCCTTGTCTGCCTGTCGTCCGTTTTCCTTGTCTGCCTGTCGTCCGTTTTCCTTGTCTGCCTGTTGTCCGTCTTCCCTGTCCGCCCGTCGTCCGTCTTCCCTGTCCCGCCCGGACCTCGCATACCCGGAGGCCAACTGGTCGGGCGGTCATACAGAGCCGTTTGGTGGTCTGGGACGAGGAGTCCATCCCTCTGGGGTTCGAACGAGATGCATGTCGTTGTTGTGGAGCATCCGGTGGTGGTCGCCGCAAAGGGCGACGAGGTTGTCGATGTCAGTGCGCCCCCGGGAAACGCCCCACTCCCTGACGTGGTGAATCTCGCACAGGTGCATGGGTTTGTCGCAGAGGACGCAGCCACGATCTCGCACGGCGACGGCTAGCCGCTGGGAGCCGGTGGCCAGCCTGCTTTGACGGCCCAGCCAAAGGGGCAGCCCTTTCCCCCCGAAGATGATGGAAGCAAGCTCAGAGTCAGGTGTGAGAGTTCGCAGGATCTCAGGTGGAACCGGGCCGGTGCCTAACAATTCACAACGGCCGTCTCGACGAGTTCCGTCAATGACGCCGATATCGACCACTACCACAAGCTGCGCTCTGGACTTTGCCTTGAGCGCCGGACGTCCGCCGCCGCTGTCTTTCCTATCGCTTGTGGCAGGGAAGGAGTCGCCTGCGGGGTGCAGGAATTGCCGGAAGTTGCCGCTGCTGTCCTGCGCACCGCTCGTGGCTGGAGCCGCCGCCGCTGTCTGTGTAAGCGCCGGGCGGCGGGCCGGACTGGTGGGTGGATCGGTGCGGGGAACTGTCTGTGCAGTTGTCGCTTTCTGTGTAAGCGCCGGACTGTCGCCGCGGTTGCCTTGCCCTTGGCCGGGCCGCTCCTGCTCTCGCCGGTCGGCGGGTGTAATCGCCGGACTGTCGCCGCGGTTGCCTTGCCTGCCTCTCGATTTCTGCTCGAATGCTGCTAGCGAACCGCGCTGCTCGGCCACTCGGCCAAGGCCGCCGATTCCTGCATCGCTGGAACTCTTGTTTTCGTGGTTTTCCTTGCGGATGTCGCTCTTGATGATGCTCGCCAACTTCTCTGGCCGTTGCTGAGAGTCATTGCCCTCGTGTTCGGTTTCGCTGTCCAAACTGTCGATGGAGACCACCATCTCAGGCCTCAGCGGGTTGTCGTTTGCCGCGCCCCGCGGGCTGTGATTGTCGCCAGTTTCGTCTCGAGGCACTCTGCCCACTCCCGCGGTCCTGCGAGATTGCTGGCCCTCGCCGTCCCGCAGGTCCTGGCCCTCGCCGCCCCGCCCCTTTCCGCCCTCGCCGCCTCGTCCCTCGCCCGTATCCGGCCACTGAGCTAGTGCGGATTTTTCGGTGATGAGTTCGAATAATGCGTCGCAGCGGCGCTGAGAAGGAGTGCGCACGCTGTCCGGTCGCCCGTCGCGCCCCCCATCCGACCGCCAGAGGGCGTCGGTGTGGATGTCGAGAGTTTGCGAGACGAGGTTGAAGGACACCGGGTCGAACCAGGCGCGCAGCACCCCCATTCCGGTTTCGTCCTCGATGAACATCCAGGCGCGCCGCTGCCGCCGCTGCCGCTCCAGCCGTGATTGCCCAAGGTCGGGGGAATGCTGCGAAGCGAATGTTCGGGCTTCCTTCGTGAAGCGGTCTACCTGAACGTTTTCCGCTAGATCGAGAAGCTCCTGCTCGCCATCGACAACTCCTGGCCCGCACTGCTTGGCGGCTTCGGCTAGCGCAGCGGCGTGCTCGAATGTGAGTTTGCCTGACGACAGTCGCCGTGAAGTGTTAGGCATCGCCTCTAGGTGCTCCGCCGTTTGCTTCATCCGTCGTATTTCCCGCTTGCCGAGTCGGGCGCGCTCGCCGAGCAGCAGCGAGGCATCCACGCCTTCCTCGCGAGCAGCCGAAGCGATGGAGCACAAGAGTTCGGATGTCTTCGTGCGGATTCTTCCGAGCACCGACGCGAGCAACCCCAAGTCTGTCGCAGCCTTGCCGCCGATGGACACCTTCATCAGTGACAAGAGGGCGGCATTGGCCAGGGCCACGCAGTCAGCGTCCCTCAACTTGTCGCCCCCCTTGTCGTCGTCGAAACCGGCTGACCTGGAGAACCCGGCCATAGCTGTAATTGGCTTGTCGGTCTGATGTGCCTGTGTCTGGGTGTGGTTTGCAGTTTGCGGCTCGGCGGCCTTTCCCGCAGTGTCCCCACCGTGATCGGAGCAGGAGCACGGCCCCGCTTTTGAGGATTGCGGCTCGGCGGCCTTTCCCGTTTTGGGTCTGCCTGCCCGATGAAGTTGCGTCGCGTTCCTCACATTTTGCAGTATACACCAAAGTATGACAAAATGACAGACATTCGCTAAATTTCTCAAATACTATGAAATATCAGACACAGTGCTGCAGCCCGATTCAGATTTCCACACTGTGGCGTATCGTCTCGTGTGCGCCGAAACGTCTCGTGTGCGCCGATTTGTGGACGCTCGCTTCCTTGCGCCTGATCTGATCGAGACGCTTGTTGCAGAGCGGGGCGCTAGAGCGGGGCGCTTCTCAATTCGCGGCCAGTCCCTCGTGTCAATTCGCGGCCAGTCCCTCGTGTGCGCTGTTCCGCCGGAGGTTGTCCCAGTCGGTGACATTGGACACTGGTTCAACACGATGGACGACTGGTGAGCGCCGTTCCGGGCAAGGCCGCTCCAGTCGGGGCTCCGTCAGTGACAGGGCGTCGGCCGCATCGGACGGAAGTAAGCCGACAGCCGGCTTCGGGCGGAAGTAAGCCGACAGCCGGCGCTATCGCCGTTTCTAATAATTGTCAGTGACAGTTGGACTTGGGACGTAATCCCCAGGGGCTAGACGGGAAGGCACTATTGCCGTTCTATTGATTGTCAGGAGGGCACCGCCTGTATCGGACGAAGCGCGCCAAAGCAAACGCTGAACGGCAAATGGCACTCAAGATTCAGAGAATTCCGATTCCCGTAGTCCCCCTCACCCCGTGTACGGCCGGCTGTAACTCAGACGCACCAGCGGGATCTCACGCTCGCAGCGCTCCTGATACTCGGCGTAGACAGGCACTTCAGCTACCAGCATCGCCCACAACCGTTCGCGCTCTACACCCTTGATCGTCTCTGAACTACACCAGAACACCCGGTCACGGTCTCTGATGATCACCTCCGGGTTGGCTCGAAGGTTGTGATACCAGTCGGGATGGTTATTCGACCCGGCGAAGGAGGCGGTGACCACCATCGTGTCGCCGTCGGGCAGATAAGGCAGAAAGACGGTGTGGGGCTTACCCGACTTGCGTCCGATAGAGCGCAGAAGTATTCCAGGACGCCCTACAAGCGTCGAGCCAACCCGTCCCGCTGTGAGCTTGTAGATCGCAACATGCAACGCTGAAATCCACGGAATCAGCCAGCGCGGCGTTATGCGGGAAAGGTCGGTAGTGCGTTTCCCCTCATCCACCATCACGGACTCCCTATCTTACTTGAGGGCGCGGGGAATGTTTACCCGCCCGCCGGGATGTCTTCGCTGGAAAGCATCCGATAGTCGTCCTGCGAGTCCGGCGCACCATCGTCCGGGTTTGAGGGTGCCGGGCCTTCCGGGTTCGCCGGGGCAGGACTGTCCTCTGGTGAGGAGGAGCCTGCGGCAGGATCGACGTCCGAAGTGGCTACCATTGACAGGTTTCCGTCAGAGTTCTCTACGTTCTCAACGACTTTCGTTTCGACGGAGGAGGACTCTTCCCCTGCAGCCTGAACGGGCGTGGTCGGTTCGGGCCAAGATGTCGGGTCGGCCACACCATCGCCCGCCCGCCCGCAGTCGAGGTCGGTTCCGCTGAGGAGGGCGTAAACGCTGCATCCAGCCAGTGCTACCCATTGCAGTGAGATGTCGTAGTGCTCTCCGCGCCTGCTGAGCACCGCGATGCTGAACCAGTCGTCGTCTGGCAGCGGAATGATTCCGGCGTCAATAATTTGCCGGACCTCGACCTCGCAGCAGTAGGGGGTCAGCCATCCGGCCTTGTGGCTGACATCCCCTGCCATGTCCGACGGCAGGCGTTGGATTATGGCCCCGTCGATTTCGTCGTCTGAAGGTCCGCTTGAGGTGTTCGTAAGCCATTGGGTGAGAGTCGCCGTGTCGGACGGTTCAAGCAGTTCCCCCTGCCGCAGCCGGGCGTAGAAACGCGCAAGGTCCGAGGTTGTGGAGAAGTTCTCAGCGGGCTGGTCTTTGGCAATCTCCGGCGCCCGCCTATCCACTCCTCCGAAGCGCCACGCCAGCAGTCGGGTGTTGGACAACTCAGCCACTTCGCTGCTCCAGGCGTTCACAGCCTCTACTCCGATCAGGTCAATCACCTTCCCCGCTTCGATGTTGTCCGACCGCACCAGCGTGCCCTCAACTAAAGGTTGAACAGCCTCAACCCCCTCATGAGACATAGCGGCGGCTACCCATAGGGGCTTGACAGCGCTCGCCGAGCTGTGGCGGAGGTCGGAGTTGGCGCCGACCTCCTCGCCGTCCGATGTGATCACGGCCAGGGCGACCTCTGCCGCAGCATCCCATTCGGCGGCGACTGCGACGAGTCGGTCAAGCTCTTCTTGAAGATCATCGGCCACCGATGGCGACTCGGTTGCGGCTGTCGTTGTGGTTGTCGCCTCGGTCGCAGGGGCGGCGGTCGTGGTCGTGGCCTCGGCGGTCGTGGTTGTCGCAGAGGCGGCGGTAGTAGGCGGCGGGGTTGGCTCTTCGACCGCCACGCCTTCCTGTTCAGGAGGAGGAGCAGACGTGTCGCCGTCGCCGCTGCTACACGCTCCGGCAATCAGACCAAGGGCGGCCACAAGGCACAAAGCGCGGGTCGCCCAGCTGCGGCCTCTTCGCGTGCTCAATGCTGAATTCCAGCAAACTCCGCTATTCCCGTGCGCCCCGCCGCTGCGTGTCTGCGCCCGGCCGCTGTCTGCGTGCGCCCCGCCGTTGTAATGCGTCCCGCCCCCGGCTGCGTGCGCCCGGAACTCGTCCGAATCGCTCCTCCCGTCGCCTCCCGTTGTGTAGTCTCTAGCATTCATTGAGGGTGTTTCCTCCCAATTCTTTCGACACTTCCTCACAGAAGTTCTCCGCTTTTCCGTATCAACCGCCCAATTATCGTTTATCTGAGTTAACAAGTTGTGGATTTTGTGCCAGAACCTGTGGATTTCTCGATCTTGGAAGCTGATGTCTTTCGAGAAGCAGCGCGGGTGGATGTCTCTAAGTTTCCTAAATTGGTGGAATTAGTCGACGGCTATGCGGTTTTCCCGTTCGCCTGCCCAGCCTCCGCCCGCCTCTCCGTCGCTTGCCCCGTGGGCGTCTCTCTAGCTCCAATAATTGGGTGGTGGTAGAGCTAATGCGGGCGCCGTGGGGGGTGCTGGCTGCGTCTCGCTGGCGGCGGGTGGCTGATTGTGTTAGTGTGGGCGTGTCGGCTTGGCTAGGTTCAGTGCGGGACGGAAGGTTCCGGGGCGCAGGCCGGGTGGTAGAGAGGGCAGGATTGCCATGAGTTCTTGTTTGCGTCGGGTTATGGGCGGGTGTTCGAGGGGCGGGGCGGCTGGCTGCCCCGGCCCCGGGGGTTCCGGGTCGGGTGTGTGGTCGGTGGCGGTGTTGCTGGTGTTGGCTGCGGCGTTTGTTTCGCCTTCGGGCGTGTCCGCGGCCGGGGGTTCTGCGCAGCCCCGGGGTGGGGACTGGAATGACGGGGGGGGGGGGTAGGCCTTAGTTGCCCTGACGGGCGTGAGCGGGTTGGGGGTGTTTGCCCGCGCGTCCCGTCGCCTGCGCCTGCCGCTTCGGGGGTGAGCGGGTCTTCGGTCGGCGCTGCTGCGCCTGATCCGGCTTCGCCGCCCGCTGCTGCTTCCACGACCGTCCCGGCCCCGCCCGCCACCACTACCACCATGTCGCCGGTTCCGGTTTCTACGTCTACGACGTCCGTGGGGACGCCGACGGGGACAACTTCGCTGGCTTCGCCCACGACGTCGTCGCCTTCGGCGGCTGCTTCGGTTGCGGCTTCGTTGCGGCCTGGTCGGCCGAGCGGGGTGGTGGCGGTTCCGGGTGAGGGGTCTTTGTCGGTGAGTTGGAGGCGCCCGTCGGGTGGTGGGGGTTCCCCGGTTTCGGGTTACAGGGTGGAGTGGCGTTCGGGGAGGAGCGGCGCGTGGTCGTCCGCTGAGGTTTCCGGCGCTTCGACGCTTTCCTATGTGATCACGGGTTTGACCGGGGGTTCGCTTTACTGGGTGCGAATCCGCGCCCGGAACGCCGAGGGCGTCGGCGTGGTGAGCACTAATTACGCTCGGGGCACGCCCGTGGACCGCTCTGTCACTGTGACCGTGCCTGTGGGCAAACCGTCGCCGCCTCAGGGTTTGAGCGTCGCGCCTGGCTCCGCTGCGGGGAGCATTGCCGTGTCCTGGGGCGCGCCGCCTTCGGGCGGCGGTTCGCCTGTCTCGGGTTATGTCGTGCAGTGGAGGCGTTTGGAGCGCACCTCTTCGGGTTCCAGGCCTGTGGGGAACTGGATCAGCGGCGCGGAGACCACGGCGCTTTCCTACACCATTAACACCAGCCATTACGGCGCTTCCTTCCTCGTGCGGGTGAAGGCCTACAACGAGTCGCGGAAGAGTTCCTCGATATTCATCCCCAGCTTCACCTCTTGCTTGCAGGGCGACAAGTATGTCGCCGCCCGCTGGGGGTGTGAGTCGCCTTGCGGGCCGGGGGATGCCTACGATGAGGCTTTCAAGGGGTGCAGGCCGGCGGTGTGCCCCGCCGGGAGGGACGTTTCGGGTTACTGCGCGCTGTACTGGCCTTCGACGGTTCCCCGGCACCCGAATCCTCCGCCTGTCTACAGCAGGCTCGACTGCCGGAGTTACAGCGCTTCATCTAATGCGAGCACTTATCTGGATTTCAGTGGTGATGACTCTAAGCCGGTTTGCCCGCCTATGGGCCTTTTCCTGGCGTTGGGTGAGCGCAGGAGGGTCGTTTACCGGGAGGCCGACCATTACTACCCGGTATGGGCTGACAGCCCCTACCACAACGAGGACTACAAGAATTCGAACGCGGACTTCGGCTACAGCAATCAGGGGAAAATCATCCTGAGAGCCGACGGCGCCTGCTCCTTTATTCGTGATACTTTTTTACACTATGACTTTCAAGTGCCTTGCAAGGCTCACGACTACTGCTACGACCTCGCCCGCGCGGGCTTGCACAGGACGACGGGCACCGGGAGATGCGACACTGTCTTCCGGTCTTTGTTGATATCCTCCTGCAACAACAGATTTCTTGGCAGCAGTGTCGAGAAAGGAGCATGTACAGTTGAGGCTCTCTTCTTAACGGGAGCCGTCCAAGATGTGGGGGTTTCCCCTGAGCCGGGGAGGGTGCGTATTCGTAATGTTTATACGGGTAAGTGCTTGACGATGACTTCGAAGTCTCCGACGCTTTTTGCAAACTCGAAGTACGTGGTTCAGAAGCGGTGCGATCGGAATAATGTTCTTCAGCATTTCTATGTGGTGCAGTCCAGCGAATCCGTCGAAGGCCCTTACATGATTAAGGCTGCTTCAGCGAGCAGCGCCGACGGTGGCCTGGGCGCGGGGAACTCTTGCTTGTCGAGCGTCGACGACCGTCCTGTGCCCAGTTCCCTTATGCGCCCTATGTTTCGGCCCGCTTTGGGTTTAGGACAAGTGCTCGTGATTGCGGCAGACTGTTCCACGAGGCGGGACTGCCGGCCTGGTTTGTTTATTGGCTGGACCACCTGTGAACGCTCCGTGTATCAAAGAGGTACACTGACTCGTTCTCCGGGCGGATTGATCAATTGCGTTCCACGTGGAACGCCCCCCAATTGTGGCTATTCCGTCGTTCAGTATATTTCGAGAAGCGATGCAGTGTTCGTAGAAGGCAACTATCTAGGTCCTACTTCTACCAGGTTGCCTTTCCCTGATCACGAATACGAACTCAGACAGGGAATAGAGGAATACATAGCGGCCTACCCATATGCGACCTACCCGCTTCTAGACTGCTGGAAACCTGACGATTCCAGGGGAACCGTGATTCAAGGCGACTCTGTCCTGCATGGCGCCGCCGTTCAGGCCGATAACCTAGTAATAGCGATCAGCTATTGCGGCAGAGGCAGGCTGGACGCTGACGATCGGCTTACGCGGTGGCGCTTCGAGGAGTTGCCGTGGCATGTCCCCGCCCCGGTGGATGCTTTCGCCGTGACTGGCCAGCAGCCGGATTCGATAATTGTGTTCTGGCAACCTTCGCCCTCTGGTGGGGTCTATCCGATTGAGAGCTACACCGTAATGTGGGAGCGCACGGCGGTAGGGAGTA
Organism: uncultured Acidimicrobiales bacterium; assembly: GCA_958295925.1. Lineage (GTDB taxonomy): Bacteria > Actinomycetota > Acidimicrobiia > Acidimicrobiales > CATQHL01 > CATQHL01. Next base: position 1,555,862 of record CATQHL010000001.1, read on the forward strand.
GTCTTGCTTCTTTTACCGGTAATGCGGAAAGCGTAGAGGTTCCTGTTTCCAGTTTGCGGTTGACTTCAAAGGTGCCTGGTGAATATAACCCTGATGGCTTGTCGTATTACACATACACTTTGACTGGGCTTCAACGGGGGGCCTGGTATTCGTCAGGTGTGATAGCCAATGACGTTGCTGGGTTCAGCAGCACGGTAGGACTGTTAGGCAGTACTGGTAGTCTCCTGCCCGGGGAAACGCCGCCGCCGCTGAGCAGGTAAGGGTTATGGAGCAAGTGGTTTCCGTGTTCCGGCTGGCGGTGTTCGTGGTTGTGTTTGTTGTGTTGGCGGCGTCTTGCGGCGGGGCGTCTGCGCCGCCTTCGGCGGAGGCGCCTGGGGCGACGGTCCCGGCGCCCGCCTCCGCGCCGCCTGGCAGCGCCGCCGCGCCTGCTTCGCCTCAGCAGCGGCTCCCCGGGTCGCAGGTTGCCCCGCCGTCGCCTGTTTCCCAGCCGTCGTCGGCGTTTCCTGCTTCTTCGTCGTCTCTGTCTTCAGTGCCTGCTGAGGGTGGTGGTGAGGGCGCGGAGGGGGCCGCCCCTGGGGCGTCGGGGGCTTCCTCGGCGCGGCCTCCTGGTTCTGCCGCCGCCCCCGATCCTGTGGCTGGTGGCGCCTCACCCGATCCTGGTGTTTCCCCTGATCTTGGGGGCGGTGGCGCCTCTCTTGATCCTGGTGTTTCCCCGGATTCGGGTGTTGTTGGGGAGGGGGTTGAGGGTTGGGGTTCTGTTTGTTGCTCTTCCTCCTCTACGGTGGAGTTGGCTGAAACATTCGATCGTGTTGCCTCGTTTTTCGAGTTGCTGGGTGAGCCTAGGTATGATGCTTCCACCGCTACGGGGGCGTATTGCTGGGCGCGTCGCGAGATAGTGCTTGCCGCGTGGTATGAGCAGGAGGGGGAGGTTTGGGAGGCTGATTTTGATTTGTACAGGGGGGAGTTGACGGCCCGAGCGCGTGGCGGGGATGTTAAGGCGGCGGACGCGCTTTCGGGCGCGGCGGGGGTGAGGACGCCCGATGCTGGTTATTCGTTGGGTCGGGCTGTTGATGCTGTTGATGTCCCTGGGGTGAGGCGGCTGGCGTTGACCGCAGATGACCCCGGGATCAGGTCGAGCGCGGAGGAGTTGTTCGCCTGGATGGACGAGTTTAAGAGTCACTCTGATCCGGCTTCTTTCTTGGTTGACGACCCGCGGCCTTCCGGCATTGAGTGCATATACCCTCCCCCGGAGGAGAAGGCGGTTCAGGCGGGGGAGGGGTCGGTTCCCCTTGAGGAGGTCAGGGCGATGACCCTCGAGGAGGTGGAGGGCCTCACCCCCGAGCAGTTGCGGGAGATAGACATAAAGGCGGCGCTCGACGACGAGTTCCTGGTAATGCCGCCAGACATAGAATCCGCTTGGTCGGAAAAATCAAAGGTGAAGATGGCCGAATGGGTTAGAGATCGGTGCTGCTACAGATCGACTGTGAGTGAACTAGTAGAAGGCATCGCTCAGCTTTTTCATGAAGACATTCAGTTCTTTGCCGGTAATGAGAATGATCCTTTCACTCCGGTGGGCGCTTTCTGCTGGGCGTTCCATGAGGTGGGGCGCAGCTGGGCGGCGTACCTTTTCGAATACTACTCCAGGACTGTTTTTGAGTTGTATCGGGATGAACTCATCGCCCGCGCCGGGTTGGGCTACGCCGGAGCCGAGGCGGCCCTTCCGGGTGTCCCTGAAGGGCCTCCCATTGTGGAGTATCCGTTTGTTGACGCTCTCGCCGCTGTGGACGACCCTGGTGTGAGGGGGATGGCGTTCTCCGCGAGTGATCCTGTGCTGCGGGGTTTGGTTGGGGATTTCTACGCTCTTGTGGATGAGCACAGGCGGCGCCCTGATCCGAGCCCGCACGCTTTCTGGGGTGACTGGCTGCCGCACTATTCGCCGGAGACGATGGCGGACAGGTACGCGCAGTACCTGACCGAGGATCACCCCCGGAGGACGGAGGCCGAACTCGAGGCACTTGAAGACATTCTCGGTCAATGCCACTAGCCTCTAGACTCCTAGCGCGGCGTTAGATTTCCCCGGCGTGCTGTTGGTTGTGTTCATACTGGGATCGGGGAGGTCCGTGTTCGGCGCCTGCGATGCGGACCCAATAATGCTTAGACGCATATGCGTTTTGTTCGGCGGGGCTGCTTTTCTGATCTTCTGCCTGTTTCCGGGTTCATTCTTGTTGTTTGAGTGAGTGTGGTTTGCATGTCTGTTGCCTCCCGGGCGGGCGCGGGGGCGGGTTGGGTGGTTCGCGGGTTTGCCGCAGGGTTGGGCGTGTTTGTGGTGGCGTGTTTGTTTGGTGGGGTGCTTGTTTCCCCGGTTTCCGGGCGGGGTGTGTCTGGTTCTGGGGTGGTGGTGTCGGCTCGTAGGCTGGTTTCGGGTAATGTTGAGTTGGGTTTGGTTGTGGACGGGTCGCCTGCCTCGCCGCGGCTTTCCGACCGTTTTTTGCTTAAGGGTTCGGAGGTGGGGGTTTGGCATTACTCCGCGCCGAGGGTTGTCGGTTCGGGCGGCGGCAGGGCGATCGTTGAGGTGAGGGCGCGTTGGCTGGTTTCGGGGAACGTGGAGTTCGGTTTGCGGGTGGACGGGTTGAGGGTCTGGTTCCCGTTGGAGAGGTATTTCCTTTATTCCCTGGCGAGGCCTTCGGACGCGGCCCGGCGTTCGTCTGTTTTCGACACGGGCGCGTTCGGCTCGGTGTGCTGGGACGGCGCCTTAGACGACATCACGGGCGGCGGCGTTTCCGATTATTTCGGCCTGTTGTCGGATTGTGAGGCGCTTCTCGCGTCTCGGGGCGTCCTTGAGGGCGGCTCCGGGCATCTCAGCGGTTGGGCGCCCGGCGCCCCGCTGGGGGGTTGGGTGGGGGTCGCGGTCGCGGGGCGGCGCGTCGCCGTCTTGGATCTTGACAGCTACAAGACGGGGTTTACGCTTACAGGGTCTATTCCGCCGGCTCTGGGGAGGCTGAGCGGGCTGCGGGAGTTGTCGCTTGAGAGCAATGAGTTGACCGGTGTTATTCCCCCGGAGTTGGGTGGTCTCTCTGGGTTGGGTTACTTGTATCTGCATGAGAATTTGTTGACGGGCTCGATCCCGCCGGAGTTGGGGGACATCCTGGGTCTCATGGATTTGAGGCTGGGTTCGAATTATTTGACTGGCGGTATTCCCGGGGAGTTGGGTGATCTCGTGAAGTTGAGGAATCTGTTTCTTGATGACAATGCGTTGACCGGGGGGATCCCGGTTTCGCTCGCCCGGTTGGTTGATCTTGAGTATTTGGTGCTGTATTTCAATAGGTTGTCCGGCGTTATTCCCGGGGAGTTGGGTGATCTCAGCAAGCTGGTGGGATTGTATCTGAACGATAATTTGCTGACCGGGGGGATCCCGGCTTCGCTCGGAGAGTTGCCTGTCCTTATGGAGTTGCATCTTCAGGCGAACTTTCTGAGCGGGGAGATTCCCTCCGAGTTGGGCAGGCTCGGTGAACGCCCCGACCCTGCCTCGGATTTGAGGTTCTTCCACCAGTTCGACGAGGAGAGCATCCGCATGCCGTACGACAACCCGGATTTGGGTGGATGCGTGCCGGACTCCTTGAACAAGGAGGGCGTCACCGTCTACCGCGGCTACCTCGAATGGTGCCAGCCAACCCCGACCTAAACCACGCAACACGAGACTGCTCCACGCAACACGAGCCTGATCCACGCGACACGCTTCCGCTGCGCGCAAGACGCTGACGGCCTGCGGGCGCCGTGGGGGGTGCTGGCTGCGTCTCGCTGGTGGCGGGTGGCTGATTGTGTTAGTGTGGGCGTGTCGGTTTGGCTAGGTTCAGTGCGGGACGGAAGGTTCCGGGGCGCAGGCCGGGTGGTAGAGAGGGCAGGATTGCCATGAGTTCTTGTTTGCGTCGGGTTATGGGCGGGTGTTCGAGGGGCGGGGCGGCTGGCTGCCCCGGCCCCGGGGGTTCCGGGTCGGGTGTGTGGTCGGTGGCGGTGTTGCTGGTGTTGGCTGCGGCGTTTGTTTCGCCTTCGGGCGTGTCCGCGGCCGGGGGTTCTGCGCAGCCTCGGGGTGGGGACTGGAATGACGGGGGGGGGGGGTAGGCCTTAGTTGCCCTGACGGGCGTGAGCGGGTTGGGGGTGTTTGCCCGCGCGTCCCGTCGCCTGCGCCTGCCGCTTCGGGGGTGAGCGGGTCTTCGGTCGGCGCTGCTGCGCCTGATCCGGCTTCGCCGCCCGCTGCTGCTTCCACGACCGTCCCGGCCCCGCCCGCTACTACTACCACCACGTCGCCGGTTCCGGTTTCTACGTCTACGACGTCCGTGGGGACGCCGACGGGGACCACTTCGCTGGCTTCGCCTACGACGTCGTCGCCTTCGGCGGCTGCTTCGGTTGCGGCTTCGTTGCGGCCTGGTCGGCCGAGCGGGGTGGTGGCGGTTCCGGGTGAGGGGTCTTTGTCGGTGAGTTGGAGGCGCCCGTCGGGTGGTGGGGGTTCCCCGGTTTCGGGTTACAGGGTGGAGTGGCGTTTGGGGAGGAGCGGCGCGTGGTCGTCCGCTGAGGTTTCCGGCGCTTCGACGCTTTCCTATGTGATCACGGGTTTGACCGGGGGTTCGCTTTACTGGGTGCGAATCCGCGCCCGGAACGCCGAGGGCGTCGGCGTGGTGAGCACTAATTTCGCTCGGGGCACGCCCGTGGACCGTTCTGTCACTGTGACCGTGCCTGTGGGCAAACCATCGCCGCCTCAGGGTTTGAGCGTCGCGCCTGGCTCCGCCGCGGGGAGCATTGCCGTGTCCTGGGGCGCGCCGCCTTCGGGCGGCGGTTCGCCTGTCTCGGGTTACGTCGTGCAGTGGAGGCGTTTGGAGCGCACCTCTTCGGGTTCCAGGCCTGTGGGGAACTGGTGGGGCGTGGGAACCACGGCGCTTTCCTACACCATCAACACCAGACATTACGGCGCTTCCTACCTCGTGCGGGTGAAGGTCTACAACGAGTCGCGGAAGAGTTCCTCGGTATTCACCCCCAGCGTCACTTCCTGCTTGCAGGGCACTTCGTATGTCGGCGCCCGCTGGAGGTGTGAGCCGCCTTGCGGGCCGGGGGAGGTCTACGATGAGGCTTTCAAGGGGTGCAGGCCGGCGGTGTGCCCCGGGAGGGACGTTTCTGGTTACTGCGCGCTGTATTGGCCTTCGGCGGTTCCCCGGCACCCGAATCCTCCGCCTGTCTACAGCAGGCTCGACTGCCGGAGTTACAGCCCTTCAGTTGGGCCGAGAACTTATCTGGATTTCAGTGGTGATGACTCTAAGCCGGTTTGTCCGCCTATGGGCCTTTTCCTGGCGTTGGGTGAGCGCAGGAGGGTCGTTTACCGGGATGCCGACCATTACTACCCGGTGTGGGCTGACAGCCCCTACCATAACGAGGACTACAAAAACCAGAACAAAGACTTCGGCTTCAACAATCAGGGGAAAATCATCCTGAGAGCCGACGGCGCCTGCTCTTTCGCTCCCGATACGTTTCTTAACTTCGACTTTCAAGTGCCTTGCAAGGCTCACGACTACTGCTACGACCTCGCCCGCGCGGGCTTGCACAGGAAGACGGGCACCGGGAGATGCGACACTGACTTCTGGGTTTTGATGCGATCCCACTGCATCAACCGTGACGATGGCTACACACGATCATGTTTAAACGTTGTTGCTAACCTGCTCGATCTAGGCACCCGAGCTGTGGGGGTTTCCCCTGAGCCGGGGAGGGTGCGTATTCGTAATGTTTATACGGGTAAGTGCTTGACGTTGACTTCGACGTCGCCGTCGTTTTTTTCAAATTTGAAGTACGTGGTTCAGAAGCGGTGCGATCGGAATAATGTTCTTCAGCATTTCTATGTGGTGCAGTCCAGCGACTCCGTCGAAGGCCGTTACATTATTAAGGCTGCTTCAGCGAGCAGCGCCGACGCTGGCCTGGGCGCGGGGAACTCTTGCTTGTCGAGCGTCGTCGACCGTCTCCCGCCCACCGTTTCCCGTAGGCGCTCACCCGCTTTGGGTTTAACACTAGCGCTCGTGATTGCGGCAGACTGTTCCACGCTGAGGGACTGCCCACTAGGTTGGCGTACTAAAAGGTCTTTTAGGTATTTTGAAGGCTACCACTGTGAGCGCAGTGAGTGGCTTGACGGTGCACTGATCCGCACTATGGACGGATTGACCTATTGCGTTCCAGCTGGGAGGCCCCCCCATTGTAGCTATCGCTCCAGTCAGTATTTTTCGAGAAGCGATGCAATGCTAGTAGACAACTACAACTATTTTACAGACCGAGCTTCCCCCTATTTGCCTTTCCCTGATCACGAATACGAGCTCAGACCGGGATTCGACGTTGACATATCTTCCAACCTGTACACAGGGCCCAACCCATACGAAGGCTGCTGGGCGCCTAACGTTTACTGGGGAACCGTGGTTCAAGGCGACTCTGTCCTGCGTGGCGCCGCTGTTCAGGCCGATAACCTAGTAATAGCGATCAGACCTTGCGGCAGCGGCAGGCTGGACGCTGACGATCGGCTTACGCGGTGGCGCTTCGAGGAGTTGCCGTGGCATGTCCCCGCCCCGGTGGATGCTTTCGCCGTGACTGGCCAGCAGCCGGATTCGATAATTGTGTTCTGGCAACCTTCGCCCTCTGGTGGGGCTTACCCGATTGAGAGTTACACCGTAATGTGGGAGCGCACGGGGGTAGGGAGTAGTCTTGCTTCTTTTACCGGTAATGCGGAAAGCGTAGAGGTTCCTGTTTCCAGTTTGCGGTTGACTTCAAAGGTGCCTGGTGAATATAACCCTGATGGCTTGTCGTATTACACATACACTTTGACTGGGCTTCAACGGGGGGCCTGGTATTCGTCAGGTGTGATAGCCAATGACGTTGCTGGGTTCAGCAGCACGGTAGGACTGTTAGGCAGTACTGGTAGTCTCCTGCCCGGGGAAACGCCGCCGCCGCTGGGCAGGTAAGGGTTATGGAGCAAGTGGTTTCCGTGTTCCGGCTGGTGGTGTTCGTGGTTGTGTTTGTTGTGTTGGCGGCGTCTTGCGGCGGAGCGTCTGCGCCGCCTTCGGCGGAGGCGCCTGGGGCGACGGTCCCGGCGCCCGCCTCCGCGCCGCCTGGCAGCGCCTCCGCGCCTGCTTCGCCTCAGCAGCGGCTTTCGGGGTCGCAGGTTCCTTCCCCGCGGCCTGCCCCGCCGTCGCCCGTTTCCCCGCCGTCGGTTGAGCCGCCGTCGTCGTTTCCTGCCCCGTCGTCGTCTCTGCCTTCAGTGCCTGCTGAGGGTGGTGGTGAGGGCGCTGTGGGGGCCGCCCCTGGGGCGTCGGGGGCTTCCTCGGCGCGGCCCCCGGATCCCGGCGCTGGTGGTGCTTCCCCCGACCCCGGCGCTGGTGGCGCCTCCCTGGATTCTGGTGTTTCCCCTGATCCTGTGGGTGGGGGTGTTTCCCCGGTTTCGGGTGCTGGTGGTGTTGTTGGGGAGGGAGTTGAGGGTTGGGGTTCTGTTTGTTGCTCTTCCTCCTCTACGGTGGAGTTGGTTGAGTCTTTAGGTTGGGTTGTCTCGTATTTCGAGATTCTGGGTGAGCCTAGGTATGACGCTTCCACCCCTAGGGGGGCGTATTGCTGGGCGCGTCGCGAGATAGCGCTTGCCTCGTGGTATGAGCGGGAGGGGGATGTTTGGGAGGCGAATATTGACTTGTACAGGGGGGAGTTGATCGCCCGAGCGCGTGGCGGGGATGTTAAGGCGGCGGACGCGCTTTCGGGCGCGGCGGAGGTGAGGACGCCCGATGCTGGTTATTCGTTGAGCCGGGCTGTTGATGCTGTTGATGTCCCTGAGGTGAGGCGGCGGGCGTTGACCGCGGATGACCCCGGGATCAGGTCGAGCGCGGAGGAGTTGTTCGCCTGGGTGGATGAGTTTAAGAGTCACTCTGATCCGGCTTCTTTCTTGGTTGACGAACCGCAGCCTTCCGGCCTTGAGTGCGTGTATCCCCCCTTTCCCTCGGAGCGAGAGAGCATGGATGCGGATGTGGAGGTTCAGGCGGGGGAGGGGTCGGTTCCCCTTGAGGAGGTGAGGGCGATGACCCTCGAGGAGGTGGAGGGCCTCACCCCCGATCAATTGCGGGAGATAGACATAAAGGTGGCGCTCGACGACGGGTTCCTGGTTATGCCGCCAGACGTAGAATCCGCTTGGTTGGAAAAATTAATGGTGAGGTTGGCCGAATTTTTGAGAGATCTGTGCTGCTACAGTTTGACGGTGGGTGAATTAGCGCAAAGAATCGCTCGGCTTTTTGAAAACTCTCAATACATTGCCGGTAATGAGAATGATCCTTCCACCCCGGCGGGAGCTTTTTGCTGGGCGCACTATGAGGTGAGACGCAGCAAAGAGGCGTACATTCATGAATACTTTCGAAAGACTGCTTTTGAGTTGTATCGGGATGAACTCATCGCCCGCGCCGGGTTGGGCTACGCCGGAGCCGAAGCGGCCCTTCCGGGTATTCCCTCGGGGCCTCCCATTGTGGGGTATCCGTTTGTTGACGCTCTCGCCGCCGTGGACGACCCTGGTGTGAGGGGGATGGCTTTCTCCGCTGATGATCCTGTGTTGCGGGGTTTGGTGGGGGATTTCTACGCTCTTGTGGATGAGCACAGGCGGCGCCCTGATCCGAGCCCGCACGCCTTCGAGGGTGACTGGCTGCCTCACTATTCGCCGGGGACGATGGCGGACAGGTACGCGCAGTACCTGACCGAGGATCACCCCCGGGGGACGGAGGCCGAAATCGAGGCCCTGAACGATCTCATCATGGAGTGCTGGCCAAACAACTTATACAACTGACGAAAGAATGCTTAGGCGTATGTGTGTATTGTTCGGTGGGGCTGCTTTTCCGTTCTTCTGCCTGTTTCTGGGTTCGTTCTTGTTGTTTGGGTGAGTGTGGTTTGCGTGTCTGTCGCCTCCCGGGCTGGGGCTGGGGCGGGTTGGGCGGTTCGCGGGTTTGCCGCAGGGTTGGGCGTGTTTGTGGTGGCGTGTTTGTTTGGTGGGGTGCTTGTTTCCCCGGTTTCCGGGCGGGGTGTGTCTGGTTCTGGGGTGGTGGTGTCGGCTCGTAGGCTGGTTTCGGGTAATGTTGAGTTGGGTTTGGTTGTGGACGGGTCGCCTGCCTCGCCGCGGCTTTCCGACCGTTTTTTGCTTAAGGGTTCGGAGGTGGGGGTTTGGCATTACTCCGCGCCGAGGGTTGTCGGTTCGGGCGGCGGCAGGGCGATCGTTGAGGTGAGGGCGCGTTGGCTGGTTTCGGGGAACGTGGAGTTCGGTTTGCGGGTGGACGGGTTGAGGGTCTGGTTCCCGTTGGAGAGGTATTTCCTTTATTCCCTGGCGAGGCCTTCGGACGCGGCCCGGCGTTCGTCTGTTTTCGACACGGGCGCGTTCGGCTCGGTGTGCTGGGACGGCGCCTTAGACGACATCACGGGCGGCGGCGTTTCCGATTATTTCGGCCTGTTGTCGGATTGTGAGGCGCTTCTCGCGTCTCGGGGCGTCCTTGAGGGCGGCTCCGGGCATCTCAGCGGTTGGGCGCCCGGCGCCCCGCTGGGGGGTTGGGTGGGGGTCGCGGTCGCGGGGCGGCGCGTCGCCGTCTTGGATCTTGACAGCTACAAGACGGGGTTTACGCTTACAGGGTCTATTCCGCCGGCTCTGGGGAGGCTGAGCGGGCTGCGGGAGTTGTCGCTTGAGAGCAATGAGTTGACCGGTGTTATTCCCCCGGAGTTGGGTGGTCTCTCTGGGTTGGGTTACTTGTATCTGCATGAGAATTTGTTGACGGGCTCGATCCCGCCGGAGTTGGGGGACATCCTGGGTCTCATGGATTTGAGGCTGGGTTCGAATTATTTGACTGGCGGTATTCCCGGGGAGTTGGGTGATCTCGTGAAGTTGAGGAATCTGTTTCTTGATGACAATGCGTTGACCGGGGGGATCCCGGTTTCGCTCGCCCGGTTGGTTGATCTTGAGTATTTGGTGCTGTATTTCAATAGGTTGTCCGGCGTTATTCCCGGGGAGTTGGGTGATCTCAGCAAGCTGGTGGGATTGTATCTGAACGATAATTTGCTGACCGGGGGGATCCCGGCTTCGCTCGGAGAGTTGCCTGTCCTTATGGAGTTGCATCTTCAGGCGAACTTTCTGAGCGGGGAGATTCCCTCCGAGTTGGGCAGGCTCGGTGAACGCCCCGACCCTGCCTCGGATTTGAGGTTCTTCCACCAGTTCGACGAGGAGAGCATCCGCATGCCGTACGACAACCCGGATTTGGGTGGATGCGTGCCGGACTCCTTGAACAAGGAGGGCGTCACCGTCTACCGCGGCTACCTCGAATGGTGCCAGCCAACCCCGACCTAAACCACGCAACACGAGACTGCTCCACGCGACACGCTTTGATGCGCACCAAGCTGCGCTGAGGGCCTGGCCGCCCCTGTTGCCCGCACTCCAGCCCCTGTTGCCCGCACTCTTTCCTGGGCTTGGCAGACTCAGCTAACCAGCGGGCCGCTGTTAGCCCAACCCTCAGCCGCAATTAGTCCAGCACTGTATGCGGTAGGTGTGACAGCAAAGGACGGTCTTGCGTTCAGCGGCAGGATAGGACGGACAGGCTCTGTGATAATCTCGTGTTCGGCGAAATTCCGCCGACGCCGAGCAGGGAAGGGTGATAGAGCGAATGGTTTCCGTGTTCCGGCTGGTGGTGTTGGTGGTTGTGTTTGTTGTGTTGGCGGCGTCTTGCGGCGGGGCGTCTGCGCCGCCTTCGGCGGAGGCGCCTGGGACGACGGTCCCGGCGCCCGCCTCAGCGCCGCATGGCAGCGCCGCCGCGCCTGCTTCGCCTCAGCAGCGGCTCCCCGGGTCGCAGGTTCCTTCCCCGCGGCCTGCCCAGCCGCCGCCCGCCTCCCCGCCGCCTCCCCGGCCGTCGGTTGAGCCGCCGTCGGCGCTTCCTGCCCAGCCGTCGTCTTTGTCTTCAGTGCCTGCTGAGGGTGGTGGTGAGGGCGCGGTGGGGGCCGCCCCTGGGGCGTCGGGGCCTTCCTCGGCGCAGCCCTCGGATTTCAGTGCTGGTGGCGCCTTACCCGATGCTGGTGTTTCCCCTGATCTTGGGGGCGGTGGCGTCTCTCTTGATCCTGGTGTTTCCCCGGATTCTGGGGGTGGGGGTGTTTCCCCGGATTCCGGGGCTGGGGGTGGTGTTCTTGGGGAGGGGGTTGAGGGTTGGGGTTCTGTTTGTTGCTTTTTCTCCTCTACGGTGGAGTTGGTTGAGTCTTTCGATCGTGTTGCCTCGTTTTTCGAGTTGCTGGGTGAGCCTAGATATGATGCTTCCACCGCTACGGGGGCGTATTGCTGGGCGCGTCGCGAGATTTTTCTCGCCGCGTGGTATGAGCTGCAGGGGGAGGTTTTAAAGGCTGATTATGATTTGTACAGGGGGGAGTTGACGGCCCGCGCGCGTGGCGGGGATGTTAAGGCGGCGGAAGCGCTTTCGGGCGCTGCGGGTGTGAGGATGCCCGATGCTGGTTATTCGTTGGGTTGGGCTGTTGATGCTGTTGATGTCCCTGGGGTGAGGCGGCTGGCGTTGACCGCGGATGACCCCGGGATCAGGTCGAGCGCGGAGAGGTTGTTCGCCTGGGTGGATGAGTTTAAGAGTCACTCTGACCCGGCTTCTTTCCTGGTTGACGACCCGCGGCCTTCCGGCATTGAGTGCGTGTACCCTCCCCCGGAGGAGAAGGCGGTTCAGGCGGGGGAGGGGTCGGTTCCCCTTGAGGAGGTGAGGGCGATGACCCTCGAGGAGGTGGAGGGCCTCACCCCTGAGCAGTTGCGGGAGATAGACCTAGAGGCGGCGTTCGACGACGGGTTCCTGGTTATGCCGCCAGACATAGAATCCGCTTGGACGGAAAAACTAGCGGTGAGGTTGGCCGAAGTTATGAGAGATCTGTGCTGCTACAGATTGACTGTGAGTGAATTAGTAGAAGGCATCGCTCGGCTTTTTGAGTACTCTCAGTTCTTTGCCGGTAATGAGAATGATCCTTCCACCCCGGTGGGCGCTTTTTGCTGGGCGTTCCACGAGGTGGGACGCAGCATGTCGGCGTACATTAATGAATACTTCGACAGGACTTTTTTTGAGTTGTTTCGGGATGAACTCATCGCCCGCGCCGGGATGGGCTACGCCGGAGCAGAGGCGGCCCTTCAGGGTATTCCCTCGGGGCCTCCCATTGTGGAGTATCCGTTTGTTGACGCTCTAGCCGCCGTGGACGACCCTGGTTTGAGGGGGATGGCGTTCTCCGCCGATGATCCTGTGTTGCGGGGTTTGGTGGGGGATTTCTACGCTCTTGTGGATGAGCACAGGCGGCGCCCTGATCCGAGCCCGCACGCCTTTGAGGGTGACTGGCTGCCGCACTATGCGCCGGAGACGATGGCGGACAGGTACGCGCAGTACCTGACCGAGGATCACCCCCGGAGGACGGAGGCCGAAATCGAGGCCCGTGAAGACATTTTCAGGCAATGCTACGACCCTCTAGATTCCTAGCGCGATGTTAGATCTCCCCGGCGTACTGTTGGTTGTGCCTTGGTTGTGTTCATACTGGGATCGGGGAGGTCTGTGTTCGGTGTCCCTAAGCGGGTGCTGATCTGTTGCAGGGCTGTGGGTGGGTTGGTGTTGTTGAGGCTGGCGGACGTGGTCTCTAGCCGCTTCCTTCGCCCGCCGTTGGACTGCTCGCCCGGTTGGTGTTGTTGAGGCTGGTGTAAGTGGTTTCCGTGTTTCGGCTGGTGTTGTTCGTGGTTGTGTTTGTTGTGTTGGCTGCGTCTTGCGGCGGGGCGTCTGCGCCGCCGTCGGCGGGGATGCCTGGGGCGACGGTCCCGGCGCCTGCTTCCGTGTCGCCGCCTGGCAGCGTCGGAGCGCCTGTTTCGCCTGCCCAGCGGCTTTCGGGGTCGCAGGTTCCTTCTCCGCGGCCTGCCCAGTCGCCGCCCGTTTCCCCGCCGGCTTCCCAGCCGTCGGTTGAGCCGCCGTCGGCGCTTCCTGCCCAGCCGTCGTCTCTGTCTTCAGTGCCTGCTGAGGGTGGTGGTGAGGGCGCTGTGGGGGCCGCCCCCGGGGCGTCGGGGCCTTCCTCGGCGCGGCCCCCGGATCCCGGCGCTGGTGGCGCCTCACCCGATCCTGGTGTTTCCCCGGATTCTGGAGGCGGTGGCGCTTCCCCGGATCCCGGCGCTGGTGGCGCCTCACCCGATCCTGGTGTTTCCCCGGATTCTGGAGGCGGTGGCGCTTCCCCGGTTTCCGGGGCGGGTGGTGTTCTTGGGGAGGGGGTTGAGGGTTGGGGTTCTGTTTGTTGCTCTTCCTTGTCTACGGTGGAGTTGGTTGAGTCTTTAGGTTGGGTTGTCTCGTATTTCGAGGTTCTGGGTGAGCCTAGGTATGACGCTTCCACCCCTAGGGGGGCGTATTGCTGGGCGCGTCGCGAGATAGTGCTTGCCTCGTGGTATGAGCGGGAGGGGGATGTTTGGGAGGCGAATATTGACTTGTACAGGGGGGAGTTGATCGCCCGAGCGCGTGGCGGGGATGTTAAGGCGGCGGACGCGCTTTCGGGCGCGGCGGAGGTGAGGACGCCCGATGCTGGTTATTCGTTGAGCCGGGTTGTTGATGCTGTTGATGTCCCTGAGGTGAGGCGACGGGCGTTGAGCGCGGATGACCCCGGGATCAGGTCGAGCGCGGAGGAGTTGTTCGCCTGGGTGGATGGTTACAGGAGGGATCCTGCCCGATCCGCTGATTCGCTTGAGCGTAGGCGGCTTCCGGGGGTCGAGTGCGTGTATCCCCCCTATCCCTCGGAGCGAGAGAGCATGGATGCGGATGTGGGGGTTCAGGCGGGCGAGGGGTCGGTTCCCCTTGAGGAGGTGAGGGCGATGACTCTAGAGGAGGTGGAGGGCCTCACCCCTGAGCAGTTGCGGGAGATAGACATACAGGCGGCGTTCGACGACGGGTTGCTGGTTATGCCGCCAGACATAGAATCCGCTTGGTCGGAAAAATCAAAGGTGAAGTTGGCCGAATGGTTTAGAGATCGGTGCTGCTACAGATCGACTGTGAGTGAACTAGTAGAAGGCATCGCTCAGCTTTTTCATGAAGTCATTCAGTTCTATGCCGGTAATGAGAATGATCCTTCCACTCCGGTGGGCGCTTTTTGCTGGGCGTTCCATGAGGTGGAACGCAGCAAAATTGCGTACCGTTTCGAATACTTCTACAGGACTGTTTTTGAGTTGGAGCGGGATGAACTCATCGCCCGCGCCGAGTTGGGCTACGCCGGAGCCGAGGCGGCCCTTCCGGGTATTCCCTCGGGGCCTCCCTTAGTGGAGTATCCGTTTGTTGACGCTCTCGCCGCCGTGGACGACCCTGGTGTGAGGGGGATGGCGTTCTCCGCGAGTGATCCTGTGCTGCGGGGTTTGGTGGGGGATTTCTACGCCATCGTGGATGAGCACAGGCGGCGCCCTGATCCGAGCCCGCACGCCTTTGAGGGTGACTGGCTGCCGCACTATGCGCCGGAGATAACGGCGGACAGGTACGCGCAGTACCTGACCGAGGATCACCCCCGGAGGACGGAGGCCGAAATCCAGGCCCGTGAAGACATTTTCAGGCAATGCTACGACCCTCTAGACTCCTAGCGCGGCGTTAGATCTCCCCGGCGTGCTGTTGGTTGTGTTCATACTGGGATCGGGGAGGTCCGTGCTCGGTGTCCCTAAGCGGGTGCTGATCCGTTGCAGGCTGTGGGTGGGTTGGTGTTGTTGAGGCTGGCGGACGTGGTCTCTAGCCGCTACCTTCGCCCGCCGCTGGACTGCTCGCCCGGTTGGTGTTGTTGAGGCTGGTGTAAGTGGTTTCCGTGTTACGGCTGGTGGTGTTCGTGGTTGTGTTTGTTGTGTTGGCGGCGTCTTGCGGCGGGGCGTCTGCGCCGCCTTCGGCGGAGGCGCCTGGGGCGACGGTTGCGGTGCCCGCTTCAGCGCCGCCTGGCAGCGCCGCCGCGCCTGCTTCGCCTCAGCAGCGGCTCCCCGGGTCGCGGCCTGCCCAGCCGCCGCCCGTTTCCCCGCCGGCTTCCCGGCCGTCGGTTGAGCCGTCGTCGGCGCTTCCTGCCCAGCCGTCGTCTCTGTCTTCAGTGCCTGCTGAGGGTGGTGGTGAGGGCGCTGTGGGGGCCGCCCCCGGGGCGTCGGGGGCTTCCTCGGCGCGGCCCCCGGATCCCGGCGACGGCGGTGCTTCCCCCGACCCCGGCGCTGATGGCGCCTCCCTAGATTCTGGTGTTTCCCCGGATTCTGGGGGTGGGGGTGTTTCCCCGGATTCGGGTGCTGGTGGTGTTGTTGGGGAGGGGGTTGAGGGTTGGGGTTCTGTTTGTTGCTCTTCCTCCTCTACGGTGGAGTTGGCTGAAACATTCGATCGTGTTGCCTCGTTTTTCGAGTTGCTGGGTGAGCCTAGGTATGATGCTTCCACCGCTACGGGGGCGTATTGCTGGGCGCGTCGCGAGATAGTGCTTGCCGCGTGGTATGAGCTGCAGGGGGAGGTTTTGGAGGCTGATTTCGGCTTGTACAGGGGGGAGTTGACGGCCCGAGCGCGTGGCGGGGATGTTAAGGCGGCGGACGCGCTTTCGGGCGCGGCGGGGGTGAGGACGCCCGATGCTGGTTATTCGTTGGGTTGGGCTGTTGATGCTGTTGATGTCCCTGGGGTGAGGCGGCGGGCGTTGACCGCGGATGACCCCGGGATCAGGTCGAGCGCGGAGAGGTTGTTCGCCTGGGTGGATGAGTTTAGGAGTCACTCTGATCCGGCTTCTTTCTTGGTTGACGACCCGCGGCCTTCCGGCATTGAGTGCGTGTACCCTCCCCCGGAGGGGAAGGGGGTTCAGGCGGGGGAGGGGTCGGTTCCCCTTGAGGAGGTGAGGGCGATGACTCTCGAGGAGGTGGAGGGCCTCACCCCTGAGCAGTTGCGGGAGATAGACATAAAGGCGGCGCTCGACGACGGGTTCCTGGTTATGCCGCCAGACATAGAATCCGCTTGGTCGGAAAAATCAGTGGTGAAGTTGGCCGAATGGGTTAGAGATCTGTGCTGCTACAGATCGACTGTGAGTGAACTAGTAGAAGGCATCGCTCAGCTTTTTCATGAAGACATTCAGTTCTATGCTGGCAATGGGAATGATCCTTCCACCCCGGTGGGCGCTTTTTGCTGGGCGTTCCATGAGGTGGAACGCAGCAAAATTGCGTACCGTTCTGAATACTTCTACAGGACTGTTTTTGAGTTGGAGCGGGATGAGCTCATCGCCCGCGCCGAGTTGGGCTACGCCGGAGCCGAGGAGGCCCTTCCGGGTATCCCCTCGGGGCCTCCCTTTGTGGAGTATCCGTTTGTTGACGCTCTCGCCGCCGTGGACGACCCTGGTGTGAGGGGGATGGCGTTCTCCGCTGATGATCCTGTGCTGCGGGGTTTGGTTGGGGATTTCTACGCTCTTGTGGATGAGCACAGGCGGCGCCCTGATCCGAGCCCGCACGCCTTCTGGGGTGACTGGCTGCCGCACTATGCGCCGGAGATAATGGTGGACAGGTACGCGCAGTACCTGACCGAGGATCACCCCCGGAGGACAGAGGCCGAAATCCAGGCCCGTGAAGACATTTTCAGGCAGTGCTACGACCCTCTAGACTCCTAGCGCGGCGTTAGATCTCCCCGGCGTGCTGTTGGTTGTGTTCATACTGGGATCGGGGAGGTCCGTGTTCGGTGTCCCTAAGCGGGTGCTGATCTGTTGCAGGGCTGTGGGTGGGTTGGTGTTGTTGAGGCTGGCGGTCGTGGTCTCTAGCCGCTTCCTTCGCCCGCCGTTGGACTGCTCGCCCGGTTGGTGTTGTTGAGGCTGGTGTAAGGGTTTCCGTGTTTCGGCTGGTGTTGTTTGTTGTGTTGGCGGCGTCTTGCGGCGGGGCGTCTGTGGCGCCTTCGGCGGAGGCGCCTGGGACGACGGTCCCGGCGCCCGCTTCCGCGTCGCCTGGCAGCGCCGTCGCGCCTGCTTCGCCTCAGCCTGTCCAGCCGCCGGTTGAGCCGCCGTCGGCGCTTCCTGCCTCTTCGTCGTCTCTGTCTTCCGTGCCTGCTGAGGGTGGTGGTGAGGGCGCTGAGGGGGTCGCCTCTGGGGCGTCGGGGCCTTCCTCGGCGCAGCCCCCGGATCCCGGCGCTGGTGGCGCCTCACCCGATCCTGGTGTTTCCCTGGATCTTGGGGGCGGTGGCGCCTCCCTTGATCCTGGTATTTCCCCTGATTCCGGAGGCGGTGGCGCTTCCCCGGTTTCCGGGGCGGGCGGTGTTCTTGGGGAGGGGGTTGAGGGTTGGGGTTCTGTTTGTTGCTCTTCTTTGTCTACGGTGGAGTTGGTTGAGTCTTTAGGTTGGGTTGTCTCGTATTTCGAGGTTCTGGGTGAGCCTAGGTATGACGCTTCCACCCCTAGGGGGGCGTATTGCTGGGCGCGTCGCGAGATAGTGCTTGCCTCGTGGTTCGAGCGGGAGGGGGATGTTTGGGAGGCTAATATTGGCTTGTACAGGGGGGAGTTGATCGCCCGAGCGCGTGGCGGGGATGTTAAGGCGGCGGACGCGCTTTCGGGCGCGGCGGAGGTGAGGAGGCCCGATGCTGGTTATTCGTTGAGTTGGGCTGTTGATGCTGTTGATGTCCCTGGGGTGAGGCGGCGGGCGTTGAGCGCGGATGACCCCGGGATCAGGTCGAGCGCGGAGAGGTTGTTCGCCTGGGTGGATGAGTTTAAGAGTCACTCTGATCCGGCTTCTTTCTTGGTTGACGAACCGCGGCCTTCCGGTGTTGAGTGCGTGTATCCCCCCTTTCCCTCGGAGCGAGAGAGCATGGATGTGGATGTGGGGGTTCAGGCTGGGGAGGGGTCGGTTCCCCTTATGGAGGTGAGGGGGATGACTCTCGAGGAGGTGGAGGGCCTCACCCCCGAGCAGTTGCGGGAGATAGACATAGAGGTGGCGCTCGACGACGAGTTCCTGGTTATGCCGCCAGACATAGAATCCGCTTGGGCGGAAAAATCAATGGTGAGGAGTGCCGAGTGGGTTAGAGATCGGTGCTGCTACAGATTGACTGTGAGTGAACTAGTAGAAGGCACCGCTCGGCTTTTTGAATACTATCAATCCATTGCTGGCAATGAGAATGATCCTTCCACTCCGGTGGGCGCTTTTTGCTGGGCGTTCCATGAGGTGGGGCGCAGCAGGTGGGCTTACCTTTTCGAATACTACTACAGGACTGTTTTTGAGTTGTATCGGGATGAACTCATCGCCCGCGCCGAGTTGGGCTACGCCGGAGCCGAAGTGGCCCTTCCGGGTATCCCTGAAGGGCCTCCCATTGTGGAGTATCCGTTTGTTGACGCTCTCGCCGCCGTGGACGACCCTGGTTTGAGGCGGATGGCGCTCTCCGCCGATGATCCTGTGTTGCGGGGTTTGGTGGGGGATTTCTACGCTCTTGTGGATGAGCACAGGCGGCGCCCTGATCCGAGCCCGCACGCCTTTGAGGGTGACTGGCTGCCGCACTATTCGCCGGAGACGATGGCGGACAGGTACGCGCAGTACCTGACCGAGGATCACCCCCGGAGGACGGAAGCCGAAATCGAGGCCCTGAACGATCTCATCATGGAGTGCTGGCCAAACAACTTATACAACTGACGAAAGAATGCTTAGGCACATATGTGCTTTGTTCGGCGAGATTCCTGAGGGTTAGGTAATCTTGTCAAGCTGAAGAATCTGTTTCTTTATGACAGTTATCTGAGCGGCGAAATTCCTGCTTCGCCCGCTCAATTGATTGCTCTTAGCGAGCTGCATCTTCAAGCGAACAGGCTGATTGGCGAAATTCCTTCCAAATTGGGCAGGCTCGGCGAAGGCCCCGATCCCATCACGGATTTGAGGTTCTCTCACCAGTTCGACGAAACAAGTATCTACATGCCATACGACAATCCAGATTTGGATGGATGCGTGCCGGCTTCCTTGAATCGTGCCGGCTTCCTTGAATTAGGAGTCCATTATCGTCTACAACTGCTACCTGGAGTGGTGCCAGGCATCCTGACCTAAACCGCGCAACGCGAGACGCTCTACGCAAGACGCTTTTGCTGTTTGCCAAATTGTGCTAACGACCTAGCCACCCCTATTGTCCGCACTCTTTTCCTAGTCTTAAGCAGACTCAGCGAACCAGCGACCCACTGCTAGCCCAACCCTTGGCTGCAATATTCCAGCACTCAGCCACCAGTATCCCCATGCTTGGCCGACTTTAGTCCAGCACTCAGCCACTAGTGTCCCCATGCTTGGCCGACTTAACCCCAAGCCTTAGCCGCGATTAGCCCAACCTTTAGCCGACTTTAGCCCAACCCTTAAGCCAGTTTCCGAGTACCGCCCAGCCAGCACCGGTGCAACAGTCAGCCGGCTTCAGGTTCGATTACCACCTTTATTGCCCCGCCGGAGCGGTCTTTCGCTGCGGCGAAAGCCTCTTCACCTGCGTCCAGCGGAAACCTGTGACTGACCATCGCCGCAGGCAGTTCGGGAATCTCGGCCAGCAACTTCGCCGCAGCGTCGATGTCGCGCCCCTGAGTCCCGCGCCCATACATAGTGGAGGAAACCAACCGGAGTTCCTTGAGGGTGAATTCAATGCCTGGAAGCGTCAGGCCCTTGCCGAAGAACGAGGCCAGCAGCAGGACGGCGCCGTTCCTTTGAACCCTGCGGACGGCTTCGGACGCCGCGCTGTCGGTGCCAGCCGCCAGCACGCTTACGTCGAAGCGGCCGGCCCTCGATTCCGACTCCAGCACGGTTGCGCCCAGCCGCTCAGCAGCCGCCTTCTGCGCATCGTGGCGGGCCATCACGCTCACCTGCGCCCCCCAATGGCCTGCGACGGCCGCCGCCGCCAGCCCCAATGCGCCGCCGCCCACTATCAGCAGCCGGTTGCCCGTCCGCATTTCGATCCGCCGGAAGGCGTGCACGCACACGGCCAGCGGCTCGATGAGGCAGGCGTCATCTGGTGACACGCCCGCAGGCAGCCGAACCAGGCTGGACGGGTTGACGGCTACCGTCTCGGCCATCCCACCGTCAAGCCCGAACCCCAGAATTCGGCGCGTCGCCCGTCCGCAGACGTTGTAACGACCGGCGGCGCACCACTCGCAGAGCTCTCCGCACACCCCCACCGGCTCGACGGCTACCGCTGCGCCGTCGGTGGTCATGCCGGCGATTTCGTGTCCGACGGTCACTTCGGGGTCGAGCAATCCCGCAGCAGCCATGCCCAGGTCTGAGGAGCAGATGGCAGCCGACCTCACCCTCACGAGCGTCTTGCCGCCATCGCCGACGGGAGGAGGGACGTCGACGAGTTGGAATCGACGATCGATGAAACGCAGCGCTTTCACGCCTGTGCCTGCGTGCCAGCCGTCCGCGCCCACGTGCCAGCCATCCGCGCCCACACCTGCGCGGTAGCGTGAGGCGCAATGCCGATCAACCTGGACTCCCTCGGAGTTAGCAGCCCACCCGTCAAGAGCCGCTGGTCTGCCAAAGACTGCATGCTGTACGCCCTGGGGGTGGGAGCCGGAATGGACGATCCGACTGGCTTCGAGCTCGAGTTCACAACCGAAAATTCTATGGACGCAACCCTCAAGGCTCTCCCCACGATGGTCGTAGTGCTCGGCGGCGCTCTGGGCGGAGGGCCGGACAGCCCGTTGCGGAGGCTTGGCAGCTTCAATCCGGCGATGCTGGTGCACGGCGAGCATCGCATCGTGCTTCATCGGCCTCTGCCCACCGAGGCCGAGGCGCTCAGCACGTCGACAATAACCGGTCTCTACGACAAGGGAAAGGCCGCCCTGGTGGTGGTGACCTCGTTGACGGTTGACGCCGGCGACGGCCGACCACTGTTTACCAACGAGGCTTTGCTTTTTATTCGAGGCGAGGGCGGCTGGGGAGGCGACCGCGGCCCGTCAACACCTTCATTCGTGCCGCCCGAGCGGTCGCCCGACTGCGTGACTAGCTACCAGACCCGCCCAGACCAGGCGTTGCTCTACCGGCTCAACGGTGACCGCAACCCCCTGCACTCCGATCTGAGGTTCGCCGCCCTGGGAGGATTCGATCGCCCCATACTGCACGGGCTGTGCACCTACGGTTTCACCGGACGGGCGCTGCTTCACGCTGTTTGCGACAGCGACCCGGATCGCTTTTTGGGCATGAACGGGCGCTTTTCCGCCCCGGTCTATCCAGGCGAGCGGCTGGATGTGCGGATATGGCTGGGTGCTGACGGCGCGGGCGAAGCAAGGGCGGCCCACTTCCAAACCTGGGTAGGCGACCGACTAGTGCTGACCAACGGAGAATTGACTTACGTCGGCTAATCCCGCCTAAGATGCGACACGAACAACATCCTCTAAGTGATCAACCGGTATTCCGAAGTCATCGGCCACTTCCTGAAGAGACTCACCAGACCAGAATCGCTCCAGCGCATTCGCTACCGGTGCTGCTCCATCAGCAAAAATCGGTGCCCCGAAAGATCTAGTAGGGTCGACAATCACCTTGGCTTTGTTGTAGATAGGAACTACAATTATGCTGGCATATTCATCGTCTGCATAAGTGATCAGCTTTAAATATTCGTCAATAACTTCCTTGAAGACTCTCTGGCCGCTGCGAAGCACAGTCAATTCATCAGCTAGCTTTGCCTCTGGACTTCCTTCCTGTTTCTCTGCATAGTCATACAGAATCTCGGCACCGTCTGTGTAGAGCCTACGCGAGGCTAGAGCGTGCTCAATTCCAATCTCGCGCTGCAGAACATCGAGTGCGGGACGTATTCTTTGCATTGCAACACCGGACTTGCGCATCGATGACAGCACAAGAGCTTCAACTAAAGCAATAAATGTCATTGAGGCTTCTCGGGCCTGACTTTGAACCTTTATCAATTCTGAATATAGTTCGTTCATACGACTTTGCCCGGGTTTAGCAGGCCTGTCGGATCGAGGGCGGCCTTGACTCGGCGCATCAGCGCAAACTCCGACGGGCGCCTCTGCGCCAATTCGCTCCGCCTCAGCTGGCCGATGCCGTGCTCGGCGCTGAACGAGCCCCCCAGGGCATCGACCGACTTGAACACCGCCTCAGTCAACTCAGCCTCGGCGTCCAGCAGCAATTGATGCTCCGCCCCGGGCGGGGGCAGCAGGTTGAAGTGGACGTTGCCGTCGCCTATGTGGCCCATTGCGTTTATCACCAGGCCGGGCAGGATGCGACGAACCTCAGGGACGACCTCTGCCAGGAAGCCCGAAATCTGCTCCGGCGTCACGGAGATGTCGTGCTTGACAGACACCCCCACACGCTTTTCGGCCTCCGACGGGGCTGTGCGCAGCCGCCAGAGGGACGCTGCGGACGCCGAGCTGTCGGCAATCGTGGCATCGCCGATGAGGCCTTCATCGAGGGCGGTTGCCAAGGTCTCCTCCAGGATTTCCTCAAGGTTGTTGTCGGTGCGGGAGGAGGTCAGTTCGTAAAGAACCAGAGACTCCAGGTGGGGGGCGTAGGTGTCGTGGTAGGCATCGCCTCGCTCGCTAACGCCGGCAAGCCGCAGTGGTCGTGCCGCCCCCGTCCCCGCCCCCGCCGCCCCAAACGGATCCCTGGCCCCGCCTGGCATCTCGCACGCCAGCCTGCGGGTGGTTGGGCTCATCCACTCGCAGGCGGTCACGTGCCCGTCGGAGGCGTCCTGCAGCCTCCCGAGCACCTCCAGCGCATCTCTGGGGGCGGACACGGTGGCCACGCACGTCACCCGACTGCGGGGAGGGGGGTGAAGCGCAAGCGTCGCCTCGCATATCACGCCCAGCGTCCCCTCGCTGCCTATGAACAACTGCTTGAGGTCGTAGCCGGCGTTGTCTTTCCGCAGCCCCCGGCCTAGCCGCAGCACCTCCCCGTTCGCCAGCACCACCTCCAGGCCCAGCGTCAGCGCTCGGGCGTGGCCGTAGCGGAGCACCGCCGTCCCGCCGGCGTTGGTGGAGAGAGCCCCCCCGATCTGGGCGCTGCCGTCCGCCCCGAACCTGAGCGGGAACAGCAAGTCGGCCCCTGCCGCCGCCTCAGCAACCTCGGCCACGGTGGTCCCCGCTCCGACGGTAATGGTGCGGCTGAGACGGTCGAGACTGCGCACTCCCCGCATCCGGCGCAGGCTGAGAACGACTGGGGGGATGCTCGGCGCCGACGAGGGGGTTGCCGAGGCCGCGGCGGGTGCGGGTGTGGGGGTTGCGATGGAGACGGCTGCGGCAGACATCGTTGCCGAGGCCGCGGCGGATGCGGGTGTGGGGGTTGCGTTGGAGACGGCTGCGGCAGACATCGTTGCCGAGGCCGCGGCGGACAAGGTTTCCGCCCCAGCCGCCGCCTTTGTCGCCAGCGGTGTCGCTCCACCGCACAGGCTGGTGTTTCCGCCCTGCGGAACTATGGCGACGCTTTGAGATGCGCACAGCTTGACGACTGAGGCCACCTCCTCGGTCGAGCCTGGCGACACCACTGCCAGGGCGTTGCCAGTGAACCGATTGCGTTCGTCGGTGAGATAAGGGGCGAGCATGCCGGCGTCGGTGATGACGTGCCTGGCCCCGACCGCTGCGGAGAGTTTTCTTAGAAAGGCGAGGGCCGCCAAGTCCGATTCCACAAATCGATTCTCGCGCAGTCGGCCTTTTTCCGCATCATCGCAGGACATGAAGGGCGGGACGATCAAGGAAAGAGACGACCTCTATTGGCTGTCCCGCTCCCGGTAGAGGTTCCCGCCAGCGGCAGTCTCCGCCGAACGAGGCGTCCGTTCCCTTTAACAGAAGCAGAGGGGGGAGGTCGCTAAGGCGTTTGTTTAGGAAATTGACCATATTGAGTGTATTATATGCTATTCCATGATAAAAGATATATTAGTGGGAAAGTGTGTCAAAGAAAGAATTGGACGCTATACTGGGCGCATGCTCGACAGCGGCGCATCGCTCACTGCGTCGGCAGCGCACCCTTTGCGGGAGCGGTGCTCGACCTTCAGCCGGCGGCGCCCGTCCAGCCGGCGGCTGCGTGCGTTCCACCAAGCTCAGGCTATTCAGCCTCTCGTTGCCAGCCGGATGGCGGCCCTGATCTATTTGAGCGAAGCGACGGCCGGGGCGAGGCATCTGTCTGCGGCCACCTGGCTGCCTCGGCAGGCGTCGCCAATCGCCCTCGTTTAGCGGAGGAAGGGAGGAGTAATGACAGGGTTAACGATTGCAGAGGCGGTATTCGCGGGGGTGGCGCTGGCTTGCATGATCTCGATGCTCTACCACCTCATAAGGAAGACCGACAAGAAAATTGATTACTGCGCCGAGAAGGCCGACAAGAAGATGGATGACCATTTTAGTCGGACCGACAAGAAGATGGATGACCATTTTAGTCGGACCGATAAGAAGATGGAGCACCTCTTTGGTCAGGCCGACAAGAAGATGGATGATCTCTTTAGTCGGACCGATAAGAAGATGGAGCACCTCTTTGGTCAGGCCGACAAGAAGATGGATGACCTTTTTGGTCGGACCGACAAAAAGCTCGATAACTTCATCGAGAAGACCGACAAGAACTTCGATGCTATTGCTGTCCGGCTAGCTGGCCATGACGAGCAACTCTCACGCCAAGACGAACGGCTTGCAGCGCAGGGCGAACAGCTTGCTTTAAACGGCAAAATGCTCTATTCGCATGGTGAGCGTCTTGTGGCGGTCGAAACACGTCTAGTGGCGGTCGAAACAGAAGTCAAGGATTTTCGCGGCGAATTCGCGGCGTTTCGAACGGAAACCAACAAGCGTTTCGACAAGGTGGACACCGGTTTTGCCGAGATTCGTGAAATGTTCTTTAGGTTCTACGTGCCGGGCCAACCGACGGCGACGTCGCCCGCAAGTCAGGGCTTTGACATCGAAGAATCCAAGGATGTGCAGGAACCTGGTCCTCGAGGCTTGGGAGATCAATCGGCCCTTTCAAGGAAGCTAGCCTTAACGCCTGCTGCCGCAGGCGATGCCCTGACTCCCGACGCTCCTCAGCGGGTGACTGATCCCGACCCGACGGGTGAACTCAAACCGAATCCCCCGCAGCTCTTGTCGGAAACCGCGATCTCAACCTTTCCAAGATGATGGGGGTGTTAATCGTAGAGGTGGTCTTCAAGGGGGTGGCGTTGGTCGGCCTGATCTGCTCGCTCCACCGTCTCAGGAAGATCAACAAGAAGCTCGACAATTGCATCGAGAAGAGCGACAAGCAACTAGAAAATCTCATCAAGAGCGACGAGGAGCTCGATTACTTCCCCGAGCAGAGCGACGAGAAATTCGACGCTATGGCTGTCCGGCTGGCTGGCCCTGACGAACGGCTCACACGTCATGACGAGCAACCCTCACGCCAAGATGAACGGCTTGCATCGCAGGGCGAACAACCCGCGGTACATGGAGAACTGCTCAATTCACACGGCGAGCGTCCAGTGGCGGGCGAAACAGACATCAAGGCCTTTCGCGGCGAATTCGCGACGTTCCGCACGGAAACTAATGAGTGCTTCGACAGGGTGGACGAGCGTTTCGACAGGATCGATGAGCGTTTCGACAGGCTGGATGCCAAGCTGGACGCTGGATTTGCCGAGATTCGTGAATTGATCTTCAGGTTCTGCGCGCCGAGCCAATCGGCGGCGGAGTCGCCCGCAGGTCGGGGCAATAGCATCGAAGAATCCAGTGCAGTGCCAGAGCTGAGTCATCGGGACTTGGGAGATGAGTTGGCAACACTAACGGTTGCCCCTTTCGGCCAAGGGACGTCCGCGTCGCAACTGGCATCCAGCAATAGAGGCTTATTGTTTATTTGATGGCCAGATGTTTTCTGTCGTGGAGAGAGGTCTTAAGGTTGTTGTATTCTCTTGAGTCAATGAATTCTCTTGAAGACTCCAATAGTTTATCCGCAGTTCCTACGATGTCATGCAAGTCTTCAATCTTCTGTGCACGGAGCAGGTAATCGAGTATTATCATGGCGTCTTTCTTTGAAGCGAGTTTGCCAGCCCTCTCGGCCACTCCATGCTCCCAACCAATGTAGCCGCCTGTGCGGGATAGTGTTTGTATGGTCAGATCTGCCCAAACATTATCACTCATTCCTACTAGTCGAGAAAGCCAGCCGAATCCACTTAGATGCTTAACTTCTTTGGCGGCAAGTGTCTCACGCCAAAACGTTGCGATAAGTTTGTATTGATCAGTGCTAAGTTCATTTTCATCAAAATTGCGTCCAAGTTCTTGAGCAGCTACAGAAACTAGCGAAGCATCTAAGCCTTTACTCATATTTTGCAGAGAAAGAGTACTATTTGTTGCTGGCACTAGCTTTGCGAGATTCTTGGCAACCTCATCAGGGGAATAACCAACAAACTGATAAAGCATTGCGCTTAGTACATGTAGCATTGCATTTTCAGTTCCCCTTTCAACGGATTCAAACACCAACCCGCGATAATTTTCTAGTAGCCACTTAACAGGGTTCCCCCAAAGCAAAGCACTGTCTATGGTTACGCGAACATGATCCCTTGGAACATCTCGACCAAAAAATAGATCTTTTTTCGTTTCAAACCAGTCCATAGCGATATATAATAACAAATCAATCCGAGGAGCAATCATAGCGCGAAGCAGTTGGCCATCTAAGTCTTGCAATTCTAAACATTCTTCAATGAGGGTTAAGGCATCTGGCCTGACATACTTGGAAGTTTGATATTCATACTGGAGAAACTTTATTAGAACATACATTCCATAGGTGCAAGGGCGGTTGTAGCCCACGTTAAACAAATCTAGTGCTGAATCTTGAGATATACGCTCTGTTTCGTCGTGCGTTAGTGTTATGGAAGAGCGGTCTCTAATTTGTTCCCTTAGTAATTCGAAAGCCTTATCGGCACAGTTCCCAAATCCTATTTCGGATTCTGCAAGAGCTGATATCAGTTCTAGTATAGAAGATTCTGCACCTTTCCACGACTTGATATAATCAAATTCGGTTTTGCCAATACGAGTTACTGGCCACGGATGCTTTTTAACTAACAGAATGGCCTTAAAAAGCTTATCAATTTGTTCGTAATATGGCTTTACTTTCTTTGCTTTGAAGGCTCTTGCAAGTCCGCTGAAATAGTGGCTTATGTAAGTTGGGTGCTGTAGTAGTTTTACAAACTTCTCAGGGGAATACAACCAATCATGAGGTTCAGCCTCCACAGCAGATTCCAGAGATCTTGCTAACAAAATAGCTGTTTGTTCTATTCTTTCAGTGGGTCTCCATGCAGCGATCTGTTTAGCAGCCTCTTCAGGGTCTAATTTCAATATCTCGGCAACACTGAATGGGCTGCTACCGGTGAAGAAGTCGGTTCGAAGGGCAAATTCAAGGCTCTCACGTGTATAAGGCTCACGTAGAGCCGAAAACTTTTCGGCAACTGCTTCCCATTCCGTATGTTTTTCGATAGGCAAGATTGAATTCCAGTCCATTGCAAAGCACCATTCCAAGGGTATAGAATATGTGAAAGGGGAAACCAACTGAAGTCGAAGGAAATCTTGGATTGCAAAGCACCATTCCAAGGGTATAGAATATGTGTTGAAGGGCTTGGCCTGTATCATCCGGCGATCATCGGACGAAAACCGCTTCCAAGTGCTCGAGTGTTTTGAGAGAACTATTGCAACAGCGTGGTCTGTGGGTGAAGAGCTAAATGAGGCTTTCCAAGTGTCGACGTATTGGTCTTCCTCACATGTTTGGATGATGCTGTCTAGCAGGAGCAAATCATCACCGACAGGGCCTCGTGTTTTAATTGCGCGTTCTATCTCTCGAATACGCAAAGAGCAAGATGCAGTTTCTGAAGTAGCGAGAAAATATGGGCGGATTCTTCTCAAGAGTTTTTCTGGCAACACAGATATCAAGTCTAATAGTGACTCAGCAGATGCCCAGCTTTCAGATTTCCTAAGAGTAGCAAGCAAGTTGTCAAGTAATAGTAAAAATAAGTCACCGCGGGGGTTAGCGTTTTTTCGATAGTCGTCAAGGGAACCGTCTGGGAGCAATTCAACTAAGTGTCTGGTATTATCTTGTTCAGGTATTTTTTCTAGCTTTAAACAGAGTAGTTTGACTCTATGTATATAGTTTATTTCATCGCAGCCTTCAGTGTATATGTCAAGCAGTTTGGAAATATAATAATTTCTATTGTCATACTTATACTCAAAATTTGGGGTAACTTGGATCAGACTGCCAACTAACTCTGAAACAATATTATTCGCTGGCGCAACTTTTTCAGCAGTCTGTAATCCTAAACTAGCGATGCTCATATCATATGGGTGGTTTGAAACCGCCTTTTGAATTATCGCAAATGCCTCTCCTTCCACAATGTATGCAGCTCTTGCTATATGCCACGTAGCAACACGGTTGCTCAAATTTCTTTCTAGTAACTTACAAAGCAGCTTTGTTAAGTCGGAACGGAAATGCTCCTTTAAGTGTATGAAAGCGGCTAAAGCAGGCCAAGGAGCCTCCGACACCGGTGGATTTATTAGGCAAGTATCATCAGTAATGTTTTTGGCATAAAGAAGGTTTAGCCAGTAAGGTGAACGAATTGATTCAAAGAATTTGCGATAATGGAGGGGCGAAACTGCCCATTTCTGCAATCTATCGATGTCATCACTAGTAGGATATTCAATAGAAGCTAGTTCAGATAGAATGTTGTCACGAATATCAGGAAGACTAAATAGCTCCTGAAATGTATCAACAGACATTTCCCACATTTCATGTACTTTTTGCATCGAAATATCGCTGTGTAGACCTATATTCGCGCGTTCGAACAGTTTCAAGAATGTCTTCAATGCTAGAGTGTCTTTCGACAACTGGTAACTTGTACGCTTTAGCATAATAGTTATCAATTGTCTTGTTCTGAGATTGTCGTTATTGTGAAACTTATCTAGTTCAGCCTTGCGCTGTCTCACAATATCAAACGCTGCCTGCTCATTTAGACTTTCATCCTCAATTGTCCTTTCGTAAAAATCAATGGCTTTGACGAGATCGCGAGAGAGTTTGCCCCATCGGTTCTTCTCAGCGGTGCCCATTGTCGCCAATACAGATGCAGGAGAATCTAGAAGAGAGTGCATAGCCTCACGCAATAAATAGGCAATGGAAGGTGCCAGCATTGGTGAACCGGGAATTGAACCCATGAGAAGAAAGCTGCGTGCTGTTGTGAGGCAGCGCACTGCTCGCTGTCCTCTTGTTCCAAATTCGATCTCAACATGCTTAAGAAAATCAGCGTCAAACTTTTTTATTTCCATTTGAACCTCTTCCGTATTACTTAACATTCCAATCTGGCCCGTATTCTTCTGGATACTTCTTTATGCAACCAAATGCAATCTTGCCATAAGCTATGTAGCTGTGAGGATGATATTGTCTTATGAAGGCTATTATTAGATGAATTAAGTGCTTCTATGTATGTTTCAATCAGCTTAGAATCACCTGCAGAATTGTTATTCTCCTCTCTAATAATATTATGATGTTTAAGGTAATTTGTTACTTTTGCCATTCTGTTTAACGAAACGAAATTGTTTGCTGCTTCCATACGTTTGATGCTTTCAAACAGATTTGATCGATAAGTCTGACTGTTATCATCTATTTTCTTAAGGCTGTTCTTGTAGAGATGGCACTGTTGAGCAACTTTAGTGGCTTCATCGCTAATGTCGTATTTGTTTCGCGCGCCAACTGACAGTACACTAGCCGACTTTAGAGGCCTTGTGATTGCTTCTCTGATGCAATAAGCAACGGCTTCAGGATATCGTGTTACACTCTTTTGCTCTGTACGGAAACCAATATAACGTTTCATTAGTTCATAAGCTGTTATTAGAAATGCAATAATATCATCTCCAAATTCAGGTATGCCGAATCGAATATCGTTAATAGTCTGTTCATCAATAAACTGAAGTTCTACAGCATGGTTTTCGCTCAAGTATACTACCTCTTCCCCAAAATATGTCTAGCGCGAGGTTAATACTAAATTCCAATATACTTCCTTCTTGTGTGCTACCAGGATGGTGGCAGACACCTCGCTTAGGGGCATTATAGCAGCGCGCAAAAGGTGGAGCACGCGTGTGGGATGTTCTACCATCTCATCCAAGAATCGGCAAGGAAATTGACAGCTTGGGTACCGAGGTGCTCAATAGTGGCGAACGGCTGGCATCGCACGGCGAACAGCTCGCGTTATACGGCGTACTACTCAATGCGCACGGCGAGCGTCTGGTGGCGGTTGAGACAAACGCAAGGCCCTTCGCGGTGAATTCGCGGCGTTCCGTACGGAAACCAAAGAGCGCTCACCAAGGTCGATGAGCACTTCGCCAAAGTGGATGAGCGCTTCGACAGGGTCGATGCCAGGATGTTTGGAGACTGTTCCCGATGGTGCCACCCCGGGGGGCTGAAGTTCCAGGGGGTCGTCCCTTCCCTCTTTCCTGTTTTTTGGAACTGTTCCCGATGAGTATATCTGCTGTATGAGCAATATGGTGTATTCTATGCTATCCAATTGTTTAGGATGCTGCAGTGAGTTGTGGTGCAGAACATGCAAATGCAGTTATACTGGGCGCATGCTCGACGGCGGCGCATCGCTCACGGCGACGGCGGCGCATCCCTTGCGGGAGCGGTGCTCGACCTCCAGCCGTCGGCGCCCGTCTAGGTGGAGGCTGCGTGCGCTCCACCAAGCTCAGGCTACTCAGCCTCTCGTTGCCGGCCGAATGGCGGCCCAGATCTATTTGAGCGAAGCGACGGCCGGAACGAGGCATCGGTCTGCGGCCACCTGGCTGCCCCGGCAGGCGTCGCCAATCGCCCTCGTTTAGCAGGGGAAAGGGAGGAGTAATGACAGGGTTAACGATTGCAGAGGCGGTATTCGCGGGGGTGGCGGTGGCTTCCCTGATCTGGATGCTCCACCACCTCATAAGTAAGACCAACAAGAAGCTCGATCATTTCATTGATAAGACCGACAAGAATTTCGAGAAGGCCGACAAGAAGCTCGATCATTCCATCGAAAAGACCGACAAGAATTTCGAGAAGGCCGACAAGAAGCTCGATCATTCCATCGAGAAGACCGACAAGAATTTCGAGAAGGCCGACAAGAAGCTCGATCATTTCATCGAAAAGACCGACAAGAATTTCGACGCTATGGCTGTCCGACTGGCTGGCCATGATGAACGGCTTGCA
Source organism: uncultured Acidimicrobiales bacterium (assembly GCA_958295925.1). Classification (GTDB taxonomy): domain Bacteria; phylum Actinomycetota; class Acidimicrobiia; order Acidimicrobiales; family CATQHL01; genus CATQHL01. The sequence goes on from CATQHL010000001.1 coordinate 1,587,004, forward strand.
TCGCACGGGGAGCGGTTGGCGTTGGTCGAAGCAGACGTCAAGACCCTTCGCGGTGAATTCACGGCGTTCCGCACGGAAACCAAAGAGCGTTTCGACAAGGTCGACGCCAAGATGGACGCCGGTTTTGCCGAGATTCGTGGTTTGTTCTTCAGGTTCTGCGTGCCGGGCCAACCGGCGGCGGCGCCGCCCGCCAGTCGGGACATTGGCATCGAAAAATCCGAGGTTGCGCCGGAATCCGAGGTTGCGCCGGAATCCAGTGCTGCGCCGGAGCCGAGTCCTCGGAGCTTGGGAGATCAATCCGCCCCTTCCAGGAAGCCAGCCTTTTCGGCTGCTGCGGCAGACGAGGCCCAGACACTCGACGCTCCTCAGCGAGTGGCAGATCCCGACTCGGCGGGTGAACTTGAACCGAATCCCCCGCAGCTCTTGTCGGAAACCGCGATCTCAGCCTTTCCAAGATGATGGGGCTGTCAATCACAGGGACGATCTCGCGGGGGTGGCGCATGCTCGACAGCGGCGCATCGCTCACGGCGACGGCGGCGCATCCCTTGCGGGAGCGGTGCTCGACCTTCAGCCGACGGCGCCCGTCCAGCCGTCGGCGCCCGTCCAGGTGGAGGCTGCGTGCGTTCCACCAAGCTCAGGCTATTCAGCCTCTCGTTGCCAGCCGAATGGCGGCCAGATCTATTTGAGCGAAGCGACGACCGGAACGAGACATTGGTCTGCGGCCACCTGGCTGCCCCGGCAGGCGTCGCCAATCGCCCTCGTTTAGCAGGGGAAGGGAGAAGTAATGACAGGGTTAACGATTGCAGAGGCGGTATTTGCGGGGGCGGCGCTGGCTTGCATGATCTCGATGCTCTACCACCTCATAAGGAAGACCGACAAGAAAATTGATTATTGCACCGAGAAGACCGAGAAGAAGATGGATGATCTCTTTGGTCGGACCGACAAGAAGATGGAGCACCTCTTTGGTCAGGCCGATAAGAAGCTCGATCATTTCATCGAGAAGACCGACAAGAATTTCGACGCTATGGCTGTCCGACTGGCTGGCCATGATGAACGGCTTGCATCGCACGGGGAGCGGTTGGCGTTGGTCGAAGCAGACGTCAAGACCCTTCGCGGTGAATTCACGGCGTTCCGCACGGAAACCAAAGAGCGTTTCGACAGGGTGGATGAGCGTTTCGACAAGGTCGATGCCAAGATGGACACCGGTTTTGCCGAGATTCGTGGATTGTTCTTCAGGTTCTGCGTGCCGGGCCAACCGGCACCGCCTCCCGCAAGTCGGGACATTGGCATCGAAGAATCCGAGGTTGCGCCGGAATCCAGTGCTGTGCCGGAATCCAAGGCTGCGCCGGAATCCAAGGCTGTGCCGGAATCCAGTGCAGCGCCGGTGCCGAGTCCTCGGAGCTTGGGAGATCAATCCGCCCATTCCAGGAAGCCAGCCTTTACGGCTGCTGCAGCAGACGAGGCCCGGACACCCGACGCTCCTCAGCGAGTGGCAGATCCCGACTCGGCGGGTGAACTCAAACCGAATCCCCCGCAGCTCTTGTCGGAAACCGCGATCTCAGCCTTTCCAAGATGATGGGGCTGTCAATTACAGGGACGATCTTCGCAGGGGTGGCGCTTGCCTGCCTGATCTGGACGCTCTACTACCTTCTCAGGAAGACCGACAGGAAGATTGATCCTCTCGCTGGTGAGACCGACAAGAAGTTCGGATACCAACGAGCGCTTCAACAAGGTGGATGAGCGTTTCGACAGGGTCAACGCCAGGATGGACACCGGTTTAGCCAAGATTCGTGAATTGCTCTTCAGGCTCTGCGTGCCGGGCCAATCGGCGGCGGCGCCTCCCGCAAGTCGGGACATTGGCATCGAGGAATCCAGTGCAGTGCCTGAGCCGAGTCGTAGGAGCTTGGGAGATGGGTCGGCCGTTTCCAGGAAGCCAGCCGGTCCCCACGCCTGCTGCAGCAGACAAGGCAAAAGCCCCCGACGCCAACCCCCGTTCAAGTGCTCGTTATCCCGCAGCCGGCAACTCCCCGCATCCGGCTGTAGAGGCTCGAAGCCTCAGCAGCCCTAGCGACCCCCCGTGCTTGGCCTGAAGTGGGTTAGGCGGGCGCGCAGGTCGGCGGGGTCGAGGTATCCCGGAAAGGCTCCCCCTCGTGCATGGCCTGATAGCTGGCAACACTCACGGTCGTCCCATTCCGGGCAGGGGCGTCCGCGCCACAATCGGTGTCGGCCCAGCGACATGCGTCCTCCTAGCGACGGGCGTCCGCTAGAATGCGTCAGCGACCGCTTAGCAGGCTTGGCAGCGATTCTCGCGTTCGTCGCGGAAATGGTTGCAGATCGCCGCTGCATGCGATAAGTTGGGTTAACCCGACGTAAAGATGCTAGGATGCTGGCAATCGATGTCCGGCCTGCGAGTTCCCTGCCTGAGTCCAGGGAGGGAACAAGAACTTAAGGGAGAACAACAAATGCTTATAGGAATCTCAGTCACGCTGATCCTCGCGGCAACTGTCGCGGCAGCCATATTCAAGCTTGCGCGCCGACAGTTTTCGCTGACCGGTCTGGATGAGAAGGGGCTAAGCACCCTCGAGTGGATTCTGCTCGTGGCGGCGGTGGGCGGCTTGGCCACCGCAGGCGTGATCATCGTCCGCAACGCAGTCGGCAGCGCCGGCGACGACGTCGAAGGAGGGGAAAGGCTGGAAGCCATCGCCCAGGAGGAAGTGGACGAAGCAATGCGACGCACGGAGGGGTCAAAATCCTCACCCGTTACCACTTTGGAAGCTGTCGCAGCCCATGCTGCTGCTCCGGCAATAAATGCTACTGATATACGTAAGAGATGCGATATAAATTTCTTTTATTGGGGCGGTTCCCCAACTGACGAAATATTTCCACTGAGAAAATGGCGGGGACAATTTATCATGAAATACGTAGAGGCGACGGCTGGTACGGGAACGGCCAAAGCTATTAATCCTTGGTGTGATGCTGTTCCAACCAGTGGTGATAATGAACCGCTTGGAACTGAAAGTCCACGCGGACCAACCTATGACTTTGAATCATAAAGGGGACGTTCAACACTGCCACCTCCAATGTTTGGTGTTAAGCTGTGTCAGCCAGCGGTACTAGTGCTGTGCTTGGAAAAGGAAGTACACGCGAAACCGTAGGTACAACTGATTCACATTGATGACTAGGTACGCACAAATTTGATTGTGCGTACCTAGTCTCCAACTAACGAACACTTGACTTAAATAAGTCGGCGGAACTCGCACGGTCTCGTGCTCTCCATTTGAAGTTTGTGAAGCCGATGCCTCAAGCGATCGAGAGATCCCTTAAGGCGTCGGTCGGCTCTTCCTCCAGTTCTGCTGGCTCTTCCCCTGGTGTTGAGGTCTTCTTTTCGGATAGCCGAGGAAGCAGGTAGGTGAGAATCGCCTTACCCGCCCACACATCTCACTAAATTCGCCTAGCCGATCGTTCACAGAATTCATCTGCCCCTGCCTGCCGCCCATCCATCCGTGCACTCCACCGACCTGTCCCTGCATTCCACCTATCCGGCCGTGTATTCCGCCTATCTACCCTTGTATGTCGTCGAGCCGTATGTCGTCGAGCCGTCCGTGTACTCCACCCATCTGCCCTTGCATTGCCCATCCGTCCGCTGACTCCTCCTACCCGGCTGCGAATTCCACCTACATACCCCGCCTGCGTCGAGCCACCTGTCGACGCGCTGTCCGTTTATTCCACCGATCTGCCTTCTGCGTTATCTGAAGCTTGCGTTCCGGCAGCCTGTGTCGACGCGCCGTCCGTTGATTCCATCGATCTGCCTCGTTATGGCGTCAAGCCTTCCGTCGGCTTGCCGATTGCGCTGGTCTAAATGCGCAAAGCCGGTAAATCCGATGCTGAGATGCGTCAAGCCTTCCGTTGGCTTGCCGATTGTGCTGGCGATGGAGGGTGTCACCCCTATTGCTATCGGGAGGTTGTCCCCCGATCGCCGAAGATAATAGCTACGGATGCTGGCTTCAACGAAATTCGCCCCGGGGTTGTTCGACTCGTAGGCGAACCGGCAGGAGTCGTCAATGTCTGAAACCTGCCCTGACTTCGTTGCCCGACCGAGCAAGGCCAACCACTAACTAGTGTTGGCGAGGATTGCCGTGTGGCACTCTTTGGCGATGGCTTCGGCGAACTTGCACGGGAAAGCGTTGCCGATTATTGAGCAGGCGCGCTCGATGGATGGGGTTTCGATCACATAGTCGGGTGGGAACGTCTGGAGCAAGGCTGCTTCCCTGACGGAAATTGTTCGCTCCTCCACCGGATGCCCGAAGCGTCCTTTGCTCAGGGTCGTGCAGCCTGTCGTAATCGTGGGGGCAACTTCATCCCACTCCATTCGTCCGTACACGTTTCTGAAGCCGTTGAAGTTGTTCTTGTGACAATCCGGCCGGAAGTCTTCGGGGATTTCTGCCCAAGACTTGCCGGGTTTGGCGTATTTGAGTCTCAGCCTCGTGGATTCCGACATTGAGCGAACGATGTGCCAGTTGTGGACACCTGGCAGCGATTGCGCCTTGGCCTCGGCCAGCGTGACAGGGGCGGGAAGGCCGGAAATGGTTTCTCGGACAGTGCGCCAGGGAGGGAGATTGTTGTCGCCGTTCTTGGAGTGGCTAGGAGTGGGCATTGGAATTTCAAATCCGTTTCCAGCCAACACAACGAGGCGCTTACGATTTTGCGGAACACCGTAATCGGCTGCTTGCAGCACATCGACATTCGGGATGTAGCCGCTGCTGCCGATTCTCTTAAGAAACTGATTTAGCATCGGCTTGCCACGATTGGCCAAGCCAGGGACATTCTCCATCATCACTGCCCTGGGCCTGATCTCTTGAACGAGGCGCGCCATTTCCAAGACAAGATCATTGCGAGGATCTGTTCGTTTGTACTTCGAAGTCAAGCTGGTGAAACCTTGACAGGGCGGACAGCCCGCAAGTAGATCGAAATTATTGCTAGAGACGGTTCTTTTTAAACTGTCCCTCGAAAAGCTTCGAATGTCTTCGCGGAACGGAATTACATCTAGATGGTTTGCCAAATAGGTCTCCATTGCTGCTTCGTCAATTTCAAGAGCAGCAACTACTGAAAACCCAGCAAACTTGAGGCCGACTGTAAGTGCTCCACCACCAGAAAACAGGTCGACAGCAGATAATTGAGTGGTCAGTTCAGTTCTTGTTTGCTGTCTAGGCGCTGCTTGAACCTGTTGCGGCAGTGGCTTTCCATTCGGCTCTCGTCCGCTCCTCCTCAGTGGAGTTTTGCGGTCCGTTAGATTCAGGAGTCATTAAGTCGCCTGAGGCTATTGCATCGGGTGCGGGGAGAGAGGGCTGCTTTTCGGCAAGTTGAGGAAGCAGGTAGGTGAAGATCGCCTTTACCTGCCCACGCATCTCACCGAATTCGTCGAGCCGATCGTTCACGGAACTCATCTGCCCTTGCATGTCGTCGAGGCGTCCGTGTATTCCGCCGAGCCGTCCGTTTATTCCGGTGATCTGGCCTTGCATGGCGTCGAACCGCCCGTTTATTCCGGTGAACTGCCCTTGCATGGCGTCGAACCGCCCGTTTATCCCGCCTAACTGGCCGTTTATCCCGGTGATCTGGCCTTGCATGTCGCCCATCTGCCCCTGCATGTCGCCCATCCGGTCGTGGATATTGTAGATCCGGTCGTGAATCTTGTCTTGCCGTTCCTCGAATTGTCCTAGGCGTTGGTTGGTTTCGTTTCGGTAGCCTGTGATTTCCTTGCGGATGCCTTCGAACCCGGCGTTGGCTTTGTCGAGGTGCTTGTCTTGTCGTTCCCCGAATTGTTCTAGGCGTTGGTTGGTTTCGTTTCGGTGGCCTGTGATTTCTTTGCGGATGCCTTCGAACCCGGCGTCGGTTTGCTTGCGGATTTCGGCTCGTCCAGCCTCGGCTTGGTCGTGGAACTTGTCTTGTCGTTCCTCGAATCTTTCTAGGCGTTGGTTGGTTTCGTTTCGGTGGCCTGTGATTTCTTTGCGGATGCCTTCGAACCCGGCGTCGGTTTGCTTGCGGATTTCGGCTCGTCCAGCCTCGGCTTGGTCGTGGAACTTGTCTTGTCGTTCCTCGAATCTTTCTAGGCGTTGGTTGGTTTCGTTTCGGAAGCCTGCGATTTCCTTGCGGACGCCTTCCCATCCGGCGTCGGCTTGCTTGCGGATTTCGGCACGTTCGGTGTCGGCTTTGTCGAGCCGATTGTCGATGTCTGCGCGTTCCACTTCGGCTTTGTCGAGCCGTCCGCAGATGTCTGCGCGCTCAGCCTCGGCCTTGTCGAGCCGATTGTTGATTTGCTTGAATTTTGAAAAGGTAAGCATGAGAATTCTGAGAACCCCGAGGACCGCCTCAGATGCTAGCCGCCAAAAGGAGTCGGATGAATTTGCCACGAGGTTCTTTTCCCCTTTCTTGGTTGCACCGTGCTGGCACTATATTAGTGGACAACACTGAAATTGACTGTAACAGCAGCATAGCGTAGAATATCAGTTTACAACACTTTTTTGCCCTTTGCTGGCAAATGCCCAATCTTGCTCAGAATTGCCTTCTGCTTTTCAAGCGAATCGAATCCCCTGATCTCCCTGCTTGGCACTGGAGCGAGGGCAAATGGCTGACAGCAGATTGCTGTCGCATCCACCCGCTCGTCCATTTCGGAGTCTGGAGCAGGGGTATCGGCAAATGGCTGACAGCAGATTTCTGTCGCATCCACCGTCACGCCCAGCCTGAGCGTCGGGCGTGGGCGTCAGGTGCCAGCGGGCTGCAGGTACTTGCCTCATCCGGCGCAGCGCCTGACCTTTCCGGTATTGGCGAGACGCGCCCGGCGCTGTTTCCCGATTGCTGCTCGTTGCAGCGATGATTGCCTATGCGTTCAAGCTGCGAGTTTGGGATATATTGTGATATACTTCGCTGACAGCCAAATTCTTGAAAGCATGTTACTATTCGTAATTTCAGTAAATATAGTTATAGTCTATTGTTTCACGCTTGGATGCGCTCGAAGAATCCAGGCGCAGGGAGCAGGCAGTATTGGTAAACTCAAAGGAAGGAATCAGTCGTGAACATTGCATTCATCGCCATTTTGGGGACTTTCTCCACCGCTTTGCTGATACTCGTGCATCAAAACTTTTCCGATATCCGAGCTCAGTTCAGAGCTTTGGACGCCAAGCTCGACGCCAAGTTCGATGCGGCGCGCGCGGAGGCCAAGGCCGACTTAGAGGAACACCGCAAGGAAAACAGGGAAGACTTCGCAGAGCTGAGAAGATGCTTCTTGACGCTAAATACTGACGTTGTGGAGCTGAAGGGCGACGTTTCGGAGCTGAAGGGCGACGTTTCGCGATTGAAGGATGATGTTTCGGAGCTGAAGGGCGACGTTTCGCGATTGAAGGATGACTCTGCCGAGTCGAAACTGAGGTTCAGCACCCTTTTTGAACATTTCGCAATTGAGCTTCCCCCCAAGTCACGAGACCTCCCCACGGCTGCTGACATCGCCGAACTGAGCGCAGGGCATTCGACTGCTGGCGAGCAGGTGCTTCGCAACGCTTGACTCAGCGCGCCTCCAGCCTCCAAAGCGCCGTTGAGGTCATCACGTAGATCTCGCCATCGGGCCCCTGGCCGAATGAGGTGACCGGGTCGGGGGCGGTCAGCCCCAGCGAGGCGGTGCCGCTCTCGATAGTGAAACCTCGGATCACACTGTCGCAGTAGTCGCTGAACAGGTAGACGCCTGCCAACCCCGGGATGCGTCCGCCCCTGTAGACGTAGCCGCCGGTGACAGAGCAGCGGCCGTCCACCCCGTGGAGGTATTCGTGGGTGGGGCGGACGTGTCCGTCAGGTTCGACCTGCGACCAGTACGGCTTGCTGCCTTCGAAGTCGCTCCACCCCAGGTTGGCATCCCGCCCGGCGGTTGTGTAGCCGCTGCCGTCGTCCGCGCCCGCGCCGCCGCTCTTCGCCGGTAGGCGAGTGATCTCCTCCACCTCGTCCTGACCCACGTCGGCCACCCAGAGGTCGCCGGTTGCGCTGTCGAAGGAGATGCGCCAGGGGTTGCGCACGCCCCAGAGCCAGACTTCGGGCGCCCCATCCACGCCGTCGGCATAGGGGTTGTCGGCTGGAACCGCGTAGGGCTGTCCGTCCGCCGCAGCGCGCGGGTCGACGCGAATCACGGAGCCCAGCCAGGTGCTGCGGTCTTGCCCCGCCCGCAAGGGATCGCCGCCCCCGCCCCCGTCGCCAAACGCCATGTAGAGGTAGCCGTCGTGTCCGAAGGCGATGTCGCCGCCGTTGTGGTTGCCGAAAGGTTGCTGTAGCGACAGCACCAGCCGCCGACCGCCCTGCTCGATTCTTCCGCTGCCGTCCACCGGCCACTCTGCCAACTCGCTCAACTCACCGGGCGCAGTGGAGGACGTGTAGAGCCAGCGCCCGTCGGGCGAGAAGGCGATTCCCAGCAGCCCCAGTTCGTTGTGGGCGACCACCCTTTCGCTCAAGTCCAGCACGACTTCATGGAGCAGGCTGCGCGGATCGGCGGCGTCCACGCTGCTGCCGGGTTCGGCGCCGGCGGCGTCCACGCTGCTGCCGGATTCGGCGCTGCTTGCGCCGCTGGCGGGCTCGCCGCCTGCCTCCACGCTTATCCGCACGACCAGTCCTTCACGCAGTGCTACGTACAGCGCATCCCCGCCCGGCCGCACCGCCATCGCCAGCGGCTGCTCCAGCTCGGCGACGCGGACGATTCTCAGCGGGATCGGTTCGGGAAATCGCGGCCCGGCCGGGATCGGCGGATCGGCGCTGGTTGGATCGGCGGCAGCGTCGGCCGGGGTTGGCGGTTCGGCGCTGTCGGCGTCGGCGGAGGAGTCGGCCGGGGTTGGCGGTTCGGCGCTGTCGGCGTCGGCGGCAGAGTCAGTCTCTGCGGCATCGGCGCTCGTCTCGGCATCTGCGGCATCGGCGCTCGGGCCGACGCCTTCCTGAGCCTGCGCTGTTGGTTCCTGCCGGTCGATGGTGGTCTCGGCATCTGCGGCGTTTGAGATGACGCTCTCTTGAGCCTGCGCTGTTGGTTCCTGCCGGTCGATGGTGGTCTCGGCGTCTGCGGCGTTTGAGATGACATTCTCTTGAGCCTCGCCTCTGCAGCCGGCCACGGACAGGGCAATCAGCACGATGGCCAGGGCGGATTTCAGCACGATGGCCAGAGTCGGTGCGGGCGTATTCGCTGAGGTGGCCGCTCTGGGCGCGAGGGATGCGCCGATGAGTCTCGAGTCGGCGTAACGGCGTGTCCCATCAAAATCGAAGCAGGCCTTCCAGCAGATGCGGCTGTTGACAAATGTCCAGATGCGACCGTTGGAAATGCCGACAAATCATTGCTAGTCATTGCTCGAAGCCACCAAGCAGGCATGCACGCACAGTCCGGCAAACCGCCGCACTGTTGGCAATAGTTGGCTAATCATCGCTCAAAGCCTAAAACACCGCAGAGGCTGCTGACGATGGCCTTGCCGACTGCGCCCGCCGCCCTACTCTTGAAGCGTGGATGGCGCAGAGGCTGCTGGGGTTGGGACAGGTGACACAGGGGCGGCCGCCACAGGGGCCGCAGACGCAGGGCCTGTCGCCGCAGGGGTCGCAGGCCTCGACGTAATGGACGGACAGTCTGTGCATCGCTTCCCTGCGCCCGACCGTTCCGAATGGGAGGCGCTGGTTCGAAAGGCGTCCGGCGGTGCTCCCGGCGACCTGACCAGGCTCACCGAAGACGGTATTGAGATATTGCCGCTGTATGTGGCAGCCGACTGGACACCTGTTGCGTCCGCCTGCCTGCCCGTGGCTGGAGTCCGCCTGCCTGTTGCGTCCGATGTCCGCACAGCCGAGGCGGAAGGCGCTTCGCCTGACCCGTCGAGATCGGTGCGCCTGCCTGTTGCGTCCGATGTCCGCACAGCCGAGGGCTTCGGCGCCAGTTCGTCGTCGCCAAGCGCCCCTGGTTCCACCGCACGACGATGGGACTTGCGCCAGCGCCACGACCTAGGCAGCCCGCCCCGCCCGCCCCGCCACCTCCAGCCTCACGACCCCGGCGAGGCGGATGCCTCCGGGTCGGCAGCTGACCGGAACGCATCGCACGCAAGCCCCGCCGTTGTCGCCGACGCAATAGCGGAAGACCTCGCTGGCGGGGTGAACTCCGTCTGGCTGCGACTGCTGTCGCCGCCCGACGCCGATGCTCTTTCAAGAGCGCTGGCTGGCGTAGACCTGCGGGAAGTCCCTGTGGTGATAGACGCCGGGCCGTGGTACGCCGCCGCTGCGCAATCCCTGACCGAGGCGACAGGCGGGGAGGCGACTTTGGCAACCGCCCCGGCCGATCCGCTGGGGGCGCTGGCCCGCTGGGGCTGGCTGCCGGCAACCCTCGAAGAAGCCCTGGACTCCCTGGGGGAGGAAGCCGCGGCGCATCGTGATCCGGCTCGTCTTGCCGCGGCGCATCGTGATCCGGCGCATCTTGCCTTGGCGCATCGTGATCCGGCGCACCTTGACCCGACGAATCCTGCCCCGACGCGTCTCCAAGCGCCCGCAGGCTACGTGTTTGACAGCAAGCGAGGGCCTGACAGCGTGCCGAAACTCTCGCCTGGCTACGCACCCGCCTTTGGTCTCCTGGTGGACGCCACCCCGTATGCCGACGCCGGCGCGCCGCCCGCACTGGAGCTCGCCTGCTTCCTGGCCACCGCCGCCGCCTATCTGGAAGCCGTCTGCGCCCGCGGCGGCGGCATAACCGAAGCGGCTTCGGCGGCGGCTCTAATGGAGGCGAGGCTGTCGGTATCGGTGGATCAGTTCGCTTCAATCGTGAAGCTGCGCGCCGCCCGCCTGCTCTGGGATCGCCTGCTTGCCGTAAGCGGCGTCCCTCCGGCCCGCCGCCCGCCGCTGCGTTGCTGGGCGGTGGCCTCCGAGGCGGCCATCGCATCGCTCAGCCCCAACGTGAACCTGGTGCGCAACACCACAGCGGCGTTTGCGGCCGTCTGCGGCGGGGCCGATTGCATAACGGTGCTTCCGCACGACTCGGCGTCGTCGCCCGCATCTGCGGTGACCTCAGCATCCCCTTCGGCCGCGTCGTCGCCCGTATCGGCGTCGCCGGTGGCATCATCGGCGTCGGTATCCCCATCAGCATCCCCATCAGCATCCCCTTCGGCATCATCGGCGTCGGCATCCCCTTCGTCGTCGCCTTCGGTCGCGGCGTCGGCGGCATCATCGGCGTCGCCCGCATCTGCTGACTCCCGTCGTCTTGCCCGCAACATCAGCCACCTGCTGGCTGCCGAGTCGCACCTCGGGGTTGTGAATGACCCCGCCGCCGGATCGTGGTACGTGGAGTCGTACACGCAGCAGATGGCGGCGTTCGCGTGGGACAGGTTCCGGTTCATCTCAGCGGCTGGGGGGATGGCGGCCTGTCTGACCGACGGCTTGCTGGCCGCCGAGATCGAGGCCGCTTGGCAACGACGCCTGGAACGACTCGCCGATGGCGTCGAGCGGGTGGTGGGCGTCACGCACTACCGCCAGGCCAGCGAGCCAGAGCCGCCAGATCGGGGAGCGCCCGGGGTGGCCGCGCCGCCGCCAGATTGGGGAGTGCCCGGGGTGGCCGCGCCCGCGCCGCCGCCTCGCGAAGCAGCCGTGAGCATTCCTCCGCTGCCGCTTCGCCGTCCCCAGGTTTGCCACGCCCCAGGCGCCGCCACCTCCAGGGCATGAGCGTTCTGCCCGACTTCTCCGCAATCACCTGGGAGCAGGCGGTCGCCGCCGCCGTCCCGACATCACGCCTTGAAGCGCACTCACCCAGTCAAGAGGAGTCCCCGTCACCCCGCCGATCGGCAACGTCCCCGTCATCCCGTCCATCGGCAACGTCCCCGTCACCCAGTCGATCGGCAACGTCCCCGTCATCCAGTCGATCGGCAACGTCCCCGTCGCTTCAAACCCCCGAGGGAATACCGCTCAAGTCGGTCTACACACACGATGACATCGCCAGCCTGAAGCACATCCACACCTACCCTGGCATCCCCCCTTATTTGCGCGGCCCCTACGCCACCATGTACCTGACCCGACCCTGGACTATCCGACAATACGCCGGCTTCTCCACGGCTGAGGAGTCCAACGCCTTCTACCGGCGCAACCTCGCCGCCGGACAGCGAGGCCTTTCGGTGGCCTTCGACCTCCCTACGCACCGGGGATACGACTCCGACAACCCGCGTGTGGCGGGCGACGTGGGAATGGCAGGGGTGGCCGTCGACTCAGTGGAGGACATGCGCGTCCTCTTCGACGGCATACCGCTGAATCAGATGAGCGTCTCAATGACGATGAACGGCGCCGTCCTGCCGATTATGGCCATGTATATAGTGGCGGCGGAAGAGCAGGGAGTCCGCCCCGAAGCACTCGCAGGCACCATTCAGAACGACATCCTCAAGGAGTTCATGGTGCGCAACACCTACATCTACCCGCCGCGCCCGTCCATGAGAATCGTCTCCGACATCTTCGCCTACACGTCCCGGCACATGCCCCGATTCAACTCCATATCAGTCTCCGGATACCACATGCAAGAGGCGGGCGCAACAGCCGACCTTGAGCTCGCCTACACGCTGGCAGACGGACTGGAATATGTGCGCTGCGGGCTAGACGCCGGACTTGACATAGACGACTTCGCACCTCGCTTGAGCTTCTTCTGGGGCATCGGGATGAACTTCTTCATGGAGGTGGCCAAGCTGCGGGCGGCCCGCCTTCTCTGGGCGGGCATAGTCGCCGAGTTCGAGCCGTCCAATCCCCGCTCGATGTCGCTGCGGGCTCACTCGCAAACCTCCGGCTGGAGCCTCACCGCAGCCGACGTATACAACAACGTGGCGCGCACCTGCATCGAGGCGATGGCCGCCGCCCAGGGACACACCCAGTCGCTTCACACCAACTCCTTCGACGAGGCGCTCGCTCTCCCCTCTGACAACTCGGCTCGCATCGCCCGCAACACTCAACTCGTTCTTCAGCACGAGAGCGGCGCCTGCGCGCCGGTTGATCCCTGGGGCGGCAGCTACTACGTGGAGCGGCTCACGGCGTCGCTCGCCCGCCGGGCCGCCGAGCACATGCGTGAGGTGGAGGAGATGGGGGGGATGGCCGCCGCCATCGAGGCGGGGGTGCCGAAGATGCGAATCGAGCAGGCAGCCACCCGCACCCAGGCTCGCATAGACAGCGGCGAGCAGACGGTGGTCGGCGTGAACCGCCATGTCGCCTCGACCAGCGACGACGTGGACGTGCTTAGGGTGGACAACGCCGAGGTGCGGGCCGCTCAGGGCGACCGGCTGCGGCGGGTGCGAGCCGATCGCTGCGCCGATCGCTGCGCCTCGGCGCTTGCCGCACTCACCGCCTGCGCCGATGGCGGTGCGGGCAACCTGCTGGACTTGGCGGTGCGGGCGGCCCGCGCCCGTGCCACCGTCGGTGAGATAAGCGGCGCCCTCGAAGCGGTCTGGGGGCGCCACCGCGCGGAAATCCGTACCATTTCAGGCGTGTACGGCGAGATTCTTGGCGGCAGGTTTGGCGGCGGGCAGAGCGGCGCGGCTGATTCCGGCGCTTTTGACGCCGATGCCCGCCCTGGTGGTGGGGGCGCTGCCCCGTCGATCGGCCCGACCTTTGAGACGCTGCGGCGCAAGGTGGAGTTGTTTGCCAGGACGCAGGGACGTCGTCCTCGCATCCTCGTGGCCAAGGTCGGCCAGGACGGCCACGACCGCGGCCAGAAAGTGGTGGCCAGTGGCTATGCGGACGCGGGATTCGACGTGGATGTCGGCCCGCTCTTCCAGACTCCCGCGGAGGTCGCCCGCTCGGCGGTTGAGAACGACGTGCACGTCGTCGGGGTGTCTTCCCTGGCGGCGGGGCATCTCACGCACGTGCCCGAGGTTGTCTCGACGCTGTCCGACCTGGGGCGAGCGGACATCATGGTGGTGGTGGGCGGTGTGATCCCTGCCGGTGACGTCCCCCTGCTTCTCGAGGCCGGCGTCTCGGCGGTGTTCGGTCCGGGCTCCTCCATCGCCGAAGCAGCCGAGGAGCTGCTCGACAAACTGGCCGAGCGGCTGCTGTGAGCAGCGGCAATCTGCCGCCGGTCGGGGAGTCAGGCGATCTGCCGCCGGTCGGGGAGTCCCGTAGGCTTCCGCCGGCTGGGGAGTCCCGTCGTCTGTCGCTAGTCGACAAGTCAAGCAATCTGCCATCCGTCGACGAGTACGTCGACGGAGTGCGTTCCGGCAGCCTGAGTTGGCTTTCCCGCGCCATCACCCTCGTTGAGAGCACCAACGACGAGCACCGTCTCGTGGCCTTGTCGGTTCTTAGTCGTCTCACCGCCCCCTCCCCCCCCGCCGCCTCCGACAGCGCCGCCGCAGCAGACGCCGCCGTCGTCCCCTCCGCCTCCGTCCCCTCTTCCGCCTCCGCTGGCTCCGACGCCGCCGTCGTCCCCTCTTCCGCCCACGCCGCCGTCGTCCCCTCCGCCTCCGTCCTCACCGCCCCCTCCCCCCCCGCCGCCACGCACCGCATCGGCGTAACCGGCGCAGCGGGTGCGGGCAAGAGCACTTTGCTGGACGCCCTGGGGAGTTGGCTCTGCGAGCAGGGCCGCCGGGTGGCCGTTCTGGCCGTCGATCCTTCCAGCGCCGTCAGCGGAGGTTCCATCCTTGGCGACAAGACGCGCATGAGCCGCCTGGCGTCCAACCCGTCGGCGTTCGTGCGTCCTTCGCCGTCGGGCGCCGCCGTCAGCGGAGTAACCGGCACCACCTTCGAGGCCGTCCTCCTGCTGGAATCCGTTGGCTTCGACGTCGTTTTCGTGGAGACCGTGGGGGCGGGTCAGTCCACCCTGGGGGTGGCCGACCTCGCCGACAGCGTGCTAACCCTGGTGGCGCCTGGCGGCGGCGACGCCCTGCAGGGGATCAAGCGCGGCCTGCTTGAGGTGACAGACGTGCTGGTTGTGAACAAGGCCGATGGCGACTCGCTGGCGGCGGCGCGCCGGACGGCGGCCGACTACGACTCGGCGCTGAGGCTGCTGCGCCCTTCCGTCGCCGGATGGAGGCCGCCCGTTCTCACTGCCAGCGCCCTCGAAGGCGCCGGCATCGAGCAGGTTTGGGAGAGGCTCTGCGAGCACCGCAGAGCGCTTGCGGCCGACGGAGGGCTGGAGAGGCGGCGAGGCGAGCAGCGAGTCCGCTGGATGTGGCATCTCATAGAGGGCGGGCTGCTCGACGCCTTCCGCCGCCGCTCGCAGGTGCGGGCGTCCCTCGACGAGGCTGAGGATGCCGTGAGATCGGGAACGCTCACCCCGTCGCAGGCGGCGCTGGGCTTGGTGGAGAGGTTCGTTCCTTGAGGTCGGCGAGCCGGCGGCCTGTCGCCCACCGCTGGGAGCGTCTCGCCGACTTGACTGAGGCGGAAATCGCCCAGTCCGACCCGGAGTTGCCGGCGCTCGCTTCGAGGTGGGACGAGCGCCGCAGAAGTCTTCCTTCCGCACTGCTAAGAGAGTTCAATGACCGTCTGATCAGGGAGTGGTCAATCGAGACGGGGATCATCGAGCGCATCTACGTGTTCGACAGGAAGGTCACAAGAGCGCTGATCGAAAAAGGGATTAAGGCGGAGCTGATCCCCAAGGAAGCTTCGGAGTTGTCGCCTCAACAAGTGACAGGAATCATCAGGGATCACGAGGCGGCGGTTGAATGGCTGCTCTCGTCTGTTAAGGATGGCAGGCGGCTTTCAACGGCGTTCGTCAAGGAGCTGCACGCCCTAATGACCAGGGGGCAGCCTCACTACGAGGCGTTCGACCAGTTCGGAAGGCGCGTCAAGGCCAAACTGAATCACGGAACATACAAGACGCTGCCCAACAACCCGATCGAACCCGACGGGAGCCTGCACGAATACTGCCCTCCCGAACAGGTAAGCGTGGAGATGGATCGCCTGGTGTCAATGCACTTGAGTCACGAAGGCGTCCCCCCAGACGTGGAAGCCGCCTGGCTGCACCACAGGTTCGCGCAAATCCACCCGTTCCAAGACGGTAACGGCCGAGTGTCCCGCGCCCTGGCCTCTCTGGCGCTGATCAGGGCAGGCTTATTCCCCCTGCTGGTCACAGACGCCGAAAGGGACGCCTACCTTGCGACCCTAAACGCCGCCGATCAGGGCAATCTGTCTGAGCTGACAAGCTTCATAGCGCAAGCCCAAAAGAGGCTGCTAGCGGCAGCGCTGAACCTATAACCCTGATGCCTCTATCGCAAGAAAGTTGTTGTCTAGAAGACTTCAAATGCAATCTATTAGATTACAAAAAAGTAACTAGAGTACCATCTGGATAAGTTTTTGCCCTTTTTCGGTTCGTGCATGTTGCGATCATTCAATGCTGTTGAGATTCAGTAATCAGCTTTTGGATAGTGCTAACGTCGCAGTATCCAATTAAGCCGGACGGTTCAAGAATATTAATATTGCTAGATAATTCTTTGTATGTGTAACCCTTCGTCGTTATTACACCAGCAATTGTCCAGTCTTTCTCAGTGGAGAATAGCATTGCTCCTCCTGAAAAACCACTATTGACGTAACCACCCGTATAATATGTCATACGATCATCTCTATCACTTGGAACATAATATGTAGATATTAATACGGCCATCGGAACTGGATGACCGTCGGGGGTTTCTGCATACAAATCAAGTTCGTTAGAGTTGAATATCGCTGGAAAACCCATTGCTCGCCCTATTCCCCCGATAACGGTATTAGCTGTGCCATATTTTGGAACAAGACGTAACAACTTACCAGTGTTTGTCTTCAGAATTGCAATATCAACGAGTTCATCTGTTGCAATTATTTCCCATTTTGCTTGCATCCATTGCTTCTGCCTTCTAATCAAGGGATTAAAGTTGCAGTCCTTTGCTACATGCAGAGCCGTGGCAAGGTACTCTTGTCCATCATGCTGAATAGCAACGCCACTTCCAATTGGGCGTGCATAGTCATCGTCGATCGCGCAACCCAGCCAAAAGACTGAATAAATAAATTCTGCGGTTGGTGCTAGTGTACTCAATTTATTGACCTCACTTTATCTATTGTTTTGATAGTATTTTAGATTACTCTTATTGATATTATAGTCTCCAAACCAAACGGAATGAGTAATACTATGCTCAATAATGTCTGCCGTTCTATCGTTTACTTTGAAATATCATCGCGCCGTAAATCGTCGTGGCTGGCGTAGCCCGACTGCAGTGCGGCTTTCGGCCACTTGCCCCCGCTGCCGTTCTTCAGGCCGTTGCCAGTGCTGTTTTTGATGTTGTAAGGCGGCGAGGTGACAATCAGGCGAATCGACTCGTCGGGCAGGCTCCGCATTACCTCAAGGCAGTCGCCCTGGAGTATTTCGCCCTTGGGTTCCCTGGCCACTCTCTCCTTGCCACCGTCCACGATAACGCAAGCTACTTGTCCGCTATGACAGGCTTCACCGCTGTGCCGCAACCCGCCGTGCCGCAATGAGCCTTGCTGTTACGCTGCGGGAATGCCGCGAACTGCTCATCCGCACCCGTGAGCGGCTTAACCACGGCTGAAGGCCGTTCTCCGAGACGCTTCAAGTGCGCCCTCGCCCTTCTCTTCCTGATTTCGATCCTCGCTGTCGGCTGCTTCCGCGTAAACGTGTCGATCGTGGTCGACGAATCCGATGCGTTCTACAGCATGCGGATCACGCAATCCCCGGTTCTTGCCGAGTTTGGGGGAGTTGAGGGTGTTCGTGAGTTGCTAAGTGATCAGGCCGAGGTGTTGAAGAAGCAGCCTTCGATAGATATGAGCATTCAGGAGGTCGCTGACTCTGATGGCTGGACGGGAATCGACTTCAGGGCGGTCGGCCCGGTTGATGAGATCATCGCCTGGGTGCTGACCAACGGGGACAAGGACTCGCCTCACGTTGCGAAGGCTGAAGACGAGTGGCAATTCTCCTGGAGGATTCAAGGATTCTCAGACGCGGATGCGGGGTCGTTCGATGAGCTGGAGTCGATGGATTTGGGCTTTGACGTCGAAAATCTGGGTTTCGAGTTCAACGTTGAGGTCACCCTTCCGGGCGCACTGGTGAGCACCAACAGCGAGGACGTTTCCTTCTCCGACGGAAAAACAACGGCACGCTGGGAGGTGTCCGACATCGGGGCGACCCTCTCCTTCCAGCTCGTTACCGACGAGACTCTGGCCGCCAACGGCGGCTTGGGAACCGGGGTGATACTGGCAATAATCTTTGGAGGGGCGGGCTTGATTGTCGCGCTCTCTGTCGCCTTGATTAAAGGTCGCCGCCAAGAGGACGAGCCCGTTTCCGGCGAATCCGCCCCCCAGGTCGGCTAACCCCGGCCAGCTAACCCCCGTAATCCGGTCGCAAAGGCGTACTTACACTCCACCGCCTTCTCCATCATCGAAACCACGCTTGCCGCCATCTGCTCGTCTGCGGCGTCGTCCGCTGTGACAGGGTGCCGCAACGAGCCGCGCCGCAATGAGCCTTGCTGTTACGCTGCGGGAATGGCGCGAACTGCTCATCCACTCCCGTGAACGGCTTGACTGCTGCTGAAGGCCGTTCCCCGCGCCGCTTCAAGTGCGCCCTCGCCCTTCTTTTCCTGCTTTCGATCCTCGCTGTCGGCTGCATCCGCTTCGACTTGTCGATAATGGTCGACGAATCCGATGCGTCCATTCGCATGCGAGTCACGCAGTCCCCGTTTCTTGCTGAGTTTGGGGGAGATGAGTCTGTTCAGGAGTTGTTCAATGCACTTCAGGCCGAGGAGTTGGGGCCGCAGCCCTCGATGGATATGAGCATTCAGGAGGTCACTGATCCCGACGGCTGGACGGGAATCGACTTAAAGGCTGTCGGCCCGGTTGATGTGATCATCGCCGAGTTGATGGCCGACGAAGGCGAGGACTCGCCCCAAATTGCAAAGACGGGAGACGAGTGGCAATTCTCCTGGAGGATTGAAGGAATCTCAGACGCGGATGCGGGGTCGCTCGATGAGCTGGAGTCGATGGATCTGGGCTTCGACGTCGAAGACCTGGGTTTCGAGTTCAACGTTGAGGTCACCTTTCCGGGCGCACTGGTGAGCACCAACAGCGAGGACGTTTCCTTCTCCGACGGAAAAACAACGGCACGCTGGGAGGTGTCCGACATCGGGGCGACCCTCTACTTCCACCTCGTTACCGACGAGACTCTGGCCGCTGGCGGCGGCCTGGGAACCGGGGTGATACTGGCAATAATCTTTGGAGGGGCGGGCTTGATCGTCGCGCTCTCTGTCGCCTTGATTAAGGGCCGCCGGCAGGAGGACGAGCCCGTCGGCGACGAATCCGAGCCCGAGCCCGCTTCCGGCTAATCCTTCCTCAGGTCGGCTGACCCGCCCCCGGCCAGCCAAGCCCCCGGCTGGCCAACCTCCCCCGCGAATCCGCCCATCGGCCAGGGACATCCGCCAACTGACCCCCGCTGTCTATCCCGCTACCCGTCGGCTAACCCCCGCGAATCCGCCCCCCGGCACCCCCCCTCCGCAAATCAGAAGTCCTCGTCGAAGGCCACATCGCCCGGCACGCCCACTTGATACGCCGAGACGGTTCGCTCGAAGAAGTTGGTCAGCCCTTCCACGTCCTGGAGGTCCATGAACGAGAAGGGGTTGCGAGCCCCGAACCGCCGCGGCAGGTCCAGCTGGAGCAGCCGCTGGTCGGCCACGAACTCCAGGTACTCGCGGGTCTCGTCCAGCGGCATGCCGGTCATGCCTTGGCTCAACAGATCGGCCGCAAAGGCGTACTCGCACTCCACCGCCTCCTCCATCATCGAAACAACGCTCGCCGCCATCTGCTCGTCGAACAGTTCGGGCTGCTCGGAACGAACCACGCGCACCACCTCAAGGGCGAAGTTCATGTGGCAGCTTTCGTCTCGGAACACCCAGTTGGTGCCGTCGGCCAAGCCGTTCAGCAAGCCCTTGGAGCGCAGGAAGTACACGTAGGCGAAGGCGGCGAAGAAGAACAGCCCCTCTATACAAGTGGCGAAGCAGATCAGGTTCAACAGGAAACGTCGACGCTGGCCGTCGCTGTCCAACTGGTCGAGCTCTGAGATGGAGTCGATCCAGCGAAAGCAGAACTCGGCCTTTCGCTTGATCGACGGGATGTTCTCCACGGCGGCGAAGGCGGCTTGACGCTCGGCCATGTCAGGGATGTAGTTGTCGAGCAGCGTCAGGTAAAACTGCACATGCAAGGCCTCTTCATAGAGCTGCCGCGAGAGGTACATGCGCGCCTCCGGGGCGTTGATGTGCTTGTAGAGGTTCAGCACCAGGTTGTTGGCCACGATGGAGTCTCCGGTGGCGAAGAAGGCCACGAGCCGCTGAACGAGGTGCTTCTCGGCGGGGTCCATCTTTTGGTTGAGGTCGACTATGTCATCGGAGAAGTCCACCTCTTCCACCGTCCAGGTGTTCTTGATGGCGTCGCGGTACATGTCGTAGAACACCGGGTAGCGCATCGGGCGCAGCGTCAGATCGAACCCCGGATCAAGCAGGTTGAGGGTTTCAGGCTCGTTGTGTACAAGGGAGTGAAGTTGATCTAGATTCAGTCCGCCAAGGGTCATCCTGTTATTGTTTAGGGGCACCCTGTTGTTGTTTAAGGTCATCCTGTTATTGATATTGGTCATCCTGTTGTCGACCGCAGTCACGTTGATTGCTCCTTTCTCTTGGGTTGTTCAAGATCTCGTTTCGCCGCCTGCTACCCGGGTGCCCCGGCCTAGCGCCGCCTGCCACTCCGGATGCCCGCTGCCCATCCACCTCGCTGCCGTCCGCCGCCCCGGCCCGCCCCCGCCGCACCAGCCTCAGAATCCCTAGTCACAGGCCTCGCAGGTTTCCGGGTTCTCAAGCGAGCAGGCCAGATCAGCCCCGCCCCCGCCCATCCCAGACCCGCCCCCGCCGTTCGCCGAGGTCTGGTTGATGTTCGTCGCCGCCCGCGACCGCAGGTAGTAGGTGGTCTTCAGTCCCTTGCGCCAGGCGTGGATGTACATGGAGGAGAGCTTCCCGATGGTGGGCGTCTCCATGAACAGGTTCAGGGACTGGCTCTGGTCGATGAACTCCCCCCGCTCCGCGGCCATGTCGATGAGCGACCGCTGCGGTATCTCCCAGGCGGTGCGGTAGAGCAGGCGAAGCTCCTCAGGGATGCCCTTCACCTCGGCAATCGACCCTCCGCTGCGTTTAAGCGTCTCCACCATCCCGGGCGTCCACATCCCGATTTTCTGCAGGTCGCGCACAAGGTAGCGGTTGACCTGCAGAAACTCCCCGGAGAGAGTCTCCCGCTTGAACAGGTTGGAGACCTGCGGCTCAATGCATTCGTAGCAGCCGGCAATCGAGGCGATGGTGGCTGTGGGCGCCACGGCGATGAGCAGGGAGTTCCGCAGCCCCCATTTGGCAATGCGCCCCCGCAGGGCGTCCCAGCGGGCCGTGTCAGTCACCTCGGCGCCCCACAGGTCCATCTGCAGCTTCCCATCCGCCGTACGTGTCTTCGCAAAGCCCGGGTGCGGGCCGTGCTCGGCGGCCAGGCCGCAGGAGGTCGAGAGCGCCCAGTAGTAGATCTCCTCTGAGATGCGCCGGGACAGTTCACGGGCCTCCCGCGAGTCGAACGGCAGCCGAAGCTGGAAGAAGACGTCCTGCAGCCCCATCAGCCCCAGCCCGATCGGTCGCCACGCCTCGTTGGAGCGCCCCGACGAGGCGATGGGGTAGTAGTTGAGGTCGATCACACGGTCGAGAAACTTCACGGCGGTGCACACCACCTCGCCCAGCCGGTCAAAGCGGAATTCGCCCCCGCTCACCAGCCGCCCCACGTTCACCGAGCCGAGGTTGCACACGGCCGTCTCCTCGTTGCTGGTCACCTCCAGTATCTCGGTGCACAAGTTCGACAGGTGGACGACGCGCCCGTCGGCGCCCGTCTGGTTGCACTTCAGGTTGGCGGAGTCCTTGAAGGTCATCCAGCCGTTGCCGGTCTGCGCCAGGGTGCGCATCATCCTTATGTAGAGCTGGCGGGCAGGCACCCGCCGCTCGTACAGGTCGTCGGCCTCGGCCTGCAGGTAGGCGCGCTCGAACTCCTCCCCGTAGAGGTCTGTGAAGTGAGGCACCACCTTCGGGTCAAACAGCGACCACTGCCAGTTGTTCTCCACCCGCTCCATGAACACGTCGGGTATCCAGTTGGCCAGGTTCAGGTTGTGGGTGCGCCGGGCCTCGTCGCCGGCGTTGTCGCGCAGCTCAAGGAACTCCTCTATGTCAGCGTGCCACGTCTCGAGGTAGACGCAGGCCGCCCCCTTCCGCCGCCCGCCCTGGTTGACGGCCGACACCGAGCTGTCCAGTGTCTTCAGCCACGGCACGATGCCGTTCGACAGGCCGTTCGTGCCCCCGATGAGCGACCCCCTGCTGCGGACTCGGCTGTAGCTCACCCCGATTCCCCCGGCGTGCTTGGAGAGCAGGGCGATGTCGGTGTAGCGGTTGTAGATCGACTCCAGGTCGTCGGCTGGCGAGTCCAGCAGGTAGCAGGACGACATCTGCGGGTGCGTGGTGCCGGAGTTGAACAGGGTCGGGCTCGAGGGCAGGTATTCGAGCGATGAGATGAGGTTGTAGAAGTCGGTCGCCTCGGCCACCTCGGTGGACAGGCCGCACGCCACCCGCATCAGGAAAAACTGCGGCGACTCGATCACGAGGCGCGTCGCGGGGTGACGGATCAGGTAGCGGTCGTACACGGTGCGAAGGCCGAAGAACTCGAACAGGTCGTTCCGATCTGCCTTGACTGCGGCGTCGAGCGCGTCTGCGTGAGCGGCCACAAACTCGGAGGTCTCGGAACCGACGAGATTCAGCTCGGTGCCCAGGGCCACCGATTCCGAAAACGACTGGATGCCGTGACTGCTCACCTCCTCGTCGATGTACGTGGTGAGCAGGCGGGCGGCCAGGCGGGAGTAGTTCGGCTCGTCAACCACGAAGGACGCTGCGGTGCGTATGGCCAGCTCGTCGAGCTCAACGGTCGTGGCCCCGTCGCAGAGGCCGCTGATGGTGCGCGTGGCGACGCGCATCGGATCGACGTCTTCGAGCCCGTCGCCGCTGCGCTGGACCCGCCGGATGATCTTGTTCGGGTCGACGAGCTCGTAGCTTCCGTCGCGCTTGCGGACGTGCATGAGGGCCGATGTCTTGACGCCCCGTTCGAACTCGTCGATGTCGGCTGCGAGATCGTCTTCGACTTCGGCGCCGTACTCGACCCTGTAGACCTCCGGCGCTCTAGTGGCACTCGTTGCAGATCGCGTAGTCACGGCGGCACTCTCTTTCTAGCTTTCTGGCTGGTCTGTGGGGTTGGCCGCCTGCGCCTTCGGTTTGAAAATGCCTAGGTAATGATTACGGGAGCGTGTCTTGTTTGAGGCTTGCTGACGACTGTTGTAGTTACGTCTGTGTAACTACAGCAATGTAGTTACACAGACTAAACCACATGTGAGGGCAGACGCAAGACCCTTTTCCCAAAACCACAGGAACCGTGAGGAAATACGCAGCTAATCCACAGCAAATTCACGGGCAGTCGCTCGGGCAGGGGCTCGCACGGGCAGCCCGTCGGCTGGGGATCGCTCGCTCGTCGGCACGAGATTGCCGCGCCCGCGGCGACGTCCACAGGGTTCCAACTGAGGCTCGCTCGCTCGCTTGCCGGCGCCAGGGGGTCACGGCAGCGGCGGCGACGCCCGCCACAGCAGCCGGCCGCCAGGGATTTATCTTATAAATCTTTGTGAATTTAAAGAATTAACGCTAAAATAGCTTGGATTAGCGAGCTATTTCGTATAGGAAGAGCGGCCGAACTGCTGGGAGTGTCGGTCGATGTCCTCCGGCGCTGGGTGGACGACGGCACCCTCACCGAGCACCGCAGCGCCGGTGGCCAGCGGCTCGTGGAGGGCACCGAACTCGCCCGGCTCGCGGCGACGCTCGCAGCCGGCGGGGGCGACGAGGCAGTCACGGCGGGCGCAGGCTCACGCATCTCCGCCCGCAACCGCTTCGAGGGCCTGGTGACGCGAGTGGTCGTCGACGAGGTGATGGCGCAGATCGAAATCCAGGCGGGCCCGCACAGGCTGGTCTCTCTCATGACGGCGGAGGCCGCCCTGGCGCTGGGGTTGAAGCCAGGGGTGGCGGCGGCCGCCGTCGTGAAGTCAACCAACGTGATCGTTGAGTTGGCGGGCCCGGCCCGGCTGCGGGTGGTTTGACGACAACAGGTGGTTGGCCCGGCTGCGGGTGGTTTGACGGTGGCGGGTGGTTTGACGGCTGCCAATCCGCGAAGAAGGAGCCGCCTGCTGCGCACTTGCGCCTGCCTGCTCGCGGCGGCCCTGCCGGTGTCTTCCCTGGGCTGCGGCGACGCCTCCTCGCGGCGACAGGTGACCGTCTTCGCGGCGTCTTCGCTTACGGTCGTCTTCGCCGAGATGTCCGAGGCGTTCATGCGTGAGCACCCCGACGTGGAGGTCGTCTTGCAATTCGCCGGGAGCAGTTCGCTGGCGGCTCAGATAAAGGCAGGGGCGAGGGTCGACGTCTTCGCCTCGGCCAACGAACGGGTGATGGCCGACCTGCTCGGCGCAGTGGGTGGCGACACGGAAGAAGGCGCCGAAGGGGTGGAGGCCGAGCAGGAAGGTGCCGGGTCGCCGCCCCGGCTGCGGCGCACAATCACGCCCGGGGAGGTGGAGGCCGAGCAGGAAGGCGCCGGCGGAAAAGAGGCGTCCGCCGCCGTCTTCGCCCGCAATCGCCTGGCGCTGGCCACGCCTGCGGACAACCCGGGCGGCGTTCAGGGCCTGGAGTCGCTGAGCGACCCAGACCTGCTGGTGGCGGCCTGCGCCCCTGAGGTGCCTTGCGGTGCGCTGGCGCGGAAGGTGCTGGCAAACTACGACTCGATCGTCGACACCTATGAGCCCAGCGTCCGCTCCGTGCTCGGCAAGCTGCTCCTTGGGGAAGTGGACGCCGGGCTGGTCTATGTCACCGACTTGGCCGCCGATGGAATACTGCGCTTCGACCTGCCGAGTTCGCCCACCGCCTCGTATCACCTGGTCGTGCTCGGAGACGGGCGGGCGGCGCAGGCGTTTGCCGACTTCGTGCTGTCGCCGCCTGCCCGCTCAATCCTGGCGAGGGCAGGCTTCCTGCTGCCGTGAGGAGCGTCCGCCGGGCTCGCCCGGAACTGCGCAGCCGCTCGGTCTGGCCGGTGGCGGCGTTGGCGTTGGCGGCGTTGGCGTTTCTGGCCACGCCGGTAGCGGGGCTGCTGCAGCGGGCTCCCTGGTCAAACCTGTTTGGGCTGCTTGCCGCTCCCAGGGCGCTGGACGCCCTGGCCACCTCAGCGGTCACAAGCCTTGCGGCGGCCGGCCTGTCGGTGCTGGCGGGACTGCCGCTGGCGCAGGTGCTCTCGCGAGCCCGTCCCTGGGCGCGTCGGGTGATGCGCGCCCTGGTTCTGCTGCCGATGGTGCTGCCGCCGGTGGTCGGCGGGACGGCGCTGCTCTTAGCGCTCGGTCGACGCGGGCTTCTGGGGCAGTGGCTGGATCGCCTCTGGGGCTGGTCGCTGCCGTTCACCACCGCAGGCGCCGTGGTGGCGGCGACGTTCGTGGCCTTGCCCTTCTTCGTGGTGACCGCCGAGGCCGCCCTGCGCAGCTTCGACGCCAGGCTGGGCGAGGCTGCCCGCACGCTTGGGGCGCGCCCGTCCACGGTGTTTCGGCGAGTCACGCTGCCGCTCATCCGGCCGGCCGTGGCGGCGGGAGCGGCCCTGGCCTGGGCGAGGGCGCTGGGCGAGTTCGGGGCGACCATCACTTTTGCCGGCAATGTCGCCGGTCGCACGCAGACCCTGCCGCTCGCCGCCTTCGTGGCGCTGGAGTCGGGACGGCCGGACGAGGCGGTTGCGCTGAGCGTGCTGCTTCTGGCGGTTTCCCTGGCGGTGCTGGTCGGGCTGCGCGACCACTGGCTGGCGCGATGAGGCGCACGACGGGCGCCGCCGCTACAGGCACATCGGCGTCTTTGCGCGCCAATCCTGTGAGTGTCGACGCCGAGGTCTTTCTGCGGCTGGCCGATTTCGTGCTGGATGTGCGCCTGGCCGTGGCGGCGGGTGAGGTTGTGGCTGTCACGGGGCCGAACGGCTCCGGCAAGACGACGCTGCTGCGCGCCCTGGCAGGTCTTGCGCCGCTTGAGAGGGGGCGCGTCACGCTGGGCGGGCGTGTGGTGGACGACCCCTCCGCCGGCGTCTGGCTGCCGCCCGAGCGGCGTGGGATCGGCTACGCCTTTCAAGACCTGCGCCTCTTCCCGCATCTGAGCGTCCTGGCAAACGTCCAGTTCGGCCTCACCTGCGAGCCGCAGGTCGGGCGCCTAACGCAGGGCGGGCGCCTTGCACAAATCGGCGCCTTGAGGCGGGCCGCCATGGATAAGGGTGTATTCAGGGCCGCTGCGCCGCGACTCGCTGCGCGCCGGCAGGCGCCCCGATCCCCTGCGCCCCGGCAGGCGGCGATGGATTCTCTCGAGGCTGTGGGCATGGCGGAATACGCCGCCGTGCGACCGGGCAAACTCTCCGGAGGTCAGGCCCAGCGTGTGGCGCTGGCCAGGGCGCTCGCCAAAAGGCCGCCGCTGCTGCTGCTTGACGAGGCCCTTTCCGCCATCGACGACGACGTCCGCCCTCGTCTGCGACAGCTGGCGGCCAGATCGGGGGCAACCGTCCTGATGGTCAGCCATGAGCGTGAGGCGCATAAAATCGCCGATCGGCTGGTGGCCATCGAGCACGGAAGAGCGGCAAACAGTCCCTAAAGTCCCGGCCAACGCGACGCAGCCGCCCTGGCATATTCACAGGCGCCCCCGGCCTAAAGACGCCGCGCGGGGCGGCTTCAGGAAGGTCAGGCCGCCCCATTATGCTGATTGGCCGTGAGCCTCGAAGTCTTCCTGGCCCAGGCCGAGCCCCAGCCCTCTGCAACCACCGTCATCGACGTCTGTGGCGCCGATCCAAGCTGGCTGTGCCGCTGGATGTGGGAGCGCACCGGCAACGAACTGGTTTCCTCGGCGTCCGACTGGCTCATTGGCCGTCCTCTCAAGATCGTCATCATCCTGCTTGCCACCTTCCTGGCCAGTCGCCTTGCCCGGAGGGTGGTCAGGGGGCTGTCCGAGCGCATCGCCAAGACCAGCACCCACCAGAGGCTTCAGAAAATCCGCTCCCACGGACCGGGCAAACTTCTCGTGGAAGGCGACGATCAGGACCATTCACGCGCCCAGGCCCGCGCCGACACCCTGGCCACGGTGCTCGGCAGCGTCATCTCGGCGGTTGTCTGGAGCGTTGCGGTGCTCCTGATTCTCGGTGAGTTCAACATCAACCTCGGCCCGCTCATTGCGGGCGCAGGCATTGCGGGGGTGGCCATCGGTTTCGGCGCCCAGTCCATGGTGAAGGACTTCATCTCAGGGCTGTTCATGCTTATTGAAGATCAGTTCGGCGTGGGAGACGTGGTCGATCTGGGTCACGCCACCGGCACGGTTGAGGCGGTCACCTTGCGCGCCACCACGCTGCGCGACATCGCCGGCACGGTCTGGCACATCCCAAACGGGGAGATCAGCAGGGTGGGCAACAAGTCGCAACTCTGGTCGCGGGCGATGTTGGACGTGGAGGTCGCCTACGACACAGACCTTCGTCTGGCGGAGGGTGTCATCCAGCGGGTTGCCAATGAACTCTGGGATGACCCTGAGTGGGGTGGCGACGAACTGATCAGCCAACCGGAGGTCTGGGGCGTCCAGACTCTGGGGGCGAGCGGAATCGCCATCCGTCTCGTGATCAAGACGCAGCCCGCAATGCAGTGGAAGGTGGAGAGGGAGCTCCGCATGCGCATCAAAGAGGCCTTCGACGAGGCGGGCATCGAGATTCCGTTCCCGCAGCGCACGGTCTGGCTGCGACAGCAGGGCGATTACTTCCCCGCCCCTTCGCCGCCACCGGAGTCGATTGCTGTGGCCGTGCCTCCCAGGTACGAGTCCGACAGGCGCGCAGGCGACGAGGAGGACGAGGGCTAGGGGAAGCGGACCTCCACGACGGGCCGGTCCTCGGCGCCGCCCGCCAGCAGCCGCAGCTCACCCACGCAGCCCGCCGCGCAGAGGTCGTCTCTTGTCGCCGACAGGCGCTCCAGGTAGGAGTCGGCGCCCCTCACCTCCACCACTTCGACGGGCGCTCGCAGGCGCAGGCGGGCCTCGCTCTTGGCCTTGCGCAGGCTGCTCAGCACCTCGGTGGCAGCCTCAAGCACCCCGTCGTCGGCTTCCGCCCCCAGCCCCTCCAGCTCTTCCGGCTCCGGCCACCTCTCGCTGTGAACCGATCCCTCGTGCCACCAGCTCCACGTCTCCTCGCAGACAAACGGCAGGTGCGGGGCGAAGAGCCTCAGCAGAATCCCGAGCGCCTCCCGCAGGGTGGTGCGGGCCGCCTGCGAGCCGTCCCCCCCGTAGGCACGGTTCTTCACCAACTCCAGGTAGTTGTCGGTGAAGTCCCAGAAGAACCTTTCCGTGCGCTCCAGCGCCCTGGCGTAGTCGAAGGCCTCGAAGTCGGCGGTGGCTTCGACGATCAGACGCCGCAGCCTCACCCGAAGCGCAACATCCAAGGGTTCCCGAGGCGCCGCGCCGCCGCCGTCTGTGTGCGCCGTCCCCTCCCCTCCGCCGCCGATTGGCGCCCCGGTTCCGTCTGTGTGCGCCGCCCCTCCGCCGTGCTCCGCCGCCCCTCCGCCACCATCCTCGCCGTCCTCGGTGTCCACCAGCCCCAGCACGAACCTGCTGGCGTTGAGCAGCTTCACCGCCAGCCGCCGTCCCACCTTGAGTTGTCCCTCGTCGAAGGCCGTGTCGGTGCCCGGGCGCGCCCGCGCCGCCCAGTAGCGCACGGCGTCCGCGCCGTAGCGTTCCAGCAGGCCCACCGGCGTCACCACGTTCCCTTTCGACTTAGACATCTTCTTTCGGTCGGGATCCAGCACCCAGCCGGAGATGGCGGCCCTGCGCCACGGCAGGCAGTCGTGTTCAAGGTGGCTGCGCACCGTGGTTGAGAACAGCCAGGTGCGGATGATCTCGTGCGCCTGAGGACGCATGTCCATCGGGAACGTGCGCCCGAACAGGTCGTCGTCGGTCTCCCACCCGCAGGCGATCTGGGGCGACAGCGAAGAGGTCGCCCAGGTGTCCATCACGTCGGCGTCCCCCGCAAACCCGCCGGGCTGCCCCCGCTGGGCTTCGTCGTAGCCCGTCGGCGCCTCGCCGGCCGGATCTACCGGCAGGTCGCCCTCGGAGGGCAGCAGCATCCGGTCGTGGCGCACCTGCCCGTCGGCGTCCACCTCGTACCACACCGGTATCGGCACGCCGAAGAAGCGCTGCCTGCTTATCAGCCAGTCGCCGTTCAGCCCTCCCACCCAGTTGGCGTAGCGCACCGCCATGTGCTCAGGCACCCAGCTCAGCTCCTCGCCCCTCTCCAGCAGATCGCCTCGCAGCTGCATGTCGCGCCCCCCGTTGGTGAGGTACCACTGCCGCGTCGTGACGATCTCAAGGGGGCTGTCGCCCTTCTCGAAGAACTTCACGGCGTGTGTAATCGGCCGGGGCTCGCCCAGCAGATCACCCCGCTCGGCCAGCATCTCTGCGATTCGCCGCCTTGCCCCGCCCACCCGCCGCCCGGCCAACTCGGCGTATGCGGCAAGGCCCTCGGGCGAGCTCAGACCCGGCGGCGCCTCAGGCAGGATCCGCCCGTCCGTCCCCATCACAGGGCGCACGGGAAGGTCGAGCTCCCGCCACCAGACGATGTCGGCGGTGTCTCCGAACGTGCACACCATTGCCGCTCCCGTGCCTTTTGACGGGTCGGCCAGCGGGTGCGCCAGCACCGGAACATCCACCCCGAACAGGGGCGTCCGCACTGTCGAGCCGATCAGCCCGGCGTAGCGTTCGTCGTCGGGGTGCGCCACGACCGCCACGCAGGCGGCCAGCAGTTCAGGTCGAGTGGTGGCGATGGGAATGTGGCCGTCCCGCAGGTGGAACGCCAGGGTGTGGTAGGCGCCCGGACGCTCCCGCTCCTCCAGCTCGGCCTGCGCCACGGCGGTGCGGAAGGTCACGTCCCACAGGCACGGCGCCTCGGCTGTGTAGGCCTGTCCCCGCCGCAGGTTGCGCAGAAAGGCGCGCTGGGAGACTCGACGGGAGTGCTCGCTGATCGTGGTGTAGCCAAAAGTCCAGTCCACCGACAGCCCCAGCCGCCGGAAGAGGTCTTCGAACGCCTGCTCGTCCAATGCGGTGAGTTTCAGGCAGAGCTCTATGAAGTTGCCGCGAGACACCGACAGGGGTTCGTCGGGCGCCTCGGCGGGCGGGGAGAACCCAGGGTCGTACGGCAGGGCGGGGTCGCAGCGCACGCCGTAGTAGTTCTGCACGCGCCTCTCCGTGGGCAGCCCGTTGTCGTCCCAGCCCATGGGGTAGAAGACGGCCTTGCCGCGCATCCGCTGGTAGCGGGCGATGAGATCAGTGTGGGTGTAGCTGAAGACGTGACCCACGTGCAGCGAGCCGCTCACCGTGGGGGGAGGGGTGTCGATGGAGAAGACCTCGGAGCGCCCGCGGCTGCGATCGAAGCGGTAGGTGCCCTGAGCCTGCCATCGGGCGTCCCATCGCTGCTCCAGTCCCTCAAGGCTTGGACGCTCAGGCACCCTCCCAGGCGAACGGGCGACGTCGTTCACAACGCAGCCACGCTACAGGGCCTCCCGGCGGCGGGCGAACTCGAACAGCGCAACCGCACCGGCTGATGCCACGTTCAGCACGCCCAGGCTTCCCCAGGTCGGGATGCGCACCACCAGGTCGCAGCGCTGCCGGGTGAGGTGTGAGAGGCCTCGATCCTCGGCGCCCAGCACCAGCGCCACCTGATCGCCCGTCAGGTCGAAATCCCAGATGGTCTTCTCCGCGGCGACGTCCAGGCCTATCGTCCACACCCCCAGCCCCGCCAACTCCGACAGCGCCGACGGAGTGCCGCCCGTGGTCACGAAGTGCAGGTGCTCAACGGCGCCGGCCGCCCGCTTGGCCACGACCGGGGAGATGCGGGCCGCCCGATGGCGGTTCAGCACCACAACCTTGACGCCTGAGCACTCTGCGGTGCGCAGCAGGGCTCCCAGGTTGCCAGGGTCGCCGACGCTGTCCAGGACGAGCACGGGGGGCCTGTCTGCGGCGGGCCTGTCTGTCGCCGAGGTGGTGGGTTCTTCAGCGTTCGACAGTGAGAGGGCCGGGGGTGGCAGACCTGGCAGGGATTCTGTCGCTGAGGCGGCGGGTTCTTCAGCGTTCGACAGTGAGAGGGCCTCGCTAAGAGTGTGTGTGGGCAGCGGGGCGGCCAAGGCCAGAACTCCCTGGTGCGAGCCTGTCTCGGCCAGGGCCTCTATTTTCCAGCGGGGGGCTTCCCTGATGGCCACGCCGGCCTCGTCGGCGAGGTCGATTATGTCGTTGAGTATGGGAGTGGGCTCCAGTTCGGAGGAAAGCAGCACCTCCCTCACCGACCGCCGTCCGGCCAGCAGCAACTCCTTCGTCGCCTGGCGCCCCACCACCTTCTCGCCCCCCAGCCCTTTCGGTCGTCGGTCGTCGCCCGGGCGCCTGCCCGTCTTCCCCGCCGCCTGCCCGCCCCTTACAGGGGTGCTGCCCCGCATCGTCCCGGCCTGCCCTCGCCCGCCGCCGGCTCGATCTCTTTGCGGGCGCCCTCCGCTCCCGCCGCCGCGTGCGGGGCCGCGGCCCCCGCCTCGGTTGCGGTCTCCGGGTCCGCGGCCCCCGCCGGGTCCGCGGTTGCGATCCCCTGCGTCTCGGTTCCAGTCCCCGGGGCCGCGGTTCCGGTCTCCGGGTCCGCGGCGTTGTTCCTGCCCTGATCGTCGATCTCCGCTGGGTCCGCGGCTGCGATCGCCTGCGTCTCGGTTCCAGTCCCCGGGGCCGCGGTTCCGGTCTCCGGGTCCGCGGCGTTGATCGTGTCCTGATCGTCGATCTCCGCTGGGTCCGCGGCTGCGATCGCCTGCGTCTCGGTTCCAGTCCCCGGGTCCTCGGTCGCGGTCTCCTCTTGGGCCGCGGCTGCCCCCGCCGGGTCCGCGGTTCCGGTCTCCGGGTCCGCGGCGTTGATCGTGTCCTGATCGTCGATCTCCGCTGGGTCCGCGGTTGCGATCGCCTGCGTCTCGGTTCCAGTCTCCGGGTCCGCGGTCGCGGTCTCCTCTTGGGCCGCGGCTGCCCCCGCCGGGTCCGCGGTTCCGGTCTCCGGGTCCGCGGCGTTGGTCGTGTCCTGATCGTCGATCTCCGCTGGGTCCGCGGTTGCGATCGCCTGCGTCTCGGTTCCAGTCTCCGGGTCCTCGGTCGCGGTCTCCTCTTGGGCCGCGGCTGCCGCCGCTCCCTCGCCCGTCGCCTGGCCGTCCGCCTCCCGGTCGCCCGTCGCCTGGCCGTCCGCCTCCCGGTCGCCCGCCGCCTGGCCGTCCGCCTCCCGGTCGTCCCCCGCCTGGCCGCCCGCCGCCCGGTCGCCCTGCGCCTGGCCGTCCGCCGCCTGGCCGCCCGTCGCCTGGCTGTCCGCCGCTCCCTCGTCCGTCGCCCGGTCGCCCGTCGCTCCGCCCCGCCCCGTCGGGCTCGCCGCTCACGTAAGCAGGGCCACTGCCCAGCAGGCGATGCCCTCCCCTCGGCCCAGCGACCCCAGGCCCTCGGATGTCTTGCCCTTCACCGACACAGGCGCCCCCACGGTTTCAGAGAGCCGAGCCTGCATCTCAACGCGGCGTGGGGCGATCTTCGGATGATCGGCCACAAGCGTGCAATCAAGGTTCTGAACGCTCCAGCCCGCCGCGGCGACCCTCCTCACCACCGCCGCCAGCATCCCCAGGCTGTCGGCGCCGCGCCAGGCGTCGTCACTGTCCGGGAACAGTGAGCCCAAGTCCCCCAGCCCGGCGGCCCCCAGCATTGCGTCGCAGCACGCATGGGCCACCACGTCGGCGTCGCTGTGCCCTTCAAGCCCCCTGTGCCCGGGGAAGGGCACGCCACCTAGCAGGAGCGGACGCTCAGGGTCGTCGCTGAAGGGGTGAATGTCAAAGCCGAAGCCGATGCGCACCGGCTCAACAGTTGTCCTGGGCTAGGTCGTCGGCTCCGATCAAGACCAGGACATGGGAGTCATCTGCCTGAGGCACTGGAGGCGGTGTGGGCATCGGGAGGAGATTTTGCAGGCTCGCCCCAATCTTGGTCGCAATCGTTTGGGCGTCCAGTTCGTAGTCCCTCATGTAATACATGTTGGAGATGTCAGGCCGCGTGCCATCCGGGGCGTTTACCGGGTCGAGAGTGAGGAACCCTTCTGCGCTGAGGATGGTGGTGAGCCTCCCGGCGGCTCCGCAGACGTCCGTCCCATTCGCAATCAACACCTTGACCTCGTTGTACGGGTGGTTTACAAGCAGCTCGGTGGTGGAGGTGGTTGTCGCCGGCAGCTGCTCGGTGCTTGACTCCGCAGGCGTGGAGCTTGTCGTGGTGTTCCCCGAGGGGGCTGGTTCCGCTGTCTGATCAGATGCTGGGGCAGGCGGCGGCGCAGGCGAGGCGTCGGGAGCAGGGGGCGGGTCGGTGCTCGTCACGGTTGCAGTGTCCGGGGCGTTCAGCCCCCGCGCAAGCACGACGACTCCAATCAGGATGGCGAACAGCACTAGGAGTGCGCCCTTTACGGCGTTTAGATTCACAGGCTTTCCTTCAAAGGTGTTTCGCGGATGCTTTCCTCTTCTGGATCACTCTTCCGGTGTATTGGTTGGATTCCTTGTCTGGTGTTCTCGGACAGCTTCTTATCGGCCAACCCAAGGTGATAAGAGATTAGACCAGACGCATTGTGCATAGGCGCATTGTGCAAAACGCCGACGATTCGCTGGGCTTTCGCCTTTGCACATTCTCCTAAAGACCGAACGGCGTCTGGGGGCGTCTACCACGACGCGCCGATGCGACGAGCCCGCACGGTCCTTGGGCGGAAGGGGCGTTTCTAGTTGCCTCCGGCCACCGCCGGGACGATCGCAATCGTGCTCCCGTCCGGCACGGGGGTTTGCAGGCCGTCCATGAAGCGCACGTCCTCGTCGGACAGAAAGACGTTCACGAAACGACGCAGGCTTCCGTCGGAGTCCAGAAGTTGTGCAGCCATCCCCGGAAACGACGCATCGAGCCGCTCGATCACCTCTTTCACCGTGGAGCCGTCGGCGCTAACCGTCGACTCGCCAGAGGTGAGGGGGCGCAGCGTGGTCGGGATTCTTACTTTTGTTGCCACGCCAAGAGGCTACAGCAGGGCGTCGAAAAGCGGCGTCGGCACCCGGAGAAGAGCCCGAGGTGGGAATCGAACCCACTGCCTCCGGTTTACAAGACCGGCGCTCGTGCCTGATGAGCTTCTCGGGCCACTCTGCAATTCTGCCCCGCAATTCTATGGCGACGCAGTCGGCGCTCTGCCTCGACCAACGCTCTGCCTCGACCAACGCTCTGCCTCGACCAACGCTGGCGCCTCAACCCACCCCCCCGCAGTTCCGCCTCAACCCGCCGCAGTTCCGCGCAACAGCGCGCAACAGGTTGGCGCGCCCCGATTATCTCCGTAGGCTTGCTAGCAGTCTCAGTAAGAGAGTGCTAGTTCAACATCACTTCCAGGGAGGAAGCAACCATGAGCAAAATCATTGCCTTCGACGAGCAGGCGCGCCGCGCCCTCGAGTCCGGTATGAACCAACTCGCCGACGCCGTGCGGGTGACGTTAGGGCCGAAGGGCCGCAACGTCGTGCTGGAAAAAAAGTGGGGCGCCCCCACCATCACCAACGACGGCGTCTCGATTGCCAAGGAGATCGACCTCGAAGACCCGTACGAGAAGATCGGCGCCGAACTGGTGAAGGAGGTCGCCAAGAAGACGGACGACGTGGCCGGCGACGGAACGACCACAGCCACCGTCCTGGCCTGGGCGATGGTGCGTGAGGGGCTGCGGAACGTGGCCGCCGGCGCGAATCCGATGAGCCTCAAGCGGGGCATCGAGGCCGGGGTTGACGCCGCAGTGGAGGCCATAGCGGATTTGGCCGTGGACGTGGAGTCGAAAGATCAGGTGGCGCAGGTTGCAGCGATCTCCGCCGCCGACGACGAGGTCGGCGCCCAGATCTCCGAGGCCATCGACAAGGTGGGCAAGGACGGCGTTATCACCGTGGAGGAGTCGCAGACATTCGGAATGGAGATGGACCTCGTAGAGGGAATGCGCTTCGACAAGGGCTACATCTCGCCTTACTTCGTCACCGACCCCGACCGCATGGAGGCAGTGCTGGAAGACCCCTACATCCTGCTGGTGAGCTCGAAGATCAGCGCCGTGCGTGACATCGTTCCGGTGCTCGAGAAGGTGATGCAGGCCGGTCGCGGGCTGCTCATCGTGGCCGAGGACGTTGAGGGCGAGGCCCTCGCCACCCTCGTGGTGAACAAGATTCGGGGCACTTTCAACTCCGCCGGCGTGAAGGCGCCGGGATTCGGCGACCGCCGCAAGGCGATGCTCGCGGACATTGCCGTCCTCACCGGCGGCCAGGTTGTGAGCGAGGACGTTGGCCTGAAGCTGGAGAACACCACCCTTGATCTGCTCGGTCGCGCCCGCAAGGTCGTGGTCACCAAGGACGAGACCACCATCGTTGAGGGCAGCGGCGCCAAGGCCGATGTGGACGGGCGCATTCGCCAGATCCAGCAGGAGATCGAGAACACCGACTCCGACTACGACCGCGAGAAGCTTCAGGAGCGCCTGGCCAAGCTCTCCGGAGGCGTGGCCGTGCTGAAGGTGGGCGCAGCCACCGAGGTCGAGCTCAAGGAGAAGAAGCACCGCATCGAAGACGCCGTGAGCACCACCAAGGCCGCCATCGAGGAGGGCGTGGTGGCCGGCGGGGGAGTAACCCTGCTGCGCGCCCAGGCGTCGGTCGTCGAGGCTGCTTCCAAGCTCGACGACCGCGACGAGGCCACCGGCGCCCGCATCGTGGCCAAGTCCCTGGAGGTTCCCCTCTACCAGATCGCCGTGAACGCCGGACTCGAAGGCGGCGTGGCGGTTGAGCGGGTTCGCGAGAGCGAAGGCTCTGTAGGGCTCAACGCCGCCATCGGCGAGTACGAAGACCTCACCGCCGCCGGAATAATCGACGCGGCCAAGGTCACCCGCTCGGCACTTCAGAACGCCGGCTCGGTGGCAGGGCTGTTCCTCACCACCGAAGCGGTAGTGGCCGACAAGCCGGAGGAGTCCTCGGGCGCCGCCCCTGGCGGGATGCCCGACATGGACTACTAGGCGGACGGCCGTCAAGCAAGGCCACCAGGCCTGCTCGACGTTCAGAACGTCTGGGCTTCCCGCCGCATCGCCGTCCTTCCTAGGCACGGCGATCGGCGGGGAGGCCTCGCTGGGGCGATGTTAGGCACGTCGTCGTCCCTCTTGCCGTCGTCCCTCTTGCCGTCGGCCCTTTTTCTGCCGTCGGCCCTGGCGTGAAGCTTCATCCTGCTTGCGCCCATCTCCAGCCCCTGCTTGGAAAGTGGCGGGGTGAGGGCAGTGGCGACTACCCGGGAATCGAACCGTTCACCTACTCCGAAGAGGTCACCTTCGGGCACGTTGGCAAGCCGTTCCTTTCCTACTCCCAGCGCACCAGGGGCGCCGACGGCCTGCCCCTCCACGCGGAGTGCGGCTACTGGCGCCCCGTTCCGGGAGTTTCAGAGGTCGAGAGGGGCGTCGAGGTGCTGATCATCCAGCCCAGCGGCATCTTCGAACTGCTCACCGGCGCGCTCACCCTCACCCACTTCGGCTTCGTGTCAACGCTCTCGGCCCTCAAGGTGATCGGAGCGCCCACGGCCAGGCGGGTGGACGCCACCGAACGCCGAGTCTCCGTAGACGGCGACGTGCTCCGCTGCGAAGTCTCGATGGCGGCGACAGGCCACCCCATGTCGGCCCACGTAGAGGCCACCCTGCTTAGATTCGCCTGAAAGCGCAGCCCCCGGGCGGGGGCTGCCGGCAGCCCTAGCCCAGTTCTTCCTGCAGCGCTCTCCTAGAGCGCCGCGAAGCCCTTTAGAGCGCCGCGAAGCCCCTCTCGAGATCGCCGATGATGTCGTCGAGCGACTCCAGCCCCACCGAGAGGCGCACCAGACCAGGGTGAACGCCTGCGAACAGCTGCTCTTCCTCGGTGAGCTGCGAGTGGGTGGTGGACGCCGGATGGATGACCAGGCTGCGCACGTCGCCGATGTTGGCCACGTGGCTGTGCAGCTCCAGGGACTCCACGAAGCGCTGCCCGGCCTCACGCCCGCCCGAGACGATGAAGGCCGGAATCGACCCGTAGCCCCGACCGCCGGTAAGCCTTGTGGCCCGCTCGTGCCAGGGCGACGACGGCAAACCTGCGTAGAACACCTGTTCGACCTCCGAGCGCCCTTCAAGGTACTCCGCTACCGCTTGCGCGTTGGCGCAGTGCCGCTCCATCCTCAGGCTCAGCGTCTCCAGCCCCTGCAGGAACAGGAAGGAGTTGAACGGCGAGATGGCCGGGCCTATGTCGCGCAGCAGCTGCACCCGCGCCTTGATTATGTAGGAGCCCGCTCCGAGCATCGGCCAGTAGGCCAGCCCGTGGTAGCTGGGGTCGGGTTCGGTGAAGTTGGGGAACTTGTCGCCCGCTCCGAAGTCGAAGCTCCCGCCGTCCACTATCACCCCCCCGATGGAGTTGCCGTGTCCGCCGATGAACTTCGTGGCCGAATGCACCACGATGTCGGCGCCCCACTCGAAGGGACGCACCAAGTAAGGCGACGCCGCCGTGTTGTCGACCATCAGGGGGACGCCGTGCTCGTGCGCCAGCGCCGAGACACCCTCCAAGTCGAGGAAGTCGTTCTTGGGGTTGCCGAACGTCTCCCCGTAGAAGCACTTGGTGTTCGGGCGCACTGCGCCGCCCCATTCGTCGAGGTCGTCGGGATCGTTCACGAAAGAGACTTCGATGCCCATCTTCGGCAGCGTGTAGTGGAGGAGGTTGTAGGTGCCGCCGTACAGCGACGCCGAGGAGACGATGTGATCGCCCGATTCGGCGAGGTTCAAGATGGCCATCGCCTCGGCTGCCTGGCCGCTGCTCATCGCCAGGGCGCCCGGTATGCCCACTGCGGTGGAGGTTGCGCCCTCCAGGCTGGCGATCCGAGCTTCGAACACCGCCTGAGTGGGGTTCATGATGCGCGTGTAGATGTTGCCGATCTCAGCGAGCGCAAACAGGTTAGCGGCGTGCTCGCTGCTGTTGAAGGTGTAGGAGGTCGTCTGGTAGATGGGAACGGCGCGGCTGTTGGTGGCTGCGTCCGGCTCCTGACCCGCGTGAATTTGTCGGGTCTCAAAGCCCAGGCCGTTGTCTGACATTTTTCCTGCTTTCGTTATTCCAGCAATTTCCAGGAACAATTCTAGTAATTGGCGAGTGTCGCTCCCCACGCCCCTTTTGCAATCTCACTCAATCCCCCCAGTCCAATCCGTCCTGCCGTTCCCGTCCTGCCGTTCCCAGTCCCGCCCGTCCTGCCGTTCCCGTCCTGCCGTTCCCAGTCCCGCCCGTCCACCCGCCCCGCCCTGGCCGATGCCCCGCCCTGGCCGAGCGCACCCCTGGTGTAATGTCACGGAAGCGGGTTTCCCCCAATCAGGACTGCCTGCCTGCTTATAGGCCATGTTGCCAGAGGGTCGCACGCGAAGGGACGGGACAGAAAAGGTGATTCGTGTTTGAGACCCAGATAAGGAATCAGCGCCAACGATCTGATATCTGGAGGGGGAGGGCCTCCGGGAAGAAGGTCGGAGTGCTTAAGGTCGAGGAGGTCCTCACCGCCAGGGGGCGGCGCTGGAAACGACGGCTGGACGTGCCAGTGATAGCAGCGGCGCTGCTGGTGCTCCCCCAGTTTGTGGTCGAGCAGCAACTCACCGATACCGCCTATCCCTACTTGGGCGCAGCCCTGACCATTATCGACTGGGTTTTCTGGGGCGTCATTGCCGGGGAGTTCTTCTTTATTTTGCGTCTCACCCTCAACCGCCAGGCGATGGCGCGCCGATCGTTGGTGGACATCGCCGTGATAATTCTCACGCTGCCCGCCTTGCCTGGCGTCCTCGTCTCATTGGGGGTGGTCAGCAGCGGCCCCTCGGAGGAGGTTCTGGAGTTGCTGCACCTGCTGCGCCTGGCTCTGGTTGTGGTTCGTGTGCGACTGGGCGCAAGCAGGCTCTTCGGGGCGTTCGGGCTGGGCTACGGGATGCTGTTGCTCTTCCTTCTCGTGGTCACCGGTGGAAGCCTTCTCTCGCTAGAGGAGGACATGTCGCTCGGTCGGGGAGTCTGGTGGGCGATTGTTACGGTCAGCACGGTTGGGTACGGCGACGTCGTGCCCGAGACTGCCTTGGGAAGGGTTCTTGCCACTGTTCTGATTTTTTTGGGGATCAGCTTCATCGCCCTGTTCACCGGTGCCGTCGCATCGAGGGTGGCTAATCCCCAGGCAGCCGTCGAACGTGAGGAGTTGCTAGCCGAGCTGCAGGAGCAGAAGGCGCGCTCTCAGCTGATTCAGGATCAACTCTCCAAGCTCACCGAGAGTCGACAGAGCAGCGAGGTGTCAGAAGATCTGAAGCGAATGAACGACCGCCTCAGCGAGCTGGAGCGATTACTCCGAAAGGGGGCCGACCCCAGCTAGCGACGCTCAGCCTCAACCCTGCTTAGCCGATTTAAATCGTCTCGCACAATGAGTTGCATGCAATTCGCACTGCTGGTATCCTCATTGCAACTTCCCCATATTCTTCCCTGAAATGCATTAAAAGCAACGGAAGGAACGTAATTTATGCAGATAGCAACGTTGCTCGTCATCGTAGTGGGGTTCGCTGGCCTGTTTTTGACGATTTTCAGCCTTTTCAGACGCCAAGACGAAAAAATTGTTGCTCAGGACAGGACGTTGGCAGGCTTGGCAACAGACGTTGCGGTTCTCAAAGTAGGGCAGGCAACCCTGGGCGAGAGGCAATCAACCACTTCTGCCGAACTCGCTGAGCTGAAGACGGACGTGGCTGAGCTGAGGACGGACGTGGCTGTGCTCGACAGCAAGACCATGGGCAGGTTCGAGAGGCAGGACGACAAGATCGACAAGATGCTCTACCTGTTCTTCCAGGGCGACGAAGAGCGGGCGCGCGCCTTCGAGCAGAGATTCAGCGCCCGTTCCAGGCAGCTTTCGCAGGAGCGGGCAGAGGGCACCCCCGACGCTGAGTCAGGGCAATCGCCCACTTTCGTCCCCACGCAAGCGCCTCTTGGCGAAGGAGCCGCCAACTTGTAGGCGGCGCAACGCCATAGTTTGCCTTAGGAGTGGGCAGGGGTGGTGACCTAGGAATAGCAGGGGTTGTATTGTTATCTGTGATGGTTGCTGGCTCCGGAGAAATGGCTAGGGTGAGCGTGTGTTTTCAAAGAGCGTCGTGTTGAGGCAAACCGGGGGGAAGGGGTGAAGAGGCGCGCTCTTGCCGGGTTCGTGCTGGGCGCGGCGGCGTTGCTGGCGTCTTCGCTCGTTCCGTTGCCTGCTTCTGTTCAGGCGCAGGGTTCTACGCCGTCTGGTGGCCACGAGGTGGAGGTAAGGGCGCGGAGGCTGGCTTCGGGCAACGTGGAGCTCGGCCTGCGGGAGACCAACCCCGCCGACGGCTCGGTCTCTTACCCCACCCTCGATGATCGTTTCTTTCTTTATGACGATTCGGGCACAGTGGTGGGCAAGTGGTACTACTCGGAGCCTGTGAGCGTCGGGGTGGGCGCGGGGAGCGTCCTCGTGGAGGTAATGGCGCGGAGGCTGGCTTCGGG
Organism: uncultured Acidimicrobiales bacterium; assembly: GCA_958295925.1. Lineage (GTDB taxonomy): Bacteria > Actinomycetota > Acidimicrobiia > Acidimicrobiales > CATQHL01 > CATQHL01. Next base: position 1,627,709 of record CATQHL010000001.1, read on the forward strand.
CAACGTGGAGTTCGGCCTGCGGCTGTTCGGGAAGACGGCTTGGGTGCCGAAAGCCCGGTATTTCATCTACGGCTCCGCCCGCCCAGGCGGGCCTTGGATGTATTCCTCGGTGTTCACTACGGAAACTCAGTCGGACCTGTATTCAGTGGGGTCAATATGCGCCAGCGGCACACCCGTTCCCGACCCTGCGAAGAATCCTGGGCTGGTGAGCGATTGCATAGCCCTCCTCGCGGCAAAGAAAACCCTCAGCCAGATGGAATGGGAGTTGTATTATACTCCCAATACTGCTTATTTTTATAATAATTATTATGGGGTGAACTGGAGCGGTAGCACGGAAATGACTGCAGCGAGTTGGAGTGGCAACGGATGGAATGGCTTGTTTGAGATCTCGGGTACCCCAAAGCGTGTGAAAGATATGAGAATCTACTATATTGAAAGCGAGATTCCCGTCGAGTTTACTGAACTTGACGGGTTAACGTATTTGTATCTTAGTTTTAATGCCTTCCATGGTACCCCAGCCAGTGGGTTGATTCCAGAGGGAATTGGTAGGTTAAGCAACCTTGAATTTTTGCATTTTACTGGAGTGTCTGCAGGGGGCGGCGCGAACGGCACTCTTCCGCCTTCGATATGCAACCTGCGAAGCGCTACGGCAATCAAACTTGAATCTCTATCTTTGAGGGGCTCCATTCCATCTTGTATGGGTAGTGTGAGCACGTTGCAGAACTTAGATTTAAGGATAAATAGCTTCTCTGGTTCAATTCCAGCGTCGTTGGGCAGATTGAGCAATCTAGAAGAACTACATTTATTTAATAACTCTTTTGGCGGCGAGATTCCTGCGGAGTTAGGCAGCTTAACCAATCTCCGTATATTGGATCTGCAGAACAATAATTTGACAGGCGAGATTCCTGTGGAGTTAGGCAACCTCACCAAGCTCAGTAGATTGAGTCTGCAGGGCACTAATTTGACAGGGTGCGTACCAGCGTCTCTTAAGACATACACATCCGGAACTGAAGAACTCAACATTACTATTGATGTACCTACGAGCTTGAAGGATAACGGGGCGGTCAGGTGGTGCACTTAAAATGACGGGCGGTCTAAGAAGCTTGGCGGGGGGCTTTCCAACTCCTAGGAATGGGCGAATTGCATCGTGTGTTGCCAGGGGTTTAGGTTTAGGGCATACGGTGGGTGGATGAAGAGGCGCGCGCTTGCCGGGTTTGTGCTGGGCGTGGCGGCGCTGTTGGCGTCTTCGCTCGTTCCGTTGCCTGCTTCTGTTCAGGCGCAGGGTTCTACGCCGTCTGGTGGCCACGAGGTGGAGGTAAGGGCGCGGAGGCTGGCTTCGGGCAACGTGGAGTTCGGCCTGCGGGTGACCAACCCCGCCGACGGCTCGGTCTCTTACCCCGAACTCACCAATCGTTTCTTTCTTTACGACAGTTCGACCATTGTGGTGGGCAAGTGGTACTACTCGGAGGATGTGAGCGTCGGGGAGGGCGCGGGGAGCGCCCTCGTGGAGGTAAGGGCGCGGAGGCTGGCTTCGGGCAATTTGGAGTTCGGCCTACGGCTTTTCGGGAGAACGTCTTGGCAGCCGAAAGCCCGGTATTTCATCTACGGCTCCGCCCGCCCAGGCGGGCCTTGGATGTATTCCTCGGTGTTCACAACGGAAGCTCAGTCGGACCTGTATTCAGTGGGGTCAATATGCGCCAACGGCACACTCGTCCCCGACCCTGTGAAGAACCGTGAGCTGGTGGGTGATTGCATAAGTCTCCTCGCGGCCAAGCAAACCCTCAAACAGTCGCCATCAGTGGCTTTTTCTCCTCACCTTGTGTTGAACTGGGGCGGTGACAGGAAAATGAGTACGAGCTATTATTATAGCCAATGGAATGGCTTGACCGTGATCTCGCGCAATCTCCCAAGGCGCGTGCAAGAACTAGGAATCTACTATATAACTAGCGTGATTCCCGTCGAGTTAACCGAACTCGACGGATTAACGAATCTGCAGCTTTTTCTTTCTAGTATCAGTGGTGCTACTCCAGCTAGTGGGGTGATTCCAGAGGAAATTGGTAGGTTAAGCAATCTAGAGACTTTGTATATTCAAATACGGGGTAGTTCGAAAAGGCCAAGAATCGGCTCTCTTCCATCTTCAATATGCAAACTGCTAAACGTTAAGGAACTCACTGCTCGAAATATATCTCTTGGAGGCACCATTCCATCCTGTTTGGAAAGTTTGAATCAGTTGACGACCTTGTCTTTAGATACTAATTATTTGACTGGTTCAGTTCCAGCGTGGTTGGACGGGTTGAGCGATCTTGAAATCCTACATTTGCATAATAACCTATTAAGTGGTGGGATTCCTGTGGAGTTAGGTAACCTCACCAATCTCGAAGTCTTGTTTCTGTATCGCAACAATTTGAGCGGTGGGATTCCTGCGGAGTTAGGCAACCTCACCAAACTCAGAATCTTGTATCTGTTTAGCAACAATTTGAGCGGTGGGATTCCTGTGGCGTTAGGCAACCTCACCAATCTCAGTACCTTGTATCTGAATAACAACAATTTGAGTGGTGGGATTCCTGTGGAGTTAGGCAACCTCACCAAACTCCAAGACTTGCGTCTGAATGGCAACAATTTGATCGGTGGGATTCCTGCGGCGTTAGGCAACCTCACCAAGCTCAGTACACTGCTTCTGCATGGCAACAATTTGAGTGGTGGGATTCCTGTGGAGTTAGGCAACCTCACCAAACTCAAAGAATTGCATCTGCATGGCACCAATTTGACAGGGTGCGTACCAGCGTCTCTTAAGACGTATATACACGAAGTAACTCGTTATGACGAAGATTGGAACAAAATCACCGATACTACAATGCGCCCCATTACTATTACTGTACCTTCGGGTTTGAAGGAAAATGGGGCGATCAAGTGGTGCGCTTCTTAAGAAGTCAGGCGGTCTAAGAAGACTGGCGGTGGGTTTGCCATCTCCAATGAATGGTCGAATTCGTTGTTTGTCGCCAGGTAGTTTAGGTTTGGGGTATACGGGGGGGGGGGGGGTGAACAGTCGTGCGCTTGCCGGGTTCGTGCTGGGAGTGGCGGCGTTGCTGGCGTCTTCGCTTGTCCCGCTGCCCGCTTCTGTTCAGGCGCAGGGTTCTACGCCGTCGGGTGCCCGCGAGGTGCAGGTAAGGGCGCGGAGGCTGGCTTCGGGCAACGTGGAGTTCGGCCTGCGGGTGACCAACCCCGCCGACGGCTCGGCCTCTTACCTAACCCTCATCCATCGCTTCTTGCTATATAACCATTCTCGCACAGTGGTGGGAAAGTGGTACTACTCGGAGGTTGTGAAGGTCGGGGTGGGCGCGGGTGCGACCCTGGTGGAGGTTAGGGCGCGGAGGCTGGCTTCGGGCAACGTGGAGTTCGGCCTGCGGCTGTTTAAGAAGACTGTTTGGCTGCCAAGATTCCGATATTTAATCTACGGCTCCGCCCGCCCAGGCGGGCCCTGGCAGTACTCCTCGGTGTTCACTACGCTAACCTCGCCTCCGCCTTCCGGTGGTGTCTCCCCCTCGCCTCCGCCTTCCGGTGGTGTCTCCCCCTCGCCGTCGCCGTTTGCAGTGGGGTCAAGATGCGCCAGCGGCACACCCGTTCCCAACCCTGCACACAATCCTGGACTGGTGAATGATTGCATAGCCCTCTTGAACGCCAAGCCGCACCTCAGCCAACTGCCTGATTTTGCGGCTGATCCGATCTCAGGGGTGAATTGGGGCAGCAGCCGGCCCATCACGGCTTGGAATGGCGTGTACTTGAGCTCGACGAACCCCAAGCGCGTGAATCGTGTGAAAATCCGAGGTTTGACCAGCGGGATTCCGTCTGAGTTCGGCGAACTCAATGCTCTGGAAGAACTGAACTTGTTCGACGGCAGGTTGAGCGGCAGCATTCCATCGAAGTTGGGCAGGTTGACCAACTTGAAATATCTGATAATTGCAGGATTAAATAATCAATCAAGTCGTTTGACCGGCAGTATTCCGTCTTCGCTATGCAGGCTGCAGAGTCTTGAGCGACTTGAACTGACTTACCATGACCTCAATGGCCCGATTCCGTCGTGTCTGGGTTCCTTGAGCAAGCTGGAGTGGTTAGAGCTGAGGCGCAACGACTTGTCGGGCCAGATTCCGTCTACGTTGGGCAGCCTGAGCGATTTGGAGAAGCTGCACTTGCACGATAACGACTTGTCGGGTTCCATCCCCGCGTCGCTGGGCAGCCTCTCCAATATAACGCACCTCAACCTTGCGGACAACGACTTGAGCGGCACGGTTCCATCGTCGTTGTTGAGCAGCTTTGCCGATTTGGTTAATTTAGATCTTTCCGGCAACAGCTTGAGCAGTTGGGCCCCGTCATCGCTGTCCGGTATACACTCTGTCTCCGGTGTCACTTTGGATCTCAGCGATAATGACTTGAGCGGGCAGGTTCCTGCCACATTAGGAACCTTGTCAAACGCTGGTGGAAATGTGTATGTCCTTCTTTCAGGCAATCAGTTCAGTGGCGCCATCCCGCCGGAGTTGGCCAACATCACTCAGTTGTTTTCCTTGAATCTCAGCGGCAACAATTTGACTGGTGGAATTCCGTCGGCATTGGTAAGTCACGCCAATTTAGGCTACTTGAATGTATCCGACAACGCCCTCTCAGGCGCTGTCCCTCATGGATGGGCTCGGAAGACGGGCTGGAAGTCCCATAATCTTATTCTGAGCAACAACAACTTCAGCGGCTCCATACCGGCGCAGTTGTCTCAGGCCGGGAACATATACCGTCTTAAGCTCGACGGCAACGGTTTGAGCGGGAATATCCCCTCTGCGTTGGGGAGCATCACATTCTTGCGTGAGCTGGATCTCAGCGGCAACGGTTTGAGCGGGTCGATCCCGTCGACGTTCAGCGGCCTCACCAATCTGGAGGTGCTGGGGCTCAGCGGCAACGGTTTGAGCGGCTCTATCCCCTCGGGGCTGGGGGGACTCACAAAACTGAAGTCGTTGAAGCTGGACGGCAACGGGTTGTCCGGGTCTGTGCCGTCGCAACTGGGCGGCTTGACCAAGCTCGCCATCTTGCATCTGCAGGGGAACACCGGATTGACGGGATGCGTCCCGGCGTCCCTCAGCACATACATACGCGTAAGCGGAATTTGGCCTGTAGTTACCGAAGAACTCGACGCCGATGTTCAAGTACCGCCCAGCCTGACGACAAGCGGGGCGGTCAAGTGGTGCGCTTCCTAGGAAGTCAGGCGGCGCCGGTGGTGACAGGCAGCCAGGGCGACCTCGCAGGCTCGTAGTGGAGCGAATGCCCCGAAAGGGGGGCCGACTCCAGCTAGCGGCGCTTAGCCCCAATCCTGCTTTGCCGATTTCAGAGCGTCTTCCGCAAAATAAGTTGCATGCAGCTTGCTCCACTAGCATGTTAGGCATGCTTTATGCTGATAGTATTCAATTGTTCTGCATTTTATTGGTTCTAGAAACCGGAAGGAGTTGCGAAAAATGGCTACACAGGGCAAGGCGTTGGCAGGTTTGGAGGCGGGTGCAGGGGTCCGCAAGTTGATGCATCCCGGGGGGGGGGGGGGGGTCAATGAGACGCGCGCTTGCCGGGTTCGTGCTGTGCGTGGCGGCGTTGTTGGCGTCTTCGCTCGTCCCCTTGCCTGCTGCTGTTCAGGCGCAGGGGGACTCTCCGCCGACGGGTGTCCGCGAGGTGCAGATAAGGGCGCGGAGGCTGGCTTCGGGGAATGTGGAGTTCGGCCTGCAGGTGACCAATCCCGCCGACGGGCAGGTTTCTTACCCCACCCTCGCCAATCGTTTCTTTCTTTACGACTCTCCGGACATAGAGGTGGGCGAGTGGTACTACTCGGAGGTTGTGAAGGTCGGGGAGGGCGCTGGGAGCACCCTGGTGGAGATAGGGGCGCGGAGGCTGGCCTCGGGCAACGTGGAGTTCGGCCTACGGCTTGGCCGGGCCAGGATTTTGGCGCCGAGCGTCCGGTTTTTCGTTTACGGCTCCGCTAGCCCAGGCGGGCCCTGGCAGTATTCCTCGGTGATCAATACTTATTCCGAGGGGTCGCTTTGTGCCAGCGGCACACCCGTTCTCGACCCTGAGGACAATCCTGGGCTGGTGAAAGATTGCACAGCCCTCCTGAGCGCCATGCGACACCTTGGCCAAACGCCTGGGCTGAACTGGAGCGGCAACCGGCGTATGAATCGTTGGGATGGCGTGCGAGTGAGCAGCGTGCGAGAAGGCAGTACGACCGCCAGGCGCGTGACTTATTTGAGTGTCAGAGGTTGGAATAGCGAGATTCCGGCTGATTTCGCCGAACTCGGTGCACTGGAAGAGCTGCATTTGCGGAGCAGCGCTCCTAGCGGTGAAATTCCATCTGAGTTGGGCAGGTTAACCAACTTGAAGGAGCTGACAATAGATGGAACTCGGCGAAGTCGTTTGACCGGCAGTATTCCGTCTTCGCTTTGCAATCTGCGAAACCTTGTGAAGCTTAATCTGGAAGATAATGACCTCAACGGCCAGATTCCGTCGTGTCTGGGTTCCTTGAGCAATCTGGAGGAGTTAGACCTACATAACAACGACTTGTCGGGCCAGATTCCGCCTACGTTGGGCAACCTGAGTGAGCTGGAGAAGTTAGAACTGAATGACAACGACTTGTCGGGTTCCATCCCTGCGTCGTTGGGCTACCTCACCAAAATCACGGATTTCTACCTTCAGAACAACGAATTGAGCGGCACGATTCCATCGTCGTTGTTGAGCTATCTTACCAATCTTGATTGGTTAGATCTTAGCAACAACAAATTGAGCAGCTGGTCTCCGTCATCGCTGTCCGGGTTACGCCGCACCGACACTAGCAGTACCATTTTGGATATCAGCGATAATGACTTGAGCGGGCAGATTCCTGCCACATTAGGAACCCTGTCAAACACTCGTGGAAATGTATATATCCAACTTAGGGACAATAAGTTCAGTGGCACCATCCCGCCGGAGTTGGCCAACATCACTAAGTTGTTTTCCTTGGATCTCAGCGACAACGACTTGACAGGTGCAATTCCTTCGGCATTGGTAAGTCACGCCAATTTAAGTAGATTGAATTTATCCGACAACGCCCTCTCTGGTGCTGTCCCCCATGGGTGGGCGCGCAAGACGGGCAGCCCTAGAGATTATTTTCTTAGTCTTGATCTAAGTGACAACAGCTTCAGCGGCACCATACCGGCGCAGCTGTCCCAGGTCGGGAACATAACTAGTCTTGAGCTGGACAACAACGAGTTGAATGGGACTATCCCCTTTGAGTTGGGGAGCATTACAAGTTTATATACGCTGGGTCTCAGTGGCAACAGCTTGTCCGGGTCTGTGCCGTCGCAGTTGGGTGGCTTGACCAATCTCTGGAACTTGTATCTGCAGGGGAACACCGGCTTGACGGGATGCATCCCAGCGTCCCTCAGCAACGCCTACGTTCGAGTACCGCCCAGCCTGATGACAGGCGGGGAGGTCAAGTGGTGCGCTTCCACTTCTTAGGCAGTCAGGCGGCTCCGGTGGTGACAGGCAGCCAGGGCGCCCTCGCAGACTCGTAAGCCTCGATGTCGGCGTTGAGCCGCAAAGTGAGTTCTATGTCGTCTAGACCGTTGAGAAAGCGCTCCTGGACTGCCGGGTCGAGCGGGAAGGTCGTTGTCAGTCCAGCGGCAGGGACTCCTACCGTCAGCCTCTCCACGTCCACCACCACCTCAAGGCTCTCGTCAGTCTGAACAGCCGACATCAGGGCCCGGCCGAAATCGGCGTCCACCACGACTGCGACAAGCCCGCACTTGCCGGCGTTGTTGCGGAAGATGTCGCCGAAGCGAGGCGATATCACCGCCTTGAAGCCGTACTGCTGCACCGCCCACACAGCGTGCTCGCGCGACGATCCCGTGCCGAAGTTCGGGCCCGCCACCAGCACGCTCGCGCCGTGGAAGCGCTCGTCGTTCAGCACAAAGCCGGGGTCTTCTCTCCAGGTGGAGAACAGCCCCTCCCCGAATCCCGTGCGCTCCACCCTCTTCAGCCAGCCGCTGGGGATGATCTGATCGGTGTCCACGTCGGAACGATCCAGCGGAAGAGCCGTGCCCCTCACCTCTCTGATTGTCTCCATCGGTGCTGCTAACCCTCCAAATCGTTTAGTCGAGGTCGGCTGGCGAGGCGAAGCGTCCGACCACTGCGGTTGCCGCCGCCACCGCAGGCGACACCAGGTGCGTGCGCCCGCCTCGCCCTTGGCGCCCCTCGAAGTTGCGGTTGCTGGTGCTGGCGCACCGCTCTCCAGCCGACAGCGTGTCGGGGTTCATGCCCAGGCACATCGAGCAGCCTGGCTCACGCCAGTCGAAGCCGGCGGCTGTCAGCACTTCGTGCAGACCCTCGGCCTCGGCCTGCGCCTTCACCTGCGCCGAGCCCGGCACGACCAGCGTGCGAACGCCCGCCGCCACCCGCCGCCCGTCGGCCACCGCCGCCACCGCCCGCAGGTCTTCGATGCGGCTGTTCGTGCATGAGCCGATAAACACCACGTCCACGGGGATGTCGCGCATCGGGGTGCCTGCCTCAAGGCCCATGTACGCCAGGGCGCGTGCGGCGGCGTCGCGCTCGCCTGCCGCGGCGGCGCGCTCGGGTGGCGGCACCTCACCGTCGAGGGGGGCGACGTGCGAGGGGTTGGTGCCCCAGGTCACATGCGGGGAGACCTCCGCGCCGGTCAGAGTCACCTCACGGTCGAACGTTGCCCCGTTGTCGCCGGCCAGCGACTGCCAGCACTCCAGGGCCTGCGACCACGCAGCGCCCGAGGGTGCGTGAGGGCGGCCTTCCAGGTAGGCGTAAGTGGTGTCGTCGGGGGCGATCATCCCCGCCCTCGCCCCGGCCTCGATTGACATGTTGCAGACTGTCATGCGCCCTTCCATCGACAGCGACTCGATAACCGGGCCTCGGTACTCGATGACCGATCCGATGCCCCCGCCGGTTCCGATTCTGCCGATTACCGCCAGAATCACGTCCTTGGCTGACGAACCGAGCGGGAGTTCGCCGGAAATCGTCACTGACATCGTCGCAGGGCGGGCTTGGGGCAGCGTCTGGGTGGCGAGCACGTGCTCCACCTCGCTGGTGCCAATGCCGAACGCCAGGGCGCCGAACGCGCCGTGCGTGGAGGTGTGGCTGTCGCCGCAGACCACGGTCATCCCAGGCAGCGTCAAGCCAAGTTCGGGGCCGATCACGTGCACTATGCCCTGGCGTCCGTGACCCATTGGGTAAAGCGGCACGCCGAAGGTGGCGCAGTTGGCGCGCAGCGCCTCGATCTGCCTGCGCGAGATCGGGTCGGCTATCGGGCCGGTGACGTTCGTCGTGGGCACGTTGTGGTCTTCGGTGGCCAGTGTGAGGTCTGCTCGTCGCACCCGGCGGCCAGCGAGGCGCAAGCCGTCGAACGCCTGGGGGGAGGTGACCTCGTGGATTAGGTGGAGGTCGATGAACAGCAGGTCTGAGCCGTCCTCGGCGGAGTGGACGACATGGGCGTCCCAGACCTTCTCGCTGAGTGTGCGGGGGGTTGTCATGCGTTTTGCTCCTGCGTGCGTTCTGCCGCTGTGCCGGCGGCGGATCGTTGTATCGGGATTGTCAGTCGGCCGCGTCGAGATTTGGGATGCTTGCCTGCTTGTCGCCACTGTTGTGTTGTTCAGCAAGTGTTACCGGGCGACCGTGTCTTCGAAGGGATGCACGGCGACAATAGTCGCCTCCAAAAGCCCGGCGGGCGCTTCGTAGCGCACGAGGTCGCCGACCTTGGCTCCAAGGACGGCCTTTCCCAGTGGTGAGGTCGGTGAGATCACCTCACACGCGTCGGGGCGCTCCTCGATCGAGCCGATGAGAAAGTCCTCGGTCTCCTCCTCCTCGCCGAAACTCAACGAGACGACTACGCCGTAGCCCACCCGGTCTGAGGGGGCGTCTTCCACCACTTCAGCGGATTCCAACAGGCTCTCAAGCTGCATGATTCGCCCGTTTATCCTTCCTAGCTCTTCTCGGGCGGCGTGGTAGTCGGCGTTCTCAGAGAGGTCGCCCAGGGCGCGGGCCGTGGCCACGTGCTCGGTTACGGCCGCTTTTGTGGGCCCTGAGAGCTCGGCGAGTTCTGCAGAGAGGCGCTCATATGCGGTGCGGGTAAGGCGGCTGGGGGCCTGGTCTGCGCCGGGGTCTTCAACCGGCTGCCTTGAGGCGGTTTTCGGTGTTGCGGGCATCGGTGTTGCGGGCATGCAGCAAATCTACCTCCGTTACGCCGACGGGCAGGGCGGCTCTAAGACGCCACGGTGTTGAGCCAGGCCGCCCGGCGTCGCCTGAGCGGACTAGGCCGACAGAACAACCCGGCGAGCACCCGCACCGTGCACGCCCAGCGTGCGGGCGCTCGCTGTTTCGGCCCTCCTTGTCGGGTCGAGGCGCTCTTTCACCCGGCGCTGCTACGGAGTCGGAACGGGGCGCAGATGCCCCAGTTCCTCCACCGTCAGGCTGAGGCGCGCCGGCACTTGCAGCCTGCGGCAAGGCCCCACGGCGACGGCGCGACGGCGAACCTTCCCTGGAATGAGGCGCAGCGGCTGAGAAAGTTCAGGCGTGGGTAGATTGTTGGCGTGAACAGTTATCGCATAGGAATTCTGGGCGGCGACGGCATCGGCCCTGAAGTGGTCGCAGAGGGGCTGAAGGCCGTTGAGGCGTCAGGAGTGGAGATCGAGCAGGTGCCCTACGACCTCGGCGCCGGACGCTGGCTGCGCGACGGCACCGTGCTGCCCGACAGCGTGCTTGAGGAATGGCGCAGCCTCGACGCCCTCTACGTGGGGGCGGTCGGAACGCCGGAGGTTACGCCAGGGCTGCTCGAGCGCGGCCTGCTGCTGCGCATGCGCTTCGAACTCGACCTTTTCGTGAATTTACGTCCGTTTCACGCTCCGGAGCGCAGCATCGACATTCAGGTCGTTAGGGAGAACACAGAGGGTCCCTATGTGGGAGAGGGTGGCATTTTGCGCAAGGGCACGCCGCACGAAGTGGCTACGCAGGGATCTGTGAACACCCGCATGGGCGTGGAGCGCTGCGTCCGCTTCGCCTTCGATCTGGCCGCCCGCCGAGAGCGCAACCACGTCACGCTGGTGCACAAGACGAACATCATGCCTTTCTCCGGCGACCTCTGGCAGCGCGCCTTCGACGAGGTTGCTGTTGAGTATCCGCAGTCCGAAACCGCCTACAACCACGTGGACGCCGCCTGCATCTACTTCGTGAACTCGCCCGAGCGCTACGACGTGATCGTCACCGACAACCTCTTCGGCGACATCCTCACCGACCTGGGCGGCGCGGTCGCAGGCGGAATCGGCAAGGCGGCCTCGGCAAACCTCAACCCGGCCAGGACAGGCCCGTCGATGTTCGAGCCGGTGCACGGCTCCGCCCCCGACATCGCCGGGCGGGGAATCGCCGATCCTACGGCGGCGATCCTCTCGGCGGCCATGATGCTGGAATTTCTGGGGGAGCCCGACGCCGCAGGGAGCATCGCCTCCGCCTGCTACGCGGTGGGAGACCGGGTGTCCGGCACCGTGGCGATAGGCGACGCAATAGCCGAGTCGATAGCCGGCTAGCGCAGGGCGCCGGGAATCTGCCCGATGGGAATGTCGCGCCGGAAGCAAGGCCACCTCAAGCCCGTACTCAGCCGGGAACCATCCGCAACACCGAAGGGAAATCAATGGCAATAGAGCCGGTCAAGAAAATCTGGATGGACGGCGAGTTAGTTGACTGGGCTGATGCCAAGATCCACGTCCTCTCGCACACGCTGCACTACGGAAACGGCGTCTTCGAGGGCATCAGGGCGTACGCCACCGATCGGGGGACGGCGGTCTTCCGCCTGACGCCGCACATTCAGCGCCTCTTCAGCAGCGCCAGGATTCTGAGGATCACCATCCCCTACACGCTCGAGGAGATGGTGCGAGCCACGAAGGAGACAGTGGCCGTCAACGGGCTTGGCTCCTGCTACATACGACCGCTGGTGTACCTGGGCTATGGGGAGATGGGGCTCAACCCCCTGCCTTGCGTGGTGAACGTGTCCATCGCCACGTGGCGTTGGGGGGTGTATCTGGGGGACGAGTCCATCCACTCAGGGGTGCGGATGATGATCAGTTCCTGGCAGCGCCACGACCCCAACGCCATGCCGCCTGCGGCGAAGGGCTGCGGGCACTACATCAACAGCCAGATGGCCAAGATCCAGGCGGTCGACTCCGGCTACGACGAGGCAATCCTGCTGTCACCGCAGGGCCATGTGAGCGAATGCACCGGCGAGAACCTCTTCGTGGTGAGCGACGGTGTGATCTTCACGCCGCCAACCAGCGCCGGGGCGCTGAGGGGCGTCACGCAGGACTCTGTTAGGCAGATCGCCGGCGACTGCGGCATTCGTTACGAAACCGAGAACCTCCTGCGCAGCGACCTCTACACGGCGGACGAGGCTTTCATAACGGGCACGGCCGCCGAGGTGGTTCCCATCCGCTCGGTGGACGACAGGGAGATCGGCGAGCCCGGGCCGGTCACCCGCCAGATACAGGAAATCTTCTACGAGGCGGTGAACGGACGAATCGAGCGCTACCGCCACTGGAATGAGCTTGTCAGCGAATAGCGGTGGGAATGCCCACGAATAGCAATGCCCACGAATAGCGGTGACGCCGCCCTTCCTGCGGGCGCCCTTCCCAGCGCCGTCGAAATCTACGACACCACGCTGCGGGATGGCAGCCAGCTCGAGGGCATCTCCCTCAGCGTCGAGGACAAGCTGCGAATCTCCCGTCAACTCGACCTGCTCGGAGTCCACTACATAGAGGGGGGCTGGCCAGGAAGCAATCCCAAGGACGACGAGTTCTTCGCCCGCGCAGGCGACGAGCTCGACCTGCGGACAAGCACGCTGGTGGCCTTTGGCTCCACCCGCCGGGTGGGGGGCGTCTGCCAGGGCGACGCAACCCTCGAGGGCCTTCTGTCGGCTGGGACGGAGGTTGTATGCATAGTGGGCAAGTGCTGGGACTACCACGTCACCGAGGCCCTGCGCACCTCGCTGGGGGAGGGAGTGGCGATGTCGGCCGAGTCGGTGGCCTACCTGGTGGGCGAGGGCAGGAGGGTGTTCTTCGACGCCGAGCACTTCTTTGACGGCTACAAGCGCAATCCCGAGTACTCACTGGCGGTGCTGGAGGCGGCCTCCGAGGCTGGGGCCGAGTGCCTGGTGCTCTGCGACACGAACGGCGGCTCCCTCCCGCACGAGGTCTTCGAGATCGTCTCCGCCCTGCGAAGGCGGCTGCCGGCGCCGCTGGGGGTGCACCTCCACAACGACACCGGATGCGGGGTGGCCAGCGCCCTCGCCGGCGTGCGGGCCGGCGCCACCCAGGTTCAGGGCACCATCAACGGCTACGGCGAACGCACGGGCAACTGCGACCTTGTTCCTATCATCGCAAACCTCACGCTGAAGATGGGGGTGAAGACCTTGAAGGGCGCCGATTTGGCCGCCCTCACTTCGGTGTCGCGCCAGGTCGCCGAGTTGGTGAACCGCTCCCCCGACCCGCAGCAGCCGTTCGTGGGCAGTTCGGCGTTCGCCCACAAGGCAGGCCTTCACGCCAGTGCCCTCGCCCGTCGCCGGGACGCGTACGAGCACATAGACCCCGAACTGGTTGGCAACGGCTCCCGCTTCGTCGTATCTGAGATGGCCGGGCGCACCTCGGTGAAGCTCAAGGCCCGGCAACTCGGCCTTGAGATGGACTCCGTCGCCGTGTCTGAGGCCATTCAGACGCTCAAACAGCTCGAGTACCAGGGCTACCACTTCGAGGTGGCGGACGCCTCCCTCGAGCTGCTGCTGCGGGCGATGGTGGGCTGGGAGCAGCCGTACTTCCGAATGGAGTCGATGCGGGTGGAAGTGGCCCAGCACGTCAACCAGGACGACGAGGCGGTTCTTGACCAGTGCGAGGCGCTGCTGAAACTCTGGGTGGGCGACCAGCGCCGCGTCTCCGTAGGGGAGGGCAACGGTCCGGTGAACGCCCTTCACAACGCCCTGGTGACCGCAGTCGGCGACTGCTACCCGGAACTCACCCGGATAGTGCTCACCGACTACAAGGTGCGGGTGCTCGACACCTCGCGCGGCACAGGGGCGGTCACCCGCGTGCTTATCGACTCCACCGACGGCGTTCGCACCTGGACGACCATCGGCGTCTCGGAGAACATCGTCGAGGCTTCCTGGCAGGCGCTGGTGGACTCGCTGGTGTGGGGACTGCTGCACGGCGGCGCGCAGGCGCCGCAGCGCTCAGACGGGCGCGAGACGGGCTAGACGGCCGAGGCAATGGCGCAGCCCCCGTTCGTGCCTCAGCAGGGGCCGCTGTCGGTTCGCCACTACTCCTCCCCGCCTCGTCGGGCGCGCTCCTGGTGGGCCAGGCGCCCAGGCGACCTTGCAGACGCGGCGCCCGCCGCGGGCGAGGGTCAGGGCCACCAGGGCCCCGATCAGGGCTACGCCCTCGAGCTGGCCAAGGCCTTCACGCCTCTGCTGCGGCTCTCGGAGGGTGAGTCGGCCAACGACGTGGTGGCCGGCTGCGTGACAGTAGCGCTTAAGCGGGCATCCCTCCTGGGGAGGGCGCCGATAGCCGAGGACCTGCAGGTGGCCTTCGAGCGCTGGGGCTTCCTCGACGACCCCCCGCCTTCCCCCAGGCGCCTTTCCGAGCGGCGCAGGCGGTTCGCCGGGGCGGGCGGACACGACGGCTACGCGCAGCGTCGGCGTATCGCCGAGTCTGTCCCGGCAGCGGAGCTGGGAGTTCCGGCGGTCGGGTGAGCCGCCCAGTGCGGGTGCGTTTCGCCCCGTCGCCCACTGGCTTTCTGCACGTCGGATCGGCCCGTACCGCCCTCTTCAACTGGATTTTCGCCCGCTCCGTCGGCGGGAAGATGCTTCTGCGGGTGGAGGACACCGACGCCGCCCGCAACCGCCCCGAGCTGATCGACGTAATTTACGACCTGCTGGGCTGGCTTGGAATCGACTGGGACGCCGATGCGGTCTTCCAGTCGCGCATGCGTGAGCGCCATCGGGCAGCCGTCGAATCGCTGCTGGCCGGAGGGTCGGCCTACCTCTGCGACGCGGAGAATCGCCCCGTGGCAGGCGAAAGGCCGGCCGACGGACTTGCCGCACGGTTCCGAATGCCGCCCGGCAGGGTCGTCTCCTTCGGCGACCTCGTGCGCGGGGAGGTGTCGTTTCGCACCGACGACCTTGAGGACTTTGTGATTTGGCGGAGCGACGGCACTCCGACCTTTCTGCTTGCCAACGCCGTCGACGACACCGCCATGGGCATCACGCACGCCGTGAGGGGCGAGGATCTGCTGTCTGGCACCCCGAAGGCGCTGCTCATCCTCGAGGCGCTGGGGGAGACGCCGCCGATCTATGCCCACCTGCCGCTGCTGGTGAACGCCCAGCGCAAGAAGCTCTCGAAGCGGCGCGACGACGTGTCGCTGGCCGACTACCGCAGCCGGGGCTACCTTCCCGAGGCGGTGGCAAACTACCTGGCGCTGCTTGGCTGGGGGCCACCCGACGGCGTGGAGATACGCCCGATGCCGGAAATCGTGGAGTTGTTCCGGCTGGAGGACGTCAACCGTGCGCCTGCGTTCTTCGACCTGAGGAAGCTGGAGCATTTCAACGCCACCTGGATCCGCTCGCTGCCTACGGCGGAGTTCCTTGAGCGGGCCGTCCCCCTGCTGTGCGACTCACCGCCCTGGCCGCCGGAGCGCTACCGGCCTGAGATCGTCGAGGCTCTCGCCCCGGAGGTGCAGGAAAAGGTGCGCACGCTCTCGGACGTCTCCCGCTTCGTTGACTGGTTGTTCATGCCCGAGCCCCCCGACGACCCGCCCTCCTGGCAGGCGGCAATGAGGCATCCCTTCGCCGTCGCCGTTATGGAGGAGGCGTCGGACGTCTTCGCCGAGGTGCCCTGGACGGCGCGTGACGTGCATGCCGCCGCCCGGGCGCTGGCTGAGCGGCATGGCTTGAAGCTGGGCAAGGCGCAGGCCCCGCTGCGGGTAGCCATTACCGGAAGACGGGTGGGGCCTCCGCTCTTTGAGTCGATGGTGCTGCTCGAGCGCGTCGAGGTTCTGCGTCGGCTGCGGAATGCCCTGAGCCGACTCGAGGGCTGATTTCTCAGCCGGCGGTCTCAGTCGGCGGTCTCAGCCACCCCCGACCTCTCCGGCCTCTCAGCCAATCTCGTGGTCTCAGGAGAGCCGCTCCACGTTGCGGGCGCCGTCGTAGGCCCGGTAAGAGCCGCAGACGCCGCACGTCGCCTCGATCACACGCGTCCCGTCGGGAAGGTGGTTGATCGAATACTTGACCAGCGTCAGGCATTTGGGGCTAGGACAGGGCCCGTCTAGCAGGTTCGACGACATAACAGCACCCCGTACGGGATTCGAACCCGTGTTACCAGATTGAGAATCTGGCGTCCTTGGCCTCTAGACGAACGGGGCGGGTGGCTGAATTACCAGGCAACAGGCCTCCGCAGATGCCGATGCGGCATCGTTCAGGGGCCGGAATGCCTTAGTTTATCGCTCGGGGGGGAGGACTCGAACCCCCAATATCGGGACCAGAACCCGGTGTGTTGCCTATTACACCACCCCCGAAAGCTCTGACATCCTAGCTAAGCAGGCGTCTGGTCGGGCTGGCCGGATTTGAACCGGCGACCCCCTGCTCCCAAAGCAGGTGCGCTATCCAAGCTGCGCCACAGCCCGAGAAGGCTTCATTCTACACGTGCGTTCCGCGAAGCCGCTGCCACGTCGAGCGCAGGCGACCTGAGCGCCGACGCCCTACTTCAAGGCGTCTTCGACTCTTGCTGCGGCTTTCTCCTCGGTGGTCTCCAGTGCGAAGCTCAACTCTGAGATGAGCACTTCGAAAGCCCGCTTGTAGAGGGCCTTCTCTCCGGCCGAGAGGCCCTTCTTGTTCTCCCGAAGCGCCAGGTTGCGCACGATTTCCGCCACTTGGTAGACATCGCCCGACTTGAGCTTCTCCTGGTGGTTCTTGAAGCGGCGGCTCCAGTTCGCCGGCTCGTGAACGTCGCGCTTTCGCATCACCTCGAACAGGTCTTCCACCTCGTCGACGCTGATCGGCCAGCGGACGCCCACCTCGTCCACCTTGTCGGAGGGCACGGAGAGGATCATCTTCCCACGGGTCATGCGTAGGACCAGGTACTCCGTCTCGCGCCCGAAGGCCCTCTTCATCTCCTTGCGCTCGACGATGGCGGCGCCATGATGCGGATAGACGACGCGCGCCCCTACTTCATATCCCATTTACTTCATATCCCATTGCTGCCTCTCATTTTGCCATGTTTCAGCGGCCCTGTCAATCTGCGTGAGGCGGCCCGCCCGCCTCGCCTATACGACCTCGGAGATCCAGTCAGCCAGCGTGAGGCGGCCCGGCCTACACTCGGCGCATGCCCATCGCCGTCGGTGCCGATCACGCGGGCTTTCGCTTCAAGCAGGAGGCGGCGTCCTGGCTCCGGGGGCGGGGTTGGGAGGTGGTGGATTTCGGTGCTCACGACGAGAATCGGGTGGATTATCCCGACTTCGGGGCTGCGGTCGGCCGGACGGTTGCGTGCGGGCAGGCGGAACTCGGCGTCTGCGTCTGCGGCAGCGGAATCGGGATCGCAATGGCGGCCAACAAGATCAAGGGCGTCAGAGCCGCCGTGGTTCACGACAAGATCTCGGCGCAGCTCTCACGCAGGCACAACGACGCCAACGTTGCCTGCTTCGGCCAGCGCCTGATTGACCTGCCGACCATGCTCGAGGCTCTTGAAGCCTTCCTCTGCACCACCTTCGAAGGGGGAAGGCACGAGACAAGGGTTCGCAAGCTCGACTCGCTCCCCTGAGACAGACAGTTCCTTTAGGCGGCTGTCCGGTTTGGCGGCATCCAACGCTCAAATGAGCAGGGGGCCCGCTCTGAGCACCCTTAGTCTGCCTTCCCAGGCGACGACGGTGGAGGCCTCTCCAGAGCAGTTTCCGCCGTCTACTGCCACCGAGACCCCTGCGCCAAGGTTGCTCAGGGCTTCCGTTGCCGTGGCCGGGGTGGGTTGTCTGTGAAGATTGGCGCTGGTCACGGCCAGCGGGCCGGTGCTCCTCAGCAGGCCGCGCAGCCAGTTTCGGTCGGGGCAGCGAACCCCCACCGTCGTTCCGCCACCTCCCAGCGCCCAGTCCATGTCGCCGCGTCGCTCGAGCACAACGGTCAGCGCCCCGGGCCAGTGTCTCGCCATGAGGTCGGCCAGAGGCGGCGGGACGTCATCGGCCAGATCCCAAGCGTGGGACGGCTCGCTTACGAGCACCGCCACCGACACAGTGGCGGGCCGGCGTTTGATTTCGAATAGCCGGGTAGTGGCCCTGGTGCTGCCAGGCAGCGCCGCCAGCCCGTAGACGGTGTCGGTGGGCAGCAGCACCACCTCCTCCGACGCCAAGGCAGCAGCGGCCATCTCGGCGGCTTCGACAGGGCTGTCGGCCAGCGAGACGATCTGCGGCCTGCTTGCGCCCCCCGTGGGTTTCATGCCCCTCCGGTTGCCGGATCTGCCCCCCGCCGTCTTGCGGGCGCCGCCGTCTTCAAGCCGGATTGCGGGCGCAGAGCACACGGCAAGATTCGCGGCGGCGTCGACATGTACGCGGTGCCCGTCTTCAAGCCGGATTGCGGGCGCAGAGCACACGGCTGCGACCTGCGAGGTCGGGGTGGACGGCTACCTCGGCGAGCCCGGCCGACATTGCCAGCCCCCTTACATCGGATGCCCGCCGTTCGGGTATTTCCAGCACTACCAATCCGCCGGGCTCCAGCCAGTCGGAGGCCCCGGAGAGGATGACCTCGATGTCCTCCAACCCGGTCGGGCCTGACCGCAGGGCGACGGCGGGCTCGTGTTCGTCGACGCTTTCGGGCAGGGGTTCGTCCTCAGCCACATACGGGGGGTTGCTCACCACCAGCGCCAGCCTTCCCCGCAACTTGCCTGGCAGCGCCTCGTACCACGGCCCCTCAGCCAGGCGCACCCTCCGGCCGGGCATTCCCAGCCCCGCCAGATTGGAGCGGGCGACGGACAGGGCGTCGGCGGACACGTCGGTGCAGTAGACCTCCACGCCGGTGTGCTCGGCGGCAAGCGAGAAGCCGATGGCCCCCGATCCGCAACCCAGGTCGGCGGCCATCGGGGCGGCAGGGCCTTCATGTCGCCGCAGTTCGCCCAAGGCGATGCCGGCAACCACCTCGGTCTCCGGGCGGGGGATGAACACCCTCTCGTCAACCGCCAGATCGAGCGTCCGAAATCCCCAGTTTCCAAGCGCGTACTGCAGCGGCTCGCCGCTCTCGCGGCGGACGAGCATCTTCTCAAGGGCGGACGCCCCCAGCGCCCCCGCCGGGCGGCTCCACATTGTGAACACCCGGCCGTATTCGCAGCCCGCGGCGGCGGCCACCATCCTCCGGACATCATCGGCGGCGCCCGGAACCCCCGCCGCCCGAAGCCGCCCCTCGGCCTCGGCCCGCAGGGAATCCCACGAGACAGCCTGCTCACGCGCAGCGCCCAGCGACTGCTCAAGCGCCCGTACACGATTGTCAGCCCCCAGGGCCTCGACGATCTCGTCAAGGCCACCAGACAGAATCCTGTCCAGCTTGTAGAGCGTCAGGCCGATCCGGTGGTCGGTGACTCGGTTCTCCCTGAAGTTGTAGGTGCGTATCTTCTCAGAGCGCCCGCCCCGGCCGATCTGGCTGCGGCGGCGGTCGGACTCCTCGGCGGACTGCCGCTCCTGCTCCGCTCGCAGCAGCCTCGCCCGCAGCACCCGCAGCGCCTTGTTGCGGTTCTGGAGTTGGCTCTTCTCGTCTTGCATGCTCACCACCAGGCCGGTGGGCAGGTGCGTCACCCGCACCGCCGAGTCGGTGGTGTTCACCGACTGGCCGCCAGGCCCTGACGAACGGAACACGTCTATCTGCAAGTCGGCTTCGTCAATCTCGATCTCCACCTCGTCGGCTTCGGGGAGCACCGCAACGGTGGCCGAGGAGGTGTGAATCCGCCCCTGCGACTCGGTGACAGGCACCCGCTGAACCCGATGCGGCCCGCCCTCGAACCGCAAGGCTTCCCACACGCCGTCGCCTGAGATCTGAAAGGTCACCTCGGTGATACCGCCCAGGCCGGAGTGCTGCGACCCCAGCATCTCCACTTTCCACCCCTTGCGCTCGGCGAAGCCCTGGTACATCTCGAAGAGGTCCCTGGCAAAGAGGTTGGCCTCCTCGCCGCCTTCGGCGCCTCGGATCTCCACTATGACGTTCTTGTCCTCGTTGCCGTCGACAGGCAGCAGCAGAAATGCGATCTCCTCTGAGAGCTCGGCGGCTCGGCGATCGGCGTCCTCCATCATCTCCCGCAGTTCGGTATCCGCCCCGGCGTCGGAGCCGACCTCCGCGAGGAGTTCCTCGGCGGCTTCGCGCTCGCCGCGCACCTCGTTCAGTTCGGCGGAAAGGCTGAGGATTTTGGAGAGATGCTTGTGCCGCCGGGCGGCCTGCCGATAGTCGTCGCGGTCGCCCCTCAGCTCGCCCGAGGAGAACCGCCGCTCGATTTCCCGAAGCTCACGGGCCAGCGCCTCGATTGCCTCGGCGTCATTGTTCACGCTGCTCAGCGGCGTCGTCGGGTTCCGTAGCGCCTTTCGAAGCGCTCCACCCGACCGGCGGTGTCCACGATGGTCATCGTGCCGGTGAAGAACGGGTGGCTGGCGCTGGAGATCTCCACCTTGGCGAGAGGGTAGGTGTTGCCGTCAGCCCACTCGACCGTCTCATGCGTCTCAATTGTGGAGCGGGTCAGGAACATCTCGCCCGAGGAAGTGTCCCGAAACACAACTGGTCGGTATTGGGGGTGAATGCCGGCTCGCATCGTCGTTTCTCCTTCATCGTCATTTCGGTTTGCTGGATGTCTTCTCTTTGAGTCACTCTTCAGCCGTGCTGGCCGGCTCGCCTGGGTGGCGCCTTCGTCTGTTGCGCGTCCTCCGCCGGAAGATTCGCCTCTTCAGCCCCCCATCGGGCCTTTGGCCACCCCCTCTAGGAAGGCAGCGTTGTTGGGAAACGTCTTGAGGCGGTCGATGAGCAGCTCCAGACCTGCTGCGCCGTTGCCGCCGTGGTCGCTGGCCAGACCAGAGAGCACCCGACGCAGTTTCCAGACCTGCTGGAGTTGCCGCCGCTCGAACAGCAGTTCCTCATGGCGGGTGGAGGAGGCGTCCACGTTGATTGCCGGGTAGATGCGACGCTCCGCGGCGCGGCGGTCAAGGCGGAGCTCCATGTTGCCCGTGCCCTTGAACTCCTCGAAGATCACCTCGTCCATCTTTGAGCCGGTCTCAACCAGGGCGGTGGCCAGGATCGTGAGCGACCCGCCCTCCTCCATGTTGCGCGCCGCCCCGAAGAACTTCTTTGGGGGATAGAGGGCGCCGGAGTCCACCCCGCCCGACATGATTCGCCCCGTAGCGGGGGCGGCCAGGTTGTAAGCCCTGGCCAGGCGGGTGATGCCGTCGAGCATGATCACCACGTCGTCGCCCATCTCCACCATCCGCTTTGCCCGCTCGATGGTCAGCTCGGCTACGGTCGTGTGCTCCTCCGCAGGCCGGTCGAAGGTGGAGGCGGCCACCTCTCCCCGCCTCAGCCAGCGGCGCATGTCGGTCACCTCTTCCGGACGCTCGTCCACCAGCAGCACCAGCAGCTTGCATTCTGGGTTGTTCGTCTCGATGCTCCGGGCGATCTCCTTCATGATCGTGGTCTTGCCGGCCTTTGGGGGCGAGACGATCAGCCCGCGCTGCCCCTTCCCGATGGGGGAGAGCAGATCGACGATTCGGGTGGTCATGTTGGCGGGGTCGCCTGCCCGCTCCAGGTTTAGACGCTCTTCGGGGAACAGGGGGGTGAGTTCCTCGAACCTTGGACGCTTCTTCGACTCCTCCGGCTTGCGACCGTTGATCTCGTCGAGCCGGAGGAGGGCGGGATTCTTCTCGCTGCGTCCAGCGGGACGTGATGCGCCGGAAACGTGATCGCCCTTGCGCATCCCAAACTGACGGATCTGCTTGACCGACACGTACACATCCGCTCGGCTGGGCACCTGCGCATTGATCCGCAAGAAGCCGTAGCCCTCGTCTCTGAGGTCGAGGTAGCCGGCAATGTCTACGAGTTCGCCATCCCAGGGCTCTTCCTCCCGACCACGGTTGCGGTTGCGGTTGCGGTTGCGGCGGTTCCCCCCTTCGACGGCCTCGTCGCGGCGGGGGCGGTCGGTCTTGGCCTGATTCTCGCGGCGGTCGCGCTGGCCTCTCTCCTGCTCGGTGCGGCTGCTGCCTGCTTCCGCCGGGGCGTCCTTGACGGTCGCGGCGGGGGAGCCGGCGGCTGCTGCGGTCGAGCCGTTGACTTTGGCATCAGCGGATCGGGTGGTTGAGGGGGATTGGGCGGCGTTGGAATGGGCGGTGGCAGTGGAGAGGGCCGCTGAGACGTCGACGGCCGAGCCGCCCGGGCGGGCATGCCCAGAGGCCGCCCCGTCGGCCTCCCCTGCAGCGTCAGCGGCGGAGTCGGAGTTTCCGCCGGCCGCTGTCACCTTCGTCTGAGCACGCCCGTCTGAGGCGTCCCCGGCGCTATCGCCCGACGCTCCATAACGTGCCGGACTCACCACGGACGGGGCGAGGGGGGCCGTGCCAGCGACGGCTGCGCCTGGCACGGCCGAAGGGGGGATCCTTGTGCTTACAGCGCTGTCGCCTGCCGCGCTGTCGCCTGCGCCTGCTGCGCCGTCGCCTGCTGCGCTGTCGCCTGCCGCGCCTGCGCCGTCGCCTGCCGCGCTGTCGCCTGCGCCCGCTGCGCCGCTCTCGGCCATGCCCGACGAGGACTCTGCTTCGGTGCCGAAACCCGCCAGACCTACGATCAGGTCGACGAGCTCCGACTTGCGGCTGCGCGCAGAGGGTCGCCCTCCCATCGCATAGGCAATGTCAATCAGCTCGTTACGGCTCTTGGATTGGAAGATACTTCGCTGTGATTCAGCGGTTTCAGTACTCACCTCAACCTCACTTCCCCGGATAAGGCGCACTACTTCAGACGCCTTGAGAGCCGAGGCTTGGAATAGGGAAATTCCGCGGCCTCGCCCAAAGAGAATTGTCAAGGCAGCCGGAACTAAAGTAAATACTAGCGGCTCTCCCGCCGCTATACAACTATTTCGCGCTATTTGTCTTGAGGAGTTCTGACATCACGTGGTGGCCGGGCATTACGGGGGCGTTTGCCGCCGCCGCTTCGTTGTATGAGCCGCCCTCGAATTCCTTGGTGGAGTCCACCAACAGGTAGGGCACCGGCTCTGAGGTGTGGGTGCGGGTCTCGATCGGCGTGGCGTGATCGGGCAACAGCAGCATCCGCCACTTCCCAAGGCTGTCCAGCCCCGCTTTGAGGTCGGCCAGGATGCGGGCGTCCCAGTTCTCCAGCGCCCGCACCTTCGCGGCGACGTCCCCTGCGTGGCCTGCCTCGTCGGTAGCCTCCACGTGGATCACGAACAGGTCGGCGCCGCCCTCCAGGCTGGACAGGGCTGCGTCCCGCTTGCCTTCGTAGTTCGTGTCGTACCAGGCGTTCGCCCCCTGCACGTCCACAACCTCCATGCCCGTCAGCACTCCAAGCCCGCGCACCAGGTCAACGGCGCTCACCATCGCCGCCTGCGCCCCGAACTTCTCCTTGAAACTCGGCATCCGCGGGGTTGTCCCCTGTCCCCACAGCCATATCTGGGTGGCTTCGATGTCGAATCCACCGACGATCTCACGGGACGCCTCCATCAGCTGGCGCAGCTTTCCCGACCGCAGGCCGCCGGGAGGGACGGCCTGGCGCCCGGTGATGTCGTGCGGCGGCACGCACTCCGCCTGCGCCCAGGAACCAGGGGCGATCATCAGATGGCGGTACTGCTTGCCCGGGCAAAAGCGCACCTCCCCTCCCAACTCGGCTTGAACCGCCTCTATCACCTCGGCGGCCTGCTCGTTCGATGGGTGGCCGCCCGCGTAGTCCAGCATCACATCGTCCTCGCTGAGCGTCACCAGGTTGCAGCGAAACGCCACCTGCCCGGGCGCAAGCTCGATCCCCTGCGCCGCCGCCTCGATGGGCGCCCGCCCGCTGTGATAGACCCTGGGGTCGTAGCCGAGGATCGACATGTTGCCCACGTCGCTGCCAGGCGGCATGCGCTGAGGTATCACCTGCGCCCGCCCTATCCTGCCCCGGCGCGCCAGCCCTGCAAGCGTGGGCATGAGCGCGACTTCCAGCGGAGTCCGCCCGCCTAGTTCCTCGCACGGCCAGTCGGCGCATCCGTCAGGAATGCAGACGACGTGTTTCACGCAGTGAGTCTGCCACGCAGGGCGGAGGTCGGAGGACTCTTGAAGCGGCTTTCCCGACGACGACCGGGTTGAGGCGAGCGGTGTCGTTTGCGATGTCCGGCTTTTTGCCTGTTCAAGCGCCTGAGATGAACAACTTCAGGCGACTGAGGGAGCGCTCTGCCCGTTAGGCGTTCACTCCGGCGTTATCGGCTACGAAGCGCTGCACTGCCGCGAGGTCGTTCGGGAGGACGCAGAGCCGCTCGGGGCGATCGTGAAGGTCGGCCAGCCTTTCCGGCAGCACCGGCCGACGGCCGGTGGCCGCGAAGACGGCGTCGGGGAACTTGGCCGGGTGCGCGGTGGAGAGCGCCACCGTGGGGACGTCGCCGTCCCCCCTGCATTCAAGGGCCGCCCCTACACCCACTGCGGTGTGCGGGTCGATGAGCCTGCCGGTGCGCGCATAGACCTCCGCCATCACCCTGGAGGTGGCCTCTTCGTCCACCCGCGCCGCCGAGAAGACGGCCCGAAGCCTGCTCATTGCCCATTGCGGCATCTCGGCGGCCCCCTTGCGGCGAAGCTCCCTCATCAGGGCTGACGTGGCTTGGCCGTCCCGCCCCAGCGCCTCGAAGAGCAGGCGTTCGAGGTTTGACGACACTGCGATGTCCATGCTCGGCGACATCGTGGGAACCACGTCCCGAATCTCAAGTCGCCCGGTGTGGAAGAAGCGGGTGAGGACGTCGTTGCGGTTGCTCCCCACCACCAGCCTGTCGACCTTCAGGCCCATGCGCATCGCCCCGTATCCCGCGAAGACGTTGCCGAAATTGCCGCTGGGGACCGCGAAGGAGATCGGCCCTCCCCCCAGGCGGGCCGCAGCCGCGGAGTAGTAGACGACCTGTGCCATCACCCTCGCGAAATTGATGGAGTTGATGGCCGCAAGCCGGTGGCGGCTGCGATAGGACTCGTCGGCGAACATCCCCTTCACGATGTCCTGGCAGTCGTCGAAGCTCCCCTCGATGGCGATGTTGTGGACGTTCGCAGAGCCGACCGTGGTCATCTGCCGGCGCTGCACCTCGCTTACACGGCCGTGCGGATGCAGGATGAACACATCGAGGGCGGGGCGGTCGCGGCAGGCCTCGATGGCCGCCGAGCCTGTGTCGCCGGAGGTTGCGCCCACGATGGTCACCCTTTCGCCGCGCCTCTCCAGCTCGAACTGCAGCAGCCTTCCCAGCAGCTGCAGGGCCACGTCCTTGAACGCCAGCGTCGGTCCGTGGAACAGCTCCATCAGCCAGAGCCCGTCGGCCAGCTCCACCAGCGGGGCCACCTCAGGATGGCCGAAGGCGGTGTACGACTCCGAAACCAGGTCGGCGAAGGTTGCCGCCTCGATCTCGCCGGATAGGAACGGCGTCATCACCTCCACCGCCAAGTCCACGTATGGGCGGTCGGGCGCAAGCGGCGCTTCCGGCCACCGCTCAGGCACGTACAGCCCCCCGTCGGACGCCAGGCCTCGCAGCAGCACGTCGGAGAATCCCAGCGTCGGCGCCGCCCCCCGGGTGGAGACGTAGCGCAGGCTCATCGACCTTGCCCGTCAGCCCTGCTCGTCGCCTATGACCCTGATCAGGCTGCCAACCCGTCGAACCGCAGCCAGTTTCCTCAAGCCGTTGATGGTTGCGCGCATGTCGCGCTCGGTGGCGGTGTGGGTGATGAAGATGAGCCGGGCCTCAGACCCCAGCCCCTCCTGCTCCATCGAGAGGATGGACACCCCCTCTGCGCCGAACACCCCGGCCACCGAGGCCAGCACGCCCGGGCGGTCCTCCACTTCCAGCGCCAGGTAGTAGGCGGTGCGCAGATCTTCGATGGGGCGGATCTTGGCCACACCGATGGGCCTCTTGTGTTCGGCGGCCGCCCGCGCTTGGCTCGCAGCGTGGCGCCGTGCCGCTGCGACGTGGCGCCCCGCTTCGATGAGGTCTCCAAGTACGGCGCTTGCGGTGGGCGCCCCGCCCGCGCCCAACCCGTAGAGCATCAGTTCGCCGACCGCCTCGCCCTCGACGAATACGGCGTTGAAGCTTCCTCTCACAGAGGCCAGGGGGTGTGCGACGGGCACCATCGCCGGGTGGACGTGCGCGGCGACCGAGCCGCCCTCGATGCGCTCGGCGATTCCCAGCAGCTTGATTACGTAACCCAGGCGCTTCGCGAAGACGATGTCGTCGGGCCTTACCTGCGAGATGCCCTCCCGGTAGACGTCGCTGCCTGACACGTCGACGCCAAAGGCTATGGACGCCATGATCGCCACCTTGGCGGCGGCGTCGTGGCCATCTACGTCGGCTGCTGGGTCTTCCTCTGCGTATCCCAGCTTTTGCGCCTCTGACAGCGATTCGGCGTAGGTGGCCCCGTCGTCGCTCATGCGTCCGAGTATGTAGTTGGTTGTGCCGTTCACTATGCCCATCACCCGCTTCAGGGATTCCCCGGCCAGCGATTCGGAGAGGGCGCGGATTACTGGAATGCCGCCGCCCACTGCCGCCTCGTAAAGGAGAGGGGCGCCCCCTGACGCCGCTGCGGCGGCCAGTTTCGGGCCATTGGCTGCCAGCGCCTCCTTGTTGGCCGTCACGACTGGCTTGCCTGCCTCCAGCGAGGCACATATCAGCCCAGTCGCCGGTTGAAGTCCTCCGATGAGTTCCACCACGACGTCCACTTTGCTTGCCCGGGCGACCGACGCAGCGTCGTCGGTGAAGATCTCCCCTGGCAACTCGACCGCCCGAGAGGCACCAGGGTTGCGTACTGCCACAGCAACGATCTGGATATCCACTCCGTAGGCAGAGGCGATTTCCGTCCTGCGCCGCAGTATCAGCCCGGCTAGCGCCGCTCCCACGTTTCCGCACCCAAGCAGGCCTACTCGGACGGGGTCAGGGCCTGTTCTAAGCGGCGTGGCTGGGATTGAGGGTTGCTCTGTACCTTCACGCTCCCCTAGGGCGGGGGCAAGCGTCTGCGAATTGCCTGGGGGCTGCATCGGGACAACGTTATCGGCGCCCTTTCCTAGGCAAGGGAATGGCCGAACCTGGCTCTTGCCCACTGTGCGGCCTCGGGGTCTTAAGCGGCCTCGGTGTTCTGAGCGGCCTCGGCCGGGTTGTCGGCTGGCTGACCGGAATTGTTGATTCCCCTGGCCCCACTGCCGGATAGGCCGGGGTCGTCGGCCTGCATGTCGGCTTCGCCTGCCGATCCGGGAGCTTCCAACGCCTCGGCGAGGTTGGCTGTTGGCGTTGGGAAGGCCTCGTCGCTTGGCGTCGGGGAGGAGATGTCGCCTGTCCTGATTCCAAGACGAGCGATGATTATTCCCTTGAGTTCCCCGAGCGTTTGGGTAATGGCGACAATTTGGGAGACAAGCCAGTCGATGCGCTTGTCGACGGCATCGAACCGCTCGTTGGAGCGTTGGTTGACCTCGTCGATGCGTTTGTTGGTGTCGTCGAAGCGCTCGTCGATGCGCTTGTCGACGGCGTCAGAGCGCTCGTCGGACCGTTTGTCGGAGCGTTTGTCAACCTCGTCGATGCGTTTGTTGGTGTCGTCGGAGCGTTTGTCGATGTGTTTGTCAACAGCGTCGAATCGTTTGTCAACAGCGTCGAATCGTTTGTCGACGGCGTCGAATCGTTTGTCGACGGCGTCGAATCGTTTGTCGACGGCGTCGAATCGTTTGTCGACGGCGTCGAATCGTTTGTCGACGGCGTCGAATCGTTTGTCGACGGCGTCGAATCGTTTGTCGGAGCGTTTGTTGGTGTCGTCGAAGCGTTTGTCGATGCGCTCGATGGCGCCGTCGAAGCGTTTGTTGGTGTCGTCGAAGCGTTTGTTGGTGTCGTCGAAGCGTTTGTCGATGCGCTCGATGGCGGCGTCTAAGCGTTTGTTGGTGTCGACGATTTGAGACCGGAGTTCACGGAAGAAGTGGATCATTACCGCAGTCAGAATCGTCGCGTTGACTGCCAGGATTCCGATCATCGCCCCCAGCAAGGCCACGTTCGAGATGCTCATTTGGTTTGTCCCTTTCTTTGAGCAGGAGTGTGTATTGGGCCTCCGCCTAAGCGGGGCCGAGGGGGAAGCCTTGGGGGAAGGTCGGCTGACCGGTTTGGCTCGGCGCCAAGACAGGCCAAAGTCATGCCCTGATATTAGCAGCAATGATCGCAATTCGCAACCTTTACGCCAAATTATTAATGCTGGCTACTTTACCCGATTCACGAATTTTATATATATTAACATATTTAATGTAAAATTGCGAACTAATGCGTAATGCGGATTTCTCGGGACTTTGCCGCTGTCAAAGATCAGAGCTTCAGCGGAAGCGCCTCAGCGAAGCTTCAAACATCCAGTCGGGTGAGGTCGGCATACGTCTCGCGTCTGATCACAAGGCGGGCAGCACCATCGTGAACGAAGAGCACCGCCGGGCGGGGAACCTTGTTGTAGTTTGACGCCATCGAGTAGCCGTAGGCGCCCGCTACGGGCATCGCAAGGACATCTTCCACAGCAACGTCGGACGGCAGCCATCCCTCGGAGACCAGAACGTCGCCCGACTCGCAGTGCTTGCCCACCACGCGCGCCGAAAGTGGCCGCTCCGCCCTCACCGCGCGGGGTAGAAACGCCTCGTAGCCGCTGCCGTACAGGACAGGGCGGGGATTGTCGCTCATGCCGCCGTCCACAGCCACGTAGGTGCGAACGCCGGGTATTTCCTTCACCGTGCCGACCTCGTAGAGGATGACGGCGGCTGCGGCGGCGATGGCGCGCCCAGGCTCGGCGGTGATTCGCGCAGTGAGGCCTGCCGCCTCAGCCGCCTCACGCACGGCGGTCGCCCATTCGGGGATGCCCGCCGCCCGCTCGCCTTCCACGTAGGCCACTCCCAGCCCGCCACCCACGGAGAGTTCCTCCAGCCCCAGAGGCGCAGCGAAGCGGGCCAGCACGCCCACAGCCTCGGCGAAGGAGTCCAGACTGAAGACCTGGCTGCCGATGTGGGCGTGGACCCCCAGCAGGTCAAGCACATCTGAAGTGCGTGCCCGATCAACGGCTTCGGCTGCCGCGCCCGAGCGCACAGTGAATCCGAACTTGGAGTCTTCCCCGCCGGTGGCGACATAGTGGTGCGTATGGACTTCAACCCCGGGCGTGACCCGAATCAGCACTCGAGGGCGAACGCCGCGGCCGGCGGCCAGCGCCTCCAGCCTCGCCATCTCGTCGAAGCTGTCCACGACGATGCGTCCTGCGCCGGCGGCCAGCGCCTCCCCGATCTCTCGCAGCGACTTGTTGTTGCCGTGCACCACCAGGCGCTCAGGCGGGAAGTCGGCTTCCAGCGCCGCATGCAGCTCCCCGCCGGTGGACACGTCCAGTCCGAGACCCTCCTCGGCCACCAGATGCGCCATCGCCCGGCACAGGAAAGCCTTGCTTGCGTAGGAAACTCCTTCCCCGAACGCAGCCAGCGCCTCCCGGCAGCGCGCCCGCAGGTGATCTTCGTCGTAGACCACCAGTGGGGTGCCGAACTCCGACGCCAGGCCCTCCAGGTCGCATCCTGCCAGCGACAGTCGCCCATCCGCCTCGGTGGCGCTGTCCGGCAGCAGTCTCCAGGGCAGCGCTGCGGCCAAGTGTGATACCTCCCTTGTTCCGACTCAGCAGGGATGGGGCAGCGGGCGCCGTCCCATCACACGATTATCCACAATCCGTGTGCCTGTCCACTCCCGGCCCGCCCGGCCTTGGTGCTCGGCCCAGCTCGCCCGGGCCGAGCGCACCCACCCGAATCTCGCCCAATCTCGGGTTCACATCGCATCCGGGGCGCTTACGCCCAGCAGGCTCAGCGCTGTCACCAGACCGATTCGGGCGGCTTCGGCCAGCCACAGCCGGGCGCCGCGCACGTCGGGGGGAACATCGCTGCGAAGCACGGGGCAGTCGTGGTAGAAGCCGTGAAAGTCCCCGGCCAGTTGCCGCACCCAGGCTGTGAGCTTGTGCGGGGCGCGCTCCAGCGCGGCCGTCGCCACCACCTCCCCCAGCCCGTGCAGAGTCCGCAGCATCGTTAATTCCCGCGCCTCGGTCAATGTCTCCAGAGCCGCCGCTCCCATAGGCGGGCGCTCTGCCCCGCGGGTGGCAGCCTCACGCAGCAGCGAGCAGATTCGGGCGTGGGCGTACTGGACGTAGAACACCGGATTTTCCATTGACTGAGCCGCAAGCAATTCCACGTCGATCACCTGGCGTCTGTCGAGCGACTGTGCAAGGAAGGTCATGCGGGCGGCGTCCGCCCCCACAAGGCTCACCAGGTCGTCGAGCAGCACCAGGTTTCCGGCCCGCTTGGAAATCTTGGCCTCCTTGCCGCCCCTCACCACCTTCACGAGTTGCCCCAGCACGATCTCCAGCTGCTCACGACGGTGTCCGAGGGCGCATACGCCGGCGGCCAGCCGCTCCACGTAGCCGTGATGGTCGGCCCCCCAAACGTCAATGAGCAGATCGAAGCCCCGACCGAACTTGTTCTGGTGGTAGGCGAGGTCGCCCAACAGATAGGTGGACTCGCCGTCGGAGCGGACCAGCACCCTGTCCTTGTCGTCGCCATATTCGGTGGAGCGCAGCCAGACGGCGCCGTCCTGCTCGTATAGAACTCCGGCTGCCCGCAGCTCGGAGAGCACCCCGGCGATGTCGCCGGTCGCCAGGAGGGAGCGCTCGCTGAACCAGGTGTCGAATCGCACCCCAAGGCGCTCCATGCTCGCCTCGATGTCTCGACGGGCGCGGAGGTATCCCCATTCGCCTACCGCCCCCGCGTCGTTGGCGGCGGCGACCTCATCGGGCATCTCGTCCGCCCACTCCCGCACGTACTCGCCGAGGTAGCCGTCCTCGGGCGGTTCCTCCCCCCGTCGCCGAGCCGCCAGCGAAGCGGCGAACGCCTCCATCTGGCGCCCCAGGTCGTTGAGGTAGTACTCCTTGTGAACCGAGTAGCCACAGCGTGCGAGGATGTTGGCGAGAGCGTCCCCGTAAGCCGCCCAGCGCCCCCCGCCAACGTGGACAGGCCCGGTCGGGTTGGCGCTCACGAACTCAAGGTTCACTATTCGTGAAGCGCCGAAATCCCAGCGTGCGTAGCCGTCCACCCCTTCCGTCACGACCTGCTTCAGCACTTCGTGCAGCCAGGCGTCGTGCAGGAAAAAGTTCAAGAAGCCGGGCCCCGCCACCTCGACCTTCCGCACGTGCCTGGGCGGGTTCTTGCTGAGCGCCTTCGCCAGTTCCCCGCCAAGCGCCCTGGCGTTGCGTCCGGTGGCGGCGGCGGCCACCAGCGCAGCGTTGGACGACCAGTCGCCGTGCGACGGGTTGGCGGGTCGCCCCAGATCGATTGCCTCGGGACAGGAGACGCCCTCGAGGGCGGAAAAGGCGGCCCGCAGAGCTTCGGTCAAGGTTTGGCGAATCATCCCTGCGCCTGCGCAGCGTATCGGGGGTATGACCGCCCGCCGTTAGCCTGCGAGTCGGCCCTCGTAGCTCAGGGGATAGAGCAGCGGCCTCCGGAGCCGTGCGCGCAGGTTCGAATCCTGCCGAGGGCGCAGCCGGGTTTCCTGCTCATCTGCGTGTCCCTTCCTTGTTGGGTGCGCGCAGGTTCGTGTCTTGCCGAGGGCGCAGCCGGGCCGAGGGCGCAGCCGGGTTGCGGCGTTAGGCGCCGTGCGCGATGCCCGAAATGCGCGATGTCGGCCGAGTGGTGGGCGGCTACCGTCGACATGCCCTGCATTGAAGTGCTGTCGGGCGGTACGGTTACGGGTATGACAAACGCCTCGGCATCCGCCCCTCCCCCCCTCGCCTCTGCAGCCTCCATCGCCCATGCCCCGGCGCCGGCGCCATCTTCAGCCGCCCCCGCCGCCGTCGCCGCGCCCGTGCCAGAGCAATCTCTTCCCGCCCCCGCCAAGTCGTCCGCAGCCCCCAAGCCCCCCCGCTGGACGTTTCAGTGGAAGGAACTCCACGAGGAGGTCATCACCAGTGGGCTTTGCACGGGTTGCGCGGGATGCGTGATCGCCTGCCCGCACGACGTGATCGGCTACAAGCACGACCCGGGCGAGTACTACCCCTTCCACCTCGAGGAGGAACTTGGCCCGACCAACTGCACGCACGGGGAGAAGGGCTGCACCTCCTGCACCAGGGCTTGCCCACGCTTCAGGGCCTGGGAGCCGGAGGCCGACGAGCACCTCTTCGGACGCCGCCGGGCCGAGGACGAGCAGTCGGGAATCTACAAGGACATCATCCTGACGAGGGCAAGTGACGATTTCGTCTACGAGATCGGGCAGGACGGTGGGCTGGTCTCGGCCATCCTTATCTGGTGCCTTGAGAACGGGATCATCGACGGTGCCCTGGTCTCGCATCTGGAGGGCGCGCAGAGCGGCTGGAAGGCAGTCCCGGCGGTTGCGACAAATCGTGAGGAGGTGCTGGCAGGGGCGGGAAGCCGCTACACGTACTCCGCCAACACGATCGCCTATCCGGAGGCCGTAGAACGTGGCCTGGACAGCCTGGCGCTGGTGGGGATGAGCTGCCAGACCTCAATCGGGCCGGTGATGTGGCACCGCAAGGTGGGCAAGGTCGGGCGCCGAATCAAGCTCAACATAGGGCTGTTGTGCTCCAAGTCGTTCGACGACTCGCTATTCGACGAGTTGTTCTGGATCAAGTACGGCCTGCGCAAGGAAGACATCAGGAAGATGAACATCAAAGGCGTATTCCAGGTGTGGACGCACGACGGCGGTTACCACGAGATCGGCCTCAAGGAGTGCCACGCCTGGACGCGGGAGGGATGCAATCACTGCCCCGACTTCGCCGCAGAGCACGCAGACATCTCAACAGGCGGAATAGGCGAAGCAACCGACTGGACGCTCACGGTGGTGCGAACGGACTTGGGCCGGGAGATCATCGTGCGGATGCTGGAGGAGGGTGTGATTGAGGCCAGGCCGGGCGACGCCGATCCGGGTGCCGTCAAACTAATGCACAAGCTGGCCGCAAAGAGCCGCTCCCGCTGGCCTGCATGGGCGTCGCCGGAGGCTGCGCTCAGGAAATAGCCGAGGGTGCAGCAGCTTTCCTGCAGCATCCCCATGCAGAATCGGCGGCTTCAGGCTTTGACGATTCGGCGGCTTCCGTTCAGGCGGGAAACTGCGAGGAACTCGTGCACCCGGCCATTATTTGAGTCAGGAGCACCCCTGTCTCATCTTCTGTGATCTGCGACGGGTCACCTCGAACTTTGTTGTCGAGTTCCCTGAAGTCCTCAAAGGGGATCTCTGTGGAGATGCGCACCCAGGCGCATCTGCAGACGTTTGGAGCGTCGGCGGCCCGAACCGTCCTGTCTCTCCCGAACTGATCCTGGCACGCCCTTAGGTAGTTGTTTTCCACAGTCGAGTCGTAACTCGTCGGCTCTCCGGAGGACGCGCACCCTGCAACGACAGTCAAGACGATCGCCACGGCGGCCAGGCGCCCACGGAGCAGCTTCGTCCACGCCTTCGGCGATCTAGACGCCTTCATCGACTCATTCGGCGATTTCGCCGGCCAGGCGGGTTCCGGGATATGCACGACTTGTGAGGCTACCTGAGCATCTGACGGGCTTTGACGAAAACGGAGTCAAGCATCTCTTCGGTGAGCCTGCCGGTGAAGGTGTTCTGCTGGCTTACGTGGTATGAGCAAATCAGGGCGGGGGCGCCGTCGGGCCTGACCACCTGGCCGTGGGCGAAACGGGGCCGCGGGCGCATCCCGTAGAGGCGGGCGAGCGTGGCATAGGCCAGTGCGCCCAGCGCCACGATCGCCTGAAGCGAGGTGAGGGCCGCAAGCTCGCGCCGGAGGAAAGGCAGGCAGGCTGCCTGCTCCGCGGCAGTCGGCTTGTTGGCGGGAGGGGCGCACTTCACAGGGGCGGTGACGAAGGCGTCGGTGAGCGTCAGGCCGTCGTCGGCGTGAGCGCTGTCGGGCTGGTTGGCGAAGCCCGCCCGCCAGAGTGCCCTGTAGAGCCAGTCGCCGGAGCGGTCGCCGGTAAACATTCGCCCGGTGCGGTTGGCCCCGTGGGCTGCGGGCGCCAAGCCCATTATCCCAAGCCTTGCACGGGGGTCGCCGAACCCTGGCACCGGTCGTCCCCAGTATTTCTGATGTCGAAAAGACGCCCGGGGGGTGCGCGCCACCTCCTCCCGCCAGGACACCAGCCGATCACAGGCCCGGCAAGCCACGATCTCCTCCGTCAATCGCCCCAGCAGCCTCTCGGCACTGGCGTCCGTCCCGCCGTCCATCGGTGGCAACGCTACGCCGGAGGGTAGCTTGAGCGTGCGATGAGCGATTCCAAACATGCCCGCCCGACCCTCGTGCTGCTCGTGCGGCACGGCCTGACGGAGACCACCGGCCGAATCCTCCCAGGGAGGGCGCCTGGCTTGCACCTGTCTGAAGCAGGCCGCCGCCAGGCGGAGGCGGCAGCCGCCCGCATCGCCGCGCTGGGCGGGGTGGGCGCCGTCTATTCCTCGCCGAGGGAGCGGGCACGGGAGACCGCCGAGGCGATCTCGGCGGTGACTGGCAGGTCGGTGGTGGTTAACGAGGGCCTCGACGAGTGCGACTTTGGCATCTGGACCGGCAAGCCTCTGGCCGACCTGCGAAAGTCCCCGGAATGGCAGGACGTGCAGAGACGCCCGGACGTCTTCCGCTTTCCTTCGGGCGAGTCCTTCGAGGAGATGCAGGCCCGCGCCTGGGAGACTGTGGAGGGACTGGCCGCCCGCCATCAGGGCGAGACGCTCGTGGCCGTCTCGCACGCCGACGTAATCAAGGCCGTCGCCTGCAAAGCCGCCGGGTCGCCCCTCGACTGCTTCCAGCGCATCGTGGTCGGACCGGCCTCAATCACCGCGCTGGCCTTCGCCGACTCCTTCCCCCTGGTGCTCACCCTAAACTCAACCGGAGACGACCTGAAAGCGCTGAAGGTGCAATGAGCAGATCAACTGAATTTTCGCAAGTCGACGGATTCTCCTGCGGTGCGATCGGCCCGAAGGGGAAGAGGGTCTTCTTCGTGCAGGTGCGTGAGGGGGCCGAGGTGCTCTCGCTGAAGCTGGAGAAGCAGCAGGTGACGGCTCTGGCTGAGTTCCTCGACAACACGCTGGAAGAACTGTTCGGCTACCGCGCGCCCCGACCGCCCTCGCAGGGCTCCTGGCTGGACAGCCTGGGTGGCGGGGAGGTGCCCCCGGCCGCCCCCCCCGAGGTGGAGCCCCGCCCCTCAGATTCCCCCGAGGTGGAGCCCCGCCTCTCCGACTACGACGAGCCCTACTTCGAACAGCCCTCCGAGCCGGACTGGGTTGTAGGGAAGATCGGGGCGGCCTATCAGCAGAACAAGGACTTCATCATCCTCTGGATGGAGGAGCTCACGCAGAACGAGGACGACGCGCAGTCAACTGCCCGGTTCGCCCTGAAAGCCGATCAGGCATCCAACTTCGTCCGGCAGGCGCGCACTGTCGTGGCCGCCGGCAGGCCGCCGTGCCCGTATTGCAGGGCTCCGCTCAACTCCGAAGACGGCTTCTGCCCCTGCTGGAACTGAGCGTCCGCAATGGGCCGCTCAAGCAAGGAGGAGTCCCCTGTCAGGACGCGTCCGCCGGTAGCTGAGGCGGTGGCGGTCGAAGAACTCTCGACCGCCGATGTGGAAGTGCTCGGCCGCCTGCCCTGGAGTTCCAACGCAACTTTTCTGGCCGACCTCCGCCGCGCCGACGGCTCGCTGGGGCTTCAGGCCGTCTACAAGCCCCTTAGAGGTGAGCGTCCGCTCCTGGACTTCCCGCCGGGGCTTTACAGGAGGGAGGTTGCCGCCTATCTGCTGTCGAGCCACCTGGGCTGGGACCTGGTGCCTCCCACCGTCGAGCGGGACGGCCCGCTGGGCCACGGATCGCTTCAGCTATTCGTGCCCGCCGACTTCGAGCAGCACTACTTCACGCTGAGGGGGCGCGAAGACCATATCCCGCTGCTCATGCGGCTCTGCGCCTTCGACGTCGCCGCCAACGCCGCCGACCGCAAAGGAGGGCACGTGCTGGTGGAGGGGGGGAGAATCTGGGCCGTGGACAACGGACTCTGCTTTCACTCCGACTTCAAGCTGCGGACGGTTATCTGGGACTTCGCAGGCCAGCCACTGCCCGAGGACGTGATTGCCGGGCTTTCGCTCCTCCGTGGCGAAGGCGCAGCCGAGGTCTTGAGCCCGCTGCTGACCGAGGACGAGGTCGACGCCCTGCTCGAGAGGGCCGACGCCCTGCTCGCACTGGGCTGCTTTCCCCATCCGCACTCCACCAGGGCGGTGCCCTGGCCCCCTGTCTAGCGGGCTTTCAGCGTCTCGATGAGCCTGGGCAGCACCTTGTGGACGTCGCCGACGATTCCCAGGTCTGCCACGCCGAATATGGGAGCGTCAGGATCTTTGTTGACAGCGACGATGGTCTTGGAGTTCTTCATGCCCACCAGGTGCTGCGTAGCGCCTGAAATGCCGCAGGCGATATACACGTCGGGCTTCACAACCTTGCCCGTCTGCCCTACCTGGTACGAGTAAGGCACCCAGCCGGCGTCCACGATGGCCCGCGTAGCCCCTGACGCCCCTCCCAGCAGTTCGGCCAGTTCGCTCACCAGGGAGAAGTTCCCCGCCTCCCCCAGACCGCGCCCCCCCGAAACCACCACGCCGGCCTCGTCGAGCTTCGGGCCTGTGCCCTCCGCCACCTGTCGCCCCACGATGCGGGCGACTCCGCTTTCCCCTGCGTCGCCGGGCGCCAGCGCAACCAACTCAGCTGCCGCCCCGCCGATTGCCTCGGGGGTGAACGACTTGGGGCGCACCAGGAATATCTGCGGCCTCGCGTCAGCGAATCGCGTGGTCACGTTGAGGGTGCCGCCAAAGATCGGCTCCACCCCCGCCAGGGAGCCGTCTTCAAGCTCTTGGAGTTCGGTGACGTTTGTGATGACGGGCACGTCGAGCCGCGCCGATAGCCGCCCCGCTGCATCTCTGCCGTCGTAGGTGGTGCCAAACAGCAGCACGTCCGGCGCACCTTCGTCGGCGAAGAGCTTCGACAGGGCTGCGGAGAGGACCGGGCCGGCCATCGTCTCGGCGTCGGCAGCGAGGTGGCGCAGCACGGCGGCCCCGTGCGCCCCGGCCTCCACGGCGGCCGCGTCGCCGCTCACCCCCACTGCGAAGGCCTCCACCCGCCCCCCCCTGGCAAGCGACCGGGCTGCGGCGAGCAGTTCCAGGGAAATGGGCGACAGACTGGCCGAGTCGGGGGCTGCGAACTCCGCGTGAACCTGGATTCTCCTTGCGCTCACAGCTGCCTCACAGAACCTTTAGCTCTTCGAGCAGGGCGACGATGCGCTCGTGACCCGTCCCGTCGTCTTCGCAGATCTCCCCACCACCTCGCTCAGGCACCGGGGAGACGTCGATTATCCGCTGACGTGCGCCCGTCCAACCCACCTCGGACGGCTCGAGGCCCAGGCCGGCCAGCGTCAGCATTTCGGTGGGTTTCGACTTGGCGGCCATTATCCCCCTGA
Organism: uncultured Acidimicrobiales bacterium; assembly: GCA_958295925.1. GTDB lineage: Bacteria > Actinomycetota > Acidimicrobiia > Acidimicrobiales > CATQHL01 > CATQHL01. The sequence continues at coordinate 1,665,491 of CATQHL010000001.1, forward strand.
AGGAGGGGTAGCGAGGCTCTACCACGCCGGCTGTAACCGAGACCACCGCCGGCAGCGGGCAGGCCACCTCGTCGTAGCCGTACTCAGCCTGTCGCCGCACCAGCAGGCCGTCGGAGCCCACCTCCACCGACTTTGCGAACGTCACCGACGGCAGGGAGAGCAGCTCCGCTATCTGGGCGGGCACCGTTCCCGTGTACCCGTCGGTGGATTCCGTGGCGGTCAAGATCAAGTCGGGCTGCGTCCGCCGCAACGCCGCGGCCAGCACCTTGGCTGTGCCCAGCGCATCGCTTCCAGCCAGAGCGTCGTCGCTGATTATCACGGCGGCGTCGGCGCCCATCGCCAGGGCCGTGCGAATCCCGCCCACTTCGCCCGTCGGCGACATCGACACCAGCACCACCTCCCCCCCGGCGGCCTCCGCGAGCTGAAGAGCCATCTCCACCCCGTAGGAGTCGGACTCGTCAAGGATGAGCTTCTCGTCGCGCGCCAGTGTCTTGCCGTCGGCGTCGAGCCGACCAGGATTGGCCGGGTCGGGTATCTGTTTAACGCAGACTGCGATTTTCACACCTTGATTGTGTTGCCTGCGCCCCCGGATGGCAACTCGGAATGGCAAATCACGCCTTGCGACACTCGAGCGCCTTTGCGCATGAGTATGCCTTTGCCGCATAGTTATTCCTTGGCGTAACAAGGCGGCTAGCGTGCTTGCGACAGGCCAAGCGTTCTCGAGAGGAGCCGTTGCTGAAGCTGTTGCTGATAGTGAACCCGTCCGCATCGGCAGTATCGCCTAGAACGCGCGTTGTGGTCAATCAGGTGCTGTCGTCGCGCCACGAGGTGCGCACTGTGCTCACCACCGGGCGCTACCACGCCTCCGCACTGGCTCGCCGTGGGGCTGAGTGGGCCGACGCTGTGGTGGCGCTCGGCGGTGACGGCACCCTTAACGAAGCCGCCAACGGCCTTGCCGCAAGCGAGACGGCCCTGGCTGCGCTCCCTGGCGGTTCCACCAACGTCTTTGCCCGCATGCTCGGTGTTCCCGACGATCCGATGGACGCCGCCGAGGCGACGCTTCGGGCGCTGGCGGAGGGCAGGATTCGACGGGTGGGGCTGGGGGCTGTGAATCGGCGCTACTTCCTGCTGCACGTGGGGCTGGGTTTCGACGCCGCCGTGGTTGAACGCGTGGAGCGGAGCGGGCGGCTGAAGCGGGCCCTCAATCACGCCTTGTTCATCTGGTCGACTTTCGAGGTCTGGCTGCGTCATTTTGACAGCAGCCTTCCGCATTTTCGACTGGAACTTCCCGGCGGACGCAGCGTGATCGGCGGCTACTTCGCCGTTTTCCTGAACTCCAATCCGTACACATACCTGGGTCGCAGGCCATTCGACTTCGCCCCCGAAGCGACGCTGGACGGTCGGCTCGTGATGCTCTCGGTGCGCCGCTTCACGGCCGTGAACATGATCCGGCTCGCCTTTCGCGCGCTCCTTGACTCAGACGGGCTGGTCGGAAACCCGCTCGTCCGTCACGCCACCGACTTGCGGGAGGCGACCATGATCGGCCACCGACCCGTCCCGGTGCAGGTGGACGGCGAGTTCGCAGGGCGCTACGACAGCTTGAAAATCACCCATCACCCGGAAGTCCTGAGGCTGGTAACCCCGGGGGACTGACCGAGCGTCTGTTCGAGCACCCCAAGGCTCGTGCAGGCGGACGCCTTCGGCCGGGGGCCTCTCGTCAGCCGAAGCCGATGGAGGGTTCGCGTCCCGCCCCCCCTATCTCAACGTACGCAATGCGCGCCACCGGCACTCCGACCTCCCTGCCGCGCCGGTCGGTGAGCCAGAATACGCCGCCGCCTTCCACGGCGGAGTCGACCAGCGAGCGGATGCCGGCTTCGTCGACATCGGAGTCCATCTCCAACGACAGCTCACGTCCGCCCTCCGCAATTCCGATTCTCACTGTCACCATTTGCTCTCCTTACGCTTGGCGGTCGCCGATTTCTGCTCAGCCCACAAGCCGCAGTTCAGGGTGGTAGCGGCGGGTTGGGGCCAGGTTCACCGCGACTTCCTCGGCAATGTCGGCAAAGACCTGCCCAGCCTCGCTCTGCGGCTCGACGGCCGCCAGGGGGCTGCCGGAGTCGCACCCCTCCCGCAGCGAAGTCGTCAGCGGAATCCGGCCCAGCAGCTGAACGCCAAGCCGATCGGCCAACTCCGCGCCGCCGCCTGCGCCGAAGAGTTCGTATCGGCGACCGTCGTCGCCAGTGAACCACGACATGTTCTCGATCACTCCCTTCACCTCCAGGTTCACCTTTTGGGCCATGAAAGCCGCCCGCTGAGCGACACGCTGCGCCGCGGGCTGCGGCGTGGTCACTATGTAAACCTCGCTCTTGGGCAGGAACTGTGAGAGCGAAATCGATATGTCGCCAGTGCCGGGCGGAAGATCGACCACCAGGAAGTCGGGGTCGTCCCAGAAGACGTCGGTCAGGAACTGCTCCAGCGCCTTGTGGAGCATCGGGCCGCGCCAGATGACCGGCTGATCCTCCTTGGCAAAAAATCCCATTGAAATGCAGCGCACGCCGTGAGCCTCCGGGGGGACGAGCATCTCTTCGATCACCACGGGGGGGCGGTCGATGCCCAGCATTCGGGGTATGGAAAAGCCCCACACGTCTGCGTCCACCACCGCCACATTCAGATCGCGGGCCGCGAGGGCCACGGCCAGGTTGGTTGTGACTGTCGACTTGCCCACCCCTCCCTTGCCGGACGCCACCAGCAGCGTCCGGGTGCGCGAGGAAGGGTCGGCGAAGGGTATGGCGCGCCCGGTGGCGTGGCCGTGAGCCGGGTTCGAGCCAGCCGTGGCGGCCGGGTCGCCGATCAGCTTGGAGCGCAACTCGGCCCGCTGGGCATCCGTCATCACCCCAAGGGAAACCTGAACCTGCCGGACTCCCCCCAGCGCCCCTACGGCGGTCTTTACACGGTTTTGGATTTCCGAGCGCATTGGGCAGCCCTCCACCGTGAGGTCCACCTCGACATGGACTTTGCCTCGAGGGGCCACGCTCACAGAGCGCACCATTTCCAGCTCGACGATGCTGCGATTCAGCTCGGGGTCGAGAACGCCGTCGAGCGCCTCGATTACCTGATCCTTGGTGACGGACATGCTCCTCCTGCTTTGCCCGGCGACTCTGCGGCGGGGCGCATACAGGCTATCTGCGCAGTTCCTCTAGCCATTCTCTGGTCTCGGCACGGTCGGCTGCCCTTTGCGCGTCCCGCTCCGCGAGCTATTCCTTTGTCTCTTCCCTATTGGCGTCTATCTTCCTGTCGACACTTGCGAGCCATTCCTTGGTTTCTTCCCGGTTGGCCGCTATTTGTTCGCGCTGTTCGGTTATCCGTTCCTTGGTCTCGGCTTTGCTGTCCGCTATCCATTCCTTGGTTTCTTCCCGGTTGGCTGCCATTTGTTCGCGCAGTTCGGTTATCCATTCCTTGGTTTCGGCTTTGCTGGCCGCTATCCATTCCTTGGTTTCGGCTTTGCTGGCCGCTATCCATTCCTTGGTTTCTTCCCGGTTGGCTGCCATTTGTTCGCGCAGTTCGGTTATCCATTCCTTTGTCTCGGCTCGGTTGGCCGCGACCTGTTCTTGGATTGCCGCTATCTGCCTGTCGACGTTGTTGGCGTGCCTGTCAATCATCTTTGTGAATTTTGAGTCAAGACGGCCATCAATCCTGAAAAGTACGAAAGACAGGCCCAAGAAGCCAAGCACTACTGTTATGAGAGTTGCTGTGTCCATTGTGCTACCCCTTATTTTTGGTCAGGTTTGTTTATTACAGGGGAAGTCACTTCAACCTAGCAGTCCTAGGCGAAGTTGGGGCAAAAACGCCCTTTTGGGGGATAATCTATTATTAGCAGCGCAGCGGCAGGATTGCAACCGCATCCCGTTCATTCCCCAGAAACCCCGGCGACGAGCATCTCCTCTCGCAGCCGCACCGCAGCCGCTCTCACATTCTCCGGCGGCTCAAGGTTTTCGAGGGCGTCCAGAGACGCCAGGGCGTCGGCGAATCTCCCCGCCCGATACAACGCCAGCGCCAGCCAGTAACGAGCCTCAGGGTCGTCGGGGGCCAGCTCCGCGAGCCGCTCCAGCGCCTTGACGCCGTCGTCGAACAGCTCGGGAAACGCCAGGAAGTCTGGTGATGTGAGCCTGACGCCGCGTCCCATCAGCGCGATTGGGTTGTTCGGGTCTGACAGAAGAACCCACTGGTATATGCGGGCGGCCGCCACCGCATGCCCCTCAAAGTCCATGAGCCTTCCCGCCAAGGCCGCCGAATGAGAATCGGAGGCGGAGACCAGGGCGTCGAAGTCACCCCAGTCGTCGTCGTCGGGCAGCGCCTCTGTCAGCCGGTCGGCAAGCTCCCACGAAAGGCCGGACTCTATGCTCTCCCTCAGGTTTGTCCCGTTTACCAGGGCCGTCATTTCCGGCGGCGACGGCGAAGCATCGAACGCCCGCAAATGCTCCGCTGCGTCGGCGAATCGGCTTTGGCGGGCGGCGACAACAGCTGCGAAGACGCGTGCGTCGGGGTAGTCGTCGTCGGCCGCCACTGCCTGCCTCATCCACTCTGCCGCCGCCTGGAGGTCTCCGCGCAGGAACTCCAGCCAGCCTCTCCACGCCAGCGCCTCTGCGTTGGACGGCTCTGCGTCGAGCACCGAGTGGTAGACGGCGACAGCCTCGTCGTAGAGCCGCAGCGACTCCTCGGCGCTTCCTTCCGCCTGCGCCTCCCGGGCTGCGGCCATCAGCTCGCGAGCCGCGAAGAGCCTGCCTCTGGTGCTCTCGCGGATGTCGCCCGAGGGCGTGTCGCCCGATGTTCGGAATCCCACCGAGGATGCCAGGGCCGCCCCCGCCGCTGCGGCCAGCATCGCTGCGACCAATACGACCACCAGCGGGCGCCGCCAACCCGGCGAGCGGACCCGCCGGCTGTCGCCAATGCCGCGGCCGCGGCCGCCACGGCCTCCCCCAACGCGTCCGCCTGCGTCTAAGTCGCCGCCGCTCCCCCCGCCCTCGCTCGCATCCGGCTTGTTCAGCACCCCTTCCAGCCGAGCGGCGTATGCCCGGTAGAGCCGCCTGTGGTAGTCGGCGCTCAGGTCGCCCGCCGCCAACTCCCTGTCCAAGTCGTCCAGTGAGCGACGGAGGAACTCCTCTTCCCGCGCTGCCTCTTCCCGCGGCGTCTCTTCCCGCGGCGTCTCCTCTTCACGCATCCAGCGCCTCCTCTTCCCGCGGTGTCTGATCCTCACGCATTGTCGCCGGCTGCGCGGCTTCAGGCGGTGCGCGCCAGCGCCAGAACGCCAAACCCAGCGCGGCCGCTGCGGTGACGCCCACGATCACGGGGATGATCCACACCAGGGCGGCGAACCCCCTCCCAGGAGGCGTCAGCAGGACGGCCTCGCCGTAACGGGCGGCAAAGAAGGCCAAGATCTCCTCGTCGGACTCCCCGTCGTCAACCCGACGGGCGATGTCGGCTCGCATTTCCACTGCGACCGTCACGTTGGAGTCGGCCACAGACTCCCCGGCGCACTGTGGGCAGCGCAGGCTGCGGGCGATGTGGGCGGCCCGCTGAGAGTCGCTGCGATCGCCTCCCGCAGCCAGTGACCCGTACGTGAGCATTACCACGACGCCCACCGCCAGCGCCGCCCACGAGAGGCGGCGTGCGCGCACGCCTCGAAATCGGCCGCTCAACTTGCTTGCGCTGCGGCGTCCTCGAGCGCAGCGATGCGATCGTCGAGCTGATCGGCTGTCACCCCGTATGTGCCCACGAACTTGTCCACCACGTAGCCGGCGGGGGAGACCAGGTAGGTCTCAGGCACGGCTGTCACCCCGTATTCCAGCCACACCGGGCCGACTCCCTCGGCGATCACCGGCCAGTCGCCGCCCTGCTGCTCGAAGAATTCCCGCACCGCCCCGGGCGCATCGTCAAATGCGACGGTCACGACGACGGCGTCTAGCGAGACGGCGTGCCGCCTGCTGAACTCGACAAGCTCAGGATGCTCGACTCGGCACCCCACGCACCAGGTGGCGAAGAAGTTCACCACCACCCAGCGGCCCCGGTGGTCGTCGAGGTCGAAGAACTCCCCGCCTATGGTCTCGCCCTCGATGTCGGGCGCGGGCAGGCCCACGGCCAACTCGTCGATGAGTGCCCCACGCTGGGGGCGGCTGACCGCGAAGACGACCACGAGGATGGCCATGGAGATGGCAACCGCCAAGGCTGCCAGCCGAACCGACCTGTACAGCCAGCCCCGATGTCGGGTCTCGCCCGTCGACTTGTGGCGTTTCGACGAGCGCCGGGCAGCCGGCGGATGCTCAGCGGGCGGGTGCCGCGACTGCGAGGCATCTGCGCCGCCGTGATTCCCCTCAGTCATCCGCCCGTCGTCCAGCCAGTCGCCCGCCCGCCGCCCAGCCGTCATCGTGCCCGTCGTCCAGCCAGTCGCCCGCCCGTCGCCCAGCCCGCATCGTGCCCGCCGCCGCTTCCAGGTCGGGTTCGCCTCCTTGCCTCCGCCTCACGACAGCCTCCGCCGACGTCGGGTCGGTGGGCAGACGACGCCGCCTCCCCGGGAAGGCCGCCAACAGCACCCCCCCCAGCATCACTGCGCCCCCCACCCACAGCCAGACGACCAGCGGCTGGCGCACTGCCCGCAGCACCAGCGTCCCGTCGGTCTGATCGGGCAGACGCACGACCGCCAGCTGAACATCCCGCAGGGGCGAGGAGAGCGTGGCCGGATGCCCTACCACCTGGCCGCGCAGCGAGTAGCGGCTCACCGCCGGCTCGGCGCAGCAGCGGCCGTCCACCTCAACAAGCGCCCGCAACTCTTCGCGCTCCGGGCGGGTCAGCGTCTCGGTGCCGACGAACCGCAGTTCGTGGCCGGCGAACTGCCTGGTCTCCCCGACGGACAGCGCAAGCTCGGCCTGCTGCAGATACGCGCTGCTCGCTGCGAAGGCCACGGCCACAATCACCACCCCTATATGCACCACCATCCCCCCGTTCGCCCGCCCCAGCAACCCGCGCAGCCCTTGCCGACGAGCGGCCAGAATCAGCTGACGCCCCGCCGCCCCTGCGGCGAAGCCGCCCAGGGTAAAGGCCAGCAGGGGCGCCAGTCCACGCGCCCCCAGCCCCAGCGCCAATCCCAGCGCGGCCGCCCCCGTCCAGGCTGGCCCAAGCAGCCGCCGCGAGGCCACCTCGGCCGATGCGGCACGCCAGGGCAGAGCGGGCGCAGCCGCCATCAGAAACAGCAGCGCCAGTCCCACGGGCATCGTCATGCGGGTGAAGTAAGGCGCCCCCACGCTTATCCGGCGGCCGTTCACCGCCTCGACGATGAGCGGGAAGACCGTCCCCAGCAGAACCACCAGGGCGAAAGCCGCGAACAGCAGGTTGTTGGCCAGAAACGTCCCCTCCCGGCTTAGGGCGGAGTCCACCCGCCCCGGCGAGCGCAGCCGATCCCCGCGCAGCCCGACCAGCACCACCACCGCAGCGGCCACCAGTCCAAAGAACCCAAGCAGAGCAGGGCCGATGCCCGAAGTGGTGAAGGAGTGAACCGAGTCGATGATGCCCGAGCGGGTGATGAACGTGCCCAGAATGGTGAGCGCGAACGTGGCACTGACCAGGGAGATGTTCCACACTCGCAGCATCCCCCGACGCTCTTGCAACATCGATGAGTGCAGATAGGCGGTGGCGGTCAGCCAGGGTAGGAATGAGACGTTTTCCACCGGGTCCCACGCCCAGTAGCCGCCCCAGCCCAGGGTGTCGTACGACCACCACGCCCCCAGGACGATCCCCGCCGTGAGGAACCCCCACGCCCACAGGCTCCAGCGTCGGGTGGCGGCCACCCACCTCTCATCGCCCCCAGAGGTGATTAGCGAGGCCATTGCGAAGGCGAACGGCACGGTGAAGCCCACGTATCCCAGGTAGAGCATCGGAGGGTGGACGACCATCAGGGGGTTGTCCTGCAGCAGCGGGTTTGGCCCTGGGCCGTCGAAGCCCGGCGGGGCGGCAAATGCGCGGAAAGGATCTGCAGGCCCGACCATGAGCGCAAAAAAGAAGACTGCCGGGACGAGCGCGCAGACGAGCGCCCAGGAGGTTTGACGAACTTCGCCCTGCCGCCCGAAGCGCCACGCCATCATCACCAGGTAACCGGCCAGCACCAGGCCCCACAGCAGGATGGAGCCTTCCAGGGCAGCCCAGGCGGTGGCGAAGTTGAAGAGGGCGGCGGTGCGGGTGCTGCCGTTGTTGGCCACGTACTCCACGGTGAAGTCACGGGTGATGAGAGCCCGCTCCAGGGCGACGAAGGCGATCACCGCCCCGATCAGCACGCCCCAGACGAGGGCGCGCCCCAGCTTTGCGAGACCCTCGTCGCGCAGCGCCAGGGAAGCCCCCAGCGTCAGCACTGCGGCAGATGCGCAGCAAAGCGCCGCTATCACGCCCAAGTCGCCGAGGACGAGGTTGCTCATCGCCTCAGCAGGCTTCTGCTGCGGCGGGGATTAGGCGCTCCGGGTAGTCGTCGCGGTATTCGTTGTCGTGCTTTACGAGCATGCGGTCGCTGGCGAAATAGAAGCCGGCGTTGGCCCCGCAGGCGAAGGAGTCAAGATCGGCGGGGCGTCCCTGCCGCCAGCGCCCCTCGAGCACCACCGGGACGCCCGGGGCGAACAAGTCGGGCGGCGACCCCACGTGCACCACGTCGGCCCTCACACCGCCGAAGGCCATCGAGAAGGCAACCGCCGGGGAGAAGTCCACGCGCGTCTCCGTCACGCTGTTGGCCAAAGGCGTCCCCTGCAGCCGGAAGCGCCGATCCCCCATCTCCGGACGCTGCTCCACAGCCTCGTCCACGTTCAAAAAGAACAGCGACGCCCCCGATACAAGCTGGAGGAGGGCGAAGGCGATCCCCCCGGCGACGATCAGGCTGAGCGCAATGCCGTATAGACGACGCCTCCCGCCACGCCGACCTCGTCTCCCGCCGCCGCCACGCCGCAGCGGCGTGAGGTCAAGGTCGGCGACCTTATTGTCGGCGCTGTTTGCTCCCGTCGTGGCCTACCTGCCGCCCGCCCGCCCGTCGTCGCCCTCGTCGCCTGTCGTCAGCCAGCGGCGTCGGGACGCCGGCACCGACCTGCTCAGACGCCTGCCTCGAAGCAGCACCACTACGGCGTAGGCCGCCGGCCCTACGACGCCGATCGCCCAAGCTGCGGCCACATAAGCTGCGTGGGTCACCGCCGGGACGCCTCCATCTGGCGCTCCCGGCCAGTCGCCCCCGTCCCTTCACGGCCAGTCGCCCCAGTCGCCCCCGTCCCCGCCCCTTCCGCCCCCGTCCCCGCCCCTTCCGCCCCCGTCCCCGTCCCTTCCGCCTCGGTGGCCGTCCCCGCCACTTCCTGGGCCACCGTCCCGTTCAGAGTTGATGCCTCGGAGCGACGCTCCTCGATGGCCGCCAACATCTCCGAGTTCTCGGCCTCGGCGTCCAGCCAGGCGACCCGGAAACGATGTATGAGCAGCCAGGCGAACGCCAGCCCTCCCACAAGGAAGCCGAGGACAAGCGTGAACAGCGTGAGGTCTTCAATCCGCAGTTCCTCCAGGGTGGACTTCTGGTGCAGCGTCCGGTCTTCCCACCAATCCACGGAGCGGTTCACTATTGGAATGAGCACCACCCCCACTATGCCCAGCACGGCAGAGCGGCTCTCCCTGGCGGCAGGCGCCGCTGCCAGGGAGCGAACAGCCAGGTATCCCAGGTATACAAGAGACAGCATCAGCGTCGTCACCAGCCGGACGTCTCCCCAGTCCCACCAGGTGCCCCAGACCGGGCGACCCCAGATCATTCCAGTGAGAATCGAAATGCCGCAGAAGACCACGCCGATTTCGGCGCCTGCGTGCGCCAGGCGATCCCACCAGGCCGAGCGTTTCAGGAGGTAGACGGCGCTGCCGAGGGCGCAAATCCCGAACCCGACATAGCCCCAGACTGCCGAAGGGACGTGCACGTACATGATCCGCACTGCGTCGAACTGCCCAATCGGGGTTCCCTCCGGCCCCGTCCGGCTGTCCGGCGGGCTGAAGACGAAGGCGAACAGGCACAGCGCCACCACCCCTGCGAGGAGGGCGAGGCCGAGCAGTTTCGTTGAGCGCGACCCGGTGTGCCCGGGCGCCTCAGCAGCTTTGGAGGCGGGCCTGGCCGGCAGCCCCAGCAGCGACCTCAAGAGTCGGCCTCGAGGATCGGGCCGTAGGACAAGCCGCCCAGCAGCATGTACAGCAGAGAACACAGCCCGACCAGGCCGAACCAGGCCCAGCCGTTCACGGAGGAGGCGCCCAGGGCATCGCCGAACGCCCGCGTGGCTGAGATGAGCACGGGTGCAAGAACCGGAAGCAGCAACACCGGAAGGAGTGTCTCCCCCACGCCGCTTCCTGCCGCCAGCACGCCATAGAGGGTACCGGCTCCCGCTATCCCCAGCGTGGCCACCACAGCCGTGGCCGCCGCCAGCCCGGCGTCGGTCAAGGTGGCGTCGTAGAGGACGACGATGCCCAGAACCATCAGCAACTCCAGCACAATCAAGTACACGAACAGCGCAAGGGACTTGCCGGCGAAAATCTTGGCGGCAGCCACCCCCGAGAGCCGAATTGCGTCGGCGGCCCCGCTGGAGCGCTCCAGTGAAACCGACCGCTGAGCCGTAAGCAGGGCGGCCAGCATCACAGTCACCCAGTAAAGGCCCGAGCTGAAGTTCCGCAGGGCTGCGCGGTCGGCGTCGAGGGCGAACCCCAGCAGCACCAGCGTGGTAATGGCGAACGGAATCACCTGATAGAGGAAGACGCGTGACCGCAGTTCTATGCGCAGATCCTTTGCGGCAATGAGAAGGACGCTACGCATTCGCAACGTTACGGGCGGGCGGAAAGGCGGCGGCTGCGCCACCGTCGGCGAGCGGCCGTCGAGGGCGTGGCCTTTGGCTGCGCGGCCGTTGAGGGATCAGCCGTCGAGGGCGTGGCCGTCGGCTGCGTGGCCGGCCAGGGATCAGGCGTTGAAGGCGCAGACGGCCAGACTGCGCCTCCGGCGAGGTGGATCGTGCGGGTGGCGACGGCTTCCGCCGAGGCCCCTTCGTGAGAGGCGATCAGGACGGTTGCGCCGCTTCTTCGGGCCAGGTTGATCATCTCGTTCAGCGCTTCCCTGCCTGAGGCATCCAGGCCGGCATGCGGTTCGTCAAGCAGCCAAAGACGAGGGCGGCGCATTGCCACCGCCGCAACCGAGACCCGCTTGCGCTGACCTGCTGAAAGCTTGCGCAGCTTGACTTCGTGAAGCCGCTCCTCCACCCCAAGGCTGCGCAGGGCGACGTGCGCCTGATTGGCGGAGGCGCCCGAGAGCCTCGCCCAGAATTCCAGGTTCTCTACGACGGTAAGGTCTTCGTAGAGCATCATGTGGTGGGCGACCAGGCCGACCTCTAAGCGCACGCTCCTGCTCTCGGTGCGCAGGTCGTAGCCCAAGACCTCGCCTTCGCCTGCCCTCAGGGCTGCGAGGCCGGCGCAAAGACGCAGCAAGGTGGACTTGCCGGCGCCGTTCGGGCCGCGCAGCAGGACTGCCTCACCCTCATCCACGTTGAGGTTCACGCCCGTGAGCGCCGGGAATGCTCCCCTGAGGCAGACGGCGCCACGCAGGCGGACGGCCAGCCCCCCGCCGCCCGTCAATTTGGCATCACAATCCGTCATCCTAAAGCAGGGGCGGGCGCCTGGGCTCAGGTTGACTTGCGTTTGGAAGGCGGGACTTATCGCTTTGGAAGGCGGGACTTAATCGCTTGCTGCCATCTCATTATTCGCAAAAGAGGAGGTTGGCCAGCTATTAAAAGACTGCACGAACAGGACGCAAACGACTGCGCCTGAGCGGTTGGATGCCGAGTGCTCGCTACATTGCTTTACGATGATGTGTCTGTGAATGAATCTCGGCTTTCCTCGGTTGACGGCCAACATCAGAGATGCAGGGATAATGGTTTGCGAGATGAGACTTCGCGCTCGGCCGCAGCTGCCAAGGGGCGACATTGCTCAGTTCTGAAACTAGCCCTGCTGGCAGTCTTGCTGTGTGCCTCCGCCTGCACCTCATCCACCGGGGACGACGCAGAGCCGTCCGCCGAGCAGGGGGAGCCGGCCACCACAGAAAGCGGCGCCGCCGGCGAGGCGACGAAAGCGGGGTCCGCGGAATCGGCTCGCAGCGACATCGGCTGCGACAACGGCGTGGCGGTGCCCAGCCCGGCGGGCAATGCGGGCCTGCGTGAGGATTGCGAAGCGCTCCTGCAACTAGGTGGCAGGCTGGGCTTGCCCTGGAGCGCGCAGGAACCCGTGTCGGAATGGTTGGGCGTGACGGTGGAGCCTGCTCGCGGCGTCGGGTCGTCTCCCCTGCGTGTAACCCAAATCGAATTGGAAGGACGAAACCTGACAGGGGAAATCCCGAACGAGTTGGCCGGACTTGCCGCACTGAGGGGGCTTTATCTCAGCAACAATGCCCTGAGTGGCGATATCCCGCCCTGGCTGGCGGAACTCGAAGGCCTCGAGCATCTCACCCTTAGTGATAACGGCTTGAGCGGTGAGATTCCACGGGAAGTGGGTGAGCTCACGAGTATTGAGATTCTGGACTTGAGCAGCAACGACCTGACTGGGGAAATTCCTTCCGAGTTGGGCAACCTGGGGGCTCTTTACGAATTGGACTTTTCCGGAAACAGTTTGACGGGCTCGATTCCGCCCGAGTTGGGGAGCCTTTCTGGCCTGCTGCGCCTGTATCTGGGCAGCAACGACCTGACTGGGGAAATTCCTTCCGAGTTGGGCAACCTGGGGGCTCTTTACGAATTGGACTTTTCCGGAAACAGTTTGACGGGCTCGATTCCGCCCGAGTTGGGGAGCCTTTCTGGCCTGCTGCGCCTGTATCTGGGCAGCAACGACCTGACTGGGGAAATTCCTTCCGAGTTGGGCAACCTGGAGGCTCTTTACGAATTGGACTTTTCCGAAAACAGGTTGTCCGGGGCATTTCCCTCTGGCCTGTCAAATCTTAAGAGCCTGGAAAGGCTGGACGTGTCCGGAAACGACCTGACCGGGGAAATCCCCTGGGAGTTTGCCATCTTGCCCAGGTTGAAAAGGCTGGTGCTTCATGGCAATCGGCTGAGTGGCGAGATCCCGCTGGAGCTGGGCTTTCTCGGCCTGGAGATACTTAGCCTGGCCGACAACAGCCTGAGCGGGGAAGTCCCCGACACCTTGGAGTTCCTCGACGATCTAAGTGTCTTGTTCCTCCAGGGCAACCCCGATCTAACCGGGTGCGTCCCGGCGTTGCTTAACAGGGAAAGCACCGAAGTGCAGGCAGGCAGGCTCCGCTTTTGCTAGCGCCGCTGCTAGCAGCCAAGCAGCGGTCTGAGTGGGAATTCGTGGCGAGCGTGCCGCAAGCGGGCATCTTATATCATCGGTTGTGTGATGCTTCCTGGGGTTCTGTCGACTCTCGGGCGTGCTCTGGTTTTCCTGGGATCGGTGCTGCTGCTGTTCGTGGCGTTTCAGCTTTGGGGCACCGGCCTGCTTCAGGCGCGTGCCCAGGACAGCCTCGAGAGCGAGTTTGCCCGGCGCCTTGAGGCGCTAGGCGCCACTGACGAGCCGGGCGGAAACGCAGGCGCTGCGAACAGAAACCCTGGCGCCAGTCAAGAGGCTGGTCAGGCCGGCGAAGGGCGCCTAGCCCTCTCCGCAACGGACGACGCCGGAGTTGCGGGCGGTCAGGCCTTCTCTGCAACGGAGGCCGCGGGGCAGGCAGAGGAGCCGGCAACGAAGGCGGAAGAGCCGTCCCACGCCGAGCGGAACCTGGTCACGTCCATCTCCCAGCCCGCCTTTTCCCGCTCGGCGGCGAGGAGTCTCTCAGCCGAGGTGTCCGAGCGGCTGGGCGTCGTTTATCCCGAGGACGGCCAGGCGCTGGCCCGCATCACCATTCCGTCGATAGGGGTGGAGGAGGTGGTGGTGGCTGGCGTGGAGGTCGACGACCTCCGTCGTGGCCCTGGGCACTACGGCTCAACCCCGTTGCCCGGACAGCCCGGCAACGCCGGAATCGCCGGGCATCGCACCACCTACGGAGCACCGTTCGGAAGAATTGACGAGCTCGTCCCAGGAGACAGGATCTACACCCAGACCATCCAGGGCACGTTCATCTACGAGGTAACCCCCCCGCCCGGCGTGAAAATGCCGGCTGGCGTCGGGCATCAGATCGTGCTCCCCGACGAGGTTTGGGTTCTAGACGACTTCGGCGACAACCGCCTCACCCTCACGTCGTGCCACCCCAGGTACAGCGCGGCCAGGCGCATCGTCGTTCGGGCCGTCCTGCTGGGCGATCCGGTGGTGCGCCTGCCCCGCCCAGGCGACGAAGCCGAGCCTGAGCCTCCGCCACGCCTGGCGGAGGAGACATCGGCGGCGGAAGGCGAATCAACCCCGCCTAGCGACGAGCCCGACTCCGTCGGCGGTTCATCTGGCGAACGGAAGCAGTCAGCCGATGACTTGTCGGCCGAAACCGTCGATCTTGCCGAAACCGATATTTTCTACGTGCCGGTCGACGATCTCTCCGTCGGCAGCAGATCGGGAGCCGAATCGGGTGCCGTCCCCGCCGGGCCCTCGTCGTCCCCGTCGTCCCAGCGCGCTTCGCCGTCCCAGCCCGACTCCGGCTTCGGAACTGGGCTCGATGGCGACCGGAACGCCGTCGGCCCGGCGATCGTCTGGGGGCTTGCGGCCGTCGCAGTCTGGCTGACGGGGGCCTTGTGGGGCAGGCAATGGCGACGCCTGCCCGCCCTGGGCGTCACTCTCGTGCTGTTTCTGGCGACGCTCTTTGTTGCCTTCACTCACATCGATCGAGCGCTGCCGGCGTTTTAGCCCTCCGACTTAGCCCTCCGGCGCTCAGCGGGTTTTCCCTGGTAGTAAGCCATATTCCGGCTAGCGGAGATCGCCTGGGCATTACGGAATCCGGGGGGGGGGGGGGGGTAACCTTCTTGAAGTCGGGTGCGCGAGTTGCTTTGAAATTGTTGCTAAATGTGAGTACACTACGCGCGCGTCGTCGGTGGCACGCGTGACTCCCCTGCGGGGCGAGAGCAACCCATGGGCGGGAGATAGAAGGAGAAGTGAGCCACAATGAGCAAAAGCTTAAACGTGCAAAAGCCAGTTAACAAGTTCAAGATTAGAATGAGCGTATTGTCGGTGCTCGCACTGGTGGTAAGCGTTTTCGGGGGGGCATCCCTCGTCTCCGCGCAGACTTCCGATGGGCAGGCCCGGATTTGGGCGCGGAAGCTGGATTCGGGGAATATTGAGTTCGGTTTGCGCGTCGACTCCAGGGGTGGCGTGGATGAGACCTTCTCCAATCGGTTCCTCGTCTATGGGGTCGCCGAGGCCGGTGTGTGGTATGCGTCTGAGCGCAAGTTGGTGAATCTTGGAACCAGCGAGGCGGGCCCTCGGGTGGTCTTCCGGATTCTGGCGAGAAGGCTGGATTCGGGGAACGTTGAGTTCGGCCTGCAGGTCGACAACGACAAGACGTGGCTGCCCGATGCTCGGTACTTCCCGTACAGCAGCACCGCGGTTGGGTACAGGTTGTATTCCTCGATGCTTGTCGTGAGCTCACAGAGCTCAGCGTCTTCCGCAATTGTGCAGGCAGGCCCCTCTGGGGGAGGGTGCTTGAACGGAACAGCGGTCCCCAACCCGCTTTCCAACGAGGATCTGGTCTCAGACTGCGAGGCCCTGCTTGAGGGGTTAATGGCGATGCGCGGCGACGCCAAAATAAGTGATGCCGATGAGCCTTGGAAACCTGTCGGTAACACGCCGCCCCTGTGGTCGGTGGAGAGGGATCTCAACGTCACGTCCAATAGCAAGCTAACTGGCTGGTCCTACGTTGATGGTGACAACAAGGAGGGGGCGAGAGTAGACCCCAGAACGAATCGTGTCAGCTGGGTCAAGATGTTCGGCCAACTTAGAGGGAACAAAGAGGGCGGCTTGGTTCCTGCTTCGTTTGGCAACCTTGACGAGTTGACTCATTTGGAGTTGCGCCTCTATTACAGCAGCGCGGGCCCCATACCCGACTCATGGGCAAACCTGACGAAACTTGAGAAACTGATACTGGAGGGTATAAGCCTTAGTGGTTCCATCCCGTCTTGGATAGGCAACCTCACAAGCTTGACGGAGTTGGTACTGTCTAGAGGATTTCAGGGTAGTGGGTTGACTGGTGCGATTCCGAGTTCAATTGCCAACCTAAGCAACCTGGAAGTGATGCACTTGAGCAGAAACTTGCTTACAGGCGAGATTCCCGCTTTCTTGGGAGGGCTTTCCAACTTGAGGCAGTTGTATCTGGATGACAATAAATTGAGTGGCTCGATTCCTTCGGAACTGGGCAACTTGAGTAAGCTTTGGCATCTAAATCTGAGTGACAACGACTTGAGTGGCTCGATTCCTTCGGAACTGGGCTTCTTGAATTTGAGTTACCTGGATTTGAGAGGTAACGAGGACCTCACAGGTTGCATACCAGCTAGCTTGAAGACATACATGACTCTAAGCGGAGGCAGGCTGGTGGAGGAAGAAGCATACGTGTTCAAAGGAAGTATGGAGTACTTTATCCGGCTTGAACTAGATAGCTCCGAGTGGTGCTCATCCTGACCTAGTAGCCCGGTTTGCTTGACGGGCCGGGCGCCCGGACAATCCAGCGCTGCGGGCATCGCCTGTCTTGGGCGGTGCCCGCAGCGCTCGCCTTTCAACCCCGCACTCGTTCACATCCCTGCTTCCGCATCATTTCGCTCGCAACATTGCTCCCCGCTTCATGTCAGCGCTTCTGACCCGGGCTGGAGGCGTCGGGGTAGCCCTGGCCCTGGCCCTCGCGGGCGCGTCCTGCTCTTCGGGAGAGACAGGCGAGGCGGATCGGGGCCCCGAAGCACCGCAGATACTGTCGCCCGAGCGGGTGGAGGGTGGAGACGGCGAGGAGCCTCCCGGCGTTCAACTTGTTGAAGACAGCGAGAGGCTCGAGGGGAGGGTGCTGAACGATCCCTCCGGCCTCTCGGTGGGGGAGTGCTTTAACGAGTACATCGTCTACTTCAATGAGCCGACGCCGCAGGAGCTGACCACTGTGGTTGACTGCGCGGCTCCCCACTTTGCGGAGGTCTACCATTCAGCCACCCATCCTGCCGAGGAGGGGTTCCCGGGCGTCGATGCGCTTAGAGCCTGGTCGGAGCAGCAGTGCTATGGGCAGTTCGAGGGTTTTGTAGGCGCGGAGTACGAGGTGTCAAAGCTCGAGATCGGTTTCCGAGCCCCCGCCGCAGATGACTGGAACGACCCCCGGGTCGCCCGGCGGGACGTTATGTGCTACGTGTACGCTCAGAGGGGCGAGAAAGTGTTGGGGACGGTGAGGGGAAGCGGCTTCTGAAACACATTCCCAAGTAAGGACTGGCCCAGGGCAGAAGCCGCCTCCAGTCCGCTTCGTCGTTCCAGCCCGCTTTGTGGGGCAGGTGCGTCTTTGCTGTTTGAGCCGCGGTCTCGACTTTTCTGCTTTTCCTGCCGAGAGCAAGTGGCTTCCCAGTAGCTGGCTGAGTGGCATTCAAGTTATCAGGATTTCCCTGGTGGTTAGCCATATTCCCGCTATCGGGGATCGCCTGGGCATTGCAAATCCGAGGGGGGGGGGGGGTAACCTTCTTGAAGTCGGGCGCGCGGAGTGTTTTGCACTTTGTTGTTGATCTAGGTGTATATTGCGTTGTTGTTAATCTAGGTGTACATTGCTTTGCGGATCGCCTGTGGGGCAAGAGCCTGCATATGGCTGGGAGACAGCCAGCGAAAGCGAGTTGGAACATGCAAAAGATAGTTAACAAGTTGGCGGTAAGAATGAGCGTGGTTTTGGTGCTCGTTCTGGTGGTGGGCGTTTTCGTGGGGGGGGGGGTATCCCTCGTCTCCGCCCAGACTTCCGATGAGACTCCTGATGGGCAGGCCCGGATTTGGGCGCGGAGGCTGGATTCGGGGAATGTTGAGTTCGGTTTGCGCGTCGACTCCAGGGGTGGCGTGGATGAGACCTTCTCCAATCGGTTCCTCGTCTACGGGGTCGCCGAGGCCGGTGTGTGGTATGCGTCTGAGCCCAAGTTGGTGAATCTTGGAACCGGCGAGGCGGGCCCTCGGGTGGTCTTGCGGATTCTGGCGAGAAGGCTGAATTCGGGGAATGTTGAGTTCGGCCTGCGGGTCGACAACGACAAGACGTGGCTGCCCGATGCCCGCTACTTCCCGTACAGCAGCACCGCGGTTGGGTCCAGGCTGTATTCCTCGAGGCTCGTCGTGAGCGTGCCGGGGTCAGAGTCTCCAGCCATGGTGGAGTCGGGTCCCTCTGGGGGTGGGTGCTTGAACGGAACGGCGGTCCCCAGCCCGCTTGACAACCCGGGTCTGGTCTCAGACTGTGAGTCCCTGCTTGAGGGATTCAAGGCGATGCGCGGAGACGCTACCATTCATCTTGCCCAGGAGCCCTGGAGTGGTGGCAGTGGTGACTCGCCACCCCTGTGGTCGGTGGAGAGGGATCTCACCGTCACGTCAGACAGTGAGGAAACTGGCTGGTCCTACAGGGAATTTTTCGATGGATCCTTGGATATCGAGGAGGGGGCGAGGGTGGATCCAGTCACGAATCGTGTCAGCTGGGTCGAGATGGTCCGTACCCTTAGGGGAAGCGGCGTGGTTCCTGCCTCGTTTGGCAACCTTGAGGGGTTGACTTATTTGAGGTTGGTAAACTACGAGTCTGTCGCTGGTCCCATACCCGACTCATACTCGAATTTGACGAATCTCGAGTATCTGTATCTGAATAGCTTGAGCCTCAGTGGACCCATCCCGTCTTGGATCGGGAACCTCACGAGCTTGAAGGGGTTGATATTGAGTAGAGGTTTGACGGGCGCTATTCCAGACTCAATTGGCAACCTTACGAACCTGACGAAGTTGAGCCTGAACGCGAACTCGCTTTCAGGCCGGATTCCAGCTTCTCTAGGAAACCTTTCCAATGTGGAGAGATTGGATCTCAGTAATAATGCTTTGATCGGCCGGATTCCTGCGGAATTGGGCAACTTGAGCAGTGTGCAGTATCTATACCTCAACAAAAATAAATTGAGTGGCTCGATTCCTTCAGAATTAGGGAACTTGAATGTGTGGTATCTAAACCTGAAGGACAACCCCAACCTAACAGGCTGCATACCGGCTAGCTTGAAGACATACACGCGCACATACCAGGACGGCACTGTCCGTACGCACGACGCAACAATTTACGCCCCTGACGGCACCAGGCTTAGAGGCACCCGAGACAACGACAACGCCTTGTGGTGCGACGACGAGTCCTGACTTGGTAGCCCGGTTTGCTTGACGGGCCGGGCGCCCGGATAATCCAGCGCTGCGGGCATCGCCTGACTTGGGCGGTGCCCGCAGCGCCTGTCTTGCAGCCCCGCTTTCGTTGCTCAGAACATGAGCAGGGCAAGCCCCGCCCAGTTCTGAGGCACGGCTCCCGCTGCGCCGCCATCGGCGCTGCGCCAGCATTCAGCCAGATCAGTGCCAGCGCTCGGCCAGATCAGTGTTGCTCTTGCAACGAACGCAACAGGCTCTTCAGGTGCCGGCTCATTAGGCAGCAAATTGACTGGTTTTCCCTGGTGATTGGCCATATTTCCACTTTTGGGATCGCCTGGGCATTGCGAAATCCGGGGGGGGGGGAGGGGAGGCAACCTTCTTGAAGTCAGGTGCGCGAATTGCTTACACTTTGTTGTTAATCTAAGTGTACGTTGTTAACCTAAGTGTATATTGCGTTGCGGATCGCCTGCGAGGGAAGAGCAAGAGCAAGAGCCTGCATATGGCTAGGAGATAGACAGCGAAAGCGAGTTGGAACATGCAAAAGATAGTTAACAAGTTCACGGTAAGAATGAGCGTGGTGCTGGCACTCGTTCTGGTGGTGTGCGTTTTCGGGGGGGGGGGGGGTATCCCTCGTCTCCGCCCAGACTTCCGATGAGATCCAAAATGGGCAGGCCCGGGTTTGGGTGCGGAAGCTGGATTCGGGGAACGTTGAGTTCGGCTTGCGCGTCGACTCCAGGGGTGGCGTAGATGTGTCCTTCACCAATCGGTTCCTCGGCTACGGGGCCGCCGAGGCCGGCGTGTGGTATGCGTCTGACCCCAAGGTGGTGAATCTTGGGAGCAGCGGGGCGGCCACTCTGGTGGTCTTGCGGATTCTGGCGAGAAGGCTGGATTCGGGGAACGTTGAGTTCGGCCTGCGAGTCGACAACGACAAGACGTGGCACCCCGATGCTCGCTACTTCCCGTACAGCAGCACCACGGTTGGGTCCAGGTTGTATTCCTCGGCGTTTGTCGTGAGCCCGCGGGGGTCAGCGTCCCCCGCTATGGCGGTGCCTCCAGCAATGGTGGTGTCGGGCCCCTATAGGGGTGGGTGCTTGAACGGAACAGTTGTCCCCAACCCGCTTGCCAACCCGGGTCTGGTCTCAGACTGCGAGGCCCTGCTTGAGGCCCTCATTGGGGGCTCCAAGTGGGCGGTGGACAGGGATATCACTGTTACGTCCCCCAAGCGTGAATGGGATACAGGATGGTCCTACTCGATCCCGTCTTTCGGTGGAACAAATTATTATAGGGGTGCGAGGGTGGATCCAACCACGAATCGTGTCAACCGGGTCGAATTTAATGGGGACATTCCTCGTGGAGGCGTCGTGCTTCCTGCTTCGCTGGGCAACCTTGACCGGTTGACTTATTTGTCTTTGGTACGAAGCCCCGGGATCGCTGGGGGCCCCAGGATCACTGGCCCCATACCGGACTCATGGGCTAATTTGACGAATCTCGAGTATCTGTATCTGACACGATTGAACCTCAGTGGACCCATCCCGTCCTCGATCGGCGACCTCACGAGCTTGAAAATCCTTGCAATTGAAAGCAGTGGTTTGACTGGCGCGATTCCGGACTCACTTGGTAACCTTACAAACCTGAATTCCCTGCACCTGACAAACAACTCGCTTTCAGGCACGATTCCCGCTTCCATAGGGAACCTTTCCCAGTTGAGGACCTTGTATCTCCACAATAACGATTTGAGCGGTATTCCTTCAGAGATTGGCAACATGAGTAATTTGTCGTACCTGCAACTCAACAGTAATGATTTGAGTAGCATTCCTGCTTCGCTGGCCGACTTGAGTAATTTGCGTACTTTGTACCTCAATGATAATGAGTTGGGTAGTATTCCAGCGTGGCTAGGCAACATGAGTAATTTGCGTAACTTATACATGGCAAGGAATCAATTGAGTGGAGCGATTCCTGTTTCTCTGGGCAACATGAATCTGGAAGTGCTAGACCTGCGTGGTAACTCTGGCCTAACAGGCTGCATACCGGCTGGTTTGAAGAGATACACGCGCAAACTCCACAATGGCGCTGTCCGTGCGTACGACGCAATAATTTGGGCCCCTGATGGCGCCAAGCTTAGAGGCACCCGAGACAACGACAGCCCCTGGTGGTGCGACGACGGGTCCTGACTTGGTAGCCCGGTTCGCTTGACGGGCCGGGCGCCCGGACAATCCCGGACAATCCAGCGCTGCGGGCATCGCCGGACTTGGGCGGCGCCCGCAGCGCCTGTCTTGCAGCCCCGCTTTCGTTGCTCAGAACATGAGCAGGGCAAGCCCCGCCCAGCTCTGAGGCACGGCTCCCGCTGCGTCGCCATCGGCGCTGTGCCTGCATTCAGCCAGATCGGTGTGTTGCTCTTGCAACGAACGCAAGAGGCTCTTCAGGTGCCGGCTCATTTGGCAGCAAATTGACTGGTTGTCCCTGGTGGAAGCCATATTTCCACTTTTGGGGATCGCCTGGGCATTGCGAAATCGGGGGGGGGGGGGGGTAACCTGATTGAAGGCATAGTCGAATTGCATTGCGATTTTCCTGTAATATTGTTTCTGAGACCCGCGAGCGGGAGCGACGTAGCGCCGCTAGGGCAAGACGAAGCAATGGAAGCGAGTTGGACGTGAAAAAGCTTGTTAACAAGTCAACGGTAAGAATGAGCAAGTGCACGGTAAGAATGAGCGTGGTGCTTGCGATCGCCCTGGTAGTGAGCGTTTTTGGGGGAGGGGTATCCCTCGTCTCCGCGCAGACTTCCGATAGGGCTTCCGATGGGGAGGTCCGGATTTGGGCGCAGAAGCTGGATTCGGGGAATGTTGAGTTCGGCCTGCGCGTCGACTCCAGGGGTGGCGTGGATGTGTCCTTCACCAATCGGTTCCTCGTCTACGGGGCCGCCGAGGCCGGTGTGTGGTATGCGTCTGAGTCCAAGTTGGTGGTTCTTGGGGACAGCGAGGCGAGCCCTCAGGCGGTCTTGCGGATTCTGGCGAGAAGGCTGGATTCGGGGAATGTTGAGTTCGGCCTGCGCGTCGACAGCGACAAGACGCGGCTACCCGATGCCCGCTACTTCCCGTACAGCAGCTCCACGGTTGGGTCCAGGTTGTATTCCTCGAGGCTCGTCGTGAGCCCGCCGGGGTCCGCGTCTCCCGATGCTGTGGATGAGGGAAGGTGCTTGAACGGAATAACTGTCCCCAACCCGCTTGCCAACCCCAAACTGGTCTCAGACTGCGAATCCCTGCTTGAGGCGCTTGACACGATGCTCGGTGGCGCCGACATAAGGCTCGCCGATGAGCCTTGGAGACCTGTCGGCAACACGCCACCCCTGTGGTCGGTGAATAGAGACCTCACCGTTACGTCCGATAGCAAGATATCTGGCTGGTCCTACGTTGAAAGCACCAAACAAGGCACGGTTCTAACAGAGGAGGGGGCGAGAGTAGATCCCATCACGAATCGAGTCAGCTGGGTCGAATTTCGAAGTCGTCTTGGAGCGAGCGGTGTGGTTCCTGCTTCGTTTGGCAACCTTGACGAGTTGACTCATTTGGTGATGGTGCTCTATCCCTTAATCGAGGGCCCCATACCCGACTCATGGGCAAACCTGACGAAACTTGAGAAACTGAGGCTGGCGACTATAAGCCTTAGTGGTTCCATCCCGTCTTGGATAGGCACCCTTACGAGCTTGAGGGAGTTGGAATTGTCTGGAAGTTCGACAGAATTGTCTGACGGGTTGACAGGCGCGATTCCGAGTTCAATTGCCGACCTAAGCAACCTGGAAGTGCTGCACTTGAGCAGAAACTCGCTTACAGGCGAGATTCCCGCTTTCCTGGGGGGGCTTTCCAGCTTGAAGAGTTTATATCTGGATGACAATGACTTGAGTGGCTCGATTCCTTCGGAACTGGGCGACTTGAGTGATCTTGTATATCTAAATCTGAGTAACAATGACTTGAGTGGCTCGATTCCTTCGGAACTGGGCAACTTGAATTTGTATTACCTAGATCTGAGAGGTAACGATCAACTCACAGGTTGCGTACCGGCTAGCTTGAAGACATACGCACATGAGCTCAGAGACGGCAGCGTGGTGCAGCGTCCAGCACAAATATACATCGGTGTGGCGTGGGATATTCGCACGCTTCAACCCGACAGCTCCTCGTGGTGCACATCCTGACCTGTTAGCCCGGTTCGCTTGACGGGCCGGGCGCCCGGACAGTCCAGCGCTGCGGGCATCGCCTGTCTTGGGCGATGCCCGCAGCCTCATTCGATGCTCAGAACATGAGCAGGGCAAGCCCCGCCCAACTCTGAGGCACGGCCCCCGCAGCGGTGCCGTCGTCGCTGTCCCAGCATTCGGCCAGACCGGACGCCGCCGCCCCCGCCTGCGACGCGGCGGCCAGCTTTGCTGACGCCTCTTCCAGGCCGGATCGTCGCATTCCCAGCCAGAGCAGGTAGTTGAGCGGCGGCCAGGACGGGCCTCTCCAGTAGCCCCCCGCCGAGAAAGCCGGCTCGGCCTTGTGGACTCCGCTCGGCCCGCAGCGCCCTCCGAACGCTTCGGCGTCGAGCAACTCGCCTGCAAGTCGACGCAGCCGACGCTCGTCGGACTCCACCAGCAGGGGGAGCAGCCCGTATGCGGTGCGGACGCGCCCCGAGCGCCCCTCGGCCCCACCGGAGTCGGCGTAAACGACACGCTCAACGTCCCAGCGGCGGCGGACGGCAGCGCCCAGTCGAAGCGCTGCGTCGGGCTCGAGGGCGCCGGGCGCGGCCTCGGCCAGCTCAAGGGCGTTGAACGCCGTGAGCGCAGAGAAACCAGCCGAGGCCGCCTTGAAGCGAGGGTTGAACAGCGGGGCGCCGTGGGCGTCGCGCTCGATGCTTCGTACGAGTTCGTTCTTGTGAGCTTTCCAACGTTCGGCCGAATACCCGCCTGGACAGAAGCCGTCCCAGCGAGGGTCGTCGTCGGCGCCTGACTCCCAGGGGTGGCAGAGCATCAGCAGGCCGCTCGCCTCGCAGCGCGGCCTGCGCTCGAGCAGGAACCGCAGGCCGTCCGCAGCCGCAGATACGAGCCTCTCCGGGACGTGCACACCTCGGCGCATCAAGTCGGCGATGGCGTGGCCGAACATGGGCGGGCCGGCGAGCGACGAAGCCCCTCTGCGCCCCCAGAGTCCCTCGTGGCGGCGAGGGTTGAGCTCATAACGCATGTGAGGCACGCAGCCCGACCGGTACGAGGCGCCGAGAGCGTGCGAAAGCTCGTCGACGCCGCGGTCGTCGCCCAACTCGGCCCAAATCAGGGAGTGAAAGCAGGAGTCCCAGAGCCACTGCCAGGGGTAAGTCCGGGGGTTGGGTGCCGTGTAGCCGCCGCCCGGGGGTATGTCTACCCAGTGGCTGCGCATGACGCCCCGGGCGCGCTCTCGCAGGTCGGGGCAGGCGCTTGCCTTCATGCCCGCATCGTCATATGCCTTCATGCCCGCATCGTCAAACGTCTCGGCTTGTCCATCTTGTCGCCCTTGCTGTCGTCCGCCCCCCGCTTTACCTAGTCCCTTGCTATCATCCGCCCACAGCTTCACTCAGCCCTTACTGTCGTCTCGGCCCAACTGTGCCCATCCCCGGCTGTCGTCCGCCCCCCGCTTTGTCCGCCCCCGGCTGTCGTCCCGCCAAAGTAGCGTCGTCGCCGTGCCCGCCTGCGCAGTCGTCTCCTTCCGACTGGGGGGAAACGACGGGGTGTCGGTGGTGGCGGCCCGCTGGCGGCGGATTCTGGAGCGGCTGGGCTGGCATGTGTTCACAGTGGCCGGGGAGGGCGCCGCCGACCGCATAATCCCTGGCCTTGGCATTGGCGCACCCCTCCCGCCTGCGTCCGGGCGCGTGGAGGAGGCACTCGCCGACGCCGACCTGGCGCTGGTGGAAAACCTGTGCAGCCTGCCGCTGAACCTGCCCGCGTCACGCGTCGTCGCAGCCGCGCTGGCGGGAAGGCAGGCGATTCTGCATCACCACGACCTCCCCTGGCAGCGTGAACGTTTCGCGCACCTCACCGAACTCCCTCCGCATGACGAGCGATGGCGGCACGTCACGATAAACAGTTTCTCCGCCCGGCAGCTGGCGGAGCGGGGCATCGCCGCGAGCGTGATCTACAACCCGTTCGATGTCGACGCCCTGCCGGGCAATCGCCTGCGCACCAGACAGGGCAGGGGAGTCGCCCCCGCCGCCGAACTGCTGGCAGTCCATCCCGTGCGCGCCATCGCCCGCAAGAACGTCCCGCTGGCGCTGGAGGTCTGCGAAACCCTCGGTGCCACCTATTGGCTAACCGGGCCGGCAGAGGAGGGCTACGGCCCTGCCCTGGAGGCAGTCCTCGACCGGGCGACCTGCCGAGTGCTGCGGGGTACGCTCGCCAACGACGCAGACCTCTACGCCGCCGCCGACCTGGTGCTCCTCACCTCCACGCAGGAGGGGTTCGGCAACCCCCCGGTAGAGGCCGCCATATGGCGCAAGCCGGCAGTGGTGAGCAACAATCCGGCGTCGGAGGAGCTCCGCGCACTGGGCTTCCGCTGGTTCTACCCGCACGAGACCGATGGAATTCGCAACCATCTGGCCGCGCAAGAGCCGGAAGCGCAGGAGATGCTTGACCACAATCAATCTGTGGCGAAACAACACCTCTCAATGGAGGCGGCTTGCCGCCAACTCGCGCATCTGCTGAACGAGATGGGACTCCCGGCCAACCGTTAGAAGCCGGAGTGTGGCATTAGGCTCAAACATGTGCCGATCGTGGAGTGCAGGAGCGTCGTCAAGCGCTATGGCGGCAACACTGCCCTTTCTGGCCTCGACGTTGACATTCACGGGGGCGTCACCGGGCTGCTGGGGGCGAACGGCGCCGGCAAGACCACCCTCATCACCCTCCTCCTTGGTCTGCGAAGCCGAGACAGCGGAAGCATTTCCGTATTGGGGTCAGACCCTTCCACCGCCGGCCCGGCGGTTCGCCAGCGACTGGGGTACGCCTTCGAGCAGCGGGAACTGCCCCCCGATTTCACGGCCTTCGACCTCGTGGCCCACATGGCCGCCCTGCACGGGCTTCCCGCCAAGCTGGCACGTGGGCGCGCCAGCGACACTCTCTGGGAGGTCGGGCTGGGTGAGGAGCGGTTCCGGCCGACCGGAACCATGTCCACAGGCCAGCTCCAGCGCGTGAAACTCGCCCAGGCCACAGCCCATCACCCCGAGCTGCTCATCCTCGACGAGCCCACTGACGGGCTCGACCCCCTGCAGCGGGTGGACATGCTGGCGCTCATCAAGAGCCTTGCCGAGCAGCACGGCATAAACATCCTGGTGAGTTCCCACCACCTCGCAGAGGTGGAGCGAATCTGCCAGACGGTCGTGATCATCAACGAAGGGCGCGTGGTGCGCTCGGGCGCTGTCGACAAGCTGACCGGGCAGAACGCCTACTACCTCGTGGAGGTGGGGGGAGAGGCGAAGCAGCTGGCTTCCAGCCTGGCCGGTCTTGGATACGACGCCGAGTTCAGCCCCGACGAGTTGATGGTCAGGGTGCCGCTGCTCCCCAAGTCGGCAGGCGAAACGGCTGTCGTCAAGTCTCAGGACGAGAGACATCTGGAGGTGAAATGCGCCGACGCCATCCGCGACGCGGTGGCCTCCCAAGAGATCGAGCTGCGCTCCCTCGTTCGTGAGCAGCAAACCCTTGAGCGGCTTTTTGCCGACGAGTACAGCGCAGGAAACCTTGCGCTGGGCTCTCAGGGCGGGGCGGGCAAGCCGCCGGACCGGGGTGGCAAGCCGCCTAGCGGGGCGAGGACATCGAAGGGCAGGCGCCGATGACCATCCACATCCCCGACTCCGCCCCGCGCATCCACGATCAGGGTTTCCGTCCCTACGACGGCCCGATTCGAAGACCTTCCTCGGCAACCTGGACGCTCTGCAGATATACGATTGGTCGTTCCGTCGGACGCAGGCGCAAGTTCCGTTTCAAACTCGTCCCGATTTTCGCGGCCTTGTTCGTATTCGTGGTTGTCGCGGGATACGTCATCTTCGCGTTCGTTTCAGGTGTACCGTCCGTCGCTCCCGGTGAGGAAAGCCCGTACTTCGAGTATGTCAGGGATTTCTACCGGTGGGCCGTAATCGGGGTGGCCCTGCTTTCAGTTTCGATTCCACCGCAAGTCCTCTCGGGCGACAGACGCGGAGGACTGCTCAACCTCTACATGACCACCCCCCTGAGCAGAAGCAAGTACGTCTCAGCGCAGGGCATTGCCTTCCTGTCGGTAACGGCGATGCTCGCAGTGCCTGCGTTCCTGTTGTTGCTTGTGGTGTATTCGCTCTTGGGCAAGGGGCCGGGAGACATCGCCGACTTCTTGAACTTCCTGTGGCGAATTCCGGTGGGTTCGCTGACGTTGGCGCTGTTGCCGGTTGCGCTGGGGATGGCTTTCGGCGTAATGGTGAGGCGAGGCTCACTTGGAGCCGTCTACAACATCGCCCTTCTGTGGATTACGTTCGGTGTGGCTCGAACGATTCGCACCACGAATGACATTTCGGACTCGATATTTTTTATGAGTCCGATCGACACTGCCCTTTCATTGACGAGGGTGGTGTTCGGGGGTCGGAACTCCCCGGAATTGTTGCCATATGTGCCCAATGCGGTGATTGTTCTGGGGTATCTGGCCTGGGTTGTTGCGGCGATGGTCTACGTATTTTGGCGCAGCAGGAAATTTACGGAGAGTCTATGAGCGCGCCGATGATTGAGGCCGCGGGGCTCACAAAGGAGTTCGGGGACCTCGTGGCGGTTTCCAACGTGTCCTTCAGGATCGGCCCGGGGGTGACCGCCCTGCTCGGCCCGAACGGGGCGGGCAAGTCCACGCTGCTTCGCATGCTCTGCGGGCTGGCCAAGCCCACCGTCGGCAATGTTCGCATTCTGGGAAGCAATGTCCGCGACAACGTGAGGCTGCGCAGCCAGATCGGCATCGTGCCACAGCAGGAGCAACTCTTCGATCACATGAGCTTGAGCGAGTTCGTCCGCACGGCGGCTGCGCTGAACGGCGTGGAGAACATTGAGTTGGCCGCGGAGACGGCCATCTCCTTCGTAGGTCTCGACAGCACGGATAAGCGCCGCCTTGGCGACTACTCGAAAGGGATGCGACAGCGGGCGAAGGTGGCCCAGGCCATCGTTCACGAGCCCAAGGTGATGTTTCTTGACGAGCCGCTGAGCGGCCTAGATCCGGGGCAGCGCAGCCTGCTCATCGATCTTTTTCATCGCATCGGCGACACCGGGCGCTGCGTGCTCGTTTCCAGCCACGTTCTCGAGGAAGTGGAGCGAATGGGCTCAAACGTCTTGATCATCGGACAGGGAAGGCTGCTGGCCGAGGGCGACTTCAGGGGGATACGCGACCTCATGGACGACCGGCCGCGCCGCTTCAAGATTGTCGTGGAGCGGGCGCAGCAGTTTGCGGGCACCCTTCTGGCCAAGAATCTTGTGGAGGATGTCGAGGTGCCCGGCGACACGGAGTTGACGCTTGCCACGAGCCGCATGCGCGACTTCTCCGCTTCAATCGCCCCGTTGGCGAAGGAGCAAGGGGTCTCCATCACCGAGATTCGCCCCCTCGACGCCGACCTGGAATCGGTGTTCAGGTATCTCCTGGAGCGAGCCAGATGAGTTCGCCGACGCTGCGGAGGTTCGCCGCCGTCTATCGGTGCGTGCTCAAGATGCTGCGCCGCGACAGGTCGAACGTCTTCCCCCTCACCCTGATTGCCGTCGGGATGATCGCGATAGCGGTCGCATTTCGACTTGCCTCAGACAACTGGCAGAGCGTCGGCGTGCAGACGTTCACCGGGCTTGGCCTCTGGTTCCTGCTTCCCATCGGGACGCTTGTTATGGCGTCAGGCGTCTATTCGCACCTGCGGGACGGGCAGACGCTGGTGTATCTGTGGCTGCGCCCGGTTTCGGCCTCGGCGTCGGTCGGAGCGACCTGGGTCGCCATTTTGGCCGGGTTGTTCGTGCTCCTGGTTGTCCCTGCGACGGTGGCGGGCTGGATACTGGACTTGAACGCGCTGGCCCCGTCGCTGCTCGCCGTTATCGCGTATTCGGCTCTGGGGCTGCTGTTCGGCACCCTGGTGAAGCGTCCGCTCCTATTGGGGGCGATGTTCGTAATCGTCTGGGAAGGCGTTATTGGCTCGATCAATTTGTCATTCGCCCGGTTAACCGTCCGGCACTATGTCGGAAGCCTGGTTGCTCGCGTCGGCGACCCCGCCCTGGAAACCGGCGATGCCGGCCTCTCAATCAGAACGGAGAACTTCGCCGCTTCGATCATCGTCCCCCTGTGCCTGGCCGCCGTCTGCTACCTGCTTACCGTCCAGCGCTACAAGAACATGGAAGTGCCGTAGAACGGCGCATTCGCCTCGGCCGCCCCTCGGCCGCCCCTTGGGGCTTTGCAGTCCCTTGGGGTTGTTGACCAGAAAGCACTGAGCAAGTCACAAGCGCAGGAGGGCGGCGGCTACTGCCAGGTCGACGGGAGTGGTGATCTTGATGTTGGACAGTTCGCCCTCCACCAGCACGAGGCTGCCGCCCGCAGCTTCCAGCAGGCTGGCGTCGTCGGTGGCCTCGCCCCCTTGCCGGTGGGCGCTGCGCAGGGCCTGCGCCCGAAACGCCTGAGGGGTCTGCACC
Organism: uncultured Acidimicrobiales bacterium; assembly: GCA_958295925.1. Classification (GTDB taxonomy): domain Bacteria; phylum Actinomycetota; class Acidimicrobiia; order Acidimicrobiales; family CATQHL01; genus CATQHL01. Next base: position 1,695,453 of record CATQHL010000001.1, read on the forward strand.
GCCCGAAGATGCGGCCGCTCCAGGTTGCCCGCCCTCAGGTCCCGGATGGTGTCGGCGACCTGCACCACGGGCGCCGCCCCGTCCGCCCCCGACCTCACGGCGGCGGTCACCTCGGCGTAGAGCGCCCCCGACGCCAGCGGCCGAGCGGCGTCGTGCACCAAAATCACTTCCGCCCCTTCAGGAGTGGCAGCCAGCCCGCAACGCACCGACTCCGACCGGGTTGCCCCGCCAGGCACTGCGACGATGCCCGGAGGGCGCAGGTTGGCGGTGCGGCTCGCTGCAGAAGCGACGAACGCGGCGGCGAACCCGTCCGCCGCCGCGTCGTCGAACCCGTCCGCGCCCGACGACGACGGGGGCAGCACGAGCACGACACCCTCCGAGCAGGTCGTCGCCGTGCGAAGGGAGCGCTCCAGCACGCTTGCCGTCCCCAGCGGGCGGAGCAGTTTCGCTCCGCCGAAGCGACGCCCCATGCCGGCGGCCAGCAGGATCGTCCAGACCCCGGAAGCGCTCACAGGTCTTTCTGCTTTCTTGCGAGACTTCCCAGGAAGCCCCCTTCGGGGGGAGGAATCCTGCCTATTCGCCTAGGAGCGTCGCCAGCGCAGGGTGGCCGCTCTCGCCCGCCGCTGCGCCGTAGGACGCAGTCGACATCCCCACGGACGCGGCAGCGTCGAGCACCTCCGGGCGAGTGTGAATTACAAGGCAGCCGGCCGGCGGGATGCCGGTGGCGTCTTCCAGAGCCTTGAAGATGTTCGGATCGGTCTCGCTCATACCCATCTCGCTGCTTGCCATCAGGGTGGCGATGCCCTCAAGATTCCCGGCCAGCAGGAGTTCCCGAAGCCAGCGCCCGATGCCGTCGGCCACGCTTGCGACGAAGACGCCCGTGGAGGTCAGCCGCTGCAGGAACTCCCTGGCACCCGGGTGGACGCCTGCCCGGTCGGAGCCAGGACCGCCCTCGGGCCACCTCGGCTGACCGTCGAGGCCGCAGTCCGACCAGAGCATCTCCAGGGTCGTTCGCCCTCTCACGGCTTCCCTGTAGGCGGAGCGGACGACGTTCTCGTCCACGCTGCTTCCCGCTGAGCGGACGAAAGGCAGAAGCAGCCCCTCCACCGGGTCGGCAGGCTCCAGCAGCACCCCCCACGCCCCCACGCACACAAGCTGAAGTTTCCCAGGGGCGGGCTTTGGAGCAGCCTGCCCCTCAGGGGAGCGTCGCTGGCCGTCCGGCGACGCTTCGACATCCTCCGCCGATTGAAGGGAGGACTCGTCCGCCGCCGAATAGTCGTACGGAGCCATTTCCAAATCCGACGCCGGCTCGGCGAATGACTCGTACTCTTGCTCACCGGGCCCGCCGGCAATCTCACCGGGCCCGCCGGCCTTCTTTGCCGCCTTCATTGCCGCCCTAAACCTGCCGTCCGCTTTTCTGGCCTTGGCAATGAGGGCGTCTGCGGAGGACTTCTGCTTGCGACGCTTGTAGGCCCATCTCACGCCGCCCAGCGCCACCGAGACAATGAAAAGTGCCCCCGCGGCAATCGCAAGGTAGCGGACCGTCCTGGCGGTGGTGTCGGTGGCTTCCGATGTGACGCTCACAGTTCCGAGGGGGCTCGAGGAGGCGTCGAGCTCGAGCACCGACGTTTCCGAGACCTGTCCCGGCAGCAGCACCTCGAGGCGGAGACTCAGCGCATTGGCCAGAGCGGTGGCCGCGTCGCTGTCGTCGGTACGCAGGCCGGCGTTTTCGATGGCCTGCACCAGCCCCCACAGGCCGTTCAGCCCCGCACTGTCGGCAAAAACGTTCCGAACCGCCCTGTTGAGGTCAATTTCTCCGGTGACAGCCCAATTCTGGCGGGCGAAGCTCGTCTCCCTTGCCAACTCGAAGTCGGTAAACACCCCTGGGCCCGCAATCTCGCTGAGCACCCCGGTCATCTGCTCGGGGTTGCCGAACGGCTTGGAAGCCCGCAGCCAGTAAAGGTTGTCGGGCTCCCTGGTGAGCCCCTCATACGACCAGCCTGCTGCCCCCAGGTCGGCCAGCGGCATCTGGCTCTCGTAGCCTCCGGCCCCGTCCTCCCCGCCCAGGGCCTCGGCGGTGGCTACTGACACCCCTATTCCCACGGAGATCACCCCGGAGCCGTTTTCCTCCACGTCAACGGTCACCTCGGTGTTCACCTCGCAGGCGACCGCAGCGAATCCGAGCAGCGCCACAGCCGCAACCGCCGCCCGCCCGAGCCTGGGCGCCCGCCAGCTACGTCGTCTGCTCAGCACCCCCGTCCGCTCGCAGAATTTGCTGGGCGCCCGCCCGTCGCCACCCCAAAAGCCCACCAGCAGAAACCTCTCCCTAGACGCCGATACGGCTCTAGTGGGTGAGTATCTCCTCCACCGGCGGAGTGGGCTGGACTCCTTCGACGGCATTGAAGGCTATTCGCATCTCGCCGGGGCGGTCAGGGTCGTCCTCGGCGTCGATAATCACGATCTGACCGGCTCGGAACTCCCGGTGCAGGAGCATCTCGGAGAGCTGATCCTCCACGTGGCGCTGAATGGCCCGTCGAAGCGGTCGCGCACCCATCGTGGGGTCGTAGCCCACGACGGCGAGCAGTTCCTTGGCGGCGGGGGTGATCTCCAAGCCGATGGCCTGGTTTGAGAGTTGCCCTGCGATCCTCCCGATCATCAGGTCCACGATCCGCGTCACCTCCTCGGTGCTTAGCTCGTGGAAGGCGATCACCTCGTCAACCCTGTTCAGGAACTCCGGGCGGAAGTGCTCCTTGAGGGCGTTGGTGACCTTCTCCTTCATGGCCTCGTAGGTGAGCGCCTTGTCGGTCTTGGCGAAGCCCAGTTGAGACTTGCGCAAGTCCTGAGTGCCGAGGTTTGACGTCATGATCAGCACGATGTTCTTGAAGTCGACCGTGTGGCCCTGATTGTCGGTCATCCTCCCCTCTTCCATGATCTGCAGCAGCGTGTTGAACACGTCGGGATGCGCCTTTTCGATCTCGTCGAAGAGCACCACCGAGAACGGCTTGCGGCGCACGGCCTCGGTGAGCTGGCCACCCTGGTCGTATCCCACGTAGCCGGGCGGCGCCCCCAGCAGCCGTGAGACGGAGTGCTTTTCCATGTACTCCGACATGTCGAGGCTGATCAGGGCGCTCTCGTCTCCGAAGAGAAACTCCGCCAGCGTTTTCGCCAGCTCGGTCTTGCCCACCCCTGAGGGGCCCAGGAAGATGAACGAGCCGGAGGGGCGGCGAGGGTCTTTCAGCCCCGCCCTTGTGCGGCGGATGGACTGGCTCACGGCTTTCACGGCGTCGTCCTGCCCCACAACCCGCTCGTGCAGGGCGTCTTCCATGCGCAGAAGCTTGGCCGTCTCCTCCTCGGTGAGCTTGTACACGGGGATTCCCGTCCACACCGAGAGCACTTCGGCGATGCCCTCCTCGTCCACCTCGTCGAAGAGGTCCACCCCCGAGGCGACCGACTCCACCTCCACCGTTTCGCGGCGGGCCTGGAGATCCTTTTCCTGGTCGCGCAGCTTGCCGGCATCCTCGAAGTTCTGCGATTCGATGGCCTTCTTCTTGCGGTCGGCGACGTCGCTTATCTGGGCGTCAATCTCCAGCAGGTCAGTGGGGATGTTCATCCGCTTCAGGTGCATTCGCGATCCCGCCTCGTCGATGAGGTCAATGGCCTTGTCGGGCAGGTGCCGGTCGGAGATGTACCGGTCGGCCAGGTTGGCCGCCGTGATTACGGCCTGGTCGGTGATCGTCACCCGGTGGTGCGCCTCGTAGCGGTCACGCAGCCCGCGCAGTATCTCTATGGTCTGGTCGACATCGGGCTCGTCGACGGTGATGGGCTGAAAGCGGCGCTCGAGGGCGGAGTCCTTCTCGAGGTGCTTGCGGTATTCGTCGAGCGTGGTGGCGCCGATGGTCTGGAGTTCGCCGCGCGCCAGGAGGGGCTTCAAAATGGAGGCCGCGTCGATTGCACCCTCGGCCGCCCCCGCCCCCACAAGGGTGTGCAGCTCGTCGATGAACAAAATCACGTCGCCGCGGCCCTTGATTTCCTTGAGCACCTTCTTGAGGCGCTCCTCGAAGTCGCCCCGGTAGCGGCTACCGGCCACCAGCGCCCCGAGATCGAGCGTGTAGAGGCGCTTGTCCTTGAGCGTGGCGGGAACTTCGTTGTTGGCGATGCGCTGCGCCAGCCCCTCGACGATGGCCGTCTTTCCCACCCCAGGCTCCCCTACCAGGACGGGGCTGTTCTTTGTGCGCCGTGAGAGCACCTGCATCACCCGCTCGGTCTCGCGCTGACGCCCGATAACCGGGTCTAGCTTCTTCTCCTTGGCCATCTGCGTGAGGTTTCGGCCAAACTGGTCGAGCACGTGCGAGCCGTCGCGCTGCTTTCGCCCCCCGCTGCCGGAGTGCGCCTTTTCCGGGCGCTCCCCGCCGCTCGGATGACCGGACAGCAGCTTGATTACCTGCTGGCGCACCTGCGAGAGGTCGGCGCCGAGTGTCTCGAGCACCTGCGCCGCAACCCCCTCGCCCTCGCGGATTAGCCCTAGCAGGATGTGCTCGGTGCCTATGTAGTTGTGACCGAGCTGCAGCGCCTCGCGCAGGGACAACTCCAGCACTTTCTTTGCCCTCGGCGTAAAGGGAATGTGGCCCTTGGGTTCGGCGGCGCCTTTCCCGATGGTGCTCTCCACCTGTGCCCGCACCTTCTTCAGCTCGATGCCGATGGACACCATTGCGCGGGCAGCCACGCCCTCGCCCTCATGGATTAGCCCCAGCAGGATGTGCTCGGTGCCTATGTAGTTGTGGTTGAGCAGCCGGGCCTCCTCCTGCGCCAGCACAACCACTCTTCTGGCTCGGTCTGTGAATCTCTCGAACATCGCAGCGCTCCTTCAGCGGGCATTCTACAAGTGGGGACGGGACAGCTTGCAGTATCGGGCTGTCGTTCTAGTCTCAAGATGTGACAACGCCCGATCCGCTGCGAATATTGCCCACCCTTGCGTCGGATCTGGATCGGGTGGAAAAGCGCCTGCGCGAAGAGGTCACGTGCGACCTTGAGTTCCTCTCCGACGTCGCCTGTCACCTCATGGAGGCCGGAGGAAAGCGTATCCGCCCGGCGCTGGCGATCGCCTCTGCCTCACTGGGCGTCGGGGCGTCGGACGGGGCGTCGGGCGCCGCTATTTCGGATGACGTGATAAGCGGGGCCACGGCGGTGGAGCTGGTGCATCTGGGCTCGCTCTATCACGACGACGTGATGGACGCCGCCAGCACCCGGCGCAGCGTAAGCAGCGTCAACGACCGCTGGGACAACCTCACCGCCATCCTGGCCGGCGACTTCCTTCTGGCACGGGCTTCGCAGATAGCGGCCAGGCTCGGCACTGAGGTGGCCGGGCTGCTCGCAGCCACCATAGGGAAGCTCTGCGAGGGTCAGATCCGCGAGCACCAGGACGCCTTTAATGCTGATCGCAGCATCGAGAGCTACGAAAAGTCCATAGAGGGCAAGACGGCCGCCCTGCTGTCGGCGTCGTGCAGGGTGGGCGGGATCGTCGCCAACCTCCCCGCAGCGGCCCAGGATGCCCTCGCCGACTTCGGCCACAGCTACGGGATGGCGTTTCAGATAGTTGACGACGTGCTCGACGTGGTGTCCACCGACGAGCAGATTGGCAAGCCCGTCGGGGCGGACATGGCCGAGGGCAACTACACCCTCCCGGTGATTCTCACGCTCCTCAAGCCCGAGGGGGCGCAGCTGCGCCGCATTCTGAGCGACGGGAGTCCTCTTGAACCGGCCGACTTCGAGCGAGCAAGGGAGATCATCGCCGGCGCAGGCGGTGTGAAGGGCTCACTCCTGGCAGCTGCACGCTGGGCGGACAGGGCACGGGCGGCCGCCCAGGCCCTGCCGCGCTCCCCGGCGACCGACGCCATGTGCGCCGCAGCTTCCCACCTGCTGTGTCAGGCGGGCTGAGGCGACGCCGGCGGGGGTGAGCCACCCCTGGGCTTGTCCTAAGCCCCCCCGTGGGCTGAGGCGCCTTTCCGCATTGGTCGAAGCAGATTCCGCATTCGTCGAAATGGTTGTTGCAGAAACGCCGCAGCCCGCTATTCTTAGCACTCGCCTATAGAGAGTGCTAACCCGAACCCAAGGAGAGAAATCCAAATGAACATCAACCCCCTAGATGACCGCATCGTCGTACGTCCAAACGATTCTGAGGAGGTCACCGCCAGCGGCCTTGTCATCCCTGACACAGCTAAGGAGAAGCCTCAGCAAGGCGAGGTGCTCGCCGTTGGCCCGGGCAAGCGCTCTGATCAGACCGGCGAGATCATCCCCCTGGGCGTCTCGGTTGGAGACACGGTGGTCTACAGCAAGTTCGGAGGCACGGAGATCACCGTCGGAGGCGAGGACTTGCTCATCCTTTCGGCGCGCGACGTGCTCGCCACAGTCTCCTGAGCCGGCCGGTAAAGCAGACGGCTAGTTCAGGCAACACCGAGAGGAATAACAATGACATCCATTCTGAAGTTTGACGACGACGCCCGCCGCAGTCTCGAGGCGGGCGTCAACCAGTTGGCCGAGACGGTCAAGGTCACCCTTGGCCCCAAGGGCCGCAACGTGGTGCTCGACAAGAAGTTCGGCGCCCCCACCATTACCAACGACGGCGTGTCCATCGCCCGCGAGGTGGAGCTCGACGACCAGTTCGAGAACATGGGCGCCCAGTTGGTGAAAGAGGTGGCGACCAAGACCAACGACATCGCCGGCGACGGCACCACCACGGCCACCGTTCTGGCGCAGGCGCTCGTAAACGAGGGTCTCCGTAACGTCACGGCCGGCGCCAGCCCGATGGGCATCAAGCGTGGAATCGACAGGGCGGTCGCCGCCGCCGTGGAGAGCCTGGCCGGCCAGTCCACGCCCATTGACGAGAAGCGGGGGATCGCCCAGGTCGCATCCCTTTCCGCGGCCGACACGGCTGTGGGCGAGGTGATAGCCGAAGCCATCGACAAGGTGGGCAAGGACGGCGTGGTAACCGTGGAGGAGTCCAACACGTTCGGCATGGATCTTGAGTTCACCGAGGGCATGCAGTTCGACAAGGGCTTCCTCTCCCCGTACTTCGTCACCGACCCCGAGCGCCAGGAGGCCGTGCTGGAGAACCCGTACATTCTCTACAACCAGGGCAAGATCAGCTCCGCCCAAGATCTCCTGCCTGTGCTCGAGAAGGTGATGAAGACGGGCAAGCCGCTGCTCATCGTCGCCGAGGACGTGGAAGGCGAGGCGCTGGCCACCCTGGTGGTCAACAAGATTCGAGGCACATTCAACTCAGTGGCGGTGAAGGCGCCGGGCTTCGGTGAGCGTCGCAAGGCCATGCTCGCCGACATGGCCACCCTCACCGGCGGGCAGGTCATCTCGCCCGAGGTGGGCATCAAGCTCGAGGGCATCTCCGTCGACCTGCTGGGCGGTGCCCGCAAAGTGGTCATCACCAAGGACGACACCACGATCGTGGAAGGAGCGGGCAGTTCAGTCGACGTGGAGGGGCGCATCCGTCAGATACGCCAGGAGATTGAGAACACCGACTCCGACTGGGATCGCGAGAAGCTTCAGGAGCGCCTGGCCAAGCTGGCGGGCGGGGTTGCGCTGGTGAAAGTGGGCGCAGCCACCGAGATTGAGCTCAAGGAGAAGAAGCACCGCATTGAAGACGCCCTCTCCGCCACTCGCGCGGCCATTGAGGAAGGCGTGGTTGCAGGCGGCGGCACGGCCCTGCTGCGCTGCCGGGCTGCGGTGTGGGAAGCTGTGGAGGCATCTGCCGGCGACGAGGCCGTCGGGGCCCGACTGGTTCACTCGGCGCTGAAAGCCCCGGCGAAGCTCATCGCCCAGAACGCAGGCTTCGAAGGCTCTGTGATAGTGCGGCGCATCGAGGCGGCTGAGGGTTCGGTGGGCTTCAACGCCGTGACAGGCGAGCTGGAAGACCTCTACTCGGCCGGGGTGATCGACCCGGCAATGGTCACCCGTGCCGCGTTGCAGAACGCCGCGTCCATCGCCGGGCTGCTGCTCACCACCGAGTGCCTGGTTGCCGATAAGCCCGAGCCTCCCCCTGCGGCGCCCGGCGGCGACATGGGCGGCGGCATGGGCGGCATGGGCGGCATGATGTAGGGAATTCGGATTTCCCGTAACAATTCCGTAACAAGTGTTGCAATTTGCGTGTGGGTTTGTGTATTGTGTGGGAAATTGTTGGAGAAGCGGCAGGACTTCGGTTTGGCCGCGAGTTGGATTAACCAATAAGGACAAAAACTAAAGAAAGGGACAGCGAATAATGAGAAAGATTTTTGTAGGTGTTTTGAGCGTTGCCGGGCTTCTGGCTACGCTCCTGGCAGTTGCGGGCACTCCGGCCTCGGCCGCAGTCGGCCTGATTCAGGCTACGGACACCAATACCGGTGACGCTAATGTCGGAGCCATAGGAGGGACGTACACCGTTTCCTGGACGGCTAAGGCAGGCTGCGACCAATCGCAGAACGGCTCCGTAACTCGCGTTATCAAGCACAATGCCGACTCGGCTGCAGATCGTCGCATCGGCTCTTACCGGACGAGCGACAACTGCAACTACGACGTGACTACCACCTTCGTGGCGGCCGAGGGTGCCATAGCGGACGTGGATAAGGGCACGCGTTGCGCAGCGAGCGTGGGGGCTGACCCCGCCGTGAACACCCAGATCAGGGCGAGTGGCACGTTGGACGCGACGGTAACCATAACCGACTGCGTGGGTAAGTCCCAAGTGGTGGTGACCGTTGACGGCGCTGACGCTGACGACAGCGACGACGCCGCCGTCCTCGCCAGGACCTGGACTGTCACGGCCACGCCTACGGGCAGGGGCGCCGACGACGAAACGGCAACTGCCGCCGCCGAGTGCGCCGTGATCACGGGCACGACAAAGAAGACGGGCGACCCCGAGAAGCAGGTGGTCACGCTGAAGCCCATCGCCACGGGCCTCATGAAGGATGGTGCCGCCAAGTCTTGCTCGTACGACATCAGCGTCGCGCTCCAGGCCGGCTACGAGGAACGTACTAAGGACTCCTCGAAGTATCTCAAGTGGGACGCTGACGACGCACTCCAAGATGATCCCGACAATCCAGGTACCGAACTTGCCGGTTCGTCTCAGTTGACCTTTAATCTCAAGGTTGCGAAGCGTGAGATATTCGTGATTCAAAGCGTGCAGGGCGACGCCGGCGGCGGCCAGGTGCAGTACAACTCAACGGTTACCTGCGCTGCGGCGGGCTTCAGTCTGCCCACGACGATTGACTCGTCTTCCACAGCGGGCGGTATTGTTACGGTTAGGGCCAAGTCGTTGGTGCCTCTCAACACCGGGCGCTTCGACGTTACGGCTGGTATTATGGGCGCCACTGCTAGCACAACCACTGGCACAACCAGTCGTCAGACCATTGCTCAGAAGGCAGTGGCAACCGACGGAAAGGCCTGCACGATTTCCTTGTCGGTGGACACGGATACGCCCATTCCCGACAACTGCTCGACTTCGACCATGTCGCAGATGCTCGATCTGAGCACGGCGAAGGCTCAGAACATCATTGAGTTCGCCTTCGTCTGTCTGCCGCCTCCGTCTGAGGCGCCGGCTGCGGCCGCCGGAGAAGGCGACGACATGCTGGGCGCCGAAGACGAACCGGCGGACCCGGCGACGGCTGACGGCGACGGCGCAGCGATGAGCCCCGGCGACGGTACCGATGACGACGGCGCAACGATGGGCACCACCGACGGCGCCGACCCGGAAGTGGACACCACCGATGGCAAGGATGGCGTCATGGAAGGGCCCAAGATGCCACCTGAGGAAGTGCCTACCGGCTGATCCAACTTCAACCCACCAACCCGGAAGGGGGTCGGCGTCAGCCGGCCCCCTTTTCGCGTCGAGGACGTGGAGGGCGAGGCGTTGGCCACCCTGTTGGTCAACAAGATTCGAGGCACTTTCAACTCAGTGGCGGTGAAGGCGCCGAACTTCGGCGAGCGTCGCAAGGCATTGCTTGTCGGCATGGGCGGCAGGATTCGGATTTCCCGTAACAATTCCATACAAATAACAATTCCGTAACAAATATTGCAATTGCTTGCGGGCTTGCGCTAATGTGTGGAAGTTGTTGGAGAAGCGGCAAGGCTTCGGCTTGGTCGCAAGTTGGATTAACCAGTGTCGCAAGACCAATGTCGCAGATTGGATTAACCATTGGTTAATAAATAAGACAAAATCTAAAGAAATAGGGACAGCGAATAATGAAAAAGATCTTTGTAGGTGTATTGAGCGTTGCCGGGCTTCTGGCTGCGCTCCTGGCGGTTGCGGGCACTCCGGCCTCGGCCGCAGTCGGCCTGATTGAGGCTTTGGACCCCGATCCCGGTGACACTGGTGTCGGAGCCATAGGAGGGACGTACACCGTTTCCTGGACGGCTAAGGCAGGCTGCGACCAATCGCAGAACGGCTCCGTAACTCGCGTTATCAAGGAGGGTGCCGACTCGGCTGCAGATCGTCGCATCGGCTCTTACCGGACGAGCGACAACTGCAACTACGACGTGAGTGCCGTCTTCGTGGCGACCGAGCGCGCCATAGGGACCGGAGAAAAGGGCGCGCGTTGCGCAGCGCGCGTGCAGGCTGACCCCAACACCATCATCAGGGCGAGCGGCACGTTGACCGTGACGGTAGCCGGAACCGACTGCGTGGGTAAGTCCCAAGTGGTGGTGACCGTTGACGGCGCTGACGCTGACGACAGCGACGACGCCGCCGTCCTCGCCAGGACCTGGACTGTCACGGCCACGCCTACGGGCAGGGGCGCCGACGACGAAACGGCAAGTGCCGCCGCCGAGTGCGCCGAGGTCTCGGGCACGACAAAGAAGTCGACGGACGACCCTGCGAAGCAGGTGGTCACGCTGAAGCCCATCGCCGAGGGCCTCGAAAAGGATGGCACCGACACGAGTTGCTCTTACGACATCAGCGTCGCGCTCCAGGACGGCTACGAGGAACGTACTAAGGACTCCTCGAAGTATCTCAAGTGGGACGCTGGCGACGAACTCAACGAGGCTGGCGACGCCGGTTCGTCTGCATTGACCTTTAATCTCAAGGTTGCGAAGCGTGAGATTTTCGTGGTTCAAAGCGTGCAGGGCGACGCTGGCGGCGGCCAGGTGCAGTACAACTCAGCGGTTACGTGCGCGGAGGCGGGCTTCAGTCTGCCTACGACGATTGACTCGTCTTCCACAGCGGGCGGTATTGTTACGGTTAGGGCCAAGTCGTTGGTGCCTCTCAACACTGGGCGCTTCGACGTTACGGCTGGTATTATGGGCGCCACTGCTAGCACAACCACTGGCACAACCAGTCGTCAGACCATTGCTCAGAAGGCAGTGGCAACCGACGGAAAGGCCTGCACGATTTCCTTGTCGGTGGACACGGATACGCCCATTCCCGACAACTGCTCGACTTCGACCATGTCGCAGATGCTCGATCTGAGCACGGCGAAGGCTCAGAACATCATTGAGTTCGCCTTCGTTTGTCTGCCGCCTCCGTCTGAGGCGCCGGCTGCGGCCGCTGGTGCCGATGACGACATGCTCGGCGACACAGACGACCCGGCGGACCCGGCGACGACTGACGGCGACGGCGCAGCGATGAGCCCCGGCGACGGTGCCGATGACGACGACGCAACGATGGGCGCCACCGATGGCGCCGACCCGGGAATGGGCGCCACCGATGGCAAGGATATCTTTATTGACGAGCCCAATATGCCACCTGAGGAAGTGCCTACCGGCTGATCCAACTTCAACCACCAACCCGAGAGGGGGTCGGCGTCAGCCGGCCCCCTTTTCGCGTCGAGGACGTGGAGGGCGAGGCGTTGGCCACCCTGTTGGTCAACAAGATTCGAGGCACTTTCAACTCAGTGGCGGTGAAGGCGCCGGGCTTCGGCGAGCGTCGCAAGGCATTGCTTGTCGGCATGGGCGGCAGGATTCGGATTTCCCGTAACAATTCCATACAAATAACAATTCCGTAACAAATATTGCAATTGCTTGCGGGCTTGCGCTAATGTGTGGAAGTTGTTGGAGAAGCGGCAAGGCTTCGGCTTGGTCGCAAGTTGGATTAACCAGTGTCGCAAGACCAATGTCGCAGATTGGATTAACCATTGGTTAATAAATAAGACAAAATCTAAAGAAATAGGGACAGCGAATAATGAAAAAGATCTTTGTAGGTGTATTGAGCGTTGCCGGGCTTCTGGCTGCGCTCCTGGCGGTTGCGGGCACTCCGGCCTCGGCCGCAGTCGGCCTGATTGTGGCTGCGGACGTCGATCCCGCGGTCGACACAGTCGGGGCCATAGGAGGGACGTACACCGTTTCCTGGACGGCTAAGGCAGGCTGCGACCAATCGCAGAACGGTTCCATAACTCGTGTTCTCAAGCACAATGCCGGTCCGGATTCCGCTACGGCATCAGATCGTCGCATCGGCTCTTACCGGACGAGCGACAACTGCAACTACGACGTGAGTGCCGTCTTTGTGGCGGGCGAGGGTGCCATAGCGGGCGTAGACAAGGGCACGCGGTGCACAGCGAGCGCGAACTCTGACCCCAACACCATCATCAGGGCAAGCGGCACGTTGACCGTGACAGTAACCACAACCGACTGCGTGGAGACAACCAAATTGATAGTGACCGTCGACGGCGCAGATGAAAATGAAGACGATGACGCCGCCGTCCTCGCCAGGACCTGGACTGTCACGGCCAGGCCTACGGGCAGGGGCGCCGACGACGAGACGGCAAGCGTCGCCGCCGAGTGCGCTGAGGTCTCGGGCACGACAAAGAAGTCGGGCGACCCCGAGAAGCAGATGGTCACGCTTTATCCCGTCACCAGTGGACTCACTAAGGATGGCGCCGGCAAGTCTTGCTCGTACGACATCCTTCTCGAGATCCCGGATGGCTACGAGGAACGTACAAAGAACTCCGCGGTGTACGGCGCGTGGGACGCTGGCGACGGCGTCTCAGTGACCGCCGGCACACGCGAATTGAACTTTGCTCTCAAGGTTGCAACGCCTGAGATATACGTGATTCAAAACGTGCTGGGCGACGCCGGCGGCGGCCAGGTGCAGTACAACTCAACGGTTACGTGCGCGGCGACGGGCTTCAGTCTGCCCACGACGATTGACTCGTCTTCCACCGAAGGCGGCATTGTTATGGTTAAGGCCAAGTCGTTGGTGCCTCTCAACACCGGGCGCTACGACGTTACCGCTGGTGTTATCGGCGCCACTGCAAGCACAACCTCTGGCACCTCCGGTCGTCAGACCATTGCTCATAAGGCAGTGTCAACTAACGGAAGCCCCTGCACGATTTCCGTGGTGGTGGACACGGAATCGCCCATTCCCGACAATTGCTCGGCTTCGGTCATGTCGCAGATGCTCGATCTGGGCACGGCGAAGGCTCAGAACCTCGTTGAGTTCGCCTTCGTCTGTCTGCCGCCTACGCCCGAGGCGCCGGCTGCTGTGCCGGCTGTGGCTGACGGCGACGCGATGCCGGGCACCGGCGACGACCCGGCGGACCCAGCGATGAGCGACGGCGACGACGCGGCGATGAGTGAAGGCGGCAGCGCGATGAGTGAAGGCGACCCAATGGGCACCGACAGTGCCACGAACGTCGTGGACGGGCCCAGGGTGTCAATGCCTACCGGCTGATCCAACTTCAACCCATCAACCCGGAAGGGGGTCGGCGTCAGTCGGCCCCCTTTTTCGCGTCGAGGACGTGGAGGGCGAGGCGTTGGCCACCCTGTTGGTCAACAAGATTCGAGGCACTTTCAGCTCAGTGGCGGTGAAGGCGCCGGGCTTCGGCGAGCGTCGCAAGGCCATTCTTGCCGGTATGGGCGGCATGGGTGGCGTGATGTAGGGGATTCGGATTTCCCGTAACAATTCCGTAACAAGTGTTGCAGTTGCGTGTGGGTTGCAATTGCGTGTGGGTTTGTGTATTGTGTGGGAAATTGTTGGAGAAGCGGCAGGGCTTCGGTTTGGCCGCGAGTTGGATTAACCAATAAGGACAAAACCCAAAGAAAGGGACAGCGAATAATGAAAAAGATTTTTGTAGGTGTTTTGAGCGTTGCCGGGCTTCTGGCTGCGCTCCTGGCGGTTGCGGGCACTCCGGCCTCGGCCGCAGTCGGCCTGATTGAGGCTGCGGACGACGATACCACGTCCAGCACGATCGGGGCCATAGGAGGGACGTACACCGTTTCCTGGACGGCTAAGGCAGGCTGCGACCAATCGCAGAACGGCTCCATAACTCGCGTTATCAAGGACGATGCCGGTCCGGATACCGGTGATGAAGCAGAGCGTCGCATCGGCTCTTACCGGACGAGCGACAACTGCAACTACGACGTGACTGCCACCTTCGTGGCGGCCGAGGGTGCCATAGCGAACGTGGACAAGGGCACGCGTTGCGCAGCGAGCGTGGACGCTGACCCCAACACCGTCATCAGGGCGAGCGGCCTCTTGACCGTGACGGTAGACGACACCGACTGCGTGGTGAAGTCCCAAGTGGTGGTGACCGTTGACGGTGCTGACGCTGACGACAGCGACGACGCCGCCGTCCTCGCCAGGACCTGGACTGTCACGGCCACGCCTACGGGCAAGGGCGCCGACGACGAAACGGCAAGTGCCGCCGCCGAGTGCGCCGAGGTCTCGGGCACGACAAAGAAGACGGGCGACCCCGAGAAGCAGGTGGTCACGCTTAAGCCCATCGCCGAGGGCCTCGAAAAGGATGGCACCGACACGAGTTGCTCGTACGACATCAGCGTCGCGCTCCAGGACGGCTACGAGGAGCGCACTAAGGACTCCTCGAAGTATCTCAAGTGGGACGCTGGCGACGAACTCAACGAGGATGGCGATGTCGGTTCGTCTGCATTGACCTTTAATCTCAAGGTTGCGAAGCGTGAGATATACGTGGTTCAAAGCGTGCAGGGCGACGCCGGCGGCGGCCAGGTGCAGTACAACTCAACGGTTACCTGCGCTGCGGCGGGCTTCAGTATGAGTCTGCCCACGACGATTGACTCGTCTTCCACCGCGGGCGGTATTGTTACGGTTAAGGCCAAGTCGTTGGTGCCTCTCAACACCGGGCGCTACGACGTTACGGCTGGTATTATGGGCGCCACTGCTAGCACAACCACTGGCTTCTCCGGTCGTCAGACCATTGCTCAGAAGGCAGTGGCAACCGATGGAAAGGCCTGCACGATTTCCTTGTCGGTGGACACGGGAACGCCCATTCCCGACAACTGCTCGGCTTCGACCATGTCGCAGATGCTCGATTTGAGCGACGCGAAGGCTCAGAACATCATTGAGTTTGCCTTCGTCTGTCTGCCGCCTGCGTCTGAAATGCCGGCTGCTGCTGACGGAGAAGGCGACGGGATGCTGGGCGCCGAAGACGACCCAGCGGACCCAGCGATGGCTGACGGCGACGGCGACGGCGCCGACCCGGCGATGAGTGACGGCGACGGCGACGGCGCCGACCCGGCGATGAGTGACGGTGACGGCGACGGCGCCGACCCAATGGGCACCGACAGCGCCACGAACGTCGTGGACGGGCCCACAGTGTCAATGCCTACCGGCTGATCCAACCTCAACCCACCAACCCGAACGGGGGCCGGCGTCAGCCGGCCCCCGTTTCGCGTCGAGGGGGCTGCTCGTCGGGCGTTAGGGGGATTGCGTGCTGTCACCGTCGAGGGGATTGCGTGCCGGCGTCGAGGGGGCTGCGTGCCGGCGTCGGCAATGGGTGCTGGCGACGGCAGAGATTGTGCGCTGGAGTGTGAAGGCCGGCTAACCGAGGGCTAGACTGCCGAAACGACGAAGCTGTCGTGAGAAGCGATGGCCGAGGCGCAGTACAGAGTCAGGAGAAAGGCGAAAAGGGGCGACGAGAACATGAAAGAGCGTCAATTGGGTAGGAAAGGTCTATTGGGCGTCCTGAGCATCGCGGGACTGCTAGCGACGCTCCTGGCTGTCACCGGAGGCGTTTCCGCGCAGTCGGGCAGCGATACCAAGAACGGGACTATTACTTCCGACAATTTTAACGGGGTTTACACCGTTGAGTGGACAGCCAAGGGCAATTGCACTCCAAACTTGAATGGAAGCCGAACTATAACGGTTACCGATGGCACAACGAGGACGGCGGTCTACACAATAAATGGCAACTGCGTCTACAACTGGGTCGTTACGTACGTGGCGGGCAAAGTCAGCAACTTTGATCACGACGCGGACACCAACACAGATGCAGTCAGCCTTACAGAAGGCAATGAATGTGCGGCCAAGGCCGCCGCTGATGCGGACGGGGCCACCCTGACCAATGCGGACTATGAACCTGAAAGTGGCCTTGGTGAGGTTCACTTGGTTGTAGATCATGAGGACTGCGTGGTTGAGATGGAAATCACAGTCGATGTAGTGGGCGGACAAGTAGTCGACAACGAAGATGCGACAACGCTCAACAGATCAGCAGTTAGAGCCAAGACCTGGACGGTCACGGTCGAGAGAACGGGTAAAGGTAAAGACGGGGAAAAAAAGTCGGCTTCCGACAAATGCCAGAAGAAGCTCGAGCAGAAAACCGAGAAGGTGACTGTTGCAGATGTGGAGCGCCAGCAAGCCAAGTTCACGTTGATCACTCAAGGCACAAAGAGCCCCAGCGGCAGCACACTCGATTGCCAATACAAGATCACGGTGGTTCTGCAAAACGGGTTCGAGGAGTTCGAAACAGACTCGGCCATCATTAAGGAATGGGACGGCACAGACGAGGAAGGCGAAAGCGATAACGAGTTAACACTCACACTGAAGGTCGCCTCCCGCGAGGTTTATGTAGTTCAAAAGGTTGCGGGCGACCCGGCGGGGGCGCTGGTGGAGTACACCTCCAGCATCAGCTGTAGGGCAGAGGACGAATTCGAGCTGCCCGAAAGGCTTTCAGTTGCCAGGGAAGATCTCGGTGCCATTCAAACGACCGACGCGCAGATTTTGGTGCCTCTTGTGAAGGGTGAGTACGACGTGACAGAGGGCCTGGCAGGCGCAATGGCGAGCACGGTCTCATCCACGGCGGGCAGGCCGGCCATTGGGCGGACCGTCCTCGACGCCGCCGCGAATCCATGCGTCATCGACCTTACGGTGACAGGGATTCCTGCGAACTGCAAGGCAACAGTTACTCCCGCCGGAGGGAGTTCCTCGAACGCAGGGAGACTGAATTTGGCTACGGCCAAGCCTCAGAACATAATTACGTTTTCCTTCAACTGCTCCGAAACGACGACGCCTGCCACTGTGGAGGGCGAGCCCTCCGGAGCCACTGCAGATGGCGAAGTCGGCGCCGGAACCGGTGACGGAACCGGCGCTCTGACCTCCCCGCCGGCGCCACCGTCAAGTGGCGCTGGGGAGGGTGGCGAACCCGGTGCCGGAACTGGCGACGGGGCAGCGCCGGAGTCTCCCCCGGAGGAAGCAGTAACCGGCTAGGCCAACCAACCGAGTGGCAGACGCCCCACTCACCTGGGGCGTCTCCCCGGAGGAAGCAGTAATCGGCTAGGCCAACCAACCGGACAACCCAATTCGTAGCTGATATTTGATTGGCTCCGTCGCTCTACGGAAATCCGCAATCCGACCTTTCCGCTCGCGTAATATATGTCAGCATTCCTCAATTGGTAAAGAATCAATTGAAAAAAATTCAATTGGAAAGGATCGGGGTGTAATGAAGAGATTAACCACTTTGATTGCGTGCGTTGGGCTGATAGCGACCACTTTGGCGCTCATCGGCGGCACAGCGAGCGCCCAAACGCCTGTTGTTCGTGTCGGCACTATCACGAGCGACACAGACAACGGCACATACAGGGTTTCCTGGGCGGCGAGAGGAGGGTGCGATGCTTCGTACAACGGGTCGGTGACCGGTGTAGTCACAGCAGGTGCAGCGAAACTCCTGGGGTCGTACAGCGTGTCCAACGACTGCAACTACGAATTTACTGTGGTGTTCACCCAGCCCAACGGCGGCACTCGATGCAAGGCGGATGCCAGCGGCGGCACTTTAGCCGCGCCAAATGTGACAATAACCGTGGACTCGTCAGCGTGCGTCACGGTTGCCGCCGCCGACGCAATTGAAATCGGTGTGATAGGAAGCGGCGACAGCGCAGATGCAGTCAAGGCCACCAAGTGGACGGTGGTTGCCAGTGTGACCGGACGGTCGAGCAATCCCGATGAGTGTGCAAACAAGAGCGTGGAGACGTCACTCGATTCGGGCGACGACAAGCAGGTGGCCGACTTCAAGGGCCTGGTTTTGACCGGAATAGACACTTCCAAGTGCGAGTACAACTTTGGGATTACCCTGAAGCCTGGTTTTGTGGCAGAGTCGAGCGGTTCTCACCAACTCAAAGAGTGGGAACAAGGAGACACCATCAACGATTTGAAGGTTGCTGTGGCTACGCGCAATGTCTACGTGGTGCAAACTGTGGTAGGCGACTCTGCGGGAGGGTTCGCGCGGTACACCACTACAACGACCTGCTCTGAAGATGCAAGTGATGATTTCGCCCTTCCTCCGACACCTGGAGTGCGGTCAAGCGGGTTTATCTCCCAAGCAGCGAAGACGCTAGTGCCGCTGAGCAAAGGGCGGTTCGACGTGACTTCGGCCCTGGCCGGGGCAGACACCACAGGCAGTCGAGCCGTACTTAAGAAGGCGGCAATCGACGATAAAGGCTACCCTTGCGTTCTCGGGGTGTCAGCGGCACTAGAGCAGACCACCTCCTGCGCGCTCGACGCAACGAGCAGGACAGTGAATCTTACGACGGCCAGCGCACAGTCGATCGTGGAGTTCAGGATCACTTGCACCGCACCCATCGCAACAACCACAACTACCGCTGCTCCGCCCCCGCCCCCGCCCCCGCCACCAACGACGATAGCTCGGCCAGCAACGACGACGACCATATACCGCGAGATGTCGCCGGTTGATAATGTTGAAGATAGTTTCACGTCGGCAACGGCGGCTCCGACGACAACGACGAGTCAGACAATACGGCGCGGCCCAAGAGCCGACTTCGCCACAGGCTGAAAACGCTGATTTGCGGTTTGCTTCTCGATCCAAACTGAAGGAAGGGGCTGGCATTAGAGTCGGCCCCTTCCGGTTTGCAAAGAAACATTCCGAGCAGCCGGACAACGGAAGCATGCCCACGGAAGTAAGATGAGTCGAGAGGCGATACTTGGTGGCGACTTTGAGGAGTGGACGCTGAGACGTGAGGAGGTCACGAATGAGTTTGATTCGTTCTAAGCGCGGTTTGGTGGTGTTTGGTTTGCTGGCCGCAGTGGCACTGATGGCACCCGCGCCGGTGAGCTCACAGACCGTTGATTCCGAGGCGTTCGGCATTAACAGTGTGGACGACGGCGACGCCGACACAAAGTGGGAGATAATCACAAGGATCACACCCAGAGGGGGATGCCAACCGAAGGATTTCGTCCACGCCCCCTTCTGGCTTCCGGAGGGTCAGACCGACGCTGCGAGGGTCAGCGACGACTGTCGCTACAGCATTGCCATTGAGGCCAGAAAGGCCGACGACCGGGACACCATCTGCGCGGCCGAGTGGGCGTGGGGAGCAGCGGGTGCTGGCATCGGGACTCTTACATTCGAGACGGGGTTGGTGACAATCAACGCCCTTTCCGATATTCAAGACCGTCTCTTCGTGCGGAACAAGGGGGCGGGAACGCCCGAATGCGCCGTGACGCAGGTTACGCGATTCAGGATAAACGGCTCAGACGTAGTGACCGCCCTGCCGGCGAACTCCGCCGATTCCGGCCTCTCCGCACGGGCGGTGCGCGGGGCGGCGGTGACCGGGTTCAGCGTTCTGGTGGAACCCGACTACAACTCAGCCTCTGACATCCCCCAGGGATGCACAAAGGCGAGGACGATCACGGTGCTGGGTGACGGCGAGAACGCGGAGCTGAAGATGGCGTCGGCTACACCGTCGGGTACGGCCTGCTCCTACCGCGCCAAGGTGACCGGCGCGCCAGCACCTTTCCAGGTGGTCAGCAAGTCCTCGGTCACGTTTGTAGCAGGTGGGACAGCCGATCTGACCTCAAAGGTGAAGCTGCCCATCGTCAGAATTGCGATAATCCAGAACGTCACGGGGTCGGGCAACAAAGGGACCGTGTCGTACGCGATCGACAGGTCATGCGCCACAGGCGCGAGCCTCCCACCAGTTGTTGGTGGATACACGGGAGCGGTCTACAAGCTCCCGGGAGGTCTCACAGTGTCGGAGCTGCGCGAAGGGCGATTCACGGTGCACTATCCCCCCGCCCCCTACTTCGGTGCCGCCTATACCTACCAGTCCGTGGCCACCAGCGAGACCAGCTCGGCGACAGGCGGCTGTTCTGTGACCGCGACGATCAACAACGTTCCGGATAACTGCAACGTTCCAGCTCTCACCCAGACCATTACGTGGTCGAGTTCCAACATGGTGCAGCATTTTGACTTCGAGTTCCGCATTTCCTGCTTTCCGCCCTTGCTCGGCACGGACACCTCTACAGGAACGACGAACGTACCTGCGACCACAACGACAGTGCCTTCTACAACGACGAGTGTGCCAATGGCCACCACCACTGAGCCGACCGCACAGACAAGCGGACCGGGCTATGAGGTGCCGACCGGCTGACCTGGCCAGGGGGACTGTTATCCAGCCAACTGATCGACATTGAGCCTGGGACTGGGTAGTGGCGACTTCCTGACAGGGAAGGAGAGCCTCGGGGAGATAGAGAAGATCGCCTCTTCCTGCGAGCGCTGTGGTCTCTGTGAGGAGCGTCAAAACGTGGTATTCGGCACGGGCAACCCCTCGGCCGACCTGATGTTTGTTGGGGAAGGGCCTGGCGAAAACGAGGACAGGCAGGGTCTGCCCTTCGTAGGGCGTTCAGGGAAGCTTCTCGACGATCTGATCGCACAGGAGTTGGGTTTGGGCCGCGATGAGGTCTACATAACGAACGTGGTGAAGTGCAGGCCGCCGAGAAACCGCGACCCTCGTCCTGAGGAGGTGTCCAGCTGTCGTCCTTACCTGAGGCGGCAGATGGAGTTGGTTGCGCCGAAGGTGGTGGTCTCTTTGGGGAATCCGGCTGCTCAGAGCCTGTTGGCGACGCGAACGGGGATTTCGCGGCTGCGGGGTCAGCGCTACAAGCTTGGTGATGCGGTGCTGGTGCCTACCTATCACCCCGCTGCGCTGCTGCGGGGGGGCGGGGGTGAGATGACTGCGCAAACTCGGGCCGACCTGGTTCTGGCGAAACTCTCCCTGGAGGAGTAAACCCTTCCCTGCGTTTCCGATGGAAATGAGCCTGCGAGTCGTCGTATCCGGGCTTGGCGACCTGCGGGCGTTGGCCGCGGCCCTCTCGGGCGTGTTGCGTGCGGGCGACGTGATCGGGCTGAGCGGGCACCTCGGTGCCGGCAAGACCACCCTGGTTCGGATGCTGGCCGGTGCGCTGGGGGTTCAGGGCGCGGTGACCAGCCCCACTTTCACGCTGGCGCATCGTCATCGATGGCCAGAGCCGGCCGCCGACGGGCGGTCTGAGCGCTACTTGCATCACTTGGACGCCTACCGCCTGGAAGGGGAGTCTGACGCCGCCGACCTGGACTTGCCCGGCCTGCTTGACGGGCGCAGCATCGTGATGGTGGAGTGGTCGGAGCGGCTCACCCTGCCGCCGGACCGCCTGGAGGTGGGGATGGGGTTTCTTGACTCCCTCCCCGATTGCGCCGCTGAGGGACGCCGCGTCGTGGACTTCACCCCACTGGGGGAGTGGGGGGGCAGGGCGCTTGCCTCGGTGCTTCGCCCCTGGCTGGCGGCGTGCTGACGCTGGGCGTGGAGAGCGCCACCGACCAGTGCGGCTGCGCCCTGGCCGACGGGGGCGGCCTGCTGGCAGAGGTGCGGGTGCTGCTGGGACGACGGCACGCGGAGATGCTGGCACCCCAGGTGGGCTTCGTGTGCGAGCAGGCGGGCGTCACACTGTCGGGGCTGGGCGCCGTGGCCGTTGACGCAGGCCCTGGTCTTTACACTGGCCTGCGGGCGGGTCTGGCCACAGCGCAGGCCATTGCGATGGCGCTGGGCGTGCCTGTTGCCGCAGTCTCCAGCCTGGAGGCCCTGGCGTTCGGCGCCGCTGTTTGCGGTGCTTCTCCTTCGTTGACGCTCAGCGTGATCGACGCCCGCCGCGGGGAGGTGTTCTGGGGCTGGTACTCGACGTCGGGCGAGGGCGACCTTGCCGAACTCACGAAGCCGGCGGTGGGGGCTCCCGAGGACTTGGCAGCGGAAATCCGGCGAGGTGAGGTTGTGGGCCGCTCCGCCTTCGGAGGCGCTGGGCGCATTCTCGTGGTGGGCGACGGTGCGCGCCGCTATGCCGAGGTGATGGGGGCGTCGGCGCGCCTGGAACTCGCAGGCGAGGAACTGCGCTTTCCGCCTCCCTCGGCCGTGGCCCTGCTTGGACGGCGCCGGGCGGTGGCGGGAGAGACCCTGGCGCCCGAGCACGTGGAGCCCGTCTACCTGCGCCCGCACGACGCAAGCAGGCGCGCCTGGCACGCGCCCACCCGGACGCCTTAGGGATGCATTCATACGCTCCCGTTGAGGGCCGCTGCCAGAGTCGGAGTGTGCCAGTCGTGCTTGGGGATGCATTCATACGCTCCCGTTGAGGGCCCGGGCGTCGGGGGCGTATCTTTGTTGCCTGTGAGCATGGCGGTGCTGGGCATTGAGACGTCCTGCGACGAGACGGCTGCCGCCGTGGTCTGCGACGGTGCGCAGGTGCTCTCCTCGGTCGTGTCCAGCCAGATCGACCTTCACAGTGCCTTCGGCGGGGTCGTGCCGGAGATTGCCAGCCGGGCGCATCAGCGTCTGCTGCCAAGCGTTGTGGCCAGGGCGCTGCGGGAGGCTGACGGCGCTGCGGGCGCCACCCCCGACGCTGTGGCCGCCACGGCAGGACCGGGGCTTACCGGGGCGCTGGTGGTGGGAGTCTCGGCCGGCAAGGCCCTTTCGATTGCCTGGGGGGTGCCGTTCGTGGCCGTCAACCACCTCGAGGCCCACCTCTACGCCGCTTTCTTGGAGAATTCGGGGATTCCGCTTCCCCAGGTGGTGCTGCTGGTCTCTGGCGGTCACACGATGCTGGTGCTGATGAGCGGCCACGGACGTTACAAACTGCTGGGGCAGACGCTCGACGACGCCGCAGGCGAGGCATTCGACAAGGTGGCGCGCCTGCTGGGCCTGGGTTATCCGGGCGGGCCGGCTATCGACCGGCTGGCCGCAGAGGGAGACCCTGACGCGATCGCGTTCCCCCGCCCGATGCTGGCCGACGGGCTCAACTTCTCGTTCTCGGGGTTAAAGACGGCGGTGGCGGTTTACCTGCGACGCAATCCCGAGGCCCCGGCGGCGGATGTCGCCGCCTCTTTTCAGCGGGCGGTGACCGACACCCTTGAGGCGAAGGCGTTGCGTGCGCTGCGGCGCTGCGGCACACGGAACCTGACGCTGGCCGGGGGGGTTGCGGCCAACTCCGAGTTGCGAAGACGTTTCAAGGCGCTTGACGCCCGCACCTTCCTCCCCAGCCGTGCCATGTGCACCGACAACGCCGCAATGGTGGCGGCGGCCGGCTGGTGGCAGCTTCAGCGGGAGGGGCCATCGTCGCTGGGCGTGGGGCCCGATCCGTCCTGGGGGATGCCGGGCGCCTAGGGCAGGGTGCCGTGTCTAGCGGCGCGCCCTCTTGCTTAGGGCTGAGAACGCCAGGGCCTGCGACACCAACCCCACCCCCAGGATGGCGGCGAGCGTCTTCAACATCGCCAGGCCGTCCCAGTCCACAAAGAGCGTCCGCATGCCCTCGAGGATGTGGGTGACCGGGTTCCAGGTCGCCACCGCCGAGAGCCAGCCCGTCATGGCCTCGCGGGGAAGCCACGCCGGGGTGAGGAACACGAACGGGAAGAACAGCAGGAATGAGTTGTTGACGGCTGTCGGGTTGCCCGTGCGCAAGGCGATGGCGTACGGGAATCCAGTGAACATCAGACCCCACAGCGCCGTGAGCAGGGTGAGCACCAGCGCCCCGGCGAAGCCCGTGCTGAAGCGCACGCCGACCCCCACGCCGAAAGCCAGCACCGGGACGGAAA
This sequence comes from uncultured Acidimicrobiales bacterium, assembly GCA_958295925.1. GTDB lineage: Bacteria > Actinomycetota > Acidimicrobiia > Acidimicrobiales > CATQHL01 > CATQHL01. Next base: position 1,719,521 of record CATQHL010000001.1, read on the forward strand.
GGCCGATGAACACCACCACGTCGGCCACCAGCATCCCCAATAGCAGCGCCCATCGGTTCAGCGGAGACAACAACAGCCGGTAGAAGTAGCCGCCCTGGATGTCCATCACCAGGCTGGGCGCCCTCGACAGGCCTGTGACCGTAGTGAGCAGAGCCACCGGCATCTGGAAGGCCTTGTAGTCGAGGCCGTCTGCAACGTCGGCTGCCAGCACCTGCAGGGCGCCGATGGTGACGGCGTAGAAGAAGACCGGCACGACGAGCGCCGGAAGCAGCATCGCCAAGTCCCTGGGCAGCAGTCGCACCGCCCGGCTCGAGACGCTTTGGACGTCCCGCCAGAACCCGATGGGGCGGGCGCGGATCTCCTCTGAGTCGCGGTGGTCGCTCATGGGTGCCCGTGGGCGCCGGCCGAGGTTTGCCCGTCGTCGGTGATGGTTCCTGCGGGCGCATCCTCCACGACGCTGCCCGCCTCCATGCCCTCCTGTTGAATCCGCCGACCGGTGAGGTGCAGGAACACGTCGTCGAGGGTGGGTTTGTGGAGCGAGATCTCCATCACCTGAAGGTCGGTGGCGGCCAGAGCCACAGCCACAGGGGAAATGGCCGCAGCCCCGTCTACGCACGCCACGGTTACCTCCCCGCCCCGAAATTCCACGCCCGCAACCCCCGCAAGGCCGCTCAGCGCCTCGGTCGCCTGGGCGGTCGGCCTGTCGCCCACCTTCACGCTGATCACATCCGAGCCGATGCTGCGCTTGAGCTCCTCTGGCGTCCCCTCCGCCCGAAGACGCCCCTCGTCCATGATCCCCACCCGGTCTGCCAGGGCGTCGGCCTCCTCGAGGTACTGCGTGGTGAGGAAGATCGTCACGCCGAACGTCGAGTTGAGGCGACGCACCTGCGCCCACACCTCGGCTCTCGACATCGGGTCGAGTCCCGTGGTCGGCTCGTCGAGGAACAGGATGCTGGGGTTGTGAATGAGGGACGCCGCCACGTCGAGGCGTCGCTTCATCCCCCCCGAGTACGTGCCCACCCTCCGATCGAGGGCTGATACCTCCAATATGGGCGAGACCTCCTCGATGCGGCGGCGAATCGCAGCACGGCTCAGACCGTAGAACCTTCCCTGGTAGGTGAGCGTCTCCCGGCCGGTGAGCTTTTCGTCGAGGGCGGTGTCTTGAAGGGTGGCCCCAATTCGCAGCCGCAGTTTGGCTGTTTCCGTGTTGATGTCGCAGCCGGCCACCCTGCCCTCGCCGGAGGATGGCCGCAGCAGCGTGCAGAGCATCTGCGTGGTGGTGGACTTGCCCGCCCCGTTCGGCCCCAGGAATCCGTATATCTCCCCCTGGGGGATGTTTAGGTCGAGGTCGACTACAGCCTCCACGCTCCCGAAACGCCGGCTGAGCTTGCGGGTGACGATGCCCGGCGTCGTTTGATTCAAGCCTTCGACCTCCCTGGCGCAGACGACTGAAGCGCTCACGCTATATACCTGCAGCCGGCGTCGCACTGCAGCCGGCGTCGGGCCAGATAGCCGGAGCAGCCCCCCGTTTCAGTAAGTTAGGCACATGGAAATCAGCAAAGTCGGAGTGCTCGGCGGCGGCACGATGGGTTCGGGAATCGCCGAGGTTTGCGCCCGTTCCGGTGTGGAGACCCTCGTGGTGGAGGTGGACGCGCAAGCCTGCGCCGCCGCAGCCGAGCGCATCGGGAAGTCGCTCGATCGGGCGCTGGCCAGGGGCCGCATCGACGAGGGCGCACACGCTGTCGCAGTCGCCGGACTCTCCTACTCCACAGAGATCGCCGACTTCGCAGACCGGGACCTCGTTATAGAGGCCATTGTCGAGGACTTGGCGGAAAAGACACGCAACTTTGCGGTACTTGGTGAAGTGCTCCCGCCGCACGCAATCCTGGCGTCGAACACCTCCTCGCTGTCCATCGGCGAACTGGCAGCGGCCACCGACCGCCCCGGCTCGGTCGTGGGCATGCATTTCTTCAACCCGGCCACCGTGCAGCCGCTCGTGGAAATCGTCGAGGCCATCGAGTCGAGCCCTGGGGCTTGCGCCGCCGCAGCCGACTTTTGCGTCAACACCCTGGGCAAGCAGGTCATCCGCTGCGCCGACCGTGCAGGGTTCGTGGTCAACCGCCTGCTGGTGCCCTACCTGCTCTCCGCCATCTCCCTGGCCGATTGCGGATGGGCGACGGTGAAGGACATCGACGCCGGCATGAGGGGCGGCTGCGCCCACCCGATGGGGCCGCTGGAGCTCTGCGACCTCGTAGGCCTCGACGTGGTGGAGGCGGTGGCAGAGGTGATGTACGAGGAATACAGGGAGCCGCTGTACGCCCCGCCCCCGCTGCTGCGGAGGATGGTGGCGGCAGGCCGCCTGGGGCGCAAGTCGGGCGAGGGCTTCTACTCTTACAGCTAGCGGCTGGCAGGGGCTTGGCGTACGCGATGCTGGTTTCCGGCGGCGCGTCGATGACCTTGTCAGCCCGCCAAAATGCCGAACGGAGGGCGCATGACTGAACAGCTGGAGGTTCTCACCTGGCCTGAATACGGTGTGGCCGCCAGGGAATTGGCAATGGCTGTGGCTGAGAGCGGCTACCGACCCGACCTGATCTTGTCCGTTGCCCGCGGAGGGCTGTGCATTGCCGGCTCGCTGGGTTATGCGCTCGACATGAAGAACATCTTCGTCATGAACGTTGAGTACTACACGGGGGTGGACGAGCGCCTGGACGTGCCGGTGATGCTCCCCCCCTACCTGGAGCTGGTGGACTTGGGCGACGCGAAGGCGCTCATTGCCGACGACGTTGCCGACACTGGCCACACCCTGGCAATGGTGAGGGAGTTCTGCATGGATAAGGTGAGGGAGGTGCGGACGGCTGTGCTGTACGAGAAGCCCCGGTCGGTTGTCCGCTGCGACTACGTGTGGCGGCGCACGTCGCGCTGGATCAACTTTCCCTGGTCGTCGGAGCCGCCGGTGGAGTTCGCATGAGCAGCGCCCCAACCATTGCTAGAACGCCCACCCTGGGCAGGATCGGCGAGAGCGTACAGCGCCCGGACGGGGCGCCGAAGACGTCAGGGGAGTTCGTGTTCTCCTCGGACTTGTGGGCCGATGGCATGCTCTGGGGGCAGACGCTGCGATCTCCGCACGCCCATGCCCGTATTCTCGGCATCGACGTTTCAAAGGCGTTGGCGATCGCCGGGGTGAGGGCTGTTCTCACGCATGAGGACGTGCCAGGCGACGGCTGCTACGGGCTCGACCGCCCCGACCAGCCCGTGCTGGCCAAGGACGTGGTGCGGTTTTGTGGCGAGCCGGTGGCAGTGGTTGCCGCAGACCACCCTGAGACCGCCCGACGCGCCGCAGAGGCCGTTGAGGTGGACTACGAGATGCTGGCGACGGTGTGCGACGCCGAAGCCGCCAAGGATGCCCCTGCCATTCATCCCGAGGGGAACGTCATCAGGCATGTGGTTGTCCGCCACGGCGACACGGGGGCCGTCGGCGAGGTGCAGGTAGAGGGCACCTACGAGGTGGGGATGCAGGATCAGGCGTTCATGGGCACCGAGTCGGGGATGGCTGCCCCGATCGGCGACGGCGGGGTGGAGCTCCGCATCTCCACGCAGTGGCTGCATGGCGACCGTGATCAGATAGCCGCGGCCCTCGGCCTGGCGGTAGAGGACGTGCATATCACCCTGGCGGGGGTGGGTGGGGCGTTCGGGGCGAGGGAGGACGTGACCCTGCAGATTCACTTGTGCCTGCTGGCGCTGCACACGGGGCGCCCGGTGAAGATGATCTACAACCGGGGGGAGTCGTTCTTCGGCCATGTCCACCGGCACCCGGCCAGGCTCTGGTACCGCCACCACGCGGGGCGGGACGGCCGCCTGGTGAAGGTGGAGGCCAGGCTCACCCTGGATGGTGGCGCATACGCCTCCTCCACCTCGTTCGTATTGGCCAACGCCTGCCACTTCGCAGCGGGCCCCTACAGGACGCCGAACGCCCTGGTGGAGGGGTGGGGTATGCGCACGAACAACCCCCCCTGCGGAGCCATGAGGGGTTTCGGTGTGGTGCAGGCGTGCTTCGCCCACGAAGCCCAGATGGATCGCCTGGCGGCTGCGCTCAACCTCCATCCCCTCGAGGTGCGCCGTCGCAACGCCCTGCGCCGCGGCGACTCACTGATTACCGGCCAGCGCATAACCGGTGCCACCCCGGTGATCGAGCTGCTCGACGCCCTGGCCGAGGCTCCGCTGCCCCAGGCTGCAGTGGGGTCGGTGGCCGAGACCGACATGGAACTGCCGGGCGGGGCGGGAAGGACCGCCGACTCCCGTCACGTGCGGAGGGGGGTGGGCTACGCAGCCAGCATCAAGAACCTCATGTACTCGGCGGGCGACGACGACTACTCCACGGCCGCCTGCTCCCTGGCCGACGGCGTTGTCACCATTACCTGCGCCTGCGTGGAGGTCGGGCAGGGGTTCGTGACCCTGGCCGGTCAGATAGCCAGGGAGGTGCTGGGGATTTCCGAGGTGGAGATCTCCCCGGCGGACACCTCCATAGGCTCAGCGGGATCCTCCTCGGCATCCCGGCAGTCGTGGATGTCGGGAGGGGCGGTGCTGGCCGCGTGCGAGGCGGTAAGGGACGACTTGCTGGCCCACGTGTCATCGAAGACGGGCTTGGCGGCGGGTGAGCTGATGCTGCAAGACGGCGAGGTGCTCTCTGCGGACGGGTCGTTCAGGGCTTCCGTGGCCGAATTCACGGCCGAGAAGGCTTTCCGGCGCGAGGAGGTGTTCCGACACATCCAAACCGAGGAGCCGGACGAGAACGGCCAGGGCAACATTCACGTGGCGTTCGCCTTTGCGGCGCATCGGGCGGTGGTGGACGTGGACGCCGAGATGGGGCTGCTGAGGACGGTGGAGATCGCCACCGCCCAGGACGTGGGCAAAATCTTGAACCCCATCCAGGCCCTGGGTCAGATCGAAGGCGGCATCGCCCAGGGGCTGGGGTTGGCCGTTATGGAGGAACTGGTGATTGACGAGGGAAAGATGCGCAACGCCTCGTTCACCGACTATCTCATCCCCACGGCGCTCGACATGTGCGACGTGAACGTGGTGCGCCTCGTGGAGGAGCCGGAGCCCGACGCCCCGTTCGGCGCCAAGGGCATCGGCGAGCCGCCCACAATCTCCTCCACCCCCGCCGTGGCCGCCGCGGTGCGGGCGGCTACCGGCTTGGAGATTTCCCGCGTGCCCATTCGCCCTTCGGACGTGGCCCTGGCGGATTCCCAGGCTTGACGGAGCCCGACGGGCTGGCTGGTGGCGCCTGCTCGCCGACGAGGGGAAGATCTGGGCCGGGGGGCGGCGGAGGGGCGGCAGGCAGGCGGATTAGAATGTGGGTCCCTATGAAGAAGCCCACGCAGGGAAAGGCGAACTCGTAACCAGGGAAGTCGTCCTGGGGGTGGCTCAACTCGGCCCGGTCGGGCGTCACGAGCCCAGGGCTGACGTGACGGAGCGCCTGCTTACGCTGCTTCGGCAGGGGGCGGAGCGGGGATGCGACCTGGTGGCGTTTCCCGAACTGGCGCTCACGTCGTTCTTTCCCCGATGGTTCATCGAGGACGGGGACGAGCTCAACTTCTACTACGAGACGGAGATGCCAGGGCCAGACACCAAGCCGCTCTTCGACGAGGCGCTGCGCCTGGGGGTGGGGTTCGGCCTGGGGTACGCCGAGCTGACCCCGGACGGTCGCCGCTACAACAGCTACGTTCTCGTCGAACGCGACGGCTCCGTGGTGGCCAACTTTCGAAAGGTGCACATTCCGGGTCACTCAGAGCACGAGCCGTGGCGGCGATTTCAGCACCTCGAACGCCGCTACTTCGCTTCAGGCCCCGACGGCTTCGGCGTCTGGGACGCCTTCGGCGGAAAAGTGGGGATGGCCATCTGCAACGACCGCCGCTGGTCGGAGACCTACAGGGTGATGGGGCTGAAAGGTGCGGAGCTCATCCTCATCGGCTACAACACGCCGCTTCACTACGCCCCAGACCCCGTCCAGAGCCCGCTGGGCGCCTTCCACAACCACCTGGTGATGCAGGCGGGCGCCTACCAGAACGGCACCTGGGTTGCGGGCATAGCCAAGGGCGGCTGCGAGGAGGGCGTGGACAGTCTGGCCCAGAGCGCCGTCTACGCCCCGTCGGGTCAAATCGTCGCCCAAGCCGTGACAGACCGGGACGAACTCGTATCGGTCTGCTGCGACCTGGACATGTGCCACACCTACAAGGAGACGGTCTTCAACTTTGGCCTCTACCGGGAGCCGCACCACTACGCCGTCATCGCCGCCCCCAAGGGGGGCGGGCCCGACGCTGGGCGTGCTGGGGATGGGGCTGATGGTGCTGGGGGAGGGGCTGATGGTGCTGGGGATGGGGCTGATGGTGCTGGGGGAGGGGCCGGCGACGCCGGCGGGGCGGCTGATGACGCCGGCGAAACGGTGGCTGCCTCCGCTGACGTGGAGGGCTGACAGCCTTGTCGGTGACTGAAACCACCGTTTCCCCCGGAGGCGGCGTCGCCCCGGGCGCGAACGGGCGGGGCGTGGTGAGCTTCGAGTTGAACGGCTCGACCGTGAGCTGTCGAAGCGACCACCCGCACCTCCTCGAAGCCCTTCGTTCGGAGCTGGGCGTCATCTCGCCAAAGGACGGCTGCTCGCCCTCGGGTCAGTGTGGCTGCTGCGCCGTGCTGCTCAACGGACGCGCCAGGGTGGCCTGCCAGGTTCCGATGGGGAAGGCGGCGGGGGCCAGGGTGCAGACGCTGGAGGGGTTCGACCCCGAGGAGCGCCGCAGATACGCCGACGTTTTTGCCGCCCACGGAGCCTTGCAGTGCGGGTTCTGCACACCGGGCATCCTGGTGAGGACGAAGGCGCTTGTGGATCGCAAAGGGTCGGCGCTTTCCCGCGAGGAGGCGAGCCGTCATCTTGGGGGGCACCTCTGCCGATGCACCGGCTACGTGAAGATTCTTGACGCAGTGGAGTCCATTGCCAGCGGGGCGGAAGTGGCGGTGGAGATGCCAGGGCCGGTGGGCAGCGGCGGCGTCCGATACGAGGCGTACGAGCTGGCCTGCGGCTTTCGTCCCTACATCGACGACATGAGCCCGCCCGGCTGCCTGCACGCCGCTTTGCGCCTGGCCGATCACGCCCGCGCGGACATCCTGGCGATTGACACTGCCCCGGCGGAGGGGGTTGAGGGCGTGGAGGCGGTCTTCACTGCAGCCGACGTGCCGGGCGATCTGCGCGTGGGGTTGATTCACAAGGACTGGCCGGTGTTCATCCCGGAGGGCGGCCGCACCTCGTATCTGGGCGACGTGCTGGCAATCGTCGTGGCCAACGACCGCGAGACTGCCCGCGCCGCCGCGGCCCTCATCAAAGTCGAATACCTTCCGCTGCCCCCTTTCACCGACGCCCGCGCCGCCCTGGCCTCCGGCGAGGACGCGGTGTGGGGGCTCGACGGCAACGTGCTGTCGGTCTCGCGCTATTCACGCGGCGATGTCGGGTCGGCGCTGGCCTCCTCTGCGCACGTGGTGTCGGAGACCTTCGCCACCCAGCGCATCGAGCACGCCTATCTTGAGCCGGAGTCCACGCTGGCAGTCCCCACCGCCGACGGCGGGCTGCATCTCTACTCCGGCGGGCAGGGCGTCTGGGACGATCGCAATCAGTGCGCTTCCGTGCTGGGCGTGCCGCCTGGGCTGATCACCGCTGAGCAGGTCAGCAACGGCGGGGCCTTCGGCGGCAAGGAGGACATGAGCAATCAGGCGCAGACCGCCCTGGCCGCCTGGCTGACAGGCCGGCCGGTCAAGTGCACCCTCTCCCGAGAGGAGTCGATGCTCATTCACCCCAAGCGCCACCCCGTCCGCATGGAATACGTGGCGGGATGCGACGCCGAGGGAAGGCTCACAGCCCTGCGGGCGCGGATGATGGGCGACGCAGGGCCTTACGCCTCTGTGAGCATGAAGGTTCTGGAGCGGGCGGCCGGGCACGCGTCCGGTCCGTACGTGGTGCCCGACATTGACGTTGAGTCGGTGGCGGTGCGCACAAACAACCCGATGAGCGGGGCGTTTCGCGGTTTTGGCGCCAACCAGGCGCAGTTTGCGATGGAGGGCGTGATGGATCGCCTCGCTGACGCAGTCGGCATAGACGGCTGGGAGATGCGTGCGCGCAACGTGGTGCGTCCGGGCTCGGTGTGGGGCCCTGGGCAGATAATGGACGAGGGCTGCGAAGGGGCGCTTGCCTGCCTCGAGGAGGTGAAGCCCGCCTACTACGCGGCCAAGGCCGCAGGTCGTCCGGCGGGGGTTGCGCTGGGGTTGAAGAACTCGGGGCTGGGGAACGGGTTCGTAGAGGTGGCGAGGGCAGTGGTGCGGTTCGAAGCCGACGGAGTCGTGGAGGTGCGCCATTGCTGGACGGAGATGGGGCAGGGCGTGCACACAGTGGCGCTTCAGGTGGCGGTGACCGAACTGGGGGTCGACCCCGAGAGGGTGCGAGTGGTGGTTGACACCACCCGTGAGCTGGGGGCGGGTCAGACGACGGGCAGCAGGGGCACCCTGATGGGGGCGGGCGCCGTGGCGGACGCCTGCCGGCAGGCGCTGGAGGGGGGCTGCCAACCGGGCGTTGACTACGAGGGCACGTACACCGTGGACTGGACGGACTCCATCGACGACGGGCTGGAGAACCCCCAAATCCATTCCTGCTTCGGATACGCCTGCCAACTCGTCGAACTCGACCCGGCCAGCGGCGATGTTGCGCATGTGCTGGCGGTGCACGACGTGGGCAGGGCCGTGAACCCCGTTCTCTGCGAAGGCCAGGTGGAAGGGTCGGTGCACATGGGGCTGGGTTATGCCCTCAGCGAGGGGTTCCCCACCGACGAGGACGCCCGGCCTGTCAACAGCACCCTGCGCAGCCTTGCCATCATTCGCCCGAAGGACATGCCGGACGTGACGGTGAGGCTGGTTGAAGTGCCCCAGCCCGACTCCCCCTACGGCATAAAGGGCGTGGGGGAGATTGGCCTGGTGCCCACTGCCGGGGCGGTGGCCGCTGCGTTGGCTGCCTACGACGGGCGTCGTCGGAACGAGTTGCCGATGCGCAACGACGCAAATCGCGAGCGTGTCGTCGGGTCTCCTTGACATGACTCAAGCCCGACAGCCTGGCGACCCCGTAACGCTGTCGGCAAACCAGACTCCAGGGCTGGTTTGCGCCCACCACCACTTCTACTCGACGTTGGCGCGGGGCATGTTCGCGCCGTCGAGGTCGCCAAGGAACTTCCGCGAAATCCTGGAAATCATCTGGTGGAAACTCGACTGCGCCGTCGATTTGGAGATCATCCGCGCCTCAGCCCGGCTGGGGGCGCTGGAGTGCCTTGAGGCGGGTTGCACCGCTGTTGTCGATCACCACGAGTCGCCCAACGCCATCGAGGGGTCGCTATCGGTGATCGCCGAGGCTGCTGAGGAGGTCGGCGTGCGGGTGAGATGCGCCTACGGCGTGACGGACCGCCACGGGGCAGATGGGGCGCGGGCCGGCCTGGCCGAGGGCGAGCGCTACTTGCGGGCGGGAGGCAGGGGGTACGTGGGCGTCCACGCAGCGTTCACCTGCTCCGACGAAAGCCTGGAGGCCGCAGCCGGCCTGGCCGAGGACCTGGGCGTGGGGGTTCACCTCCACGTCGCCGAAGGCCCTCCCGACTCCGGGGCGGCCGCTCGCCTGGCGTCGCTCAGCAGGGATAACTGGCTGCTCGTCCACGGCGTCTGCCTGCCCGATCCGGTCGAGTTGGCCGGGACTCTGGTGCACAACCCCCGCTCCAACCTCAACAACTCCGTGGGGTACGCCCGTCCCCGCCGCTTCGGGAAGGTGGTGCTGGGAACCGACGGAATCGGCGGCGACATGCTCGATGAGTTTCGCCTGGCGTATTTGTGCCTGCGGGGGGAGGACGTGACCGCTTCGCCGACCGAGGCGTGGGCGTGGCTGGCCAACGGATGGGAACTGTTTCCGGAGGCGCTCTCCGACCTGGTGACCTGGAGCTATTCCCCGATGGATCCCTGGCACCTTGCATTCACGCCTGGCGTGCGTCCGCTGCGGGTGGAGCGCGACGGCGAGACGCTCTGGGAGGACGGCCGACCCACCAGGGTGGACGCCTCTGAGGTGCGAGCGAAAGCCGGCGAGCAGGCCAGGCGTCTCCATCGGCGTATAGCGGAGATGGGGTAGCAGTGCCTGGGAAGGAGGCCTGAATGGCTGATAACCGCAAGCGTGCAGCCCTCTACCTGCAGGACGCCCACTCCCTGCGTGAGGCGATGACGCACGTACAGGCGGCGGAGAGGGCGGGCTTCGAGGCCGTCTGGCAGGCCGAGAGCCGGCTGGTGCGGGAGGCCACCGTGCCGATGGCCGCCTTTGCCTCGGTGACCGAGCGCATAAAGGTCGGCTCCGGCGTGGTCGCGTCGTGGACGCGCAACCCGGCTCTGCTGGCAGCCACCTTCTCCACCCTCGACGACCTGGCCCCGGGCCGAATCATGCTGGGGATCGGGGCGTGGTGGGATCCGCTGGCGCGCAAGGTGGGGATTCAGCGTCGGCGCCCGCTGCTTCAGATGCGGGAGGTGGTGGAGTCGGTGAGGGCGCTGCTGGCCAATCAGAACGTCACCTTCCACGGGGAGTTCGTGAACCTCGACGGAGTCGAGCTGGACTACGTGCATCAGGAACGACGAGCCAAGGACGTGCCCATCTACATAGGCGCCACTGGAATGAGGATGATGGAGCTCACCGGCGAGATTGCAGACGGGGTCGTGCTCAACTACCTGGTCTCCCCCACGTACAACCTCCAGGCGATGGACGCCCTGGAGCGGGGGGCGTCACGGGCTGGCCGCTCGGTGGACGACCTTGACCGCCCGCAACTGATCGTCTGCTCGATGGACAGCGATCGTGCGGCTGCGATCGACGCTGCGAGGGGGATGGTCACCCAGTACATGGGCCAGCAGCCGCACATCATGCGCGCCTCCGGGGTGCCGACCTCGCTGCTCGAGGACATCGGGCGCGTTCTCACGTGGCCTGCCACCCACGAGCAGGTGATGGAGGCGTCCAAGCTGGTGCCCGACGACATAGTTCAGCTCATCTGCGCGGCCGGCACGCCCACAGAGTGCGTTGAGAAGGTGGATCACTACCTGGAGCAGGGCTGCACATGTCCGATCCTCTACCCTCTGGGCGAAGACGTGGGCTTGATGCTCGAAACCTTTTCGCCCGCAAGGCCTTCCGTGGGCGGCAGGTGAGGTGTGGGCGCCAGATGAGGTGTGCTGTTGATGGAACACTCTGAGTACGCGTCTTTCGACGCCGTTGGGCTGGCCGCCCTGGTGAGGTCGGGGGAGGTGAGCGCCCTTGAGATCACGGAGGCCGCCATCGCCCGCATCGAGGCGGTCGACGGCCTGCTCAACGCCCTAATGCATCGCAGCTTTGACAGGGCGCTTGAGGTCGCCAAAGGGGAATTGCCCGAGGGGGCGCTGAGCGGGGTGCCGTTCCTGCTCAAAGATCTGCTGCCCGCCAGCGAGGGCGACGCCATGCACTTGGGCATGAAGGCGCTGCGGGAGATTGACTACGTCCACTTCATGGACTGCAACCTCACCTCGCTCTACCGTCAGGCCGGGCTCGTGCTTCTGGGTCGCACGAACGTGCCAGAACTGGGCCTGGTGGCAGCGACCGAGCCGCTGGCCTACGGCCCCACGGCCAACCCCTGGAACCGCTCCCTCGGCACCGGCGGGTCATCGGGGGGTTCGGCGGCTGCCGTGGCTTCCGGCATGGTTCCGGCAGCCGGCGGCAGCGACGGTGGAGGCTCCATCCGCATTCCCTCCGCCCTCTGCGGCGTTGTCGGGCTGAAGCCGACCACAGGGCGGGTTTCGAAAGGGCCGCTGGGCGAGGAGTGGGGGTTCTCGGTGCCTCACGCCCTTTGCCGCACCGTTCGCGACTGCGCCGCCCTGCTCGATGTGGAGGCGGTCTGGTTCCCGGGCGACGGGATGCGCCTGCCGCTGCCCCCCCGTCCTTTCGTCGAGGTGGCGGCCGAGGAGCCCGGCCCGCTTCGGATAGGGCTGCGCACGGCGCATCCGGCCGGCACCGACACCTCCGTCCACCCCGACTGCGCGGCAGCCGCCGAAGAGGCCGCCCTTGAACTGTCGTCGCTGGGGCATTTCGTCGAGGAGGCCAGCCCGTCCGCCCTTGACGGAGACCTCATCCACCCGTTCATCACAATTTGGGGAGCGAGCCTGGCGTTCACGCTGGACCGTCTGGCGCCTCTCATCGGCCGGCCTTTCAACGAGGACGATCTGGAACCGGCCACTTGGCTGATGGCCGAGCGCGGGCGAAAGGTGACCGCCGTCGAGTACCTGGCCGCAGAGGACGCTGTGATGAACTTCCGTCGTGCGGCGGCTTCATGGTGGGCCCAGGGCTGGGACGTGCTGGTCACGCCCACCACCGCCGCCCCGGCGCCTCCGCTGGGCGCGATGGTCTCAACTCCGGAGGAACCGATGAGGGGCTTGAGCGAATCCATCCCCTACGCCACCTTCACCCTGCCCTTCAACATGAGTGGCCAGCCTGCCATCTCCCTGCCGCTGGGCCTGAGCAGCGACGGGACGCCCCTGGGCGTCCAGTTGGTTGCGGGTTTCGGGCGGGAAGACCTGCTGCTAAGCGTCGCTGCGCAGCTTGAAGCCTCGACTGGGTGGTCGCTGCCTGCGGAGCTGGACTTGCCGTAGCCCGCCTGGCCTGCGGACGTGAGTTGACGCCTTGGCGCCGCCGATGGCGGGGCCTGCCCTAAGGTTGACTTGTAATCCAGCACCTTCTCACCAGGGCATGACTCTCGAAGACCTCCGCGTCGGCCTCACATACGACGACGTGCTGCTGGTTCCGCGCCGATCGTCCGTGGCGTCGCGGCGCGAAGTCAGCCTTGGCACCCGGCTCAGCCGAAACGTCCGCCTTGATCTCCCGGTTGTTGCGGCCAACATGGACACTGTCTGCGAGGCTGAGATGGCGATCGCCCTGGCACGGCTGGGCGGCATGGGCGTGATTCACCGCTTCATGCCTCCTCTCGCCCATGCCAGGGAGGTCGAGAAGGTGAAGATGGCCGACGCCGACCTGGTGGTGGGCGCAGCCGTGGGCACCAATCCCGCCATGATTGAGCGCGCCAGGATGTGCGTGTCAGCCGGTGCTGAGGTGCTGATGCTGGACATCGCCCACGGGCACTCCGACCATGCCATAGCGGGGGTGAAGCGCCTTAGGGAGGAGTTTCCCGACCTCGACCTCGTGGCCGGCAACGTTGCCACAGGCGAGGGGGCGGCCGATCTGGCGGCGGCAGGAGCCGACGCAATCAAGGTGGGGGTAGGGCCGGGCGGAGTGTGCACCACCCGGCTCGTGGCCGGCGTGGGCGTGCCGCAGCTCACCGCCCTCTCAGACGCCCTCGCTGGTGCAGGGGATGTGCCCGTGATGGCCGACGGCGGCATCCGCACCGCCGGCGACATTGCCAAGGCTCTGGCAGTTGGCGCCTCGACGGTGATGATCGGCAGCCTGTTCGCCGGCACCAAGGAGAGCCCAGGGGAGGTTGAGAACTCCTCACGGGGGCTGGTGAAGCGCATCAGGGGCATGGCCTCTCGTGAGGCGGCTGAGGGCCGTGCGGAGCGTCACGGCGCTGAACTCGACGACGAGTACTTCGAGCATCGTGCGCCAGAGGGGGTTGAAGGGCTCGTGCCTTACAAGGGGGAGGTCGCCAAGGTGGTGGGAGGACTGCTCGGCGGCGTCAAGAGCTCGATGAGCTACATGAACGCCGTCAACCTCGCCGAGTTCCGCCGCAACGCCGCCTTTGTCCAGGTCACTGCGGCGGGTCTGGCAGAAAACTATCCGCACGCAGTAATGGGCTGACGGGGCGTTTCCCGAAGCGCGAGGCCCTCTGAAGCGTGCCGCAGCGGGCATGCGCTGAAGTTTCTAAAGTCTTGAAATGATGCCTGACCTCAGAGACGACCGTCTTCGGGGAGGTTGCCTGAACCGTTCGAGCCCATGAGCGGCGACGTCGACCGTCTTGTGTTGCGCGGGGCGCGCTGGCCGGGGGACGTGGCAGTGCGCGGCGGCGTCATAGAGGCGGTGGGGTCTGTGGTCGCAGAGCCGGGCGACGTCGTCATCGGCTGCGACGGCGACATCCTCACCGCCGGCCTGATCAACACGCACCACCATCTCTACCAGTGGATGACGCGGGGGAGAGCCGTCGGTTGCGACCTCTTCAGCTGGCTGGTGGCCCTCTACCCCGTCTGGGGGCGGCTGAGGCCAGAGGACGTGTCTGCCGCAGCGAGGGTGGGCTTGGCCGAATTGGCGCTGAGCGGCGTCAGCACCGTCTTTGACCATCACTACGTGGTGCCTCGCGGCGACGACGCAGTCTTCGACGTCATTGTTGAGGCGGCAGCCGAGGTTGGCGTGCGCCTGCACCTGGCGCGGGGCTCGATGGACCTGGGCGAGAGCGACGGGGGCCTGCCCCCCGATCACCTGGTGGAGAACATCGACGCCATAGCCGACTCCACCGAGCGGCTGGTGGCTCAGTATCACGACGGCGAAAGGGTGTCAATCGTCGTTGCGCCTTGCAGCCCCTTCTCGGTGAGCACCGAACTGATGGTGTCCTCGGCGGAGTTGGCTCGGAGCCTGGGCGTGCGTTTGCACACCCATCTCGTGGAGACGATTGAGGAGCAGCAGCACTGCGTGGAGCGGTTCGGAAGGCGGCCCGTGGAGGTTCTGGAGAGTTGGGGATGGATGGCCGACGACGTCTGGCTGGCGCATGGAATCCACCTCGACGGAGAAGAGATAGCACGTCTGGGGGCCGCCGGGGTGGGGGTGGCGCATTGCCCTTCGTCGAACGCCAGGCTGGCGGCGGGGATGTGTCCCGTGGTCGGGCTGCGGGAGGCGGGCGCAGCGGTGGGGCTGGGGGTGGACGGGGCGGCCTCCAACGAGGTGGGCGGGTTGTTCGGGGAGATGCGCCAGGCCCTCTACACGGCGCGCCTGCGTGAAGGCCGGGCCGACGCCCTGATGCCCGCGGATGTTCTGGAGATGGCCACTGCGGGAGGGGCGGCGTGCCTGGGCCGGTCGCGCGACCTGGGGCGGCTGGCGGCGGGGATGGCCGGCGACGTTGCCGTCTGGCCAGCCTGCGACCTGGGCGACATTGCCGAGGCCCCGACGGCTCTGGCCCTGGGCCCCGACCGTCGGGTGCGCCACCTTTTTGTGTCCGGGCGGCAGGTCGTGGCCGACGGGAAGATTCCTGGCCTCGACCTGGGGGCGGCTCACAGGGAACTGGCTCGCCGGGCCTCGGCTCTGCACGACTAGCGCACTTCTGAGGGATGCGGGGCGCTTTCCTGGCGAGCCGCAGGAACTAGCATTCGGCGGCATGGCGCTGCTGGTGACAGGGGCGGAGCTTGTCTGGACCGCCCGGCGGGAGCTCGCAGGTGCGGAAGTGCTCTGCGAGGGCGGGGTGGTGACAGCCGTCGGCGATCTCGCAGAAGGAGGCCCCGGCTTGGATTCGCCCCGGATGCCCGAGCCGTCTCCGCCTGAGCGCCTGGACGCCTCGGGGTGCGTAGTCACGCCTGGGCTGGTGAACGCCCATCATCACCTGCTTCAGTCGGCTTTCAGGACTCTGAAGGGCACTCGGCACGTGCGGATGGGCGATTGGCTCGCGGCAATGGCCGGCTACTACCGCCGGGCGGCGGTTGACCCGCCACTGGCCGCCGCCGCGTCCGCCGCCGCCCTGGCGGAGGGGCTGCTGGCCGGCGTCACAACCGTCGCCGACCATCACCTGACCTGGCCGGAGGACTGCGATGCGCTGGAGTTGGCGTCTTCCGTCGTGTCCTCTGCCGAGAACCTTCGCTCACGGCTGGTTTTTGTGAGGGGCACGGCAGGGGGAGACCCTGAGGCGGCGGCTGAAAGCGTCTCCGACCTGGTCGACCGCTTCGGCGTGATGTCGTCCGACGGGATGCTGCAGATCGCCTGCGGCCCGGCTGGGGTGCACTCCGACGGGCGGGAGATGTTTGATGCCCTCGGTGAGGTCGCCGCGGAGAAGGGGCTCCGTCGCCGCACCCAGGCCAACGAGCAGGTTGACGTCGAGAGGGCAGCCGTCCGATGGGGCCGCCGCCCCTTGGAGTTGCTGGATTCCTGGGGGTGGCTTGCGCCCGACGTGACGTTGGCGCACCTTTGCGAAATCACTGCCGAGGAACTGGCGCGCATAGCGGAGTCGGGTGCCACTGCCACCAACGCACCCGGCTGCGACGTGCCGATGGGCTGGGGCCTGGCGCCGGTGGGGGAAATGCTGGACGCCGGGGTGACCGTGGGGCTTGGAACCAGCGGAGGAGGCAGCAACGACGCCGGCCACCTCCTGGCGGACGCCCGCTTGGCGCTGCAGGTGGGAGGCATGACCGCCCGGCCGCCGACGGCTCGTGAGGTGCTGACGATGTCCACCACGGGTTCCGCGCTCGGGCTGGGCAGGCCGGAACTGGGGCAGTTGGAGCCAGGGGCGGCTGCGGACTTGTGCTGCTACGACGTGACGGGCCCGGCCGACGCCGGGGTTGCCGACATCCTGGCCGGCCTGTTGTGGGCGAACCCGGGCCGCCGTCCCCGTCACGTGGTCGTGGCCGGGGAGGTCGTGGTGCGCGATTGGGGATTGCTGACGGCGGATGCTTCCCGCCTGTCAGCCGAACTGCGCCGGATGTCGGCGCTGCGCCTGGGTCTGTGACAGGATGGCCGTTGCCATAAAGAGTGTTGCCCGTGAACAGCAACATCCCCGCACCCGAGGGGGACGTGCGGCGGCGCCCGCCTGCCGGTGAAGCGAGCAGCAGGCCAATAAGGAGGAGGAATGCCGAATCCGGAATTTGACGCAGTCGTTGTCGGTGGCGGGCACAATGGCCTGATCTGCGCCGCCTACCTGGCTCGTGGGGGCATGCGCACTGCCGTGCTGGAGGCGCGCGCGACCCCTGGCGGTTGCGCCTCAACGGTCGAGGCCATGGGTGCCCGCGTCAACATCTGCAGCTGCGACCACCTGCCAGTGCGCACCGTCCCGCTGATAGAGGAACTCGACTTGGCTGCGCACGGCTTGAGCTACCTCGAAGTGGAACCGGGGCTGATAAGCAGTTTCTGGGACGACCACCCGCCCTGGGCGCTCTGGCGTGATGTCGAGCGCACCGTCGAAGGGCTGCGCCGCGACTATCCGGGGGAGGTCGAGGGCTACCGCCGCCTGATGCGGGCCTCACGCCCGGTGGCCGAGTTGATCATCGAGATGGCGCAGACCACGCCTGGCCCCCGGTCGCTCGCCGATGTGCTCAGACGACGACCGTTGGCCGCGGCGCGCCTCCTGGCGTGGTCTCGTCGCTCCGCCCGCGGGTTGCTCGGCGACTTCTTCAGCCACGAGGCGCTGATTGCGCCAGCCGTGGCGAGCGGCCCCGTCGTCTGGGGGCTGGACGGCACCGAGCCCGGCACAGGGTTGGGCTCCCTTGGGTACGTCCTGCGCCATAGCGTGGGAGTCGGGCGCCCGGTGGGCGGGAGCGGCTCCCTTCCGGTGGCCGTGGCGCGCAGCTTCAGGGCGGAGGGCGGCGTGCTTCGCTGCAGCACCAGGGCGGCCGCCGTGCTGGTTGAGGGCGGCAGGGTGCGCGGGGTGCGAACAGTTGACGGTGGCGGCTGGGACGGCTCCGACGGCGCAGGCGCAGGCGGCGCAGGCGCAGTGACGGCGAGGGTGGCTGACGCCGAGGTGATTGCCACCAGGCGGGTGGTGGTGGCCTGCGACCCCAGAATGGTCGCCCTGGAGGGGAAGGGCGTGCCGCAAGGCTTTGCCGTGGAGTGGAACAAGCCCACGCCCGACGGCTACGAGTCGAAGATCGACGCTGTGATTTCCAGTCTGCCCGCATATCGCCGACTGCCCGACGGAGTCGATCAAGCGCAGGCGTTTGTTCCCACAACGATGATCCTGCCGTCGCTGCGCAACCTCAGTGAAAACCTGGCGGCTTCAGCGGGCGGAAGGGTGGGGGACGACCCGGTGTTTCTGGTCAACGTCCCGTCTGCGCTCGACGAGACCATGCAGCCCTCCGGCGGCGGCCACGTCTTCAGCCTTGAGTCGCTGTACACCCCCTACGAGTTGTCCGGCGGCTGGCAGGGCAGCGATGAACCCGGCCGCTGGCTGCGACGCTTCGCCGAACGCACGCTGGGGGGGTTTGCCGAAAGCATCGTGGACTGGCGAGCCATGACGCCCCCAGAGTACGAGAAGGGGTTTTCCCTGCCGAAGGGACACGTGGCAGCCTTCACGGGCTCGCCCCTTGCAGCTTTGCTGGGTCGGCCCCCTCACCTCACCCGCTACACAACCCCGATAGGCGGCCTGCACATGACCGGCGGGGCGACCTTCCCGGGTGCTGGCGTCTGGGGGGCCTCAGGGCGCAACACCGCGCAGGTCATCCTGGCTCGGGCCTGAGTCAGCCCTGCTGCTCTGCGTCCACCAATTCGCAGTGATCGAGCGCGGAATAGAGCACGTCGCTCGGCTCCGTGTCATACAGCAGGAACAAAGCGTCCCGCGCACGAGTCATTGCCACGAACAGCTGGCTGATCTGCAGTGTCCTGTACTCGGCGTGCTCCGTGTCGGACTTCCACGGCCTCTGCGCCGACGGGAACTTTCCCTCGGTCAGGCCGAGGATAAACACCACCTTGAACTCCAGCCCCTTTGCGCGGTGAAACGTCCCCACCTTGACGTTGGAGTTGGGCATTCCGTTGAACTTTTCGAGGTCCTGACATTTGAAGCCGGCTTCTTGGAGGTGCGACTTGACATCCTTTGTGAGCGCGTTGGTAGCGGCAACAATGCAGCAGTCGCCTCTGCTTAGGGTGTCGTCTTCGCAAAGGAGTTCGATTTTCCGAGTCACGAACGACACCTGAGCGGGGATGTCACCTGCGTCCACCAACTGGGGCTCGAAGCCAAGGCGGCGCGTTTCGGAATCTGCCTCGCCGCGTTTGAACTCCTCGCCGAGATCGTTGACGGGCTCCGCCCCGGCGCAAGCCTGAGCCGCCGAGATTATCTGTTTCGTGTTGCGGTAATTCACTTTGAGCACTGAGCTGTTGCCGCGCACGTCTATCCCCGCCTCGGCGAGCGTGAAGCCCCCGGGGTAAATCCTCTGAGCGCCGTCTCCCACGATGAACAGGCAATCCGGCCTGTCCCCGCCGTCCGCCCCGGTCACCAGCGCGTGAACGAGCTGCAGACCCACGAGGGTCAGGTCTTGCGCCTCATCCACGATGGCGGCGCCGTAGGTCGGTTCTTCGCGCTCTTTGGCTATGCCGCGGGCGGTCCGCAGGACATCAGCAAAGTCGACAATCCCTTCCCTGGCCAGTCGTCGGTCGTAGTCCTCCTTGAGATCCCAGGCTTGCCGGCGCATCGCCGCCCCGAACGGCGTGCGGCGCCCCGTCCGTTCAATCTCCAGATACTGATCCAAAGTGTCAACGCCCATCCCCTTGAGAACCACTTCAACCTCTTCTTTGAGATACTCCCTGGTCACCGACGATTGATGAAGCGGCGTTCCGACAACAACCACCGACTTGCAAGCCTTAGCGAATGCCGAATCGCTGGCCTTCGGATCCAGTCTCTGCTCCTGACCTGACTCCTTGCAAATTCGCAAGGCCAGTTTGTGGATGTTCACGAACTCCACTGCACCCTCCACAGCTGAGGGGAGCCGCATGTAGAGGTTCTCAAACACCGGGGGCAGGTTCCTGATGTAGGTTGTGAAGAGGATTTGCGATTGTTCGGGCTTGGTGCGGGTCGTGAAGAGGACTTGCGATTGTTCGGGAAGATGGCTTTCGGAAAATCTCTTTGCAAGCGCCGCCGCACGATGAATGGCCACGACCGTCTTCCCTGTTCCGGCTGAGCCCCGCACTCTCGCCGAGCCGTTGAAGCGCCGCCGGACGAGGCTGCCCTGCTCGGGGTGAAGGAACACCATCCACTCCTCCACAGGAGCTTTGATCAGCCGTTCGAGTTCGTCCGTCTCGAGAATGTCTGACAGGCCGGCCAAGGCCCCGCGCTCGATAATCGCGGTGCGGAAGCGTTCATTCGCCAGCGTCTCGTCTGCGATCAATTCCTGCGCTTGCCACTCCTCAGGCGACATCTCGCAGCAATTCACCACCAGGTCGAGCTGCTCCTCGCTGATGTCCGGCCAGGTGTCGAGCAGGTTGTCGCTGCGGCTTCGGCGGAGAGTCGCAATCTCCTCCTCCTCAAAGCCGAGCTCTGCTATCTCATTGACTGTCCAGTGCTCCAGTATCGATGCCCCCGCGCTCTCGCCGACTTCCTTTCGAACTCCTTTCGAGCTTGTTGGAGCGTCTTGGTCGATGGCGCTTAATTGCGAGCTCGCATCTTCTTTCGGATGGTGTTCAAATTCGTCAACCCCGGAACTGATCCCGATGAGGCCAGGGACTCCATCCTGCGGCGCCACGAATGCCGTCCTGGTGGCGAGCAGGTAGATGCCGTCGTGGCGACCGGCTCGCAGGAAAACAGTCATTGGCCCTTGGCGGGCGAGCAGAATGCGTATTTCCTGCGACGCCCTGATTGTCCAAAGCCGCTGGGCACCGACCTTGCCCCTGATCGGCTCAAGGTTCAGCGACGGCGATTCAGGGTTCTTGCTGTACTGGTCAACCGCTTTTAGCACGCGCTGAGTGTCGTTTGCGGAGAGGGCGTTAGCCGAAGGCAGAAACTCCGAGGCGAAAGAATACTCACCGCTCACAAGCTTCCAAGTTAGCCCAGCCAGCACCTGGGCCGAGCAAATGACGATCGACAATGCCCCCGGTCTCCTCTCCCCGGCCCTCCGCACTAAATTGGTCGTGTGAGCACCCCCCGAGCCGGCCATGGACGCAACCTCGAAGACCTCACGCTTCCCGAGGTGCGCGAGAGAGTACGCCCCTCTTCCACGCTGCTCTGGCCGATCGGGGCGGTTGAACAGCACGGCCCGCACCTGCCGCTCTCAGTGGATCACGTGGTGGCGGACTCGTCAGCCCAGGCCGTGGCCGCCGAATGCGGTGAGGAACTCGACGTCTGGGTGCTGCCCACGATGTCGGTCTCAAAGTCCGACGAGCATTCCTGGTCGCCCGGGTCGCTTTGGCTCTCGGCTTCCACGCTTATGTCCGTGGTGCGCGACGTGGCCTCATCGGCGTCGTCAACCGGGGCTGAGCGGTTGGTGTTTCTCAACGCCCACGGCGGCAACACGGCGCTGCTGGGAGTGGCGTGCAGGGAGGTGCGACGGCTCTTCGGGCTGCGGACTTTCCTGGTTCACCCCTTCGTGCCGCCCGACCACGGCGGGCGCTCAAGCTCCGGCGCAAACGAGTTGGGCATGGGTATTCACGGCGGGTTTGACGAGACCTCGGTGATGCTTCACCTGCGCCCCGACCTGGTGCAGATGCACAAAGCCGTGAGGAGTGTGCCGGAGCGCCTGGCGGCCAACAGGCATGTGCGTTTCGGAGGGGGGGTTGCCTTCGGCTGGCTGTCGGACGACTTCGGCCCCGACGGGCACATCGGCGACCCGACGGCAGCCACCGCAGAAGCGGGCAAGCAGCTGTTCGAAGGCTCTGTGGCGCTGCTGGCCGAACAGTTGGCCGAGATCAGCACCTTCAACTTCGGGCGTTAGCGCTCCTCCCGCCCAGGCGGTCCTCAGGTGGGCGCACAGGCGACGCACCCACGCAACCCAAGAACTCCTGACGACAACTTGCGCCCTGCAAGAGAACCGGCCCCGACCCGGATGCTCCGGGCCGGGGCCGTCGGGCTGGGGCTACTCGCCCCAGGGGGGTGAAATTACATTACAGGACGGCAAATTCCCTGCGACGCCTGACGAAAGGTGCGGACTCGCCCGGGGGGGGGGGTGAAATTACATTACAGGTGCTATTGAGCCTGATCAGGATTCACCCTTTCTTGAATCCGCAATTCGTTCCTGCCAGGGCGCTCGAGCCTCGAGTTCGCAGAGGATGCACCCCGTCGTCTCACGGCCCTTCCAGCCGATGCGGTGCCTTGTTGTCGGTGAACCGGCCGCTGGCTGAAGGATTAGCTATCTACTGAGGCGTCTAAATAGCAATTCTCATCTTCCGTGCGACTGCGGGCAGTTGCCGACAGGCTCGTTGCGTGTTGCCACTGGCCATCTCAACACGCATCATTCCTGCTCGTATGAGTAATTTTGTGGATATTCTGGGTATTTTGATGATTTACAGTGAGATGGCAAAAACTCTGCTACCATGCTATTTTATGCGGTGAAGACAATTCAAGCATAAAATGTGTATTGTTATAATTTATGAATCAAATGGCTAATTCTGAGATGCATCGATCGACCGACACAGTAAGGATGCGGTACGTCGCTCGCAACGAACTCAACAAGACCCCCTGCGAGTTCATCAGGCGATTAGCACGAATGGAGGAACTACACCTTGTCAGCATCATCCGATCCCGCTTGGCAGGTAGCCTTGGGGGCGATCCTAGGAGCGTTCAAGATGGCCATTGAAGCTATTTCCAAGTTCAAGCAGATACATAAGCGCCTGGATCACGCCGATGCGGATCGCGCGTCTATACATAAGCGTCTGGATCATGCTGATGCGGATCGAACTGCGATGCGTGTGGAGTTTCGGGAGCGCTTTGATCGCGCTGATGCGGATCGCGCGTCTATACATAAGCGTCTGGATCATGCTGATGCGGATCGAACTGCGATGCGTGTGGAGTTTCGGGAGCGCTTTGATCGCGCTGATGCGGATCGCGCGTCTATACATAAGCGTCTGGATCACGCTGACGCGGATCGCGCGTCTATACATAAGCGTCTGGATCATGCTGACGCGGATCGCGCGTCTATACATAAGCGTCTGGATCACGCTGACGCGGATCGAACTGCGATGCGTGTGGAGTTTCGGGAGCGCTTTGATCGCGCTGATGCGGATCGCGCGTCTATACATAAGCGTCTGGATCACGCTGATGCGGAACGTGCCGATATTTTCAAGCGACTCGATCACGCTTCAGTGGAGCGTTCTGAGATGCGGGCTGAGACCGCCGGGCTGCGCAAGGAATTCGAGGAGTTCCGCGTCGAGACCAGGGAAGGATTCAAGCGTGTGGATGAGAAAATCGACACTCTTCGCTTGGAGACCAACCAGAGGCTGGACAGGACTGACGCCCGCCTCGACAAGCTCTACGAGCGGATGGACGACTTTTCGGAATTGCGCGGGGAGGTCAGGGCCGTCTTATCCTTCCTGCTCCCCTTTGCTGCCGATAAGCAGGCAAGCCCGTCAAGCAACCCCGGGCAACGCGTTCTCAAATCAAAGGAACCGCCGGCCACCGAGGTCGCGGGAGAGGATGTCCCCGACTCAGGTTCTGTTACCCAATCCCTGCGCGTCGAGAGTCCCGATGAATCGAATGGGCCACCCGAGGCTACGCCTCGCGATGCTCAATTGCAGAACTTGCCAAGCCTCCAGCCAACTCCTGCGAGTTGACACATCAAGGTCGCAGGAGAATCTTTCCCGTCGTCTCACGGCCTTCCAGCCGACGGTGCGCCTCGGCGGCGTCTGCCAGCGACAGTTCCAGGCCAACACGCACGTCGAGCTCATCGGCAACAATCCAGCTGAACAAGTCGTCGGTCCGTGCTTGCAGCTCCGCTCGCTCGGCCACGTAGTCGTAGAGGCGGGGGCGGGTGAGGAACAGCGACTTGGCTCCGAGCGCCAAGGGCGTAACCGGCGGCACTGGCCCGGAGGCGTTTCCGAAGGTGGCCATCATCCCCCTTGGACGCAGCAACCCCAGGCTGTCGTCGAAGACCGACGCCCCCACGCCGTCGTAGACAACGTCGAGGCACTGCGGCCCGGCAATCTCCTCTATTGCCTCGTCGAAGCGGGTCTCCGTGTAGATCACCACGTGGTCAGCCCCGGCGGCCCGGGCCAGATCTGCTTTGGCCTCGCTGCCCACCGTGGTGAACACCTCCGCTCCCCGCCTCTTGGCCATCTGAATAAGCAGCAGGCCCGTTCCCCCCGCCCCGGCGTGGATGAGGCAGCGATGCCCTGGCTTGAGCGGGAAGGTGGAGGCCACAAGATAGTGGGCGGTCAATCCCTGAAGCATCACAGCCGCCGCTGTTTCCAGCGTCACGCTGTCGGGCACGGCCACCACCTGGTCGGCAGGCACGGCTCGGCGCTCTCCGTAAGAACCTATGTAGGTCCCCCACGCCACCCTGTCGCCTACGTTGAAGCTCTTTACGGCTTCGCCCACCGCCGAAACCACGCCGGCTCCCTCCATACCAGGCACATACGGCGTAGCGACCGGGTAGAGGCCCCTGCGCTGATAGATGTCGAGGAAGTTCACCCCTGCGGCGGCCACGTCGATGACCACCTCCCCCAGAGCAGGGGAAGGGTCGGGCAGGCTTTCAAGGGAAAGGACTTCCGGCCCCCCATTGGTTGACACTTGTATTGCGCGCATCTAGGTTCCTCCGTGGTCTTGGGAAGTGGCTTCGGCGGCCACTGCTGAGCAGACCATGCCGATGGCTGCTATCTCGGTAGTGTGTGAACGCTAACCCGGCGGTGTGGGCCGGGTAGTTCAGGAAGCGTATTCCCATTCGCTCCATCGCCCAAGTTGAGTGGTTGCGGGCGGCTTTACCCGCTATACTTTTCCTTCGGCCTTTGTGGGATTCAGGCAGGATTTCATAATGAGCAAGTGGCCGGAAAGACCTAGGCAGCCAAGCACTTTGGTAACTGTGCCAGCCTGCCGACAACTGATCCGCCCAAGTAGCAAGACCACAGCAAGATGTCCGTGCAGGCCACGTCCTCGGTAGAACAAGGAGCGAGGAACCGCACGGCGAACCTAATTTGCTCCGCATGGCGACTTTCGGGCGTCCTTGGAATGTCCGAAAATCCCCGGCGGAGCATTCGCGTAAACCAGAATGCCGGACGAAATGCCTGAATTGGGGCAAGTCCGGAGCGGATAGCAACGATCAGAGAACCAGCGGCAAGACCAGGGACCAGACAGGCACAAAGACGCAAACCCCAATGGCAACAAAGGCAATCATCGGAAAGAAGCTGGGCATGACCCAGTTGTGGGACGACGACGGGAGGGTCGTCCCTGTGACGGTGCTGCGAGTAGACCGTTGCCGGGTGGTTCAGATGAAGACGATTGACACCGACGGCTACTCCGCACTGCAAGTGACCTGGGGCCACACCGACCCCGACCGGCTGATCAGCCCGTTGCGGGGTCATTTCGAAGCGCACGGGGTCGAGCCGGGAACCGCCCTGGTGGAGCTTCGGCTCGACGACGTGAGCGAGTTCTCGGTCGGACAGGAAATCGGCGTGGACGTTCTCGCCGACGGGGAACTGGTGGACGTGACCGCCGTGAGCAAGGGGAAGGGGTTTACGGGGGTGATGAAGCGGCACGGCTTCAGTGGCCAGGGGGCCTCCCACGGCGCCCACAAGATTCACCGTCAGCCAGGAGCGGTCGGCCAGTGCGCCACCCCCTCGCGCATCTTCAAAGGGCGAAAGATGCCTGGGCGCCACGGTGGGCGCAAGACAACAACGCTGAACCTGCAGGTGGTTCGCTCCGATGTCGAGCGCGACCTGCTGCTGCTGAAAGGGTCGGTGCCTGGCCCAAGGGGGGCCAGAGTGGTGATCCGCAACGCCGTGAAAGCATCGGCGCTGAAGGTATAGAAATGCTCAGCGTGCCCGTGCTCAGCGACAGCGGTGTCGAGGTGGGAAGCGTTGAGCTGTCCGCCACCATCTTCGGCATCGAGCCCCGTCCAGACTTGATGCATCAGGTGGTAACCGCCCAGCTTGCAGCCAGGCGAAGTGGGACGCACAGCACCAAGAGCCGCTCTGAGGTGAGAGGGGGTGCCGGCAAGCCCTGGAGACAAAAGGGCACAGGACGCGCCCGCCACGGCACAATACGCTCCCCGCTTTGGCGCGGCGGGGGAATAGCGCACGGCCCCAAGCCTCGCGACTACACGCAGCGCACGCCCAAGAAGATGAAGCGGCTGGCGCTGCGATCGGCGCTGTCGGACAGAGCGGCTTCGGAGAGCGTCATAGTTGTGGACGCCTGGCGTTTCGACGCTCCCTCCACGTCCTCGGCGGCGCGAAAGCTGGAGGCGGTGGGTGCGCACGGACGTGTGCTGCTGGTGCTCGACAGACCCGACGAGTTGGCCAGAAAGAGCTTTCGCAACCTCCCTCGAGTCCACTCCCTGCCGCCCGATCAGCTGAACACCTTCGATGTGCTGCGTAGCGACGTGATGGTTTTCACCCAAAGTTCCCTGGAGGTTGTCAACGGCGAGCAGTCTGTCAACGGCGTCCCGATCGCCAACGACCCCCCGTCCGTCAACGGCGAGCAAACATCGTCCGCAGAGAAGCCAGCCCCCGCAGGGTCGCAGGCATCCGGCGTCGAGATTCCTGATGAGCCCCAGTCCGTCGATCCCCCTGATGAGCCCCAGTCCGTCGATCCCCCTGTTGAGCCCCAGCCATGAGAGATCCCCGCGACATCCTGCTCGAGCCGATTCTGAGCGAGAAGTGCTATGGGCTGATTGAAGACAACGTCTTCACGTTCAAGGTCCACCCC
This sequence comes from uncultured Acidimicrobiales bacterium, assembly GCA_958295925.1. Classification (GTDB taxonomy): domain Bacteria; phylum Actinomycetota; class Acidimicrobiia; order Acidimicrobiales; family CATQHL01; genus CATQHL01. Next base: position 1,746,058 of record CATQHL010000001.1, read on the forward strand.
GACAGCACAAAGCCTGAGATCGCCGAGGCGGTGGAGAGAGTCTTCGACGTCACGGTGCTGAGGGTGAATACCTTGCGACGGAGAGGCAAGCGCATCCGCAACGCCCGCCGAGGCACCTTCGGCCGTCGCCCGGACACCAAACGGGCCATGGTCAGACTGGCCGAGGGCGATACCATCGAACTCTTCGAAGTCTGAGACGATGACCATCCACCGCCGTAAGCCCACCAGCCCCGGTCGTCGCTTTCAGACCTCGCACGACTTCTCGGAGATCACCAGGACGAAGCCCGAGAAGTCGCTGCTGGCCCCCCGTCCCAGCACTGGCGGTCGAAACAATGCCGGTCGCAAGACCGCAAGACACCGTGGCGGCGGGCACAAGCGCCGTTACCGAATTATCGACTTTCACCGCAAGAAAGACGGAGTGCCGGCAAAGGTGGCCGCCATCGAATACGACCCCAACAGGAGTTGCCGTATCGCACTGCTGCATTACTACGACGGCGCAAAGTCCTACATCCTCGCCCCTGAGGGCGTGCGGCCCGGCGATGTGCTGCGTTCCGGCCAGGGTTCGGAGATTCGACCAGGCAACGCTCTCCCGCTGCGCTACATCCCGGTGGGAACGGTCGTGCACAACGTGGAACTCAAGCCTGGCGCGGGCGGGCGCATGGCTCGTTCCGCAGGGGCGCGCGTGCAGCTGGTGGCCAAGGAGGGCTCCCATGCCATGCTGCGCCTGCCCAGCACTGAGATGCGCCAGGTGCCTATTGAGTGCCGGGCCACGGTGGGGGCCGTTGGAAATGCCGAGCACGAGCTCATCAAGGTTGGCAAGGCTGGCCGAAACCGTTGGAAGGGCGTGCGTCCGCAGACGAGGGGGGTGGCGATGAACCCGGTGGATCATCCACTCGGCGGCGGAGAGGGCAAGAGCTCAGGTGGTCGTCATCCCGTCTCCCCCTGGGGGCAGCCCGAGGGCCGCACCCGCAACCCCAAGAAGCAGTCCTCGCAGATGATTCTGCGCCGTCGCCGCACCAGGGGCAGTCGGCGCTAGGCGGACTTGCAGGGCTAGAGAGCAAGGAGAGTCGATGCCGCGAAGTCTCAAGAAGGGGCCGTTCGTAGACGTCCACCTTCTCAAGAAGGTGGACGCCTTGAACGAGGCCAACGAGAAGCGGGTGATTCGCACCTGGTCACGTCGCAGCACCATCATCCCGGACATGGTCGGGCACACGATCGCGGTGCACGACGGGCGCAAGCACGTGCCCGTCTACATCACGGAGACGATGGTCGGGCACAAACTCGGCGAGTTCGCACCTACCCGGACGTTTCGCTATCACGCCGGGCAGGAGCGGGGAGGCAAGCGCTGATGGCAACCGCCGCCCGCACCCGTCGGCAGGCCGTGTCGCGGGCCACCCTGCGATACGTACGCAGTTCCGCTTCGAAGGCTCGACCACTGCTCGACGGGATCAGAGGCGAGTCCTACGAGCGAGCCTCTGAGGTGCTCGAGTTCTCCGAGCGGCGCATCGCCGGGAAAGTCCTTCAGGCCCTGCGCTCGGCGTCGGCCAACGCAGAGCACAACAGGCAGATGAGCACCGAGGACCTGTTTGTGCAAGAGTGCTACGCCGATGAGGGGACGACCATAAAGCGCTGGCGCCCGAGGGCGCGAGGGAGGGCCACCCCCATTATGAAGCGCACTTGTCACATCACGGTGGTGCTGGGCAGATACGACGCGGAAGAGCGGGCGGAAAGAGCATCAAAGACCACTGCCGCCCAGGAGGCCAGGCGCCGGAGGGTTGAGGCCAGCCGGGCTGCGGCGGAGCAGAGGGAACTGGAGGAGGCAGAAGTGGCCGACGAGGTGCCCGACGAGGGGTCAGACGTGGAAGGCGCCATCGGCGCACAGCAGGAGCAGGCGCCGAAGCCTCCGCCGAAGGCGAGGAAGCCCCTGCAGCGAGGGAAGAGGGCGGGAAGAAACGAATGAGACTCAAGGAGGTCTGATGGGACAAAAGGTCAATCCCTACGGGTTCAGGCTCGGTATCACCACAGACTGGAAGTCGCGCTGGTTCGCCACCCGCAAGGAGTACCAGGAGTTCGTGATTGAGGACTGGAAGATACGCGACTACCTGATGGGGGAGTTGCCCCATGCCGCCATCAGCCGCATCGAGGTGGAGCGCACCCGTGACCGCCTACGCATTGACGTCCACACGGCAAGGCCGGGCATCGTGATCGGGCGCAAGGGTTCGGAGGCCGACCGTCTCCGCACAAGGCTTGCCGAGATCACCGGCAACAAGAAGGTGCAGCTGAATGTCCAGGAGATAAAAGAACCGGAGCTCGAGGCTGCTCTTATCGCCCAGGGCATCGCTGATCAGCTCACCGGTCGGGTGGCGTTCCGGCGCGCCATGAAGCGGGCTGTCCAGAACGCCCAGAAGGCGGGCGCCAAGGGCATACGGGTTCAGTGCTCCGGGCGGCTGGGCGGATCAGAGATGGCCCGCACCGAGTGGTATCGGGAGGGACGGGTGCCTCTTCATACCCTTCGCGCCGACATCGACTACGGCTTCAGGGAGGCTCACACCACATACGGGCGGATCGGGGTGAAGGTCTGGACGTACAAGGGCGACATCCTGCCTTACCAGATTGACAGCGAGGAGAAGATCAAGAGAGAGGTGGCCATGGCGGTTGGGGAGACGGCGGGCGGCCCTGTGCGTGCTCGCCGTGTGGTGGCCTCATCCGCCAGACGCCGCACAGAGGCGAGCGAGCAGCAGCCGGAGTATCCAACCGATCTCGACGAGATGCGCCCGCTCGTGGCAGAGGCCGACGAGGAGTTCGAGCGTCTGCTCGAGCAGGAGGAGGAAATCGAGAGAGCTGCCCGCGAGCAGCACGAGACGCCGCATTTCCGGCCGGGGGACGCCGAGTAGTCATGTTGATGCCAAAAAAGACCCGCTACCGCAAGCAGCACCGCGGGCGAACCAAAGGAATGACCAAGGGCGGGGCGGAGCTCGCCTTCGGCGACTACGGAATCCAGACGCTGGAGCCAGGCTGGATCACCGCCCCTCAGATAGAGGCGGCCCGTGTGGCGATGACTCGCCACGTACGACGGGGCGGAAAAGTGTGGATCAACGTATTTCCCGACAAGCCGGTCACTCAGAAGCCGGCGGAGACCAGGATGGGCTCAGGCAAGGGAAACCCGGAGCGCTGGGTCGCCGTGGTTCGCCCGGGCAGGGTGCTTTTTGAGCTTTCGTATCCCGACGCAACGGTGGCGCGTGAAGCCATCGACCGGGCTATCCAGAAACTGCCCGTGAAAGCGCGGTTTCTATCAAGGCATCAGGGGATCTAGCTGTGGCGCGCAAGTACTTCCTGCCAAAGCTTGGGAACGAGGAGTTGGTGGTGCTTCTCGACGAGACCAAGGACGACCTGTTCAACCTGAGGTTTCAGCGGGCCACGGGTCAGCTCGACAACACGAACCTTATTAAACAGACCCGCCGCGAGGTGGCTCGCATCCACACTGAGCTGAGGATTCGGGAGATCGCAATGGCCGACAGGCGACCCCTGTCGGGAGCCAAAGCAGGCAGGCAGGCGCAAGTAGGCGCAGACGTTGACGCCGAAGCCACCGAGGAGACCGACTTCCTGCGCCCTGAGCGAAAGGGGCGTCTGAGGAGAAAGCGCAGACGAGATGACTGAAGACATGGCGGCAACCCCCGATCGCAACCGCAGAAAGCACCGTGACGGCGTTGTCGTCTCGGCGTCGATGGATCGTACGGCCGTGGTGCTGCTCACCGAACGTGTGCGTCATCGCAGCTACGGGAAGATCGTGCGCCGCTACAAGCGCCTCTACGTCCACGACGAGAACAACACCCTTGGGGTGGGGGATCGGGTGCGGATAGCCGAGACGCGCCCTATTTCCAAGTTGAAGCGCTGGCGTCTCGTGGAGATCCTGGAACGGGCAAGGTAGGGGGCTCGGATGATTCAACAGGAAACCCGCCTCAGGGTGGCGGACAACTCAGGGGCGAAGGAGGTGCTCTGCATAAAGGTCCTGGGCGGATCGGCGCGGAGGTACGCCTCCATCGGGGATGTTTTTGTCGGCACGGTTAAATCGGCCATGCCGGGTTCGGCGGTAAAGAAGGGCGACGTGGTGCGCTGCGTGGTTGTGCGTACCCGCAAGGAGAAGCGCCGGGCAGACGGCAGCTACATACGCTTTGACGAGAACGCTGCCGTGCTGCTGAACGAACAGAATCAACCCAGCGGAACCCGCATATTCGGCCCCGTCGGGCGCGAGTTGCGGGAGAGGCGTTTCATGCGAATCGTCTCCCTCGCCGCCGAGGTCATCTGATGGCCAAGATACGCAAAGGCGACCGGGTGGTGGTGCTGTCGGGAAAGGATCGAGGTGAGGAGGGTGTGGTGTCCACAGTCTTCCCCAAGGACGGAACCGTGCTTGTCGACGGCCTGAACGTTGTCCGCAAGCACCAGAAGCCCAACAGGGCGGGGGTGATGCAAGGCGGGATCATCGACAAGGACATGCCCATTCCCCTCTCGAGGATTGCCATCATCAGCCCGGAGGACGGTAAGGCCACCAGGGTTGGGTACCGCTTCAACCCCGACGGCGAGAAGGTGCGCATCTGCAGGCGCACAGGGGCGGACATCCCGTGAGCGTCTCCGCGCCCCCGACGACAGACCAGCCTCGCCTGCTGCTTCTTTACCGGGAGGAGATTCGACCCCGCCTGCTGGAGGAGCTCGGTTTGAGCAACATCCACGAGGTGCCGACGCTGGAGAAGATCGTTCTCAACATGGGCGTGGGAGAGGCCACGCGTCAGGCCCGTCTGCTCGAAGGCGCCATAGCAGACATGACCGCCATAGCCGGTCAGCGTCCCGTGACGGTGCGGGCGCGCCGCTCCATCGCAGGCTTTCGGTTGAGGGAGGGGAACATCGTGGGGGTGAAGGCCACGCTGCGGGGGAATCGGATGTGGGAGTTCCTCGACCGTCTCATCAACCTCGCCATCCCCCGCATCAGGGACTTCCGCGGCCTGCCCCTGAGCTCTTTCGACGGGCACGGCAACTACTCCCTGGGGGTGCGGGAGCAGCTCATCTTCCCGGAGATCGACTACGACAAGATTGACACGGTACGGGGCATGGACATTGCCGTCGTCACCACAGCCGACGACGACGCGAGCGCCCGTGCCCTGCTGGAGGCCTTCAGCTTCCCGTTTCGGCGGGTTGCGACAGGGCGCTGAGGGGTGGCGGGGGAAGCCGCTCAAACGGGCGCAGGCGAAGACACGCAAACGAGCAGAGGCGGAAGAAAAGAGCCCGCGGAGAACACGGAACAGACAAGGAACAGGAGCAAATGGCAAAGAAGGCGTTGATATACAAGCAGGCCCAGACCCCCAAGTTCAGGGTGAGGGCGTACACCCGCTGTCGCCGCTGCGGTCGGCCCAGGTCGGTGTATCGCAGGTTCGGGCTCTGCCGCCTGTGCCTGCGCACCCTGGCGCACGCGGGGGAGATTCCGGGACTCACCAAGGCCAGCTGGTAGGAGCCGCCATATGACCATGACCGACCCCATCGCCGACATGCTCACAAGAATCCGAAACGCCAACCTGGCCATGCACGACGAAGTGCACATGCCCTCTTCGAAGATGAAGAAGGCCATAGCCGATGTGCTTAGGCGGGAGGGCTACATCGCTGACTATTCCGTGCATGGCGAGGGAGGCCCGTCTCAGGTTCTCACCATCGACCTTAAGTACTCCCCTGAGCGCGAGCGGGTAATAACCGAGCTGAGGAGGGTTTCGAAGTCCGGGCGTCGGGTATACACCAAGGCCGACAAGGTTCCCCGGGTCAAAGGCGGGCTGGGCATCGCAGTGCTGTCAACCAGCAAGGGGCTTATGACCGATCAGGATGCCCGTCGCAGACGCCTCGGCGGCGAAGTTCTCTGCTTCGTCTGGTAGCAATCGGCGACATGTCCCGCATAGGAAAAGCCCCCATAGTCGTCCCGTCGGTTGTCTCGGTGGACATCGGCGAGGGAGTCGTTACCGTGAGTGGCCCTCGAGGGGTGCTCAGCAAGTCGATTCCCGATCGCATAGCGGTGTCGAGGTCGGGTGACGAGATTCGTGTGGAGCGCTCCGACGACGAGCGCGAGAGCCGCTCGCTGCACGGCCTCACCAGGGCGCTGATCAACAACATGGTCATAGGGGTGAGCGAGGGCTACCAACGAGATCTGGAGATAGTGGGGGTGGGGTACAGGGCGGTTGCGAAGAACGACCGACACCTGGAGCTTCAGCTGGGCTTCAGCCACCCGGTCTTCGTTGAAGCACCCGACGGTGTGAACTTCGAGGTGCCACAGCCCACGCGTATCCGGGTCTTGGGAATAGACAAACAGAAGGTCGGCCAGGTGGCAGCCGAGATTCGGGCGCTCCGCAAGCCTGAGCCCTACAAGGGCAAGGGCATTCGCCACGCTGGGGAAGTCGTCCGCCGCAAGGCGGGCAAGGCCGCAATCTAAGAGAGGAATCCAAGGGAGAGGCAAGATGGCCAACGTTTCAGCCACCCGTCAACACGCCCGTCGGCGCAGGCATCGCAGGGTGCGGAAGAAGATTTCGGGTTCGGCCGAGCGCCCCCGTCTGGCAGTGTTCCGCTCCAACCGCCACATAAGCGCCCAGCTCATCGACGACGTCGCCGGAAGGACCCTGGCGGCCGCCTCCAGCTTGGAGCCTGCCGTCCGTTCCGCCCCTTCCCCGATGCAGGCGGCGTCGGAGGTCGGTCGCCTCATTGCCGAGCGCGCCAATCAGGCCGGTCTTGTCGCTGCGGTGTTCGACCGGGGCGGATTCCAATATCACGGGCGAGTAGCGGCCGTGGCCGACGCGGCCCGCAAATCGGGATTGGATCTCTGAGATGGCATCTCCAGAACCTCAGATATCGCAACTCCGACTCAATGAATCCCGGGTGATACACATCAACCGCGTGGCCAAGGTTGTAAAGGGCGGACGCCGCTTCTCCTTTTCAGCCCTGGTGGTTATCGGCGACGGCGAAGGCAACGTGGGCCTGGGCTACGGCAAGGCCAAGGAAGTGCCTCTGGCTATTCAGAAGGGGACGGAGGAGGCCAAGCGGGAGATCTTCAGCGTTCCGCTGGCGGGCAGCACGATCGTGCACGAAGTGCTCGGCAGCTGGGGGGCGGGGAAGGTGTTGCTCAAGCCTGCCGCCCCTGGAACCGGAGTAATCGCCGGGGGCGCTGCGCGTCTCATACTGGAAGAGGCGGGAGTGCGTGACGTGCTCTGCAAGTCGCTGGGATCGCCCAACTACATCAACGTGGCCCGCGCCACCATAAACGGGCTGAAGTCGCTTATGAAGCCCGACGGCGTGGGCAGGTTGCGGGGGCGTCACCCGTCGGAATTTGTGCCTCCCGGCCTGCTGGCCGCCTACAACGAGACGATGCGCGAGAGGGCGTTGCGCGAGACAGGAAGGGCAGAGGGAAGATGAGCTTGTCCTTGTCAATTACACAGGTTCGTTCAGCCATCGGGCGTCATCCCAGCCAGCGAGCCACCTTGCGGGCCCTTGGCCTGGGCCGGATAGGGAAATCCCGCACGCTGCCCGACCGTCCGGAGATTCGGGGAATGGTATTCAAGGTCTCGCACCTCGTGAGGGTGGAGGAGGTTGCTGGCCAATGAAGGTTCACGATCTCAAACCGGCGCCGGGCAGCCGCCGTCCTCCCAAGCGGGTCGCCCGGGGCATCGGAGGCAAGGGGGGAAAGACGGCAGGGCGCGGCACCAAGGGCCAGCGCGCCCGGGGCAAGGTGCCCGTGGGATTCGAGGGCGGACAGATGCCCCTGGCGCGACGCTTGCCCAAGCTGAGGGGGTTCAACAACCCGTTCAGGGTGGAGTATCAGCCGGTGAACCTGGACACCATTGAGGAATCTGGGCTCGTCGAGGTGAGCCCAGAGACTCTGTTCGAGCACGGCCTCGTCGGCAAGGGCGCCTTGGTGAAGGTGCTTGGCCGGGGGGAGATAACCCGGGCGGTGAACGTAAGCGCCCACGCCTTTTCCAGTTCGGCCTTGTCGGCTCTGGCGGAAGTGGGGGCTACCGTGAAAGTACTGCCCAAGCCGTGGGGGGATCGCCGGCCGCCCGCGCGGGGCAACGCCCTCACCAACCGCTAGCGCGCACGTTCGGGAAGCACCGTGTTTCTCCGGGTTCTAAAGAACATCACCAATGTCTTCCGTATACCGGATCTGCGGGCGAAGATCCTCTTCACGCTCAGCATGCTCGTGGTTTACCGACTGGGGGCGTTCATCCCGGCGCCTGGCATCAACCTGGAAGCCATTCGACCGCTCCAAGAGGCTGCCGAGGACGGCGGCATTCTGAACTTTCTTCAGCTCTTCTCCGGCGGGGCCTTGACTCAGTTCGCAATCTTTTCCCTTGGCGTCTTCCCCTATATCACCGCCTCCATCATCATGCAGGTGCTCGGTGTGGTAGTGCCTCGCATAGAGCAGTGGCAGCAGCAGGGCGCAGTGGGGCAGCGGAAAATCAACCAGTGGACCCGCTACATGACCATCGGCATCGCCATAATCCAGGCGACAGGGTTCGCCTTTCTGTTCCACAACAGCGGCGGGGGGCTGGCAGGCGGGGGAGGAATCCCCGACCTGCTGCCCAACTTCACGGTACCCAGGGTCGGCCTGGTGGTGCTCACGCTCACCGCAGGAACCGCCCTGTTGATGTGGATGGGCGAGCTCATGACCCAGAAGGGCGTGGGTAACGGGATGTCAATCATCATCTTCGCGGCGGTTGTCAGCTCTCTTCCCAGCCAGTTCGCCTCAGTGAAGGGCAACTCCGGCTGGGGGGGCGTCTTCTATGTGCTGGCGATGTATCTGGTGATGCTGGTGCTGATCGTGTTCGTCGAGCAGGGGCAGCGACGCATAACCGTGCAGTTCTCAAAGCGTGTAGTGGGACGGCGGATGACCACCGGCGGCAGCACGTACATCCCGCTCAAGGTGAACCAGTCGGGCGTGATCCCCATTATCTTCGCCAGTTCGGTGCTGTATCTTCCGCAGCTCATCGCCGTCGTGCTGCCTTCCTCAGGATGGGGGGAGTCGGTGCGGAACTGGGTGAACGATCATCTCGTGCGATACGACGATCCCTTCTACCTGATCTTCTTCGGCCTGCTGATCGTCGGCTTCGCGTATTTCTACACTTCCATCAGCTTCGACCCGGTGAAGCAGGCCGACAACATCCGCAAGCAGGGCGGGTTCATCCCAGGGATACGGCCTGGACGCCCCACAGAGCGTCATCTCGCGCACGTGCTTTCGCGTATCACCCTGCCCGGCTCGCTCTTCCTGGCCCTCATCGCGCTCACCCCGGCGGTGGTGATCGGCAACATCGTCCCTACCAACACCCAGGGCATCTTCAGCTTCACAGGCATCTCCATCCTCATCGCAGTAGGGGTGGCGCTTGAGACCATGAAGCAGATCGACAGCCAACTGATGCTGCGCAACTACGAGGGATTCCTGAAGTGATTCGCGTGGACGCGCGCGGCCCGGCCAAGTCGGGCCGCGCCAACGGCGGCCGGGGGGCGCGGCGGACTTGAAGGTCCTGGTCATCCTTGGGCGGCAAGGATCAGGCAAGGGGACTCAGTGCGCGATGCTGGAACGGCGACTGGGTGTAAGACACCTGTCCACCGGCGATCTGTTGCGCGCCGCCGCCGAGAGCGGCACGCCCCTTGGGCGTCGGGCCTCGGGGGTAATGCGAGCCGGAGATCTCATGCCCGACGACATGATGTGCGAAGTGGTAAGAGAGAGTCTGGGCTCTCTGCCGCAGGAAAGCGTCGTAGTCCTGGACGGGTTTCCCCGTACGCCTGTTCAGGCCGAGGCCCTTGAGGAGATGACAGCGCCGGGCGGGCTGACCGGGGCGGTCGTCCTGTCGGTTCCGGTCGAGGAGGTCTCCGGCCGGATGCACCTGCGCGGACGAACCGACGATACGGAGGAGGTGATTGCTCGTCGTCTGGAGCTGTACGAGAATCAGACGGCGCCGCTGGTCTCCTGGTTTGCCGAGCGCGGGCTGGCTGTGGAGGTGGACGGTGTGGGGTTGCCGGAGGAGATCTTCGAGAGGCTCTCCGAAGTGGTGAGGGCGATGATCTGATGCAGCCCAAATGTGCCTTCGGAATGTTGTCCTCCGCAGTACAGCAGCCTAGAATGACAGGTCGCGCCCGGAACGGGGAATCCGTGTTCGGGCTGAGGGGAGCGGAGTCCTGACAAAGTCCAAACAAGACGCAATCCTCCTGGAAGGGAAGGTGCTCGAATCCCTTCCGAACGCAATGTTTCGGGTGGAGTTCGATAACGGGCACAAGGTGCTGGCGCACATCTCCGGAAAGATGAGGATGCACTACATCAGAATCCTGCCAGGCGACAGGGTGCAGGTGGAGCTGACCCCGTACGACCTCACACGCGGCCGCATCACCTACCGATACAAGTGAGTTGCTAATGAAAGTCCGTCCAAGCGTCAAAGCAATGTGCGACCGCTGCCAGATAGTGCGTCGGCACAACCGCGTCCGGGTCATCTGCGAAAACCCGCGTCACCGCCAGAGGCAGGGCTGAGATGGCGCGCATTGTCGGAGTCGACATCCCACGGCAGAAACGCACGGTTATCGCCCTCACCTACATCTACGGGATCGGCCCTTCCATTGCCACCAAAACCTGCACAGATGTGGGCATCAACCCTGATGTCCGGGTGAAGGACCTCACCGAGCAGGAGGTGGCCAGGATCCGCTCCTATATAGATGAAAATCTGAAGGTTGAAGGCGACCTTCGCCGTCAAGTCAGCCAGGACATCAGCCGCAAGATAGAGGTCGGCTGCTACCAGGGCATCAGGCATCGCAAGGGGCTGCCGGTGCGAGGTCAGCGAACCCACACCAACGCTCGCACTCGCCGCGGGCCCCGCCGGGCGGTGGCGGGCAAGAAGTCCGTGATGAAGAAGAAGTAACGATGGCCGAGAGTTCTTCGCGGCGCCGTCGCCGCGACCGCCGAGTTGTGGGCCATGGAGTGGTGCACATAAAGAGTTCGTTCAACAACACGATCATCACCGTCTCAGACCTCCAAGGCAATGTGATCGCCTGGTCGTCCGCCGGCAGCGTGGGTTTCACAGGCTCACGGAAGTCCACGCCGTTCGCGGCCCAGATGGCTGCTGAGGAGGTCGCACGGCAGGCTATGGAGTTCGGCGTGCGAAAGGTGGACGTGCAGGTGAGGGGAACCGGGTCGGGCCGTGAGACGGCAATCCGCTCCCTTCAAAGCCTGGGCCTGGAGGTGACCGGAATCAAAGACGTGACGCCGATGCCCCACAACGGCTGCCGCCCACCCAAGCGCCGGAGGGTCTGATGTCGCGCTACACAGGGCCTAAGGCGCGGGTCTCCCGGAGGTTGAATACCAACATTTTTGGAACCAAGGGCGAGCGGACAGCTCTGGAAAAGAGGGCGTATCCCCCGGGGCAACACGGCCATGGGCGCCGACGCGGCACCACCTCTGAGTACTTGATTCAGCTGCAGGAAAAGCAGAAGGCCCGCTTCACTTACGGCTTGAACGAGCGGCAGTTTCGGAATCTCTACAAGGAGGCCAGCCGACGCAGCGGGGTGACCGGCGAGAACATGCTCGTCTTCCTGGAGTCCCGCCTTGACAACGTGGTGTTTCGCTCACGCTGGGGGGCTACGCGCCCGCAGGCCAGGCAGTTTGTGCTTCACGGCCACGTGCTGGTGGACGGGAGGCGGGTGAACATTCCCAGTTATCGAGTTTCGGCGGGACAGGTTGTCTCGATACCGGAGCACTTTCGGGAGAACGCCCAGGTTCGCTGGAACGTGGACCTGCTCGACAGGCAGGTTCCGATCTGGCTGGAGTCCGCTGAGGACGGCTGGGAGAGCAAGGTGCTTGCGATGCCCACCAGAGAGCAGATAGACGAGCCGATCAGGGAGAACCTGATCGTGGAGCTGTACAGCAAGTAACAGGCACCCCAGGAGCGGATTAAAAGAGGATTCAGGCGGGACGGCGAGTGCAAGCTCGGCGAACGCAGCGGGAAAGCATCGGGAAAGGTAATCAGCAGGCAAGCAGGCGTCGCTGTCCAGAAAAGACGCCAAAGAGACGCAGCAGGATCAGTCCAACGAGGTAGTAAATGCTCCAAATTCAACGTCCAACCGTCGAGCCGGGCGAAGTCTCCGGGAATCGTCAGACATTCAGCTTTGGGCCACTCCCGCCCGGTTTCGGCTACACCCTGGGCAACGCCATGCGCAGAGTGCTGCTCTCCTACGTTCCGGGGGCGGCAATCACCTGGGTTCGCTTCGAAAAGGCGCTGCACGAGTTCGACACGCTCGGCGGGATAACAGAGGACATCTCCGACATCATCCTGAACCTCAAAGACCTGGTGCTGAAGAGCCTCTCCCCCGACCCTGTGGTGCTGCGGGTGGACGTGATGGGGCCGGCAGTCGTGACAGGGGCCGACTTCGACGTGAACCCCGACGTGGAGGTGTTCAACAAGGACCTCCACGTGGCCACCCTGGGGGCCAGGTCCAGGTTCGTGATGGATGCCACCGTCGAGTGCGGCGTCGGCTATCAGGGAGCGGAGGAAAGACCCGACGACATGGGGGTGAGCGACATCCCCATTGACTCCCTGTACTCGCCGGTTCGACGCGTTTCGTACAAGGTCGTGAGCGTCCCTGGCGACGTGGGCGACGTTTCCGACGAGTTGATGCTTGACGTGCTGACCGACGGATCGATGACGCCGAGCGAGGCCCTTGCCTCGGCCGGGGGAACACTGAAACAGCTTGCACAGCTTTTTGAAAACCTTGACGAGCCAGGCGGTTCGCTGGTTGTGGCCGAAGTGGTGGAAGCCACGGGACTAGCGGAGGAGCTGATGCTGTACGTTGAGGATCTGGCCCTCTCGACGCGCACGATCAACTGCCTCAAGCGCGCCGACGTGAAGAACGTCGGCGACCTTGTGAAGATGACCCCCTCGGCGCTGCTGGGTCTCCCCAATTTTGGGGAGAAGGCTCTCGATGAGGTGATCGAGCGGCTGGACGAGCGCGGTTTGGCGTTGGCGAGTTCGATGGCCGACAGCTCGAAGGCATTGGGCTAGGCGGATCAGGGGTTTCGGTGCCTCAACCCAGGAAGGGACGAAGGCTGGGCGGCTCTGCCCATCACCAGCGGCTGATGCTGGCCAACCTGGTGGCGTCGCTCATCGCCGCTGAATCCATAGTCACCACGCAGGCCAAGGCCAAGGCCATGCAGCCCGTTGCCGAGAGGATGATTACCAAGGCTCGCAAGGGCGGACTGCACAACCACCGGCAGATTCTGGCGTTCCTGAACGACCGCGAGATCGCCGACAAGCTCATGACTGAGATAGGACCCCGCTATTCCCGGCGGCAAGGGGGCTGCACCCGCATCTTGAAGTTGGGGCCCCGCTACGGCGACAACGCGCCGATGGCGCGAATCGAGCTGGTCTAGTCCAAACGAGGGCCCGGGCGTGGCCTGCCTGCGCCTAGTCTTGGCTTACGACGGGAGCGGCTTCAGCGGGTTCGCTGCCAACCCAGGCGTGCGCACGGTGGAGGGTGTCTTGAGGGATGCGCTGGAGAGGCGCTTGAGTGGCCAGGTGACAGGCTTTGCATGCGCGGGACGTACCGACGCAGGCGTTCACGCCAGCGGACAGGTTGTGAGCTTCGATGCTCCCGAGGGATTTTCCACGGACGAGGCGGAGCTGCATCGGATGCTGACGTCCCTCAATCGGATGTTGGGGCCAGAGATCGCCGTGCTGAGCGCCGAGGAGGCGCCGGAGGCGTTCAACGCGCGCTTCAGCGCCACGTCTCGGCGATATCGCTACCTGATCTGGAATCAGCCGGCGCCCGACCCTTTCACTTGGCGGCACACCTGGCACGTGCCACAGCCGCTGGACGTTGAAGCGATGGTCTCCGCTGCCGCCTGTCTGCCGGGAGAACACGACTTCGCCTCATTCTGTCGCCGTTCCTCCGTGGAGGTCGACGGCGTTGAGCGCGTTGCGCCCACCACCCGTCGTGTTCTGCGGGCCGCCTGGGAGGCGTCATCGGCAAGTGAGATGCGCTTTGAGATAGAGGCCAACTCCTTTTGCCGTCAGATGGTGAGATCGCTGGTGGGCACGCTGGTGGATGTGGGCCGTCGTCGGCTTTCCGTGGACGACTTCGTGCGTATCCTGCGGGCCGCTGATCGCTCAGCTACAGGCCCGGTGGCTCCTCCTCACGGACTCTGTCTCCACTCAGTCGGCTACTAGCGGCGGAATTTTGGGCGCCTTGGTGGGAACAGCCGACTTTCACTCCTGGCGGGGCTCGCAGGTAGGCTGAAGCATGGATTCGAGGGCCTTTCGGAACTCCCTGGGGATGTTTCCCACGGGAGTCACCGTGGTCACGGCTGCTGAAGATCCCCCGGTCGGGGTGACCGTCTCCAGTTTCAACTCCGTCTCCCTCCAGCCGCCGCTTGTTCTTTTCAGCATTGGCCACGACTCAACCAGCCTGGATGCGCTCCGGTCAGCTTCGGGGTACGCGGTCAACGTGCTGGCGGCTTCCCAAGAGGACATTTCCAACCGCTTTGCACGAGCCGGCGGCGACAAGTGGGGTGAGATGACCTACGAACTCGGGTACGAAGGCTCGCCACTCATCGAGGGCGCCCTCGCCCACTTCGAGTGCCGCCCCCATGCCGTCTACGACGGCGGCGACCACGACATCTTCGTGGGTGAGGTGGTGGGTCACCGCCACAACCCGGGGGAGGGGCCGCTCGTCTTTTTCTCGGGCGGATATCGCGGGCTCTCAGCCGCGGAATAGGCAGGAGGACGGGCCTGCCCCAGGCCGACACTGGCGCGCCTGTCGGTCAGTCCGGGTCTATCGCCGCGAAAAGCCCGCCTGGTCAAGCTCGTCGACAACCCCTCGAGCCTCGGCGATGGCATCGCCGATGGTGCGAGGTCTGCGGGCGTCGCCAATTCGCATCAGGGGTGTGTCCCCGCCTGGTTCCCGCCCGCCCGCAGCCGCCCCGGCAAAGGACAGGGGAATCACGGGGCGGGTCGGCTCGGCGACCACCACGCCTTCGGCATCGAGAATGTCGGTGTTTCCGCCTTTGTCTTTCCATTCGATGCCCTCGGGGAGTATCCGCACCGCCCTGCCCTGCAACAGCAAGGCGGGCGGCGCGGTTTCCCGGGGGTCGGTCAGGCGGGCCTGGTAGGCGCGCCTGACAAGCCCGGAAGTGTCCCGGCCCATGGGCCCGGGTGAGAGCATCGCAACAGCGCAGCCTCTACTACGGCACCAGAGAGCGGCCGCGAGCGCCCTTGAGCCTCCTCCCAACAGCGCGATCCGCCCTTCGGGGAGTGGGGTGTTGAGCGTGGAGAGGCTTCCTGCGAGAAGGTCTTCCAGAGTCCATGCAGGCAGATGCTCGTAGCCTTCGAGGGCTTCGGGAGCGGTGGCTGCTCCAGTCGCCACGACAACCGCAGCGCCTTCGCCAAGAGGAAACTGCTCGAGATCTCTCACCCTCTCGCCCAGCCGCACTTCGACTCCGAGGCGTTCCAGCTCGCCCTCGTACCATCTCACCAGCCGCTCAAGATGCGTCAGCCCAGGCGTGACGGCGGCAACAAGCAGCGCCCCGCCGAGACGCCGCTCCCGTTCAAGGAGGACGGCTCGGTGCCCCAACTCGGCTGCTCTTCGAGCGGCCTCCATCCCAGCCGGGCCTCCTCCGACCACGATTACCCGTCGCGCATCTGCGCCATTGGCATCTGCGCTATTGGTAACAGTGTCCCTGGTCGCACGAAGCGACTCCCGTCCCACCTCGGGGTTCACCGAACAGGAAATGCCCTCCCCGAACTGCAGCTGTCCAGCGCAACCCTGCACGGTGGCGATGCACGGGCGGATGGTATCGCTGCGCCCCCCGGCCGCCTTCGCCACCCAGTCGGGGTCGGCAAGCAGCGCACGGCCAAGCGCAACGGCGTCGCAGCGCCCGTCGGCCACCGCGGCTTCCGCCAACTCAGGGGAGGTGATACGCCCCACCGCGGCCACGGGCACGTCGACGGCGTGACGCACCTCCTCCGCGAACTCCAGAAAGGCCCCCTCCGGGTCGTCGAGCAGGGGAATCGTCCAGGGGACAGATCCGTACACGCCCGCCGACACTACGAACGCCTCCGCACCGGCCTCGGCGAAGTGGCGGGCGACGAGGGTGGCGTCTTCAGTCGTGAGCCCGTCTTCGGTGAGATCCGAGCCGTTTATGCGCACGATCACCGTCAGGTCATCGGCTGCGGAGCGGGCCTTCTCTATAACCTCGCACCCGAAGCGGCTGCGCTGGGAGACCGTGCTTCCCCCGAAGCGGTCGGAGCGCCTGTTGGACGCAGCCGACAGGAACTGCCCGATCAGGTAGCCATGTCCGCCGTGAATCTCGACGGCGTCGAATCCCCCCCTTGCCGCCCTGCAGGCGGCGTGGCCGAAGGCGGAGACCACCTCCTCTGCCTCCGCGGTGCTGAGCGGGCGGGGAGGCAGCCTCACGTGCGCCGAGGGCGGCAAGGCGGAGGGCGCCACCGGGCGGTCGCCGATCACCTTGGGGGAGACCTGCCGACCACCGTGTCCGAGCTGTATTCCAGCGAGCGCGCCAGTCGAGTGGATGACCTCGACGAGGGAGGCCAACGCCCCTTCGCCTTCAGCCCCGGCCCCGGCCGCCCTGTCCTCCCAAAGCCACGCGATGGCGTCCTCCACCCGGCCCTCCGGGGAAACCGCCGAGAATCCCACCACCGCCAGCCCCACCCCGACGCTGCGTGCGGCGTAGTAGGAAAGAGCGTCGTCGGTGGGCGCCCCGCCGCGGAAACCGAAGCCTGTCGTCATCGCCGAGAGCAGGACTCGGTTGCGAAGCCGCATCCGCCCGATGTTGAGCGGACTGAAAAGGTGGGGGAAGTGGGGGTTCGGGGCGGCGTTCAGGGCAGGGGGGCGCTCCTTGGCCAGATCCATCCGACATCCTCGTTGGGCTGCAGGCAACTCTTGACCTCCCTCAGCCCGATGCCCTCCTTATCGCACTGATAGCGAAACGTCACGGTCTTGTAAGCGTCGGCTGCGCTCCACTTGCCAGGAGCCAGCGTGGAGGGGAGCATCGATGGCACGTCCACCGCCCCCAGGCTTTCCAGGGCGGAGAAGATATCGGCCCGAGTCGGGTTTGCCCCGGCGTCGTATATCGCCCTCAGAGCGGTGCGAAAAGCGCTGCAAACCAGGCTGACCATCGCGTACTTGTGGGTCTCCGCCGCTCTTGCAGGGTCGTAGTCGGCCCCGGAGTCGGAGTTCTCCCGGTAGGTGCGCATGCACATCTCCTCGAATGCGTGAGGCGAGAAGTCGGGGTTTCTGAAGATCCCCACGTCGCCGGTCACTGCCATGATCGTGCCGTCGTAGAGCTTTCCCGCAATGTCGCCCCCGAAGTCGGCCACCTTGCTGGCCACTACCTCGTTTCCCTGGCTGTTGAAGTCGGAGTTGTAAATCTGAATTTCCCCCGGCTTGATTCCCTGCGTGCCCATCTCACTTATGAGGCTGGGCAGTGAGATGGCGTTGAGCGTGGGGAATAGCACGTCGACGTCCTCTGCGATCATCCGCTCGACCGCCTCCCGCGCCCCGGTTATGCAGATGTTCCCGCCCGCGCAGTCGATCACCTCGTAGACGGGCACGTCCACGCCGGCGCTCAGCAATTCGTCTAGAAGACTCTTGCGCACGGCGGATTCCTGGCCAGGGGTGTTGGGGGTGACCACCGCCACCCTCCGGCCCTCCAGCGCCCCCGTGCCCAGAAGGTAGTGCACCAGGTACTTGAGGTAGGCGTCCTCGGCGGCCGAGAGGGTTATGAGGCGGCCCTGCCCGCGTTCGATGTACTCCTCCGGGAACGGGAGGCTGCCGATGAGTGCCGAGTTGTGCTCCTCCACCACGCAGAGCACCCCCGTCCCTTGGAAACTCGTGGTGTTGAGGAGTATCACAGCGTCGCGGGCCTCGGTGGCTTCGATGCAAGCGGCGTTGCGCAGGGCCTCGATGTCTTGACCCACGGACGCCGAGATAGCAGAGACTTCGACCTCGGAAAGATTGACACGTCGTCCCCAGACGCCCCCGCAGCGGGTGTTGACCATCTCGTTGAACACCTCAAAGATGTCCTGGACATCGCCCACGTCCTCGGCAAAGCCCAGAACGGCGATCTCTTCGATCTTCGTGCGAAGGTGAACGATTTTGATCTCCTCGCCGCTGATGCCCTCGTCGGTGCTCTTGAGGGTCTCCGACGGTGGGCCGTGCGGTTTGCAAAAGACGTCTAGCCCGCCGAAGGGATGGGTACGGTCGAATCCGAGCTGAAACTCGGCGAATCGGCCGCCACGTGGGTCGTCGTAGACGGGGTTCTGGGGAGAGTCGGGCGTTGGGGCGGGCGGGGGAGGATCGTCCGGATTCCGCCGAGGCTTGTCGGTGGTCGTTCCGTTCACACCATCTTCGGGGAAGGAAGAGATTCCTCCCACACCTGTTCCCGTCTCTGAACCGTCCGTGGCGCGTGACCCGGAGGTCGGCTCTGTGGTATTTGAAGCGGTTCCGTCCTGTTTAGTCGTTTGTGGCGAATTTGCCTCAGGCCCGTCGGTGACAACTACTGAGCAGGCGCTGAGCACCAGCGAGGAAGTGACAACTAGTCCGAGGAAGGACAGTGCGCGATCGGGCATTGAGTAGAAATTAGTCTTTGAGCATCTGTCGGTTAGGATTATTCCCTGCTCCCCTATCCCGAATACTAACTCCCGATTTGGTAATGAACCGCGTTGGATGGCCTGTTTGTGCAGAGCACCCCCCTCTTTTTTCATCATCCTTTTTCTCATCGCAACGGTTTGTTGATCCGCTTCAGCCTGGAACGATGAGGAAGCGATCCGAGGAAGGACTCCGCCCGCAAGTCAATGAATGAACGTCTCCGGCTAGGGGCGCCAAGAGACGACGCGGCGGCACTCACCTCCGCCATCCTCACAGAGGAGGCCCGCAGGGAGGCACTGCAGGAAGCCCGCGAAAGGCACCCGCTCACCGGCGGGAGGCTGCCAGGCGTCGGGGAGAGGCCGCAGAGCCTGCGCGCAGGTTTGAAGGTGGGGGGGGCTGGGACGGTGGCGATCGTCGCCCTGCTGGCGCTGATGGAGGAAGTTGACAGACTGGTCATGGTCGCCCTGGCGCCCAACATCCAGCAGGCGTTCAACATAGGCGACGGGGTGTTGTTGGGGATATTGGGCTTTGGGGGGCTGGTGACAGCCGTTGGCGCACTGCCGATGACCTGGCTGGCCAACAGGGCGCGCCGCATCCGCCTGCTGGCTGTGGCTGCCAGTCTGTGGGCTGTCTTCTCCGTGCTTTGCGGTCTGGCGCAGAACGCTGTCCAATTCTTCGGGGCGCGGCTGGGGGTGTCTGTGGGGCAGTCCGCCCGTTTCCCGCTGCACGGCCCACTGCTGGCCGACCGCTACCCCATCGGGGTGCGCGGCCGGGTTTTTGCCGGCATGGGGCTGGGGCGGCCGGCCGGCATTCTTGCAGGCTCGGCGCTGCTAGGTGTGATAGCGGTTGCCGCTGTCAGCCCGGAGAGTTGGCGACTGGTGGTCATAGGCTCCGCCGTGCCCACGGTGCTTCTGGCGCTGGCTGCTCTGCGGTTCCTCAAGGATCCCGAAAGGTTTGCCAACGAGCGCCTCGCCGTGTTGGGTGAGTCGGACGTTAAAGATGACCCTCCCGTGCCCCTCTTTGCCGCCTTCGCGAGGCTGCGCAGGGTGCGTACGTTCTATTACCTCTGCGCCGGGGCGGTTGCGGTTGGTTTCGCCTTCGTGGCTTTGCCTGCCCATCTCAGCCTTCTGCTCGACGGGGAGTACGGCTACGACGCCTACCGCAGAGGCTGGGTGACGTCCCTCACCTGGGTGCTGGCCCTGCCAGCGGTTGCGCTAGCCGGGCGCGCCTACGACAAGATCTACCGCCGCAACCCCGAACGGCTTCCAAGAATCGCCGGTGCGCTGATCATTGTCGCCGGGGCTGTGATAGCCGGGGCGCTGCGCTTCGACCGCCCGGTGGTCTTGTTGGCTCTCCTGGCGGTCGGAAACGCCTGCCTTGCCGCGGCAATGAGCGCGGCCGGGCCGGTGATTTCAGGAGTTGCCCCGTACCGCCTGAGGGCTGCGGCCTTCGGACTCTTTGCCGTGTTCTTCTTCGGCGTCGGGGGCTTTCTGTTTGGGGTGATGACAGGTGCGATCTCCACGGCGCACGGTGGGAGGATGGCGGTGAGCGTGCTGGGGGCGCCGCTGATAATGCTGGCAGGGCTGCTGGTTTTCTACGGCACCCGTCACATGCGCGGCGACATGTCGGCGGCCGTAGACGAAATTCGCGAGGAACGGGAGGAGATACGTCGCACAAGAGCCTCCCCGAAGGAGGTTCCCCTGCTGTGGGTGCACCGACTCGACGCCGGATACGGAGGCTCCCAGGTGCTCTTCGACGTGGACTTCAGCCTCAGGCGTGGGGAGAGCCTGGCGGTCATCGGTTCGAACAGCTCCGGGCGCACAACACTGATGCGTGCCATCAGCGGGCTGCTGCCGCCCGACAGGGGATTTGTTCGGCTGAAGGGGCGAAACATCACATACCTGACCGCCGAGGCCCGTTTCAAGATGGGGATGGTGCACATGCGGGGAGGCTCAGGCGTCTTCCGCGAGCTGAGCGTGGACGACAACCTCACTGCTGCAGTGATGCGGGCGGACCTGGAGCGCGCAGAAATCGTGACAAGGCGGGAGCGCGTGCTCTCGCTGTTTCCAATGCTGTCGGAGCGGATGGACTCCTCGGCCGGCGAGCTTTCCGGGGGCCAGCAACAGATGCTGGCGCTGGCGATGGTGCTGATGCACGAGCCGTCGCTGTTGATCATCGACGAGCTCAGCCTGGGTCTTGCGCCCGCCGCACTCTCCGATCTGCTCGAAGTGCTGGAACAGCTCAAGGGGCGGCAAACCATGCTCTTTGTGGACAGGTCGATTCAGAGTGCCTTGAAACTCGCTGACCGCGCCCTGTTTCTGGAGAAGGGACGGGTGCGCTTTGAAGGCCCCGCAGAGGAACTGCACAGCCGAAGCGACCTGCTGCGCGTGGCAATGCTGGGAAGCGACTCCCGCTGAGGAAGGGCGGCTGAGCAGTGGTTGAGTTCCTGGGCTGGGGTTTCTCATTTCAAGACCTGTTCACAGGCGTCGTGACGGGGCTCACCTACGCGGCTTTGGGGGCCGGTTTTGTGCTCATATATCGGGCAACCGGCGTGCTGAACTTCGCCCACGCCGAGGTGGGCGCCTTCTCCGTGGCGCTGTTTGCACTCATGGTCTTGAACTTCAACCTGAACTGGTGGTTTGCGTTTGTGCTGACGATTCTGGCCGGGGCTCTGGTGAGCGGGACCATAGAGATCACCATCATCCGCCGCTTCTCCAACGCATCCCGACTCGTGCTGCTGATCGCGACCATAGGCGTGGCGCAGCTTCTGCTGCTGGCGCGGCTCAGCCTTCCCGCAGTGTCGGAGCCCGGCCCCATTCCGTTGCCGTTTGTCGAGCAGTGGGCGCTGGCCGGCCAGGTACGCATACTCGGCCGCGACCTGCTCGTGCTGATCCTTGTGCCTGCCCTTGTGCTCCTGCTTGCGCTCCTGATGCACGGAACCCGCGCCGGGCTCGCCATAAGGGCAGCCGCTGAGAACCCTGACACCGCCAAACTCTTCGGCATCAGCGTGCGGCGCTCCTCCACCGCAATATGGGCAATCGCCGGTGCGCTGGCAGCAGCCACCGCGGTGCTGTTCGTCCCCCTCTCGGGCATCAGCGCCTCCCAGACCAGCACGGCAGCCCTTGGGGCGCCCCTGCTTTTGCGCGCCCTGATGGTGGGGTTGCTGGCCAGGATGCGTTCGCTTCCCCTAACACTCATAAGCGGGGTGGCAGTAGGCATCTTCGAGAAGATCATCCGCAGCAACGTCGACTCCACCAACCGCTCAGTTGTCGACCTCTATCTGTTCCTGGCTGTGCTGGTGGTGGTGCTCTTCGGCATTCGACAGCGTCGGCTGGAGTTCGCCGACTGGTCCTTGACCTCCAAGATCCGCCCGATTCCACGCCGTCTTGCCAACTCGTGGGCTATTCGCAACCTTCAGGGGATCGGGCTCTGGGTGCTCTTCGGCGCCCTCGCCCTTCTGGGGTGGGGCCTGGAGTCGCCGTCGGCGCTCTGGCTCTGGTCGGGGATTCTGCTCTTCACGATGGCGGCCTTGTCGATCACGCTCCTGACCGGCTGGGCGGGGCAGATCTCCCTTGGACAGTTCGCCTTCGTAGGGCTGGGGGCTTTCACAGCGGTGGCCCTCACCTCCGGTCACGACCTAATCCCCTTTGGCATGACGTACATCGGGCTTGACCTCCCCTGGGGGCTGGCAGTGTTGGTGAGCACCGTCTTCGGCGCGCTTGCCGCCCTGCTTATAGGCCTTCCTGCATTGAGGGCGCGCGGCCTCTACCTTGCTGTGATCACGCTCGCCTTCGCAGTGGCAGCCTCAAGCTGGATTTTCCCCCAGAAGGTCTTCAGCGGCGGGACAACCGCCGTGCGCCCGGTGAACGAGCCCGTGATCGGGCCGTTCGACTTTGGCGAGTCGCGGAAGTCCTTCTACTTCCTCTGCCTGGGGTTCCTGGCTGCGGTCACGATCGTGGTGGCTCGCCTAAGGAGGACAGGCATAGGTCGTTCGATGATCGCCATGAGGGAAAACGAGGAGTTGGCTGCAGCGTCCACCGTCTCGCCCGGACGCATGAAGATCGTTGCTTTCGCCAGCGCAGGCGCCATAGCAGCCTTGGCGGGAACGCTGTATGCCACGCTCCAGGCAAACCTCAGCCCCTCCAACACTTTCCGCCCGGAGTTCTCCATCGACGTGGTGGCCATCTCGGTAATCGGGGGGATGGGTACGGTGGCCGGGCCGTTTCTGGGTTCCCTCTGGGTGAAGGGCCTGCCTGCCCTGGTGGACACCACCGCTCCGCCGCTGACCGTTCAGCTGGCCACCAGCGGGGCGGGTCTGCTTCTGTTGCTGCTCTACTTTCCTGGCGGCTTCTCGCAGATCGTCTACAACGCCCGCGACGGTCTGCTGCGTGCGCTGGAACGGCGACGGGAGGCGAGATCGGGGTCGGCGCCCGGCGATGGGGTTGCTGGCGATGCGGCGCCCGTCGATGGGGTGGCTGGAGCGTTTGACGGCGATGCGCATCCCAGGTTTGTCGAGGCTCCGTCGTATGAAGTATCGGGCCTCGAGCCGCCAGGGAGCGCCGCCCGCGAGGATTACATGGGGGGAGCCGTTTGGCGCTCGGGGGTGGTCTTCCCTGAAGATGCCGGTTACAGAATCCCGCAGGCGGGCGAACTCTGGCTCTCGACGCAAAACGTGAGCGTACGCTTCGGCGGGAATCTGGCCGTAGACGGGGTTGACTTTGATGTGAGGCGCGGCGAACTGGTGGGACTGATCGGCACCAACGGGGCAGGCAAGTCGTCGTTCCTGAACGCCATCGGCGGATTTCTGCCACACACAGGCGAAGTGGAGGTGTCCGGTAGCATCGAAGTGCTGGGACGCAAAGTTTCGGGTCTGAGCGCGCACAGACGGCATCGGCTCGGTCTGGGGCGGAGTTTCCAGTCGCCTCGACTGTTCCCAGACTTGACGGTTTCGGAAACCATCATGGTTGCCCTGGAGGCTCGGGAGCGCTCCATGCTGGTGTCGTCGTTTCTGGCGCTGCCATCCTCCTTACGGGCTGAGGGACGCAAGCGGGCGGCGACTGCCGAGTTGGTGGACTACTTCGGACTCGGACGTTTCGCCGACCACTTCGTCTCAGAGCTCTCCACAGGCACTCGCCGCATCGTTGCGCTGGCCTGCCTGCTGGCCAACGACGCCCGGGTGTTGCTCATGGACGAGCCTGCAGGTGGCCTGTCCCAGCCGGAGACAGAGGCGTTTGCTCTCCTCATTAAGCGTCTGCAAGACGAAATGGACGCCACAATAGTAATGATCGAGCATGACATGACGCTTGTAATGGGCATCAGCGACAGGGTCTACTGCCTGGAGGCAGGCTCGGTGATCGCCAAGGGCACCCCTGCCACGCTGCGGGAGAATCCCCGCGTCCTGGCTTCCTACCTGGGCGGTGGCCTGGACTGAGGAGGGTGGATTCGCCCGACTTGAGCCCGGCGGCCATCTCGGAGGCGCTGACCGGAATCAGCGGCGGGCTCCCGGCGGCTTCAGTGAGGCGGCTCACGGGCGGGTATTCGTGGATCACCCTGCGCGTGGACTTCGCCGCCGCTTCGGTGATCGTGCGTGTTGCTCCGCTGGGCGGGACCGTGGAGCCCTATGACCCCGAGTCTGAGGCGCTCCGGCTGCGGGCTGCCGCCCCGTTTGTGCGAGTGCCGGAGGTGCTCGGGGTATTTGATACCCCGAACCCCCTCGGGCGCCCATTCGGGGTGTATTCATTCCTGGAGGGTGAGGTTGTCCGCAAGCCGGCAGATCCAAAGCCGTACGTTCAGGCGGCGGTAGAGGCCCTTGGCGGGCTGCATGGCGGGGCCGATGCTTCCCTGGTGGATCCCGCAAGAAGCGTGGGGGAGGCCATTTCGGCGGAGCTTGGAAGGATGAATGATCAATACCGGCGGTGTTGGCGCCATCCCGGAATCGACGTTGCGTTGAGGTGGCTGCGCCACCACAAGCCAGACTGCGGGGAAAGCCCGACGCTCTGCCACGGGGATTTTCGACCGGCAAATCTTCTCTGGACGGGGCCAGGTCGGCTTTCCGGCGTGATTGACTGGGAGCGGGCCTGGGCGGGCGATCCGCACTGCGACCTGGCATTCAGCATGCTCTTCGGGGGCTGGGCTTCCGTCGAAGGGTCGGCGCTGGAGGGCTACGTCCGTTCCGGCGGGGTTTCGATAGTACGTGAAAGGCTCGCCTATGCCCTGCGCCTGGAGAGGGTCAGGGCATACCTTTCGGCTATGACCGGTCTGGCCGCCCTGTTCTCTGGCCGCTCCGATGACTTGCGCCTTTTCGGCATTGGGGGAGCCGCCCAGGCGGGTGCCTGGGATTTGGTGCGGTGGCTCGAGGCCGGTCTGCCTCCTCTCGGCGAAGTGGTGCCCCGTCCACCTGAAGTTGGTTGCCCGCTGCATGTCGCCTGCGGGGATTCGAGTTCTCCCTTGGCGGAGGCTGGCTTACCCGCGAGGTCAGACCTGCCTGTCGTTCAGGGGCTCGAGCAGCCAGACCTTGCGGAATGGGAGTTGGAGTGGGGTCGCCTGCTCGAGAGGGCTGACGACTGCGGCCCGGAACTCACTTCCCCGCTGCTCGAATTGGGCAGGCGGGACGCGCCCCTCACCGCCGCAGCCGCAGCCGTTCGATGGCGCGACCTGTGGACTGGCTAACCCTGCTGTCGCAGACGCATGATTATCTCCACGCCGACTTTGAAGGGCTTGTTCCCATGCCCTGGGCGTTCGGTAAATTAGAGACCTCCCGCCTCCCCATGAACGACCACCCGATTTGATAAGCGCCTTCCGATGCCATTGACAGCCCAGGACGAGTATCTGCATCTTCCGCCTGAAGGCGGGGACGGGCTTTGGAGCGACAACTTCTGGTTCTCTGTGACCGACCGTGAGGCGGACGTGTTCGGCATAAACCACATTCACGCAAGCCTCTCGCATGGCTACGTCAGGGCGAGCGCCTTCTACGTGATTGACGGGGTGCCTCAGCAGTGGGCTTCACGCCAGCCGCTGGCACCTGAGACCAGTTTCAAGACGCTTGGCGACGGACGGGTGGGGTACTCCGTGCTGCAGCCGTTCGGCGCCTATCGCTGGGAGTTTGACGGCCCCAGGTTCGGTTTCGACCTGCGCTTTGACGCCCGTTTTGAGAAGTTCGACTACGACGACTGCCTAGGCGGCAATCCGCTGGCCACCTACGAGCAATACGGCGGCCACTACGAGCAGGCGCTGGTGTGCAGGGGCAGCCTGGAGACCTATGGCGGGCATCGAGCGGGCGAGCGGCGAGCCATCGAGTGCTGGTCGCATCGCGACCACTCCTGGACGCACCGATTCAGGGAGCCGTCCTCCTGGGAGCCCCGGCGCCGCAAGACGCAGCAGGCGTCCTGGGGCCACTTCTGGCCGTCGGTTCAACTCCCTGGCCGTCACCTCAACTCGTTCGGCTGGATGAGCCCTACCCAACCCCTCCCCCCCGGTCGTGCGCACACGGGAGGATGGGTGGCCGACGCCTCAGGCTCCCGCCCTCTCCGCGCCGCCACCTGCGTTCCCCGCATGGAGGACGACGAGCGGACGGCCATGTCGTTCCGCATGAAGTTTGAGCTGACCGACGGGGAGACGCTCACGGTGCTCACCGGCCGCAAGTGGGCGCAGACCCGCAACGGGCTGATGCGTGATGAGAACGACGCCGAGGCCCGTCTGGACTGCTACGAGCCGTTCTTCGACTTTGAGGTTCTGGAGACCGGCGAGCGGGGTTACGGGGTGGTGGAGTACTCGGTTCACCCGCCCCATCCCCGCTACAGGTTCTGATGCGCTTCGGGCTGCACCTGCCGCAGTTGGGGCGCTCGGCCAGCTGCGGGCACGTCGTCTCGGTCGCTGCTCGGGCCGAAGGGCTGGGCTTCGACGACGTCTGGGTGGCCGACCACGTGGCGGTCCCCCTTTCGCTTGCCGGCATGCCGTCGTTTTTCCCCGAGCCGGTGCCGCTGCTGGCGGCTGCCGCCTCCCACACCAGCCGGGTCGGGATCGGAACCAGCGTGCTGGTGCCCGCCTACCGCAACCCGATGCAGTTCGCCAAGCAATGGGCGACGCTTGACTGGCTCTCAGGGGGTCGCAGCGTCCTCGGCGTCGGCGCGGGCTGGCTTGACGAGGAGTTCGCCGCCTGCGGGGTGCCGAAGGAGGGGCGCGGAAGACGCCTGGACGACTACATCGCCGGCTGGCGGGTTGCCTGGGAAGGGGGGACAGCCTTTGAAAGCGCCCATTTCAGCTACAGGGATGTGCGAGTCAAGCCCCAGCCGCCTGGCCGTGTGCCGATATGGGTCGGCGGTTCCTCCGAAGGTGCCTTGCGCCGCGCCGCACGCAATCAGGGATGGATGGGCACCTGGGCGCCGCTGCATGTGTTTCGTGAGCGGCTCGAGAGGCTGCGGGCGCATCAGGAGGAGTCATCTGTCGGCGAAGACGTGACCGTTTCAATCCACCTGGAAGTCCGCCTAGGTGATCCCCTGGGCGGCGGCGGGCGCTGGAGCGAGGTTGGAGACGGCTATGGCGACCGCCCTGTGACGACAGGCTCTCCCGGCGAGATCGCCGAGAAACTGGCCGCGTATGTGGACGCAGGACTCCAGCATGTGCTGATGGTGCCCCTGGCCCGCTCAAATGAGGAGTGGGACTCTCACATCGAGGGGCTGTGCGAAGTCAAGTCGCTGCTGAGCCGGGAGTGCGGCGGTTAGTCTGTCGGGCGCAAGGGAAGAGAGGAAAAAGGCCATGATCGATCTTGTTAAGCCGTTTCACGTAGGGCTGGTTGTGCCCGACGTTGCAGAGGCTATGGACACCTACTCAAAGGCGATGGGAGTCACTTGGTACAAGAAGCAGTACCTGGAGCTCGACATCCTCGTGGACGGGGCCGTGGTGAGCACGAGCGTCCACTTCAACTACACGGTGGAAGGGCCGGTTCAGCTTGAGCTTTGCTCCGGTCCCGCGGGGTCGTTTTGGGATCCTGCAGCTCACGAGGGGTTGAACCACGTCGGGTACTGGACGGACGACTTCGACTCCGACATCGCCAAGCTGATGTCGCAGGGCTGGCGCATGCGCAACGCCGGGGTTGGCGAGGAGGGAAAGCCCGCCGCCTTCGCGTACGTAATCTCCCCTCAGAATCATCAGGTTGAGATCATCGACGAGGCGATGCGCCCGATTTTTGAGAATTGGTACGCAGGCGGGGACTTCGGGTTGCCGTCAGCCTAGGCTCTGGTGCCTAGGCGGTCGTGAGGCCACCTAGGAGGTCGTCGCCGACGGCTGCCGCGTAACGCTTCAGGTCATCCACGCTCACAGAGGAGACCGGGTGCGGGACAGCCGTGACGGGGTGGTATGCGACGCCCTTCACGGCAGCGAGGCGTCTTGCCATCGGAACGAAAGGCTCCGTTAGAAGCAGGGCAGTCGGGACGCCTCGTGCCTCCATCTCAAGGGCGTCGTGCAAACTGCACGCTGTGCATGCGCCTCAATCGCCCACTCCTGAGATGGCGATGCGCGAGCGGGCTGACAGCAAATCTGCGGTCTTGGAATCGATGGCGACGCTCGCCGACTGCTTTGAGTAAAAGCTCACCTCGGCAGCCGGTAGACGCTTGCGAAGCTCCTCTGCCGCGAAGCCAAGCAGTTCCTTGGCGTTGGGCTTGCCGTTGTCGATGAGGAGAATGCTGAGCGCGTCCTCAGGTCGTGAGCGCTTTGCGATGCCCGTGGGCGGGGCGATGCCCGGAGCCTGAGACCTGCTTTGAGCGTCAGGTCTCACCACTCTGATGAGACGGGGTTGCAGCGGAGTGTTCGCCGAGTGGCCCCTCTCGTCATTGCCTCTCGTCATTGCCCTCCCGCCCCTGCTGTCGACAAGCTGTGAATATCAGGCTCTTTGTGAGCGAGTCGCACGGCGAATTTACGAAGCAAGTGAGGGGAAGGCGCAACCAGGGGTTGGGTTGGGGTTTGTTGGGGGCCCCTGGTTGCGCGGATCAAGACCATTTTAAACCATGCAGAGGAAGGAATGCAACTGCAATTGCGTAGAAACTCGGATTTGGGCAAGGCGACTTGCGCCGGACGCCTGCCCCTCCAGGATTTCCACAGGCTGTGACCCCATGGTTGACATGTGTGCAACTGACAGGCGTCTGCGTCCGTGGCCCCGCCCCGACAGCCTGCCCGTGCCCCGCCCCGGCAGCTGTCGGGCGTCCCTGCCCGGCAGCTGTCGGGGCGTCCCTGGCAGGCGAGGGGGCCGAATTCTCTCCGACGGCCAACTCGTTTCGAACGCCGCGCCTGCCTCAGCGCGGCGTCACTAGCCACGTAGTCGCCATCGAGTGCTGAAGCGGGGCCCAGGCAGGGATGTAGGCAGACCAGCCTGCGCCGTGACCGCCGGCCGTGACCAGGAAAATGTCCTTAGGCGACCGCACGGCGGGGAGCCTGCCATCGACGCCCGGTCTCATGTCGTGCTGAGATCCCTCCTCGATGATCACGCCTGCCGCCTGGAGTTCGGAGGGATCGACCCGGCTGGCCTCGGCGAGGAACTCCCGCACGTCGCTGCGGCTCCACCCCGCGTCTACGAGCAGGGCTGCGTGCTCCGGCCCCAGCACCACCACCCCCTGCCCGCCTTTCCCGACCGGGAAGGTGGCAGGCAGTCGCATCGCCGACGCCATCGTGAGCAGGATGCCCTCCGGGGACGGGTTCAGGAGGTTGGCCACTTGCCGAGGTGCCTCGGTTCCCAGAATGGTGACGGTGGAGTCCTCTTCGTCGTAGCCAAGCTCGCAGTTCAGCGTTCTCCAGGGCGTCGGCGGTGCGTCCTCTGCCAGGCACATCGTGAACTTTCCAGGGTGCCCGATTGAAGAGCCGTCGAGGTGGCCTGCCCGGGCGTCAAAAACATTGCGCGCCACCAGTCTGAGAGTCCTTCCGACCACCGCGTTGGACCGGGCGCCGATGCCCAGGGCGTCGTTCCTCGTGGCCATTTCCAACTCGACAGTGATCGGTCCGCTCACCAGCAGGCAGAACGCAGCTCCGCCGGTGCTGGACATGACGGTGTGTGCGTTGAAGGCCGGATCAAGCATCGCCCGCAGGGCGGCGACTGCCAGCGGGAAGTGCATCGGTGCGCAGCCGGCCATCACGGCGTTGGCTGCGGACGCACGGGCGGTAAGGCTGCGGCGGAGGTGCGGGATTTCGCCCAGAACGGCGTCGGGGCTCAGCACTGCACGCTCGAGCAGGGCGGCAACGCGCTCCTCGGTGGGGGCGACTACGGGCAGGCCGTCCGTCCACCCGCGGGCACAGAACTCCTCGTAGAGATTTTCCTCGTCGACATCGAGCGTGTCGAGGGCGGGGAGCGGCTCCGGCGTCTCGGCTGAAGGCACGGAGACCGCCTCAGGCGATGGCGTGGGAAGCCTGCTGTCTTGACTGCAACGAGTCGATTGCGCAACCCTAACGATTTCGGCTTCCCCGAAGCGCTTGAAGTTGTGGATCGTGAGGCCGATCAGCACGGCCTTGATGTTTCAACGACATCCAAAATCGACTGAGGGGGCGTTCAGGCTTCACCCCCGGCTCCATCTCGCCACCTCCCCAATAACCGTCAATCCGCAGCCGATAGTTGTTTTTGCCAACCAAACGTTTGATAATCAAGAATTGTGGGACGGAGACCTTCAAAGCTGTTGGCGCTGGCCGATGCCGCAGCGTCCGTTCCAAACGGGGCGACTGTTGCGTTGGGCGGGCTGTCGATGAACAGCGCCCCGATGGCGTTCGTGCGCGAGCTCGCCCGTCAGCGCAAGCGAGATCTCACGGTGGTGGCCATAGTGGCCGGCATGAGCGTGGACTGGCTGGCCGCCGCGGGCTGCGCCGCGAGGGTGATTACCGGGCTGGTGAGCTTCGAGGGCTTCGGCTTGGCGCCCAGTTTTCGCCGTCGCGCCCAGGCGGGGCCTAGGGCTGAGGGCGGACTGGCTGTGGAGGAGTACTCCGAGCATCTGCTCATCTGCCGTCTCGAGGCGCAGAGCAGGAAACTGCCGTTCGTGCCGACGCGGGCCGGCCTGGGAACCGACGTGCTGGCGCTTCACGCCGATAGCGGGTCGTTGCGGCAGGAGGTCGACCCTGCCACCGGGAAGCCGTACGTTGCGTGCACCCCCCTTGCGGTCGACGTAGCAGTGGTGCATGTCCACGAGGCCGACGCGAGCGGAAACGCCCGTGTAAACCCCAAGTTGATCTGGATGGACAACGAGATCGTCAACGCCGCGGAGCGCACCGTCGTCTGCGCAGAGCGGATCGTGGGCAGCGAGGCGTTCGTAGCAGAGCCGCACCGCACCACCTATCCCAGGTTCATGGTGGACGCCGTCTGTGAAGCCCCTTTTGGCGCCTTTCCCACTTCCTGCTTTCCTGACTACGGGCACTGCGGGCATTTCTTCGAGGAGTACGTGGATGCGGCTGCGTCGCAGGAGCGCTTCGAGGCGTTCTTTGCCGAGCGAGTGGTCGGTCCCGAAAGCTGGACCGACTTCCTCGACGCAAACGGCGGCCCGGGGGCGCTCATTGACATCTTTCCGAGAGCAGGGCGCGCCGACGCAGGGAGCATCGGAGGGCAAGGTGCAGCCCAAGGTGCTGGACAGGCCGGGGGAACGGAACCCCGATGAGCGGAAGCCCCCCTGCCGTTCAGGGCTACGGCTGCAGCATCGACGAGTTGATGGTGGTCGCCTTCTCGCGCGCAATGCGAAACGACACCAGGGCGTTCAATGGGGCGGTCTCGTTCATTCCGGTCTGCGGCTATCTGCTGGCGCGCCGCACCCACGCACCTGAACTCACCTGGGCTGCCAGCTCCATTGCCCTTGACGCCGACCCCTCCGAGATCGGTTCATCGACTCTTTCCGACGAACTCTGGGGAGGTGCTTCGATGCTCTGCAGCTCCCCGTTCGATTTCTGGAGTCACGCCCAGGGTGCCCGCTACAACACATTCGCCTTCAGAGGGGCGCAGATTGACGCCCACGGCAACGTGAACAACAGCGTCATAGGGGCATACGACTCTCCGAAGGTGCGATTGCCGGGAGGAGGGGGGATGGCCGACCTTGGCTGTTTGATACCTCGCATCTACCTCTGGAGCACCACGCACACCCCCCGGACGTTCGTGCGGCGCCTCGATTTCCGCTCCGGCATCGGCTGGGGCGACGGCGGTGAGCACCGCGCCAGCCTAGGGCTGGCCGGCGGCCCGCAGCTCTGCATCACCAACCTCTGCGTGTTCGATTTCGAGCCGGTCAGCAGGCGCATGCGCCTTGAGTCGCTGCATCCAGGGGTGAGCGTTGACGATGTCGTGCGCCAGACCGGGTTCGAGGTGCTGTTGCCCGACGATGAGGTGTCAGCCACACCCGCCCCTTCGGCCGAGGAATTGCGCATCCTGCGGACAGAGGTTGACCCGACAGGGGCACGGCGTAGGGAGTTATGAGTCAGGGAGGGCTTTGACGGCCGGGGCTTTAGGACTTCGGGAAGTCGCTCACCGCCCTCAGGCACGGCTGCGGTTGGGCGACGGAGGTTCGATGTTTGGGATTCGTCTCTGCGGGCGTCTGCTGATCGGGCTGCCCGCACCGGAAATCACCCGCACGGCGACCTACGTTTGGGGTTCGTCTCTGCGGGCGTCTGCTGATCGGGCAAGAATGAGACCATGAACATCCAGGATTCTGTAAGCGTGGTAACCGGTGGCGCCTCCGGCCTGGGAGCCGGGGTTGTGAAGGGGCTGACCGAGCGGGGTGGCCGGGTTGTGATCCTGGATTTGCCCGGCAGCGCCGGTGCCGATGCCGCCGCAAGCCTGCCCGGGCAGGTGCGTTTCGTCGGGGTCGACGTCACGAAGCCCGAGCAGGTGCTCTCTGCGGTTGACGAAGCAGCGGCGGCCTGGGGGCGCATCGACGCCCTGGTGAGCTGCGCCGGAATCAGCTCTGGCGAGCGGATGCTCACCCGCAGCGGTGCACTGCATAGCTTGGAGCACTTCAGGGCGCACATCGAGGTGAACCTGATCGGCCTGTTCGACGTGCTGCGGCGGGTGGTTGCGCATTTGAACCGCAACGAGCCGAATTCGGAGGGCGAGCGAGGGGTGGTAGTCAACCTCGGCTCCATCGCCGGCATCGAAGGTCAGGTGGGGCAAATGTCGTACAGCTCCTCCAAGGGGGGCGTGATCGGCCTCACCCTGCCGCTGGCGCGCGACCTGGGGTCGCGGGGCATTCGGGTGGTGACCATCTGCCCCGGGATAATGGACACCCCCATATTGTCGAGCCTCACCCCCGATCAGATCGAGGGCATAGTGGCTGGCAACGTCTTCCCCAAGCGCCTGGGGCAACCCGCCGACGTGGCCGATCTGGTTTGCCACGTTTTTGCCAACTGCTACCTCAACGGGGCAGTCATTCGGCTTGACGCCGGGATGCGGCTCAACTTCTGATACGACGCAATTGCGCCCCGTGAGCGGGCGGTCTGAAAGTTGCCAGCCCGCCTCGCCCGAGCGCGCTGATTGACCGGGAGCGTCTGGGTTCACAGAGCCAGACGGGCCGAAAGTTAGCAGCCCGCCTCGCCCGGGCTGATTCGCCTACTCAGGAAGGCGGAAGGCGAGCAGGTGCGGCGTCTGCCCCAGATTGGTGTCAGCCAGCCCCACCGGGACTACTACCAGGTCTCCAGCCACCGCCGGCCAGCCGTTGATGCCGTTGTCGGCTTGGAAGTCGAGCACCAGATCGCCGGTGCTGCGGTCTAGCACGAGTATCCGCCCGAATATGGTTGAGGTCAACAACAGGTCGTTCACGACGGTCGCCCCGCCGATTACGTCGGTGGCCTGCAGCCAGTCCAGCTGGTAAATCGAGATGTCGATGAACTTCCCGTCCACCAGGGTGTCCCAGACGACGCTGCCGTCGGTGGCGTCTATGGCCACCACGTTGCTGGGGTGGCTGAGCAGCCTGGTGCCCTCGCCTCCACTGGAGGTCTCGTCGTTCTCGTAAGTGGTCGGGGCGTTGATGGCAGTCACGTAAGCAATCCCGTCGGCCACTGCTATGGGTGTGACGATGCCGCCCTGCGCCCCCGGCAGCACGTCAATGGGTTCGTCAAAAGATGTCAGATCGTCGTTTTGGTGCATCCCTACCGACGTGCGCCAGAGTTCTTCCCCGCTGACGGGGTCCAGCCCTATCACCACGTTGCCCTTGCCGGCAGTGACCAGCACCTTTCGGCTGCTGTCGCCGTCGTCCACCTCGGCGAGGGCGAGGAGCACGTGGTCACGGTCAAACAGGTCGTGGGGGAACGCCTGGAAGCCCCAGCGGAATTCGCCGGTCTTGACGTCGAGTGCGACCGTGCCGGACGTCCAGCGGTTGTCGCCGGGCCTGCTTGAGGCTGCAGGGAAACCAGGGGCACCCGGGAACGGATACGGGCTGCCAACGCCGAAGTAGATGGTGCCGGTTTCAACGTCGAGCGCCGGGGGATACCAGACTCCGCCGCCGCTGTTGACGTCAGGGTTGCCCCACAGATTCTCGTCCTCGATGGTGGCGAACGACCAGACGACTTCCCCGCCGGCCTGATCGAGGGCGAAAATGGTGCCTCGCACGCCCGCCGGGAAACCGCTGGTCGATGCGAAGACCATCCCGTCGTAGACGAAGGGCTGCACATTGATCTCGGCCAGCCCCAGGGCGCTGGTCACATCGGTCGCCCAGAGTTCCTCGCCCGATTCGGCGTCGTAGGCGGCGACGAGTTGGCCGCGTCCCCGGCTGCCGAGTTTGGCGGCGAACACCTTGCCCCATCCGACTGCCACGCCCGTAGGGCCGAACATCACCCCGTCGGTCTGCTTGCCGGTCGACCAGCGCTCCTTGCCGGTTTCCCTGTCCAAGGCGTACACGACGCCTTGCAGGTCTTGGAAGTAGACGCTGTTGCCGATGATGAGCGGGGTCGTGGCGATGTTTCCCGAGAATCCGCCGCCCGGCGCGTAGAAGCGCCACGCCTCCTTAAGGTCGGCGACGTTGCCAGAGTTGATGGGGCTGTTCACGGCAGTGCGCGTGCCGGAGAGGTCTTGATTGGGCAGAGGCCAGTCGTCGGCGAACTCGATTGCCTCGGGTGGCGGGCCGGAGACGGGCGGCTCGGGTTGCGTCGTAGGGGCTCCCGGCGTGCTCGCAGCGTCGGTGTCTTGGGGAGTGGCGGCTTGCGTCGCGCTTGTTGTAGAGGCCCTTGTCAGGTGGTTGCGGACGTATTCCACGATGGCCGAAATCTCCGTGCTGCTCAGGCGGTCGCCCAAACCCGCCATGCTGCCTGTGCCGACGCGGACGAGCGCCTCCATTTGCGCCACTGTGTACTTGTCGTTGAGTGCGCCGTCGCCGACAGGGGGACCAGTGGCCCCGGAGCCGTCGGCTGCGTGGCAGCTTGAGCAGTGGGTGATGTACAAGGCGACGGCCTCGGGGTCGGGCTGCCCGCTGCCCGCTGCGGCTTCGGGGGTTTCGGGGGGCGCAGCGGGAGGGTCAGCGGGAGGGTTGGCCTCCCCGCATCCTTGCGCCGCCCCAGCGAGCAGCGCTATTGCGACTAGCGTCGTGCCGAGGCAGTTTGTAATCGATCTCATAGTTGGCAGGTTTCGCAAATTGCTGAGCTTGGGTTTGACAAAGTCAACGGTCGAGGTCGTCGGGGCTAATGCGTTCAACTCTTGATAGTAACATTTTTCTCATTCCCTCAATTGTTCTATCAATCTGCCTAATAATCGGGATCAGATGCTCTCTTGGGTCTTCATTCCTGCGAAGTGTTCTAGCAAATTCTTCAAGCTTCGCCCTATCGGAGTGAATGCTCTTGATGTAATACGCAACATCAGAAAAATTCCTCGCTGATTGCATGTTTGAGGTAACACCAAACACCTCATCTAGACTTGGTGGAAATTCAAGCTCAACTCCCCACCATCTCTCTCTATACTCGTACTCGGAAATGAGCGAAGTGTTCAATTCGATTTCGCGCCTGGCTCTTAGCAGCGAGATTCCAACGTTACCTTCTGCATGTTTTCCGTGTGGAATATTTCTATTATTCATATGACGCGTTATCCAGGGTACGTAAGGCTTACCTTCCACTGCTTTCTCATGTGCGATGGCTTCATCTGAAGCAGTTGTAAATCTAGTGTGAACCTCATGCTTTCTCCCTTTGTATTCTATTGTTGAAGTAATCTCCCACTCGTCCCCAGTATGGCAAAACATGGCCTTATCATGAAAGGGTGGGGGCGTTGAGCTAGGTGAAGTAAGATAAATTGGGTCATTTACTCGAACATGAATATCGGTGTCGGGACTACTTGGTGAGGACTCGACGAAGTTCGCTAAGCGGATGCGGACAAAATCGCCCGGGGTCAATGCCTCAGCAATATATTTTCGAAAAATTCTTCCTAACACGTATTCCGATTTAGGTATCATAGTTTCCGCGTTCTCCCACATGCAGCGATCAAGCTTGGACCAAACAACTAGAGTGCCCGAACCACCAATAGTGTGTGCGGCTTGGTACCAGATACCGGGGAAGGAAGCCAATTCAGGGTCAGGGCTTGTCGTTAGCATCCATTTTTCTGTTTCGTCGACATCCAAGTAGCTGTATATTGGCGAGGTTCTGTCGCATTGCCAAGTCCAGACTTCAACCCTTTTACACTGAGAAATAGATGAATCAAGCAACCCCATCCCAAAGTGCACAATTTCTGAACGATCATATTGATGAGTCCCGTTGCCGAACTGAAGAGCCATCTTAAGTTCGCGAGAATTCATTCCCTTACCGTTGTCCAAGACAGCTATTTGATGTATCTCCCGATGATTTTGCACGCCAACTACATTTTTGTCGCAGCAGAGAATTTCAATGTGAGTAGCATCGGCTTGGATAGAGTTGTCTATCAATTCTGCTAAAGCATAAGTAGTGTTCTTGCAACAATAGTCGCTCTGATCTGTTTTCCCCAAAGATGCTGAAATCACAGTGCGTTCACTCTCTTAGTCGTTACAGTCATCGCTTGCGGCTTTTGCAGCGTTAGTGACTTACCCATTGCGGCCTTGACGACACCGGAGGCATTGTCGTCATCTCCTTTGAGGGTTTGGTTTGTGCTTGCCCAATTTCAGCGAGTTAGTTCGGGTGCTTGACTTCGAGTGAAAACAACTCTGGGTGTTCAGACATGCACTGGACGGTTGCCCCGCTGAGAGGAACCTCCCGATCATCCTTAAACACTCGCAGGCGGTCTTCCAGGGAAAGCATCCAGGCAGTGAGGAAGACGGGGACGGCAGCCATTCTCATTCCTACCGGAGGCGAGAGAAGCAGGGTGTGCAGCTGCTTAAGGGGCAGGCGCCTTTGCGTGTGGGCGGCGGCCTCCGAGTCGACGATGTGCCAGGCGGGGCGCAGCGAGGGTTCGGTTGGTTTGCCGAACGCCATAGCGCCGCGCCGCCGATCGTAGCGGTGCAGGCCTGTTTGATGAAGCACCGAACGATACATGGCCAGTTTCTGAGGGTATTTCTTTCCGGTGGAGTCAAAGCCGAGGTCTTTCTTGTCGTGTTGCTCCACCATTGCGTTAAGCAGTTTGGTGCGCGTCGATGTGCCCTGGGTAGTTAGCCCCGGCCAGCGGTTGAGCATCTCGTTGCGCATCTCGGGAGTGCACGGGTAGGCGATGTCCGCCACCTGCGAGATCGTTTCGCTGCGGGGACGGGCGGGGAGTTCCAGGTTTCCATTTCGCCCGTTCAGCGGCTCCCCTGTTTGCGTGTCGTGTCCGTGTGGGCCTGTCGACTTGACGCTCAGGCCTTCTGAGCCATCGCCAACGTGGCTGAGCAGCACCCAGCGGCAGTTGGCCGGGCTGAAGGCTTCGTCTGCCGCTGAGCGCAGGGCGGCTCGGGCGTCGTCCAGCCGCTTGGCGAAATCGCGGTTGTGTGGCTGCGACCTGCAGGCTTCGGTGAGCTGGGTGACTTTGCTTGCCGGGGCGAGCAGCGTCGACAGGTCATCGGGGATGACGGCCAGCGTCGGCTTGCCTGCCGGGGTGCACTGACACAGTGGAGGGGGCTCCGATTGGTGGCCCACCATCAGCAGCACCTTCCCGTCGTATTTTGAGGCGGGGTTGAGCTCCGGCACCGGATCGCCGCCGAGCGCGTAGTCGAAGGAGAAGACCCGTATCAGGTCGTGCTCGGCGCTGTGACGGGCGGCGATGGCGGGTTGCAGCGGCCGAACGTCTTCGAGCAGCGTGAGAAGGGCTTGCAATTCGGGCTGATTGAGGCCTGTGGCGAGTCTGTTACTGTCACGCCCCGCATTGTCGTACCCCGTATGCGACTGGCTGGCTACGGC
The DNA here is from genome assembly GCA_958295925.1 of uncultured Acidimicrobiales bacterium. Classification (GTDB taxonomy): domain Bacteria; phylum Actinomycetota; class Acidimicrobiia; order Acidimicrobiales; family CATQHL01; genus CATQHL01. The sequence goes on from CATQHL010000001.1 coordinate 1,783,981, forward strand.
AGATGAGGTGAGCGTCTGCCCTGGCAGATCGCCGCTGATTGCATTTGTCGCCCGCAGGTTGCCGCCAATTGAAGGCGCCGATTGGCAGCCCAGGTCAAAGGTGATTGAACTGGTGGAGGGCAACGCAAGCCAGGTCTCGACGCCGGGTGCCCGGTTTGCGTAGTTGTCGTTGAGAATCAACTCGGCGGTGCGGCCTGGTGCGTCCGACCAGGAGAGCGTGTGGTCGTCGCCATTTTCGGCAAGTTCAAGGTCGGGCCACTTGCAAGCCTGCTGTTCGAGTGAGAGCAGGATCTCGCTCTCTGTGACTTTGAAGACCCTCCCAGGCGCGCCCGGCTCGGTGGCGAGGCGGTTGACGGAGATTGAATTCCCCGCAAGAGGGCTGCGGCTGGCGAAGTCGAGGGATGCGTGGGCGACGATCTCCGACGGCAGACCGAACTTCTGGCCGAGGTTGAATCGGTAGAACCCGCGCGTGTCGGAGTGCTTAATCAGCTGCAGGCAGCGGAGCGGGCTTTCGAGGAGTTCCTCAAACGACAGTGTCCAGCGATCTTTGCTCGTCAGCGGAGGTGCGTAGGTCAGCAGCATCGTACCGAGGTCTATTCTGATGGTACGTGGAGACGGACGCTTCCAGGGCGTATCCGCAAGTTTCTTGTTCACGGCCAACTCAAGCTCGTCCTTGGAGAACTCGGTGTTCCCCAACTCGTTGAACGCCAGCCACCAGGCCGGAATGGTGCATTTGGGCGACATCATCCGCCAATGCAGCAGCCAAAGTGAGGAGAGGTCTTCCACGAAGCGATCCCAACCCCGCTCTCCCAGAAGTTTGTGGCCGAAGCGCGTCGGGAGCACCCTTCTTGGCGTAGTCGGCTGCCGTTGGCCCTCGCTGAGGATTTTTGCCGCCAACCCCCAGGTGCGGATGGCGTTGACCATGTTTATTCCGACGCCAAGTCGCACCGGACGGTCCTCAGCAAAGTAGACGTAAGGATCGCGATCGGCAGCCGTAAAAGCCTTGCGGAACCACCCGTAGCGCGGCCCGAAACCGTCGTGGAGTCGAAAAGCCCGCTGCGCGGCGTCGACGAGTTTCATCTAGGAAACCTGCGGTCTTGTGGCAGGAGGTGCTCTGTGGTCACGCCTCCAAGCTAGTCAATAGCTATGACAGGTTCCCGGTTTGATCTCAAGAAAGGTTCCAGTTTGACTGCTTGCGAAAGGAAGCCCCCTCAACTCTTGCGTACGATGATTTCGCTGTAATTTGGCCTGATGTACTCGTAACGCTCTGGGAGGAAGTGTCTCAGCCAGCGAATAATCGTTTGCCAAGCACGCGTAGCGTCGTGATATTCTAACACTAATTGATTTTGGAGAAAGTTGCGTACCTCTCCGAATCGTCGTGAGTCAGAAATGAATCTGTCCACACTGTTAAAGATCGGTGTTGTCAACAATGTAGCACCAATTGTCTTGTTGAATTCATCCAGGTTGAGTCCGGGCAAGGGGCGCAATATCAAGAGATCAGACTCGCCCACAGTGCGCGTGGTAATTGGCATGTTGTCTACAAAATCTGACTGATATATTTTGAATAGATCTGAGGGATTTCTCAATCCTGGAATCCAATCGATTAGAGGAACTGGGGCGGTTGACATCGAAGCAGAATATATTGAAGAAATGGGAGGCTTGCAGTCTGAATTCCAATCTGATGCAACTCTTTGAAACATCTCATATAGATCTTGATCTACTTGAACTGCAGACTCAAACAATTTGTGCTCAAATTCACTTACAACGTTGTCAGGCAGCTGCACAGGAATTAGCAATTCAAAGTTGGGCATGGCCGACCAACCAAGTCCAGAATCTGTCAGATTTGCTGAACCTACAAAGACGATGGAGTCTCCTCTGTAGTATTTGGCATGAAGATCCTGGCGCAGCCAAAGGCTGCCACCATGATCTGAAACAATATTGAACACTTCCAAATCGCAGACACCTGATGCAATTTCTTCTGAATGCCAGCGCGTTACGCACTTTAGTGCAGCTGTTGCCGTAAGATTCTTGAGTAGTCGCTTGAGGGCTACAGTCTTTATGAATGGTGCTACAAGAAAAACTTCCGATGATGACGCTGAACAAAGGTGGAGGAGATCAGTGCCGGGCGTCAAAGGCATGCACTCACTGATCATCTCTTAGGAACAGAGCGGCGAATTGGCCCCATTGGTATCGGATATCCTGAATCGTTTGCTTTTTTGCTGGCGGGTCTGATTCGTCCTCAAAACGCGCCCAAGCCATCAATAATAGTTTCAGACCTTGATTTGCCTTGTTTAGTCTATCCTGCAGTTTATCTCTAGCCAAAGATGCGTCTTTAGATCCGTTTTCTGCCTCTGAATATGTGATTGTCTCATCTTCAAGGACTTCCACAAGATTTTCGTACGCAGGATGACCAGTGTTAAGCTTTATTAGAATTTCACCGGCTACAGGCTTGACTGCAAAAAAATTGCTCCCATCCAAATTTTCATGCGTAAAAATGTATTTTATGTCTGATGAAATGGTCTTTGCAGCTAGCATTTTTGAATCAGATGGGGATCGACCTGAGTCAATGAGTGCTTCTTCTAAATCCCTTTCCCTTTCTTGGCTTGACAGTATTTCTTCTTTGTCGCTAGTTCCTTGATATCCTTGTCTTTGTCGTTCTCGGGTAATATCGGTCGCTGTTCTTTCAGGGCCATTTTGATCAGGCTTCTTTCGATATTGTCCCTTACTTTGAGCTCGGAGAAGGCTGCGCATTTGGGAGATTCGACGCTTAATTAAGTGAATAATCTGCACCAATGGTTCCCTCGGGTCTTCGTCTTCATTGAATATTTCGTGCAAATCTCCGAGTTTATCGTTCTCTGAAAGGATTTTCTCAATTTCAGAGGCAACATCAGTGAAGTTTCGGGCGGACTGTTTATTATTTGTGACACCAAAAATTTCGTCTAGTGATGGTGGAAATTCGAGTTCCACTCCCCACCAGCGGTCGCGTGGTTCAGATTGGCCCACTAATGATGTCTCAAGTTCGAGTTCTCGGTCTGCTCTAAGCAGGGAAACTCCAACATTATCCTTTGCATGCTTCCCGAAAGGTGTACTTCCGGGATTTATACGGTTGCGAACTTCGTATTTTGCAAGCGTAAATCTGATGATTATCTCGTGTTTCTCATTATTGTGCAGTATAGTATTTTTAACTGTCCATTTATCTCCATGTTTTTCAAACATTGCTGAGCTGTTATATGGTTCTGGTGTTGAGCTTGGAACCATAAGATATATTGGGTCGTTTACGTTTACGAATTTATCAATATTGTCCTTGTTGGCCGCTTCAGAGACATCTTCCACGAAGCTTGCAAGGCGAATTTTAACTTTGTCTTCCCTAATAAATCTTCTGTACATGCGACCAATAGCGTATTCTGAATGCTTTAGGATAGCTCTTGCAGTTTTCCACATACAGCGATCCAAATTTGACCAAACTACCAACGTACCTGAAGCACCTAGAGTTTTAGCGACATGTCGCCATATTTTAGGGATAGAAGATATTATTGGGGCAGGAATAGTCGATAGTGTTCCATTTGTTACTTCATCAATACTAATGTAGCTGTACAGGGGTGAGGATCTGTCGCCTTGCCATGTCCAAACCTCGACTTTTCGACACTGCGATATTGAAGAGCTAGGGAGACCCATGCCAAATCTTCCGATTCCCGAACGATCCGTTAGATAGTTACCGTTACCAAATTGGAGCGCAATACGCAGTTCGTGAGCATTCATTCCTTTGCCATTATCTAGTACGCCTATTTGGTGAATGTTTCGATTAGCTTTCTTTCCAATAATTCTTCTTTCACAACAGAGCACTTCTACGCGTGAAGCACCTGCTTGAATTGAGTTGTCTACTAGTTCCGCCAATGCATAGGTAGTGTTTCTGTAACCACTGTCGCGCAAAGCATTAACAGCCAGTGCTGCTGGGATTAGATTGAATTCCCCTTCGGAGTCGTTTTTACTATTTTCTTCCGAGGGCGAATTTGCAAATTTACTTGTCATTGCGCAGCCTTTCTGTATATTTCTCCGTGAATTGTTGGAATTTTCTGTTCATTTTTCCACACATCTTCCCAATTTACGAATGCTTCAGTCATGTCTCTGAAACCAGGTAATTGGGTGTCGACTATGGTTACGATTTCCGCTTCGGAATTACCGTCTGCTAGCGTCCCACGGATTGCTCTTCCCACCATTTGGCTGTATAAGACAAGAGATTTTGTAGGCCGGGCAATTACTTCCGCACTCGTACGCGGGGCGTCGAATCCCGCAGTCAGAACTCCATAATTGCATAGAACCATTGGTTCTGAGTCGTCGCTCTTGTATGAATGTATAATGTGTTGTCTCTCTTGTTTCTCGGTTTCGTAGCTAATCGACGCGGCCCAAATTCCTCGTGCTCGAAGCACAGTTGCTAGAAGCTTGGCGTGTTGGACTGTCGCCGCAAAAAGTAGGATTCGCTTGTGGCGACTTGCCAACTCCTCCACAGAATCCACTATGAGCATGTTCCGTTGCACGCTTTCGGATAAAGACTTGAGAATTGTCTCAGGTATCTCTAATGCTGTAGCAAGACGCTTGATCTGGTAGTTGCTCAGGGATGTACCATTAACAAATGGTAACGAACGAAATTTCGGATTAGCAAGGTAACCCTCAGAAATCAAGTGTTCCACAGGATTATCGAAACCCTCAGTTTTAAGAGTGACTTTGTTGTAGTTAAAGAAATTTGCTAGCTTTTCGTCTTCATAGGGATCGTCCCAAGTTCTTCCCGGAGTGGCGGTCAGACCCAAGAGATCAGTATGTGTATTCCTTTCAACAAGAAAGTCAAGCAGGAAACTGTAGGTTTCAGCTACCGCTTGATGCGCCTCGTCTATGACTACCAGAGAAGCACGGTCGGCCAATCGTGTGATAAAGTCGCTGTCCCGTTTAGTTCTTTCGTATAGCTTAGATAAACCAGCTATCATGAATCCGTCATGAACGTCCTTTATGTCCAAGTTGCGTTCTGCTCCCCAGTAGCGGTACACATCTAAACTTCGATCCCCTAAGTACGACCATGCTTTCTCAAATTCGTCCGCTGCCTGCTCGCAGAGTTCTTCACTGTAAGCCAACCATACAGCCACGCTTGGTTTGTAATGCAGCAACTCGGTGGCAACTACATGCATTGCTGTTCGCGTCTTTCCTGCTCCTGTTGGCATGTGCAATAATACTCGTCTCTTGCCAGACTCAAAAGACCGTAGGACCTCCATCTGCGCTTTGTGTTGATGCGAAAAGAGTCCATATTGCGGTTCGGCTCTGCGAATTGTTGGAGCTTGCTGTTCAGGCTCTTTCTCATAGGTTGAGACTCCAAAGAATTCAAAGAGTGAGCGTTCTCTAGACGAGTTCTTACGAATTGAAGCATCAAGGAGTGCTGGAAATGCGCTCTTTGAAGTTGTGAATTCGAGTTTGAGCCGACTGGCCAGTGACACGGCTTCTTCAGTACGAAGGGAAAGCAGCAGGCGCCTGCGGCTCTCACTGTTTCTCAATAAAGATTCGTGGGAGTGAAGCTGCAGACACAGTTCCTGCAGCTTTGAAGGGAAGCCAAGTTTCGGGTCGAGTGCTCGAAGGAGACGAACTGCATGTGAGCCGACTAAGTGATGTAAATCCGACTCATCGCATCGGGCGATCAGTTCGTCAATACTCACTGAGCGCACTGGCTGCGTCACATCAAGGCTCATAGCGCGCACACCGTGCATTGCATTGAGGCGTCCTCCTCGTCGAGGGCGTCAGAGAGCGCGTCCAACAACGTGAGATTCACCCTCGCAGCCTTCGAGCGCGCCTGGGCGACCTCCTGGCGCTCGAGGATTTCAGAGCGTCTCGCACGCAGTTCCACGAGCGTCTCCCCGCCGCTCCAGGTGTACTGACGGCCCTTCATGGCCTGCGATGCGAAGTCGGCGTCGTCGCCTGCGCCGGCGTCTAGCAGCACCTTTTGCTCAATCGCAACCGCCTGCTCGAACAACTCCGGGTGGCGGTCGGCCAAGCCGATCCACTCCGCCTTGCGCTGAAAGAAACAGAAGTAGCACCCCGATCGGGTGCGCCACTCGTAGTAGTCGGGCAGGCCGATCCCCGCATCGGAGAGGATGCGCAGCACATCAGCGTGCTTAATGCCGTCCTCCATGAACGGGAAGCGGGTCTGCAGGTTGCCCTTTGTTGAGATGTGGCCTTTGCGGTTCGACTCGTCCGCCCTGATTGCCACGTAGGAGACTGTGGGGTCGTCGCCAATCCAGTCCTCGATGGGCTTGATCTTCAGGTTGCGGGTGCACCAGCGCATCTGAGGCGAAGGCAGCGTGCCCCTGAACACCTTGAAGTAGTGGTCGAAGTCACGCTCGGAGTTCAGCCGCAGGATGGGCCTGCCCAGAATCACCTCCAGGCGGGTGAGGTATTCGTAGGTCTCCGGCAACTCGGCGCCGGTGTCGCAGAAGAAGTACTCCATCTCCGGCACGCGGTCTCGCATATAGACGGCCAGGGCGCTGGAGTCCTTGCCGCCGGAGATGCCGCAGATGTGGCGCACAGCGCCATTCTTGGCGGGCCCGGGGCGCGTCGTCAGAGCCGCAACGACACCGCCGGATACATGGACAGGATCAGCCATGACCAGCGTCGGTGACAGCCAGGCTGCGCCCCTCTTGTCCATTACTGCGGCTTTCCTGGTCTGAGCTTGGGGATGCGAACGAGCGTCGCTCGGGAGGCTCGTCGACCCTCGACGTGCGAGTCCCGTTAATCATCCGCTCGCCCAGCAGCGCAAGCAGGGCCTGGTGCGCCTGAGCGTGAGAGCCATTGCCTTTGCCGTTGCACAGCTGCTTCAGGGCGTCGTCGAGGACAGCCGAGCAGATGCTGCGCTGATGCTCGGTAATGCCCACCAGCCCGACGAACTCGCTCCCGTCGGGTCGGGTGAAAACCACGCGCAGGGCGTCGAGTGGGCCGCCGCCGTTGGCCAGGATGTCGGCGTGGTGGGCTACGAGTCGCCTGAGTGCGGCGGTGCGTTGCGGAATTTCGCTGCGAAATCGCCACAGGTCGTCGTCGCTCCACTCCGCCGGGGCTTTGCGCGCCACGACGGTGGCAATGCGCTTGATCCAGCCGGCGTCGTCGGCGTCGTCGGCCGCCATCGCCTGAACGAAAGCCCGCACGTCGGGGTCCAACACCTCATCCCGAATAGCGGCAGACAATCCGGTCACAGCCTGTCGGGAGGTCTCTCCACACGTCTCCACGATCAGACCGCACAGGCCGCTCAGCAGCTTGTCGAAGTGGTCGGCGAGTTCGTCAAGAGCCTCCTCCAATTTTTTCGCGTAAGTGTCGGCGGTGCTGTACGAGCCCCTGTTCGGGAGCACAGGCCGCAGCCCCAGTGCTTCGGGAAGCGCAGTGAACAGCAACTCGTCGGGTTCGCGGGCGGCTACCAGGGCGTCGCGCACCGCCAGGGCGTCGCTGCCCAGGAGCCGGGTACGCAGGGTGTGATTGGGCAGGCGGCGAATGCGGGCGAGCACCTCAAGAACCACTGCGAGCACGCTCTGAACTCTGCGACGGCGTGGCGGAGGGCTGATCCCGAGTCGCACCCCAAGCGCCCCAAGGACTTGCTTGCGTCCCCCTGTCGTGCCGGCAAAGTGCTTGACGGCGAAGTGGTCGGGGTTTCGCACCAGCCGCTCGGCTACTTCGGCGCTCAGCTCGGGCACGAAGGTACCGAGTTCGTAGAGTGCGACATCCTCGCTGCGGTGCAGCAGCCCGGCAATCAGAAACACGGGAATGGCGCCAGCCTTCATGCCGATAGGCGGGGAGCGAAGCGCGGCGACGATGCGCTCAAGGGGCAGGCGGGCGGCCTTGGCACCCTCGAAGTGGTCTTCCATCACCCCCCAGGCCGGCTTGAGGCTCTCGTCGGAGGGCGGGCGGAACTCGCAGCCGCTTCCCTGCTGGGCACGCTGGTGAAGTCCGCCCTTGGCAAGAAAAGAGCGGTACATGGCAACCTCCGGGCCGTAGCCTGTCAGTCCCAGATTCGGCTCGCTGCCATTGGAGACCATGGCCTCAATCAGCAGACGACGCGCCTTCGCCCCTTGGGTGGAGAGGTTGTTGCGGTTGAGAATCTCGTTGCGGATGACGGGGGTGTCTGGGTAGGAGAGGTCGGCGGCCTCGGAGAGGGCCGCTCCCGCGCTCTTGGAGCAGAGCTGGCGCAGCGCACCGTCTGCTTCGAGCATCAGCCAGTCGCACCCATCCCCTTCGAAAGCGGCGGTTGCCGCCCCGGCGAGGGTTGTTTGGGCCTCGCTGAGCATCTCTGCGACTTCGCGGCGCGCAACTCGGTCGGCACCGACGTCGAGGTCGTCCGCCAGTGCGTGCAGAGCGGCCACTTCACGGGCTGTGGCGTCAAGGGCGGTGCAGTCGGAGGCGACGGCCAACACCACCGGCTTGCGGATGCCCTCGCAATCGGCATCTGCAAGGACGGGATGCTCGCCACCAGCGCCCACCACCAGCAGCACCTCACCGTCGTAGGGCGAAGCTGCGTTCAGCGGATGCACCGTCTCGCCCCCCTCCAAGTAACGAAAGGCAAAGACACGCAGCAGGTGATTCACGGCGCTGTGACGGGCAGCGACCCTGGGCTGCGGCGGCTCGGTCTTCTCTAGCACTGCGGCCAGCGGAAGGCTCCCGGCCGCCAGTCTCGTTGATTCAAGCCTGCGGCGGATGTCAATGTCGCTGCCCTCCCAGACGCGGTATTCGTCGGCGAACTCCCGGTACGTGATCATCCCCGTCTCTTCGAGCCTGTCGAGGGCTTCGTCGGCGCCCGGCCCTAGCGTTCTCAAGACGGGGCGGGACGACCGCAATGTTCCGGTGGCTGCCACGAGGTTCAGCACGGCGATTGACTTGGCGAGGCGTTCCTGCATTGACGGAAGCCCGTGGGCGTCAGACAGGCGGGCGGCTACCTCCGCCCAGCGGCCGTTCTGACCTGCGGCGGCGGCTACGAAATAGTCGTAGACGGCGTCTGGGCCGATGCTGGGCAACTGTCCTCGTTGGGGCAGCGGCGTTTGAGACAGAAAAGATGCCGCGCCCGACGGCTCAGCCCCGGCGAGGAAGGAGAACAGGGATCGCTCGTGCTGCCCGTAGCGGCGACAGAGTTCCGGCAGTACCAGCGCCGCCAGAGGATGGAGCGGGTAGCAGGCTGCCACGTTCTTCAAATTGGTCAGACCGAGGGGCCGCATCTCCTTGGCCAGCGGCGAGGCCCAGTCGGAAATGCGCTTCTGAATCTCCGCCGATCGGGGTTGAAAGGCCGATGCGATGAAGGCGCGGGTCTGCGCCGACGACTCCACGTAGGTGACTTCCTCGAAACGCCCCTGAACTTTTGCCCACTCCCGACGTTTCGGAGAGGCGGCGTCGGACAGGTAGTCCTCGAAGGATCGGTGCTGAAGCGTGAGCAGGAAAATTGGCAGCCCCGATCCCTGTCCAGCCTCCGCCAACTGCTGGAGCAGGTAAGGATCGCCTCCCCCGACGCCTGCGACGGCTTCGAGGTTCTTGCCGAACTCGTCAATTATCAGCAGCAGTGGGGATTGGCTCGCCAAGCGTCGAGCCAAATCAAGCAGGCTGGAGGGGAGCGGGCGGGCATCTTTCGGGGGACGTGACCCGTCAAATGGCGGAACAACGTTGTCTGCAGGGTGCCGGTCCGCCCAGGGACGTCCCTTCGGCTGAGAAGGGGGAAGATCTAGGTCAGATTGAGGAGTTCGCGGGGGGGGGGGTTCGCGGTTAGAGAAATTGGCCGGGTTCAGGGCCGAGCCGCGGGTATCGACTGGGGTTGATTCAGACGCGGCCGAAGATAGGGCGCGGGACACGGTTGAGTTGATCCCCTCGAGGGCCCCGGTGGCCAGTCCGACGCGAAAACCGCTTTGCATCGTGCCGTGACGCTTGTGAGCCCGCTCGATTTTTTGGCGGATTTGCCCAGAGGCTCCATCGATTAGGCGCAATGCCTGTGAGCGGGCCGCCCCCTCAGGGCCGAAGGCGGCACCAAGCAGCAGTGCGAGCGACGACTTGCCCGATCCATAGGGCCCCGTGAGAGACCAGGCGCCGCCGGCTGTGCCCTCGGCGGCCACCGTGGCGATGCGGTCCAGGACGTCCAGCGCCCTCGCAGTTACCACGTAACCCTCCAGGGGCTCAAGACGGGCCGCGTCCCGCTCGAGGTTGGCCGAGCGGGCGTAGCGCTGCGAGACGGCTATGTGGTCGGCCAGCATGGCTACGCAGCCCTCGCCCGGTTGCTAGCCAACTTCACTTTCGGATCCGAAATTTCACAGTCAAAGCCATGCTATTGCCCACGCTCCAGCCCAGCCTTGTTTGCTCACGCCGCAGCGTCCTTTTCAGCTTTGGTTAATTCGTGGAGTTGGCGGAATTTGTCGGACGGACTTCGACCCAAGCCCAACTCGTCGAGCAGGTCGTCGTCAATTGGAAGGTCGCCGACGAGACCTGAAATTCCGACGTGACGGTGGTTGCTGTAGTAGCCGTTGAGGATTTCGTCAGCGAGTTCCTGTGGCGGGATAGACCATGACAGGAACGGGGCACCCACCGAGGCGGAAAGGCTCAGGTGCGGGATGTCTTCCGCAGCGGACTCCAATGTTGCGAGCATGTCGGTTTCGGAGAGCCTGAATGCCCGCCCAGGGCCCCCCGACTCGTTGGAGAGACGGCTGACGGCGACCGTGTTGGCGTCGATCTTTGCGCGCATCACGAAGTCGAGGGACGCAAAGACGACGATCTCAGCAGGGAGGGATGGCTTGGCCCCGGAGGTGAACCTGAAGTTGTCGCTGATCGGAGAGCGGGTGATGAGGCGCAATTCGCGCATCGGACAGTCGAGGATGTCGTCGATGCCTGCTCGTGCGGACGCATTCGCAGGAACAGGGCCGTAGGTGCGAAGCAGCGCAGAGATGTCCTTGCGGACGGAATTTGAGCTTGGGTCTTTCCACTCGGCGGCGACTTCCAATGCAATCAGCACCATCGAAAGCAGGTCGTCTTCGCAAAACTCGCCTGTGTTGAGATCGTTGAACGCCAACCACCAGACGGGCAGCCGGCATGGGGGAGACATCATCCGCCAATGCAACAGCCAGAGCGTGCCCCGATCTTCCATGTAAGGATCCCAGCCTGATGGCCCAAACAGGGCGTAGGCGAAGCGAGCGGGGACAACTTGGCGCGTACGTCCTGCTGAGGGGTGTGCGTCCTCGTTCAACAACTTGGCGGCCAGACCCCAAAATCTGATGGAGCGCACCATGTTCTTTCCAACACCGATTTCGACGGGGGCTTCCTCTCGTGAAAAGATCGACGGGTCTTCCGCAGCAGCCTCGTACGCCTTGCGGAACCACCCGTAGCGGGGGTGAAAGGTCTCGTGGCGCGCGAAGACAGGCGAAGCGGCGTCAACCAGTCGCATGTCTGTGCGCCTTATTCATGGGCCTATTCATGGGCCTGAACTTAGTAAAGGGGTGTGACAACTACCTGGTCGACTTCAAGGGCAGGCCTTCCATTCTTGTGCAGCCGATGCCCCTTCTTGCGCAGCCGATGCTTCTCCCTCTCTTTGTCTTGCTGTCCTTCTTTCATGCGTTGCAGTGATCCAAGCAGCTCAAGCCGCCATCTTCCGAACGAGCCGCACCGCCTCGGCGACCCTTACGGCCGCAGATCGCACTTCTGCTTCCGTAGAGAAGCGCCCAAGGCTGAAGCGAACCGACTCGTAGGCGGCCTGCGGGCTCAGCCCCATCGCCAATAGCACAGCAGAGGGTTCGACGGCGCCGGCGCTGCAGGCGCTGCCGACCGAAGCTGCAACCGGATGCATGTTGGCCAATACCGCCTCGGCGTCCGCCCTTGCGAAGCGCAGGTTGGCTGTGTTGGGCAGCCGGTTCTTCACGTCACCGTTTTGCGAGACCCCGTCGAGGCGCTCCTCAAGCTCTCTCACAAGCAGGTCGCGAAGCGTCCCCACCCGTAGTGATTCCGCCTCGCGCTCGGCGGACGCGAGCTTGGCGGCCTCACCGAAACCTGCGATGCCCGCAACGTTAAGGGAACCCGATCGCAGGCCGCGCTCCTGACCGCCCCCGTGAATTACGGCTGACAATCGGTTTAGGGCGGCGTGCGTCCCTACGAGCGCGCCCACGCCCCCAGGTCCAGAGATCTTGTGGCTGCTCAGCGAGAGGAGGTCGGCGCCCGTTCGGCTCATTTCAAAGGGCAGGCGGCCAGCGTGTTGGGTCGCATCGCAGTGAAAGAGGGCTCCGGCTTCGTGTGCCCGCTTGGCGATTGCCGCCAACGGGTTGATCACCCCGGTCTCACTGTTTGCTGCCATAACTGATATGAGCAGGATGTCTTTGCCTTGCTCGGTGAGCATCTCATCGAGAGCGTCAAGGTTTAACTCGCCATTTGGATGGACGGGAATGACGTTGACGTCGGCTAGCCGCTGAGTTGCCAGGGCGACAGCCGTTTGTTTGACCGAAGAGTGCTCCACGGCGGAAATCAGCAGGTGGGGGTGTTTCAATCGGGTTTTTCCCGACCGTGTTCTGCGCTCGGGTTTAGTGGAGGAATTCGCCTCTTGCCGGTACATGACCGCAAGTTCAGCCCCTGTGTTGCGCAGATGGCACTCGACCGCTCCTCGCAGTGACAGGTTGTTGGCCTCTGTCGCCCCGGCGGTAAAAACCACGCCGCTTGCCTGGGCGCCTACAAGTTCGGCAACCCGATTGCGTGCGACTTCGACGACGGCCGACAATCTGCGCCCGAAAGCGTGCGCAGATGCGGCGTTGCCCACGCCGTCGGCAAGCATGGCCCGCATAACCTCGGCGACGCGTGGATCAAGCGGTGCGGATGCGTTGTAATCCAGGTAAATCCCATCCACGCCCCCAACACTAGAAGCCCGCTGAGACGGAACTTGCCCTGCCCTGTCCCCGGCTTGGAGTTGTTTCAAGACTTTTGGTGCCGGAAGTGACTAGACCTCTACGGTTGAGGAGGGCTCTTTATTTCGCTCCTGGGCTTCCTGTCCGCGGACAACACCTTCTCGTGGTGTGGCTCCGGTCCGTCGAAAGGTTTCGTTGCTTGGTGGTTTCGGATTACAGGCGGGCTGGTGTTGTCAACCTCAGAGCTTGGCAATTTCTTTCTTGAGGCCGATTTCTCCGAGGCTGAAGATGCTCTTTCAACGTTTCGAGGATTCGGCTCAGGCTTCGAGTTGGACTGTTTTTGTACCTGGTCCAGTTTTGCGGCGGGAGGTGCCGCCGACTTGCTCGAAACACAGAATTTGAAGAACAATTCGCGCATTTCCGCAAAGCCTGCGTCCATCCGGTCGTCTCTTCTGTTGAAGCCAGCCTCCATCTTGTTGTCTACTTCGCAAATCGTTGGTTGATATCAGAAAATCGTTGGTTGGTTTTTTCGCGGAATGTCGCTGTTTCTTTGCGGCGGGTTTTGACTTCTGTTTCGACAGTCATGAAGAGTTGGTTGGTGTTTGCGAGTTATTGGTTGATGTTCGTTAGTTGTTGGCTTTGTTTGCCTTGTTCCTTGCGGACTTCTTTCACCTCTGAGTAGATCCCTGCGAGCAGTTTGCCGTTTTTGGCAAGCTCTTTGGCAACGGCATCAAATTTCGCTTCGATCTTGTCTGACGCTTTCTTATTTTTTTTGAGCATGTGAATAAATATATAGAGGATTAGGGCTAGTGTTGTGCTGTTAATCGCGATTTCGGCGATTGTCGCCCCTGTCATTGCCTTTCCTTTCTATTCTCGTATTGAGTTGCCCTGCTTAGTCTCGGCCTGGGGCCGTAAAGCCCTGTGATCGAGTTGTGCAATTGGTTTTTAGGTAGGGCCGTTGGTCCGCAATGAGAGGCTTTGAGGCCTATGTATGGCCATGGCGAGCTCTACTGCGAAGGAAAACGTAACCTGTTATGCCTCAAGTATACCTTAAATTTCGGAATTGTAAAATCTTTGGTAAGAATTCGTAAATTCCTGAAATAACAAAAATACTACTAAAATGATTGTATTTGCATTTGTGCAGACTCAGGAATCTCAACGTTGCCCGTCCCTAGCGAACTAGGCGTATGGAGGAATTGGGGATCTGAGCCAGAAGGAAAGGAACTGCTATGGCACGTCAGATTCAGGTCGGCGTCAAATACGGCCTAGCCACGTCACCTTCGCTGCGATGCGTCAAGCGTGGCTTTACGTCGAAGGGATGGTGGCGGACTCCATCTGGACGTTTGACCACAACTTCCCCATCGACGGCGACCCCGCGGGCTCCAGCTATGAGTGATGAAGGAACATGGCGACGATGGCCCGCTGCGCCGAAGCCTGGAACGGCTGGGGCACTCCGGTGGAGATCACCCAGGAGAACGGCACCTTGACGACCAGTGTGCTGACGCAGGGAGAGATCCCGCTGAAATCTCCCGCACCGTCGCATTGTTGAGACGGGCTAGATGTCTGGTACGACGACTTCGTGGAGGCTGGCGCAGAGCACCTCTTTATTTTTTCCGCCATCACCGTGTCGGTTGATTCTGACGAAGTCTTCTTCCACGGAACCGATGCGAATAGCGACATAGGCATGCTTGTGCTTCCGTTGGAGGCGAAGTACATCATCAACGACGGTCAGCACAGGGTTGCGGCCATTGCGGAAGCCTTGCGTCAAAGGCCCTCTCTGAAAGAGAACACGATCTCCGTTGTAATTCTCAAAGACGGTGGGCTGGAACGAAGCCAGCAAATTTTTTCAGATCTAAATAGGACGGTACAAAAGACATCCAAGTCCTTGGACATTGCCTTTGATCATCGTATTCCGCTGAACCGAATTACGATGAATTGCGTTGACAGTGTTCCTCTGTTCCGTGACCGCATTGACAAGGAAAGAGTTTCTCTCTCTATCCGTTCCCCGTGGTTCGCAACTCTTTCCGGATTGCAGGCCGCAAATAGGCGGTTGCTGGGAGAAATACCTGAAGGGGTTTCAAGAGAAGAGGAGGAAACACTGAATTCTCGCGCTGTGGAGTACTGGAAAACAATAACGCCTTTGGTGGAACCTTGGCCGAAAATCGTTGAAGGTGTATTAAAGCCTCAAGAGGCTCGTCAACATTATCTATCGTCATATGCTCTGGTACTCTGGGCTCTCGGTCAAATAGGCAACGATCTGCAATTCGCAAGAGACGAGTCAGCAGGGAAGAATTACTATGTTCTAGAGCACCTCTCGAAGATTGACTAGAGAAAGGACAATCTCGACTGGCGAGGCATTTGCATGCTGGGAAAAGAGGTCATAACTCAGATGCCTACAAGAAAAGCCACTGCAGAATACATTGCTTGGAAGATAGGCTTGTCAGGCGACAAACCAAATGAGGTACTTCCAAAGCAGAATTAGAATTATAAAAAAGTTGAGAACATGATTAAAATTGGACAGTAAAAGGATTAATTTAAGTGAAAAACAAAAAGAAAATCAAACGAAAGACAGGCAAAATCCTTAACGACCTTGGTCGGATAGAAATTAAGCCCGATTCCGATGGCACGCTTAGAATCTTTACGTCAAAAAGCGAATTCTTACCAAATATTCGTGCCGAGAACCTCCCTGAGGAATTCGGCAAACCTCTAGGCAAACTTCGGGGAATCTTGCGCGTGCTAAATATGTCAGCTAATTTGTTCGATTGGGCGATGTCTTTGCAATGTGTAGCCTCAGAAGAAATAGAAGAGAAACAAAAAGCAATAATGCAGTATAATGTAAAGAATTGCTTGATTGCATCTAGTATTATCTATTTTTATTCGTGCTTTCCAAAGAAGAACAACGATAAGTTAGCCAATGCATTTGTTGGTTCTTTGGATGATGAGTTACGGACAATTGAAAATGATTTTCGAAAGACTCGGAACAGTCAGATTGCGCATTATGGCAAATCAAGATTTGAAGAGATCAGTTATGCAACAATTTGCGAACTTACAAATGTTCATATTGGATTTTGTTCAAGTAGTTCTAGAGTAGATGACATGTTTATTCGTTGCGAAAACTTGGATTTAGGAGGCTATTCGAAACTTCTTAAATGCGCAATAAGGTATATTGAGAACGAGGTTGATTACATTGAGAAACAGGTACGTGAACGACCTTCCCTGCACGCAGACTAGTAGTAGGCAAGAGCCACAGTTTATCTTCTTCGCATGCAGAAATAGTCTCTGCGTCCGCGCCTTTGTTGCCTTCCGCCCGACTAGGTGCGGGGCTTTTCACTAGTTGCGGTTCTCTAATCCTGAGCGTTCGGCGATGTGCGGTAAGAGGGATGAACTTGCATTTTAAGGGGTGCAGGCGTTGAACGTGTACGGCGGTTCCGGCTACTTGCACTGCTAATCAGTAGTCCAGGGCGTCGGCTGGCACGAGCCCGCCGTGACTCATCAAGTAGTCGCGGCGGGGGGAAACCTCCGAGCCCATGAGGATCTCAAGGATGCGTTCCGCCTCGGCTGCGTCGTCGAGCGTTATCTGGCGAAGGATGCGGGTGGCGGGATCCAGCGCGCAGTGGGCGAGTTCGTCGGTGTTCATCTCGCCGAGGCCCTTGAAGCGCTGCCAGCGGATGCTCTCAATCTTCCGGCGTCCACGCGCCAACCGGCGCGCTATGGCGTCACGCTCGGCTTCGCTGAATGCCCGGTGTGTCTCGGCCCCTACTTTGGCGGTGAACAGGGGCGGTTGGGCGGCGAACACCCTGCCGTGTTCGAGCATCGGGCGCATGTAGTGGTAGATGAGTGTCAGCAGCAGGCAGCGGATGTGGCTGCCGTCGACGTCGGCGTCGCAGAGAATGACGATTCGCCCGTATCGGGCGGCGTCTATATTGAAGTCGCCACGCACCCCGGCCCCCACCGAGCGGAAGAGGGCCTGAGCCTCGGCGTTGTCGAGCACCTGCTGCACCGATGACTTGCCGGCGTTGACGATCTTGCCCCGCAGGGGGAGGATGGCAACGTTTGCGGAGTTGCGCCCTGCCTTGGCCGGCCCGGCCGCGGAGTCTCCCTCCACGATTATCAGCTCGCTGTCGCGCCCGTGGATGCGGCTGTCGGCGAGTTTGTCGGGCAGCCCGCTTGAGCCGAGTTTGGAGGCTTTGCGCTTGTCCTCGAGCATGCGGCGGGCAGCGGCCCGTGCGGAGATCGCCCCTGTGATCTTGCTTCGCAGGGCGGTGATGTTCGTGCGTGGGCCCTCGCTTTCGAACCAGGCGGTCATCTGAGACTTGACAACCTCGTAGACAATGCTTTGAACCCCCGGGGTGCCCAGCTCACCCTTTGTCTGACCACGAAACTGGGGCTCGGGGAATATCACCTGAAGAGCCGCCACCAGGCCTTCCTGGACGTCCTCCTTTACTGCGCGCTCTTGCCCCTCTTTCGCCAACTGCTTCGCCCCGACCAGCAGAGTGTCGTTGACCGAGCGGGTAAGCGCCCGCTCGAAGCCCGCAAGGTGGGTGCCCCCGGAGGGGGTGGGGATGGTGTTCACGAAGGAGCGGATGCGCGGTGCGTGGGTGTTGGTCCACTGCAAGGCGGCCCGTACGACGCAGCGCCGCGTGACTTCCGTGAGCCTGCCCTCGATGGGGACGTTCTCGCTGAAGCTTCCCTCGCCAGTAATGCCCACGGGCCGGGTCAGCGCCCCCGTCCCGCAGATGTCGGCCACGAAACCCTCAAGCCCCTTGCGCGAACAAAGCTCGACTGTCTCAGCAGTCGCCGAGGCGCTCCGGGCGTCGGTGAGGGAGATGCGCAGACCTGGCAGCAGGTGGCAGATGAGCAGCGCCCGCTCCTGTGCGGCTTTGAAGTCGAACGCGGCGTCGTGGTCGAAGATCTCCCAGTCGGGCCAGAACCGCACGCGAGTGTAGGTGGTCTTGGTGCGCTGCAGCCGCTCTATTTCATGCGTGGGCTGAAATGCGCCGGTTGTGCCACGGGAGAGCCGTCCGGCTTCCCGCCCAGAGAACCACATCCGCCAGCGGAAGCCGTCCCGCCCCACTTCAACGCATCCCCTGGTGGAGAGGGCGTTTACCACCGATGCGCCCACTCCGTGCAAACCCCCGGAGGCGACATAGGCGCCGTTGCCGTTGCTGGAGAACTTGCCGCCTGCGTGAAGCTCAGTGAAGACCACCTCGACAGCCGAGATGTCCCGTCCTGGTGGGTTTCCCACAGGGATGCCGCGCCCGTCGTCGTACACCTCGATGGAGCCGTCGTCGTGGAAGGTCACCTCGATTTTCTCGGCGAAGCCCGCTGCCGCCTCGTCCACGCTGTTGTCGAAGAGTTCCCAGAGGAGGTGCTGCAGCCCGTCTGAGCCGGTGCCACCTATGTACATGCCTGGACGTCGCCGCACTGCCTCCAAGCCCTCAAGCGTCTGTATGTGATCGGCCTCGTAGCGCCCGTCAGGCCTGTCGGGTTCAGGAGGGGAAGGAGGCTCGGAGGTGTCCTGTGGTGCTGATTCCGCTGGTCGTCGGCGTTCAGTTTGACTGGCAGCTTTGTCGCGAGGCTCGGAGGTGTCCTGTGGTGCTGGTTCCGCAGGAGCGAGCAGGTCGAGCTGGGCGCCCACGGCGGTGCGCTGCGCCTTGCCGGCGGGCGAGGTGCGCTGACCTTCGCTGGCGGAGGAAGAGGCAGAGCCGTGTTTTGGCGTCGTCATTATGTCGTCACCACCTCCGCAGGGCTACGACCGAGAATGCGCGCTCCGCGCAGAAGGGACGCAGCCCGCGCTTCGTCGCCGGGACGGTGAACGGAATCGGTTCGCCGTCGGGTGCCTTGCGCGGAGCAGCCGAAGTAAGAGCGTAAGTGTCGTCGAGTGGGCCTATGTACGCGCTTTGGATGTCCTCCCCCTCGTCGAGATCGCAGATTCTGGAGCCCTGGCCGCCCCGACGCACCGAGCGGAATTCCCCGCAGGGCGTGGCTTTTGCCGCACCCAGGCTGGTGAGCGCAACCAGGGCTGCCTCCCCGGAAGCCGCCCCGGCGGCAACTACACGGGCCCCGGCCCGAAGTTTCATGGCTGTGACGCCCCCCGATCCGACTCGCCGCGGGACGATGCCGGAGGTCGGGGTGCGAAGGGCCAGGTTGTCGCTTGAGACAACCATGAGATCGGCTTCAGGGCCGCAGACGAAGGCCGCCGCCACCTCGTCGCCCGCTTCAAGTGAAAGCATCTGCGTCGGCCCTGAAAGCTCGGTCAGGTCGGTAATCGACATTCGCTTGGCGAATCCAAGTCGCGTAATAAACAACAGGAATTCGGCCGGGGACTTTTCGCCGCCCGGGCCGGTCTTGGCGTCCGAGGCTGTATCGACGGCGACGAGCGTTCGGGCGGCTTCGTCTTTCGAAAGCCCGAACACCTCGGTGGCAGGCGACCCGCGACTGCGTCCCTGGACTTCAGGAATGTCGTCGAGCGCCGTCGGAACGGCGCGGCCCGTGCTCGTCACCGCCCAGACTGTGCCACCGGGAGGGGCGATGGTCATCGCCGTAATCAAATCGTGCCGCCCCAGCTTGCGCCGACGGGGGACTCCCCCGGCTGCCCTGCCCGCCAGCCCGGACGAAGACAGCGTGATTACCTCAACCGCCTCGCCCGCCGTTCGCCCCGCGCCGTTCGCCCCGCGGCCGGCGGCCAGGGGGCGCTTGAAAGCCCCGGGTGCCAGAACGTCGGTGCGCCGAGGGCGTCCGAAGCGCCGGGCGAGGTCGTCGAGTTCGTCCATCACGACCTTTGAACGCAGTTCCTCGGAGGCCAGCAGCGCCCTGCACTCCTTGATGGAGGAGGCCAACTCGTCCATCTCCTCGGTCAGCTTCAGCCGCTCCAGGCCGACCAGCCCCCGCAGCCTCAGAGCCAGCACCGCTTCGGCCTGCTCGCCACTGAGCCCGAAGCGGGCTCGCAACGCGGAGCGTGCGGCGTCAGTCGTGCGGGCCGCTCTGATGATGGCCACCATCTCGTCAATGTTGTCGATGGCCACCAGCAGCCCCTCGCAGATATGCAGGCGCTCGGTCGCCCGGCCGAGCCGCCACCTTGTCCGCCGCTCCACCACGTTCAGGCGATGGATGACGAAGTGGGCGAGAATCTCGCGAAGACCCAACTGACGCGGGGCGCCGGCGACAAGCACCATGTTCTTGAGGGTGAAGGTGGTCTCCACCGGAGTCTGATTCCAGAGGTTCTCCAGCACGCCGCCGGCGTCTATGCCGGGGTGGCAGTCGACCTGCACTCGCAACCCCTCGTGACGGTCGGAGAGGTTGCGCACGTCCGCCACGCCGGGGACGCGGCCGGCGTCGACCTGGTCTTTGATGCGCGACACGACTAGTTCAGGGCCGACCAGGTAGGGCAGTTCGGTAAAGACAATGGCCTCCCTGCGCTCAGCGACCCCTATCACCTCGGCGCGGGCGCGCACCTTGAACGAACCCTGCCCGCTTTCGTAGGCTTCGAGCAGGCCGCCGCTCTCCACCAGCCCCCCCGAAGGGAAATCCGGGCCTTTCACCACCTTCAGGAGATCTTTGGTGGATGTCTTCGGGTTTGAGATCATCATGCGCACGGCCTTGGAGACTTCCCGCAGGTTGTGAGGCGCCATGCTCGTGGTCATCCCCACGGCAATTCCGCTCGTGCCATTCAAGAGGAGGTTGGGCAGTTTCGCCGGAAGGCAGACGGGCTCGGTGGTCTCCCCGTCGTAGTTGGGGCGGAAGTCCACCGTGCTCTCGTCGATGTCGGCGAGCATCTCAATGGCGGCTGAGGAGAGGCGGCACTCTGTGTAGCGGGATGCAGCCGGTGGATCGTCGAGCGTGCCGAAGTTGCCTTGCGGATCAACGAGCGGGACGGCACGGCTGAAGTTCTGACCCATCCAGACCAGGCTGTTGTAGATGGACTCGTCGCCGTGGGGGTGGTAGTGGCCCATCGTGTCGCCCACAACCCTGGCACACTTTCGGTGCGGGTTCTCCGGCCGCAGCCCCATCCTCAGCATCGAATAGAGGATGCGACGCTGCACGGGTTTGAGCCCGTCTCGGACGTCTGGGATTGCCCGTGAGGTGATGACCGAGAGCGAATACGCCAGGAAGCTTTCGGACACCTCGCTCGACAGCGGTGCACGCACCACCTCCTTGGCGAAGGGGCCGTTTGCCGGGTGCGTCTGCTGTTTGGGCATTGTGTTTACGAGTTAAGTCTCAAGTCTGGGGCCTCCCCGAGGCAGGAACTTGCGGGCCTCTTTACAGTAGGGCTTTGCGAACCCCCGAATAGCGGCATCGCCTGCGCAAAGGTGACAGGCTGCGCTCGAGGGCGCCATCGATGCCTCTGAACGGGCGGTTGCAAATTTGCAGTGCTTGTGTAGGATTTCAAGAGTATTTGACAATTGTAGCAATTTAAGACAATTTGAGACAAATTCAATATTCGTCTTGTAATTTAACTCCAACAACCCTAGAATAGTCTCACCTCCCCCTCCGCAGGAGAGTTTCCCGACAGGGAAGGTCGCATCCTTGGAAGAGCGGACAGCGCCCGGCAGCCTCGCATGCCGGCGATGCCCAGCTGCTTCCCTCGTTGAGTTCCCGGCCGACTGGCGCGGCCGGATGTCCCGATTGCCGCAACAGCGGCCGAAGTCCACGAGCCCGAGGAGGCAGATCAAGTGTCAAACGCACGTCCACCCTTGCGCCCGCCCCTTGCGAAGGGCGCAGCGAGGAAAGGCAACGACAACATTCAAAGCGACGGTGGTCAGGAACAGCCCGCGTCAGATGACAAGCCGCTGAGAATCACCCGTCGACGCATTCCCGAATTGGCAATCGGGGTTGTGATGCTGGGACTGGGGGCCATTGGGGCTCTGCTGCTTTCCGGCGACGAGAACTCCAAGGTACCCGTGTTGATCTGGGCGGACGACGTGGTCAGGGGCCAGGACGTTACGGCTGAAGACCTGGCCGTGGCCGAGATCGAGACCGACGTGCCAGTGGACGTGGTGAGGGCTTCCCTGGCCGACGAGGTGATTGGCAGGAGGGCGCTGTTCAGGTTCGCGTCGGGATCGTTCGTGAGCCCATCCATGCTTGCTTCGGATGTAGGTCTGAGAATCAATGAGGCCGTGGTGGGTTTGCGGCTTGGACCTGGCCAGTACCCGGGGGGCACGCTCTCGCCCGGCGACGTTGTTGATCTCGTGCTGCCTGAACTCAGGCCCGGTTGGGACAGCCCGATGGTGGCAACGGGTGTCCAGGTTTTTGAAGTCGAGTGGCTGGGTGACAGCGGGGGAGGGGACGCTCTCGTCTCCCTTCTAATTCCAAGGGCGATTGCGGCCAAGGTGGTAGAGGCGTCCATTGCTGGGGTGAGGCTTGTGGAGGTGGCGGCGTGAGCCTGGTGGTTCTGGGCTCACTGAAGGGCGCGCCCGGGGTGAGCACCCTGGTGGCGACGATGGCCTACAAGTGGCCTGCGCATCGCAGGCTGGCTGTTATCGAGGCCGACGCCGACGGCGGGGTCTTCGCAGCCCGCTTCGGGCTGCATCCGGAGACCCCCAGCCTCGTGAGCTTCGCAGCCTCCTCGCGGCACGGAATCGACCCGGAGTGTTTCTGGGAGTCCTGCCAGAAACTGCCGGAGGGCCCGAAGGTGATGGTTGTGCCGAGCGGGGGAAGGTCAACCCATCGATCATTGCTTCAGGTCGACTTCAGTGAGCTGGAAGCCTGCCTGACGGGCGCCGACCTTCTAGTGGACGCCGGCCGCCTGCGCGGGGAGGGGCCCTCACAGAGGCTGTGTGAGCAGGCTGGCCTGCTCATTGTTGTCGTGCGCCCGATTTTCGAGCACCTCGCCCTGCTGTTGCATAGGGCGCCTGAAATGATCAGGCACACGAACCTCGGGGTGGTAATCGTGGGCGAGGGCCCGTATCCGGCCGAAGAGATCGACGAGGCCTTGTCGCACTCCACCGGCCGACGGGTGTCGGTCCTGGGAACTGTGGCCTGGGACCCTCGAGGGGCAGAGGGTCTGAAGACGGAGACCGGGCGCACCAGAACTCTGCGCCGCTCGACGCTGGCGCGCACGGTCAAGCCCGTCACCGACCTTGTTGTTCGACTGATTCCGGTGTCGGGGAAGGAAATTGAGATGAGTGCAGGCGGAGTGGTGGGAGCTGGGCGGACATGAGCGATCGCGGAATCATGCAGGCTCCTTCCTCAGGTGGAGGCGGGCATCAACACTCGCCGAGCGGGATGGTTGACCGAGGGCTGCTCGAAGTTCTGGTGTCGCATCTGAGGAACAGCGTGAGCGACTGGATTGAACAGGAGAACCGCGCGGGGCGTCGTCCTGGCCGCGAGGAGCGGGACAACCTGGCCGCCGAGGTGATTGACGCCTGGATGCTGCAGCTGGCCCAGCGCCGCATGGCGACGGGCGACGAACTTCTCGGCGCCGCAGAGGAGGCTGCGCTAGCAGAAGCCGCTTTGGCTCACGCCTTCGGCACCGGGCCTTGGGAGCGTTACATCAAAGACCCCGATCTCACTGACATACATATCAACGGCCACGACATGGTGTGGCTGGTGGATCGTGAGGGCAACAAACGTCGAGGTGAGCCGGTGGCCGCTTCCAACGAGGAACTGATCAATCAGATTCGCTGGGTGGGGGCGAACCTGGATCGAAGCGGAAGGCGTTTTGACGTGAGCTCACCAGTATTGAACATGCGTCTGCCGGGAGGCGCCCGACTGCACGCCGTAATGGAGGTTTCCCTCGTTCCGATGGTCACCATCAGGCTTCACGACCGCACCCTCGCATCCCTGGGGGAGCTTCGATCGGCGGGAATGTTCAGCGCCGCCATCGAGTCGTTCTTCGGAGCCGCCGTGAGGGCAGGCTTCAACATCGTGGTCTGTGGCGGCATGGGCACGGGAAAGACCACCCTGGTTCGCAGTTTGCTGAACGAGGTTCCGCCCTATGAGCGGATCATCACTGTCGAGGACGAGCTTGAGTTGGGGCTTCAGCACTTCCCCGATCTCCACCCCGACATGGGGGTGCTTGAGGCGAGGGAGGCCAACGTTGAAGGCAGCGGAGCGTTTCCCCTCGAGGTTCTGCTGCGGGAGTGCCTGCGAATGCACGCCGACCGAATCGTCGTGGGCGAGGTGCGTGGCCCAGAGGTTCTTGGGATGTTGCTTGCCATGACCTCCGGGCAGGACGGCTCTCTGTGCACCATCCACGCCAACAGCACCAAGGAGGCCTTTGAGCGTCTGACCGTCTACGCCTCGCTTACGCCTCAGCAGTTCTCCAGGGCATTCACGTACCGTCTGGTGGGATCGGCGGTGGACTTCGTGGTGCACATAGATCGGCTCGGCGGCAGGCGGAGGGTTACCTCCATCAGGGAAGTGGTCGGATCGACCGACTCCGACGTCTTGTCGAACGAGATCTGGAAGCCGTCGCATGAAGGCGTGGCTGTCGTCTCGGGCGAGCCCTTCCGGGCCGAGCCGACGCTCAGGAGGCTCGTCGAAGCCGGTTTTGAACCGGAGCTGATGCGACAGTCAGAGCGGGGGTGGGCGTGATGGGCCGTCTGATTCCCGCCCTGTGCGGAGGGTTCGGGGGCTTGGGCTTGTGGATGCTGCTGTGCGGGCTGCGCGGAAAGACCCTCCTGGTGCGGCCTTCGGGCGGACTGGGGAGGCTGGCCGGAAAGCCTGCGAGATCCCTGCGCCGCTGGATTACGGCATCACTCATCGGGGTGGTGATCTTTGTAATAACCGGGTGGTTCAGCGCCGGGGTGGTGCTCGCCCTTGGGGTGGGGCTCTTCGCCGGGCAGTTCGGCAAGGGCAAGGCCCTGCGGAGGGTCAGCGAGCGAAGCGACGCCATCGCGAGTTGGATAGAGATGCTTTACGCCATCCTGGCCTCGGGCGGGGGGCTGGAGAAGGCGATAATCGGTTCCGCCTCGGCAGTGCCCATGGCCATTCGCCAAGAGGTGACCGAGTTGGCAGCCCAGCTTGAGGTCAGGCCTCTATCAGAGGCGATGACCGCCTTCGCCACGCGAATGAATCACCCTGCCATCGACAAGGTGGCGGCCTCCCTCATTCTCACATCGGCCCAGGGGGCCGCCGACCTGGTGGCCCTGCTGCGCACTCAGTCCGAGGTCGTGAGGGCCGAGGGGCGGCTGGTGATTGAGGCCGACGCCGGGCGTGCCAAGTTCCGGACGTCCGCACGCCTCATCGTCGGCACTACGGCGGTGATCACGGTCGGCCTCTATCTGCTCGACCGGGGTTACCTGGCCGCCTACGACACCGTTCAGGGTCAGCTGGTACTGGCTGTGGTCGGCTCAATTTTCCTGTCGGGGTTTTGGATCTTGAGCCGGCTCGGGCGAGTGGAGACGCCCCCGCGGTTCTTCGAGCTGGAAACATCGGGGCTCTCTGAGGGGGAGCGATGATAAGGAGGGGACGGCAGCGATGACAGCGGCGATCGTAGGTGCGCTCATCGGGGCGGGTGTCTGGCTGGTGGGACGTGGGCTCATGCGCAAGCCGATGCCTTTGCAGAAGGCCCTGAGGGAGTTCCACGGCCCTAGGGCGGGCAGCCTCTCAGACGGGGAGGACATCGAGCAAAGCTTGCGCAGGAGTCTGGAGCGGCGTGCGCTGCGTGCTGTGGAGGCACTGGGTTTCGATCTGGGGACGCTTGCCAAGGATCTCCGAATTATGAAGAAAACCTCCTCGGAGCACGCCTTTGCCAAGCTGTTCGGGGCGTTGGCCCTGGGCGGAGGTTCCGCTGTGATGCTTGCCGCTTTCCAGACTCTGGGGTTGCGTCTGCCAATATGGGCGTTCGGAATCATTCCCCTGGCCGGGCTGGGCATCGGATACGTGCTAGCCGACAGCAGGCTGAGGAAGAAGGCAAATGCTCGGAGGGAGGAGTTTCTGCGGGCTCTGAGCGCGTATCTGGGGCTCGTAAACATTCTTCTGGCGGGTGGCAGCCACAGCGACGGTGCGCTTCAAAAGGCTGCCAGGGTAGGCAGCGGGTGGGCATTCGACGAGCTGAAAGCCGCCATGGACTGGAGTCAGGTGAACGGGTTGCCACCCTCTGCGGGATTCGAGCGGCTGGCGGAGGAGATCGACGTGCCCGACATCGAGGAGTTGGCAGCAACCATCCGCCTGGCCTCCGAGCAGGGAGCGAGCCCGAAGGAAGCCCTCTCGTGCAAGGCCGAGACCCTGAACCTTCTGGAGTTGGCCGGAACCCGGATGAAGGCTGACGCAACCACCGAGAGGATGTCCGTGCCCACCGTGATCGTGGCCATTGCCTTTGTGATGTTCATCGGGTATCCGGCTCTCGGATCGCTCATGGAGGCAGTCTGATGTCTTCCCCCCTTGCTTCCCCCACGTTGCCGTGCAAACGGCCGCAATCGGAACAAACAGGCGAGGTACACAAATGAACCGAATTTCCATACAGGTTTGGATACGCATCTGCGGGACGCTCTCGGACATCCGTGCGAAGATGCGCGACGATCAGCAGGGTCTGACCACGACAGAGTGGGCGCTTCTGGTAGCCGGCGTGGCGGCGCTGGCCATCGTGGTCGTGGCGGTGGTGCGCAGTCTCACTGCGGACGTGACCAAGAAAATCCCCGACAACGTCAACGTGGGCACCGGGACGGGCGGGTTTAGATGATGAATCCGCAGGTTTTTCCGCAAGTGCACGCCGGATCTTTTTGAGGATCGGCATTGTCGGCGTCTGTGCAGTTTGACGATGGGGAGGCAGGGATGCTCACCACCGAGTTCGTGATGCTCTACGGCCTGATTCTTGCCCTGGTGATGTGCGTGGTGCACTTCGGTCTCCTGTACAACGCCGCTCTTGCCACATCCGATGCCGCAAACGTGGCGCTGGAGGTTGCACAGACAAAGGACGGGTCGACTGCGGAAGCCGTGAGGCTGGCGCGCAGCGTGATCGGCTCGGATCGCTTGGTGCGCAACCTGGGCATAAGCGTGCGAAGGCAAGGAGGACAGGTGGCTGTGACGGCCAGGGCATCGTCCCCGCAGATCGTCCCGGGCCTTCCCACGTCGGTCAGCAGGGATGCGAAGGGGCCGATCGAGCGCTTCATCCCCGAGGGAAGGCGATGAGCAGGCGGGCAACATTCAACGACCTGGGGTGGCACCCTCTTGAGCGTCGCCCGTCTTGGCTCTTCAAGGCCGGCGATTCTCAGCGGGGGGTGATGTCGCTTGAGCTGGCGTTGCTGGTGATCAGCGTCCTGGGGGTGCTGATGCTGGTGACCGCCGCCTGGCGCATGGGGCAGACACGCGGCGAGGTTCGCGACGTGGCGGCCGAGGCCGCCCGAGTCGCCTCGATGCGGCAGAATGCGTCTGCTGCCTCAAGTGCTGCGGTTTCGGCGGCGCAGATTGCGCTCGCCGGCAGCTCGCTCACCTGCGCCAACTTGCAGGTAACCCCCGACGTGTCCAACTTTCGCCGAGGCGGGTCGGTGTCGGTGACAATCCGATGCGATACCAAACTTGAGGATCTGACGCTGTTGCGGATGCCTGGAACGGTGAGATTTGAGACTACGAGCGCCGAAGTGGTGGATCGTCGCAGGGGAGGACGCTGATGCGCTGCGAGCGCGGGGCAATCAGCCTTTTCCTTGCTTTGGTCTTCGTGGCGTTCCTGTTGATTGCCGGGATGGTCATCGACTCAGCCACCGTGCGAAGCGAGAGACGCGCGGCCGCTGACGTGGCACGCCAGGCGGCTCGGGCGGCAGTCCAGGAAATCGACGTCGCCTTCTTTCGGCTGACTGGTTTGGTTCGCCTGAAGACGGACGCTGCGCGAGCGGCCGCGGAAGCGGTCACACCAGACGCCTACACGGTGGAAGTGAGCACCTCCTCCGACCGGGCGGAGGTGAAGGTGTCCCGCGACGTCCCTGCTCAGATATTGGGTCTTAGAGGCGACCTCCGCACCGTGACCGCAACGCATGAGGCCAGAGCCGTCAAAGGTGTTACGCGCGGGTAGGGATATCCCCCAACCTGCAACTTCCCCCTGGCTGACACGCAATCGCCCGGCAGCCGAGGTTCACCAGTAGATGCGATCCAGGAAACCGAGCTTGAAAGGAGAGTTCAAATGAACAATGCGACGCCTGGTGGCTTTAGATCATTCCTGGTGGGCATCGGCTCGCTGACGCTTCTGCTGGGCCTGCTGGCGGGCGTCCCGCTCGCCTTGGTGATTCTCGTGGGCAACCCGCTTCCCTCGAACTTGCCTTCTTGGAGCGAAATATCCGACATCATCGACAGCGGGACGCTACCTGCGGGAGTGCTGATGAAGGTGGTTGCGTGCTTCGTCTGGGTCTGGTGGTTTCAAGCGGCGCTTTCAGCGGTCGTGGAAATCACGGCTCGAATCGGGAATCGAGACGCCAGGAGGCTTCCGCTTGCCGGGTTCGGCATGCAGCCTCTGGTTGTTCATCTCATTTCTGCGGTCATCGCGACGCTTGTGGGGATTGGAACCCTGGTTCAGCCAGCGGCTGCCTCGCCTTCCTTCGACGGGGTGTCGGTGGCGGTTTCAGTTGTTGAGGAGCCTGATTCGAGGCAGGCCCTGGAGATGGCGGAGTCAGAGTTCTCGGAGGCGGCGTCCGTGGTTGTAACCGAGGATTACCTCAGAAACATTATCCGTGAACGGCTGAGCCTGCGGGAGCCCGCCTCGATCGGCGAACCCACTACAGCAGGGGAAGTCGCTTGGGGAATGGGTAGCCCGGCCTGGCCCCTGGGGCGTCTGCTGGAATCAGCCTCGGCAGCCGAGACCACCCCCGATGCAATCGACAGGCAGGGGATTGTCCGCACGGCTCCTCCCCCAGAGTTGGAACATGCGAGGGACAACCCAGCCTCCACAATCGACAGCCAGGGGGTTGTCAGCACGGAGGATGAGTCGCTCCGTGCAGTGGTTGGGGCAGAGGCGCAGTGGGTGATCGTGCAGCCAGGTGACACCTTGTGGGCTTTGGCGGAAACACATCTCGGTGCCGGGAGTCGTTGGGATCAGATATTTGAGTTGAACGAGGGCATTCTTCCCTCAGGCGGAGTGCTCAACCATCCAAACGTGATTCATCCGGGCTGGAGGCTCAGGCTTCCCGTATCCACAAAAGAGGCAAATGAGGCCAGATCGACGCCTTGGGACGCCCTTGCCGGGGCAGGATTGAAGGAAAGCTCGAGTGATTCCGGGGAAAGGCTTGCCACTCCTCAGAACCCAGACGATGTTTCGATGGCATCCACTCCCTCGCCCGAAGTCGAAAGCGACGAAGATTCCCGGCTGCTGATCGACGAGGAGGCACAATCCAAAGACTCTCAGGCGAAAGAGGCGCATAGCGGCCAGAACGAGGTACGCCCTGATCTGGAAGCGGGTACGGAAGCGATTGAGACGCAAGGAACCCAGGAGAGAGGGGGGGTAGTACCAATGCTCTATCCCCCGACAGAAAGAGCGGAAGAAATTGAGGGCAGAATCGGCCTAGAAAAAGACTCAGACGATGTACCGAAACTCTTTCCTCCGAACACTTTTTGAATGAGGGAATGAGTCCAAGCAGCAATGGAGGCATCTTGAGAAGCGAAGAAGGAGGGCTCGGATCAGAGGACTGCAAACGGTGCGGAACGACCTCTTTGGATTCCGACCCGCAAAGTCCTCCGCAAATTCGCGCACCTTTCCCACTTCTGGACAGCAGGAGTCCGCAGCGCAGGTCGTGCCGAATCGCCCGTGAGGAACCCGTTCCAAACGAATTTCCTCCCGGCACGCAGCCAGGAAACGTGGACTTAAGAGTGATGGGGGTGGTTCGAGCAGACGGCCTGCGAAGCCAGGAAATCTCTGCGAGAACGCTTGCCCTCATCTGTTATCTTGCGTTCAGCAAAGACGGGGCAACTGCAGGCGAACTTCAGCACTGGCTTTGGGGACGCGGCGCGCCACCCAGGAAAAGGGCTTTGAGCAATGCAGTCCATCGCGCCAGGGTGGCGCTCGGCTCGGATAGCAATGGCCGGCTGCATCTGCCGAGAGTCACCCCTAGTGGCGCATATCGACTTTCGGAGGGCGTGACGAACGATCTGGATAGATTCAAGAATTGGATATCGGCGGCCGAAGGGGCGGATAGCCAAGAGCAGGCCTGGATGCTGCGAAAGGGCCTGTCGCTGGTCAGAGGGGCTCCGTTCAGCGGAGGAGAGACGGGCAGGTTCTTCGCCTGGGCCGACATGTTCCACCGCAATCACGCCGAATGGCAAATCGACTTTGCTGCCCACAGACTGGCGGACTTGGCGATGAAGTTCAGGGACTACGGCCTGGCTCGTTGGGGGATTCAACAAGGTTTGCTTGTCACGCCGGGCTGCGAGGAGTGCTACAGGAGACGGTTCCTCGTGGCACACCGCACGGGGCGGCGTTCAGAGCTGCAGAGTTCAATGTGGGAGCTGAAGCGGGTTCTCGCCGATACGGAGGATCCGGACGGATCGTCGTACGACGTCAGTCCGGGCCTTTGGAGGCTCTACATGAACATGATCGACGACAGTTGAACCAAGACTTGGCTATCTGCTGAGACTTCCGAGTCGTTCCCAACGATTCCCGGCAAAGCGGAACAACAGCGTGAAGAGCCTTCCCAGCATGAACGTTGAGAAAGCTCCCCACAGCCAGCCGATGCCGGAGCCGCCGACGCCGACGATCGCAAGCAGGGGAGCCAAGATGGCAGCCGAGGCTGCCATCGCCCAGGCCAGGTAGCGAAGGTCGCCAGCCCCTATGAGCACCCCGTCAAGGGCGAACACCACTCCGCATACCGGGAGCATCGCCGCAAGGTGCCACAGCAGGAACCCCGTGAGGTGAACCACGCTCGGGTCGCCGCTGAAGAGATGCGGCAGCACCGGGCGCAGGGCAACTGCCAGCAGCGCCGTCGCCACCCCCATCGCAAGCCCCCATTGGACGATTCGGCTTCCTGCGGCACGAGCTCCACTGGCGTCGCCCATCCCCAGGCGGCTGCCGACTATTGATTGTGCGGCGATTGCCAGGGCGTCGAGCAGCAGTGATGTGAACATGAACAGTTCCAGCGTGATCTGATGGGCAGCAAGGTCGGCTGTTCCTATCCGAGCGGC
The DNA here is from genome assembly GCA_958295925.1 of uncultured Acidimicrobiales bacterium. Classification (GTDB taxonomy): domain Bacteria; phylum Actinomycetota; class Acidimicrobiia; order Acidimicrobiales; family CATQHL01; genus CATQHL01. The sequence goes on from CATQHL010000001.1 coordinate 1,814,892, forward strand.
CACGGCGGCGCTCGCAACAAATGCACCCCGCAGCACGACGGTGCGCGCCATTAGATCAACACCCACCCTCGCCATCTTCCGCAGTAGAGAAAGGCTCAGCCCGAAGCGCACCCGCTCTTTGCGAACCCCCTTGAGAATCCAGTAGACGTACATGGCGGCTGCCGTCCACTGCGCCAGAACAGTGGAGAGCGCTGAGGCGCCGATCCCAAGGCCAAAGCCGTAAATGAGGACCGCCTCGAGCGCCAAATTGCCCGCGGCGGTGATCACGGCCGCCCGCAGGGGGCGGACGGTGTCCAGTTTTCCCCTCAGGTACCCGACCCCGGCCAGCGCAATCAGCATGGCCGGCAGGCCGGGAAGGCTGACGAACAGATAGATGCGTGCCTGCGAGAGCACCTCCCCGCTGCCGCCGAGCAGTTCCAGCAATCGCTCTCCCGTAGCGAAGATCACCCCCGCCAAGAGAGATCCCACGCCCGCAGCCAGCCATATTCCCCCGATTCCCCACTGCGCGGCTTCATCGCTGCGCCCGGCCCCGTTCAGGCGAGCCACCATCGAAGTGGTGCCGTAGGCGAGAAAAATGAAGAGGGCGTGAACGCTCAGCAGGATCTGGCTGGCCAGCGCAAGACCGGCCAACTGCTCCGTCCCCAGATTGCCTACGACGGCCGTGTCCACCAGCACGTAGATGGGCTCGGCTGTCAGCGCCCCGAGGGCTGGCAGCGCCAGTCGCAGGATTTCCCGGTCAAGTTTCCTGCGGTCCCCGTCAGTCCCACGTGAGTACCTCCCGGCGGCCACTGCAGGGCGCTCATCGGAGCCGGGTTTGCGGATTCGACGCAGAATACGCCCGAAGCGCCCGAACACGATTATTCTGTTCTCAGAATTGCGGTCGGCTCAGCTCCCACACGCCGCCGCACAGTTCTCCCACCACCACTGTCATCTTGATCACCAAGTCTGCCGAAACTGCGCGCACCTCAACCGGCGAGAAGACCTTCGCCCTGCCTGCCCTGCCCGCCGTGATGTCGCAGGCGGGAAGCGAAAACTTCCCGGTGGCCCTGCGCGTAATCCCCGAGCGGCTGCGCACTCATCTGCTGGCCATCTACGGGTTTGCCCGACTGACCGACGACATCGGGGACGAATATCAGGGCGACAGATCGGAGGCACTGAACTGGCTGGATGCACAGATCGACTCTCTCTTTGAGGGCGTGCCCGAACACCCTGTGTTCCAGCAACTCGCCCCCACCGTGGAGCGGTTTGGAATCACCCGCGAGCCTCTCGACCGCCTGCTGGCGGCCAATCGGATGGATCAGGTCAAGACCCGATACGAGACCTGGGACGAGCTGATGGAGTACTGCTCGCTTTCCGCCGATCCCGTAGGACACCTGGTGCTGGCCGTCTTCGAGGCTGACACCCCCTCTCGCAGGGAGGCTTCCGACTCGGTTTGCAGCGCCCTGCAGGTAATCGAGCACATTTGCGACATTGTCGAGGATGCCAAGGCGGGGAGGGTCTACGTCCCCCAGGATGTGATGTCCGCTTTCGGCTGCCCGGAAAGCGACCTCAACTTGCCGACGGCAACCCCTGCGCTGCGGGAGGTGCTGTCCTGCCTGGCGAACAGGTCGAGAGGGATGCTGGCGCCCGGTCGTGAGCTGACCTCTTCGCTGAGGGGATATGCCCGCCTGGCGGTCTCGGGATTCGTCGGTGGCGGCCTGGCCACCCTCGCCGCCGTCGAGTCCGCCGGCTACGACGTGATTGCCCGACGGGTGCGCCGGGGGAGGCTGCGCGCGGCTTTTCTCACGATGGGCCTGTCAGTCGGAATCAGGATTGCCGGAGCCGGCAAGTCAGGCAGCAGAAGGTCGGGCATGTCGTCTCGCCCCGGGGCGGTTTGACGTGGAGATCAGCGTGGCGGACGCCTACCGGCGCTGCGAGGAGATCACACGAGCCGAGGCCCGCAACTTCTACTACGGGATACGCCTCCTGCCCCCTGGGAAGCGCATGGCGATGTCGGCCGTCTACGCCTTGGCGCGTCGAATAGACGACGTTGGTGACGGCGACCTGCCTCCCGCGGAGAAACTGGCTGCGTTGGGAAAGCTTCACGAGTCAGTCGATGCGCTTGAGGCAGGCCTTGTTGACCAAGGCGACCCGGTGTTTGTGGCGCTGGCGCATGCCTCCACAGAATTCGCCATCAGGATGGAGGCGTTTCACGAGATCGTGGAGGGCTGTGAGCAAGACAGTGAAGGCAGGGAGTACGAGAGGATGGACGACACGATTTCCTACTGCAGGCTTGTGGCAGGGTCGGTGGGAAGGATCTCCTTGAGCATCTTCGGCGTGAAAAGGCGTGTCGGCGTCGCAGCGGGGAGGCTGGCCGAGGAGACGAACTCGCTGGCCGACGACCTGGGTGTGGCGCTTCAGCTCACAAACATCCTGCGCGACATTCGGGAAGACCAGGCGCTCGGACGTGTCTATCTTCCGGCGCAGTACTGGGAACGGTTCGGGCTGCGACCTGGCTGCTTGGAGCCCGCTGAAGGCTTGGCGGAAATGATCGGGTTCACGGCAGGGGAGGCCGTCGGGTGGTTCGAGAGGGGGCTGAGGCTGCTGGACTACCTGGATCATCGCAGCCGGGCCTGTACTGCTGCGATGGCGGGCATCTATCGTCGCGTGGTCGAACGAATTCGAGTAGATCCCGTGGCTCCGTTGAGCGGACGCGTCTCCTTGCCTGCCAGGGAAAAGGCGCTGGTGGCTGCGCGGAGCCTTTTAGGCCTGAGGCCATAGGTACTTGCGTGAGTGATTGCATGCCGGTGTCCCCCGGCCGTCCCGAAGTTCGTGTTCGGAGTGTTCTCAGAGGTGGGGAGTGGTGCTTCCCGTGCGTGTCCCTTGGCCGATCTTCCCGATGTGTGGGATCGGCTATATCCGGTCTCGACCCTCTCTAAACCGATGGGCCCCAGGATCGTGGTTGTTGGCGGGGGATTGGCGGGTCTCTCTGCGGCTCTGTCTGCTGCGGACTCCGGGGCTGGCGTTACTTTGTTGGAGAGTCGCCCTCGCCTTGGCGGGGCCACCTGGTCGTTTCAGCGCAACGGGGTCTGGTTCGACAACGGCCAGCACGTTTTCATGCGCTGCTGCACGGCGTACAGAAGCTTCCTGAGTCGCATCGGAGCCACGGGCGGGGTTTACCTGCAGCCTCGGCTGGAGGTACCCGTGCTTTGCCCGGGCACCCAGCCGGGCGTCATCTCCCGCGTCGCCGCCCCGGCACCTTTCCACCTGCTGCCGTCGCTGCTCACCTACCCTCACCTGAGTCCCCTCCAGCGTTTGTCGGTGCTGCGGACGGCGTCGTTCTTGCGTCGCCTCAATCCCGACGACCCCAGCCTCGACCGCATGAGCTTCGGCGGGTGGCTGGAGCGCAGAGGAGAGGATTCCCAGGTCATCGATGATTTCTGGAACCTGATCGTGCTTCCCTCAGTGAACGTGCACGCAAGGGGGGCTTCGCTGAAGCTAGCCGCAAAGGTGTTCGTGACAGGACTCTTGACGGACTCGAAGGCGGCCGACATCGGATGGCCCAGGATTCCTCTGGCGGAGCTGCACGCCGATCACGGTCGCAGGGCGCTGGAGGCTGCGGGCGTAGAGGTGCTGACGGGGTCTGGTGTGGACGTCGTGCGACGGGGGGCCGACGGGGGACTGGAGGTAGTCGCCGGAGGGGGCTGCTGGTCTGCCGACGCCGTTGTGGTGGCGGTGCCTCACGAACGGGTTGCGTCCCTATTTCCACCCGCCGGCCTGCCCGACGTGGGGCGCCTGACGCATCTTGGGCACTCGCCAATCGTGAACATCCACCTCGTCTACGACCTTCCCGTGATGGAGTTGCCCCTAGCGGCCGCAGTAAGAAGCGACGTTCAATACGTGTTTGACCGAACCGAGTCGTCCGGCCTGGACGACGGGCGTCAGTGCTTGGCAATCTCGCTCTCAGCCGCCGACGAATGGGTGGGCATGCCCTCATCGAAGCTTGTGGCGCACTTCACGTCAGAGATGGCCCGCCTCCTCCCCGCCGCAAGGCGCACCACCGTCAGCGAGTCGATGGTCACCCGCGAGCAGACGGCCACCTTCCTCGGAGTCCCCGGCAGTGACGCCCTGCGTGCAGGCGTCAGCAGCGGAATAACCGGGGTTTTTCTGGCGGGTGCGTGGTGCGCAACAGGCTGGCCTGCCACGATGGAAGGGGCGGTACGCAGCGGAGTATCGGCCGCGCGTGAGGCCCTGGCTTCCTGTGGCTTGCGCGCACCCCTTGGCGGCTTGGCCGCGATTCCAGGGCGCTCCGTGTGAGCGCCCACATGGGCTGCGGGGCGTCAGCCCAGGACGTGCTGGAGCGTTCGCGGGCCCTGGTCGCACCGGCCTTGAAGGCCGTCGTCAGCCGTCTCTTGCCGGAGATGGCCCTCGCTGCGGGATTCCACTTCGGCTGGGCGGAGGCAGACGGCTCGCCCGTCAGCCCCGATGGTGGCGCAGGTGGCGGCAAATACGTGCGGTCGGCGCTGGCGCTGCTGTCGGCGGAGGCGGCCGGGGCGTCGCCGGAGGTCGGAGTGCCCGGTGCCGTGGGGGTGGAGCTCATCCACAACTTCTCGCTCATCCACGACGACATAATCGACAACGACGACCTGCGTCGTCACCGCCCCACCGTCTGGCGAACTTACGGGGTGGGCGAGGCCATAATCATCGGCGACGCCCTTCACACGCTGGCGTTCGAACAGCTGCTGGAGACGGGAGGGGCTGCCCGGTTGGCGGCAGTGGCCGATCTTGCCGAGGCCACGACAGCAATGATCGCCGGACAGCACCAGGACATGTCGTTCGACAAACTGACCTCGGTGAGCCTGGACGACTGTTTGCAGATGCTCACCCGCAAGACGGCGGCGCTCCTGGCGCACGCCTGCGCGGTGGGGGCGATTTTGGCGGAGGCGCCGCCGACGGTGGTAGTGGCCCTGCGCGAATTCGGTTTGCAAATCGGCGTGGGATTCCAGGCTGTCGACGATCTCCTGGGAATCTGGGGCGACCCCGCCGCTACGGGGAAGCCCGTGGGAAACGACCTGCGAGAGCGCAAAAAGACGCTCCCTGTGGCGCTGGCGCTCGAGGCGGGAGGGCGTGAGGCCGAGGCTCTGTCTGACATTCTTGCCCAGGAGCACCTGAGCGACAGCGACGTGGCGCTGGCCGCTGAACTGGTGGTCTCGGCCGGAGGTGGCGAAGCCGCCTCGGAGGTTGCCCGATCTGCGCTTTCAGGGGCAAGGGATGCCCTGGCCTCGGTTGATGTCGCCTCACGGCCGGCGGCCGAGTTGAACACGCTGGCAGCATTCATCGTGGAGCGCGAGTTCTGAAGCAACCCGTCGTGAGCACCGCAGCAACCTCTCTCGACGCTGCAGCCGCTGAGACGCTCCGCCGGGCCGTCGACGCCCTCCTGTCGGAGCAGCACCCGGAAGGCTGGTGGAAGGGTGAGTTGGAGAGCAACGTCTGCATCGAGTCGGAAGACCTGTTGCTGCGCAAGTTTCTGGGAGTTCTGGACTCCCCGACCCTGATCGCCACCGCCAACTGGATTCGTTCCAAGCAACTCCCCGACGGAGGGTGGACGAACTTCTTCGGCGGTCCGGCGAGCCTTTCGGCGAGCGTTGAGGCGTACACGGCCCTCCGTCTGGCGGGAGACGCCCCCGACTCTGCGCACATGAGGAATGCCCGCGAGTTCATCTGCTCCGCGGGCGGCCTGGAATGCGCCAGGGTGTTTACCCGTCTGTGGCTGGCGCTTTTCGGGCAGTGGCGCTGGGAGGAACTGCCCGTACTCCCGCCGGAGATGATCTTCCTGCCGAAGTGGTTCCCGTTGAACATCTACGATTTCGGTTGCTGGGCTCGTCAGACCATTGTTCCGCTTACGATCGTCGGGACGATCCGCCCGATCCGCCCTCTTGGATTCGACCTCGCGGAACTGCGCACGGGAGCAGTCCCCCCCGAAAGACGCCCGCATGCCCGGGGATCGGCCGTCGCCCGCATCGCCAGTCTGGACGCCTACCTGCACCGCTATCACCGCCGGGCGCTGCGCCTGTTGCGGGAGCGCGCCATGCGTCGGGCAGAGCGCTGGATCGTGGCCCACCAGGAGGCCGACGGCTGCTGGGGGGGCATCCAGCCCCCCTGGGTCTACTCAGTCCTGGCCCTTAACCTGCGCGGCTACGGACTGGATCACCCCGTCCTGAAGCGTGCGCTCAACTGCATCGAGAACTTCACAATCCGAGAGGGCGACATGCGGCGCCTGGAGTGCTGCCAGTCGCCCGTCTGGGACACGGCCCTGGCAGTGGTGGCCCTGGCAGACGCCGATGTGCCGGGCGATCACCCCGCCATGCTTGCCGCCGCCGACTGGCTGCTGGGCGAAGAGGTCCGGGTGCGCGGCGACTGGGCGGTGCGCCGCCCCAGGCTTGCGCCGGGCGGCTGGGCGTTCGAGTTTCACAACGACAACTATCCCGACCTCGACGACACCGCCGAGGTCGTGCTCGCCCTGCGCCGCGTGAGCCATCCCGACGCAGATCGCATAGACGCCGCCGTTGGGCGCGCCGTCGCCTGGACAGAGGGAATGCAGTGCGCCGACGGCGGCTACGCCGCTTTCGACGTGGACAACACCCGTTCGTTGTGCGGGGAGCTTCCCTTCTGCGATTTCGGGGAGGTGATCGACCCGCCCAGTGCGGACGTGACTGCGCACGTGGTGGAGATGCTGGCGGCGCTCGAGGGGGTCACGCCAGTCGATTCCCTTCGGCTGCGGCGGGCGGTGGACTGGCTCCGGAAGTCACAGGAGACGGACGGTTCCTGGTTCGGACGCTGGGGCGTCAACCACCTATACGGCACAGGAGCGGCGGTTCCTGCACTGGTGGCCGCCGGGTTGCCCACCCACGATGAGGGCATTCGGCGTGCTGTTGGCTGGCTTGAGCGCATCCAGCAGGAAAGCGGGGGTTGGGGAGAGGACTTGCGCTCCTACGAAGACGACGCCTGGCGGGGGCGGGGCGAACCGACTGCCTCCCAGACTGCCTGGGCACTGCTGGCTTTGTTGGCTGCGGGCGAAGTGGGTGAGCCCGTCCGACGCGGGGTGGACTGGCTTGTTCGCACCTGCCGAGCCGATGGAACCTGGGACGAGCCGCAGTTCACCGGCACGGGCTTTCCGGGCGACTTCTATATCAACTACCACCTCTACCGACAGGTCTTCCCGGTGATGGCGCTGGGACGCTACCTGAGCGCATCGGCCGAGGGCGCCGGCCGATGACGACCGACGGCGGGGCTGGCGCACCAAACCGGGCTGGCGATGATCCTGCCCGCCCGCGAATCGGCGAGATCGAGTTCTGGTGCCCGCTTCATTTGGAGTGCTGGATGGCGCGCCGGGCCGCGCCGGGCCTCGTGGTGCGCTATACGGGCATGGGGCCGAAGCGAGCATCTGCATTTGCCTCGGCTCGAAGCGCCGCGAGCCTGCGCCTCGGCTCGAGGCAACCCTCGACGGTGGTGCTGGGTTTGGGCGGAGCACTTCATGGTGACCTTCAGCCGGGCACCGTGGTGGTGGGCGATGAGGTGTGCGCCTTGCTTGAAACCCCAGCCGGGCGGCGCCCTCGCGGCAATCGGGCAACTGAGGGAACGATCTGCGGTGCTTCGATGATCAGGGAATTCCCCGCCTCCGCCAAAGTGGCGAACTGCCTGCGCTCAGCAGGGCTTCCTGTCTTTCTCGGCCGTCTGGTATCCGCTTCCAGGACTGTCACCGGCGAGCGCCGCCGCCATCTCGCCGCCGACGGTCTTCTGGCGGTCGACATGGAGTCGTGGTGGTTGGCAGGTACAAGGCCGCCACCGCTGAGTATCATCAGGGTCATCCTTGATTCCCCGGGCGCCGAACTCGCCTGCCCCTCCTTGCCTTTTCGCCTCCGTCGTTGCCTGCGGACGGTGCGCGACGTGGCCGCTGTATTGGCCAAAGGGGCGCTCTAATGGGTCTCCCGCTGCGTCAGTCCACCCGGATGGGCGCATACATCCTCAAGAACAAGCTGAGCGGCCGCAAGTACTACCCCCTGCTGGTCGAGATGGAGCCGCTCTTCGCCTGCAACCTGGCGTGCCCCGGCTGTGGAAAAATCCAGCACCCCCCCGAGATCCTGCGCAAGCGGCTGAGCGTTTCCGACTGCGTTGAGGCGATGGAGGAGTGCGGTGCGCCAATGGTTTCAATCGCCGGCGGGGAACCGCTGCTGCACCCTCAAATCGAGGAGATCGTCGAGGCGTTGCTGGCTCGCAAGAAGTTCGTCTACCTGTGCACGAACGGTGTTTTACTGCGACGCAAGGTGAACAAGTTCAAGCCCTCCCCGTATTTTTCCTGGGCAGTCCACGTGGACGGACTGCGAGAGCGTCACGACATTGCCGTAGCACGAGAGGGCGTCTTTGAGGAGGTGGTCGAGGCCATCCGCGAGGTAAGAAGGCGAGGGTTCCGGGTGACCACCAACAGCACCTTTTTCAGCACCGACACCCCCGAGTCGATAAGGGGGGTTCTGGACTTCCTCAACGACGAGTTGGAGGTCGACTCGCTGATGATCTCACCGGGCTACGCCTATGAGAAGGCCCCCGACCAGGAGCACTTCCTGGCTGTGGAGCAGACCCGCAAACTGTTCAGCGAGGCACTGGCAGACGGGCGGCGCAAGCGCTGGCGACTCAACCACACCCCGTTGTTCCTGGACTTCCTTGAGGGAAAGGTCGACTTCCAGTGCACTCCCTGGGGGATTCCCAGCTATTCGGTTTTTGGCTGGCAGCGCCCCTGCTACCTGATGAGCGACGGCTACTGCGACACTTACCGGGAACTGATTGAGACTACCGACTGGGATAGTTACGGCCGGGGCAGGGACGAGCGCTGCGCGGGCTGCATGGCCCACTGCGGATACGAGCCCTCGGCCGTCTTCGCCACCATGGGCTCGCTGCGACAGTCGCTGAGGGCGGCGGTTTCCAGATAGGCCTGCGTCAAGCCAGCACGTCTGGGGTGCAGGCAGCCCGGTTTGCCTGAGCGACCTGCCCTGAGCGACCTGCAGAGCGGCGGACGCTAGCTGAACACCCCGAGTGCTGCCAGGCTGCGGCGGTAGGCCAGCGCCGCAGCGTCGGGGCCGCGCAGGTGAAGCTCCTCAGTCAACTCGACCGGAAGCGGCACCGGACGCTGGCTTTCCACCACGTGCCTGTCGGCCTCCATAATCACATGCGTGAAGTCGAGGTAGGACTGATCGTCGCTTTCCTGGTCGTAGTTGCGCGAGATGAACAGGAACAGCTCGTTGGTCTCGTCGGTGGTGGGGGAGGAGACCAACGACACAACGGTGCTCTGCCCGTCGCTTGTGCCCTTGCGAAGGTGCACGCTGAAGGGCAGCCAGAGAAAGTACTCCCAGTGAACTTCGCTGTCGGCAGGGGAGTGGACTCCGCCTGGCTCGAGTTCGATGTAGTCGTAGTAGAAGCCGTAGTCGGTTTGCGTCACCTCGTATGCGTTGGTAATGGTGCGGTCTCGCGATCCCAGCATCCCATCGTGGAGGAATGGGAAATGGGACAGGTCCATGAAGTTCTCCACGGTGCGGGCGGCAGAGGCTTGCCAGCTGTAGCGGTGGCTGTAGAAGATCTTCACGTTGGGATCTTCCCACTCCGCCGACGGCCACTCCGTGATGCCGGTCACCGGCTCCGACAGTGACACCCACACCAAGCCGTAGCGCTCGGCAACCTGATAGCTCCTCACTTTCGCCCCAGAGGGGATGCGCGCCCCAGGAGGCAGGGAGGGAATCTTCTGGCAGTGCCCGCCACCGTCGTACTCCCAGCCGTGGTAGGGGCAGACGATGCAGCCCTCGGGGGTGGTCCAGCCCAGGGAGAGGGCGGTGCCACGGTGGACGCAGAGGTCGTCGAGAACGTGGGCCTCGCCGTTGGCGCGATAGGCCACGAGACGCTTGCCGAGGAGTTCCGCAGCCAGGGGCCGGTCCTCTGTCACTTCGGCGCTCTCGGCCACTGGGTGCCAGTAGTTCTCCAGCGTCGGGCTCTCCACGCCCAGTGCGGGCTTTGACTTGACAAGGGTGTGTGTGTCGATGGTCATGGGGGAAATACACCTCCGTTTCTTAGTGCAGCGGCAATGGCGCGGAATGAGCGGGGGGGGGGCTATCCGGCGACTCCAAAGAACGTGGCCTGCAGCAGTTCCTCGTCGAGCAGGTCGGTAGCGGGCCGGGATGCGCTGAGTTCCCCGGAGTTCATTACATAAACCCGGTCCACGTGCGGAAGACACAGCATGGGGCTTTCCTCGATTACCCAGAGCACCGTGGCACCCGCCTCCCTAGCCTCTGTGATGTCCTTGATCCTTGCGGCCACGATGGACGGGGCCAAGCCGGTGGTGGGCTCGTCGAGGGCAAGGAACTGCGGCTTGGTGATCATCGCCGAGGCGATTGCCAGCATCTGACGCTCGCCGCCTGAGAGCGTGCCCGCCCTGGCTCGGCGGAGTTCGCCAAGAGCGGGGAAGACCTCCAGCATCTCCCCAATGCGCCGGGCCTGTTCCCGTCCGGGCATGCTCAGCAGGCTCACAGCCAGGTTGTCGTAGACCGTGAGCTGCGGAAAAGTGCTGGCCTCCTGGGGTACATACGCCATGCCCAGACCGGCTCGCGCCGCGCTGCTGAAACGCGCCAGGTCCTGGCCGGCGAAACTCATCTGCCCGCCGAATGTGGGCAGAAGCCCGAAGACAGTCTTCATCAACGTGGTCTTGCCCGCCCCGTTGGGGCCGATAACCGCCACTATCTCGGCGGGCTCCACCTCCAGGCTCACGCCGTGAAGGATGGGCAGGTTGCCGTAGCCGGACTCCACGTCCTTGAGCGTCAGGTGGCTCCCGACAGAAATCGGTGCAGCTTCATCTCTTCGTCGCAACCACTTGAACGCGCCTGTCATGGCATCCCGGCGCTTTCTTGTGGAGTCGCCTGGCATCCCGTCTGCGAACTCATTCGTCCACCCCCATGTAGACCTGTCGCACCAGCGTGCTCGACGCGATCTCGTCAGGGGTGCCTTCGGCAATCAGCCTGCCCTCAGCCAGCACGTGGATGTAGTCGGCCACGTCCAGCACGAACGAGAGGTTGTGGTCGATGATCATCAGGGCTACCCCGCTTTGATGGATGCTGCGGATGAGGTTCGACAGCAGGCCGATTGAACTGGGGTTGACTCCTGCTGCAGGCTCGTCGAGCAACAGCAGCCGGGGGCGGCTCATCAGCTGACGGGAAATCTCCATTAGCTTGCGCTCGCCTGCGGGCAACTCGTCCACCGGGGTGTCCAGAATCCCTTCGAGGCCCAAATCGGAGAGGATTTCGTCGGTGCGCGCGGAAAGCTCCCCCTCCTCATTCTTGCCGCGCCGCCCCAGCATGTTTCGCAGCACCGAGTGGCTCGCCCCGGCCACCTGCATGTTCTCCCAGACCGTCATGCTGGGAAACCCCACTGGGGTCTGAAACGTCCGTACCACGCCCAGGCGGGAGATTCGCCAGGGTTGCAAGCCGATCAGCTCCTTGTCGTCGAAGACGATGCTTCCGCTGTCGGCCCGCTCATAGCCGGTGACCGTGTTGAAGAAGGTCGTCTTGCCTGCGCCGTTGGGGCCTATCAGGGCGGTGATGTGGTCGGGATGCAGGTCGAGCGACATGCCGTCGACAGCCGTGTTCCCGCCGAATGCCTTGTGTACGTCCCGGGCGCTCAGCAGGGCGCTCATCGCCTCAGCAGCCTTCCGAGGGCGGTCTTGAAATCGCTGAAGGAGGCGGTGAAGTCCCCAAGAATCGAGATTTCAGCCCGTGAGCGAGCACCAAAGGTCTTGTTTTCGGAGATGATCCCCTGCGGGCGGAAGCGCAGCAGCAACACAAGCAGCAGGCCGATTGCCAGAGGGTGCACCGCCACCAGCAGCTGTCGCAGGCTGAGCGGCACGTCTATTCTCTCTATTAACTCGGTGAAGAGGATGAGAGCCACTGCCCCCATTACCGGCCCAAAACGGCTTCCGATGCCGCCGAGCACCAGTGCTGTCCACACCGTGAACGTGAGCTGCGACTCGAAGACGTGGGGCTGGACTATGTCGAGCCAAGCAAGGTAGAACGGGGCAATGCCCCCCATCAGCACACCGGCAAACACGAACGTCTGCAGACGCAGACGGCTCACCCGAATTCCCAGTGAGACTGCGGCGGGCTCGTTGTCGCGCATCGCCCTCAGTGCTCTTCCGTAGCTGGATCGGCTTAGCCTGCGGGTGAGGACGAACACCAGGATCACTATGACCCAGGTGAGCCCCAGGAGAAGGTTGCGGTAGTCGTCGCCGGTGAGTCCGAAAGACAGCGGCTTGGTGAGCGTGTTGAAACCCACCGTACCGTTGGTGATGTCCCCCCAGTTGATGGCCAGCTGCCGAAACACCTCGGCGAAGGCAAAGGTGATGATGAGGAAGTACTCCCTTCGGGCGCGCAGCGACGGCAGGCCCACCAGGAAGGCGACAATCCCTGTCATGGCCATCGCCGCCAGGATGCCTGTCCAGGAGGGCCAGCCTGGGGCGATGCTCACCTCGAAGCCCGTGATGGTCAGGATCGTGTAGGTGTAAGACCCGACCGCAAACAGCCCGGCGATGCCCAGGTCCCACATTCCCCCCCAGCCCGCCTCCACGTTCAGCACCATCGTGAGAGCGGAGTAAACCCCCATCAGGGTGAGGACGTTTAGCCAGAAACTCCAGTTGCTCATGCCGCCTGCTCAGCTCTCCGCTGCGTGCTGAAGAGGCCTTCGGGCTTGAGGAAAAGCACAAGGATCAGTGCCCCAAACGCCACAACCGAGCGGTAGGAGGAGGGGATCCAGAGGATGCTGACGTCCATCACCACCCCCAGCAGGACCGCTGCGGCCATAGCCCCCAGGATGCTGCCGGTGCCCCCCAGCACCGCAGCGGAGAGGATCAGCAAAATGTTGGCCCAGCCGACGGTGGTGGTGACGTTGATGCTGCGCAGGGCGATCATGCCCCCGGCCATTGCAGCCAACGCCGAGCTGATGAACCAGACGACCGCCGAGACAGTCCGCACGGGCACGCCGCGCACGCTCGCCAGACCGGGATTGGAGGCGGCGGCGCGCAGCCAGCGCCCCACGCGCGTAAAGCCCAGGAAGAGCCTCAGGGCGATCACCGATCCCAACGACAGGACGATCATCAGGAACTCGCCCATTTTGATGTTCAGGGAATCGGGGTTTGCCCCCATGCCGTCGGTTGTGGCCGAGACGATGAAAAGAACAAGGCTTGCCAGCGTCAAGGCAGCCAGCGTCAAGCCAGTGGGGGGGGCGCACCAGATCCGATCCCAGTAGCCGGAGAGTTTCCGGTGTTCGACTCTTCGGGAACGGCTGTTCAGGAACCAGGCCAGGGCGGCGCTAAACGAGATGACAAGGCATAGCAGCAGCACGAATTCGGGCACTGAAAATCTGAGCTGGATGCCGAGATCCACATTGATCGGACGCAGTGTCGTCCCAAAGATGGCGATGATGGCCCCGTAGATGATGAAGGCCATGCCAATTGAGGTGAACAACAGCACGTTGCCGCCCTGAGCGGCCACTGGTTTGAAAATCGCCGCTCCCAGAACGACGCCGAGCACGCCCATCAGGAGCATCGCAACTATCAGCGCAGCGAAGACGTTCAGACCTTGGCTGTTGACAAGGATGACCATCAAGTACGCCCCCAGCGCCAACACCTGCCCATGCGCTATGTGCAGGAAGTTCTCGGTCTGGCGGATGAGGGCGAAACCGACTGTGGCGGCTGCTAGAACGCCGCCCGTCGTAAGCCCGAATAGGACGTTTTGCACGTATTGCCCTGGGAACTGCCGTCGAAATGCCCTTGGTGGACGCCCCCCGCCTCAGTCGGCCGGGGGCGTCCTAGTAAGGATTGGCTTGAGGCTCAGGAAACCGGGTTCAGAGCCGGGTCCATTGCGATTGTGTTTCGCTCCTCGTACTCGCCACCCACGATTTGGCGGACGCTCATCTTCGGCGAGACGATGTTGCCTTTCTGGTTGAGCTCCAGGTCGCTCGAGGCACCGTCGTAGTCGATTTCCTCGCCCCGCTCGAGGGCCGCCAAGCCGTCCGGGTAGTTGTAGACCTTGGTGCCGGGCGAGTTCATTACGTTGGGAATCTGCTCGTTCACCTTCTCGCCGTCTGTTGACTCCGCGGCGGTCATTGCCAGGGCAAGGACGATGTACTGGTCGTACTGGTTTGTCTCGTAGAAGCCGGTAGGTGGAGGACTACCCACGTACTGGTTGTGAGCTGCATCAAACGCCGTGTAGGCGGGAGAACCAAAGTCGTCTGTCGCCACGGCTGCTAGGAGTCGTCCAGTAGGCAACTGAGCGGCGGCTTCGGAGATTGGAGGCACGATCATGTCGGGCGAAACGAGCAGTGTCGCCTCGTGGCCGCGGTTGATGTACTCGCTGATGATCGAAAGTCCGGCCTCAAAGCCCGCCCCGATGTAGACGGCTTCGGGCCCATTTGCGAACGCCTGCTGAACTTCTGCCTGGTAGCTGGGATTTCCTGGTGCGAAGCGGACGTCGGCCACTACTTCACCACCGACCTTTTCTTCCCAAACCTGCTTGAACACGTTTGCCGGGCTTTCGGCGCCCTCCGTCTGCTGTACGAGCAGCGCAACTTTGCTGAAGCCGAGGTCGCGGGCCAGCTGAGCTGCGATGATGCCGTTGGCAGTGTCGGATGCGGTGATGCGGTAGATGTAGTTTCCGCCCTTTTCGTCAAGCTCGGTGGTGCCACATGCCGGGCAGATCGTCGGTATCTGGTCCTCCGGCAGCCTGCTGAGCAGGGCCACGGCGCCGTCAGACTCCACGCCGCCCAAGGCGTGAATCTCATCGCGGATGCGGTTGTAGCCAGAGACTGCGCCTTCAGCCGTGGACTGGTTGTCTTCAATGACGAGTCGGACGTCGCGTCCAAGTACTCCACCGTTGGCGTTGATTACGTCGATGGCGGCCTGGGCGCCGTCGAGGCTTGGAGCTGCCCACGACGAATAGTCGCCGGAGAGCCCGTTCAGGAAACCGAAATTAATCGTTCCCGAGTCGTCGTCCCCGCCACAACTGATTGCCAGACCCCCTAGCAGTGAAGCTGCGGCAAGCGTCAGAAAAATACGTTTCATTTGATTTCTCCCCTGTTTGTCGGTTTGAATGGATATTGGCTTGCTTGCATGAGGATTACGTGCGACAGAATACCGCTCGGAAGCCTCTTAAAGAAGACAGGCCAAGCGTTTAAGTTACCACAATGTCGGCGAGTTGCGCGCAGGAACACAGGCCGCGCCACTCCCCGACTCCTGGAATCGCCCTTCAGCGTCTTGTCGTCCCTGATATTCCGTGTCAGGCAGCCCGCAGTCGGCCTGGCTGATGGCTACTCGAGGCTTGTGGAAGTTCTGCCAGCCATCGCCAGGGCAAGTTCGTCCATGTCCAGCTCCGCTATGGGGCGCTCAAGTACGCTGCTGCCCCTGTACAGCACGATCAGCCGATCGCTGAGCTTGATCAGCTCTTCCAAGTCAAGCGACAGCAGCAGCAAAGCAGATCCCGACGCCTTTACCTCCAAGAGCTTGCGGTGGACGTACTCGATGGCCCCCACGTCAAGTCCCCAGGTGGGGTTGTCGGCCACCAGCACCCTGGGTGATCGTGAGAGTTCCCTGGCCAGTACCACCTTTTGCTGGTTCCCGCCGGAGAGGCTCGAGGCCAGAGCGTCCGGTTCTGGTGGGCGTACGTCGTATTCGTCGAGCAACTCGCGGGCATGGACCTTGACTTTTTTCCAGTCCAGCATCCCGCCTCGGCTGTATACGCCGGCCGGAACATCGGCCAGGGCCAGGTTCTCCGTGAGGGTCATGTCCAGCACCAGCCCCCAGGTGTGACGGTCTTCGGGGATGACTGCCAGCCCGGCTGAGCGCAGCCGGCTGATTTCCGCCGAGGTCATGTCCTCCCCGCCAATCAGCACAGAGCCCTCGGAGATGTCGGCGAGGCCGCAGATGGCGTTAACCAGCGTGCGCTGTCCGTTTCCCTCCACCCCGGCAACGCCCAGAACTTCGCCCGGGCGCACCATCAGGGACAGGTCGTTGAGGTGGTCTGCGCCTTCCCCGGGCGCTTTCAGGCGACGTACCTCCAGCAGCGGTGTCTCAGCAGTCCAGGCCTTGTGGTCGCTCTCGACCGCTTCGATCTCATGGCCGGTCATTGCGCGCGTCAGGCTGCGTTCGTCAAAGTTGCCGCGCTCGGTGGTGATCACACGTTCGCCTGCTCGAAGCACCGTCACGCGGTCAGCCACATCCATTACCTCCGCGAGTTTGTGCGTGACGAGAACGATTGAGTGGCCCTGCTCGCGCAGGTTGCGAAGAATGCCGAGCAGGTTTTCGATTTGCCGAGGGCCAAGCAGGGAGGTTGGCTCGTCGAGAATGAGCACCTTCGCCCCACGGTAGAGCACCTTCAGAATCTCAACCCGCTGCTGCAGGTCGACCGGCAAGTCCTGAACGTTGCTGCTCGGGTTCATTGGCATGTCGAAGCGCTCGGTGAGTTCCTTGGTTTGCGACGCGATCATCTGCGGGCGCAGGCGGAATTTTCCGCTGGAATGAGACCCCAGCATGATGTTCTCGGCGACGCTGAAGTTGGGGACCAGCGAAAAGTGCTGATGCACCATCCCGATTCCGAGGTCGAGGGCGTCGTGGGGGGAGGAGATGGTCACCTCGCTGCCTGCCAGGTGGATGCTGCCAGCGTCAGGGATGACGTGGCCGAACATGACATTCATGAGCGTGGTCTTGCCTGCGCCGTTCTCTCCTAGCAGCACGTGAATTTCCCCCTCTCGCAGGTCAAAGTCCACGTTGCGGTTGGCCTGCGTTTTCCCGTACTGCTTTGAAATGCCGCGAAGCTCCACAGCCAGTCCGTTGCTTTGAGAGTTTGCAGGGCTAAGGGTTTCTGCCATCAGCTTTCGTCTTCGCTCGGGCGCAGGTCTCAGCCGCCCCCGTTGCATTCGGCGGTTGCCCCGGAAATGGCGCGCCACAGCTTTTCCGGGGCGAGGGGCATGTCAATGTGTCTCACCCCAAGATGCGACAGTGCGTCGATCACAGCGCTCTGAACCGCCGGGGTGGAGCCGATGGTCCCCGCCTCCCCAATGCCCTTGGCGCCCAGTGGATTGAGCGGCGTGGGGGTGGTGGTGCGATGCGTCTCGAAGTTGGGGAACTCCGCCGCAGAGGGGATCAGGTAGTCGCCGAAGTTGGTGGTGCGGGGGACGGCATCCGCGTCGAAGGCCACCTCCTCCCAGAGCGCCTGAGCCACCCCCTGGGCAATCCCCCCGTGCTGCTGCCCCTCCGCTAGTAGCGGGTTGATCACATTCCCGCAGTCGTCCACGCACAAGTGGCGGACAAGGCGCACCTCGCCGGTTTCCGAGTCGACTTCAACAACAGCCACGTGAGTGCCGAACGGGAAGGAGCGCGCCCCCTGGTCGAAGTCGTACTCTGCAGCAAGAGGCTCCTCGGAGAGCGCCACAAGCTCGGTCCAGGACAGCGCCGAGGGCGGGGATCCAGCCACTCCCACCCCTCCGGGCATTGCTACGACGTCCTCGGGATTGGCTTCCAGGTGGTCTGCGGCAAGCTTTCTGGCCTTCTCCATCACAGCCGCGGCGGCCCTGTCGACTGCGCTGCCCCCCAGCTGAAGGGAGCGCGAGCCGTAGGTTCCGTTGCCCCTTGGCACCACGTCGGTGTCGGACTGGATCACCTCGATCATTTTGTGCGGGATGCCCAGCTGAGCAGAGGCGATCTGTGAGTAGGTGGTCACATGCCCCTGACCGTGGGAGGAGACGCCCGAAAGCACTGTGGCGCTGCCGTCGGAGTTGATTTGCACCGAGGCGTAGTCGAAACTGGGGCCGTTGCCGGTCACCTCGATGTAGTTGGCCACGCCGATGCCCATCAGCGTGCGATCGCCTCGGTCGCGCCGTTCCGCCTGCTCGGCCCGCAGGTCTTCGTAGCCGACCAACTCAAGCGCACGCTCCATCGTGTTTAAGTAGTCGCCGGAGTCGTAGACAGCGCCGGTGGGGGTGATGTGGTTCTCGGAGTGGGAGTCCAGCAGGTTGCGTCGCCTTATCTCAACCTGATCGACCCCTACCTCTGCCGCCAGCAGGTCCATCGCGCGTTCGATGAGGGCTGCGGCCTCTGGTCGCCCCGCGCCGCGCAGGGCGCCTATTGGAGTGGTGTTGGTGATGACGCTTCCGGCGCGGAAGTCAACCTTGGGTACCTTGTAGGTGCCGGTCGCCATCATTTTTGTGTAGGTGGTCAGCCAGGCACCGATCTTGGGGTATGCGCCTGTGTCGGCTTTGATGTCCACGCTCAGCCCGGTGATGCTCCCGTCGGCTCGGGCGCCGAGCGTCATGTTCTGAACTTGGCCCCGGGCGTGCGACATCGACAGCATGTTCTCGGTGCGAGTCTCAATCCACCGCAGCGGCACGTCAAGCCTTTGGGCCAGCGCCGCAACCACCACGTGTTCAGAGTAGGTGTGGCCTTTTGCGCCGAATCCGCCACCCGTTGCCGGCACTATCACCCGCACCTGATCGCTTGGCATGCCCAGACAAGAGGCCACGCCCGCTCGAACGCCGAACGGGCACTGCGTTGGCACCCAAAGGTAGAGGCGGCCGTCGGTGCCTGGCACAGCCAGCAGGCCGTTTGTCTCCATAGGGGCGGCGGCGATTTTCTGGTTTTGGAATTCTGCCGTTAACACCAACTCGGCCTCCGCGAGGGCGTCAGGGGTGTCCAGTGGCTCCACTTCCCAAATGACCTCTGCGCTACGGCTGGGATGGTCAACCGCGGGCAGCGGGTCGATTTCCACGATTACCTGTTCAGCCTTGTCCGCGGCCTCGGCAGGAGATTCGGCTACCACCACGGCCACAGGGTCACCCACGTATCCCACCGTTTCCCTGGCAAGGGACGGTTGCGTGAAGCTGGGCGGGGCGGGTGCTCCGGCGGTCACATCGGGAAGCGCCAGATCGTCGGCGACGAAGACTCCCTCTCCCCCGCTTATCGAGACGATCCGGCCCGCCGGAACGTCGGAGCGCACAAAGACTGCGCTGAAGATGCCCCGATCCGGCAGGTGGTCAATCCCCAGGTCTTCGATGCGAAGGTCGGCGATGAACGGACGGGCACCGACGAGCAGCGCTGCGTCCTCGCGCCTGAGTACCGCATTCCCGAGAATGGACCCCCCGGATGTGTGCGTCTGCGTCACGACTTGCCTCGCTTTCGATGTCTGATCCCTTGCACCCCCCTGCCCGCTCGCCTGCCTTCGGCCGACCTGCGCTGCGACAGGCTGGCAAAGAGCGGACGCCGGGCGGGGCTGACGGGAAGGCTATGCAGAGGGCGCGTAGGCGGTCAGCTCGAGGATTACGTGAGCGCCTGGCACCTGCAGCGGACCGCCGATGCGCATCGTCGTGGAGGCGGGCCTGCCGCCCGGGAAGTGGCGCGCCCACTCGTTGATTGAGATCTGGAAGTCGGCAAAGTCGGCGTGGTAGCACTGCCGCTTGCAGATGTTCTCTACAGAGGTGCCTGCAGCCTCGCAGATAGCCGAGATGTTCTTGAGTATGTACTCCATCTCCATCTGCGGAGGCAGCCCGTAGTGCGGGAAGCCCGGGTTGCGCTGCACCTCAGGCGGCAGCATCCCACGCTCGTCTGCGGTGGTGACGGTACTGAAGAACACGTAGTCGCCGGCCTTCACAGCCTGCGGCTCGTGCCAAGGAGGCTGCACGGCGTCGGACGTCTCGATTGTCTCCTTGGAGACGGAGGCGTCATCGGCCAGCAACTTCATGGCGATCTCGATGCGGGAGCCTTTGCCCCCCAGCCCCATGTAGGGGATTACGACGCGTGCTGGCGGGTTTTCAGGGAACCACTGCCTCCACACCCGCTCCATTCCAGCGAAGTCGTTGGGCGACGACAGGTAGACGGTGGCTTTCACGCAGTTCTGGAGGGATGACGCACCGGCGGCTGCTGCAATCTTCTCCAATTTGGCGAGGGTGTAGTCGGTCTGACGCTCAATCGGGGAGTCGTACCAGAGGTACTCGTTCACGCGCGCCTCGGGTGCCAAACCACTGCGCTCGCCCATTCGCCATTCCTGACCCCAGTCTCCCACCCAGTCGACGGGAATCTCCCCTGCGCAGAAGATCCAGTCGCCACGTCGGATGGCGGGGGAGTAGCCGGCCAGCGGGGAGGGCACACCTTCAGGCACCTCATAGCCCACGCTGCCGCCTCCTGCGATGGCCAGGACGTCGACCTCGATGAGCGAGTCTGCAACCAGCAACTCGCGGACGCCCATCCCTGTTGAGGCAGGTCGGGGCGGCTTGATGTAGTGGTTGCGGGTGCGCAGGTATGGCGTGATAGTGATGCGCGGCCACGTGTTTCCTGCGGCGAACTCCTCCATGGTGGGATACTCGGAGACGAACCACTGCCAGATGCGCACCACGTCGGTGGAGATGTCGCAGCCCGCCGCCTCCAGCGTGGTCGTGAGGTTGTCGAGGATTATCTTCGACTGAAGCTCCAGATGGTTTTCGAGGTACGGGTTGCAGTCACCGCCACCGCCCTCAGGGGTGATTCCCGTCTTGAAGTCTGTTGCCAGCTGTCCCGACAGGAAGACCCAGTCGCCTGCCTTTACGGCCGGTGTGTAGGGCATGAGCGGCATGGGCTCGTCTCCCCAGATGTGTTGAAGGTCGCTTGTCATCTGTGCTCCTTTGCGCTTGAGGTTGAGGCTGTTGGTTAAAGCGACGCCGCTTTAACCGGCGAATTGGCCAAGTATTGGCCGCTGTCCGGCGACCTCCTCAGAGTGGGGACGCCGACAGCGGCCGAATACCTGTGCGCCTAGGCGGCTACGGCATCCAGCAGCAGGCCGCAGCTTTCGGTAATTTCGGTGATGTCGGCGAAGCCGTCGGGCAGATCGGTTTCCTTGCGGGCGTACCACTCCCTCACCAGGGCGGGTGCGTCAACCACCAGGCCGAGGTGAAGTGAGATGATCTGCAGGGCTGCGTGCTCCACCTCCTCGGAGTAACCGGCCACAATGTCACGGGGCACGATCACCCTGAAGTCGCGGTTGGCTGCGTCGAAGGCCGAAGACAGAACGCACGCGTCGGTGTAGGTGCCGGTTAGCACCAGGTTCTGCACGTTCATCTGCCGCAGCAGGAATTCCAGGTCGGTGGGGTAGAAAGCCGAAAGGCGCTTCTTGGTGCGAACGTAGTAGTCGCCCTCCTCCTCCTCGACCAGGATGTCAAGCCACTTGGTGCCCTCCCAGGAGTGCTGATCCATCAGAGAGTTGGGTGGCAGGTAGAGCTCGTACATCGCCCGCCAGTTTGCCATGCGGTTGTCGTGACGCCCGTGGAGGTCGTCGATCCCGCCATAGCGCTGCCAGTGCTGAACATGAATGATGGGGATGCCGATCTCGCGACAGGCGGCGTGGAACATGTTGTGGGCGGGAATGCGCCAGCGGGCGCGGGGAGCCGGGCAGGTGAGTTCCTTCTCTTCTCCGACGTGGCCGCGGTGCATGTCGATGCAGGCCACAGCCGTGCGGTCGGGCTCCAGCCATTGATCGAAGACGTTTGCGGAGTTGCTCGTGCCGGACGGCAGGGCAAGTTTGTTCTTGTCTTCGAGGTAGCAGTACATGTCTGTGAGCATGGTTGCTGTCTCCTTTCGTTATCGGGTGTGGGGCTGTCGTGAACTATATAACGGAAAAAGCGCAGGGGTGCGAGCAGGGGTGCTCGTAAACAATGACTGGGTGCTCGTAAACAATGACTGGGGCGTCTCCCCCGCACGTTGCAGAAGGAGACGCCCCAGCCGATGTTGTTATGAGGCTGTGACTTGGCTAGCAGCCGATGCTGGCCAAGTCGATTTCGCCGCCGGAGCCTTCCTCCAGACCAATGGGGGTCGGTCCGGAAGTCTCGTCCGGGATCACGATGTCGCCGTTGCGGACTTTCTCGATGAATTCGTCGAGAGTGGCCTGCTCCTCGGCGGACAGGACGTCTGCGTCCTCGTAGAGAGGGGCGATACCGATGCCAGGGGTGTTGACTGAGGTGAAGTCGTGGAATGAAGCTGGCCCGATCTCGCCTCTAATGCCACGCATGATCATCTCGCGGGAGACGTCCTTCAGGCCGTGGATGTTGGAGGTGAGGACCACGGCGGGGTTAATTTCATTGCTGTCGTAGTAGGCGGGAATCACCCAGACTTGCCCGTCCGCCTCGTCCGCGGCGTCGATCATCCCGATCACGGCCTGGTCGGCTGCCGACATGATCACATCAACCCCCGATGCGATGAGGCTCACGGCCGCTGTCTTGGCAAGGGCGGTGTCGTCCCAGGTCTGGATGTACTGCTGGGTGAACTCGATGTCGGGGTTGACGCACCGGGCGCCGAGGTGGAACGACTCCGGCTGGCGTGTCAGGGCCGGGAACGCGAAGCCGTTCAGGGCGCCGAGTTTGCCGGTTTCTGTGACAAGGGCGGCAAGTACGCCTGAGAAGAAGTTGGAGTGGTGCTGAGCCATGTCGATGTAGCAGAGGTTTTCGGGCTGTACGGCTGCCATCTCCGCTGTTGGCTGGATGGGAGCGTCGCACACCTGGACTTCAGGGTAATCCTCCGCCACTTTCACGGCGACGTCGCCCATCGCCCCATGCGCGATGATAATAAGGTCGTATCCCTCTGCCGCGAAACTCGCCGACTGCTGTTGGTAGTCGTCAGCCGTGTACATGAAATCGACTCCCTTCACTTCGATGTTGGAGTTCATCTCCATGGCTTCGAGTGCGCCGTCCCACCAGGCGTTTGCCCAACTCAAGTCGTTGCCGGCACCCGGGTATAGCATGGCCACGCGGTAAGGCTCAGCAGACTCCGCCATCGTGGTGGTTGTCTCAGCCGTTGCAGCAGCGGTGGTTGTCTCAGGTGTTGCAGCAGTGGTGGTTGTCTCCGCTGGTGGCGGTGGAGCTGAAGTGCCTGTGCCAGAGTCATCGCTTGCGCAGGCGACAGCTATCAGCGCTGTCGTAAAGAGGATTCCAAGAATTGTGACCGTAGTGCGACGGTTCATTTTTTCTCCTTGTTTGTTGATGTATTGTTTGTTTGATAATGGTTTCCGATGTGAGGGTGCGTCCCCGGTACCGGGGTTCGCATCCAAGTTGCACAAAGGCTACAAGCAGTCTTTAGGTTTGAGAATCATGATTGGAGTCTGATCAACTCCGTGGTTGGCTTTCCTTGGGGGGAGAGTCTTCGGCGGCCTCTCACTTCCTGCGAGATGTGCTGGGCTCGCGCCAGGGTATGCCGACCGCTGCGGGGTAGCGGGAACCGCGCGAAACCAGAACGGCGATGATCGTCACAATGTAGGGGAGGGCCGACCAGAAATCCACCGGCACAGGATCGAGGAATGCGATCTGCTCGGCGGCAGACCTCAGGGCCTGGGAGATACCGAATAGCCAGGATACGGCGAGGGCGCCGTAGGGGTTCCAGCGCGCAACCACCACCACGCCGAGGGCAATATACCCCCTTCCGGCCGTCGATTCAGTGAAAAAGCGGCCTGATGAGGCCGCCACGAGCGTGGCACCCCCCAGCGCCACCAGCGCGTTTCCAAGGATCAAGGCCGAATAGCGCAGCCGCCAAACGTTCAGTCCCGCCGAGGATGCCGCATGGGGTTGTTCCCCGACTGCCCGCAAGTGCAGCCCCCACCAGGTGCGACGCAAGAGATAGTGGACGGCAACCACCAGCAGCAGCGTGATCCAGAAGAGTTGGTTCTGTTTAATGACTTCCCCGAAGCCTGGGATGCGGCCAATCAGCGGAAACTTCCACGGGGTGAGCGTGGATGCCGTCTTACCGCCGAGCAACTGGGCGCTCAACGTTCCCGTGACCCCCAAGGCGAAGATGGTGAATAGCAACCCGGTGACGATCTGATCGGTTCCCCTTCTCACGTAGAGCGCCGACAGGATCACCCCCACCACTGCTCCTGCCAGGGCTCCTGCGAGCATGGCGACCGCAAGGTTGTCGTAGTAGGCGCCCACGGCGGCGAAGGTGGCCCCTCCAAAAAGCATCGTGCCCTCGATGCCGACGTTCAGGACACCGGCCTGTTCGCACAGGATTTCCCCCAGAGATGCCAGAAGAATGGGCACCATGAGCCCCAATCCCGAGGCGAAGAGGGCGATTACAACATCTCTGCTCACTGGCTGGCCTGAGCCTGTGAAGTTCGGGACTGAATCACGCCTGTGACCAGCAGGAGTATGAGGAACGTTGCGATCAGGACGTTGCCAAGCGAAGATGACACCCCGGCTGTGGCCAGAAGGCTGTTGCTGCCCACTTTAAGGGCGGAGAAGAGGAACGCCCCGGGGAGGATGGCCAAGGGGTTCAATCTGGCCAGCAGCGCCACGGCGATGCCTAAATAGCCGTAGTTGTACAACCAGAAGTCCGCTGCCAACGTGTAGTTAAGAATTTCCTGAATTGCCACCGACCCTGCCAAGCCGCCGGCAAAGCCCGCTGCGACAAAGGCCGAGACTGTGACTTTGCGGGTCTTGACTCCGGCAAGTCTTGCGGCGTTAGGGTTGGATCCGATTGCCCGGATTGAAAAGCCCAGGGATGTCCGGGCGAGCATCAGCCAGGCGACCAGGGCGGCCCCCAGGGCGATGAAGACGCCGATGTCCACATCCGCGGTTTCCCAAAAGACGGGAAAGCGGGCGTTTTCGTGAATACTTAAGGTACGCATCTGGGAGTACACGTTCGAAAACGCAACGTTGACCACGAAGGAGGAAGCCCAGATTGCTACGAAGTTCAGCATCAGCGAAGTAACGATTTCGCTGACGTTAAAGTACGCCTTGAGCAGTCCTGGAATCAGTCCCCAGATAGCGCCCCCCAACCCACCGCCGATGATGAGAATCAAAATGAACGGGACGGGTGCGATGTTTTCGGGGAGAGTCAACCCCAGGATTACCGACGCGATGGCGCCGGCGAACATCTGCCCCTCCCCGCCGATGTTCCAAAGGCGGGCGGTGAAGGGGATTGCGGCAGCCAGTCCGGTCAGGGCCAGGACGCTGGCTGCCATGATCGTCTCCCCGAGCACCAACTGCCTGCTGACGGAGTTCCTGACGATCGCCCAGGCGACGGTTACAGGATTGGCTCCGAAGGCCGCTGCGATGGCGGCCATGATTCCCAAGGTCAGAAGGATGGAGGTCAGAATCCTGGCGCGCCTGAAGAATGCGTATATGCCAGACAGGGTGTCGTAGACCCCGGCGAGGGTGTCGCGGCTGTTTTCCTCGGACGCTTGCGGGCGAGTATCTCCCAAACTCAAACTCTCCGTCTCCATGTTTTGGGGTTACGCAAGTTCAAGACATTACTAGCATCACGAGAGGATGGGGTGAGTCTTAGGACCTGTATACGCGCAATTCTTGGGAGGAAACGATGGAAACCAGTCTTTCTGGCAGGACGGTGCTTGTCACCGGAGGCAACCGAGGCCTTGGAAAGGCCATTGCCCTGGCGATGGCGGCAGCCGGGTCGAAGAACGTCGTGATTTGGGGGCGAGACAAGGTGGCGCTTTCAAAGGTCGCCGAGGAGATTCGAGCCGTCGGAGCGTCGTGCCACCCCCAGGTGGTGGACGTGACCTTCTCCGAGGCGGTGGAGGAGGCGACGGCGCAGGCCTGGGAAAAAACAGGGGGCATAGACGTGTTGTTCACTTCTGCCGGAGTCGCCCTTGTGCGCCCCGCAGTCGAGACCAGCGACGAGGAGTGGGACGCCGTGTTGCGGGCAAACCTCACGGGCGTCTTCTACTGCTGCCGGGCGATCGGCAGGCGGATGCTGGAACGAGGCGGAGGCAAGGTGATAAACATCGCCTCCAACTTTGGCCAGCACGGAATGGCCGACTGGTCGGCGTATTCCGCCAGCAAGGGAGGGCTGATAGTGCTCTCAAAGGCCCTGGCCTGGGAATGGGCGCCCTCGGTGACCGTGAACGTGATTGCACCCGGGGCGTTCTACACAGACATGAACCGTCACCTGCTGGATGTTCCCGAGACAATGGACTTCCTGAAGAGCGTCACGCCCCTCGCACGTGTGGGGGACCCGCCCGAGATTGGGCCGCTGGCCGTGCTGTTGGCCGGGATGGGCTCCGACTACATGACCGGCTCGGTGGTGAACCTGGACGGAGGCGTTGTCAAGATTTGAGGATTCCCTCGTGACGGTTCTCGCCAGGGTGGATGCTCTTACAGATACTCCCCTGCCCCAGCCCCGATTAAGTCGTGAGGCTCTTGTCCACGAGGCAACCTGTGACTCCTGCGTCAGCCCCAACTAAAGTCATCCCATCGTCAAAGAGACAATGGAGACAGTATGAGCAAGCCCATTGGCAGGCAGGAGAGGGTTCAAGTATTGAAAGGCGCCGAGAGCAGCACGGTCGTGCCCCTGGTGCGTTCCGGCGGGTCTGCGATAGCGGTTGTCTGGCCAGGGGTGGGTTCAGAGCACCGATCAATGCACGTCGTTTCCCTGGTTGGGGGGGGCCGTACTGTTGATCTGCTACACCCGTCGGAGTCGGTCTATTACATGAAGTCGGGCGGGGCGTCAGTTGTTGACCTTGAATCAGGGGAAAGCCAGGATCTCACGGAGGGTTCAATGGTTCATGTCGACCCTGACACCCCCCATGCATTCGAGGCGGGCGAAGAAGGCTGCGAGTTTGTGGGTGGCCCATGTCCACCCGACCCTGCCGTATACGGTTCTCTGACAGAAGATTGAAAGGTGGCATAAATGGCAGTGAGGGTATTTCACCGTGACAACCCCGATCTCATGATGCCCATCATCTCCTCTGACGCCAGATTGATTGTCTGGCCTGGCGTGGGAGCCGAGGTGGCAAACATGAACTACGTGGTTCTAGAGCCGGATGAGCAGAACGTCCCACATACTCACGAGGAATCGGAGGACACCATCTACATCCTGGAGGGACTGGGCACGATCAAGGACTTCACGAACGATCTCGCTATTCCATTCGAGGCTGGCGACGCCGTGCACGTGCCCGCGGGCGTTAAGCACGCCGTCTGCGCCGACAGGGGCAGCCGGATAGTGAGCGTGGGCGGACCCTGCCCCCCCGACCGCAACCTGCTGCGTCTGTTGGGGGTGGAGTGAGCACTAAATTCAGAATTGGGCTTGCCCAGCTCATCTCCCCGCCCGGGGACGTTTCGGGCAACAGGCGCAGAAGTACCGTCGCCGCCATCGAGCTTTTTGAGCTGGGGGCCGACGTGGTGGTGCTTCCGGAGATGTGTGTTCCCTGGTATTCCGACGACCCGGAGACTCTTGCGGAGTTGGCCGAGCCGATCGACGGTGAGACCGTCACTGCCTGGCAGGAGGCGGCACGGAGCTACGGAGGAATAGTGGTGGGGGGATTTTGCGAAAGAGGCGCCCGCGGGGATTCGTCGGGCGTTTCCCTATACAACTCCGCCGTGGCAGTGGGAGCCGACGGGGTGCTGGGGCACTACCGCAAATTGCACCTTTTTGCCACCGAGAAGCACTGCTTCCAGCCGGGTGACCTTGGTCTGCCCACTTTCGACACCCCGCTCGGTCGGATGGGGATGTGCGTGTGCTACGACTTGCGCTTCGTTGAGGTCGTGAGGGTGCTGGCCCTCTGCGGAGCTGACTTGATATGCGTGCCTACCGCCTGGGTAAGGGGATTCGACCACTCTGATGCAGTCGCCGACGCCCTCATCCCGCAGGCGCAGGGGGCTTTGCTCCAGGCCAACCTCAACCAGGTGTTCATGGCCTGCGCCTCGCAGGTCGGGGTGCACGGAAAGCTCGGGTTCCTGGGTTCGTCGATACTTTCCAACGCCTACGGCCGGGTTTTGGCCGGCCCGGCGAGCACGCAAGAGCCCGAGCTTCTGACAGCGGAAGTGGACTTGGCGGACGCACGGACGGCTCAGGCACGCAGCCCGCTCATTCAGCCCCGCCGGGATCGTCGCACCGACGTCTACGGCGTAAGCCTGGACGGGCGCGAGCTTTAAGTGGGGCAGACACCAACTCCGAATGGCGGCCTGCGCGGCCGCCGACTATAGGCCTGCTGTTGGCTGCCCTTTTCTTGATTTGCGGGCAAGGCAATATTTTGCAGGCAAGGCATCGCAAACTTGGCTGCGAGCCCGGCCGCCGCCTGTGTGAGCATCAGTGCCAGGGGCCTAAGACACTAACATCGCCCCAAAGTCCCGACCCGAGCGGTCTAGCACTCAATCGGCAACCGGATAACCGGATATCCAGTTAGCGCATCCCCAGTCAAGAAGCATTTCCACCCTCAGCCCAGGTAACAAGTAGACATGAAGCCCGCCCAATTTTCATACATTGCCCCCGAGACCGTCGAAGAGGTTCTGGCCGCTCTTGCCGAGCACGGGGACGAGGCCAAGGTGCTCGCCGGTGGGCAGAGCCTGGTTCCTATGATGAATTTCCGGTTGGCGCGCCCGTCGGTGATAGTCGACATCGGACGGCTCGCGGCGGACGAGTCCCTTGATGGAATCTCGGTGGACGAGGGAACGCTGCGAATAGGCGCCCGGGTGCGACATAGGCAACTGGAGCACTTTCCAGCCAACGGCCTGGGGCCCGCAGACGGTCCGCTGGGCTCGCTGCTGAGAGGCTTGGCTCGCTGGGTGGGCCATCTTCCTATAAGGGTGCGCGGCACGTTCGGCGGTTCAATCGCGCACGCCGACCCGGCGGCTGAGTGGTGCATCATGGCGCAGACCTTGGGGGCCGAGATGGTGGTGCGCAGCTCCACGCGTCCTATGCGCATCGTCGCCGCCGAGGATTTCTTTGAGACAGTGTTCACCACCAGCCTGGAGCCCGAAGAGTTGCTGACCGAGGTGAGGCTGCCAGTGCTGGGCCCCGACTGGAGGGTCGGATTCTGCGAGTTCGCCCGTCGAGCCGGCGACTTCGCGGTGGTGGCCGCCCTTACCGCCTTGCGGATCGAAGACGGAAGCATCGTCGAGGCCAGGGTGGGCGCCGGGGGTGTGGCGGGCACACCGGTGAGGCTTCGGGCGGCTGAGGCTGCCCTGGTTGGGGCCATCCCAACCCCCGCGGTTTTTCACGAGGCAGGGTTGGCTGCCACTGGCGAGGTCGACCCGTCGGGCGACATCCACGGCTCTGCCGGCTACCGCCGCGACCTCACCGGGGTTATGGTGCGCCGGGCGCTCGGCGCAGAGTCCATCCCCACGCCAGTCTGAGACCGGAATGAGCCGGTGAACTGGGTTGGACGCTCCCTGCGCCGGGTGGAGGACCCTGCCCTGCTGCGAGGCCAGGGCCGCTTCGTGGACGACTTCCCCCACCGGGCGACTGCGAGGTTCGTGCGCAGCCCGCTGGCATCGGGAGTCATCGAGGATGTGAGGGGGGAGGCGTTCACCGTCGCCGACCTCGACGCAGACGGCGTGAGCGAAATAGTTTGCGAGCTGCGCCGCCCCGACTTTGTAAAGGTGCCCCAACCGCTGCTTGCCAGGGGGCGGGTGCGATACGTGGGAGAGCCTGTGGCGGTTGTAGTGGGATCAACCCCCGAAGAGGCCGAAGACCTGGCCGAACAGGTGGAGCTGGACATTCGCCCGACCCAACCGGTGGTCGATCTGGACTCCGCGCTGGCCCCTGACGCTCCGCTCCTCCATCCTGAGGCGACGGGGGGAAACGTGGTTGTGGAGGGCTCGTTCGCCACCCCCGGCCTGGCTGAGGCCCTGGCCTCGGCGCACCTCGTGGTGGACATGGAAATCACCTCCCGTCGTCAGTGCGCCATGCCCCTTGAAGGCAGAGGTTCGGTGGCGAGCACCAACCCCGCCGACGATCGAACGACCCTCTACGCCTCGGTGCAGTCGCCCCACATGGTGCGCACAGGCATTTGCGACGCGCTTGGCCTGCCAGAGGTCGATCTCAGGGTGGTGGCCCCCGACGTGGGAGGGGGATTCGGGCAGAAACTGCCGCTGGCCCGTGAGGACGCAGTGATGGTGTGGCTGTCACGTCGACTGGGTACGTCTGTGGCCTGGGTTGAGGATCGAGCGGAAAACCTCTCAGCGGCTTGGCATAGCCGCGAGCAGCGCTACCGCGTAAAGGGAGGCTTCGACGACGAAGGAAGGATGCTGGCCCTTGAGGCTGACATCCTTTGCAACACGGGGGCGTGGTCTTGTTACCCCATCACGTGGGGCGTGGAGCCGCTGATGGCGCTGGGGGAGTTGCCAGGGCCGTACAGGCTCGGCGAATACGGCGTGAGATCGCGTGGGGTGTGCACCAACACGTGCCCGACTTCGCCTTATCGGGGAGTGTCTCGCCCTGTCCTTACCCTTGCTGTGGAGCGACTGATGGACAGCGCCGCCGGCAGGCTGGGTTTAGACCCTGCGGAGATCCGCCACCGGAACCTGCCCGAGGAGTTCCCTCATCGGTCCCCGATGGGGTATTACCTCGACGAGGGGAGTTACCGGCAGTCGCTGACCGCGGCACTTGCCGAGATGGACATGGAGGACTTCCGCCGCCGCCAAGCCGACGCCCGCAGCAAAGGGGGGAGATTGCCGGGTCTGGGAATCTCCACTTTCGCTGAGAGAACGGGCTACGGAACGCCCGCCTTCGCTGCGCGTGGAATGTCTGTGACCGTCGGGTACGAAAACGTCGCCCTGGCGATGGATCCGTCCGGCTACCTGACTTTGAGGATTGGGGCCTCCCCGCACGGTCAGGGCCTGCACACCGCCCTCACGCAGATAGTTGCAGAGGAGGTGGGGGTGCATCCTCAGCGGGTGCGGATAATAAGCGGCGACACCGACAACACCCCCTACGGCTGGGGATCGTTCGCCAGCCGCTCTGCGGTGCTGGCGGGCGGGGCGGCGCAGATCGCCGCCAGGGAACTCGCCCGAAAGATCGCCGCCCTGGCAGCGGAGGAGATGGAGGCCGCACCGGAGGACATCCTGCTGGATTCAGGCATGGCGACGGTGGCCGGAACCTCGCAGGGTAGGAGCATCGATGAGTTGGCCCGCATAGCTCACCACCAGCCGCAGAGGATGCCGAAAGGTCTGGGGCCCGGGCTGCGCACTGAGGCCGGATATGACCCCGCCGGGACATTTTCCAACGCTTGTCACGTCGCAGAGGTGGAGGTGGATCCCCACACTGGGGGCGTGCAGCTGAAGCGTTTTGTCGTGGTCGAAGACGCCGGCCGTCTAATCAACCCGATGATCGTGGACGGCCAGATACGCGGGGGCGTGACCCAGGGCATAGCCAACGCCCTCTTGGAGGAGGTGATCTACGACCCCGACGGGAACATCCTGACCACGTCGCTGATGGACTTTCTGCCTCCCACCGCCGCCGAGATTCCCGACATCGCCATCATCCACCTCGAGACCGTCACAGACTCCTCAATAACTGGAGCAAAGGGGCTGGGGGAGGGTGGCGCCATTGGCGCCCCGGCGGCGGTAATCAATGCCGTCAACGACGCCATAGCTCATCTGGGGGCAGAGGTGAACGAGATGCCAGCCACGCCGGAGCGGGTGCGTGCAGCGATCCGCTCGGCCGCGGCAGCCATCGGCGACCGGGCAGATGCAGCTGGGGCGGTTGAGCGATCGGAAGCTGCCTGAACGAGGGGAATCATGACCGAGTCATCCATCACTGGACTGCTTGAATCAGACTGCAAGACACGCCTGCGATTGAGCGTGAACGGCACTGAACGCACAGTGGAGGTGGAGCCGCGCCGTACGCTGGCCGACGCCCTTCGGGACGACTGCGGGCTCACTGGCACCCACCTGGGGTGCGAGCACGGCGTCTGTGGGGCCTGCACGGTTCTCATAGACGGGAATCCCGTGCGCTCCTGCCTCATGTTCGCTGTGCAGGCGGCGGACGTCGACATTCGCACGGTTGAGGGGATGGCGAGCCCAGATGGAACGCTCAACCCCCTTCAGGAGTCGTTCATGCGCCACCACGGCCTTCAGTGCGGGTTTTGCACGCCCGGTTTCCTGCTGCTGTCGGAAGCCGTGCTGGCCGCCCGACCTGACATAGACGATGCCGAACTGCGTGAAGCCCTGTCATCCAACCTCTGTCGCTGCACCGGATACCAGGGCATCATCGACGCGGTCAGGGCGGTGCGGGACGCTGTCTAGCGTGGGGGATGGCATCTCCGGCCTCCCTGGCAGGGGAAAGGGGATCAATGAAACTGGAATAGGCCACCCGGCGCTCCGACTCGAGGATCCGCCTCTGCTGCGCGGCGAGGGGAGTTTCCTGGCCGACTTGAACTTCCCTGGCCAAGTCCACATGAGGGTCGTGCGTTCCTCCGCTGCCTGCGGACGGCTGGTGGGGCTTGACCTGTCAGAGGCTCTCGCTGCCCCCGGGGTGGTTGCCGTATTCACGGGCGCGGACATGTCAGAGACGCCGCTCATCGATTTCAGGCAGGTGGGCTACGACGAGTTGCGTCCTTATCTTCAGCCCGTTCTGGCCCAAGACTCCGTGCGCTATGTCGGTGAGCCCCTGGCGGCGGTCTTTGCCGTAGACCCGTATCTGGCCGAGGACGCTGCCGAACTGATCTGGCCTGAGATCGAAGCGGGGGAGGCGGTGTTGGAGTCCCGTTCCCCCCTGGCCATCTCTGCGATGACGCTGCGGGCCGACTACGGGGACGTGACCGCCGCCATGTCGGCGGCTCACCGCGTGGTCGAGCTGACCTGCGAAGTGGGGCGTCACAGCGGAATTCCCCTCGAGACCCGCGGGCTTCTGGCCAAGCCCTCCGGAGGCGGGCTGGAGATATACGGAATCGCAAAGGTGCCACACTACAACTGTGCAACCCTGGCGGCGATGCTGCACCTGCCCGCCGGAAGCGTAGTAGGCAGGGAAGGGCATGTCGGTGGAGGGTTCGGGGTGCGTGGCGAACTCTACCCCGAGGATGTCCTGGTCGCCTGGGCGGCCCTTCGCCTGAGCCGCCCTGTGAAGTGGGTGGAAGACCGCTGGGAGCACTTTCTGGCAGCCAACCATTCCCGCGACCAGGTATATGTACTACGGGCGGCGGTGGATGAAGACGCCGTGATACAGGCCATCGATGCCGAGATTTTCCACGATCAGGGGGCGTACGTGCGCACGCACGGTGCCACCGTCCCAAGCCTTTCCGTCGCCATGCTGCCTGGTCCCTACAAGGTGCCCTCATACCGGGCCGCCTGCCATATCCGTCTTACCAACAAGACGCCTGCAGGCACCTACCGGGCGCCCGGTCGTTTCGAAAGCACGTTTGCAAGAGAGCGGCTGGTTGACGCCGTGGCCGTCGAGTTCGGCATCCCACCGGCGGAGGCGCGGCGCAGAAACCTGATCGCCCTCGAGGAGATGCCCTTCGATCGACGCACGGAGACGCTTGGAACCAGGGTGGTCTACGACTCCGGCGACTACGCCAGGCTGCTGGGGCGGCTCTTGGCCCATGTCGACTACGAGGCTCTGAGTGAATCGCTGTCGCAGCGCCGCGCCAATGGCGAACTGGTGGGGCTGGGGCTGGGAATGTTCGTTGAGAAGTCCGGCCTGGGGCCTTTCGACGACGTCCGCGTTACAAGGCTCGAAGACGGGACGGTGGAGGTCTGTACGGGCGCCGCCTCGGTGGGGCAGGGCATGGAGACGGTGATAGCCCAGATCGCATCGGAAGTCCTGGGCGTGGGCTACAGCAGCGTGAGAGTGCGACACGGCCAGACCGACCTCATCGGGAGGGGATTGGGGGCTTTCGCCAGCAGGGTCACGGTGATGACCGGGGTGGCCGTCTATCTTGCCGCCAAACGCCTGCTCGCCAACGACGTAACCGGAGGCAGCGTCGAGTACACCTTCAACTCCGACCACATGACCTATCCCTACGGGGCGCACGCGGCGGTGGTGAAGCTTGACCCGGGCACCGGCGGGGTGGAAATTGAGCGCTACGTTGTGGCTTACGACGTGGGGCGTTCTGTGAATCCCATGCTCATCGAGGGCCAGATCGTTGGAGGTGCGGCTCAGGGAATAGGGGGCAGCCTGTATGAGGAATATCGCTACGACTCCGACGGCGGGCCGCTTGTCACGTCTTTCATGGACTACCTCATGCCCACTGCGGAGAACCAGCCGCCGGTGGAGGTGCTGGTGTCCGAGGACGCCCCTAGTCCGCTGAACCCACTGGGCCTCAAGGGGGCCGGGGAAGGGGGGACCAACGCCTGCGGGGCTGCCATCGCCGCTGCGGTGGATGAAGCCGTCGGATGTCCTGGGGCGGTGCGGACGCTGCCACTCAGCCCTGAGAGGGTCTTGTCCTTGTTGGGGGAGCCAGGCAGTGCTGTCGGCCGGCGGGGGGCCAGCCGGGCGGTGTCAGCTAGGGAGTGAGGCAGGCCAGGGTCCAGTCGAGCACGCCATCGGCCCGTCCGTCGCGGTGGGCTTGTGCCTGTACCCTCACCGCCCGCAGACGCCCGTCGCCCGCAGGTCGTTCCCCCAGAAGGGTGTGGGTGAACGACAACAGGTCGCCCTCAAACACCGGCCCTGTGTGCGAGCAGTATCCCCAGGCCAGCACGGTCGCAAGACCACCAATGACACGGCTGAGGGATGCCTGCGCCAGCCCTGCCACCTGCAGCCCGTTTACAAGCCTGCGGCCGTATGGAGATGCCTCGGCGTCGCGGTGGGCGAAGGCAAGGTTCCCAGTGAGATGCAAGAGCAGCGGGGCGTCCTCTATGCACTCGCGCAAGGGGTCGGTTACCGATTCCCCTACAGGCCATTCGTCGGCAGGGCCGAGAAGGGACAGCTTCCAGTGGGCAGGTGCAAGCTCCTCGCAGTCGTCGAAGTCAATTCCCCCCAGTGGATCCTCGGCGTCCCTGCCGTCGGTGATCTCAGCCGAGTGGCCGGGAAGGCTTGCTCCCTTGGCGGGAAGCATCGGGCAGCGTTGGTAAGACATCGCCAACTCGTCGTCGGCGACGCTCCAGCAGTCGACGAGCACCATCCCGCGCAGCGGCCTGTCGGCACGGATTCTTGCGTCCCGCATCGCCAGAACCCGAACCGTCGTATTTAATGTCTGCCCCACAAACACTGGACGAAGCAGGCGCACGTTTCTGTAGAACAGGTTGGCTATCACCCTTCGGCTCACCGTCGTGGTGTGCCCCACGGAGAGTGCCATCAGCAGCCCGGGGCTTACCAGCCGCCTATGCGACCCGGTGACCGCCTCGCATACCCGGCTGTCCTGCGTCAGCGGCAGTCGCTCGCCCACCAGCGCCTGGTAAATGGCGCATACGCCGCTGTCGAGCGTCACGCCAGGTTGTCGGGGCAACTCCTCCCCGACCCTGAGATGGTCGTAGAAGGGGCCGTCCAGCGGGATGGCCCCGAAGTGCGTCATGGAATTAGAAAGTCCTCTTTAGGGATTTGAAGCCACGTTTTGGCTCTCGTCAACAGAGAAGGATTCCATCCTAGGAGCGAAGCGGGTAAGGCGCAGTGAGTTGCCCAGCACGAAGAGGGAGGAAAGCGCCATGGCTGCTGCAGCAATTTCAGGCCGGAGCAGGCCGACTGCCGCCAACGGGATAATGGCCGTATTGTAGGCAAACGCCCAGAACAGGTTTCCTTTGATGGTCGCAAGCGTGGAGCGGGCGATGGCGATGGCGTCTGCGGCTCTCCGCAGGTCGTCCCCCACCAGCGTCAAGTCGGAGGCGGCAAGGGCAACGTCGGCGCCAGAGCCGACGGCCACCCCCAGATCTGCTGTGGCGAGGGCGGGGGCGTCGTTGATTCCGTCGCCGATCATGGCAACTCTTCTGCCCTCGGATTGAAGTCGGATGACCTCCTCGGCTTTCCCCTCAGGAGTGAGTCCAGCAGACACTTCGTCAATCCCCACCTGCTCGCAGACGCGCCTCGCCGCCGCCTCGCCGTCGCCACTCAGCATCAAGACGCTCATGCCCATTTTCTTGAAGGCGTCCACGGCTTGTGCGGAGCCTGGGCGGACACCGTCATGGAGCGCAATCAGCCCCTCTGCGGCTCCGCGCCGTCCCGCCAGCACCACCGTTCGCCCTTTCCTGGCGTGGGCGGAGGCTGCGTCGGCCAACGGCGCAGGTACGACGTCGAAGAGTTCCGGTTTTCCGACTGCGGCCTCGCAGCCGACGTCAAGGTCTTTTCCGTTGCCGCTGCGTTCCAGCAGGTTGCCGCAAACCCCTGACCCCGGGAGGTTTCTGAAATGGTTGACCACGTATCGCTGCCGCTTGAAGGCGTCCTCGCCCCTGCTTCCGGCTTCAGCCACAATCGCCTGCCCAATCGGATGCTCGGAGAGAGATTCCAGCGCCGCCGCAGTAGCGAGAACCTCTTTCGGGGAGATTCCCCCGACGCCTTCCGCGGCCACGACCTTTAGGCGTCCCTCGGTGACAGTGCCGGTCTTGTCGACAGCCACCACGTCAATGCGCCTGGCCGACTCCAGGGCGTCAGGGCCGCGGATGATCACCCCCATTCGCGCCCCCCGTCCGCTTCCGGCGACGAACGCCGCCGGGATGGCCAGCCCCAAGGCGCAGGGGCAGGCTGCGATGAGCACGGCAACCGTGGAGCTGACGGCTTCGCCGGGATCCCTCAAGCTCAGCGAGACGGCCAGCGTGACCGCGGCCACGGCCAAGACGACAGGCACGAAAACGGACGCAACCCGATCGGCCACGCGCTGAATCGGGGCCTTGCGCGAGAGAGCCTCGTCGGTGAGCCTCCTGACTTCCGCCAGGGCAGTCTCAGAGCCGACTTTGCGGGCCTCTACCACCAGCGAGCCATCTACGTTTAGCGTGCCCCCTATCACGTCGCTGCCACGGCCCGCCTCACGGGGGACAGGTTCACCGGTCATCGCCGAGGTGTCCACCGTCGAGTGTCCGCTCACGACGATCCCGTCTGCTGCGATCCGCTCGCCCGGTCGCACAAGAAAGCGCATGCCTACTTGCAGGTGGTCAGGCGAGATGTCGCTGCCGTCTTCGAGGCGAACCGAGTCCGCCTCCAGTTCGGTCAGGGCGGCGATCGCCTCTCCCGCCCGGTTGCGCGCCCTGCCCTCCAGCCCTCTTCCCAGCAGCAGCACGGCCACGATCACCGCCGCAGTGTCGAAGTAAAGGTGGGTGTCAAACCTTCCGACAGTTACTGCCGCAGACCATCCCCAAGCGGTGAGCGTTCCGAGGGAGATGAGGCTGTCCATGGTGCTGCGCCCCCGCACCAGCGCAGCCCATCCGAGCCGGTGAAACTCCCATCCGCCGACAAGTACCACTGGCGTGGCGATTGCCCCCACCAGCCACATCCATCCTTCAAAGCGGAGTGCGGATACGCTCGAAATCAGCATCGTCGTGGCGGCAGCCAGGATGACGACGGGGATGCGAAACGATCTGAGGTCGATCGAGGGCTTTCCCCCCATCGTTTCGGGCGCCGAGACCCTTGGCGGATCTGCTGTCTTGTATCCCATCGAGCGGATGGCCTCGTGGACTTGCTCCCGATCCAGCGATTCCGAATCGAAGATCACCACTGCGCTGTGGGAAGTCAGGTCTACACGAGACTGCTTCAGACCTTCGAGTTTGTCCAGCGCCCGCTCGATGCGACTAACGCAGGAGGCGCACGTCATGCCATTGATGGCGATTTCAGCGCGTTCGGTAGCCATGGGAGTGTTTCTACACTACTTCTGAGATGCGTCCTTCAAGCAGCCACCGCAGTTCCCGCCACATCGGGTTCATGGCCCTCGATTGGTTCCTGCGACTGACGACGCCGCTAGTTGTGCGCTGGGATCTTCCTCCTGTTCTGACCGTGAAGGCGCCCGCCATCTTTGTGGGCAACCACCGAAGCATCTTTGACATCGTGGTCGGAGTCCGCTACTTCGGCCACTTCGGTGCGTCTCCCCGGATTCTTGTGGCTGGCAGATATTTCAGCCACCCTCTCTACGGCAGGCTGCTGCGGCTCATGGGGGCGATTCCTGTGAACGGATCCGGCCTGGCGGCACTGAAGGAGGCGCTGGCGAGCCTGGAGGCTGGGGAGTCGGTTGTGATCATGCCCGAGGGTCGTGTCATTTCGCTTCCGGAGCGGGACGGCGGGGTAGGAATCCCCGCGTCAGGGGTGGGGCTGCTGGCAGTCCGCAGCGGAGTTCCCATGGGTCTGTGCGGGATAACCGGATCGGAATTCGTCTGGCCTCCAGGGGAGAGGCGGATTCGTTTATCCCGCCCGTCGGAGCGGCCGGTGCTCAGAGTCCAGGCCGGTTCGTTCCGCCCGCTGCCCGCCCGCTTCGATCGCGAAAGCATCGCAGAAGACGTTATGGCCGCCCTGGCCGCCCTCGTCGGCCCATCTTGAGCGCAAGTTGGCCAACTACTAATTTCCTACTAATACTTACTAGATTAGTAGTTAACGCGACGCTTGGAGGCATGGGCATTGTGCCGAGAGGTTTCTACTAATTTACTACTAAAATCTACTAAATTAGTAGTTTGGGTATAGAGCAGCGAAGTCCCTTCTCAAATTTTCACAATTCCGGAATTTCATGCATTGTAAAGCATATTTAGTTGCTAGAAAGAACGATTTACACAGAAAATGATAATATTGATAGAAATACTAAAACAATGAAAATACCTCAGTCCCCTCCTCCTTGGAAGGAACTTTGGAACAGACTCGCCGATCAGAGTCCACAGGCGTTAGAGAAATCCTTGTTGCACGCCCAAGCCGTGAACAGTGGTGGTCGTTACCTGCACTGGGATGAAATGCGCCACAGAACCCCTCCGTTGGACATGACGCTCGAGCAATGGTGGCTTGGGACGGCTGTCGCCAGGCGCTCCTTTTCGAGACGTCTGCCGTGCTCAGACGTAGACGGCAGAAACTTTAAGTATTGCAATGTAGATCTAATTCAAGAAACGACGCACTGGATTGACCAACAGGCGAGCGGACGGATACTGGCGGATGACTCGTCGCTCTTCAGGAGATCGGCAAACTATCACTTGGTGGGCGCACTCTTGGAAGAGGTGATCACTTCGAGTCAGCTTGAGGGGGCCGCCACAACGCGAAGTGTAGCCAAAGAATTAATTCACACTGGTAGGAAGCCCAACAATAAGGACGAGCAAATGGTCTTGAACAACTATCGTGCGATGGAGGCCGTTATTGAATGGGGCAATGAAAAAAATGCGCTTGACCTTGATTTGCTGTTGGAGCTTCACAGGATAGTAACAATCGATACTCTGGAAAACCCTCGCGACGCTGGACATCTGCAAACTTCAGATGAAGATCGAGTTTCGGTGTATTGGCTGGACGATGACACCTTGTTGCACAGGCCCCCGAGAGTAGCCGAACTGGGGA
The DNA here is from genome assembly GCA_958295925.1 of uncultured Acidimicrobiales bacterium. Taxonomy (GTDB): domain Bacteria; phylum Actinomycetota; class Acidimicrobiia; order Acidimicrobiales; family CATQHL01; genus CATQHL01. Next base: position 1,854,073 of record CATQHL010000001.1, read on the forward strand.
ATCGCCTTGAAAACTTGTGCAAATTTGTAAACGGCGGTAACAGCGAAGGATTTATGCATCCGGTGGTCAGGGCGATTATCGCCCATTTTTGGTTGGCGTACGATCATCCATTTGCCGACGGAAACGGAAGAACCGCCCGTGCCCTGTTTTATTGGGTCCTGCTGCGCTCCGGCTACTGGCTTGCCAGATATTTTTCAATATCGTCCATTTTGCAGCAGGTTCCCGCACAATATGCCCGTTCTTTTCTTTATGTCAAGACAGACGATGGCGACCTTACGTATTTTATTGCTTACCACCTGCGAGTAATCAAGCGAGCCATATCGGGGCTGAGCGAATATGTCCAGCGCAAGGCGTCAGAGATGAGCCGACTGCAATCCTTGCTTGAAGCGACCTGTACACTAAATCACCGTCAGGTAACTGCATTGAGGGACGCATTGAAGGATCCTAGTCAGCCTCAGACTTTTCGCAGCCACATGAGCAAGAATCGAGTTGTATATCAAACCGCTCGAACCGATCTTAGTCAGATGGTCGAACTAGGGTTGTTCAGCCAGAGGAGAATCGGGAAGGCCTTTTACTTCACTCCGGAGGAAGGAATTGAGAAGAGACTGGGTGAATTGGCCAAAGAAACAGAATGATTCGAGTGAGCGTCAAAACAAGGCTACACGAGAGTAGGCGCGGGCGGGCAGAGAATTGATTACACACAGGATTGAAGCGGCAGACGGCGTCGTCTTGGCCGTACATGAGTTTGGCGAATCGGGGGACGCTACCGAAGCGCAAGGCGGAGCACCGACTTCCGCCTCTTCGATGGACGACCGTCCGTTGATCCTGTTCTGCCACGCCACGGGTTTTTGCGGGTCGGTCTGGGGACCGATGGCGTCCAGCCTGCTCCTCGATTACCGCTGCCTCGCCGTGGATTTCCGCGCCCACGGTGACACTCGCCTGTCGCCGGGCGCCGAGTTCTCCTGGGCTGCTATGGCGGAGGACGTACTGGTCGTGCTCGATCACTTTGACGCTTCCCCGTCAGCGTTTGCGGTGGGGCACTCCATGGGCGGGGCGGTAGCGCTCCTGGCTGCGCTGGCTCGACCGGAGGCTTTCGCCGCCGCCTGGTTGTTTGAGCCAGTCGTGGTGACGCCCACGTTGACGGAGCCCGCAGGGGAGCGGCTTGCTGCGTCGGCGCGTCGCCGGAAGGCGCGCTTCGAAAGTCGGGAAGAGCTGAGGGAACGCTACGCCTCGAGGCGGTTCTTTGCCGGATGGGATCGGCTAGCCCTCGACGCCTATGTCACGCACGGATTCGCGGAGGCCCCAGACGGCGCGGTGACGCTCAAGTGTTCGCCCGAGGACGAAGCTCGTGCGTTCCTTGCCTCTCAGCAGGCGAACATCCACCCACGCCTTGGGGGCGTTCAAATCCCCGTCGCAGTGGGCGTCGGACACGAAGCCCTTAGCGAGCCTCCGGTGTTCCCGGCGTCTGTGGCAGCCGAGGTGGCCGGGAGCATTCCTTCAGGAACATTGCGACGCTTCGACGACCTTGGTCACCTTGCCCCTCTGGAGCAGCCGCGCCGCATTGCCGACGACGTCTCCTCCTGGTTCGCCGAAACCTTTCGTTGAGGGGTTGCAGGCGGGTTCGTCGCAACCCGGCGGAGGGGACTGCCTAGAGTTCTGTTCGATGAGCCAGTCTGAAGAGTGCCTATGAACGCCCCTTTGGCGCGCAATGCCCTCTTGACTTGCCTGTGGGCGTGCTCAGCCGCCCTTTTGCTTGCTGCTGCCTGCACCAGCGCTGCGAGAGCCCCCATCTCGGCGACCTCTGAAGCCGCCGAGACGACTGCTGACGGACAGGCGGGCAGTGTGCAGGGGCTGTTGGAGGAGTCGCCAGAGGAGTCTGGCGAGTTGGGGGTTGCGCTCATTGACGAGGGCGCGGGAATGTCGACCTCTGAGAACTTTCAGCCGAACGAGTCGGAACTGCCGAAGCAGGGCGAAATCGAGAGCGGCATCGAAGGGGTGACCGTCGTGGAAATTACCAGTGCCGAACACGTGCGCTACGACGTCGAGTACCTCGCTTCGCCCCCGGCCGGTGGGCCGCACCTGCCAATCTGGCAGAACTGCGGATTTTACGAGGTCCCTCTGCTCGACGAGTTGGCCGTTCATTCCCTGGAACACGGGGCAGTGTGGGTTACATACCGGCCATCTGAGGCTTCCGTCGGCGAGCTTGAAGATCTGGCGGAGATGGCAGCGGGCCACACGCACATGCTGGTGTCGCCTTACTCAGAGCAGGGGACGCCCTTCGTTCTCAGCGCCTGGGGCAGGCAACTGCCACTGGAGGAAACCGGTGATGAGCGCTTTGGGCGCTTCCTGGACTTCTACATGAAGAACGGGCCGACCGCACCTGAGCCGGGGGCTGCCTGCCATTCGGGGATGGGGGTGCCCCCAGGCGAACCGATGAGACAACCTGGTGGCTAGCACCCCTTCCAAGCAGAGGGGGTCCCGCGCGAAGTCCCGCCACGTCAGGTCACCGCGTCAGCGACGGTGGCGAAAGGTCTTTTGGGTTGGGGTTGTGGCCTTCGCCGTCTGGGTCCCCATAGTGATAGTGATTTTGCTGAGGAGCGAAGATGATGCATTGCCTCCGCCCTGGATATTCGAGATGCAAGCCGACGAGTCGGGCTGCAGCCCACGGGCGCTTGAAGTGAAACCTGGTGAGAGGGTGCGCTTCCTTGTCTCCAACAGCACTGAGGGGAGGATTGAGGTGATCGTCACCGACGAGCAGGGGGTGAATCTGAGGACCCTCGCTGGCTACGACCCGGATTCAGCCGAGGGTGAAGCGGAGTACTCGCTCCCCGATCGCCTGTTGACGTCCGGTATTGCGTTTCCGGCAGCGATCGAGACCGCCCACGACGGCCACGAGGACGAGAAGGGGCCGGACGCCACCGTCGACTTTCCCTTTCGCCTCATTATCTCGCCAGGGGGCGTTCGCCCCATGGTGGTCACCATTCCCCAAGCGGGGGAGGACCTGCCGCGCCTCACCCGCTTTACCTGCGGCATCCTTGAGGATGACGGCTCGCTGAGCGAGCGCCTGGTGGTGGGCGAGATCACCGGATCGGGCGGTCGCTGACGCCATTAGCTCCGCCACTGACGCCACGCCGTCGCCGCTCCGCTCTAGCGCATTTGCTCCGGCGCCAGGGCGTACAGCAGTTCCGCCCCCCCGGTGACCGCGTGCTCGAGGGCGCACGCCTCGGGGAGGATCTGTGTGCAGAAGAACTCAGCCGTCACCTGCTTGGCCCGCAGAAAGTCGGCTTCTTCCCCGGATGCCGCTGGGAGCATCCGCAGGCTCGCCTGCGAGGAAACAGCCAGAAGCCAGCCCCCAACCAGGCTTGCCATCAGCCTCTGGAACGGAACGGCCCCTGCCAGGGCGTTGTCGCCGGGGTGCGCCAGCAGCCAGTCGCAGCAGCGACGGGCCGACTCCACTCCCTCCTCGAGAGGCTCGCGCAGCGTCTTTAGCTCGTCAGGCATTTCCTTAGCAGTCGTTGCGATCTGCTCAAGCAACTCTTTCACGACAGCTCCGCGGCGCATCGGGAGCTTTCGGGCTATCAAGTCGATGGCCTGAATGCCGTTGGTTCCCTCGTAGATGGAGGTGATGCGAACGTCCCGGAAATACTGCGCCACTCCGGTCTCCTCCACGTATCCCATCCCCCCGTGAAGCTGGATCGCCAGAGAGGCCACCATTTCACCTACCTCGGTGCCCCACGACTTGGAGAGGGGAGTAAGGAGGTCGCACAGTTCCTGCGCCTTGGCTCGTTCGGACTTGTCGGGGTGCGCCTTGGCAAGGTCAATGGCCGTCGCGTTGTAGTAGCAGAGGCTTCTGGTCGCCTCCACGAGGGATTTCTGGGTAAGCAGCATGCGACGGACGTCGGGGTGGGAGATGATGGCGGACTGCTTTCCCGCCGGCGTCTCCGGCCTTCTACCCTGCAAGCGCTCGCGGGCGAACTGCAGAGACTGCTGAAAGGCACGGTCGGCCACCCCGACTCCTTCCATGCCTACGCCGAGGCGGGCGTTGTTCATCATTGTGAACATGTAGCTCATCCCGGCGTTCTCATCTCCGATGAGGTAGCCCACCGCTCCCCCCGATTCCCCTAGCTGCATCACGCAGGTGGGGCTGGCGTGAAGTCCCATCTTTTCCTCGATGGCAATGCAAGCGATGTCGTTGCGCATCTTGGGTGAGCCGTCCTGCCACGGAAGAAACTTTGGAACTATGAAACAGGAGATGCCGCGGGTTCCCGCCGGGGCGTCGGGGGTGCGCGCCAGCACCAGGTGGATGATGTTCGGGGTCATGTCGTGCTCGCCCCAGGTGATGAAGATCTTTTGCCCAAAGAGTCGGTAACTTCCGTCGTCGGCCCGCTCGGCTCGAGTGGTGAGGGCCCCAAGGTCGGATCCGGCGTGCGGCTCGGTCAGGAGCATCGTCGCCGACCACTCCCCCGAGATGAGCTTTGGCAGGTACTCGGCCTTCTGTGCGGGCGATCCGTGGGCCAGCAGGGAATGGATGGCCCCCTGGGTAAGAAGCGGGCAGAGTGAGAGGGCAAGGTTCGAGGCGGTGAGCATCTCTTGCAGCGCCAGCCCCATTGCCCATGGCAGACCTCCGCCTCCATATTCCAGGGGGAAGGCCGCAGCTCCCCAGCCCGCCTCTACGTAGGAGTCGTAAGCTTCCGCGAACCCTGGGGGGGTGCTGACCGTGCTGTCGGGGTTGCGGACGCTCCCGAGTGAGTCCCCCGTCTTGTTGAGCGGCCCGAAGACCTCGGAGGCAAAGCGACCAGCCTCGGCGAGCACGTGGTGAAGGTCGTCGGGGTCGAAGGACTCGAACTCCTCCATCGCGGCGAAAGAGCGTATGTTGCAGACTTCCTCGAGCGCAAAGACCATGTCTTGCAAGGGAGGGGTGTAACTGTTCAAGTATCAACTCCTTATTCGAAGCGTGATCGATGCCCGGTGGATGTGAGGCAGCAAACCTGCCTGCATCATGGTAGAACCTTCGCAGGATTCCGTGAAACCCTGAAGAAGAGAGGACAAAATATGGCTCAGATCACTTTCCTCGACCAGACCATCACAGTGGGGGGCGAGGTTCCCGCAGCCGGCAGCGCAGCGCCGGACTTCTCGCTTGTCAGCACCGATCTCTCCGAGGTGTGTCTAAGCGACTACTCAGGTAAGAGACTGATTCTGAACATCTTTCCGAGCATAGATACGCAGACCTGCGCGCAAACCGTGCGTGAGTTCAATGAGCGCGCCACTGCGCTTGAAAACACCGAGGTGCTCTGCGTGTCGGCCGATCTTCCCTTCGCAGCAACTCGTTTTTGCGGGGCCGAGAGCATCGAGAGCGTTTCTTGCGCCTCCACTTTCCGTTCGAGGGCGTTCGCCGACGAATACGGGGTGCGCATGCTCGATTCGGCACTCGCCGGCCTCTGCGCCAGGGCTGTTGTGGTTGTTGGCACCGATGGGAAGGTGCTTCACTCAGAACTGGTCAACCCCATTTCCGACGAGCCTGACTACGACGCGGCCATAGGAGTTCTATAGCCCCGGGTTCAGATGCTGCGACGGGCTCGCCGGCCCGGGGTTCTCGCTGGCCCAGGGGTTGCTGAGAGTCCCAGATTTAGCTGCTCTGCAGCGGTAGCCGCTTCCTTATAGATCGGCAGGTATCCATGAGGCGTGGAAGCCAAATGGCACCCTTTCCGGCAGTGCGATAATAGCCAGGGGGACGCTGCCGGGCGATGTTGCGCTGAGAATCACCAACTCGCTTGTGTCGCGGGCGCGGTCGTAGACGATGGCCAGCACGAAGCCGTCGTCTTCGTCTTCAGCGTCGGGCGATCTGGGAACGAAAACCGGCTCGCATACGTATCGGGACACCCCAAAGTGGTGATGCTCGGTGGTGCCTGTCACGAAATCGAGTTTCACGACCCGGTGGCCGTGTTGAATGCTGCCCATCTCCTCGTCAACCATTGTGGAAACGTACGCGTAGCGATTTGGGCGACCCAGCAGCCGTCGGTCGACGCTGGGAAATTCGCAGCGCACGTCGAAGAGGGTTTCCTCCCGAACATCCCCGGCGTTCAGGTCAAGCGTCCAGCGATGCACCATGGCCGGAGAGGTGAAGTTCTCCGACCCGCCTTCCCAGAGGGTTGGATAGCGACAGGCGTCAAGGGTGATTCGGTTTCCGATGCTGCAGGCGTTGATGGTGTGGAAAACGAAGCAGGGGTCGATGTTGTACCAGCTAATCGGGCCGCCCTCGCGGCTCATCACACCCAGGCGGGCCTGATGCTTGCCGTCCCAGTGGTAAGGAACCGCAGAGCCGGTTTCTGCTGCAAAAACCACCGGGAGATCCAAAAAAAGCACGTGCTCTGACGTCATCGCAAAGTCGTGGATCATCACAGGACGCTGAAGTTCTGCTGCTTGCGAGGTGATGCAGCGGCCCTGTTTGTCGAATCTGTAGAAGGTGAGGGCAGGCTCTGCCCGGCTCTGGGAGAAGGCCAGCAGTTCGCCGCTTGCGGGGCACACCTTCGGATGGGCGGTGAGTGATCTGGCGACAGCCCCCCCGAAGTCCACAGGCCCAATGGTTCCGAGGTCTGAGTTGATTTCATAGGGCAGATGGCGTTCCTCAAGTACGAGGATGCGCCCGCCATGGACCACTACGTTGGTGTTGGCTGGGGAGTTCTCAGGGTGATCGGGATCGTCGGAGGGTGAGTGGAGGTGGGGGGTGCGAATCCATCGGCTGCGATAGCGAACGGCACGGCCTTCCCTGAGCAGGATTCCGTGCACCATCCCGTGCCCAAGGAACCAGTGGGGCGACACCTCGGGGGGGTTCGGCCCTATCTGGGTGAACATCCCGTGCAGTTCACTGGGGATCTCACCGCCAACCGGCAGATCCAGCGCTTCGGTTTCGGAGGATACGGGACCGTAGTTGCCCCGCATCCACCAGGGCTTGCTGCCTTCTTTCACGTTTGAGGTGACCACGTAGGGCAGATGCTAACGAATTTTGACGCACTAGCAGCCGGGCACCCTGTCATTATGTGTGTACTTCCTCAGAGTAGTTGCCCTTATCGCACACTGGCAGGCTGTGCGCCGATGGGCTTGAATCAGACGGGGTATCAACGCGGAATCGGGCTAGGTTTCGTTTAAACATCTACGCAGTTCTATACGAAAAGGACAGTCCATGCTCAAAGGAACGCACCATGTCGGGTTCACAGTCCCCGACCTTGAACGTTCGGTGGAGTTCTATTCCGCCGTCTTCGGCAGCGAGCCATTCGTCAAGCGGGTCTTCGACTCCCCGTACACCTCCATCCAGGTCGGCTACCCGAACACGCGTCTGTACGTCGCCCTCTACCACATCCCTGGCTCGACGGTGCTGTTGGAGTTGATCGAGTACCTCAATCCCACGGGGGAGATGGTCGACCTCGCTACCAAAAACCCGGGCACGGCGCACCTCTGCCTTTCCAGCACTAATCTCGCGGAGGACTTCGACCGCCTGGTGTCGCTGGGTGCGAAACCCGTGAGCGACGGCCCTGTTGAAATCACCTCAGGGCCCAACAAGGGGAAGTGCGTGGCCTACTTCCGCGACCCCGACGGCATAACTCTGGAAGTTCTGGAGATGCTCAACCCGGCTGCCGACTAGTAGCAGCCAGCCCCGGGGTTGATCTCCTGGGTTGGTCAGTGCCGCGAGATCCGGCTGCGCCGCCACTCGTCGAACAGCACCGCCAGAATCAGCGCAGAGCCCGTTGCTATGCGCTGATAAAACGAATCCACGCCAGAAATGACCAGACCGTTGAGCAGAATGGCGAGGAACAGCAACCCCAGGAACGTTCCCAGCAGCCGCCCTCTGCCCCCCAACAGGCTCGCCCCTCCCAGGATGACCGCCGTGATCACTTCCAGCTCGTCTCCCTGGTTGTAGGAGGGAGCGGCGGTTACTAGCTTGAAGGAGTTCACAAGCCCGGCGAAACCGGCGAGCATTCCGCAGACCCCGAAAAAGACAAGTTTCCAGCGGTTCACCTGCACACCAGCAAGGGAAGCGGCTCGTTCATTGGAGCCGATGGCGTACATGTAGCGCCCGAACCGATAGCGCGGGATAATGAACCCGAAGACCAGAAACACCCCAATTAAAAACAGGACGTCGTAGTAAATTACGAAGTCCCAGTTTTCCCTGGTGAATCCCCTGCCCAGTTGCTTGAAGATCGGGTTCTTCACGTCGATCTGCCTGTTGTTGGTCATAAGGAAGGCGATGCCTCGGACTATGGCGAGGGTGCCAAGCGTGGTAATAAGGGGATTGATGCGTCCATATCCGGTTACCGCCCCGTTCACGAGTCCCACCAACAGCCCGATTGCCAGTGCGGTGGCCACTCCACCGGGCATCCCCGCCCCGGTATTTTCCAGGACGTAGGCAGCGCCCGTGCCCGCAGCGGCCGCAACGGACCCGACGGAGAGGTCAAACCCCCCGGCGATGATCACGATTGTCTCCCCGGCTGCCATTATGCCGGTGGTCACCATCCGCCTGCCGATGGAAAGGAAGTTGCTGACTGTAAAGAAATACGGCGAGAGAAATCTGAAGACCACAATTTCCACGGCGAGGATTATGAACAGCCCTGGGCCTACGTCGCTTATCGTCTTCCGCAGCCGCGCGAAGCTTCTTTGGCCAATGTCGCTTATCGTCTTCCGCAGCCACGCGAGGCATTCTCCTTGCCAGCTTGAGGCGTTGGTGGAATGCTCCTTGCCTGGTTCCGGCTCGCTTGCTGAAGGTTCGTCCAGGTCGCTCACTTGAGGGCTCCGGCGTCGGCCTCGCCCATGAGTCGGACGATGCGTGTGGTCATCTCGTCGGTGCTCTGGCCGACCACCTCGAATTCGTCCACAATCCTGCCGTGGACGAGCACGCCTATGGTGTCGGCAACCTGGATTAGATCGGTGAATCGGTGGCTGACGAGGATCATCGAAACCCCCCGATCCTTCAGTCTGGAGATAAGGCGAGTTACCTCGTTGACTTTTTCTATGGAGAGGGCTGCCGTGGGCTCGTCCATCAGCAGGATTCGGGGGTCGAACTCCAGGGCCCTTGCAACAGCGACAAGCTGGCGCTCTCCACCGGAGAGCCACTTGACTTGGCGGTCGGTGGACAGTCTGCTCCCCACAGACTCCAGGACTTTCGCGGCTTCGGCATGCATGCGCTTGTGGTCAAGCCAGCGGAACGGCGGATACTTCGAGCCCCTGTAATGCTCGCGACCGAGAAAGATATTTGAGGCTGCGTCGAGTTCTCCCGCCAAGGCGAGGTCCTGGTAGATCATTTCAATGCCAGAGAACCGGGCGTCGATCGCGCTGTGGAAATCCACCGGCTTCCCCATGATTCGGATTTCCCCGGCGTCTCGCGGATATACCCCGCTGAGTATCTTCAGCAACGTGGACTTGCCTGCGCCGTTATCCCCCACGAGCCCGTAACAGCCGGCTTCGGGCACTGAGAGGGAAACCCCCGTCAAAACCTCCAGAGGTCCGAAGGACTTCTCGATGTCGACTAGCTCGAGGGCGATTTCAGCCATCTAAGCCACTTTAGGAGGCTCATGTTCAAGTGTCTGCGACTAATGACAGCGTGGGGAGTCGCGGACAGTGCCGCGACTCCCCACGCTGTGAGCAGGGATATCTGGAACTACGGGCCCAGGTCGTGGATTGGGAGCCCGTCGGTGTCGTAGTACTGGTCTACGTTGTCGCGATTAACCCAAATATGGTCGATGTGGATTTCCTGTGGCACCGGACGGCCTTCGAGCACGTCGATCAGGGCAGCCACCGAATACACGCCATAGATCTCCGGGAAGTAGGCCACAGACCCTATGTACCGGGTCTGCTCCGGCGGGCCTTCGTACATGCGCTCAACCCCGTTCGGCTCCGAGCCGTGGCCGGCTGCGACGCCGCTGCGCCCTGCCTGTTCCATTGCACGTGACATAGGCACGGCCACCACGTCGTCGAGGCTGGTCGCCACGACGTGCTCAGCTTGAGGGTTGGCGGTCAGCCAGTCTGTGGTGATCAGGAGGCCGTCTTCTGGCGAGCCGTCGGTCGGAACCCGGTGGGAGGGAACGTCTGCGCCGCACACTGCCTGCACGCCATCGGCGAATCCGCTTATTCTCAAGTCGGGAGCCTCCCCCGCTGTGAGGTTTTCTGCGAGGAGCATGTGGACTCCCTCGCAGTTCCAGGTCTCAAGGGCGTAGATACCGGTGTTGACACCTGCTATCGCACCGGAGATGTAGTTGTTGGCTCCGAAGAATATGGCGTTGGGGTGCCAGACGTCGATGGTGATAATTGGGATTCCGGCTTCGTCGAATACTCTCATCGAAGATTCGGCGGCTTCGCTGCGCCAGTTCCCGAAGACCACCGCGTCTGGGGAGAGCTCGGAGATCGTCTCGGCGCAGGCCAGCGCCTTCTCCGGGTCGAACTCGCTGTCGCAGGTTCCGACGACGCTTACGCCAGAGGCCTCAGCAGTGCTATTGATGGATTCCTCGATGTAAGTGGAAAACTCCAGGGCCGCCCATCCGCTGACCCAGCCAAGCCGCCAGTTTTGGGAAGCCGTGCGAATCGAGGGGTCGAACGTAGCCGCAGGTTCGTCGCCCTGGGCTTCAAATGTGGAGGTGTCGGTGTTGTAAACCCACGGGAATACCTCATCGGCGGGAAGCGCTCCCAGAATTCCACCCGCAGGGCCGGGCATTGTGTAGTCTTTGCCGTCGACTGTTAACAAGAACGGGCCGCCAGGGGCATCCGACGGGCCGCCTGTTGCAATTTCTGCCTCTATGGCTTCCAATTGTCCCGCCAGTTCCTGCGAAGCCTGTTCAGCTTCTTGCGCCCTCGCGGTGGCAGCATCTGCGGCGGCTTCGGCTTCGGCTGCGGCGGCTTCGGCTTCGGCTGCGGCGGCCTCGGCTTCGGCTGCGGCGCTCTTTGCGACGTCCAGCTCGCGTTGTGCGGCTTCGAGGTCTCTTTGCGCCTGAGCCAGATCTTCTGCATTGCCTGCGGCGGCTGCCTTGGCTATAGCAGCTTCAGCGTTTGCCACGTTGGCCTCGGCGGAAGCGGCTTCCGCCGCTCTCATTGCAGCTTCGGCGGCGATGTTAGCGGCCTGGGCGGCCGACATGGCCTCACTTGCCGCCGCTGAGGCCCCGCTTTCTGCATTTGCTGCAGCAAGGGCGTCGGTTGCGGTTGCAAGTGCAGTGTCTGCCGTTTCGGTGCTCTGAGCGCAGGCGGCTGCGATCATGGCCAATGAAAGGCCAATGGCTAAGAGTTTCCAAGTTTTCATTTTCCCTCCCAGTTTGGGTGCGATAAGACAACGATTGCAGGACGGCTTTCGGAGGAGCTTCCCTTCGTTGGGCTCGGGTGAATGATAGTCAGGTAGAACGCTCGCAACACAAGCAGAAAACTAAACTGCGAATTCGCAGTTGTATCAGAGCCCGTTTTGCGAGGAGCGCCCACCATGAGCATCAAGAAAATCGAAGCCTTTCCGCTCCACTATCCCGAACCCCACGACAGCAACAAGAGCCGCTACGTAACCGTCGCCAAAGTTACTGCCAGCGACGGGGTGGTCGGTTGGGGGGAGTGCATTTCCCAGTGGCCGGAGGCGGCGCTCGCTACAAAAGTGATCGTAGAGGAGGGGTTCGCCCCCTTGCTTCTCGGGGAGGATCCCCTTGACACCGAGCGACTCTGGCAGGCCATGCGCAATCGCAGTTGGTGGTACGGCAATGGTGGGATCGCCAGTTTCGCAATCAGCGCCGTCGACATGGCGCTCTGGGACGTCAAAGGCCGGATTCTCGACACGCCTGTCTACGAACTCCTCGGCGGCAAGCGCATGACCAGGATGCGGGCCTGCGCCAGCGTCATTTTCGACACGGAAAACCTTGAGGCCACCCACGCTGAGTTCGCGGACTACGCGGCGCGGGGTTACACGGCGGTAAAGGGCGGCTGGGGAAAGAGCCCTGAGACGGCGTTCGGGCTGGATCCAAGGCGTGACTTGGCGCTGGTCTCAACCATCCGAGACGCAGTGGGTCCCGACGTGGACGTGATAGTGGACGTGGGTACCCACGTGGCATGGACGCCGTCGCACGCCATCAAGATGGCGCGGGCATTCGAGGAGTACGACCTCTACTGGATCGAGGAGCCCCTACCTCAAGACGACATCGAGGGCTACGTGCGCCTCCGTCAAGCCATCTCAACGCCGATCGCCACAGGGGAGAAGGAGTGGACGCTGCGGGCGTTCAAGACGCTCATAGAGGCTGGGGCGGTGGACATCGTGATGCCTGACCCCGGCAAGGCCGAGGGCGTGACCGGCTTTAAGAAGATCGTGGACTTCGCCGCTGCACACTGTTTGCGATTCACCCCGCACTCATGGTCGAGCGCCATCAACACCGCCGCAGCAGCGCACCTGTTCGTCAGCTGCGACAACGGCGTGGTGTTTGAGTTCAAACCCAACCCCTCCCCCATGCAGGACGAACTGGTGGACACGCCCTATCGACCTGACGGGGCATGGGCCGACCTGCCGTCAGGCCCGGGGCTGGGGGTGAACGTCAACGAGGACATTATCCGCAAGTACTTGATGGCCTGAGGCGGCCAGGGTGTCCTAGGCAGGGTGTCCTAGGAAGTGATCTCGGGCACCTGCTCTGGCTGTCCCGTCTGCGCTGAGCGGTACGCCGCCTCGAGCAGGCTCACTACACGGGCTCCGAGGATTCCCGGAGAACGGCTGGTCGCCCCCTTGGTGACGATTTCGACGAGATTGTTCAACGGGGCGTCCTCGGGATAGCTCGATGAAAAGAAAAACTCGGAGTCAGCCCCGCTTGCGGGCGCAGGGGCAACCACCGAGCCGTCCTGTCGGTGCAGGCTCAGCTTCTCGTTCATCACGTCAAAGAGGATGTGCCCACGGCTGCCGTAGATGCGGCATTCAAGAATCTCCGGCTGTGTGCGGACGGTCGAGCCGGTCGAGCCGATGGTGCCAAGGCAGCCACCTTCGAAGCGCACGCTCATTGCGTTCACAAGGTCGACGTCAAGGCCGTGATTGGCCATCAACGCGAAGACCTCCATCGGCGCAAGCCCTGTCATATGCAGCAGGTGGGCTGCGGAGTGGGTGATCTGGGTGACTCCCTGGCCCCCGCCCGCAATCGCAGGGTCGCTGTAGGTGCTTTGCCCTGTCGGGTTGACCGGGTAACCCATTACCTCTGCCACGACGTCCACGTCGCCTCGGTAGAGCTCCCACACGACCGAGGCGAACAGGGAGTGGACATACAGCAGATCTCCGATTTCGCCCTCCCCAATCCACTCCCGCACCGAGTTGGTCTGAGCCGTGTAGTTCCAGGGGTAGCCAACGATGATCTCCCGCCCTGCCTCTGAGGCAAGCCGCAGCAGGTCACTGGCGTGCTCGCTGCTTAGCACCATCGGCTTCTCCACTAGCACATGAAGCCCTTTTCGCAGGCACTCGGCGGCAACCTCGTAGTGAAAGGCGTGCTGGGTGGCAACCACCGCGGCGTCCAGCGTTTCGTTGGCCAGCATCTCCCGGAAGTCGGAGTACTCGGCCGCCGGAGAGAATCTTTCCGAGGCTCGCCGTCGGTTCTGTTCGTTCGGGTCCGCTACTGCGGTCAGCTCAGCGGCGGGGTTGGCCTCGATGGCGGGCAGGTGCGCCCTGGTGCACCACCAGCCGGTTCCTGCTACTCCAATTCTTGCTGTCACTCGGGGCTCCTTTGAGGTCGACGGCGTCGGCCTGGTTTCATGCCTGCTCTGCTCTCATTTGCCGACGTTAAGTCAGGCGTCGATCATTCTGCCACCAGGTTCCCCTTACGACCGTGCGGCGCCGCCGGCAGGAAGCCGTCGCACGGCTATCCCGTGCCAGCCACTACACCGATGTCGTGAAGTCGTCCAATCTCGGCAGGCGAGAATCCCAAAGACTCGGCGAGGATTTCCTCGGTGTGCTGCCCGAGCATGGGGGCGGGCTTCGGATCTTCAAGCGGAAGGTTCTCGAAGCGGAGAGGGGAGCGGGCGGTCAGCACTTCCCCCAGGCCAGGTTGGAGCATCTGGGCAAAGAGCGGGTTGGCCGTAGAACAGCGGGCGTCTTCCTCCACTAGTTGCCCGAATGTCCGGTACGGGCCCCAGCACACGCCGTGACGCTCGAAAGCCTCTGCCACCTCTTCCAGGCTTCGGGTGGCGCACCAGTCTTCCACGAGAGGAAAGATTCTCCGACGCGCCTTGAAGCGCTCGCCCTCATCAGCGCTCAGGTCGACCCCCGAATCGGCCTCCAGGGCGGCTACCCACTCGTCCATCCCGCAAGCCGCGCAGAGGGATTGCCACTGTCGGGCGGTGATGGCCACGGCGATGACCCTTCTGCCGTCAGCGCATAGGAAGTCCCTTCCGAGGGCACCGTAGAGGTCGTTGCCGATCCTTTCCCGCTCTTTTCCCATGACCTGCGCCTCTGCGATGTGGCCAAGTGCGGAGACAGCCGCCAGCGCCACGTCGGACAGGGCCAAGGTGATGAGTCCGCCCCTTCCGGTGCGGTTTCTGCGACGCTCGGCCGCCAGCAGCCCAACGGCGGAGGCTTGTCCGCAAATCAGGTCCCAGGCGGGGAGGACGTGGTTGACCGGACGGTCTTCGTCTTCCTCGCCCGAGGCCCCATGGCCGGTGATCAGCGGATACCCCATGGCGCAGTTGATCGTGTAGTCCACGGCCGAGGTGCCGTCGTGGTTGCCGGTGACAGCCAGCATTACAAGGTCTTCCCGCCAGGCCGACAGCGCCTCGTAGCTCAACCACCCCCGGGCGGGAAAGTTGGTGAGGAACATTCCCCGCCCTTCGCCGGGCTGGCAAATCAGTTCGCTCAGCAGTTCCCTGCCCTCAGCCGTGCGAAGGTTCACCCGAATTGACCGCTTGCCCTTGTTCAGCCCCGACCAGTAGAGGCTGTGGCCGTCGGGCGAGAGCGGCCAGCGCCTCCGGTCGAGCCCGCCATCGATGGGGTCGAAGCGGATCACGTCCGCCCCCAGTTGGGCGAGGGTCATGCCCCCCGAGGGTGCAGCTACGAACGCTGAGCCCTCTACCACGCGCAGACCGTCGAGTGCGTTGTGCACGGTTCCGACTCTCTATCCGCTCAATTTCAGAAGGGCAAAGGAATCCAGTTCCTCGACAGCAACTGCCGAGCGCTGCAGCCAGGTTCGGGCAGGTTCGTTTGCCAGTGAGGTCAACTCCAGAGTCACCGCAGCCGCCTCGCCGCTGCGGATTCGGCAGCGCCGGTCAGGTCTTCCATCACCAGCTCGAAGTTCGTCCTGTCGTGGCGGCTGTGGATGCAATCGAGGGTTCTCACTGGCGCCTAGTCTGCCATCTCACGGTAAGAGCAAACCTCAGCCGCTGTGATCCCGGCGGCCTCAGCGGGCAGGTCGCCAGACGGTCTCGCCCGAGGGCGTGTCTTCCAGATCAACACCGAGGGAGCGCAGTCTTTCCCGGATGGCGTCCGCCTTGGCGAACTCCCGGGATGCTCGGGCCATCTTGCGCTCGGCCACCAGTCTGTTGATTTCGTGAGCTGACACGCCGGATGACAGGGAATTCCCATTGTCGGCCTTTGCCTCCAAGCCGAGTGTTCTGCTCAGCTCCTGCACGACTGCGAAAGCCTCTTTAGCCTCCTCCGGTCTGTCCTCGTCCAAGCAGGTGTTGCCTCGTCTTACAGCATCGAAGACCACCGCCACCCCCGCAGGGGTTCCCAGGTCAGCGTTCATGGCCTCGGTGAAAGCGGCGCGCATCTCCTCGGCGAATCCCGAGATCCCCCGGTCGCCCTCATCGAGCACTCTCATCCTGCGCGTGAAGGCGTCGATGCGTCCCACCCCGGCTGCGGCGCCCGCCAGTACCGAGCCGTCGACCTCCATCGTCGAGCGGTAGTGCGACTGCAGGAACGCCAGGCGCAGGGCCCTCGGCCCGTGAGCAGCCAGGGCGTCTCCGAGGGTGCGGAAGTTGCCTGCCGACTTGGCCATCTTCTCCCCGTCAACGTTGAGCATCGCAGAGTGCATCCACAATCCGGCAAAGCGGCGCCCGGCGGCCTCGGCCTCAGCCCGCTCGTTCTCGTGGTGGGGGAAGACGAGGTCGCTGCCGCCGCCATGAATGTCGAAGCCTTCGCCCAGCAGTCCCAGCGACATTGCCACGCACTCGATGTGCCAGCCGGGGCGCCCCGCCATCCAGGGTGATTCCCACGAAGGCTCGTTTGGCTTGGCCGCCTTCCAGAGGGCGAAGTCCAGGGGGTCTCGCTTGCGTTCCTCGACGGCTACTCGCGCCCCGGCGCCTTCTCGCAGGTCGGCGACGCTGCGGTGGGCAAGGCGCCCGTACTCGGGATATCGGGAAACTTCGAAGTAGACGCCTAGATCTTTGATCAGATAAGCGGCGCCGCGATCCAACAGTTCAGAGATGAAGGTCTTCATCTCGGTTACGTACTCGGTGGCCCGTGGGCGAACCCTTGGGTTACCGACGCTCAATGCCCCCATCTCGTCGAGGTAGACCTTTTCGTAGCGCTTTGACACCTCCTCTTCGCTGATGCCCTCTTCGGCGGCGCGAGCGATGATCTTGTCGTCGATGTCGGTGATGTTGCTCACCAGGTTCACGTCGAAGCCCCGCCAGGTCAGATAGCGGTTAAGCACGTCGTAGGTGACAGCAGTGCGGGCGTGTCCGAGGTGCGGAACGTCGTAGACGGTCGGCCCGCACACGTAGAGCGATACTTCGCCTGACCGCCTAGGCCGCAGATCGGTCACCTGACGAGTCAGCGTGTCATAGAGCCGCAGCACGAAGTCGCATTCTATCGGTGATTGAGACAGTCTTTAACTCAAGAACAGCATTGAGTCCAGAGTGGCTGCAAGACCGTGCTCGTACCACTATTCCAATCGTAACACTATATTAATGTCCGTTCAAAACTTCCACTTTTCTCTTTTCATGAATCCTTCTAGACTAACCCATTCAACCTTATAATGCTCGCAAACATTCGGAATTGTCATTACTCCATTTCTTAAGTTCGTCATCGTACTCCTTCAACTCATTTCGCACCTCACGGGTTGAAGTAATTTGACTATCTGAAATCATTGCGTCAAACTTTTCCATCCCGAGTCAAAATTTATTGGATTTCTTTCCTGGAGCATTGAAGGAATCTTTGAAAATGAAAATTCCGAGTCCCTCCAATGCGCTTCTCCAGTGTTTGAGATCGATATCTGGACTATTCCAACGTGCTTGTTCATTGAGTTCTATTGCCTCTTCCTCTGGTGGCTCAGGAAAAAAGAATAAGGCAATTGGTCGTTTGTAAATTTGGTAGGCTAACTTCTCAAGTTGAATATATGTTGGGGACGTATTTCCGTTCTCCCAGGCTTCAATGTCGGAAGGCTTTTTGCCCATGCGAAGCGCGACTTCGTTGACATCAAGATGCAATGACTCGCGCGCCCAGCGCAGCACGTTCGGGTTGTAGGGTATTGGGCTGCTCATTTTCTTAGGTTGCTTGTGACTGGCCACTCTCTTTCATGTCGCCTCATTCGCAATATGCAATCTTGCAATATGATGTGTGGCGGGCAAGCGCAATTGCCTATGCCCACGTAGCTCAGTCGGACAGAGCAGGGACCTCCTAAGTCCAAGGTCGCAGGTTCGAATCCTGCCGTGGGCGCACCAGGTGATCGTGTCTTCCTTGGTCATCTGCTGCAAGCGCAGTTCGTGACTTGCGATTCCAGTTGCGTTGTCCGTATGCCGTCACGCGCTGGAGCAACAGCCCGGTCAGCCCTGCTGCGCCCTCCACAGTGCCAAATCCGGATCCACCGTACGGTCGCGCTTGAGCTCGCTGAAGTTGCCATAACGAGTCAGCCAGGTCGTGTGCTCCCACAGCGCCAGGGCGTCAGCGTCGGTTTCGGGCGGGTTGGAAATTACCGGCCCGAAAATTACCGGCCCGTCCCTGCCATCGAGACCGATGGTCGGCACGCCAAAGCTGCGCGTCTCTGAAACGAGGTTGGCGTGTTCGGCCAATAGAGTTGCCCAAGTAGTCGGGTCCGCCTGCGCCTGAGCGCACATCTCCTGCGGCAGCCCTGCGTCGGCAAGCGCACCGGTGATAGTGCCCTCCACCTGCGCTGACTGCAGACCGTCGAAAATGCGGTTGCCAATCGCTGCGTAGTAGTCGCCCATGGCTTCGTTGCCGAGCCTCTCCCGCACGGCCACGGCGGTACGCAGGGCTTTGATTCCCCTCGACTCCTCGAGGTCGAGATCATCTACAGGGCCTTGGCAGTTGACGATTGCTAGTGAGAACACGCCCCACTCGACCTCCACAGTCCCCAGCTCGATGAGTCGACGGATCCAGCGGAAGGTCTGATAGCACCACGGTCAAACGGGGTCAAAGTAAAACCGGATTTGCTCCGCCATTGCGACCTCCTAGTTGCGTTGATATTGCTGCTCACACGCTATCGGGCAGCAGACGTGCGGATGCGCTCGCTCCTCTCTGCTACTCCAAAGGAAGCAGCCTCACCTCGATGTAACGGTCGGAGGGGAATGCGATGCGGGCCAGGTCGGCGATCTCCTCGATGGTCAGGCTTTCGGTTATTGCCGCCTTTGCGCCCCTGTCCGCAACGAGTTCCAGGCTTTCCTCGGGATGGAATCTCAAGAACGACAAGGCGTTGATCCAGTCTTCGTTTGTCGTCCACCCGAACTCGGTGATAAGCAGGGACTGGGCAGTTGCAAACTCCTCCTCGGCAGGCCCGTTGGTGGCGAGGTCGGCCAGTTCGGCCAGCAGTGCGTCGGAAAGCTCGTCTAGACGGTCGGGGTCGATGATCATTGAGATACGGGTCTCGATCAAATCGTCGGGATCCTGGTAGGAGACAGAGACCTCCGGGTTGTAACTGGCGGTGAGATTTTCCCTGAGCTCAACATGGAGACGCGTGCTGAGAATCTCTTTGAGAACTTGCGCGGCGAGTCTCACTCTGAGGTCGGTTTCGACCTCACCTGAAAGCAGCAGCACGAGTTCCCCCTGCTGATCCTCGCCTGCCATGACCGTTCTGCGGATTATTCCCGGCGGCGGTGGCGGGTGAGGGTCTATCGGAGCCTCTCGCACGCCACCGTCGGGCAGCGTTCCAATGTAACTGGCGGCGAGAGACTCAACTTCTGAGACTTCAAAGTCGCCGACCACGATGTAGAGAAAGTCCCCTGCGTCTGCAAAGCGTTTCCGGAATTCATCCATGGAGCGCCCTATGTCGAACGTCTCGATTTCTTCGAGTGTCGGCAGGTAGGTGAACCTGGGATCATCGCCGTAACGCTCCTCCCTTACTGCCGACTCAAGCGCGTTTGACGCAAGCACGTCCTTGTTCTCGATCGCCTGCCTCCATTGGCTCAGTTCGCTTTCTACTATGGCTTCTTCCGCCATCGGGGCCGTCATGGTCAGGTGAATAAGCTGGAACAGGGTCTCCAAGTCTTCGAGGGCTGCTCTCGCAATCACGTATTCGCTGTTGTGATCGAGGTATGTCCGAATCGAAAGCACATCGTCGGCGAGCATCTGGTTGAGCGTCACCCTGTCGTAAGGCCCGACCCCGCTTCTTCTGGCTATTGCATTGGTGATATCCAGGTGCTTAACAATTTCGTCGGGCAGAAGCGAGGTGCCGCCGGCGCTGGCTGCCCATACTTGAACTTCCTTTGCCGAAATCTCTGTGGGTTTCAGAAGAACCCGAGCCCCGTTGGGGAATTCGATCTGTGTGATGCCCAGGGCAAGTTCTTCCCGAGAGGTGGCTTCTACAGGATCTGGGCGTTCCATAAGGGCTTGGGCAGTGACTGACCAGTCTTCTCTAGCGGGTATTTCCTCTTCCTGGACACGCTTGCGGATTTCTGCAATGTCGGCCTCGTCGGGCAGCGTCGCAGCAGATTCGTTCACGACTATCCAAAGTCGAGGCGGTTCCACCGCCAACAGATCCACGATTGCCTCGGCTGCGTCAATACTTGTGAGCTCGTTGAGGATCTCCTCAGCAAGGCGGGTTGAGTCGGTGACCGACATGGGTAAATGGCCCAAGGCAAAGTGGCTTACGTATTCACTGGCGTATGCGGAATCTTGTTTTGTGCTGCGAGAGGCGTATTCCTGCTCAATCTCGCGGCGCATAGCGTCGGTCGCGCGGGTGAATTCCCCGCCTCCAAAGCCGTGCTGTCGAACCCGTTCAAATTCCCTCAGGATGTCCTCGACAGTCCCGAGGACGTTGTCTGATTCCGTGTATGCGACTGCGCCCT
The DNA here is from genome assembly GCA_958295925.1 of uncultured Acidimicrobiales bacterium. GTDB lineage: Bacteria > Actinomycetota > Acidimicrobiia > Acidimicrobiales > CATQHL01 > CATQHL01. The sequence continues at coordinate 1,874,287 of CATQHL010000001.1, forward strand.
TGTATCTCACGGATGCGGCATAGTCTCTGCTGAAGGGCCTGAGTTCATTGAAAGCAGCGTTCCCTCTCAGCGAATCATTGTTGAGGCGTTCCGTGAGGATGTCGAAAGCAATGTCGCGTGCGATTGCTGTACGCCTTCCGTCTCTGGTGTGAAGTTCGGTCTGGGGTGAGAGCACTTGGGCGATCACGGCGGCCGCAGGGTATTCAGGGTCAAACTGGAACGTCGTCTGTGGTTCACCGGAAGACGTCATCGTCGCTGCAGCCGGGGCGGGAGCGTCCGGGCCTGCCTTGGGGAGGGATGAGAATCGGTCGATGATGAGTTGTTTGATGGCGTTGGTAGCAAATTCCCCCACCGCCACCACGGCCATCAATTCCGGGCGATACCACTCTTCGTAGAATTCTCGCAGACTCTCCGAATCGACTGACATGATACTTTCGGGGGCGCCCAGCACGTCTCTTCCGTAGAGGTTCGACCCCCTCTTGAACAACTCATCGGAAACAATCCTAAAACGACCGGACAGCCCTTGGCGACCATCTCGATATTCGCCATCCACCACTCCGCGCTCGGATATGACTTCCTCTTCCGCAAGGGTTGCGTTGACTGCCCACTCATAAAGGATGTCGAGACCGTTGTCGATGGAGTCAACTTCGTTGTCTGCAAGCGAGAGGTGGTAGTTTGTGAATGTGTAGGTAGTGAAGGCGTTCAGGTCTGGGCCGAATTCGGTTCCCAGTTTCTCCAAGGCTGCGACGAGTTCGTTGCGAGGGTATTTTTCTGTTCCGTTAAACATCATGTGCTCAAGGAAATGGGCATACCCCGATTCCTCATCGTTCTCCTGCAGGGTGCCTACCTTCACAACTAGACGAAGTTCCGCTCGTCCGCCCGGCGAGTCGTTGTGGCGGATGTAGTAGGTGAGCCCGTTCTCGAGGCTGCCTATGAGCAGATTCGGGTCTAGCTCGAATTCCGCATCCCCCGGTGCTTGCTGATCAGCAGTGTCGTCCTCCTTGGTTGTTTCCGGTATTCCGGAACCCTCCTCGTCCGTCTCTCCGCTCTCGTCCGCTTGCGGATCCGCGAGATCGTCTTCGTCGTCTGAATCGTCTCTTGCGTCGTCCTCCCTCTCGGCGTCCCTTGCGTCGTCCTCCCCCTCGGCGTCCTCGCGTTTTACCTCAAGCTCCCGGTCCGCCCCTTCGTCCTCGTCGGGAATCCCTTCTGTCGTGGCGGGAGAGGCTTCGGCGACTGTTGTCGTGGTTTCCCCTGTGGGTTCGGAAGGCACCGCTGTCGGGCGGCTGTCTGGATAACAGGCAGCTGCGGCCAAAACCGCCACTGTGAGCAGCGAAATAACTCGGGCGCGCAAGAATCGTCTGGTCAATTTGTTCCTTCCACTCCTTAGTCCTGCCCTCTCACGCTAGCGAGGGCCGTCAGCAGCTTCGACGACCGGCTTGCCAAGCTTGGTGCAGGTTCCTTCTTCAGATAGGCTATTCGGCGATGTCTCGAATCTGCCAAGTGACAGGGCGTAAGCCTTCGTTCGGAAACAACGTTTCACACTCTCACCGGAAGACCCGTCGGCGCTGGAACGTCAACATTCAAAAGCACCGTTACTGGGTGCCCGGCGAGAACCGCTGGGTGACGCTGAAGTTGAGCGCCAAGGGGATGAAGACCATTAACAAGCACGGCATCGAGAAGGTTCTGGCTGACATGCGGCGCAGGGGGGTCAAGATCTGATGCCTGCAGGAAGCGACAAGCGTCCGATCATCAAACTCAAGTCCACGGCAGGCACCGGCTACACGTACGTGACCACCAAAAACCGAATCAATCAACGGGAGCGGATCACCCTGAAGAAGTACGACCCCGTGGTTCGCAGGCACGTGCTTTTCCGGGAGGAAAAGTAGCCCTGCCGGCAGTGACCCTGCCGGCAACCTAAACCTCCAACCCCATTTCCGAAGGCAGAAAGGCCTTCTAGGGGCAGGGCTGAATTCTTGGTAAGGCCGATTGCAGGCAATCAGCGTCTGAATTATTGACGGCTCGATGCCTAGCGCCGCTCGGAACGCATGTCAAAGACGATCTTCGTCGACCCTCGACTGCCCGCTTCCCCTGCGTGCCGCACAGCCTCCTGGTAGTCGTCGAGGCGATATCCGGCGGAGACCAACTGCCCCAGATTGGCGGTACGGGCTAACTCGAACGCCAGATTGAAAGTGTGCGTCACACCGTCGGCCATCTGCTCGCTGCCGTAGGTGTAGGCACCCAGCAGCGACACTTCACGGTGCCAGACCGGGGCCAAGTCCACCTTCACTGGCCCGGGCATTCCGCAGATCACCACACGTCCGCGTGGGCGGGTGACTGCGATGGCGTCCGTGAGTGAGCGGGCGCTGCCAACGGCGTCGATGGCTGCGTGCGCTCCGCCCGATAGGACGTTCCCGTTCATCCGGCAGCCCAGCACTCGTCGCACCGCCCGCCGCAGCTCCTCCGGGGAGGTCACGATGTCGGCCCCCATTTCCACAGCCAGTCGGCTCTGCTCGGAGTACTTCGCAGCGACGATTATCGTCTCGGCCTCCGAGCCTTGCCGAAGGGCGGCCACAGCGCAAAGCCCGATCGCCCCTGCACCGATCACAACCACCATGTCGCCTTCGCTCGGATTCGCCCGCAGGGCGGCGTGGATAGCGCTGGCCGCCGGCTCAATCATCACTGCAGCCTCGTCGCTCAGATCGTCGGGCACCTCGTGGATGCTGCTGCCGTGGGCGATCATCTGAAGCGACCATCCGCCTCCGGTGTTCTTGCATGCGCCGATCTGCAGACCCGCTCCGAGGGGCTGGGAGACCAGGTGCCCATAGTCGTCCCCGTCTGCCGGAGCCGCTCCGGCGTGGGGGGGCGGCTCCCCACGGGCGGCGTGCCCCAGCACGGCGTCGAGCACCACCCGGCGACCGTCGTCGGTCTCGCCCAGCACTTCGTGGCCTGGCACAAACGGGAAAGACACCAAAGGCTCGAAGTAGCGGGACGTGCGACCGCTGAGCGTTGCCAGGTCGCTGCCGCAGATACCTGAGAGGGAGGGATGGACAACATGCCAGCCATCTCCAGGAGGAGAGGGCGGGTCTATCTCGGAGAGCCGCAGGGGGCCGAACTGGGCAACCTTGCCGGGTGCTATGCGGGAGGCGGCCAAGGCTGCCGCGTAACGGGCTTCACTTCGCTCAAAAACGAGTGCCTTCACCGCGCTTGAGGGTAGTGCGGAGACGCTCCGCATGCAGGTCTCTCCCGCAGGTCTCGACCTCCTTGAGCCATGAGAACGAATGGCGACTGGCTGCCGTTTCGCAGGGGGGGCACCGCCCGGCCGATGCGAGGGAACATGGGCTGGCAAACTCAGGGGTCGCAAGTGCGAGACGACGTTTCGGGGCAGACTTACGAAGAGACACCGTCGGGCAAAGCAGGAGGGAAGGGAGCATTGAGAAAATCCGACAGTGAGATGCTTTCGACGAGCCATGAAGGGGCTGGGCTGAACGGTTTGACCTCCCGCAGTGTCGGGGTCGTGGAGATGCGTGGCATCCTGGAGGGGGCGCTGCTCTCCGGCGACCCTTCCAGCCGTCTCTGGGGTCTGGTCGATAGCGGTTGGGCCGACCGAATCGTTCCCGAGTTGCCCGCTCTTCGTCTCGAGCAGGACCCGGTTCACCGTCACAAGGACGTGCTCAGCCACACGATCGCTGTCACGGCCAAGACCAGCCCCAGTCTCACCCTGCGGCTGGCGGCCCTCTTTCACGACATAGGCAAACCCGCCACCCGCTCCTACGAGCGCGGCAAGGTGACCTTCTACCACCACGAGGCTGTGGGGGCGAGGATCACGCGAAGGAGGCTGACAGCGCTGGAGTACCCTCCCGCCCTGGTAGACGACATTGCCGAGTTGGTTCGGCTGTCGGGACGGTTCAAGGGTTTTGCTGGGGGCTGGTCGGACTCTGCCGTGCGTCGCTACGCCCGTGACGCCGGCCATTTGCTAGGTCACCTCAATGAATTGGTGCGTTGCGACTGCACCACCCGCAACCGGGCGGCTGCGGCCGAACTTCAGTGCCTTGTCGACGCCCTTGAGGCCCGTATAGAGGACCTGGCCCTGGCAGATCGCCGCGCTGCCGAGCGTCCGCTAATTGACGGAAACGCCGTTATGAGGCATCTTGCCTTGCCACCCGGCCCGAAGGTGGGGGAGGCGCTGTCGTTCCTGCTTGATCTGCGCCGCAGCAACCCCGAACTTGGGGAGGATGAAACTTTGAAGCGGCTAAGCCACTGGTGGGAGGAGCACAGATGAACATCAGGGATTGTGAAGGGACGACATCGGACGACGACGACCGCCGACCTTCCTGCGCCGTGTGAGATGTTCACGTATTCTCTAGTTCGATTAAACCTCGCGTTCCTAGTTCGATTAAACCTCGCAGGAGAATCCTGAGCACACAAGCACAGGGAGAATCGCAGGCAACTCAAGCACAGAAAGGCAAGTCATGAAAGCAGCAGTCCTTCGCAGCGTCGGCGACGAAAATCTCGAACTCACCGACGACGTTGAACTCGACGCCGTCGGCCCGAACGACGTGGAGGTAAGGATCACCCACACGGGGATCTGCCACTCCGACGTTTCTGTGATGAACGGCACGATTCCCCAGGAGGCTCCTCTTGTGCTCGGACACGAGGGGGCGGGTGTCGTGACCGCCGTGGGAGAGGGCGTGACGAAGGTCGCCGAGGGGGATCACGTCATCGTGGGATGGTCTCCGCACTGCGGGGAGTGCATCTATTGCGTGAACCACAAGCGCCCCAATCTGTGCACCACCTTGAACTTCGGGGTGATGCTGCGCAAGAAGTTCCTCAGCGGCGGGGAGCGCCTGGGGGCGATGGTGGGAGCGGGCACGTTTGCCGAGCGGACTCTGCTGCCCGAGCCGGCTGTGATCAAGATCGACAAGGACATTCCCCTCGAGGTGGCCTCGCTGGTGAGCTGCGGGGTCATGACCGGCGTAGGTGCGGTCATTAACACAGCCAAGGTGGAGCCGGGTTCATCGGTGATTGTCTTCGGCGTGGGGGGCGTGGGGGTCTCAGCCATCCAAGGCTGCCGCCTCGCCGGGGCGTCCGCGATCGTGGCGGTCGACCGCAACCCCGCCAAGCTGGAGGTGGCCAAGCGCTTCGGGGCGACGATGTCGGTCTTGCCCGAAGAGGTTCGCGACCTGCGCAAGCAGTTCAACTCCGGCGAGGGCTTCGACTATGCGCTGGAATGCATCGGAAACCCCAAAACCATGCGCGCAGCCTTCAGTGCCGTGCGACGAGGGGGAACCTGCTGCATAGTCGGGGTGGGAGGTCTCGACGAGAAGGTGGAGTTCAATGCCTTTGAGTTCTTCTGGATGGAGAAGACGCTCGTCGGTTCCTTCTTCGGGAGTTGTGACGTACGCTGCGACTTCCATCGGGTCTTGACGCTTTGGAGGGCGGGCAGGCTTGACCTCGAGGGGATGATAGATCGGCGTCTCAGGCTCGAGGACGTAAACGAGGGGCTGGAGGCTGTGCGTGCAGGCGAGGTGGTGCGTCAGGTAATCGAGTTGTGACTCGATGCATGGACGCCTGCTGTTCGATGGCGACTGCCGGGGTGGGCTGATGGACGCCGACGCCAGCGATTCCCTTTGATCGCCGCGAAGGGGTTGAACTTACGCACCTAGGCAGGCATGTTCAGGAAAAGGGCGGGACAATGCGAATTCAGGTAATCTGAGCCAGTTTCCGTTTGATGAGCAAGGGAGAGGTTTGTGAGTTACAGGGTGGTAGTGAATTTTGACTTGTGCGAGAGCAACGCCGTCTGCATGCAGGTGGCGCCCGAGGTATTCGAGGTTCGAGACGACGACTTCCTCTACATCCTCGACGAGACTCCCGCCGAGGAGTTACGGGCCAAGGTGACAGAGGCCGTGCAGCGATGCCCGAAGCAGGCCATCGCCATCGCCGAAGGCTGACACCGCCGAACAGAAGCGGGCGTCCCGTCTGACGGTGCCCGAGGAAATCTAGACAAGACCTGGCGAGGGAGCGTGCGCTCTGTGCTGATAGTGGGTGCCTCCCTCGCAGGGATGCGCGCCGCCGAAACGCTCCGGCTGGAAGGCTTCGAAGGCTCCATCACGATGGTGGGCGACGAGCCCGAGCCGCCTTACGACCGCCCCCCGCTTTCAAAGGAGATCCTCTCGGGCGAGTGGCAGGCCGACCGCACAGCCCTTTACAGGCCAGAGGCGCTGGAGGCGCTGGAGCTCACCTGGAGGCTCGGCGTGCGGGCAGTGGGCCTCGACATCGCTGGCCGATCTGTTGCGCTCGACGACGGGGAGGTGCTGAGAGGCGACGGGGTGGTGCTGGCCACCGGGGCGCGGCCCCGCACTCTGCGCAACGCCGAACCGCTGGATGGCGTCTACACGCTGCGCAGCTTGACTGACGCCCTTGCCATTCGCGAGGAATTCCTAGCCCAGCCCTCGCGGGTAGTGGTGGTGGGCGCCGGTTTCATCGGGGCGGAGGTGGCGGCCGTCGCGCGTGAACAAGGGCTGAGTGTGACCATGGTGGAGATCGCGGAGGTGCCTCTTCAGCGGGTGCTGGGGGCTGAGATGGGAGCGGTGTGCGCCGAGGTGCACTCCGATCACGGCGTGGATTTGCTGATGGGGGCGGCGGTTGGATCGCTTGTGGGGGGAGACGACGGGAGGGTTCATCAGGTGGTGTTCAGCGACGGCAGCCGACTTGAGGCCGACATGGTTGTAGTGGGGATAGGCGTAGTCCCCAACACCGAGTGGCTGGAGGGCTCCGGGCTTCGGCTGGGCGACGGCGTTGTCTGCGACGAGACCTGTCTGGCGGCGCCTGGCATAGTTGCAGCCGGCGACGTTGCGCGCTGGCCCAACAAGCTCTTTGCTGACTCGATGAGGGTGGAGCACTGGGACAACGCCGTGGAGCAGGGCTCGGCCGCGGCGCGCCGACTCCTTGCGGGGGCCGCAGGGTGCGCGGGGGCTTCCTACACCCCGGTGCCTTGGTTCTGGAGCGATCAGTACGATCGCAAGATTCAACTCGCCGGGCGCACCAGGGAGGACGACGAAGTCAAGGTCGTGACCGGATCGGTGGACGAGCGTCGCTTTGCCGCCATCTACGGCAGGGCAGGTCGCATTGTCGGGGTGCTGGGCTTCAACCGCCCACGCCATGTGATGCTCTACCGACGGCTCATCGCATCGGCCGCCAGCTGGGAGGAGGCGCTGGCTGTCGCAGAGGGGGACGGCTGACCGACGCCAGGCGCCGATTGCGAGTAACGCGTCCAGTGAACGTGGCATGCAACTCTTGTACTTATCTTGCGGGAATCAGGCATCCGAGTGCGTGTGAATCAGGTACTGATCTTCAGAGTCCTTTGCCATGCCAGGAGTTCGTCTTGTCAACCTGGGGAGGGGGGAAATCGTCTGTATTTGCATGAGGAAGAGACATCACACCATCAGGCAGACTTCTGCCGCTACCGCCAAGGCCGAGCCTCGGTGCACTTGTCGCCCCGTTCGATGGGCGACCGGCAGCGCGGCACTCGCCGATGTTGCCGAGACCGGGTGCCCGGCGCTCAGCTTGGCCGAGGAGAATCACGGGCATCTGAGGGCTGCGTAACAGTCGTCGGGCGCGTAGCATCCTTTCAAAGTCGTCTATGGCGGGCGCCGATTGGCCTCCGTCGAGAAGCGGAGGGAGCATGCCCGGCGCACAGCAGGCCGCGAAACTGGCGGCCGAGGAGATCAATGCTCGCCTAGGTCGGGATTTCGACGCCCTCGTGGTTCTGGGTTCGGGCTGGGGCGACGCCCTCGACGAACTCGGAGAGGTGGGCTCGCAGATTCCGGCGACAGAGGTTCACGGCTTCCCCCCGTCGCGTGTAGCGGGGCACGGCGGGATGATCGCGGCTCTCACGTGCGGGCGCACGCGGGCGCTGGTGATGCGCGGCAGGGTTCATCTCTACGAGGGGCACTCGGCCGCTGCGGTCACCCACGGCGTACGGACGGCAGCCGCCCTGGGCTGCGCTTCGGTGATACTTACCAACGCCTGCGGTGGGATAAATCCCTCCTTCAGCGTTGGCCAGCCCGTTCTGTTGACCGACCACATAAATCTCACCGGTGCTTCGCCAACCTCAGGGGAGGAGTGGGGTACCGACCGGTTCGTGAACCTCGTGGACTGCTACTCGCCCCGTCTCAGGCGCATCGCCGCAGAAGTGGGCCAGGGCGTCGGCGAGGGGGTGTACGCGGGAGTGAGCGGCCCTCACTTTGAGACTCCGGCCGAGATCAGGATGCTGGCAGCGATGGGCGCCGACCTCGTCGGCATGTCGACCGTGCTGGAGGCCATCGCCGCTCGGCACTGTGGCATGGAAGTGCTGGGGATCTCGCTGGTAACGAATATGGCCCCCGGGCTGGTGGAGGGCGGCCCCAGCCACGCCGAAGTGCTGGAGGCGGGCGAAGCATCAGCAGCCAGGGTTGGACGGCTGCTGCGGGGAGTTCTGGAGCGGCTCTGACGCTCGGGCCTCTGCGTCTGCCCGCCCCGGTGAGACCGGGTTGTTTCCGCTCGGCGGCTTGGGGCTCAGTCGTTCCCGGTGTGTCTTAAGACTCCGAAGGTCGCCGAGTTGCTTCCTGGTTCTCAGGCGGAGACCGAAATCCGCTCGGCGGCGTTGTCCTGGCTGGCAGCCGATCCCGATCCTGAGACGCGGTCAGAACTAGCCGACCTACTGGCCCGCTCCGAGGTGGACCCTGACGCAGCAAGTGAACTCCGTCTTCGGTTCGACGGACGCCTGCGTTTTGGTACGGCTGGACTGCGGGCGCCATTGGGGGCAGGCCCAACCAGGATGAACCGGGTAGTGGTGCGCCAAGCCAGCGCAGCGGTGATGGCCACTCTTCCGCCGGGTGCGCGCGTCCTCGTCGGCCACGACGCCCGAAGGAACTCAGCCGTCTTCGCCGCCGACGTTGCCGACATGGTGGTGTCAAGCGGCGGAGTGGCCCTGACGATTGGGCAGTCGCCCACACCCGTCGCCTCCCATGCCGTCGTGGAACTCTCGGCTGATGCGGGGGTTGTCATAACCGCCAGCCACAATCCGCCAGGCGACAACGGTTACAAGCTCTACTCCAGCGACGGCGCCCAGATCATCCCTCCGGCCGACGCCGCAGTGGAGGGGCGGATGGCTGTCATGCCAACCGCCATGCCAACTGCGGGCTCGCAGGTCGGCGAGAACGGCTTGATGAGCGGGGGCTTGGGCGAGAGCGGCTTGATGGGGAGCGTGGAGTGCGTCGGCGACGCGGCTGTAGAGAGTTACGTCGACTCCGTCTGCCGCTCCCTGACAGGCGACAATGTCGGCGTGAGACACAACTGCCCGCTGCGGGTCGTCTACACACCGCTTCACGGGGTGGGCGCGCCGGTGCTGCTGAGGTTGTTCGAGCGGCTGGGCCTTCCGGAGCCCCTCCTGGTGCCATCGCAGGCTGAACCCGATCCCCTCTTTCCGACCGTCGCCTTCCCCAACCCGGAGGAGCCCGGGACGCTTGAAGCCGCTTTGTCGTTCGCAGAGGAGGTCGACGCCGACTTGGTTCTGGCGAACGACCCCGACGCCGATCGCCTGGCCGTCGCGGTCCCGCTTGAAGTCGCCGACGATCAGCCCGACGTCAGGCGCTGGCGAGCGCTCACAGGCGACGAGTTGGGGGTGCTCCTGGCCGACTGCCTGCTCCGTCGTCTTTCTAACCGGCTCCCGCCGTTCGACGACGGCACACCATCGGCAACTGATCAGGCGACGACTGCCGACTCATTTGGTTGGCTCCTTGCAGCCAGCGTCGTCTCTTCCAGGATGCTGGCTTCGGTGGCGCGGGCGGCGGGGGTGGCCTACGCGGAGACACTCACCGGATTCAAGTGGATCGCCCGCGCCGCCGACGGGCGGCCGGCGCGTCTGCTCTTCGGTTACGAGGAGGCTCTGGGTTACGCTGTCTGCGACGCGGTGCGTGACAAGGACGGGCTGAGTGCCGCGGCCCTGTTTGTCCAACTCTTCCTCAGCCTGCGCACACAGGGTCTTTCACCGCTGGATCGGCTGGACTGTCTTGCGCTCTTGCACGGCGTGCACGCCACCGGGCAGGTCTCTGTGCGCTTCGACGCTGAGCCCACAGCGGCCGTGGCAGCCACCGCCTGGCTGCGCGAAATCCCCCCGAGTTCGATCGCAGGCCAGGACGTGAACTCGCTGGTGGACTACTCGGTTGGGGGAAAGGGGGGTTCAGGTTCATTGATGCCCCCCTCCAACATGCTGGCTTTCCACCTCCGAAACGGTGACCGCGTGATTGTCCGCCCCAGCGGCACCGAACCCAAGCTGAAGGTGTATATCGAAGCCGTCGAGCATGTCGGCGCCGACGGCCTGCCGCAAGCCCGCCTCATCGCAGGGCGTCGTCTCGGCCTGCTGAAGGAAGCCATGCGCCGCCTTGTCCAGACCGCCTGGCTGAAAGACTGGGAGAAGTCCCTTAGATGCCCCTGATTGCCCAGACGGGAGTCAGGAAGCGGCAGAGCCGACCTCGTCGGCAACGTCTCGAATCGCCATTGTCGCCATGCTGACATTTGCTGATTTTGCTGGCAAAACGCAATCAAATGCCGGCGAACCGCTTTAGTTGGCCCCAGCCGACGCAATGCAGTACTTCACCGCCGATCAGCACTTCGGCCACGCCAACATCATCAAGTACTGCGACCGCCCGTTTGCCGATGTCGCAGAGATGAACAGGGTGATGGTCGAGCTTTGGAACGACATCGTTCGACCGACCGACGAGGTCTGGGTGCTCGGCGACGTGGCCATGGGCAACCGTTCGGAGACGCTGCGGTGCGTGGGCGGCCTGCACGGGCGCAAGATCCTGCTGCCCGGCAACCATGACACCTGCTGGCGAGGCCACAGGAAAGGTGCAGGCAAGCGCAGCCTCTACCTGGAGAGCGGCTTTGAGCGCATTGTGGACGAGGAGGTCACCCTCGAACTTGCAGGGCTTCCCGTGCTGCTCTCGCACTTCCCCTACCGCAACGATGGGCCGAGCGACGAGAGCTACGCCCGCTTCCGCCCGGCGGACGAGGGTGGCTGGCTGCTGCACGGCCACGTCCACGAGACCTGGCTGAAGTGCGAACGAATGATCAACGTGGGCGTCGACGTCTGGGATTTTCGCCCGGCGTCGGCGGATCGAATAGAGGATCTGATCCGCTCCGGCCCCTCAAATGGCAAACTCCCCCCACCGCCGAGTTCCCTGACCCCTCCTGCCCGGCTTTTTACCTGAGCCACAGGGGTTCCAGAATTGCTCGAAGCGCATTCAAACAGCCGCGCAGTCAGAGGGGACATGTTTCCAGCTAAGTGGATACTTGACGAAGGAATAAGCCGATCCACGCAGCTTTAGTCTTGATCGTGGCACTTAGGAGTATATAATAGGTGTAATAGTCGGGCTACTGTAGGCCCATTTACACAAAATATACGATATGAATTTGAATTCAATAATAGGAATTACTAAAATGCGAAATAAATTGCATTCTGATCTGCTTGATGACTGCAATTGCTCTTTCGCAAGAAATCGTCTACTTCCTTTAAGCAATATACAGGGAGAAACGATTGACAATCTTGCTTACAGTTACAAGATTGACTATGACAATATTTGTAACCTTCATCTCGTAAAATGGCCTGTGCAACTAAATAGTTCTTGTCTACAAAGAGCAAGACAATCCACTTCAGAATGGGCGAAAGAAAGTCTTTCACTAATAAGTTATCCAATTTACTTCACTCAGAAGGAAATAGAAATTACCCGCGGAGACTTTACATTATACAATAATCTACTTGAACCGCGATATAGAGCAAGTAGAGATCAATTATTGCGCAATATAAGATTGATGACATTTGCGGATGCTCCAGGGGCATTGTGTCAATTTGGAGACTTGAGACGAACTAGTGATTCAGCTGGTGATATTGAAGTCACTTTGCTTAGATCTCGGAGGAACTCTATAAGTTTTCTGTGTGACTCGATTGGTGATACTTTTAGAGTATTTGAGGAGGACAGCCCAATTACATCTAACGGTAAGTGCGCAATAATGCTGGTCGATGTAAATATTTCTCGAGGTACTGGGGAGTCGCGTTGTGTAACCTTGCGCCTCGATAGCACCCTAGAAGGTGAGGTGAAAAATATTAGTTCGGGGGACTGGTTGCATTGTGAAAACTTTGTCATCAATTCTTTTGCCCATACTCCTTTCAGCGGTCTTCCAAATATAATTGATGACAAAGGAAGTATTCACGGAATAGATTCAACTAATTTTCCGGAGTGGCGCTCCCATGTTTCTTGCCATAAGGAGCTTGGCAGAGACTGCATATTTGAGGCAATTGACGCAATTGAAGCGGCAACAGAAACCAAGTCAAAACGACTGAAGGTAGTGTTAAATGATGAACATAGAGAACTGTGTCAAGAAATTTTTGCTAGCAACCGTACAGATAATCTAATTTATGAAGTTTGCGGATATCCAATTGAATTTTGTTTTGAACAGTATTGTCCTACTAATGTTGTATTCATACTTGACTCTAGCAATATAGCATATTTGGAGAATGGTTTGTTTGAATGGAATACTTCACCACTCGAAAATAAATTTTGGACTCCAATTTATAACAAAAAGACAGCAGATAGGCAATACTTTAACGCGCTAATAAAATACATTGCGATCGGCGTGTCTCAAAGAAACGCTCATGCAAAATTATTGATTGCCTGATAGCTGCAACTGCCAAGCATGTGTCGAGATGACTCAGACGACATTAGCTCCAACGCCATTTTAACTGATTTAGCCTTATTCGACGGTGCTCAGGCCCCCTTGCCAAGGGTGGTGGCGGGGCTGGGGGTCTTGCCGCCAAGCGCACGGCGTCGGGCGAACAACTCTTCTGCGGCTGCTTGAGCCCGTTCTGCCACAACCCCAACGTCCACCGAGATCACCTCCCCGTCCGACACCAGGTGGCGCCCCTGAACCCACACATCGGAGACGTCATGCGCAGAGGCGGTGTAGACGAGGTGGGCCGGTGCGTTGAAGTCTTCGCCGTGCAGAAGCGGGGTGAAGTGCAGCCCCCGCAGGTCGACCATCACCACGTCGGCGTCCTTGCCTTCCTCCAGAGTGCCCGTGGCGTCCTCCAGCCCCAGCGCCACCGCTCCCGACCGGGTGGCCATGTCCAGGATGTCCCAGTGGTCGCCGCTGGTGGGATCAAGCGTGGAGACCTTCTCTAGCAGCGAGGCGAACTTCATCTCCTCGAGCATGTCGAGGTTGTTGTTTTCCTTTTCGCCGTCGGTGCCGAGCGCCACCGTCATCCCCTGCGAGCGGTAGAAGCCGACGCGCGCCGCCCCTGAGGAGATTTTCATGTTTGAGCACGGGCAGTGCGTCACCGACGTGCCGGTCTGCACCAGAATTTGCACCTCCCTGTCGTCCAGCCAGACGCCGTGGGCGATCACGGTGTCAGGCCCCAGGATCCCCCGCTGGTAGAACTCCTCTATCGGGCGTCGGCCGAACTGCTTCAGGGACTCCTGAACTTCCCAGATCGACTCGGAGGAGTGGGTGTGTATGCCGGTTCCGAACTCCTCGGCCAGGGCCGCTGCGCCCCGGAACATTTCGGCGGAGCAGTAAAAGATGTGCTCCAGGCCCACCCAGGAGCGCACCCGCCCGTCTGCGGCAACCAGGTGTGTCTCAAGCAGGCTGCGGTTCGTCTCCAGCGTCTCGAAGTAGTCGTAGAGGTCGGCGGTGTAGGGGGCGAGCGTGGCACGGATGCCGATCGCCTCGGCAGCTCGGGCGGATCCCTCCATGTATCGCCACATGTCCAGCACCGAGGTGGTGCCGCCCCGCAAACCCTCGGTGTAAGCCATCCAAGAGGCGGCCTCGGCGATTTCCGGGGTGAGCGCCCGGTGCGCCGGGTCCACGTAGTTCTCCAGCCATTCCCAAAGCGCCAGCGACTCGGCGGTGCCGCGCAAGAGACCGGAGTGCAGGTGGCAGTTGTGAAAACCTGGAATCACGGCGTGATCGGTTGCGTCGATCACCGTCACCGCCCCGGCCGCTGGATGGTGGTCGACCTCGGCGACCGTGCCTACGGCTGCGATTACCCCGTCGAGCACCAGCACCGAACCTGGATCAATGCTCTGCCTGCGTCCCTCCATGGGCAGCACGATCCCTCCCCGAATCAAGAATGCCCGGCTCGTGTCTGTATTCATTTTGCCTCCCGCAGATGGTTCCAGGGCGCCTTGTGTCCGAGGTAACTCTATGCCTGGGGCTGTCGAGTGGGGAAATGGCTGAGGAAGCGTGGCAAACGAGGGGGGCGCAGCGAATGAGGCGCTGCTCAGCGGTCGGGGATGTAGTTGAAGCCAAGCGACTTGGGCATGCGAGCCCGCCTCGCCCCCACAACGAGGATGATCAGTGCCACTAGAAACGGGATGGCCGCCAGCGCCTCGGTTGGCACCTCGTCTGAGACGATGTTGCGCAAGTTGGTGCCCAGGGCCTCTGAGAAGCCGAAGATGAACGACCCGACAGCCACGCCCCAGGCCGACCATCGCACCATGATGATCACGATCAGGGCGATGAAGCCCCTTCCGGCGGTGATGGCCGGCTCGAACACCCCGACCATCGCCGTGGTGATGGCCGCACCGCCCAGGCCGCCCAGGAACCCGGAGATTAGCGTGGCAACCGACCTCACCCGCAGGACGTTCACCCCGCGGGCGTACGCAGCGTCGGGGTCTTCGCCCACGCTGCGAACCTCCAGCCCGAAGACTGTCCGCTGCGCCAGCCACCACACAACAGGCACGATTCCGATAGCCAGCCAGGTGATTGCGCTGTTGGAAAGGAACGCCTCCCCAACAAATGGGATGTCGGAGAGGCCGGGGATGCGAATTTCCTCGGCGATGTCGATTTGTCTACGCTCTCCTCCCAGCGGCGTTGTGAGGCGAAAGATGTAGCCGGTGAGCCCAATCCCAAGGATCGTGATCCCGAATCCGACTACCACCTGGTTGGCGTTCAGCCTCACGCACAACGCCGTCATGAGCAACGCCAGCCCTGCTCCTGCAAGCGCCCCTGCCAGCAGGCCCACCACCAGGCTGGTTTCCACCGCCACATACAGGGACGTGAGTGCCCCGGTGATCATGAATCCCTCAAGCCCGATGTTCAGCACGCCTGCCCGCTGGGAGATGGTCTCCCCCAGGGAGGCCAGGACGAGCGGGGTGGCAAGTCGCAGCCCCCCGGAGATGGTGGCCGTCCAGAAGGTAATTTCCCCCAGTTTGCTCATCTACTGCGCACCCTTGCTTCGTCGCCCCCTGCTCCTCGTCTTGCCTTTCGGCACCCGCTGATGAGGAAGCATTCCCAACGACGTCCGCACCGAACGGATAACCCGCTGCCCGATAGCGGTGATCTGCGGTGCGTACCTCACGGCGAACCCCAGCAGGATGAGTGCCTGTATGACGTCGCTGAGCGTGGCGGGGATGCCCTCGGTGGACTGCATGTGGAGGCCGCCCGCCTGAAGAGCGCCCACCAGCAGGGAGGCGGCAACTATTCCGAGGGGCTGAGCCCCGCCCAGCATCGCAGCCACAAGGCCGAAGAAGCCGATCTCCTCTGCGATGTTTTCATAGAGGCGCCCCAGCAGCCCAGCGACTTGCATCCAGCCCGCCAGCCCGGCAGTGGCCCCCGATATGAGCAGGGAGTTGAGCAGAACCCTTCTTCCAGGTATGCCCAGGCTGTGCGCCAATTGAGGATTTTCCCCGTAGAGGTCGTAGCGGTAGCCGGCCACAGACCGCGTCCAGATGAAGAACAGCGCAATCACGACGGCCACGGCCACCACCCCGGCGTGCAGGCGAGTGCCGCCGAGGAGATCGCCCAGGGCGGCATTTTCCGGGATGGTCTTCGACTTGGGGGTGATGGCGCGGGGTTCTTTGAGCGGGTTGTTCAGCAGGTAGGCCAGCAGCAGGAAGGCGAACTCGTTGAAGAGCAGCGTGGAGAGGATTTCGTTGACGTTCATGTAGGCGCGCAGCAGGGCGGGGATTAGCACCCAGACAGCCCCGAAGACCATCCCGCCGATCGCCGCTGCGGGTATGGCTACGAACGACGGCGCCCCGGCAAAGAGAAAGCCGGTCACTAGTGCGCCGATCGATCCTGCGACGAGTTGCCCCTGCGCCCCGATGGTGATGGCGCCCGCCCGCAGAGCCACCGCAGCGCCTGCGCCCACGACGGCCAGCGGAGCTGCCCTAGCGAGGGTTTCCCCTAGGGCGAAGCTGCTGCCGAAACTGCCCGTGATAATTGCGCCATAGGCGGTCAGCGGGTTGATCCCCGAAGCAACCAGGATGATCGCCCCCAGCCCAAGCGCTGCAAGCACTGCAAGCAGGCTGGTGGTGAGGCTGATCGTCCTGCGTTCGAAGGGGGATTCCGGGGCAGATACCGAGGCGGCGGCGTCCTGGCTCAAGAGTCCACCCCCTGGGGCGAAACGTCGTCGCCCTCTTCAATCCGCAGGCCGGCCATGGCCGCCCCCAGACGGGCGGAGGTCATCTCCTCGGTGGGGAACCGGTCGATGATCCTGCCTCCGCTCAGCACCAGCACTCGATGGGCGAGTTCGGCTATCTCGTCGAGGTCGGCTGAGATGAGCACCACGGCGCCGCCCCGCCGGGCTGTTTCCCAGCAGCGGTCGCGCATTGCCCTGCTGGCGTGAGGGTCGAGCCCCTTTGTGGGCCCCGACGCCACCAGCACCGCCGGATCGATCTCCAGCTCGCGGGCGGCCATGAGCTTTTGCTGGTTACCACCCGACAGGGAGCGGGCCGGCAGGTCTGGTTCGGGCGGATTGACCTCGAAGCGCTCCGAAAGGCTTCGGGCGTGCCTGCGAACAGGGCGCATACGGCGCACTCCCCAGCTGGCGAACACCGGATCGCCGACGCGCCGCGCTATTACGTTCTCCGCCAGCGAAAAGCTCGTCGCCAGCCCCGCCGAGCGGTCTTCGGGCAGCAGGGCAGCCCCGTTGGCAACAGCCCGGGCGGTCGAGCCCGTGACGTCGGATCCGTCGATGAGCACCGTTCCGCTGTCGGGTCGGACCTGCCCGCTCAGCACGCCGGCGAGCTCTTCCTGCCCGTTTCCCGCCACGCCCACGACCCCGGCGATCTCACCGCCGCGCACCTGCAGGGAGATGTCCTTAAGCCCCGCCCCGTGCTCAACCGACAGCTTGAGTCCCACGGCGTCTAGGCGCACCTCGCCTGCGCGGGTTCGGGGGCGCTGCACTTCCAGCAGGGAGATGTCACCGATCATCAGCTCTGCCAACTGATGCATGTCTGCGTCTGCCACGTCCGCCCCGGCGACCACCACCCTTCCCTGTCTCAACACGGTGAGCCGGTCGGCCAGTTCTGCCAACTCCCCCAGTCGGTGTGAGATGTAGATGATGGGCGTGCCTTCGTCTCGCAGGCGCAGGCAGAGACGGACGAGCACCTCCGTCTCCAGCGGCCCAAGAGCCGAACTGGGTTCGTCGAGAACCAGGATTCGGGCGCCCCAGGCCAGGCTGATGAGGATTTCCGCCTGCTGACGCACGGCCAGAGGCAGGTCCTCCACCAATTCTTCGGCCGGCACGTTTAGGTCGAGCTCCTCCGCCAGCCGTTCCACCTCCGCCCGGGCGGAGGCACTTTTGAATCGTCTGGGCCAGGGGCGTCTGCCCGCCTGGGGGCGGGGGCGGCCGAGCTCGATGTTCTGGGCCACGCTGAGGCCGCGCACCAGCGAGAGTTGCTGGCGCACGTGGGCGACTCCGGCGGCCGAGCCGTCCGCCCGCCGACGGGGGGAGTAGATATCGCCGAACAGCCGCAGTTCCCCGGCGTCGGGCCGAAGGGTGCCGGCGGTAATTTTGGCGAGGGTGGTCTTTCCGGCGCCGTTTTCTCCCACCAGTGCGTGGATTTCACCCCGTCGCAGGTCAAAGTCGACCTCGTCCAGGGCTTGGGTCGCCCCGAAGCGGCGGGAGACACCCCGAACCTCAAATACGGGTGCGGACGGGCCGTCGTTCAAGCCGTTTTTCCAATCGGAAGGGCGGCGCGGGCCTCGGCGGCCACCAGGGATTCGTCCAGCCGGGTGCATCTCCCGCCGCTCACCAGCACCTCACCGGCGACGATCACCATCTCCGCCCGGTCGGAGAGGCCGCTGAGCACCAGCCCGATCACAGGGTCATGCACCCCGACCCGATCCACCGACTCGATGTCCCAGGCGGCAAGGTCGGCGGCGGCGCCGACGGCGACAACCCCCAGCGCAGAGCGTCCCAGGCACGTAGCCGAGCCTCGCGTGGACATTGCCAGCAGCTCCCTGGCCGTCAGCCACCGCTCCGGCCCGCCCGGGCGCAGACGATGCGCCAAGGCGGCCAGCCGCAGGTCGCCTAGCTGGTTGCATCCGTCGTTGGAGGCCGACCCGGTGGTGCCGAAGCCAACCTTGCAGCCGCCCTCCAGCCACTCCCGGACAGGCGCCAGCCCGAAGCCCATCCGCAGGTCGGGGGCGGTGAGGTGCACTATCCCCACTCCGGCGTCTGCGTACTGGGGTATTTCCGTAATCGGGGCGTCCACCATGTGCGCCAGCCACTCCCGGCCTGACCCCCAGCCATGCTCGACGATGAACTCCCAGGGAGTCTTCCCGTAGCGTTCCCTGCAGAACCACGTGTCCACCTCTTCGTAGAGGTGGGTGTGCAGCCCCACGCCTGGGTTCTCAGCGGCTATCTCTGCGCAAGCGGCGAAGAGCTCGGGACGGTCAACGTGCGGGCCGCAAGGCGCCAGGTCGATGCGGATGCGGGCAAGCGGGTCTGGGTCGTGGTGGTCTCCGATCAGTTCCAGACTGTGGCGCAGCACCTCGTCGATGCTTTGGCAGGCAGCGTCGGGGGCGGTGCCGCCGGCGCTTTGCGGGAACGTCATAGTCCCCCTGCCTGCGTGAAGCCGCACACCCACGTCCTGAGCGGCGGCAATCGTGGCTTCGATGTAGGGCTCGGTCACCCCTCCAGGGAAGAAGTAGTGCTGATCGGCCAGGGTCGTCACCCCGCCCAGCAGCGACTCGGTCATACCCGCCTTGGCAAGGGCGCTGACCATCTCGGGGGTGAACCGCCCGTCTTCCCACCAGCGCATGCACGTCCTTCCCAGTCCCGCCAGCCAGGGGGCGATGGACGACCGCTCCAGCTCGGGGATGCAGCGCAGCCCGACCTGGTAGAGGTGCTGGTGGGCGTTCACCAGACCCGGCAGCACGATCAGCCCTGAGCAGTCGAGCGCAGTCTCCCCCCTGCCGAGGGGCAGATCGGCGCCGATCTCGGCGATTGCGCCGTCTGCGATGCGAACGTCAACTCCACGCAGCTCCCGTTCGTCAGCATCGAAGGTGAGCAGATGGCTAATCTTTCGCAAAAGGATGTCGGCTACGGCAAGCATTTTGCCATATTGGAGCAGGCGAGTCGCTCATTCGCGCTGAAGCGGCGACACAGAAAGGAGTTGGACATGCAGACTCGAATTGTTGGGAGACGCATAAAGCGGGTAAACGACGTCCCCATCCTGCGAGGATCTTCCCAATACATGAACGACATGGCGGCGGGTTTCGACGCCGACCTTATGCATGCCTTCATCCTGCGCAGCCCGGTGGCGCACGGGGTGATAGAGGCGGTTGAAGCCGACGATCTGCCTTCGGGGGTGCGCCTGGTGAGCCCCGATGATCTGCGTGGGCGGGCGGTCAAGGACTTTCCCGTGATGTGGTATTTGATGGATCAGAAACAGTTCTCCACGCCGCTTCTCGACAACCGTGTGCGCTACGCAGGCCAGCCCTTGGGCGTTATTGTCGCCCCCACGGCTGAAGAGGCCGCCGACGCCGCAGAGATGGTGAGCATCTCCATACGCGAGTTGCCTGCTGTGACCGGCCTGCGCGAGGCCGCTGCTGCTGAGGCGCCCAGGCTCTGGGACAACCTCGACGACAACGTGCTTGCGTCATGCCCGGTGGGTGACGCCCCTGAGCACACGGATGCGGTCTTCGCCGACGCCGACCACTGCCTCTCCACCACCTTGGAGATCGGGCGCCTCAGCGGCGCGCCGATGGAGGACAGGGGCCTGATCGTGTGTCCTGAGGCGTCTGGAAAGCTCCTGGTCTACTCGTCTTCGCAGTCGCCGCACGCCGTGCGGGACAGCATCTGCGAGGTGCTCGGCATTCCCCAGCACCGTGTGCGGGTGATCGCCCCCGACGTGGGTGGTGGCTTCGGCGTGAAGGACCACTTCTACGAGGACGAGATGATGGTGGTAATCGCCTCGCTTCTGCTTGACGCACCGGTCGCCTGGGTGCAGACACGCTCCGACTCAATGACGTGCACCTCTCACGCCCGCGACGAGATTCACGACATAGAGGTGGCCTTCGACGACGACGGCACGCTGCGCGGCCTGAGGGTGAACTCGCTTCGCAACGCCGGGGCGCAGTGCTGCGTTTTCGGCGGTGGGCCACTCTTCGTAGCACTGGGCATGTCCCCCGGTCCCTACAAGTGGGAGGCCGTGTCGGGCCTCGGGAGAGTCATGGCCACCAACACGATGATGACAGGCGCCTACCGGGGCTTCGGCCAGCCCCAGGCAGTGATGATCTGCGAAAGGGCGGTGGAACTGGTAGCGAAGACGCTGAACCGCCACCCCGCCGACATACGCGCCCAGAACATGATCGGCGCGTCCGAGCAGCCCTACACCACGCGAACTCACGTGATGTATGACAACGGCGACTACGCCGAGACACTGGGCCTGGCCCGTGAGCGGATTGAGTCGGCCACCTCGCAGCCTCCCGACGACGGGAGGCTGCGAGGCGTCGGATACGCCTCTTATGTGCAGCTCGCCGGGGTGGGGCCGAGTTTCCTGAACGAGTTGCTGGGCTTACGTATCGGCGGATACGAGAGCGCTGCGGTGAGGATGGAGAGCGACGGCTCCGTGAGGCTCTACACGGGCTCCTCCCCGCACGGTCAAGGGCATGAAACCACCTTCGCTCAACTAGCGGCGGAGGAGTTGGGAGTATCGGTTGACGACGTGGAGGTCATCCACAGCGACACCGACTTCACCCCGTATTCCGCGTTCGGCACGGCAGCCTCCCGGTCTCTGGCGGTGGGAGGCGCCGCCGCCGTGAACGCCTCACGCGAGCTCGCCGAGAAGATCAAGGCCATCGCTGCCGAGATGTTGGAGGCCAACCCCGCCGACCTCGAGCTCGCCGACGGGGAGGCGACCGTGAAGGGGACGACCTCCTCGGTGCTGATACCAGAGGTGGCCGCCGCAGCCTGGCGGGGGTTCGGGCTGCCCGAGGGGCAGGCCCCCGGCCTGAACGCCCACAACGTCTACGACCCGCTCTCGCCCACATTCTCCTACGCCACCCACGCCTGCGCCGTGGCGATTGACCCCGACACGTGCGACGTGGAGATTGAGCATTACGTGGTGGCCCAGGACTGTGGGGTGATGGTCAATCCCACCATCGTGGAGGGGCAGGTTCATGGCGCTGTCGCCCAGGGCATCGGAGCGGCGATCCTGGAGGAGGTGGTCTACGACCCCTCCGGCCAGCCGCTCTCGGCCAACCTGCTCGACTACCTCACGCCCACCTCAGACACGCTGCCCCCGTTTCAGGTTGTGCACACGGTTAACCCCTCGCCGTTCACGCCCGGGGGCATGAAGGGAATGGGGGAGGGCGGCACAAGCGGCTCATACCCGTGTGTAGTGAACGCGGTGATGGTCGCCCTGGGGGATCGGGCAGGCATGGACAGTCTGAGAACGCCGCTTTCGCCCCGCCGGGTCTATGAGGCCTTGTGGGGGTGACTGCCTGCACATACCGGCAACATTCGGCCGTCCCGTCTTGAGGGCCCGGCGAACATCGGAGCCCGCTGAGCGGGAGGCGTCCCGCAGATGCCGCGCGCAGGTCCCTCGCCTTCGATAACACAGCGGCTGGCTTGCTTCCTGGCTGAGGCCACCGTTCCCCCGGGCGCCCAGCGGCAGGCTAGGCGGTTGTTGCTGAGCGGGCTGGCGGCCTCAGCGGCAGGCTGCGATCACCCCGACGTGGGAAGGCTGCGGGCCTGGGCCGGCTGCGAGGCGTCCGACGGGCCGGCGAGCGTGCTCTGGCACGGGGATCGGCCTGCCGGCGATCGCGCCGCGCTCGTGAACGGGACGATGATGGAAGTGCTGGACTTCGGGGAGACGCACATCGACGCCTTCGTGCACCCCACAGCGCCGGTTTGGCCGGCCATCCAAGCCGCAGCCGAGTCCGTGGGGGCTTCCCTGGCCCAGGCGCTCGCCGCCGCCGCCCTGGGCATAGAGGTGGAGCTGGCCATAGCCACGATGCTGATGCCCGATCATTACGACCGCGGCTTCAACCCCGCCGTCGCCGCCGGAGCCGTCGGGGCGGCTGCAGGGTGCTCTGTCGTTTTGCGCCTCGACTCCCCCCAGACCGCCGATGCCCTGGCCCTGGCGGCGATGAGCGGCGGGGGGATGCTTGAGGCGCTTGGCACCCCTGCGCATTCATTCAAGGTGGGGGATGCCGCCAGGTCAGGTCTGGTGGCCGCGCAGCTGGCGATGAGGGGGTTTGTCGCCCCGGCGAGAGCCGTCGAGGGCACTCACGGAATGCTGGCGGCCATGGCCCGCCTAGACGCACCCAGGGCGTCCGGCGTTCTCGACTTGATGCAGGAACGCTGGCGCATCACGGGAAACGTCGCATTCAAGCGCTACCCCGCCGAGACCATCAGCCAGGCCCCCCTCGATTGCGTTCTGGCGCTCTGGCGACGGACACCCCGGGAGAGGCGTCCGCATCTGCGGGCCATGACTTTTCGGGTGGCGCCGCTGGTTGAGTCCGTATGCAGGGAGCGCCGAAGGCGCTTCGCCGTTCCCCAGGACGATCAGCAGGCGCGTTTTGACGGCAGCTTCTGCGCGGCGGCAGCCTGGATCAAAGGGCGCTTCACGAATGAGGATCTGGGCGCGCCGGTGCGAGGCCGGGCGGACGTTCTCGCCCTCCGCGAGTCTGTCCGCTTCGAGGCTGACGAGAGCCTCGGGCTCGACGGCGCTCATCTGACCGCCACGTTTGTCGATGGCGGCAGGGAGGAGGTCTCCGTCCCCGCATTCAGGGGCTCGAGCGCCAACCCGATGAGCGACGAGGAGATCACCGGGAAGTTCCTGGAGTGTGCAGTCCCCGTGGTCGGCCCGCAGCAGGCCGAGGCCGTCGCCGAGGCGGTCTGGGGCGTCGGCGCCGAACTCCCGATGGGTGAGTTCAGCGAGATGCTCTCTCGCCGGCCTGGCGTTTCGCCTCGCCGTCCCAGGTCGACGGGGTGACGCCTTCCGCCCTGAGCTCGACCTTCCTCACTTTTCCGGTGGGTGTCTTGGGAAGGCTCCCGGCCAGCCTCACGAAGCGGGGAACCATGAACTTCGGCATTCGATCGGCCAGGAACTCAATCAGGGAATCCGGCTCTACCACCCGCCCCTCACGGGGAACGACCACGATCATCACCTCGTCCTCCCCCCACTCCGATGCCACGGCGACAGCGGCCGACTCGAGCACGCCGGGATGCTCGTTCACCTCGGCCTCCACCTCCATCGATGAGATGTTCTCGCCCCGGCGGCGGATGGTGTCCTTGACGCGGTCTACGAAGTAGTAGTTGCCCTCGGTGTCGTAGCGGAAGGCGTCCCCGGTGTGCAGCCACAGGTTCCTCCAAGCCTCCAGAGTGGCCTCCGGCCTGTTGAAATAGCCTGCCATCAGGCTCCAGGGCTCACGGGACCTCACGATGAGCTCGCCGACGCTCCCAGGGGGAAGAGCCTCGTCGTTCTCGTTGACCACCCGAACCTCGTAGCCAGGGCGAACTTTCCCGCAGCTCTCAAGATTGGGCAAGTACCAACCCTCGGAGTGGATGGGGACGCTGATCTCGGTCA
Organism: uncultured Acidimicrobiales bacterium; assembly: GCA_958295925.1. Taxonomy (GTDB): domain Bacteria; phylum Actinomycetota; class Acidimicrobiia; order Acidimicrobiales; family CATQHL01; genus CATQHL01. The sequence continues at coordinate 1,898,148 of CATQHL010000001.1, forward strand.
TGTTGAATGCGGTTGAGACCCTCACCCCGAACCGCCGCCTGAAGTCCTCCAGTTCCCTGACGAGCGGCACCATCACCACGGTGTGGAGGGGCGTGGCTGCGTCGTCAGGTCTTTGCGGCCGGCGGTAGATGAAGTTCGCCATGGCCCCCAGCAGCAGCGTCGTGGTACAGCCGTGGCGCTTGATGTCCGTCCAGAAGCGGTCGGTGTTGAACGAGGGGCGCATCACAACCCGTCCGCCCACCAACAGGAAAGTCTGGATCGGCCCCTTTCCGCTTATGTGAAAGAGCGGAAAGGGCATGTAGTAGGCGTCGTCCGGCCCGAAGTCGCCCACGAAGATGCTTGCCGAGGCCGTGGCCAGCAGTTGGGCGAACGGCACGAGCACTCCCTTCGACGCCCCGGTGGTGCCGGAGGTGTACATGACCGTTGAAATATCGGAAGGCTCTGGCCCGCGCAGGTCGAGGGCAGGGCGGGCTCCGTCGAGGAAATCCTCGAGCCCTGTCACATCGAACGGCAGGCGCGCCGCAAACTCGCCCTCGCAGCTGTCCCCACCAACCACCACCACCCTCTCCAGGAAGCAGAGATGATCGGCGATCGCCTCCAGCCGGTACAGAGCATCGGGCGTGGTCACCAGCATCCTCGATCCGGAGTCGCCGAGGATGTGGGCCAGCATCCGCCCGACATACGCGGTGTTCACGGGCACCTCCAGGGCGCCCAGCCAGCAGAGCCCCAGCCAGGCGCACACGGCTTCGATGCTGCTCGGCAGCATCACGGCCACCCGGTCTGCCGCCCCCACGCCCGCCCGGCGGTAGGCGTCCGCCCAGCGAAGCGCCTCGGAGTGCAATTCGGCAAAGGTGGCAGAGCGTCCGTCGACCTCCACGAGGAAGACTCGGTCGGGCGTGGCTTCCGCCCGGCTTGCCAGCAGGTGCGGAAGCAGGTTCTGGCGTCCCATTACCTCCCCGGCGCCGCCCCCAGGCAGTGAAAGGCGTCAGTTGCGCAGCCTTCGACGAGGCGGGCGGGCATGAGCCGGCGGGCGGGCGACCGACTTGTCACTTTGGCGATTCGAGACTGAAGCGCTCGGCGAAACCCGCCGAGCGGGCGGAGCGGACCTGGCGGAGCGCCTCCCTGTCGAGCACTTCGCTCAGCGAACAGGTCAGGGCGTCGTTGAGGTTCTGCTTCATCCCAGCCAGCGCCTCAGGTTCCGCCAAGGCCGCCTTGCGGGCTGCGTGCAGGGCTTGCGGAAGCAATTCGCCATCCTCCAGCACATCGGACACCAGACCTATTCTCAGCGCCTCGTCTGCGTCTATGGTCTCAGCCAGCAGGTAAAGCTGGCGCGCCTTGGCGGGACCTACCACCCAACTCAGCGTGGCAGTGCCGCCGAAGTCCCCGGACAGGCCCACGTTGGCAAACGCCGTGGAGAATCGTGCCCCAGTCGAGGCGTAGCGCAGATCGCAGGCGCACGCCAGCGCCAGCGCCCCTCCGGCGCAGTGCCCGTTCACCGCCGCGATGGTCACCTTCACCATCTCATGCAGGAGCCTGGAGGATTCCATCAGCCCTCTCAGCAGTGCGGCGTCCTCCTCCGGTGAACCTCCCCAGGGGGCGTCGGCCTCGTGCCTGTCGCCGCCCGCGGAGAACGCCCTCCCCGCCCCAGTGAGGATCACCGCCCGAATCCGGGCGTCTGCCGAAAGCCGTTCGAGCACTCCCCGCAGGTCCCCCAACAAAGCGGTGCTGAGGGCGTTCAGCCTTTCCGGGCGGTTGAAGGTGACGACGGCTGTCCCGTCGGCTTCCTCCACCAGGAGATGGTCGTTAACCCGCCGCCGGCTAGCCGCTTCTGGCATGGGCGCCGGGGTTCCTTGGGACTAGGGCGTCACGTCCTGGAGGTAGAGGGCGCCGTTCGGGTTGGGGGCGATCCCGTTGAATCCCCCCAAGTGCACCCAGGGCAGCACGGTCTCCACCAGCGGGACGTAGGGAACCTCCGCTGCGAGCAGCTCCCGCATCTCCACGAGCATCGAGTCGCGCGTCGAGCCGAGCGGTTCTGCGACGATCTTCGCCAGCAGTGCGTCCACCTCTTCGCTGCCGTAGCCCTCCAGCCGAGTGGAGGTCGGGCCGACCGCCAGCAGCAGGAAGTAGGCGGCGTCGTTCACCAGCGGGCGCGTCCCGAAGAGCCAGGCCTCGAGCTCGCCCCCCCGGGTGGCCGAGTTGAAGTCGGCAGGGGAGGAGATGAGGTCTATGGACACGTTCACCCCCACGTCTCGCAGCTGATCCTGGATCAGCACGGCGATCTGCTCTGCGTTCGGGCCGGGACCTGAGCTGGGATTGATGGACAGCGTGAAGTCGAACCCGTCAGCCAGCCCCGCCTCGGCCAGCAGCGCAAGCGCCGCCTCTGGGTCGTAGCCCCCGTTGCCGGGAATCGGGGCAGGTGGCTGCGGGATGGCGGAGGAAATCTGGTAGTGGCCGGGCTTTCCAAGACCTGCGTAAGCGCCTTGGATTATCGCGTTGCGGTCAATTGCCATCGAAATCGCGCGCCTCACCCTCACGTCGTCGAACGGTGCGATTCTTGTGTTCAGCGAGAGCTTGTCGAGGTTCACGTCCAGCCCGGCGATGGGCTTGATGTCATCGGAGGGGTCGTTGACCACGCTCTGGAAGAGGTCGAAGGTCAGGCCGCCCACGAAGTCGACCTGGCGGGCGCCAATAAGCAGCATCCGGCTTCCAGGGTCGGGGATTGCCCTCATCACCACGGTGTCTATGGACACTGTGTCGGCCCCCCAATAGTTTGGGTTCTTGGCGAGACGGATTTCCTCACCCGGTGTTACTGAGGAGACCTGGTAGGCGCCGAAACTCGCAGAGTTCGTGGACATCCATTCTGTCGCCCAGGGATCCTCTCCGGTTGCGTGTTTCTTGGCCTCGGTGCTGTCGAGGATGCCCATGCCGTACCAAGTGAGAACCGGCAAGGTGAGCGAGTTGGCTTCAGGGGCGATCAGACGGAAGGATCGGTCGTCTATCACCTCAATGGGGTTCTCCTTGTCGATCCCGCCCACGCCTAGCAGGAACGGCGTGATGAAGTCGATGTCCAAGCCGCGCTGGAACGTCCACAGGACGTCCTCAGAGGTCACCTGATTGCCGTAGGGGCTCTGGGCCTCGCGCAGGATGAACACGTAATTTCCGTCGGATTCCTGCATCCACGACCCGGCCAGTTCCGGCAGCAGGTCGCCCGGGCCTTGAAGGGCGGCCGACCCCTCGGCCAGCGGGGCGTAGCGCACGAGCGTGCTAACCACGCTCTGGGTGGTCTCGCCGGTTGGGCGTCCCTGGTACACGGCTGGATCCACGTTGGACGGGACGGCGGGGAAGACCATTGTGAATGCGACTTCCGCGGTTTCGCTGGGAGCTGGTGGTGCGGGTTCCGGGCTAGGTGCGGGCGCCGGCGCGGGTTCGGGGCTTGGCTCAGGTGCGGGCGCCGGCGCGGGTTCGGGGCTTGGCTCAGGTGCGGGCGCCGGCGCGGGTTCCGGGCTTGGTTCAGGTGCGGGCTCAGGTGCGGGTTCGGGGCTTGGTTCAGGTGCGGGTACAGGTGCGGGTTCCGGGCTAGGTGCGGGAGCCGGCGGGGTGGCTGTTTCCGTGTCGCCGCCGGCGCACGCCGCCCCGATCATTGTCGTGGCGACGAGCAGGGCCAGGATTCGGAACCAGAAGATTCGTGAGCGAGCCATTATGAGACCTCCGGGAAGTTGGTTAGTAGGCGACTGAACATTAGCGCAAGCTGAGGATTCACGCTTTAGCTGCCAATCTCCACGATGTTTCAGGCGCGCAGGAAGTCCTCGTACAGCGCAGCGACACCGCCCAGGTCATCGGGCAGTTCAGCCCCTCTTGCGTCAGCCGCCAGCCCTGACGCCTCGGTGGTGTGCGCCGCCAGAGGGTCGTCGGGATGCGCTGCGATGAGCGTGGGCACGGTTATGCGAACCAGTCTTTCCGCTGTCGGGTAGGCGAGCGCAGCCCGGTAGGGGAGGTGGTAGGTCTCCAGGCTCTTCAGGGTTTCCGTGAACGAGCGCTGGAATGCCCCCAGCGGCACCGGGGGCACACGGCGGATGCCGCTGCGGGAGCGCCAGTACCACGGCCAGTAAAGGGTGAACGACCTTCGAAAATGCCATGCCGCCATCAGATGCGTGCCGTCCCAGGTCGGCTCGAACCGCGGCAGATAGCTCTCGAGCAGATCGGAGCGTGCAAGCAGGTCGTCCCTGCCGCCGTCGTCGAACAGTGTCACCCCTTCCAGGATCATCCGCCTCACACCCGGGTTGACGAGGCTGATCTCCATCGCTATGAGGGCGCCCGTGTGCGTCCCGTAGAGGTCGAAGCTGTCCAGCCCAAGACAGTCAATGGCCTCGTTGAGGATTGAGGCGAAGTCGCCAATGTGCGCCTCTTCGCACCCTGGAGGCTCCGAGTCACCGTTGCCGGGGGTGTCGAACGCCACCACGGGCCGCCCGTCGCCCAGGGCCGCCATGAGGGGCTCCAGCAGTGCAGACGACGTAGGGGAGGCGTGGAGCATCACCAGGGGGCGTCCGACGCCAGGGATGCGCCGACAAAGCACCTGGCACTTGCCGGTCTGTACGTATGAGCGGTTGACGCGCCCCTCGGCCGGGGCCTGCCGCGGCGCGGAAAGAGAGCAGTCGGCTCCTGTCGCCGCAGCCAGGAGCGAGCGCAGACGTTGCCACAGGCTGGATTCGCCGGAATCCACCAGCGCCTCAGAAGTGGGCGACCTGCTTTGGCCTGTGGCGACAGTTCCCACGAGGGCATGCGGAACCTCAAGGTCGGCGAGCCGTTCCGTGCGGTGGGCGAAAGCCGCCATCAGCCCCTTTGAGTAGCCGTCGCCCGCCCTCAACACGTCGACGGCGCGGCGATGCATCTCGCTTGCCGGCGGCTCGTCCGCGTCGATTCTTGTGGCTGGCGACTGCCTGTACCAGGGCGAGAAGAGCACCTGATCGCGGCACCACGTCCAGATGGCGGCGATGTGGGCGCCGTCCCAGGACGGGGCGAAGGAGGGACAGTAGTTCGCCTTGAGGTCGAGGCGCTCGTCAGCGTCGTAGATGGCAAGCCCGTCGCAGATAAGGAAGGCCACGCGCTCCCGGTGACGCAGGGCAACCTCCAGCGCCACCTGCGCTCCCGTTCCGACGCCGTAGAGAAGGAAGCGCCCGACGCCCAGGGCGTCGGCGGCCTCGATCACCGAGTCGGCGTATGCTGCGATGTCTGGCGAGCCCTCCATCGGGTGCGAGTTGCCGTAGCCCGCAAGGTCGAGCGCCACGACGGTGAAGTCGTCTGCCAGGAACTCCGCCAAGGGCGCAAGGGACACGCAGGAGTCTGGAAAGGCGGGAAGGAGCAGCGCCACCGGCCCCGAGCCGCCGAGCAGACAGTGAACCTCGCGTCCGCCCGCGGCCACGAACTGCCGCTTGAGAGCGCCCCCGCCGATCATGCGAACGTCCGAGGATGCACGTAGCCCCCGATCACCTCTGAGAGGCGGCGGGCAAAGTGGATGGTGGTGCGATCCTCGAGGTAGCCGCCGATTATCTGAACCCCGACCGGCAGACCGTCGGCGGCCAGCCCCACCGGGGCGGAGGTTGCGGGCAGGCCCGCCATGTTGGCCATCCCCGCCCAGATGATCTGGTCCCAGTAGTCGCGCCTGCTCCCGTTTACGGTGATCGTCCGGGTGTTGATGTTCGTGTGGTCGTGGGCGATGGCGGTGGTGGGCACCACCGGGCACAGCAGCACGTCGTATGCGGAGAAAAAATCGCGCCAGACCGCCTTGTAGCGGGAGCGCTCAGCGTCTGCGGCCAGCCAGTCCTTATGTCTTTGAGTGCCGAAGCGCAGGTATCGGGCGGCTCGGCTGTCGTCGTCTTCGCCCAGATCCTCCGAACGCTCCAGCAGCCGGTTGTAGACGCGTGCAGGCAGGAAGGCGGCGGTGACGCCGTAGTTCAGGCTCTGATAGGTGCGGTGGGTCTCAGCGAGGTCGAGCCCCGGGCGCTCAGATGCGTCGATTGACGCCCCGCCGTCTGCCAGGGCGTCGACCATCTCACCGAGGGTCGCTGCTACCGCCCCGTCCACCGGGCAGGCTGGATCGTCCAGCCACAGGGCGACCCTGAACTCGTCAAGGGACGACGCCCGAGGCGGCGGCATCTCCAGCCGCCAGGCGACGGCGTCGGCGCTGCTCGGCCCCGCCAGGGCGTCGAGGGCAAGTTGCAGGTCGTCCGCCTCTCGCCCGAGCGGGCCGATCGTGGCCATGTCCACCTCGCTCAGCACGCCGGGCATCGGCGGGATATGGCCCCTCGTGGGCACCAGTCCTGCGCTCGGCTTGTGGCCGTAGACGCCGCAGTAGTGCGCCGGGTTGCGTATCGAGCCGCCGATGTCGCTGCCCAGTTCCAGGCCTGTTAGCCCCGTCGCCAACGCTGCTGCGCTGCCGCCTGAGGATCCCCCCGGGGATCGCCCGGGCGACCAGGGGTTCTCAGTAGTCCCGAATAGATCGTTGTAGCTCTGGGCGTCACCCGCGAACAGCGGGGTGTTCGTCTTTCCGAACACCACTGCACCAGCCGCCCTCAGCCTGGCCACGGCGTCGGCGTCACTCTCAGGGCGGTGCTCCGCCAGCATCGCCGAGCCGGCGGTGGTGCGAATCCCCTCCGTCTCGATGGTGTCCTTCACAGTAATGGGCAGGCCATGCAGGCTGCCGAGCAAACACCCCTTCGCAAGCGCCTCGTCGGCCTCGTCGGCCCGGCGGAGCGCCCCTTCCACATCCAGCGTCACCACGGCGTTGACGGTCGGGTTCAGCGCCTCGACGCGGCGGATGTACATCTCGAGCAGCTCACGGCTCGAGATGCTCCCGGACGTCAGCTCACCGACCAGCCGGGCTGCCCCAAGGTGGGAGGGTTCAGTCACGACCCCACGATATTCCACCCCGACTCCTCCTAGCCGAGGCAGCCGCAGCCGCTGCCTTCCGACATCTCCACCCCTCCCGACTCCTAGCCGAGGCAGCCGCAGCCGCTGCCTTCCGACATCTCCTCACGGCTCTCCGCGTTCGGCCAAGCTTTCCCCGCTGTCACCCGGCCCACGGAGCCCACCCCGCCGGGAGTCCGTTGCAATCTAGAATCGCCGCATGGAGCAGACGCCAGAGCGCGAGGGCGTGATCTTCACGCCGCTGCAGGTCGGCGCCACCACCCTCAAGAACCGCATTCTGCTGTCGCCGCATCGCCAGGCCTACGGGGAGGACAACCAGCCCACGGAGCGGATGATCGCCTACTGGGTTGAACGCGCCAAGGGCGGCGTGGCGCTCGTGAGCGGGGAGTCCACGTCGGTTTCCCGCCGTCTGGCTCGCGCCAGCGCAGAGTCTGGGCCGTCGGGCTGGCGGCTCACGGCCTGGGAGGAGCGCGTCATACCAGCCTTCGCCCGTCTCGCCGACGCCGTTCACGCCCACGACTGCAGGATTTTCATGGAGTTCAGCACCTTCGGCGTCAACCAGGCCGCCCAAAGCGACTTCGACGACTGGCACCCACCTGGCGGACCTTCGGCGGTGCCGTCACCGGGCGGCACCGTGATTCCCCAGGTGATGGATCAGGTCAGCATCGACGAACTCGTGGAGGACTACGGGCGCTCGGCGGCGAACATGCAGCGGGCGGGCATCGACGGCGTTGAGGTGCACGCAGCACACGGCTACCTCCCAATGCAGTTCCTCAGCCCCGCCTTCAACAAGCGGACGGATCGCTACGGAGGCTCTCCCCGGCGATGCGCCCAACTTCTCGTGGAAATCGGCGAGGAGATCCGCAGGCAGGTTGGGAGCGCCTACACGGTGGGCATGCGCTTTTCCTTCGACGAGTACATCGGCTCAGCCGGCGTCACCCCCGAGCTCGCCGAGGAGTACCTCGACATTTTGGCCGCCACCGGCCTCTACGACTTCTTCAGCGTCTCGAGCGGCAGCTATCACAGCTTCCACTACGCGGTGCCGCCCATGGGAACGGCACCTGAGGCGTTCCTGGCCGATTATGGAAGGCGGGCCAAGGCCGCCGTGGGCGGGAGGGCGAAGATTTTCCTGGCAGGGCGCATCCTCGATCTCGCCACCGCGGAGCGGGTGATAGCAGATGGCGCCGCCGACATGGTCTCGATGGTGAGGGCGCACATTGCCGACCCGTTCCTCATCCGCAAGTCTCTGGAGGGTCGGGAGGGTGAGATCGTGCGCTGCGTGGGCGCCAACGAGTGCCTGGCCACCGGGTTCAGGGGCCGTCGGATGCACTGCGTGGCCAACCCCTCTACGGGCAGGGAGATCTACTGGGGCGAGGGGACGCTCTCGCAGGCCAAGGCGCCAAGGCGGATAGCGGTAGTGGGGGCAGGTCCGGCCGGATTGAAGGCGGCGGGCGTGGCGGCGGCGCGCGGCCACAGCGTGACGCTCTTCGACGAGAACGCCTCAGTGGGGGGCCACCTCAACCTGATTAAGCGCCTTCCCACACGTGGCGACTGGCAGACGTTGATCAACAACCTCGCCACCGCGGCCAAGCGGGGCGGGGTGGAGGAGCGGCTCGGCAAAAGCGTCGCCGCCGCCGACCTCGCAAGCGGTGGGTTCGACGAGATCGTCTGCGCCACCGGCTCACGCTGGGACAGAACTGGTTTCTCCGGGGCAAGGCCCGACCGCACTGGCATACCAGGAGCCGAGGCCGAGAACGTCCTTGACGTTGCCGCCGCTGCGGCGAGGGTGCTGGAAAACCCCCGCTCCCTGGGCGGCAAGGTTGTAATCCTCGACGACTGCGGCGCCTATCTGCCGCTCGGCCTCGCGGAGGTGCTCGGCTCGGCCGGCGTGGACACCGAGGTGCTCAGCCGCTTCGCGGCGCTGGGCGAGGCGCTGATTGCCACCCTGGAACTGCCCTGGATTCTCCCAAGGCTGGCAGCCGCCGGGGTGAGACTCTCGCCAAACCGCTTCATAGAGGCGATAGACGGCAGCCGAATCGAGGTTTACGAGACGTGGAGCAGGCGCCCGGCCGTCATTACCGGAGTTGACACTGTGGTTCTGGCCATGCTGCGAAGCCCCCGCGACCTGCTCTACAAGGAAATCCTCGCCGACGGGTTCGCCCGGGCTCACCGCATTGGCGACGCGCTGGCGCCGCGCACCGTCTCCGACGCCACCTACGAGGGCGAGAGGCTGGGCCGTGAACTCTGAAGCGGCCGGCCTCGGGAAAATCTGGCAGCCGCTTCAGATAGGGGTGACCACCGTGAAGAACCGAATCATGATCGCCTCGCACGGTCAGGCCTACGGCGAGGATCATCAGCCCAGCGAGCGCATGATCGCCTATTTCCAGGAGCGGGCACTGGGCGGCGCGTCCCTGCTGGGGGTGGAGGCCACCTCCGCTACCAGAAGCCTGGGCGGCGCCCAGCCCGGCGGAGCGGCCTCACGTTGGCGCCTCACCGCCTGGGAGCCGCGAACGATCCCGGCCTTCGCCCGCCTGGCCGAGGCTGTCCACGACCACGACGCCAGGCTGTTCGTGCAGCTCAGCACCGGCGGGGTCAACGACATGGGGCGTGCCTGGACAGACGACTGGCACCCGGTGCGAGGCCCCTCGCGGGTGCCGTCCCCGATAATGAATGAAACCCCGGCGCCGCTCGAGGCCGAGGACATCAAGGAACTGACGTGCGACTACGCCAAGTCAGCCGAGAACCTGCGCAGGGCAGGTGTAGACGGCGTGGAGATCCACGCTGCGCACGGGTATCTGGCAATGCAGTTTCTGAGCCCTGCCTTCAACAAGCGCACCGATGGATACGGCGGCTCGGTAAAGAACCGCTGCCGCTTTTCCATCGAGGTCGGCGACGCCATCCGCAATCGTGTGGGCGACGCCCTCACGCTGGGTATGCGCCTCTCCTTCGACGAGTACATCGGCGCAGCCGGGGTCACGCCGGATCTTGCCGAGGAGTGCCTTGAGGTCTTCGCCGACAGCGGCCTGTTCGACTACTTCAGCATCTCCTGCGGCAGCTGGTACTCCCTGCATCGCACCATCCCCCCGATGGGAACCGAGCCGGAAGCTTTCCTGGCCCCCTACGGGAAGCGGGCAAAGCGCGTCGTGGGGAGCAGGGCGAAGATCTTCCTGGCAGGGCGAATTCTCAGCCTGGAGGCGGCTGAGCGGGTCTTGACGGAGGGGGCGGCCGACATGGCCGCAATGGTTCGCGCTCATATCGCCGAGCCTCACCTGGTGGCAAAGACGCTCGCAGGTCGCAGCGGGGAGATCGTGCGCTGCGCCGGGACCAACGAGTGCCTCGCAGCCCCGGCGAAGGGCAGGCAGGTCACTTGCGCCCTGAACCCGGCGGCAGGTCGGGAGCGAGCGTGGGGTGAGGGCACGCTGCGCTTGGCCACCGACGTCAAGAGGGTCACCGTCGTAGGCGGGGGGCCGGCCGGGATGCGTGTGGCGGCCCTGGCTGCGAGGCGCGGCCACGAAGTGGAGTTGATCGAGCGATCGGGTCGTCTGGGCGGCCATCTCGATCTGCTGCGACGCCTGCCGACTCGAGGCGACTGGCAGGTGGCGATAGGCAATCTGGGAGCTGCGCTGGAGGCGGCGGGGGTTGAGCCACGGCTGGGGGAGGAGGCCACGGTCGAGACCTTGCTTGCCTCGGGCCCCGACGCGGTGGTCTGCGCCACCGGATCGAGTTGGGACTGCACGGGGTTCTCCGCGGGCCGCCCCGACCGGGAGCGCATGCCCGGCGCAGACGAGGGGCACGTTCTCGACGTCGACACGGCGGCGAGGGCGGCGCTGGAGGATCCTGCGTCGCTGGGGGACAAGGTGATCATTCTCGACGACACCGGCGGGTACCTGCCGCTGGGGCTTGCCGAGATGCTCGGACAGGCAGGGGCCGGGGTTGAGGTCTTGAGCCGCTTCGCGACGATCGGCGATCAGGCGGCGGCTACGGGAGATCTGGCTTGGATGCTTCCTCGCTTGACGGCGACGGGAGTGCGGCTCTCTCCGAATCACTTCATTGAATCCGTCGACGGTCGCCGAGTGGAGGTCTACGAGACCCTCGGAGGGCGCACGCGCCTCGTCGACGACGTGTCAACGGTGGTTCTTTCCATGCTGCGCAGCCCCGTGGACGGGCTGTTTCACGACCTTCGCAAGAACGGGCGCTTTGAGGTTCACCGCATCGGCGACGCCGTGGCGCCGCGCTCGGCGGCCGAGGCCATCTACGAGGGCGAACGGCTCGGTCGCGCCCTTTGAACACCGGCGCGGCCCGACGGCGCCGCGCTCCAGCGCTAGCCGGGGAGTTCGCAGAAAGTAGCGGCGAAGTGTCCTGCGCCCACCTCCCGCAGGGGAGGGTTCTCCCAAGCGCAGCGCGGGTCGCTCCGCAGAGGGCAGCGGCTGTAGAAGAAGCAGCCCTCAGGCAGGTCGCTTGGACTGGGGATGTCGCCCATGAGAGTCTCGCCGACTGGCTTCTCGCGGGGATCGGCTGAGAGCGCCGAAGACAGGAGCGTCGCCGTGTAGGGGTGGCGGGGGTTGTCGAAGACGTCCGAGCGCGACCCCAGTTCCATCACCTGTCCCAGGTACATCACCGCCACCCGGTCTGCGAAGTAGTCCACCGTCGCCGTGTCGTGCGAGATGAAGAGGTAGGCGAGGCCGAGGTCTTCCTGCAGCTTCCCCAGCAGTTCGAGAATTCCCGCCTGCACCGAGAGGTCGAGCGAGGAGGTGGGCTCGTCCAGCACGATGAACTTGGGGCTGGTGATGACTGCCCTTGCCACCCCCACGCGCTGCTGCTGCCCGCCGCTGAGCTCCCGCGGGCGACGGTCGTAGAGGTCAGGGTCGAGGATCACCCTGCGCATCACGTCCATCACCCGCTCTTTACGCTGCTCTGCCGCGAGGTTCCGATCGTGGATCACGAGCGGCTCTGCGATGATCTGCCCCACGCTCATGAGCGGGCTCAGCGACTGCAGGGGCTCCTGGAAGACGATGGTCATGTTGCGGCGGGCTCGCTGCAGATCCTTGCGCGGGGCGCTGGAGAGGTTCAATCCGTCAACCACGACCTCGCCCTCGTCGGGGCGGACGAGGCCGAGCGCAATCCGGCCGAGCGTCGACTTTCCGGAACCGCTTTCCCCGATGAGCGCCAGCGTCTCCCCCTCTGAGATGCTCAGGGACACGCCGTTGACTGCATGCGCCGGGGGCGCCCCCCGACGGGTGAACGTCTTGCGGACGCCGTCAATCCGTACCAGGGGCATCGTCGCCGTCCCTGTCTTCCTGGGCCTGGGCCTGGGTTGTCGCCTTTTCCGGGGCTTGTTCCTGGGCCGACATAGTCGGTTTGCGATAGAAGACGGCTGCCCAGTGGCCTGGGGAGACCTCTTTAAGATCGGGCGTTTCCGTTGCGCAGCGAGAATCCCCCCTGTATCGGCAGCGGTCGTAGTAGTAGCAGCCGACAGGCCGGCTCAGGAGGGTGGGCACCGCCCCGGCTGCTGCGATGAGGCGCCTGCCCCGCCTCGGAACGGCGGAGAGCAGGGCCTCGGTGTAGGGGTGGGCGGGCTTGCGCAGGACGATATTGGTCGGCCCCGCCTCCACTACCCGCCCCGCGTACATTACGAGCAGGCGGGAGCAGTACTGGGCCACCACGCCGATGTCGTGGGTGACTAGCAGCATCGAGCTGCCCCTAGTGGTTGCCATCTTCCCGATGAGGTCGAGAATCTGACGCTGGATTGTCAAGTCAAGCCCCGTCGTGGGTTCATCGGCCACCACCAGCGGGGGATCGAGCACCATTGCCAGGGCGATCACCACCCGCTGCGCCATGCCCCCGCTCAACTCGTGGGCATAGCCGCCCAATATCCGTTCCGGGTCTGCGATGCCCACGCCGTTGAGCATCTCCAGGGCATCTTCACGTATCCTGCCCCTGCCCGCGCGTCGGTGAGCACGAACCACGTTGCGGAACTGCCGCTCGATGCGGAGCACGGGGTTGAGGGCGCCGAACGGGTTCTGCGGGACGAAGCCGATGCCCGCTCCCCGAATCCTGCGAAGTCGCCTGGCGTCCAGTCCCGTGAGATCCTCGCCGTCGAGCCGTATCGAACCCGAGGCGATCCGCCCTGGCGGGCGGAGCAGGCCGATTATCGCCCGGATCGTCGCCGACTTTCCGCAACCCGTCTCGCCTACCATCCCCACGGTCTCCCCCTCGCCAATGGAGAAGTTCACGCCATTCACGGCGTACACCGTCCTGCGTCGGCTCTTGAACTCAACGTGAAGATCGTTCACCTCCAGCAGCGGGGCCATCAGTCCTCCACCCTTCCGATCAGGCGGTGAACCCCGTCGGCAACGACGTTGAACGCCACGATCGTGCAGAAGACCATCGCCCCAGGGAACAGCGACACCCACCACTGGCCGGTTGCGATGTTCTGCGAGCCTGCCCGGATCATCACGCCCCAGGAGGCGTCCGGGGGCGAGATTCCTATGCCCAGAAAGCTCAGCCCGGCGATCACGATGATGGCGTGGGCGGCGGCCAGTGATGCCTGCGCCAGAACCACTCCAAGGGTGTTTGGAAGCAGGTGTCGCACCATCACCCTCGTTCTGCTGGCGCCGATGGCTGTGGCCGCCTCGATGAAGCGGCTCTCGCGCAGGCTCAACGCCTCGCTGCGCACCAGCCGGACGAAGCGGGGGGCGTTCACCAGCGCAATGGCGAAGACAACGTTGCGCAGGCTGTTTCCCGTGAGAGCCACGACTGCGAAGGCCAGCACCAGCAGCGGGAACGACTGAAACATGTCGAGGCCGCGCATGATCGCCTCAGACCAGCGTGACTTGGTGCCAGCCAGCAGGCCGGCCGGCACCCCCACCGCAATCGAGAGCAGGGTCCCCGCCAGAGCCAGCGGCACGTCCAGGCGGGCTGAGGCGAAGACCCGGGAGAACACGTCGAAGCCGGAGCGGTCGGTCCCGAACCAGAACTCCCCGTCAGGGGGCGCCAGCGTGTTGGCGGGGTTGGGCTGGACGGGGTCGTGGGGAAGGGGCACGAAAAAACCCACCACAAGGATGCCCCCTATTACCGCCAGCCCGACGGTGAGGGCCTTGTGGCTGAGAGCGCCGCGACCGAGGGAGCCCAGCATCCGAGACGTTTTGCTCACCCCGCCGCCCTACTCATACGACACCCTTGGGTCCAAGGCGACGACCACCAGGTCCAAGACGAGGTAGACCAGCAGGGTGAGCAGGCCGACTACAAGAATGAAGCCCTGAATGGCGGGCACGTCCAGCTTCGTCATCGCCTCGATTGCCCACGGCCCTATTCCGCCCCAGGCAAACACCGTCTCCACGATGGCCGCCCCGCCGAACAGGGCGGCGAAGAGGATGCCCACGTAGGTGAGCACCGGCGTGCGCGCCTCGCGGAACGCGTAGCCGACGACCTTCATCTCAGAGAGGCCGCATGCCCTGGCGAACTCCACCTGCTCGGAGGTGAAGGCCCTCGCGAGCACGGCCCGGCTGGTCTTGGCGAAGTGCGAGGAATAGAAGAGGGCGAGGGTGATCACCGGCAGCATGGCGTGGTGCGCGGCAGTGCGAAGAAGGCCCCAGTCCCTGGCGATGATCGTGTCGAGTATTACCGCCCCGGTCACCCGTTCGGGCGGCAAGTCCAGCAGTCCCAGCCGACCCACCGGCGCCGGCGCCCAGCCGAGTTTGTAGAACACCAGGTAGATGAGCAGAAGGCCAAGGAAGAAGTCGGGTATCGACTGGGTGATCGTCACGCTCAGCCTGGAAACGCGGTCAGGCCAGCGGCGCCGGAAGTAGGAACTCAGAACCCCCAGCAGCGTGCCGTAGAGCACCGCCCCCAGCAGCCCCAGTACCACCAGTTCGAGGGTGTCAGGGAAGCGCTGGATGATCTCATCGGTGATGGACCGTTTGGTGAAGTACGAATCGCCCAGGCTGCGCTCTACAAAGAGCTGGTGCACGTATTCCCCGTATCGCTGCGGAATCGGCTTGTCGGTGCCCAGCTCCGCGCGGATCTCGGCTAACCGCTCATCACTGGCGAGATCTCCTGCGATCAGCAGCGCCGGGTCGCCTGGCAGCACGTTCACCAGGCCGAATGCGAGGGTGATGACGATGAAAACCGCCACCGGAATGAAGACGAGGCGCTTGGCCACCCGCCCCGTTCTGTGTCTCATACCGTCCCTATGGGCTGGTCGGCGACCGTGGGACCGCCGACCAGCCCATAGGTGAATGGGTGTCTAGCGCTCAGCGCTTGCGCAGTTCCTCCGGGATGATTCGACGGAAGATGTCCATGCGGAACTCTTCCACGTCGGCGCCAAGGGCGATCGGGTTGACGAGCTCTATGAGGGGAACCCAGGGAACCTCATCGATCAGAATCTGATGCGTGCTGAGCACCATTTCGTCCCGCTCCGGGCCGTAGTGCGTGACAGCCATCTGATCGAGCAGTTCATCGACACGTGGGTTGCTGTACCCGTGCGCGTTCTCAAAGGCTTTCGTGGAGTGGTGCACGAGCACCCAGGCGAACTGAGGGTCGCTGATGCCAGGGGTCTGGGAGGAGATCCAGGCCTGGTACTGACTTTCGCTGACACCTGTCTGGAAGTCGGCAGCCGCAGCCACAACGTCAATCGTCACGTCGAGGCCGACTTCTTCCAGCTGGTCTTTGATCAGCACAGCCAAATCTTCAGAGAACGGCCCAGGTCTAACTGAGTTCACCGTAAGGGTGAATTCGAAGCCGTCCGCGTACCCGGCCTCGGCTAGAAGCGCCCTTGCCAGGCCGGGGTCGTATGTGGCGGGATGGTCTGGGGGCGCCGGTTGCGGCACCTCGCTCAGCACCTGGTACAGCGCCTCAGCCGCAAATCCTTGCATCGGCCCCTCAACCAGGGCGCTGCGGTCGATGGCTGCCGAGATCGCCCTTCGTACTCTCGCGTCGGCGAAAGGCTTGTAGCTGGAGTTCATCACGAGTGGCACTGTCGTGTTCCCCATCCCCACCATCGACTGCTGGTCTCCGCCCACGGCCGCGAAGTGGTCGAGCGCAAGCTTGTCGGCAAAGTCAATCTCCCCGGCCTGGAGCAACTGAAGGCGGCTGCCCGAGTCGGGAACCGCCCGGATCACGATGAGGCCGATGTCGGGGGACGGCCCCCACCAGTTGGGGTTGGGGACGAGCCGCAGCTCTTCGCCCGGAGTGATCGACTTGAGCATGTATGCGCCGAAGCCGGCCGAGTTGGAGTCCAGCCAATCCTCGCCCCAAGGGTCTTCCTCGGTGGAGTGTGAGAGAATCTCCACGCTGTCCAGCGGCCCCATCGAGCCGTAGGTGAGCATTGCCAGCGAGTAGGGGTTGTTGGTGTTCAGCACGACGAGATCGAACGTTCGCTCGTCGACTACCCGTATAGGGCCTTCGAGGTCAACCGAGCCGATGTAGCCCAGGAGGAAGCGGCCGACGCCGTCGAGTGCGACGATGCGGTCAAACGTCCATCTCACATCCTCGGAGGTGATCTTGTTGCCGTGGGGGCTCACTGCGTCGTCTCTCAGCACGAAGCGGAAACCGTCGTCTATCGGCGTCACCGACTCGGCCACGTAGGGCTCGACGTCCCCTGGCCCCGGCCAGACGACCGATCCCTCTTCGGGCTTCACGTACTGAACCAGCGTGCCCGCAAACATCGGCCCCAACTCCGTGCTTGGTTTGCCCTCCACCACAGCAGGATCGGCGTTCGACGGGACGGCTGCCACCGCCATCACAAAGGTCTTTGGCCCATCACCCTCGACGGGTGGTGGCGGCTCTTCGACGGGAGCGGCCGCCTCAGTAGTGGTTGTCTCCCCCTCGGGCGCTTCGGGGGCTGCCATGGTCGTGGTGACCTCTGTGCCCTCGGTTGCCGGGGTCGTGGTTTCCGGCTCCTCTGTGGCTCCTCCGCACGCTGATGCGAGGAGGAGGATTGCCCCGAGGAGCAGAACCGGACGCAATAAACGGGAAATAGTTGGTGAACGAATCATTGGCGACCTCCTTGATATGGGGAACCTGACGGTGTCTGGTTGGTCGGATTCCCAGGTGCTGGTGGGAAATCCTAGCCCCTGAAACGGATTGATTCCGAAAGTTCATCCCTCCCCGCCGCCTTGCACCAACCTGCGTCCGGATCCCGGGCGCGTCTAGGCGTCTTTCTGGCCTTTCCCCTCGTGGGGTCCGCCCCCGACGTAGGTGATGTCGAGCGGCCCTGAGAGCATGCTCAGCACAACGTGGCCGTCGGAGCGGGCGGGGCCGTGCACCGTCCCCGGAGGCAGGCAGAAGTAGGCGGGGGCGTTCAGTTCCACGTCGCCGTTGTAGTAGGTGCCCTCCACGATGAAGCCTTCCTGGAGCACGCTGTGGACCTCCGCCGAGGAGGTGCTCCAGCCCGGCGGCGCCTTTACCAGCACCGTGCTGGCACCCGTCTCAGGGTCCACGCTGAGAACCTTTACCAGAAGCCCGCCGGGTATGGTCTCGCCGGTCTCGCCCCACAGGCTTTCTGCCGGTTCCCAGTCCATGTCGTCAAGATTGACGCCCATGACGGTTGGTCTGCTCATTCCGTCTCCTTCCTTGATCGTGTTTGACGCATTGGAACGATCGCCTCGCCGCTCACGCACTGTCCCGACTCTCCGCAGACCTCAAGGGAGATCACCGCTCGATGCTCGTCGACTTCCGAGACCACCCCGGTCACCCTGTATTCCCCGCCCGGCCTGATCGGGGCGACGAAGCGCACCCCCAGCAGTTCGCCGCCTGAGAGCCAGGAGGCGCCCCGCCACCGCAGGAGCAGCTCGCACAGCCAGGCCAGCGCCAGGTGGCCGTGGGCGATCGTGCCTCCGAATCGAGTCTTCGCCGCGAACTCAGCATCGGTGTGAAGGGGGTTGAAATCGCCGGAGACGCCGGCCCACAGGCTGATGACCTCCTGTGTCACCAGTTTGTGCAGCTCGGGAACCCGCTCGCCCGCCCGCACGCTCACTTCGGCCATATCGCAGTTATCCGCACCACGCCGCAGCGTTCTCCGTCGGCTGTGCGGGCGGTCGACCGGAGCGTCACGAAACGGCGTCCGTTGCGCTCCCAGCGTCGCAGCACCTCCGCTTGAACCATCAACACGCTTCCCACCCGCACAGGCCTCATAAACGCCATGTCCTGGCCAACCAGGATGCCGCCTGGCGGCATGCGCCGTCCCTGCAGGTAGGCCTGCCTACCCCAGATGCCGGCCAGGCCAGGCGGAGCGATTCGTCCGGTGAGCCCAACGCTGCGCGCCTTTGCGTCGTCTGTGTAGGCCGGATTGTCATCCCCAGTGGCTGCGACGTAGGAAGCCACCAACTCCGGTGTGATCTCATAGGCCATCTGCGGGAATTGCCTGCCCTCCGGCAGGTCGGCGTAGGTGAGTTCGGGCGCTTCAGTCAAGGGACGATGCCAACTCCTCCCGGAATTGGGGGGCGGCGATCCCCACGAGAGCCTCCGCCCGTTCTCTCATTGTCCGCCCTGAGAGGTCTACCGTCCCGTATTCGGTCACGACGTATTGCACATAATGCCTGGGTACAGACACGGGGCTTCCCGCCTCCAGCTTGGCGACAATCCTTGAGACGTCGCCCCCGCGGTTCGTGGATGGCATCGCGATGACGCTCTTTCCTCCCGGCGACAGCCAGGCCCCTGCGAGAAAGTCCAGCCCTCCCCCCACGCCGCTCAGCTGCCTGCCCCCGATGAACTCCACGTTGGCCTGACCGGTCAGGTCAACCTGTGTCGCCGAGTTGATTGAGATGAACCGCTCAAAGGCCGCCATGCGCGACGGGTCAAGAATGACGTCAAAGGGATGCGTCTCCACGGCGGGGTTCTTGTGCGTGAAGTCGAAGAGCCTCCTGGTGCCCATCAACTCGGCGCAAAGAACTGACGCCCTGCTGTCGGCGAGTTTCCTGGCGGCGGCCAGATCGACTATTGCGTCTATGCCCATGCCGTAGATGCGCAGGTTCTCAACGTCGGATGCGCACAAGTTCCTCATCAGGATCTCAGGGATGGCGCCGATGCCCACCTGCAGCACAGACCCCGAGGGAACCATCTCGGTCAGCCTCTCGCCGATCGCCTCCGCCGTGGGATTCGTCCTTGGCTGGGGATGCTCCATGAGCGGCTCGTCCGTCTCAACGAGCCAGTCGAGTTCGGAGACTTCCAGCGACACCCCCCCGACGGCGGGCATGCGCTCATTCACCTGGGCAATCACGGTTGGGGCGATGCGCGCCAGCGAGTACGGGTAGCTCGGCGAAGTCCCCAGGCTGCAGCGGCCATTGTGGTCGGGGGGGGAGGTGTGCACCACCGCCACGTCCAGCGGCAATCTGCCGCTTCGGAACAGGCGGGACACCTGGGAGCCGCGGATCGGCAGGAACCCCACCCTGCCGTCGGCGACTGCGTCCCTTACGGGGGGCATCACGTGCCAAGTGGTGTAGCTGACTCCTTCGACAAGGAAGGGATAGTCGGAGAGCAGAAGCCCGCCGTAGACGCTCAGTCCTCGGAGCCTGTCTGCCTGTCGGGAGATCTCGCGCTCTATCTCCAAAGCCTCACCCGCACCGGGGGGGAGAACCACCGAGGAGGTCGGCTCGATCTTGCTGACCGCCTCGGCTGCCGATACCCACTTTCCCATGGCCTGGTCAGATTGTCTCGGAGAGGGCGGCCACTCTCGCTCCCGCCACCGGGCTACAGCACGCCGATGCGCCCCCGGACAGATGCATCTACAGCCTGCGCACTATCGGGCTGCAGAAGTCGAGGGTGGCCTGCTCCACGAAGCCGCGATCCAGCAGCGAGTACTGCGGGATGGCGGTGATCGGCAGAAAGATCAGCCACATGAAAGGATTCGGCAGGGTGCACCCCAGCTCGTGGGCGGCTGCTATGAGCCGGTCTTCGGCCTCCACCATCTCTGCCGGGGGGATGTCGCTCATGATCCCCGCCAGAGGCAGCGCCAGTTCGGCCAATACATCGCCTCCCCTGCTTACCACCTGACCGCCGTTGAGCTCGATCACCCTGTTCACGGCCGTAGCCATCGAGACCGCGTCGGCCCCCAGGCAAACCACGTTCTCGTCGTCCGGCGAAAGTGAGGTGGCCAGCGCCCCCTCCCGCAGGTTGAAACCCGACATGAACGCCGTGGAGCGTGAGCCGGTGTCGTTGTAGCGCTCGATCACGCTCACATAGTTGACGTCGATCCCTGCGTTCGGGTGCACCACCCCGCCGGACACCTCAAGCTCCACGTCCCGCCTCAGCCTTATCGGTATCTCGGGCGGGATGAACATTGAGATGGCCTCTACGCGCCCGTCGGGAAGGTCGGTGCGGAAAAGCAGGTCGTCGGCACTCACCGGGGTGAGCTTGAACGTTCGAAGCATCTCCGGCGGGCGCTCCGGCGGCGTGAGCGCCACCTCCATACTCCCGTCGGACGCCACCAGCCTCCCCCCGGAGTAGACGGATGCCACCTCGAACTCCTCCAGATCCTCCACAAGCAGGATGTCTGCGTAGCGACCCGGGGCAATCGCCCCCACCACGTCGTCCACCCGCAAGGCGTCTGCGGCGTTGATCGTGACCATCGAGATGGCCGTCACAGGGTCTATCCCCGCCTTGATGGCGCAGCGAAGGATGTGGTCCATGTGACCTAGGCGCATCAGCGTGGAGGTGTCAGTGTCGTCCGAGCAGAGGCACACCCGGCGGGTAGGCAGGCCGGCCTCGGTTACAGCCTTGATGCAGTCGGCAAGGTTGTGCGCCATCGTGGCTTCCCGCAGCAGGCAGTAGATGCCGTTGCGCAACTTGTCGATGGTCTCCTCCTTAGAGAAGCACTCGTGGTCGTCACGCGCCCCGCAGCAGGCGTACGCACCCAGCGCCAGACCGGTTACGAACGGGGCGTGGCCGTGCACCGGCAGCCTGTGCTCCTCGCAGAGGCCGATCGACTCGATCACGTCCTCGTCGCCCGCCCTAATGAAGTCGAAGGTTGTCTCGGCGATGCCGTTGGCCTCTTCCCAGGTCATCGCCACCCTGTGGTCGGCGGGGCCGATGCTGGCGCCAAGCGTGCCCGGCGGGATGGTGTAGGGAATCTTGCTGGGCGGGGGGTTGAAGATTCTCAGCGGCAACCCCTTTGCCTCGTCCAGCATGTATCGGATGCCGTCGATTCCCTTCACCGGTGCGATCTGGTCGAAAGCCGTGCAGACCGAGGTGGTGCCTCGGGGCAGCACCGCCTGCGCGTAGCCCGTTATCGAGAGCTTCGACACCTCGGTGTGGACGTGCGGGTCGATCAGGCCGGGGACGAGGTGCTTTCCCGAAGCGTCCACGATCCGCGTTTCCTCCCCCACGGTCTCGCCCACGTCACCAATGGCGGCTATCACCTCGCCTGTCACCGCCACGTCCGCCTCGTAGACCTCGGCGGTGAAGACGTTGACCAGTTTCCCGCCCCGGAAGACCAGATCGGCCTTCCGCCTGCCCAGTCCTGTGTCTATGGCCTGCTTGTTGTACATCGTAGGGCTCCTTGTCTTTGAGATGTGACGCGCGGTCTCCCTCAGCCGTTCATCGGCGGTCTGTTCGCAGGGTGACGCGCACCGGCAGGTGTTTTATTCCGCAGATGAAGTTGGAGCGCAGACGGGATGTCGGCCCGGATTGGCTGATCGTGTCTACGCGTGTCAACAGCGACCGGAAAATCAACCTGATTTCCAGGCGCGCCAGCCATGCCCCCAAGCAGAGGTGAGGGTCGTGCAGGCCAAAGGCTGCGTGCTCCGCGTTGGCGCGGGTGATGTCGAAGCGGTATGGGTTCAAGAAGCGGCCTTCGTCGAAGTTGGCCGAGGCGTACCACATCACCACACGGTCTCCAGCCCTGATCTCGGCGCTGCCCAGACTGGTGTCTTCCGTGGCTGTGCGGCGAAAGTGCGTCACCGCCGTGGCGTAGCGAAGGATTTCCTCCACGGCGCGGCTCAGCAGGCTGTCGTCCCCCTCCGTCACAGACCGTCGCAACAATGCAAGCTGTTCAGGGTTGTTGATAAGGGCGTGCATGCCCGTCGTGGTGGAGTAGCGGGTGGTGTCGTTGCCCGCCGCCACCAGCAGTGCGAAGAAGTTCCTGAACTCCCGCGTGCTCAGTCGGCTGCCGTCGGGTGCGGCCGACAGCAGGGTGCTCGTGAGGTCGTCACCTGGCCTGCGCCGACGCTGTGCCGCCAGGGCGTCCGCGTATTCGAACACCTCCAGGGTGGCCGGGCTGCGAAACGGCAGCAGCCGGAACTCCTCGGTGTCGGCCTTGTCGATCACAAAGTCGGTGTATTCGGGGTCGGCGTTTCCCAGCATCGCGTCTGCCCAGGCCGAGAGCGTCTCGGCGTCCTCCTCGGGGGCCCCCAGCAGGGCGGCCACCACCCGCATGGGGAGTTTCCTCGACACTTCCTCGGCGAAGTCGAACTCCTCCCTGGCCACCGCTCGGGCGACAATATCGTCCGCCAGTCGGCGCAGTTCACCCTCTCGAGCCTCCACTGCCCGGCGGGTGAAGCCCCTGTTGACCAGTCGGCGCAGCCTCGTGTGCTCCGGCGGGTCGAGCTCCTGCATTGAGCGGCGCGCCTCAAGCTCGTCGCCTTGCATTTCCTCCAGCGTCACGCCCTTCGTGCAGGTGAACGTCACGTAGTCCCGCCCCACCGTGCTCACGTCGTCGTAGCGGGTTACTGTCCAGCATCTCCGCTGGTCGTTCCACGAAACGGGGTCGCTGCTGCGAAGGCGGGCGAATGCGGCATGAGGTATCCCGTTCAGGTAGGTGTCGGGGTCGTAGACGTCGGCGAGCGGGTCTCCGGACGGGAAGCGGTACGTGGTGCTTGCTGCGGACGCCCCTGCCGAGTCCTCAGTGGAAGGCGAGGTACTCATTCAGCTCCCAGTCGGTCACCGCCCTGGCGAATCGTGCCCACTCCGCCCGCTTCATGAAGACGAAGTGGTCAATCACCTCCCGGCCGAATGCCTCCACGAACTCACTGTCGGCCTCAAGGGCGTCCAACGCCAGGGAGAGGTTTTCCGGCGCGCAGCGTGTGGTGTTCGCCACTTCAAGCCCGTCGCCCATCTCCGGCGGGGGAGGTTCCACAGCGGCAGCGACACCCAGCCTCGCCCCGACCATCATGGCGGCCCCGCCCAGGTAGATGTTCGCGGCGCCGTCGGCCAGCCGATGCTCCAGCCTCGCGGCGCTTCCCCGCCCGCTTGGAACACGCACAGCCACCGAGCGATGGTCGTACCCCCAGTTCGCCCAGTAGCCGGAGAGTTGGCCTGGGATGAGCCTCTTGTAGGCGTTCACCGTGGGGGCGCAGATCGCCGAGAGCGCCTCGTGGTGCGTCAGCAGACCGGCAATGCCCGACTTTGCCGCCTTCGACAGCCCGTCGTCGGCACGCTCGTCGGCGAAGAGGTTCGAACCGTCGTCGGCCGAGACGCTGAGGTGATAGTGCGTGCCGCTTCCCCCCCGGTCGCCCAGCGGTTTGCCCATGAACGTCAGCAAAAGCCCCCTTCGCAAGGCGATCTCGCGACAGAGTTGCTTGAGCAGGAACGTATTGTCGAGAGCCACGAGGGCGTCGTCGTAGGCCACGGCGAGCTCGAACTGCGGGGTGTCGTACTCGCTGGCGGCAGTCTCGACGGGTATTCCGCAGCGCGCCGCGGCATCCATGATCTCAGTGAAGAGGCCCTCGGGGTCTATCAAGCTGCCGGTGCCGTAGCAGTAGGCGCTCGGCGTGTCCAAGGGCACCCATCCGCCGTCATCCCCTCGCTGGAGGACGTAGAACTCAAGCTCCACCCCCATCTTTGGGGTTCCCCCAGCCTCGGAGGCCAAGGCTTCCGCTGCTCGCCTGGCCGCTAGGCGCGGTGAGATCTCCAGCGGCTTCCCCAGCCGCTCGGCATCTGCTACCACAACGCCGACGCCCTCCTCCCAGCAAGGTCGGATGTCCTTTGCCAGGTAGCGGGCATGCATGTCTCCCAGGCCTTCGAGCACCTCCGCCCCAGGTGCGGGGATCAAGTCCCTGTCGTAACCCACCCCGAAGATGCCCACCGAGAACGAAACGTCGTCCCCTGCGGCGGAGACAGGCACGTACTTGCCTCGTGCGAAGCCGTACTGGTCGGGGAAGAGAACGCGGATGCGCCGAAAGTTCGAAGAGTTGGAAGCTGAAGCACTCACGAGGCAATTCTTGCGTCCGTTGCGGCTGAATGTGCAGGTTTCGCAAACTTTGAACCGATTTCACTCAGGGACATGGCGCCAAAATTTTGAGTTCTGCCCTTCAGCGAACCTCTTTGCGAATTGTTGGGGCAATTGGGCTAGAATTTGCCGAACTCACACGCTCGCCTCACCGCAGCGGCCAGCAGTTGAGATCGAGAAAGTCCACAGGCCTGCAATCTGACTGTGCAGTTGCCGCGAGACAAAAGGGAGACAAAATGCCCGGGTTTCAGAAAGCCAAGAACTCCAGACGCCATTCATCGATGCGCCGTCGCCTCAAGGTGCCGTTGATCGGCCTCTTTGCGTTGGCGCTGCTGGCCGCCGCCTGTGCAAGCGACGGGGAGACTTCCACGTCTCCCCCCCCTGCGCCTGAGCCTGCGCAGCCGACGGCGGAACCCGCTCCCTCCCCGGAGCCCGAGCCTGCCCCGGAGCCCGAGCCTGCCCCAGCGCCCGAGCCTGCCCCGGCTGAAGTTGAAGGGCTGCGTGTAGCGCTGCTCCTGCCTGGTATCAAGAACGACAACTCCTTCAGCCAAGCCGCTGCCGAGGGCCTGATCGACGCTGTGGAGGAAGACGGCGGCATCGCCGAATACCAGATCCTCGAAGAGATCATTCAGCCCACAGACTCCCTCCCGGCCATACGCGCTTTTGCCACCCAGGGATTCGACCTCATCATCGGGCACGGAATCGAGTACGTAGATCCCATTATGGATCTCTATTCGGAGTTCCCCGACGTCAACTTCGTGATGACGGGAGGATTCCTGGTGGAGGGAGCCGGGCAGCAGGACAATGTGGTTGACTGGCTTTACAGCGTTCAGGACATGGCCTACCCCAACGGCATACTCGCCGCCAACGCAGTCGTGGGCGAGACAATCGGCATCGTCGGCGGGCCGGAGTTCGACTTCGTGAAGACCATGCACCTCTCCTTCCGGCAGGGAGTGGCTTCTGTCAACCCCGAGATTGAGTTCCTGGAGGGTTTCGTAGGAGACTTCGTCAACGTCCAGAAGGCCGCAGAGGTCACCACCTCCCTCATAGACCAGGGTGCCAACCTCATTTACTGCACGGGCGACGGAATTTGCATCGGCGCCGCCCAGTCGGCCTCGGCGGCAGGGGTGCCGATCCTGGTGGGCTTCGGCTCGCAGGAGGAGACCGCCCCCGACGTCTACATCGCAGGCACGGCCATTCGCCTCAGCGATACTTTCCAGAACTACTTTGACCTCGTTCGAAGCGGTGAATTCGGCAACGCCTTCTTCCCAGGGAGCATTCAGAACGGTGGTGTAGAGATTCTGCCCATCAACATGGAAGCCACCGTGGAGACGGCGGTAAGCCTTGAGGAGCTAAAGGAAATCCAGGATGAGTTAATCGAAGGCGTGCAATCCGGGGAGATTGAAATTCCATCACCATTCTAGAGAATCGCAAAGCGGGGCGCAGGCATAACCGTCTGCGCCCCGCTCGGCGTAATAGAATCTTTGCGAGAAGTAATTTCTAGCGTACTATTAACGTTGATAGCAGCACTGCACCACTCATTCGAACTAGGTCACCACTTTCGCTTAGCTTTAACCTAGGGGTTTAAGCTTTAGCATTAGACAAAGAAGAAAGTTCTTCACTAATTCTTTTGATTATAACATTCCTTGAGCTTAGTTAATGCTATTTTTAGATTGTAATATGTAGTTTCTAGGCTCCTCGAACTTCTTGGATTGAGTTTTCTAGCATAAGCACAATCTGGATCATCCTTTATTTTCTTCATATGCGAATGAAATGTTTGATTCTGCTTAAACCCGGGAATCGCTTCCCTGCAGGCTTCAGCTAATTCCTTGTAGGACGCAGGATACCTTTCAAAAAACTCATCGTCAGACACTTGAACTCTAGGGGCATTGGGATCCTTGGTATAACCAAATGAAGCTTCTCCATTTAATCCGCGTACTATCATTGTTTTGATGGTAATCGCTACAAAGTATTCAGAGTTGGAAGAGGAGGAATCTTTCGAAAGCTTCTGCAAGTTCTGAATAAGGTCTCTCTGGGATGTTGATAATTTATCAGTCATCTCTAGTTTTCCTAGATGTCCAACAGGCATAATGTAGGGCAGTTCTATATCTTCATTGAACCAGTCCTTACAGGCCCTGATGAAGTTGAATACGCTAGCTGTCCCATACTTAGTCATGTATTGGGTGATCTCTTGGTGGAAGCCTCGCGGGATGCTACCTGTATGGGCCACATGATTGCGGATATCTTGTATTCCTTTTATATTGTCTATTATTTCTTTGGGCGGGTTGACTGTTTTAATTGCTTTATTAAGTGAAATTGTCCGAGGCTCATTCGTGAGTGCGTCATTTTCATATTCTACTGATTTATCATTTTGCTTGTGATGATGTATTGATTGGATTTCGTTGCCGTTATCCTTTACAATTTTAGCTTTTAACAGAACTTCCCAAGCATTAATTACTAATAGTGAAAATGTCTCAATTCTGTATTGATTACTAGGTCTATTGTATATTTCAATTGCTACTAAGATTGCGGCAGCAGCTTTACGAGCCATACATACTGATATTGTGTGCTCTGACATTGGCGAGTTTCTCCTTCTTGCTTAATTTGTGTTTTCAGAACGTCCCGTGACAAATGTCTGATACGCTCTAGACAAGAGTGTATGGCAAAACAAGGCAGGTGGAGATTAATTCCTGTCTAGAGGGTCTTGTTGCGTGATCTTGTAGATCGTGTCTAGCAAATGAGCGCTCGTTTATGGAACCTCCAGCAGCGCGTCACTTTCTAAGCTCTTCACCCTCTGTGCAGACACCCAGCCTTGTCCGTTATGAGTGTGTAGAAGAAACCAACGACCACTACTGTGGTCTTATACGGTCGACTAGACACCAGATATCCGAGTTTGGGTTGGAATTCTCGGGCCTTCCCTCGCGATCGTGAAGTTTATCTAGGTATTGCGAGCGTTTATTGGTGAAACACCGAAAGCTTTCAGCGAAATTCGTATCGCAGAATATTGGTTGTTCCAGAACTGGAAGTACCCGCGTTCTGTTACTTTTCCTTCTGCGTAAAGATGTATGATTCTAGTAGGAGATCTTGGTTGGCGCTTCCTCTTAAAGTCGTCATTCCGCTTGGCCATTATTGCGATTCAGCTGCTGCGAGAAAGAATTCGGAATGGTCCAAGTTAGGTACGCCGCCGTATCTTCCGGCAAGATATCCCTGACGAATTGGCTCGTTGCGTTGTGGCGCAAAATCTGATATCGGAAATATCCGGGTCACGCCATGCTTGTCTTTTTCTGTCAGCCAGATTTGATCAGGCCTCAGACCTGGCATTTCGCTTTCCTCGAACAGGGTATGATTGTGCGAATTAAATATCAGCTGACTGCATTTTGGGTTAGTATTACGATCATGAAACTGTTCAACGATCTTGCCCACAAGATTAGGATGCAAGCTGGAATCAATCTCGTCGATTAGAAGCACTGTTCCTAGTTCCAAGGACTCTTGTATTCTTCCAATAAGCGAAACCCAGACTTGAGTTCCCAATGATTCGTATTTTGGATCGAAGTATTTTGAGAAAGACGGTGTGGAATGAAGCAATCTGTACATCCCCCCCGATGAGGAAAAGATTAGCGATTCGGCTTCGTCGATTTGCTCTATATCTACTACACCAAGATCGGCGGCGCGAATGTAGGACAGAATTCGTTCTTTAGTTTCTTCGTTATCGAGCAATTCTGAGGTTAATCTATTTCGCCTGAATCGACTCATTGGGCTTGCAATGTCGAAGTTAAATTCAAACCACTTGTATAGTGCCATAAATTCTTTCTCTTCGAGGAATCCCGCCAACGACAGCAACAGGCGATCCTTCCGCAGGTTTCTTAACAGAGGCCATTCCGATTTGCGAAACTTAGCCCCAAACCTAACTGAAGTTGTCTTGCGCTCAAATAACAGCGCCTGACGGTTCTTGGGGTAGTGGTATGCATACTCTTCAATCACGTTGGTATCGTCGATTTTGAAACCATATAGCCATCGTATTCCGTTAATAAGCAGGTGAACTTCAAAGCTGGATGGATCTTGAATAGATTCTTTATGTAGAATGAAAGGGTTATAGTGCATGCCGTCAACATGAACGGAACGAAGAACGAACACCCGCATGTCGTTCATGGCTTGCAATAGCGTTGACTTGCCGGAAGCATTGGCTCCAAACACACCGGCAGCAGGAAGAATCTGGTAAACCTTGCCGTTGA
The DNA here is from genome assembly GCA_958295925.1 of uncultured Acidimicrobiales bacterium. Taxonomy (GTDB): domain Bacteria; phylum Actinomycetota; class Acidimicrobiia; order Acidimicrobiales; family CATQHL01; genus CATQHL01. The sequence goes on from CATQHL010000001.1 coordinate 1,926,465, forward strand.
CTGTCGATAAATCGCGGACTACATCAGGCATGGAGTATCGCCCTGCGGTCAGCGAAAAGTGCTCCTTGTCCCTGTAGGAGCGCACATTCTCGAACTTGAATGCAAGGAGAGCGGTCTGTTCAGGATTGACCCGGTCGGTGTATTGAGTTGAACTGCTCATAGAGGACAAGATAAAGAATAGCGCAGTTTGCCATGTCCTTGAGAAACGGCTATGTAGTCGGGCCTGCTGTTGGCTCTGTGTGCGAAGGGCAGCGACAGCAGACAAGCGTCGGCAGGAAACTCTGCGTGAAGACGTCGATCAACCCCCGCTCGGTGAGGCCGTAGTCGGGCACACCCGCCAGGCCTACGAAGGAGAGGATCATGAACGGGGCGTCCACCCCGCATCCCAGAGAGCGGGCCGCCACTGTCACCTCGGCCAACTGATCGTAGACGACCTCCCAGGGCCGCTCGCTCATGCATCCTCCGAGCGGGAGCGGCAAAGTGGCCAGCACCTCCCCGCCCGCCACGACCGCGTAGCCGCCTCCCAGTGACTCCAGCGTGCGGGCGGCGTGCGCCAAGTCGTCGTCGGTGGTTCCCACCACCACAAGGTTTTGGTTCTCGCAGTTGGTCGTCACACCCAGGGCGCCGCTCTTTAGCCCGAAGCCCCGCACGAACCCCACGGCAAGCGCCATTTCGGCGTGATGGCGGTCGACCACCGCAATCTTGGCAACGTCCCTGGATTGCTCGGCGACCACTGAGCCGTCCACTACCGGCAACTCCGCCTCGAACGCCCGCTTGAAGTAGCCGTCATACATCTCCATGGCCCGCACGACGGCGGTGCGTCTGCCGCGAGCGCCCGCCGGGGCCGCCTCCAGCCGGAAACTCCCCGCAGCAAGGGAGGGATGCAGGCGCACCGTGCCTCTCGCACGCTCGGGCGTGGGGTCGGTATTTTCAAAGGCCGCATCGCCGCAGCGTCCCGCAGTCTTGCCGCCCACCAGCACAAGGTGGGGGCGGGCGTTGCCGAGGTCTTCAAGAATCATCAGGTCCGCCAGACGCGTGGGCGTAACCGACCCCAGCACGTGGTCGAGCCTGTAGTAGGCCGCCGCGTTCAGCGACGCCATGCGGTACGCCTCAATCGGCGGCACACCGCAGGCGATTGCGCTACGGACGTGATGGTCTATGTGGCCAATGTCGTGCAGGTCGCCGACATGCCTGTCGTCGGCGCAGAACATCAGATGGTCGTATCCTCCGGCCAGTGCCTCCGGCTGGCTGAATACCAGGGGGACGTTGTCGTTCATCGATCCAGCCATGACGGCCGTCGCCATCCCCAGGCGCAGCCGCTCAACCACCTCTTCCGGTTGCGTGGCGTTGTGATCGTCGGAGATGCCCGCCGCAGCGTAAGCCCAGAGCGGGCGATCGGCTATGCGAGCCGTGTGCCCCGTGAGTCGCCGACCAGCAGCGAGCGCCCGGTGCGCCTTGCGGGCGGCGGAGCCGTCCAGCTCAAACGGGTTGCTCTCGCCCAGAGCGGCGGTGAGCGGGCTGTCGAGGCGTCGCAGCACCTCAGCCTCAGACACTTCAGCGCCACCCAACTCCAAGGCGGGCAGTCTTGGAACTTTGTGCGAGACCTGCTCAAAGATGCGCAGCGGGGTGCCTGTTCTCGCAGAGAAGTCCATCCCTTCGGGGCCGAGCACGTTGGCCAGGCAATTCGGGTCGGCCAGCACGCATGTGGTGCCACGCGGCACCACCAGGCGGGCGAACTCGCCAGGGGTGAGCAGCGAGTACTCGATGTGAATGTGGGCATCAACGAACCCCGGCGCCACGAAGCAGCCCTCGGCGTCTATCTCCCGCTGGGCGTCCAGGCTGCCGGGCGGCGTCACGGCGGCGATGTGCTCTCCGCACACGAGCACGTCCCGGCTCAGCAGTTCCCTGTTGTGGAGCGCCAGCACGACCCCTCCCCGCACCGCAAGGTCGGCTGGCTCCAGTCCCCCTGCCACCCGTTGCAGCCGCAGGATCTGCTCCTCGGTGGGAACAAGGTGGCCGCCGATGAAGCCGGGGAAGAGGTCAAGCGAGGCCATGGGTGGACTCTATGCCCTTGAGTCGGAATCTCTGTCGACTAAGAAATCCCCAAAGTGATCCAGGCCGCATCGCCTACCAATCTTGGCATCTGAGTAATCTTCACCCCGTACCGACAAGTACTCAAGGTTCATTGGGAGATCGAATGGGGCGGGACGTTTTGCATATTGAAGAGCGATTTTTCAAGCGTCGAGGGCGACGGTTGTTGACATAAGGTAAATTCAGTAAACTTTAGCAATGGTAAATCAACCCGTACGTCAGCACTTTGTCCCGCGTTTCTTTCTTAAACATTTTGCTCAGGAGAAAAAGGGCCAACACATTGTACGCCTATACGACAAGTTTGCCCACAAAAGTGGCAAGGATGTATCGGTCAAGAACGCTTTTCTGAAGAATGATTATTATACTTTGACTGATGATGATGGTAAACATTATGAAGTGGAGAAAGAACTTGCCGAGAAAGAGGGCATGTTTTCAGACGCGGTTAGACGAGTGCATTGTGACTTGTCTCTATATCGAATTGAAGATTACAAGCTGCATATCGGATTGATAGCAAATCTAATCGCCCGTTCTCCCTCTATGCGAGTATACTTTGAATTTGTAAATAGGACAGTTCTTGAATTAGATAGAAAAGATCCACATCAATTGAATGAGTATAGTGATATCTTTGTTGGAGAGGAGAACCGTGAGCCTACTCCACGCGAATTGTTTTCAACTATAAAACAGGCAGAAGAGTTGTACCACCTAACTAATCATCCAAATATTTTATCGTTGACTGAATTTTACCATCACCTAATAGCTGTTTTTTGTCGCTCAGGATATGTCTTCTACAAACCAAAGGACCAGAACACCGGATTTTGTTGTGGAGACTCTCCAGTACTAGTTGCCAATAATAAATATAATAAAGTGGGGGTACGAGAAATGTTCGCATTTGGATCGTTTGATTATATTTTTCTACCGTTAGGGCGACATTTGGCAATCAAACTAGAGCCTATTTTGCCTCGGCCAACTGAGCAGAACGAGGTTGTATGCTTAGAAATGGAGACTGACGAAGTTAAACGAATAAATTATAAGATTTGGTATAGTTCGTGTCGTTTTGTTGCTTCTCATCCGCTCGAGTCTCCAAGAAACTTCATCCCAGAATATAATGAGTGGTTGGAGTATAAGGATAACAACTCAAGTGAGAACAAAGCATGGTCCACAGAATTATGGGGTTTGCCAGAGGAAACTTTGTCACCTGAGGCAAAACGCGCTATTCGGGAAACACTAGAAAAAGCAGAGAATAGGATCAGCTTGTAAGAAAGATACGTTCTCAGCAATCTCTGATGGAAAGACGCAAGCGGAACACGCTACATCAGGCACTCTTCCTGCAAGCGAAACCAGGTCGCCCAGCGTAAGGGGCATTTTAGCGAACAGAATAGCGCACTATGCTAGAATAGACCTAAGTTGCAGTCGAGACAGTTTAGCAACGAATCATGCAAATTAGAAACAGAGTGCTAATTCGAAAAGAGTTCGAGGAGGTGACAAGTATGGATAACCTGAGATTTATTATGCCACTTTATACTATTGCGGATGTGGCAAGAATACTTCATGTCAAGCCTTCTACCATGAGAAGTTGGGTTAGAGGGGGAGCAAAAAAGCAAGAGCAAAATTACGGCAACAAAAAGCCAATAATATCTGTTAAAGAATACACAGAAAGAGGCAGGAACTCTATTTCATTTATAGGTTTGGCGGAAGCCTTTGTGCTTTCGTCCCTTAGGAGACATGGCGTGCCGATGCAAAGAATTCGTCCAGCTCTAACTAAATTGCAAGATGAACACGGAATTGAACATGCTTTAGCCTCTTATAAGCTGTATACTGACGGAAGGGAACTATTATTTGATTTTTGTGGTGAAAAGACCGTAAACAAGAGTGATGGAACTGCACTTAGACTAGTTGTAATTCGCACCGATCAAATTGTTATGACACAAGTGGTTCGTGATTATCTGTACCACATCATATATGCAGATGATGGGTACGCAAAGCGTATCCGCGTTCCTCGGTATGAAAACGCAAATGTAGTTGTCGATCCGAACATGTCTTTTGGGCAACCAATTTTTGCTTCCGCCGGGGTTCGCGTTGAAGATGTCATAGATAGGATACGAGGCGGTGACGATCTTCAAGAAGTAGCAAGAGATTATAGAGTATCTGTATCAGAAGTTAGGCATGTCTGGAATGTCTTATCTTCCAAAGTCGCATAGATATTTTGTTGATCGTAGTATAGGTTCCGATATAGTTCCTCATATATTACGGAATAATGGTCTTGACATTATAACTATGTCAGAACACTTTGGGGAAGAAGACTCTCAGTACCTAAGAGATGAAGAGTGGCTGAAGGTAGTTGGTGAGAATGGGTGGGTTGCATTTACGAAGGACAGAAATATATTTAGAAAACAAGCTGAGCGTGCTGTTTTAGAATCTTATGAAGTTAAGTGTTTTTGTGTTACAGGCAAGGATATGTCCGGGCGTGAGTGTGCCAACAAGATTCTGAAAAATCTAAAACGCATTGAGGAAGCATGTTATGAACCTGGACCATTTTTTTACACCGTTCAGTCAACTAAGATTGAGAAGATCGATTAATTTGGCTTTTACATCCATGATTGAGTACGAGACGTGTCGCTCCAACAAACGGATCATCCCTCTCGCGTTTACGCCATGTTTCGGGAAGCCAAGATAAGTTCAGTCTTCGGTATAGCCGCAAACAGCAGTGGGAATATCTAGTTCTCGTTCAAATCCAGGGCTAGCCCGGCTGCAGTGCCTTATGGTGCCTGCTCTGCTTTCGCTGTAACTGTTGCCTGGACAGCACAATTGCTCAGCCTTACGCCTATGCGCGCTCGCCAGTCGACGAGTGTCGCAGCCGACTGCGTGAACGCCTGCGCCGTTTCTTGGCGGTCTTGTCTTCAGGGGGCGTCGTGGCGGGCCTGCTCTGCCGGTTCGCCGACAGGGACGCCTCGAACTTCGATTCCAGAATCGATTCGATTCTCGCCAAGCGCCCGAGGACATGCTCTCCGGTCTCGACAATCAGCCTTGCGTTCGAAGCGTTGGCTCGGCGGTTTCCCCTGAGCATGAAAAAGAGCAGAACGAGAATTCCGCCTACCAGGCAGGCAATGAGCGCCACCAAAGCTGTTTCCATTCCGTTTGACATTGCTTTCTCCTTGGGCCTGCAGCCCGATTGTCAGTAAACTGGCAATAGTATACTGAAAATAATGGAAATAGCAATAATCAAACAGAAATCAACAAAAGCTGGAATCCACCTAGCAGCGCCTCGGTCGAATCCAGTGCACGAACCAGTCAAAGATGGGATCGCCGTCGGGGAGCAGCTCGGGGTGCCACTGGACGGCCACCACCGGGGCGTCCTCGCATTCCAGTCCCTCCACGACGCCTTCCGGTGAGCGAGCGGTGGCCGTCAACCCGTGGCCGATCCGGTCCACCGTCTGATGGTGCAGCGAGTTCACGCTTACCGGGTGCTCGTAAACCTCCTGCAGCAGACTGCCGCTTTCAAAGAAGACCTCGTGCTTGAGCAGGTGCGGCGACTCGTCCCAGCATGCGTGGGCGGGAACGTCCTGGTTGAGTGTGCCTCCCCGCCAGACGTTGATCATCTGCAGACCTCTGCATATGCCCAGCACCGGCACCCCGAGGGTCGCTGCGGCGTCGAGCAGCTCAATTTCCTGTGCGTCCCTGTCGCTCTCCGGGGTCATCAGGTCGGCCTCCGGCACAGCCCCGTAGAGGGCGGGATCGATGTCGGCCCCGCCTGGCAGCATCACCCCGTCGAGGTGGCTCATCACCTCGCCGATGTCAGTTTCCTTCGAGATCAGCACCGGCACGCCCCCTGCCTCGGAGATGCTGCGGGAGTAGTCCTGGAAGAAGACCTCCACAGGTATGTGCGTCATCGAGGCGGGCGTGTAGGTGGTCTCGCCAGCCGTCGACCGACGCCCGGGGATTCCGATCAGCGGCCGACGCCCCCCTCCGTCGTCGCGGCAAGGCGCCGAGCTTGGCGACCGCAGCGGACGCTTGCTGTTCGCTGCGATGGGGCTACCCCGTCGGTTCGGCCTCGTTGAACTGGCGGTCGCCTGCGTCTCCGAGACCCGGCACTATGAAGCCGTAATCGTTGAGGTGTGAGTCCACGCAGGCCAGAAAGATCTCGGCATCGATCCCGGTTGACCGGAACGCCTCGACGCCCTCCAGCGCAGCAATCAGGCTCACGATTGTGATGCTTCCTGCGTTGGATTCCTCCAGCAGGCCGCAGGAATGGCTGAGCGAGCCGCCGGTGGCCAGCATCGGCTCGAGCACCAGCGCCGCCCGCCCGCCAAGGTCGTCGGGGACTGTGTTCACGTAAAAGTCGGGGAGGAGGGTCTGCTCGTTGCGCTTAGCGCCCACGAAACCAACGGAAGCGTTGGGGAGAAGCTGCTGGGCGGCGTCAAGCATCCCAAGCCCCGCCCGAAGCACAGGCACGAGCAGCGGGGGATCGCAAATCTCCACGCCTGTGTGCGACTCCAGGGGAGTGCGGAGAACTTTGGCGGCGGCGGGCAGGCTGCGACAGGCCTCGTAGACGAGAAACAAGGAAGCGTCTCGCAGGCACTGGCGAAACTCTGAGTTCGGGGTGCGTTCATCGCGCAGGCGTGAGAGGCGTTCGGTCAGCAGCGGATGGTCGATGATGTTGACTTTGATGCCTTAGAGCATGCCGCAGCGATTTACGTCCGCAAACCTCGCCGTCGGCACCCGACTGCTGGGAAAGCGTCGTCTGCCTCCGCCGACGAGGCTGGGGTTTGAAGGCGGGGACGCCCTCGAAGGCGCAAGCGTCGGAGGGCTGGAATAGCGTTTGTGCGGTGAACACGGCCACTTCCACCGCTGTTGCGGAACGCAGCGAGCTTGGCGTTGCGCCCGCACCGCCAGGATGGCACGGCGCCGCAGAGCCCATGCCAGGGGCGCTGGGGGCGCTGTCGGTCACGCCTGTCGACGCTGTCGGCCTGCACGAGCGGGCAGAGTCCCTCGCCAGGCGATCCATCAAATCCTCGTCGAAGCAGGCCGCCCTTCGGTTGGCGCTGGCCTGCATTGACCTCACTTCCCTTGAGGGCGCCGACACCCCTGGCAGGGTGAGGTCTCTTTGCGGCAAGGCTCTTCGCCCCGATCCATCCAACCCTGGATTGCCGCAGCCCGCCGCCGTCTGCGTCTACCCCGCTCTTGTGGCCACCGCTGCCGCGTCGCTGGCCGGAACCGGCGTGCGGGTGGCGTCGGTGGCAGGCTCCTTCCCGGCTGGGCTCGGCCCACTCGAGGCGCGGCTCGACGAGATCAGACAGGCCGTATCTGACGGCGCCGACGAGATCGACATAGTCCTCAATCGCTCGGCCTTTCTCTCTGGCCGCTACGGCCAGGCATTAGGGGAGTTGGTCGCGTCGAAGGAGGCGGCCGGCGGGGCGCAGGTAAAGGTCATCCTGGAGACGGGCGAGCTTGGCTCATACGACTCTGTGCGCAGGGCCTCGGTGCTTGCAATGGCGGCAGGCGCCGACTTCATCAAGACCTCCACCGGAAAGATCGGCGCCTCAGCCACCCTCCCGATGGCGCTGTGCATGGCAGAGGCAATCAGGGAGTTTGCCGAGACCGACGGCCGGACGGTTGGCCTCAAGGTGGCCGGTGGGATACGCACCGCCAAGCAGTCCTGGCAATATCTGGTTGTGGTATCGGAAACCCTGGGGGCTGACTGGCTGACTCCGCGACTCTTTCGCATCGGCGCGTCGGCCCTTCTCAACGACGTGCTTCTCCAGCTTGACCGCCTGCGCTTCGGACGCTACGTGCGAGGCGACAAGACGGTCATCTGAACTGCTTTGACCCTCCCCGTAACAATGACCCGCATCGCCCCATGACCCGCATCGCCCCGACGAGTCCCCAGGCGCCAGCCCAACCCAAGGAGGCGCCTGCGCAGCCCCCGGCAGCCGAGACCGGGGCACCACGCCTGCCCGCCCCCGCCCCAGGCGCAGGCGCACAACTGGAATTCGGCCCCCACAGCTACGCCCCGGCCCCCGAAGCCACCGATCTCGTTGAGATTGCCCCCAGCTACGGGCTGTTCATCGACGGTGAGTTCGTCGCCCCCCGCAGCGACCAGACAATCACCACACTCAACCCTGCCACCGCCCGGCCCCTCTCGGTCGTCCCCCAGTCCGGCCCCGAGGACGTCGATTTGGCAGTCGCCGCAGCTGGTAAGGCCGCCGTTTCCTGGGGCCGTGCCCCCGGCAAGGTGCGGGCCAGGTACCTCTACCGGATAGCCCGCCTCCTCCAGGAGCGCTCGCGGGAGTTCGCCGTGCTCGAAACACTCGACAACGGCAAGCCCGTCAAGGAGTCCCGCGACGTCGACATCCCCCTCGCCGCAGCCCACTTTTTTCACCATGCCGGCTGGGCAGACAAGCTGGAGTACGCCTTTGCCGGTGCCGTCGCCCGACCCGTCGGCCCCGTCGGCCAGGTCATCCCCTGGAACTTCCCGCTGCTAATGGCCGCCTGGAAGCTCGCCCCCGCCCTAGCCGCCGGCAACACCGTCGTGCTCAAGCCCGCCGAGACCACCCCCCTCAGCGCCCTCGCCCTCGCCGACGTCCTTCAGGAGGCCGACCTGCCACCGGGCGTGGTGAACATCATCACCGGCAACGGCATCACAGGCGACGCCCTCGTCCGCCACCAAGGTGTCAGGAAGGTGGCGTTCACAGGCTCGACCGTCGTCGGCAAGTCCATCGGGAGCGCCCTGGCCGGCTCGGGCAAGCGCCTCACCCTCGAACTCGGCGGAAAGGCGGCGAACATCGTCTTCGAGGACGCTGCCCTTGACCAGGTGACCGAGGGCATCGTCAACGGCATCTACTTCAACCAGGGCCAGGTCTGTTGCGCCGGCAGCCGCCTGCTGGTTCAGGAGAGCGTGGCTGAGACGGTGGTCGCAAAGCTGCGCCGTCGCCTGGACACCCTGCGAGTCGGCGACCCGCTCGACAAGAATACCGACATCGGGGCTGTCAACTCCGCCGCCCAGCTCTCAAAGATCGCAGAACTCGTGAACTCAGGGGTAGACGAGGGAGCCGAGATCTACCAGCCGGCCTGCGACCTGCCCGACATTGGATACTTCTTCCGGCCGACGCTCTTTTGCGGCGTCTCGCAGTCGCACCGCATCGCCCGAGAGGAGATATTCGGGCCCGTCCTGTCGGTGCTCACCTTCCGCACCCCCGACGAGGCGGTGGAGAAGGCCAACAACACCGCCTACGGGCTTTCGGCGGGCATCTGGACTGAGAAGGGTTCGCGCATCCTCTGGATGGCCGAGAGGATGAAGGCGGGGGTTGTGTGGGCGAACACGTTTAACCGCTTCGACCCTGCGAGTCCGTTCGGCGGCTACCGCGAGAGCGGCTACGGACGTGAGGGCGGACGACAGGGGATGCTGTCGTACGTGGAGCTCGAGCCCGCAGGGCCTGCAGGGGCGGCGCCCGCAGGGGCGACGGCGTGAAGGCGACGACAAGGCGGAACTTGGTCTGGCAGTGGCTCAGGACGAGCTGCTGGGCCTGCTGGGGCGACGGCGTGAGGGCGACGGCGTGAAGGCGAATGACCGGCGTCTGAACGTGCGCAAGACCTACAAGATGTTCGTGGGCGGAGCGTTCGTGCGCTCAGAGTCGGGGCGCTCCTACCCCGTCCACTCGCCGGACGGCGAGCTTCTCGCCCGCGCCTCTGCCGGCTCCCGCAAAGATGTGCGAGACGCCGTGAGGTCGGCGAGGGGGGCGCAGCCCGGCTGGGCGGCGCGCTCGGCCTACAACCGTGGGCAGATCCTCTACCGGGTGGCCGAGGTGATGGACAGCCGTCGCAGCGAGGTGGCCGAGGAGGTGGCAAGGGCGGTCGGCGGTCACGCCGCCGTCTCCGAGGTGGACGCCGCCGTCGATCGTTGGGTCTGGTACGCGGGGTGGTGCGACAAGTTCCCGCAGGTGCTGGGCGGGGCGAATCCTGTGGCGGGCGACTACTTCAATTTCACCGTCCCCGAACCTGTGGGGGTGGTTGGCATTGCAGCGCCCGAGAACTCCCCGCTGCTGGGGCTCGTCTCCCGCCTTGCTCCCGCCCTTGTCTCCGGCAACGCCGCCGTAGTCCTCTCCTCTGAGTGCTTCCCGCTTCCGTCGGTGACTCTGGCGGAGATTCTTGCCACCGGCGACGTGCCCCCCGGGGTGGTAAACGTTCTCACAGGCCGGCGACCGGCCATGCTTGCGGCCCTTGCCGGGCACGGCGAGGTGGACTGCCTCGATCTCACCGGCTGCGAGCAGACGCCGCAGAGCGGGGACGGCCCGGAACCCCTTGTCGAGGCCGAGAGTCTTGCTGCCAAGTCGGTAACGCGAGTCGTCAAGGCCACGACCGCTCAGCGCCTCTGGTTCGAACCCTCCTCTGAGAGCCCCTACCTGATCGGCGAGTTCTGCGAGTACAAGACTGTCTGGCACCCCAAGGGCCGATGAGCGGATTGCCAGACGCCCAGCCCCCCGGTTTCGTGCTTGGGGTCGACATCGACGGGGTGTGCTGCGACTACGTCGGCGAGCTTCGCCACATAGTCGCCAAGCACAAGGGAGTACCCACGGAGTCCCTCACCAGGGAGGTCTCCTGGGGCTGTAAGGAGTGGGGGATTGACCAGGAGGAGTTCGACGATCTCCACCGAAAGGCTGTGCTGGAACACGACCTGCTGTTGAACATGAAACCCCACGACGGGGTTGCCGACACCCTCTGGCGTCTTTCCGACGCAGGAGTCTGGATTCGCATTGTCACCCACCGCCTCTACGTGAACTGGGGGCACGAGACCACCGCCAGCCACACGGTTCGCTGGCTCGACGAGATGAGAATTCCCTACCGCGACCTCTGCTTTTTGGCCGAGAAGTCCTCGGTGGAAGTGGATGCGATGGTGGAGGACGCACCCCACAACATCGAGCGCCTGCGTGCCGCCGGAAAGATCGTGATCATCTTCGAGCAGCCCTTCAACCGTTACCTGCCCGGGCTGCGCGCAAGAAACTGGGCAGAGGTCGAGGAGATTGTGAGCGATCTTGTCACGCAGCGCACCGGCAGCTTTCCCCTGCAGCTGCCCGGCCTGCCGTCGGGCGCCGATCGGCTCGTCCGCCGCAAGCCGGAATCCTCAAGCGAAGCGTGACAGCGCCCGCGGATCGGGCCAAGCCCATGGCGCCCGCGGCCAGGCCCAGGGCGTTCGTGACCGCGCCGCTGCGCGGCCCTGGCTTCGACGCCCTGCGCCGGCTCGCCGAGGTGACCTACGAACCCTGGATAGAGCCCGTCCCCTTCCGTCTCTACGGCCCCCAGGACCTCGCTGTCCGGCTGCGCGAGCTCAGCGCCGAAATCCTCATAACCGAGGCCGACTTCTGTTCCGGGCAAGTGATGGAGTTGCCGCTGCGGGCGATAGTCGCCACCCGCGCCGACCCCAGCAACGTGGACGTCCCAGCCGCCACTGCCGCCGGCATCCCCGTGCTGTTTACTCCCGGACGCAACGCCGACTCTGTGGCCGAGCTCACGGTCACCTTGCTGTTTGCGCTGCGCCGCCGGCTGCTGCCCGCCGACCGCGACGTGCGCACCGGGCGGATTTTCACCGAGACGCTGCCTTATCAGCGTCACCGTGCCTGGAACCTCGCCGGGCAGACCTTCGGCATAGTCGGGCTGGGCGCAGTGGGGAGGGCTGTCCGGTGGCGCATGCTTGGGCTGGGCATGGAGGTGGTCGCCCATGACCCGTTCGTGGACGAGGCCACCTTGAGCCTGCCGGAGTTGCTGGCGGCTGCCGACGTGGTGTCGATGCACGCCTCCCCAACGCCGCAGACCGCCGGAATGATGGGGGAGGCGGAGTTCGCTTCGATGAAGCCCGGCGCCATTTACCTCAACACCGCCCGTGCCGTACTCCACGACCTCGAAGCTCTCAACGACTCCCTCGAGCGAGGGCATCTCGGAGGCTGCGGCCTTGATCATTTCGAGGGCGAGACGCTGCCGGCAGACCACCCGCTGACCGCACGCGACGACGTGGTGCTCACTCCCCACGTCGGCGGGGCAAGCTACAACACCGAGGAGCTGCAGGCCGCAATGGCTGCGGACGATCTGCGGCTGCTGCTGTCCGGAGAGCGGCCGCGTCACATAGCCAACCCCGAGGTCCTGTCGTGAGCGAGGCGGCGCGCGAATCCGCCGCCGAGGCGGTGCTAGAGGTGGCCAGGAGAATGTCGAAGGGCGACCTGGTGGGCGGCACGGCCGGGAACGTCTCTGCCCGCGTGGGTGACGGCAGCTTCTGCCTCACCCCCTCGAGCGTCGAATATGAGGAGATGGGAGTCGACGACCTCGTGTTTGTGTCAGCCGACGGCAGCCTTCTTGCGGGCAGCCACAGCCCCTCCAGCGAGAAGGCGCTGCACCTCGCCTGCTACGAGCGCTACCCCGAGGTCGGGGGGGTGGTTCACTGCCACCCCCGCTACGCATCGATGTTCGCTGTGGTTCGCCGCCCCGTCCCGGCCGCCATCGAGGAGGTGGTGGTCTACATCGGAGGCGACGTGGAGGTCTGCGACTACCACCTCACCGGCAGCGAGGAGTTGGGCGCGTCGGTGGCCGAGGCCCTGGCAGAGCGCAGCGCCGTCTTGATGGCCAACCACGGGCTGGTGAGCGTGGGGGCCGACGCCGCCTCCGCCCTGCACGCTGCTTTCGTGGTTGAGCGCACCGCCCACATTGTCTGGGGCGCCGCGCTGCTAGGCGACGTCAAGACCATCCCCGCGAAAGTCAACGACGACTTCGCCGGCGTCTACCGCTGGGTGCGCCAGGACATGTGGCTGCAAAGACTTACTGAGGACTGAGGAACCGCCCGGTCGAGACGATCTCCCCGCCTTTGACCTGCCATATCTCAATCGTCCCGGAAACGTCGCCGTTCTCGTCGAAGTCCAACGAGCCCGACGCCCCCTCGTAGTTGATCTCCTCGCCCTCGGCTATCAGTTCCAGCGCCCGGGCGATGCCCTCAATTCCCGGGCCGACCTTCTCGCCGCCCGGCCCGGCTACCGCACGCAGCCCGTCCCTTATGGCTTCGCGATCGCCGGTGCCTCCAGCCTTGGCCACCGCCAGCCCGACGAGCACCGCAGCGTCGTAACTCTCGGCGACGAATGCGTCAGCCGACATTTCCCTCTCGTAGTGCGTTTGAAACGCCTCACGGAAGGCAACGGCCTCTTCCCGGTCGGGGGGAGCGCCCGCCGAAGTCCCCAGCGAGCCTTCCAGGGAGTCCCAGCCGATTTCCTCGAGTTGCCCAGGCGACTTGCTTGCGTCGGCGAACAGGAAGTTTTGGAAGTACCCGCTCTCGATGGCCATGGGCACGTACTTAATAGTGTCGGCGCGGTGGCCAATCACCACGAGCACCTCTTCCCCCTCTGCTGACGCCTCGATGAGCTCGGCCTCGTAGCTCGGCTTTGAGTCGAAGAGGTAGGAGACCAGGGTGACCGTCCCCCCCAGATCGGTAAATGTAATCTCGAACTGTTCGGCCAGGCCCGCCCCGTACGGGTCTTCAACATGAATTACGGCCACGTTGCGGTAGCCCTCCTCCCAGGCCAAGTCGGCTAAGACCTTTCCTTGCAGAACGTCGGAGATCGCCGCCCTGAAGGTGAAGTCGCCGTCGTCGAGAGTGGAGATGGTGGGTGAGGTGGCCGACGGGGAGATCAGAATGAGTTTGTTGGGCGATGTCACCGCCTCAGACACGGACACCGTTGAGATGCTCGTTCCAGGGCCCACAAAACCGATAGCCCCGAACGTGTCCACGAGTTCCTCCGCCATGGCAACCGCCTGCTTGGGGTCGTTGTCGGTGTTCCGGCCCAGCACGGCGACGGGCAGGCCCGCGATCCCGCCCGCTTCGTTGAAATGCTCCACCGCCAAGTCCACCACCTGGGAATGGACGTCCTCCCCAACCCCGGACCCGGTTAGGTAGCCGATCACCACGGCTTGTTCGCCGTCATCGCTGCACGACGCCGCCACCGACGCCGCCAGGGCAAGCAGGGCGGCCAGAGCCAAGACTTGCACCCGAACTTTCTTCTTACGAGGTGCCTGATAACGAGATGATGGTCTCTGCGTCGATTGTGTAGTCACTTGAAACCTCCTTGTTAGCTCCAATATTGCCAGATTTCCGCGCTCCCTCACGTCAAAGGAGTCTGTCAGGCGAGAGGGACAGGCGCCCAGCAGGGCGCCCGGCCGATCGTTCGGCGGCGTCGACCGTGTTCTTGAGCAGCATCGCACGGGTCATCGGGCCGACACCACCTGTGCGGGGGGACAGCCAGCCAGCAACCTCGGCCACGTCGTTGGCCACGTCCGAGTGAAGCCTGCCGCCGGAGAAGCTGACCCCTGCTGCTATTACCGCTGCGCCTGGTTTCACCATCGCTGATGTGATGAGACCCGGCGAACCCGCCGCAGCGACGAGGATGTCGGCGCAGCGGGTGAACTCCCCCAGATCGCCTACGCCGGTGTGGACGACTGTCACCGCAGCGTTGGCGCCCGCCTTCTTGAGGGTGAGGAGGTTTGCCAGAGGACGCCCGATTGTCAACCCTCGTCCCACGATGACCACGTGGGAGCCCTCGGTGCGGATTCCATAAGACGAGAGCATGTGGCAGATACCGGCGGGCGTGCAAGCCAGGGGAGCTTCGATTCCCTGGACCAGCCGACCCAGGTTTACGGGATGAAGACCGTCGGCGTCCTTGGCCGGGTCTACGGCAAAAAGGGCGCTTTCGTAGTCAAGGCCCGAAGGAAACGGGTACTGCATCAGATAGGCGCTGACGGTTTCGTCGGCGTTGAAGCCGGACACGGCCTCAGCCACGTCGGCCCGAGACGCCTCAGCGGGAAGGTGCACGTGTCTTGACGTAATGCCCAGTTCGGCGCAGTCACGGTGCTTCATGGCCACGTACTTCGCCGACGGCCCGTCGTCGCCTACAAGCAGGGTCCCCAGCCCGGGGGTGACGCCGACATCGGCCAGCGCCTCTATTCGCAGGCTCAGCTCAGCCTTGATGTTTCTGGCCAGAAGCTCTCCGTCGAGCTTGACGGCGGTCAAGGTCGTTCTCAGCAGTGCGCCCGCGGATGCTCAGGAGGGGTAGCGCAGCCCGGTTCCGCCCAGGCCGCAGTAGCCACGGGGGTTCTTGGCCAGATACTGCTGGTGGTAGCCCTCGGCATAGTAGAAGTCGCCTGCAGGGAGTATCTCGGTGGTGATTTGCCCGTAGCGGGCGGCAGGCAGGACCTCAGCGAAGACATCCCTCGTGCTCTCGGCGACTTGCTGTTGATGGTCGTCCGCAACATAGACGCCGGAGCGGTACTGGGTGCCCACGTCGTTGCCCTGGCGCATGCCCTGGGTGGGGTCGTGGTTCTCCCAGAAGAGTGCGAGCATCTTCTCAAGGCTCGTCTCCGCAAGGTCGAAGACCACAAGCACCACCTCGTTGTGCCCAGTCAGACCCGAGCAGACTTCCTGGTACGTGGGGTTGAGGGTGAAGCCCGCGGAATAGCCAACCGCCGTGGTGTAGACGCCAGGGGCTTGCCAATAGACCTTTTCCGCTCCCCAGAAGCACCCCATGCCCACCATCAGGGTCGCTGTGCTGGCCGGGAACGGTGGCTTCAGGCGCGTCCCAAGCACGAAGTGCAGATTCTCCACATGCAGCGGCTCTGGCCTGCCTGGCAGGGCCTGGGCTTCCGACGGCATTCGGGTCTTGGAGCTTGTGAACATTATCTGGTAATCCTAGGCAGCGAATGAGCGGGTGGAATTTGTGCAGGTGATTGCAGGGGAGCGGGAATCGAGGCGGGCGAATTGCGGGGGACATGACCGTCACCTGCCCCGCCTAGACTGAAGGCGATGTCAGAAAAGAATATTGTAAAAGAAGGCAAGATCACGCTAGTCCCCGGAGGCGTCCTCCAAGTTCCCGACCGCCCCATCATCCCATTCGTGAGGGGCGACGGAACCGGCGTGGACATCTGGCCCGCCGCTCAGGCCGTGCTGGACGCCGCTGCAGGCAAGTACGGCAAGAGCATCGCCTGGCACGAGGTGCTGGCAGGCGAAAAGGCGTTCAACGAGACAGGCGAATGGCTCCCCCAGGAGACCATCAAGGCCTTCGATGAGCATCTCATCGGCATCAAGGGCCCGCTCACCACGCCCATCGGTGGCGGTTTTCGCAGCTTGAACGTGGCCATCAGACAAATGCTTGACCTCTACGTGTGCCTGCGCCCCGTGCGCTGGTTTAAGGGCGTGCCGTCGCCCGTGAAGCGCCCTGAGTTGGTTGACATGGTGATCTTCCGTGAGAACACCGAGGACATCTACGCCGGTATCGAGGCTGAGGCCGAGTCGTCGGAGGCGACACGGCTGCGTGAGGTCATCGCGGAGCTGTTCGATCGGGACATTCCCGAAGACGCCGGCATCGGCATCAAGCCGGTCTCCCGCTCCAACTCCCATCGGCTGCAGCGTGCAGCCCTGAAGTTCGCCATACAGCGCGACCGTCAAAGCGTCACCTGGGTGCACAAGGGAAACATCATGAAGTTCACCGAGGGGGCCTTCCAGCAGTGGGGCTACGAGTTGGTGCGCACGGAGTTTGCGGACGTGGCCGTGGGGTGGGACGACTGTGGCGGCCACCCTGGCGAGAAGATTCTGGTGAAGGACGCCATCG
Organism: uncultured Acidimicrobiales bacterium; assembly: GCA_958295925.1. Taxonomy (GTDB): domain Bacteria; phylum Actinomycetota; class Acidimicrobiia; order Acidimicrobiales; family CATQHL01; genus CATQHL01. Next base: position 1,943,183 of record CATQHL010000001.1, read on the forward strand.
CCGACATCGCCTTGCAGCAGATCCTCACCCGCCCGGCGGAGTTCGACGTGATCGCCACTATGAACCTCAACGGCGACTACCTCTCCGACGCCCTCGCAGCCCAGGTCGGAGGCATCGGCATCGCCCCTGGCGGCAACATCAACTACGAGACTGGCCACGGCGTGTTCGAGGCCACCCACGGCACGGCGCCCAAGTACGCAGGGCTGGACAAGGTGAATCCGTCGTCGGTGATTCTCTCCGGGGTGCTGATGTTCGAGCACCTGGGCTGGCTCGCCCCTGCCGGCGACATCATCTCGGCCATGGAGCAGACCATCGCCGAGCGGATCGTCACCTACGACTTCGCCCGCCTCATGGAGCGCCCCACAGAGGTGCGCTGCTCGGAGTTTGCCGAAGCCATCATCGAGCGTCTCTAGGGGGTCGGGAACTCCCCCGTGAGGCTTCGTCGGCACTGCACTTCGTGAACCCCCCGTCGTGACTGTCCCTGCGTCGCCGACCACCGTCGCCGTAACCGGGGCCGCCGGTCGCATCGGCTACAGCCTGCTGTTTCGCATAGCGGCGGGCGAGATGCTGGGCCCCGATCAGCCGGTCGTCCTCAATCTGCTGGAGATACCCCCGGCGATGGGCGCCCTCGAAGGGGTGGCGATGGAGCTCGACGACTGCGCCTTCGGTTCCCTGGCCGGCATTGAACTCACCGACAGCCCTTCAGCCGCGTTCGATGGCGCCAACTGGGCGCTGCTGGTGGGCAGCCGCCCCCGCACCAGGGGAATGGAGCGCAAAGACCTGCTGGAGGCCAACGGCGCCATCTTCACCGTTCAGGGCAGGGCGCTCTCGCAGGCGGCGGCAGACGACGTCCGCATCCTGGTGGTGGGCAACCCGGCCAACACCAACTGCCTCATCGCCCAGCGCAACGCGCCCGACATTCCCCCCGAGCGCTTTACGGCGATGACCCGCCTCGACCACAATCGCGCCGTCGCCGCCCTCGCCCGTGAGACGTCCGCATCGGCCGCGGATGTCCGCCGCCTCACGATCTGGGGCAATCACTCGGCCACTCAGTACCCCGACGTGTTCTCCGCCACCGTGGGCGGTCGACCTGCGACTGGGCTGGTTTCCCAATCCTGGCTGGAGGACGATTTCATCCCCGCCGTCCAGCAGAGGGGCGCCGCCGTCATCGAGGCGCTGGGGGTCTCAAGCGCCGCCTCGGCCGCCAGCGCCGCCATCGACCACGTCCGGGACTGGGCGTCGGGCACTCCCCACGGCGACTGGACAAGCGCCGCCCTGCATTCCGACGGAAGCTACGGCGTGCCCGAGGGCCTCATCAGTTCCTTCCCCGTCACGAGCGAGGCCGGAGCCTGGCGGATAGAGCAGGGGATCGAGCTGAACGCCTTCAGTCGAGGGCGTCTGGCTGCGACGGTCGGGGAGCTGGTGGAGGAGAGGGACGCGGTAGGCGACCTGGGGCTGATTTCCTGAGTCGGAGCGGGCACCTGCGCCCGCTCAGAATCCTGCGCCCACCTTTTAGACCGCCGACGAGGGATCCGTCCGCCGACGAGGGGATAGCGGTCGACTAGCCGACCGAGCCCTCCATCTGCAGTTCGATAAGCCGGCTCCACTCCACCGCGTACTCCATCGGCAGGGTGCGGGTGACCGGCTCGATGAATCCGTTCACGATCATCCCCATCGCCTGCTCCTCGCTCAGCCCCCTGCTCTGAAGGTAGAAGAGCTGCTCGTCGGCCACTTTCGAGACCACCGCCTCGTGCCCGATCACGGCGTCCTGACTGCCCACTTCCATATACGGATAGGTGTCGGAGATGCTGTCGTCGTCGAGAATCAGGGCGTCGCACTGAACATGGCTGCGACAGCCGCGGGCATCCTCCTCCACCCGCACCAGCCCCCTGTAGCTCGTCCGGCCCCCGTCCTTCGAGATCGACTTGGAGACGATCTTGGAGGTCGTCTCCGGCGCTGCGTGCGTCATCTTGGCGCCGGTGTCCTGGTGCTGCCCGCTGCCTGCGTAAGCCACCGAGAGCACCTCCCCTGACGCCTTCGGCCCCACCATCACAACGGCGGGATACTTCATCGTGAGCTGGCTCCCGATATTTCCGTCGATCCACTCCATGTGGCCTTCCGACTCCACCCTCGCCCGCTTGGTGACCAGGTTGTAGACGTTGTTCGACCAGTTCTGGATGGTCGTGTAGGTCACCCGTGCGCCGGAGCCCACCACTATCTCCACAACCGCCGAGTGCAGCGAGTCGCTCGTGTACACCGGAGCCGAGCACCCCTCGATGTAATGAACCTGCGAGCCTTCGTCGGCAATGATCAGGGTTCGCTCGAACTGCCCCATGTTCTCGGCGTTGATTCTGAAGTAGGCCTGCAGCGGCAGCTCCACGCTCACCCCTGGCGGAACGTAGATGAACGAGCCGCCCGACCACACCGCCGAGTTGAGCGCCGAGAACTTGTTGTCGTTTGGAGGGATGACCCGCCCGAAGTGCTTCCTGACAAGCCCAGGGTGCTCTCGCACAGCCGTGCCCATGTCGCAGAAGATGACGCCCTGCGCCTCCAGGTCTTCACGGTTGCGGTGGTAGACCACCTCCGACTCGTACTGAGCCGTCACGCCTGCCAGGTACTTGCGCTCCGCCTCGGGGATGCCCAGCTTCTCGTAGGTGTTCTTGATGCTCTCGGGCACTTCGTCCCACTCGCTCACCTGTTCCTCGGTGGGCTTGATGTAGTAGTAGATGTTGTCGAACTTGATATTGCCGAGTTCGCCCCCCCAGGTGGGCAGCGGGCGGTTTTCGAAGCGGCGCAGCGACTTCATCCGAAATGACCGCATCCAGTCGGGCTCGTTCTTCATGAGCGATATCTCAGAGACGATGTCGGCGTCCAGCCCTCTGCGGGGCTTGAACACGTAGTCCTCCTCGTCGCTCCATCCAAGGGCGTAGTTGCCCAGTTTTGCGCCGATTTCCGTCGCAGTGTCAGTCATCGCTGTCATTGCCATCCACCCGTCTGTCAGTCACCAGTCAGTCTGAAGAAGCAGAAGCAACGCCTCTTCAGCCCCTCGGTTCATTACCCGAAGGCTCGGACTGTTTTGGCTGTCAGTGTATCAGCGCTCGTGGATGGATGGCTGATTGCGCCCGGTCTGCGGCGCAATTGGCGTCCGAAGCCGAAGTCGCCGCCGGCTCAGGTCAGACGACGCAACTCCGCCATGTATCGACGCGACCTCCGCACGTATCCCAGCGCACCTGCCAGCAACTCAGCATCGTCCACGCGGCTCTCTCGAATCTTGGCGGGCACGCCCGCAGCAAGGGATCGGGCGGGAACGACAGAGTCGGCGAGCACCACCGCCCCTGCGGCCACCAGCGCAGCAGCGCCGATCACCGCCCTGTGAAGCACCACCGCCGAGCTGCCGACCAGCGCCCCGTCGTTGATCACGCACCCCTCAAGGTGGACGAGATGGCCCACCGTGCATCGGCTGCCCACCGTCGTCGGGGTTTCGCCGGTCACGTGGATGACCGTTCCGTCCTGAATGGAGGTTTGCTCTCCCACGATGATGAACTCGTCGTCACCCCTCAGCACGGCGTGCGGCCAGACACTGCTCTCCGCGCCTATCTTCACGTTGCCGATCAGCACGGCGTCGGGATGGATGTAGGCGGTCTTGTGGATTTCAGGTTCGGCGTCGCCGAGGGCGTAGATGGGCACGTTCCACTCTCATCTTTGGCGGGTTTTCCGGTTTTTCTACCAGACGGGCGGCGAAACCGCATAGGCCGCTCAGCGCAAATGGATGCAGTCCCCGACTGCGATCACCTTCCTCCGGGGTTGCCCAGGGCGGACTCTGGGCAGATCGATTATCAGGTGACCCTCCTCGCTCAACCCCGTCGCCGTGCCTGCGACCATTCCGCTCGGGGTGCTCAGGCGCACCCTGCGGCCGATGCTCACGCAGCGTCGCCTTAGCTCATCCACTAGCCCTGGCGCGCCCCGAGGGTTCTCCAGACGGCGGTAGCGGCGGTCGAAGCCGCTCAGCACGTGCACGAGGAGTTCGTTGCGGTCTACCCGGCGCCCGACGAGCCTGTCCAGCGAAATCGGCGGCAGGGCGGTCGAAGCTCGGCCGGCGTTGGCGCGAACGTCGTCCGCCCGCTCCGGGTGTCCGTGGTCGGCTGCCTGAACTGAGCGTTCGAGTTCCTCGCTCCAGCGCAGGTTTATTCCCAAGCCGATCACCACCGCAGAATCGTTTCGCCAAGCCGTCTCCCGTGCCCTCTGCCCGTCGGCTGCCTCCGCCCCCGCTGGACTCATTTCAGCCAGCACCCCCCCCAGTTTTCGTTCGGCCGTAGGTGCGCCCGTGCCTGCAGGCGCACTCGAGCCGATGCCCTGAATCGCCGCCGTTTCGGTTATCAGATCGTTCGGCCACTTCAGCCCCACAGACGCCCCCAGTCCCTCGCAGGCTTCCAGCGCTGAAAGTGCCATTGCAACCCCCAGCAGCCCGAGCCGAGCGGAGTCCCACCCCCTCGGACGCATCAGCACAGAGGTCAGCAGAGCTGAGCCGGGCGGAGCCGCCCATTTCCGAGCGCCCCTTCCCTTGCCTGAGTGCTGATAGTCGGCCACCAGAACCCTGCCGTGTATGTCAGCGGCGTTTTCCCACCCAAGCCGAGCAGCCTCAAGCAGGTTGGCGTTGGTGGAGCCCGTCTCTGTTACCAGGTCGACCCGCGAGAAAATCATCCCGTCCAGCCGTTGGCGCAATTCGTCGGCGTTCACATTCGCAGCCTTGCATTAGCCGGATTCACAAAACTCGCCGAATCTTCAGTCAGTTGCCAAATCTAATCGCTGAGTTATGAAACAGTAGCTGTTCGCCAATCAAATAGCAGCTGTTCGCCAATCATAGTATTCTTCTAGACGAAGCGAATTATAGTAGTGCTTCTCTTTATCGGGTTTATTGCAACACATTTTTTGTCAGTGCTTTCATATCTCTTTGAAATGGTTGAAAATCATAGCTATATCTCATCGTATTCAACTCTAGAATATTTCTCATCGCGATAAAACACTGCTTCGTAATCCAATATTTCCCCCCTTGAGGCTGCCATCCAAGGATAGTCGCTGTGAGAATAATCAGAAATGGCTCCAGCAGTCATACAGGACAAGCGTTCAAATACTTCATCAATGTGATGAATCTGCTCTTCAGTAAACTCACTCATGTCCGGGTCGCGCATAGCTCTATAACTCCGTTGTGGGTAGATAAAATAGTATTGCTTAACCAGGTCAATGTCTCCCTGAACGGTCATCTCAGCTAGGAGGGTATCGAGGCCAACGGCCGTTGGGCCGTGGTGGTTTTTGATGTACTGCCAGCAAAGCAGTGGCTCTTCGTAGATTTCGTAGTGATCGAAATCCATAAAGTACACGAGTTTGTTCAACACGGTTGCGCCCACATTGGGCTTGTCTTCCGCTCGTTTGAATATGTAGAGCAGCAATTCTCGCATTTTTGCTATGTCGCCTTCCGGCGTGCGCTGCAGCATGGCCATTGTGTTCACCTTCCTTTCCGTCGTACTTGTTGCCAATATGCTGCCGTGCTAAGTCGCTGGCATTGTCGAGTTCGCCTGGGAGGCCAGCGTTCCGAAGTGTGATTCGAGAATTCCCTCGATCCTCGCTATGCGCTCAATGACCTGGTAAATCAGACGGGTGTTTTCGGCGACACCCTGCCTTACCTCTTCGATGCTCCGCGTGTTCGCCGCGATGGCTCTTGCGTTCGCCGCGATGGCTCTTGCGTTCGCTTCAATGGCCGCCGTGTTCGCGGCTATGGCCCTGGAGTTTTCAGCGACTCGTTCGCTCAACCTGTCGATTCGGTCGCTCAGACCGTCGATTCGGTCGTTTATTCCCCGCTGGAAGTTGGCGGTCGAAGTGTAGGCAAGCGTGGCGAACACCCCAATTAGAACGATCAGCGCCCCCAAGACGGCATTCAGGGTGCCGTTCACGTTTCTCCCAGACCTGCTCTCAGAGCGAGCGGTTCCCGCTTCGCGAACCATCCGGACTGGCGCCTCATCGACGATCCGGGGCGAGGTAGTCTCCTCGTCGCCGTATTCAGCCCCGCCCGCCGCCGCCTCGGCTACCTCGGCGACGCGCCTTTTGCCAAAGATTCCCGGCAGACGCCGTATTCCCGGCAGTCGCCCCCCCAGGAGGGCCGCGAGCCTCCCGAGACTCTGGATTTTCACGACGAACGACCCATTGCCGCTGCCTATGCGGGCGTCAGGCGGCCCACCGAACCAGGGGTAGCGGCCGTGCATCGTCTTAGGGAAGCGCAGGGGCTGGCCAGACTGGGCGCGCCGGCGCACGCAGGGCGTGGGAGACACGGGCAAGCTCAGAGCAGGCGGCATCTAGAGAATTCATAATTGCCATTATAGCAGTTCTTAGCACAAAGCAACTTTAATTGCGAAAATCGTGAAAATAATTGAAACTGTTTAAATACAGCAAAATACAAACCAAGCCACCTCGATGCTCGCGATCTGGATATTGAAGCCGTGGCTGTCTACTAAGAGGCCGACCGAGAGGCCATGCACGTTCGGCTCGCCGATGCCTGGGCGGGCAGACCAGCGCCTAGAGCTACCTCAACGTGGATGCCGTATGCGAGGCAGTTGCGGCCTCAGGCGCCCAGGTCGTCCACCCTGGCTACGGCTTCTTGAGCGAGATCGCCGACTTTGCGCCGCAGTGGCCGACTCAGGGGCGGTCTTTATCGGCCTGCCCCCAGCGGCCATCGCAATCATGGGGGACAAGCTTTCCGCTCGGCGGGCCGCCTAGAGGGCGGGGGTGCGCTGCGTCGCTGGCATTGCCGAGTTCGCCGGGAGTGGGGCCAGCGTTCCGAAGTGTGATTCGAGAATCCCCTCAATCCTCGCGATGCGCTCAATGACCTGGTAAATCAGGCGCGTGTTCTCGGCGACACCCTGCCTGACCTCTTCGATGCTCCGCGTGTTCGCCGCGATGGCTGCCGCGTTGGCTTCTATGGCTGCCGTGTTCGCTGCTATGGCCCTGGAGTTTTCGGCGACTCGGTCGCTCAAACTGTCGATTCGGTCGCCCAGGCCGTCGATTCGGTCGTTTATTCCCCGCTGGAAGTTGGCGGTCGAAGTGTAGGCAAGCGTGGCGAACACCCCAATTAGAACGATCAGCGCCCCCAAGACGGCGTTCAGGGTGCCGTTCACGTTTCTCCCAGACCTGCTCTCGGAGCGAGCGGTTCCCGCTTCGCGAACCATCCGGACTGGCGCCTCATCGACGATCCGGGGCGAGGTAGTCTCCTCGTCGCCGTATTCAGCCCCGCCCGCCGCCGCCCCGGCTACCTCGGCGACGCGCCTTTTGCCAAAGATTCCCGGCAGTCGCCGGATTCCTGTCAGTCGCCCTCCCAGGTGAGCCGCGTGCTTCCCGAGACTCTGGATTTTCACGACGTACGACCCATTGCCGCTGCCTATGCGGGCGTCAGGCGGCCCACCGAACCAGGGGTAGCGGCCGTGCATCGCCTTTAGGGAAGCGCAGGGGCTGGCCAGACTGGGCGCGCCGGCGCACGCAGGGCGTGGGAGCCACGGGCAAGCTCAGAGTAGGCAGCATCTAGAGAATCCATAATTGCCATTATAGCAGTTCTTAGCATAAAGCAACATTGATTACGAAAATCATGAAAACAATTGAAACTATTAAAACATCGCAAAATGCGAACCAAGCCGACTCGACGCTCGAGCAACGCCGTGCCCGTGAAGCCGTACGCGTGCCCGTGTTGCTGCTGGGCGGGCAGACCAGCGTCGAGAGCTACCTCAACGTGGGCGCCGTATGCGAGGCAGTTGCGGCCTCAGGCGCCCAGGCCGTCCACCCTGGCTACCTCATCAATAATCTCTTGACCACCAACCACAGTCATGCGGCCTCAGGCGCCCAGGCCGTCCACCCTGTCTACGGCTTCTTGAGCGAGATCGCCGACTTTGCGTCCGCAGTGGCCTACTCAGGGGTGGTCTTTATCGGCCGCCCCCAGCGGCCATCGCAATCATGGGGGACAAGCTTTCCGCTCGGCGGGCCGCCTAGAGGGCGGGGGTGCGCTGCGTCGCTGGCATTGCCGAGTTCGCCGGGAGTGGGGCCAGCGTTCCGAAGTGTGATTCGAGAATCCCCTCGATCCTCGCGATGCGCTCAATGACCTGGTAAATCAGGCGCGTGTTCTCGGCGACACCCTGCCTGACCTCTTCGATGCTCCGCGTGTTCGCCGCTATGGCCGCCGTGTTCGCCGCGATGGCTCTTGCGTTCGCTTCTATGGCCGCCGTGTTCGCGGCTATGGCCCTGGAGTTTTCAGCGACTCGTTCGCTCAACCTGTCAACTCGTTCGCTCAACCTGTCGATTCGGTGGCCCAGGCCGTCGATTCGGGCGTCCAGGCCGTCGATTCGGTCGTTTATTCCCCGCTGAAAGTTGGCGGTCGAAGTGTAGGCAAGCGTGGCGAACACCCCAACTACAACGATCATCGCCCCCAAGACGGCATTCAGGGTGCCGTTCACGTTTCTCCCAGACCTGCTCTCAGAGCGAGCGGTTCCCGCTTCGCGAACCATCTGGACTGATGCCTCATCGAGGATTCGGGGCGAGGTAGTCTCCTCGTCGCCGTATTCAGCCCCGCCCGCCGCCGCCCCGGCTACCTCGGCGACGCGCCGCTTGCCAAAGATTTTCGGCAAACGCCGGATTCCCGCTAGTCGCCGGATTCCTCCCAGGTGAGCCGCGTGCTTCCCGAGGCTCTGGATTTTCACGACGTACGACCCATTGCCGCTGCCTATGCGGGCGTCAGGCGGCCCACCGAACCAGGGGTAGCGGCCATGCATCGCCTTTAGGGAAGCGCAGGGGCGGGCCAGACTGGACGCGCCGGCGCACGCAGGGCGTGAGAGACACGAGCAAGCCCAGAGCAGGCGGCATATAATGAATTCATAATTGCCATTATAGCAGTTCTTAGCACAATACAATATTAATTATAAAAATCATGAAAACAATTGAGACTATTGAAATATCGCAAAATGCGAACCAAGCCGACTCGACGCTCGCGCAACGCAGTGCCCGTGATGCTGCACGTCGTGCCCGTGATGCCGAACGTCGGGCCAGTGATGCTGCGCGTCGTGCCCGTGATGCCGAACGCAGTGCTAGTGATGCCGAACGCAGTGCTAGTGATGCCGCGCGTCGTGCCCGTGATGCCGCGCGTCGTGCTAGTGATGCCGAACGCAGTGCTAGTGATGCCGCGCGTCGTGCTAGTGATGCCGAACGCAGTGCTAGTGATGCCGAACGCAGTGCTAGTGATGCCGCGCGTCGTGCTAGTGATGCCGCGCGTCGTGCTAGTGATGCCGCGCGTCGTGCTAGTGATGCCTACGCCTGACCTGGAAGGCATTCCAGACCCCAAACCGCAAGCAATATGGCTCGCTAGGGGTTGTGTTCGCCAGCATTCTCATAGCCAATCGAGGCGATATCGCCGTGCGCTTCATCCGCACCTGCCGCGATCTTGGAACCGAAGCCGTGGCTGTTTACTCTGAGGCCGACCGTGAGGCCATGCACGTGCTGCTCGCCTACGCCCTGGGAGGGCAGACCAGCGACTAGAGCTACCTCAACGTGGACGCCGTATGCGAGGCAGTTGCGGCCTCAGGTGCCTAGGCCGTCCACCCTGGCTACGACTTCTTGAGCGAGATCGCCGACTTTGCGTCCGCAGTGGACGACTTAGGGGCGGTCTTTATCGGCCCGCCCCCAGCGGCCATCGCAATCATGGGGGACAAGCTTTCCGCTCGGCGGGCCGCCGAGCGGGCGGGGGTGCGCAGCGTCGCTGGCATTGCCGAGTTCGCCGGGAGGGGGGCCAGCGTTCCGAAGTGTGATTCGAGAATTCCCTCGATCCTCGCGATGCGCTCAATGACCTGGTAAATCAGGCGCGTGTTCTCGGTGACACCCTGCCTGACCTCTTCGATGCTCCGCGTGTTCGCCGCTATGGCCGCCGTGTTCGCCGCGATGGCTCTTGCGTTCGCTTCTATAGCCGCCGTGTTCGCCGCGATGGCCGCCGTGTTCGCTGCTATGGCCCTGGAGTTTTCGGCGACTCGTTCGCTCAACCTGTCGACCCGTTCGCTCAGACCGTCGACCCGTTCGCTCAACCTGTCAACTCGGTCGCCCAGGCTGTCAACTCGGTCGCCCAGGCTGTCGATTTGGTCGCCCAGGCCGCCGATTTGGTCGCCCAGGCCGCCGACGCGGTCGTTTATCCCCCGTTGGAAGTTGGCGGACGAAGTGTAGGCAAGCGTGGCGAACACCCCAACTACAACGATCATCGCCCCCAAGACGGCGTTCAGGGTGCCGTTCACGTTTCTCCCAGACCTGCTCTCGGAGCGAGCGGTTCCCGCTTCGCGAACCATCTGGACTGATGCCTCATCGAGGATTCGGGGCGAGGTCGTCTCCCCTTCGCCGTATTCGGCCCCGCCCTCGGGCAACCCGGCGACCTCGGCGACGCGCCGCTTGCCAAAGATTCCCGTCAAACGCCGGGTTCCCGCTAGTCGCCGGATTCCTCCCAGGTGAGCCGCGTGCCTCCCGAGGCTCTGGATTTTCACGACGAACGACCCATTGCCGCGACCTATGCGGGCGTCAGGCGGCCCACCGAACCAGGGGTAGCGGCCGTGCATCGTCTTAGGGAAGCGCAGGGGCTGGCCAGACTGGGCGCGCCGGCGCACGCAGGGCGTGGGGGCCGCTGGCAAGCCCAGAGCAGGCAGCATCTAGAGAATTCATAATTGCCATTATAGCAGTTCTTAGCACAATGCAACATTGATTACGAAAATCATGAAAACAATTGAAACTGTTAAAACATCGCAAAATGCGAACTAATCAGCCTCGACGCTCGTGCAAAGCCGTGCCCGTGAAGCCGCACGCCGTGCCTGTGCATCGACAGGCCTGTCGTCGCCGGTCGTGCCAGTGATGTCGCACGCCTGACCAGGAAGGCATTCCAGACCCCGAACCGCCGATCGCCCCAAACCGCATGCAATATGGCACGCTAGGGGTTGTGTTCGCCAGCATCCTCATAGCCAATCGGGGCGAGATTGCCGTGCGCATCATCCGCACCTGCCGCGATCTGGGCATCAAAGCCGTGGCTGTTTACTCAGAGGCCGACCGAGAGGCCATGCACGTGCGGCTCGCCGACGCCGCATACGCCCTGGGCGGGCAGACCAGCGCCGAGAGCTACCTAAACGTGGACGCCGTGTGCGGGGCCGTCGCAGCCTCAGGCGCCCAGGCCGTCCACCCGGGCTACGGCTTCTTGAGCGAGAACGCCGACTTTGCGTCCGCAGTGGCCGACGCAGGGGCGGTCTTTATCGGCCCGCCCCCAGCGGCCATCGCAATCATGGGAGACAAGCTTTCCGCTCGGCGAGCCGCCGAACGGGTGGGGGTGCGCAGCGTCCCAGGCATGACCGAGTTCGAGCAAACGCCCCCAGCCGCCCAACCCCCAGCCGCCCAACCACCCCCCGGCGCTGCGCAGCCCCCCACCCCCGACGACGTGAAGACCTTCGCAGCCCTGCACGGCTACCCGGTTGCAGTAAAGGCAGCCTACGGAGGGGGAGGGCGCGGCCTAAAGGTCGTCAACACGCCGGAGGACATCCCCGAAGCCCTCGAATCCGCCCGCCGTGAGGCCCTTGCCTACTTCGGCCGCCCCGAGCTCTACCTCGAGCGCTACCTCACCAGCCCACGCCACGTCGAAGTCCAGATACTCGCCGACGCCCACGGCGGAATCATCTCCCTCGGCACCCGTGACTGCTCCTCCCAGCGCCGCCACCAGAAACTCATAGAGGAGGCCCCGGCGCCCAGTATTCCGCCAGAGATCGCCGCAGCAATGGGCGAGGCGGCCGTGGCGGTGGCCAGGGGGTGCGGATACGTGAACGCCGGCACCGTGGAGATGCTCTATGAGAACGGCGAGTTCTTCTACCTCGAGATGAACACCCGCCTGCAGGTAGAGCACCCGGTAACCGAGATGGTCACCGGCCTCGACCTCGTGGCCGAGCAGATTCACATCGCCGCAGGCGAGCCGCTGCGCCTGCGGCAGTCCGACGTGCGGCTCAACGGCCACGCGATCGAGGTGCGCATTAACGCCGAGAACCCCGCAGGCGGCCGGTTCCTGCCCTCTCCAGGGACGATTTCCCGGCTCAGCCCCCCCGCCGGGCTGGGGACGAGATTCGACGCCGGCTATGAATCTGGCGACGTTGTCAGCCCGCTCTACGACAACCTTCTGGGCAAGCTCGTCTGCTGGGCGCCCGACCGCCAAGCCGCCATCAGCCGCACTCTGCGGGCGCTGCGGGAGACGGTCGTCGAGGGCCTGCACACCACCATCCCCGCCCACGTGGCCATCCTCTCGCACCCCGACTTCCAGGCGGTGGGGCACTCCACCCGCTGGGTCTCCGAAGAGCTCGACCTCTCCCCGCTCGACTCAGGCGCTCAGACGGCGATGCCCGGCGCAGAGGGGAAGACGGCGACGCCCGACGCTGAAGCCGACAGGACAGGGGCGCGGGCAGAGGCGGTGCGCAGGGAGATTCAGGTCGAGGTCAACTCCAAGCTGTTCAAGGTCGCTTTCTGGGACACCGATGAGCCGCCTGCTGGCACGGCAGTTGCCTCGGCGTCGCCTCGCAGGTCGGCGAAGCAAGCCTCCGGGCTCTCCGCCCACGCAGGCGGGGAGGTGAGGTCGCCCATGCAAGGCACGGTCATAAAGGTGATGGTTTCCCAGGGAGAGGCGGTTGCGCGAGGACAGGCGCTCTTGATGATCGAGGCCATGAAAATGGAGAACTCGCTCACCGCACCGCTCGACGGGACGGTCGAGTCGCTTTTCGTTGAAGTCGGCGAGTTGGTGGGCAGCGGAGACCTCCTCGCTGTGGTCGCCTAGCGGGAATTTCCTGGCAGGGGGGCGTCTTCCAATTCCGCCGAAAATGGTTGCGCGCACGGGGGCGGCATGGTAAGCTTGCTTAAGTTCGTATGCTTAACACGCAGTTCGTATGCTCGATACGCCCGGCGAGGGTTTCAGCGGCGAGGGGTTTCGGCTGTGTGGTTGAGCAAGCGGGCATGAGCCCAAAGAAATTCTCCAGTGAGGTATGCAAGCAGAATGATGCGTCTAAATAGACTCGCAGAAAGTGCCCGGCGCGCTGAGCGGGCGGCAACATCCGACCAGCGAGGCCTGTCCACGCTGGAGTGGATTCTGCTCGTGGCCGCAGTTGGCGGCCTCGCGACCCTGGGAATAGTCGTTGTTCGAGGTGCCGCCACCAGTGCGGGAGACGATGTCAGCGCAGACACTGACAGGCTCATAGCCGAGGCCGAAGCCGACGCAGTAGCAGTTCTGCGGGCCACTAACAAGGTATTCGGTGATGCAGTTACTAGATCCGATAAGGCACCAAATGGCAGCAATCTGGTAAGGCAGTTTTGTGGCCGTGCGGGTTTTAAAGAATGGAAGGCTGCGATGTCCAAGTGGAGCAGCACTTTTGTGTTCAGGTACAGCAAAGATTACGATAAAGACGGAGAAATAGATGCATACACCGATGCTAGAGATTCCACTAATCCGCCAAACGATTATTTGGGTGATAATATAATAGATAGTAACGACGGCTACTGTAGAGCTTTTCCAATTGTTTCTTGATCAATTCAATTATTATCATCAAAGAAAATTTTGGTATAGTTATGACTAGTTTAATGAATGCTTGTAAGAAAGTGAAATTTATTCTGCAAGACTTTTTTGGAGATCAAGAGAGTGGGCTTTCTACTCTAGAGTGGATTCTCTTGGTAGCAGCAGTAGGAGGATTGGCGACTATAGGCATAATAGTTGTAAGGGGCTCATTGAGTGATTCAGACGACAGAGTTCAATCAAATGCAGAGTTAACAGGGGTCGAAGGTGAAATACGAACTCTGCAGGGTGGATTAGACAACATTATGCAAGGTATTGTACAGTCTGGAAGAGGAATTAAAGTTAACGATGCTTTCAGATTAAAAGTATGTGCATCACCGGATGCAATACCGGATAAAATACCGGGTACAACACCGGGTACAACTGTTACCCTGCATCGGACTTTATTAGGTGCGCGGGATGAAATGAAAGAGTTGCAGTCAGGTTATGTAGGGGCGTTTGAATTTGTTCCTGTAAGAGTCGCTACTAGTGACGAGCCTGAATTTACCGATGACTTGCATCAGTATATAGCACTTAGCGGATCGTATCAAATTAGTTGGTGCCGTGCACGGAGTTTGGCAACAGGCCAATGTGGGTCCATTGCATCCGAGGAGCCGACTGATGCTTCTGTTAATACTGGTTATCTTGACAGAAGTAATATGAGAGTGAGAGGCGGTAGCGGTACAGAATTTGCTCCTATACCGTCAATATATAGGTCATCTCAGGATGTTTGTAAAGGTCGAGTGTAGCTTGACTTGAAGAGTGGTTGGTTGGGTTCAGGCTGTTCAGAGGACGGCCTCACAGCCTTGGAGTGGATATTTCTTGTGGTGGCCATTGTCGGCTGGGGCGCTCTTGGCACATATTTGGTGGTGAACGCCCTCAGGGAGTCGGACGCCGAGCAGTCCAATGCTTTGGCGGAGGTCGATCGCTTGCTGGCGTCGGCGGAGATCGACGCGCGTGAGGCTGGAGCCGACTTTGAGAGCTGCACGTTGGAGGAGTCATTCTGGGTGCAGAAGTGGGCAGGCACGTTCCTCTTCGGCTGGAGCCTTGACCTTGACAAAGACGGCGTGAACGACGTTTCCGAGTTGGGGGAAGGCTATTGCAGGGCGTTCCTGGTCACGTCGTGAGCGCCCCCTGTTCGTCATTCATCCAAAGGTCGGTTGCCCCTCCAATGTCCGCTGCAAGGCTTTGGAGCGCTGTTACGCCTTGGCAGCACCGATTAACACTGTGAGTTCAACGACCTAAAGGAGCTGGAAGTGATTCCGATTTCGTTTGTCTTAATTGGTTCGGCGCTGGTTGCGGTGGTCGGTTTGGGGGCGCTCGGCTTCTTAAGGGCATCACGCACCCCCGCTGACCGCAAAGAGGCCGCAGAGCGGGGTCTCAGCACCCTTGAGTGGATTCTGCTGGTGGCGGCAGTGGGTGGCATCGCCACGCTGGGTGTGCTGATTGCGCGTCGCGCATTCGAGGAGGCGGGCGAGGAGACAGAGGGCCAGGAGCGTCAGATGCTTGAACTGGCCACTGCAGAGGCAGAGATACTTATGAAGGGAATGAAATCTTACAGCCTGGCTAGACAGCAGGGTGCCTGCACTACGAAAGAAGGCTCCAAATTGGAGCTGTGGTCAGGGATGTTCATCTTCATCTTCACTCCGGGTGCTGCGAGTGATGACATATCCACCCCGGACATTGACGAAAAAGTTCCTCTCTGCGTCCCGCGTGTACCCAACCGAGCGTTGAGTTCCTGACGCTGTTGACGGCGCGCTGTTGACGGCGCTGCGTCGAGTGGCTGGCCGTGCCTTTAGACCAGTTTGAGATATTCTAGTATTTTTCACTGATTATTTCAGATTCTTGCCGGTGGTTGCTTTTCGGCAATCGGCGTGTATAATGCTGTGTGGGTGCGAGGCGTCGGCAGGTTTCGTTGCATCGGGGACGTTGCTGGAGGCTTCGCCGAGTGAAGCCAGAGGACGAACTTTTGGGGGAAGGAAATGAACACAGGCGATTTCATCACAATCTTCAGCAACCTCGGCGCAATAGTCGCCGTCACGTTCTTCTTTTACAGGGACTTGAAGGGCCGCATCAACGACCACCGCTCCGAGACCAGAAAAATGGAGACCGGCCTGCAGTCTGAGATCAATGGCTTACGGTCTGATCTGAAGGATGTGGAGGGCAGCCTGCGGTCCGAGATCAATGGCGTGCGTTCTGAGATGCAGGCTATGGGGGACGGCTTGCGGTCCGATCAAAAGGCCGCGGAGGGCGGCCTGCGGTCTGAGATCAATGGCTTGCGGTCTGATCTGAAGGATGTGGAGGGCGGCCTGCGGTCTGATTTCAAAGTCTTGCGTTCTGAGATGCAGGCTATGGGGGATGGCTTGCGGACCGATCAAAAGGCCGCGGAGGGCAGTCTGCGGTCTGAGATCAATGGCCTGCGGTCCGATCAAAAGGCCGCGGAGGGCAGTCTGCGGTCTGATTTCAAAGTCTTGCGTTCTGAGATGCACGCTATGGGGGACGGCTTGCGTTCTGATTTCAATGGCCTGCGGTCTGGTCTTAGTGGGGCGGAATCGGGTCTGCGGGCTGATCTGAAGGAGGCGGAGTCGGGCTTGCGTTCTGATCTGAAGGAGGCGGAGTCCGGTCTGAGGGCTGATCTGAAGGAGGCAGAATCGGGCCTGCGTTCTGATCTTGTCTCTATCAGCAAAACCCAGATTGAGCAGGGTAAAACCCTCACGAATCTGGTAACGCTGGTGGATGTGAACACGAAGGCTATTACCGCGAACACGAAGGCGATTGTAAAGAACACTTGCGCAATCGTTGAGCTGCGTGGGTGGTTGTTCAGAGATAGGGGAGAGTTACTAACCGAAGACACTGAAGAGAGTGGCGATGATCCGTCCAACAACGAACTCGGGCCGTCTATCAGCTCGCCTGCGGATGCAAATACGGTGATGGAGTCACAAGAGTCGGCAATGATCGACTAGGTGACAGGAAAAATTTGGAGGGACAGGCTCGCTGAGCCGTACGAGCCTGTAATAGCGGATAGGGCGCGGCAGGAAGCTGGAGTCGTAGACTTGTGCCCGTATGCCGATGCGATACGACTGCAAGCACTTCGAGAGCCGTACCTACAGCGGTGGCGACACGGTAAGAAAATGCAATCTCGACCTTGCGCCCGAGGCTCCCTGGCGCTGCCCGGAGGATTGCGAGGCTTACGTAAAGCGGCGGGTGGACGTGAGTTGGTCGTACGGATCGCTGGTGACACCTTCCGCGCCTGTCGAGCCCGACTCGCTGGGCAAGGATGATTCGGTGGCAGCCCTGCTCGATGAGGCCGAGGACGTGGTGAATCAGGCAGGAGCTCGAATCCTCGCCGAGGTGGAGGGCGAGCGTGGTCGCCCTATGAGACGTCTTCTGCGGGTTCCCTTGATCCCTCGGCGGTGGAGGCGCGGTCGCCGCACCCGCGGCTGATCACCTGCATTGCTCGTAACTCTCCACTGGTTCGCGCCAGCCCTTCGCATTTTCCCGGCAGCCCATTGGCGCCCGTGACTGCGGATACGTCCGAGGTGCTCGAGCGATTCTCCGTGGCAGCGGCCGCTGCGCTGCCCGGCCCCGACTGGCTGCGATGTCGGCGGGAGGGCGCTGCGGCGGCTTTGCAGGGCATAGGGTTCCCGACCGCCGCCGAGGAGGTCTGGCGCTACAGCCCGGTAGGGGAAATCCGATCGGCGCTGGAGCAGCCGAAGGGCGTGTTTCCACTTCCCGAGGCCAGTGCCGAGCGCAGTGGCAAGAGCCCGCCTGACTGCAGATCGGCTGCAGTGGAGTCGGTCTTGCGACGCTTCGGAAAGTCAAGCGGTCTGGGCGTGATTCGCAATGGTGAGGTCGTCAGCGTCTGGGTCGACCCGGTCGCAGCGGAAGATGGATTGGAGATCGTGCCCCTCGCCGACGCGGCGCTTTCCACCACCGCCACCGACCCTGGGCTGGGAAGCGTGCTGGCCGAGGCCGCCGATGATCTGCCAGACGCCTTCGGGCTGCTAAACGACGTCTTTGCCACCGCGCCTTTGCTGGTTCGCGTGCGGGCCTTTGCGCGACTCGAGCACCCCGTATTGGTGGTGAACCTCGTCGATGCTGCGTCGTCAGGCGGAGTATTTCCCCGCCTGCTGGTGAGCGTAGGGGAGGCTGCCGAGGCTCAGGTGGTGGACGTCGTCTGTTCTGATTCCTCCCTGCTCAGTGGCACGGGCGGTTCAGGGCCGCTGAGCGACGACATGCCGTCCGTCTCTTCTGCGACTGCCCACTCGACTGCCCACTCAGCGGTGCAATCCTCCCCACAATCGGCGTTGGTGTTGCCTGTGGCGGAGATGTCAGTGGGAGCGGGCGCAAGGCTCGGCTACCTGTCGATCCAGGAACTCGACCGCCGAGCAACCGCAATCGCCAATACCGCTGCCGTGGTCGGCAAGCAGGGATATCTGAACGTCGGACTCGTGGCCGTGGGCGGCTCGTACGCCCGACTGCGCACCGACTGCTCGCTGGCGGGGCGGGGCGCCACCGGCGACATCTCCGCCATGTACTTTGCCGACGGCAGCCAGATCCACGACTTTCGCACGTTTCAGAACCATGTCGCAGCCGATACCACAAGCAACCTTCTCTTTGTGGGCGCTGTGGACGACGATGCCCGTTCCATCTATTCAGGGCTCATCAGGGTGGGCGAGCAGGCAAGGGGCACCGACGCGGAGCAGACCAACCGCGTCCTCAAGCTCGCCGACGGCGTTTGGGCGGAGTCGGTGCCCAACCTGGAGATCGAGAACAACGACGTGCGCTGCGCCCACGCCACTTCCGTGGGGCCGATCGACGAGGCGCAACGGTTCTACCTTGAGTCTCGGGGAGTGCCGCCAGAGGCGGCGGAGCGGCTGATTGTGGATGGCTACTTCGGCGAGGTGGCCCGACGGCTGCCGGTGGCGGGGCTTGCGGAGTCGATGAGAGGTTTAGTGAGCGCAAAGCTGCACGACCGTCATGAGGTTCCTGCGGACGATTTGATGTCTGCTGACGATTTGACGTCTGCCGACGGTGAGGTTCCTGCCGTCGATTTGACGTCTGCGGGCGATTTGACGTCCGCAGAAGGGGAATGAGGCTTTGTCGTCGGCGGGTGAATGGGCAGGAGGGAAGATGATCAGCGAGCGGCTTTGCGGGTTTGACGACCTGGCCGACTGCGAGGCTCGACGCTTCGACGTGGCAGGTATTCGCATTGCCCTGGCGCGGGTGGGTGAGAACTATTACGCCATCGGAGATCGCTGCAGCCACGCCGACTATTCCCTGGCAGAAGGGGAGGTGGACGAATTCGACTGCACCCTTGAGTGCCCGAAGCACGGCAGCCTCTTCGACCTGCGCACCGGCGAGCCGCTCACCCTGCCCGCCATCAGGCCGGTGGCCTCATACGAGGTGCGAGTGCGCGAACACGGGGTATTCGTGGCCTTGCCGCCGCCCGACGACGACGAGGCCGACGATCGATGAGCCTGCCGCCGCCCGACGAGCGAGATCGATGAGCCTGGCCGACGACCGATGAGCGAGTTGCTGGTTGAGGGGCTGATGGTGCGCGCAGGCGGCGAGATCATCTTGCGCGGCGTTGACCTGTGCGTGCGCGGCGGGGAGGTCCACGCCGTGATGGGGCCGAACGGTTCCGGTAAATCCACGCTGGCGCATGTGCTGATGGGTCGGTCGGGATACGAGGTGATGGGGGGCCGTGCGAGCTTGAATGGGGTTGACCTGCTCGCTCTCTCACCGTTCGAGCGTGCGCAGGCCGGGTTGTTCCTGGCCATGCAGCACCCCACAGAGGTGCCAGGGGTGTCGCTGGCCGACCTCCTGGCCGAGGCGCTTCGGGCCTCCGCCCCGGGGGCGGAGAAATTGTTGGCGGAACGGCTTGCTGTCGAGGCCGAGGTTCTGGGCGTGCCGGCGGAGCTTCTGGAGCGTCCCGTGAACGTTGACTTCTCCGGGGGCGAGCAGAAGAGGGGCGAGGCTCTCCAGCTGGCGGTGCTGCGTCCCGCCGTCGCCGTGCTTGACGAGATCGACTCCGGCCTCGACATCGACGCCCTTCGTCACGTGAGCCGGCGCATCGAGCGCGCCGCCACCGAGGAAGGGCTGGGCGTGCTGGCCATAACACACTTTTCCCGGCTGCTGAGTGAGCTGCACGCCGACCGCGTGCACATCCTGATGCGGGGTCGGATCGCAGCCTCCGGCGGCCCGGAACTCGCCGATGAGCTTGAGCGGGACGGCTACGAGCGCTGGTCGCAGCCCGAGGAGGTAGCTGTGAGCCTGGGCCGACTTTCACGACGCCGCTAGCTTCCTGCGAACGCTTGAATCCAAGGCCTGACTGCAGGGACGGCGAGGGCCAACTGAGTTGCCTCCGGGCCAACTGATCTGCCCCCAAAAGGGTAGAGTCACCCCGTGAGCGAAGACAGCAACCAACTTCTGACAGACAACGAGATTGCCGAGTTGCTGCCGGAAATCCCTGGCTGGGAACTGCGAGGGAACGCCCTGCACAGGGAGTTCGAGTTCGCCAACTTCACCGAGGCGTTCGGGTTCATGGCGTCGGTGGCTTGCGTGGCCGAGCGGCTTTTTCACCACCCCGAGTGGTCAAATGTGTGGAATAAGGTGAGCATCGACATCACCAACCACTCTGCAGGAGGCATTACAGGCCTCGACTTTGAGTTCGCCAAGCGGGTCAACAAACTCGCTTAGCGGCGCTGGCCTGCCCCGTCCCAGCGACGGGGCCATTCCCGTTGCCCCCTATTCGGTCGTCAGCCCCTCTGAAAGGGTGTTCCAGCACAACGTGGCGCACTTGATTCGCACAGGGAACTTCTTCACTCCCTGAAGCGCCGCCAGGTCACCCAGATCGGCGGGGGAGGAGGGGGAGCCGCCACCCTCAATGACCATCATCGTCTTGAATGCCCGCTCTAGCTCCCTTGCTTCGCTGAGGGTCTTGCCCTTCACGCTCACCGACATCATCGACGCCGCCGCCTGGCTGATCGAACACCCCTGGCCGTCTATACGCACGTCTGAGATTCGCCCGCCTTCGTCCACCTCCACAAATACGATCACCTCGTCTCCGCACAGCGGGTTGAAGCCCTTGGCGCGTTTAGCCGGCGGACAGGGCAGCTCGCCCCGGTTGCGGGGGTTTCGGTAGTGGTCTAGGACGATCTCCCTGTAGAGGTCTTCAAGTGCGGGCATCGGTTGTCTAGCCGAAGAAGTCGCCTACCCGTTCGAGGGCGTCGGCAAGTGCGTCGATGTCGGACTCGTCGTTGTATAAGTAGACCGACGCCCGCGCCGTGGCCGTCACGCCAAGGGTGTCCATCAGCGGCTTGGCGCAGTGGTGGCCCGCACGCACGCACACGGCCTCCCCGTCGAGCACCTGCGAGATGTCGTGGGCGTGGATGTCGCCAAAGGTGAACGAAAGCACGCCGCCACGCTCGCTGGTGTCTGCTGGGCCATGTATGTTCAGCTTGTCGCCGAAACGCCCCGGGAGTGTCCGCAGGGCGTATGCGGTGAGCTTCCTGTCGTGCTCGCGAATGGCCGGCATGCCGATGTCGGCCAGGTAGTCCACAGCCGCTCCGAGACCTATGGCCTCGGCGATGGGTGGCGTGCCTGCCTCGAACTTCCACGGCAGATCGTTGGGCAGGAATCCTTCGGTGGTCACGTCCAGAATCATCTCGCCACCGCCTAGGAAGGGGGGCATCGCCTCGAGCAGATCCTCTCTTCCCCAGAGCACGCCGATTCCTGTCGGGCCGCACATCTTGTGGCCGGAGAAGGCCAGGAAGTCTGCCCCCAGCTCGGCTACGTCGGTGGGAAGATGGGGGACGAACTGAGCGCCGTCGAGCACCACGACGGCACCCTTCTCGTGGGCGGCGTCGGCGATCTGGCGGATGGGGGGGATGGCGCCTAATACGTTCGACATCGCCGAGAGCACTACGAGCCGAGCGCCATCCAGGGTTTCATCAAGATCGTCGAGCTTCAAGTTGCCGTTTACGTTTAGGTTCAGCCAGCGAAGGCGCGTGCCCCTGTCGGCGCAAAGGATGTGCCAGGGAACGATGTTGGCGTGGTGCTCCATGATGGTTGTGACAATTACGTCTCCCTCGCTTAGGTACTCCCTGCCCCAGCTGTGCGCCACAAGGTTGATGGCCTCGGTGGCGTTCTTGGTAAGGATGATCTCACGAGGGGAGGCGGCGCCGATGAACCGTTGAACCTTGGAGCGGGTCTCCTCCATCGCAGTCGTGGCCAGGTCGGCTATGTAGTAGGCGCCTCTGTGGACGTTGGCGTTGATGCTGCGGTAGTAGTCGTCCATGGCGTCGAGCACGCTCTGCGGCTTCTGCGAGGTGGCGGCCGAGTCGAGGTAGACGATGGGCTTGCCATTGACCTCTCGTCCAAGCAGCGGGAAGTCGGCCTTTAGGGTGCTGGCGTCGAGATTCAACTTAAGGTTCAGCTCCATGCCCCGTATCCTTGGCGCGACAGCTTGCGCGCCAGGGAGATGTCGCCGGATTCCACTATCCGCCCGTTTAGCAGGATATGCACGTAGTCAGGGTTTAGGAGTTCCAGCAGGCGGGGGTAGTGGGTGATGGCCAGCACCGCGAGATCGGGTTTTTGGCCTTTCACCGCCTCGATTCCATTGGCCACCACCTTGAGGGCGTCGATGTCGAGGCCGGAGTCTGTTTCGTCGAGCACTGCCACGTCGGGTTGGAGGATAGCCATCTGAAGAATTTCGTTGCGCTTGCGCTCGCCGCCGGAGAAGCCGTCGTTGATGAACCGATCGGCGAACGACGGATCCATGCCCAGGCGCTCCATCCAGTCCATTATCCGCATTCGAAGCTGGAGGATGGATATTTCGGTGCCTGTGCGGGCGGCCATCGACTGGCGCAGAAAGTTCAGCACCGACACCCCCACGATGGCCTGAGGGTATTGGAAAGCCAGGAATAGACCAGCCTTGGCTCGCTCGTCAGGGCCCCAGTCGGTGATGTCCTCGTTCTTGAAGCGCAGCCCGCCAGCGGTGACTTCGTATTCGGGGCTGCCCATGAGCGTTGCGGCGAGCGTTGATTTTCCGGAGCCGTTCGGCCCCATCAGCGCGTGCATCTCGCCTGGGCGGATTTCCAGGTCGACGCCCTTGAGTATGCGGGCGCCTGCGTTCTGGCCGTTGCCGGCGCCGCTGGGGGATTCCTCGCCGCTTGACGAGTCCGCCGAGGCGGCGGCGCAGACGTGCAGCCCTTCAATGAGGAACAGCGGCTCCTGGCCCTCCGCCGCCTTGGCATCGCCCGCAGCAGACGCGCTGCTGTCGTTGGAGTGGCAGATTGTTGACGCAGGGCTGTCGCTGCCAACATGCGCAGCGTCGTACGTGTGACTCACGCCATTCAGTCTATGTCCGGGTAATGCCTAGCCCTATTGCCGTGAGTGGGCTAGAGAGTTGTTAGGCTACGGGCTGAGCAATTAAGGAGATTTTGAAGTGGCCAAAAACAAAGGATCAGCGGATTTCCCGTACCGCCTTTCGCCGTCGCTGTATTCGCTGCCCACTTTCTTGGACGGCTTGTCTTCAATCGTGGACATATTTGGCACAAGTCTTCCACGAGTTCGTCAGTACTCAACTACGCAGGATGCGATTGAAGCAGGGCAAAAGGCAGATACTGATGCGTTGGCCAGGGACTGGCAGGTCGTTGGCGACGATCTTCGTAGCGCAATGACCATTTTTTCCCAGGAACATAATCTTCCCCTGCCTCAGGAACTCGATCCTTCCCAGACTTCCCGATAGTGGGCGGGAAGCAGCGGCGTAACAGTCAAAGGGAGGCTGCCTGGCAGCACTCGTAAGTCTGTTTGTGTTGGGCCGTCGCCACGCCACGCCGGACTAGAGGTCTAAAGTTTAGAATGAAGGCTGCTTTGTCCTGACGAATTGGCGAGATTCAAGGTCAGGATGCTGATTTACCAGCCGCGGTCAATCCACTCTTGGAGGTGGGGGCTTTCACGGCCCAGGGTGGTGTCGTTGCCGTGACCAGGCAGGACGATGGTGTCAGAGGGGTGGCGGGAGAACATCAGTTCGTCGATTGATCGGATGATTGTGGCGAAGTCGCCCGTGGCGAACTCGCTGGGAGGCTCTTTGCCCTCTCGGCGCATGAATCCGTCCCTGGTGAGACCGGGGCCGCCCGGAAAGAGCGTGTCGCCGGTGAAGATCACTGGGGAACCCTCCACCTTGAAGCAGATCGAACCGTCGGTGTGGCCAGGGGTGATCGTGCTGTGCAGCCGGAGACGGCCGACCTCTATTACCGACTCGTTTTCCAGTATCTGGTCGTACGACGGGAGCATGTGGGCGTCGGCTGAGGTTACGCCCACGTCGTAGCCGGCGTCTCGGAGCTCGGTCACGGCGCCGATGTGGTCTGCGTGGCCATGGGTTTCGAGCACCGACCGCACGTTCAACTTGCGGCACAGATCCAGCAGGAGTTCGTGCTCGTTGGCGGCGTCGATAAGAACCGATTCGCCCGTTGAGCGGCAGCGGACGACGAACACGTTGTTGTCAAGATCGCCGACCACCACCCTGTGGATATCCATCTGCGTGTCGCGGTAATGCAGCGTGGGGGCGACGCCGGCCACCTGCCTCTGCGCACCGGTCTGCGGCCAGCAGTAGTGCTCGATGCTTTCGAGTGCGCTGGCCTTTGAGTGGTCGTCGTTCGGGTGTTCAGGGTTGTCGACGTTGGTGGTTTCGCTCATAGGGTTTCTCGTTTCTGCGTTGAGTTTCGCGGGATTCCAGCGGGGCTGATGATCTGTCGAGTCGTTGAGCCTGTTCCTTGAGGTCACTAAAGCCAGCCCGCTCTTGACTCCCTGCTCAGCTTAATCCTTGTCCCTACACCAGATCACCCTCTCCTTGCCGTCACGTAGCGACAAGACCGCTGGCCCGATGTCGTGGGAGTCTTTCAGCCAGACATAGCCTGCTGTCAAGTTCACCTGCTCAAGTCCTTGGAGTTGTTGTTGAATCGGTGGTTGGCTAAAGAAATCCAGGGCGGTTTGTGCGAGTATGGCAGCAACACGGCTATGCCTTGCCGCTCCCGTCGTAGGCTTTTGCACCAATGCAGCGCCTGGGGATCGTTGGACTTCCAAATGCGGGGAAGTCGACGTTGTTCAACACCCTCTGCGACGGGGACTCCCCGGTCGCTCCTTTCCCGTTTTCAACCACGAGCACTCATCTTGGGGAGGCGAAGGTGGCCGACGAGAGACTCGATTTGCTCTCGGCGCTCAGCGGGTCTGCAACATCGACGCCGGCGATTGTGCAGTTTACCGACATTCGGGGGCTGGCTCCGGGTTCGGGCGGCGACGACGGCATGGGTGGGAGTTTCCTGGGTGGCGTTAGAGAAGCGGACGCACTGGTGCTGGTGCTCAGGGCTTTTGACGATCCGGCTGTGGAAGGCGTGGCCGATCCCCTTGAAGGGCTGTTGGCCCTGGAGATGGAGCTCAGCCTTGCCGACTCGGAAAGCCTGGAGCGCCAGCTGGCGAAGCGGAGACGCAGAGCCAAGGGCGAGGCAGTGCCTGCCGACGAGTTGGAGCGCATGGAGCGAGCGCTTGGCGTGCTCGATGGCGGCACCCCGATTTGGCGCAGTTCCCTGACGCGGGAAGACCGCTGCATGCTCGGGAAGTGCTTTCTGTTGACGAACAAGCCCGTGGTCGTGGTGGTGAACACCGACGCCGACGATCCCTCGTGCGGGGATTACTCGGAACTAGGCGCTCCAGGTGCGGTGCTCGGCGTCTGCGCAAAGCTTGAGGCAGAGCTAATGGGTCTGCCCGAGGGGGAGCGGACGGAATTTGCTGCGGAACTGGGTCTGGGGAAAGGGGCGCTTCGAAGGCTCGTCGGTGCTGCATACGATTTGTTGGGGCTGCAGACCTTTTTCACGACCGGCCCCAAGGAGACGAGGGCGTGGCCATTTCAGGCTGGGGCAACTGCAGTGGAGTGCGCGGGACTGATCCACACCGACTTCCAGCGTGGCTTTATTAGAGCCGACTGCGTGAGTTGGCAGGCACTGCTTGCGGAAGGCTCGGAGACCGCAGCGCGCCGCAACGGCAAGATCCGCTCAGAGGGGCGCACATACAGTGTCAAGGACGGCGACGTGATGGAAATCCGCTTCAACGTCTAGGTCGGCTGGGATGTTTGCCGCGCTCAAGCGGTCGCAGTAGAAGTCGGATGCGGGCCAGGGCGTCGGGGCCGCCCGGCACCCGGGAGGTAGTAGCAGCAGTTTGCCTGGCAATTGTCTGGCCAGGCGCCGGACGCTCCCAACCAGCGGGGTTGGCGATCCTCAATGCGCTCTAGGGCAAGCTCCACGATCATTTCCACGAAAGCTGGGTGGGTGCCGACAGTGGGGGAGCGGAGCAGGCGGAGCCCCACCGAGGCGGCGACGGCAGCGGCTTCGGTGTCAAGGTCGTGGATTACCTCCATGTGGTCGGATACGAAGCCGAGGGGGGTGAGCACCACGCTTCGCACTCCTGATGTCGGCAGGCCGCGGAGATGATCGCACACGTCTGGTTCCAGCCACGGCGAGCGGTGATCTCCGCTGCGGCTCTGGTACACCAGATCCCAAGGCAATTCCTCTTCAGCGACGCGCCCGGCTATGAGGCCCGCGGCTTCACGAAGCTGCGCCTCGTATGGGGCGGCCGCCGCCATGTTCGAGGGGATGCTGTGGGCGGAGAACACAAGGCGAGTTTGCGCTCCGACGGGGTGTTGAGCTTCGACGGGCCGACCTGCGTCGTCGGGGGGGTGCGCCCCGACGGGGTGTTGCGCCCCGTCGGGCCGACCTGCGTCGTCGGGGTGCGCCCCGTCGGGCCGAACAGCGCCGCTGGAAAGTTCTTGCAAGGCCCCAACCACGCCCTCGGTCATCGGTTCGATGAACCCAGGGTGATTGTTGAAAAGCCGCAGTTTGTGGATCGAAGGGGCGTCGGCTACTTGGGAGCAGGCCGCGGCGATGTCTTCCTGATACTGACGGCAGCCCGAGTATGAGCCGAAAGCCGAGGTCACGAACGCCAGGGCTCGGCGAACTCCGTCTCTTGCCATCTCCTCAACAGCCTCAACCAGGAAGGGGTGCCAGTTGCGGTTTCCCCAGTAGACGGGAAGGTCAAGCCCCGCCGCGCATAGCCGTTCACGCAGTTTTTCAACCAACTTGCGGTTCTGTCCGTTGATCGGGCTGCCACAGTGGGCGTAGTAGTGCTCAGCCACAGCCTGCAGCCGCTCAGCGGGCACGTTGCGTCCGCTGGTCACTCGGCGGAGGAACGGCATCACGTCTTCGGGGGATTCCGGCCCGCCGAAAGAGACGACCACAACGGCGTCGTAAGGGCACTTGGGAGAGTTAGGGGCGGCGCTCATTTCATTGCTGACGTGAGGCAATGCTACGATTTTGCTTGGGCATTTTGCCCGCATCATCCGAGAGCGCCGTCCGCACATCGTCTCAATGGAGAACGTGAACGCATCCGGACGACCCGCTCCATGTCGCCCTGACGCCCTCGGAGTTGAACATGCGCCGTATCCGCTCGTCTAGCCCTGGCGGTTCCTGGAAGGAATGGCCTCCATCGCTCATCAGCGAATTGACTACGCGTTGGTTGAGCCGAGAAAGCCGATTATAGTATGAGACTCGGCTAAATACATTGGAAATGCAGTTCCAGTGTTACTTGCTCAACAGATAGGAAATTCAATCAACGAGGCAATTTATGGCAGAAGACAGCAAGTACAGGATGAACATCAGCCTGAACGTCCTTAATCATCTTGGTCTTAACCTCTACAGCAACACCTCGGCGGTGCTCGCCGAGGTGATCGCCAACGCTTGGGACGCCGACGCGTCAGAGGTGAGGGTGGATTTCGACAGCGATCAGCAGAAAATCACGATTTCCGACAACGGCACGGGGATGGACAGGGACGCCGTCAACGACAAGTACCTGTGCGTTGGATACCAGAGACGCCAAGCCGAGGGCACGACAACGCGGGGAGGGCGAAAGCCGATGGGGCGAAAGGGCATAGGCAAGCTGTCGCTGTTTTCCATAGCGGAAGGATTCTCCGTCTACTCCAGGATGGCAGGAGAGGATGGGGAGGCGTTCCGCCTTGATGCGGCGGAGATCAAGCAGGCAACCTCCTCGGAGGATCCTTCCTTGTCGAAGCCCTACAGGCCAGCAACGTTGCCGTTCTACGACAAAGTGGCGGACCATGGCACGATCATTGAAATCTCCAGCTTGAAGAAAAATCTCACCGCTGCTTCGATAAAAGGTCTAAGAAAACAGGTTGCCCGAAGGTTCGGACTGGTTGCTGACCAACATCAGTTCAAGATTGTTGTCAACGGCGTAGTTGTCACACTCGCCGACCGCGACTACTTTCATAAGGCGCAGTTCTTGTATCGATACGGCGACTACGACTATTCCAAACACTGCGTAAATCTCGACAAGAAAGATGATGGCGAATCCGAAAGTTTCAGGCGGTCAAACGAATTAAACGATAGCTGCGATCAGGGTGAGACAAAGGTATTGGATGATGAAGAACTTAGCGTCAGTGGATGGATAGCCGTAGCCCACAAGTCAAACGATCTTGACGATGGTCAAGACAACGAGGACAATCTGAACAAGGTCACAATTGTTGTGCGCGGCAAAGTGGCTCAGGAAGACATACTTCACGAGTTTCGACTAGGCGGTATTATCACAAAATTTTTCTTCGGGGAGATACATGCGGACTTTCTAGACAGCGACAACTCTGCATATGGCGATTGTGCGACTTCAAGCAGGCAAAGAATCAAAGAGGACGACCCACGCTATCTTGCTCTCAAGGCGTTTCTAAACAAGGAGTTGCGCCACCTCTGGGTCAAGACCGACAAGCTGAAGGAAGCAAAAGGTCTGGCAGTGGCGCGAGAAATACATCCCAACATCGGATTGTGGTTTAATGACCTAAACCCAGATCACAAGAATGCGGCAAATAGGCTCTTTGCGAGAATCAACAAGCTGCCACTCGACGACGAGGGGGAAAGACGCCGTTTGTTCATCAGCAGCATCCTCGCCTTTGAGAGCCTGAGTTTTCGCAACTTGTTGCACAGGCTCGACAACATCTCGGTGGAAAATCTGCCCGCGCTAAGAAAGGTCTTCCTTCAGCTGGACGACCTGGAGGCGAGCGCGTACTACTCCACCGTTAAGCAGAGGCTGGAGGTAATCGGGAAGTTAGCACATTTTGCGGAAGAAAACGCTTTAGAAAGAGCAATCCAGGAACACTTGTATGATCACCTGTGGTTACTGGACCCGACGTGGGAACGAATTCCTCACACTGCTCGTATGGAGACTGCAATTCGTAAGATATTTGATTCGGATAGCGAGTCTATGTCAAATGAACGATTGGATATTTACTACGCAACTACGGCAGGTAAGCACTTGATAATCGAGTTGAAGAGGCCAGATCGAGTTCTGAGGGCCGCGAAATTGGCTGATCAGATTGATAGATATCGCTCGAAAGCTGTAAGTGCTATTTATTCGGCAGGAAAAGACAATCCACTTGAGTTTATTTGTGTCATAGGTAAGCCTCTACGAGACTGGAACGAGCTTGGTGGGAGGAAGAAAGCTGCTGAGATATTAAGAGCAGTCGATGCCCGCGTGGTAACTTACGAAGAACTCATTGTGAATGCTCAGGAGCAATACAAGGAGTACATTGCCCGCTCGCAGGCTGTGGGCAGAATCTACGAACTGATTCAGAGCGTGGAGAAAGACGACCTTGCGAAGATGAGACCCGAGGTGGCCAACTCGCAATAGCGGCAGCCACAGTCACTGGCCCTCAAGGTCTCGGCTGCTGACGTTGCGTGGAGGTTGGGGCCTGCCAGAGAGTCGGTCCAAGCTGGAAGTCTGGGCCTGCTGGGGAGTCGGTCCAAGCTGGAGGTTGGGGCTAGCTGAAGAGTCGGCCCAAACTGGATGTCGGGGCCTATTTGGGGGTGAAGCCGCCTAGGTCGCTCTCGCAATCGAAGCTGGCCAGCAGGGAGCCGTGCGTTCGAATGCGTGTGGCGGCAAAGGCGTCGCGGTCGAGGCTCTTGGCCAGCTCGGAGGCGGCGGTGCACGCCTCTTCGATGGTGTTTTCATAGGAGAGCCGATCTAGAAAGCCGGCCTCCACGGCGTCGAATGGAGAGAACATCCTGGACGTGTTGCAGGCGGCCACCAGGTGGCGCCGATTGAGCCTGAGTCGAGCCATCTCGATGGCGAAGGCTGGAAGCGGCAGCCCGATAGCAACCTCGTTCAGCCCGATGCGGAATTGGCCGGGCGTGCCGATGCGATCGTCGACGGCGAGCAGCAGCAGGGCTCCGCCGGCTATGGCGTGCCCGGTGCAGGCGGCCACGGTCAGCAGGGGAAAACTCAAGAGCCGCTTCAACAACTCCGTGCCCCGATCGAGCAGTTCAGCCATCGCCTCGCCACCCTTACGCATCACGCCCAGGTCGAAGCCGGCGCAGAAAAATCCTGTCCGACCTGCCATAACGACCGCCGAGGCGTTCTCCTCGGCCTCATCCAGCGCGTCAATTAGCTGCTCGATGGCGTCAAAACCAAGGGCGTTGGCCTTGCCGTCGTCGAAGGTCAGAAGGGCCACGTCTTCGGTGATCTGAAGGTTTACAAGGGGCTTTCGCATTCTGAGTCCTTGAGTGCTGCAGGCGGCTGATTTCGCAACGACGGTAACTGATTTATTCTTTCCCCCAGACGACGATTTCACGGGAGCGTGATGGCCCACAATTTCACGAGACCGTAAAGGCCCGTCCCAGTCTGAGCGCACACTCAAGTGCGAGCGCCGGGAACGGCCTCGTCGCCCGCGAGTCCGCTTCCTCCCCCCGTATGCCGGAAAGCGCGTTTGCCGACAAGCCCATTTGCCGGAAAGCGACTGAAGGTGGGGAAATGCGTCACAGCCAGGTGGTAACCTTTGACCATGACCACGACTCCCGTAGAAGCCCATCTGAAGCTGGAAGATGTGATGAAGGTGACCGACGCAGCGCGTGAGGTCATCCTCTCCAACCTCGACGAGGAGCCCGACGACGAGGCGCTGGGGCTGCGAGTGGCGGTGACGGGCACTGAGATGTCAGTGAACATGATCTTCGAGTACGGCTACGACCTGTCGATTCAGTCGCTCGACTCGCTGGATGGAGGCGACCTGGTGGGCACGGTAGGTGAGCTGACGGTGATCATTCCCCAGGACTCCGTTGAGAAGCTCACAGGCGCCGAACTCGACGTGCCCAGCAACCCCTTGCAGGGGGGGCTGGTGATAAGGAACCCCAACCGCCCCGACATGGAGGGGAGCTTTGAGCTCTCTGAGGAAGACTCGACCACCGATCGGCTGGCGCAGTTGCTGAACAACCACGTCAACCCTTCATTGGCCGCCCACGGTGGGTATGTGGAACTGGTGAAGGTGGAGGACAGCAAGGCCTACCTGCTGATGGGCGGGGGATGTCAGGGCTGCGCGATGAGCGCCGCCACTCTTCACCAGGGGGTTGCCGCAATCGTCATGCAGCACGTGCCCGAGATAGTCGACGTGATCGACGTGACAGACCACGCCGCAGGGGAGAACCCCTTCTACTAGAACTCGTCGGCGCGACCCCCAGCGCTCGCCGACACTAGAACTCGTCGGCGCGACCCCCGGTGCTGCTGGCCCGGAGCGCTAGGCAGCTATCTGCGCAGAGCCTCCAGCGTCGAAGACGCCACACCTTGAGCGTCAAGCCCGCAGCCAGCCAGAATCTCGTCGGCCTTCCCATGCGGCAGATAGGCCGACGGCACGCCCAGGACGCGCACTGAGGGGCCGTCGCCCCCCCCGGCTCGGTCGCCCCCCTCGGCCATGCGGGACAGCGCGGCGGCTATGCCGGTGCCGGCGCCCCCCTCGCAGACGCCGTCCTCGATGGTCACCACCAGTCTGTGCGTCAAGGCGTCGGCCAGCATCTCCGCGGGCAGGGGCTTGACAACTCGCACGTCCCACACAGTTGCCTCCACCCCGTTGTCGTCGAGGAGGTCCGCAGCCCCCTCGGCGGCGTCCAGCATCTTGCCTACCGCCAGCAGGCACACGTCGACGCCGGAGCGCACCTTGCGCCCTTGCAGCCCCGTCCCGATCTCGTTCTCTGAAACCTGCCGCGCTGCAGTCTTCGGCCAGCGGATTGCCGCCGGGCCGTCCGTGATGCTCAGCGCCTCGGAAAGCATGGCCTGAAGTTCCTGATACGAGGAGGGCGCCATGATGGTCATCCCCGGCACCCTCGATAGCAGCGCAATGTCCCAGATGCCGTGGTGGGAGGGGCCGTCGTCGCCGGTGATGCCGGCTCGATCCAGGCAGAACACCACCGGCTGGCGGTGCAGCCCCACGTCGAGGTTCACCTGGTCGAAGGCGCGGGACAGGAACGTGGAGTAGACGGCGACCACGGGTCGCAGCCCGGCCATCGCCATTCCCGCAGCCGAGGCGACGGCGTGCTGCTCGGCGATGCCGACGTCGATGCAGCGGTCTCCGAAGCGTTCCATGAAAGGCAGCAGCCCGGTGCTGTCGGGCATCGCCGCTGTGATGGCCACCAGGTTGGGACGCTCCTCGGCCGCCTTGATCAGGGCTTCGCCGAACGCCTGCGTGTAGCTTCCGGGCTTGGAGTAGGAGGTGTCGTGCATGCGCTTGATGGGGTCCTGCTCGGCCGGGGGGTAGCCGCGCCCTTTCTCTGTCAGGACGTGCACCACCACAGGCCCGCTCAACTGGGCGGCGTCCTTGAGGATGCGATCGAGGCTGCGGAGGTCGTGGCCATCGTAGGGGCCGGTATAGCGGATGCCCATGTCCTCGAAGAAACTGGGCTCATCCCAGAATTCCCTGAAAGCCGCCTTGGTGGCCTCCACCATCCTGTCCAGCTGCTCGCCGACCAGCGGTATCTCGGAAAGCAGACGCTCGATGCGCTCCATGCGGCGGATGCTTGCGGGGTTAATCCGCATCTTCGCCAGCCGTTCGCCTAGGCGTGAGACAGTGGGGGCGTAGGAGCGTCCGTTGTCGTTGTAAATGATGATTACGTCCGACTTCGAGTGCCCGATGTTGTTGAGGCCCTCGTACGCCATTCCCCCGGTGAGGGCGCCGTCGCCAACCACTGCCACCACCCGTCGGCGGAGCAGGTGGGGGGCTTCGCCATCGTCGGCTTCGGCGCCGTCGACATTGCTGGAGGTGGCTTCGGCTTCGGCGTCGAACTTGAAGGCGGTTGCGAAGCCGTGGGCGTAGCTCAGAACAGTGGAGGCGTGGCTGTTTTCGATCCAGTCGTGCTCGGATTCCTCCCTCGACGGGTAGCCGGACAGGCCCCCAGGCTGCCGCAGCCGCTCGAAGCCCTTGGCTCTTCCGGTCACCACTTTGTGGACATAGGCCTGGTGGCCGGTGTCCCAGAGGATCACGTCGTCAGGGGATCTGAAAACCCTGTGCAGGATGAGGGTTAGCTCAACCACGCCGAGGTTCGACCCGAGATGCCCGCCGTGAGTGGTTACGGCGTCCACCAGGAACTCGCGGATTTCCTCGGCAAGGCCTTCGAGTTGCTCGTAGTCCAACGAGCGCAGGTATTCGGGGGTTATGGAATGGTCTAGGAGCATTGGAAACCTGTGGACGGCGGCAACTTTGGCGGCAACCCTTCGTGGGGATAATTGGGAGCAGAAACGGGTGCCAAAAAAACGCTAGCCGATTTGAGGCAATTCTCGCATTAATTTCCCGTCGGGCCGCTCCGTCTCCCGTCCTCCGCCGCCCTGAGTGGGACGCCGGGCCGCTCCGTCTCCCGTCCCCCGCCGCTCCCCCGTCGCCCTGAGTGCGGCTGACGGGCCGCCGCCTGGGGCCGCCCCCGCCTAGGATTGAGTCGTGAGCGCCACCCCGCCCCCCAGCACCCCCTCGCAGGCCGTCGAGCCGCTAGTTGACGAGAGGCTGATTTCACGGACGCTGAAGGCCGCCCTGCGGGGCGGCGGCGACTTTGCGGAGGTCTTCGTTGAGGACAAGCGGTCTTCATCAGCCTCCCTCGACGACGGCAAGGTGGAGGAACTGGTTACAGGAAGGCGGCGGGGCGCTGGAATCAGGGTGGTGGCAGGAGCCTCCACCGGCTTCGCCCACACAGCCGACCTCTCGCCCTCAGGGCTTGCCGCAGCCGCCGAGATCGCCGCAGCGGCGGCGCGGGCCGATGGCGGGCAGGGTTCGACGGAGAGCCCGCGGCGGGGTTCCAGGGAGCCGATCAACGAGGTGATCATCCCCCCCGGCCGGGTGAGCGGTGGACGGAAGGTGGATCTGCTCAAGCTCGCAGACGAGACGGCGAGGGCGGAAGGGGGCGCCATCCGTCAAGTGGCGTGCGGCTACGGGGACAGCCGCCGCCGGATCATGGTGGCTGACAGCGAAGGACTCCTGGCCACCGACGAGCAGGTGAAGACGTTCTTTGGCGTCTCTTGCGTTGCGCTTGGCGATGGCGGGATGCAGACGGGCAGGGAGACCAGTGGCCGCACGGTGGGATTTGAGCTCTTCGATGACGTGGACGTGGCCGACCTCGCCCGAGCCGCCGCCCGCCGGGCCCTCACAAAGCTGGCCGCACATCCGGCTCCAAGCGGATCCATGCCCGTCGTGATCGGGCCTGGCGGCGGTGGGGTGCTGTTCCACGAGGCCTGCGGACACGGCCTGGAGGCTGACCTGGTTAACAAGGGCGCCTCCGTGTTCGCCGGGCGCGTCGGCGAACAGGTTGCCAACGCCGGGGTGACCCTCATCGACGACGGCACGATGTCCCCCGAGTGGGGCTGCTACGCCATCGACGACGAAGGGCGCCCCGCTCAGCGCAACGTGTTGATAGCCGACGGCGTGCTGCAGGGCTACATGCTGGATCGCCTGAGGGCTCGTCGGGCCGGCAGGGCAGGCACCGGAAACGGGCGCCGCGAGAGCTACCGTCATCTGCCGATGGTGAGGATGACCAACACCTTCATAGACAACGGCGATGCCAGGAGCGAGGACATCCTGGCCGACACCCCTCGGGGTATCTACGTGGCGCACCTGGGCGGCGGACAGGTGAACACAGCCACAGGGGATTTCGTTTTCGGGATGACCGAGGCGTACCTCATAGAGGACGGACGTCTCACAGCCCCGATCAGGGAGGGAAACCTCATCGGCAACGGCCCTCAGGTGCTAATGGAAATCGACGCCATCGGCAACGACTTCGCAATGGGCTCCCCAGGCACTTGTGGCAAGGACGGGCAGGGCGTCCCTGTGGGCGACGGAACCCCGACCTTGAGGGTGGCCCGCCTCACCGTGGGCGGGACGGCCGACTGAGCGGCTTAGCCAGGGCGGAGCGTTTGTTCGGGACGACAGCCTCCGATCTCCTCGCCATGGGCGACGAGATCTGCTCGCAGGCGCGGGCGGGCGAGCAGATAGAGGCGGTGCTGGCCTACTCCAGCGACACCGAGGTGCGCGCCTGGGAGGGGGAGGTGGAGTCCTTCTCCTCGGCCACATCATTCGGGGTAGGTGTCAGGGTGATCTCCTCGCAGCGTCAGGGGTTTGCCTACGCAGGCAGTTGGGAGCCGGAAGTGATAGCCGAGACGCTGGACGCGGCCCGCGCCAACTCCGCTTTCGGCACCCCCGATGAGCACCTGGCGCTCGCCGAACCCGACGGGGTGGATCCCGTTGAGCTCGACCTTTACAGGGAGGAGCTTGCGGGGGTGACTCCCGAACGCAAGATCGACTTGGCGCTGGCGCTGGAGCGCTCGGTGCGCTCGGCGGACAGCCGGATCGTGGGGGTGGAGTCGGCTGACTACGTGGACTCCCTGTCTGCCGGAGCGGTGGTCAACACCAGCGGCGTTCGTTCCTTCGGGCGCGACAGCACGTGTTACCTGATGGCCTATGCGCTGGCCTCGGACGAATCGGAGACGCAGACCGGCTTCGGCTACAGCGTGGGCCGCTCGCTGGAAGATCTCGATGAAGGCAAGGCGGCCGCCGACTGCGTGGAGCGGGCGCTTCGGCTGCTGGGGGCGGGCAAGCCGGTCAGCGGTCGCACGACCGTCGTGTTCGACCCCTGGGTGGCTGCGCAGTTCCTGGGGATAATCGGCGGCACGCTTTCGGGGGAGGCCCTGCTGAAAGGGCGTTCGCTGTTCGCCGACAGGGTGGGCGAACAGGTGGCGGCTGCGGGGTTCACGCTTACCGACGATCCCACCAACCCTCTGGCGTTCGGCGCCTCATCCTCCGACGGGGAAGGGCTGGCCGCCCGTCGCAACGACCTCATTTGCGACGGGGAGCTGCAGAAGTTTCTGCACAACAGCTACACGGCCCGCCGTCTGAACACGGTCTCCACGGCATCGGCTGTGCGCGGCTACTCGAGTACCCCTGGAGTGGGCTGCGTTGCGTTGGCGCCTTCGCCGGGAAGCCGCAGCGCGGCCGATCTGATCGCAGAGCTGGAGGACGGGGTTCTGGTTCAGGGCGTGAGCGGCCTGCACTCGGGCGTCAACCCCGTAAGCGGGGACTTCTCGACCGGCGCCGAGGGGCTGCGCATCCGTGACGGCGAGCTGGCCGAGCCGATCAGGGAGTTCACGATTGCCTCCACCCTTCAGAGGATGCTGCTGGACATAGCAGAAGTGGGAAACGATCTGGAGTGGCTGCCGATGTCGTCCGCCGGGGTGACGCTGGTGGTGGACGGCGTGATGATTTCAGGGGAGTAGGCGCGCAGGGTGACGGGCCTGTTCGCCCTCGGTGCGGCGACGGCCCTTGCAACCGCCTCGAGCGGCGAACTCTGGTCGGCTCCGAGGGGAATCGTGTTGGGCGTCGTCCAGGGTCTCACGGAGTTCTTGCCTGTCTCCTCGAGCGGGCATCTTCAGATTGTCACCTGGCTTGCGGGCTGGGAGGCGCTCTTCGACGACGCCGGGGTGTGGACGGCCTTCGAGGTTGCCCTGCACTTCGGCACGTTCGTGGGTGCAGTCGCCTTCTTCTGGCGCGATGCGGGGGGGCTGACGGCAGGGGCGTTGGCATCACTGGCTGGGAGGCGAAGCGAGAGGGGCAGGTTCGCCTGGCAGCTTGTCCTGGCCACGGTGCCGGTCGGGCTTGTGGGGGTGTTCGCCGATTCGTGGCTGGTGCGCTCAGAGCGCGTCTGGGTGACGGCCTGTGCGCTGATCGTCTTCGGGGCGGCTCTCTGGGTGGCCGATCGGCGGGCGGCGGACGACAGGGGGACGGGATCGTTCTCCTGGGCGGACGCAGTCTGGCTGGGTCTGGCGCAGGTGCTGGCGCTTGCGCCCGGGGTGTCGCGCTCTGGGGTGGTGATGACCGCAGGGAGGATGCGGGGGCTCTCGCGGGCATCCGCCGCTAAGACGGCTTTGCTTTTGAGCTTGCCGGTGATCGCGGGAGCAGCCGTCTACAAGCTGATCGACCTGGGAGGATTCTCAGGCATCCCGGAAGAGGCGCGCCAGGCGTTCGTCTGGGGTGTTCTGGCTTCGGCGGTCTCCGGCTGGGCGGCAGTCGGGCTGCTTATGCGGCTCACCCGCCGCATCGGCTTCGGGCCGTTCGCCCTGTACCGGCTGGGTCTGGGTGTGGCGGTTCTTTGCCTGGTGGGAGTTTCGTTCAGGGGCGCTGGCTGGGGCTGGGGCTGGGGCTAGGGCTAGGGCCGCCGCGCCGCCAGCGCCGCCAGCGTGAGCGTGCCGTTTTGCTTCGGAACGACGGCGGCTGCTGCTTCCTGCGGGCTGACGGCCACGGTCACCGATTCGGCGTCCACCTCCACCACCCACGCCTCGGCGGCCACGCTCACAGCGTGAGCTGCGCCTTCCAGCCCATTTGCATCGAGGTTGCTGCTTGCGAAGATCCGAACCCGATCCCCGGTCGAGACGGGGGGAATCTCGGCGGTCTTCGGGAATGAGAGGGCGGCGGTTCCCGGGGGAATCCGCCCCGACAGCCCCCGGCCGCCCTTGAGCCGGGCGGTCAGCACCTCCTCGCCTGGGTAGATCGCCACGGCGGCCATGTCGTCTTCATCCAGATTGTCGGCAATCCCGTCTGGCAGGACCTTCGCCGGTCGCAGCTCCCAGGCCACCGCGTCCTCCTCGAAGGTCTCCCCGGGCAGGATGAGTCGCTGCGCCACGGGCACCTCGATGAGGCGCTCAGGATCTGCGTCGGGGTCGACGTCCTCGCCGAGGTTCGACAGGACGACGGTCGCAGCAATCAGCAGCACCAGGATCGACCAGAAGACGATCGGCCTTCGGAGCAACTTGACAAGCGGCGAGGGTTTCCAGCCGGGGATGCCCCGGCGGGCCATGAAGGCGGGCATTGACTTTCTCCTTCTCGAGGGGTTGGTTCCGCGGGGAAAGGCGGAGAGAGGGGGGAAGTCGCCTCAGAGTCTAGGGGAGTCGCCGAGTCTTTGTCTAGGGGAGGGGTAGAGGCTTTCCGCCCCCGCTGCCGAGCTTTCCGCCACCGGCTCGAGGGCGGGCGGACGCCTCGGCTGCCTCAGGCGGGATTCTTGACAGACGGCCCGCTGTGGTGGGCGCAGCAGCCTGCGGCGTTCGCCGGCAAATTCCCAACGAGCCGCACCAGGAGTTTCTTCACGTTCCCGATGTTCTGATTGAAGGTCTCCAGCACCATCTCGAATGTCACCGGCTCGGACTCCGGGCCGGAGCCAGGAGCGGAGACGCCTGCGTCGTAGTCGGTCACCAGGGCGATGCCGACGAAGCACATCCCAAGCTCCCTGGCCAGGGCCGCTTCGGGCATTTGAGTCATGTTGATCACAGATCCCCCTGCCCGCGTGAACTCCCTCGACTCGGCCTTGGTTGAAAAACGCGGGCCTTGGATCACCACGACCGTCCCGCTGCCATGAACGGTGATCCCCTCGTCCTCCGCAGCCTCTGTCGCTACTGCGCGCAGCTGCGGGCAGTAGGGATCGGCGAAGGTGGCGTGGAACGATCCCGGGCCGTCGTAGAAGGTCTGCCGTCGCCCCCAGGTGCGGTCGATGATCTGATCGCAGACAACGAAGTCGCCAGGGGCTATGTGCGGCTGCAGGGAACCGCAGGTGAAAGTGGAGACGAGCGTGGACACCCCCTCGAGCGCCAGCACTCTGAAGTTCGCCAAGTAGGGGACCTTGTGGGCCGGATAGATGTGCCCATCCCCGTGGCGGGACAGGAAGGCCACCCTCCTGCCGGAAAAGGTTCCTGTTCGCAGATCGGAGGACGGTGGGCCGTAGGGCGTCTCGTGCGGCGCAGCCCGAAGGTCGTCAGCGAGTGCGTAGAACCCGCTTCCCCCGATGATGCCGATGTGCGGACTGCTGTCGGCGCTCAAGGTGCTCATGGCTGGTCTTCAGCCGGAACCGGAGCCGCCTGCAGGGGTTTTCGCCTTCCCTGGCGTGTCTCCGCCTCCTGGCGCGCCGGCGCTGGAGCCGTCGCCGCCGCCATTTCCCGAAGAGGCCGACGAGGAGTCGGAAGCGCCCGTGGCGACTTTGTCGCCGCCCCTTTGTCCCTTGCCGTTTGCTCCCTTGCCGTTGGTGGAGGCGGCCGCCTTCCCCGCAGCGGCGCGGCTGTCTGTCTTGTAGAAGCCGGATCCCTTGAAGGTGATGGAGGGGGCGAAGAACACCTTCGACACCTTTCCGAGCCCAGGGGCCTGACATCCAGACGGGCTGTATGAAGAGTCGGGCTCCGGGCACAGCATGAGGCTCTCCTCGGTGATCGACTGGCGGACGTCGAAGCGGACTCCGCAGGTTTGGCATCGGTATTCGTAGGTTGGCATCGGCTCTACAGGGTTGAGGGCGGGCTACGAAAGAACTCAGACAGGCTACCAGTCCTGCATACCCGTTCAGCGTTCTTGAGGCACATCCCGAGGGGTTATCAGCCGTGCCTTTGCGCTGTGCGAAGGGGCCGCCGCCGACGGGCACCGCCGCCGGTAGGGGAGAGAATTCGCGACACAGCATCTAGTATGTTGCCCGTGAGTCCGTGGTGGTGGCTGCTGCTCATTCCCGCGTATTTCCTGGGGACGTTCCCCACGGCACACATCGTCGGGCGCGTAGTAGGGCGCAACCCTTCCAAAGAAGGCTCCAAGAACCCGGGTGCCACGAACATGTACCGGCTCGCAGGACGCGTGCCGGCTGCCTTCGTGCTGATCGGCGACATTCTCAAGGGGGTTGCGCCGACGCTGATCGCATTGCAGCTGGCTTCCCGCAACGTGGCGGTGGTCTGTGCCGCGCTGGCAGTGGTGGGCCACATCTTCCCCGTCACACGGCTCTTTCGGGGCGGCAAGGGCGTGGCGGCCTACGGAGGATGTTCGCTGGTGCTCTGGCCCTACACAGCGCTGGCTGCGATAGCGGTCTGGCTCGTGTTTACGAAATGGTCGGGCCGTCCTTCGGTGGGGTCGTTGATCGCCGTGCCCCTTCTGCCGGTCGGGGTTGCCGTGGAGTACGCCATGGACTGGAATCAAGTTGCCTGGTGGGAGATACTCGTCTGGTTCTGCGTGGCGGGCATTGTGACTTGGATGCACCGGACGAACATCAAGCGCCTGATCAACCGTGAGGAAGAGAGGATGCAGAACGTCTTCACCAGGGTGGAGGCTAAGCCCCTGCCGTCCGTCTCGAAGTCCTAGGTGAGGTTGGCTCCCCCCGGACAGGGCTTCTTTCCCTCCCCTGAACTCGACGCGGCGCTGTCACAGTCGTAGCCCCTGGAACAGAGCCGCTCCACTGTGATACCTCTTGATCAGGCTCAGGAGGCGGTGCTGAGCCGCTGCAGGCGGCTAGGGGCGGTGAGGCTGCCCACAGGCGAGGCGCGGATGCTCGTGAGCGCCGAGCGGGTGGCAGCGGCGGAGCAGGTGCCGGCCTTCGACAACTCAGCGATGGACGGCTACGCCGTTCGAGCCGAGGACACCAGCCCCGCGCCCGCCCGTCTGCGAATATTGGGCACGTTGGCGGCGGGCGATTTTCCTCGAGAGGCGCTGAGTGCGGGCGGGGCTATGAGAATCATGACAGGCGCAGCGCTCCCCCCGGGCGCCGACGCCGTGGTGATGGTGGAGCGAACCCGGGAATCTCCCGACGGGGAGTGGGTGACATTGGATGTGAGCGTGCCGGCGGGCAACCACATTCGACGGGCTGGCGAAGATATGCAGCCTGGTCAGGTGGTCTTCGAGTCGGGCTGCCTCCTGCGCCCAGCCCACCTTGGAACCCTTGCCGGACTGGGGGTTGCCACGGTGTCCGCCACGAGACGCGCCCGCGTGGGGGTGATGTCCACCGGCGACGAGTTGGTGGCAGGGCCGGCAGCCCTGGCTCCCGGGCAGATCCGGGACTCCAACCGACTCTCCCTGCTCTCCCTGGTGGCTGAGAGTGGGGCCGAACCAGTGGATCTGGGGCTGGCTCGTGACGACGCCGAGGAGATCCGGGAGATGATCACGCGTGGATCGCAGACCTGTGACGCAGTAATCACCTCGGGCGGGGTGAGCATGGGCAGTTTCGACCTCGTAAAGAGCGTGCTCGACGAGATGGGCGCAATGTCCTGGATGCAGGTTGCCATAAGGCCAGCCAAGCCGCTGGCTTTCGGCCTGGTGGACGACGTGCCTGTCTTCGGGCTGCCCGGCAACACTGTCTCGTGCATGGTCTCCTTCGAGCTCTTCGCCCGCCCGGCGCTGATGAAGATGATGGGCCGCCAGTCGCTTCATCGCCAGCGGCTCGCGGCGCTGGCCTGCGAGCCGCTGCGGCGCTGGCCCGACGGCAAGACTCACTTCGCCCGCGTCGTCTGGCGCTACGTCGACGGGGTGTACGAGGTGCGCTCCGCAGGAGGGCAGGGTTCGCATCAGCTCTCCGCCATGGCCGCCGCCAACGGCCTGGCAGTGCTACCCGACGGCGACGGCGTGGACACAGGGGAGCCGGTTGAACTGATCTGCCTGGGCGAGTGAGGGCGGGCGGCGATCTTGGCGGCCGAGACGCGGCTGGGCGATCTTGGCAGGCGAGGGCGGGCGCCGAGACCGGGGGCGGGCGACCTTTGCGGGTGGCACGCTGCGATAGCCTGTAGGGGATGGTCGAAGAACTCGTAGACGGATTCGGGCGTGTCCATCGCGACCTGCGTATTTCCGTCACCGACCGGTGCAACTTCCGCTGTGTCTACTGCATGCCGGCAGAAGGTCTGCGCTGGCTGCCCCGCTCTGAGATACTCAGCTTCGAGGAGATCCACCGCGTGGCCCGGCTGCTTGTGGACCGCTTCGGCGTCGAATCCATCCGTCTGACTGGCGGTGAGCCCACCGTGCGGGCGCACCTGGCCGAGCTTGTCTCCATGCTCGCCACTCTCGACGTCGACCTGGCCTTGACCACCAACGGCGCCACCCTCGGCCTGCTCGCCGACGACTTGGCGAGCGCCGGGCTGCGGCGGGTGAACATCTCCCTGGACTCCCTGCGCCCGGATCGCTTCAGGGAAATGACGCTGCGCGACGGCCTGCACAGGGTTCTCGACGGCATTGTCGCTGCCAAGGAGGCGGGGCTTTCCCCCGTGAAGGTGAACGTGGTGGTGATGCGGGGGGTCAACGAGGACGAGGTGCTGGACTTCGCAGCCTTCGGGCGTTCGGAGGGCGTGGAGGTTCGATTCATCGAGTTCATGCCGCTCGACGCTGAAGGTGGCTGGACTGGCGAGTCGGTCGTGAGCCAGGATGAAATAATTGAACGCATCGAGTCGGCCTATCCGATTGAGCCGCTGGCTTCGGGATCGGCGCCCGCCAGCCGGTTCCGCTACCTCGACGGCGGGGGCGTAATAGGCGTGGTGGCCAGCGTGACCAGGTCGTTCTGCGGCAGCTGCGACCGGATACGCATGACTGCCGACGGAAAGTTCCGCAACTGCCTTTTTGCCCACGAGGAGCACGACCTGCGCGGCCCGCTTCGTAGCGGCGCGGACGACGAGGCCCTCGCCGAGATCATCCGCTCAGGGGTGCGGGAGAAGGGGCCAGGCCACAGCATCGGCAAGGTGAACTTCGT
Organism: uncultured Acidimicrobiales bacterium; assembly: GCA_958295925.1. Taxonomy (GTDB): domain Bacteria; phylum Actinomycetota; class Acidimicrobiia; order Acidimicrobiales; family CATQHL01; genus CATQHL01. The sequence goes on from CATQHL010000001.1 coordinate 1,985,684, forward strand.
GCGCCCCGCCCGCTCGATGTCGCAGATAGGGGGCTGAGCCCCAATCGGGGTTCCGCCGTTGACCTCAGATCTCGGCATGGGCGTTCAGCGTCGTGTCAAGCAGCGAATTCACGCATAGCGAATTCACGCACCTGGACGGCTCCGGCCGGGCTCGCATGGTGGACGTCTCCGCCAAACAGCCCACGCTTCGTCGCGCCACTGCGCGGGCCAGGATTGCGATGAGCGAAGACACCGCCGCTGCTGTGGCGGAGGGCAGCACCCGCAAAGGAGACGTGCTCGCAGTGGCGCGGGTGGCGGGTATAAGCGCTGCCAAGCGCACCTCCGAGCTGATTCCACTTTGCCACCACGTGACCCTGAGTTCGGTATCGGTGAGCTTTCGGCTCGCAGCCGATCACGTGGTGGTTGAGGCGACGGCGGAGACGGTGGACCGGACCGGCGTGGAGATGGAGGCCCTAACCGCCTGCGCCGCGTCGGCGCTGACCATCTATGACATGTGCAAGTCGTTGGATCGTTCAATGGTTATCGGCGAACTCTGTCTATGGGAGAAGACCGGCGGGCGATCCGGGACGTACGAGCGCGGTTAGACCGGCGCGCAATCGTCAACTATGTGCGCTTGTTGTGGATAATTCAGCTTCCAAGTTGAGCTGATTGTTGATTGTCCAGGAATTCCACCATCCGGCAGGCTGTGGATGCTGTAATGGATCGCAAGGAACAAACCTGCCAAGTGAGGTGCCTTGCCAGCTCTTACCTTCATTGTCATCATTGCCTTATGGCTTGCGGCTCTTGCGCCGAGCCTGCATAGAAGGGTGTCGCGGCGACGGAGCGCTCTGGGTGGGGCGAATGTTGGGGCGTTGATGTCAGCCAAGGTAATCCCAATGCCAGGGTTGGGCAGCCGTTTTTACGGTGACGACGGCCTGCTGGTTGGCATGGACACATCGCTGGCACTGCAGCGGGAATGGTCGCGCCGTCGAAGGCGAAAAGTGGTCGTCTCCCTCAGCGTGCTTGTGGCAGCCTCCCTGCCGGTCGCCATTTTTATCCCGATTTTCTGGGCTCTTCTGATGCACGTCATCGCTGATGTAATGCTGGCGACATACGTGGTATTGCTGGTTAGGCGGAAGCGCCGAACCAGCCGGCAGGTAAGCGTGACCGCCGTTCGGGTTCCTTCACGGATTGTTCAGCCGGAACGGACTCGGCTGGCGGTGGCTGCGGGAGGAAGCAGTCACCCCGAACAACTACGAACCTGGGAGCATCAACGAGCGAGGGAGCGGGTTCGCCTGGCAGCCTGGGCAGGCGAAAGGGTGTAGCCCGGAAATCCTTCCGATTACCACAACCCGAATAACCTCCCCCCGGGAATTGCGGTACGATGCTGCTGCGCGGGGGTGTAGCTCAGTCGGCTAGAGCGCTTCGTTCGCAACGAAGAGGTCGGCGGTTCGAGTCCGCTCACCTCCACAGCCATTCCGCAGCGTCGCCTTCGATTGTGCGGGATTCCCTTCAGCCGCCAGCCTGGTAATGCCGGTGGCTGGTGCTGATCTTTCGCACCGTGCCCGACTTTGAGCGCATCACCAGCGACTGCGTGGTGGCGCCCCAGGTGTGGAACCGGACGCCGTCAAGCAGGTCGCCGTTCGTGACGCCAGTGGCAGCAAAAAAGCAGTTGTCTCCAGCCACGAGGTCTTCGTTTCCGAGCACGGCGTCCAAGTCGTAGCCTGCAGCCTCAGCAGCCTCCTGCTCTTTCTTGTTGCGAGGCCAGAGTTTTCCCTGGATCTCGCCGCCCAGGCACTTCAGGGCAGCCGCCGCTATCACCCCCTCAGGCGTGCCGCCTATGCCGAAGAGGATGTCCGAGCCCGACTCCGGCCAGGCAGTCGATATCGCCCCGGCCACGTCGCCGTCGGGGATGAGCTGCACACTTGCCCCGGCCGATCTGATTTCCCCGATGAGGTCGTTGTGCCGGTCTCGCAGCAGAACCACCGCTGTCAGCTCCGACACCTTCCTGCCTTTGGCCTTGGCAACCTGGTGCAGGTTCTCGGTGGGGGAGGCTTCGATGTCAATCGCACCGACGCAGTCGGGCCCTACGGCTATCTTGCTCATGTATACGCAGCCGCCGGGGTCGAACATCGTCCCTCGGGCTGATGCAGCGATCACCGAAAGGGCGTTTCCGCGTCCCAGCGACGCCAGCGTTGTTCCGTCTACGGGATCTACGGCCACGTCGCATAGCGGGAAGGAGCCGTCGCCCACCCGTTCACCGTTGAAAAGCATCGGCGCCTGGTCTTTCTCACCCTCCCCGATCACCACCGTCCCGTCCATTCTTGTTGTTTCAAGGGTGGAGCGCATGGCGTCAACGGCGGCCTTGTCCACGTTGACCTTGTCGCCCCTGCCCGTCCAGGGGGCCGCTCCGATGGCGGCAGCCTCGGTGACGCGCACCAACTCCAGCGTCAAACTGCGATCTGGTTGCTCCTTCACGCCGTCAACACTAACCAGCAAGGGCGGGGTGGTTCTGTCTCAAAGGGCGGCGTTTGGAATAATCTGCCTAGCTAGCCGGATGAATTGAATCGGCGTCCCGCCAACTAGTCGAAAAGAGAAGCAAAGAATGGTATTCGGCAAATCCCATCAGAGTTCCACCGCAGATGAGGTCTGGTGTTTTCAGTGCGGAGCCGGATACGCGGCGGCCGTGGCGGAGTGCCCCGAGTGCGGTGTTGCCACTGTCAATAAGCCACCCGCCGATCCTTCGCAGGTTGGAGACCCTGAGTTTGGGCAGATTGAATACGACTTCCACTCCTACTCTGCCGAGTTTCGCTCAACCCTCGAGGGATTCCTGCTGCGCGCCGAGATTCATCACGCCTGGCACGGGGCAACCCTCATCGTGGGCGAGCGGGACGAAGGGAGAGTTGACGAGCTCGTTGCCGACGTGGAAGGCTCGCTGCGACCTGCTCTGGCCGAAGGCACCGAGTCGGTGGCCTACGAAATCAGCGGCTGGAACGACGAGCAGATAGGCAGGCTCACCGATGCCCTGGAAAGCGCCAAGATCTCGTACGGGTTCGACGCCGACGGCGACCTGGAGGTAGCTGCCGGCGACGAGGATCGGGTGGAAGCCCTGCTTGACGAGATGGAGGAGACGGGCGACTCCCTTGAGTTCGGCCCGGGGCTCGACGGGGTTGACCCCCACGACGTGCTATCAAGGCTGTTCGCGGCCTCCGACCGCCTAGCTCGCAACCCGCGCGACAGGAGAGGGCTCAAAGACCTGGGACGGTACGGGGAGGATATTTTCATGCTGGCGCTTCCTTTCGGGTTCGAGGCGAGCGCGTGGCGCCTCCTGCTCGATCAGGCGGGCAACCTCGCCGGGGCCGTGGCGGGCGAGGCCACCGGGGATGAGATATCCCGCATCGCAGATGAAATGCGGAAAGCGTTTCGGCAATACGTCTGAAGGGGTTGCGAGCAGGCGAGAGGATACCCCTCATCGGTTTTGCGGGCGTGATTTTTAGGTGTTTGGCGGTTGTGAGCCGATGGCGGGCGTCGTCTGATAATCGTTGGCCACCTCGCCGATAGGTAGGGGAACTTGGACGGAACCGACCTGGCAAAGCTGGAGGTCTACCACTCCCGGCCGGTGGCCCCCACGCGGCGAGTGGCTCTGGGCAGCTGCCGGTTGCCGATGGAAGCCCCAAATCAGGCCGGGGCGCTGCTGCTAGGAGCGGTGGTGGGGACGTACGTCCAGCGATGCGCCTCGGAACTGCGGGTGGACCTTGAGATTCTCATCGGCGAGGTCGGACGTGCTCAGCGCATCCGCCAACCTCGCCTGCGCCACAGGTTTCAGGAGGATCTCATCGGTCTCACCCGCAGCACGCACTGGCTCCGGCTTACCGACGGGGGCCCGAGGCTGGATTCGGTGGATCGGGGAGGCACCCCCGAGCAGCACATATTGGGGGCCGTCTATGCCGCCGGTGCGCGCCCTTCTGCTATCAGGGCGGTCAGTTGCGCCCTTGCCTTTACCGGCGGAGGCGGCGAGGAGATGCTGGACTTTATCCGCCGGTCGCTTCGAGGCGGCCTGGGCAGCCCGGGCGGCGATGGCTGCGAGATGAAGTCCGCTGCCAACCTCTGGGCGCTGGAGGTCTTGGGCTTCCACCCCCAATTGGGCATCGCCCCCCGGCACGTGGACGTTCAACGCAGTTTCCGTCGGCTCGTGGCGTCGGCGCACCCCGACAGCGGCGGGGAAGGCAGTGAAGCCGCCGCCCGCATCAGCGACCTCATGGAAGCCCGCCGCATTCTGCTCCGATAGGGCTTCGCTAGCTGGGGGTAATGAACGCCGGGGGGTTGTTGCTGTTCCCTGGGGCCGGCGGAGACGCCTCCCATCACGTTTTTGCGGCTCTGCGGGAGGGACTGGCCCCGCTGCCCACGAGAAGCGTGGACTATCCGCATCGACAGGCGGGACGAAGGGGCCCGCCTGGGCGTGCGGAGAGGCTGGTCCCGTTCGTGATCGAACAGGCCGAGGTTATGAGCGTCGAGATGGGCATCGCCCCTGAACGGCTCGTGCTGGGCGGGCGCTCCTTTGGCGGGAGGCTCTGTTCAATCGCCGTGGCGCAGGGGCTGGAGGCGGGTGGCCTGCTGCTGCTGAGCTACCCGCTGCATCGGCCCGGGCGACCGGGGAATCTGCGCGTCGATCACTTCCCCCTCCTCGAGGTGCCGTGCCTGTTCGTGTCGGGAGACAGAGACCCGTTCGGCAGTCCCCAGGAGTTTGCCTCGGAAACCTCCGTCATCTCAGGCGAGGTGAGCGCAGCCTGGCTGCCGGGCGCCGGTCACGACCCAAGGGAGGACAAGGACCCTCAGATTGTGGCCGCCGTGCGTGGTTGGCTCATGCCTGCTGCGGGGCAGGGGGGAGGTCGCCCGGGCTGTCTTCGGGGTTGAGGGCTTCGAGTTCCTTTTTGGCGGTCTCGGGGTAGAAGGCAAGAACGAGCACGGCCACCGCCACAGGCGCGATGGACAGCAGGCCGAACACCTGGCCGAACCCTCCGAGCGGAACCGTCAGGTTGCCAACGATCTGCAGGCCCACGACCGATCCCGCAACTCCCAAGAGGTTCAGTTCGCCGTTGGAGCGCGCCCGCAGGCCGGTGCTGAAAAGCTCGCTGCCGTAGGTGCCCAACACCGGCACCAGCGCACCTGCAGCGAGCCCGGCCAGCACTCCCCAGAGCCACATGGGCCAGCCGGTCTGGATGAATCGCATGGTCACGCAGACAGGGCTCGCCAGCAGGCAGACGACGGCGATCACCCGCCTGCCCCTCAGGTCGGAGAGCTTTCCGGCGGCCAGCATTCCCAGGCCGGCCGGTGCGTAGGTTGCGAGCTGGTAGACGGTGATGTCACTGGCGGAAAAGAGCCTCTCCTCCCTGAGGAACTCGTTCAGGAACTGCGAAGCAGGGGCGGCGAAACACGCCGAGAGAAGCGAGCTTGCCCCCAGCAGCACTAGACGCCTTCGTCGCCGGGGGCTGGCGTCGTTGGCGCTAAAGGCGTCGCCCGCGCTGACGGCGACTTTCCCGTGAGAGCCCACCTCGGTTGCCTTGTCGGAGTCGTTGACGTCCTCGGCGACGTCGTCGCCCAACCTGAGATACCGCCGAGTCTCCGGGAGGCGCTTGAAACTCCAGTAGACCACCAGCAGGCCCAGCGACGCAAGCAGATACAGGATGCGCCAGCCCCGCAGCCCAAGGTCGGCCAGAGGCAGTGCCCACAGCACCATCCCCGAGCCCAGGCCGGCGCCCATTCCCAGCACCGAGACCGCGTACCCCCGAACCCCACGGGGCACTTCCTCGGCGGCCATCACCGCTATCAGCAGCAAGGATGCCGTGGCGAGGCCGCGAGCCACCGTCTGGGTGGTCCCGAACGACCAGACCCCGACCGACGCAGCACCGGCCACCGCTGCCAGGCACGCCCCCCCGGCGCAGGCGATCAGAAGCGAACGCCTGCCTCGCCGGTCGGCCAGCCACACCGCCCCCAGCGCCAGGATCGATCCGAGCCTGACGGCGGAGAGCACGTTTCCCTGCATGGAGACCCGTTGGGTGTCCGCTCCGCCGACCAACTCGTCGGTGGCGAAGCTGATGGATTGGCTGAGCAGAGCCCCGACGTATCCGGCCACCACGGCAAGAAGACACAAGATCCCCAGACTGCCGGCGGAGCGGGGATCAAGGCGCTCGGCAGGCGCCCACCATGGCAGGCCGCCGCCGCCTCCCGCCCGTCGCAGCCTGCGACGAACCAGCGGGTTAAGCAGGGGGGCCCAGAACGGAATCGACAGCCGAAAGCGGATCTTCGTGTCCACCTTGTAGGCACCGTCCGAGATCTCGGTGTACTCCACCTCGCGTTGGTAGCTGGCGAAAGGCCCCTCGGCCACGGAGAAGACGGCAGTGCCGTGATTTGGTTGTTCGCCTGGAAACTCCTCGATCTCCACCTGGCGTTCGAGGAGGATGTCGTCGATGGGCTTCAGGTGGGCGTGGAGTTCAGATGATCCGCACTCCTGCGTGTAGGCCAGCCGATGTCCAATTCCCCAGGAGATGGGCATCCTAAAATCCTACTTATGGGTAACGGAGAGCCTTTGAAGCATCAGGTCGCGGGGGAGAGGGTCATCCGTGTTCGACCCTCCCGTCCCCTCAGCGGGGAAGTGATAATAGGGGGCGCCAAGAACAGCGTGCTTAAGCTGCTGGCAGCCACCACGCTGTCGGAGGGCAGCTGCGTGATTCGGGGAGTTCCGCGCATTTCCGACGTCCACACCATGCTGGAGCTTCTCGAAGGGTTCGGCAGCAGGACCTCGTTCGCCAATGACGTAGTTGAGGTCGTCACACCCGAGACGCTGACTCCGCACGCCCCTTACGAGCTGGTTTCCAGCATGCGAGCCTCATTTTCAGTGCTGGGGCCTCTCCTGGCCCGCTGCGGCGAGGCTGTGGTGGCCTTCCCGGGCGGCGACGACTTCGGCACCCGGCCCATCGACATGCACATAGAGGCCCTGCAGCGGATGGGGGCCGACATAGAGATCAGCCACGGCTACGTTCACGCCCGGGCTCCGGTGCTTAAGGGCGCGAGCGTCACCCTCGCCTGGCCGAGCGTGGGGGCCACCGAGAACATAATGATGGCGGCAACCCTCGCCAAGGGGGAGACCGTGATCGAGAACGCCGCCCGCGAGCCTGAGATCGTAGACCTGGCGGCGTTCCTGAACCGGATGGGGGCGCACGTGCTGGGCGCAGGCGGCCAGACAATCAGGGTGGAGGGCGTGAGCGGGCTTGTCCCGGTGGAGCACACCCCGATTCCAGATCGGGTTGAGACGGCGGTCTTCCTGGCCGCACTCGGGGCCGCCGGCGGGGAGATCACCCTGTCGGGTGCGCAGCCTTCGCACCTGAGGATGCTCTGCGACAAGCTGGGCGAGATGGACTTGCGGACCTCGACCACCCGCAACGGGTTGTGGGCGATGTCGCCGAACCGGCTGCGATCAACCGACATGGTGACGCTTCCATACCCTGGCGTGGCCACCGACTACCAGCCGCTGCTGGTGGCCTTGCTCTCCTTGGCTGACGGAGTGGGGCTGGTTACCGAGAACGTGTTTCCCAACCGCTTCGGCTATGTGGGGGAGTTGCTGCGGATGGGGGCCGACATTCGGGTGGAGGGGAGATGCGCCATCGTTCGGGGCCGGGAGCGGCTCTCGGGGGCGACAGTGAGGGCCACCGACATCCGCGCCGGGGCGGCTCTGGTGGTGGCGGGACTGGGGGCCGAGGGGGAGACGCATGTGCGCGACACGCGCCACATTTTGCGAGGCTTCGACGGCCTTGTGGAGAAGTTGGCCGCCCTGGGCGCCGACGTGGCCTGGGCGGAGTGGAGTCAGCCCACGGTTGTCAGCTGATCCGCCCGTCGGCAGAAGGACACCAGTTCATCCTTCTCAGACTGAACGGACTCGGCGACCTTCTCCTTGTTCATCTTCCGTTTGGCGACGGCAATGAGGCCGATGATGGCGACAATCGGGCCGACGATCATAAGGATCTCGTCCCAGCCGCCTTGATGAGCGAGCACTTGGGCCACAGACATTTCTCCTCCAAGCCTGCGAAGGTATTCAATGGCAGGATAGCAGCGACGGCGCGGCGCTGCCTAAGGGCAAGGCCCCACAGAGGCGCTTTGACGACGGCTGTAGCGTGGGTCGGGTGAGCCTCGCTTCTCCAGGCCAGGGGGTCTGCTACCGGCATCCCGACAGGCCCACCGGAGTGCGCTGCCAGCGCTGCGACCGGTATGTCTGCGTCGCTTGCCAGTCCATGGCCTCGGTGGGCTGTCACTGCCCGGAGTGCGTGGTGCGCAGTTTGTCGGGCCGCTCCTCGCTGCGTCAGCGAAGATCCCCCGGGCTTGGCCGGACGACGCGGGGGAAGCCCGTTCTCACCGGTGCGCTGGTGGTTTCCAACATCGTGCTCTTTTTGGTGAACCTGGTGGAGAGCGGTTCGATCTGGTCGGTTCAGGTGACGTGGAGGGACTTGAGCTACGGAATCGGGATCTGGGCGAAGGGTGCAACCTGGGGGCAGGCCATCGACGTGGGAGGCGAGTGGTGGAGGCTTGTTTCCGGCGCCTTCCTGCACGCAAACATCCTCCATGTGGGTTTCAACGTGTTGCTGCTATGGCTGCTTGGCCGAGAGCTGGAAGGTCTGATGGGGCCGTTCAGGTTCGGTCTGGTCTACTTCGCCGCTTTGATGGCAGGGGCGTTCGGAGCTGTCTTGCATTACCCCAACACCCCCACTGTGGGGGCTTCGGGCGGCGTCTTTGGGCTAATGGGGGCGGCTATCGCCGTCCAGCGGGCCTCCGGGGGTCGTATCCGAGATTCCGGCATTCTCGGGCTGCTGATTTTGAACCTCATCACCACGTTCACCATCTCAAACATCTCTATCGGGGGGCATATCGGCGGGCTCGTGGGCGGTGGTCTGGCCGCCTGGGTGATCTGTCGAGGTTCCCAGTTTGCGAGCCGTAGTTCGCTGGCTCTGCGGGCGATCTTCGTTGTGGCCCTCATAGTGGGGCTGGCGTTCGCCGGGCTGTGGGCGTCTTCCACTTGGATGGACCCTGTAATCGGGTAAACATCGGGGTGCCCGGTGCTGTCCAGCGCGTTATCGGGTGAGATCCTGAGTCGTCGCACCCGAGGCGACAGCGAGTTGTTCAGTCAAGGCCCTAGTCGCTGCTCAATGCCCCAAGTCGCTGCTCCGGTCTCAGTCGCTGCTCCGGTCTCAGTCGCCGCTTTCCAGGCTTTCCTTGAACGCTTCGAGGTTTCGCCGCCAGATCCTGCCCAAGGTCGCCCGGGCAACCGCTGCTCCAGGCCGACCGGCCCAGCGGGGGAAGTGCAGCTCCTCGCACCAGCTGAACATCGTCCCTCCACCAGCCGCATGGGCGATCTCGAAGCGACCTTGCCCGCTCACACGTCCTTTGTGGCGCACTCCGATGGCTTCGAACTCCTTCCACTCCGTTATCTCCATGGTGTCGCTGAGCGTGAAGACGCCCACCTTCGTCCGGCACACGAATCGGGTGCCGACCCCCCGTCGCTGCCCGCCCTCGAAACGAATCCAGACTGCGTCGCTCATCCAGTCGACGTGCGATGCGATGTCCGCCAGCGACTCCCAGACACGGCCTGGCGTGGCGTCGATGTGGGTTTGCACGGCCACGTTGGTTGCACGCCCTTCAGCCACACCTCAAGCCCTAGCCTGAAAGGGTGTTGTTTCCACCTTCGCCCTTCACTGAGCCTCAGGCGCTCAAGCCCGGTCGCGGCTTCCCCAAGGCTCGAATCGCCCCTGATTCCCTGGCCTGATGAGCGTCGCCTATTTTGACCACGCCGCCTCCACCCCCGTGAGGGATGAGGTGCTCGAGGCGATGATGCCGTTCTTCCGCGACTGCTACGCCAACCCCACTGGCGCCCACCGCATGGCTCGCGATTCCAGGCGAGCCATCGACGAGGCGCGGGACGTGCTTGCTGCGGGGCTGGCGACTGAGCCCACGGGAATAGTCTTCTGCGGCAGCGGAACCGAGGCCGACAACCTGGCCATCTTCGGGGCCGCCGCAGCGGGGGGCGGACGTGTGGTCTGCTCCGCCGCCGAGCATCACGCCGTGCTGCGCCCGGTCGAGCGCCTCGGCGGCAGCGTGGTGGAGACGGACAGCAACGGGGTGATCGACACGGGCGCCCTGCGGGACGCGCTGGGAGAAGACGTGGCGCTGGTCTCGGTGATGATGGCCAACAACGAGACGGGGGTGATTTCCCCGCTCGACGAGATAGCCGAGGTCGTGCGCACCCACGCACCGCAGGCGCTGTTCCACACCGACGCAGTGCAGGGGTTCCCGTGGCTGGACGTTGCCGAGGCGGCCCGCCTTGTCGACCTCATCTCGCTGAGCGCGCACAAGTTCGGCGGCCCTAAGGGGGTCGGGGTGCTCGCCGTGAGGGGGGGTGCACGATTGCGGGCGCAGATCATCGGAGGCGGGCAGGAGATGGGGCTGCGCAGCGGCACCCAGAACACGGCGGGCATAGTCGGCATGGGAAAGGCGGCTGAGATCGTGCTGGCCGAGCGGGATTCGGCAGTGGAGCGTGTGAGGGTCTTGCGCGACCAATTGGCTGACGGCCTCGCTGCGACTGTGCCGGGGGTGGTGGAGACGGCGGTGACGCCATCGAGTGGCGGCTGCACCGACCGCTCCGCAAAGGTCGCAGGCTCCTGTCATCTTTGCTTCGAAGGGGTTGAGAGCGAGGAGATGCTCTTCCTGATCGAGAGAGAGGGCGTCTACGCCTCGGCCGCCTCCTCGTGCGCCAGCGGCGCAGAGGACCCCTCGCACACCCTCGCGGCGATGGGCTGGCCACGCGCCCTGGCCAGGGGATCGCTTCGGCTCTCGCTTGGCTACCCGACCACCTTGGCAGATGTCGACAGGGTGCTCGCGACGCTGCCCGAGGCCGTTGCACAGCTTCGGCGGGCGGCCGGCCAGGCGGCGGCCTGACTTCGCAGCGGGGCTGAGATGCGAATTCTGGCGGCGATGTCTGGCGGCGTCGACTCATCGGTCGCCGCCGCCCTGCTGGCCGAGGAAGGACACGAGGTAGTGGGGGTGACGATGAAACTCTGGGGCGGTCCTTCGGATGTCGGCTGCTGCTCCGTCGCCGACGTCCACGACGCCCGTCGGGTGGCTGACACCCTTGGAATCGAGCACCACGTCTTCAACTTCGGCGAGGACTTCAACGACAGGGTCGTGAATCGGTACGCGGACGCCCACGCAGTCGGTCGTACCCCCAACCCGTGCATTGAATGCAACCGTCACATCAAGTTCGACAGGCTGCTGCTGCGGGCCGCGGCGTTGGGGTTCGACGCAGTGGCCACAGGACACCACGCCCGCATCGTGACCCGCAGCGACGGATCGCTCAGGGTGGCACGTGGGGCGGATTTGGCAAAAGACCAGTCCTACGTGCTCTACATGCTGGGCGCAGCCGAATTGGGAAGCCTGAAGTTTCCGGTGGGGGTGCTCACCAAGACGGAAGTGCGAGCCATGGCAGGGCGGATGGGGCTGCGCACGGCCTGCAAGCCCGACAGCATGGGAGTCTGCTTCATCAAGCGAGGGACGCGCCCGGGGTTCCTGGCCGAGCGCCTTGGGCTCACCCCGGCTGAGGTGGTTGACACGTCGGGAAGGAGACTGGGGGAAGTCGCTGCGTTGGAGCTTCTCACGGTGGGTCAGCGCAGGGGACTGGGCATCGGGGGGCTCTCCGCCCCCGCGTACGTGGTGGACATAGACCGTGCCTCGGCCACTGTGACGGTGGGGGATCGCCCCGACCTGTTGACGACCACCCAGAGGGTGGCCTGCCTGGAGTGGGCGGGGGAGGTGGCGAGCGGGCCGATTGATGTCCAGACCAGCGCCCACGGCGAGCCGCGTCGGGGCAACGTCGACGGGGAAGTGGTCATCTGGGGCGAGCCGCAGCCTCGTGTGGCCCCCGGCCAGAGCATGGTGTTCTACGACGGCGACTGCGTTCTTGGCGGGGGAGTGGCCGCCTAGCCATCGTCATTGCCGTCGCCAGGCGGCGGGGGAGTGGCCCCTCCTGGCGCGCCGTCATTGCCGTTGCCGACGGAAGCAGGCCGCCGCCGGTCCCACTCTGATCAGCCCAACGGAATCCTGCGCTCAGCGGCGATGTCGAGGGCGAGACGGGCTTGCGTTGGCGCCAGCAGCAACGATTCTGTCGCCTGGGCAGGGTCGCGTCCACGCATCTTCATCTGTAAGCCTTCGGTGAGGCGCAACTCCAGCACCAACCCGGCGGCTCCGGCGCTGAGGTCGGTGGCGGGTGGGTCGTCGGGGCCGCGCACGGCAGGCGCCGGGCCGAAGGAGGCAATCTGCGAGCGCCGAAAGAGCGTGGGCGCCTTGGCGGCGAAGCCGTCGTGGAGCACGATCCCCGCAGGCACGAACACCAGCCAGCGTCGTGCCAGGGCGAGCATGCTCCGCATTCCCAGAAAGGCGGGCGGCAGACCCAGCCCCAGCAGCAGCGGCCCGGCGAGATTCCCCCCGGCCGCCCAGAGCAGCGGCCCGGCGGTCAGCCCCCCCAGCGTCACCGCCCAGGTGACCGGCAGCCCCAGCAGCAGCACCCCGGCAGGCGGGCGCAGCGGAAGGCGGCGTTCGTCGCCGTAGCTCATGGCGTCGATGAAGCGCCTGCCCAGCAGCGGCAGAGCGGACAAGACGCAGATCGCCGAGGCGCTCGCCGCCCCCAGTATCGTCGCTGCCCGCCCCGCGCCCAGAGCCGGTTCAACGCCTACGGCCAGGGAATCCGGCGAAGGGGCGGCCGACATCGCCCAGCAGCACGCAGCAAGGGCGGCGGGAGCCAGGAAGCGGATGGCGGTGAGCGAGGAGGCAGAGGGGATCAGCAGCGCCACCAGCCCCAGCGCCCAGCCCGCCCAAACCCCGGCTGCGGACGTGCGCGCAAATGCAGTGGAGGTCGCTGCCAGCGCGTCGCCGATGACGCCCCCGGCGCTCCACGGCAGGCTGAACCACAGCCCCCTCAGACACCAGATTAAAGCTCGCTCGCCCACCCCCCAAGCTTGCAACGAATCCCCCGGCTTTCGCTCCTGCCCCATTCCGCAGGGGTGCCGCTGAATTAGCATTTGGGGCGTGGAGGGTCTGTCCGCAGAGGCTTCCCCGGCTGCGCGCATCGCCGATCTCAGACAGCGGGTCAGACGCCACGACCTGCTGTATCACGCACAGGACTCCCCGGAGATTCCCGACGCCGACTACGACGCGCTCCGCCGGGAGCTTCGAGAGCTGGAGGAGCGACACCCCGAGGCCGCAGCGGAGGGCTCGCCAACAGCGGAGGTGGGGGCGGCCCCCTCTGAGCTATTCACACCGGTGGAGCACCACCCGCCGATGATGTCGCTCGACAACGCCTTCGACGAGGGCGAGTTGCGCGCCTGGGCGGTGCGGGCAGAGCGTGCTCTGGGAGGCCCGGCCGGGGCTCTCGTCTGCGAGCCGAAATTCGACGGGGTGGCCGTCTCGATCCGCTACGAGCGGGGACTGATGGTGCGGGCCGCCACGCGCGGAAACGGAAAGGTGGGCGAGGACGTGACCCACAACGTCGTCGATTTCGTGGACGTTCCCCGAGCCCTGGGCGCCGAGGCGCCGGAGGCGCTGGAGGTGCGCGGCGAGGTCTACATGAGGCTCTCCGAATTCGAGGCCCTGAACGCCGCCATGGAAGCCGCGGGCGAGCGCCGCTTCGCCAACCCCCGCAACACGGCGGCGGGCGCCCTGCGTCAAAAGCCCGGCTCAGCGGCCGTCCGTCGCCGCCTGAGTTGGTGGTGCTATGCGCTGGGAAGCATGGAGGGGGGCCCTTCGCTTGGCCGACACAGCGAGGGGCTCGTCTACCTGGCCTCCCTTGGCTTGCCGGTCAATCCCGACTGGGAGATGGCCGACGACCTGGGGGAGGTCGCCAGCTATCTGCGCCGCAGCGAAAGTCGCCGCCACGACAACGACTATGAAATCGACGGCGTGGTGATCAAGGTGGACGACCTCTCCGTCCGCTCAGAGATGGGCTCCACCTCGCATCACCCCCGCTGGGCGCTGGCCTACAAGTTCCCGCCCGAGGAAAAGAGCACCAGGCTGCTGGACATTGAGGTCTCCATAGGAGGCAAGGGCAAGGCCACGCCGTTCGCCAGGCTCGCCCCGGTGTTTGTGGGCGGCTCCACTGTGCGGATGGCCACCTTGCACAACGAGGATCAGGTTCGCGCCAAGGACGTGCGCCCAGGCGACGTGGTGGTGGTGCGCAAGGCGGGTGACGTGATACCCGAAGTGCTGCGCCCAGTGCTCTCCGAGCGCCCCGAGGGCTTGCCGGCCTGGGAGTTTCCCGAGTTCTGTCCCTGCGAGCACCGCACCCGCCTCCTCCGCAGCCCCGGCGACGCCGCCCATCACTGCGTATACGGGCCGTGCCCGCATCAGCAGGTGGGGCGGATAGCCCACTTCGCCTCTAGAGGGGCGATGGACGTTGAGGGTCTGGGGGAGAAGATCGTGATTCTCTTAAGAGACAGAGGTCTCCTCTCCGACGTGGCGGACGTCTACTCGCTGGACTACGAGCGCATCGCCTCTCTGAGCATCCCCTCGGAGTTCGGGGAGATCGCTGCTGAATGGCTGATGAGAAGGATTCGGGAGTCTCGCTCACGTCCGTTCGCCCGCCTGCTGGTCGGCTTGAAGCTCGACGGGCTCGGCGGGAGAGGGTGTCGCCTGCTGGCCGACCGTTTCGGAAGCCTGCGTGCGCTTCTTGCCGCCTCGGAGGAGGAGATCGCCGCCGTGAAGGGGATGAACAAGTCCCTCGCCAGGAGGGTGCACGCGTTTTACTCCGACCCTGAGACCCGCAGGCTCCTGGCTTCGCTGGCTGCTGCAGGCGTGGAGGCCGCAGAGGGCTGCGATTACGCCGAGGCCGCCGCTTGCGCCGAGGCCGGCAAGCCCGACGGCGCAGCCCTGGCGAGGCAGATCAAGAACTTCGCGGCCCCGTCAGCCATGGGAATCACCGGTCTGGGCTCCGTCCTGGCCCAAAAGTTGGTCGAGACGGGGATTGTGAACCACTTGGCGGATCTTTACTCCATCGACTCAGGAAGGCTCGCAGCCCTAAAGATGGAAAGGACTTTCGGAAAGAAGAACGCTGAAAACCTGCGCTCTGCGATTGAGGCTTCCAGGAAGAGGCCGCTGGGTGGCCTGATCTTCGGGCTGAACATCCGTCACGTGGGGTCTGCGGCCAGCGACGTTCTGGCAGCCGAGTTCGGTCACCTCGACGCTGTCGCCGCCGCCGAGATCAGCGATTTGGCCGCCATCGAAGGGATCGGGCCAGTGCTGGCGGCGAGCATCCGTGAGTACTTTGCCGACTCGGCCAATCGGGAGGTCATGGAAAAACTGCGAAGAGCGGGCGTCGAATTCGCCGATCCGTCCTCCGCCGAGGTCGAAGCGCCAATCTCCAACCCGAACGTCCTCGAAGGCCGGTCGTTCGTGATCACCGGCAGCCTTCCCGGATACACCCGCGACGAAGCCGCCGCGGCCATTCGATCTCGCGGGGGGAAGTTCACCTCCGGCGTGTCGAGGGCGACAACGGCGTTGTTGTCGGGAGATTCCCCAGGGGCGTCAAAGCTCAGGAAGGCGGCCGCACTGAACGTTCCGGTAATCGCCGGAGAGAACTTCGAGCGGCTGCTGTCCACAGGGGAACTGCCTTCTGCTCAAGACGTGGTTTCCGCTTGAGCCGCCGAGCAGTCCGGTTAGCGTAACTGGAGAGCCCGGGTGGCGGAATCGGCAGACGCTGAGGGCTTAAACCCCTCTGCCCGACCAGGGCGTATGGGTTCAAATCCCATCCCGGGCACCGATGCTCTCCATTCTTCCGCAGTAAGGCCCTGAGTCGTTCCTGGAGTGGAGACTTGACAGCATTCGATTCGAGCCCAGGATTAGCCGGCGGGGTCGGGGAAAGTCGCAGGATTGCGTTTTGCAGAGTCTGAGAAGGGCCGGATTGTTGAGCACTGGGTTGCTCGGCGCATCGGCGGTGCTGGCGGTGGCGCTTTCCTGTTCATCCGGCGCCGATCCCCCCGGCACGGGCTCCGCCCCCGAAGCCCTCTCGCAGCCGGACGCCGCTGCTTCCGAAGAACAGGGGGCTTTCTCCCTGGGAGCCGATCCCCCGGAGGCGGGCGCACCGGGTGCCGAGCAGAACGCCGAGCCTCAAACGGCGCTGGGGCGCCTGCGGGCTCGCTACTTTCCGAAGTGGTCTTCCGAGCTGGACTGGGCGTTCCCTCCCGAGGTGTGCAAGAGCGCCTGGGAACTCGACGCCATCGCAGCACCGACAGACTACGTCGATTCGCAGGTGCTGGGCGACGCCCACAAGGCTGCCGCCTTGGCGGTGATGCGGTACGAACTTCTCACCTCCCGCGCATTGTTCGAGCCGAGCGTGCTTTCGCAGGTCTGCGTCGCGACGGTCGCCCTGCCTCCCGCCCGCACGACGAACCTGGAGGTGCTGGCGTCCTACATTGATCGTGAAAGCCGCCGCGCCGAAACCCCAAATCACCCCGAGGCGGTCGAGATAATCGCCGAAGCGCCGGCTGCAGTCCTGGCCGTCGCATGCGTGAAGCCCGGCTACGCCACAGTCCTGTCAGCCGATGGCGAGGTGTTGGAGCAGCCTCAGGCGCCTGCCCGTCTGCAGACATACATGCTGGCGCTGGCCTCAGGTCAGGAGGATCAAGTCGCAGACGTCACCCTGCGCGTCTCCCGCCTGTTCCACCGTCCCGCCGACAGCTGCGAGGAACTCCTAGAATGGGTAGGGGAATGGCGGCTGCAGGTGGAGGCGTGGATCGCCGAAGGCCAGTTGTGGTACGCCACCGATGTCAGGATCACCGAAGAAGGGCTATGCACGAACGAGCGCAGGGCCGAGGACTGCCCGCGAAACTGGACATGAGGAAAATCAGGCTCAACGACAACCAGGGGAGACCATCTAGCAGATTTCGCAGGCGGAGCCGCCTGATAACGGCCGCCTGCGTGTTGCTGATTACGCTGGTGGCGGCCCCGTTGCCACCCGAAGCCCTGCCAGGGCCGCTCAAAGGCCTGGCAGCGCCCTCACCGGTTCAGGCTCAGGACGATCCAGACGACGATGACGACGAACCGGATTACACCACAGGCACCCCGGGTTCCTGTCCGACCACTCCCGTCGGCTGGATAACGAAGACCGAGACCTGCGAATTGAACATTCCCGTCCCTTGCCCGACGGGCTATCCGAACCTTTCCCTGTCGTTTCCCTCCTACTGCTACACGGAAGCCGCAGGTACGGGATCTAAACCTCCGGAATGCTCCAACCCCGGCGTAAGCAATGCGGTGGTCATCTCAGTTGACAGCGAGACTTGCCGAATACATGTATTGCGTACCTGTTCGACGGGAATCTTCTTCCGCCAGCGCTGGACGGAAGGCATCAACTGGGACGCAGACAACGACGGCGAAGTCGACTCCCAATACGACGCCAATGACGACGATCAAGTCGACGACGAGCACAACCTCTGGAGGTGCAAGGCGATTCAACGCCGTACATGGACCTGCCCGGACGGCTACCTGGCAAGCAACGAGTTCAACTCGTGTTATCGCCCCGCAAGCCAAGCACTTGCAGGGAGGACGTCCCATCCGGCTTGCGACACCGTTAGCGGAGCCCCCACTTTCGCTGTTCTCGAATGCGGGAGTTACGCAGGCGACGATTACGACGATTCCAGATTGTGCTCGAGCGTTTCAGGCGACTTCACGGCTGTAACAGGAGGGGCTGCGGCTCTCTACTGGTGCTCGTTTGACTCCGCAAAGCTGAGCGTGGATTGTAATAGGGCAACCACACCGAGCGGAGTCGACTGTGCTGCCAAGACTGCGTACTGCTTGATGCGGGCGAGCCGGACA
The DNA here is from genome assembly GCA_958295925.1 of uncultured Acidimicrobiales bacterium. Taxonomy (GTDB): domain Bacteria; phylum Actinomycetota; class Acidimicrobiia; order Acidimicrobiales; family CATQHL01; genus CATQHL01. The sequence continues at coordinate 2,003,561 of CATQHL010000001.1, forward strand.
GGGGGCTGCGACGTGATAAAGAGGAATCTGACCTGCGCCGGCCTTCAGGCGGCGTACATCGACGCCAGCGACAAGGTAATAGCCGGGCAGAATGCCACCAGCAACGGATGCACGCCTTGCCTGGTGTTGCCCTTTTCGAGCGTTTCTTCGGACTGTCCTGTGGAAATAGCCGGCCAACCTTCATATGCCACGGCGTACCTAAAAGACTTCATATCCCAAACCAGAGCTCTTGGAAGAGACTTGCTGCGAGGTTCCGCTAGGTGTCAGCATCCTCCTCCGGGTCGTCTAGAGGTGCGCTCGGTTCACCAATCAAAACTACCGGTGGTGAATACAGATATGATCTTCGATTTCGAAGATATTATAGCGTTTTCTTATGCAGAGCCCGATGAAGTCAATCCAATTATCAGGCTTGCCAGGACTCAAGGAGGGACACAGACATCCTGGAAGTATGCAGGGGAGTGCATTGTTGATTGGCCCCCCGCATTCTTCATAAAAGTTGAGGAACTCTGGCCGGGTGAGAGCGCCGATCACAGAACGAGAATCACCAGATTGTTCGGGGCGGACGCACTGGACTGGTGGAATAATCTGACGACTGAGGAACAAACCAGGTTGACAACAGCGCGCGGCACTCTCTACTCGGCAGAACATGATTGCCATCATACGATGCCAATCTGGTGCAAATGGAGGCCGAAGAAGGCAGGCTATTACAGTATTACAGGTGTGACGATTGTACCGGCTGAATCAAAATCGTTTGCTTTGAGAGACACTGCTACCGGCAATCAGGTAAATATTTATTCAGAATCGAACGATCTCTGGGAAGCAACATTCCCGATAACACGGGAACAGGCGGAAACTGCGAAAGATGTGTGCGACATTAGACTTGAAGATGGCAGGAATATTAAGCTTCCTAGTTCATTCATCAACGCAAATCATGAGGTAGTGAGTAGATATTACGCCGGTATCTTCGAGATTCATGTGGTTCAATTTACCGACTACCAGGGCAACCAGGCTGAAGTTCATTATTTTGCCGGACACAATCAGATAACGAAGATAATAGATTCCAATGGAAACACATTCAAGGCAGACTACAATAGATCTACTAGCGACGAGTACAGAGTGGCTCTTCTCATAGGGAGTTTTTCCTCAGAACTAGCCAACTCCCCTGTGACTTGTGGTGCAGCGGACTGGCGTGACGGGCTTTATGTCACTACCGAGCCTGTTGGTGTTCAAGTCAACGAAATAAGCGTTCTTACCCGAAGTCCTACTAATTGAAGCTGCTCAAGTCCTGTTCGAAACCGATCGCAATACGTGCTACAACCTCGAAACGCGTTACAACCTCTAGCCCCTGATTGTCGCTTCAGCCCACGCCGAATCTGACGGCGGCCTCCATTGAGTCGAATCTGCGCAGGATGTCGTTTTGCAGAAATTGAAGGTCGGGGTTGCTCGGATGACGAGGCCGAGGCAGGTTGACGGGAATGTCGTCGAAAATCACGCCGCCGGGACGCATCATTATGATCCGGTCGGCGAGTTCCACCGCCTCGTTTACGTCGTGCGTCACAAGCAGGGCGGTCTTGCGGGTCTGCGACCAGATCTTTTGCAGGTAGTCGCGCAGGGAGCGCCCCGTAAGGGCGTCGAGGTGGCTGAAGGGCTCATCCATGAGCAGGATGTCGGGGTTCACAAGGAATGCCCGGGCGATGTTGACGCGCTGCTGCATTCCGCCTGAGAGCTGGGAAGGGTAGAGGTCGGCCACGTCGCCCAGCCCCACCATCGACAGATAGAACTCCGCTTCGCGCCGAGATCTGTCGGACTTGCGGTCCTGCACGAAAATCATGTTGTTGACCACCGTGCGCCAGGGCAGCAGGCGCGGTTCCTGGAACACGTAGCTGATGTGTGCCGGTACGCCGTCCTGGACGGAGCGGACCGAGCCGGAGGTGGGCTGCTCCACGCCGGCCACGATGTTCAGCAACGTCGTCTTGCCACACCCCGACGGCCCCAGCACGGCTACGAGCACGTTGCCCGTAATCGACAGGTTCAGCCCGCCGAGCGCCTGCACCTGGTTGGGTTGATTTGCGGTTGGAGGAAATACCTTTGTGAGGTTTTCAATGAGTACCGTGGCCATCAGTCCTGTCTTTTTCTGAGTCGTTTGCCTGAATTGTTTGTAGAGGCGTTGCTGTCGTCGTCGGTTTCTGCGAAGGTGAGCATCGGGGGCTCGTTCCAGCGGAAGGCGCGTCGCTCCACCGGGCGCAGCAAGAATCGGTCGAGAATCATGATCAACAGGATGAACAGCAGAATCCAGGTGGTGAAGCCCGGGTAGTCCTGAAAGTTGTACAGAGTCCGTGCTCGCCAACCAACACCCGAAGTGGCGCCGAACCACTCCACAATTATCAAGCTGTTCCAGCCGGCCATGAACGCCAAGCGAGTGCCTGTGATGGCGCTGGGAAGGGTTCCGCCCAGTATCAGGTGCTGGGTGCGTCGTAATAGGGGCACCCTGTAGGACGCACACATCTCGATGAGAGACCTGTCGATGTTGCGCACACCCGCGCTCACGCTGACGGCCACGAAGGGAGCCGCAGTCAGCACCACTGCCAGAATCGGCCCCTCCGAGGTGAGTCCGAACCACAGAGTGGAGAGAAAAGCCCAAACCACCGACGGCAAAGCCAGTAAAACCAAGGTGGTGTCGTTCAGCAGCCCTCGTGCGTAGGTGGAAGTGCCAATCAGGATTCCCAGCGCGAATCCGATGGGGACGCCGATCGCCATGCCGATGGCGTAGCGCATGAAACTGTTTCCAATCGGGCTCCAGAACAGGCCCTTGAAAGTCCCCCCATGCGTCCCTTCGGAGATCTCGATGATTAAAAAGCGGATCACCTCGGCGATGTTCGGGACTCGAATGTTGGTCAGAGCGACGAGCTGCCAGACGATGATGATGATGGCGATGGCCAGCAGCCTCAAGAACCACGGACGGCTGAACAGGCCGCCCGGCTTTGCGGTCTGCGTCTTTTGAACCGAGCGTGCAGCGGTGTCGGTCAAGCTGTCGGGGAGGTGGGGCAGGCTGCTGAAGTCGGTCATCTGGTCGCGGAGGGCTCAGCCGAACGCCAGTGGGACGCCCAGCGGTCTATTTGGCGCAATACGAGGTGTTCGAAGATCAGCATCAGTGCCACGAAGATGACAGTCCAGGCCAGCATCGCCTGCGTGTCGTAGCGCTCGAAGCTGGAGCGGATCTGGAATCCAACCCCCTGCGAAGAGGCGAAAATCTCGCTGAGAAGCTCCATTCTCCAAGCCACCGCAAAAGCCAGTCGAGCTCCGCTCAGCAAGGAGAGCAGGGAAGAGGGAAGCAGCACGTCGCGAGCGATCTGCTTTCGGGTACGACCGAAAGCCTCGCTCATAACGATCAGCCTGCGGTCGACCCCGGCGATTCCCTGCGCCACGTTCAAGGTGATGTACGGAATCGACACCAGCATCGTGGTCAGCACGGGGCCTATGGGAGATATCCCGAACAGAACCAGAGCCAGCACTGCGTAGCCAATCGTTGGAATGCTCACGATCAGCTGGAGAAAGCCTTGAAGAAGGTTTCTCCACCAGTCGCTGTAGGCGATCAGCAGACCGAGCACGCTTGAGATCACGAGCGCCAGCAAGAATCCGCCGAGCAGCCTTAGGACGCTGTTCCCCAGGTCGGAACCGAAACCTGGGGTGGCAATGATCCTGCCCGCCCTCTGCAGAACGAGATGCAAGGAGGGAAGGCGGGGGTCTCTGAAGACGATGTCGGAGAGGATGTACCAGATGCCGATGAAAGCACCCCAACCCAACAAGATGCTTGTGCGTGTTACCCAGCGCCGCCTGATGGAGCGGCGTATTTCGCGGTCGGAAAGCTGAGCGACGCTGTCGGGCGTGACTATGGACAAATCGCTCATCGGGACTACTCCCCGCTACCCGAGAGGCGGTCGGTGAGGCGACCCAGGTCGCCGGACGTGTCGCCTTCACCTGAGCCGGGTATGAGGATGCTTTCCAGCAGCGATATCTCATTGGCGAAGGAAAGGTCGAAGACGGGTTCCCCGGTTTCAGCATCGATGATTCCGGCCGTTCTTGCCAGGTTGAAGACTTGGGAATTGGTTTCTGCGTCGTCATTCCCCACGTAGACCGAGGGGGCGACCCAGTCGTGTTCGTCCACGTACGTGATCATCCAGGCGATCTCCTCGGGGGTGTCACTGGAGAAGTGGTGCGGATAGTCTGCGATGATTTGGGCCTTGTTGATCTTCCATTCCTGAAGCGCCTTTTCCCACAGGGAGAGCAGAAAGTCCACCGATCGCTGGTTTTCCTCGAACCAGGTCTGGTCCACCACGAAAGCGTCAGCAATCGGCAATTGAACAGTCGAACCCCCGGCAATCTCGTCTGCATAGATCTCGGCGGCCGATCTTCCGTCGTATAAGGGCTTCAGATCGCCTGAAGCGACAAAGGAGGCGCTTGAATCCGGGAGGCAGATGCAGGCGTCCACCCCGCCGCGCACTACTTCGTCTGCGATGCTGGCGGCTTCCACCACTACAAGATCGAAGTCCCTTCCTCCTATCCGAAAGTCGAGGTCGTAGAGGTTCCGGGCGATAATCCCCCAGAGAAGGGTGGACTTGACCGGGCTGTAGACGGCAATCCTCTTGCCACCCAGGTCGGAGAGCGAACGTGCCTGGGAGTGACGACTGACGGCCAGGAAGCTTCGGTCGAAGGTGTTCTTGCCTATGACTACGGCCTTTCGGCCGGACTGCTGCACGATCTCGGGCACATCCATGGCGTTGATCATCACCACGTCGGCGTGACCGCCGGCGAATGCCCCGAACTGGTCGAACAGGGAGTTCTCGTTAATTCTGACGTTCCAGGACTGCTCCCTTTCGGCTCGCAGGCCACTGTCTTTGAGCCAGTCCCAGAGCGGGTCTGGAGGTATGGCAAGGTTGATGACGCTTGGCTCGGCCTGCCCGGTCGAAGACGTGGGAGCGCCCGCGCCGCTGTTGTTACCCAGGGCGCTCTGCCCTCCGCCGCCACAACCCACCGCTGTTCCCAGGACTGCGACTAGAGCCAGAAGGGGGAGACCCGACCTGGAGCGCCTAGCCACCAGAGGAACCTTCCACTCCTCGATTCTCGATGTCGTCGGTCGCCGCTGTCACGTCTACCCACTCGGTCCCTTCCACTGGGCGCAGGCATCCCCAGGGGTTGAGCGCGCAAGTCGGGTCGGCTCTGAGAGCGCGCAACGTCCTTGCGCCGTTCCTGTCATCTGGGCTGAATCCGAGCGTGAGTCCATGTCTTGTCGTCATGCTGGTCTGTTCCAGGGCTGCGACGAAAGATTCCTGGGTGAGACTCACACCCGCCTTTGCCACTGCACCAAAAACCATGTCAAGCACGTCGCACGTAGACATCATCACCACCCAGGCGTCAGTATGGTGCCGGTAGCCGAATGGGGCCATGTCCAAGGTGTTGCGCAGGGAGTGGCACCCCAAGTCTGAGCCGTCGAGAGGATCGCCCGGAGCGCGCCAGGAACTGGCCTGCCACAGGTTCTGGGCCTGGCGATCTGGCGCGTTCGAGAGAATAAGGCTTGCCGTCTGGATGTCATTTCCGATCCAAGTAGGAAGCCAGTCGATCAGTTCGGCCTGGACCATTAAGCGACGGGTGGTTGCCCAGCCACCCGTGGACGCTACTGCGGTTATCCCTTCAGATTGAAGTTGCGCAGCGACACCGGAGTAGTACTGGTCCAACTGTGTGAGGATTGCTTCTGCCTCAGCAGGTATGGGATCGCTGCGCTCACCCCTTTCGATCTGCCTCTTCCATTCCTCCAAAACCACGAGTTCAAGTTCTTCAAACCCACTTTGAATGGGTACAAAGGAAACGAGATTCAGCCCTAGCCGCTCCGCTGCGGCTTTGGCGGTCTCGATAGCCAAGTTTGCTGTGGCCTCAGAGATCGCAGCTGCCCGAATTGCCTCCTCCGAGTCGTCAGCAGGCTGATCTGGGGCGATGTACAGGAGTGCAAGTCGATCATTACTGTCGATCCCCCCTATTTTCTTCGTCACTTCAAGGCTGCTCGCCAGCTGGTACTCCGTCGAGCCGCGGTCGTCGAAGACCTGCGGGCTCGCGCTTTCGAACTGCCAGTGCTCGAGCGAGGAGTTGATGGTGAACGTGGGGACTCTCCCGGCCAGGGTCAGACACCCGAATGTGACGTCAGACATCCGAAGGGAAAGCAGAATCAGCGGCTTTTTCTGAGGAAGTTCGGTGCAGATCCTGGTGAGGTCGGCAGCTGTCTCCTCGGGGTCGGTGATCCGGTAGATGTTTATGTCTGTCTCGAAGCAGTGACCGTTTACGCCGCCGAGTCGGTTGATTTCGTTGACGTAAGCGTTGAGCATGTGGTGGGGCGGCTCGATGTCGAGAGTTTGCAGGCCGAGTTCCGCAAGCCTGGAGAGGTCCGGACCTATCCAGGCGATCTTGAACGGTTCGGACGCGGACATGTCGCCGCTCATACAGTTGCCGCCACCAAGAGGAATTCCGCCCGCGGCTAAAATTCCTTGGCCTGTCCTGGAGTCTTCCAGCGTGCCGATTCCTGCCAGATCGCTGCCGTCGGCGATGCCGCTTGCAGTGGTTGACGGGGTGGCCCCCCCGCCGCAGGCGCCAGCAAACAGTGCGGTCAGGCACAGCAATGCCGGTAGGAAGACATTCCTGCGCGTTCTCATCATTTGGTGCCTGAACGAATTTGGTGGAAAAAATTAGTCACAAATGTCATGGGGAAATAGGTGTCTAGAAACCTCGTGGGCGGGGGGTCTGATCGGTTGCGCCCCCCATAAGGGTCCGGACCACGTCGGGCGACCTGGTCTGGGCGGCCAGCATGGTGAACGCAATGGGCTGCACCACGGCGCGTGAGGTGGCGTCGATGTGGATTCGCCAAGGCCAGCGGGCTGCTGCCGAGGATGTAGCGCCGACCACCGCAAGATTCGATCCCGGTGTCACGGCAATTTGCCCGGCGCGCTGTATCAGCACGTCGTGGCCCGGGCCCACCGCCAGGACGTCGATCTCGGCTTGGTTCCTGGAAGGCTCCTGCAACGAAGCAGACACCAGAAGGTGCTCTAATTGGGGAGAGTCGAAGGTGGTGGAAATCACCCTCTCCCATCCAGGCCCGGTGGGGGTTTCAACTCCGACGGTGACGACTCGGACACTGTCGGCCATCGGAGATGAGCCGAGGGCTTCCACGATGGCGGAGAGCAGGCGGGTGGACGTGGAGTCGGGGCCTGCTATTGCCAGGCAGCCGATCTCCTCAAAGTTCAGAAGCAACGGTCCTTCCACCGTGTCGCCGACCGGAATGAGGGCGGGACACAGCGAAGGCCCCTGACCAATGGCGTCGAGGTGTTCGAGCGTCACCCCTTTGGCCAGTTCCAGCACGTAGCCCCCTGAGGCGGCCTCCCAATAGTCCGGCGCTTCGGCGGGCTCGTCGAGCAGCACCTCAAAGCCGTAGGTTCCCACTCGTACGGCAACCACCTTCGGCTTTCTCTTTAGCTGCGCCACCGTCACCGCGCGCAGGTGGCGCATGGCTGCTTCGATGAGCCGAAGCGAATCCATGCGGGCGCTCTGCTTGAGGGACTCTTCGAGCGGGTCGAGATCTTTTTCTGCTGCGCTTCCCCTGCGACGGCGAATGCGGGCGAGCTGCCAGAGCAGCATTGCGTCGCCGATGGCGGTTCCGGCGAGGCTGCGACGGGAGGCGATGATACTTTCGTCGGAGAGCCGAGCCGACGGATCGGCGCCGGTCATCGACGGCATGAACTGCGGCATCGCAGGAGCGGGCATTTCCGGGGTTTCCTCGAGAGGTGGAGGCGCGGGCGGCACCGGCGGAGGAGGTTCGTAGGAGGCGGGGATCGGTTCAGAGGGCGTGGCAGGAGCGGGGGTCAGCGTCGGTGGGAAAACCTCCATCTGCGGTGGTGGGGGTTCGGAGGGGGCAGGCGTCTGGAGAGGGGGTGCTTCGAAGTGGGTCGCGGGAGGAGTGGGCGGTTCGAAAGCGTGGGCCGGGGAATCTGGCGGGGCGGCGTGCGGAGGGGTTTCTGGAGGCGGGGGTGGCTCGTAGGCGGTGGGCGCTGTCGTGGCAGGTGGTGCGACGACATGGGGCGCGGCAGGTGTTTCGGCGGCGGTTCCAGTGGTCTGATCCGCGTAGGCGGCTGCCTCCTCGGGCCTTGGTGGGGCGGCTGTGGGTGGTTCGTAGGCGGGTGGGGCCGACGGCGTTGGGGCAGATGTGGTTGGCCTCGATTCGGCGTGAGCAGGGGGTATGTCAGATGGGGGAGGTTCGGTGGCAGGGGGCGGTGGTTCGTAGGCGGGTGGCGTTGTCGGTTCGGGGTAGGCGGGTGTTTCGGCGGGTTGCGGAGGTTCGGGGTAGGTAGGTGGTGGTTCGTAGGCGGGTTGCGGCGGTTCGCTGGCGGGTGGCGTCGTCGGTTCGGGGGCTAGGGGTGGTGGTTCGTAGGCGACCGTCGGTGGCGGTTCGTATGCGGGTGGCGCTGGTTCGTAAGCGGGTGGCGCTGGTTCGGGGTAGGCGGGTGGTGGTTCGTAGGCGGGTTGCGGCGGTTCGCTGGCGGGTGGCGTCGTCGGTTCGGGGGCTAGGGGTGGTGGTTCGTAGGCGGCCGTCGGTGGTGGTTCGTATGCGGGTGGCGTCGTCGGTTCGGGGTGGGCGGGTGTTTCGGCGGGTTGCGCCGGTTCGGGGTAGGCAGTGTGTTCGGGTTGCGCCGGTTCGGGTTGCGCCGGTTCGTGTGCGGTCGTCGCCTCCTGCGTCGCTGGGGCATGCACATCGGGAGCCGAGGCGGGAGGAGTTTCGATTCGCCCGCTGCCCAGGCCTGTGAGTGCCTCCACAGCGGGTATCTCGGCCGCCTCCAGCTCTGAGCCGTGCGTCAGCCCCCTCCAGAAAGGGACCACCTCCGCAGGGCTGGGATCTCTTCCCCACGCTGCATAAAGGAACCGCTCGGCCAGGGTCCAGAGGTAGACCGGATCGGGCTTGCCCCAGGGCATTGGATCGCCCGGAAGCATGAGGGCGCATCCCTGAGGTATCAGGTCGTCGGCACCCAGCCCGGCAATTCCCGGGTAGGCGGCGTTGAGGGTGCGCACTTCTTCCCATCGGGACGGGGAGTTCAGGAATTGGGCAGCAACGCTCCGCAGGGTGTCTTCAGATCGGGAGATGTAGTAGGCGCGCACGGGGACGACCTCGGGCATCTCCGGTGAGCGGGCTCTCGGCGCTTCGGGTTCTGCTGCGGCTGCGGCCTGGCCTGGTGGCTGGGGTTCGGGTGGCGCGTGTTGCGGGATCGGCTGTTCGGGTCCGGCTGCGCCGATGGCCTGGCTTGGTGGCTGGGGTTCGGGTGGCGCGTGTTGCGGGTCTGGCTGCGCCTGTGCTTCTTCCGACGCTTCCGGGGCTATAGCTTCCGGGGCTGTAGGAGGCGCCCCTATGTGGATCGGTTGTGATACTTCCGCTGCCTGGGGGGGTCCGTCAGGCAAGGGCGCCCCGGCGTACTGGGTGGTCGGGGGAACATGCTGAGGGGCAGGGGCAACAGGTTCGGGGGATGGTTGGTAACTCTCCGAGCCGACCTGGGAAGGCGGCACTTCGGACGCGTCCGTCTCTTCGTCCGTCTCTTCGGTTGTGTAGTCGGGAAACATAACCTGGGGCTGGTAGTTGCTGAACGACTCCTCAAAAAGGGGAGCGCTCTGTCGGTACCAGGGAACGTCGCCTTCATCAATTTCAGTCGCTGCTACTTGTGCGACAGGGGCTTCCTGCGTTGCAGCGAGCCTTTTCCTGTTGCGCTTTTCAAGTTCACGCCTGGCTTTTGCCTGGCGGCCACCCCTTTTCAACCGCATCACGAGAAGGACTCCGAGGGCAAACAGCCAAACGACGGCAAGGACGGCAGAGACGACGTCGACGATGACTGCAGCCGGGAGCGTGCCTTCTGCAATGCGTGCTCTGGCATCCGCCCATTCCGAAGGCAGGGCCAACTCGGGCTGGCCGAGTACAAAGTATGCGACAATCGGCATCGCGACGACAAAAAGCAGCGCCGTGACATTGCCGAGAACTCGGGGTTTGGCCGCCTGGCCGGTTGTTTTAATGGTTTGCGTGCGATTATGTTCAGCGTCTTTCTTGTTTCCCTTGAAGGATCTCGCCATGAAGCCGTAATCCTATCTTTCGGGAGCGTGAGATATTTATTCTGAGCGTTGATTTATCGGGGCAAAGTATGGATACGCTTCAAGCGCCCATTCTATTGTTGAATTGAGGAAATCAGACCGGGAATCCGTCAAGATTTGACGGATTCTCTTGTTGTTGTCAGCGGCGGTTCTCGTCTTCGGTCGTGTCGGAAGCAGATGCTTAGCGACGGGCGGGGAATCAGTTGCTCGCAAAGATGGGGCACTCGCCGAGATGCTTGATGTTCTGTTCCTGTTCACCGTCGGGGCGGATGAGGACGGCTTCGGCCGAGCCTCTGGCGATTATCGGCCGACGAGGCACAGCCGCCGCCAGAATTGATCGCATTATGTATCCGGACACCACCGTGACCTCAACGAGGGAGCCAACGCATTCCACGCTTGCTACAAGTATCTTCTCTCCGTAAACGAGAGGTGTCTGCTCCATTCGATTCTCAGCCGCGCTCGTAGCGTCCACAAGTGAGCCGCCGCTGGCGATGGTGATCGCCGCCACCCTGGCTGCTTCGCTTGCGGCGTGATGGGCGTCTTGGCGTGCCGCAATGATTCTGGGTGCGTCGTAGGCAATGCTGCCGAGAAGCATCAAGGCGACTGCGATGAGAGCGACAAATGGGGCAAAGACGCCGCGATCGTCGAGCGCAGGGGCGCATGTCAAGCTTTGCCTGGCAGGCGCCGGACGGGTTTCGTGAGCGGCGGTGGTGAATCTGCCGCCGAACCACCTGACGGCGGCGAATCTGCCCTTTGCCGGTTTCATGTGCGGGAGCGGAAGGGTTCGATTGTTGCGCTTCCCACCAGCAGCCGTTCTGCGTTGAAGAAGGGGACCCCAAATCCGCCCAGAACCTTCGGGGGGATTTCGCATCTCAGGAAGACATAGACCGTTCCTGCCGGCGGGACGGGGTTATTGGCTTCGGGGTCCACCTCCAACCCCGCTGTGTTGAGGAAGACGACTTCTGCATCTTCTACGAGATCGTTGTTGCAGTAAATGCGGTTAAAGGTGTTTGCGTCGACGGCTGCTTCAAGGCCTGCATCTACTACGGCGAGTGCGCCGTTGGCTCCTTGGATGTCGAGACAACACAAAGAGGCTGTACGGGCGACGCGGTTGGCGGTGGCTTGCAGCGATTGTTCGATGCGGACGGAGTCGGACATGGCCGACAGGAGGACGATCAGCATCATCAGGGCGGGGAACAAAATCGCCATACCGATGGCGGCGCCCGAGCCCTTCTCGTCGCCCCTTGGAAGTGGTCGTCTAAGAGGCGACTTGAACACGGCGTGTCGCCGATGGGCACTGGTTCTGCGTTGCCGGGACCGACTCAGCATTGCCACGGGGAGGTGTTGGTGAGTTCTGTTGAAGTCAGGTTGTCGAGTGGCCCGCAAGCCAGAGCCGTCAACCCCACCTCCCCAAGGATGGGGGAGATGGTGCCAGCGAACACCACCGCCTGCACGACTCCCCGCCCTCCCTCCACGATGATCGCGGGCGGGCGCGTTTCCCGAACTGTGCTATGAGAGACGGTGAGGGAGATGCGCGCCGCAAGAATCCCCTCGGCCTCGCGGGTGCCCGGTGTTGCTTCCTGCGCGGCGATCACGGCTGCGTCGGCCGCCGACTGAATTGCCGTGCGGGCCATGGCAATAACTATCAGGTGCACACCGATTAGCACCGTGAACATTACGCCGAGGTAAAGCATCGCCACCGGGATGGCTTCGCCGCGGTTGTCACGGCTTGCGGCTGACGCCTTTTGCCTGAACGATCGGCTTAGAGCAGGTAAAGCTCCGTTCCTACGCAAACGTAAAGGGGACACCAAGCAATCAACGAACCAACGTTGTTAGGTGCAGTTGCCGCGCCTCCAATTGTGGTTGCCTGCTTTACAGTTCGCTTCCGATGTATAGGAACTAGCCGAACTAGCAGAGCAAGTGCCCGGGGTGCCAGCAGTCCAAGTGTGTTGGGCGGCTGTACAAGTGGCTTGATCGGTGTAAGTGGAAGGCCGCGGCCCTGCCGCCGCGGCTGCTCCGCAGGATGAACCACTCCAGCTGAACCCTGCTGCTGTGCAAAGTGGTTCAGAAGTGTAGTCGGAAGCATCTGACGTGATGTCCGTACGTTGGATTTCGGATACTGCCTGGTTGCCTCTTGAGACCAGCACTGCAGCTATTGCGCCCGCTATTGCTATGAGCACGACCAGAATGATGACGGTCTGGAGGGCAATGCCGCGTATGTCTATCGACGAACGCGATGAGCGACGCTTCCAAGCAAGGAAATCCGCAAGCAGTAGAAGCAGAACACCAGCGGTGAGATAAATCACTGTGAGCATTTCTTTTCCTTGTTAGAAACCGATGTTGTCTAAGAGTTGACTGTCATCAATTCGTGTGCACTTAACTCAGTTGCAGAATTATGCGCAAGAGCCCGGGGTTCCAGCAGTCCAGGTCTTTCCTGCCGCCTCACAAAGTTCCTTTGACTTCAACTGAGTGGCGTCGATCTCAACATCTATGCGGTCGGCTTCGGTAACCGCCGTGTTGCCGCGAGTGACTAGAACTGCGGCTATTGCGCCGGCGATCGCAATGAGCACCACGAGGATGATCACGGTCTGCAGGGCAATGCCGCGCACGTCTGCCACCAGGTTCGGCACACGCTTTCTTAGAGCAAAAAAAGCCGCCAGGGTAAGAATCGGAACCCCGACAGAGATCAAAATTACTGCAAACACTTTCCACCTCCGTAGCTAGAAGTTCTCGCCAGTGCAAATTCCAATTTAGTTTAGATATTTTCAGGCGATGGCCCCATTATAGGCGAGCGACGTGCCAAATGCAACATTTTGGGGAGATTGCCGATAAGGCTTTTGGGCAGGGATTGCCTACAGGCGGAGCGTGCCGCCCGGCCTAGAGGCCGGAGACTGTGGCCGACTCCAAGATCTGCGACATGGGCGGGTAGCCCATGAGCACCATGAAGCCTCCGCCTATGAGGGCGAGGGGCGCCCCCATCTTTTCCCCTGAGGAGGCTGCGGCTGCGTCGGCCTCAAAAAGCGCCTTGGATCGGGCGGCGTCCACCTGGGAGAGGATCGTCTGGCGCGACTCCGCACCGGTGGTGCCGGCCAGCTCCAGCGATGCGCAGAACGGGTCGAGGAAGCGCAGTCGGCGGGCTGCGGCCATCTTTCGCAGCCCCACCCAAGGCGGTTCGCTGCGGGCGGCAGCCGCCCGCAGCGAGTCCCGTATGGTCACAAACACTGGCTGATCGCTGTAGGAGGCGGCAGTGAAGAGGGCCGCAAAGGTGTCGGAGCCGGCCGTAACCAGTTGGCTGGCCAGCTCCAGCCAACTCTCTGATACCTGCTGGAAGTAGGCCCGCTCGTTCTCGGCCGCAGTGCGCAGCATGGAGTCGGGCAGCCACCATCCAAGCAGGCAGCCCACCCCGCCGGCTGCGACCAGAATAAGGGGCGAAAGCCCGTAGCCCAGGGCGCCCGCAAACAGGCCACCCCCGACGGTCAGGACCAGACCAGAGGCAAGGCCGGCGATCTTGATCATTGCGTGGGTCTCCACGCTGCGACCCACCATCAGGAGGTCTTGAATCAAATAGGTCTTGTCGGCGAGCTCGCTGCGCATCATCGCCTTGAAACTCCGCAGCGGGCGGGTTCGCTGATCGGCTGACGCCCCGGGAAGTCCTGGAACATCAGGTGCGACAGGCCTTTGCCTAAACGCCAGGACGATCAGCAACAACCCCAGGCCTGCGCTTATCGAGAGAGCTATTACTGCAGGGTTCACGAGTCGGTGACCTTTTTCCTGTCGGCTTCGTCTTCCTCGATGGCAAGCAGGCGAATTGGCACCTCGGTGCCTGCCAGCTTTAGCACCCAGAAGATGCTGCCGACCATCAGGGCGCCTACGCCCAGCAGCACCGCCTGCCCCACGCTGGTGCCGAAGGGGTCGAAGAAACCCCGATTGAAGACAGCCAGCAGCACCACCGCAAGAAGCGTGACGCCCAAAATGGAGACCACCTGCGTCCACGCCCTGCTGTTGGCCACCTCGTTGCGGCGCCTCAGGTCGACTTCGCCACGCATGCGGCGTGCGGTGCTGTCGAACGCCTCGGAGACGCGCGCGCCTGAATCCCAGGCGATTCGCAGGCCGAGCACCAGGCGGTCAGCGTGCGGGGAGCGCATCTCCCTGGCGAACCAGTCCAGCGCAGGGGTGAGGCCGGTTGTGCGGGCGATGGTGGACATCTGAATTACCTGAGCGCGGAGCAGGCTGGGCGAGTTCTCGGCCGAGAGCGTCACGGCCTCGTATAGCGAGCCGCTTGAACTAACCAGATCGCGGATCTGCTCGGCCCACTGGGAGTAGGCCTCGATCTCTTCGATTGCCTGTTTGCGAATTTTCGGCGCCTTGACGATTTTCGGCCCGGCCCACCCGGCGCCCAGTGCCAGGATGACCGCTGCGTACCACCCCGTCACGAACCAGGCGCCGGCTGCCAGCGCCAGGCCGAGCATGACTTGAAGGATGTTTCCGGCGATGGCTGCCTGCGCGTCGGCTTTAGCGCCTTTGGCCTTGAACTTCTTGAGCCGCTTCTGCTTTTCCGCCTTCTCGGGCTTTTTCGTGAAGCTGACAACGACTGCCAGCACCCCCAGGCCCGCCAGCAGGCCAAACAGCAGTGAGAGGGCTACCAAGGTGCGGGGGAGACGACAGGCCTCAGTTGTGCCGGGCCAAGAACGACTGCCTGCTCAGAGCCCGGATACGCGCCTGGCCGGAGACTGGTGGTAGTCGACCTGAGGCTGATCGCCCGCGTCGGGGGCAAGGGCAGGGTAGACCCCCTGACGGGGCGCGCTCGTCGCATACGCCGGGGGAGACGGAGCGTACTGCGGCTGTGGCGGCGGGGCAGGCGCCCTTTCCTGGGAGCCGTTGCCACTCGGCGCGAAGAGAGGCTCGCCGAGCACCGCGGGGTCGAAGTCGGATTCCCGCAGCCGTGCAAGCACCTCCCCGTCTTCCTTGAAAGGACGGGCGTAGACTGCCACGCCGTTCGGCCCCGGTGCGAACACCTCCGACGTGACGACCTTGCCGTCGCTGTACCCGGTGATCTCCCGGATGGAGGTAATGGCTCGCCGGCCGTCGGGCAGTTTCTTGATGTAGACAAGCAGATGCAGCACCTCCGCGATTTCGCGCATCACCGAGTCGGGGGTCGGGGCGTCGGGCGAGCGCTGGGCGTAGATGAGGATTTTGTTGATGGCCGCACGGGTGCTGCCTGCGTGGATGGTGCCCAGTGAGCCGTCGTTGCCTATGCCCATCGCCTGCAGGAGCTGCATCACCTCGCCGCCGCGCACCTCGCCCACAATCACGCGGTCGGGCGACATCCTCAGTGCGGCCTTGGCAAGGTCGTACATGGAAATCTCGCCCTTTCCCTCGGTGTTGGAGGTGCGGGTTTCGAGCGCCAGCGTGCGCTCGTGCAGCCCTGAGGATTGCAGGTGCAGCTCGAGCGTGTCTTCGATGGTCACCAGGAACTCGTGCTGTGGAACCTCTGAGAGCAGGGATCGCAGAAGCGTCGTCTTGCCGGACCCCGTTCCGCCTACCACAAGCAGGTTCGCGGGGTTGGGGGGGTGAATGGCTGCCCTCAGGGCGTATCTGATTTGAGGTGTGAGCGTTCCAGCCCGCTCAAGTATTTCGAGCGACGACTGAAGCATGCGGTGGCGGCGGATGACCAAGGAGGTCTGCTCGGCGACGGAGGTTATGGCAAAGAGCCGATGCCCGGACTCGAGCCGCAGGTCGAGGATGGGGGCGGAAGTATCGAAGCGGCGGGAGGTGTGCCCGGCGGTGGAGGCCAGGTGACGGATCATCATCACCAACTCCTCCTCGCTGTTCGCCACCGGCGGGCCTGGGATGCGCTGCCCGTTTGCCAGCGACAGGATCACCTTGTCATGGCCCAGCACGTGGATGTTCTCCACGTCGGGCCGGTCGAGCAGAGGAGACAGGGAGCCACCGCCCATCAGCCCGCGAACGCTTGAGAAGAAATCCCTTCGCTCGCTTTCGTTTAGCGACGCCTCCCCTGCAATGAGGGCGGACATGGCGTGCTCTTGGAGGATGCCCTTGGCGATTTCCGTGAGGTGGTTGTCGATGGCCTCGCGGGAGAGTTTCTGGCGCTCGAGGTCGAGGTACTGCTCGAGCAGCGACTCGTGAAACCGCTTGAAGAGGGTCAGCCCAGCACTATTGCTCGAACTAGTGTCTGTCATTGTATGGTACTCCGTTGTATCCGTCGGTGTGGCAGGGTGAAGGGGGCAGTTGGTAATTCCGCGCGCTTGGAAGCACCGATGCCACCAAATGCTATCAGAGGGAGCATCAAATTCGCCTTAATCCCTCTGCATAATTCCTCTGTTGTTCAGGGATGCCTTTACTCTTGGTTGTGAGTCAGGAAACCCCTCTGCGGTTTGAGGTTTCACCGCGCTGTCTGCTCTGGCTGTAGAGCCGCGCGGCCACGTCTCTGAAGGAACCTGTCTGTTCTAAGTCCTCAAGGGAGGGAAATTGCGGCGGGGGCGCTTCAGGTGGAGTCGCCTGAGGCGGCGTGTGGGGCGCCGGCGCTGTGGGGCGGTGGGACTCAGTCGCATCAGGGTGCTGGTGGGCGGGTGGTTGCAGCGGCGGATGCGTTTGAAGTTGACCAGGGGGCTGGTAGGCGGGAGGCGGCTGGTAGGTAGGCGGTTCCTGGGGTGCGTGGGGCGGGACGGCCATGGGCGGGGGCTGGTAGGAAGCAGGTTGTTCGTGCGTCGTTGACGCAGGGGGTGCGGGGTGAGGGGGGACTGGCGGTATTGGCGGCTGGTAGGCCGGCGGTGGTTGAAAGGCGGGAGGGGGCTGGTAGGCGGGAGGCGGCTGGTAGGTTGGCGGCTCCTGGGGTGCGTGGGGCGGGACGGCCATGGGCGGGGGCTGGTAGGCGCTTGGCGGCTGGTAGGCGGGCGGTTCCTGGGGTGCGTGAGGCGTTGCGGAAGCGGGAGGCTGATAGGCGACCGCTGGTTCCAGGGGGGCTGCCGGCGGCGGAGGTGCGGCCGGGGCTGCCGGCGGCGGAGGTGTCGCCAGGGGAGGCGTGTAGGCGGTGGTCTCATGGACTTGTGTCTGGGCGGGATCGTGATAATCCTGAAGCGGCTGGCTTGGGGGAGCAGAGGCAGCGACGGTCACCGGAGCCTGCCCCGGGCTGCCATGTGGCGCCGCGACGGAGGCTGGGAATGCAACAGGCTCCTGGGCGGGGGCGCCAGGGCTCTGGGGGGCTTGTGCCTGCGGGGCGGGATCTGGCTCTTGCTGTATAGCTTCGACCGTTTCGTCGGCTTCGCCCGGGATTCCCTTGGCTGTGGGTTTCGGGGTGGCGGCTCTGCGGGGGAAGGCCTCAGGATCTGGGACTGCAATGGGCAGCAGACTCTTGGCGACGAGCTCGAGGTGTTTTCTCCACTGCTTGTGTTTGCGCTTCGGCTTGCCGAGCAGGAAAGAGAGGTCGCTTGAGACTTCCGGGGAGTTTTCCAAGGAACCGCACAAGGAAAGCCCGCAACTCGACTGCCACTCGTCGTCCCCCCACTCGGAATCGCCGATGGTCACGACATAGCCGGGAACCGCTCCGTTGCCGTCTTCCGATCGGAGAATCCTCTTCAGGTGCTCAAGGCTTGAAAGAGACCCGACCGATTCGGAACGGGCGACCACCAGCACCCCCGCCGCGTTGTCGATCAGCTTGTGTGTGGCGGTGTTGGCGGTGATTCGGCCGGCGTCGACGATCACCGCCATGCCGTTTTCCGCGATGGTGCGAAGTTCGGTGGCCCAGTCCCCGAACTTCTCCACAATTCCCTGGGTGCCGACGGAACTCGCCGGGCTGGGCATTACGTGCAGGTTGGAGAACAGAATGTCCTGTGAGTGGTCGATGAGTTCGGACTTGTTCACCTGGGCGCCGGCCGCAATGAACGACGCCGTCCCGGGGGTGAATTGGATTCCCAATTGACGGCTCAGCGAACCCCCGGCGGGATCGGCCTCGAGCACCAGCACCTCCTGGCCGATTGAGGCCCAGTGCGCCGCAACGTGGATAGCGGTGGTTGACGCACCCGGCGAGCCCTGGACGCTGTAGACGATCAGCATTGCTGCGTCATCAGTTCAAACAGTCTCATTGATTTGGTCACGGTGCTTGGTCCTGAACAGGCTCAATGCCCGATCCTTCCTCTCCGAGGGGTTCGAATTCAAGTGGGACGGGAATAGCCACGTCTCCATAAAGGCCTCTAAGCGTCTCTTCCTGTACGTTTGTTCCCAATTTCCAGATCTTGCGGGAGGCGGTGCTCGTGAAAGTGTCGGCAATTTCTTGAATATTCCTGGCCTCCTGTGGAGAGACATTATAGAAGACATTGTTGCCTTGCACTAAATCCAGCCTTAGCACTCCTATCAAACTCGTGGCGGTGAGGCCCAAATCGGTTTCCAACGATCCGAACAGGGCGATGGTATCTCCGGTGTTGATTGTTCCAAATGGTGCTTCGCTGGCAGGGATGGTGACCTGCAGCAATACTTTGTCCGCTTCTTCCTCACCCGACAGAGGGGGGGTTTCGAACATTCCGAAGGAGATGATCGAACCGGCGGGAATGGTGCCCGAAGCCCATCTTCCGATCAGCACAGGGAGTTGGTTGACCGTCATGTACGAGGCGTCTCCAGGGCTGGCCTGCACGACGGTGAAGTCCGAAGCTGAAACGATGGTCCATCGCTCGATGTTTCGAGCGGTTACGAGCACCTGCTGGCGCTGATCGAGGGACTGAAGGATAAACCAGAAGGCGAACACTGAGCCTGCGATGAGAAGGATGCCGATGAGCAGCAGCCCGACCCTTACGTTGCTTTTCTTCTGCCCTGTGGCGCCGGGAATGGTGATTTCCCGCTGCTGGGGCTTGGGGATTGTGGGAGCTCCCCGACCGGTGGTGGGAATATTGGACATCTTGCTATTCGGAAGGCTTTCTGCGGGTGGGCGCGTAGGGCGGCTCGATGGGCCTGGTAATGGGCTGAACTTTCCCGGAAGGCGAGAACCTGGCTGCGAGAACCGGGTAAATCTCTGCGCGAAACATGCTTACTGCAGCAAGTTTAGCGGAGACTCCAGACAACTCGCATCTTCCGCCGGGCGTCGGGATTCGTGCTTGCTGGGCACAGCGGCTGGCCCGGGTGTCGCGAGAGGCAAACTGGAAGCCCTGCGTGGAGCCTCGAAGTGACGTCCGCCGCACTTGTGTTTACCGCAGTGGGGGTCTGGGGCGGGGCGGCGGTGTGGCTTTCAATCATCGACTTTCGGACTCGGACCCTCCCGCCAAAGATCATCTGGGTCGCCGCCTTGATTGTGTGGGCCCTTCTTTCCTCTGCGTCGCTAGTGGAATCCGACTCAACTGGTCTCGTAGGCATCGTGATGGGAGGACTCATCTGCGGCGCGCCCCTTGCGGCGCTGCACTTTGTGAAGTTTGAGTGGATGGGTTTTGGCGACGTCCGCCTCGCAGCGCTGAACGGCCTGGTCTGCGGCTGGTGGGGCTGGAGGGTGGCGCTCTTTGGGCTGGCCACCGGATTTGTGGCGGCTCTGCCGATAGCGGTCTGGACGATTATCCGAGAGGGGACGCGTGTTAGCAAGCCGCTAGGCCCTTTCCTCGTTATAGGGGCGGGCGCAACAATTATCCGGGCGACCTTGGAGCATGGCCCGATTCCGTTTTAGCAGCAGGATTACTGGAACCGAGGTGCGTGATGCGGGGATGTGCGTGATGCGAGGGCAGAGGCGGTGTTATGCGGCGGCCCGCGCCCGCGCAAGCCAGTCGTCGACAACGCTGCGGTTGTCGGCGATCCATTCTGCGGCGTGGTTGCGCACGTCCTCTTCGGTGTTCTCGCCTTCGTCGTAGCGAACGTTCTGCAATGCGATGTCGATTACGTCGAAAGTGACGAGCTCGAAGAGCTTGGCCGCCGCCGGATTGGCCGCGAGGAAGTCGTTGTTGGCGACCACGACAATGTCTGCGGGTGAAAAGCCCATGTCGCACGGCTGCGTGGGACACTGCTCCCGGGGCAGGGCAGCAGATCCCTGCTGATTGAGTGGAGCGCGTGGGACGGTCAGCCAATACGAATCCCGACCTGGGATGAGTTCGGTGATGTACCCGCTGGGCGTCCAGGTGAAGGCCAAAACCGGCTCGCCACGCTCAAGCCTGGCGATCTGCTCGTCCCACAACGCGTCGTAGTCGCTCGAGGCCTGAACCAGGACGTCGCGCCAGTTGTTAATGTCGAGAATCTCCTCTATAACGGTTCGACACCCCCAGCCGTCATCGCAGCCCGCAATTTCAGCTATGCCGTCGCCATCGGAATCCCACGGAGCCGGGTTGGCGGCGATGTCGGCCATTGACCGGATTCCAAACTCGTCGGCGGTCTTGATGTCAACGAGGAAGCCCTGCAGCCCGCCTGACTTCATTTCCTGGCCCACGATGCTGACGAAGTCGCCCGGAACCCGCTCTCCGGGCATGTCGTCGAG
Organism: uncultured Acidimicrobiales bacterium; assembly: GCA_958295925.1. Taxonomy (GTDB): domain Bacteria; phylum Actinomycetota; class Acidimicrobiia; order Acidimicrobiales; family CATQHL01; genus CATQHL01. The sequence goes on from CATQHL010000001.1 coordinate 2,024,184, forward strand.
CAGGAGTTCCGAGTACAGATACTGTTCGTGGGTGGGGAACCAGCCGTTTGCCCAGAAGTCGTACTCGCCCTGGGCGAGCAGGGGGTAGAATTCAGTTGGAGGCAGTGTTGTGCTCTCGTCCAACTCGTTGACGGTGTAGCCGAGCTCTTCGAGCAGGGAGCGGAATATGCCCGCCTGCATGTAACCGGTTGACCAGTTTGCGCGAGCCATTACCACGTTCACGCCCTCGCCTGGCCGCCCGGTCACGGCGGAGAGTGCGGCCTGGTCACCAGCGGACTGCTCGCCGGCGCCGGGAGATTGATCGATCGTGGAGGCGACGCGGCCCATCGCCAGCGCCGAGGCTGCGATTCTTGTCGGATCGTTTTCGTAGAGCGCCTGGGCCAGATCACCCAGCGCCGAGGAGAGCGTCGCAAGCGACGACCGCATGTCCTGGATTTGCAGTTCCAGCGTCCGGTTCACATCCTGGGCGTTCTGTGCGGTAAGAAGCGCAACGGAAGCCCTGTCTGCGGCGACGTCGGCAGAGATGGCCCCGCCTGTTTCGGCGAAGCAGGCACCTGCCAAAAGGGCGGGCAGCAGGAGGATCGCCGCTCGACGCCTGAGGAAGCCCTTCCCTTGGCCGCAATGTCTGCTGAGAGCTTTGGACTTGTCGTTAGGACTTGCTGTCAAGGGATTCCTTTCGAGATTCGAATTGCGCACGTTACCGCAATCGTCGTTATATGTAAGACGCCATTGTAGTTAGGTTCCGACTCCCGCAAGTTGGCGAACTCCCACGATTTGGGTGTTCGCAGGCTGAGTTCGCTGGGATTCCCCGCCATCGGTTACACGCCCGGCACGACGGCCAGCAATTTGGGTGTTCGCAGGCTGAGTTCGCTGGGAAGGTGCTTTGTGAGGCATTTATTTTAGCTTTGGAGAGGCGATGCGGCTTGGGGTGATGAGTCCTGAGGCTTTCAGGGGCTGGGTGTCAGCCGGGAATGTGCGTCTTGAATTGAGATGGCAATGCTCTCTGCGGAGCCCTCTGCCGGCAGGCTGACGGTGGTTCCCGTAGCCCGTGATGTGAACTCGATCATCCCTGAGGCAAGGCTTCTGGGGCCAATGGTGGCCCGGAAGGGGATGCCCACAAGCTCGATGTCGCTGAACTTCACGCCAGCCCGCAGGTTCCGATCGTCCAGCAAAACGTCGACGCGGCCTCGGCGAAGCCTGCCGTAGAGATCCTCGGCAGTGGCGGACACCGAGTCTTCCGCCGTCAGGGAGACGACCGCTACTTCATACGGCGCCACGGAGACCGGCCAGGACAGGCCGCGCTCGTCGTGGTGAGTCTCTGCGACGGCTGCCATCGCGCGCCCGATGCCGATTCCGTAGCTGCCCATGGTGGGCGTAACGTGAACGCCGCTCTCGTCCATGACCGTTACGCCGAAAGCCTCGGCGTAACGCCTCCCCAGCTTGAAAATGTGCCCGGTCTCGATGCATCGGATCACTTCCAATGCCCCGTCGCACCGGGCGCAGGGCTCCCCGGGGCGCACTTGCCGGAAATCGCCCCAGTAATCCACCTTGATGTCTCTCTCCAGGTCGACCCCGCGCAGGTGCCAGTCGTCCTCGTTGGCGCCGGTCACGAGCCCTCGCCGCCCACGCAGGGCTGTATCGGCGAGTATGGGCAAGTCGTCCACCCCCACCGCCCCGAGGCTTCCAGGGGATGCCCCCAGGGCGTCTCGGCACTCTTCGGCGCTGGCCGGGCGGACGGCGCCTGCGCCCCGGTCGTCGAGCAGTTTCGAGAGGTTGAGTTCGTGATCCCCCCGTACCAGCACGAGCGTGAGATCTTCGTTGATGAAGTGCAGGAGGGTCTTAATCTGGCGATTGGCGGGGGCGTCGGGGAACGCCTCTGCGAGAGCTGCGATGGTTCGGATTCCCGGGGTCTTGAAGCGTCGCAGGGGTTCCGAAAGGTCGTCTTGGGGCTGCTTGACGGCCGACACAGCACGCTCCACGTTGGCCGCGTAGCGGCATTTGGCGCAGGTGGCGATGTCATCCTCCCCGGCGGGGGAGGGAACCATGAACTCCACGCTGTCACTGCCCCCCATGGCACCCGAGCTGGCTTCAACTGCTACAGCGGGCAACCCCAGGCGCTGAAAGATGCGCGTGTAGGCCAGGTGATGGAGGTCGAATGCCCGATCTAGGCCGACGTCGGTGAGGTCTATGGTGTAGGAGTCCTTCATGGCGAACTCCCGCACGCGCAGCAAGCCGCTTTTTGGTCTTGGCTCGTCGCGGAATTTGGTCTGAATCTGGTACCAGATCTGGGGAAGGTCGCGGTAGGAGCGGATCTCCCCCGCCAACAGGGCCACCACTTCCTCATGTGTCATCCCCAGGGCGTGGAGTGTGCCTCGCCGGTCTGAGAGCCTGAACATCTCCTCGCCCATGGCCTGCCAGCGTCCGCTGCGCTCCCACACCCAGGCAGGGTGCAGAGCCGGCAGCAGCATCTCCTGGCCGCCGATGGCGTCCATCTCCTCCCTCACGACGTCGGCAACCTTCTCGTGCACCCGCCACCCCAGCGGCAGGAGTGAGTAGTGACCGGCGTGGAGCTGTCGGATGAATCCGCCGCGCAGCAAGAGCTGATGACTGATTACCGCGGCGTCGGCGGGCGCCTCGCGCAGCGTCGGTGCGAACAGATTGGACCAGCGCATTTCCCTCCCTCTTTCGGTGAGGGAGGATACTCCCAATGTCTTAATAAGGCTAGGAACGGGCGGAAGGGTGGATCGGTTGCCTGTGGCTCTCGTATTCGAGGAGGTTGCAGGGGCAGGCAACCTTCCTGCTGCAGATGGCGGTCCTTGGCAGACACAAGCATTTCCCCGGAAAGTGTCGTATTGTTCTGCAGGTGATGCCGGCACGAGACGGGATGGCTCCGAAAGGTTGCCGTTGTTTGAATCCGGTGCGGGCGTCTGATGTCGTCAGAGACAAGCAGAATGACAAGTGAAAGGAGCGCATCAATGACGATTTACAGAGGAAAGCGGAAACTAGGACTCTTCGGGGCATTATTTCTTGTAGTTGCACTCCTAGCGGCGTCGTGTGGCAGCGATACCACTACCACTTCGGATTCCACTACCACCACGAGAGCGCCCTCAACCACTCAAGCCGCTCCCGAGCCTGAGCCTGCAGAGGAGGTCACGCTGGAGTTCTGGTCCTGGAACAACGAAGGCGCTTATCCATTAGTGCACGAGATGGCGGAGGCGCGCTTCGAGGCCGACCACCCGACCGTGGACGTCGTCCGTAATTACACGCCGTTCGCGGACTACATGACCAACTTACGCTCGGTCCTGGCCGCCGGCGCCCCTCCCGACATCGCTCAGGTTCCCTGGACGGGCGAGTACACCGACCTGGTAGCCAATGGGCAACTGGCTTCGCTTGAAGGCGAATTCGACGTGGGTTTCCCGGACTTCTTTGAACCGATCGCTTCAATTGCCAGCGTTGACGGCATCCCGTATGCCATCCCGTTGGACGTCAACTCCTTGCAGATCGCCTACAACAAGGACATCTTTGAGGAATTGGGTGCGTCACAGCCAATGTCGTCCGCTGAATTGATAGGGATAGTCGAGGCTCTCGAAGAGGAGGGCTACTTCGGGATTGCCGTAGGCACGCAAGACCGCTGGGCAGGCGGAGACCTGTTCTTCAACCAACTGGCGTACACCGACCCGACGAACACCCTTATTGTCCGCGCCGATGCTGGCGAGGCGCCCTGGGATTCCCCAGAGTTCCGTGTCGCCGCCGACTACCTGAACATGCTGATCGAAGCTGGGGTATTCGCGCCAGGGGCCAACTCCATGGGGGCGTTCGTGGGTGCGCTCGAGCTATTTGTGTCGGGGCAGGCGGCAATGTTCTTCCCGGTCGGAAACTTCATCACCGGTGGCATCGCCGAACAGGTCGGCGACAGCTTCGAATGGAGCGTTTTCCCGTTCCCGTCTCCGATGGGATCAGACGATCCTCGCGCGGTTGGCGGCGTAGCCGAGATGTTCTCGGTGACTGCAGACGCTGCGAACCCCGATCTTGCCGTTGAGTTCCTCCGCTACCTCACCGACGCGGAAGGCGCCGTTTCGCTGGTTGAAAATGACTTCATCCCGTCGTGGGAAGTCGAGATGCCTTCCAGTGTGAGCGCCTTGTACATGGACTTGGTTGCGGCGCAGGCCACTGTGCGCAACCGCACCGTGTACACCACGCCCGTATACGACGCCATCCTTAACGGGGTGCAAGGGCTGCTCGACGGATCAGTCACGCCGGAGGAGATGATTGCTGGGATGGTGGAGGCTGCCCCCTAGTTTGACCTGAGCCAGACCGGCCAACAGCTGCGCGGGGGCCTATGTAGGTGAGCGCTTGGCCAGGTCGGCGGATGGCGAAATGAGGGCGGACACGAGTCTCACAGCCGTTGCGCCCGCGGCATCCGATCGGAAACCCCGTCGCCGCGACCTTCTCCGCGCGGAGCGGCGGCGGGGTGGCAACTTCGCCTCGGGGCTGGGGGTGGCGATGGTGTTCCCCAGCCTCGCCGTGTTCCTGGGCCTCATCGCCGTGCCCGTGGTTGTGGTGGCGCTGGTCTCCCTCTCGGAGTGGGCTGGGTTCGAGTTGGGCGATCTTTCCTGGATCGGGCTGGAGAATTACCGCTCCCTCGTCGACGACGGGGTCTTTTGGGGGGCGTTGGTCAACACCCTCCTGTTCACCGGCCTCACCACGCTCTTTCTGAACATCCTGGGGTTCGGGTTTGCCCTGCTGATCTCAACGCGGGTGCGCGGCACCGGGCTTCTGCGAGCGGTGGTGTTCCTGCCGGCGCTGCTTCCGCCCGTGCTGGTGGGCCTGATGTGGCGGCGGGTGCTGGACGGCTTCGGCTTCGTGAACCAGATATTGCAGAACCTGGGCATCACCGACGAGCCGATTTTCTTCCTGGGGGAGCGGGGTTACGTGCTCTGGCTGATCATCGGGGTTACCATCTGGCAGTTCGCCGGCTTCGACATGATCCTGTACTACGCCGGGCTGCAGAGCATCGACCGTTCCATGCTTGAAGCGGCGGCACTCGACGGGGCGCGCACGTTCAGGACGATTACACGTGTGGTGATTCCGTCGCTCTACCACATCGTGGGCGTCGTGGCGCTGCTTAACATCATCGGCGGGCTCAAGATTTTCGACGTGGTTTTCGTGATGACCCGGGGCGGCCCCAATCGCAGCTCTGAAGTGCTTGCCACGTACATGCTCGAAAAGGGCTTCCGTCACAGCATCATGGGCCAGGCTTCGGCCATCGCCGTCGTCATCGTCGTCCTCGCTGTGGTGTTCAGCCTGATCAGACTGAGGATCTCCAGGCGACTTGTTTGATATTCGCTCCCCGTGGGCCAAGTCGTCCCTGTCGCTTCTGGCGGTGGGGATTGCGGTGGTGGTTCTGCTGCCGATCGCCTGGATCGGGGCGCTTTCACTGAAGACGGGGCGAGAGGTATACAAGCAGTCGTTCCTGCCGGATCAATGGACACCCGGTAACTATGTGGAAGCGTGGCGGGAGTTTGGTTTGGGCGGGTACTTCGTAAACAGCGTCTTCGTGACCGCCCTCTCGGTGGCGCTTACGGTCTTGGTGGGGTTGCTGGCTGCGCACGCCTTCACCTGGCTTAAGTTCCCGGGCTCGGAGTGGGTGTTCACGGCGCTGCTGCTTGGGATCATGATCCCACCAGCCGCGCTGGTGCTGCCCCTTCTCATCGAAGCCCGCCAACTTGGCCTCTACGACGAGCTCTACGGCCTGAGCCTGGTGTACGTAGCGTTCGGGCTGCCCATCTCCATACTGGTGTTTCGAGGATTCTTTCAAGGGCTGCCGGGCGATCTCGTGGAATCAGCGCGCCTCGACGGGGCGCGGGAGTGGAAGATTCTCTGGAGAGTGGTCGTGCCGATGGCGCGCCCAGCCATCGTGACGGTGACCATTCTTCTGATGCTCGCCAACTGGAACGACTTCATACTGGCGTTGGTGCTGCTGCGCGACTCCGACACATACACGCTGCCGGTGGGAATCAGCCAGTTCATCGGTCAGTACAGAACGCCGCACGAACTGATCGCAGCGGCCTCCCTCATCGGTTCGGTGCCCGTTTTTCTGCTCTACCTGATACTGGAACGGCGCTTTCAGCAGGGTGTTGCGCAGGGGGCGCTGAAGGGGTGAGGACACCTGTCAAGAACGCCAAGCCCGAACGTGAATGTACAGAGGCATAGTCCCAACACTGAAGCAAAGGAGTCAGACATGAGTAAGGAGTCACACATGAATACGAGTGCAGCATCTGACGCCGCTGACGCGGCGGCAAGACCGCTCGCCGGAAAAGTTGCGGTGGTCACAGGGGCAGGCAGCGGCATCGGGCGCGGCAGCGCCGTCGCCCTGGCCGGCGCCGGCGCCTCGGTGGTGGCGAACGACGTGAATGCCCCCTGGGCGCAGGAGACCGTTGACCTGATCGTCGCCTCGGGCGGGGCAGCCCTGGCCGACGGGGGCGACGTCTCCAATTCTTCCGACGTGAAGGCGCTGGTTGGAAAGGCGGTGGACGCCTACGGCGGGCTCGACGTCATGCACGCCAATGCCGGGGTGGAGCGCTACGTCTCGCTCGAGGAGATGGCCGAGGTGGACATGGACCTGCTCCTCGACGTCGACTTGAAGGGGGTGCTGCTGTGCGCGCAGCACAGCATTGCCCCTATGCGGGCAAGAGGCGGTGGCTCGATCGTCTTTACCTCTTCGGTTCAGGCCACGCACTCCCTGCCCGGCTGCGTAGTCTACGCCGCGGCCAAGGCGGGGGTTATCGCTGCCGCCCGTACGCTCACACTGGAGGTGGGATGCGACAACATACGGGTCAACGCCATCTCCCCAGGAACCATCGACACCCCCATGCTGCGCCGCGACCTCGACGACATGAACGTCGAGGAGTCGGAGGGCTTTCTAGATCGGGTGCGCGCTGCCAACACCCTTGGGCGCATAGGCACGGTGGAGGAGGTGGGGGCTCTGGTGATGTTCCTGGCCTCTGACGCATCGAGCTACATAAGCGGGACGAACGTCTACATCGATGCAGGCTTCACTGCGGTGAAGACGTTCTGATCAGCGGGACTATGCCTGAAGAAATACCCGGGCGGGCGCTGCTGGGAGATCCCGGTCAGATGGCCTCGGTGCGTGAGGTCACCTTGCGGGACGGTTCCACCGACGGGTTGCGCGCCGTTGATGTCCGCCCGGCCGGGGGAATCCACGCACTGGTGCTGGCGGACAGGGGAATGGACGTGGGACCGGCCTGGGTTGGTGGCTGGCCGCTGCACTGGCAGTCCCCGGCCGGCTTCCGCCACCCGTCGCATTTTGACGGGCGGCGTTGGCTGGACTCTTTCGGGGGCGGCTTGCTGGTGACTTGCGGGTTGTCGAATGTTGGGCCGGGCTGCAGCGTCGCAGAGGAGTCGTTTTGCCAGCACGGGCGCTTCTCCAACCTGCCCGCCACAGGCGTTCACTCTGAGATTGTCATGGCAGCGGAAGCGCCCAGGGCTGTTGTCGTGGCAGGGAGCGTCAGGGAGTCGTCGGTCTACGGGGTGAACATCCTCCTGGAGCGAACCCTGCGATTCGAGGTGGGTGAGCCGCGCATCGAGCTCATCGACATCGTTCGGAACGAGGGATTCGAGCCTGCCCCGCTGTTCCTGCTCTACCATTTCAACCTGGGCTATCCGGTTATCTCGCCCACTACGGAGCTGAGGATCAGCCCTGAATATGCGACCGAGGCGTTCACCGACAGCGCCTCTGAGCTTCATGCCCGCTTCGCCGCGCCGCGCCCGGGGTTTGCCGCCGAGGTCTTCGAGCACAGGCTCCCCGGGCAGGAGACCGCTTCCGCCACGCTGGAAAACAGGGGCTTCCCGCCGTCCGGCGGGATTGTCGCGGCAATCGGCTGGGACACCGGGCAACTGCCGCGCCTTTGGCAGTGGAGAATGCTGGGGGCGGGCATGTACCTCACGGGGATTGAACCCGCAAACTGCGGAATCCGGGGCAGGGCGGCAGAGCTCTCCGACGACTCGGCAGCTGTGGATGTTCTCCCTCCTGGGGGGGAGCGCAGGTTCGACTTGACGATTACCGCTGCGGTCGGTAATGCCGGCGGAGGTGGACATGGCTGAAATCGATTTCAGGGGGGTGGGCAAGACCTACGGCGACGGCACAGTGGCCGTGCGAGGCGTGGACCTTCAGGTCGCAGAGGGGGAGTTTGTGGTGCTCGTCGGGCCTTCGGGCTGCGGCAAATCCACGCTGCTGCGGATGCTGGCTGGCCTGGAGGCCATCACGGAGGGGGAAATCCTCATTGACGGCGTAGTCGTCAACAAGACACACCCGCGTGACCGCGACGTGGCGATGGTCTTTCAGAACTACGCCCTTTACCCGCACATGACCGTGTTTGCAAACATGGCCTTTCCCCTTCGCCAGGGGAAGATGCCGAAGGCCGATGTCGCCGAGCGGGTAAGGGAGGTGGCCGGCATCCTTCAGCTCACCGAGCACCTCAAGCGCCGCCCGGCCAATCTCTCTGGCGGGCAGCGCCAGCGGGTGGCCATCGGTCGGGCCATAGTCCGCAACCCCAAGGCTTTCCTGCTGGACGAGCCGCTCTCCAACCTCGATGCCAAGCTGCGGGTGCGGATGCGGGGTGAAATCGCCCAGCTGCACGCTGACCTGGGTGTGACGACCATCTTTGTGACCCACGACCAGGTGGAGGCGATGACCCTGGGTCAACGGGTGGCGGTGCTCTCCGACGGCGAGCTGCGCCAGGTCGGCAGCCCTCACGATCTATACAACCACCCAGGCGACATGTTCGTGGCAGGGTTCATCGGCAGCCCTTCGATGAACCTGATGCGCGCCGAGTTGCGCAACGAGGAGGGTTGGCGATTGCACCTCGCGTCAGGATCCGTCCCGGTTTCGGGCGATGTGGTCAGGGGCGTCTCGGGAGCCGTGCACGGGCAGGAGTTTGTGGCGGGGGTTCGGCCGGAGTCACTGGTGCTGGGCGACCCTCGCCTCCCGGAGGCTGAAGGATTGCCGCGTGGGGTGGTTCGCCTCATCGAGGTAATCGAGCCGGAGATGTACGTGTACGTCGACGGCTTCACCCTGGTGGATTCCGGCGACCCGGACGCCCCGAGCGGCGAGATGCTGGTGGCCAGGCAGCCCTCAGGGCGCTCAGTAAGCCCTGGCGACGTGGTTGCCGTAGGATGGGATGACAAGAATCTGCACCTGTTCTCGGCGGAGGACGGGACTGCGGTCACAGGCTGAACCTGTGCAGGAACGCTGATCCAGGGAAGGAATGACATGAGCAGCAGCGGGGCGGTGAACGGGCTCAGTCACGTTGGCATCACTGTGGCCGACCTGGGGCGCTCAATCAGGTTTTACGAACTCCTGGGGTTCGCCGAGTGCGCCCGCTGGGTGCGAACCGAGGACTACCTGCGCAAGTTGGTGGGTTATCCCGAAGTTGATCTTTACGCCGCCGTCCTCCGCCACGAGGCGTTCGGGGTGTTCCTCGAACTGCTTGAATACCGCAACGTTGAGCAGGTGGAGATTGACCCTCGCAACGGTAATCCCGGCACGAGCCACTTCTGCCTGTTTGTGGAGGGCTTCGAGGAGCTCTGGGAGAGGCTTCGGGCGTCGGGTGTGCGCTATGTGAGCGAGCCGGTGACGCCAACAGTGGGGCCGAACGTGGGATCACTGGCGGTGTATCTGATCGACCCGGACGGGCATCGCGTGGAGCTTGTGGAAACCCCCCGAAACCTCGACGGGACGCTGAGATCCGCAAAGCGGCCGGCCCGCCCCGTTTCGTCGTCGGCTTCAGGGGCGCCCTGCTGCGCCGCTGTCGCCGAAGGGTCGGACGCGGCCTGAATCGGGGGGAGGCTCGGTGATTGGAACGGCCACACCGCTCGTCGGGTTGCATGATCTGGAGACGTTCGCCGACGGGCTTGACCATCCCGAGGGCATCTGCCTGGCACCCAACGGCTGCCTGTATGTGGGCGGGGAGGCCGGACAGATCTACCGGATAGGCCCATCCGGCGAGGCGGTGGAGATCGCCAACAGCGGGGGGTTCATGCTGGGACTGGCCGCCGACGCCGAGAGCAACGTCTACGCCATAGACAACGTGGCAAAGACCGTCTGGCGATTCCCCCCCGACGGATTGAAGCAGGAGGTCTTCACCAGAGGCAGCGCCGAGCGTGCGCTGGGAGTGCCGAACTGGGGGGCCTTTGACAGCAAGGGCAACTACTACCTCACCGACTCCGGCGGGTGGGGGGAGAGAAACGGGTTCATCTGGGTTGTGCGGCCTGGGGGCTCGGCGGAGGTGTGGAGCGTCGAGTCTGAGAACTTCCCCAACGGATGCGCCCTGTCAGCGGATGAAGGTCTTCTGTACGTGGCGGAGAGCTACCCGAGCGCCTTGGTGGCCATCCCCATCTTGGCTGACAACTCGGCCGGGCGCCGTGAGGTGCTCTGCGAGATGGGCAGGAGCGTGCCTGACGGGGTTGCGGTAGCCACAGACGGCTCGCTCGTCGTCTCCTGCTACCGGCCCGACGCCCTTTACGTCTGGCATCGGGATTCGGGGCTTGCGTTGCTGGCCACCGACGAGCGGGGGACCATCCTTGCGGCGCCCACCAATGCGGTATTTGTGGGAGAGGGGCTCGACACCGTCGTCGTGCCCAACCTGGGGCGCTGGCACCTGACACGTTTTCGCTCCACGCTCAGGGGCGTCCCGCTGCGCTATCCCGCTCGAGATCTGATCGACGGCGGCGCCGGGTCAGCGGCGAGGGGGGCGGCCGGTTGAGCGGCGAGGAGTGGGGCGGGGAGGTTCCGGATGGCTACGTAGCCGGGCTCTTTGACTTCGGCGGGAAGGTCGTGATGGTGACCGGGGGCGCCAGCGGCCTGGGGGAGGCGATGGCTCTCGGCTTCGCCGACAGCGGGGCGACGGTGGTAATTGCAGACATCGACCGCGAGCGGGCTGAGCGACTCGTTGCGGGCGTGGGGCCGCGACGTCGCCTGGGGTTCGTGGAGACCGACGTGACCCGGCGGTCGTCGGTAGAGGCGGCAGTGAGTCGGGTGCTGGGGGAACACGGCGCAGTGGACGTGCTGATCAACAGCGCCGGGACGGCCGCCCGACACCCTGCTGCGGATTTCCCCGACGAGGACTGGGAGAGGGTGATGGGCCTTAATCTCAAGGGCACCTGGCTTCCCTGTCAGGTGGTCGGCCGGTCAATGATCGAACGCGGCGGGGGCAGCATCGTCAACGTGGCCTCCATCGGAGCGAGTCGCGCTTACCCCGAAACCACCGCCTATCTGCAGAGCAAGGGGGCGGTGGTGCAGCTCACGCGCAGCCTGGCGCTGGAGTGGATACCCCACGGCGTGCGGGTGAACGCCATCGCCCCGGCCCTCTTCGATACGCCCCTGGTGCGCGCAGCCGACGGAAAACGCAGCTTGACCAGCGAATTCATAATGGCCAGAACTCCAATCGGACGGCGGGGGAAGCCTCGTGAGATGGTCGCCCCGGCGCTGTTCCTGGCCAGCGATGGCGCCTCCATGGTGACCGGGCAAGTCCTAGGAGTAGACGGGGGGTACCTGACGGCATGAGCAGAAATCACATTGAGAGCCTCCAGGGAAGCAGCGATCAGCGCATCGCAGCCGTTGACGTCTGCACCGTGCGGGCGGCGGTGCCGGAGGTGATCCGCTTCGGTTCCTGGGTGATGGAGCACAGGGAGTTTGCGCTGGTGCGGGTGCGGACCAGCGACGGTCTGTGCGGCTACGCGTTCACGCTCACCCGCGACGGCCCCATCGCCGAGATGATCGGCAACTACATCGGGCCTCGCTACCTGGGGCGCGATCCAGCGGCCCCGCAGGGCATCTTCGCCGGGGTGCAGCGATCAAACATGTCGTGCCTTGCCTCTGGTTTGGGGCTTCGGGCGCTATCGCTGGTCGACCTGGCCACCTGGGACATGGCGGCACGGCTTTCAGGGCTTGGGATCGCAGAGTTCCTGGGCGAGGGGTCGGCACGAATGCCGGCCACGGCAATCGTCGGATACCCGCCAACCCTCAGCCCGCAAGAGGTGACTGAACAGGTGGGCGGGCTGTACGAGCAGGGCTGGCGTCTCTTCAAGCTGCCGATGGCTGCGGATTTCGCCGTTTCCAAGGCTCGCCTGGAGGCGGCGGCCTCGGTGAGCGACGACATCGAAGTCTCCTGCGACGGGGCCTGGATGTTCGACTCGGTGGACGACGCCGCGTCCTTTCTGGGGAGCTTGGACTGTGAGCTGGGCTGGTTCGAAGACCCGTTCCCCCCCGGCAACGCCCGAATCATCGCCGAACTGCGTGAGCGCTCCCCATTTCCGATCGCCTTTGGCGACGAGCAGGGGGGTGCGCACTACCCCGAGTCGCTGCTGGCGCACAAAGCGGTGGACATCGTTCGGGTGGACGCAACTTGCATGGGTGGGCTGAGTTCCCTGGCCGACATTCTGGAACAGGTCTCAGATGCGGGCGTCCGCTTCGAGCCCCACATGAACGCGCATGTCCACTCACAGATATTCGCCGGCCTGGGGCATCGCGCAGCCCGGCTGGAGTGGGGGGTGCCGGGCACGGGCGTAGACCAGTTTGCGGACTCCCTGATGCGCCCGGTTGTGATAGACGGGCTGATGGAGCCGCTGAAGGTTGCGGCCGGTTTCGGGACGCTGTTGAACCCCGACTGGGTGCGCGCCCAGCCTCACGACGACCCGGCAGGGATTCTTGACGAGGCCTCCGCCCAGGGTGTCGGTCAGACGGTCGAGTAGAAAACCGGATGGAAGCGCCAATTCGCAGGAGTCGCCTGGTTCGATGACTGGAGGGCGGGTGTTTGAAGCACGCGAGCGGCGCTACGGCGGCTTTCTGGAGGATTACGAAGTCGGCGACGAGTACCGACACTGGCCGGGCAAGACGATCACCGACGCGGAGAACCACCTGTTCTGCCTGCTCACGATGGCGACTAACCCGTTACACGTCGACGACGCGCACAGCGCAAGCCTGGAGGGGCCGTTTGAGAGGGCGGTGGTGGTGGGTTCCTACGTCTACTCCCTGCTGTTGGGGATGAGCGTTCCAGACATCTCCGGGCGGGCTCTGGCCAACCTTGGCACAACCGACCTGCGCCACACTGCCCCGGTGTATCCAGGCGACACGCTCTACGGGACATCCACGGTCACGGCGGTGCGCCCCAGCCGCTCCCGCCCCAACGCCGGCATTATCACTTCGAGGACAGTGGGGCGCAATCAGGAGGGTTTGGAGGTGGCGAGTTTCATACGCTCGGTGATGCTTCCGAGGCGTCCCGCCGCAGTGACTGCCGATGACTGAGGTCGCCGCCGCCGCTGGGGAGGCTGTAGAGGGGCGGGATGGGGCCGCCGGGCGGGAAGGGGCGCTTTCCGACCTTCGGGTGGTGGACATGGCCACCGTGGTGGCTGGGCCGGGGGCGGCCAAGCTCTTCGCCGACCTGGGGGCGGAAGTTATAAAGGTGGAGGCGCCCGGAGGGGATTCGGTGCGGAGGATGGGGTGGATGCCCGAGACGCCGGAGGGCGACGACTCCTACTTCTGGAAGCTGCAGGGGCGCGGCAAGCGCAGCGTCGTGCTGAACCTCAAGACCGCTGCAGGGCGTGAAGCAATGCTGAAGCTGCTGGACACGGCGGACCTGCTCATTGAGAACCTGCGTCCTGGCAAGTTGGAGGCGCTCGGGCTTGCGCCGGAGATGTTGAGGGGGCGCAACCCGCGGCTTGTCATCCTGCGAATCACGGGTTTCGGGCAGAGCGGCCCTTACGCCATGCGTCCAGGCTTCGCAACCCTGGCAGAGGCGTTGAGCGGCTATTCGGCCATCAGCGGTTCGCCCGACGGCCCACCGCTGTTGCCACCCGTCGCCCTTACCGACGAACTCACCGGCACCATCGGGGCATTTTCGGCCATGGCCGCCCTCTGGGAGGCGCGCCGCAGCGGCGTGGGCCAGGAAATCGATCTTTCGCTGGTGGATTCCCTGCTGCATGTCATGGGGCCGCTTCCGTCGGCCTGGGCGCACCTGGGCTATCTGCAGCCGCGTCTGGGCTCGGGCATTCCGTACACGGTGCCGCGCGGCACTTACCAGTGCTCCGACGGGCGCTGGATCGCCATCTCCACTTCCAGCGACAGCGTTGCGCGGCGCGTGCTTTCGCTTATCGGGGCGGGCGACGACGAGCGCTTTGCCAGTTTTTCGGGTCGATTTGCCAATCGGGACGAACTGGAGGGCCTGGTGGCCGACTGGGTGCGCCGACACACTGGCGAGGAGGCCATCAGGCTGCTGGATGAGGCCGACGCCGCTGTGTCGCCCGTCTACTCGATGGCCGACCTGTTCGCCGACGAGCACTTCAAGGTTCGAGGGACTTTCGTTGAGGTTGACGGAGTGGTGATGCAGGGGGTTGCGCCGCGCCTTTCGCGCACGCCCGGGCGGGTGCCCTTTGCGGGCAGGCCACTGGGGGCGGACACTGAGGAGGTTCTGGCAGATCTGGGTCTTGACGCCGGGTTGTCGGGGCGGGAGCCTGGAGCGGATGCGGCAGATCAGGCTGACGGGGCGGGCTGACGGATCGGGCGGCAGACCGGATAGGGCGGGATGGACTGGAGTCGGGACAGGCTGACGGGACGCGACTGATTAGCAGGTCGGACAGGGCATGACCGAATGTGAAAGGCGGTAAGTCAAATGAGCGAACAGGGTGATTCAGATATGAAGGCGGGCGAGGAGTACCTGGTTCACATTCAGGTCAACTGGCCGCCGGACGGCGACGAGGCGCTGAAGTCCCGTTTGATAGCCGCCGAGCGCGCCCGTGCCGTCGAGCTCATAGCCGACGGCGTGCTGCGAAGGCTCTGGCGGGTGCCAGGTCGCTGGGCCAACTGGGGCGTCTGGCGTGCCGCTGACGCCGACGAACTGCATCAGGCGATTGCATCGTTGCCGTTCTTCCCCTGGCTGGACGTGCGGGTCCATCCGCTGGCGGCGCACCCCTCCGATCCTGGTCTGGGGGCATAGGCGTGGCCTTTCCGACTGACTTGGAGATTGCTGCCGATGCCCGGCTGAGGCCGCTCGAAGACGTCGCAGCCGACGCCGGCATCCCTCCTGGCTGCCTTGAGCCCTACGGGCGAGGAGCGGCCAAGATCGATCTGTCCGCCGTCGAGCTGATGTCGGACAGGCCCAAGGCCGCCTACGTGGTGGTTACCGCCATCACGCCTACGCCGCTGGGTGAGGGAAAGACGACCACAACGGTTGGCCTGGGGCAGGCGTTCGCGCACATCGGGCGCACTGCCACCATCGCAATTCGCCAGCCCTCGATGGGCCCGACCTTTGGCATAAAGGGCGGCGCCGCCGGCGGGGGCTACAGCCAAGTCGTCCCGATGGACATTCTGAACTTGCACCTCACTGGGGACATGCACGCCGTGACCGCCGCCCACAACATGTGTGCAGCACAGCTGGACGCCCACATCTTTCACGGCAACGAGTTGGGGCTGAACCTGCACTCGATTACGTGGAGGCGGGTGCTGGACGTTAACGACCGCGCCCTCCGCAACGTGGTAATCGGCCTTGGCGGGCGGCTGGACGGCGTGCCCCGCGAGAGCGGCTTTGACATCACCGCCGCCTCCGAGGTGATGGCCGCTCTTGCGCTGTCCACCTCCCTCGGTGACTTGCGCGCCCGGCTGGGGCGAATCGTCGTGGGGTACACGCGCTCCGGCGACCCTGTGACCGCTGAAGACCTGAAGGCCGCCGGCGCCATGGCCGTGATCTTGCGCGACGCCATTAAACCCAACCTCATGCAGACGCTGGAGGGCACCCCGGCGCTGGTGCACACAGGGCCATTCGGCAACATCGCCACCGGCAACTCCTCAATCGTGGCCGACAGGGTGGGCATCCGCAGCGCAGAGTTTCTGGTGACAGAGGCAGGCTTCGGCGCCGACATGGGGGCCGAGCGATTCTTCAACATCAAGTGCCGCTACTCGGGGCTGGCGCCTGACGCCGCGGTGCTGGTTGCCACCGTGCGCGGGCTGAAGGCGCACTCCGGGCGCCACCGCATCGTGGCGGGGCGACCGTTGCCTGAGGCGCTGTTGGAGGAGAACCCCGACGAGGTTCACGAGGGCAGCGCCAACCTGCGCAAGCAAATCGAGAACATTCGCATTCACGGCGTCGCGCCGGTTGTAGCGGTGAACGCCTTTCCCGAAGACCATGACGCCGACTTGGCCGCCGTCGGGGAGGTCGCCGAGGCTTGCGGCGTGCGCTGGGCAGTCTCACACCACTTCACGGAAGGCGGGAGGGGGGCGGCGGCGCTGGCCGAAGCGGTGACGGAGGCTGCTTCGGAGCCTGGGGGTTTTGAAGTGCTCTACCCGTCGGAGTATTCGCTTCGTCAAAAGATTGAATGCGTGGCGAAGCGTGTCTACGGTGCCGAAGGGGTGGATTACAGCGCTCGGGCCTCACGCGAGATCGACACCTACGAAGCTGCGGGCTTCGGCGACCTTCCTGTGTGCATCGCCAAGACTCACCTTTCCCTCTCTTCCGACCCTTCCTTGAGGGGTGCGCCGACGGGCTGGCGGTTGCCGGTGCGGGAGGTGCGCGCCTCTGTGGGGGCGGGGTTCGTCTATCCCATCTGCGGCGACATGCGCACGATGCCCGGCCTTGGCCGGGCACCTGCCGCACAGGGCATCGACCTCGACGCAGAGGGGCGGATCGTGGGGCTCAGCTAGGGGGAGTCGTCGGCCGCATCGTGCACTCTCGCCAGGACGTCTTATCTCAGCAGACACTTGACTGGCTTTCAGCCACTCCGATTGAGCAGCGAAAGAGGCTGGGCCAGTTCATGACGCCTGAGCCGCTGCGGGAGCGGTTGCTCGATAGGTGTGATCTGCGTCCCGGGATGAGGGTGTTGGATCCGGGTGTAGGCACCGGGGAGTTTCTGGCGTCGGTCAGGAGGCGAGAGCCGCTGGCTGAGATATACGGCTGGGATGTCGACCCCGAGGTTTTGTCGGTGGCGGGGGGAATGGTGCCGGAAGCCCGCCTGAGCGAGAGATCGGCTCTCGATCCTTATCACGGGGAGCAGTTTGACCTTGTTGTCGGCAATCCTCCTTATTTTCAGTTCAAGGCGCCGGGCGCAGTGAGGAGCCACTTCTCGCAGGTGATTTCTGGGCGGGTGAACATTTTCGCGCTGTTTTTCCAGGCAGGGTTCGAAGTGCTGCGTTCAGGTGGTCAGCTTGCCTACGTGGTGCCGCCGTCTATGAACAACGGCGCATATTTTGAGCGGCTGCGCGGGTTCCTGGCGCGCAACGCCAGCATTGAGTTCCTCAAGATTTACAGGGACCAGTCGTTGTTCGACGGAGCCCGAACCCCTGTTCAGCTGATTGTCTTGCGGTTAGGGGAGAGAGACAGTGGCCGCCACGTGTTTGTACGGGAAAGCCCCTCCAACGGTTTTCGGCGGACGATTTTCTCCGAGCGTCCGTCGGAACTTGAGCGGGCCTTCAGTGGAAGGAGGACGATGTATGAGCTTGGGTATGAGGCTGTCACCGGCACGATTGTCTGGAACCAGCACAAGGCCGACTTGCGTCACGAGGCAGGCAGCAACTCATACCCGCTTATTTGGGCGCACAACATAAGGGAAACGCTGAGTTTGGACAGCGCCCGTCTCAGGCCGCAATTCATAGAGACGCAACGGATTCCTCTAGTAGGCCCCGCAATAGTGACCAACCGCATAGTCGGCTCTGTCGGCTCGGCGGAATTCAGGTGCGCACTGGTTCCCGAAGGGATGAGCTTCCTGGGCGAGAACCACGTAAACGTCATTAAACCTCGCGGAATAATCAAACCTGAGATCAGCATGCCACAGTTACTCGATATTCTCAAATCACCACTCACCGTAGATCGAATTCGAAGACTAACTGGAAACACGCAAATCTCGGCAACTGAGCTGACGCACCTCCTACCGTTGGTTGCGCAGGAGGTGTGAGCGTACGCTTCCGAGTTTCAGCTAGTTGTATCTCGGTCAGGTTTGATACGGTCTACGAGCCGCCAGACGCTTGAGCTTGGATTAGAGCCTTCCCGATTTTCGTTGCACTTATGCCGTTCGTCAAGGTCCTTGGCTCGCTCTTTGGCTTTTTCGTAGTTCTTTAGTATCGTAGGAGTGCTGCTTTTGGGGACTCTTTTGCCAGCAACAATCGAAAGTTGTTCAGCACGCTTTTGGATTACCTTGCTATTAATATAGCCTGTCCGATCTTCACAATGCAGCACTAGCCACAGTTCAAAACAAGGGTTGGAGATGACGGTCTTGATTCCATTCTTGCGCGCTAATTCCTTTGCTTTATCAAGATCTGAGTGTTGATTCACATCGAAGACGCACCAAACTTCGTTATAGTCATCATCTCCACTCTGAGATTTACGAGTCTGATCCATTGTCGCTTCTTTTACCAAGTTTAGTGGTGAATCGCCGTAGCTCCCTAAGCTAAGTTGCACACTATTATTTTGTCTATTCCAAATCTGAAGATAGTCTCTCTCAGTTTGTCCGTCGGTGTGTACTCGTATTCTCCTAGCGCGATTCTTTGCTTGCTTGGGTCGCCGCGAACCTTTTGGGGGCATCAGAGATCAGCAGAGTGTATTTCCAAGTCGAAATTCGCATGATCGAGGTCAGGCACTCCACCATATCTGCCCACGAGATAGTCTTTCCTTATATCCGTATCCTTGGGCAGACTGAAGTCAGTTAGTGGATAAATGCTGGAGACGCCCTCGTGAGTCTTTTTGGTAAGCCAGATTTGGTCAGGCCCCAACCCGTGTAGCTCAATGTCCTCAAATAGGTTGTAATCATGGGAATTGAAGATTAGTTGAGCACAGTAAGGATTCTTATGTCCGCTCTGGAAGATGTCAACAGTATGCCTTACTAGACTGGGATGCAAGCTGGCGTCTAGCTCATCGACTAACAAAACCGTGCCGTCCAAGAGAGAATCGTGTATCTTTCCGACAAGTCCAATCCAGACCTTTGTTCCCAGCGACTCGTCAAATGATTCGAATTCGAATTCGCCCCAGGGGCTTGAGTGCGTGAGTCGGTAAGGTTCTTCGAACGGATCATCAATGCGCTTTGAAGCTTCATCAACCTGTTTGATGTCTGCAACTCCGAGATCTGCAGCACGAATAAGGTTAAGAATATATTTTTTTGTGCTTGGATCCTCAATTAGATGGGAAGTGTGGTAGCCTCGCATACCACGATTAAGAGAATCTGCCAATTGCAGGTTGTTCTCAAACCAGGAATACAATGGTAGAATTATTGTTTCCCTGAGAGCACCTGCAACAGAAAGTAGTAGTATATTGTTGCGAAGAAGCTTGTGAAAATAGTTGCTAGTAGGGCGTAGAGATGATCCAAAGGAAATTTCTTCTTCGTTGCGTTCAAAAATAGTGACTCGACGCCCTTTCGGGTAGTAGTAGGCATGTTCACTAAGCACGTCATTATCGTCTATTGTAAAACCGTAACGCCAGTATACACCTGATATAAGCAGATTGACTTCGAAACAAGAAGGCTGCTGAGCAGACTCTTTATCTAGCAGGAAAGGACGACGAAACACGACTTCATCTTTGAATGATTTCAATATAACACTGCGCATGTCTTTCATGGCTCTCAAGAATGTCGTCTTTCCGGAGGCGTTTGCTCCGAAAATGCCTGCGACCGGCAAGACTTCTACGTGCTTGCCGCTTGCCGTGGGGAGTTCGCGTGCCGCTGATTGCTTGGCGTGTGAGCCAGCATGCATCGAAAAGTGTTCTTTGTCCCTGTAAGAGAGCACATTCTCCGACTTGAACGACAAGAGAGCACTCTGTGAAGGATCAACGATCTCACTGTATTTTGCAGTGGTGCGCATGTGAAAATTCTACGGAGGATTCCACGACTGTCAATCTGAACGCCCTAAACGGGTAAGAATGCGACTAGATCGACTTGGCCGACTGGCTGATCGTGGAATTGTGCAAGGTTCGCGATGATCGTCTTGCTGGGCGGGAAACGTGGAAAGGAGGGTCACATGGTGACAATGGTCGGAGCGAGCGTCGTCCGTAAAGAGGACGAGAGCCTTCTGACAGGCAGGGGGAGTTACGTGGACTCTGTTCGGCTGCCGGGCACCCTCGTAATGCACTTTGTGAGAAGTACGGAGGCGCACGCCCGTATTGTCTCCGTCGACACCGAGGCTGCGGCCGCAGCGCCGGGGGTGCATGCCGTCTTTGTGGCTGAGGACTTCGGCGAATACGGCAACCTGCCGGGCGCACCTGGAATGGACTGCCCGTTGCTTGCGCGCGGCGTAGTGCGATTTGCGGGAGAGGGGGTAGCCCTGGTGGTGGCCGATGATCACGCCTCCGCAGCGGACGCGGCAGTGCTGGTTGAAGTGGACTACGAACCGCTGGAGGTGGTGACCACGCCGATCGAGGCGATGGCCGAAGGGGCGCCCGTGCTGCACGAGGCGATCGGCTCCAACGTGCTCCTGGACACGCCTTGGCCGGACAACCTGGCCGCTCTCTTCTCCGAAGCCCCGCGCACGGCTTCGCTGAGGTTCTGGAACAACCGGTTGCATCCCGTGCCGATGGAGACCAGCGTCGTTCTCGCCGACTGGAAGCACGACAAGCTCACAGTGTGGGCGTCCACGCAAGTGCCGCACGCACTGCGTAACACGCTTTCGAACTTCCTCGACATTCAGCAAAGCCGCTGTCGCGTCGTCCAGCCGGATGTGGGGGGAGGATTCGGCGCCAAGGTGCAGTGGTATCCCGAGCTCCTGCTGGCGCCGATCGCCTCCAAGCGGCTGGGGCGCCCCGTGAAATACGTTCAGACGCGCACCGAGTGCTTCCAGGCCATGTTCCCCGGGCGCGATCAGCACCACTCCGTCGACGTTGCGTTCGACGACGACGGCAAAATCCTAGGCATTCGCAGCGACGTGATCGCCGACTGCGGCGCATATCCCGATGTTCCTGTGGCCCTGGGCATGCCCACGCTTACGAACTGGATGTCGTCGGGCTGCTACGCCGTCCCGGCGATTTCGGCAGGCCACAAGGTGGTAGCCACCAACAAGACCCCCTATTCCTCATATCGCGGCGCCGGGCGGCCGGAGGCGGCCTACCTGATCGAGCGTGTAGTTGATCTTGTTGCCGCCGAGACAGGGCTCGACCCGGTGGATGTGCGCTTCGCCAACTTCATTCCCGCCGACGCCTTCCCCTACGAGGTGCCGCACTCCAAAGTCTGTTACGACAGTGGAAACTACAAGGAATCGCTGAAGAAACTGCTGAAGATCGCCAACTACGAGGCCCTCAAGGCCGAGCGGGAGCGCCGCAACTCAAACCCGGACGAGAAATTGATGGGCATCGGCTTTTCCACATGGGTGGAGATTGCCTCATTCGGGCCGCGCGGCTCGATGGAGGCTTTCGGGCACATTGGCAGCTACGAGTCGTCGCAGGTGCGGATTCAACCCGACGGCACGGCAATTGTGAACACGGGGGCCGCCCCGCACGGACAGGGGACGGTGACAGTCCTCTCTCAGATTGCCGCAGACGAGCTGCAGATTCCCTTTGACTACATCATCGTGCGTTACGGCGACACCGACTCGACCCCGCAGGGCGTGGGCACCATGGGTTCGCGCACGGCCGCGCTGGCAGGGGAGTCCACCAAGCTGGCAGCGCAGAAGGTGATGGGCGTCGCCCGCCGGGTGGCGGCTCACCTGCTCGAGGCCAACCCCGACGACGTTGTCTGCGAGGAGGGCAGGTTCTCGGTGGTGGGCACGCCAGAGAAGTCCATCGGCTGGCGGGAGGTCGGCTGGGCGGGGCTGTCGCCCATGCAGCTTCCCGAAGGCCTGGAGACTGGCTGCCTGGAGTCGACGGCCTACTTCGAGCCTTCAGGCTTCACGTTCCCCTTCGGCGCCTACCTGTGCGTGGTGGGAATCGACAGGGAGACGGGCGACATTGAGATCGAGCGGTTTCTTACGGTGGACGACTGCGGGACGGTGCTGAATCCGATGCTGGCCGACGGACAGGTGCAGGGAGGAATCGTGCAGGGCATAGCCCAGGCGCTGTATGAGGAGATGCGCTACGACTCGGAGGGTCAGCCGCTCACGGCCAACCTGGTGGACTATTTGATGCCCGCCGCTTCCGACGTGCCGTCGATTGCAAGCGACCGCACGGTGACACCCACTCCGCACAACTCCCTTGGCGCCAAGGGCGTCGGCGAGGCCGGTTCAATCGGGGCGCCGCCGGCGGTGATCAACGCAGTGGTTGACGCCCTGAGCCGGTTCGGGGTTAGCCACATCGACATGCCGGCCACGCCTGAGAGGATCTGGCGCGCAATGCGGGGCGCCTAGTCGTAGTTCGCTCTGTTCTGATTTGGCAAGTACTTAAGGTGTTCTCTTTCAGTTACTTGGCCTTCGGTGTGGATTCGAATTACTTGGTTAGTATTAATTCCTGTCGGGCGATGTCTAGGTTATTCATACGAGTTTCCATGGTGCTACTAGGTTGTTGCCAGCTCGAAGTCTGCAGGGTCAAGATTTGGTATTCCTCCGTATCTGCCAAAGAGGTAACGGTGCATGAATGCCTCATCCTTTCGTGTGTTATAGCTGCTGAGAGGATAAATGCTCGTGATACCGTGCAGATCTTTTTCGGCAAACCAGATTTGATCTCTGCCTAGACGGGGAAATTCGCCCTCTTCAAGCAGAGTGGGATCGTGTGAGTTGAAGATTAGTTGAGAGCACTTTGGGTTTGTTTTGGGGTCTTGAAATAGACGTATGACTTGCTGGACGAGAAGAGGGTGAAGACTTGAGTCAAGCTCGTCGATCAGTATGTGCGTACCGCTGCCTAAAGCAAACAAAATTGGGCCGATTAATCCTATCCACGTTAGTGTTCCCAAGGATTCATCTTCGGCATCGAGCGCGACGGAGCCCGACGGAGTCGAGTGGGTCAGCTTGAGGATGTCGTTGACAAACATAACCTCATCGTCATTTAATTCTTCATTGCCAGTGAGAATTGCTGCGGCTTTTTTCATTCGCTCCATAATTTCGGGACTTGTTGGAACCCGCTCAATGTCAGTAATACCAAGGTCGGCAGATCTCAAGAGTAACAACACGCGCTCGCGCACGTTCAGATCCCTCGACATGTCGGCGGTAAATACACAGCGCAAATCGCGGTTGTCGGATTCGGCTAGTTGAAAGTTATTTCTAAACCATAAAAAGAGCGAGCTGAGAGGGTAGTGGGCGGTTGCGCCTGCGACAGAAAGCAGAAGGGAATTGCCTCGAAGAAACGGAAGCAGCAAACGTCCTAAAGAACGGAAGCGGGGGCCGAATGTGGTGCGATCCCCGTCGCGCTCAAAGACCAGCGCCTTACGCCCGTTGGGGTAGTGAAAGGCGAACTCATTCAGCACCCGAGTGTCGTCAAACTCGAAGCCGTACTGCCAGCGGACGCCTTCGACTATGAGGTCGATTTCGAAACTTGAGGGCCGTCGAGCAGATTCGTCGTCTAACAGGAACGGGCGACGGTACATACCGCTCTCCACGTTGCCCTGTCGGAAAGAACTCAAGACGACCTTGCGCATGTCATCGATCGCCTTGAGGAGGGTTGACTTTCCGGAGGCGTTGGCGCCGAAAATGCCCGCTGCAGGCAGTACTCGGACGGGGCTGCCGGCCGTGGGCAGGGCATGAACCGCCGATTTCTCTGAGAGCCTTCCGGCATGCATAGGCAAATACACCTCGTCCCGGTAGGAGCGAACGTTCTCTGCGGCGAATGACAAGAGAGCACTTGGGAGAGAAGAAGGAGTTTCTAAGGCGGACATAGTTAGATTTTTGCGGAATTTTCGTAGAAAGTCAACTTAAAATCGTAGCAAACACTTTTCTGCTGGCACCCTTGCTGCGCGGCGCGGGCGCATCGCGGGGGAGGGGATCAGCTATCCGCCAGCCGCTCGGCTTGGCGCAGGTGCTCGGTCAGCTCGGCCAGGGGGCAGCGGGCGTTCAGCCCGCTGGTGGAGGGCATCAAATAGACGGGACGGCCCCCTACGCGGCGGGGCTGCGCCCCGGGCTCGGCGCGCCGGTCGACGCCAGCCCGCCAGCCCGCCAGGCCCACGAAACAGACGACCGCCGGCTTCAGCCAGCCTGCCAGGGTGTCGAGCCGCTGCAGCCCGTGCTTGAACTCCGAGGCGGCGATTTCCCCGGCGCGCCTGGAAGGGCGCTTAACCAGGTCTGTCATTCCCACGCCGTGTTCGAGCAGTGCGCGGCGCGGGCAGCGATTCGTCGAGACCAGGCCGGCGAGGAGGGCGGCAGGCCAGAAGCGGTTTCCTGCCGTGGCGAAGCCCACGCCGACTTCGGCGGAGTACAGGCTGGGATTCAAGCCACAGACGAGCAGCCGCATCCCGCTCCCCACGGTGTCGGGCAAGGTGTGCGAGCGTCGGGCATTGACGAGCAGGGTGCGCTCCTGCTGCTGGATCGACTCGGGGGCCAGACCGGCCCCTTCGAGGACTGCTCGGAGCAGCGTCAGGGGCCAGTGCGAGAAGCGCCGCCGGGGGAAGTCGTCGTTGGCGACCTCCCCCCATTCCATGTCCCCGGCGAAGAGATGCATCTCAACCTTGCTCTCGGGTGCCAGCGCTGCGTGCAGGTCGGCGAGCGCCAGGGGCACCTCTGAGCGGGGAAGATGCACGTACGACCGCGAAGCCCACGCTCCACGCAATGATCCTCGGCGAAACGGAAGGTGGCGCAAATCCCCTGCCACACGCAGCCCGCCTTCGCATTGGGCAAGCATGGAGCGGCTGGCGTCGAAAGCCACTGCGGGCTGCGGAAGCAGGCGCGTGTGCCAGCCCGGACCGCATCCCAGGTCGGCCACCGGCCCTTCCTCCAGTCTTTGGCCGAATGCCTCGAGGCGTTTCAGGAACCGGGGAGAGCGGCGTCTTACCCATTCCTCCGCACGTCGGTCATAGACATCGACGGTCTCGTCCAGGGGTTCCTCCTTTCGGTCAAGGTTGATTGGTGAACATTGTTTCAGGGAGTAAGTAGAATTGCCGTCGTGGTCAACAGCAAATCCAAATCCGTAGAAAAGGTGAAGTCGCAGAGTCAGTCGACGCTTGGAACACAGTCAGTTGGCACCTCTGCGGTTCTGGGCGAAGCCCTCGCGCTTATCGATTGCAAGCTGGGGGAGGTTTCCATGCGGGAACTGGTGTCACGAACGGAGTTCACCGACTTGCTGTTGGACCTGCGCATCCTGCTCGCTGCCGAGGCGGAGGCGCTTTCCAGCAACTGAGCTGCGTGCAGCCGAAGTCGGGAGCGGATTCCCGCCCGGTGAGAACGCATCCTTTAAGAGAAGGCCACGAGGAGACGGAGTGACCACCCGCCTAATTGGTGCGAGCGTCCCGCGAAGCGAGGATCGGCGCATCTTGGACGGCGCCGGAGTCTTTATAGACGACATCGAGCCCGCCGGCTGTCTGCACGTTGCGATGGTGCGATCCACTTGCGCCAACGGGCGCATCAGAAGGGTGGATGCCACGCCAGCGCGGGCCGCTCCGGGCGTGGTAGCCGTTTACACAGCGGACGACCTGGGGGAACTAGGTCGGAGGAACCTTCCCCTGCTGATTCCCAACCCAGCCCTCACCGAACCTCGAACGCAGTTTCTGCTCGCCTTCGAGTACGTGCATTTTGTGGGCGAGGCAGTGGCGATGGTGGTGGCGGAGAGCCGTTACGCAGCCGAAGACGCTGCAGGGCTGGTGGAGGTTGACTACACGGAGTTCCCGGCGGTCGTCGGGCCGTTGAACGCCTTTCATTCCAAAGAGCGCGCGCACGTGGACATGAACACCAACGTGGCGGCCCACTTTGTGCAGGAGCACGGCGACACGGAGGCGGCGTTTGAAGGGGCCACGCGTGTTCTCGAGCGTGAATTTATGGTGGAGCGCAGCGCCGCTACGCCCATCGAGTGCCGAGGGGTGGTGGCGATACCCGAGCAGACCGGCCAACTCCTGGTCTACGACTCGTCGCAGGCGCCAAGCACTATCAGGGCGGGGCTATCCACCTACCTCGGGGTAGCCGAGCATGAAGTGGAGGTGGTGGCTCCCGACGTGGGCGGGGGATTCGGCGTCAAGCTGCCGGTTTTCTATCCTGAGGAAATACTCGTTCCGTGGGCTGCGAGGCGCCTGGGCGCCCCTGTGAAGTTCGTAGAGGACCGCTCTGAGCACTTCGTTGCCTCCAACCACGAGCGGGCGCAGTGGCACAGGGTGAAGGTCGGATACGAGGAGGATGGGCGCATCTGCGGACTGGTCGACGAGTTCATCCACGATGCGGGCGCCTACTGCCCGTACGGGATCATCATCCCCATCGTCACGGCCAGCAGGCTGCCGGGGCCATACAAGATCCCCGCGTACGGCAGCGAGATGCATGTCGTCTACACAAACACCGTGCCCGTCACGCCGTACAGAGGCGCAGGGATGCCGCAAGGTGCTTTCGTGATGGAGAGGGTGATTGACCTGATTGCGCGCGACCTGGGCGTCGACAGGGCAGAGGTGCGACGAAGAAACTTCATCGCCCCAGACGAGTTTCCCTACGTGGTCGGACTCATGGACGAGGACGGCACCACCACCACCTACGACAGTGGCGACTACCCCAGGGGGTTCGAGAAACTCCTCGAGTCGATCGGCCATGCGGGCTTTCCCGCTGAACAGGCCGCGGCTCTAGCGGAGGGAAGGCGCATCGGAATCGGCTTCGGCTGTTACGTGGAAGGGACGGGCTGCGGCCCCTACGAAGGGGCCCGCATCCACGTGGAGACAACCGGGAAGGTCTTTGTGAGCACCGGCATAGCCACCCAGGGCCAGTCGCACTGCACCATCCTCTCGCAGATCGTTGCCGACGTTCTTGGCGTGGCGCTCGACGACGTGGTGGTGAAGACGGGGGACACGCGGCAATTCAAGTGGGCCACTGGGACTTTCGCCTCCCGCATAGCGGTTGTGGCGGGCAGCGCCGTGGCAGAGGCGGCATTGCTCGTAAAGGAAAAAGCAGCCGAGATAGCGGCGAGAATTTTCGAAGCCAGCACGGCCGACGTCGCCTTCGAAGACGGCGACGTCTTCGTGAAGGGTTCGCCTGACGTCCGGATCCCGCTTCGGCAGGTCGCGGTGCTCGCCAACCCTCTCCGCTACGCATTCAGCAGTGAAGCCCTCGCCGCCACACAGTTCGTCGGCGACGGCGAGCGCGCCAAGGCCCCTCCGCCTTCGGAGGTTGCGCCCGGCCTGGAGGCGACGGCGTACGCCAGCCCTGAGTTCGCCACATTTGCCAGCGGTGCGCATGCCGCAGTGGTGGAGGTGGACGTGGAGACTGGCGCGGTGCGCATTCTGCGCTACTCGGTGGTGCACGACTGCGGGAGGATGATCAACCCCGCTGTTGTCGAGGGGCAGGTGCACGGCGGCACGGCCCAGGGGATCGGCGGGGCGCTGTACGAGCGGATTTGCTACGACGAGGAGGGGCAGCTGAAGAACGCCAACTTCATGGACTTTCTCGTCCCGTATGCCTCGGAGATTCCTGAGATTTGCGTGGAGCACACCGAGACGCCCTCGCCCTTGAATCCCCTCGGAGTCAAGGGCGTGGGGGAGGCGGGCTGCATCTCAGCTGCGCCGGCTGTAATAGGCGCGATTGAGGATGCCCTGGGCGTCGAGATCACGTCTTCGCCTCTCAGCCCTGAGATGGTCGCGGGGTTGGCTGCGGGCAGCGCAGGCGGTGAGGCGGCGGGCTCATTCGCGGCGAGAGGGGGCGTTGGGCAGTCTCGAGGTGAAACAGATGGTGCTTGAGGACTCCCGAGCCGTAAGGGTGGTGGTCAACGGCGAGGTGAGGGAAGCGGACGCCCCCGTGCGGATGCTGCTCTCCGACTTTCTCCGCCACCGCCTGGGCCTGACGGGAACGCACGTGGGCTGTGAGCAGGGAGTCTGCGGGAGCTGCACCATCCACTTGAACGGGGATCCTCACCGCTCGTGCCTTCTTCTGGCGGTCCAGGCGCACGGCGAGGAGATCACGACCATAGAAGGGATGAGGGAGCACCCGGTTGCCCTGTCGTTTGCCCGCTGCCACGCCATCCAGTGCGGATTCTGTACGGCAGGGCTCGTCATGTCGGCGACGGCGTTCCTGCGAGAGGAGCCTGCGCCGAGTCGTCAGGCGATAGTCGGGGCCGTCTCCTCGAACCTGTGCCGATGCACGGGCTACCAGAACATCGTCAGGGCAGTGGCAGAGGCTGCAGCCGAGATGGGCGCCCAAGCCGATGAGCGCGCATCGCCCGACACCTCGGCGGCGGTGGGGCCGGGCTGAAGAACCAAGGCGTCGGGGCGGCGATCAGGGCGCTGGACGAGACGCAGGTGACTGCGATCTCGGTTCGCCTGGCAACCGAGGCGACCGATGCGGTGGGAAGGCTCGAGTACCTCCATGCAGGCCCTCCCCTCGATGGCGGGGAGATGCCTGGACCGCTCAGGGGGGCGATCGTGGGGGCGCTGATCTTCGAGGGTGAAGCCGACTCCCCCGACGAGGCGGCCAAAATCATCGACGGGGGCTCTTTGGGGCTGCGGTCCTGCCACGACCACGGAGGGGTCGGGGCGATGGCAGGTGTGGTGACGCCCTCCATGCCGCTGTTGGTCGTCGAGACCGACAGGGGAACGCGGGCGTTCGCCCCCCTTAACGAGGGGCTCGGCCGCGCTCTGCGCTTCGGTTCACACGACCACGCCACCCTGGACAGGCTCAGGTGGATGAGGGATGTGGCCGCCCCTGTTCTCGACGCTGCCCTTGCCGCGGTCGGGGGGCTGGAGATTACGGGGTTGTGGTCGGAAGGGTTAAGGCGCGGCGACGAGTGTCACAACAGAAACGTGGCTTCGTCTGCGGCTGTCCTCGCCCGCCTCGCTCCCGACATCGTGAGAGCAGGGAGGGCGGACGCAGCCGAGGTTCTTTCGTTTATTGCCGGCAACCCCCACTTCTTCCTGTCTTTCTCCATCGCCGCGGCCAAGGCCCTTGCCGATCTGGCGGGCGATTCCGACGAAGAGGGTGTGGTGTGCGCGATGTCGGCGAACGGGAACGACTTCGGAATTCGTGTCAGCGGCGCCGGCGGCAGATGGTTTCTAACCGAGAGTCTCATCGGCGAACCGAAGCTGTTCGAGGGCTTCACCCCGGGCGACGTGTGCCCGGTCTTGGGGGATTCCTTCATCACGGAGACGGTCGGGCTGGGGGCCTTCGCCCTTTCCGCCTCGCCATCCATCGCCGCCTACATCGGGGGAGATCCCAGGCAGGCGCCAGATCTGATTGCCGAGCTTCGTCGCATCTGCCGCGCCACGAGTTCCCGCCTGCTGATTCCCTACGAGGGCTTTCGCGGCACCCCCCTCGGCATCGACGTGCGAAGAGTGGCGTCCACGGGCGTCACCCCCCTCGTGAACGCAGGCCTGGCTCACCGCCAGGCGGGAAGGGGGCAGGTCGGGGCGGGGATGATCCGGCTGCCGCTAGCCCCCTTTGCCGCCGCTGACGATTTCCTGCGACGGCGGGTGCCCCAGCAAGCCGAAGGCCGTCCGGGCGTATACATCGGCGCAGAGGGCGATGTCCTGTAGGGAGACTGACTCTTCGTCGGAGTGCCACATGGCCTGATCCCCCGGTCCCAGCATTACCGCCGGGATGCCGTTTCTGGTAAAGACACCGGCGTCAATGCAGCCGTGTGAGCTGGTCAGCGCAACTTCGGGGCGTCCCGCAGCCGCAAAAGCGGAGCGCAGGGAGGCGACGAGGGGGGAGTCGGGGGGCAGATCGGACGGGAACATCACGGGGCCGGGCTCCAGCTCTGTTTCCCAGTCGTCTACTTCGTTGAGGGCGGCTTGAATGTCCTCGAGGGCCGACTCAGGGCTGTCGCCGGGCAGGAGTCGGCGGTCGACGACGATCTCCACGCAGTCGGGGATCGTGTGTGTGGCTTCGGGGCTGCTTCTGAGCGATGTCGGTGTCAGGGTGGGGGAGCCCAGGCGGGGATGCGTCCCCGGCAGGTGTATGTCGTCGAGCCTCCTCAAGACTTGACGCGCCCCTTCAATGGCGTTCCTCGACATCCAGGGCATGGCACTGTGACCGGCGCGCCCGTAGACCCTGATTGTGGCGTCGATCCTTCCCTTGTTCGCGGTGCAGATGTCGTTGTTAGTGCCTATTCCCACAAGGCAGGCCGAAGGTGCCGGCAGATTCCTCCTGTGGTCGAGGAAAGCCTCGGCGGCGTCATGCCTGCCAGTTTCCCCGGATGGTGAGACGCAAAGGGTGAACGTCCCCCCGAGTTCGTTTCGCCGTTCCGCTATTTGGCTCAGCGCCAGGAGGGCGGCGGCCAGCGCCCCCTTCTGCTCGCTCGCCCCACGTCCACGCAGATGGACTTCGCCGTCGTCGGTGGTTGAACGGCTGGCGTCGTAGGGCTTTGTCATTCGACCGGCGGGGTGCGTCATGGCGTAGCAGAAGATGACAAGTCCAGGGGCATGGCCTTCCCCCGCCTCTGTGATCAAGTTGCCCGCCTCGTCGGTTTCGTGAGACAGCCCGATCTGCTCGATGAGCGGGGCGACTGTGCTTCGCAGAAAGTTCCGCACGAGCGGTTCTGACTCGAAGAGGCTGGTTTGCGGGGAGGGCGTCTCCAGCAAGGGCTGGAGTACCTGCTCGACCTCCGAGTCTGAAAACCTTTTCATCGCCTATGAGGGGCGCGCTAGCGTCGCAGCCCCATTTTCTTTAGACGCGGAAAGATCTCCTCCTCAATTTGCTGGAGGCCCTTGAACGGGTCGAAGAAGGAGATCACGGCGCTTTCTATGCCTGCCTCATGGAGCTCCCGCAGCGTCTCAGCGACCGTGTCGTAGCTACCAACAAGATGGTAGCCCCCTATGCCAAGCGCCATGCTCAGGAAGCGCTCCTTGCCGATGCCCCCAAAGGGATCGGAGCTTTTCTGGTCGAGTTCGTCCCAGCCGAAGGTGGAGGAGGTGTGCTGACGCTTGGCCGACTCCATGAAGTTCATCGCGGCCATGTGGTCCACCTCTTCGGCGATCCAGTCGGCTGTGGCCTGCGCGGCGGAGTCGGTCTTGTCGATGATGGGCCAGAGTTGGGTGGAGACGAGGACTTTGCGATTGTAGGAAGCCGCCTTGTTGTGGATTCGCTCGGCGACGTTTCTGTATTCCTCTATTGTCGGCTGGACTTGGAAGATCCATTCGGCGTGCCGGCAGGCGAAGTCGATTCCTATCTCGGACTGCCCTGCCTGCATGAGCAGCGGCCTGGGTTTCCTGGTGGGCTTCGGGTTCACGTAGCCCCCGTAGCACTGGTAGTACTCGCCTTCGAAGATGATCGGGTCCTCAGACGCCCAGAGGTGCTTTACAAGTGTGAAGAACTCGTCGGCGCGACGGTACGACTCGTCGTGTTCAGGCGGTTCGACATGACCGAAAGCGGCGTACTCCTTGGCGGAGTAGCCGGTGACCATGTTGAGGCCCCAGCGGCCGCCGGAAATGTGGTCGATCGTCACCCCGAACTTGGCAAAGTGGAGCGGGTGAAAGTTGTAGTTGCTGTGAGCCGTTGAGAACTGCAGCATGCGGGTGGTGATCGTCGCGGCGGCCGCGGCTGCGGTGAGTGATTCAAGGCTGGACTCATTCCAAGAGGTCTCCCCGCCCTGCCCGATCCAGCGCGCGAAGGGGACCTGGTAGTCGAAGCCGATCCTCTCGGCCTCGGTGATCAGGTGTGAGGCCAGAGGCCACTTCCAGTAGTTCTGGTAGCGATCGGGGTCTGCGAGGACTGCTTTAGAGCTTGTTGTGCCTCCCTGGATGTTCCAGGCAAACAGTCCGACCTGAAGGGGCTGGCCAAGATGGGGGTCGGGTTGTCCGTGAGGCTCGAAGGGGCCGTTGAGCTGCTCAACTCTTCTCGGTCGGGTGCCAAAGCGGGTTGTAACCATTCTCGTCCTTTCTAGATGGTGTCGGCAGGTGCCTGTCGATAGATAGGGCCGCGTTTGCTCACTTCTTCTAGCAGACCCTCCTCGTAGTATGCGGGCAGCGCCCCCACGTCAATCCTCAGCGCCTCCTGTCCCGAGTATCCGAGGGCGCCCTTTACGGCGTCGCTCATGTAGTAGGCGCCAAGCAGAAGGGTGAGGATCGTCAGGTAGCTCTCGTAGTCCCGCTCGATCAGGTCTTGCACGGTCTCAGACGTCGGGGTTTCAGGGAGGTTGGCGACAGACCGGGCAAACGACTCCGCGAGGTCGGGACGGGCTCGAAGCGCCTTCTCCAGGAGACTCCCGACCACCCCCGCAGTGGAGGCTGAGGGCAAATTCCCCCAGGCGGGGATGAGGACGTCTGCGACCGTGGCTATCCGCGACCGCTCCTCTTCGGCGAATCCCCCCGCTTTGGCCTCTTCGGCCCGTCGAGGGGCTCTCATGGCGTTGCCTGCCCTTTCCTCCGTGAGATCAGGTGTTCAGTGGCTCGAAGCGCCAGGGCGGAGATGGTCGCCGTCGGGTTTACGCCGCCTGACGTCACGAACAGGCTGCCGTCGATCACGAACAGGTTCCCCACGTCGTGGGCGCGTCCCCAGCGGTCCACGACAGAAGATTCCGGGTCGTCGCCCATCCTGGCCGTGCCGAGGAGATGCCAGCCGGTGCCCCTCACCTGAGGCGTGACAATAGTCTCGTATGCGCCGGCCTCGATGAGCGACTCCGAGGCGCGCTCTGCATGAAACTCGAGCAGCCGGGTGGAATTCCCCGAGACCCGGTAGTGGATACGAGGCGCCCGTACGCCATCTGAGTCGACGAGTTCGGAATCGAGGGTGACGGCGTTGGACTCATCCGGCAGGTCTTCGCCGATGATCCCCCACATTATTGAGTGACCGAGGCTCTTGGAGACCCGTTCTTGCAGCTCCTCGCCCCAGACAGGGTCTCCTCCGAATCCCATCGCAACCCCCAATGGCCCCCCGGTGGGCTGGAGACCCCATTTGGCGCCCCGCACGAAATCCGCCGAGGGGCCTGTCTCGTAGAACTGCATGCTCTGCAAGCTCTGCCCCCAGTGCCCCTGCCAGCTCGCCCAGCGGCGATCGAACAGACCGATCACCGTTCCGAAGGGATGCATCATCAGCCTCTTGCCAACCAGACCTGATCTGTTGGCGAGTCCGTCGGGGAAATGCGCGCTTGAGGAGAGCAGCAGAAGGCGGGGAGTTCCGATTCCGTTGGCGGCGAGCATCACCACCGAGGCCTCCTGGTGCCTATGCACTCCCTCATGGTCCACATAAGCCGCCCCGGTGGCCAGCCCGCGCCCGTTCACCGTTATCTCGTAGACCCTTGCGCCAGTGGCCAGTTTGACCCCCAGCCGCTCGGCGTCGGGCCAGTGGGTCTGATCGGTGGATCCCTTTGCGCCCTCCCCGCATCCCCAGGCGCACGTGCCGCGCTGAACGCACGGGCGCCTGCCGCGGTAGCTGCGTGAGGCGATTGCGTTGTAGCCCGGCCACCAGTGCCATCCGAGCCGGTTGTGCGCACGGGCGATTTCGTTGGCGACGTCCGGCACGGGAAGCGGTGGCAGCGGAGGCTCGGCACCGGGAGGGTAGGCGGGATCACCTCCCATTCCCGAAACCCCGAAGTCGACGTCCGATCTTTCGTAGTAGGGCTGCAGTTCCTCGTAGGTGAGCGGCCAGTCGTCCGCCACCCCGTCAAGGGAGCGGACATGGAAGTCAGAGGGTGCCAGACGAGGCCACTGGGCGGCGAACTGCACTGTGCTTCCGCCCACCCCGTTGAACATCAGGGGGTCGATGTCGCTCTCTGAGACTTCGACGGGGTAGTCGGCGTCGGCTTGACGTACGTTGGGGTCCCAGTTCCACTGTTTAAGCCCGGTCAGTTCCCAGTCGGGGTAGGCCCCGCGGTAGGCGCCAGGGTCAGTGCGCTGCCCCTGCTCGAGGCAGACCACGTCGAATCCACCTTCTGCCAGGCGCTTGGCGGCCACCGCCCCCGAGGCCCCGGCTCCGATGATCAAGACGTCGGGACGACTCATCGCAGAGCAGGCATCACGCGAGACCCGAAAGCCTCAATCAGGTCGAGGGGAAGTTCGTAGGAGGGGAAGCCTCTGATGTAAAAGCTGCTCACCCCAAATTCGGCGGCCCTGCGCAGGCGGGCGGCGCACTCCTCAGCCGTTCCAACCGCACAGAAGGCGTCGGCGTAGCGTCTGCCGTCGTCGTCGCTCACCCATTGCCCTGCCACCTCCGCTGCCTGCGCCCAGTCCTCGGCGTGCGTCATGTCAGGGTAGACGCCCTTCACCACCTTGGGCACCTCGATTTCGATTCCCGCCAGCCTGAGGGAGGCCGCGGCGCCGATCTGCGCGAGGCCCACGCACACCGGCTTGGCCACCTGGGCTGCCTCAAGGGGGTCATCGGTGATGTGACAGAACGCGCCGAGGCAGACGTCGAGGTCTTCGAGCCTGCGCCCTGAGCGCTCCGCTCCGGCGCGGATGTTTCCGAGGGCCTGCTCGATGAGCGGCGGGGACAGGCCGGCGAGGACGATCACCCCGTCGGCAACCTCCCCGGCGAGCTGAAGAGCCTTGGGGCCGCTGGCGGCCATGTATACGGGGATTCCGTCGACGGCCTGGCCGTGAATGCGCACTTCCCGTCCCCCGAACTCGCAGGCCCCCCCCGCCAGCAGCCGGCGCACCGTGTAAATGTGCTGACGCATTTCGGCGAGGCGCGTCGGGCGCATCCCGAGGAGCTTGATGGCGCTGTCGCCGCTGCCCACTCCGAGGATCGTGCGTCCCGGCGCTATCTCCGCAACCGTGCGTGCGGCGGCTGCGGTGACGCTGGGGTGCCGCGTCTCGAACGTCGTCACGCAGCTTCCCACACGAATGGCGGAGGTCCCCAGAGCGGCGGCGGTCATCGTAGACCAGACGTCCCTCCAGATGAACTGTGAGTCGGGAAACCAGGCGACCTCAAAGCCGGCCGACTCCGCAGCCCTGGCGGCGTCCTTCAGGGCTCGGACATTACGGCAGGGTGGAATCCGAATCCCAAATGCAGGGGCAGGTGCGCGCTCCGGGGTCATCTGGCGAGATGGAGGGGGCGCCCCTCCTCGCGCGGCGGAAGCACCTTTCTGCCCGTCAGGGCAATAGCCAGGATCGTCACAAGGTAGGGGAGCGCCAGCAGCAGTTCCCCTGCTATCGGGATGTTGAGTGCCTGCAGCTGGAAGCCCAGCGCGTAGGATCCCCCGAAGAGCAAGGCCGCGCCAAACGAGCCTCCCGGAGTCCAGCGCCCCAGGATGATTACTGCTATGGCTATGTATCCCCTGCCGCGAACGATGTCCTGCTGGAACAGGCGGATGTCCGCCAGAACCATGTAAGCACCGGCCACGGCTGCAAGCACGCCGCTGGCCGTCATGGCCCAAAGACGCACCCTCAACACGTTCACGCCGGTCGTCTGGGCCCCCTCCGCGTACTCCCCGCAGGCTCTTAGGCGTACTCCCAGGCCCGTCTTGAACAGGATGTAGGAAAAAAGGGGGATCAATACGTACGTCATGTAGACCAGCCAGTGCTGGTCGAAGAGCACCCCGACTATCGGAATCGACGCCAGGCCAGGAATGCGCGTGGTGAGATCTCCCCTTGGAACGGACATCGCTGCCAACCCGCCGCCCCGAATCGCCACGTCGAACAGGAAACTGGTGGCCCCCAACGCCAGGATGTTGAAGGCGATGCCCACGACCACCTGGTCCCCACGCAACCCAACTGTTACCCAGCCGACGAGCAGGCCGAAGACCGCCCCAAAAAGAACCGCAAACCAGAAGCCGCCCACCTCCGAGCCGAAGAGGGCGGCAGTCCAGGCCGAGGCAAATGCGCCGATGAGCATCAGCCCTTCGAGTGCGATGTTAAGCACTCCGGAACGTTGGGCGATCACGCCGCCCAGTGCGGCGAGGATGAGCGGGACGCCAGCGATGATCGAGGCGCCTATGACGTTGGCGGTGACAGTCACGCGCGGCTCCGGGTGGATGCAGGCGAGGATTGGCCCGAATGCGTTCTCCCGCCACACAGGCGCAGGGACTGGCGCATGCCCAAATCATACATCTTTGCCAAATTCTGCGCCGGGTGGGCCGCCACCCTCTCCATGCGCGCCTTGGCACGGACGATTTGATTAGGCGTATACTCAGGTTCCTGCAGAGGAGCGTCTGAACTATGAGCACCGGATACGCATCACGGCATTTTGAATTTGGCAAAGCCCGCGTTCACGTAATGAGTGGGGGGGAGGGTGAGCCGATGCTGTTTCTGCACCCGGCCGCGGGGGCGGGATATTGGATGCCCTTTCATGAAATGCTTGCCGAGAGTTTCACTGTGATTTCCCCTGATCACCCAGGGTTCGGGGACTCGGACGCCTTGGAATGGATAGACGGGATGGACGATCTCGTCTACTTCTACCTCGATTTGCTGGAGCGGCTTGACATCGAGCGGACGCACCTTCTGGGGGCATCCCTGGGCGGGTGGCTGGCGGTTGAGCTGGCCCTCCACCAACCTTCCCTCGCACGCAGCCTTGTGCTGGTGGATCCAATAGGCCTGGACATTCCTGAACATCCGATAGAGGACATCTTTGCGATGAACCCCGACGAGCTGCGGGCGGCGCTGTTTCACGATCCCGACGTGGCCAGGAGGTTCATCCCTGAAGAACCCGATTTCGAGGCGCTTATGCGAGCTTTCAAGGAAAAGTCGGCTTTTGCGCGCCTGGCCTGGAACCCCTTTTGCTGCAATCCAAAGCTGCCGCTTAGGACGCACCGCATTGCAGCGCCCACGTTGATTCTCTGGGGACGGCATGACCGACTGGTGCCCCCCGCGCACGGAGAGCGCTACAGGGATCTCATCGCCAACTCTCGACTGGAGTTCATCGAGGACTCAGGACATGCGCCATTGCTGGAACAGCCGAGGCTTACTGTCGACGCCATAGGGAAGTTCGTTTCCGAAACAGCTTCGGGAACGCCAGCGACGGGAGGATGAGATGAAGTTCTACATGTTTCATCTGATGCCCTATCCACACCTCTCAGAGGACTTCGAGGAGCGGGAGTCGGCGTGGGTGACCTATCCCAACAGCAACTACGACCCGACGGTGGGAACCTACCTCTACAACCGCTATTTGGACGAGCTGGAGTACGCCGAGCCGCTTGGGTTCGACGGCATCTGCGTAAACGAGCACCATCAGAACGCCTACGGAACGATGCCATCCCCGAATCTCATGGCAGCCACCCTGTGCAGAAACACCGAACGAGTGGATATTGCGATTGTCGGAAACGGCCTTCCCCTGCGCGATCACCCTCTCAGGGTCGCCGAGGAGGTGGCGATGCTCGACGTAATCTCGGGCGGTCGCATAATCTCCGGATTCGTTCGAGGAATCGGGGATGAGTATTTCTCCATGTCGCTAAACCCGACACATTCCCGCGAGCGCTTCAACGAGGCCCACGACCTGATCGTCAAGGCATGGACCACCCCAGGCCCGTTCCGCTGGAGCGGCAAGCATTATCGACACAACTACGTAAACGTCTGGCCGCGTCCCCTCCAGCAGCCTCATCCACATGTTTGGATACCGGCCTTCGGCAGCACCGAGACAATGACGTGGGCAGCCGCTCATCACTACACGTATCTGTCGGTGTTTGCGCCCTCCAAACTCCTGAAGAAGTGGTTCGACGGGTTCAGGGCTGGCGCCAACGAAGCTGGATATGAGGCGAGCAAGGATCAGATCGGCATACTGCTGCCCATTTTCGTGGGGGAAAGCGACCGCTCCGCCCACGCCGAAGGGCGTGAGCACGTACTCTGGCTCTACCACAAGGGACTCAAGCACAAGTTCGAGCACCTCTTCCCGCCCGGGTACATGACCGAGGAGTCGTGGGGAAGATTCCTTCGTTCCGGCCTCGGCAGCTATACGGCCTTGAGCTACGAGGAGTTGATCTCTCAGGGCTACGCGGTGGTAGGCAGCGCGGAGAGCGTGAGGGAACGTCTAGAGGAACTCGCCGACGAGCTTGGGTTCGGTCTGGTGAACGCCTTACTGCATATGGGGGCGATGTCGCATGAGGTCACCAAGCAGAACATGGAGATATTTGCGGCTGAGGTCATGCCGTATTTCCAGGCTGACGATGAGCCTTCCTCCCTTGAAAAGCCTCAGACGGCAGCGCCATGAGATAACAAGGCAAATGCCACTGACAAGACATCAATTAGCTAACAGAAAGGGGAAACTGATGATTATCAGGAGTACGAGATCAACACTGCTGGTGCTGCTGGCGGCCCTTATGGCGGTCGTGCTGGTGGCCTCAGCCTGCGGGGAAGGAGACGAGCCGAGCGCTGAGCCCGATCCTGAGCCTGCGTCGAGCCCCGATCCTGAGCCTGCTCCGGCTCCAAGCCCCGATCCGGCACCTTCGCCAGGCCCGATGCAGAAGGAAAACCCCAGGGTCGCTCAGATTCATCCCGACGCGGTAAACGCGGCGGGCTGGTACAGCAAGGGGACTGATGCTTTTAAGAAGATGGCTGAGGTACTGGGTTCCGAGCCCGAGGTGCTTGAGAGGATCACCTACGACGAGGCCCCCTCAACGCTGCGGCAGTTGGCCGCGGACGGGGTGGACATAATTGTTTCACACTCCTCCGGTTATGAGTCTGCGGTGCTCGAGGTGGCACCGGAATTCCCGGAAACCTGGTTCCTGATCTACTCCGACCTGTCGACCACCAACGACCTGCCCAACGTCGCCGGATGGGCGGTGCACTGGAACGAGGTCGGATACCTCGTCGCCACGATTGCCTGCGCCTCATCAGACGCCAACCACGTGGGAATGGTCGTCAGCGCGCCGATTCCTGCCTACACCCGCTGGACGGGCGGATCCGATCAGCTGAGCGAGGAATCCGCCGAAGTGCTGGGCGAAGCCTGCGAGTTCAACTATGTGTGGACAGGGGACTTCGTAGATGTCGTAAAGGCGAAGTCGGCAGCCGAGGCGCTCATTGACGGCGGTGCGGACGTGCTGTTCGACGGCGCGGACGCCGCCGGGGCGGGCGCTGTGGAATCCGCAGTCCAGAACGAACTCATGTATGTCGGATCTGTTGTAGACCAGTGCGAGCAGGCGCCAGACACCATCATCACAAGCGTGATTATGAACTTCGACATCGCGTACGCGGAGATGGCGGACTTGTATGCGGCAGGCAGTCTTGAGCCGAAGATATATCCGCTGAACTCTGCGAACCAGGGAATTCAAGTAACGGGTTTCTGCAATCCTGACGAAGAGGTGCAAAAGGCCATCGACAGCGTCCTGGAACAGATCGCGGCCGGGAGCATCGTAGTGGACCCGACACGCGAGGTAACCTCTTAGCAGTAACGGAAGGCAACCCGCGTGGGCGTTGCCACTGATGCGCACACCGAGGCTGCGACAAAGGCGCAGAGCACCCTTGTCGCAGCCTCCGTGCGTAAGCACTTCGGAAAAGTCAAGGCCAATGACGGCGTAGACGTCACCTTCAAGGGTGGTGAGGTTCACGGCCTGCTTGGGGAGAACGGGGCAGGCAAGTCCACGTTGATCAAGTGCCTCACGGGTGTCTACCGACCCGACTCGGGGCACTTCGAGGTCAACGGCAGGGAGGTCTCCTTCAAGAACCCTGTCCACTCCCGCCAGTCCGGCATCGCCGTGGTGCACCAGAACTCAACCTTGATCTCCCGGCTGAGCCTTATAGAAAATGTCGTGCTGCAAGAGGGGCGGCTGGGGCGGATTACCTCGAACTACGCCGAGCAACTGGTGGCGAGCGGGGAACGGCTCGGGTTCAAGGTCGATCCAAGCGCCAGGGTGGAGACACTCTCGGTTGGGGATCGTCAGCGAGCCGAGATCGCAAGGGCGTTCATGCACGACGCCATGTTCGTGATACTCGATGAGCCGACTGCCGTTCTTTCACCCGCCGAGCGCGAGAGCCTGTTTGGCCTCTTCACCGCCCTCACAGATCGGGGCATCGGGATAGTTTTTGTCACCCATCACCTGTCCGAGGCCCTTTCGCAGTGCACGCGCACGACGGTTTTGCGCCACGGGCGGGTGGTCGGTCGTCTGGAGGAGGGTCACCAAGTCGATGAACAGGAGCTTGTGAGGCTCATTATCGGGGACGCAGTTGACGGGGAGGGCCCGGAGTCCGCTATCCCTGCGGGCGCCGGGGAATCATTGATTAGATCACCGCCCGCGGGAGCTTCCCCCGGGGAGGGGGCAAGAGTATCGGTCAGGTCGGTTTCGGGCGCCCCTTCCTGGGGTCGGCGTCTGTTTGACATAAGCCTGGAGGTTCGAAAGGGGGAGGTGATGGGAATAGCAGGGGTGGAGGGCAACGGCCAGCGCGAGTTCTCCGCCATGCTCACGGGAGCCTGGCGGGCGGACGAAGGGGAGGTCACCCTCGACGGAGAGCCTCTCGCCGAAATCCCCCCCAGGCGACGCTCCGAGCTCATCGGGGACGTACCGGACGACCATTTCCTGGCTACGTGCGACTCGTTGTCCCTCTGGGAGAACCTCGCCCTGTCCACGTTTGCGTGGCAGGAAGCCCCTGTTCCGTCCGGGAGGTCTCGCCATCGCCGACGGGCGGGGGAACTGGTGGACGAATTCGACATACGCACCGGCAGCGTCAACACGCCGGTCAACCAGCTATCAGGCGGAAACCGGCGCAGGGTCATCCTGGCCAGGGAGCTGTGCAAGCATCCGATCCTGCTTGTCGCCACTTATCCGACCCGGGGGTTGGACGTCCGCTCCGCAGAACAGGTGATCGGCTATCTTCGCCGCCTTTCTGCGGGGGGAACCTCGGTGGTGATCTTCAGCATGGACCTCGAGGAGATCATCGAGGTGAGCGACCGCGTGGCGGTCTTGTCGCAAGGGCGCATAACAGGGATATTGGAGGCGGATGAGATCTCCATTGTTCGCATCGGAAGCCTGATGCTCACCAAGGCGGCAGCGTGCTGAAACGACTGCGGGGGGCTGTCGTGCCAATTCTGGCGATCCTTGTCTCCCTCCTGGTGCTTGCGCCCCTGATCAGAATCGGTGGCGCCGGGGTCATGGACGGCTACCGCGAGTTGCTGAAGTCCACCTTCGGGTCTCTGGTGGGGCTGGGGTCCTGGCTCACGGCCTCATTGCCGCTCATCCTCGTCGGCCTGGGAGTCGCCCTCCCTTATCGCGCCGGCCTCTTCAACGTGGGGGGGGAGGGGCAGCTGATCACAGGCGCCCTCGTGGGTGTCTACGTCGGAACGTCGTTTGAAGGAGGGCCGGGCGCCTTTCTGCTTCCCATGCTGGGCGCGTTCGGGGCGGCGGCGTGCCTGGGGGCGCTCGCGGGATGGCTGAAGACCCGGGGGATGCATGAGATCGTCACGACCATCATGCTCAACTTCGTCGTGCTCTTCCTGATCACGTTCCTCCTGAGAGGCTCGCTCAAGGAACCCGGCCTGCCATACGCAGCAAGCAGGGCCGTCGCCGACGGGTTCCGCTTTCACCGGTTCCTCGACAACAAGCTTCCCTACGGCCTGATCGTGACGCTGGTCATCGTCGTCGCCGCTTCCTGGCTGACCGAGTACACCCGGTTCGGCTGGCGCCTCAGGCTCCTGGGTCTGAGCGACGCCGTTGCCGAAAGGCAGGGAATCGACGTGAAGCGAACCCGGATCGCCGCGCTGGCACTGGGCGGTGGGCTGGCCGGCCTTGGCGGGGTGGTGGAGTTGCTGGGGAACCAGTACCGGCTCGGGGCCAACTTCTCCCCGGGCTGGGGTTTCACCGCGATTGCGGTGGCACTCCTGGCCCGCGGCAATCTGCTCGTGGTGCTTCCCTTCGCCCTGTATTTTGGTTTCCTGCAAAACGGGGAGGTTCGTCTTCAGTCCATTCTGGGGCTTCCAGGGAACCTCATCTTGATCCTTGCGGCATCCCCGGTGATCATCGTTGCGGCCGTTTACGGTTACCAGACGTTCCGGAGGGCGGTCAGGGTGGCGCCGGATGCGTGAGGGCGGGGACGTTGCGGGAGGAAAACAGAGAAGGCAGGTTTGCAGGAATGCGTGAGCAAAACCAATCCAGCTACGCCGTGGCGGTGGACATCGGAGGCACGTTCACCGACTTGGTGGCGGTGGCAGCCGACGGGGACGTCGTGCTCGTGAAGAACCCGTCGGTCCCCTCCGACTTTCTGCAGGGGGTCAGATCGGTTCTGCGAAGCATCGGATCGGGGGAGATAGTCGACTTCCGCCACGGGACCACTGTGGGCACCAACGCCATCATTCAGCGCAAGGGGGCGAAGACGGGACTGATCACCACGAGAGGTTTCAGGGACGTTCTCACTGCTGCGAGGGCGAGCCGCATCGATCTCTACGACTCCATATGGGACCCCCCGCCGCCCCTGGTGGCGCGCCGGGACATTCTCACTGTGACAGAGCGCATGGATTACCTGGGGAGGGTCGTGACGCCTCTGGACGAGGAGGAGGTGCGGCAGGCGGTGGGCACCCTCCGCAGGCGGGGGGTGGGGGCGATCGCCGTCTGCTATCTCAACTCCTTTGTCAACACCTCACACGAGGAGCGCACCCTGGAGATAATCGCCGAGGAGTGGCCAGGGGTCTTTGCGTGCGCCAGCAGCAAGGTGGTGCCGGAGATTCGTGAATTTGAGCGCACGAGCACGACGGTCGTGAACGCCTACCTGGGTCCCCCAATGGCCACCTACCTGAGCGGCCTGGACGACTTGCTGGGCGAGTTTGACTATGGGGGGGACGTCCTCATCACGCATTCGGGGGGAGGCCTGATGACGTCTGCGTCCGCCGCGACCATCCCGGCTCGGGTGTGCCAGTCGGGCCCGGCGGCGGGTGTCATGGGTGGGCTCGCGGTGGCCAGGACGGTAGGTCTCGACAGGGTGATCACCCTGGACATGGGCGGGACCAGCGCGGACATCTCGGTGATCGTCGACGGCGTCCCGGCGTTTCGCTCTGAGTGGCATGCACAGTCGAATGTGCCCATCATCTTCCCTTCCATCGACTTGGTGACCATCGGCGCCGGGGGAGGCACGATCGCTTGGGTGGACGAAAGCGGCACGCCCCACAGCGGGCCGCAGAGCGCCGGCGCCGATCCGGGCCCTGCCTGCTACGGCAGGGGCGGGGAGCACCCAACCAATACCGACGCCAACGTGGTGATGGGGAGGCTGCGACCGAAGTCGTTCACCGGTCGTCGGGGCGAGCT
Organism: uncultured Acidimicrobiales bacterium; assembly: GCA_958295925.1. Lineage (GTDB taxonomy): Bacteria > Actinomycetota > Acidimicrobiia > Acidimicrobiales > CATQHL01 > CATQHL01. The sequence continues at coordinate 2,067,290 of CATQHL010000001.1, forward strand.
TTCAATCAGCGCCGAAGCCGCGGCCGCGGCAATTGAGCGCAGCATCGCCCCCGCCTTGGATTGCACTGCGCTGGAGGCGGCAGCCGGGATCATCCGACTCTCCAACAACTCCATGCTCAACGCCGTCAGGCTCATGACCGTTGAGCGGGGCTACGACCCCAGGGAGTTTTCCCTGGTGGCGTTCGGCGGTGCAGGCCCGTTGCACGCAGCAGACCTGGCCAGCGCCCTGCAAATCCCTTCCGTGGTGATCCCCACCTATCCGGGCCTGGTTTCGGCGTTGGGCGCCCTTCAGGTAATGCTCAGGCACGACTTGCTGCGGCCGGTCTTTCAGCTTCACTCCAGCGCGGACGAGGATGTTCTTAAGAGAGCCCGAGACGAGTTGCTGGTTGAAATCGATGAGCTGTGCAGCAGGGAGACGGCGACCGAGTGGAAGGTTGACTGGCAGGCCGACATGCGCTACTACGGCCAGATTTCCGGCTATCTCACGCTGGGGTTGCCGGGCGGGATCGAGTACTTGCTGCGCTCAGACAGCCTGGAGAGGTTCCAGCAGGAGCACATGAGGGAGTTCGGGTATGTGCTCTCAGAGCAGGTGACCGAAGTTGAGATAGTGAATCTTCGAGCCGTGATTGTGGGCGACGTCGAGCCCGTGAGCCTTCCGGCCCGTGAAAAGAGCGACACTGCCGAGCCGCAGGAGATTGGCGTCGCCTACTTTTACGAGGCGGGGGGATTGCTGGACTGCGCCTTCATTCAGCGGGATTCCCTCGCCTCCGGCGACGAGGTGAGCGGACCGGCAGTTATTGAGGAGTGGGACTCCACGACGGTGGTTCCTCCCGGGGCAGTGGCTCGGGTAGCGCCATGTGGTGAGCTTGTAATTGAAATAGGAGTCAGTCAATGAATGGCAGCTTGAAAGTTGATCCGATCACCGCCGAAGTGCTCAACAGCGCGTTCCGGGCAATCTGCGACGAGTCAAGCACGTTGCTGGCGAAAGGCGCCTACGCCGCCACGATCAGCGAGGGCCACGATCACTCCGGCTCCCTTCTCACCAGGGAGGGCAACCTCGTGGCGCACGGCCGCAGAGACCAGGCGGCTCACCTGGGCACGTTCGAGGAGTCGATTCGCACGACCATCGCCCAGGCGGGCGGGTTCAGGGAGGGCGACGTATTTGTCTTCAACGACCCCTACAGCGGCGGGACGCACCAGCCCGACGTGAAGGTCATCCGCCCGGTGTTTGTTGACGGCAGCCTGTTCGCGTTCGCCATTTCCTGCGGACACTGGCCAGACGTGGGCGGTCCGATTCCTGGCTCGTTCAACCCCCTCGCCACGGAGTGCTTCGCGGAAGGTCTGCGCATTCCACCGATGCTTCTTTACGACCAGGGGAGGCCGGTCCGCTCGACGTTCGAGCTCATCAAGGCGAACGTGCGGGTGCCTGAGGAGAGGATGGCCGACCTGCATGCCCAGACGTCAGCCACGGAACTGATGGAGCGACGTCTCAAGGAATACACGGAGCAGTTCGGCCCAGACGTGGTGGAGCACACGATGGGGATGCTGATGGACAAGAGCGAGAGACTCTTCAGGGAGGGGGTGAAGGCGCTGCCAGACGGGAGTTACGAGTTTGAGGACTTCGGCGACTGCGACATCCTCCACCCGGACAGGCCGCGCATCCGCGTCCACGTGAGGTTGGACATCTCCGGCGACCGGGTGAGCTTCGACTTCAGCGAGTCGGATCCGGCCCCGCTATCCCCGTTCGGGTTCGCCAAGCCCGCCTTGCTGTCCGCTGTCTACGACGGGACCATGCACTGTTTTCCGCACCTTGTCCCGCTCAACCACGGCATCACGCGGTCGATAGAGGTGATCTCCGTGCCGGGGTCTTGCGTGGACGTGCTCGAACCCACCCCCGTGCTTGGGTTCGCCTCGGGCGCATACGAAAAGGTCGCGGCCGCAACCATGGCGTGCTGGGCACAGGCCTTTGCGTCCGTTGACAGCACATGCATGCACGCCGCAACCGTGAACCTTGCGAATCTTGCGCTCAGCGGAGATCACCCCGACACCGGTCAGCCCTTCGTCTCGTATCTCTGGAATGAGGGTGGCCAGGGTGCCCGCAGCTTCAAAGACGGCAACAGTTTCCAGCTGATGATCTTCATCGGCGGCGCCACCAATCAGCCCATCGAGGTGTTGGAACGACTCAATCCGATGAGGGCGCTGTCGTGCGAGGCTGTCGGAACGTCGGCAGGACACGGCAGGTTCCGTGGAGGCTTCGGCATCAACCGGTCGTTCGAGGCGACCGGCGACATGATCTTGACGATGCACGGAGACCGGGCGGAGGTCACGCCGTTCGGGCTTGCCGGGGGCTACAACGGCGGAGGCAACATCCTTGTTCTGAATCCGGGGACTGACGCCGAGAGAAGCCTCGGCATGCACGCAGTGGGCGAAAGGATCCGGAAGGGCGACCGCCTCCTCTACTGCTCCAACGGCGGCGGCGGATTTGGCCCGCCAGTCGAGCGTGATTCCTCCGGTGTGGCGCGGGACGTCTCGGAGGGCTACATTGACGCAGACCTGGCCGAGAGCGTCTACAGGGTGGCGCTGCTTGAGACTGAGGACGGTGTCACGGTGGACGAGGAGGCCACTGCGAGGCTGCGGTCGGCAGGTGATGGTCGGGCCGTGATTGGATACGGGCCGGGCGAAGTCCACCCCATGGGCCTGAATGTGGTCCCAATCACGGACTGACGGGTTTCCAGCTCCGGCAAGGGGGTCGCTTGGAGCTGCGGGCCGAGTTCCAGCGGTCGGGGGTGAAGGCGAGCGCCCGGGGGTAGTCCTCAAACAGCCAGCGGGCGAACTCTCGACGGGTGAAGGGGCTGAGGCCGGAGATCGCCACCGCCAAGTCAGCCCCCCGGGGTGATCGAAGGACTCCTCTGAGGCTGCAGGCCAGTCGGAAGTCACGAAGCAGATGCCGTTCAACTCCGGTCAGGTAGCGACTACGTACGCCGTCAACGTCGAAAGGTCCCGCCGAGATGAGGGCTTCCGCCGCAAGAATGCCGCTGAGCAGGGCTTGGCCGATCCCCTCGCCTGTCATGGGGTCGCCTGCTGCTGCTGCGTCCCCGCAGAAGAGCACTCGCGGCGCCCAGAGAGCGAGGTCTCCCAGGCGGGTGGGAATTGGCCACGCCCTGGGCCGCTCCTCGGCTTCAGCGCCTGGACCGAGCACATCGGCGATCCAGCGACGCTTCAGCAGCCTCTGCCAGAGCCTGCCCATCCCGCCGGTGGGGTGATTGCCCCGCCACACCCCGAATCCCACGTTTGCGCGGCCTCCAGGCAGGGGAAACGACCAGACGTAGCCAGGCAGGATCTCCGGCTCGAACCACACGTGCATGGTTTCGGAGTCCTGGGCGGTCACGTTTCGGAAGTACTGCCGGCAGGCGTGCCAGTCGCCCCGGTAGGAGGCTGGGGAAAGCCCCAGCATCCGGCGCGAGGGAGACCACATTCCGTCGGCGGCCACCACGTACCGTGAATGCACCCTGCCCAGCCCTTCGGCGGTTACCGCAACCCGATCCGAGCGCAGATCCATCCCCTTGACGGCGCAGCGCTCGAAGACCCTTGCCCCGGCGTCCTTGGCCAGGGACCAAAGGGCGTTGTCGAGGTGGCGGCGCTCGGCGACGGCGGCGTAGGCGCCGGAGCCCTTCGGGAACGGGAAGGAGACCTGGCGCCCTCCAGGGGAGCGGATCACCACCCTCGAGGCGATCTGCCATCCGCCTGTCACAGAGGGATCGAGACCGAGTTGCCCCAGCAGGCGAAGGGCGCCGGCCGTAAGGCCGTCGCCGCAGCACTTGTCGCGGGGCAGGGAGGCTTTTTCCAGTACCACCACCGAGAGCCCCGCCCTTGCCAGCACCGTCCCGGCGGCTGAGCCGGCAGGCCCTCCCCCAATAACCGTTACGTCCGCGGTGGCTGCTTCCACAGGACGGCCGGGCGTGTTCCAACTGGCTCTCATCCAGGTTGGCGTTTCGAGGAGGGGATTTTTCTTTGGGCTGGCGCGCTAGCCAGCCTGCGCTTCGGGCGACGACGGTTCGGCCGGCTGCTCACTGGGCTGCCCTGAGGTGTCGGGAGCCCCCACCCCGGGCTGGGGATCGGATTGGGCTCCGTCATCTGGCGCGGGAGGACGCCAGTCAGCCGAAACGCAAGTACCCGGCGGGCCCTCCTCTGCTGACCCGCAGATTGGAATGCAGGTCGGCTGCCCGCTTTCGGTGGTGGTCATCTCCCCTTCGCAGATGGGCTGGCAATTCGCCGGGACGCCCTGGCCCTCGGTGCATATCGGTCTGCAGGAGTCGTTCCAGCCGTCGTCGTTGGTGTCCACCGCGGCTTGCCCCAAGGCACAGTCAGGCGGCGGCACCTCAGGTTCGCCGTCGCAGTTCAGCCCTTCGGCGGGTCGGTAGACGGCGAAGACTGTGTCTTCCTCGCTGGTTCCGTCAAAATAAGCCCTGGTGCGGGTGGTGATGACCCTCTGGCACTCCCTCTCTTGAATTACCTCCTGGCCGCTTTGAACAACGTCCATGTGTTTCGTGCTGTAGATGCTCACTGTCACTGAGCCTTCGGTGGAGGTGGGCCAGAGCATTATCGAGTAGGGGGTGTTGTTAATGAGCTCAAGGTTGGGGCGAGGATAGGAGATCGTGGCTTCCCGCCCGTAGGGGTAGCGGGAAATGTAGAGAGTGTGCGCCTGGTATTCCCCGAAGTCCAGTCCCGCAAAAAACGCTGCGTTGAAAATAGTGGTGGCGAACTGCGAAACCCCCCCACCGATGTCCTCCCGGTAGAGGCCGCGGTAAATCACGCCTCCAGGCACGAATCCCTTCGCCGTTGTGCGCCTGCCCACGTAGCTGTTGACAGACCAGGTTTCGCCAGGGGCGATAATCGCCCCCTGAACTATCTCCGCGATTCTGCGGATGTTCGTGACCCGACTCTGACCAGGCGTGAAGTAGGTGGTGAACTGGCCCACGAGTTCCCGAATTCCGGTCTCTTCCATCAGGTCGACGTCATTTTCAGGGTCCTCGGTGAGCGTGAGCTGAACGTTGCTCCCCCCGGCGAGGACTGTCTCAAAAACCTTCTCGCCTATGCCCTCTGTGCAGCAGCGGAACGACGGGGTGGCCCCAACCACCGTCGGTGTGCCGTCGATCAGATCGAAGTGCCCGGCGCTGCCTTGAATCCTCACCGCTGAAAGCCTCTGCTCGAGAAGGTCACCCACATATTCGGTGTCGATTTCGATTTTCGGCGGGTTTCCGTGTGTAAGGGTAATCCAGCTTCGCAGCTCGTCCGGGCTGACGACCCAGAACTCATCCCCGATGTACAGCCTGAGCCCTTTGGCGGTCAACTGATTGGCATAGTCAACGGTGGGCTGCAGCGATATTGACGGGACGTTCGGGGGAATCGTCGAAGGTGTCAGGATGAGCGATTCCGGCAGGGAGACCCTCTCGGTGGCATCCTCGAGTGCCCTTCGCAGGGCCTCTGAGGTGATCTCCTCCCCTGTGCTGCCAGGGACTACCTGAAAGGAGCGCCCGTGCTCCTGCGGGTTGTCGGCGAAGATGAGTTGCGCATTGGCGGGTTCCGAGAGGCGGATCGCCTGAAAGCCCCTGATGAACTCCTCGGCGTCGGCGGCGCTCCAGAGAGTCTTGAGGTGGACCTCGTAAGGGGTGAAGAAGGCGCCGATCCATCGGAATGGAATAGACGCCAGAGAGCCTCTGCCCGCCTTGAGCGCGTCGCTCACGCCCTTGGCCACGTCGACTCGAAAACCCAACTGGCTGGCAGTTGCCACAAGCGAGCGGTCGGGAAGGAGCAGGCTTACCTCTCGCTGCGAGAATTCCTCGGCCATCGACTGAATCCTTGCCCGCACATCTTCCTCGCTCAGCCCCCCCACGGCGACGCCCTCCACCGAGACGTTGCGCACCGAGCCGTCGGAATTGGCGGCGTAGTCCACTATCAAGGCGACCATGAACGCCACGACGACGAGGACCGCCAAAAATATCAAGCTCCTCAGGGGAGTCCAGAGCCTGCGGCGGGGGATGGTGGACGGCTTTTGTGTGGGCAGAGGAGGGGGAAGGGAAGGGAGGTGTATGCAGTGAGAGTATCGCTGCCGCCTGCTCTTGTATGAGAGGCTGCGTCTCCGCTGCGACAGTGGCGGCGGTCAGAAGAGCCGCAGTTCCTCAGGGGCGTCGCCCTTCAATCTTGAGTAGTCCACCAACAGGCAGCGGATTCCGCGCTCTTCGGCCAGGACACGCGCCCCGGGGTTGATTTGTTGCGCTACAAGAAGCCCGCAGACCGGCGCCAGCGTCTCGGTCTTGTTGAGGAACTCAAGGTATCGGGCCAGTTGCTCCACCCCGGTGGTTTCGCCGCGCCGCTTAACCTCCACAGCCACGACATTCCCGTCGGCGTCCCTAACCAGCAGGTCCACAGGCCCGATGGCGGTGGGGTACTCGCGCCGAATGAGCCTGTAGTCCTCTCCCAGGACGCTCGGGTCGTTCGCCAGCAACTCCTGGAGGTGCGCCTCCACGCCGTCTTTCCAAAGACCGGGGTCTTCCCCCAGGTCGTGGGAGACGTCGGAGACCACCTCGTGAAGGGTGATGACGAGCCGCTCCCCGGCTTCGTTGGAGACCACCCAGCGCCCTTCGGATTCTTCCAGGAAGTTTGGCGGCGACATCCAGTTCAGGGGCTTGTAGGCGCCGCCGTCTGCGTGAATCGCCAGGCTGCCGTCGGCCTTTCTCATGATGAGACGGACAGCCTCCTCAAGGCGGGCGGCCAGGCGCCCCTCGTACTCGACGGTGCAGCGGGCGACCACCAGGCGCATTGCTCAGGGAGTCGCCGAGCCGGGTTGGGGTCGGCCGCCGGAGGGGGCGGCCAATAGGCCCAGCACCTCCTCCGCCAGCTCATGTCGGCAGACAATCAGGTCGTCCAGCAGCGGGCTGGGGAGGTTGAAGCGGGGCTTGCTCCCGTCGAAGCGGGAGACCCTGAGCCCATGGGCCCTGGCCACCGCCGAAGGTGCCGCCGCGTCCCATTCCCACAAGCCGCCGGAATGGACATAGACGTCCGCCTCCCCTCGAATGAGGGCGGCGACCTTGGCTCCCACGGAACCGATCCGCAGCAGGCCGCCGCCGAAGTGCTCCGCAAGGGCTTTGGCCTCGCTTACGTGTCGGGAACGGCTTGCCACAACCACAGGCCGGCGCCCCCCGGTCGCATCCTTCCCTCGGGTGGATGCACCTGCCACCTGTTTGGATGCACTTGCCCGGGCCGTCTTGATCAGTATCCCGGCAGCGGGCAGCGCCACCGCACCCGAGACGGCTTCGCCTCCTTCAACCAGGGCGACATGAACCGCCCAGTCGGTCCGGGAACGCTCGCAGTACTGCCTAGTGCCGTCGAGCGGGTCAACGATCCAGACCCGGTTATTGCCCAGCCGCTCGCGGTCGTCGGGGGCTTCCTCGGACAACAGGGCGTCATCGTGACGGCATTCCGCCAGCCGCGAGGCAATCAGTTCGTGGGAGCGCCTGTCTCCAATGGCGCCGAGGGTGGCCGGGTCGGCCTGCGGAGGTGTTTCACCTCGCAGCGCCAGCAGCATCTCCCCCGCCTCCCCCGCCAGCGCAGCTGCAAGGTCGTGGTCGTTGGCGAGTGCAAGGTCGTGGTCGTTGGCGGGCGTCCTTCCGAAGCTCAACTCGCCTACACAGCTCGACTTGAGCCTGTCGGGCGCATCATTGCCGCCCGCTGCGCCGCCCGGCATGCTGCGAATCATCGGGTTCTCACCCGAAAGCGCGGTGCGAGCCTCCTCCTTGCAGTCAAAGCCGCAGCCGTTCGCCGCGCCGCCTCCTCGAAGTGGTCGTCGAGGGGTTCCAGTTCGTACTTTCCGCCGTACCGGTGCTCGAGCGCCAAGCGGAGGACCCAGTCGGCCAACTGCGGGTTCTTAGGCAGCAGCGGGCCGTGAAGGTAGGTGCCTGCGAACCTGCCTGACAGCGCACCCTCGGTGCGATCCTCCCCGTTGTTGCCGTGGCCGCTGATCACGCGGCCCAGCGGGGACGAACCAGGCCCGAGCCTGCTGCGCCCGGCGTGGTTCTCGTACCCGAAGATACGCATCCGCCCGGTGTCGAGGCGGGATTCGATCTCCACGTTTCCGACAAGGCGGGTTGCGTCGGCCTCGGTGGTTACGTCGAGGGCGCCGATCCCCCCGATGGCCTGACCGTCGACGGTTCGGTACTCGTGGCCGGCCAGCTGATATCCGCCGCAGACGAAGAGACCGGCGACCCCGTCGGCTGCGGCGGAGCGCACAGAGGCGGCTTTGTGCCCCTGAAGGTCAACGGCCACCCCCAGCTGGTCACGATCCTGGCCTCCCCCCAGGTAGAAGAGGTCGGTCTCGCCCGTCCGAATCCTCTCGCCTGGGGGTGACTCACTTACTCTGAGATCGAAGCCCCGCCAAGCAAGCCGACGGTGCAGCACCGCAATGTTCCCCCGGTCGGCGTAGATGTTCATCTCCCTCGGGTAGAGGTGGCAGAGGCGCACGGCAGGTCGAAGCCCCACGGTCAGGCAGTCTCCCAGAATTCGCGGGCGACCCCCCGTCGCACCAACTCGGAGCGCAGCTCCAGCATTGCCGTGTATGTGGGGAGTATCCACAGGGTGCCGCCCTCGGGGGTTGCGGAGAGGGCGTCGTCGAGGGCGTCGGGGAGCCTCTCGTGCACGCTAAAGCTGTCGTGAGGGGCCCCTGCGTAGCGGAAGCGAAGGGCCAGCTCCCAGCAGCGACGTCCCCCCAGGGTGAGGCTGTCAAGGCGGTCGAGCAGCGGCTCGTAGTCCACGTCCCATATCCAGGAGGGATCTCGACCGTCGGCGGTGCGGTCGTTCAGCAGGATCAGAACGTGGAGGCGACTCTCCTCAGACATCACGAAGCGCACGTTCTCGTTGGCGCCCGTGGGGTTCTTGGCCAGCAGCAGGCGCAGAGTGCGCCCTTGCAGAAAAATCTGCTCAGATCGCCCGAAGGCGGCGTCCACCTGCGAAAGGGCCCCTGAGACGGTCTCGGGAGGGACCCCCAGGGCACGTGCAGCCGAAGCGGCGGCAAGGGCGTTGTAGGCGTTTGGCAGACCGCCGATGGGGACGGAGACGTCAAATGCCTCGGGGCGGCCGCCGCTCGAGTCAAGCAAGGAAAACGACAAGCCCTCGAAGCCCCTCAGCTCCACCCTGGAAGCCTGAAAGCGGGGTGTTGGGCGATGCAGCCCGCAGGAGTCGCAGCGCCAGGCCCCCAGGTGACCGACAGTTACGAAGTCGTGACTGAGCGCCTCCCCGCAGCGTCGGCAGCGAATGGTGTCGGCGGCGTGGGAGAGTTCCCGATTGTTGCCGTGGTCGTCCGCCATGCCGAAGAGCACGGTGTTGGGGTGCCCATTGCCAAGGAAGGCGAGGGCGGGGTCGTCTGCGTTGAGCAGCAGCGTCACGTCTTCGGGCAGGGAGCCGGCCAGTTCTACCCAGCGCTCAGTCACCGACTCAAGCTCCCCGTAGCGGTCGAGCTGATCCCTGAACAGGTTCATCAGCAGCACTAGGCCGGGCCGCAGTCGCCGCACAATGTCGTTGAGGGCGGCCTCGTCCACCTCGAAGACGCCGACGCTCTCACCGGTTCGCCCGGTTTCCTGCCCCGTGTTGCGATCCTTCCTGCGACCCGCCCGCTTGGCGGCCAGCAAAGCCGCCGAAATGCCGGAAGCCAGATTCGCCCCAGCGGTGTTGGCCGCGATGCTGCGCCCGTCGGCCGCAAGGCAGGCGATAAGCATCCGGGCGGTGGTCGTTTTTCCGTTGGTGCCTGAGAGCACCACGCAGCGCCGGGCCGTCTCGGCGGCCAGCCTCTCCATCGCACCCGGGTCGAGCCGGTTCAGAACCATCCCGACAATGCTCGTGCCGCCCCCCAGCCGCAGACGTCTGGAAAGCGCACCGGCCGATCCTGCAACGGTCTCGGCAAGGCGCACCACGGCGATCATGTTAATGAGCCTCGGAAGAGCCCAGCCTGAGGAGGCTCATCCATCACCTGCCTGGGGGGATCCCCTCAGGGTTCAACCTGCGATACCACTGGCCCAACTAGTCTGCCCGGTATGCGGATCGCCGCCTGGAACGTGAACTCCCTGCGAGCCCGCCTGCCGAGGGTGGAGGCCTGGCTGGCAGCCGTCTGCCCCGAGGTGGTCTGCTTGCAGGAGACGAAGCTGAACGACGGCGATTTTCCGAGCGGATTGCTGGAATCGATGGGCTATCGAGTCGCCCACCACGGGCAGGGACGATGGAATGGCGTTGCAGTCTGCAGCCGGGTGGGGCTCGAGGATGTCACGGCGGGCTTCGACGACGGGCAACCCCCCGATCCCGACGCCCGATTGGTCTGGGCGACCTGCGGGGGTGTGCGCGTCGCCAGCGTCTACGTGCCCAACGGGCGGGCGCTGGACGCAGACCACTATCAGTACAAACTGGCCTGGCTTCGACGGCTGCGCGGCTGCCTCGAGGAGCGCCATGACCCCTCGGAAAAGCTCGTGCTGGCCGGTGACTTCAACGTGGCCCCCTCAGACATGGACGTCTGGGACATCGACGCCTTCGCAGGGCTTACCCACGTGAGCGAGCCCGAACGCATCGCCTGGAGGGATCTCTGCGAGTGGGGGCTCGAAGACGTTTTCCGCCTCGCCTACCCCGGAATTGCTGGGCTTTATACGTTTTGGGATTATCAAGGGGGGCGATTCCACAAACGTCAGGGAATGCGCATCGACCACATCCTGGCCACGGCAACACTGGCCCGGGAGGTTGAGGGCATCATCGTGGATCGCAACGCCCGCAAGGGCCCCAAGCCGTCGGACCATGCCCCTGTGGTGGCGGACTTCCGACTCTGATGCCCTCTAGCCGGATACGTCTGAGGTCGCCAAGGGACAGCCGTCTCCAGTTTGGCCGCCTTAGCAGGGGGGTTTCGTCCTGGAAGTAGCGCAGGAAGCCGCGCACGGAGGCTTAAACGAACTCGTCTTCTGGGTTCAGCTCCTGGCGCTTGTGCTTGTGGCCCGCATCCTTGGCTGGGTCATGGTCCAGATCGGGATGCCGAGGGTCATCGGGGAGCTAGGCGCGGGGGTCATTCTGGGGCCTTCTGTGTTCGGGCGCGTCTGGCCCGAGGGCTTTGACTGGTTCCTGCCCGGCTCAGAGGTTCAGAACACGGCCATCCAGGTCGTGAGCTTTGTGGGGGTGGCCCTGCTGCTTGTGCTGGCAGGCTTCGAAACCGACCTGGGGCTCATCTCCAAGCTGGGCCGCCCGGCGATGCTGGTTGCACTGGGAAGCATGCTCCTGCCGGCCTTGGGAGGCACCGCGCTGGGAATGCTTCTGCCTGGGGGGTTCCTTGGGGAGGAGGCCAGTCGCAGCACGTTCACAATGTTCGTTGCGGTGGCGGTGAGCGTCTCTTCCCTGGCCGTGGTGGCCAAGATACTGTCCGACCTGGGATTGATGCGCCGCGACTTCGGCCAGATAACCATGGCCGTGGGGATGACCAACGACGTGATCGGCTGGCTGGCGCTGGGCATCTTCAGCAGCCTTGCGGCCTCGGGTGGGGTTTCCGCGGTGAGGATTGTTATCTCCATCGGCGGGCTGCTGGTTTTCCTGGCACTGGCCCTGACAGTGGGGCAGCGCATGCTGGATTTCTGGCTGCGTCAAACGAAGCGTGGCAGTGACGTGCTGGGCGCCGCTGTGACCACGGCGGTCGTGACGATGCTTGGCTTCGGTGTGATCACCCAGGGTCTCGGGGTGGAGGCGGTGTTGGGGGCTTTCGTGGCGGGCGTGATCTTGCATCGTTCCCGCTTTGTGGACTCCCGGCTGGAGGGTTACCTGGAGCGGCTCACATCTTCCTTCTTCGCCCCCGTCTTTTTTGCCTTCGCCGGTTTGAAGGTGAACCTGAACCTTCTCTCAGACTCCTCGTTGCTGGGCTGGACGGTTCTGCTGGTTGCGGTGGCCATCGTGTCAAAGTTCCTGGGTTCCTACTACGGGGCCCGCTGGGCCAAGCTCAGCCCCCGCGCTGCCATGGCCCTGGGTGCCGGGTTGAACGCACGCGGCACGCTGGAGATCGTCATCGGGACAGTGGGGTTGAGTCTGGGGGTCTTCAACGACGCCTCTTTTACCGTCATCGTGCTGGTGCCGCTCGTAACGTCGATTTTTGCCTCGATCGCCCTGCGCGTCGTTGTCTGGAATTGGCGAGGGAGCGACGCTGAGGTCAAGCGTCTGGAGCGGGAGGAGATGCTCAAATCAAACCTGCTGGTGCGAACCTCCAGGATGCTTCTCTTGAGCCGTGGGGGGCCTGCTTCGATTGCGGCTGCCCAGCTGATGCACTTCACTTGGCCCAAGGAGGCCCACGTCACGGTTCTCTCGGTGGCCGGGCGGCAGGTGCGCTTTGACCTCACCCCGATCTCCAACGTGCTCTACGACCGTGAGGTGAGTTACCGGCGTGTGCGCTCGGAGAAGGTGCTTAAGGCCATAACCAACGAGGCCCGGCTGGGCTACGGCGTCATCGGAATGGGTGTGGAGTCCTCCGAGGAGGCAGGGAGGGTGGTCTCCCCGCTGGTGGACGAGGTGCTCAAGTTCAGCCCGACGCCGGTGGTGGTGGTGAGACGTCCCAAGGACTCTGAGCGACCGATCCCCGCCGCCTTCGGAAAGGCCGTGGTTCCGACCTCCGGCAGCCGGACTTCGCGAGGGGCTGTAGAAGTGGCAGCAAATCTGAGTGGGCAGCTTGGGACCCGGCTCGTCCTTGCCCACGTCATTCACCGGAGTGAAGCCATCGGTGCTCGTTCCGCCGTCCTGCCGCTTCGGCTGAGTCGTTTGCGCCCCGGGCAGCGAGCGGAACACCTCTCTCAGCAGGTGCTCCTAAAGTCGGCGGCGGTGGCCAAGGATCTTTCCGTGGAGCCTCTGCTGGTCACTCGGACGGGGGCTTCCACAGCCGATGAGATTCTGGCGCTGGTGAGGGAGTCGGGCGCCGATCTGGTGATAATGGGTGCAAGTCTTCGACGGCTGCGCGACAGGCCGTTTCTTGGTCACACCGTAGAGCAGGTGCTGAATCGCTGCGAAGTCACGGTGGCGATAGTCATGATGCCGTTTGAGATCTAGCCGACGGGGTGCACTCAGAGGCGGGTGGCCTCGTCTTCAGATGCCCCGCCGTGTTCGGAAACGATTTTCAGGATCCTTGAGCCAAAGTTGCGAATGCGGGGTTCCCCCAGCGACGTGAGCAGTTCCAACTCCGAGAGCGTGGATGGTCTTTGTGAAGCTACAGAGTGCAGGTCGGCGTCTCCGATGACCGCCTGGGGAGGCACCCGTGCCGCATTTGCCTGCCGTCGCCGCCACTCCATCAGGTTGCGGATCAGCGCCAAATCCCTGCGCTCGCCATTCAGGGCACGGCCATTCAAGGGAGAGGCGCTCAAACGGGGGCGTGGGGCCGCAGCACCCGGTGCGGCTTCAATGCGTGCAGGGATTTTTCCTCTCCTGGCCGTTGAGGCTTCCATTGTCCTTGAGAGGTCCATTAGCCACCTGGAGGGTCGACGCCCGCCGTGTCGCGCGCCGCTGCGATTGGCGGCCCAGGTAAGGGAGAGTTTCCGGCGAGCCCTTGTGAGCGCCACGTAGAACAGCCTTTTCTCCTCTGACAGGGCTGCGCCATCCATTGAGAGGTAATGCGGCATCAGTCCCTCCTCAAGCCCTGCGACATGCACCACGGCGAACTCCCGTCCCTTGGCTGCGTGCATGGTGGATACGCAAACTGCGTCCTCCTGCCCCGAGGGAGGGGGGCCCTCGGCCCAGCGGGACTCGCCGGCGACGGCAACTGCAGGGATTCCCGCTCTGCTCAGGGCCTCCGCCGTCTGATCCACAAGCGATTTTGTTCGCACCAGAACGGCCTGGGCAGACCAGTGCTCGCCTGGCAGGCGCTCAGCTTGAATGGCTTCGACGATCGCCTGCCGCTCTGCGTCGTCGTCGTTCAGCCGGCGGATGCTCAGGGCGTCCTCAGGAAGGTCGCCGAGGTTCTGAGGGGCTGCACGGGCTGACTGCCCACTTGGCCGGATCGCCTGGGAGACCGCCACCACGCCTGCGCTGGATCGGTAGTTGGTGTCAAGTCGCAGCACCTGGGCGTCTTCGAAGTTGGAGGCGAAGTCGGCTAGCAGCGTCTCGTCCGCCCCGTTCCAGCCGTAGATGGCCTGATCCGGGTCGCCCACTGCGCACAGGTCGGCCCGCCCGCCGAGTTGCGCTCGCAGCAGCCTGAACTGGGCAGGGGTTAGATCCTGGAATTCGTCCACGAAGAAGTGCCGGTGTCCCCAGCGATAGGCATCCGCCAGGTTGTCGTCCTGCTCGAGTCGCTCTGCGGCCATCCTCAGCAGGTCGTTGAAGTCGCAAACCCGCAGAAAACGCTTTTCCGTGCCGAAGTCTGAGATGATCTCGGCCATTCTCCATAGGGGGAAACCGGGGTTTCTGCCTGCCGCCGCCGCAGCGGGTTGATACCCGGAGGCGCCCAGGTTGTTGGCCGCGGCCCAGTCCAGCTCCTCTGCTGCCTTGTGGATGCTCTCGCCCGATCTCAGGACCTTCCTGAGCATCTGCGCCCGGTTGGGGAGGATCTTCGGTGGCTTGCGTCGCTCATCCTCGGCCCAACTGGCGATCATCCTGGAGGAGAGGGCGTGAAAGGTGCCCACGACAGGCATGTCGCGCAGGCCCAGCCTCTCGAGGCGTTCGGACAGCTCGACAGCGGCGCGGCGGGTGAAGGTGACCGCCACCGCGAATCGGGGATCCAGCCCCCCGACAGCGGCCCTGTATGCGATGCGGTGAGTAAGCACGCGTGTTTTGCCCGATCCTGGCCCGGCGCAGACGCAGAGCGTCGTTGCCCGCGATGAGACTGCGGCCCGCTGTTCGTCGTCGAGGCCGTCAAGCAGCCGCTGCGAGGAATCCGAGACCGTGAGGGCGCCTGCGCTCTCTGAGAGTGCGATCCCAGACGGGTTGCCTGCCACGCCCCGACCTTACAACGCCCCTGTGACGCCTTCGGCTCGCGAGGCTCTACCCGCGCCGGAACAAGGGCGGCGGCTTGTCGGCCTGTTTGGAAAAGGCGGATTGTAATATTGGGCTTGCGTGAAAGGCTTGCGAGCATTGCTGGAGGGCGCGCATGCGTGCAGTGAACCTGAGCCTCCGCTGAGCGGGGCCTGAGAGGGATGGCTCACTCCTTCGACGTGGCGGTGGTCGGGGCGGGGATCGTAGGGTTGGCAACCGCAAGGGCGGTAGCGGAGCGGCTTCCGGGAGCGGCCATCTGCGTTCTCGAAAAGGAGGGCGTGGTCGGGGCACACCAGACCGGTCACAACAGCGGGGTCATCCACACAGGGCTGTACTACGCGCCGGGATCTTTGAAGGCTCGGCTGTGCGTGGAGGGTCATCGTTTGATGCGCGAGTTCTGCGAGGACGAGGGAATAACGGTGAGACGCTGCGGAAAGGTGGTGGTGGCCACTTCAGAGGAGGGCTTGCCGCGCCTCGAGGAGCTTTACCTCAGGGGAACCGCCAACGGCCTGCGCGGGCTTCGTCGGCTGGACGCCGACGGGCTGCGGGAGATCGAGCCGCATGCGGCGGGGCTGGCAGGGTTGGCCGTCCCAGACGCCTGCGCGGTTGATTTCTCAGCTGTGGCCGAGCGCATGGCCGAGGGTCTTACCGGCGAGGTCGTGCTTGAAAGCCCGCTGGAGGCCGTCAATGTCGGCAAGGCGAACTCGAGGGTGCTCTTGAGCGCCGGGGGAAGGACGATCAGGGCGCGCCTGTTGGTGAATTGCGCCGGCCTGTACTCCGATCAGGTGGCAAGGCTCTCGGGCGCCGAGGTGGATGTGCGAATCATCCCGTTCAGAGGCGAGTACTACAAGCTCACGGAACGGGCGGCGGCCAAGGTCAAGTCCCACATCTACCCTGTGCCCGACCCGGCTTTTCCCTTTCTGGGCGTCCATTTCACCCGTAGGGTGGACGACACTGTGGAAGTCGGCCCAAACGCGGTCCTCGCCCTGGGGAAGGAGCACTATCGGGGGAGCAGCCCAAACCTCTCCGAGTGCGCAGCCATGCTGGGCTTCCCCGGCTTCTGGCGGCTGGCGCGCCGCAACTGGCGTGCAGGGGCGACAGAGTTTCGGCGCCGATCTCGCAGAGGCTTTGCGCGTTCCGCTCAGGCGCTCATGCCCGCGCTGACTATGGCAGACCTGCGGCCTGGAGGCTCGGGTGTGCGGGCACAGGCCGTGACGCGCAGCGGCAGGCTTGTCGACGGTTTCCTGATTGAGCACACCCCCGGCTGCCTCCACGTCCTGAACGCCCCTTCGCCTGCCGCAACGGCGTCGCTGGCGATTGGCAGGCATGTCGCCGCCTTGGCAGTCGAACGTCTTTGCCCGCCCCGCCGGGGCGGATCGCAGCCTGGCCGCTAGGAGGAGGGCAGGCCATGCGACTGTCGACGCAACGGTTCGAAGATCTTGTGGAGGCGGCCCTGGCTCAGATTCCGGACGAACTCTGGGCGTGCGTGGACAACCTGGTGGTCACAGTGGAGGAGGAGTCTGAAGACTCCCCCGATCTTCTCGGCCTCTACTACGGCATCCCGTTGACCGAGCGGGACAATTACTCCGGGATGATCCTGCCGGATCGCATTTACATCTACCGCAAACCCATCTGCGAGCTTTCCGACTATGAATCCGAGGTGATTGAGCAAATCCGCATAACAGTTCTGCATGAGGTGGCGCACCACTTCGGCATCTCCGATGAGCGTCTAGAGGAGCTGGGCTACGACTAGCGGAGGCTCGAAGGCCCTCTAATGGGGCGCTGACGGCAAGCTACGATCTCAGCATGTCCTTCCCCCTGGAAATGCTCGCGGAGGGCGAGGAAATAGCAGTCGAAATCCGTCCCCACTGGACATACCTTGGAAGCCCCGCGGCCGTGTTTCTGCCGTCATTGGGGATGATGCTGGCTGCGGCGCTGCTCACACCCGATGGCTGGCCATCGGGGCTCAGGGGCGCCATAGTGGGCATTGCTGTTGCTCAGTTCGTCTTGGCGACGGCGGCTAGCGGCCTCAGGATCCTCAAATGGCTGAGGACGCGCCTGTTGTTTACCAACTTGAGGGTTGTCTCCTGGGAGGGTTCGCTGAGGATGCGCGGGGTTGAGCTGAAATTGCGAAGGATCAAGAATCTGGGAGTTGGGGAAACCACCTGGGGGCGGCTGCTGGGTGTGGGTGACCTGTTCATCCATTCAACCCTCGGCGATCACTGCAGGCGATTTGCATTCATGCCCAGGCCCCGCAGGCGTCTGGGGGAGGTGTTGCTGCACCTCTCGAGTCTTAACATCGCGCTGGACGGTGAAGCCGATGCGCAAACGGGGCTCGTCCCCCAGGCTTCGTCGAGCCGAGGTGAGCTTGGCGAGGCTTTCAGGCAACTTCAGGTAATGAGGTCTGCGAAGCGTATTTCCGAGTCTGAGTACCGCCGGAAGATGAGGGAGCTGCGAACCCGCTGTTGAGGGTTAGGCGAAGCATCCAGGGGGTTCCCCGTTTGCGAGGGCGGTGTGCGCTCAGATCGGAAAGCGCCGGGAAGGGGTGGGTGGCTTCAATATCCTGATGCCGGTGTCCACCCTGGTCTGCTTTCACGCCCACCCCGACGACGAAGCCATCGCCACAGGCGGGACCATGGCGGCTGCGTCGGCGAGAGGTCATCGGGTGGTGCTGGTACTTGCCACTCGTGGCGAACTCGGCGAGAAGATCCCCGGGGTTGTGCCCGAGGGCTGGGAACTGGGCCGCTGGCGCGAAGGGGAGACGTGGGCTTCGGCTGAGGTTCTGGGATGCCACAGGCTGGTGTTTCTGGGCTACAGGGACTCCGGCATGGCGGGAACGCCCACCACCCGGCACCCCGAGGCTTTCTGTCAAATGGACGTGGAGGTCGCTGCCAGACGGCTTGCGGCCGTGCTGAGGAGCGAGAACGCGGACGTGCTTACCACCTACGACCCGCACGGCGTCTACGGCCACCCCGACCACATTGCGGTTCACGAGGTGGGGAAGAGGGCCGCTGAGCTGGCCCGGACGCCGAGGCTTTTCTGGGCGACCGCCGACCGGGACTTCTTCGTGGAACGGGCCGCCGTCGATGAGGCCTTGGCGGAGAGAGTCGGGGGGGAGGGGATTGAGGATGTCACCGACATCTCGTTCGGTCTGCCGAGGGATGAGATCACCCACCGCATAGACGTGCGCGACTTTGCAGCCGCCAAGCGGGCGGCCATGAGGGCGCACGCAAGCCAGATAGGCCCGGACTCGTTTTTTCTCGCGCTGGACGACGAGGCGTTTGCCCAGGCGTTCGGCTGGGAGTGGTTCGTGCTTGCCGGGGGGCGGCGCAACGGGCCGTTCGCAACCGATCTTTTTTCCTGATGCGCCCGGGCGGGCTGTAGCGACGAAATGCGATTCCGCAAGATGCGACTGACCGCCACCCTGACGCTTCCGCCAGGCGCTGGGGGTCGCCTTTGCTAAAGGAGATTCACGCAAACTTTGCCTGGCTCGCCATCATCGGGAACGGATTGGCTGGCGTCTGGTCGTTGCTGGCGCACTGGATTCGGCCTATGCGCATGCGCTCGCTGTGGTGGTTCGCCGCCTTTGCTCAGAGCCTGATGTTTATCCAGGTCGGGCTGGGTGTGGGCTTGGTGGCGGGGGAGGGCTTGCGGGTGGAGGGCTTCCACATGTTTTACGGGTTCATCGCCCTGGCGTTCGTGGCGATTCTGTTCAGCTATAGAAACCAGATGAGGCGTTGGAGGCATCTCCTCTACGGCTGGGGGAGCCTTTTCCTGATGGGGCTCGCCATCCGCGCCATGTCCGTAGGTTGAGCCGGGGGCCTGCAGGGACGGTCAGCCCTGCAGCAGAGCCTCCAGCCTGTCCACTTCCTCCCAGAGACGTTTCGGCAGGCGATCTTCAAAGGACTCGTAGTGGTTGCGTATCAGCTTCAGCTCCTCGCCCCACACAGAGGTGTTCACACGCAGCAACTCCTCGAGGTCGGCAGCCGGAATGGGGAGACCGGAGAGATCAAGGGAGCCTGGGGCGGGCAGGAACCCCAAGGGTGTCTCTACAGACTTCGCCGTTCCCTCCACCGTTTCGACGATCCAGCGGAGCACGCGGGAGTTCTCGCTGAAGCCGGGCCAGAGGAACCGCCCGTCGTCGCCGCGTCTGAACCAGTTGACCCAGAAGATCCGGGGAAGCAGGCCCTGATCGGTTCGTTCCCCCATCTCCAGCCAGTGACCCATGTAGTCGCCAAGGTTGTATCCGCAGAACGGGCGAATGGCGAAAGGGTCGAAACGCACTTGTCCGACCTTCCCTGTGGCGGCGGCTGTGGTCTCCGAGCTCAGAATCGAACCCATGAATACCCCGTGCGCCCAACTGCGGGCGGCGGTTACGAGCGGCCCTACGCTTCCCCTCCGCCCTCCGAAGATGATCGCCGACAGCGGTACGCCCTGAGGGTCTTCCCACTCTGGCGCAATTGAAGGGCACTGGGCGGCCGGGGCCGTGAAGCGGGCATTGGGATGCGCCGGAGGGTCTCCGGATTCAGGTGTCCAGGGCTCGCCATCCCAGGATGTCAGGTTGGGTGGCGGCGAGTCGGTCAAGTCCTGCCACCACACGTCGCCGTCCTCCGTGAGGGCGACGTTGGTGAAGATGCAGTTGCCCCCCAGGGAGGCCAGGGCGTTGTAGTTGGTCTTCGGGGAGGTGCCCGGGGCTATCCCGAAGAACCCGTTCTCGGGGTTGATGGCCCAAAGCCGCCCGTCTTCGCCGAAGCGCAGCCAGGCGATGTCGTCGCCCAGCGTCTCCACCTTCCAATCCCGCAGAGTCGGGATCATCATCGCCATGTTGGTCTTGCCGCAACCCGACGGGAACGCCGCTGCCACGTAGTGCTTTCTGCCTGCGGGCGAAGTGACCCCCAGGATGAGCATGTGCTCGGCCATCCAGCCCTCGTCGCGGGCGATGGCCGAGGCTATTCGCAGAGCCAGGCACTTCTTGCCCAACAATGCGTTGCCGCCGTAGCCGGATCCGAACGCCCAAATCTCGCGGGTTTCCGGGAAGTGGGCTATGTAGCGGTTCTCCGGGTTGCATGGCCAGGGGACGTCCTCCGAACTGGCCGTGAGGGGAGCCCCCACCGAGTGAATGCAGGGCACGAAGGAGTGGCCACCTTCGAGTTCGGAGATCACGTTGTCGCCAATGCGTGTCATGATTCGGGAGTTGACCACCACGTACGGGGAGTCGGTGAGCTGTACGCCGATTTGCGAAAACGGCGACCCGATCGGCCCCATGCAGAACGGCACGACATACATGCATCGGCCGCGCATCGCCCCGCGGAAGTGCTCGAGCATCTCCGATCTCAGCTCTGTGGGGTCGCGCCAGTTATTGGTGGGCCCCGCCTCATGCTGCGAGCGGGAGGCAATGAAGGTGCGGTTCTCCACCCTCGCCACGTCCGCCGGATGCGAGAGTGCCGCAAAGCTGTTCGGACGAAGTTCCCGGTTCAGCCTGCGAAACGTGCCGGAGGCCTCCAGCCTCCTGCAAAGGTGTTCGTACTCCGAGTCGCTTCCGCTGCACAGGTGCACGTCGTCGGGCGCCAGGACGGCGCGCCAAGCCTGCACCCAGCGCATCAGTTCCTTTCCAGGCACTGGCCCCCCAGGTGATATGTAGTCTCGATCTGAAGTCATGAATTGGGAACAGGCTAAGAGTTGTAGACGGCGGAAAGGATTCCAGACGGGACTAACGGCTGGCTGAGACGGCTAGCGGAGATGGGAGGGTGTGCCCATGTCGGTTTCGCTGCCAAGGCGCAAGGAGGTTGCGAATCCCTCTTCGTCGAGATCGAAGACGATGCGCTGGCCCTGGCGCAGAAATCGGAACATCGACCCCATCAAGGCGCTGGGCGCAATCTCAATCTCGGCGAAATCGGTGTCGCGCATAATCACCCCGTCGCCCGAGGACGGATCAAAAGACTTCACGACTCCTTGCATGCAAGCCTCTTCCCCGCGCAGGATGGAGAAACCCTGTCGCGTATAATTCTTCCGAATGTCGGCCATTCAAGCATTCGACGCCTCCCACTTGAACTTGGCGATGCGCCGTTACTACCAGGCTCTCACGGAGCATAGGGCTTACCTGAACTCGCTCAACGTATATCCGGTTCCCGACGGCGACACCGGTACAAACATGGCACTCACGCTCAAGTCGGTTGTGGATGCGCTCGGAGACCCTGAAGAAGCCGGGTTCGCCGAGTCGTTGGAGTCGGTTTGCAGGACGATCGGCGAGTCCTCCCTGATGGGTGCGCGGGGCAACTCCGGGGTGATTCTCTCACAGATCCTGAGGTCTCTGTGCACCGAGTTGGCCGATGTCGAGAGCGTGGACGCCAAACGCCTCGCGGCAGCCTTGAATTCTTCCGCCAAAGCCGCCTACGGGGCTGTCCTGCGTCCTGTGGAGGGGACGATTCTTACGGTCGTGCGCCACCTTGCGGCGGCCGCCGAGGAGGCGGCTTCGGCGAGCGACGATCTGCCGGGGATGCTTGAGCGCTCCCTCGAGGCTGGCCGGAAGAGCCTGGAGAGGACACCCGATCTGCTCGAGGTGCTGCGCCTTGCCGGGGTGGTGGACGCAGGGGGGGCAGGCCTTCTGCTGCTGATTGAGGCGCTGCTCTGCGTGGCTGACGGCAGGGGGCTGTCGAAGGCGCCGGAGGTGGGGGGGATCGTGATGGCGTTAGAGCCGCCGGGCGCTGTGGCCCACGACGAGTCCTCGGTGGCAGATCTCCGCTATGAGGTGATGTTTCTGCTTTCCAGCGACGACGAGCACGTAGCCCGCTTTCAGGAGCGCTGGCAGGAGGTCGGGGACTCCATAGTGGTGGTGGGCGGGGACGGTCTCTGGAACTGCCATATCCACACCGACGACATCGGGGCGGCCATCGAGGCCGGAATCGAGGCTGGTCGTCCCCGCCGGATTGAGGTCACCGACCTGCACGAGCAGGTTGCGCACACCGAGCACGTGGCCCCCCCTCAGCGCAAGACCAGCGGGGTGGTGGCGGTGGCCGCCGGGGACGGGGTTCGGGGCCTCTTCGAAGCGCTCGGGGCGGAGGAGGTGGTAACCGGTGGCCAGACGATGAACCCGCCGACGCTTGCGCTGAAGGAGGCTGCGGAGCGTCTGGCGGCAGACGAGGTTCTAGTGCTTCCGAACAACAAGAACGTCATCGCCGCTGCGAAGCAGGTCGGCGAGCTCACCGACAAGAAAATCGTGGTCGTGCCCACGTCGAGCGTTCCAGAGGGGCTTTCGGCGATGTTGGCCTTTGACGCAGACAGCGGAGCCGAGGAAAATGGCGAGGTCATGCTTTCGATGGCGGCCGACGTGGTTCACGGAGAGGTCACCCGGGCGGTGCGCAGCGCCAGGACGCCGATGGGCGACGTCGCCGAGGGCGATTTCATGGGCATTAGCGCAGGGGAGGTGCGCGTGGTTCGGCAGAGCCTTGTCGAGGCGACCTGCGGTCTGCTGGCTGAACTGGTCTCCCCAGATCACGAACTCGTAACCCTGGTGGCAGGGGCGGACGCGGGCGACGATGAGACGGAAGAGGTGCGGTCGTGGCTGGAGGGGAACCGTCCCGACGTTGAGCTGGACCTGCACGTCGGCGGCCAGCCGCTCTACCACTACTACATAGGCGTCGAGTAGCTGCAAACCCCCAAGCCTCCCCTCACTTGCCGTGATCTGGTGGGGCTCCGTCTGTCGTTGTTGGGAACCACAAGGCAGCGTCGGCTGGCACCAGGCCTGGAATCGCTGGGGCTGGGGAGCGTCTGGGATCTGCTCACGTGGTATCCGCGCCGCTATCTGGATCGCGAAAAGGTCACGACGATTTCGGAGCTCGTCGCTGGGAGGGAAAGCATGATCCTGGTGACGGTTTCCAGCGTCAGGAGCGTTCCTGGGATGAAGGGGAGAAAGGCGAGGGTTGAGGTCAAGGTTCTGGACGCAGAGGGGGTGTCGCTTCAGTGCGTCTTCTTTAACCAGACATGGCGTGAACGCCAGCTCAGGGCGGGGACGGACATGACTATCTCGGGGAAGATGGAGTTCTTCCGCAGACAGCGCCAGATGGTCAACCCTGTTGTCGATCTGGTGGGCCGCTCGCAAGCAAGCATCCCCATCTACCCGCAGTCGGCCCGGTCCGGACTGACCAGCGAGGACTTCGCCCTGATGGTCGATGAGGCTCTGCGCCGCTGCTCGACAAGGGGCATCGCCGATCCCGTGCCGCGGCAAACCCTTGACCGATTGAGCCTCTGCAGCAGATGGGACGCCTTTGTCAACATCCACACCTCCCACGACGTGCAGGAGCGCGAGAGGGCAAGGAAACGGCTGGTCTTCGACGAACTTCTTCGCATGCAGCTCGCACTGGCGGTGCGTCGAGAGGAGGCCCGGTCCTTGGGGAGTGTCCAGCATTCGATTCCCAAGGGGCTGCTCGTGCAGTTTCGCGTCAGTCTGCCTTTCGAGTTCACCAAAGCCCAGGAAAAGGCGACAGGGGAGATTCTCGGGGACATGGCCCGGAACGAGCCCATGCAGCGCCTGCTGCACGGGGAGGTCGGCTCCGGCAAGACCGTCGTGGCCCTCGCCGCGATGCTGGTGGCCGCGGGCGGGGGGCATCAGGCGGCGCTTATGGCCCCCACGGAGGTCTTGGCGGAGCAGCATTTTGCCAACCTCACCGATCTGCTCTCAGGGGGGCTCGCCCGGGGATTCGGAGGGGGGGCGCAGGCCGCAGGGGGAAGGGGCCTGCAGACCGCGCGCTGGGGTGTCAACCTGGATCTGCTCACCGGCAGGAGCAGGCCAGAGGCCCGTCGCAGGGTGATTTCGGGGCTGGCCTCGGGAGAGGTGGACATGGTCGTGGGCACCCACGCCCTAATCGCAGAGGGCGTGGAATTCCGTTCCCTGGGGTTGGCCGTGATCGACGAGCAGCACCGCTTCGGGGTTGAGCAGCGAGCGGCCCTGCGCTCAAAGAGCGCCTCGGGCGCGCCTCCTGACGTTTTGGTGATGACTGCCACGCCCATCCCCCGGACAACGGCAATGACCGTCTACGGCGACCTGGACGTCTCCAGGCTGGACGAGATGCCGAAGGGGCGGCCTGGCGTTACCACCAAGGCGATCTGGACTTTGAACGAGGTCGGCGAGGTCTGGGAGCATCTGAGAAGGGAGGTGGAGGCTGGGCGACAGGCGTACGTGGTGTGCCCCGTTATCTCCGAGTCGGACACCTTGGAGACGGCGGCCGCAGAAAAGGTTCATGCCGCCCTTGAGGGGGATCAGTTGTCAGGGCTGCGGCTGGGTCTGCTGCACGGGCGCGTGCGGGCCGCGGAGCGGGAAAGGGTGATGCGGGAGTTTAGGGAGGGCAGGCTTGCCGTAATGGTTGCCACCACGATGATCGAGGTGGGGGTGGACGTTCCCAATGCGACCGTGATGGTGATCCTGGGCGCCGACCGGTTCGGCATAGCCCAGCTCCACCAGCTTCGGGGAAGGGTGGGACGGGGCGATCACCGTGGCTGTTGCTACCTGGTGAGCGGAGACCCGGTTACGGGACTCGGGCTGGGGCTGGTGCCCTTGGACTCGTCCACGGGCAATCCCCGCATTGAGGCTCTTGTGCAGCACTCCGACGGGTTTGAGTTGGCCGAGATCGACCTCGAGCTGCGCGGCGAGGGCACCTTGATGTCGGAGAGGCAGACGGGGAGCAGCGACCTGAGGCTGGCCTCCCTGCGCCGGGACTTTGAATGGGTCAAGCACGCCAGGGACGTGGCTCAAGATCTCGTGCGCAACGGGCCGCTGCCCGACGCCCTGCGCGACGAACTGGACGCCTGCGTGTCTGCGGGCGAGGCGGAATTCCTGGAAAAGGCGTAGCCGAGCCACCAGTGTCATGCATTACGGAGCGACAATAGGAGCGTGGAGGAACTGGTGGGGGAGGCCGTGAGCGCCCTAAAGCCCAGCGAACAGGCCCGGTTGGCGGAGGTGCGTCGCATCGGGACGGAGCGGGTGGGGGAAATATGCCACACCCTCTCTGAAGCCTTTGCCGGAGACCCCTTCACCCGCTGGGTGTTCGGGGGGGAGGCCGATCCGTCCGCCCTGCTGCGGTGGTGGGAGTTCCTGGTGATCCACGCCCCGCCCGGCAGCGAGTTTCATGTGAGCGGCGATCTGGCGGGGGTGGCTGTCTGGCACCCCCCAGGGGTGGGCCCCGTCGAGGTGGGGTCCTCCCTGCGCTTTAGAAAGTTGATCGAGTCGCTGCTGGGCGGGCGGGCGGGGGAGGCGCTGTTTGTGTTCTCCAGGCTCACGAGGCGTAAACCAGTCGAGGCGCACTGGCATCTGGCTGTGTTGGGCGTCCTGCCGCACCGTCAGAACAGCGGGCTCGGATCCAAGCTGCTGGTGCCCATGCTGGCGCGCTGCGACAGTACGGGGACTCCCGCCTATCTGGAGTCGAGCAATCCTCGCAACCTGGGCTTTTACGAGCGAGCTGGTTTTCGAACCGTGGGGAGTTTCCGCTACTCGATCGACAGTCCGCCTCTTTCGCTCATGTGGCGAGATCCCAGCCCGGCGCAGTGACGCGCATAATCGCCGGCACGGCGGGAGGAAGACGACTGAGGGTGCCCAAGGGACGAGTGGTGAGACCGACCACCGACCGTTCCAGGGAGGCCATCTTCTCAGCCTTGGGCAGCAGGGCGCCCCTCCAAGGGGCCACAGTGCTGGACGCCTTTGCCGGCAGCGGGGCGCTGGGGCTGGAGGCGCTTTCGCGGGGCGCGGCGCGCGCCGTCTTCGTGGAGCGGAACGCAACCTGCCGGGAGGTTCTTCGCTCCAACGTCTCCGCGCTTGGGTTCGAGGATCGGGCCGAGGTGGTGTGCGCCAATGTTCTGGGCTGGCTGGAGAGGCTCAGGGGCGACAGCGATTGCGATAATGACGAAGCAGGGGCTGCTTGCATTTACGATGTTGCATTCTGCGATCCGCCGTACAGCTTCGCCGACTGGGACCGCCTGATGGAGATCCTGCCGGCGCTTGTGCTGGTGGCGGAGTCGGACAGGCCCGTGGCTGGAAACCCCGAGGCTGGAGATGAGAAGTCCAAGACGAGGTGGAGAGTGACATATGAGAAGAAAGTCGGGAGAACCGTCGTTCAGCTGGCGACTCGAGTGTTTGACCAGGCGTAGAGCAGGCTGAAGGCATGATCCGAGTCCTCTATCCGGGATCATTTGATCCTGTTCACAATGGCCATGTGGAGGTGGCTGAGCTCGCCTGCAAGCTCTTCGACGAGGTCGTGGTTGCGGCAATGCGCAATCCTGAGAAGGGGGAGCCCCTGTTTTCCACCGAGGAGCGCGAGGCAATGCTGATCGAGTCGTTCTCGCACCTCCCAAACCTGAGGGTGACGATGTTTGCGGAGTTGGTTGTCACGCTGGCAAGGCGCGAGAAGGCTAACTTCATAGTAAAAGGCCTGAGGGCGGTGAGCGATTTCGAAAGCGAGTTGCAGATGGCTCAAACAAACAAGGTGCTGGCGGGTGTGGACACGGTGTTTCTGCCGTCTACGTCCTCGAGCTCCTTCGTCGCATCCAAATTCATTCGTCAGATCGCCCGGCTGGGCGGGGACGTGACCAGCATGGTCCCGTCCCCGGTTGCCGGCAGGCTGCAGCTGAGGTGGCCGCGGCCGTGAGCGATTTCCCAGGGGACTTCCCCGAAGAGCAGAGGGAGGAGGCGCCGGATGAGGGCGAGCTCACCGATGTCGCCCCGGACGCCGTCGCAAACGTGGAGAAGATCCTGGCAGACCTCTACGTGTACATAAGCGATGCCCGGGCAACCTCGATGTCGACGGCTCTCCGCATCGACCGCGACTATGTGCTGCGCATGATCCAAAGCGCCCGCAGCATGCTTCCCGTCGCCTTGCGAAGTGCGCGCTGGCTCATCAAGGAGCGTGACGTCTACCTGGCCAGGGCGCGCCGCGACGCTGACGCTGTTGTCGAGCAGGCCTCCGTGGAGGCTGCGCGGATGGTCGACCGCACTCAGGTGGTGATGCAGGCCCGTCGCAGCGCCCAGGAGATAGTGGATGAGGCCGAGGATCGCGAACGGATGCGCCGTCACGAGGTCGACGACTACTGCGATCGGCAGCTTGCCCGCTTCCAGAACTCGCTGATGAAGGCCATGGAGACCGTAGCGGAGGCGCGGAGGAGGCTTCAAGGCGAAACCGAGCCGGAAACCCAGGAACAGTCCCAGCAGGAGCCGCCTCGGCGCGAAGGGTTTTTTGATCAGGATCAGGTCTGAGCGACATGACTTCCGGCAGGCACGGACGTAGTCAATTTGCACACCCTGTCGGCGATCTCCTAGCGCATCCCGGCCGCCGTCGCCACATGAGAGGGGTGCACGTCCTTGAGGCGCTGGTCGTGGGGGATTCCCGGCTGGCCGACGAATCGGTGGAGCTTGATCTGACTTTGACCTGCCGCGGCAACAAGGTGGTGGTTTCGGGGGGCGTGCGGGCGAGGTGGATGCTGATCTGCCGTCGCTGCCTTGAGCCGTTGGACTACGAGGTTGAAGTGAGCGTGGCGGAGACGTTCGAGACGTCTCCCGCAGAGGGCGAGACCTTTCCGCTCAAGGATGGCAAAATCGACCTTTCCCCGATGCTCAGCCAGGCGATAATCCTTGAGTTGCCCGTCGCCCCGCTGTGCGGAGAGGCTTGCACGGGGCCGGCGGGCGGCGGGAACTGGAGCCTCAGTCCCGAAAGAGGTGAGAAGGATTGCGGCAGGGATGAAAGATGGGCGGCTCTTGACGCTCTCCTCAGCGGGCGCACAGCCGAAAACAGCAAGGTCTCGAGCTAGTTTCTGGTCTCCTCGCACACCAAAACCCGCCGTTTGACGGTACCGTCAAGATGTGGCCGTCCCTAAGAAAAAGACCTCAAAGTCGAAGACGCGCAGCCGACGAGCCTCTGCCTGGAAGTTGAGGGCGTCGGCTCGTTCTTCGTGTCCCCGCTGCGGCGTCGTCAAGCTTCCGCACCGTGTGTGTGGTGCGTGCGGGTGGTACAGGGGGCGACAAGCAGTAGAGATGGAATAGACGCGTGGTGAGTGCTCGCTCGGCGGGCCTGCCAGTTGTCGTAGATGCCATGGGGGGCGACAACGCCCCTGAATGGATCGTGGCAGGTGCTCAGATTGCGGCCGAGGAGGGCAGGGAGGTCCTTCTGGCAGGCCCCCCGGAACTATTGGAGTCAAGCGGCCTCAACGTTCTGGCCGCCTCGGAGGTGATCTCCATGGATGCCGAGCCGGGTATTAGCGTGAGGCAGAAGAAGGATTCTTCGCTAATTCGAGCGGCGGAGGCCGTACGCCACGGACGTGCATGTGCGTTGCTGTCGGCTGGGAACACCGGCGCAGTGATGGCGGCAGCCCTTCTTCGCCTCGGGAGGATAAGAAAGGTCGCCCGTCCTGCCGTGGCGGTGCTATTTCCGGTCCTTGGCCGACGCAACCCCACCGTGGTGCTGGACTGCGGAGCCAACGCCGACTGCACGCCCTCCTGGCTGCTTCAATTTGCCCGCATGGGGGCCGTTTACGCACGTGTCGGGTTTGATGTGAATAAGCCGAGGGTGGGCCTGCTCTCCAACGGGGAGGAGGCCGGAAAGGGTTCCGCGCTGGTCAAGGAGACCTATGAGATGCTCTCCACCGAGGAATGGGAGTCGTGCGGGGGCGCAAGCTTCGCCGGCAACGTGGAGGGCCGCGATCTGCTGTTGGACAGCGCGGACGTGATAGTCACCGACGGCTTTACAGGCAACGTGCTGCTCAAGACCGCGGAAGGGGTTTTTTCGGTGATCACGAAAGCCATACTTGCCGCGTCCGAGAGCTCAGACGACGCGCGGGCCGGTGCGAAGCTTTTTTTCCCAGCCCTCCTGGACACTTACAAGACGTTCGATCCCGACAACACCGGCGGGGCGATGCTGCTGGGCGTAAAGGGGGTTTGCACCATCTCTCACGGTTCTTCAAGCCCTCGGGCCATCGCCAGCGCCATCGGGGTGGCCCACGATCTGGCTGCGGCGGGCATCGTGGAGCATCTGACTTCGGCCGTGGAGGAATAGAATTACCCTGGCAGTCTGCTTCGCCCTCCTCCGGGGAGGCTTGCGGACAGTCCCAATGTTTTCCCAAGGTTTTACGGTGCAGTGCGGAATTTAAGGAACAGGAGGAGTTCAGAGTGCCTGCCGAGACACACGTTTCGCAAACCCCGATGTCGCGTTCAGAGATTCTCGATCTGATTCGGGAACGCCTAGCCGACATCCTGGAGATTGACCCTTCAGTCATCGCGGAAGGCCATTCGTTTGTGGACGACCTCGAGGCGGACTCGCTTGCTCTCATAGAGTTGGTGGAGGTGTTGGAGGAGGAGTTTGCCGAGCGCACGGTGGGGTTCCGCATCGACGACGAAGATCTGCAAGACCTCCGCACCGTGCGCGACACAGTCGACTACGTAGAGGCCCGTCTGTCCGTGTGAACCTGGGTCGCAGCACTTTGGCCGCGATCATCTGTAATCCACGTCGCAAGTGTCTGCGCCTGCAGTCTCTGGCGCAGCGAGGAGTCTGAAGCGATAAGCCTGCGTTACGTCCCGCAGGTGCGCAGCACCTCAAATTCGCTAACCGGCAGCGTGCGGGTGTGACAATGTGGGAACGGTCGAAGGCATCAATTGGGAGGTCGGAATGATTCAGTTGCCGGAAGTGGAAGTCCTGAGACGGGAGTTGGAGCGCGATGCCGTCGGGCGCCTCACCGTAAAGTCGGTGGAGGTTCTGAGCCCTGCAACCGTCTTGTCCCCCGAAGAGTCATTCGGCGAGCGTCTTCACCGCGCCAAGGTGACCGCAGTGGATCGCCAGGGCATGCTCCTTTTCATCTTCTTTGCCAACGGTGAGGCCCTTGGCGTCTCCCTGGGTGCTGGGGGTCAGATTCGCCGACAGGCCAACAGGGTGGAGCGCCACAAGAACACCAAGGTTGTGATTCAATTCACAAAATACGGCCAGCTCCGCCTGCTCGACTTCAAGAAAGGCGCCCGTATGCGGCTGATGAGTGCGGAACAGGCCCGATCGGAGGCCCCCTCTGGGCTTGACCCGCTTCGGGCTCAGATTTCCTGGACGGATTTCGGCAACTACGTCCTGGGTTCGAAACCCCAGTACTTGAAGGACTTCCTCTCTCGAGACTCAAATGTCGTGGGTCTCGGGCACCTGTATTCCGACGAGATTCTCTTTGCCGCCGGACTCCGTTACGACCGAATGAGCGACTCCCTTGGCAGGCCCGAATGTCGCCGACTTTGGAGGGCGATCGTGGAAGTGATGAACGATGCGGTGAAGTACAGGGGCACAACGCTGGAGGACGGCCATTTCCTTTCCCTCGAAGGCTCGCCTGGTCAGTATCAGGATCATCTCAACGTCTTTCGCAAGCACGGTCAGCTGAGCCCGCGCTCCCGTCGCCCCCTGGTGCGTGAGAAGCACCGTGGTCGCTGGACGTACTTCTGTGAGCAGTCACAGGTCTGATCGTGTTTCTCAAGTCGGTCACCCTCAAGGGCTTCAAGTCTTTCGCGGAGACCACTGCCGTGGATTTTGTCCCCGGCCTCAACGTGGTGGTTGGGCCGAACGGCACCGGAAAGTCCAACATCGTGGAGTCCATCGCCTGGGTGCTGGGGTCTCAGTCTCCTACGAGCATGCGTTCGAATCAGATGGCGGACGTCATTTTCTCGGGGAGTCATTCCAAGCCTGCCCTAGGCAGGGCCGAGGTGGTCCTGACGCTTTGCAACGAAGACGGGCGGCTGCCCATCGACTTCCCCGAGGTGGCCATCTCGCGCTCGCTGTTCCGCAGTGGTGAGAGCGCCTACGCCCTGAACGGGGCACCCTCCCGTCTTGGTGACATAGCTGAGATCCTGGCCGCTGCGGGCGTGGGCAGGCACCGCCACGTGATCGTCTCGCAAGGTCGAATCGACGCAATGCTCAGCGCCAAGCCCGCCGAGCGCCGATCCATTCTGGAAGAGGCCGCAGGGGTCTCGGCCTTTCGCATCCGCAAGGAGAGATCGCTGCGCAGGCTGCGAGCCGCAGAGGAGAACCTCACCCGCCTGAGCGACCAGCTTCGAGAAGTGCGCCGGCAGCTTAAACCCCTGGAGGAACAGGCCGAGACGGCTCGCCGACACGGCGATCTCGCCGCCGAGCTGGAAAGCCTCAGGGTTCACGTTCTCGCGGGCGAGATCAGGGATCTGAACAAAAAGAGGCGTCTTGCCGCCTCGGCGAGGCGAGACCTTGCGGACTTGCGTGCAGGGTGCCTGCGAGCGGCGACGCTGCTGGAGAAAAAAATCGGGGTTGCCGAGCGCAGCCTGGCTGAGTCCCCCGGGGTCGAGGTGACGCGTTCGTTGGAGCGTTGCGGGCTGCTGCTCAGCCTGGTGCGAAACGTCGAGAGAGGCCTCGGCGAGAGGCATCACCAGCTCGAGCGCGAGAGCCGATCTCTGCTCTCCGTGGGGATGGTGGAAGTTCTGGCTGCCGAGGCTGAGCAGATTCGGAAGTCCCTCGACGCGGAGGAGCGGGAGGCGGAGAAGCTTGCCGAAGAGCGAAGCGAGCTGGGAGCAGCCGCGAATCTCCTCGACGACAGGAGAGACGAATTCAAAAAGCGTTGGGGCAAGGGGCAATTGTTCGAGGTTGAGGACTCCGCCGCAGCCATGGAGGGGAGGCTGGCGGGCTTGACGGAGATGCTGCGATCGTCCCAAGCCCGGCAGGCGGGCTTGACGGAACGTTTCGAGTCGATTCAGGGGAAATGCAGCGCCGCATCCGAGAAGAAGGAGAGCATCGGCTTGGAGTTGGCCGAGGCAGAGGGGCGGATTACAGATGCATCCGAGGCAAGGGCCGAGGCCAGGGGGAAGCACGAAGCGGCAAGGGAGGCAGAGTCCAAGGCGTTCAGGTTGCTTGGTGAAGCCCGCTCCGAGCTG
This sequence comes from uncultured Acidimicrobiales bacterium, assembly GCA_958295925.1. GTDB lineage: Bacteria > Actinomycetota > Acidimicrobiia > Acidimicrobiales > CATQHL01 > CATQHL01. The sequence goes on from CATQHL010000001.1 coordinate 2,099,202, forward strand.
AAACTCTGGCAATCACGAGCCGATTCCCTTGAGGCGTCAGCAGAACGATCGACGGCAGGCGTTTCGGCCGTTGCGCTCGCGTCCATCGAGGGCGCGCTCGGCAGTCTTGGCGAGATGCTGGAGTGCGAGGAGGGGTGGGAGGACGCCTTTTTGGCGGCACTCGGAGACGCTGCATGCGGCTTGGTCGTGGACGGAACCGACTCAGCGCTTGCGGCGATCGGGGCTTTGAAGTCGGAAGGCCGCGCAGGGGTGGTTCTGCCACTGATTAAGAGATCCGGCAAGAGAGCCCCGAGGGTGGGAGAGCCCTTGCTGGCTCATGTGCGGGTTCTCTCGCCTGACGCTGAAGGCTTGGCGAGGGCGCTCATAGGAAACGTTTCGGTGGTCGGCGGATGGAGGGAGGCGGCTGACGCCTTTGCCGTCCACAGGGGCGTGTTCGTAACTCGGCGAGGCGACCTGTTTTCGGAGAGGGGCTGGCGCGTCAGCGGGAACCCGGACGCAGCAGCAGAGAAAGTGGCTGCTGCGCTGAGAAGGGCAGAAGTTGAAGTCTCCAGGCGGGAGCAGCACCACCACAGGTCTGTCCCGGAAGTGGCGGCAGCCGCCGCGGCGGCAGCCGCCGCGGAAAACAACCATCTCGAAGCTGCGCGCCACGCAGCCGATCTGAAGGAGGCGGCGAGCCTGGTGGAGGGCAGGCTCGCAGCTCTCATGCCGGAGGCCGCCGAGGTGAACAGGAGGATGGAGGCTGCGAGCGGGCAGGTGGAAAAACTCCGCAGGGCTTTGACCGACCTCGAAGGCTTGTTGCACGAGCGCCGGAAACAGGAAAGCCTTGAGCGCTCAGAGGCAGAGTCGAAGCAGCGCGAACTCGTCGAGCAGGGTGAAGAGTTGTCGGCCTTGCAGCGTTCCTTGGAAGTGCGCCGCGCCGAGGCGGGGACGCGCAAAGGGCTCTTTCGTAAGAGGTTGAGGGAGATTGAGGCGCGCCTCGAGGCTTACCGGCCCGGTGACGCCGCCGTGGTTCTGGCAGACGCCACCGCACTTGCCTCGATGCGCGCGAAACTGGCGCAGGGCGAAAGCGATTTGAGCGCCGCCGCAGGCCGGATGCGCTCTCTGCAGATTCGCCTGGCCGAGGTCACGCAATCCCGCCTGAGGTCGCTTGATTCCGAGCGGAGCGAGAGAAGCCGGCTGCTTGTCCAGGCCGAGGATCTCTCAAGGCAGATGCTCGATGCCGAGCGGGCCGAGACAGAGCTCTCGGTGCGCGCTGAAGCCCTCGTTGAAACCCTCCGCGCCCGGCACGGCTGCGATGTCGCCGCCGCTTCAGAAGTCGAGCCCCCGGAACTGTCCGAGGGAGTGACCGCGCAGAGGCGCATTCGTCAGCTTCAGCGCCTGCTGCAGAACATCGGACCTGTCAACCCCCTCGCCCGGCGGGAGTACGAGAACCTCAAGGAGCGCCATGACTTCCTCAGCGCGCAGCTGCAAGACGTCCGCAGCGCCCGGAGGGAGTTGAACAAGCTGATCAAGGCGATCGACTCCAGCATTGTTGAGGTCTTCTCCGACTTCTACCGGCAGGTCGCCGATTCGTTCGAGCAGTGCTTCGCCACGCTCTTCCCCGGAGGGCAGGGCAGAATGCGCCTCACAGAGCCCGACGATCCGCTGGGGTCCGGAGTGGAGATCGAGGCCAGGCCGGCAGGAAAGCACCTACGAAAGCTGGGACTGCTTTCGGGCGGGGAGCGCTCGCTTACCGCGCTGGCGCTCGTATTTGCCATGCTGCGCTCGCAGAGCACCCCGTTTTTTGTGCTCGACGAGGTGGACGCGGCCCTTGACGACGTAAACCTGATCCGCTTCCTGCGGCTCACAGAGGAGTTCCGAAGTGAGATTCAGCTCCTGCTGATCTCCCACCAGAAGCGAACAATGGAAGCCGCCGACTGCTTGTTGGGCGTGTCCATGTCTTCCAGCGGCAACTCTCGGGTGATCTCAGAACGTCCAGGCGAGCGTGTCGATGTGGCTTCGAACCCAAGCAGGGCCGCTGGCTTGGCCTTGTAGGGGAGTTGCCCTGGAATCACCCGCCAGCCCCTATTTGTGGGAGAGGCGGACGCTAGCATGGCGTTATGGAGCCGGAGCATCCCGGAGGCGAGGGCTGGTCGTTCGGGGAATTCCCGCGACAGGGCTCTAATCGATCCTCGAACTGGGGACGGCCGGGAGATCCCCTGCCGGAACCTGAGCGTCCCATGGGAAGCTTTTACACACCAGGCAACCCTGAGCAGCAAGAAGCCGTGAAAGAGGAATTCAGAGGCCTCGACTCAGATCAGGCGCCGCCGGGCGATGGAGCGTACACGGATTCGAAAGGCGCAGCAGAGGAGCCAAGCAGAAGAGGGATTATCACTGCAGGGGCGCTCAAGCTGACGCTCATCGGCCTGGGTGTGCTGGCTTTGATGATCCTGGCCGTGGCGGCCCTGCTGGCAGCTATAAACACCCGAGGCGACCGAGAGGTGACGACCGCTGTATCCGAGGAGGAGCCTCGAGTTCAGCCGGCGGTGGTCGAGCCTGTCGACAGTGTCGAGACCGTCGACAGGCCAGTGGTCACCACTGCGCCGACTGCGCCCGCCCCGTCCGAGGGCGCCCCGACAGCAGATGCTCAAGCTCAGCCCCCCCTCTCTACGGATTCGGGTTCCCTGGAGGAGGCGACAATGCGCGTTCTCGAAGCCTCGGTGATGATTGAGACCGACACCGGGCAGGGCTCGGGATTCTTCTACAGCCCAGAGGGGCACATCTACACGGCTGCGCACGTGGTTGAGGGCGACACGTCGGTACTGGTTCGCCTCAACAGCGGTTACAGAATCGAAGGGGAGGTCCTCGGCGCTAACGCCGAATACGACGTGGCTGTGGTCAAGATCAGCACCGATGAAGTATCTGCCGGCGAGGACTTCGAAGTCGCTGCACTGGCAGAGCCGGGCACCGTTCAGGTTCCCGAGGACGTGCTGGCTGTGGGAAGCCCCTTTGGCCAGGACAACAGTGTCACAAAGGGGGTGGTGAGCAAGGTGGGACGCGTCCCCGACGAAACCGGGGTGAGCAACGTTCCCGTGGTCGGGATGATCCAGATAGACGCCTCCATCAACTTCGGAAACAGCGGCGGAGCCCTTGCCGACGCCCAGGGCAAGGTGATTGGGATGAACGTTGCGATCATCTCCGCCGGTGGCGGGGGCAACAACGGGGTGGGGTTTGCCACCCCCATAGAGGTGGTTCAGCAGATCGGCGATCTCATCTTGAGCGGGGAAGAGCTCAACCCCGGCTACCTGGGGATTACCGGGACAAATCCCGAACTCGGGGACCCTGGCGCGGAGATCACCACTGTGATTGAGGGGGCGCCGGCGGACTTGGCGGGAATGCGCGTGGGCGATCTCATCGTGGAAGTGGACGGGCAGGCCGTCAAGTCCATCCAGGACCTGGTGGCGATTCTTAGGCTCAAGAAGGTCGGAACGGGTGTGGATGTGGACGTGATTAGAGACGGGAGACGTCTTGGCTTCATCCTCAGCCTGAGTTCGCGTGATCTATTCGACGAGTAACAGCCGACAAGCCGGAGGCCCTTCGGAATCAGCCTTGGGATCAGCCACCCCTCCCTCAAGCTGGAGGCTGCGGCTGGGCACCGCCAGGGCGGCTTTTTCCCGAAGGGTGTCGTCGGCGCTTTCCGGCGACTCCATTCAGGAGGAGACCTGGGAATCCCTGGAGCACGCCCTGCTGTCTGCGGATGTTGGGGTCGATGCCACCCATCAGCTTCTTGGGGACTTGCGGGCAGCGGCGTCACAAAGTCGAGTCAGCGACCCGAGCCAACTAGCGTCCCTGCTGACGATGGCCATCGCCAGTCAGCTGGCCTCCGATGACGGCGAACTCGACCGGAGCGGTTCGCCGGCGGTCTGGATGTTCGTGGGGGTGAACGGGTCGGGCAAGACCACGACCATCGGCAAGCTTGCCCACGCCGAGACTGCCGCAGGTCGAAAAGTGGTGCTGGCCGCCGGGGACACGTTCAGGGCTGCCGCGTCCGAGCAGCTTTCGGTGTGGGCTGGTCGTACAGGCGCCGGCATAGTGAGAGGACAACCCGGAGGCGATCCCGCATCGGTCGTCTACGACGCCATCGAGCACGCCCGGGCGCAGGCAGCCGACCTGGTTTTGATTGACACAGCCGGTCGTCTGCACTCCGACCGCAACCTGATGTCGGAGCTGGCCAAAATCCAGCGGGTGGCCGGCAAGGCGTCGGGTCGGCTGAGCGAGGTCCTGCTGGTGCTTGACGCAGCCATCGGGCAGAACTCCTTTGCGCAGGCCCGAGACTTCGGTAAGTACGTTGACCTCACAGGGGCGGTACTCACCAAATTGGACGGCTCCGCCAAGGGCGGCGTGGTGCTGAGCGTAAGGAGTGTCTTGAACCTGCCCGTAAAGCTCCTCGGGCTGGGTGAGGGGCTGGGTGACCTCGTATTGTTCGATGCCGACGCTTTCGCCCGAGGCATCCTCGACTGAACATGTTCGAGACCCTCTCAGCCCGATTTGAGGAAGTGTTCTCATCCTTGCGCAGCCGCGGTCGACTTCGCCCGAGCGACGTCGACGACGCCATTTCCGCTATTCGCAGAGCCCTCCTTGAGGCGGACGTGTCGCTGGAGGTGGTGTCGTCATTCTGCGAGCGGGTGCGCGCAGCCTCGCTGGGAAGCGAGCTCCACAAGGCCCTGAACCCGGCGCAGCAAGTGCTGAAAATCGTCCATGCAGAGCTTGTGCGCACGCTTGGGGGCGAGACGGCTTCCTTCGCTTACGCACCCCGGCCTCCCACAGTGGTGCTCCTGGTGGGGCTACAGGGCTCAGGCAAGACGACAGCGGCGGCCAAGCTTGCGCGCTGGTTTCGCACGCAGGGCCGCAGCCCGCTTCTGGTGGGGGCAGATCTGACGCGCCCGGCTGCCGTAGAGCAGCTGCGCGTGCTGGGGGCGGAAGTCGGGGCAGGCGTCTTCAGCAGATCATCTAGCCCGGTCGAGGCGGCGCTGGCAGGCTTGGGGGAGGCTCGACGCCTTGGCCGCGAAGTGCTGATCTGCGACAGCGCCGGTCGTCAGGTGGTGGATGAAGACCTGATGGACGAGATAAGGGGTGTTTCGGCGGCGCTGAAGCCGGACTACAAGTACTTGGTGCTCGATGCCATGACCGGTCAGGAGGCTGCAATCACAGGGCGGACATTCCACTCCACGCTGGGTTTGGACGGGGTGATCCTTACGAAGCTTGACGGAGACGCTCGGGGCGGGGCCGCTCTCTCGGTGAGAGGGGCGGTGGGGGTCCCGGTTGTGTTTTCCTCGGTGGGGGAGCGCCCTGCCGACCTTGAGAGATTCCACCCGGAACGCATGGCAGGGCGCATCCTGGGCATGGGGGACTTGCTCAGTCTGGCGGAGCGCGCCGAGGAGGTCTACGAGACGTCCAAGGCCGAGGAGACCGCCGAGCGGATGATGAAGGGGAGGTTCACGCTGGAGGACTTTCTCGATCAGCTGCGCCAGCTTCGCAAGATGGGCGGCATATCGGCAGTCTTGTCCCACCTGCCGGAGACGAGGCTGCCCGTGGCGTCTGTTGCAGACGATCGCCGCATCGAGGCGATGATCTGTTCGATGACCCCGCAGGAACGCTCACAGCCGGAAATCATCGACTCCTCGCGCAGGCGCAGAATTGCCCTCGGCAGCGGTGCTGCGCCGGCGGAGGTGTCTGCCCTGCTCAAGAACTTTTTTCAGGCGCGCCAGGTGATGCGGAGGGCGTCCGCCGGGTCGAATCAGGGGCGCAGGCGAAAGGCTGCACGCAAGGCTTCCCGCAAGGTTTCGGGGCCGCCGCCCGCTCAAGCCGATTTTGCCCGGCAGCTCGAACGGTTACGGAACACCAAGGGTTCGCCGCTAGAGTGGCCGTGACAGTGCTGATTTTTACTTAGCGGCCTGCTGGCCGAGAGTGGGTTTTTCCAGCATGGAAGGGATTTGAAAGTGGCGGTACGTCTTCGCCTCTTGCGCAGAGGAAAGAAAAAGCAGCCGACATATCGAGTGGTTGCGGCTGACAGCCGTTCAGCCAGAAACGGGCGGTTCATCGAGTCCATAGGGTTCTACGACCCGCGCCCTGATCCGTCCGTGGTGGAGATCGATTCCGCCAAGGCGCTGAACTGGCTCCGGGTAGGCGCCCAGCCCAGCGAAAGAGTCCAAAAGTTGCTGAAGATCACCGGAGTCTGGGATGAATTCAAGGGCGTGAAGCCTGCCCACTCCACACTCGAGGAGCTTGAGTCATCCATCGGAGAGCCGCCTGGCGGCAAGAGCGGGTAATCGTGGAAAGCTACGAAACGGAATCCAATAGAGGCGCGGACCCGACGGGCGCACCGCGCTCAATAGCAGTGTTGGAACACATCGTCCGCTCGATCGTTGAGGTCCCGGAGGAGGTCTCGGTGGAGACCCATCCCGAGGGGGACGACATCATCCTGGAGGTCTCGGTGGCACCCGACGACGTTGGTCGGGTAATCGGCCGCCGAGGACGGGTGGCCAATGCAATCCGCACGCTCGTGTGCGCAGCCGCCGTGAAGGATGGCCGCAGCGTGGTTGTCTCCTTTCTCGAACCCTGACCCGGGCGGTGAACGCCTCGCCCCCTCGTCTGGAGGTCGGGCGAATCGGGGCACCCCACGGCCTGGCAGGCGAAGTGGTTGTGTTCCTTTCCACAAACCGCACCGAGAGGCTCAATTGTGGTGCGGAATTGTTTGCAGGCAGTCGTCCCCTGAAGGTACGCAAATCACGCCCGGTGGACGCTGAGGGGCGTCACATCGTGGCGTTCGAAGGTGTGGGCGACCGCAACGCCGCCGAGGGGCTGCGCTCCCTCAAGCTCTACGCCGATGCCTTGGAAGACGCCGACGAGCTCTGGGTTCACGATCTTGTGGGAGCCGAGGTGCTGGAGACAGACGGCACCTTCCGAGGCCGAGTGGAGGCTGTCCAGGCGAACCCGGCCAGCGACCTGCTTCTCCTCGACACGGGAGCTCTCGTGCCGCTCGTGTTTGTGATGAGTGCAGTCGAGGGTCGCATCGAGGTGGACGTCCCGAGTGGGCTATTCGACCTTTCGCCCAAAAAAGCGACACCGAGGATATCTCCACATGAGGATTGAGGTCATCACGATCTTTCCTGAGATGATCAGCGGGTTCGTGGGCCACAGCCTCCTGGGAAAGGCGCTGCGGGCAGGGAAATTCGAGCTTCGGGTCCACGACCTCCGTTCGGTGGCCGTAGACCCGCACCGCTCCGTAGACGATGCCCCCTTCGGCGGGGGACCGGGAATGGTGCTCTCGCCCGCCCCTATTTTCGAGACCGTCCGAAAGACGGGCGCCATTCGCCCCCTGATCCTGCTGACCCCAGCGGGCCGTCGGCTGGATCAGCGCAAGGTCGATGAACTGGCCGGCTCAGAGGGATTCACACTGCTTTGCGGACGTTACGAAGGGGTGGACGATCGGGTTCGCACCAGCTTGGTGGACGAGGAATTGACGGTGGGGGACTACGTTCTGGGGGGAGGCGAGGTTGCGGCCATGGTCATCCTCGAAGCCGTGGTGCGTCTGCTTCCAGGAATCATGGGAAACGAGTCCTCCGGCGAAACAGAGTCGTTCCGCGACGGGTTGCTGGGCCACCCCCAGTACACCCGGCCGGAGACCTACGAGGGGATGTCTGTCCCGGGGGTTCTGCGCTCCGGCGATCATCGGCGCATATCCCGCTGGCGCCGGGCGCAGTCCCTGGCGTTGACAGTCGGCCGCAGGCCGGACTTGATCGAGGAAAGAGGCGGGCTTAGTGACGAAGAGCAGGGTCTCCTCTCCGAATTCGGGCTGGATGCCAAAGGGTGAGATTGATCTGACTGTTGCCTGATGGCCGGGCTAGGCCCCTGGTTGTAGCCCTGGCCCTTGCCAAAGGGTGAGATTGATCTGACTGCTGCTTGATGGCCGGGCTCGTGCAAGTTGCCAAAGGCAGCGGCGTAGAGGCCCAATGGTCATTGCCCCTCCGATCTGCGCGGTACAGCGCAGGGCTGTATAAAATTGGCCCTGCGAGACCTCAGTGTTTCGCCCGCCTTCCCGCCTGCCTTGCGTTGTTCAGCGCCTGATTGGAGTATCAAAATGCAACCCACAGATCTGGTCGACGCCCAGAGCCTCCGTGACGACATTCCAGTTTTTCGCGCCGGCGACACGGTAAAAGTGCACGTCCGCGTGGTCGAGGGCGGCCGGGAGCGTGTGCAGGTCTTTCAGGGAATCGTCATTGCCAAGCGCGGTTCGGGGCCCCGAGCATCCTTCACTGTTCGAAAGGTCAGCTTCGACGTCGGGGTGGAGCGGACGTTCCCCTTGCACGCACCCAGCATCAAACAAATTGAGGTGGTCAGCCGGGGCGACGTGAGAAGGGCAAAGCTCTACTACCTGCGCGACAGGGTGGGCAAGGCGGCCCGGGTGAAGGAACTGCGCTAACCCGGCGGACGAGTGACTTCGGCTCGGCAGCGCCTAGGGCGCTGGGGGGAGGACAAGACCGCAGCGTGGTACGAAGCAAGAGGCTGGGAGGTGCTCGACCGGAACTGGCGTTGCGCGCTGGGGGAGATTGATCTGATTCTGGAACGCGACGGGGTGATTGTTTTTTGTGAGGTCAAGACGCGTTCTTCCTCTGCCCTGGGAGTGGCCGCCGAGGCGGTGGGTTGGCAAAAGCAGAGAAAGCTCCGCTCCCTGGCGGTGCAGTGGCTGGGTGAGAGCAACCGGGGTGCACCGGATATCCGTTTTGACGTTGCTTGCGTAGAACGCGGGCAGGTGGAGGTGCTGAAGGGAGCTTTCTGAGCACCTCAGGCTGCAGTTTGGCGCGCTAGATTGACTTGTGAGTTCGTCCAACAGGCTTCTGGAGGCTGAAACGGGCTCCAAACGGGCTGTGGCGCAGCTTGGTTAGCGCGTTGGTCTGGGGGACCAAAGGTCCCGGGTTCAAATCCCGGCAGCCCGACAACTTGGCTGTTGGCCTTGACGTCTTCCGAATGGACGGGGACGCCGAGCGGATCTGGCTTGTTCCAGGCGGGGGAAGTCTTGTCAAGCCCATATGGAGGTAGCCTCTAGCAGTCAAGAGGCGGCAGGCGATGTTCGGAGTTCGCTGGAAATCCCGTCGCCGGCAAGACAAACGATTGGAGGAACCCAATGGCTACACCGCAGCCCGCAATCTTCAACGAAATGGGCCAGCACCAGTGGTATGTCCACCTGCGTCGTGTCGACGGAGCCGACCTGGGTCACATCAAGGGCGTGATCACGCAGACGAGGGCGGCCGCCGCGGAGCATGGGATCAACCTCGTCATCGGGTTCGGCCCCACGCTTCTAGCGGATCTGACCGACGACATTCCCGACGACTTTCAGCCCTTCGATACGATCAGCTCCGACGACGGCAGCGGACGCGAGGCCAAGGGCACGCAGGAAGAACTGCTGTTCTGGCTTAACAGCCCAGCCAAGGATCAAGTGTGGAAGACGAAGTTCGATGCCCGCACCGCCCTGCTGGGACACATGGAGGTGGCTCGTGAGACCTCGACGTTCATCTACGGCGACTCGCTTGACATGACCGGCTTCATAGACGGGACAGGCAACCCGGAGCCGGACCGCGAACCTGAGGTTGCCATCGTCCCCGAGGGTTCCCCGGGTGCAGGCGGCAGCTTCATCCTCGCGCAGCGATGGGTGCACGACCTCGATGGCTGGAACGAGATGTCGGTCGAAGAGCAGGAAAAGGTCTTCGGCCGGACGAAGCCCGACAGCGAACGGCTGGATCCGCAGGAGGACTACTCGCACCTCAGCCATGTCGAGCTGCGTGAAGGCACCACGGCGGACGACACCAAGCCCAAGCGCAACGAGATCGTACGGCGATCCACCCCCTACGCCCGAGACGACGCCACAGCGGGGAACAACAGCACGGAGGGCCTCTACTTCATGGCCTTCTGCAAGGAACAGGCCCCGTTCCGCGAGAGGCTCGCGGACATGTATGGACTGGGGGACTCGTCGGTCAGGGATCGTCTGACCGACTTCTCCAACCCTGCTTCGGGATCCTTCTACTTCGCACCCTCCCTGGAAACACTGGACGCCGCACTCTCGTAGTACCTGGCCCTGATTAGCCCCGGGGCCATCGGCTGTGTGCGGTAGATACGTCTCGGTACACACAGCCGATGAGGTCGCGGAGTATTTCTCTGCGACCCCCGCTTTCGCAGCGGAACTTCCAGAGAGCTACAACGTGGCACCCACCAATGACATCTACTCGGTGCTGGTGCGGGAGGGAACCCGTCAGCTGACCACGATGCGCTGGGGCCTCATCCCGCCCTGGGCGAAAGATGCGAAGACGGGACTGCGAATGATTAACGCCCGGGCAGAGACTCTCGCCGAGCGAAACTCCTACCGCGGCCCCTTCAAGAGGCGTCGCTGCCTGATACCCGCCGACGGGTTCTACGAGTGGGTGGAGGCGCCAGGCCAGAAAGCTAAGCAGCCGGTCTACATCACGAGGAGCGACGGCGAGACCATGGCCTTCGCCGGGTTGTGGGAACGCTGGCAGCCGGGTGACAAGGCATCAAAGACAAACGAGGGCGCCTCGACTTTGCTTTCGGCTGTAATTGTCACCGGGCAGGCGAACGAAAAAATCTCCGAGGTGCATCACCGCATGCCCATAGTCCTTCCACCCGCCGCCTGGGACGAGTGGCTGGACCCGGCCAACAACAACACTCAGGCCATCGGCAGGCTGCTGCTTCCTGCCCCGTCGGAACTGTTCTCCATTCATCCCGTAAGCACTGAAGTCAACAATCCGCGCACCAAAGGCGAGCACTTGATCCGTCCCGTCTAGGGTGTTGGACGTTTCCGGGGCGTCTGGGCAACCCCGAAAGGGAAAGTAGAACGAGATGTCTGCTGGCGCAAGAAACTGGAAACAAAGACTCGAGCGGGCTTCCCTGCGCTGGCAGGCGCGCATCGACACCCGCGGAGTGGACAATGCCTTTCCCTGGGCAGTGGCGCTGCTGGTTTTTGCGGTCCTGCTCATTCTGGCGCTCTCGAGGGCATACACGCTTCAAGCGGGCCTGGACATGGCGCTGTTCAAGCAGAGCGTGTGGCACGTGAGCCGGGGCTTCCGGCCCGAGTCCACGCTCCTGGGGGGCAACTACCTCGCTGAGAGCGGCGCGTACATCATCTATCCCATCTCCCTGTTGGTCCGCTGGTTGCCGATAACCCCCACTCTCCTGGTAATCCAGGCGGCTGCACTGGCTGTGGGGGTGGTCCCCCTCTGGCGACTCGCCCGCAGCAGGGCCGACCTCAAGGCCGCCTCAGCAACGGCGGTCATTTTCGCCTACTCCGTTTACGCGGCCGTCCATAATGCGAACCTGGCTGACTTCCACCCCGAGACGTTGGCGCTCCCGGCCTTGCTGGGGGCCGTCTACTTCGGCCTTGGGCAGAGGTGGTTCCCGTTTGCGGCGATGGCCCTGCTTGCCCTTTCCTGTCGCTCAGACCTCGGTTGGGTGGTGCTTTTCCTGGGCCTGGCACTGGCAAGGAACAAGCGCAGCCATCCTTCCCTCACCTCTGGATGGTCTCCGGCTCAACTTCGCAGATCAATCAAGGGAGTCTCCTCGTCGTGGGGCGCAGTACCGGTAATGCTCGGACTCCTCGGGTGCGCCTGGGCGATTATCTCGCCTGAGCTGATCCAGCGCGGCCTGGCCGACGGAAACCCCGTATATCTGGAGCAGTTCTCCCGGTTCGGGGACGACGGGACGGGCGACCTCATCTGGGGCATACTGCGCCGTCCGCACGTGTTCGTAAGCGAACTCATAACCGAGGAGAACTTCAGAATCGCCGTGATTCTCTTGGCGCCGGTGCTGATACTTCCTCTTCTGGCGCCCAGGTTTCTGCTTCCGGCTGTTCCATACATGTTCGTGCACCTGGCTTCCGACGCCGACGACGGGCTGGTGGTTCAGTCGGTGATCTTCACGGCGTTCGTTTTTGCGTCCACCGTCTTTGCCCTGCAGCGGTCGGGCTCGGTTCTCGTGAGGCGGGTCTGGGTTAATCGCAGGTTGGTGCTTGCCCTGGCGCTCACTGCTGCAATCTTTTTCGTCCGAGACGCCGACAGCTCCCCCTACAGGGGCCCCTGGGACTGGACACGCGGCAGCCGCGAAGAGGAGATTCTTGTTGCCCTTGATCAGATTCCGGCCACGGACGCAGTCAGGGCGTCTCCACAGATGCTTCCCCTGCTAGCGGAGAGAAACGTGCTCTATGAGCTGGACACTTCCGGGGAGTCGGCGCGCCTCGACGCCCAGCGAGCCTCAGAGGGCGTGGCATGGATCGCATTGGATCTGTCCAGTGCGCCCGTGTGGGGAAGCGACTCCATCGAGGTGGAGAGGTTCGACACCACGCTTCGTCAACAAGGATGGGAGCGGGCCTTCAGCGCAGAACAGGTGAGGCTCTACCAGTACGGAACGCTGAGGGGTCGATGAGCCGGGGTTTGCGGATTCCGGCCCAATTCAATTCCCGCAGAAGGCAGGCCGCGGTGAGGCTCTTCGGTCAGGCGCCTTTGATGGCCGAGCGCAGCCTTTCGGCATTCTCGGCGAGTTCCCGGGCAGGAACCGATGCGGCAGCGTTCGCCCAGTTCATGTCGTCTATTGAGTTCACCCCCACCACGTGGAGGTGAACGTGAGGCACTTCGAAGCCTGCGATCATCAACGCCACCCTGGCTGGTTTAAACACGTTCTGTATGGCTGAACCGATCTTTCGGGACACCACGCAGAGATGCTTGTTTGTGCCCTCGTCGAGGTCCAGCCAATGGTCCACCTCGGCTTCCGGCACCACAAGCGAGTGCCCGGCGCTGAGGGGGTTGATCGACAGGAATGCTGCACAGAGCTCGTCTCTCCAGACGATCTCCCCGGGCAGATCGCCGCGGATAATCTTCGTGAATACTGTTGACATGGTGATTCCCCTGCTCCGTTCCGAAGAGTTCCGTCGAGGTGTTTAGGTGACGGAAGGGCCTGAATCCGTCCCGGAACACTTCGGCGGACTCCGTAGGCAGATTCTGACGATACCCAATCTGTTCACGCTGATGCGCCTGGCGTGCCTGCCGGTGTTCTGCTGGCTGCTGCTCGGACGCAAAGACCTGGTCGCCGCCGGTTTCCTGCTGGGCGCGCTTGGAGCCACCGACTGGGTGGACGGTTTCCTGGCCCGCAGGCTAAACCAGGCAACCGAATTCGGCGCAATATTCGACCCGGTCGCCGACCGGTTGTTGTTTTTTGTCTCTGTGGCCGCAGCGGCGGCGAGTGGCCACATACCCGTCTGGTTCTGCGTGGTGGTGCTCGTCAGGGAGTCCCTGGTATCTGCCGGCACCGTCTATCTTGCCGTTAGAAAAGTGACTTGGCTGGGTGTCAACTTCTGGGGAAAGACGGGAAGCTTCGGCCTCATGTTTGCGATTCCCCTGCTGTTGCTAGGCGCTTCCGACCTTCCCGGATCCGGGGGGGTGAGGGTCGCAGGATGGGTGACAGGCGTCATGTTCCTCGGCGCGGCGTGGTACGGGGCGTATCTCTACGTGGCCCCGGCCAGGGCGGCGCTGAAGCAGATGGGCGGTCAACCTGAGTCCGGTTGAGAGTTCACATGGACGGTCTTCATCAGATAGCGTTGCGTGCGTGTCCCCCAGCACCTCATCGGCGTATTTGGAAACTGTGGAAGCATGCGGGGATGCCCCAAAGTGAATGTCCCGGAAGGCTTGCGGTACTCCTCAGGACATGGCTGGCTTCGCCTGGAGATGGACGTTTACCGGATGGGGATTACCGACTACGCCCAAGACCTCCTAGGAGAGGTGGCCTTCGTGGGGCTCCCTGCAGTCGGAAGCGAGATGGCGGCCGGAGACCTGTTGGCTGAGATAGAGGCCCGCAAAGCCACAAACGAGTTCTACGCCCCTATCACGGGCATGGTCCTGCAGGTCAACGATGAATTGGCGGATCATCCGGAGTCTGTCAACGAAGACCCCTACGGCGACGGATGGCTTTGCGTAATGTCCCCACTCGAAGCGGAAGGAGAGTCCCTCATGGACAGCGCCGGATATTCGAGGTTCATCGGTGGCTGAGGAAAAGAGCCGCACGATCGGTCAGGTGGTGGCCGATCTGAAGATTGATTTTCCAGAGGTCTCAGTTTCCAAGGTCCGCTTTCTGGAAAGCCAGGGACTCATAACCCCGCACCGCACTGAGTCGGGGTACAGGCGGTTCGGCGAGGAGGACATGGCCCGACTGCGCTGGATTCTGGAACAGCAACGGGCCAAGTTTCTTCCGCTCCGTGTAATACGCGAACGCATTGAGGCAGGCGACTGGCGGCATTCCGACGACGACTGGCTAATCGAGATGCAGCCCGACACGGACGTTGCGGAGCATGTCCGCAGCCTCACCCAGGCTTCGGGTGAGGCTGTAAGCCTTACGCTTGAACAACTGTCAAAGGCCAGCGGGGTGGGCTTGGGGCAGTTGCGGGACCTGCAGCGGTTCGGGCTGATCGAGGCCAAGGTTGCGGCCGACATGGAAATATACGACGAGCACGACCTTCGTATAGCGAGAGTGGCCGGAAAGATGTTCGAGCTGGGGCTGGAGCCGCGACACCTTCGTACCATCAAGCAGGCCACAGAGCGGGAACTCGATCTTCTCTCTCCCAACGTGCAGAGAATCATGCAGCAGGGAGGAGTGGACGCCCCCGTCCATGCCCAACAACTCATGGGCGTCTTCGCCGCGGTCACGGCACGTTTGCGGGAGAGCCTCATCAGGCGCAAATTGCTGAACTCGTTCTGAGTAGCCAGGTGAAGGACGGGTCCCGCCTGGCGTTTACGCGCCCACAAATCGCCGAGAGGGTACAGGCTCTGGCTGCAGCCATCTCAAACGACTACCGCAACCTCGCCGACGACGGGCGTCCGCTGATCCTGGTGGGAATCCTCCCAGGTTGCCTGCCTTTCTTGGCCGATCTTTCCAGAGCGCTCTCGATCCCGGTGGAGGTGGACTTTATGGCCACCTCCCGTTTCTCTGTGGAGGAGGAACGGGTGCGGATAACACGCGACACGAACATCAACGTGAGGGGGCGTCACGTGTTGGTTCTCGAGGACATTTTGGACACAGGTCTGACTGCCGGGTACATGGAGAGGGAGCTTCGCCGTCGTTCCCCGGCGTCTGTGGGACTCTGTTGCCTGCTGGACAAACAGGCGAGGCGCATCCTCCCGCTGGAGCCTCGTTATCGGGGGTTTGCCGTTGAAGACGAGTACTTCGTGGGATACGGGCTGGATTTCGCGGAACGCTACGGAAACCTGCCGGAGCTGTGCACGGTGGATCACGCCAGGTTGGTGGAAGACCCCGACGGATACGTCCAAGAGTTCTACGGCTAGCGCTGAAGACGCTTCGCTGGCGCTGAATGGAAGCCCGAAACGGCTAATCTCATTATTCGTGATTGAGATGGACCTCCTTGGCGTTCGAATCGAGCTGCCGGCCAACTCGCCTGTCGTGCTGTTGCAGGAGCAGGCAAGCGAGCCTCGTCTGCTTTCCATATTCATCGGCGCCACCGAAGCCACGGCGATAGCGCTGGCAATGGAGGAAATCGAGGTTCCCCGCCCAATGACGCATGACTTGATCATCCTCCTGCTGGAGGACGCAGGAATTTCTATCCAGAGGGTGGTTGTCACCGAACTTCGTGACAAGACTTTTTTTGCCGAACTGGAGCTGATTGAAGGCGAGCATGAGCGCAGCATCTCCTGCCGGCCGTCCGATGCAATAGCCCTGGCGGTTCGATGCGGTGCGCCGATTTTCGCAGCGGAGCCTGTTCTGGATGAAGCCGGGTACAGGGCAAGCGTCCTCGTCTCCGAACCGGAGGACGACCCCAACAAGGTGGTGGAGCAGTTCAAAGAGTTCATAGACAGCGTTCGGCCTGAAGACTTCAAGTCCTAGCTAGCGCACGCGCCCGCACGCGCCTCAGTTCAGCGTCCCGTGGTCCGCTTGGCGGATTGGGTTGTGGATAAATCCCTTTACACTTCGTGTAATTACGCTAAAGTAGTCCCTTGTGTGTTCAGCGCTCCCATCTGGGCGCGCTTCGATTGAGCCTGAATTTCACCAGGAGCGGGATTGACCATGACCCAAAACGTGAACCGGAGCCTCGCGGGAAGCTTCAACTCCCACCAGGCGGCAGACATCGTGGGAATCACATATCGAATGCTCGATCACTGGGTGGCCAAGGTCGGCGTAATGCGCCCTTCCTTGAAGGAGGGGGAAGGCAGTGGCAGCCGCAGGCGGTTCAACTATCAAGACCTGCTGAAGCTCAGGATCATCAAGTCCCTTCGGGATTCGGGGATTTCCCTGAAGAAGATATGCGAGGCCTTCGACTCCGCCGACCGACTGGGGATCGACATTACGAGGTCGTCGATAGCCGTGGAAAAGAAGAGAGTCATCGTTTCCCAAGGCGTAGAGGTAATCGAGTTCAAGGGCCAGTCAGCTCAACCTCTCCTGAGTTTGGCTTTCAGCCCGCTCGATGAGGTAACCGCACACGTTGACAGGTCGATCCTCGACCGCCACCCGGAGCATGTAACGGCCCGCCTGTACGCCCCGAGCCCCGTTCAGCTGAGCTTTGACCTGGGCTCAAACTCAGCCGCTTCACGCTGAGCCACCGCCGAAGAGGGCATGAAGGAATTCGCCCACACCTCAGAGCAGCGCTTTAGCCAACTGCTGGATTTCTACTCGATCGAATGGGAGTACGAGCCGCGTACGTTTGTGCTTGCAACAGACGGGGCAGGCAGGGTAATTGAGGCCTTCACCCCTGATTTCTACCTGCCCGGCTACAACGTATACGTTGAGCTCACCATGCTGAGGCAAAAGCTCGCCACCAAAAAGAGGCGCAAGGTCAGAAAGCTGCAGACCAGCCACCCGGAAGTGCGTGTCAAGGTTCTCAACCGACGCGCCACCCTGGGTCTGCTCGCCAAGTACGGAAAACCAGACGTAAGCCGCAGCTAAACGGGTACCTGCGGTTTGGTTCAGCTCAAAGGCTGGCCAGGTATTCCAGCACTCTTACTTCGTCTACCACGCCGAAGCGACCTTCAAGAAGCCGACCGTCGGCGTCAAGCAGCGCCCACGCCGGCTGGCTGGCCACCCCGAAATGCCGCCAAACTTCGATTCCCTCGTTCCAGAGCATCTGAACGGTCGATATTCCGGTGTTCGCAATGAATTCACGAGCCATTTCAATGTTGTCGTGGGCGCCAATTCCCGTAATCGTGAGCCTTTCCTGGTGCTCTTGAGCAAACTGCTCAAGGCCGGGTGCTTCCCGGCGGCAGGTGGGTCAATGGGGCGCCCAGAACCAGAGCAGAATCGGGGTGCTGGACGGCGCCAGTGTGGAAATCAGCACTTCCTCGCCTGTGGCAACATCGGTGGAGATGAATTCCGGCAGGTCGCTGGGCGGCGGCGCTGCGGTCGTGGTCGTCGGCTGGGGCGTCGGTTCAGCAGCTGGGGGCGTCGGCTCGGCCGTGGGTGCCGGATCTGGCGCCGGTGTGGGCTCGGCGGGGGGTGCCGGATCTGGCGTTGGCGCTGGTTCAGACACGGCCGCCGGGGGTGGTTCAGCCGCCGGGGTGGCGGGGGGGCCTGATTCAGCCGCGGCGGGGGGGCCTGGTTCAGACGCAGGGGCGGGGGTGCCAGGGAGGATCGGGGCAGGCTCCTCGTCCAGGGCCGGAGGTGGCTCCAAGACATTTCCTTGCCCAGAGGCGGCCGACGTAGTGTCGATGGGCCTGGTGGTTATCCCGCCGCCCGTGGTGGTACCGGCGCAGGCGGCGGCAATCATCCCTGCTGTCAGCAGGCACAATGCCGCTGCTGAGGCTTTCGTTTGCCTCTTCATCAAGCTCCTTTCGGCTCGTTGGCCACTTCAAGGACCGACCTGTTCAAAAGCCGACCAATAGCCCGCTCGATACCCAAGCTATCAAGCAGGACTCGGCTTCCGACTCGCCGGCATCACCGCAGAAGGTTTATTGGTTTGCCCAGGCGTTATCGATGTCCCGGCGGCTCATCCCCGGTGTGCTACAGAAGCGAGCTCCAGATCGCCTCCGCACCATAAATACGGGGGCTGCCCGTATCTATAAAGTTGAAAAACACGCTCACTCTGGCTCTAAAGCTTTCCAAGGCGCCGGGTTGCGGATCGAGCGGCGGCGGCAGGCTCAGTGCAAATTCGTCGGCCTGGGTCGTATCTTCCGGGGCGCCTGGGTGCACCGCGGGCAGTACCTGTTCGGTGATGTTCGGGTTGTAGACAGACACGTAGCTGAGTCCGTCGAACTGTGGGTGGGGCGTGCCCAGCTGTCCTGGCGTGTTCACTGCGATTTCCGTCAAGCCATCGAAGCCGCCGATCCAGAGCAGGCTCGCCAGTGACCCTGCCAACGGTTGCGACGGTCGGGGGATCGCCAGGTTGCCGCGGACAGCGCTCCAGAAGTTAGCCCTGACTTCCCCTGTGGGTATGACGACAACCTTCCCTTCGCCTGGCCCCCAGCGCAGCACCAGTCCGTCAGGTGAAAGCACCGAGTCCTCAACTCCAGGCGCAGATGTGAACTGGCGCGCAAGTTCCTCCATCTCGGCGAGGACTTCTGGGGTGAACTCCAGTGGCCTACCCGCGAGATCCCTGGTATTGACCCATCCGAATTCTGCCGAGGGGGTTATGACTTCAGCCCAGTTGCCTGCGTTGTTGTCTTGGCGACGGGTGGTGATCCTGGTCCCGGCGGCCAGCGCCCCCAGTGACCTGGCGCCCTCCGAGGCGCTTTCGTAAATAATCGGTTCGTTCCCGCCGAGGGGTTCGGCCACGAGCGCGGAGATCAGCGCGCCCTGTTGGGTGTGCAGCTCGCAGTCGCTGCCACGGAGGGAGGAGAAGCCTCCGCAGCTCCCGCCCAGGCGGTATTCCACCAGGTTCACTCCGGGGTACTCGAAGGCCGCGGCGCTGAGCTGAGAGACCATTGTGTTGAGGGCATCCCCGCCCAGGGTGAAACCGGGTTCAAAGTCGATGCTTGCCCATCCGCCTTGCAACCGTGCCTGCGCCATTGGCGGCACGAGGGAATCCTGCGCGGGGCCGCTGAATCCGGCCTTGGTCTCTTCGGGGGTGGGCCCCGCAAGGTAGGCATCTATCACCCCTTGCAGGCTCGTATCATCAACCTGACGCCGAAGCGGCACGAGTGAGTCCCCCCCGCAGGTGTAGTAGAGGGTGACAGGTGTTGCGGAATCTTCCGAGACCTCAACCTGGCACGACGCCTGCCCCTGATCATCAATGGAACTGGCATCAATGAAACTGGTGCCCGCCGTTTGGTCAGGGCCAAGGCCTTCCTGATCGTTCCCGGTAGCCGGTGGTTCAGTGCGCACGGGCGGAGCGCTCGGCGGCACCTCGACGCTCGGCGAATCGACGCTCGGCGGCACCTCGACGCTGCTTACACCTGTTTGCGGCTTTGCTGTGACGATCTCGTCAGGTAGCGGATCGTCGGTTTGCGCATCCTCGGTCACCGCCGCGGCCGCTTCGGGGACGGGGGTTTCAGGGAATCCCGCAGTCGGCGGGTTTGCGAGCGGATCGGGAGCCTCGTCGGGCGGAATGTCCGGTACAGGGGAAATTGTCTGACTCTCCGGCACTGCGGTAATCTCCCCCGTCTGATCTTTGACCGACTGCCGCCCAATCGTGAAGGTCAGAACAGCCGCCAGGGCGGCGCAGGCGAGGGCGGCGAGCACGTAAGCAGGACGCAGTCGCATGGACGGACGAGGCTCAGGGACTTCCCGCAGTCGTCGCCGAATCTCGAACAGCGCACCCGGGGAGGGCTGCACCTCCGATGCCCGCTGAGCGAAGGCGTCTTTCAGACGCTGCTCGATGCTCACACCCGCTCCCTGCCCGAACCTGTCGAGAGAGCCTTTTCGAGCGCGGCAAGGGCTCGGCTGGCGTGCGTCTTGATCGACCCTGTGGAGATGCCAAGGGTCTCGGCAATCTCGGCTTCGCTGAGGTCTCCGAAGTAGCGCAGCGTGATCACCTCGGCCTGACGCCGCGGCAGGTTCCTGACGGCCTCAATGAGATCTTCATTGGCGAGGCGCTCGAGGGTGGTGAACTCGGCCGATGCGCCGTACTCCGGCCGATCGAGCAGGGCACGGCGACGCACTGCCCTGCGACGCATGCGCGAACGGGCGCCGTTGAGCACGACGCTGCGCAAAAAGGCTGCTTCCTTGCCCACCTCCGGGCGGCTACGAAGGGTCTGCATCTTCACAAATGCGTCCTGCACCACCTCTTCGCAGCTGGGAATGTCGTCGAGGAGCAGGGACGCCAAACGCACGAGCGACGTGTAGTGATCGGTGAACAATCGCACCAATAAGTCATCGCCCGACTCCCTTCTTGCGCTGGAGCGCTCTGAAACTGTCCCGCTGTCGTTCATACGGAAGACATCGGCCTCCTGTTCATACAGACGCATGAGCAACACTTTTGGTTGACAGCGCATGAGCCAAGCGCAAAATGCCTGGGACCGGAGGCGGGCGGGCATCTCAGCGGGGTGAATAAGAATTCAGTGGAGCTAACGGGACTCGAACCCGTGACCTCTGCCATGCCATGGCAGCGCTCTAGCCAACTGAGCTATAGCCCCGGTGGCTGCACATTCTAGTGGGCGGGCATTGTCCAACTGCATGCTCCTAAAGGGATGTCAGGTATCCGTATCGCCGCGGCCGCTTACATGCCGCATCGCCGAATTACGCCTCTACGTGTCGTAACCTTTCGGTGTGAATTTCCACTACGACGCCGTAGCCATAGAGCGTAAGTGGCAGGACTTCTGGCGAACCGATGGAACCTACGAAATCGCCAACGACGATCCCCGCCCTTCCTGCTACGTGCTCTCCATGTATCCATATCCGAGCGGGGCCGCACACATGGGGCATGTCCGCAACTACACCTTCGGCGACCTGCTTGTTCGCTATCGCACGATGCGAGGCGACGGCGTGCTTTCCCCCATCGGCTACGACAGTTTCGGCCTGCCCGCTGAGAACGCCGCCATTCGCACTGGCGAGCACCCCCGCACGTTCACAGAGGCCCGTATAGCCGAGCTTTCCTCCTCGCTGGAGCGAATAGGCGCCGTTTACGACCTGCGTCGGGTGTTCCGCAGCCACGATCCCGAGTACATGCGCTGGACGCAGTGGATTTTCCTCAAGCTCCTCGAGGCAAACCTGGCCTATCGGGGGGAGGCGCCGGTGAACTGGTGCCCGGGCTGTCAGACCGTACTGGCCAACGAGCAGGTGCTTGCCGACGGAACCTGCGAGCGCTCCGGCCACGTGATAGAGGAGCGTCGCCTGGCGCAGTGGTTCTTCCGCATAACCGAATACTCCCAGCGCCTCCTCGACGACGCTGAGGGCATCGATTGGCCGGAGCGGGTCAAGACCATGCAGCGCAACTGGATCGGACGCTCTGAAGGCGCCGACTTCGTCTTTCCCATCGCTGGCCCCGACGGGCTGGCGCTTGGCGACACAGAGGGAATCACCGTCTTCACCACCCGTCCCGACACGAGCTTCGGCGCCACTTACTTGGTGCTTGCCCCCGAACACCCACGAGTGGAAGAGCTCACCGCCCCGTCACACAAGAAGGAGGTTGAGGAGTTTCGCCGATCTGTGAAGGGGCGGAGCGAGATGCAGCGCCTTTCCACCGAAGGTCTGCTCGAGAAGCGGGGGGTGGCTTGCGGGACGTATGCGGTGAACCCCTTCAACGGCCGCCCGGTGCCTGTCTACCTGGCCGACTACGTGCTTATGACCTACGGCACAGGGGCGATCATGGGCGTCCCGGGAGAGGATCAGCGGGACTGGGACTTTGCGACCGCCCACGGCCTTCCCATTATCCGAACTGTCCAGCCTCCCAAGGGTTGGGACGGCGAGGCTTACACAGGGGAGGGCGTCTCCATCAACAGCGACTGGCTCGACGGCCTGGCGGTGCCGGAGGCGATCGAGGCTGCCATCTCCTGGCTGGAGGAAACCGGCAAGGGCACCCGACGGGTGAACTACCGTCTTCGGGACTGGCTGGTTTCCCGTCAGCGCTTCTGGGGCTGCCCCATTCCCGTCGTCTACTGCGTCGAGTGCGGGACGCAGCCCGTGCCCCAGCAGGACCTGCCCGTGCTTCTGCCCGACGACGTGGACTTCCTGCCTACCGGGCGGTCGCCGCTAAGCACCCACGAAGGGTTTCTGCGGGCGACCTGCCCCTCCTGCGGCGGCGAGTCCAAACGGGAGACCGACACCATGGACACTTTTGTGGATTCTTCCTGGTACTTCCTCCGTTTCGCAGATCCGGGATGTTCCGATGCGCCCTTTTCCCTGGAGGCCGCGGCCCGCTGGTTGCCGGTGGATCAGTACATCGGAGGCATCGAGCACGCCATCCTGCACCTCATGTATGCCCGCTTCTTCACGAAGGCGCTCGCCGATCTTGGGGTGGCCCCGGCAGATCTCAGCGAGCCGTTCGCGCGCCTTTTTACCCAGGGGATGATTCGCCTGGGAGGCGAAAAGATGTCGAAGAACAAGGGCAACCTGGTTGCGCCGGAGCCGATCCTCGACTCGCAGGGAGCGGACGCCCTGCGCCTGGCGCATCTTCAGGTGAAGCCGCCTGGCGACGACGTGGACTGGGAGGATTTCGGGGTCGACGGCTGCGCCAAGTTCCTGGGCCGCGTCTGGCGGCTTGTGGTGGCGGCAGGCCTCGGCGACCATGAGGGCATTGCTGCCCGGTCGGGGGCGGAGAACGACGAGGACATGGAGATTCGCAAGTCTTCGCATCGGATGGTCGCAAAGGTGACACGCGACTTCGAGCGCTGGTCCTACAACACGGCAGTAGCGGCATGCATGCAGTTCACCAACACCCTTAACCGCTATGTCAGATCGGTTCAAGGACCTCACTCCGAAGTCCTCGATGAGGTCATTGACAGGCTGCTGCTGGTGATGGCGCCGATGACACCCCACATCACCGCAGAGCTCTGGGAACTCCGCCGGGGAGGTCACATCCACTCCGAGACCTGGCCAGAGTCAGACGAGGCGATGCTCGCCGAGGAGACCGTTACCCTGGTCGTGCAGGTAAACGGCAAAGTACGCGACCGCATCCTGGTGAGCGCCTCGGCGGAGGAGCGGGAGGTTGTGGAGTTGGCCCTGGCGTCGGAGAAGGTCAGGCGCTTCGTGGGGGGGAGCGCCCCCCGGCGGGTGGTCGCGAAACCCCCGAAGCTCGTGAACCTGGTTGTTGCCCCAGGCGGGGATGGTCGTCGGTGACGCCCGGGGGATTGTCCAGGCTCAGCGGAAATTGGTGGCCACACCCCAATCCGTGCGCTCAAATGAAGCCCTTTCGACCAAGGCGGTTCGACCAAGGTCGGCGAACTCCTACGACAGCATGCCGGATTGTTTATTCATAACTCTGTATACTTTCTAGCGTGATTGCTGTAGGGGTTCTTGGTGCTTCGGGCTACACAGGCACGGAACTGCTGCGCCTGCTGGGCAGGCATCCCCACTTCGAGGTGAAGATTGCCACCGCAGCCACCGCGGCCTACGCCTCAGTGGCCGAATACGCCCCGAGCCTGGCAGGTGACTACCCCAGGCTGGAGTTCGAGAAGAACGACCTCGTGCTGGCGGAGGGGTGCGACGTGGTATTCAGCGCTCTGCCGCATGGGGCTTCCCAGACGATGGCCGAGGAACTGCTGGGCGGGGAATTCGTCCTCATCGACCTCTCGGCCGACTTTCGCCTGAAAGACCCCCTGGAATATGAGCGCTGGTACGGACACTCACACAAGGCTCCCCAGCACCTGGGGCGATTCGTCTACGGGCTGCCGGAGAGGCACAGGGATGCCCTGGCTCGCGCCGCCGCTGTCGCCGTCCCAGGCTGCTACCCAACCGCAGCGACGTTGGCCCTTGCCCCGCTCCTGGACAACGGGGTGATTGAGCGTGAGGGCATAGTGGTGAACGCAGCCAGCGGGGTGACCGGCGCGGGTCGCGCCCCCAAGCCGAATACCACGTTCGGCGCCGTGAACGAGAACTTCACCGCCTACGGGCTACTTGATCACCGCCACACCCCCGAGATGGAGCAGGCCATCGGCGCCTCGCTGCTCTTCACTCCTCACCTCGCCCCGATGAGCCGCGGCATCCTGGCCACCTGCTACGCACGTTCAGCGGGCGAGGTGGGCACAGAAGACCTTCTGAGCATCTACCTGAAGTCCTATGAGGGGGAGCCGTTCTTGAACGTGACGAGGGATCCTCCCGGCACAAAGCACACCCTGGGATCAAACAGCGCGCATGTCAGCGCACGCTGCGACCAGAGAACCGGCTGGGTGCTGGCGCTCTGCGCCATCGACAACCTGGGCAAGGGGGCGGCCGGGCAGGCCATTCAGTGCGCCAACATCGTCTGTGGCCTGGAGGAGACCGCGGGGCTGGCGACCTCCGGGGTGTTCTCGTGAGCGTCACCGCCCCGGCGGGTTTCCTTGCAGCAGGCATAGCCGCTGGCATCAAGCAGTCTGGTGACTCGGACTTGGCCGTGGTCGCCACGAGAAATTCTGCGCCCGTGTCAGCTGCAGGGGTCTTCACATCCAACCAGATGACAGCCGCCCCGGTGGTTGTCAGCCGCAATCATCTGGGGGAAAGCGGGGGAAGGGCTGCGGCTGTCGTCATCAACAGCGGCATCGCCAACGCCGCCACGGGCCATGTCGGGATTCGGGACGCCGAGCGCATGTGCGAGATCACCGCATCCGCCCTGGACTGCCGAAGCCGCGAGGTGCTTGTCTGTTCCACCGGGCTGATCGGCTTCACGCTTCCCATGGGCGCAATCTTCCAGGGCATCCCAAAGGCGGTTTCATCGCTCAGCGACCACGGAGGCTCGCAGGCGGCGGAGGCGATGATGACCACAGACACCGTTCGAAAGGAGGTCGTGGTGAGCGCCGACGGTTTCACTGTCGGAGGAATCGCCAAGGGGGCGGCGATGATCGAACCCGACATGGCCACGATGCTGGCCGTAATCACCACCGACGCCGACGCCCCACCCTCGGTACTGCGGTCGGTTCTGCGTTCAGGGGTGGACGCGAGCTTCAACCGCCTCACCGTGGACGGCGCCCAGTCCACCAACGACACCACGCTGCTGCTTGCCAGCGGGCAGGCCGGGCCGGTCTCACGCAGCGATCTGGCTGCCGCCGTTGCGGAGGCCTGTCGCAGCCTCGCCCTTCAGATGGCGGACGACGCCGAAGGATCCACGAAGACCGTGATTTTGAGAGTCACCGGGGCCGCCAACGACGCCGAAGCCGCCAAGGCCGCCAGGGACTGCGCCAACTGCCAGCTTGTGAAGTGCTCCTGGTTCGGGGAAGACCCCTACTGGGGCCGAATCGCAAGCGAGATGGGGGCAGCCGGAGTGGCTTTCGACCCCTGGCGCCTGCGAATCGCCTATGGCAATCACCTCGTGTACGGCGACGGCTCCCCCCAAAGCCCCGACGCCCAAGCCACCGCCGCCTACATGCGCCAGCGCCACCTCGAGCTCAACGTGGACTTGGGGATGGGAAGCGGGCAGGCGGAGATAATCACAGTGGACCTTTCCTACGCCTACATCGAGGAAAACTCCAGGACGAGCTGATGGAATCCCTGCGCCGGGAGGCTGGCGCCCCCGCGCTCACCGCCGAAGTCCTGACCCAGGCCCTGCCCTACATCCAGCGCTTCAGAGGGCGCTCGATCGTCGTCAAGCTCGGGGGGGCGGCAATGGCGGGGGAGATGGTGGATACCTTCGCGGGCGACGTCGCCCTGCTGGCCTCTGTGGGCATCCGTCTGGTGGTCGTGCACGGCGGCGGCCCGCAGATAGGTGAGATGATGGAGAGGTTCGGAAAGTCCGCAAGGTTCGTGGACGGACGCAGGGTGACCGACTCGGAGACGCTGGAGATAGCCCGAATGGTGCTGGTAGGCAAGATAAACAGCGGAATCGTCGCCGCTGTGAACCGCCACGGGTCGCTGGCTGTAGGCGTCTCCGGCGAGGACGCCCGGCTGATCAAGGCGGTTCAGCGCGACCCGTCCCTGGGTTTCGTGGGGGAGGTTGCCGAGGTGAACACCGACGTGCTCGAGCGTCTCTTGTCGATGGGCCTTATACCGGTTGTCTCCAGCATCGGTGCTGGCGTCGACGGACAGAGCTACAACATCAACGCCGACACTGTGGCCGGGGCCTTGGCCGCGGCGCTGAGGGCAGAGAGGCTGATTGTTCTCTCAGACGTCGGTGGCTTGCTGGGCGACATCGATGATCCCGCCAGCGTGCTCTCGGAGGTTTCGGTTTCCGACCTCGAGACCTCCCTGGCCTCTGGCGAGGTCAGCGAGGGAATGATCCCAAAGGTCGAGGCGTGCCTCGCTGCCCTCGACGGGGGGACGGGCTCGGCGCACCTCCTCGACGGAAGGCAGCCACACGTCCTGTTGCTGGAACTCTTCACCGACACAGGAGTAGGCACGATGATCCGAACGGAGGCACCAGCATGACACACCCCGAAGGGATGGGAGCCGCCGAAGGGATGCCTCGCTGTCCGCTGATGCCCACCTACGCAGCGCCGTCGGTGATGTTCGTGCGCGGCGAGGGGACGCGCCTTTGGGACAGCTCCGGAAAGGAATACCTCGACTTCCTCTGCGGCCTGGCTGTCACCAGCCTGGGGCACGCCCACCCCCGAGTGACAGAGGCCATCGCCTCCCAGGCCGGCCGGCTTCTGCACACTTCCAACCTGTTCGCGACAGAGCACAACGCACCGGTGGCGCAGACGCTTGACAGGCTGCTCGGCGGGGGAGGGCAGGTGTTCTTTGCCAACTCCGGGGCAGAGGCGAACGAGGCGGCCATCAAGGTCGCCCGACGCTGGGCGGGCCAGGGTCGCCACACGGTGTTCACAGCGCTGCAGTCATTTCACGGTCGCACCCTGTCCACGCTGCACGCCACAGGTCAGCCCGAAAAGCACGAGCCGTTCCAGCCCCTGCCGGAAGGCTTCCGTCACGTTCCGTTCGGCGATGCGTCAGCCCTCGAAGCAGCCCTTGATCCCAGCGCGGCAGCGGTTCTGGTTGAGCCAGTGCAGGCAGAGGGGGGCGTGAACGTCGCCCCGGCGGGATACCTCGGGGAACTCTCCGAGATTTGCAGGGACAGGGGGCTGCTGCTGATGCTCGACGAGGTCCAGACAGGAATGGCCCGAACCGGTCGCTGGTTCGCCCATCAGCACTCCGGCGTACGGCCTGACGTGGTGACGATGGCCAAGGCGCTGGGCAACGGGATGCCCATTGGCGCCTGCTGGGCTCGGGCGGAGGTGGCAGCTGCATTCAGGCCGGGGGATCACGGCAGCACCTTCGGCGGCCAGCCCCTTGCGACCGCCGCCGCACGCGCCACCCTCGAAGTGATGGAGCAGATCGACGCGCCCGGGCTCTCCGAAAGCGCCGGCGAGAGGCTTCGTTCGGCCGTCGAGGCCATTCCCGCGGTCTTGCACGTGCGCGGCCAGGGTCTCCTGCTGGCCGCCGAGATCAACGTCAACGCCCTTCCCGAGGCGGTTTCGGCGGCAGACGTGGCAGCCGGCTGTTTGCGCGCCGGCCTGGTGGTAAACGCCGTCACCCCCACGGCGCTGCGCCTTACCCCGCCGATAACGGTGAGCGGCGACGAAATAGACGAGGCGGTGGCCATCCTTTCCAGCTGCCTCGCCCTATGAGCCCTCGTCATTTTCTCGACATCTCCGACATCTCCCCCTCTGAGCAGGGAGAGGTGCTGGAACTTTCGCGCAGGCACGATCCGACGCGGGTCCTGGAGGGAAGAGGGGTGGCGCTGATCTTCGAGAAGCCCTCGCTTCGCACCCGCAACTCGCTGGAGATGGCGGTGCGCTCACTGGGTGGGCACCCTGTCTACATTGCCTCGCTGGAGATAGGACTTGACGAGCGCGAGTCCCCCGAGGATGTGGCCCGCACCCTCTGCTGCTACCACTCAGCCATCGGCGCGAGGGTCTTCGATCATTCAGCGCTCGCGCGCCTGGCCGCAGCCTCCACCGTGCCGGTGTTCAACCTTCTGTCAGACCGGTCGCACCCCCTTCAGGCCCTCGCCGACGCCCTCACCCTTCGCGAGCGTTTCGGCAGCCTGGAGGGGCGCAGCCTGGCATACGTAGGCGACGCCAACAACGTGGCGAGGTCGCTGGCAGTCGCAGTCAGCCGACTGGGCATGGAGGTAAGGGTCGCCTCCCCGCCTGGCTACGGCTTTTCCCCTTCCTGTCTTGCCGAACTCGAGCAGGCGGGCGCAGCCGTCTCACAGGGCGACGATCCCGTCACTGCCGCCACCGAGGCCGACGCCGTATACACCGACGTCTGGGTCTCGATGGGGCAGGAAGCCGAGTCCACGCGGCGTCTGGCCGACTTCGAGGGCTTCACTGTCTCTAACAGGGTGATGGGCGCGGCCAAGCCCGACGCGGTCTTCATGCACTGCCTTCCCGCCCACAGAGGCATGGAGGTCGCGGCCGAGGTGATAGACGGGCCGCGTTCTGCCGTCTGGCAACAGGCGGCCAATCGAATGCACGCCGCTCGAGGCCTGCTCCACTGGCTCGCAACCGCAGGGGTGGGCCAATGACCGACATGGAAGTGGGCAAGCGCCGCCGACAGCACCTCATCGAGCAGATGCTCACCGATGGGGCCATCTCCAGGCAGGAGCGGATTGTGGAGATGCTGGCCGCCGAGGGGATACGCACCACCCAGGCCACCGTCTCTCGCGACCTCGAGGATCTGGGCGCCATCAAGGTGAGGGTGGGGGGGGCAGGAAGCGTCTACGCCCTGCCCAACATGCCCGAGCTGCGGGTGAGCAGCTCCGACCACCTGCGCCGGCTGATGGGGGAGTGGGTGGTGGAAGTGGGACGCTCCGGCAACCTGGTCTGCCTGCGCACGCCCCCGGGAACCGCACACGTGGTCGCCTCCGCCCTGGACAGGGCCGCCCTCTCAGGCGTCCTGGCCACACTGGCAGGCGACGACACGGTGCTGGTGGTGGCTGCTGAGAGCCACGATCCCTCAGCCCTGGCCGATCGACTTCTGGACCTGTCGGGACTGTCGCTGCTCTCGTCGGGGCCGAGAGAGTAGTTTCAGCGGCCTTCCCCACCTCATAGAGCGGCCGCCCCATCCTCAGAGAAGCGAGAAGAAAATGACGCAGAGCACCGGTTCCGATCCTCAAAAAGTCGTGCTTGCCTACTCCGGCGGCCTTGACACGTCGGTGATCCTGCGTTGGCTTCAGCTCACCTACTCATGCGAGGTGGTGGCTTTCACAGCCGATCTTGGTCAGGGCGAAGAGCTGGAGAGCGCCCGCGCCAAGGCTTCCGCGATGGGTGTCACCGACATCAGGGTGGAGGACTTGCGCGAGACATTCGTTGGCGATTTCGTCTTTCCAATGTTCCGGGCCAACGCCCTCTACGAGGGCGAGTACCTGCTGGGCACTTCCATAGCCCGCCCGCTCATAGCGAAGCGGCTGGTGGAGATCGCCGTCGAGACCGGTGCGGACGCCGTTGCCCATGGCGCCACCGGCAAGGGCAACGACCAGGTGCGCTTCGAGCTGGGTGCCTACGCCTTGCATCCCGGCATAAGGGTCATTGCACCCTGGAGAATCTGGGACCTGACATCCCGCGAGCGCCTTATGGCTTTCGCCGCTGCCGAGGGCATCCCCATCGAGGGCGCCACAGACGGGGCGTCCCCGTATTCCACCGACGCCAACCTCCTGCACATTTCATATGAGGGAGGCCGCCTGGAAGACCCCTGGCTCGAGCCTGAGCCCGGAATGTGGCGCTGGACGGCGGATCCGGCCGAAGCCCCCGACGAGCCCCGCTATCTGGAGCTTTCGTTCCTGGGCGGCGACGCTGTGGCCTTGAACGGCGAGGCGCTCTCACCCGCAGGCCTTCTGGCCCGGCTCAACGAGTTGGGGGGTCGCCACGGCGTGGGGCGGGTCGACCTGGTGGAGAACCGCTACGTGGGCATGAAGTCTCGTGGGGCCTACGAGACCCCGGGAGGAACGATCCTTGCCAAGGCGCACCGGGCGATGGAGTCCCTCACGCTCGACCGCGAGGTCGCGCACCTCAAAGACGAGATGATGCCCCGCTACGCCAGCCTTGTTTACAACGGCTACTGGTGGAGCCCCGAGCGCCTGATGCTGCAGGAGGCCGTCGACTTCACCCAGCGGCGTGTAAACGGGGTGGTGAAGCTGAAGCTTTACAAGGGATCGGTGAGCGTGGTGGGGCGCCGTTCCGACGATTCCCTCTTCGACCAGGCGGTGGCAACCTTCGAAGAGGATGAAGGCGCCTACAACCAGGCGGATGCCGACGGCTTCATCAAGCTGAACGCCCTTCGCCTGCGCACCGCCGCAAGCGCTGGGCGTCTGAACTCGAGCGCGTCTTGACCAGCAGGGAAGCAGCGGCTTCGTCTGAGAGGCTCTGGGAGGGGCGGACCTCCGCTCCGCCCGCCGAAGATCTCACAGCTTTCTGCGACAGCCTGCCCTACGACAGATTCCTGGCCCGCCACGACGTCGCAGGCTCAAGGGCGCACGTGGCCGGGTTGCTTCACGCGGGGCTGCTAAGCCCTCTCGAGGCCGAGGAGATCAAAGCGGCCTTGGATGCAGTGGAGTCCGAGTTGGCCGTCGGCGCATTCGAGTTTCGTCCCTCCGACGAGGACATCCACACAGCGGTCGAACGCCGTGTCACCGAGCTGGCCCCAGGGGCGGGCGCCAAACTCCACACTGCCCGCAGCCGCAACGACCAGGTGGCCTGCGACCTGCGCCTCTGGTTGAAAGAGGCTCTGGCGGAGGTAGCCGGGGCTCTGCTGGGGTTGGCGGGAGCGCTCCTTGAGGGTGCTCGCGCCGCAGGCGACGCCCGCCTCCCCGCCTACACCCATCTCCAGCGCGCCCAGCCGGTGCTGCTGGCGCATCACCTGCTGGCTCACTGCTGGGCGCTGGCGCGCGACTTCGAGCGCCTACGTGACGCATACCGCCGCACCGACGTCTCCCCCCTGGGGGCAGGCGCCGCCGCCGGGACGTCACTGGGCATAGACCCGGACTTCACCGCAGCAGAACTGGGATTTGCCGCCCGCTTCGAGAACTCCCTCGACGCCGTGAGCGACAGGGACTTCGTCGCCGAGGCGCTCTTTGCCCTGACCCTCGTCGGGGTGCACCTTTCACGGCTCGGCGAGGAGGTGGTCTTCTGGAGCAGCCAGGAAGTGGGCTTCCTGCTCCTCCCCGACGACTACGCCACCGGCAGCTCCATGCTCCCGCAGAAGAAGAACCCCGACGTGGCCGAATTGGTGAGGGCCCGCTCAGGGCGGCTCATCGGCAATCTCTCCGGCTTGCTGGCCACCCTGAAGGGCCTCCCGCTCTCCTACAACAGAGACCTCCAGGAGGACAAGGAGCCGCTGTTCGATTCCGTAAAGCAGGTCAGCGGCGGGCTGAGGGCGATGACGGGATTGATGAAGGGCGCCGCTTTCGACATTGAGCGCATGCGGTCAGCAGCCGACGATCCCTATCTGGCCGCCACCGATCTGGCCGAGTTCCTCACCGAGCGGGGAGTCCCCTTCCGAGAGGCGCACAGACGCGTGGCCACCCTTGTGCGCCGCTCCCTTGAGAAAGGAAGTTTCGCCGACCTTGTTTGCTCCGAGCTTGGGCCGGATGCCGTGAAACTGCTTGAGCCTGGCGCCTCCATCCAGCGCCGCAGCAGCCCTGGCGGGGGTGGCGCCGTCCCGGTTGGCAGGCAACTCGAGCGCTTCGAGGCCCGCCTCGCCTCCGACCTCGCCAAGCTTGAGGAGTTCGGGCGGCGAAGCTAGGCAAACGCGCATGCAAACGCGCCTGAAGGGCTCGTAGCGAACTGTGGCGGAACTCCAGCGAGGCTTTTTCGAGCGCAGGGTAGATGAGGTAGCCCCCGATCTCCTGGGAATGGTGCTGATCTGCGATGGCTGTTCGGGGCGCGTGGTGGAGGTGGAGGCATACCGCTCCTCCGACGATCCGGCAAGTCACGGCTACCGGGGAATGACCCGTCGCAACGCTTTCATGTTCGGTCCGCCCGCTCACCTCTACGTCTACTTCACCTACGGAATGCACTGGTGCGCAAACGTGGTCTGCGAACCGGAAGGGCACTGCGCCGCCGTGCTCATCAGGGCGCTTGCGCCACTAGCAGGCATTGACGACATGCGCCTTCGCCGCCCTGTCGCCCGCCGATCCCGCGATCTCTGCAGCGGACCCGCAAAGCTGACCGCCGCCCTCGGCATTCACGGGCGGCACAACGGCGTCGATCTGTTGAGCAGCGACTCCGAAGTGAGGCTGAGCTGCGACGGCCACGTCACGGCCGATTTGGCTCAAAGCCCCCGAGTAGGCATTAAGCGAGGTTTGGACAGGCCTTGGCGCTGGTACGTGCCTGGAGACCCCAACGTCTCCCGCCCCCACTCCCAATAGAGCCTGAGGTCGTGGGTGCGGGCATGGCTCGCCCCCGTTTAGTGGCGTGTCGCACGTTCCCCGGTCATGCGCTGGTGGAGCGTGTTGATCGTCTGACTTGACAGGCAGTCGTCTGCTGTTAAGGTGAACGAAAACATTTTCGCGTCTGATCCGACCTCGCGCATTGAGTGTTTAGTGACTGGTGATGCTGGGCAGGAGGTGATGCCGACAGAGATGCTGGAAGAGAGTGGCGACTGGTACGCGCCAGGGGGTTGGTGTGAGCCGGGCCTGGAACATCCAGCTGAGTGTTGGTGTCCGGGGCGTCTTCCCTTTCTTACGTGATCACCGGACTCACGAGCGGGGTCAAGCATTACGTAAGGGTGCGGGCGCGTAACGCCACTCGGGAAAGTGCTGCCAACAGTTCTACTGGTACACCTCTGGCGGTCGCGCAGACGACCACGACCACGACGACGTCGGCTGTTACTAAGCCAGGCAGCCCTACTGGTTTGTCAGCGTTGCCCGGCACTTCGGTGGGGTCTTTGGATGTAGTTTGGGGGGCGCCTGCTTCAGACGGAGGTTCGGCAGTGCTGGACTACAGGGTGCAGTGGCGTCTGGGAAGCGGGGGAGGTTCGTGGTCGGAGACGTGGCTGGGGACGGGGGAGTTGGGGATTGTTTCCGGAGGATATTTGGGTTCGTTGTATTACGTGGAAATTCGTGGGTTGGCGGATTTTGCTCGTTACGGAGTGGAGGTGTTGGCGGCGAACGCTGCCGGTCGGGGGCCCGCGGCCTCGGGGAGTGATTGCCCGATCTTGTGTCACCCTCCACCGTCTCCGCCTACGACGACCACGATAGTATTCGTGTCGCGTCCAGATACGTGTTGCAGAGTGGCGGGTTCGAGTTCAGGAGTAATTACGCCTTTGGCAAGGGGGCCGCTTGTTCGTCCGGGATGCGTTTTTCAAGCTCTTTAAATGTCTGTGTCGCAAAGGGCGCGCCTTCGAGCCCGCTTCAATATTACTTGTCGGGCTCGCCACGCTCTACGGGTGTCTATATCAGGGTTGGATGGAGAATTCCCGCTGATGACGGGGGATCTCCAATCTTGGACTTCAAGGTGAGGTGGAGGAAGGAGGGTTCTACCGCCTCCTGGTCAACAGCCACTGCCCCTTTCGGCGATGTCGAGACAGGTCACAAATTTCGTAGAAGTCCACGCTGGAATTTCGTTTCCGGCTTGGTCGCCGGTGATGCGCAGTATCGCGTCGAAGTGGCGGCTAGGAACGCAAGCGGGGTGGGAGCATACGCCTCAGGTACGGTCGGCGTGTGTTACGGAACGGAGCAAACTTATTCCTCTAGCGCGGGGAAGTGCCTTGGTAAGCCGTCAGAACCTGCGGGTGCTTCCCTGGGGGTAGGAGACGGTTCGCTGACTGTCACGTGGATTGAGCCCGTTTCAGATGGAGGTTCACCTGTGCAGGACTACAGCGTGGAGTGGGGGCGTTCATTCAGCTCCCGATACACCTCCACCGCTGTAAGCACAGCGTCATTCAGCTACGTAACTGCGGGCACAAAGCGGTTAAAGCAGTGGTCAAAGACGATCACAAATTTGACAAATGGTGTGCGTTACGCGATCAGGGTGGCAGCTAGCAACTCGAAAGGAAAAGGCGATTACGCGTACGTGTACGAGTCGCCGTGCCCCGCAGGGCAAAGGTACTCCTACACGGGCAGGGGATGCGCCGCACCTCCGCCCGCCCCGGTGAACGTGAGCGTCGAGCCAGGGGAGGGATCCTTGGTGCTGCACTGGTGGCAACCCACATCAGCTGGCGCCGTCACCTGGTCGAATTTCATCGTGAAATGGCGGCAGGGAACAATGGGCGAGTGGAAGGAAAAGGAGTTTTGGACCAGTACAGTGAAGTCGCCTTTGACAATCGGGTCGGCGAGTGTCTATAAGTGGCGCTACGAGTTGTCGCCATTGAGCAGCGGCGTACTTTACCAAGTCAGCATAGCCGCCAGGAACCCCGCAGGAAAAAGCGCCGCTTCCTCCACCACGGGCACCCCCTGCGCAGTCGGACGGGCGTATTCAAAGGTCAGGCTGATGTGTATAGCTCCGCCGGCCGCGCCAGGGGGCTTTGTCGCTGCTGCGGTGTCTGAAAACACTATGAGCGCGGAGTGGTTTCAGGCCACCCCTCCGGCATCTTCGTTGGTGAGCGGTTACGAGTTACGGTGGCGCCGTCAAGGTGGCGCTGGTGATTGGTCAACAGCCGGTGTTGCCTGGGCCAGGGGCGTCGACAAGGCACTCGCTGCGCCGCCAGGCACCTCCGTAAGGGAGTTCACGCACACAGTCTCAGGGCTGACCGCGAATACGGCTTACGAGTTCCAGGTCAGACCTTTCAATGAACGCCATCTAGGGGAATATCTCCCCGCCGCGGCGTACGTGGCCAAGACATGCGCGGTCGGGCAGAGGCTGGTTGGTTCCTTCGGGGGTTGCAGGGCATCCCCCATGGCTTCAGCAGATTCGCCCGGCACTCCTTCTTCGCCAAGCACCTCGGATTTAGACGTGGGGCCGGGGCCGGGCGATGGGGAATTGGCGGTGTCATGGTCGGTGGCGGGTAGCTATCCGCCCAGGTACAGAATCGAGTGGAAGAAATCTGCCGATGATTGGGCAGCAGCGTCGTCCATGGAGGTCCTTGCCAGTCACGTGCTTTCGATTCGCGTCCTGCCAACTGCTCTGCGATCTCGAACACTCGCCCTAGTGGCTATTGCTCAGTCTTCTTTGTCTTACGATTATCTGATCACTGGTCTGCAGACATGCCCCAGCATCCAGTACGACGTGCGTGTGACGGGCTTGGCTGTCGTGGCGGCGACGGGTGGCGTGTCCGCCAAAGCTCAAGCTTTTACGCCGATCACGAGAACCGCCGTCGTCGCCAAAGGGTCGCCTTCAGTCCCCCGGAACATAAGGGTGTTTGGAGGCTCCGTGAAAGGCGATCAATTGTACGTTTACTGGGAGAAGCCCACCTGTAATGGCGGGTCGACTCTTGAGAGCTACACGGTTGGCTACAGCACCGACAGCTCAACCTGGGACGAAAAGACTGTCACAGGTGCAACCAATGTGGCAAGAAACCACTAGGGCTACGCAATTACTGGATTAGGTGAAGACAGTTCATACATTGTTCGTGTCTCTGCGACCAATTCCGACAAGCGAAGCGCGACGTCAAACAACATTTCAGAGACCACTTCTGAAGAGCCGGATGATGAACTTACTGAGGTTTGGAAGCCTTACAGCCTGCCAGGGGATAAATTAGCGGCGATCAATGAGCGTATTCAGACTGGTCAGGCCTTGAGGGTATGCACGAGCGTTCAGGGATTCGTTGCGGGTATTGAGGAGGCCGAAGTGGCCTGGAACGGCGTACTCGACGGTGCTAATAGCGGCGACCCGGCAAGGTCAGAAACGGCACCCGCGGGAGCTATTGAGTTTGGTAATACCGCTTCCTCACCCGCGTCTTGCGGGGAGAGCATTGTTAAGCCCGTCGGTGGTAAGAACAGGTCGGTCATCAACAACAGCGCTTTTGACGTCGCGATAATGGATTACAGGGACTGTACTGCGGTGCCGAGCGCGGAGCAGGTGGCGTGTGAAGTAACTAGTTGCCATCATCTGCTTTCCTTGAGCAGCAGAGACGCCACGCAGGAAGAGCGGGCTGGCCACTGTACGGGTTACACGGACAGCTCAGACTCGACAAATTCCTATGCTTGCCCGCGAACTGTCCCAACTAGAATTGGTTGCGCGGTCAGGGTTGAGCGCTATTTTTCGAATAACGCTTTCTCGCCTAGATTGGTTAACGGTTCGATTATTCGCATTTTTCGTCACCCTGTGGCTGATACCCGAACTGAACGCATTTTTCGGCACGAGCTTGGTCATATGCTCGGTCTTGGCGACTATGGCAACGGCTGTCACTTGCTTCAGGATGGCGACGCCGACGAGTCGCTGACTTCGATGATGATTTACGGTCCCGACTACTCCGACTGGCGCGACTGGAATCTCAATGTCAAGACACAGTCAAATCACTACTGCCGCGCGAACACGATTCAGCCACAGGATATTGAAGACATTAACAAAATATATCACCCGAGGGTGTTCGGAGGACTAGACTTTATTGAAGAACCCACAGATCCGGTAAGCACTACTCCAATGCTAAGGCTGCGCTTTGGATTGCCGCCAGTGGACTCTAACATGAAGAAAGAGTATAACGCCTACCGGTACGTGGTCTTGCACAGGGCGCCCCGCAAAGTTGATGCTGAGGGAAACCCAACAGGGGAATACAATAGTTTCACCCAACTAGCTATGGGATCCGATCCAATTGTAGTAACCCCAGAAGAAATTCCCAAGGATGAAGGCTCCCAATACGTATTAGATAAAATTGATTTCAATACACCAACTTTTTCATCATTGAGGAAAACAGGGCATGAGTTTGTTTTGGTCGGTGTCACTCGCGGTGATCCTGAACGTGATCCCAGTAAAATATTGAACCCGGATACCGCGGCGAAACTAGAGCATGCTGTGATGAGTTTGGATCTCAACCTAAACAGTAACACAGGGTTATCTGACCCGATGTCGTGGACGTTGGGCACTCCTTTTGTCTATGTTTGGCCTTGAAACCACATTTTAAGGAATAGAGAAAGAAAAGAGATAAGACTGTGCCTCGAGTATTGATAGCGGTATTTTCCGTGGTGTTGTTTGTTGCGTGTTCCTCCAATTCCGAGGGTGAAGGTCCGTCAGGTTCACCGCCAGCTACCAGCGTAGTGTCGGGTTCGGTTGCTGTCGAGCCCCCGGTTTCAACCGCAGACACAGGAACGACCACGGCTATCAACGGCTTGAAGGGCTCTGATGTTACCCCTTCGATTGCTGCCGACGATCGTGGCGGGGAAACAACGACCACGGATACCTCCAAGACAAGCACGACTACGACGACTGCTGCTGCGCCGACTGCGACGACTGATGCTTCGACACACGCAGCAATTGGGGGAAGCATTATTCGGAACGATGGCGCTGCGCCGACTACGACGACGGATGCGGCTGCTGGCACCGTGGACCGTTTTGTAGGGGTTAGCGCGGGCTGGAGCTATTCTTGCGGTCTTCGCGCGAGCGGGTCGATTGAGTGCTGGAATTATGGAGATCCGGAACTTTGGTGGGCGTGGGGCGAGTGGGTGGATGTGAGATACTCCGGATTTGTTGAAGAAAACGCTGAGCAGGTGGTACCCACTGGTGAGTTCGTGTCTGTGGATGCTGGTTGGGAATACGCTTGTGGCATTCGAGTTAGTGGAGAAGTAGAGTGTTGGGGAAGAAATCCTGTTGCGGCAGAACGCCCACCAATGGGAAAGTTCAGTTCAATTAGTGCAGGGGTGGAGCATGTTTGTGGCGTGCGAATAACAATGTTAGTTGAATGTTGGGGCAATGCAAACGTGCGGGGGCTGCCCGGAATCTCTTCACAACCACCTAAAGGCCCGTTTTCGTCCATCATTACGGATGTTGGGTTCATGTGCGGGCTCAGGGTAGAGGGAGAGGTGGAATGCTGGGGCTCGTATTTTGATTTGAATATATCAACTACTTGGATGGCTGTCTCAAGCCCTTCTGGCAAGTTCCTATCAATAAGTTCTAATGGAGGAGGCTATGTTTGCGGCTTGCGCGTTAACGGTACAGTGGAGTGCTGGAGCCATCTCCCGCAGAATATGGACCAATTCTCCTCTGAATTTCCAGCCATCCCAGAGGGCGTGTTTGAGTCTATTACTGCCAGTGAAGGCAAGTATATTTGCGGGATTCGGCTAGGCGGGGAGGCTGATTGTTGGGGAGACACGTTAGGGGAACGGCCCAAGCCTCCACCCGGGAAATATACTTCGATAGTACCGCTAAGCTACTCGGGTGTCTGCGCCACACCCGTGGATGGAGGAATGGTATGTTGGACGTTTGACGCAGATTTTGTGAATATTTATCTTCGCGTATATAGGGAAATAGAATATCAATTGTCTGGTCTTAGCATGTTACGTACCGGAGGGTGCGCCTTGCGCAATGATAACACTTTGCAGTGTTTCGATAGATACGAACATGGTGACCTTTCCCCGCCTGCAGGAAAGTTTTCTGCTGTTTCTGTTGGAACTGAACATGTCTGTGCTTTAAGACTTAGCGGGGATGTCGAGTGCTGGGGAAGCGATGAACTCGGGCAGTCATCGCCACCTGGAGGCAAGTATATCCAAGTGAGCGTAGGCAACGATTACTCGTGTGGCATATTGTTGAATGGGGAAATCGTCTGTTGGGGAGGAGACGATCCGGACAAAATAAGGCGGAGCAAGGCGAATCCCCCAAATGTTAAAATGAAATCTATTGATGTTGGCTGGGGAGGATACATTGATCGTTCAATACCGTCTGCTACGGCGGATCCGGAACGTGATTGGGGATATTCCTGTGGTATACTTGCTGAAGGAACACTTACTTGTTGGGGTGATAATTATCACAGTTATACCGAAAAACTTGGTGGAGTTGCGGATAGTGATATAGAGCCTGGGCTTGGGGTCAGAATTGACCTGCCGCTTCATCCACCTCCAGGGGAGTTTCAAGAAATTAGTGTAGGGGCACGTCATGCTTGCGGGCTGCGTTTGACCGGGATTGTGGAATGTTGGGGGCATCTTGCTCAATCGCACGAACGGGAATATGAACTACATGTAGTTTATTCAGTTGGGGAAGAGTATCTTGATGGTGAGCGGTTTGTTTCTGTAGACTCAGCTGCCAATGGAGTTTGCGCGCTACGCGTTAATCAGAACATCGAATGTTGGTATCCTAGGCTACGTTTCGCTGAAGGAGTTCCTCCGCGCAAAACTTGGGACGGCCCCTTTACAGAAATGAGCTACGGATATTATCATATTTGCGGGTTACGACAGGACGGATCTATAGACTGTTGGGCAACTCAGGAATGGCCCGCAAAGTACAGGAGTCGGCCTCCCGCAATCAATATTCCTGC
Source organism: uncultured Acidimicrobiales bacterium (assembly GCA_958295925.1). Taxonomy (GTDB): domain Bacteria; phylum Actinomycetota; class Acidimicrobiia; order Acidimicrobiales; family CATQHL01; genus CATQHL01. The sequence continues at coordinate 2,138,577 of CATQHL010000001.1, forward strand.
AGCGGAATCTTAAACCCGCATGGTGTGCTACGCCACTGTATTGTCTGTGTGCACCATTATCAAGACCCTAGTTTGAGTGGGTTGGCGAAGGGGTTCTTGTGCAGGTTCGTCTGAGTAAGTACCGCTGCGAATAGCTACACGTCGTCGGGCGCTGAGCAGCTGGGCATGCCGTTTACCTGGGCGTACGCCGTGATGTACTCGGCGACGCTCCGCCCATTTCTTTCTGTAAGGCTGAAGGGCAGGTTCTGGCCTGCCGCGAACAAATTTGAGTAACGCATTCTGTCTTCCAAGTAAGTGCTCCAGTCGTCCAGCCAAGACGAGAGAAGCAAGGCGTCGTTTCCTTGCGCCATATTTGAGAGGCCAAGCAGGTCGTCAACCAGTGCTTTCCAGATTCGGGTGGAGTCCCTAATCTGTATCGCCCTTTCCTCCGGCCCTTTGGCCTCGGCCGCCCAGGGCAGGGTCGCAGCCTCATCTACCGCTCGGGCGCAAAGCTTCTCGGCTTCAACGCCAATTGAAGTGTCAAAGAGGATGTCAGGGCTCTCGGGGGAGGTAGCAGGCAGAAACACGTACGTCCAGTATCCGGCGAACAGCAGCGCCGCTGCCACGCCAATTATTTTCCAGCAGCGGGCACCCTTGCTGCCGACCAGGTCTGGGTCGCTCGACTGTTCTCCTAGCTCAGTCGCAGCACCCTGCGCAGTCGTCTCCTCGTCGCCTGAAACGGCGGGTTGCGTCTTCAGGCGCCTATTCGCTCCAGGCGGCTATTCACCAGTATCAGGGTTTTCCTCCGTAACGGGCGGTGGTTCCGCCTGCTCCCCAGGCGGTGGGGGTGCTTCCGTAACGGGCGGCGGTTCCGCCTGCTCTTCAGGTGCAGACTCGTCGGAAGACGGCGGAACGGCAACCTCGAGCAGCACGGTGCTGCCCCCAGCTGCTTCCTCGCCGGGCAGCGGCGACTGGTTGAGGACGGTCGGCCTCGTGGCGTCGGGCAATTCCAACTCCCTGAACTCGGCATAGAGGTAGGCGGCATCCAACAGCGCCGAGGCCTCCGCGGGGGAGAGTTCCCGCAAGTCCGGCACCACTGCCCTCCGGGGGTATTGAGTGGTGGTGGTTGTCGAGGGGCTCACCGGAAATGGTCGGGGATTGACCCCTTCATGGATGGCCGCCATGGTTGCCTGCCATATCTGAGCGGGATAGGTGCCTCCGTATACCTTGATGTCGGTCGTCGGCGGCTCCATCGGCACCTGCCCTTGGGCAAACCCGACCCACACGGCAGTGGTGTATTGAGGCGTGTAACCGGTGAAGCCGGCGTCGCCAAAGTTCTCGGCGGTGCCTGTCTTGCCTGCCGCCGGGCGGTCGAGCTGCGCGCGACTTCCCGTGCCGCTGTCTATCACCTCGGTCATCACGTCCGTCATCTCGTCGGCTATGTGGGCGTCCAGCACTCGATTGGCGACGATGGAGTGGTCGTAAAGCAGGCTGCCGTCGGCACCTGATATGCGCGTCACCAGAGCCGGGGCTATGTAGACACCGCGGCGGGCCAGCGTGGAATATGCGGTGGCCATGTCCATGACCGAAACGTCCTCGCTGCCAAGCACGGCCGCCAGCACGGGCTGCAACGGCGACGCCACCCCGAGTCGGTTCGCCATCTCAACGCCGACTTCGGGCGTCACGTCCTCCATCAGCTGGGCGAAGACCGTGTTGAGCGAGCGCACCAGTCCCTCCCTCAGCGTCACCAACCCGCCACCTGCCCCCCCCTTCACATTCCAGTCCTGTGTCTGGCCGGGAATGGGAATGGAGATCCTGCTGGGGGCCGGGTAGAGGGCGCTCATCTGGATGCCCTGTTCCAAAGCCGCCGTCAGCACGAAGGGCTTGAACCCCGATCCAGCCTGCCTCCCCCCCTGCGTGGCCAGGTTGAAGCGGGCGGACGGGTCCTCGCCGAAGAAGTCGCGACCCCCGACGATGGCGCGCACGTGTCCCGTGTCGTTCTCTATCACCACAATTGCGGCGGTCGGGCCCTGATCCCAGGGAAGAACGTTCACGAGAGCGCCCTCCGCCGCTTGCTGTATTCGCATGTCCAGCGTGGTCTCAATGCGCAGCCCGCCTTCAAATAGCAGGCGCGCCCGCTCCCCGGGGGTGTCGCCAAAGACGGGGTCGCCCAGAATCCACTGGCGCACCTCCTCCACGAAGTAGGCGGCCTCGTAGGTCTCGTCCAGCGTCTCCACCCGGGGGGCAAGCCGGAGCGGCTCCGTGCGGGCAATGTCGTAGTTCTTGCGTGTGATCCACTCATTGGCCAGCATCCGCTTGAGCACGTCGTTGCGCCTGCTCAAGGCGGCGCTCCGGTCGTTATAGGGGTTGGAGCTCGACGGCGCCCTGATGAGCCCGGCCAGCAGGGCCGCCTCGGCCAGCGTGAGCTCGTCGAGGTCTTTGTCGAAGTACTCCCTGGCCGCTGCGATGATTCCGTAGGCGCCTTCCCCGAAGTTCACGGCGTTCATGTACTGCAGCAGAATGAACTCCTTGCTGTAGGAGCGCTCGAACTGCAAGGCCATGGCAATTTCCTCAAGCTTGCGGCTCACGGAGCGATCGGTGCGGTCGAGGAACGACTGCCCAACGTATTGCTGGGTGATGGTGGAGCCGCCCTGCAGCTCGCCACCCACCACCACATTCGACCGGGCGGCTCTCATGATCCCCCGCAGGTCGACTCCACTGTGTTGCCAAAAGCGTTCATCCTCGATGGCGACGATGGCGTCGATGAGAATGCGCGGCACTTCGGCGAGGGTTTCGGCATTCAGCCGGTTCTGCTCCCCTCGAAAGATGGTGATGAGGTTGCCATCGGTGTCGTAGATGAATGAAGACTGGGCGGTAGGCGGTGGGCTTACTTCCAGGTTGCGGGTTTCCCAGGAACAGCCGACGGACAGCAGCGCTGCTGTCAGGACTGCGCACAGGAGGCGCCAGGAGGCGCTGCTAGAAGGGAACTTGGCACTCACGGCGTTACATCTAGCCTAGGGAGTGTGATCCCCACGGATGCCGATTACCTCTCTCGGGGGGCTCTCGACGACAACTCCAAGCCGGCGGAGCGAATTCAGAAGGTGCTGGCTGGCGCAGGTGTGGCGTCTCGCCGGAAGGTCGAGGAACTAATCATGAACTCTCGGGTTCGGGTGAACGGGCTTCCAGCCCGAATCGGCCAGAAAATCCATCCCGACAGCGATGTCGTGGAGGTGGACGGGGTGCGGGTCTCCCTGCACAGCCACCATGTCTACTACCTCTTGAACAAGCCGAAGGGCTTGGTCAGCGCGGTGACCGATCCGCAGGGGCGCCCGACTGTTGTGGGCCACCTGCCACCGCAGCCCAGGGTCTATCCGGTCGGACGCCTCGACGTCGACTCCGAAGGCCTTATTCTGCTCACCAACGACGGGGATCTGACTCAAAGGATCACCCATCCGTCGGGGGGATGCGAGAAGGAGTACTTGGTGCACGTGAGGGGGTCTCCTTCCCAGGGGGCGCTTAGGGCCCTGCGCGAGGGCATTGAACTCGACGACGGGAAGACTTCCCCGGCAAGAGTCTCCGTTCAGCAGCGGGGCGTGTTGAAAATCGTTCTCACCGAGGGTCGCAACCGCCAGGTTCGACGAATGTGCGAGGCGGTAGGGCACCCTGTACTACGCTTGGTGCGCACCCGAATCGGGCCGCTCTTGATCGGGAACCTGCGACCGGGGAAGTGGCGCTCGCTCTCACCGGCGGAATGCAGGTCGCTGGAACGAAGCCTGGGCGAAGCAAGGCGAACTTAGGATTGTGGCAGTGAAGGGCTTGCGACTGCTCAAAGACCTGGGCGACCGCGACCTCATCCATGACTCCACCGACAGGGGAGCGCTCGCCGAGATGCTGAATGAGCCTCCGGCTGTCCTGTATCTCGGCTTCGACCCTTCCGCCGACAGCCTGCATCTCGGCAACCTAATCGGGGTTCTCATGTTGCGCCGCTTCGCCGAGGCTGGCCACCGCCCGTTGGCGCTGGTAGGCGGGGCAACCGGGATGGTGGGCGACCCCAGCGGCCGCTCAAGCGAGCGTAACCTGCTGAGCGCAGACGTCCTGGAGCGGAATCTTGCATCCCTCCGCGCTCAGCTCTTCGGGCTGTTGGGCAGCGACGAGGTGGAAGTGGTCAACAACGCGGACTGGACTGCTCCGGTGGGCTTCATCGAGTTCCTGAGAGACGTGGGCAAGTACGTGACCGTCTCCCAAATGCTCGCCAAGGACTCCGTGCGCAGCCGTCTTGCCGGCGATCAGGGCATCTCCTACACCGAGTTCAGCTACATGCTCATGCAGGCCTTCGACTTCTCCTGGCTCTTCGAGCACAGAGGCTGTCGCCTGCAGGTGGGGGGTTCCGATCAGTGGGGCAACATCACAGCAGGCATCGATCTCATCCGCCGCAGAGTCGGCGGGGTGGCCCACGGACTCACTTGGCCGTTGCTTACCCGCGCCGACGGGCAAAAATTCGGCAAGACGGCCGATGGCACCATCTGGCTTGACGCCAACCGCACCCTTCCCTACGACCTGCATCAGTACTTGCTGCGCAGCGACGACAGGGACGTGGCCCGTCTGCTGGCGCAGCTTACGATGCTGCCCGTCGACGTGGTGGGGGATGTTGTCGCCGAGCACGTCAGTGCTCCTGAGCGTCGTCTTGCGCAGCGTCGTCTTGCCGACGAGGTAACTGGGCTAGTTCACGGCAGCGACGCCGTGACGTCGGCCCGCCTAGCCGCCGAGGCGCTGTTTGGACAGGATCAGTTGACAGTAGAGATGATGGCGGCTCTCAGCGGCGTGGTTTCATCGGTGTACGCCCCGCAGGAAGTCCTGAAGGAGTCCGAGGCGCTCCTAGGTTTGCTGGTGAACTCCGGCCTGTGCACTTCTCGAGGCGACGCCCGCCGCCACCTCAGCCAGGGGGCGGTCTCCGTTAACCGAAGCCGCGTGTCCAGCCCCGATCTTGACGCCGACGACCTGGTGGGCGGTCGCTTTCTGATGCTCCAGCGCGGCAAGAAAGAGCGTCGAATAGCGGTTCTCGAGTAATCGCCGGCTTCGTATTTCCTGAGGAGGGCTGGCCAAACGGCTTTGCCAAAGCAGGGGATGCGCCGTTTCGCCGTGAGGCTGCTATCATCCACTTCCTGCTGCGCTTGCGGAAAAGGCAACTTGCGGAAAAGGCAAATCGAGTTGACGATTGCTGATTCTCCCGCTAGCATGGTGGATTACCCTCGGAAATGGGTCTCGGGTTCGGAGTTGGCTCCGTGTCGGCCTCGAACGCGATTCCTCCAACCGAGGAAGCGCTTGTGGCGTTCAGGGCTATCCCTTGCGTCACAGAAAGAGCAGCGCTCTTTGAAAACGGAAGAGAAGACGTAAATATGCCAGTGTGGGCGGTCGCTTCGAAAGGTCCTTTTTCGGTGCGACCGATCCGTAAAATTTTGGATTGTCGGAGTGGGCTTGTCCCGACTCCGGCTCTCTCTGCCGAGACCGACTAGGACCATGCGGGATCGGTGCTGCTTCGAGGGCGACGGCTAAGAGCCAGGGCTTAGAGCCAGGGCACAGCCAATCGCCGGAGATGTTGATGGAGAGTTTGATCCTGGCTCAGGACGAACGCTGGCGGCGGGCTTAACACATGCAAGTCGAACGAGGCTCATCGGTGCTTGCACCGGCGAGTCGAGTGGCGAACGGGTGAGTAACACGTGAGGAACCTGCCCCAAAGACGGGAATAACCACGGGAAACCGTGGCTAATACCCGATGCCCTCGCAGTGTCGCATGGCACAGCGAGGAAATGCTCCGGTGCTTTGGGAGGGCCTCGCGTCCTATCAGCTTGTTGGTGAGGTAACGGCTCACCAAGGCTAAGACGGGTAGCTGGTCTGAGAGGACGTACAGCCACACTGGGACTGAGACACGGCCCAGACTCCTACGGGAGGCAGCAGTGAGGAATCTTGCGCAATGGGCGAAAGCCTGACGCAGCCACGCCGCGTGGGGGAAGACGGCCTTCGGGTTGTAAACCCCTTTCAGGAGGGACGAAACTGACGGTACCTCCAGAAGAAGCTCCGGCCAACTACGTGCCAGCAGCCGCGGTAACACGTAGGGGGCGAGCGTTGTCCGGAATTATTGGGCGTAAAGGGCTCGTAGGCGGTTTGGTAAGTCAAGTGTGAAATCTCAGGGCTTAACTCTGAGAAGCCATCTGATACTGCCATGACTAGAGTTCGGCAGAGGAGCGTGGAATTCCCGGTGTAGCGGTGAAATGCTCAGATATCGGGAGGAACACCAGCAGCGAAGGCGGCGCTCTGGGTCGAAACTGACGCTGAGGAGCGAAAGCGTGGGTAGCAAACAGGATTAGATACCCTGGTAGTCCACGCCGTAAACGGTGGGCACTAGGTGTGGGGCCTAATCAAGGGGCTTCGCGCCGTAGCTAACGCATTAAGTGCCCCGCCTGGGGAGTACGGCCGCAAGGCTAAAACTCAAAGGAATTGACGGGGGCCCGCACAAGCGGCGGAGCATGTTGCTTAATTCGAGGCAACGCGAAGAACCTTACCTGGGTTTGACATGTAGGGAAAAACCATAGAGATATGGTGTGCTTAGGCGTCCTACACAGGTGGTGCATGGCTGTCGTCAGCTCGTGTCGTGAGATGTTGGGTTAAGTCCCGCAACGAGCGCAACCCTCGTCCTATGTTGCCAGCGGGTAATGCCGGGGACTCGTAGGATACTGCCGGGGTTAACTCGGAGGAAGGTGGGGACGACGTCAAGTCATCATGCCCCTTACGCCCAGGGCTGCAAACATGCTACAATGGCCGGTACAACGGGCAGCGACATCGCGAGATGAAGCGAATCCCTTAAAGTCGGTCTCAGTTCGGATTGGAGTCTGCAACTCGACTCCATGAAGTCGGAGTCGCTAGTAATCCCGGATCAGCAACGCCGGGGTGAATACGTTCCCGGGCCTTGTACACACCGCCCATCACACCACGGGAGTCGGCAACACTCGAAGTCAGTGATCTAACCCTTTATTGGGAGGAAACTGCCGAAGGTGGGGTTGGCGACTGGGGTGAAGTTGTAACAAGGTAGCCGTACCGGAAGGTGCGGCTGGATCACCTCCTTTCTAAGGAGTTCTCGAGTTTCTTTGACCTGGTGTAAGGTCAAGTTGAGAAACTCCCACTTGATATACTGGGGTAGTCTCTTCGTCGGTTTCTACCGGCGGAAAGTGATGTCTTCTCTTTCGTTTCGAGAGCAATATTCTTTGCGAGAACACAATATTTGTGTTCCTCAGGGGCAACGGCTAGTAAGCCGACCTCTGAGTCTCTTTAGAATTGCATTGCAAGCACAAGCATTTTTCCTCAGTATTTTGTTTGAGTCTCTGAAACTGGTAGCCAGGATTCCTGGAACAACCAGAATCAAAGCAACAAGCAGAATCGCTGAAATAGTATTCCCAAGCTACTAAGGGCCAACGGTGGATGCCTTGGCGCCTACTACCTATGAAGGACGTGACTGGCTGCGATAAGCCTCGGTGAGCTGTCGAGTGAGCTACGACCCGGGGATGTCCGAATGGGGAAACCTGACACCCGTAATCGGGTGTCACTCTGGCCTGAATATATAGGGCCAGTAGAGGGAACCGGGTGAAGTGAAACATCTCAGTAACCCGAGGAATAGAAAGCAACAGCGACTCCCTGAGTAGCGGCGAGCGAAATGGGATGAGCCTAAACTGTATCGATGGTATAGCCCGGTGGCGATGTCGGTACAGGGTCGTGGGAGTTCAAGCGTCGACGCACCGGTGTCGGCACGGAGTTACAAAATCGGCGGCTAGCAGAAGCGCACTGGAAAGGCGCGCCACAGAAGGTAATAGCCCCGTACGCGAAAGCCGACCGATCTCCGGTTGAACCACCCGAGTAGCGCCGTACCCGAGAAATTCGGCGTGAATCCGCGAGGACCACCTCGTAAGGCTAAGTATATGTAGGCGACCGATAGTGAACCAGTACCGTGAGGGAAAGGTGAAAAGTACCCCGGGAGGGGAGTGAAATAGTACCTGAAACCGCTGGTCTACAAGCAGTCAGAGCATGTTCCGAATTTATTTCGGGGCGGCGATGGCGTGCCTTTTGAAGAATGAGCCAACGAGTTACGGTACGTGGCAAGGTTAACCCGTGAGGGGAAGCCGGAGCGAAAGCGAGTCTGAATAGGGCGTATAGTCGCGTGCTGTAGACCCGAAGCCGGGTGATCTATCCATGGGCAGTGTGAAGCGGGGGTAAGACTCCGTGAAGGCGCGAACCGACCTAGGATGAAAACTGGGCGGATGACCTGTGGATAGGGGTGAAAGGCCAATCAAACCCGGTGATAGCTGGTTCTCCGCGAAATGCATTTAGGTGCAGCGTCGCGTGTTTAGCCATGGAGGTAGAGCACTGGATGGACTAGGGGGCCTACAAGCTTACTGAATCCAGCCAAACTCCGAATGCCATGGCTCCAAGCGCGGCAGTGAGACCCCGGGGGATGAGCTTCGGGGTCGAAAGGGAAACAGCCCAGACCGTCGGCTAAGGCCCCTAATTTCGGGCTAAGTGGTAAACGAGGTGGGATCGCCCAGACAGCCAAGAGGTTGGCTTAGAAGCAGCCACCCTTGAAAGAGTGCGTAATAGCTCACTGGTCGAGTGATCCTGCGCGGACAATTTAACGGGGCTCAAGCCCGGAGCCGAAGCCACGGGTTTCCGTCTTTTGGACGGGAGCGGTAGCGGAGCGTCGATCTCAGCAGAGAAGCGGCCGTGTAAACGGACGTGGAGCGTGGTCGAGTGCGAATGTTGGTATAAGTAGCGAGAGAGGGGTGAGAAACCCCTCCGCCGAAAGCCCAAGGGTTCCTGGGGAAGGCTAATCCACCCAGGGTAAGTCGGGGCCTAAGGCGAGGCCGAGAGGCGTAGTCGATGGACAACCGGTTCATATTCCGGTACCACCGTGAGCGCGCCAAGACCGATGTGTTTTTGTAATAGGGATGTGCAGCCTCTTAGAGGCTGTAAGGAACTGGCGCAGAACACGGAGGTCAGTGAAGCGGGGACGCAGGAGGGTAGGTGATCCCGGGTGATGGTTTCCCGGGGTAAGCGTGTAGGGCGGGGAGCAGGTAAGTCCGTTCCCCCAACAGCCTGAGACGCGATGCCGAGCCGCATTAAGGTGAAGTCATTGATCCCATGCTGCCGAGAAAAGCCGCTAGCGAGCTCTCACGGTGCCCGTACCCCAAACCGACACAGGTGGGCAGGTAGAGAATACCAAGGCGATTGGGAGAACTATGGTTAAGGAACTAGGCAAATTACATCCGTAACTTCGGGAGAAGGATGGCCTTTTCTGGTGAAGGGTGTACACCTGAAGCCGGAGAAGGCGGCACAAACCAGGGGAAAGCGACTGTTTACTAAAAACACAGCAGCGTGCGAAGTCGTAAGACCATGTATACGCTGTGACGCCTGCCCGGTGCCGGAAGGTTACGGGGAGGGGTTAGTCCATCTGGGCGAAGCTCTGAACCTAAGCCCCGGTAAACGGCGGCCGTAACTATGACGGTCCTAAGGTAGCGAAATTCCTTGTCGGGTAAGTTCCGACCTGCACGAATGGCGCAACGACTTTCCCACTGTCTCAACCATAGACCCAGCGAAATTGAAGTACGAGTAAAGATGCTCGTTTGCTACAGAAGGACGAGAAGACCCCGTGGACCTTTACTGCAGCTTGGCATTGATGTTTGGTATGCATTGTGTAGGATAGGTGGGAGACTTTGAAGCGTCGGCGCTAGCTGGCGTGGAGTCATCCTTGAAATACCACCCTTTACATGCTGGACACCTAATCCAGGTCCGTGATCCGGATCGGAGACAGTGTCAGGTGGGTAGTTTGACTGGGGCGGTCGCCTCCTAAAGAGTAACGGAGGCGCCCAAAGGTTCCCTCAGCCTGGTCGGCAATCAGGCGGCGAGTGTAATGGCACAAGGGAGCTTGACTGTGAGACATACAAGTCGAACAGGAGCGAAAGCTGGGCATAGTGATCCGGCGGTTGCGTGTGGAAGCGCCGTCGCTCAACGGATAAAAGGTACCCCGGGGATAACAGGCTAATCTTGCCCAAGAGTCCATATCGACGGCAAGGTTTGGCACCTCGATGTCGGCTCATCGCATCCTGGGGCGGAAGCACGTCCCAAGGGTTGGGCTGTTCGCCCATTAAAGCGGTACGCGAGCTGGGTTTAGAACGTCGTGAGACAGTTCGGTCTCTATCCTCTGTAGCCGCAGGAGATTTGAGGAAGGCTGTCCCCAGTACGAGAGGACCGGGATGGACGCAGCTCTCGTGTGCCAGTTGTCCTGCCAAGGGCATGGCTGGTTGGCGACCTGCGGAAGGGATAACCGCTGAAAGCATCTAAGCGGGAAGCCTGTTCCAAGATGAGATCTCCCACCGGGTTAACCGGGTAAGGCCCGTGGTGGAACACCACGTTGATAGGCCGGAAGTGTAAGCACGGCAACGTGTTCAGCTGACCGGTACTAATCGGCCGAGGGCTTGGGAATTACTTCTAAATGCTTGTGCTCGCAATGCAGTTCTCATGAGAGCCCCTCGATGAGAGGGGCCACTATTCGGAACTTATTGGGGAAAATTGGGTTGGGGAAATCGAACTGGAAAGTTCTGTTTACATATCTGTTCCGGTGGTCATAGCGGTGGGGCCACACCCGTTCCCATTCCGAACACGGTCGTTAAGCCCACCAGCGCCGATGGTACTTGGATGGAGACGTCCTGGGAGAGTAGGTCGTCGCCGGAGCGTTTCTCAACGGGTCTTTGGATTCCTTTCCCCCCGGAATCCAAAGACCCAACTCTACGTCAGAGGCGGGTAGTCGTACTCGTCGAAAACAAGTTGAAATGTGCCTTTTGCGGGACCGCTTCCCACTCGCATTTGACCTACGTTAAACGCTTTTTCGAGCGTGTCCAGAACAGACTTCTTGTATTCGGTGTCTGGGTTGCCTTTTAGATGTTCACCTTTTACTTCAAACACTAGAAGATGCTGGCGCGAGTTTTTCAACTGTTCCTACATCAATGTTCCAACAGTAGACATAGCATTGGTCTAGGCGAGTTCGATCGGTCAGGCGGGCATGCGGTTGTCGCATCACGCGTCCAATCGCAGCATTTTGAAGACATTGAATAGGCTTCGTTTGATTGGGCCTTCTTCTCCTGAGCGTTCAAGATCTGGATGTTTCTCAAGTAGGACTGCTTCACTCCTGCGGTCGTCAATGTCAGGAAACAGCGTTGGATAGTGGCCGGAGTCGAAGATTGCCTTGGTGGGGATAAGCCATAGGGTCAAACCTGTTTGACGATTGAGTCGCTCAAGGGCAGAGGCGGCCATGAGCGTCTTTCCCCCTCCAGTGGGAATCTTGAAACAGGTGTGCGGAATTGGACGTCCTGCGCCGTCGGTTCGTGAAACATAAGCCCCGGCTGTGGGAGGCAAGTAGCCGCTCCTATCCATTTCCTTCCAGGCCATTTTTGGATAATTCCTGTCTTCAGAGGTTGTGGTTACCTCCGCATTTTTCAGAGCAGAAATTCGCGTAAGAGTTTCCGCCCTTGCGTCGGCTAGGAACTCCAGCCAGCGCGTAAAGGTGTCAAGTGCGCTTGCTTGATACTCTTTCAACTTCATTTCGCTGCTCCTCTTGCGGCACGATGCAGCTCATAGGGAATTTGGCAAAACGTTATTCCCATTTCCGAGAGCTCTCGTTGGCTTATGTACTGTCCCGCTGCGAAAACAATTGCGTGTTTGCCTGCTTTGGTCTCGGAGATGCGGGTAGCCAGATCGGCGTTTAACATTGCGTTTTGGCTGCAGAGGAATTCCAGGTCGGGCTTGTAAATCAAGTAGTAGCAGGTGTGTTCATCGGTGAAGAACAACCAGTCCTCGTCGCCCTGCAACGCGGACCGCCCAACCGATATTCCGGTAGCGGTGTGAATTAAATACGCTGCTAGATCTGCGTAAGAGGGCAAAGCCTCGCCCGTCAGCATATTTTCCTCGTCAATTGGCTCTCCAAGTGTGCAGAAAGTGAATGAACCTCCTAGGCCTTCCTTGAGGAAGTCGTTTTTAGCCCCCGGAATTCCCTCAATAACGCGCCTGACTCTTTCGGCAGTGATGGAATCAGCGTAGTCCTCGCACTCAACAAGGATGAACTGCCTGTTCCCAGCGTCTTGTTTGTTGAGCGCAAGTACCGCATGGGCGGTAGTGCCTGAACCTGCAAATGAATCCAACACTATGGCGTTCTTTTGATTCTTGGTAACAAAATTTATGATACGACTGACAAGTTTGGAACTTTTTGGATTCTCAACTCTGGTACTTGGCAAGTATTGTAGTAGAGCCGAAGATTCGTTTACTGTTAAATCTGTCCACAAGGAACCAATTATTCTTCTTTCTATTGGAGGAACGTAATGTTCAGGCCGATTATGTTTTGACATTCGGAGTACATCCAGTTTATTGGGAGACTGGGAAAACCACCATTCGTCAATCTCGAACTGTGTCGGTTCATTACCTAATTCAGTAGTCAATTCATAATAGTTTTCCAAAGCCGCAAGACTGCGTTCTTTGTTCCATCGCCACTGACCGTTTTCTGGCTTGATTCCCATTAATTCGTAGCGCAATGTAGGCCTGTCGGTTCCCCTCCAGTGATTGTTCCAGCTACCTGGCTTTGGTTCTTTTAGTCTGTCTTCTAAATGATGAAATTTCGTTTCCGGGTTTCTTGAATAGAATAATATGAATTCCCAACCTGAATTAAGTTTGTCAGTTTTCTCAAATTGAGTTTGAACGCTCTTGACGCCGCGGCGAATTGCAATCTCATTTCTGTAGTTACTCTCGCCAAAGATTTCATCCATCAGCATTCGTAAGTGGTGTTGCTCGTTGTCGTCGATTGACACGAAAATCACCCCGTCTTCCGACAGCAAGTCGCGAAGGAGATGCAAGCGAGGCCACATCATGCAGAGCTATTTGTCGTGACGCTCAAGGTCTTCGTTATCCACAGGGCCGTTTGCCGTCAGCCACGCCCGCATGAGCGGGCCGAATGACTTGCAAATTAGTCCGCTCAGGAGCGACGAAGCCGGAATCCGGGGCGACGTACCCACATCTACGGCAACGACAATCTGGCTGGAGCGATGCCTCAGAGTGGCGCTTTGCGTAATTTATAGAATATCTGGAAAATATTATTGATGAGTTCATATCTAGAAAAATAACTGAAATTAATATAAATATACTAAAATATACATAATTTTTGTTGGGCCTCGGCAATGGCTCTGCTTTGATCTGCCGGGCTAGCCTGAGCGGAGTCTTATGAGCGCCGAAGAAGATCGTATAGCCAGCACAGCCACCCGGCTGTCACCAAATTGGTGGACAGCATCCCCCCTGTACAAGAGCAAAGGACTAATCGACGCAGGTTTTCTTGAACAGGTATCTGAATCTGATGTCCCGCCCATCGCAGGTGTAGCCGACTATGCGTTGGAAGGCGGGGCAGCAGACGACGTCGAGCCGCCCGATGACTCCGAGCCGCCTGACGCAGCCGAGCGCCTAGACGCAGAGGTGAGAGAGGCCTTGATTCGGAAACTGGGGCGGCGCCGTGGCAACTGGGCGGCAGACAGGGTGTCGTTCGCAGCGGATGCCTTCGCGGAAGACCGCCACCCCGAAGCCCTGGAACTGCTGAAGCCCGCAATGGACGCCGGAGCGGGCGACGTGGTGGAGGTGCGGGAGCTTTTCGGACTGGTCCACTACAGGCTCGGACATTGGAGCACGGCGGCGCGGGCTCTGGAAATCTTCCGAAATCAGACCAGAAGCCTTGAACAGCACCCCGTGTTGGCCGACTGCTACCGGGCGCTGCGCAGATGGTCAAGGGTAGAGGAACTCTGGCGGGAGTTAAGCGTCGCAGCTGTTTCTTCCGCTCTGCGTACCGAAGGGGTCATCGTTGCCGCCGGGGCGTTGTCGGATCAGGGCAGGGATGCTGAGGCGCTGGCGCTGCTGACTGACGGATGGCGCCTCCCGAAACGTCCCAAGGATCACCACCTTCGGCAAGCGTACGCCCTGGCCGACTGCTACGACCGCGGCGGTGATCAGGCGGCGGCTCGTCGTCTCTTCCGCTGGGTGGTCAATCACGACCCCGAATTTGCCGACGCTGCCCGACGAGCTGAGGCGGTTGGTGCTTGAAGACAGGCGAATACATGGCAAAATCGGAACGAAGCGGCCGAGAGATCGGCCTGGTCAATACGGAGGCACAACGTTGGACATAGCCACTCTGCTCGGCGACGCCGAAGCCAACCATTTAATCGGACACACATGCGGGGGAATCCCGAAGGAGCAGCTGCACCTGCCCGGCCCTGACTTTGTAGACAGGATTTGTACCAGCAGCCACCGCCCCCCGCAGGTGCTGAGAAACCTGCAGTCGCTGTTCGATCATGGACGGCTCGCAGGCACAGGTTACGTTTCGATCCTGCCGGTCGATCAGGGCGTGGAGCACTCCGCCGCTGCGTCATTCGCCCCCAACCCTGCATACCTCGACCCGGAGAACATCGTGCGCCTGGCAGTAGAGGGTGGCTGCAACGCCGTGGCCTCCACTTTTGGGGTGCTCGGCTCCGTTTCGCGCCGCTGGGCGCACCGCATCCCCTTCATCGTGAAGTTCAACCACAACGAACTCCTGAGCCACCCCAACTCCTTCGACCAGACTTCATTCGGCAGCCCCGAGGAGGCGTATGAACTGGGCGCAGCAGGCGTGGGTGCCACCATTTACTTTGGCTCGTCGGAGTCCCGCCGTCAGATCACAGAGGTTGCGGAAGCCTTCGAGCGGGCGCATCGGCTCGGGATGTTCTGCGTTCTCTGGTGCTACCTCCGCAACAGCGCCTTCAAGACCTCTGAAGGCGACTTCCACTCCGCCTCCGACCTGACGGCCCAGGCCAACCATCTCGGCGTCACCATCTCCGCCGACATCGTGAAGCAGAAACTGCCTGAAAACAACGGCGGCTTCGACGCAGTCGGATTCGGAAAGACAAGTCCGTTGCTCTACGGCGACCTGATAACAGACCACCCCGTAGACCTCGCCCGCTGGCAGGTGGCCAACTGCTACATGGGGCGGGTGGGACTCATCAACTCGGGTGGGGCAAGCTCGGGCAAGACCGATCTGGCCGAGGCGGTGCGCACGGCGGTGATCAACAAACGGGCCGGGGGCATCGGTCTGATCAGTGGACGCAAGGCCTTCCAGCGCCCCATGGCCGAAGGCGTGGAGCTCCTGTCGGCCATTCAGGACGTCTACCTTGACAACGGGGTCACTGTCGCATGAGCCTCGGCGAATCAGCGCCCTCCTCGCCCCCTGTGCAGGTTGGCGCTTGTGCCCACGAGGTCGCCGCGGCAGCCCGGCGCAGATTCGAGGACGTCGTTGATTTCGGAATTAGCCAGAAATAGGGGATCAGCCCGTATAGGGGATCAGCCCGAAAAAGCCGCGTTACTTGGCTGGTTTGCCTCTAAACTGAAAAGCGGTGTGACACAGCTTTGTATCCACCCCTTGAAGACTGCGGCAAGCGCACCACGGTACCCCATTCGCCCGCTTGGTCGCGCGCACCTAAAATCAGGAATGAGAGTTTGAGTGACTGACACCGCAATTCGTACAAGCCGCCCTGACGTTCAGGAATTGGATCGGCTGGTCGTGAGGTTCGCAGGCGACTCCGGCGACGGCATGCAGCTCACCGGCGACCGTTTCAGCAACGCCAGTGCCGTCATGGGCAACGACCTCGCCACCATGCCCGACTTCCCTGCGGAAATCCGAGCCCCGGCGGGAACCCTGCACGGTGTCTCGGCCTTCCAGGTGCAGGTGAGCAGCGAGGACATCAGCACGCCAGGCGACGCCCCAAACGTGCTGGTGGCGATGAACCCCGCAGCCCTGCGCAGCGAACTCCATCGGCTGGAGGTCGGTGGCACCATCATCATCAACTCCGATTCCTTCAACGAGCGGAACCTCGACAAGGCCGGCTACGAGGCCAACCCCCTCGAAGACGGCACGTTGGACCGCTACACCGCCTACCGCGTGCCAATGACCAGCCTCACAAAAGAGGTGTGCAAAGACCTGGGCGTGAAGCCCCGCGACGCCGAGCGCAGCAAGAACTTCTTTGCCCTTGGCGTGGTGAGCTGGATGTTCGGGCGGCCCACCGCGCCCACTCTGGAGTGGATCAATGTGAAGTTCGGCCGCCGACCGAAGGTGGTTGCGGCCAACACGGCGGCGTTCAACGCCGGACACGCCTTCGGCGAGACAACCGAGATGTTCCACTCCACCTACCGGGTGCCCGCGGCCAAGTTGCCACCGGGCACCTACACGAGCGTGAACGGCAACACTGCGCTCGCCTGGGGGCTTCTTGCCGCCAGTCAACAGGCCAAGTTGCCGCTCTTTCTGGCCTCCTACCCAATCACGCCCGCAAGCGACATCCTGCACGAACTCTCCGGCCGGAAGAACTTCGGCGTACGCACGTTCCAGGCCGAGGACGAGATCGCCGCGGTCTGCTCCGCCGTAGGCGCTTCCTTTGGCGGGCACATTGGCGTTACCACCACCAGCGGGCCGGGCGTCGCCCTCAAGTCGGAGGCGATAGGGCTGGCGCTGAGCCTTGAGGTCCCGTTGGTGGTCATCGACATCCAGCGGGGCGGGCCGTCCACCGGTCTTCCCACCAAGACGGAGGCCTCCGACCTGAACCTGGCGCTCTACGGACGCCACGGCGAGGCGCCGCTGCCGGTGGTGGCCTCCTACTCCCCGACTCAGTGCTTCTTTGCCGCAATAGAGGCGGTTCGCATCGCCCTCAAGTATCGCACCCCTGTGGTCCTGCTGTCCGACGGCTATCTGGGCAACGGCTCGGAGCCTTGGAGGATTCCCCGCAGCGAGGACCTGCCGGACATCAGCGTGGAGTTTGCGACCGCCGAGAGCCTCTTGAACGGGTCCGGCGATTCCAGCGTGCGCCCCTACAGGCGAGACCCGGAGACCTTGGCCCGTCCCTGGATCGTCCCTGGCACCCCCGGGCTGATGCACCGCATAGGCGGGCTGGAAAAAGAGGACGGCACGGGCAACATCTCCTACGACCCGGACAACCACGAGCTGATGACACGCCTGCGTGCGGAGAAGGTGGAGCGTGTAGCCAAGGACATTCCCCCCACGATGTTGGACTCCGACGGCCTGGCTGACCTGCTGATGCTCACCTGGGGCTCAACCTGGGGTGCTGTCACGAGCGCAGTCAAGAGGGTGAGGGCGGCAGGCGGCAAGGTCGATCACGCGCATCTCACGCACCTCAACCCCCTCCCAATCGACCTCGAGCCCATCCTGCGCAGCTATGCCAAGGTCTATCTTCCAGAGATGAACATGGGGCAGTTGGCAATGCTCCTCAGAGGCAGGTTCCTAATCGACGTCCACTCGGTGAGCAAGGTTCAGGGAGTGCCGTTCACGGCGGGCGAAATCGCAGATCTGATCAACGGAGCGCTGAATGACTGACGTATCGGTACCCCAAACCACTCGCGCCGACTGGACGAGCGATCAGGAGCCGCGCTGGTGCCCCGGTTGTGGCGACTACTCGGTCCTCTCGGCCATGCAGCTGCTGATGCCCACCCTGGGTGTTCGCAGGGAGAACACTGTCTTCATCTCCGGCATCGGCTGCGCAGCCCGCTTTCCCTACTACATGAACACCTACGGCATGCACGGCATCCACGGGCGGGCGCCTGCATTGGCCACCGGGTTGGCTGTCAGTCGCCCCGATCTGGACGTCTGGGTGATAGGTGGCGACGGAGATATGCTCTCTATTGGCGGCAACCATCTTCTGCATGCCCTGCGCCGGAACGTCAAGCTGAAGATTCTGCTGTTCAACAATCAGATTTACGGTCTCACCAAGGGGCAGCTGTCGCCTACCAGCGAAGTCGGCAAGGTTACCAAGTCAACACCGATGGGTTCGGTTGACGAGCCGTTCAACCCCGTGAGCGTTGCGCTGGGGGCGGAGGCCACGTTCGTGGCGCGCACCCACGACATGGACAGGGGACACATGCAGGAGATGTTCCGGCGCGCCTGGGAGCACGACGGCGCTGCTTTCGTGGAGATTTACCAGAACTGCAACGTCTTCAACGACGGCGCCTTCGCAGCGATCACCAAGAAGGACAAGCGCAAGTCGATGCTGATCGACTTGGAGCACGGCATGCCAATCCGTTTTGGCGACAACAACGAGCGAGGCGTGATGATGGGCGCTGACGGGCAACTGCGGATTGTGGACGTGGACGACGTGGGCGTGGGGAACATCATTGTTCACGACGAGCGGGCTGACACCCCCACCTTGGCGTTTGCCCTTTCCCGGCTGGCCGCCGGGCCGTTTCTGCCAACGCCCGTAGGGGTGTACAGAGCTGTGGAAAGCCCGGAGTACGCGGAGCAGGTCTCACGCCAGATCGCCTTTTCGCAGGAGATCAGCGGTCCTGGCGACCTCGACGCCCTGCTGCGATCCCGCACCCTCTGGGAAGTTAGCTGAGCGGCCTTCTCCAACAACCCCGTCCGCCGACAAGTCCGGGGGGCAGGTGAAGACCAGCTGGGTCATCGACCTCGACGGGGTGATGTGGCTGGGTGGCAGCCCGATAGCCGGGGCCGCCGAGGCGGTGAACCTGCTCCTCGAAGACGGCTGCAGCGTTGTCTTCGTAACCAACATGTCACGCCTGACAATCGTGCAGCAGCAGGAGAAGCTGGTCAGCTGCGGGGTTAGGGGACCAGTCACACTGGTTACCTCGGCAGTGGCGGCTGCTTCCCTGCTGGAGGCGGGATCAAGGGCGCTGGTCTGCGGCGGCGAGGGCATCGCAGAGGCGGTGGCGGCACGGGACGCAGAGGCGGTCAGCGCCTTCAGCGCAGAGTGCGAGGATGAACTCGAGGCGTTCGACGCCGTGCTGGTGGGCATGGACTCTCGTTTCGACTACTTCGCCTGCGGGCGGGCGATGAGGGCAGTGCGGGCGGGCGCCCGTCTGATAGGCACAAATCACGATCCCACGTTCCCCACTCCCGACAGGCTTGAGGCGGGAGGGGGCGCACTTCTGGCGGCAGTGGCCGCCGCCGCCGAGACAAACCCGGAAATGGCCGGCAAACCACACAATCCGATGAGGGACTGTGTGATCGAGCGGTTCCTGGAGGAAGGCGACACGCCTGGCGACCTGGCAGGGGGCGGCATCGTGGTCGGCGACAGGCCAGACAGCGACGGCCTCTTTGCCAAGGTGCTTGGCCTGCCTTTCGCGCTCGTGATGAGCGGGGTGACAGGCGCGGCGGACCTTCCCGTCTCGCCAGAGCCGGCATACGTGGAGTCAGACCTCGCAAGCCTCGTCGGTCTGCTGAAGAGTGGCTGCTAGGCGCCGAAGACTGGATTCCGAGCTCGTCCGGCGCGGGATGGCGCCAGACATGGAGCGCTCACAGCAGATGGTGAGGTCTGGCCTTGTGCTTGTTAACGGGTCGGCGACCCGCAAACCCGAGCGCCTGGTTCAGCCCGGCGACGCCATCAGGGTGCCCGCCACGCCCCGCTTCGTAAGCAGGGGCGGCTACAAGCTCGAAGCAGCCCTGGGGCGCTTCGGAATCGACGTGGCCGGGTTGCGGTGCATCGATGTCGGGTCTTCCACGGGGGGCTTCAGCGACTGCCTGCTGCAGCGGGGGGCCTCAGAGTTGGTGGCGGTGGACGTGGGAAGGGCGCTTCTGCACGAGCGGGTGGCCTCCTCGCCCGCAGTTGAGGTCTGTGAGGGTGTCAATGCCCGCTTCCTGCGGGCAGAGGATGTTGGAGGGCCTGCCGATCTGGTGTGCGCCGACGTGTCGTTTATAAGTCTGAAGGCTCTAATGCCGGCGCTGTCGCGGCTGTCGCGGCCGGGCGCTCATCTGGTCCTGCTCGTCAAGCCCCAGTTCGAAGCCAGCCGGAGGGAGGTCGAGAGGGGCGGCGGGGTTATTCTCGAGTCCGAGGTCTGGCGGCGGGTGCTGGGCGAAGTGGCGGATTCGGCGGAGAGTGCGGGTCTCAGCCCTGTAGGAGTCGTGCCGTCCCCGATCACAGGCGCCAGGGGAAACGTGGAGTTCTTCCTGCACGTGTTGGCTGGGCCTGCCGGAGGGGGAGCCTCGCTCAAGCGCGAAGAGTCGAAGCGTCCGTTTGACGGAAGGCTGGACGGAGCCGTTCGCGTTGCAGCGGGTGAAGCCGCAGTAAATCCGAGTTCAACGCCAGCGGGCGCAGATTCGGTGCGGGCCGTAGTCTGAGAAAGTGGCTTCTTTCGCCCTTGTTGTTCATCCCCGCCGAGTGGAGGCGCTGAGAGGGGCGCGGGAACTCGCAACCTGGCTGGCGTCAGAGGGCCACGATGTGCGCCTCCCTGAGAGCGACGCCGAGGCCGCTGGTCTGCAAATCCTTGCCCACCCTCCCTCAGGGTTCCACAACGGCCTGGATTTGATGGTGAGCCTTGGTGGTGACGGCAGCATCCTGCACGCAGTTCACATAGTGTCGGATTACGGCATACCGATTCTGGGCGTCAACTACGGGGAATTGGCCTACCTGGCGGAAATCGAGCCCAGGGATGTTCGCGAGGCCATCAGATGCTGGTTGGATGGTGACTGCCGCACCCAAAGCCGGATGCGGCTCTCGGTGCACATAGAGCAGCCCGGGACGCTGGAGATCTTGCCCGACATGCTCCCCGCCTCCTCGGTTGCGCGGAACTCGGTTGGGCTGGCGGCGCTCAACGAAGTGGCCGTGGAAAAAGTTGACAGAGGCCGCAGCATCAGCCTCCGGCTCAAGATCAACGGCAGGCCATTCCACGGTTATCGCGCCGACGGAATCGTGGTGTCGTCCCCTACGGGCTCCACTGCCTACTCCCTGAGCCTGAAGGGCCCAGTTCTGGCGCCCGAACTGGAGTCGCTTCTGGTCACCCCCGTGGCCACGCACTCCCTCTTCGACCGCTCGCTCGTCCTCCCCCCCACATACAAGGTGTGCATAGAAGTGCGCGAGGAGCGGGCCGCCGCTGTCGCCCTCGACGGGCGGCTGCTGGGTTCTGTTCACCCCGGCGGATTTGTAGAGTGTTCAGCGTCGCCGCATCCCGCACGGTTGGTCACCTTCGAAAATCGGGTGTTCCACGACATCCTCAGGGAAAAATTTGGTCTAAGCGACGTGGGCTGAGTCGCTGCCCTCCTTGCGCCGAAAGGCGCCGCAGACAATCGGCAAAATCAAGAGGCGGACATGCTTACCGATCTGGTAGTGCGGAATTTGGCGCTCATCAAGGATCTCACGCTGGAATTCGACGACGGTTTCACCGTGCTCACTGGTGAGACTGGCGCCGGCAAGACAATGCTCACAGGCGCCGTCTCGCTGCTGGCTGGAGGACGCTCCGACCCCGGCCTCATTGGGGCGGGTGCCGAGAAAGCCGAGGTGGAGGGGCGCTTTGAGCGCCCTGACGGGGGGGAACTCTTGATTCGAAGGGAGTTTTCCCGTTCCGGCCGCTCCAGGGTGTTTGTTGACGGTCACCTGTCATCCCTTGGGTCGCTGGCGGAGATTGCCGAGGGCATCGTGGACATCTGCGGTCAGCGTCGTCATCAGAGCCTGCTGCGTCGTTCCGCAAGGCTGGCGGCTCTCGACGGCTTCGGCGGTGTGGACGACATTGCACTGGCCGGGCTTCGTGCCCGCAGGCGGGGGCTGGCCAAGCGCCTCGATGCGCTCGGAACTCACGGGCGGGCACGCGCCCGTGAGCTGGAGGTGCTTGAGTTTCAGCTGAACGAGTTGGACGGCGCCGCCCTCGACGATCCCGACGAGGAGCAGGCGCTTGAGTCTCTCGAGCGTAATTTGGCCAATGCTGCTGAATTACGGGAGGCTGCCGGGCGGGGCGCCTATCTGCTCGGCAGCGACGGGCAGGTCTCGGAATCCCTCTCCGAGGCGTACGCGGCTCTCGCCGAGGTCGGCCACCTCGGGGGGTTCGCCGAGAGGGTCGCCGACCTGCAGGCCGCGGCTGTGGAACTCGCCGCCGACCTGCGCGAAAAGGTCGAGGAGACGCCTGACGACCCTCTTCGCCTTGCCGAGGTCTCAGAGCGCCGCGCCGTTCTCTCGGGGCTGCGCAGAAAATACGGGGAGACGCTCGCGGACGTAATCGACTTCCAAGGCGAGGCTCGCCGGCGCTACGAGGAGCTGCAAGGCGTCGACGAGGTGAGAGCCGCCCTCGAGGCCGAGCTCGAGGAGGTCGGCATCGCCGAGCGGGCGGAAGCCGCCCTGGTGGGTGCTCAGCGCAGGGGGGCAGCCCCCGCCCTCGCCGGGCGGGTGAGCGATGAGCTGAGGCTGCTGGCCATGCCAAATGCCCGGCTGACGCTGCAAGTAGCTGAGGAGGACCCGGCCGAGGACGTGGAATTTCTCCTGTCGGTGAACTCCGGCTCTCCCCCGGCGCCGCTGGCGAAGGTGGCTTCGGGCGGTGAGCTGTCCCGCACAATGCTCGCCCTCTACGTGGTGCTTCTTCAAGGCCCACCCACCGTCGTGCTAGACGAGGTGGATGCCGGCGTGGGCGGGGAGGCTGCGGTGTGGGTAGGTCGCGCCCTGGCCAGGCTCGCCACCCGGCGCCAGATTTTGGTTGTCACACATCTTCCTCAAGTGGCGGCCTATGCGGACGCCCACGTAGCTGTCGGAAAAGTCGACGACGGGCAATTGTCCAGGGTTGTGGCGCAGCGCCTCGACGAATCCGCTCGCAGGGTGGAACTCGCCCGCATGCTCTCAGGGTCGCCCGAGAGCTCCTCGGCCCTCAGCCACGCAGCCGAGTTGCTGGCCAGGGCGGCATCAGAGCGTGAGCGCCCGGTTGAGGCCCATGGCGATGTATGATGGCATCCCGTGACGAAATTCGTCTTTGTTACGGGCGGGGTCTCCAGCTCGCTTGGCAAAGGCCTCACGGCGGCCTCTCTTGGTGCTCTTCTCAAGGCCAGGGGGCAGAGCGTCACCATGCAAAAGCTCGACCCCTATCTCAACGTCGACCCCGGGACACTGAATCCGTATGAGCACGGAGAGGTTTTCGTAACCGACGACGGTGGCGAGACCGACCTCGACCTCGGCCACTACGAGCGGTTCATCGACGAGAACCTCACCAAGGCCTCAAACGCCACCACCGGCTCCATCTACTCCGAGGTCCTCGACGCCGAGCGGAGAGGGGACTACCTAGGCGGGACAGTGCAGGTGATCCCGCACGTGACAGACGAGATAAAGCGGCGTATCCGATCCCTGAGTGCCTCCGAGGCGGACGTTGCCATTGTGGAGGTCGGCGGGACTGTGGGCGACATCGAGATTCTTCCCTTCCTCGAAGCCATTCGCCAGTTCCGGCTTGATGTCGGAAGGCGAAACGTCTGCTACGTGCATGTGACCCTGGTTCCGTTCATAGGTCCGACGGGAGAGCAGAAGACCAAGCCCACCCAGCACTCGGTTACTGAACTGCGCAGCCGGGGGGTGCAGCCCGACGTGATCGTGTGTCGAAGCGACCGCCCAGTCTCCGAGGCCCTCAAACACAAGATATCCAACCTCTGCGACGTCCCCAAAGAGGCCGTCGTGAACGCGCCCGATGTCCAAAACATCTACGAGCTTCCCTTGACACTCCACGACGAGGGCTTCGACGACGTGGTGCACGACTATCTTGGTGGAGATCTTCGTCCCGACCTCGGCGAATGGCTGTTTCTTCGCAACATGGCCGACAACCCCGGCTCGCACGGGCGAATAGGGGTGGTAGGGAAGTACGTGAGCCTCGCTGACGCCTACCTTTCAGTGGCAGAAGCCCTAAGGCACACAGCGCTTCATCAAGGTGCGATGGTGGAGATCGTCTGGATTCAAGCTGAAGAACTGGAATCAGCGGGCTTCGAGAGCCGACTCGCCGACCTCGACGGCGTGGTAATCCCCGGTGGGTTCGGCGAGAGAGGCATCGAGGGCAAGATCAACGCCGCGGAGTACACCAGGGCGGCCGCCATCCCCTGCCTGGGGTTGTGCCTGGGCATGCAGGCGATGACCATCGAGTTCGCCCGCAATCGGCTTTCCCTGGCTGGTGCTCACTCCACCGAGTTCGATCGCACCAGCGCGCACCCGGTTGTCTGCCTGATGGAGGAGCAGCTGAACGTCACCTACCTGGGAGGCACAATGCGCCTGGGGGCGTACCCCGCGCACCTCCGCCGAGGTTCGTTCGTGGAGAGGATCTACGGGAGAGGGGTCATCTCCGAGCGTCACAGGCACCGCTACGAGATCAACCTGGAATACCGTGACCGCCTGGAGTCGGCCGGGCTGAAAAGCACAGGTCTCTCTCCCGACGGCCTGCTCGTGGAGTGCATGGAACTCGACGATCACCCCTTCTGGCTTGGCACGCAGGCGCACCCGGAGTTCAAGAGCCGACCCAATCGGCCCGCCCCGCTCTTCAGGGCGTTTCTTGAGGCCGCGCTCGACAGGGCTGCTGGTCGGAAGCCCACCCTGCTGGACATCAACTAGACAGGCGATTGAAGCAGGGCGGCAACGGGTTCCCCCCCAGTGTGGAGAGCTACCTCGACTGGCTGGCGCTGGAGAAGGGCAGATCTCTTCACACCCTCGAGGCTTACCGGCAGGACCTCACCCAGTACCTCGGCTACATGGCACTGCGGGGCTGGCGGCTCGAAGAGATGGACGCCGTGCGGGTGCAGGACTGGGTGCACTCCCGCCGGGCGGAAGGTCTCTCCCCCGCGACGGTGGCGCGTGGCCTCTCCACGGTCCGCAACCTGCATCGATACCTGATGCTCGAGGAGATGCACAGTGACGACCCCACCGCGGCGGTGGAGATGCCTGGAGTCCCGGCCGGAATCCCCAAGGCTCTGAGCGAAGAGGAGGCGGAGCGTCTGGTGACGGCTCCGTCGGCGGAACTCGAGGCGCTCTTCGGCGTCGGCGACGGTGCGGAAAGCGGCGCGACGAGCCGCAGGCGCGCCTTGCTGCTCAGGGACAGGGCCATTATGGAGACCCTTTACGGAACAGGGGTTCGCATCTCCGAACTCGTGGGATTGTCCATTCAGAGGCTGAACCTCTCCTGTCTCGATGACGCATCGGTGCTGGTGCTGGGCAAAGGCAACAAGGAGAGGATGCTCCCCGTCGGGAGCGTCGCCTTTGAGGCGCTGGGGGAGTGGCTGGGGGCATTCGGCAGGCCGGTGCTCGAGCCTGAGCGCTGGCGTTCCAAGAGTGATTCGGAGTCTCTGTTCTTGAATCATCGAGGGGGAAGGCTCACCCGTCAGGGAGCCTGGCAGATGATCAGGAAGTATCAGCGGGCAACGGGCATCGAGGGGGTGTCACCGCACGTCCTGCGCCACAGTTTCGCCACTCACCTGCTAGACGGCGGCGCAGACATCCGCACTGTTCAGGAGTTGTTGGGGCACGCCAACATCAGTACCACCCAGACCTACACAAAGGTGTCACGCAGGCGCCTCTTTGAGGTCTACTACGTGACGCATCCCAGGGCCAGGGCAGGCATGGCGTCGCGGGGCTGAGTGGGTTGCCGAACGCTGGGCGCCTACGGGTTGGGGTGGCCCGGCCGTCGGCGGCATCGGCGGACGGCCGCTGGCAGGGGCCCGCCGGCTCGACGTAAGAGGGCTA
Source organism: uncultured Acidimicrobiales bacterium (assembly GCA_958295925.1). Classification (GTDB taxonomy): domain Bacteria; phylum Actinomycetota; class Acidimicrobiia; order Acidimicrobiales; family CATQHL01; genus CATQHL01. The sequence continues at coordinate 2,164,133 of CATQHL010000001.1, forward strand.
CCAGCCCCAATTCCCGCCAGGCAGGAATCCGACTGCCTCACGGGCGCGGCCCATTGTGCGAGAAGCAATTTCAGTGGCCCGCTCAGCGCTTTGCCGCAGCAGTCCCTGCGTGTGCCCGGGGTCGGCCTCGAGCTCGGCGAAGCGGCGCCGGATCGGCTCAAGCAGGGCGACTACGGCGTCAGCGCAGTCGCCTTTAAGAGTTCCGTAGCTGTCATACTCTTCCTCCAGGTCGGCTGCCGGGCGCCCGGTGGCGGCCCCGAGAATGTCCAGAAGATTCGAGACTCCAGGCTGGTTCACGGTGTCGTAGCGCACCTGCCCGAGGCTGTCGGTGACGGCTCGGCGGATCTTGCGCTCGATCGCCGGGGGATCGTCCAGCAGCCAGATGGTCCCCGGCGCCTCCCCGGCCGACTTCGACATCTTGCTGGTCGGGTTCTGCAAGTCCATGACCCTTGCCCCGGCCTCTGCGATGCGATGCCTGGGCACCACGAACGTGTCTCCGTAGCGGGAGTTGAACCGGATGGCGGCGTCCCTGGTGAGTTCGATGTGCTGGCGCTGGTCGTCGCCTACTGGCACGATGTCGGTGTCGTAGAGGAGAACGTCGGCCGCCTGAAGAGCCGGGTAGGTGAACAGGCCCGCAGAGACGAAGTCGGCATCGGCGGACTTCTCCTTGAACTGGTTCATTCGGCGCAGATCCCCGAAACTCACCGTGCACTGCAGCAGCCAGGCCAACTCGGTGTGCTCCCTCACATGGCTCTGGACGAAGATCAGGCACACCTCCGGGTCGAGCCCCACGGCCATGAGCAGTTGCGTGAGGCGCAGGGTCGACGCCCTCAACTCTGCCGGGTCCTGCGGGACGGTCACCGCGTGAAGGTCGACCACGCAGTGGACGGCGTCCCATTCCCACTGGCCGGCCACCCAGTGCCGAAGGGCCCCCAGCAGGTTGCCGAGATGCACATCACCGCTGGGCTGGATTCCGGAAAAGACGCGAGGCACGCGGCGAGATTACCGCCCTACGCCCATTTTCCGGCGTCACCTCCCCTGGTGCTTCAACCAGCAGGGAAATCAAGCCCAGGGCGTCTTGGCGTTCATAAGCTTGGGAAAGTGGCTACCGAGGTGCGAACCCCCGTATTTGAAGGCCCGCTGGACCTCCTGCTGCATCTCGTGTTGCGTTCAGAGCTGGACGTCAACGAGATTTCGCTCAGCGACTTGATCTGCGAATACCTCGCCGCCCTCGAGCGGGTCGACCTCGAATCCTCCTCCGAGTTCCTGCTCATCGCCTCCACGCTCATTGAGATCAAGAGCCGACTGCTCCTGCCCAACGAGGAGGTCGAACCCGACGACGATGAGGCCGATCTCTGGGCGAGCCGCGACCGGCTGCTGGTGCGGCTATTGGAGTGCCAGACCTACAAGAACGCCTCTGCCGCCTTCGCTGCGATGATGGAGACTGCCGCCCGCTCCTACCCACGGGCGCCCGGGCCTGAGGCTTCGCTTACCGAAATTCTGCCAGACCCCCTCGAGGGCGTGCTTCCTGCTGACATCGCCGAGGCGTACCTCAGGGCGGTGGAGGCCAAGCCGACACCCTCCGTGGACCTTTCATTCCTCTCGCCCATCACCTGCGAGGTTCCCGACGCGGTAAGAGATCTGCGTGCGACTCTGCCAGGCCGGGGCAGGGTCGGCTTTGCCGAGATCACAGCTTCTCTCACCAGTCGGATAGAGGTGGTGACGCATTTCCTGGCAGTCCTGGAGATGTTCAAGACAGGCCTGCTGGAAATCCATCAAGCCGAGCCGTTTGGGCGGATCACGGTGGAGTGGATCCCCGCATCCGACAGATCGCGGCGCGTCTTGCAGGTGGCGTGAGTGGCCACCGGGGCAGCGAGTCGCCAAACTCTCGACCGTTACCGCCGCCGCGCCCTGGAGGCAGTCTTGATGGTCACCGAGGAACCCGCCGCCCCGGATGTCCTTGCTCAGCTATTGGAGGCGTCGGTGGATTCAGTGGAGGCAACCGCGGAGGCGCTGGCGGAGGAATACAAGGAGCGGGGTTTCGTGCTGGAGAAGGTGGCGGGGGGCTACCGCCTGGCGAGCAACCCTGAGTTCTCAGACTACGTGGAGGGCTTTCTGATGTCCTCACAGTCCACGCGGCTATCCGGCGCCGCCATGGAGACCCTCGCAATCGTGGCCTACAACCAGCCCGTTTCCAGGGCGCAGATGGCGGAGATACGCGGCGTGAAGGTGGATGCAGTGGTGCGAACGCTTCAGAGGAGAGGTCTCGTGGAAGCGGTGTCCATCGACCCAGGCCCCGGGAACGCAGTCCTGTTCGGCACCACGAGGCTGTTCATGGAGTGCCTTGGGATCAGCTCACTCGATGATCTGCCCGACCTGGGGCAATTCGTGCCGGAGGGGACGGTGCTGGAAGCGCTGGAGGCCGTCTTGCGCGGCGAGAACGTCTAGCAGACGAGGGGGGCGGCAAACAAATCCTCCGCAGGGACGCCGAGTAGAATCCCCGATCGTGCCCCGTCTTGTTCGCGCTTTGAGGGGAGCCGTAACGGTCGGCCAGGACACTCCTGAGGAGATTTCCAAACAGGTCGAGCTGCTCCTGAGGGAAGCCTTCGATCTCAACGACATCGCTTCAGGCGACCTCATAAGCGTGTTTTTCACCGCAACCTCCGATCTGACTTCGGCTTTTCCGGCCACCCAGGCTCGCTTGGCCCTGGATATCTGCGACGTGCCCCTCCTGTGCTCGCGGGAACTCGACGTGGAAGGTTCAATGAGCCAGGTGATCCGTGTTTTGATCCACTTCTACACGAACCTGGAGCGTTCGGAGATTCGCCATGTCTACTTGGGCGAGGCAGCCTCCCTGCGTCCCGACCTCTAAATCGGTGGCTTCTCGCCGCGCGCAGGTTCACGGTCTGGGATTGATCGGCGGGTCTTTGGGCCTTGCACTCAGATCCGCCGGTTGGGATGTGTCCGGCTACGACGTCAACCCCAGTCGGAGGGCGGAGGCGCTGGAGCTGGGCGTAGTGGACGATCTTCACTTGGACAGACCCTCCGACGTGGCTTTCGTAGCCGCTCCGGCCGCCGTACTGCCCTCGGCTGTCCTATTCGCCCTTTCCCGAACGGATGGCTGCGTCACCGACGTGGGCAGCGTCAAGTCGGGTGTGTGCAGCGCAGTGGGGGACGGGCGCTTTGTGGGCGGCCACCCGATGGCGGGAAGCGAGCAGGTCGGACTGCGAGGCGCCAGGGCGGACATGTTCGACGGCGCCGTCTGGGTGCTTACGCCAGCGGAGTCCACCAGCGACGAGGCCTACGCCACCGTGAGATCGGTGGTGGGGGAGTTGGGCGCCGAGACGGTGACGATGCCTGCGGATGTGCACGACTCCCTCGTTGCCGTCGTCTCCCACGTCCCCCATCTGACCGCCGCCACGCTGATGCGGCTGGCCGATGAGCGCGGCACCGAGCGCGCAGTCCTTAAACGGCTGGCGGCTGGCGGCTTTCGTGACATGACGCGTATTGCGGCGGGCAACTCCGACATCTGGCTGGACATCTGCGAGGCCAACCGCTCAGCCATCACCTCGTGCCTAGACAGGCTCATAGGCGCGCTGGGGGAGATGCGGTCCGCTGTCGAGGGGGGCGACCGGGGGAAGCTTTCGGAGTTGCTGGAACAGGCTCGGCGAGCCAGGACGAACCTGCCCGTCGGAGCGCCCGCCGATTCCGACCTCGTGGAGCTGAGGGTGCCGATTCCCGATCGCCCTGGCGAGGTCGCCCGAATTGCCACGTTGGCGGGACAGTTGGACGTGAATATCTACGACCTCGAGATCGCCCACTCGCCGGAAGGAGACCTGGGCGTGATGATCCTCGTGATCCCGGTTGAGAAGGTGGAGGTCCTGCGCGCCGCGCTGGCCGACGGCGGCTACTCCCCTGCCCTTGGCAGCCTCCCCGGGTAGCCCGCCTGCTTGGCTTCCTCAGCCGTGATTGGGGTCTACGACGCCGCCGGCGACACCTTCCACCCGCCGGCCGGGGGAAGGCTGGAGGGGGCATTGGCGGTGCCGGGTGACAAGTCCATCTCGCATCGAGCCCTGCTGATGGCTGCCTTGGCCGACGGCACCTCGCACATTTTCGGACTCTCCGACGGGGAGGATGTGGCTTCCAGCGCAGCAGCAATCGAGGCGCTCGGCGCTGAAGTCCACGCCCCGCTGGGACTGCGAGGCGAGGTCACGGTGAACGCAGGGGCGTTGCGTCCCGCTGCATCGGCCATCCACGTGGGAAACTCAGGCACCTCTATTCGCCTGCTGGCGGGTTTGGCCGCAGGTCAGCCGTTCACTACCACGCTCACCGGCGACGCGTCCATCCTCCGGAGGCCAATGAACCGGGTCAGCCGGCCACTTCGCCAGATGGGCGCGCGGATCGCCGGGCCTTATGACGCCGACAGCGCACCGCTGGAGATACGCGGCGGCAGCCTTGAGGGGATCGTCTACAGCCCGCCGGTTGCCAGCGCCCAGGTGAAGGGGGCGCTCCTGCTGGCCGGGCTCTTTGCGTCGGGCGAGACGGTCGTAATCGAATCCACACCCACCCGCCCGCACACAGAGGAGATGCTGGCCGCCTTCGGGGCCGACGTGCGGGTGGAGGCCGACAGGGTGTCCGTCAGAGCGTCTGCGCCCGCGCCTTTCGAGTTCGTCGTGCCGGGCGATCCTTCTTCCGCTGCCTTCTGGGCAGTTGCGGCGGCGGTCATCCCCGGAAGCGACGTGCTGCTGCCTGGGCTGTACTTGGGGCCTGCCAGAAATGGCTTCATCCGAGTTCTTCAGAGAATGGGTGCCCGCATTGAGGCGACATCCGACGGCCTGCTGCGCTGCCGGTACGGGGATCTGCGGGGCGTGACCGTCCCCGCCGCTGAAATCCCGAGCCTCATCGACGAGATACCGATACTGGCCGTTGCTGCTGCCCTTGGGGAGGGCACGACCGCCTTTGAGGGCGCCGGGGAGCTGAGGCACAAGGAAAGCGACAGGCTTTCCACTCTGCGGGCGGCGCTTGCCACCTTGGGCGCCGACGTGGAGGTAACAGGCGACACCCTCGAAGTTCGAGGGCCAGCTCGCCTGCGTCCAGCCTCGGTGTCTTCTGCCGGCGACCATCGAATCGCAATGGCCGCATGCGTAGCATTGTTGGCCGCAGACGGCCACGGCGGCTCGATCGCCGGTTGGCGGTCGGTGGAAACCAGCTATCCAGGATTCTTGAGTGACTTGAATGCGTTGTGGAAGGCCTGAGTTCGGCGACAGTGAGCAGGTGGGGGCGAGTGACGACGGAGCGTAAGGAAGACGGGGCATAAAGAGTGAAGTCCAGGCCTGTTGTTGCAATCGACGGCCCTGCCGGGTCTGGCAAGACTTCGGTGGCAAGGGCGGTGGCCAAGGCTCTGTCGGTTCAATATCTGGACACCGGGGCGATGTATAGGGCGGTCGCCTGGAAGGTGCTGAGCGAGGGTAAGTCACCCAAAGACGGCTTGGCGTCTTCCCAAGCGGCGCGTTCGTCGAAAATCCGCGTCAGGCCCAGCGTCGTGACCGTCGACGGGGTCGACGTGACGGAGGAGATCAGAGGCGAGGATGTGACCGAAGCCGCCAGCGCCGTGGCCGCCAATCCCGAGGTCCGGGCAGAACTCTTAGCAAGGCAGCGTCGCTGGGCCAGGTATCGGAACGGGTGCGTCATGGAGGGGCGGGACATAGCCACTGTCGTGCTCCCCAACGCCGACTTGAAGGTTTTCCTCGACGCCGATCCCGAGGTCCGGGCCAGGCGGCGGGCTGGAGAGTCTTCTTCCGAGCCCTCCGGCGTTCAGGCTCGGATGTCGCAGCGGGACAGCATCGACTCTTCCCGAGAGCATGCCCCCCTGCGCCGGACTGAGGATTCCCTGCAGATCGACACCAGCAATCTGAGCGTTGAGGAGGTGACCAGGAAAATCCTTTCGAAGCTGGGAAAAACTGGGATAAGGGCCCACAGGAAGGGCGGAAAGGGCGGAATTCGGCGCTTCAATCGGCAGTTCGCACCGTCCCGCTTTGGTGAGCGAGGGACTGCTTGGGGGATTCTCCTGCACTGGACCGTCCGGACGATCATCAAAGTCGTCGCTGTGACCTATCTGCGAATGCGCAGGAGAAACGTTGAGCGGGTGCCTCGCAAGGGAGCGTTGATCATCGTGCCAGGCGGTCACCGCTCAAACCTCGACACCCCGCTGGTGGGCGCCGCTGTGCCGCGCAGGATGTACTACATGGCTAAGGACAGCCTCTTCAAGACCTCTTTCTGGGCTCGGTTAATCACTCTCGTGGGCGGTTTTCCCACGCAGCGTGACAGGGTTGACGTCAATGCCCTGAAGTACGCCAGAAAGGTGCTTGGGAGGGGAGACGCCCTGGTGATCTTCGCCGAAGGGGAGCGCAAGTCAGGCCCTCGAATTCAGCCGCTCTTCGGTGGCACGGTTTGGCTCTCAGAGAAGACGGGCGCCCCCATCCTTCCCGTGGGTGTCGGGGGCACCGAGAAGGCGATGCCCAAGGGCGTGCGCCTTCCCCGCCCACACAGGGTGCGATTTGTCTTCGGTGAGCTGATCCCTGCGATGGAAGGATCATCCTCAAGGCTGTCCGCAGTCCGTCGTCGCACTCAGGCCACCGAAGATCTGCGCGAGATTATCCAGCGGCTCTTCGACGAGGCTCAGGCTTTGGCAGGCAGTCCCAACGAGTAGGGATGCCCTCCGCGACCTTGATCTAGCTACCCCCAAATTGTCGTCCCAGCCTTGTAAGCTGACAAGCAGGCAGGCAAATCAAGAAGGAGAGTCCAAATGGCGGCAGCCGTGTAGAATTGTTAGGGAGCAGAGACGTAGAAACGTAAGGAGGCAGCGTGAAGCAAGGGGCGACAAGTGGTGAGTATTCCACAAATTCGGGTGGCCCGGAAATGAAAAAGCTTCTAAGTGGGGTGGACTACGAGGGGGAAACTTGGTACAGCAAGGTTAAGAAGGCCAATGAGGCTCGGCGAATGGGCCAGGAGATACTGAAGGACCATCCTCCCATGTACGAGAAGTTGCATCCCTGGCTCTAAACAATGGCCACTGAACCCTCTGAATGTTCAGATGTAGGTGTTGACAGGGAAGACGACTTTCCAACGCAGACGCCTCTTTACTACTCAGAGCACTCAGATCGTTACGACCGTCAGCATCTCATTCAACAGTACGAAAAGTGGTTCGACTGTCGCCTTGTAGTATTAATTGACGGAATTTTTCCTGAGAGTATTACGTATTTTGAGGAACTCGTCTTTGATGCCTCGTCGCAGCAAGCAATGCACATGCTGTTGTCCTCTCCAGGCGGCGATGGCGAGACGGCTGTAAGGTTGATCCGGTCCGCTCAGGCTCGCTGCAGCGAACTGACCGTTGTTGTTCCTACTCAAGCCAAGAGCGCGGCAACCGTTATAGCATTGGGTTCACATAAGATTCTTAAGGGGCCAACGAGCGATCTCGGTCCTGTAGATCCCCTGCTACATTTTGAAAGTCATGGGTTAGTATCGGCGAAAGATATTATCGCCACACTAGATAGGGCGGAAAAAGCAGTGATCAGAAATCCTGTCACGTTTCCTTTAATTCCTTGAATATCGCAACAAATTCTGTGAAGTCGCTTCGCGCACAATCAAGAGAATTCAGGGCTAGGTTGCGGATTTTACTGTTTCAAGACAGATCTGAGTAACAAGGAAGAGCGCATGAGAGTCGCAGTAGACATTGGCGGAACGTTCACCGACGCCGTGGCTGTCGTTGACGATGGCCAAATCCGCACCGCCAAGGTGCCCACCACGCCCGGGCGCCTGCACGACGGCGTGCTGGCGGCTCTGGACGATCTCCAAATCGACTGGGGACGGCTCGAGGGAATCACACACGGAACCACTGCCGGCCTCAACGCCTTCCTGGAGGGGCGTGGTGCGAAGGTGGCCCTGCTCACCACCCTGGGCTTCCGGGACGTCTACGAAATTGGGCGGGCAAACCGACCAGACATGTACAACGTCCGATACAGGCCCCCCAAGCCTCTCGTACCCCGACGCTGGGTGTTCGAGATAAACGAGCGGCTAGCGGCCGACGGCTCAGTGCTGACACCGCTCGAGGTCGGCGACATTCGCAGTCTCGCAGGCAGGCTCGGCGAGGAGTTCGACTCGGTAGCGGTCTGCTTCCTGCATTCCTACGCCAATCCCGCACACGAGCAGAGGGTTGCCGAGATTCTGGCTGAGTGCTGCCCAGGGCTGTCGGTGACCCTCTCGCATGTAGTAGCCCCAGAGTGGAGGGAATACGAACGCACTAGCACGACCGTCATTAGCGCCTACATCGCCCCCATCGTCGAGCAATACCTCTCCGAGTTGAGTGCTCGGGTGGCGGAGCGCGGCCTGCGCGGCCCGCTGCACGTAATGCAGTCCAACGGCGGCGTGATGTCAGCGGAGATGGCGCGCGGCAAGCCTATTCAGACGCTCTTTTCCGGCCCTGTAGGGGGGGCGATTGCCGGGGTGGCCGTGGCCGACGACCTGCACGGGGAGGCGGACGTCGAGCGCCTCATCTGCGTCGACATGGGCGGCACGTCCTTCGACATGAGCCTCGTGGTCAACGGACGAGCCGAAATCGAGCTGGAGTCCGAACTGAAAGGCCACCCCGTGCTTGCGCCGGCGGTGGCCATCCACACGATCGGGGCAGGTGGCGGCAGCGTCGGCTACTCCAGTGCAGGCGGCCTGAGAGTCGGACCCCGCTCGGCGGGCGCAGTGCCCGGTCCCGCCTGCTACGGCACTGGTGGGGATGAGCCGACGATTACCGACGCCAACCTCCTGTTGGGCAGGCTGCCATCCTTTGCCCGGTTGGCCGACGACATGCGACTCGACAAGGCGGCTGCAGCTTCAGCCCTGGCGCAGGTGGGGGCCACGCTCGGCCTCGAAAGCGAGGAGCTCGCTGCCGGAATGATCGCAGTCGCCGACGCGGCGATGGCCAACGCAATTCGCGAGATCACAGTCCTGCAGGGAATCGACCCGCGGCAGTTCGCCTTGGTCGCTTTCGGCGGGGCAGGGCCGCTGCACGCCGTGTCCCTTGCCGAGGAGCTCTCAGTGGACTCTGTCATCGTCCCTGCAGACCCGGGCGTGCTTTCCGCCTACGGGATGCTGCACTCCGACGCCCGTCACGACATCGTTAGGAGTTTCTACGTACGAGTCGACGATCTGTCCCCCGACCTCCTGATTTCGGAACTCGGCGAAATGGAGGGTCAGGCTCGCGCAATCCTGGCCGACGACGGCGCAGACACAGGAAAGGCCCGCATAGAGCCGTCCGCCGACCTCCGCTACGCCGGGCAGGAGTACACAGTGACACTCCCCCTTGATCTCAGCGGAGGGGCGGCAGCGCAGATCCGGGGCATTCCAGGGCAGTTCGCCCAGGCCCACGAAGTCCGATACGGCCACAGCAACCCCGGTGAGGCTGTGGAGTTTGTGAACCTGAGGATGACCGGTTACGGAGCCGGCAGGCGACCGGTTCGCAAGGCTCTGCCCACAGGGGGCGTCCCCGAGCCTGAGGCCATTGAGAAGGTCTCCTTTGCAGGGGATTGGGTCAATACCCCGATTTACCTGCGGGCGAAACTTCCCGGCGGCGTAAGCATTGAGGGGCCGATCGTCGTCTTGGAGGGCGCTTGCACTACGCTCGTCCCGCCAGGTTGGAAGGTGTTCGTCTCAAGGCAGGGCCATCTCCTGCTGAAGCGAACAGGCGATGAGTAGTTTCCTGGCAGGAATCGAATCAGAATCACGATCAAACAGGACAACCATTGGAAGAGTGAGAAATGCGCATTCAAGTCATCAACCCCCTCGGGGTCGACAACCACAATCACACGACTCTAGATGTAGTCGCCCCTGCGGTTTCGTTGGACACCGAGCTTTCCGTTCGTTCGCTGGCCGGGACGGGGGTGCCTCCGACCGCCTTCCTGCCGTCGGCGAACGTGTTCATGAACCAGCTTCTCACCACCATTGTGGAAGCGGAACGCGACGGGTATGACGCCGCGGTCATCGCCTGCTGCTCCGACCCGGGGCTCGAAGACGCCAAAGACCTGGTCTCCATCCCGGTGACCGCTCCGATGGAGGCGGCGGTGGCGACGGGAAGGGGTTTTGGCCGGCTCGGCGTCATCGCCCCCCGCATTCAGAGCGGGGAAGGCGAGAACCTTCCGCAGACCGCCAACTGGGTCCGGCGGCTCGTCCACCGCTATGGAGGGGCTTACGCTTTCGCCGGCGTGGTCTCTGCGGATAGCGGGCATCCCCCCAAGGAAGAGGTGGAGGGCTACATCGTGAGGGGTGACGACGAGGGTCTGGGGGCGGCGGTTAGGCGTGAGATGACAGCCTCTGTCGCAGGGCCGGCCGGCGAAGCAGCCGAGACCGCCTGGCGCGAGCTTGAGGCCGATGTATTGTTCTTCGCCTGCACGCTGTGGGGCGGGCTGCTCGACCCGGTTCGTGAAAGAGTGCCGATTCCTGTGCTGGATCCCCTGGTCACCTCGGTTCAGTACGCCGAGTTGCTCGCAAGGGCGGGTCGCAAGAATTAGCCCTTCACGGGCAGGCCGCAGGATGCATCTCCACAGCGAGGCGAACACGGCCGGGTGCATTGTGCGAAAGGCCGCATCTTGACAGATTTGTTGCCTGCCACCCGATACTGAAATTAACAAGCCGAAAATAGGAATAGCCTTAGCCCGGCACAGGAACCAACCCCAATAGTAGAAAACCGAAGCAAACATAAGGAGAATAATGAGAACATTCAAGAGGCTGACTTGGACTGCAGCCCTTTTAGCCACCTTGTCATTGATTGCCGTTTCGTGCGGACAAGACAGCGGTGCCACAGGGCTGGACGCCTCCGAGGCCCGGAGAATCGCAACCGAGGCGGCGCAGTCCGTAGTAGATGCCGAAGGTCTGAGCGTCGACGCCGCTAACGCCGCCGCAGACGCGGCAGCAGCCGAGGCAAGGGCTGCCACTAGTACGGCCGAATCCGCCAGAACGGAATTGGAGGCAGCGACCAAAGCGGCAGCCGAGGCGATGGCCGCCGCAACCACCGCCCAGGCGAGAGCTGAAGCCGCAGAGGCGCTGGCATCGGGAAGTGCGGGCGAAATCGCAGCTGCTCAGGAAAGGCTTGCGGAAGCCGAGGCTGCGCTGGCAGACGCCCAGAGCGCCGCCGCCGACGCCCAGTCCGCCGCCGACGCGGCCGCCACCGACGCAATGAAGGCGCGAGAGGAGGCCGCTTCGGCCTCGCAGGATGCGGCCAGGAACCAGCAGGAGGCCGCAAGATTGAGCAGTGCTCTGGCCCGGGCTCAGCGTCCCGAAGGCGAGAAACTCACCTTGACGGTCGGTGTACCGGGGGAAATCGAGACCTTCGACCCCTGCTGCGCCAACTTCATTCGCTCGCACGAGTCGCTGCTGCTGATTTATGAGGTTCCTGTCATACATCCGGCCGTGGAAAAGAACGGCGCAATGGTGGCCGACAACTTCGGGCTTGACCCGCGCTACTTCGAATCATGGGAGGTGGCCCCCGATGGGGTTACCTACACGATCAAGATTCGCGAGGGAATCACATTCGATGACGGCTCCCCGATCAATGCCGAGGTGGCTCGCTTCATGATTGACCGCAATCTGAACACGCCCGGCGGAGGCGCTTGGCTGCTTGAAAACATCGCAAAGGTGAGCAAGCCGCCGAAGGTGATCGACGATTACACAATTGAGATCACGGCCGATCAGCCGAGTCCTTTGGCGATGCAGTCCTTCTACATGACCTCATCCTCTGCGGTTGACCCCAAGGTGGTCGCGAAATACGCCACCGAGGACGACCCTTGGGCGACAGAGCATTTCAGTACCACTGTCGAAAACCCGAGCGGCCCGTACCGGCTGCTGAGAAGCACGCCTGAGGAGGTCGTGTTTGAGGCCCGCCTCGACTTCTATCTCGGCCCGCCCGCATACGACCGCGTGGTCTGGAAGATCATCCCGGAGCCGGCGGTTCGGGTGCAGCTGCTCATGGCCGGTGAAATTGACGTGGCTATCGGCCTGGGCACCGAGGAGTTCGCAGAACTCGAAGGGGCCGAGGGCGTGCAAGTGTTGCGGGCTCCGTCTACGAACATGGCCTACCTGGGAATGAACAACCAGACCGCCCCGTTTACCGACAAGTCAGTACGCCAGGCGGTGTCGTATGCCGTGGACTACGACGACATCCTGGAGAACGTCTACAAGGGCGACGCCAGACGTCTCTGGGGACCGCTGTCGGAAGGCACGCCCACGTCCCTCGGCGACTCAGTCGGCTACACGCAAGATGTCGTAAGGGCGAAGGATCTGCTGGATTCCAGCAGTTACGACGGAAGCACTGTGCCGCTCTACTTCAGTTCCGCAAGGTCTGAGCATGAGCAGATCGCCGTAAGGGTGAAGGCTGCACTCAGTGAGATTGGCATGGAGGTCGAGATCGTGCCCCTGACCGCCTCGGTAATTGCTGACCGCAAGGTCACCAGCGAGCCCGATCAGGAACTGGCTTTCTTCGTCGATGAGTTCCTGCCGTGGATAGCCGACCCCAGCTACACCTTCGATGTGGGATCAAAGAGCGGCGTGTTCGGAAACTACGTCGATTTCTCCAACGCACGCGTCGACGAGCTCATTGACCTCGGCTGGAAGGCCCTGGATCCGGAAGAAAGGCGCGAATTGTCCGAAGAGGCGCAGAGGATCATCGTCGACGAAGCCCCCTGGGTGTATCTGGCGCAACCCGACTACAAGATTGCGATGCGGGACACCGTGACGGGATTCGTGCTCTACCCGAACGAGATCCCCCGTCTCGCCGACCTGCGGCCGGCCGAGTAACCACACAAGGAGCGCCGCGTGACCTAACCGGTGGGAGATGGCCCTCCTCGCATATGTAGCCCGCAGGCTCGCCTACCTGCTGGTGGCATTGTTCGGGGTGACGTTCATCACCTTCCTGGTCACGCGGCGGCTCCCTGGAAACCCCGCAGCTCTGATCGTCGGAGTGCTGGCAGACCAGTCCACAATAGATGCAGTCACAGAACGTCTCGGTTTGAACGAGCCGTTCTGGTCGCAGTACTACAAGTACATGGGGCAGCTGTTCTCCGGCGATCTGGGCGAGAGCTGGTTTACCAGCAATCCCGTCACCACAGACATAGGCAACCGCTGGCCAGCCACTGTTGAGCTGGCCAGCTACGCCCTCGCTCTGGCAGTCCTCTGGGCTGTGAGCCTGGGCGTAATCTCCGCTCTCCGGCGTCGCTCATTATCCAACAGGCTCGCCGACGCCCTTTCCGGGCTCGGGGTTTCAGTCCCTGAGTTCTGGCTGGGGCTGATACTCCTGCTTGCCTTTTTTGGCACTTGGAAGATCGCCCCTGCCCCTCTGGGCCGGACCCTGGGGGAGATTCCACCCGATGTGACGGGCTTCTATACCATCGATGCCTTGATCGCCGGTGACTGGGGGGCGTTTCGATCTGCTGCCGCCCAACTGATTTTGCCCACCGTGACCCTGGCGATCGTCATCGGTGCGCCTCTTCTGAGGATCACGAGGGGGTTCATGCGGGAAACAATGGAGACCGGGCACATCCGTTTCGCCCGGGCATTGGGCATCCCCCGCCGCTCCATTGTGCTGCGCCACGCAATCCCCAACGTGCTTCTTCCCGTCTCGACAATGGGGGCGATGATGTACGGGTACCTCCTGGGCGGGACGGTGCTGGTGGAGGTGGTATTCGCTTGGCCTGGAATAGGCAGTTACGCGGTCAAGGCGATAGAACACTCCGACTTCGCCCCCGTTCAGGGCGTGGTGCTCCTGAGCGCGCTCAGCTATCTCATCGTCTATCTGACAATGGACATCCTGCATTTCGTGGTTGATCCGCGAACCAGGACACACTCGTGAGCGCAGCGACGCTTCTGAGGGTGTTGGCCAGGGCAGGCGGCTCCTCGGCTCGCCTTGGTCGGCGCATCGCGTGTGCGCCGTCGTTCCTTGTGCTCGCTGTGATCATCCTCGTGGCTCTCATCGGCCCTGAGTTTGTGCGAGATCCCGAAGGGCTGAACGCCGGGCCGAGCCTCTCCCCACCATCAGGGGATTTCTGGTTCGGGACGGACAAGTTCGGCTTCGACATTTTCGCCCGGGTCATTCACGCCGCCCGTCTCGATCTGACGGTGGGCTTCAGCGCGGCGGCCATCGCCGTAATCATCGGGATGCCGCTTGGGGCGCTTGCGGCCATGCGCGGCGGAAAGTTCGACAGCCTCCTGTTGCGTGTCTCCGAGTCGCTCCAGGCTTTTCCCACGCTCCTGCTGGCGATGGGAATCGTGGCGGCTCTTGATACAAGGGTGGTGGCTCTCGGAATGAGAATCGTCTTTCTCATCCTGATCATCGCCCTGGTCAACATTCCCGTCTACCTGCGCCTGACGCGCAGCGCCGTGCTGCCCATCGTCAACTCCGACTTCGTGCTGGCTTCGCGCTGCGCCGGCAAGCGCGACCTCTCCATTCTGCGCCGACGTGTCATACCCAATGTCCTGCAGGTGGTGTTCGCGCAGTTTTCCGTGAACGTGGCGTGGGCGATCCAGATTTTGGCGGCGCTCAGCTTCATCGGGCTTGGGGTTCCGCTGCCCACGGCGGAGTGGGGGGCGATGGTGCGCGACGGCGCGAGCTACACCATCTACGGCCAGTGGTGGGTAGCCGTCTTTCCCGGCCTTGCGATCCTTGTCACGGTTCTCACGCTCAATCTGATGGCTGACAGGGTGAGGTACGGCAAGTGAGCACCATGCCTGCCCACGAAACCCGCCCCTCATCGGAGGAGGGCGATCTGCTGGACATGGGCGACCCATTGGCAGAGGGCGACTTGTTGGACATGGACACCCCATTGGCAGAGGGCGACTTGTTGGATGTCGACGACCCCTACGAGGATGAAGACTTCCCGCCTCTGCTGAGAGTCAGCGACCTCGCCGTCGGTTTTTCGGGCGGCAAGCGCTCCACGCACCCGCTGACGCCCCTGCAAGGGGTGAACCTAAGCGTGGAAGAAGGCTCAGCCGTGGCCCTCGTTGGGGAGTCAGGCTCCGGCAAGAGCCTCACCGCCTCCGCAGTGATGGGCATGCTGCCTGCGGGCGCCGAGGTGTTGAGGGGCTCAGTCAGCTTCGAGGGCGAGGAGATTCTCGGCGCATCGGAGAAGCACATGCGCGAGTTGCGTGGCAGCCGTCTGGCCATAATGTTCCAGAATCCCCGCGCCTCCCTCAACCCTGTGCTGACCGTGGGCGGGCAAATCGCCGAGGTCATCCGCGTCCACGAGGACGTCAAGCGCAAGGAGAGCCGCGAGCGGGCCGTGGATCTGCTCGAGCAGATGGGCATACCAAACCCCGGTCGACGCGCCAAGGACTACGTCCACCAGTACTCGGGCGGGATGGCCCAGCGCGCCGCGCTAGCGATGGCGCTGTCCTGCCGACCCAGGCTGCTCATCGCCGACGAGCCCACGACGGGGCTGGACGCCACCCTCCAGCAACAGGTGCTCGAGCTTGTGGTGGAGCAGGTCTCCGAGCGTCAGGCGTCCCTGCTGCTGATCACCCACGACATCGGCATCGTGGGGCGAACCTGCGAGCAGATGGCCGTGATGTACGCAGGAAGGGTGATGGAGAGCGGCCCCGTCGAAGAAGTGCTCGGCGACCCTGCCAACCCTTACACCGCCGAACTCATCAAGTCGTATGCGACTGTCCGCCACGGACGCATGAACTCCATTCCAGGCGTCGTGCCCACGCTTCGGGGGCCGCTCGTCGAATGCGCCTTCGCCGACCGCTGCCCCAAGGCTGACGAGGAGTGTCGCGAGGGCGTCCCTGCGCTGCGCGAGCTCGGAGGGCAAAGGGGGAGCGACGAAAGGAAAGTGGCATGCGTGAAGGCGTGAGCGCCTCGACAGGAGGCGTGAGCCCTGCGAGCCCCCGGCACAGGAGATGCCTGTCGTGAGCGAACCTGTGCTTGAGGCGCGAGACCTCCTGAAGGACTACGTCACGCGCGACGCCAAGCTTCAGCGGCGCACCGCCCGGGCAGTCGACGGCGTGAGCTTCCAGATCGGCGAGCAGGAGACTTTCGGGGTCGTCGGCGAATCCGGCTGCGGCAAGTCCACCATTGGGCGCGTCCTGCTCAAGCTCTACGAGGCAACCGGCGGGGAGATACTGCTCTTTGGGGAGAACGTCGCCCCGTTGAGCGAAAGGCGATTCCGGGGGCATCGGCGAAAGCTGCAGATGGTTTTCCAAGACCCCCAGGCGGCGTTCGACCCGATGTCGTCCATCCGATCCAGCCTGCGCGAGTACGCCGAGTTGCGTGGGCTGAGACGGCGGGCGGAGCAGGATGCCCTCATTGAGCGCACGGTGGAGGAAGTCGGCCTTCCGCCCGAATTGATTGACCGCAAGCCTTCCGAGGTGAGCGGAGGCCAACTCCAGCGCCTCAACGTAGCCCGCTGCCTGCTGGTGGAGCCCAAAGTCCTGTTCCTTGACGAACCCACGGCGTCGCTGGACGTCTCCATTCGAGGGCAAATCGTCAACCTCCTGCTGGACCGCCAGGAGAGCGACCACCTCTCCTACCTGCTCGTGTCCCACGATTTGCGGGTCGTATACGCAATGGCGCACCGCGTGGCGGTGATGTACCTGGGGCAGTTCGTGGAGGTCGGGACGCGCGATCAGGTCTACGAGCGCGCCAGGCACCCCTACACGCGCGGCCTGCTCGACGCCGCCGATCTCGACGAGCCTCGCCGGGACAGCTCGAGCGTCCGCCTTGCGGGTGAGATAAGCGACGAGGTGATGGCGCTGCCCGGCTGCCGCCTTATGCCGCGCTGCCCCTTCGCCGAAGAGAGCTGCGAGTCCCCGCAGGAACTCCTTCAGGTTGAGGAGGGGCATCTCGTGCGCTGCTGGAAGGCGGTGGAACAGCCGGGTGACATGGGGTTGCCGGTGACGCTTACAAAAAAGGGTGAAGCCCGCGAAGAAGCGGGCAAAATGATTGTCGAGTAAAGGAGGATGAGTTGACAAAACCAGATCCGGTGACCACCGAGGTGATTCGCAACGCATTCGGCTCCATCGCCTGCCAGATGAACAACAACCTGGCGCGTTCGGCCTACACCCCCATCATCTACGAGATGAAGGACTGCTCGGTCGGGCTGCTGAACGCCGACGGGCACCTGCTGGGGCAGGCGCCCGGCCTGCCCATCTTCCTGGGGGCCTTGGAGGTGGTGGTGAAGGCCACGACCGAGTACTTCGGCGGCCCCGAGATATACAAGCCCGGCGACGTCTACGCCCTCAACGACAGCTACATGGCGGGAAGCCACCTCAACGACGTGAACGTCTTTTCGCCCATCTTCTACAACGACGACCTGATCGGCTTCGGCGCCACCAAGGCCCACTGGCTGGACATCGGAGCCAAAGACCCAGGCCAGGCCATGGACTCCACCACCATTTACCACGAGGGCTACCGCATCGGCCCCACCCATCTCTACCGGGAGGGGCGCCCTGAGAGGGGGGTGCTCGACTTCCTCTGTCGCAACAGCCGCCTGCCGCGCTCCATCTGGGGCGACATGCACGCCCAGATAGCGGCCTGCCGCACCGGCGAGCGGCAGCTTGCGGAACTGCTCGACCGCTTCGGGCGGGAGACCGTCGAGGCGTCCTCGGCGGAGATATTCGCCCAGTGCGAACGCATGGACCGCGAAGTCGTGGCAGGAATCCCCGACGGGGTCTACGCAGCCGACGGCTACCTCGACAGCTGGGGGCCGGGGGGCGACCCCGTGTACGTGCGGGTGACGGTGACCGTTGACGGCGAGGAGATGACGCTCGACCTCGACGGCTCCTCCCCGCAGACGCCGGGCTGCCTGAACTGCGGCTTCGCCCAGACCATCTCGGCGGCCCGCCTTGCGTTCAAGATGCTCATCAACCCCGAGCTGCACGTAACCGGCGGGACGTTCAGAAACCTCACCGTGAAGGCGCCCGAGGCTTCGGTGTTCGACGCCCGCGAGCCGGCCGCCTGCCAGTACTACTTCCCGCACCTCGGGCTGATGATCGACCTCTTCTTCAAGGCGCTCGCCCCCGCCCTGCCCCACCGGGCGATCGCCGGCCAGGCGGCAGACCCGATGAACGTGCTCTTCAGCGGCGTTGATCCGACCACGAAGGAGCCCTTCGTGCTGGGCGAGGCGACGGCAATCGGCTGGGGCGCCTACGAGGGTGGCGACGGCAGCAACGGGCTCATCAACTACGGCGGCGGCGACCTCAAGAACATCCCCGTGGAGGTGCTGGAATCGCGCTACCCGATCAGGGTTCACGAGTACTCCCTGCGACCGGACTCCGGCGGCGCCGGGCGCTGGCGTGGAGGTCTGGGCGTTGAGCGCGAGTACGAGATGCTGGCCGACGTAATGGTGTCCACGTGGTTTGAGCGCACCCTGACCCCTGGCTGGGGGCTCTTCGGCGGAGGCCCCGGGGCGGTCACGGAGACGACCCTGAGCGTGAACGGCGAGAAGGTGCCCGTCATGAAGGTGAACCAGCGCCCGGCGCCCGCAGGTGCCCGGATACACATCGCCACCGGCGGCGGGGGAGGGTTTGGAGACCCGGCGGAGCGCGACCCCGAGCTGCATGGCAGCGACCTGGTCGACGGCTACGTGAGCGCCTGAATGCCTTCCGACAGTCGCCTGCTGATAGGCGCCCGCTACCCCAACGCGGGGGAGCTTCCCGCCAAGCTGGGATTGGCGGAGGCTGCCAGACGACTGGAGGATGCCGGCTTCGACTCGCTCTGGACAAGCGATCACCTGGCCATGCCCGACCTGCTGCCCACGACCTACCCGTTCACCGACGACGGGCACGTGCCCTGGAAGCCCGATCTGGGCTGGTCAGACGCAATCGTGTCGCTGGGCATCGCAGCAGCCGTCACCGACAAAATCCGGCTCGGCACTGCCGTGCTCATCGCTTTGCTGCGATCCCCGCTGGTGGTCGCCCGACAGGTCGCCTCCGTCGCCTTGGAGGCCGGCGGACGATTCATGCTGGGGGTGGGGGTGGGCTGGCTCTCAGAGGAGTTCGACGCAGTGGGCGTGCCCTTCGCCCGCAGGGGTGCCCGCCTCGACGCCTGGATTGAAGTGGTGCGGGAGGTCTGGTCGGGCTCCCTGTCGCCCCGCGGCGCCGACCACCCCTATCCCAACCCGCACCGCATGGTCTGCCGCCCAAACCCGCCAGAGCCGATCCCCGTCCTGATCGGCGGTCTGAGCCCCGCCGCCCTGCGTCGAGCCGGCGTGCTGGCCGACGGCTGGCTGGGTCTCCAGGCGGCTGATGAGCTGAATCCCTCGGCGCTCGCGGAATCGGTCGAGAAAATACGCGGCCACGCCCGCGCTGCGGGACGCGATCCCTCCAGTCTGCACCTGATGATTCAGGTCACGGGATCTGCCGGCAAGGCGGAATACGTGGCCGCCCAGGCGGCTGGGCTCGCCGCTGCGGGCCTCGACGAGATCATCGTGGACGTCGACTGGGACGACGCCTCAGACGCACGCCGCACTTTTGCGACTCTGACCTCCGCCGCCGCGTGAATCGGCAAACGACAGAACGAACACCGGCGGGCACAGCGGGCACAGCGGGCACAGCGGGCACAGAGAGCGGCTAGAGAGGAGGGAGATGAGCAACCCCAGCGCCCCCTTGAGAATCGGCGGAGCAGCCTGGCTGGACGCCGACGCAGGCGTCGCCGAGCGGCGCGATCTGTTCATGGTCGACGGCGTGATCGCCCCCGACGACGGGCGCGAGGCGCCAACCCTTGACGCCTCCGGCCTCACCGCGCTCTTCGGCCTCTGGGACTGCCACGCCCACGTAGGCAGCCTGATGTACGACCCCGGCGCATCGGGCTACTTCGAAAGCGCCTCGCAGCGGACGATTCGAGCGGGCGAGAACATGCGCGAGGCAGCGACAATGGGCGTAACAGGCATCCGCTGTTTGGACGAGACGGACGATCTCGACCTTTCCTGGGCCAGGGCGTACGAGTCAGGCAGCACCCCTGGCCCGAGGGTGAGAGGCGCCGGGCGGGCGCTGAGGGCCACCGGCGGGCACGGAACCGCCTTCCCGCGCACATACACGCGCCTCGACGTAATGATGATCTGCGACGGCCCCGACGCGATGGCCCGCGCCGTCCGCACCCAGATAGAGCGTGGCGCGCACTGGATCAAGATCATGCTCACCGGCGGCCTCTACAGCCCGCACGAGACCGCCGACGGCGCCCAGCTCACCCACGCCGAGCTCGCCTCCGCCCTGGAGGTGGCAAACATGCGGGGGATTCCCGTGGCGGCGCATTGCGGCGGCACCAGGCCCGCCATCGACTTCTCCAACCTGGGCGGACGCTCGGTGGAACACGGCTACATGCTGGGAGAGGAGGCCGCAGACGTGCTGGCGCGCAACGGCACCTGGCTCGTCCCCACTATCGGGGTGACCCACGACCAGGAGTACATAGCCGCCGAGGGTTGGCCCGTTCACGCCGCCGAGCGCTCCAGGGAGCTGATGCCCATCCACGCCGCGGCGCTGAGAGCCTGCATCGACGCCGGAGTTCCGATAGCGCTTGGGGCCGACCTCAACCCGATCGGCCCCCGCCTCCACCGCGAGATGGAGATGCTGGAGTCCCTGGGCCTCTCCCGGCGCTGGATTCTGCACGCCGCCTCGGTGGGGGGACGCGCCCTGAACGGCTTCGGCCCTGGCTCGCTGCCTGAGCCGGGTGCCGCGGCTGATGTCATACTCGTGGACGGAGACCCGCTTGAGCGGCTTGACGTACTGCGGCGCCCTAGGTTCGTGGTGACGCATGGTCGCCTGGTTGCGGCCGATGGTCAGATCTGCTGGCCGGAAAGGTGAGACGATGACCGCAGATGCTCTAGCCCACATCAAGTTTGACTACTCCGCGCGTCGCCGGGCTTTCGCCTCGGTGTTGGAGGCCGAGGGGGTGGATTTGGCGTGGCTTCCAATCGGCGCTGATTTGGAGTACCTCACCGGCATTGAGCGGCGTGTGCCTACGTTCGGCGAGGTCAATTACGCCCACGGCTGGGTGGCGGGGGCGTTCCTGCGCCCTGGGCGTGACCCGGTTTTCGTCCTCCCCCGGAACTATGTGGAGTTCGACCTGCCGAGGGGCGTGCCTGGCGAGGTGGTGAGCGTCAGCGAACTCGACGACGGTGAGGGGATGTTCGCCAGGGTTGCCGGCAGGCTGGGGCCAGTCGGCGTTCTGGGTGTCGGCGCCCGCACATGGGGTTCGGCGCTTATCCGGCTGATGGGGTTCTTCCCTGGGGCTCGAATCGTCGACGCCACCCCGCTGGTGAACCGTCTCAGGCGCATCAAGGGCGAAGGCGAACTCGCTCTGATGAAGCGCGCCTGCCTCATCGCGGACGACGCTATGGCGGAGACCACCCGGCGCATCGGGGCGGGGGTGACCGAGTTGGAGCTTTCCGAGGAGGTCAACTACCACCTCCTGCGGGGCGGGGCGCGCACCCCGTCGTTCGACACCGCTGTCTGGTCGATGGGGCCGCGCGACGCCCGCGACGCGAACGTGCGGATATCGGCTCAGCCTCTGCGCGCAGGCATGGGCGTTTCGTTCGACTTCGGGGGAGTCGTTAACGGCTACTGCTCCGACTTCGGGCGCACCGTGCACATCGGGGATCCCGGCTCCGAGTACGAGGAGGTCTATGAAGTGGTGATGGCCGCCCAGGCTGCGGGTATTGAGGCCGCCCGCCCTGGCGTCACCGCCGCCGAGGTTCACCACGCCACCCGCTCGGTCATCGTCGAGGCGGGCTACGGGGACTGGTTCCGGCACCGCACCGGCCATTGCATAGGCCTCGACGTTCATGAGGAGCCGTTCATCTCCGAGGAGGACGGCACCCCCCTGGAGGCCGGCATGACGTTCACCATTGAGCCTTCGGTGTTCTGGCCGGGACGGGTGGGCGTCCGTGTGGAGGACATCGTTTTGTGCGCGCCTGGGGGTGGCGTGAAGCTGAACGAGTACCACACCGGCCTCGTGGCCGCGGAGTGAGGGCCGGGTGGGCGGTTTGACTGCTTCCGTGGGCGTTCCCGTCCTTTACAGCCTCAACACCGAGGCGCGCACTCCTACTTGACAGGAGTGCTGCAGGGTGCGGGACTTCCTCCGCGCCCGCTCCGTCGAGTTCGAGGAGCGCAATATTAGGCATTCCCCGCGGGCGCGCGCCGAGTTGCTGGCGCTCACGGGCGATTTGGTGGTGCCGACGCTGGCTTTCGGCGGGGGTGCGGTGGTCGGCTTCGAGCCGGGGGACTTGGACGGGTTGCTCGGCGGGTGGCCGTCGGCGTCGTCGTCGGCGTCGTCTTCTTCTGCGGCTCTGGGGCGGGTCGCCCCCGGGGGTGTCTCGCCGCCTGGGAATTCCCTTGAGGCGGATCAGGGCGGGAGGGTGATCTCGCCTGATGGGGAGGATCTGGCCGACGGTCTTGTGGGCCTTCTTGCGCGGATTTCCGAGGAACTCGTCTACAACGCCGCGAAGGGCGAGAGCGGGTTCCGCCTGGGCATGCATGACGGTCTCCGGTTCGCCGAGGACGCCGTGGTCGATCTTCTGCGCCGCTGCGGGCGCCCCGCTCCGGGGGTTTCCGCGTGATGCGCGGGTTTGGGGGGGTGTTCGGTTTGACAGGGCGTGGTTTGTGTGTTAGGGCTTGTTGGTGATGTGTTCTTTCGCCGTTCTCCGGGTTGCGTGGTTGTAGTCGTGCGGGACGATTTCTACGCGCCTGGGGGTTGGTGCGAGCCGGGGGGTTGCTGGGATGACGCCGCCGCGGGCCCTGGGGGCGGGCGCCGCTCTGGCGGTCGGTGGGCGGGGCCGGGTTCCTGGCCTGGTTTGTCGCGTCTTGTCTCTGGGCGGCGGCGTGGCGGGGGCCGGGGGTTGGTGGATTGTTTGTTGGTGGTCTCGGTTTTCGCTTCGTTGCTGGCGGCGGTGTCTGGCGTGGCGGTTGGCGGTGTTTCCGCTCTCACCGATTCCGGGGGGGGGGGGGGGTAGGTGAGCTTTCTGCGCCCCTGCCTGCTTCCTCTTCTTTTTGGGGGGTTGATTCTTTAGGCGCGGCGGCTTCGCCGGGCGTCGCGGGTGCGGGGGTTGTGGGGGCTGTGGTGGGGCGTCCTGGTCGTCCTGCGCCGTTGGTGTTGGTGCCGGGTGCTGGTTCGTTGTCTGCGTCGTGGGCGCGTCCGTCTTCTGATGGGGGTTCGGCGTTGGTGGGTTACAGGGTGGAGTGGCGTGCGGGGTTGCGGGGGGCGTGGGAGTCCGTGTTGGTGGATGGGGCGGATTCGTTGTCGCATGTGGTGACTGGTTTGGATGGGGGTGTGAGGTATTTGGTGCGTGTGCGTGCGCGTAACGGTGTGCGGGAGAGCGTGCCGGTGTTTAAGTGGGGGACGCCGTTGGCTGCGCCTGTCTGCGCGGCGGGTGAGGCGCTCTCGGGCGTGTTGGGGCGTTGCGTGGGCGTGCCTGGGGGTCCTGGCGCGGTGTCGGCGGCTTCGGGCCCGGGTTCGGTGGTTGTGAGGTGGTTTCAGGTGGCGCCGCCTGTGGGGGGTGTTCCTGTGGACGGGTTTGTGGTGCGTTGGCGTTTGAGGGGCTCGTCGGCTGCGTGGGGTGAGGCTGCCGTGGGTTGGGGTTCCGGGAGGGGGTTCGTGTTCGGTTCGGCTGGTTTCAGGGTGTTTTCGCACACGGTGGGGGGTTTGGTTGACGGTTCGGTGTATGAGGTGGGGGTGGCGGCTAGGAACGTGGCGGGGCGGGGCGTGTTCGTCTCAGCTGTGGGCGGCGCGTGCCCGGCGGGGCAGTACTACGACTCCAGCGCCTGCACGGCAGTCCCCACCACCACCACGACCACGACGACCACGACCACGACGACCACGGCGCCTGTTGCTGCGGCCACGACCACGACAGTGGCGGCCACCACGACGACGACGACTACTACTACTACGACGGCGGCGGTGGTGGTTGTTCCGTCGTGTGTGTCGCCTCGGGTTTATTCCCGTTCGTTGGGTGTGTGCGTGGGTGTTCCGGGGGCGCCTGCGGGCGTGTCTGTGGGTGCGGGTGATGGCGTGTTGACGGTGTATTGGTTGCCGCCGTCGTCGGATGGGGGTTCGCCGGTGGGGGGGTTTGTGGTGCGGCGGCGTGCTGGCGCGTCCGGGGTGTGGGTGGGCGTGCGGCTGGGTTTGGGGGAGGCGCGGTTGGTGGCTGTGTCTGGTGGGGGGGCTTTTGTTTATGCGTACACGTTCGCGAATCTGGTGAATGGGGTGTTGTATGAGGTGGGCGTGTCGGCGCGCAACGAGGCGGGGGTGGGCGCCGAGGCGTCGGCTGGGGGGAGGCCGTGCCCGGCGGGGCGCCGCGACACGGGCGCCGCCTGCTCCGCCCCGCCCACGACCACGACCACGACCACCACCACTACTACGACTACGACTACGACGACGGCGCCGGCGGTGCCCGCGCCGCCGCCTTCCCCCACAACTACGACCACGACCACCACGACCACCACTACTACGACGACGGTTTTGCCTGCGGTGGTGGGGGTGTCGTCTGTTGGTGGGTTGTTCGGTAATTTTGCTTTGTTTGTGGGTCATGAGGGGGAGTTCGCGTTGGGTTGCGTTCCGCCTTCTCAGGTGTTGTGTGTGGGTCGTGTGCCGGGTTTGTTTTATAATTCGTCTGGGGTTGTTGAGCCGTTTTCGTCTACGGAGAGCGATGTTTCCGGCGACGCGGGGGTGTCGGTGTGCTCGTGGGTGGATTCGGGGGGTGCGCCGGCTTCGGGGGTGGAGCGGCATGGGGAGTGGGTGGAGTTGTCGTTTTATGTGGATTCGGTGGTGGCGGGTTCGTGTTCGGCTGCTGCGGCGTTGTTCGGGGGGAGGGTGTTCAGGTTCTCGGCGCGTTCGGCGGATGGGGGCGTGGTTTTCGTTGATTTGCGTTGCCGTCAGGTGACGTTTGATGTTTCGCCGCCTTTGGGGGGTAGGCGTGTTCAGTGTTTCTTTTTCCCGCCTGGGGGTGCGGCGTTGTCTGTGTTCAGGGGTGTGTTTACTGCGGCTTGGGCGGGGTATCGGGCGTCTGGGGGTTCTTCGGGTTTTCTGGGTTTCGTGTCGGTGGGGTCGGCTTCGGCGGCTGCGCCTGCCGCGCCTTTGCCTTATTGCGTGCCTGGGCGGGTGTTCTCTGAGGCGTTGGGGGGGTGCGTGGGGCGCCCGTCGCCGCCTTTGGGCGTCTCCGCGGCGTCGGGGGACAGGGCGTTGAGCGTGTTCTGGCGGGCGCCGGCGTCGGATGGCGGCGCCCCTGTTGCGGGTTACCGGGTGCGGTGGAGGGTTGGGGGTTCGTCGCTGTGGGAGGGGGTGTCGTTGCCTGCGGGGTCTGTGAGGGTGGTCTCCGTGCCGGTGGCGGGGGTGTCGTTGTTTTCGTTCACGGTGGCGGGGCTGCGGAACGGCGTGTTCTACAGGGTGGGGGTGTCGGCTGAGAACGAGGCCGGCCTGAGCGGCGAGGCGAGGGCGACGGGTCTGCCGTGCGCGGCGTCGGAGCGCGCCACCCCAGGCGGCTGCCGCCCACCCACCCCGACCCCCCCGCCCACCACCACCACCACGACCACCACCACCACTACCACTACTACTACGCCCGCCACGACCACGACGACGACCACAGCGGCTGCCCCATCGGGGGCGTCGGGGTCCTCCGGCGACGCCCCCCCGCCCGCCACCACCACTTCCACGACGACGACGCAGCCTGCGTGCACGTCTCCGCAGGTTTACTCCACGGCGTTGCGGCGCTGCGTGGGCGTCCCGGCGGCGCCGGGCATCGCGAGGGTGATGTCGGAGGCGGGGGCGTTGAGGGTGCGCTGGGAGGCCGTTATGGGGACGAATTGGCCGTCGTCTTGGGGGATCTGGGGTGATTCGTCGTTCAGGCTGCGGTGGAGGCTGGCGGGCTCTGCGGGGTGGTCCTCTCCCGTGGTTGTCGGCCACTCCGCGGGTTCGCTGGTCATGAACGAGGGGGGCGAGTTGGCCGGGAGGTGGGAGCACACCCTGGGTGGCCTGGTGAACGGCTCACGGTACGAGGTTCAGCTAGCGGCGGTGAGCGCGGCCGGGCAGAGCGCCTGGAGCGGGCCCGTTGTGGGTATGCCCTGCGCCGCCGGGTCGTCCTACTCCGCGTCTTCGGGTGCGTGCTCTGTTGTCGCGGCCCCCGGCCCGCCGACGGGGGTGGAGCTCTGGCGGGGTAACGGCTATTTGTTCCTGGTGTGGAGGGCGCCCGCCTCGGACGGCGGATCGGAGGTGACCGCGTACCCGGTGCGTTGGAGGCGGGTCGGCTCCACGGAGTGGAACGACGCGACGGAGGCGTTCCCCAAGGTTTCCCTCACCAACTGGTCCCAGGGTTTCCCTCTCCAACGGGTCGGGCGCGTCGGGAGGTACGCGCTGCTGGTCGGGTTGGCCAGCGGCGTTCAGTACGAGGTGCAGGTGGCTGCCGGTAACACGGCGGGGGTGAGCAGCTACGTGGGGGTCTCCGCCGCGCCGTGCGGTCCGACGACCAGGTTTCCCTCCTACGACGGGATGTTTTTCTTGTATAACTTCGTTCATGGCAGCGCTCTCCGTGCTAGTTCTGTTTTCTGCGGCACCTTGCCTGCCGTCCCTTCCACGGCGACTACGACGACGACCACTACCACGGCTCCTGTTTCTCAGCCCCGGGTTGCCTGCACTGTCGCGGGCAGTGTGTTCGACGTTGATTACGGCAGGTGCGTGAGCGCGCCGCCTCCCCCTACGGGGGTCAGGGCCGTGTCGGGCGACGGGATGGTGGCTGTCGTCTGGGAGGACCCCTGGGCCTATTCCAGGGCTGGGTTCTGGGGGAGCAGCGATTCCCGCCTCCGGGTTGCGGGTTTCCTGTTCCGGTGGCGTGAGGCGGGATCCGCCGCCGGGTGGTCGGAGTCGACCGTGGAATGGGGGGATTCCGGGCACACGCACTACGAGGATGGCTACTACTACGTGGATGGCTGGGCTGAGGACGGGGAGTCCGTGCTCTTCCGTTCATGGGCCGTGGAGGCGGCGGGCCTGGTGAACGGGAGGGTGTACGAGTTTCAGGTGGCGGCGGGCAACGCCGCGGGGGAGAGCCTTTACGTCGCTTTGACGGCTGTGCCCTGCCCGGCGGGGCGGGTTCGCTCATCCGAGCGTGGCGGCTGCTCGGCGTCCTCGGCGGGGACGCCCCGGAACCTGAGTGTGGCCAGGAACCCGTCGGGGTCGATGCACATCTCGTGGTCGTACTGGCTGCCTAGCAGCCTCTGGCTGCCTAGCAGCCTCCCCGCCGTCCCGGTGAACGGGTTCAGTGTTCAGGGGAGGCGGGTCGGGGCTTCGGAATGGGAGGGGCAGACTCTAACTTTTCCTAGGAATGCCTACTTTCTGTATTGGGTTTCGACGCCCGTCGGGGAGAGGAACCTGCTAACGCAATACTATGACTTGTCGGATCGTGTGCGTCCCGGCACGGGCAGCCACGTCAACAAGCTGTACGAGGATGTCGGCAAGCTGTTCGAGTTCCGCGTGAGGGCGGTTCACTCCGACGGCTCCTTCAGCGACCCCGTCTCGGCGACGGCGGCGGCCTGCGCCGCCGGCGAGTCGTATATGCCCAGCGTGCGCAGGTGCGCCTCCCGGCCCGCCGCGCCCACCAATCTCGGCGCCGCGTCCGCGGAGAGCGGGTCGGTCACAGTCACCTGGACGCAGCCGGCGAGCGAAGGCGGCGCGCCGGTGGAGGGCTACGGGGTGCGCTGGAAGAGGGCCGGTTACAATTACGTCGGCGACGACTGGCAGACCGCGGAGGTGCCGAGGGGCAGGGGAACCCGCCTCTTCCTGGGCCATCCGCTCGCGAACTACAGCATCCTATCATATTCCCACACCATCGACGGCCTCACCGACGCCACCCCCTACATTATTCAGGTGGCGGCGGGGAACTCCGCGGGCGGCGGCCCCTACACCGCCGCCGTCGCCGCCCCCTGCCCGCCGGGGGAGACGTTCGTGTGGGTCGCGAGGGGGGTGACGTACTTTTATTCCGTGAGGGATTGCCGCGTCGTCTCCCGCCCGGGGGCGCCGGAGGGCTTGAAGGTGGTGGACGCCTCCGCCCCCGGGCGGATACGGCTGGAGTGGCGGCCCCCGGAGGTCGGCGACGGCTTGCCGGTCATCGGGTACACGATCCGCTGGTGCGCCTCCGACTGGGGGTATGCCTGCAATGAGGGGGCCGCCTGGAGCAGCGGCTGGCTGTCGCCTGCTCCCGGCAGGGTCGTATACGAGATCGTCGGCCTGCTCAGCGGGCAGGGCTACATATTGAAGGTGGCCGCGAGGAACGCCCTCGGGGCGGGGAACGAGGCCTCGGCGTACCACTGGGCGGCCTGCAGGGGGGCGGCGCCTTTGACGGTGGCGGACTGCGAAAAGCCCGGGAAGCCGACCTTCCTGGCCGCGGAGTCGGGGGACGGCAGCTTGCACGTGTCCTGGAGGGAGCCCCGCACAGACGGCGGCTCAGACATAGCACGCTTCAAAGTGGTGTGGAAGAAAGCGGGGGCGAAGGGCATCACTGAGGTGACGGTCCCCTACAGCGCATACAAGACAACGACCATCGCCGGGCACACGCTGAAGTACTGGGAGATCCGCCTCCCCGCCTCCGCGTCGGCGGCGAAACTCGAGAACGGGGCGAGATACGTTGTTCTGGTCTGGGCCATGCACGCCGAACGCAGCCAGCAAAGCGACGTCGGCTACAGCAGCGCCTACGCGTACGTGGTCGGCATGCCGTGCGCGGCGGGCTTCAAGTACGGGGGTCTCGGCTCCGGGTGCGTGCTCGTGTCCTGCGCGGCGGTCCTTGAGCGAAGCGGGGCGGTGTGCGTCCCGAGGTGCGGGCGCGGGGAGGAATACGTTGAGGCGCGGGGCGGCTGCCGCCCGACTGATGAGACCTGTGATAGTGGTGACCCCGAGGGTGACCCTGACCTGACGCTGGCCCGTGATTCCTCCGGTTACTGCGTGTACGCCTGGGCGCTGTCCCCGCCGGGCAACGACATCACTTATGAGCCGGTGGGGTGCGACGCGGTGGGGGAGTTCAGCGCGGAGGCGAACGCTGACACCTACATCAACACCGACCTCCGCAACAAGGACAAGACCAAGGGGAAGAGTCCCATGTGCCCGCCCACCGGCCTGTTCCTAGCCCTGGGCGAGAGGAGGCGCACCCACGACCACGACACCGACTACTACTTCCCCGAATGGGCGGTAGAGGCCGACCTTAAGGACAAGCACCAGAAAGTAGTCGTGAGAGCCACAGGCGACTGCACCATCATCGGCGGCGCCGTGGTAGGCTACGGACGTTACCGTGATGTCCGGGACGATCTCTTTGGTGACCGCGCCAAGTTCTATGATAACCTTCCTGAGGCGCTTGGGGACTTGCTTAAAGGTTTGGAACAGGTCGCTGTTAGTTTGCTGGGTGCACCTGCGAAGGGTGTAGAGATTTTGGATTGGGCTCTTGGGCAGGTGTTTAATGTAATGTCGGAGCGGAGGGACGGGGTTTATCAGGTAAGGTCTGGGATGTTGGCGTCTTGCCAGGCCCACGATTATTGTTATGACTTGATCCGCTCAGGGCTGCATCAGACAGTGATGGAGGGTGGGCAGCATGGCTGCGATCAGGTGCTGAAGGAGTTGTGGATCTCCTATTGCTGGACATTAGGATCGGGTCAGAAGTTATTGTGTCAATTTATGATATCTCAAGGTTTTGGCACGCTTGTGCGGGCAGTGACCACGCGCCCGGCTGCCGGGGTGGTGGTGTTGCGTAATTCGTTGACGGGTAAGTGTTTGACTGTCGAGTCGGCGTCGAGGACGGCGGATGACCGGGTAACGCAGCAGCACTGCGAGCACGACGACAGTCACAGGCCCAGTAATGAGAGGCAGTGGTTCCATGTGTTGCAGGCGAGGCCGCTCCCCTCCGGGGCGTCCGCGCCGACGAGGGCGGGGTATTTCTACGTGTTGCCGGCGAACATCGTCCCGGCGGATAGGGGTTCCTGGGCGAAGGAGTTATCCGGCAGGGAGGATGAGGTCAATAATGAGAGGTGCCTGTATGTGGGTGGCGCCTCTGGCGGGGAGGTGCGCCGCGGGGCCTGTGTGGTGGGCGGCGCCCGCTCGGCGTCCCGGGTGTTCAGCCTTGTGGAGACGTCCGTGCCGGATGAGTACGGGATCAGTTCGCCTGGCGGCGCGCCTGGCGGCGCGTGCTGGCGCCCCGTGGCGGGGGCGGACAAGGCGGCGACGGCGGGTGAGGGTGTGTGGGTTGAGAGCGCCGCTGGCTGCGGCGGGGTGTCGCAGCGGTGGCGTATCGAGCCGGTTGACCCGTCCGTCGCGGGCGGCGGGTAGCCGGCGTGTGGTGGGGGTGTTCCGTGTCTGGTAGGTGTCTGCGGGGCTGGCTGGCGTTGTTGCTGCTCTGGGGGTTGCTGGCGGCGGGCTGCTCGTCGGGCGCGCCCGGCGGGGAGGGCGGCTCCCCTGCGGGGGATTCGGTGTCTGCGCCGCCGGTGGGCGCTTCTGATGGGCTGGAGGTTTCGGGGGAATCCGCCGCTCCCTCCAGCACGTCGGCGGTGCCTGCTGTTCCTGTTGACGGCGTGCCCGTGTCGGGGCTGGGGGGCGTGTTGAGCGTGGAGGGTTTGGGGAGGCTGCGGAGGGTGCTGGGCGATGAGGGGCTGGCGACGCTGGCGGAGGAGGCGGGGTTGCTGGAGGAGGACGGCTCGTTGGAAACGGATTTTGAGGTGGTGCTGGGGAGGCTGGCCGGTGAGGAGGGTTTCCTCACCGAGGAGGGGTTGAGGTGGTTGGCGTACAGGTACAGCTTGAAAAGTATAGCGACGTTTGCGGACAGGGAGAGCGAGGAGGAGTTGTCTGTATCTGCTGAGCGTGCGAGTAATTCTGTGAAGAGATCGTTTGAGGGGAGTGATTACAGTGGTTACAGTGATGGGGAGGTCAAGGCGTGGGCGTTTTACGAGCGCGCGGATGCGGAGTGGGACGAGTTTGACGTGAATGATGTTTCCACGCCGTTGGGGGCGTTTTGCTGGGCTGTTTTGCATGTGATGGATGCTGCGATTTACGCGGATGATAATGTGACGCCTGAGGAGGCCGTTAATTTGGGGGTGTGGCATTGGGAGCGGGAGGCTTCGGAGCGTGGGATTGACCTGCCCTGGGCGGGGGGCCCGGTTGACGGTAATGTTGTGCTTAGGAGCGCTTTGTTGGATGTCACGGCGCCGGGGGTCAGGGGGGCGGTTTTCGGCCCTGGTTTGCCTTCGGTTCTGCGGTCTGGGGCTGAGGGGTTGTATCGGGTTTATGACGAGTTGCTGGCTGCCCCTGTTTATCGTGTGAGGCCGACGGTTGAGGAGTTGTCGGGTTATCGCCGTGTAAGCGACCTCACCGGGGAGGGGATCGCCGAGATTTGGCCTGAGGAGTTCGAGATCGAGTTGCGGTACGAAGATTTGCTGAAAATCGAGGAGGCGAGGTGGGCTTTCCAGGGGGATGATGAGGCTCGGGGGGTTCTTAACGCTGAATGCAAGCAACGCCCGGTGTCCGAGCGTGTGGAGAGTTCCTGCCCTGACTGGGTGGCTGAGGTTGTTTACTTTTGTGGCCTGTTTGGGGATGCAGCGGAGTGGAGGAATCTCTTTTCGTGCCCTGTTTTCTCTGGCTTAGAGGATTTCTCTGGCTTAGAGGATTTCTCTGGCTTAGAGGATGGTGGTGGTTATTTGAGTGGGTGCGTGTTGTTGGACGAGGAGGGGTTGAGGGACTTTATTCTGGATAGGGGGGGCGGCGAGGATGATGTGGAGGAGCATTTGCGGGTGTTTGGGGGTGAGTGATTGGCAGGCATGCCGGGGGGAGGTGTTCTTGTTTGTGTCTTGATGTCCGCGTGTCCGGTGGTTTGGTTGGTGGGGCGGGGTCGGCGTGGTGTGGGGGTGGGTGATGTTTGGGCCTGGCCCGGGGGGCGGGGGTGTGTGCTGTCGGCGGCGTTTTGGGGCGGGTGATTGGGGCGCGGCGGCGGTGTTGTGAGTGTGGGTTGTCGACTTTGGGGTGGGTGTTGTTGGTGGCGGGGGTTGGGGGGTTGGCTGTTGGGGGTGTGTTGGCTGTGAGGGGGGCTGTGGATGGTTCCGGGGGGAGGGTGGAGGCCGTGGCGGGCGCGTCGGGGGAGGATGGGGTGTTGCGTTTGGTTCAGGGTCGTGCTGATCAGGTGTTGGCGGGTTTGGGTTCGCGGCGTCATTGGGGCGGGGTTTCGTTGCTCTGCGATCCGCCTCTTGGGCCTGGTGGTGGGGTTGATTTGTCGGCGTTTAGGGGTGGTGGAGGGTTTTTGGGTGCGGCTGAGGGGATGGCGGGTTTGAACAGGATGTGGGGTGACACGTTTACGTTTCATTTCGTGGAGTTGACTGTGGGCGGGTCGAATTCGAATGCGGTGCCTGAGGGCGAGTTGGTGGCGGCCGGGTTGTCGGCTGCGGGCGGGGGTGATGCTCAGAGGTTGTGGTGCCGGGCTAGGAGCCTGGTCACGGGCAGGTGCGGTTCGATAGCGCTTGAGGAGCCTGTGGCGGCGGACGTGGACGACGGCGGGGGTTACAGCGATCCGTCTGACGCGGCGTTTCAGAGCAGGGAAGTCTGCCGAGGCAGGGCGTAGCGGGCCTGCGCCTGTTCTGCTTGGGTGGGGGGCGAGGCAGGCGCGGCGCGCCGACTGCGTGTGGGGGGTGTTGGCGTGGGTGCTGCTGGTTGTGGCGGGGCTTGAAGGTAGTGGAGGCCTCCGCGCCTGGCCCATGCGGCTGGAGTGGCTGCCGCCGAGGGTCGGCGGCGGCTTGCCGGTCATCGGGTAAACGGTCCGCTGGTGCGCCTCCGGCGGCAGGTATGCCTGCGATGAGGGGTCCGTCTGGAGCAGCGGCAGGCTGTCGCGGACATCGTCGCTGAGGTCGTAGCGGGCGCACGGCGGGATTACATACGTGATCGTCGGCCTGCTCAGCGGGCAGGGCTACATGTTGAAGGTGGCCGCGAGGAATCGCTACGAAGCGGGGAGCGAGGCCTCGGCGTACGACTGGGCGGACTGCGAGAGGCCCGGGAAGCCGGCCTTCCTGGCCGCGGAGTCGGGGGACGGCGGCCTGTATGTGTCCTGGAGGGAGCCCCTCACAGACGGCGGCTCAGACATAGCGCGCTTCAACGTGTTGTGGAGGAAAGTGGGGGCGAAGGGCTTCACTTCGGTGACGGTCCCCTACAGCGCATACAGGACAAAGACCATCGTCACGCACACGCTGAAGTGCTGGGAGATCCGCCTCCCAGCCTCCGCTGCGGTGGCGGGGCTCGAGAACGGGGCGAGATACTACGTTCTGGTCTCGGCCACGAACACCGGGCGCAGCGACAGGAGCGGCGCCCCTACATTCGTGGTCGGCATGCCGTGAGCGGCGGGCTTTCAAGCACGAGGATGGCTCCGGGTGCGTGCCCGTGTCCTGCGCTGCGGGCCTTGAGCGCGGCGGGGCGGTGTGCGTCCCGAGGTGCGGGCGCGGGGAGGAGTACGTTGAGGCGCGGGGCGGCTGCCGCCCGACCGACGATACCTGCGAGGGTGACCCCGACCTGACGCTCGTCCGTGACTCCTCCGGTTACTGCGTGTACGCCTGGGGACTGTCCCCGTCGGGCAACGACATCACTTATGAGCCGGTGGGGTGCGACGTGGTGGGGGAGTTCAGCGCGGAGGCGAACGCTGACACCTACATCAACACCGACCTCCGCAACAAGGCCGACACCAGGGGCAAGAGTCCCATGTGCCCGCCCACAGGCCTGTTCCTAGCCCTCGGAGAGAGGAGGCGCACCCATGACCACGCCACAGACTACTACCTCCCCGAATGGGCCGTCGAAGCCGATCTCAAGGACAGGCACCTGAAAGTAGTCGCAAGAGCCACTGGCGACTGCACAATCATCGGCGATGTCGTAGAAGTCTACGGGCAATACGCCGGAAGCAGGGAAGAGTTTATAGAAAATTTACCCGAAGTGCTGAAGAACCAGTGAGCTTTCTTGTTGGAGTCGGGACGTTGTTGTCTTCGAGTGCTTTGGATTATGTGTTTGGTTTGTTTGCGGAGTGGAGGGATGGGGTTTATCAGTTAAGGTCTGGGATGTTGGTGTCCTGCCGGGCCCATGATTATTGCTTTGACTTGATCCGCTCCGGGTTGCATCAGACAGTGATGGAGGGTGGACACGACGGCTGCGATCAGGTGCTGAAGGAATTGTGGATCTCCTACTGTTGGACATTGCCCTGGCCTCCAGATTGGGATTGCGATATTGTGCTATCTCAGGGTTTTAACACGTTTGCACGAGCAGTGACCACGCCCCCGGCTGCCGGGGTGGTGGTGTTGCGTAATTCGTTGACGGGTAAGTGTTTGACTGTCCAATCGGCGTCGAGGACGGCGGATGACCGGGTACGCAGCAGCGCTGCCACCTTGACGGTGATCATAGGCCTAGTGATGAGAGGCAGTGGTTCCATGTGCTGCAGTCCGAGCCGTTCCCCGCAGGGACGCCCTCCTCCGCGCCGACGAGGGCGGGGTATTTTTATGTAATCCCGGCGAGCGTCGTCTCGGGGGATAGGGTTCCTGGGCGAAGGAGTTATCCGGCAGGGAGGATGAGGTTAATAATGAGAGGTGTTTGTATGTGGGCGGCGCCTCTGGCGGGGAGGTGCGCCGCGGGGCCTGTTTGGTGGGCGTCGCCCGTTCGGCGTCCCGGGTGTTCAGCCTTGTGGAGACGTCCGTGCCGGATGAGTACGGGATCCGCTCGTTCGGGGGTGCGTGCTGGCAGCCGGTGGAGGGCGCGGACAAGGCGGCGACGGCGGGCGAGGGTGTGCGGATTGCGGGCGTTGCGGGCTGCGGCGGGGTGTTGCAGCGGTGGCGTATCGAGCCGGTTGACCCGTCCGTCGCGGGCGGCGGGTAGTCGGCGCGTGGTGGGTGTGTTCCGTGTCTGGTAGGTGTCTGCGGGGCTGGCTGGCGTTGTTGCTGGTCTGGGGGTTGGCGGCGGCGGGCTGCTCCTCGGGCGCGCCGGGCGGGGAGGGCGGCTCCCCTGCGGGGGGTTCGGCGCCTGCGCCGCCGGTGGGGGCTTCTGATGGGCTGGAGGCGTCGGGGGAATCGGGGGGATCCGCCGCTCCCTCCAGCACGTCGGCGCCTGCTGTTTCGGGCGGCGACGCCGATGCGGTGCCCGTGTCGGGGTTGGGGGGCGTGTTGAGCGTGGAGGGTTTGGGGAGGCTGCGGAGGGTGCTGGGCGATGACGGGCTGGAGAGGCTGGCGGAGGAGGCGGGCTTGCTGGAGGCGGACGGCTCGTTGGAGACGGGTATTGAGGAGGTGCTGGGGAGGCTGGCCGGCGAGGAGGGCTTCCTCACAGAGGAAGGGTTGAGGTGGTTGGTGTACTCGTACAGCTTGAAGAGTTTATTGTCATTTGCGGACTATGAGAGTGAGGAGGAGTTGTCTGAATCTGCTGAAAATGCGCGTAATTCTGTGAGGAGTTCGTTTGAGGGGAGTGTTTACAGTTATGATAGTGATGAGGAGGTCGAGGCGTGGGCGTTGTATGATAGTGATGAGGAGATTAAGGCGTGGGCGTTTTACGAGCGCGCGGAGGCGGAGTGGTGGAAGGATCAGTATGACGTCAATGATGTTTCCACGCCGTTGGGGGCGTTTTGCTGGGCTGTCTTGCATGTGAGAAATGCTGTGCGTTATCAGGATGATAAGGTGAAGCCTGAGGATGCCGTTAATTTGAGGGTGTGGCATTTGGAGAGGGAGGCTGCGGAGCGTGGGCTTGACCTGCCCTGGGAGAGGGGCCCGGTTGACGGTAATTTTGTGGTTAGGCGCGCTCTGCTGGAGGTCACGGCGCCGGGGGTGAGGGGGGTCGTGTTCGGCCCGGGTTTGCCGCCGGTGCTGCGGCCCGGCGCTGAGGGGTTGTTCGGGTTTTACGACGAGTTGCTGGCTGCGCCGGTTTACCGTGTGAGGCCGACGGTTGAGGAGTTGTCGGGTTACCGCCATGTGGGTGACCTCACAGAGGAGGGGATTGTTCAGATTTGGCCGGAGGAGTTCGAGATAGAGTTGCCGGACGAGATTTGGGAGAGACTCGTGGAGGTGGTGAGGGCTTTCCTGCGGGATGATGAGGCCCGGGGGATTCTAAACGCCGAATGCAAGCAACGCCCGTTGTCGGAGAAAGTGGAGAGGTCCTGCCCCGACTGGGTGACTGAAGCCGTTTTCGCTTGCGCTGCGTCTGAGTATCTAGTGGAATGGTATAATATCATATCGTGCCCTATTTTCACCGGCGAAGAGGTTGTGGAGGCCGGTGGTCCTCTTGCGGAGGGTGGTGATCCTCGTGGTGGGTGTGTGTTGTTGGACGAGGAGGCGTTGAGGGACTATATCCTGGATAGTGGCGGCGATGAGGATGAAGTGGAGGAGATCTTGTGGATTTTTGAAGATGAGTGATTGGCGGGCTTGCAGGAGGGCGGTGTTCTTGTTTGTGTCTTGTGTCCGCGTGTTTGGTTGGTGGTGTGGGGGCAGGTGATGTTTGGGCCCGGCCCGGGGGGGGGGTGTGTGGTGTCGGCGGAGCGTCGGGGCGGGTGATTGGAGCGTCGCTGCCTGGTGTTCGTGAGTGTGGGTTGTCGACTTTGGGGTGGGTGTTGTTGGTGGCGGGGGTTGGGGGTGTGTTGGCTGTTGGAGGTGTGTTGGCTGTGAGGGGGGCGGTGGATGGTTCCGGGGGGAGGGTGGGGGCCGTTGCGGGAGCGTCGGGTGAGGATGGGGTGTTACGTATGGTTCAGGGTCGTGCTGATCAGGTGTTGGCGGGTTTGGGTTCGCGGCGTCATTGGGGCGGGGTTTCGTTGCTCTGCGATCCGCCGCTTGCGCCTGGTGGTGGGGTTGATTTGTCGGCGTTTCGGGGTGGTGGCGGGTTTTTGGGTGCGGCTGAGGGGATGGCGGGTTTGAACAGGGTGTGGGGTGATGTGTTTTCGTTTCATTTCGTGGAGTTGACTGTGGGCGGGTCGAATTCGAATGTGGTGTCTGAGGATGCTTTGGTGGCGGCTGGGTTGTCGGCTGCGGGCGGGGGGGATGCTCAGAGGTTGTGGTGTAGGGCTAGGAGCCTGGTCACGGGCAGGTGCGGTTCGATAGCGCTTGAGGAGCCTGTGGCGGCTTCTTTGGACGACGGCGGTGGTTACAGCGATCCGTCTGACGCGGCGTTTCAGAGCAGGGACGTCTGCCGAGGCAGGGCGTAGCGGGCCTGCGCCTGCTTCTCGGGTGTTCTGCTTGGGTGGGGGGCGAGGCAGGCGCGGCGCGCCGGCTGCGTGTGGGGGTGTTGGTGTGGGTGTTGCTGGTTGTGGCGGGGTTTGGCGGTGGTGGAGGCCCCCGCGCCTGGCCGCATGCGGCTGGAGTGGCGGCCCCCGGAGGAGGGTGGTGGCTTGCCGGTCATCTGGTACACGGTCCTCTGGCGCGCCTCCAACGGCAGGGATGACTGCGATGAGGGGGCCGCCTGGAGCAGCGGCAGGCTGCCGCGGATGTCGTTGCGGGCGTCCGGCAGGATCGCGTACGAGATCGCCGGCCTGCTCAGCGGGCAGTTTTACGAATTGAGGGTGTACGCCAGCAACTCCCACGCAGACAGTTACCACAGACGGGCGCGTGGCTGGGCGGCCTGCAGGGGGGCGGCGCCGTTGACGGTGGTGGACTGCGAAGCGCCTGGGGCGCCGGTCTTCCTGGCCGCGGAGTCGGGGGTCGGCAGCCTGTACGTGACCTGGAGGGGGACCCTCGAGGACGGCGGCTCGGACATAGCGCGCTTCGACGTGGGGTGGAGGAAAGTGGGGGCGAAGGGGGGCTTCACTTCGGTGACAGTCCCCTACAGCGCATACAGGACAACGACATTACTGTCGTCAACGGACTCGGAATACACGCTGAAGCGCTGAAGTACTGGGAGATCCGCCTCCCAGCCTCCACTGCGGGGGCGGGCTCGACAACGGGGTGGAGTACGACGTTCGGGTCTCGGCTAGGAACACCGGGCGCAGCGGCGTCTACGCGTCCGTGGTTGGCATGCCGTGCGCGGCGGGCTTCAAGTACAAGGGTCTCGGCTACGGGTGTGTGCCCGTGTCCTGCGCTGCGGGCCTTGAGCGCGGCGGGGCGGTGTGCGTCCCGAGGTGCGGGCGCGGGGAGGAGTACGTTGAGGCGCGGGGCGGCTGCCGCCCGACCGACGAGACCTGCGAGGGTGCCCCCGACCTGACGCTGGCCCGTGACTCTTCCGGTTACTGCGTGTACGCCTGGGCGTGTCCCCGCCGGGCAACGACATCACCTATGAGCTGGTGGGGTGCGACGCGGTGGGGGAGTTCAGCGCGGAGGAGAACGCTGAAACCTACATCAACACCGACCTCCGCAACAAGGACAAGACCAAGGGGAAGAGTCCCGTGTGCCCGCCCACAGGCCTGTTCCTGGCCCTGGGCGAGAGGAGGCGCATCCACGACCACGCCTCCGATTATTACTTCCCTGAATGGGCGGTAGAGGCCGACCTTAAGGACAGGCACCTGAAAGTAGTCGCAAGAGCCACTGGCGACTGCACAATCATCAGCGATGTCGTATAAGTCTACGGACAATACGCCAGAAACAGGGAAGAGTTTATAGACAATTTACCCGAAGTGCTGAAAGAACCAGTGAGCTTTCTTGTTAGTGTGGGGTCGTTATTGTCTTCGAGTGCTTTGGATTATGTGTTTGGTTTGTTTGCGGAGCGGGGGGACGGGGTTTACCGGTTAAGGTCTGGGATGTTGGCGTCCTGCTAGGCCCACGATTATTACTTTGACTTGATCCGCTTCGGGCTGCATCAGACAGTGATGGATGCTGGACACGACGGCTGCGATCAGGTGCTGAAGGAATTGTGGATCCCCTACTGTTGGACATTGCCCTGGCCTCTAGATTGGGATTGCGATATTGTGTTATCTCAGGGTTTTAACACGTTTGCACGAGCAGTGACCACTTCCCCGGCTGCCGGGGTGGTGGTGTTGCGTAATTCGTTGACGGGTAAGTGTTTGACTGTGGGGTCGGTGTCGAGGACGGCGGATGACCGGGTCACGCAGCAGCGCTGCGAGCACGGCGACAGTCATAGGCCTAGTGAGGGGGGCAGTGGTTCCATGTGCTGCAGTCCGAGCCGTTTCCCGCAGGGACGCCCTCCTCCGCGCCGACGGAGGCGGGTATTTCTACGTGTTGCCGGCGAGCGTCGTCTCGGGGGATAGGGTTTCCTGGGCGAAGGAATTGTCTAGTGAGGAGGGTGAGGTCGATGGTGAGAGGTGTTTGTATGTGGGCGGCGCCTCTGGCGGGGAGGTGCGCCGCGGCGCCTGTTTGGTGGGCGGCGCCCGCTCGGCGTTGAGGGTGTTCCGCCTTGTGGGGACGTCTGTGGCGGATGAGTACGGGATCAGTTCGCCTGGCGGCGCGTGCTGGCGCCCCGATGCGGGTGCGGACAAGGCGGCGACGGCGGGTGAGGGTGTGCGGATTGCGGGCGTTGAGAGCGCCGATGGCTGCGGCGGGGTGTCGCAGCGGTGGCGTATCGAGCCGATTGACCCGTCCGTTTCGGCGGGTGGCGGGTAGTCGGCGCGTGGTGGGTGTGTTTCGTGTCTGGTAGGCGTCTGCGGGGCTGGCTGGCGTTGTTGCTGGTTTGGGGGTTGCTGGCGGCGGGCTGCTCGCCGGGCGCGCCGGGCGGGGAGGGCGGCCCGCCGGTTGAGGGTTCGGCGCCTGCGCCGCCCGGCGGGGAGGGCAGCTCCCCTGTGGGGGGTTCGGCGCCTGCGCCGCCCGTGGGTGCTGAGGGCGGTTTTGAGGCTTCGGGGGCGTCGGGGGGAGTTGCCGCTCCCTCCAGCACGGCGGTGCCTGCTGTTTCGGGCGGCGACGCCGATGCGGTGCCCGCGTTGGGGTTGGGGGGCGTGTTGAGCGTGGAGGGTTTGGGGAGGCTGCGGAGGGTGCTGGGCGATGAGGGGTTGGCGGGGTTGGCGGAGGAGGCTGAGTTGTTGGCGGAGACGGGGCCGTTGTGGCGGGAGGGTGATCCGTTTGAGGCGGTGGTGGCCTCATATGCGCCGACGCGCGCCCCGGCCCGCAGGTTTGTGGGGTCGTTGTGGATGGATGATTTGTCTGAGGAGATGCTGGGGAGGCTGGCCAGTGAGGAGGGTTTTGAGGAGTTGCTGGGGAGGCTGGCCGGTGAGGAGGGTTTCCTGACCGAGGAGGGTCTGGGGTGGTTGGCGTACAGTCACAGCTTGGAGGGTTTGTTGATAACGGCGGGCCTGGAAAGCGAGGAGGAGTTGTCTGAGTCGGCTGAGTTATATCGCAATGTCGCGAAGATAGCGTTTGAGGTGGGTCGCGACAGTGATTATAGTGATGAGCAGGTCAAGGCGCGGGCGTTTTTCAGGCGCGCTGAGGCGGGGTGGGACGAGTTCGGTGTGAATGATGTTTCCACGTCGTTGGGGGCGTTTTGCTGGGCTGTCCTGCATCCGTGGAATGCTTTGAGTTGGTCTAGTTTCAAGGTGACGCCTGAGGAGGCCGTTAATTTGAGGGTGTGGCATTTGGAGAGGGAGGCTTCGGAGCGTGGGATTGACTTGCCCTGGGAGACGGGCCCGGTTGACGGTAATGTTGTGGCTAGGCGCGCTTTGTTGGAGGTGACGGCGCCGGGGGTCAGGGGGGCCGTGTTCGGGCCTGGTTTGCCGCCTGTTCTGCGGCCGGGTGCTGAGGGGTTGTATCGGGTTTATGACGAGTTGCTGGCTGCGCCGGTTTATCGTGTGAGGCCGACGGTTGAGGAGTTGTCGGGTTACCGACGTGTCAGTGACCTCACAGGGGAGGAGATCGCCGAGATTTGGCCGGAGGAGTTCGAGATCAGGTTGAGGAAAGGCGATTTGGCGAAGGTCGAGGAGGCTAGGGCGGTGTTTCTGCGGGATGATGAGGTCCGGGGGCTTCTTAACGCTGAATGCGGGAAGCGCACGTTTTCCGAGCGTTTTGAGAGGTCCTGCCCCGAGTGGATGAGGTCCTTCTTCTATTCTTGTGTTCGGTATAGGTATAGGTCAGAGCGGGCGGATATGTTCTCGTGCCCTGTTTTCCCCAGCGAAGAGGCATTAGAGAGTGGCGGTATATTGTTAAATGAGGATTGTGTGTTGTTGTTGGACGAGGAGGAGTTGAGGGGTTATATTCTGGATATGGGGGGCGATGAGGATATTGTGGAGAAGTATTTGCGACGTTATGGGGGTGAGTGATTGGCAGGCATGCCGGGGGTGGGCGGTGTTCTTGTTTGTGTCTTGATGTCCGCGTGTCCAGTGGTTTGGTTGGTGGGGCGGGGTTGGCGTGGTGTGGGGGTGGGTGATGTTTGGGGCCGGCCCGGGGGCCTGGGGTGTGTGGTGTCGGCGGAGCGTCGGGGCGGGTGATTGGAGCGCCGCGGGCTGGTGCTCGTGAGTGTGGTCTTTCGACTTTGGGGTGGGTGTTGTTGGTGGCGGGGGTTGGGGGGTTGGCTGTTGGGGGTGTGTTGGCTGTGAGGGGGGCGGTGGATGGTTCCGGGGGGGGGGGGGGGCGGCTGAGGGGATGGCGGGTTTGAACAGGGTGTGGGGTGACACGTTTTCTTTCCATTTCGTGGAGTTGACTGTGGGCAGGTCGAATGCGAATGCGGTGCCTGAGGACGCTTTGGTGGCGGCCGGGTTGTCGGCTCACGGCGGGGGGGGGGGGGTGATGCTCAGAGGTTGTGGTGCCGGGCTAGGAGCCTGGTCACGGGCAGGTGCGGTTCGATAGCGCTTGAGGAGCCAGTGGCGGCCTCTTTGGACGACGGCGGGGGTTACAGCGATCCGTCTGACGCCGCGTTTCAGAGCAGGGAAGTCTGCCGAGGCAGGGCGTAGCCGCCTTGGGGCTTGCTTGCCCTGTTTCGGGCTGGGGGTGCCGGCGGGCTCGCCTGCCGGGCGTATTTGTGGGCCTGGCTCAGGCAAGACGCTCTTGATGTCCTGGCGGGCATCATGTTGGGGGAAAGAGTCTAGGAGGAAGTGTTTGGTGAGAGGTGCGTGTATGTGGGCGGTGTTTCGGGCGTAAAAATGTGTCGTGGGGCTTGCTTGTTAGGCGGCGCCAGCTCGGCGTCTCGGTTGTTCCGCCTGTTGAACACGTCTGCCCGGATGAATGCGGCATAGGCTCGTTAGGTGGTGCAAGTTGGCGACCTGTGGAGGGGGCAGACGCCGCTGCGTCCGCTGGCGCTGGGGTGTTGGTTGTGAGCGCCACGGGTTTTGGCGGTGCTTTGAAGCGGTGGAGCGTTGAGCC
This sequence comes from uncultured Acidimicrobiales bacterium, assembly GCA_958295925.1. GTDB lineage: Bacteria > Actinomycetota > Acidimicrobiia > Acidimicrobiales > CATQHL01 > CATQHL01. Next base: position 2,206,337 of record CATQHL010000001.1, read on the forward strand.
CGCGTATCAGACAGCATACTTAAGAGATTGAAACTAGTTTGCTAGTGAAGGAGAAATGGTGCTAAACATCATTGGCTCTTTTTGGCATTGGTGTGCGTGTTGTGTTTTGGTCTTGTTGTTTGCTAGTTGCACTGCTGACACTTCAGAAGGAGTCGGCTTGTCTAGTGATAGCGCGGTTACGGAAAGTAGGGCGCCTTCAGTGCCTCCTTACGCAGGGGAAGGGGGCACGGTTCCGTCACCCAACATCTTGGATTCGAGTTCTTCGACAATGCTAGAGGATTTTTCTACCACTACTTCCTCAAGTGGAGCGGAATCCAGAAACAGGATTACCAGTACAGACGATTTGGAGAATGCATCTGAGGGTGAACTGGGTTTGGATGAAGTATTGAGTGATGAGGATGTGTCCAAGTTGACTCAATTTTTCGAGATGATGATCGCCGGATTGCTTACACGACCAGATTATAGCAGTGACTCCGACGAATACATTGTTGCTATGGCATTCCACAAGCGCGCGCTTTTGGAGGAAGATCCGTATGGAATTGATGACAACGATCTTTCTAGCCCGATGGGGGCATTTTGCTGGGTAGTATTAAAGATCAATTTGGCTATGCATACTATGCGTGCTGGGCCGTGGTCGCCATTTGGTGGCTATGCCAATCTGAGGTTGTGGTATGTAGAGGAGGAGGCTTCTGATCGTGGTCTTGAGTTGTCTTGGGAAACAGGGTCAGTAGACATTCCTACACTCAGGCGCGTTCTGTCGCAGACGACCTCCCCAAAGGTCAGGGACTTAGTACTTGATTCTAAGCTTCCATCGAATCTTCATTCGATAGCTCAGGATCTGTATGCGTTGTTAGATGAATTGTTGGAGTTGCCGCTTGTTCGCATTCGCCCAACTGTTGAAGATCTATTGGATTCGTATGGTATTGTTGAAGATCTATTCGATTCGCGTGGTTTGCCTTACCGTGGACTTGAAGGGATAACAGAGGAAGAGATTATTGAGATTTGGTCAGAGGAGTTTGAAGTCGAGCTAAACTATGACGCATATGAGAGATACGAGAGATGGTCTGAAGGTATAGAGCGCGAGGGTATACGAGACTTGCTTAATGATGAATGCAAACAGCTTACAACAGCTGGATTGTATGAAAACGCTTGCCCTTCCTGGGTTTCCGAAGTCCTCCCAACTGATTGTCGCATACCAGAGAAAGAACCTAGGTACGGTTGCCCGTTTGGTGGCTGCGAAACTGAGGGTGAAGTTGGTGGTGCTTCCGCCGACGAGCCCCAGGAGAGCGTGTTGAGTGTGCTGAGCGTGGAGAGTATTGAGCGGATGAGGAGGGTGTTTGGTGATGAAGGGTTGTCGGAGTTGGTGGAGGAGGCGGATTCGTTGAAGGCGGATGGTTCGTTGCTCCAGGCTGAGGGGATGGTGTTTGCGAAGTTGGCGGGTACGGATGGGCATTTCACCGAGGAGGGTTTGGGGTGGTTAGCATACAAGTACAACTTGAGCGATGTATTGTTAATTGCGCAAAATTTCTTCGAGGATCAATTGCTGGTATCTGCTGAATTGGTGCGCGATAATGTTAAGGAATTGTTCGAGGGGAATCGTAACAGTGGTTATAGTGATGGGGAAGTTAAGGCGTGGGCGTATTACGAGCGCACGGAGGCTGAGTGGGACAGGGATCAGTTCGGTATCAATGATCGTTCTACGTCTTTGGGAGCGTTTTGTTGGGCTGTTTTGCATGTTCAAAGTGTATTGCGTCTTCGGGATACTGCGAAGTTGACGCCTGAGCAGGCCACTAACTTAAAGGTGTGGCATTTGGAGAGGGAGGCTTCGAAGCGGGGGATTGAGTTGTCCTGGGAGACAGACCCGGTTGATGGTGACGATGTGCTTAGGCGCGCTCTTTTGGAGGTCACTGCGCCGGAGGTCAAGGGGGTAGTTTTCGGCCCGGGGTTGCCGTCGGCTCTACGGCCTGGAGCTGAAGGGTTGTATGGGTTTTACGACGAGTTGTTGGCTTTGCCGATTTACCGTGTGAGGCCGACGGTTGAGGAGTTGGCGGGTTATCGCCGTGTCCGTGACCTCACGGAGGAGGGGATCGCCGAGATTTGGCCTGAGGAGTTTGAGATCAGGTTACGAGACGCAGATTGGGCGAAGGTCGAGGAGGCGAGGAAAGCTCTCCTGCGAGACGAAGAAGTCCGGGGGCTTCTCAATGCCGAATGCAAGAAACGCCAGACCTCCGATCTCGTGGAGAAGTCGTGTCCCGACTGGGTGGCTGAGTTAGTTCCAATTTGTGGTTTGCATGGGTTTTTGTCGGAACTGGAAAATATTTTCGCGTGCCCTATTTTCTACAGCGAAAGGGTTGTAGGGGATAGCGGTGAAGGCAGCAGTGAATGTGAGCTGTTGGTAAGCGAAGACGAGTATGCGAATTATATTCGGAATTTGGTGGGTGGCGAGTCTGCGCCGTCGCCTGATTCTTCGGGCACGACGGGGGCGTCTGCTGTTTACGCTGGTAGTGGGGGTGTTTCTAGTGGCGAACCCCAAAGGGAGGTACTGAGTGTGGAGTGTTTGGGTTTGGATGGCGTGTTGAGTGTGGAGTGTTTGGGTTTGGAGTGTGTGTTGAATATGAAGGGTTTGGGGAGGCTGCGGAGGGTGTTGCATTACGAGGGGCTGACGGTGTTGTTGGAGGTGGGGAAGGTGAGGTGGGAGGATGGTTATGTGGATGCTGGTGTTCCGTCGGATTTCGGGGTGTTGCTGGGGTGGTTGGTGGGTAAGGACGGGTTCCTCAGCGGGGCTGATTTGTGGTGGTTGGCGTATTCGGTGGATTGGGAGGATGCATTGGAATTTGCGTATATTGTTGACTGGGAGAGTTTCTTGCAGAAGCTGAATCCATGCTCAGCGGTCCGGGGGGATTCAGAGGTTAGCGAGACTGCGCCGTCGCCTGCTCCCTCCAGCGCGGGGGTGGTGCCTGATGTTTCCGGTAGGGGTGGGAATGATGCTGGTGCGGTTTCTGGTGGCACACCCAGGAGTGGCGTGTTGAGTATGGAGTGTTTGGGTTTGGAGGGCGTGTTGAGTGTGGAGTGTTTGGGTTTGGAGGGCGTGTTGAGTGTGGAGGGTTTAGGGAGGCTGTGGCGAGTGTTGGGTGATGAGGGGCTGGAGAGTTTGTTGGAAGCGGCGGCGTTGTTGAAGGCTGATGGTTATTTGGATATGGGTATTCCGTTGGAGTCGGATGTCGGAGTACTGTTGGGGAGGTTGGCGGGTGAGGGCGGGTTCCTCAGCGAGGCTGATTTGTGGTGGTTGTCGAGTGCCTTCAGTTGGAGGGATTTATTGGAATTTGCGTACATTTGTGACGAGGAGTGTTTGCTTGAATTTGCTGAATCCATGCGCATCGGCCCAGAGGGATTCAGGGTGAGGCTGGTTAGGGATGGTCGCGGCGTTGGCTATAATTATGGTGAGGTTAGTCATGAGGAGGTTAGTTATGAGGAGGTTGAGGCGTGGGCGTATTATGAGCGCGCTAGGGTGGAGTGGGATCGGGATCAGTTTGATGTCAATGATCGTTCCACGGCTTTGGGTGCGTTTTGCTGGGCTGTATTGCGTGTGCAGTTTGCTTTGAGTTGGTACACCAGGAGTTTTTCGCTTAGGGAGACCGCTAATTTGTTTGTTTGGCATTGGGAGCGGGAGGCTTCGAAGCGGGGGATTGAGTTGCCTTGGGTGAGGGGTCCGGTTGACGGTAATGTCGTGTTGAGGCGTGTCATATTGGATGTCACGGCACCGGAGGTCAGAGGGGTGGTTTTTGGTCCTGGCTTGCCGTCGGTTCTGCGGCCTGCGGCTGAGTTGATATATGGGGTTTATGATGAGTTGCTGGCTTTGCCTGTTTATCGTGTGAGGCCGACGATTGACGAGTTGTCGGGTTATCGCCATGTTAGTGATCTCACTGAAGAGGGGATCGCTGAGATTTGGCCGGAGGAGTTTGAGGTAGAGTTGGGGGACTACGGTCTAGGGGATGTCATGTTTGCGGTGTGGGGTTTCCTGGGAGCTGATGATGAGATCCGGGGGCTTCTCAATGCCGAGTGTGGGAGGCGCCCGGTGTCGGATCTCATGGAGAGTGCCTGCCCGGCCTGGGTGGCTGAGCTCGTTAACTATTGTTATGGTCATAGGAGAGTTTCAGAGCAGGAGAGTGTTTTCTCGTGCCCTATTTTTCTCAGTAAAGAGGCTATTTTGCTCAGAACGGATTGGTTGGGTCTTGGTCAAATTTATGTTGCTGGTATTTATGATGAGTGCGTGTTGTTGGTGAGTGAGGATGAGTTAAAAGATTTTATAAAAGATGATATCCGGAGTTGGGGGGGTGACGGGAACGTTGTGGAGGCGACAAAGTTGTGGAGGTATTTTGGCGAGTTTTCGGAATTGTGGCGAGGTTCCGGAGATGAGTGATTGACGGGCATGCCGGTTGGGAGCGGCGGGTACGGTCATCCCTCAGAAGCGGCCTTGCGGAGCAGGGACATCTGCCGTGGCAGGGCGTTGCTGGCTTGCGCCGCGGCGGGTGTGAATGATTAAGCTGATAACCAGTGTTCGGGCTCAATGTGAGGTGTTCGGTGTGTAGGCGTCTGCGGTGCTGGCTGGTGGTGTTGGCTGTTTGGGGGTTGGCGGCCGCTGGCTGCTCTTCGGGCGCGCCCAGCGGGGCGGGTGGCTCTCCGGTGGGGGATTCGGCGCCTGCGCCGCCGGTCGCGGTTGAGGGTGGTATTGAGGCTTCGGGGGGCGTAACCGCTCCCTCCAGCACTGCGGCTTCGAGCGCTGCTTTGCAGTCTGGTGAAAGCGTTTCCCCAAGCTCGGGCACTGATGCTCCCTTGAGCCGGGAGATGTCTAGTGATGAGAATGGACTTGAGGAATTGGATGATCTTAATGAGGCGGATGCATTGAGTAGTAGTGAAGAAGATTCAGAGAAGTTCAGGTCCGAAGATCTCGGCGAGGAGGACACTGATAAGTTATTGTATGCTGCGTACTATGGGCGGCCGGATGATATTACTGGTGCCCCTGATAGCTATATTGCCGCTAGAGCATTTTACTTGCGGGCATTAATTGAGGGTGACCCGTATGGAATCGACTTAATTGATCGGTCGACGCCGGAGGGAACTCTTTGTTGGATTATGATGCGAGTACTTGTCATACCGTGGTGGTGGACTGAAGCGCGCTTGTATAGTATTCAACTGTGGCACTATGAGCAGGAGGCCGCTAATCGTCTGATCGAATTGCCTTGGGAGACGTCTTGGCCGCTTGATTATCCGACTTCCTTCAGGAGCGTGTTGCTGGAGGTCACCGCCTCTGAGGTTAGGGATACCGTTCTGTCTTCGGGTCTGTTGCCGCCACTTCACTGGTTAGCAAGGATTTTCTTTGCGTCAGCCGATGAGCACTTGTCCTTAGCCGATGAGGTCGATGAGGCCTTAGCCGATGAGGTCGATGAGGTCGATGAGAGCTTGTTCTGGTCTACTCCCGAGGCTGAGGATCTTGCGTTATTGCCGGGCCTTGAAGAGATCACAGAAGAAGAGATAATTCAAATTTGGCCGACTGATTTTGACATTTATGCTGATGTTTTCGTGATTCTTGAACAGGAATTGGTTGGACAGGAATTGGAGGTTCTGTCATCGAAGTACTCCGTGCGGGATGAGGGGGTTGCGGAATTGTCGTTTTCGAGGGCGGATATTGCGGAATTGTTGGGCGCAGATTGTAGGTTCCGCTCGCTGGCAGGTCAGCTTGAGAGATCGTGTCCGCCCTGGGTCGAGGAGGCTCTTCCTTCCCGCTGCTGGATACCTGAGAACACGAGCCGCTGGGTGTGCCCATTCCATCCCTTAGGCGATTGCGAATCCACGGGCGAATAGACAGTTTGATGATCGTTTTTCGTCAGGTGTGTAGAGTGGATCGAAGAGGAGGGGTGGGGTGGCTGTTGCTCCCTAGAAGTGGATGACGTATTTGTTGCGGAATCTTCCATATTGCTGCCCAAATCAGATTCTGTTGGTGGTGGAGTCTCGTGTCGGTGTGTAGGCGTCTGCGGTGCTGGCTGGTGGTGTTGGCTGTTTGGGGATTGCTGGCAGCGGGCTGCTCATCGGGCGCGCCCGGCGGGGAGGGCGGCTCCCCTGTGGGGGGCCCGGCGCCTGCGCCGCCGGCCGCGGTTGAGGGCGATATTTCGGGTTCCGGGAGCCGCTCTGCTGTTTCTAGCACGTCGGCGGTGCCCACTGATGCCGCTGATGCCGTGCCCGTGTCGGGGCTGGGGGGCGTGTTGAGTGTGGAGGGTTTGGGGAGGCTGCGGAGGGTGCTGGGCGATGAGGGGCTGGAGGGGCTGGTGGAGGAGGCTGAGTTGCTGGCTGCGCGGGTTTATCGTGTGAGGCCGACGGTTGAGGAGTTGTCTGCTTATAGCCGTGTAAGTGACCTCACTGAGGGGGGGATCGTCGAGATTTGGCCTGAGGAGTTCGAGATCAGTTTGAGGGACGAGGATTTGGCGAAGGTCGATGAGGCGATGAGGGTCTTTCTGCGGGGTGGGGAGGTTCGGGGGATTCTCAACGCTGAATGCAAGCAACGACTGGTGTCGGAGCGTTTGGAGAGGTCCTGTCCCGACTGGGTGGTTGAGGTTGTTCTCGTTTGTGGTTTTTATGGGCCTATTTTGGAACGGGATAATATTTTCTCGTGCCCTGTTTTCCCCAGCGAAGAGGCATTAGAGAGTGGCGGTTTTCATCTTAATAAGGATTGTGTGTTGTTGGTAAGCGAGGAGGAGTTGGGGGACTATATTCGGGGTTTGGGGGGCGGCGAGGATGATGTGGAGGAGCATTTGCGGATGTGGGGTGAGTGATTGGCAGGCATGCCAGTTGGGGGCGGTGAAGGTTTGGGGGGAGGGTGGCGGCTTGGGCGACGTCGTCGGGGGAGGTCGGCGTGCAACGGCTGGTTAAAGGTCTTGCGGATATGTGGGTGGGGCTCGGGCAGTGAGATGAGTCGTGGCGATTGTAATGTGAGCGTGCCTGTTCAGCGTTTCGGGTGTTCCGCCTAGTAGACACGTCTAGAGCCGATAAGTGCGGATAACGTTGGCGAGCGTGCGGCGAACAAGGCGGTTGGCCAGTCGGCGGAGAACGAACAGGGGGACAATTACTTTATTGGCCCGTGTTGGTTCGGTTTTGGCGGCACTGATCGGCTTTAGCGGCGTTTCTTCAAGGGAGGCAAATCGTGATGAGGGAGAGGAGCGCGGCCTTGGCACTTTGGAGTGGATTTTGTTGGTAGCCGCCGCTGGCGGGCTCGCCACCCTTGGCATAATCATCGTAAGGGGGGCTGCTGACGAAGCAGGGGATTCCGTGGATGAGAGTGTGGACAGGATGGTTGCCGTGGCGGAACATTATGTAAGTGGGCACGAAACAATTGTCAACAATCAACGAATGCTTCTTGGCGAGGAGGCAAGGTTCGGTTGCGCGAGAAGCGCTTCCCCCTGGGCTGAGAAATACGGAAACCAGTTCGTATTCAGGTGGAGCCTTGACTACGACAAAGACGGGCAAAACGACATCGATCTTGCAAAAAAGGACCACGACGGGAACATTATCCGCAAATCCGATGGCAGTATTGATTATGAGTACCAACGGGGATACTGCCGTGCTATTCCGATTATCTCTTGAAGATACAGCTGACAATCGAACGAATAACGGCATGATTGAACATCCGACGAAGACGGCAACCTCACAGCCGGCGTCAGTGGGCAGAGGAGCTGAGCATGCGGGAGACGCTTGAGGGAGTCGAGGAGATCTTTGATCGAAGGCCTAAGGGTGACACCACCGAAACCTTCAATGCGCTCTGGGCGCTGAGCGAGGAACTGATGGCCAAGCTGCGGCGCCGATTTGAGTTGAGGCGCGACCCCAGCACAGAGCATCTCGAGTCGTACAGGGGAAATGCAGAGCACCCCTCCGGCAGACTGGCGGCTTATGCGGGGCCTGAGGTCGACTGGCTGGTGCACAGCTGGATCGGCAACCCCCCGATGGGTTTCACGAACATGCACGTCACCGCCTGGCTGGGGCCGCAGATCGACGTTCCGCACTTCGGGTTTGCCGCCGGCACGCTGCCCGACATGTGGTTCTACGTGGACTACATCCCTCGCTCCGACTTGATCCTTGACACCGATGCCCTCGACCGCTACTACGCCCCGCTGAACGAGCAGTTCCTGGCGGCCCGAGCCGACCTGGGGTTGGTGCCTTTCACATCCAAGGCTCTCTATGTCCGACAGGCGCTCTCGGATGTCGCCCTCTGCTTCACCACCGAGGCCGACGAAGGGCGCATCGCCCAGCTGGGCGGGTTTGCTCACGACAGGCTGGACCGCTGGCTCCGTTTCGTGGACGAGGCACGCCCTGTAGCGGCTGCCCGCCGCCCCAGGCTGGCGGCCGACGACCTGGCCCGGCGGCGCACCATAGCCGAGCGCGATCCTGCCAACATAATGGGTGTGCGATTTTTCGGCGAGGAGATGACCAGCCGCCTTGTGCGGGCGCTCTGGGGCGCCGACAGAGCCCTGCCGCGACCGGGCTGAATCAACCACCGAACGGAAACAAGTAGACAACCAAGGAGAGCGATGCTGATCAAGAACCAGTGGTACGCCGTGGAGTTCGGGGCAGCCGTAGCCGAGGCGCCGGTGAAGGTGAGCGTGCTCGGTCACGACCTTGCGCTGTTCCGCACTTCGGACGGCACGATTCACGCCCACTCAGACCTGTGCGTTCACCGGGGCGGCTCCCTTTCGGGCGGGCGGGTGGTCGACGACTGCGTGGAATGCCCGTATCACGGCTGGCGCTACAACTCCGAAGGGCGCTGCGTGAGCATCCCGGCGAACCGTGCAGGCTCGGCCATCCCCCGGAAGGCCCGCGTCGACACTTACCCTGCCGAGGAGCGCTACGGGTTCGTCTGGGTCTTCCTTGGCGACGCTGCGGAATCGGAGCGCCCCCCGATGCCCAGGCTCGCTGACCTCGAGGAAACGCCCGAGGCTCGACTTGAGGGCTACCGGTCGGTGACCGGCACCTTCACCTGGCGGGCGAACTACGACCGGGTGCTGGAGAATGCGGTGGACATCGCCCACACCCCTTTCGTGCACGCAGGGTCGTTCGGCAATCCAGAAAAGCCTGAGATAGCAGATTACGACCTCGAACGCACCGTGGTAGACGGCCACCTCGTGGCGGTCACCGCCACCGTGGGCCTCGACCCGCCCGCACCAAGGGGCATCTGGGCAAAGGTCTACCGCAGCGAGGGGGAGCGCCCGCCGGTGCGGACCACTACAGGCTTCTACCCTCCGAACGTGTCCATGCTCATTGTTCGCCCCCCGTTGGGGGAGATACGCATCTACACGGCGAACGTCCCCATCGACGAGCACCGCACGATCTCAAAGTTCTGCATGCTGCGCAACTTCTTCACGGGTGGCTGGGCAGACAGGGATTCCGTCAAGCGAACGCTCAAGATCTTCGGTCAAGACCGGGCCACGGTTGAGTCGCAGCGCCCGGAACTGCTGCCTTTCGACCTCTCCGCCGAGCTGCACGTGCGCTCAGACGCCGTTCAGCTGGCATACAGGCGGTGGAGGCAGGAGCGTCTCGAGGAGGGCCTGGGACTGGCCATCCCCACCGACGAGGAGTCGGCTAGGCACGCGGCGGTGATCCCCTCCCCGGCTCGGGCGTCGGACAGTGAGATGGCCAACGCCTGGGTGTTTCCCGCGGTGCGCTCAGAGGGGGGAAACGGGGCGTGAGCCTCACCCGGGACCTGGCGGAGGAGACACTCGCCGCCATTCGTGGGCCGCTAGGCCTGACGCAGGTTATAAATCAAGAGCTTCGCAGCGCGACCGACGGCGCGATGGTGGGGCATCACCTGGTGCTCAAGGGCGCCGCAGTTTCAGTGGTGAACGTGGCGATGACTGTCGACGCCTTTGGTCTTGACAGCCACATGATCTTTGCCTTTACCCCGCCGGAAAGCTCCGTGCCTCACTTCACGCTCGACTCCGTGAAGGCCGGGGGAAGCTACGCCTTTCACCTCGATCTCATCCCCAGGGTTGACCCCGGCGCCAACCTGGACTATTTGAATCACTGCTTTTTGCCGCTCACCGAGGCGCACGACGCCGCGGCCGGCATCGACGGGCTGACGCCTGCCCACCTCTCCCCGCAACAGTGGCAGCTGATGAGCTCCTGGATGCTGGCTCACCGAGCCGACGAGGCCGCCTTTTCCTCCATCGGCCCCACGGTGGCCGCTTACAGGGATCACTGGTTGACGCTGGTGCGTGACGGGGTGCCGCCCGAGGCTGTCGGGGGCGTCTCTGCGAAGGATTTGGACCGGCGTGACAGGCGAAACCGATCGGCCATCTTCAACCCCGAGGTCGATCCGGTCTGGGCGCTGGTCGACCGGCTGCTGGGGGCGGAGGTGAGCGCCGGACTCCGTGAAAGCCTGCGGGCCGCCGGCCGGTGAGCTCAGCCTGCGGGCCAACGGCCGGGGGTGCCGCCTGCGGTGACCGGCGGGGAGAAGGGTGAGATGGGCCGTATTGTGATCTGGCCGCTCGTGCTCCTCCTCGGCGTTCGCAGCGAATAGCCAACCCCAGCGAAGGGAGCAACAAACGTGAGTGAGACATCTGGCCCCAGCGAGTGGCAGCAGCGCATTACCGGCGAGTGGTTCGGCCTTCCGGCCGTCTTTGACGCAGATGGCAACCACACCGGATTCAACAAGGTGAGCCGCTCCAGCGTCTTCGCCGACGGCAAGACCACATACTTCATGCAATGCGACTTTCAGAACACCGGGCCGCTGAGAAACCGCTTCGAGATAAAGGATTTCGCCTTCGGCGTTGACGACGCCCACCGCAACCGCATCTACCTGGGGCCGGACTTCTACGGAGCAGGTCAGCCCTACGGCGCCCTGGTGGACTCCCACTACTACTCACCGGCCTGGCGGGCCGACATCAACACCGTCAATCACATACTCGCCGACGGCAGGACACAGGTGTACTCCTCTCTTCTCTACGAGGGGCCGACGATCTTTGCGGTGTTCAACGGGGTCTACCGGATGGCCACCGACTACGACTCCAACCCCGACACCAAGTCGGAGATTGAGGAGTTTCTCGCCCTGGAGCGCAAGCTCTCTGCGCGGCCTCACGTGCTGCCCGACAGGCAAAGCGGCTCTTGGCGGGGCGAGTGCGAGATGTACGGGGCGGATCAGGAGCATGGGGGGAGCGTGGAGGTGGAGGTGCTCCACAATCCCCTTGACCTGGTGCGTTCCGAGCAGACGTGGAACTTCCACCTCGGGGAGAGTGTCAACTCGTTTTCCTACCTGCGGACCCGCATCGGCAACCGTCACACCTATGACGGCCCCGACCTTCACGGAAACGCCATCGCCTACGGGCGGGCGTTGTACAACACCTTGCACCACACCGGGCACGCAACCAAGGTGCGCGGGCGGGAGTTCATCATCGACAGCGACTACACGATGGCGGTCGTGTGGTGGTTCTCCGAGGGTGGCAGGGTGTTCCAGGTTGTTTTCGGGACGCTCCGCTGGCATCCCGGCGGGGGATAGGGACCCGCCCCCGGCGCATGTCGGGCGGTGGGTCGCCGCCGGGATTTCAGGGCGAACTCGGGATAACCCCCACCTCTACGCCTTGAACCCCGGCTATGCGGCGGTCGCTGATGACCACTGAGCGTGCGGCGGCGGGGTCGCTGATCTCCAGGAGGCGCAGCCGCTCGTCTGAATTAGGCCAGGACTCGGCGACCGTCATCGGGCCGACCCTGCGCCAGATCGCGTTGGGCCGATCGGGGGGTGCCGGGGCAGGGGAGAGGTCGAGCTCCGGCCAGCGGAGGCCTGCGTCGAATTTCATGGCCACGCCAGCGATGTCCTCGGTGGCCACTCCGACTATGTCGGCCACAGAACGTCCGGCCAGTGAAAAGAACCCGCCGGTGAGCTGTCGCCCAGGGTCTGTGAGCACCGAGAAAGACTCGAATGAGTATCCGAAGCGCGGCCAGATTCCCTCTCCGGTGAGCGCGCCGGGCGACCATTCCCTGCCGCAGCCGACCACGTCAGGCCCCAGATAGCGGCGCTCGGCGCCCTTGGCTTCCAGCTCGAATACCCATTTGCCTGCGAATGCGCCCATGGGGTGGCCGACCAGGGACTTTCCTGGCTCGCAGACCTGGGTCACCCTTATGCGGCCGCAGGCGAGGCGCTCCAGGCTGCGCAGTTGCCGGACGACGCCGACGAAGCGGCCGTCGGGGTCGAAGACGTATTCGCTCACCAGCCAGCGGCCGGCGAAGGAGTCGCTCATCGGCGCTCGGCGCTACGCCTGGGCGCCGGGCTCGAAGCGCAGCGCGCCGTAGGCCGCCCCAATCCGGCGCCCGCCGCTAAACCAGGTGTGCAGCACTCCCTTGGTTTCCCCGCCGCTGGCGATCACCTCGCGCCGCCAAAGCCTCAACCCCTCAGAGCTGAAGTGGAAATTGCCCGCGAGGGCCCGCCCCCCCCAGGCGCTGGCGCTGCCGGTTACGTCGCCAGGGTCGCTCCACAGGCCGCGGCGGTCGGCGTTCAAGGTCAGCGTCGCGTCGTCGGCGAAGCCGCAACTGCGCAGGGTCAGGTCTTGCCTGCCGCCCTCCCCGGCGATGGTCTGCTCCGAGTAGTCGGTGCTGCCGAGGGGGAGAAGGTCGGTGCCCAGCAGGTTGAGCGTCCCTTTCCATGTGCCCTCCCTGCTAAGCGGAGGGCCGGTGCCGCAGTCAAGGCCGACGGCCCCCTCGTCCTCGTCTTCGCAGCGCCGGTGATACTCGCCCACAACGGTGTAAGCCGTCTGCTCGCCTCGGCTCAGCAACGCCAGGGAGAGCTGGGTCGCCCCGCCCGGCAGCACCATCAGAAAGATGCGCTGGGACAATCCGATGCTCGGCCAGTAGTTGTTGGCGTCAATCAGCCCTTCGCCCAGAGTCTCGGCGTAGCCGTAGTTCAGAGGCCCCTCGTATCGGCGGTGATCGCCTCTGTCGGATATGCGGTAAGCGCCGGAGAGCTCAAACGGCCCCTTGAAGCTCACTTCCACCTCCACGCAGTCTCCGCCAAGGTCGCGCCGAACAACCCGTGCGTCGCGGCCTTCCCCGGCGTAGCGCCCCGCCGAGTCGAAGACATCCGCCGTTCCCCGCCAGCGACCCTCCCCCCTACGGAAGGAGCCGCTCACGGGGCGACTAGTCGGACGGTCTGTTTGGAGATCGGGGTGTCGGCAATGATGGCGGCGAGATCTGAGCCCGCCGGGGCGGGGCTGAGGTATCGGCCCTCGGTGGAGACCTCAAGCCCGTCGGCGTCGAACGGGAAGGGATCAAGCTCGTAGACGGCTCCGGGCCGCTCGGTCACAATGATCGATGCGTCGTAGCGGTAGCCGGCGGGGACGTGTCTGAACTCGGATGTGCCGCGCATGCCCGCAGGCTGAAGATGGCAGTAGAGCGAGAATGTGTCGAAGAACTGCAGCTGCTTGTAGGCGGTGAAAATAAGTTCCTCGTCGGCCAAATGGGCGGTGTCGGGGTTGGATGCGAGTTCCGCCTTGAGCCGCCCCTGGCGAGCCGTTTCGGCGTTCAGCATCTCATCGACCGTCGGTCGCAGGTGTGCGGGCACCTTGTTAATGAAGAGTTTGTCGGGGGCGAGGCCGTAACGGCCGTGGTAAAGCCCGTAGCTGTGCATGGAGGAGATGAGGCCGCTCAGCGGGTGGTGGCGCTGGTTGAATTCGGGCGAGCCGGCGCTGGTTGAGACGATGTCCTCGAGGGGGGTTGCGCCGAGGTTGTAGGGCAGGCCGCTGGAGGGATCTTGCGCCGCGGCGGCGTCGAGTTCGTCCCATCCCCGGTCGTGGTTTGCCACCACGTACCAGAGAGGCTCGTACGGGTCGAGCGGCTCGAACTCTTCGTTGCCGAAGTGCTCGGCGAGTTGGCCTGCGAATGCGGTGTGCTGCCCCATGGCGATGACAAAGCGGTTTTCGCCTTCCGGGGCGTTCTGGACGATCACGGCCGCAGCACCCTGGTGAAGTCCTGAATCTGGAAGACGTGCGTTGCCCCGTCTCGCACCTTGTGGGTGATTATGCGGCGGGTGTCCCGATCTAGGAAGTAGTGGTTGTTGTAGACGATGCTCTCCGAGACTCGGCTGTGAATGGTGAACACGTAGTTGTAGGGGGTGAGTTCAGTGCCTTCAAGGTCGATCATCTCGCTTGCAGCCCAGCACCGCTTGCCTTCTACCGAGATGCGCGTCTCGTAGATCGTCTCGCCCACCCCGTAGAGGTTCTCGAAGTGCTCGTGGAGGTGCCAGGCGCTCTCATCGAGCCAGTAGACGTCCATGTGCACGGCACTGGCTTCCAGGAACTCGCCGACGGGGGAGAATGTCTTGCAAAGCCCTTCCCAGCGTCCCATGAAGCACTGGTATGGCCGCTCGGTGGAGGCTCCGTAGTTGCGTCCGTTGCGGGTCACGTTCACATCGTAGTTCCGCCTCAAATAAACTTTCCAGCCATCAGGGCGCGCGGCGGGCGCCCTGGCCCGCCCCGGCCCGTTGAAGGCAATCGGCGGAGGCAGGCGCGAAGGGGGATGGATGTCCGAGACAATCGTGCGCTCCGTGCATCGTTCGTCCGGCGGGCTGCGGGTGACGATCTTCTATCCTGCCCGCCACTCGTCGCTCGAAGAGGCACGAGAGACCGGGCTGGTGCCCACGATTGCGGGCGAACCCCGCCCGGTGGTGATTCTGCTGCCTGGAATAAACGTGGTGGCGGACTCCTACCGCTGGCTGGCGATGGAACTCGTGCAGGTCGGTTGCGTGGCGGCTACCTGCTCGCTCATAGGCAGCCTGGGCCCGGCGGGTGAGGGGATCACGCCGGGCTTCGACTTCGGGGCCCTCACGCCCGAGACCCTCGGCACGCGCCCCTCGGCGTCTGCGCTTGGCGAAGTGCTGGAGATCGTGAGGGACGACAGGCATCTCGCCGACGTGGTGGACATGGGCCGCCTCGTGCTGGGGGGGCACTCCGCAGGCGGCACCCTGGCGTTGCACAACGCCCGCCCCGACTGGTTCGAGGGCGTCTGCGCGGCCTTTTCCTACGCAGGGCACACAATGACCGCCACGTCCATCGGTTGTGGTGGCGCAGTAGCACGCATCCCCTCGGAGACCCCCATGCTGCTGCTCTCAGGCGCCGTGGACGGGGTGATAGAGGCGAGCAGGGGCCGCTACCTCAGCGACCCCGACGCTCCCCACGACCCGGTCAGGCGCACTTTCGATGAGGCGGTCACGTCAGAGAGGGGCGATGTCTGGTGGGTGGAACTCGTCGACGGCACGCACTTCACGCCCTGCCATCCCGTCGACGACACCTCAGCGAGGTCGTTCCTTGAAGTGCCGCAGCAGCCGTCCGCTGCGGCGGCGGCCCGCAGTCTCCTGGTGCGGCTGCTTGCGGCTTTCCTGCGCGAATACGTGTTGAACGAACCGAGCGGTGAGCGTTTGCGCGGTCTCACCGCCCACCCGGGTATCTCGAATTGGGCGTTCCGGTGAGCGGGGCAGGCAATCAGCGACTCCATTGCCATCCTCTCCCCGGCCGCACGTGGTGAGCGGGCCGCACGTGTCAAGAACCAGTCCCGAACTGCGAGCCTGTCACCTGTCGATGAGGTATCCATCGAGGCGGGACGCATCATGGTTGTTCCTGCTTGTCCCTCTTAACAATCCAAAATTGATTGCAAAATCCGAAATTGAATCGAGGTTCCACCGTGCCAAAGACCGTCGTAATCACAGGAAGCACAAGGGGCATCGGACGCGGGCTTGCCCATGAGATGCTCAAGCGAGGATGCCGGGTGGCCATCAGCGGTCGCTCCGCCGATGCCGTGGAGTCGGCGGTTGCCGAGCTCGGCGCGCAGCACGAAGCAGGGCGGGTGATCGGGGCGGCCTGCGACGTTTCCCGACCCGATCAGATGAGGGGGCTGCTGGCCGCCGCAACCGGCGCCTTCGGGGAGATCGACGTCTGGGTCAACAACGCCGGCGTGGACACCCCCAACGTCCCGGTCGCCGAGCTGTCCGACGAAGACCTGCGGCGGATAATCGACGTCAACCTCACGGGCACGCTGTTCGGGCTGAAGATACCCATGAAGGAGATGATCAGGCAGGGGCACGGGCAGATCTGGCTGATGGAGGGCTTCGGCAGCGCCGGGAACGTCCGTGTGGGGATGACGCCCTATGCCGTCACCAAGCGGGCAGTCCGCTACCTCGGCAAGGCAATGCAGGCGGAGACATCAGGGACGAACGTCCACGTCTGCACCGTCTCCCCAGGAATCCTTGTTACCGACCTCCTAATCGGCGACTACGACTACTCGTCTGAGGACTGGATGAAGGCAAGAAAGATCTTCAATATTCTCGGGGACAAGGTGGAGACGGCCACCCCTTGGCTGGCGGAGCAGATATTGGCGGCGGATGCGCCAGGGACGCACGTCGCCTGGCTCACGAGGCGAAAGGCCTTCGCCCGTTTCGCACTGTCGGCGTTCAGGAGGCGCGACCTCTTCGCCGACCTGCCTCTCGGCGGCTGAGAGGCGCCCCCTGTCGCGCCTGGGCATTCCGCCGCTGAGGTCGCCCGCCCGCTGAGGTCGCCCGCCCGCTGAGGTCGCCCGCCCGCCGAGGCCGCCCGCCCGCCGAGGCCGCCCGCCGAGCAGGCCGGCTATCCCCCTAGGTAGGAGCGGATCACCTCGGGGTGCGACTGCACCTCCGCTGGCGTCCCCACTGCGATGAGTCGCCCGACCTCCAACGCCAGCATCCTGTCGCAGATGCGGCTGAGCAGCGACATGTCGTGCTCGATAACTACGAACGTCACACCGAAGTCACCGATCTGCTCCAGGATGCCCGCCAGGTGATCTGTCTCGGCGCCTGTAACCCCGGCTGAAGGCTCGTCGAGCAGAAGCAGACGGGGGGACAACGCGCAGCACGCCGCCAACTCCACGATGCGCCGGGTGCCGGTGCTCACAGCGCTCAGGGGCATAAGTGCTATGGATGAGATGCCGAACGCCCGTAGCAGCCTCTTCGGATCTGGCTTCCGGGGATTGGCGGCGGCGGCCAGGGAGACGGTTTCCAGAACCGAAATCGTCGGGAACAGGCGCGAGTTCTGGAAAGATCGCACCATCCCCAGCCTGCTGCGCCTCTCCGGCCGGTAGGAGGAGACGTCAACGCCGTCGAACCGCACCGCTCCGGCGTCGGGGCTGATGAAGCCGCTGATCAGCTCAAAGAGAGTCGTCTTGCCCGCCCCGTTGGGGCCGATGATGCCCAGCCGCTCGCCCGTCGTCACCGAGAAGCTCACGTCGTCCACCGCCCGAACCCCGCCGAAGCTCTTGGACAGGCTCTCGGCCACCAGCAGCTGGCGTGGGCTCTCTGAGGGCGGGCGCAGGGTATCAAGGGATCCGATGCTGAGGGCGCCCGCGCCGCCGCGCGGTTCCGCGGCGACCTTCGCGGCCCCTTCGTCCTCGGGCAGGGCGGCGGCCTTCTCGTCCGCCGCTTCCTCCTCTTCGGGCAGGGCCACCGTCGCCCGCTCCCTTGCCGGATCCAGCCCTGCGCTGCGTGCGGCTGCGTCGCAGAACCCGTCCCGCAGCCTCGCCAGCAGGCCGGATATTCCCCGGGGCATCTCCAGGATGAGGATCAGCCAGGCTGCGTTCAGGGCGGCCAGGGCGGTCAGGTTCATTTCAAACAGACGAGGGATGCCTATCAGGTAAAAGGCGCCCAGAAGCGGGCCCAGGAAACTCCCCAGGCCCCCGATCACGGAGATGGCGACCGCCTCGATGCTTCCCCGGGCGCTGAACTGCGCGGTGGAGATGTGCGTCCCCGCAAAAGCGATAACCGCACCGCCCAACCCGGCCAGCGTGCCTGCAAAGACGTATGAGCCCAGCTTTACCGCTCCGGCGGGGCAGCGAAACACCCGAGCGGCGTCCTCGTTGTCGCGGACTGCGCGCAGCTGCCGCCCGAAGCGCGCCCGTCGCATCCAGACCGCCGCCGCCAAGGCAGTCAGAAATGCGATCAGCCCCACGTAGTAGAAGGAGCGGGAGGTCACAAGCTCTGATCCCAGGAATCTTCGGTCAGGGGAGCTTCGACCTGTACGCCCGAACGCCCAGTCCTGTCGCAGCAGCCAGCCCGAGGTCATGAGCGCAAAGGCGAGTGTGGCCACCCCCAGGAGTTGCCCGCGCACCCGCAGGGCGGGAATCCCGACCATGCCGGCCGCTACCCCCCCCAGCGCCGCTGCCGCCAGCAGCGCCAGCAGCCCGCTGCCGGAGCGCTCAAGGACGACCACCCCAGCCAGCGCGCCGAGGGCGCCGTATGCAAGCTGCCCAAGGGAGAGTTGCCCGCCGACGCCGGTGAGGAAGCTCACCGAGATTCCCACCACCCCGAACCCGAAGACAGTGGCGAGGATGAAGGCGTTCTGGTTGCTGATCCAGGCCGGCAGGGCCGCCGCCAAGCCCAGAGCCAGCACCGTCAACCCGACGCCTGCACAGCGAACGCGCGCCAGCCCGCCCAGGGAGGCCGGAAGGCGCTTTGACCCGGTGAGTTCGCCCCAGCGTTCCAGGCCCTCGCTTCCCTGACGGCGCGACTGCAGGGCCACCCCCGCCAGCACCAGCAGGAGAACCGCCACCTCGAAGTATCCGGTGGCCTCGGGGTTGGTGGCAAGCACCGACTCCAAAATGCCCAGCCCCACACCGGCGCCCAGGGCGGCCGTGAGGCTCGAAAAGCGGGCCAGGGCGGCAGCGGCCAGGCCCCTGAGCAGGAAATCGGGCCCCAGGCTCTCGGGGGTGACGCCCCCCTTCGTGGGAAGAATGAGCAGGGCGGCGAAGGCGGAGATGAAACCGGCCATCGCCCAGGAGATCATGGCCATGTTCTTTGGGTCGGCGCCGGCGAGGGTGGTGGCGTCCGGATTGGATGCGGCTGCCCGAACCGCCAGTCCGTAGCGTGACCTCGCCAGAAAGGAGACCATCGCCGCCATCACAAGCGGGGTGAGGATCAGCAGGGCTGAGAGGGCGGGGTTCACGTACAGGGGCCCGACGTCGAAGGCGGGGTACAGCGTGGGCAGCGGAAAGTTGCGCCCCCCCAGGCCACCGGAGTTGAAAGACAGCGCCAGGAGCAGCAGGGCTTCGGCTATCCCCAGTGTCACGATCATCGCCAGGACTCGAGGAGCGCGGGACAGCCGACGCACGATCAGCGCCTCGATTGCCGCCCCTAGCAGGGCCCCGACGGCCAGGGCAGCCGGAAAGCCCAGCACGTAAGGAACCCCGAAGCGCACAGCCAGGGCGAAAAGGCCGGCAGCGAAGATGCCGACGGCTCCCTGGGCGAAGTTGATGAAGCGGCTGGAGCGGTAGGTGAGCACCAGCCCCACGCCAAGCAAGGCGTATCCCAGGCCGGTCACCGCGCCGAGCAGAACGACGGGGCCGGTGACGTCGAAGCCGCTCACGGGCTTGCCGAGACCTGGCCCTGTCCGCCCGAGCCGCCGCCGGCGTTCGCCGCCCCCGCCAGGGCGCCCAGGTATGCGGAGGTGACGACCTCCCCCGTCGGCCCCTCGTGGCGGATGGCGCCCTTCTCCATCACGTACGCGTACTCGGCCAGCTCGCAGGCCAGGGACAGCGACTGCTCAACGATGAGGATGGATGTGCCCGCTTCTGCGATGCCGCGGAGCACGGGAAGCAGTTGTGCGACGATCGTCGGCGCCAGCCCCAGGGAGAACTCGTCGATGAGCAGCAGGCTTGGCGAGACGATCAGCGCCTTGGAAAGGGCGAGCATCTGCTTCTCCCCGCCCGAGAGAGTCTCGGCCCGCTGACGACGGCGCTCGGCCAGGCGGGGGAACTGCTCGAGGGCGGCGTCGATGCGCCCGCGGGATTCCCCGCGCGCCAGGCAGTGGCAGAACAGGCGCAGGTTTTCCTCTACCGTCAAGCCGTCGGCGGTGGCTTGACCGCCGACGATCTGCTGCATGCCCATTTCAACCCGCCAGGTCGGGGGCGTACGGCTGACGTCCAGCCCCCGGTAGACGATTCGCCCGGAGCGCAGCGGCTCCAGACCTGAGATGGCGCGCAGGGTGGTCGTCTTGCCTGCCCCGTTGGTGCCCACCAGGGCGACGATCTGCCCCCTCTGGACGCTGAGGTTCAAGTCGAAGAGAACCTGAACGTCCTCATAGGCGACCTGCACATCTTCGAGGCCAAGGAGCGGGCGGGCGGGGGATTGATGATGGACTCGGCGGGGAGGGGCCCTCTCCCAACCCTGCTGACTGTCTGCGCCCTTTTGGGCCGTCGCGCCGCTTCGTGCGATTCGATAGCCGACGTAGACGCAGGGCAGCGCCGCCAGCGCAACCTTGACCTGCTCAGCACGTCCATCCAGCGCCACACCCGCCACAAGGCTGGAGATCGCCGCCCCCAGGGCGGCAGAGACCACCTGCGCGGCGGCCACGGCTCGACGTGTGTCGCCTCGCAGCGCAGCCCAGCTCGCTGCGTCAAGCCCCACGGCAGCCATCGCCAGAGAACCGGCGGTGATCAGCCAGGCGGCGACAAGCCCAACGTAGGTGAAGGAGAAGGCGCCCAGCAGGGCGGCTGCGCCACCGATGGCCAGCGCCTGGCCGGCGCCGAAAGCGCGCTCCGCCGCGGTGCGGGTGGACATCCGGTGATACCAGCGTCCGAACAGGGCGGTTGTCAGCGCTGAGACGGCCACTGCCGACAGCACCCCGAACGCATCCCGCTGACTGCGCTGCCATTCCCCGAAGAGGAGGCCCCTGGCGCTGTCGGCTGCGCCGACGACGATCGCCCCCAGCGCAAAGGCGGCGCCGCAGGAGCGTCTCGCCCAGGGGGAGTTCACGACGGCTATTCCCTCAGGGGCCGCTGCGGGCAGATCACGCAGTCTCCAGAGGCTAAGCAGGCCACCTGCGATGGCGGCCACGCCTGTGGCCCTCAGCGTGCCGGCGGGCGAGACGGCGGCAAACAGCGGGGGAGCGAGGGTGGCCAGCGCCCCCAGGAGCGCCGCCGACCAGTACCAGCTGAAGGCGGCGTATCTGCCGGGGTGGCCCTGCCGGTCGCGCTCCGGCCAGGGGAGACGGCCCTCGCCGCGGGCCAACTCCAGGTCTTCGCACAGGAGCAGGCGCCCGATGCCCAGCGAAGGGGCGAAACCCAGCACAACCGGGGTCAGCAGCGCAAACGTTGCAGTCGATCCGGCAAGAGCGCCCACCCCGGCCGGAAAGGAGGCGTAGAGGAGCGCGCAGCCGGCGAGTATGGCCCCGCCGCCTGCCAGCCTGCGCTCAAGCGCCCAAGGATTCCTGACCGCCCCCCGACCGGTCAAGGATCGGCGAGCCAGAAAGTGGGAAAGAAGCGCCACGGCCGCAGCCCCGCCTGCGGCCATCGCCCCCAGGGCGGCAATCTCGGGGAGCAGGCCCGACTCCGCCTCCAGTTCGGCGGCCAGCGCCGGGCGCCGCAGAGCGAGCACGGCGACCACAGACCCCAAGGCCGCAGCGACCGCTCCCGCAGCCCCCATCCTCACATACGGCGCCCTCATCGTTCCCGCAGCAGCATGCAGCGGCGCCCTCGTGTCAGTCCGGGAATCGGATCGTTTCGCTCCCTGCGACCATGCACGAACAGGTCTCGTCGAAGGAGAACACCCGATACCCGGCGCCTCCCGCGTAGCTGCCCTCGGCCAGTTCCACCAGATAGACGCTGGCGGATGTGAAGCCGCTCCCCACCGAGTGAAGGGCCGATCGGATGTCCTCTGCTCTGGGCGTTGCGGCCAATTTCCCTGCGTGCTCGAGCAGGCGGACCACGTCGCAGTAGAGCAGGGCGGTGCGGGAGTTGGCCCGGCTCTCATAAGTGAGCCCGGCGTCGCCAAGGATCTCAAGGCAGGTGGCCTCGGCTTCGTTGGCCGGGGAGGGGTACTGGTCTTCTGCTATGTCCCAGCCCGGGAGGACGGAGATTCCGAGGGAGCCGACTAGGAGTTCCGGGTAGTTGCGGATGTTGAACTCCGGGCTGTCGTAGCTTGAGAGGGCGTAGGCGGGCGTGTAGTTCTGTGTTGAGGCGATATCCATCATGTAAGAGGCCATCCGTGAGCCGCCCAGCACAATCACCTTGTCCACCCCGGCCGCCTTGAAGTTCAAAATGGCCTGGGAGAGGCTGTTTTCAATGGCCGTCGACGTGGACTGGTCCACCCAGTTGACCGACTCCACCTGCTCGCCGTGCGCCGCAAGGCGTTCCACCAGCACGGTCTCGTAGATTCGGCGGTTCATCTTCGTGTCAACCCCAAGCACGCCGATAGTCGCCCCGCTCAGCCATCCCTCGGCTGCCACGGCCTCGGCAAGGCCACCGATGAGGGTCTCGTAGCTCGGAAACAGCGGCGACCAAAGATGCGGGGCGAGTTCCTCGTAGCCCGCCCTGTCGACAGGGAAGAGCGTTACGTCGAGCATCGTCGTGCGCGCATCTGCGTAGCAGGGGCGGGCGTTTTCCTGGAATTGGCCGGTGAGCACCACGAAGTCGGCCCTGTCGTCCTGGGTGATGGCGGTGCAGAGCTCCCCCTCGGTAATGGGGTCGTCCGTGATGGCGTTGAAAACGTGGATCCTCGCATCGATCGACCGACCTGCCACACTCCCGTGGTCGTTGACGTGGGTGGTCAATGCCTCTATTGCGGCCTCGAGGTCTCCCTGGTCGGGCACCTCCCAGCCCAGGGCTGCCGAGATCATGCTCACGTCGGTGATGATGAACGAGACGACGAGCGGCCCGGGCGGATCGAGTGCGGGTTCGGGCGCAGATCTGTCTGCGGTCGTTTCGCCATCCCCTCTCCCGTAGGCGTGCTCGCCGCCCCCCCCTCTCTCGTCGGCGTGCTCGCCGCCCATTTCGTCGCCCCCCTCGGGGGCCTCTGGTTCGGGGGTTGCCTCAGTGCGCGGGGCGGCTTCGCCTGGGGTGGATTCCGAGGTTGCCGGGCCATTGCCCCCGGAACAGGCGGCCGCTATGAGTATCAGGGCAGCCACAAAGCAAGTGCGGCGAATGTGGCGGATGTTCACGGACTGATCCTTTCCAGGGGGTCTTCTCCTACGGGACTTCTCCTGCCGCCCCGATTGCCGCATGGTAGGCGTTTCGGCGTACGCGCAGGATTCGAGCACCGACCAGCACGAATGTCGCGATGAGCGCTATCACGATCCCCACCCTCCACCCGACGCCCAGGCGCAGCCACCAGTCGCCAAGGCGGTCAAACACCTCGTCGTTCATGCCGCTGACGTAGAGCATGGCGGCGGTCAGCCCCCAGAACCAGCGCTGAAACCTCATTGCGCCCTGATCCCCGCGAACTGGGCGCCTTCCTGCCCGAACACCAGATACTCGGCCGCCTCCAGCCGGCCACGCTCGGGCGGGAAGCCTTGCACCAGCCCCATCGCCAGGTCGCGCAGGCCGCGAGAGATGGGGGAGCCGAATCTCGTGCTGCCGGTTCCGCAGGCCTTCAGCGCATTTACGGCCACGTCGAAGCAACCCTCGGCGATCGCCCCTTTGGCTATGCGCCAGGCGGACACCTCCTCGGCCTTGGGCATAATCGGCGGATCCGAGGTCTCTATCAGGATTTGCCGGCGCGCCCAGTTGAAGGCGCCATCGAGGGATGCCCGCATCCTCCCTATCAGTTGCTTGTGCAATTCGCTGCCGCCGATGGGTTCGTCGCTGCCGTGGTAGGTGGTACTGCGCAGGTGGCCGAGGGCATAGTCGAAGGTGGCCTGGGCTGAGCCGAGATAGATCGACGACAGAGCCACCTGGTTGCCGACGAAGCTGCCCCTGCTCACCCGGGTCATCTTCACGAAAGCGCCGGGCGTGGTCAGGGAATCCCCGTCGGGCACGAACACGTCCTTCAGAACGATGCCGTGGGTGGCGGAGGCGCGCATCCCCAGGGAGTCCCAGCGGGTGCGGTTCGAGACGCCCGGCGCGCTGCGGGGAACGAGGAAGACCGCCAGGTGCTCAGCGGTCTCGCCCGAGTCCATCCGTGCGGTCACCAGGTAGTCGTCAGCCACGCCGGTGGCGCAGCCGAATGCCTTTACGCCGTTCAGGATCCAGCCGCCCTCGGTCGGGGAGGCCAACGTTGCGATGCTGATGGCGGCGTCCTTGCTGCGTACGGACTCGCTGGCGAAGTTGGCCACCCAGCGCCGCTCAGCCCCCATCCTCCTCAACACCTTTTCGCCGAAAGCCTTGACGTCGGGCACCTCCGTCGGGCTGAAGAGTCCCGCCTTCACCGCCTCCAGCGGCAACAGACCCCTGGACGACCCGCTGCATTGAAAGAAGAAGGCGATGGATGTGGAGGGGCAGGCCGTCGCCATGGCGAAAGTTGCGGCGGCGAGGTCGCGCAAGCCCCCTCCAAGGCCCCCGAACTCCACGGGCACGCACAGCCCAAGCAGCCCCGCCTCCGACAGCGTGCGAACGTGCTCAAGCTGGAACTCGCCGCTGCGGTCGGCTTCCACGGCGGCCTCCGCCAAGGCCGGCAGCACCCCCTCTACACGCGCCGCCCTCATCCGCTCCTCGGGTGTCATGTCGTCGACCAGGATTTCGCCTGTCAGTCGCCCGGCCACTCGCTCATCGGCGCTCGTCAAGGCCGCCTCCACCATTCGTCAAGGCCGCCTCTGGCTCTTGAGGGCGGGCTGAGAGGGCATGCGTATTCAAGATGGTCTCTCAAGCCGCTCCTGTCAGCAGACACCACTGGCTCTGAGTGCCTCCATCTCTTCCAGACTTGTTTGAAGGACGCCGCCAAGGACTTCAGCGTTGTGCTCCCCGAGGGCGGGCCCTGCCCAGCGCACCCGCCCGGGCGTCTCCGAAAGCTTGGGCGCCACGTTCTGCATGGGGAACTCGCCGAGCTCCGGGTGGAGAAGCTTGACGATGGCCTCACGGGCGGCGAAATGCGGATCGGTCAGCATTTCCGGCGCCCGGTAGATGCGCCCGGTGGGCACCCCGTGCTCCACCAGATTGGAGCGCAGAGGCTCCGCTTCATGCGTGGCTGTCCAGCTCGAGATGATTCCGTCGAGTTCGGCCTGGTACTGCCCTCGTGTGGTGTGGGTATGGAAACGAGGGTCGTCGGCCAACTCAGGGCGTCCCATTGCCTCTGCCAGACGCCTCCACACCGTGTCCTGGTTGGCGGCGATAATAATCATCTGCCCGTCGGCGGTGGGGTAGACGTTGGAGGGGGCGACGTTCGGAAGTATGGCCCCCGTGCGCTCCCTTACGTAGCCGGTGATGGCGTACTCGGGGATCAGCGACTCCATTACAGCCAGCACGGCCTCGTAGATGGCGGAGTCCACCACCTGCCCTCTGCCTGTCCGCTCCCGGCTGTGGAGGGCGACCATCGCCCCCAGGCAGGCGAAGGTTGCGGCCAGGGTGTCGCCGATGCTGATTCCCATCCTCGACGGGGGGGTGGACGGGTCTCCCACCACGTAGCGAAGGCCGCCCATGGCCTCCCCCACAGAGCCGTAGCCGGGCTGGCTGGAGTAAGGCCCGTCCTGGCCGTACCCGGTGACCCTCACCAGGATCGTGCGGGGGTTGATTGCGCTGATGTCATCAAAGCCCAGCCCCCAGCGCTCAAGCGTGCCAGGCCGGAAGTTTTCGACGACGACGTCGGTGGACGCAATTAGCCGCCGGACGATTTCCTGGCCTTCCGGCTTGCGGAGGTTGACGGTTACGGACTTCTTGCCCCTCGCGACGACCGGCCACCAGAGGGACTTCCCGCCTGATCGCTCCCGTCCCCATTCCCGCATCGGGTCGCCCACGCCTGGCTGTTCGATCTTGATCACCTCTGCGCCAAAGTCGGCTAGCAGTTGGCCGCAGAAAGGGCCGGCAAGCAGGACGCCCATTTCGAGCACGCGCAGGTCGGCTAGGGGAAGTCGCGAGGTTCCCGACGAGCCGGGCGCCTCGACGATGGTCTGCGGGTCTGGGTGTTGTGCTCTTCCGGCTGGAACGTCGTTTTCCATTCGCCAATCAGTCACAAATCAATGCCTCTGCTCGAGCGAGGCCCTGGGGTATCAGCTTTTCCTGCGCCTCGCGTACATCGCTCCGCCGAGAATCAGCAAAGCGCCGACGACGATGATCGCGACTGTGCCGCCCGTGCCAAGCCCTCCACTGCCGGCCTCATCGGGTGGGGTGGTGGTGGGTGCTTGAGTCGTAGTGGTGGGCGCCTCTGTAGTGGCGGGCGCCCCGGTGGTTGTTGCTGTGGGCGCTTCCGTGGTGGTGGGCGCCTGGGTGGTTGTGGGCGCCTGGGTGGTTGTGGTGGGCGCCTCTGTAGTGGCGGGCGCCTGGGTGGTTGTTGCTGTGGGCGCTTCCGTGGTGGTGGGCGCCCCGGTGGTTGCTGTGGGCTCTTCTACGGCCTCTGCGTAGGTCACCTGTACTGCAGAGGAGTTGGAAGCCGGCCCGATTCCGTCAGAGGCGATGATGAAGCACGGGGTCTCATGATCGCACTTGCCATCGATGACCTTCACTACGTACTCTGAGGAGCCCGACCCGTCGTCCGCGATTATGGCTGTGAATGTTCCGTAGTCGTGGAAGGAGCAGTCGCCCGGCCCCTTCACCGGAAACTCGTAACAGGTGACAATCGTGACGATGCTTCCGGGAGTCCATTCATTAAGTTCGACGGTGATCACCTCTTCGTCGGAAAGGCCTGTTTCCTTGGAGAGGGTCAGCTCGCCGTCGATGTGCTCATCCGGGTTCCCATGGTCTGCCCCGGCGGGATTGGCAAATAATAGGAACGCTGCAACAAAGGCTGTCGCCACAACCAGCGGACGTACGCCCAAGGATTTCCGTTTCTGCATGTTTCCTGCCTCCCGTCTTGCCCTCGTTGACTGCCTTCAAGTGTATAGATGGACGCTGTTCCGGTCAACGGAACAGCGTTCCAAAAATGAGGGCTCAGGATCGGGCAAGGCTGGATCCGGAGAGAAAGTGCCCGATCACTTCGTCCTCGTCGAGAACGTCGGCGTACTTGGAGTCGAGATCGAAGAGGTTGGCCTCGTGAACAGTTTCGCTGCGGTCCCCGACGGCTTGCCGGACGACGATGGGGATGTACCCGTGCTGGCAGGCGTCGAGCGCCGTAGCCCTCACGCAACCGCTGGTGGACACTCCCGTGACGACCACGGTGTCCACCCCCAACGATGTGAGCGTCGAGGAAAGGGAGGTGCCGAAGAACGCGCTGGGGTACTGCTTGGTCACAACGATGTCCTCCGGTCTCACTTCCAGGGACGGCGCCAGCTCTGCCAGGGGATTGCCCCTGTCGAAGCATCTAAGGGCGGCCACCTTGCGGTAGAACACCCCGCCGTCGGCGCCACCAGGCAGGAACTCAACTCGGGTGAAGACCACCGGAACCTCGGCGACGCGAGCAGCGGCCAGCACCCTTTCACAGGAGGCGAGCGTTTCCTCCACACCGGCATAGAGGGGGGCTCCCCGCTCCAGGTAGGCCATTGCGAAGTCCACGATTATCAAGGCGGGGCAGTCCCCGAATCCAAGACTCCCCCTGAATCCGGCCTTCGTGTAGTCCTCTGCAAGTGCATCGTCTTTCATGCTTGACTCCTAGCTAATCGATTAAGGATTCTGTTCCCGGACTGCGACTCGATCGGGCTGCTGCTCGGGCCGGGCGCATTTCATCAAGCGCCTCCTCAAGCGACCAGAGGGCCTTGATCATGGATGCCTGGAGAATATAGTCACGGGCCGCTGCAGGTTCAGCGGCCGTTGCCGCCATCTGCTCAAGGGCGGCCTGCCGGAGCGCCCCGTCGGGGGCTGTGAGGCTGACTGCGTTGCGATGAGTGTGCCGCCCCACGTAGTCGATGGCCATCCGTCGGCGGTGCTCCGCCATTCTGGTGATGCTCTCGTCCCCCAGCTCGCCTGAACACACCCCTGCGATGGCCTCCCCGAGCCCCACGGCGTCGTGTATCCCTCCGTTCATGCCCATGCCCCCAAGGGGATTGTTGATGTGGGCGGCGTCGCCGGCGAGGATCACCCGTCCGCGGCGGAAGGAACCGGCCACGCGCTGGTGGACCCGGTAGACGGTGCGGTGTACGACCTCGTATCTCCCGCCCCGCCCTGTCACTCCCCGCAGCCGGCGCTGCACGCTCTCTTCTGAGAGGGCTTCTGAGTCGCTCTCGCCCTCCGCAACGGGGAAAAGCGCACGCCAGGAGGAAAGCGTCCGCAGCAGCACCAGCCACTCGGCGGGGTCGCTGATGTAGTTCACATAGCAGAGGTCGTCGAAGTCTTCGCCGAAGTCGTGCGTGGTGGAGACCACGAGGTAGCGGTCTTCGTAGGTCATTCCGTCGAATGCCAGGGCGAGCGACTTGCGCACGGCGCTTCCCGCCCCGTCGGCGGCGATGAGGAAGTCGGCCCGCAGCGTGGTTCCGTCGGCGAGTTCGACGACTGCGTGATCCCCGTGGTCGGATGCTGCCGTCACCCGACAGCCGAATCGTGTGTCTGTGAGCGGGTCTGCCTCGAAGCGGTCGATGAGCGTCTCGCAGAGCTTGAACTGCTCGCACTGGAGGCGGTAGGGGTGGTTGGTGAACTCGGAAATCCACTCAAGGTGGAAGGTCGCCACCGGGCCGCTCCTCCGATCTCGGTAGGCGAAACTCGGTGCGACCAGTCCCAGCTTCAGCAACTCGGGGGTGACGCCGAGGCTGTCGAGCAAGTCGAGCGTGGCGGGGTGGAAGGTGGAGGCCCGGCGTTCCCGCCTCAGGGTCGTCTGAGCCTCGAGGATGGTCGTGGCCACACCCCTCCGTGCCAGGACTGCGGCGGCGGTGCAGCCCACCGGCCCGGCGCCCACGACGATTACCCGCTTGGCGTTCCGGGGGCCGCCCATCCGACTGGGTTTATCGATGCCTTCAGGCGGCTTCAGTCGCCGCTCTTGCCCCGCTGCGCCGGCACCGGGTGTCCCAGCCCTCAGAACTCGCGCAGCAGGGCGCCAAAGCCGCTGAACCGGTCTTTGATCTCAAGGGCGCGTAGGGCGTGCCAGATGCAGACTGCGTTGATGGCGAGCACGGGTTTTCCGAGGCGGCGCTCGGCTTCGTCGGCCACGGCCACCATCGAGAGGTTCGTGCCGCACTGAACGATTGCGTCGACGTCGGCCCCGTTAAGCCGATCGAGTTCCCCCCGGAGTTCCTCCGGCGTGACCTCGGCTATGGAGGTGGCCGAGGAGCAGCGCAGACCACTTACCCGCTTCACGTCGTAGCCGCACTCGGTGAAGTAGTTGTAGACCTGCTCGTCGCCTACCGCCTGATATGGGGTTATGCAGGCGATGGAGCTGATTCCCAGCATTTCCAGTGCGGCGTTGCAGGCGTCTGCGCCCGAGGTGATCCCCAGGTCGCCTGAGATCTCCCGCACCCTGCCCTCAAAGGCCACGTTGCCCTCCTTGCCGCCCCAGAACGTCTCTGCCGACATCCCCATGAGGATGTAGTCGGGTTCGCAGGTCATTACGTCACGGACAGCGGACGGGATGGTTTCGCGTATCTTGTCCAGAAAATAAAGGAAGGCGTCGTCGTTGCTGAGATCTGGCGCCTCGACATAGAACCGAGAGGCGTGGAAGGTCACCCCGGGAAGCGGCATTGAGTTGGTGTCGTGCTCCACGACGGTGTTGGTGGAAGGGAGGATTACGCCGATCTTTGCGCGGTATCCGACAACGTCTGGCATTGCTGCTCCTTCCATGCGCAGGCCGATCAGATGAAAAATGGAACGCTGTTCCACTGTTAGGCAAAGCTAGCCGAGATGAGGCAGGGATATGATCTGGCTTGGAAATCGGGGATTGGCCTGGAATTGGCAATGGGCAAATCGGAGGGAAGATGTCGGTGACTCAAGCTCTTGACGGATCGGTGGAGATTGTGGACGTGTCTCCCCGCGACGGGTTGCAGAGCGATCCGGCGATGGTTACCACAGACACCAAGGCAGAACTCATCGGACGGCTGATTTCCGCTGGATTGCGGAGGATAGAGGCGGCGAGTTTCGTGAACCCCAAGCGGGTGCCGCAGATGGCCGACGCGGCGGAGCTGATGGCCAGCCTGCCTCGGCTGCCCGACGTGCGCTACATAGGGCTTGTGATGAACCGGCGCGGGTTGGATCGTGCGCTGGCAGCTGAGGTGGACGAGGTAAACGCGGTGGTTGTGTGCACCGACGAGTTCTGTCGGCGCAACCAGGGAAAGACGACCGTCGAGGCGGTGGGGGTGTGGGCTGACATCGCCTCCGCCGCGGATTCTGCAGGGGTGCCTGCCGGGGTGACCCTCGGCGCTGCCTTTGGCTGCCCATTCGAGGGTGAGGTGCCGGTCGGGAGGCTGGTGGAGGTTGCACGCTCGGTGGCAGAGTACGGGCCTGCCGAGATCGCCCTGGCGGACACGATCGGGGTGGCGGCTCCCACCGACGTCTTCGAGCGGGTGGCTGCCGTGCGGGAAGCAATTGACGGCGTTCGGCTGCGGGCGCACTTTCACAACACTCGCAACACCGGCTACGCCAACGCCGTGGCCGCACTGGAGTCGGGGGTCTCCGTGCTGGACGCCAGCCTGGGCGGGATCGGCGGCTGCCCCTTCGCCCCGGCCGCCACCGGCAACATCTCAACGGAGGACCTCGCGTATCTGCTGGGACGCATGGGCGTGGACACCGGGCTGTCCCTGGAGGGGCTTTGTGCCGGAGCCGACTGGCTCTCAGAGGCTCTGGGGCATTCCGTCCCCGGCTATCTCTCCAAGGCAGGGGTCTTCCCCAGGCCGAATTCCCGTCATTAGAGGAGCTGAGCAGTCACCTCGCAACCTTGGTGCAGGCGGTGCAGGCGGCCAGGAGGGAGCTCGGGTTGTCCCTGCAGCGCCGTGCCGGCAGCGCACGGCGCACCTGTGAGGCATTTCGTAGACTGGTCGGTCAGCCCTCGTAGCTCAGGGGACAGAGCAGGGGACTTCTAATCCCAAGGTCGCAGGTTCGAATCCTGCCGAGGGCGCGGCGAGTCCGCCCGCCAGTGGTCAGCCGGGGTTTTGCCAGCTCTACGGCAGATCCCGCAGCGGCCAGAGTTGGCGGGCCAACTTGCCAACCACGAGCCCTACGGCCACCCCGCCAATCACGTCGGAAGCGTGGTGGATTCGTACATGAATGCGGCTGAGGGCCACCACGGCCGCAATTGCCCTCAGAAGGCAGCGCCAGGGCCGCGGCCCCACCTCCGCTAGCAGAGTCGCCGCCACAGCCGCGCTCGATGCGTGCCCGCTGGGGAAGGAACTCGTGAGGGGTTGGCGCAGATAATGGGGACGCTCTTCAGGTTCGAGGGGGCGGACCCGGGCGAACTTCGACTTCAATAGCCAGTTCACCAGGGCCGACTCCAACCCAAGGACAAGGGATGAGCGCAGCAGGTTGCGTCCTGCCCGTCTTCCGCCGAAGAGCGCCACAGTCGCAGCAAAGAGGTGCCAGATGAGGCTGTAGTCGCCGACCTGCGAGGCGGTGTAGAACATCCGATCCGCCCAGGGCCGCCCGCGCAGGTGATCGAAGAATGCGTCAACCCGGGCGTCTAGGCGGTCGATTTCTGAACTCAGGTCTGCCGTTGGGCAGGTGTTCGGCAACAAGCAAATTCCAATTACGTGTTCAGGGGTAATTTCCAGGGGAAACGGACTTTCGCGGCAAATCTACAGCGGGTTGGTGGCCGGTCGTTGCTCAGCGGCTTCCATCGCAGGGTGGAGCAATTTGGGGCAGATGGTAAGCCGAGGTGGAGATTTGAGGAGGAGGGGGTGGAGAACCCGGAGAGCGGGCGAGGGGAATCGAACCCCCGTAATCAGCTTGGAAGGCTGAGGTTCTACCACTGAACTACGCCCGCGCAACAGCACCCCAGGCTACTGCAGTCGCACCTCAGTCGCCCTCTTGGGCGGGGTGGCTGCGGATACCGCCGAAGCCGTCGGGCGACGCCGCCTCCGGCCCCTCCCCTCCATAATGTCTGAGATGCCCGCCCGTAGACTCCCCCCGATGGAAAGCACCCTTTCTCCTGTCGACGAAGGCAAGGTGAGAATCTCGGTGAGGCTGGACGAGTCGGAGGTCGAGCAGGCGCTGGGGGCGACTTTCCGCCAACTCGCCAAACAGGTGAGGATCAAGGGTTTCCGGCCCGGTAAGGCGCCACGCAAAGTGCTCGAGGCCCATCTGGCGCCTGGCTTTGCCCGACGCCAGGCCCTGGGCGACTTGTTGGGTGACTCCTACCGACAGGCTGTCGTGCGCCATGACGTGGACGCCATCGCCTCCCCTGAGATAGACATCACCGCAGGGGAGGAGGAGGGCCCGGTGGCCTTCGAGGCGGTGGTGGAGGTCAGGCCGTGCGTCAACGTGGCCGGATACGACACGATCAAGGTCTCCATTGAAAGGCCTGAAGCCACCCCTGAGGAGATCGGCAAGGAAATCGACGCCCAGCGCGCCAAATTCGGGGAACTGGAGGAAGTCGCCAGACCGGCGGTCGACGGCGATCACGTGGAGATCGACGTTGACACCACCCTGGGCGGCGAGGAGGTTCCAAACCTCTGTGTTCAGGACTACCACTACGAGTTGGGTTCCGGGGGGGTGGTCCCGGAGATCGACGAGAACCTGCGAGGAGCCACAGTCGGCAGCATCCTGGAGTTCAACGCTGCCCATCCCGACCCGGAGGAAGACGGCCTGCTGCGCTTCCGCGTCCTGGTGAAGGGTGTGAACGCCCTCCGCCTGCCCCCCTTCGACGACCAGTTCGCAGCCCGTGCCAGCGAGTTCGACACGGCAGAGGAGCTTCGAGCCGACACGGCCGGGCGCATACGCAACGTCAAGAGGAGCTACGCGCTCAGCCAACTTCGCGGCGAGGTCACGGGGGCCTTGGCGAGACTGGTTACCGAGGAAATCCCGGATGCCCTCGTGGACGCAGAGGTCAGCGGGCGAATGGAAGACTTGGCCACGTACATGGAAAAGCAGGGTCAGGACTTCGAGCAGTACCTGGAGAGTGCTGGGCGCAGCAGGCAGGAGTTGGCCGACGAGTTCCGCCCAGGTGCTCAGAACAACGTCCGCATCGATCTGGGACTGCGGGCGGTCGCCGACGCAGAGAACCTGGAAGTTGAAGAAGCCGACATCTCAGAGGACATCTCGAGGATGGCTGCAGAGATTTCCGAGGATCCCGGCGAGGTGCGCCGCCGCATGGAGGAGACCGGCGGGTGGTCAAGGCTCCGCGCCGAGATGCGCAAGCAGAAAGCCCTGCGTTGGCTGATGGAGAACGTGGAGATTACCGACGCCGACGGCAACCCCATCGATTACGAGAGCGTCGTTACCGACGAGAGCCCTGCCTGAGGCATCCAGGCCTTCAGCGGCGTCGGCTGGCGGGCATTCGCCGCCGGTTGCGCCTGTTGAGGGCTTGCGAGCTTTATCATCTCAGGAGGCCGGCTGGAGAACGTCTCCGCCTGGCCGTGTCCTTCATGCCAGGGTCAGACCCGATAGGAGTCAAGCAGTGGTAAAG
Source organism: uncultured Acidimicrobiales bacterium (assembly GCA_958295925.1). Lineage (GTDB taxonomy): Bacteria > Actinomycetota > Acidimicrobiia > Acidimicrobiales > CATQHL01 > CATQHL01. Next base: position 2,239,716 of record CATQHL010000001.1, read on the forward strand.
CCCCAAAATCACCTAGTGCCGACGATAATCGAGCAGACCGCTCGTGGGGAGCGGGCGTTCGATCTCTTCTCCCACCTGCTGAAGGAGCACATCGTGTTCCTGGGCACGCCCATTGATGACATCGTGGCCAATTTGGTGTGTGCACAACTCCTGCACCTCGAGTCGGAGAACCCCGACAAGGACATCAGCCTCTACATCAACTCGCCCGGCGGGGACATAAACGCCCTGTTCGCCGTCTACGACACCATGCAGTACATTCGTCCCGACCTGAACACGATCTGCTTTGGCCAGGCGGCCTCCGCCGCGGCGGTGCTGCTGGCGGCAGGCGCCAAGGGCAAGCGCCTTGCTCTTCCCCATTCGCGGATTCTCATCCACCAGCCCTACGCCGGCGCCCATGGTCAGGTCTCCGACATCGAGATAGCCAGCCGCGAGATCCAGCGGCTGAGAGCGCAGCTCGAGGAGGTGTTGGCGCACCACACCGGCCAGGAAATCGAGAAGGTCCGCAAGGACACCGACCGCGACTTTGTTATGACCGCGGAGGAGGCCAAGGACTATGGGATAATCGACGAGGTAATAAGTGCTAGGGAATTCGAGGACGTTAAGAATAAACTGGCTGCCGTGAGATGATGGCGCCCGCCTTCGGGTGTCAGGGGCGGTTCCGAACAGCCGGAGCCGTGTCGCATCGGGAGAATCTATTCAAATCAACGCGGAGGTGACGCGTGGCCAAACTGGGCGAGGGAGATCTGCTCAAGTGCTCGTTCTGCGGCAAGACGCAGAAGCAGGTGAAGAAGCTCATCGCCGGCCCGGGCGTCTACATCTGCGACGAGTGCGTAGACCTCTGCAACGAGATCATCCGAGAGGAGCTCAGGTCGCCCGAGTTCTTCGTGGCGGGCCTTCCCCGGCCCGCGGAGATATACAAATTCCTGAACGACTACATCGTCGGGCAGGGGCGGGCCAAGAAGATGCTCTCGGTCGCCGTCTACAACCACTACAAGCGGCTGCACCTCGACAGCGCGGGCAGCGACGAGGTGGAGCTTGCGAAATCCAACGTCCTGCTCATAGGGCCAACTGGATGCGGCAAGACGCTCATGGCGCAGACCCTCGCCCGCATGTTGAACGTGCCCTTCGCCATAGCCGACGCAACGGTCCTCACAGAGGCGGGATACGTGGGCGAGGACGTGGAGAACATCCTGCTCAAGCTCATTCAGTCGGCCGACTGCGACATCAAGCGGGCTGAGTCCGGCATCATCTACATCGATGAGATCGACAAGATTGCCCGCAAGAGCGAAAATCCCTCAATAACCAGGGATGTCTCGGGGGAGGGCGTTCAGCAGGCGTTGCTGAAGATCCTTGAGGGCACAACAGCCTCGGTGCCGCCCCAGGGCGGACGCAAGCACCCCCATCAGGAGTTCATTCAGATCGACACCACGAACATCCTGTTCATTTGCGGCGGGTCGTTCGCCGGGCTCGACAAGATCATCGAGAATCGAATCGGCGGCAAGGGGGTCGGTTTCGGCGCCGACGTGCGCGCAACCGCAGAGAAGGACCTCGGCGAGCTCTACAGCCTGGTTCAGCCCGAGGACTTGCTGCGATACGGCCTGATTCCCGAACTGGTGGGGCGCCTGCCGGTGGTAGGGGCAGTTTCGAACTTGTCGAAGGAAGCGCTTGTGCGCATCCTGCAGGAGCCCAAGAACGCCCTCCTGAAGCAGTACAGGGTGTTCTTCGCCTTTGAGAACGTGGAGCTGGAGTTCACCGACGCCGCCATCGAAGCCGTCGCCGAGCTGGCGTTGGCCAGGGGCACGGGCGCTCGCGGGCTGCGTGCCATCCTGGAGGAGGTGCTGCTCAACCTCATGTACGAGCTCCCCAGCAGAGGCGACGTGGAGAGCTGCCTGATAACAGAGGAAGTGGTGCATTCCCGGGCCAATCCCACGTTGGTTAAGCGGGGATTCGTCGAGATTCCGCAGCAGCGGGCGGCTTCCTGAGCGAACCCGTCGTCGCCCGTTCGGGCCCGACGCCGAATCCGCCCTTCACCCATCTGCCCGCCATGACGCTTGAGTGGCTTGACAGCCACGTCAACCTTGAGGCGACCGCAGGCAGGGTGGAGAGTGCATCACTGGAAAGAATGCGTGAGCTGGCCGGGCTTCTTGGGGATCCGCAGCGCGACTTTCCGGTCATCCACATCACAGGGACTAACGGCAAAGGTTCGACGGCTTACCTGCTGAGCAGGTTGCTCGACGCCCAGGGCCTGCGCGTGGGCACCTACACCAGCCCGCACGTGAGCAGCATCTACGAGAGGATTCAGCTCAGCTGCGAACCGTTGGAGGGAGAGCGGTTCGAGGAACTGCTGGGAGACGTGCGCCTGGCGACCGAGGCGTTGGGGGTGCGGCCGTCCTGGTTCGAGATCATGACAGCCGCCGGGCTGCGCTGCTTCTCCGACGAGGCGGTCGACGTGGCGGTTCTCGAGGTCGGGAAACTGGGGCGCTTCGACGCCACCAACGTCGCTGTGGCCGATGTTGCTGTGGTGACGAATGTCGGGGAGGATCACACCGACGCCGGCGCCGGGTGGCGCAAGGCTGTGGCGTGGGAAAAGAGCGGCATTGTCAAACAGGGCTCACGGCTGGTCCTGGGAGAGATCGACGAGGAATGCGAGCCCTTCTTCGCCGCCTCGGAGCCCGGCGAGACGCTGCGCCTGGGGGAGCACTTCGTCTGCCGGCGAAACGACCTGGCAGTGGGGGGGCGGCTGCTCGACGTCTCTGGGCAGGGGGTCTACGAGGATGTCTTTCTTCCGCTGCACGGGGCGCATCAGGGCAGGAATGCGACACTGGCCCTGGCTGTTGCCGAAGCCTTCCTGGACGGGCCGCTGCCGACTGAGACGGTCGCCGCCGCGTTCACTGGCGTGGACATCCCAGGACGGCTGGAAGTTCTAGGGCGATCACCCCTCGTGCTGGCCGACGGGGCGCACAATCCCGATGGCGCCAGAGCTGCGAGGGCTGCCCTTGTGGAGGACTTTGCCGGAATTGATCGAACGTACATGGTGGTGGGGATGATGAAAGACAAGAACCCTGAAAGGATGCTGGAAGCTCTCGGCGCAGAAGACTGCGATCTGGTCTTGGCTGTCACTGCCCCGTCGCCCAGGGCGGTTCCAGCCAGGGAGTTGGCTGAGGCGGCGTCGGTTGCGGGATACCGGTGCGAGGCGGTGGAAGACACGGCGGCGGCCGTCCGCAGGGCGACTGGGCTGGCCGGGGGGCGGGATCTGATTTTCGTGAGCGGCTCCCTGTACGTGGCAGGTGCCGCCAGGGACGGTCTCAGCGAAGGCGGGTGCGGGGACTAGTCGGAGCGGGCGGCTGAAATTAGTCGGAGCGGGCGGCCGGGCCTGCCGTCAGGTGCTCAAATGGCCCCACCATTCGCCCAGGTTCTATCTCCACTCCCCGGCAGACGCTCATTTCGACTACCGAACCTGGGCCGACCAGGCAGTCCACGAGCCGCGTGTAGGGGCCCACGGTCGTCCCCTGGCCCAGAGTGGTGCGGCCTTCCAGCACCGTTCCTGGAAGCAGGGTCGCCTTGCCGGCGAAGTCGACGGATGCGTCGATGTACACCGTGGCCGGATCGCTCATCTCCACCCCGGCCCGCATCCAGCGGCTGAGTATGCGGCGACGCATCTCGGCTCGCGCCAGGGCCAGGTGCTCCTGGGTGTTCACGCCCTGGGCCTCGCCAGGGTCGTCAAGGACGACGGCGTACACCGAATGCCCGACCTCTGTGAGAACCTCCACGATGTCTGGCAGGTACATCTCACCGGCGGCGTTGTCGGCCCTGATGCGTCCGAGGGCCGGACGCAGAAAACCGCGGTTCACAATGAACACCGAGGTCGAGACTTCGTTCACGCCCAACTCTTCGTGAGTTGCGTCGGCCTGTTCCACGATCTTCCGCACAGAGCCGTCGAGGTTGCGCAGAACCCTTCCGTAGCCGGACGGGTCGGACATCACGGCGGTCAGCAGCGTGGCAGCCGCAGGGTTATTGAGGTGGTCATCCGCCAGGGTTGCAAGCGACACCGCGCGCAGCAGCGGGGCGTCGCCGGGAAGGATCATCACGCTGTCCGCCACAGCGTCAGGCTCGGGCTCGGGGAGCGCATCGAGTCCGACAGCCGCGGCGTCGCCGGTTCCCAGCGGCTCGGGCTGCTCTGCTACCAGCAGGGGCAGGTGAGAAGCCATTTGGCGAAGTTCCTGACGGACTGCGTCGCTTTTTGAGGGCAGGACCACGGCCACATGCTCGGGTTGGCAGAGCGACAGGGAGTCAAGGACGTGGGCCAGCATCGGAGACCCGCAGATTTTATGCAGCGGCTTGGGGAGGGAGGAGTTCATGCGCGTCCCGCGCCCGGCGGCCATTACAACGGCCGAGAGCTCGGGTCGGCGCCCCTCGCCCCCGATGCCGTCGAAGGGGACGCTCATGCTGGCCGGGCAGGGCTCGAACCTGCAACCTCCTGATCCAAAGTCAGGCGTTCTGCCTTTGAACTACCGGCCAATAGAACTGCTCCTTTTACGCTACCGAACAACCGGCCGCCATCCGAACACCCGACTTGAATCTTGCGCCGACCATTGGCCGACGGGCGGAACCCGATAGGGTTGGCCTCACAATGGGTTCACTAATAAAGAAGCGCCGCAAGCGGATGCGGAAGAAGAAATACCGCAAGATGCGGCGGCGCACGCGTTTCCAGCGCCGTAGAGGTCGCTGAGCCCGGCTGAAAGGGCGTATCGCCTGCGTCTCTCGGCGCTGGCGGTTTCCTCTCTGTGCAGCCTTCCCTGACGCTTTCTGATCGGGCTCAGGGGGTTTTAGGGGTTTCAGGCAGGCTCAAGGCAGTCGGCGGGGATCGTCTTCGCAACTATGAATCCCTTGCCTGGGAAGGCGCCTTCCACAAACCAGCTTGAGCCGCTGCCCGCCAGTCTCGGGCGCATTCCGGTGGAGTCGGCGAGATGGTCGCGAATCTTCCTTAGAGCAGGCTCAACCTTGAGGGCTGCCTCCTCCAGGTCGTTGCCACCCGATCCAGCCGGGCCGCCGAGTTCGTCCCAGGCTGCGTAGACCTCAGCTGTGGGGCAGGTCAGAGGAGGGATGCTGAGGGTGAACGTGCGGGGCTCAAATTCCAGGGGCTCAACCCTCTCACCCGCCCCTGAGACCCGGGCTCGCCCCCCCAGCAGGCAGAATGGGACGTCCGCCCCCAGGAGGGCGGCGCGACCGAGGTCGCGGAACCCTGCCCATCGCAGGATGGCGGCGGCGTCCGAGGAGCCGCCCCCCAGGCCCGCCCCGGCGGGGATGGACTTGCGCACGAGGACGGCCACCTTCCTTCCCGACATTTTCAGTGCCCTGCTTACAAGGTTGTCCCGAGGGTCTGGCAATTCGCCGGGGCCTTCGAAGACCACCCCGTCGCCGGCTGCGACCTCAAGCCTGTCGCAGAGGTCAAGAGAGACCATCTCCGACTCAATCAGGTGATACCCGTCCCGGCGTAGGCCAATGACGCGCAGCGACAGCGTCAGCTTGGCCGGCGCAATTAGCACCTCTGCTTCGCCGTCGCCTGTCGGCGCGCTCACGCCCTGCAACTTTCAATTAGCCTCGACCAGTCCGAGAGGCTCAGCTCAGACGGGCGAGACTCTGGCGGCACGCCGGCGGCGGAAAATGCCGAGCCGGGTACGACTCCCCGCAGAGAGCGCCTGAGCATCTTTCTCCTTCCTGCAAAGGCCGGCTTTGCGAGCGAGTAGATCTCTTCGATCGACGACCTCACAGGGGGGGCGGGTCTTCGCTGCAGCCGCAGGAAGGCCGAGGTCACCCGCGGAGGCGGATAGAAGACACCACGCGGGACATTGCCCAGCAGTTCGGCCGACGACCAGTAGGCAACCTTCAGGCTCGGCAGCCCGAAGGACGCACTGCCCGGTGCGGCCGCGAGTCGTTCAGCGGCCTCACGTTGGAGCATCACAAGCATCTCGGTTATCTCCGGAAACTCGTCTAGCACGTCGAGGATCAGTTGCGTACCGATGTTGTAGGGAAGGTTGGCGACCATCCTCCAATTCCCCGACGGCTCCCCGTCGAGGCGTTTGAGGATCGGTCGCCAGGATGCGATCTCCCTGGCATCGGCCCAGACGATTTCCACCGGCATGCCGGCAGTCACCTCTTTCAAGGGCGCCAGCAGTCGCTCGTCGGTCTCGATGGCCAGAACCTCGCAGCCGGCTGAGGCCAACGCCACCGTAAGGCTCCCGCAGCCTGCCCCGACTTCCACCACCTTTTGCCCTGCGGGGAGGTTGGCCAGCCGTATCGTGCGCTTCACCGTGTTGGGGTCGATTACAAAGTGCTGGCCCAGGGACTTGCGGGGGACGACCCCGTGACGCCTTAGCAGTTCGGACACCTCGGAGGCGCCCAGGGGCGGCCTCACAGCTGTCGACGGTTCAGCGGATGTACTTGCCGCAGACGGGCCAGGGATTGTGGCCGCGCGTCTCCCAGAGTTTGTAGGCCATCCTGTCTTGATCCTGCGGGGTTGCCTGCGACGGGAGAACCCCGACTAGCCGTGGGTAGTACGTCTTGGCGACGAAGTCCCACGTGTTGGGCCAGAACTGGTAGGCCCCGTAGTAGAGGCCGTTTCGGCTCACGTTCTGGTAGTTGCCCGACGATTCGCAGTGAATCAGTTTGTCCCACTGTTCCTTTGTGGGGAAACCGGGCACGTCGGGCTTGACCGCAGGCACCAAGGACGGGTCGATTTCGGTGGTGGTGGTGGTTTGCCCTGTCGTGGTGGTGGTTTGCCCTGTGGTGGTGGTTTGCCCTGTCGTGGTGGTGGTGGCCTGATCAGCGGGTGGCGGCGGCTGGGGGGCGGACGGGGGTTCTCCCGCAGTAGTCGTGGTGACGGTGGGGGTTTCCGTTTCGCCGAGCGGGGGTGGAAGATCCGCTGAGTCCCTCAGAGAGGCGAGGTAGGTCTCGGCCTCCTCCTCATTGAAGAGGTGTGCGCAGGCCGGCCACCTGCTCGAGCCGGAACGTCGCCAAAGCAGCGATGCCACTGCATTCTGGTCTTCCTCGGAGGCGTCAGACGGGAGAATCCCTACAAGGTCGGAGCGAATGAAGGAAGCAAGAAAGTCCCAGGTCTTGGTGGTGAACTGGTAAGCGCCATAGTAGGTGCCGGTCGTGTCGATCATCGTGTAGTCGCCTCCCGACTCGCACTGTCGCAGGGCTTCCCACACCACCGGTCTGGGGAAGAATATCTTGATCACCTCGGGTGCTGCCGGCTTTTCAGTGGTAGTTGTCGTCGTCGGCGAAGCTTCCTGTGGAGCGGCGGGCGGTGATGTCTGAGGGGCCGGTGCAGAGGCGGTCACCTGTATGACCACGGGAGTGCCGGAGTTGTCAATTTCACCGGGTCCCGATGTCGGGGAGGTGGGGGAGGCATCGGGCGCAGGGGGCGGGGCGGGATCCAGCTGTCCGGCGGACTGTTCCCTCCCAGGGGCGGTGTTCAGCTCGACGGTTGAGTCCTCCCCCAGGCTGCAGGCAGCCCCCGTCAGGAGCATCGTCGCAGCCGCTGAGAGTGTCACGACAGCCAGGGAGAAGCGCGGGGACCTGCGTCCTCGCAGATGTGGGTTCATGAATCCAGGCACACCCCGAAGACGCGGGCTGCGTTGGTCGAGGTCGCCTCGGCAAGGGTTTCAGAGTCGGTGCGATGGACGCGGGCTACCTCCTCTCCCACAAGGGGGAGGTTTGCGGGGGTGTTGGGTCTTCCGCGCAGAGGCACGGGCGAAAGGAAGGGGGAGTCCGTCTCCAAGAGAATCCGATCGAGCGGGCAGATTGCGGCCGCTTCTCGCACATTGAGGGCGTTGGAAAAGGTGACTATACCGCTGAATGACAGATAACCACCCATGGAAAGGGCATGCTCAGCCTCGGCGGGGCCGCCCGTGAAGCAGTGGAAGATCGTGAATTTGGGCACTCCCTCCGATTGCAGGAGGGCGAAAGTGTCTTTCCAGGCAGCACGGGAATGGACGACCAGGGCAAGCTTCCTTTCGTGCGCCAGGGCGATCTGGGTGGAGAACGCCTTCCTCTGAATGTGGCGGGGGGAGTGGTCGTAGTGATAGTCAAGGCCGCACTCTCCCACGGCAACGGGATCTTCCTCGTCGAGCAGGCGCTCAAGGCCGTCAAGCCCTCTCTCCGCCTCGTGGGGGTGGACGCCCGCCGTAGCCCAGACGCGCTTGTGGCGGCCGGCCACCTGCAGAGCCCGACGGGAGTCGTCCACGTCGGTGCCTACGACCACCAAACCCTCCACGCCGACGCTCCGGGCGGACTCAATCTGCTCCTCGGCGCTCTCGGGGCGGAGGTGGCAGTGACTGTCAACCCAGACGGGTGCGGTGTCGCTCATTGCGGTGACAGGCGGGGGAACAGCGGCTGCCCCAGACGCACCTCACGCCCCTCTGGGCGGCCACGCCAGCGTGCCGCGTCGGGAAGCCGCTCCTGGGCCAGCGGTGTCTGCATTCCGATTCTCCGCCATATTTCCTCGCAGGAGTCGGGCATGGCGGGATAGGCGAGCACAGCGACTATGCGAAGCGCCTCCAGGGCGTCCCCCAGCACGGCGTCCAGCTCGGCCCCGGGCCGCATTTTCCAAGGCTGGCGTCCCTGGAGGTACTCGTTTGTCTCGCGGACGATCCGCCAGGTGGATTCCAGCGCAACTGAGGGCTGCACCCGATCCCAGGCCGCCGCCGCCGCTTCATAGGCTGCCGCTGTCACGTCGGCCAGGGGGCTGTCAGGGTCGGGGGCGGGGACAGCAGATCCGCAGGAACTCACCACAACGGCCGAAACGCGCTGAAGGAGGTTTCCGAGGCCGTTTGCCAGGTCGGTGTTACAACGCTGTACTAGACCTTCGAAGCTGAAGTCGCTGTCGGGTCCGAAGGGGTTGTCCCTAAGCACGGAGTAGCGCAGTTCGTCCACCCCCAGGCTTTCCGCCAGGTCTGCGGGGGTGATCTGGTTGAGGCTGGTCTTGGCCATTTTCGCTCCGCTCAGAAGCAGCCAGCCGTGCACATGCAGCTTGGGGAGGGGGGAGACGTCGGCTGCCATGAGCATTGCCGGCCAGTAGACGCAGTGAAAGCGAATGATGTCCTTTCCGATGAGGTGGCGGGTGGCTGGCCACCAGTCTGCGAAGCGTTCGGGATCGGCGCCGTAGCCCACCCCCGTGGCGTAGTTGATCAAGGCGTCGTACCACACGTAAAAGACGTGATCGGCGTCCCAAGGCACCTGGACTCCCCAATTGATGGAGGTGCGGGAAACCGAGAGGTCTTCGAGCCCGGCGCGTACAAGGGCCTCGGCCTCGTTGCGGTAGCCCTCGGGGGAGATGTTGTCGGGCGTGGAGTCGAACCACTCAAGCAGGCGGTCTCTGAAGGCCGAAAGGCGGAAGAAGTAGTTTTCCTCCGCCATCGGCTCCAACGGCCGTTCGTGGATCGGGCAGTTGCCGCCTTCGAGGTCGGAGGGGTTGTAGTAGGCCTCGCAGGAGACGCAGTAGTGGCCCTCGTAGGAGTCCTTGTATATGTAGCCGTTCTCGTTGCAGCGACTCATGAGGGTCTGTACTGAAAGGTGGTGTCGCTCCTCGGTGGTGCGTATGAAGTCGTCGTACGCAATGTTCAGGAGGTCCCAGGCTTCCCTGAACCTCCTGCTGGTGCGGTCGGCCTGTTCAACAGGGGTGAGATTGTTGCTCTCCGCCGCGCGCTGGACCTTCAGCCCGTGTTCGTCGGTCCCCGTAAGGTAGAAGACATCGTCGCCGTGCAGACGCCGCCAGCGACAAATTGCGTCGCCGTTCAGCGTTGTGTAGGCGTGACCCATGTGCGGTGCGTCGTTGACGTAGTAGATGGGGGTGGTCAGATAGAAACGGCCCATAGGAATCCTTGGCGCCCTCCCAGGTTCTCAACGACTAGGCGCTCTGCCCTGCGGTGATTGGTCTCGGGGTGCTCAGTCACTGACTTCTCTGACCTGGTGCAACGACCGGATACGGGAATCGGCAATGTTTTCCACTGCGGTTTTCCACCATGATACGCGTGAGTTTTCCACCATGATACGCGTGTTTCCCCACCAATTCAGACAACGCGGTGCTCTTTATCACAAGATTGCGGCTCGTCCATCCGGTTTTCCACAGCAGATTCGGATTTTACTCAACGATTTCGGGATTTGCTTGTGGATAATTCAGAGCCAGTTTGTAGACCCTGCTGCGAGAGACCCCGAGTCGGCGTGATACCTCGTCGGCGACACTGCGAACAGAGAGAGGCCCCTCGGCGGAAAGCTCAGAGAGGATGTCCTCGTCGGTGATCACAGTCTTCGGGGCGCCCTCTATCACGAGCACGACCTCACCCTGTCCGCCCGCCCTCTCGCAGAGTTCGACGAGGGTTCCCCGGAAGACCTCCTCGTGGAGCTTCGTGAGCTCCCTCACCGCAGCCACCCTGCGTCGGGGGCCGAACGCCGCGGCCAGGTCACGCGCAGTGCGCTCAAGCCGGTGCGGTGACTCCAGCAGGACCACGGAGCGGGGGGACAGGGCCAGCTCAGCCAGCCGCTCGCCCCGCGCCTTGCCGCCGCGTGGCAGAAAGCCCTCGTAAACGTAGCGACCCAGGCTCAGCCCGCTCAGGGCGACGGCAGCCACGGGGGCCGACGGCCCAGGCACGATCGTTATCTCCCCTCCCGCAGAGGCCACTGACGCCACGACGCGCTCGCCCGGATCGGCTATGCCAGGCGTGCCGGCATCGCAGACCAGGGCCACGCGCTTTCCGTCTCTCAACAGCTGCAGCAGCGCAGGGATCTGCCGCTCCTCAGAGTGCTCGTTCACAACGATGCAGTTGCGCGCCGTCAACCCCAGGTGCGCCAGAAGCCTCCCTGTTCGACGAGTGTCCTCGCAGGCGATCACGTCTGCGCCTCTGAGTTCCTCGGCGGCGCGCCGGGAAATGTCGCCCAGGTTGCCGATGGGAGTGGCGACGAGCACGAGCGCCCCACCCAGGGCGCCTTCCTCTGGGTTATTGCTCGTAGGAATCCTGAATCTCCAGGCGCGCCCCGACCGAGAGGCCCCAGAGGCTGAACATCCCGGCCTCGGCTTCAACTACAGAACGAGCCCGGAACCTCGGACGCCCCAGGCGCCAGGGCTTCATCCTGATCGTCTCGAGCACCTCCCCCTCCGAGTTGCAGAAGGCGACGTCGATGGCGAAACGCATTCCGAGCGTGTGGATTGAGCGGGTGCGTCGGAGCCAGAGGGCGCCGTCAAAGCCGTCACGCCCGAGCAGCCCGCTAGCCCGTGAGCGCACCCCATCCGCCACTTCAAGGCTGGCGAATACCCGATCTCCTGAGACCAGCCACGGCATGCCTCAGTCTGCCTTGTCGCCCGGCGCCCTCAATGCCATCGGAGTCTTTCGTTGAACCGCCGGCAGTCGCCAGGCTGGCGCCGATTGCCTAAGCAGCGCCTCAGCGAGATGCTATGAATACCTGTATGCCAAGTGCGCCACACGCATCCTGCCCTTCAGTTTCGATGAGGAGACCAGCGGGAGCGCCGAGGCCAGGCTGGCGGGCACCGTCAACAGGAACCACGGAGCTGTGAGCACACTGGAGCCGACTATCACGTCTGGCGGCACCGGGGGCGGAACTGCAGCCAATGGTGCGGCCAACGGGAACGGGCACCGTCCCAAGCACCTCTCCCCCACGAGCGTGTCGATGTTTCGGCAGTGCCCACGGCGCTGGAAGTTCCGTTACGTAGACCGTCTGCCCGACCCTCCGGGGCAGGCAGCCCTGGCAGGCACCTTCGCCCATTCCGTGCTCGAGGGCCTCATGCAGATGGACAAGGGGGAGCGCACCTTCGAGTCCGTTCGGGGGATCGCCAAGAGGGAGTGGCCGAAGATGGAGCGCAGCCCCGCCTTCCAGGCCCTCGGCCTCGACGCCGACGCCGTAAGGGCGTTCAAGTGGCAGAGCTGGGAGGCGATAACCGGGCTCTGGGACCTGGAAGACCCCAGGGCGGTGGATGTCGACGAGACCGAGCTGAGGGTGCGCGTGGAACTGGGGGGCGTCCCCTTCCTGGGGTACGTGGACCGGATAGAGATCGACGGCGACGAGGTCGTCATCAGCGACTACAAGTCAGGGCGCCCGCCGCCACCACGCTTCGAGTCACGGAGCATCGAGCAGGTCCTCTTGTACGCGGCCGCCATCGCAGAGATGGAAAGCCGCACGCCCGCACGGGTGAGGCTCATGTACCTCGGACGCAAGATCATCGAAGCCGAGGTCACCGCCGAGGCGATTGACGACGTGGTCGATCGGCTGCAGGAGACTTGGGCCGACATCCTCGAGGGCCTGGAGAAAAGGGACTTCCCCGCCAAGCCCACCAGGCTGTGCGGCTGGTGCGTATTTTCAGAACACTGCCCGGAGGGGACTTCCCAGGTGATGCGGGATCGCAACCACATCTTCAAGGAGATCCACGCCGAAGCGGTCTGAGCCCGACGGGAAGCACCCAAGAGGCCGGAAACACCAAAGGGCAGGCTGAACGGTGCCGGAGCTGCCCGAAGTAGAGACCATCCGAAGGGAGCTGGAGGGGCTTCTCAAAGGGCGGAGGATCGTTGAGGCGGGCAGCCACCCCTCCGAGAAGTTTCTGCCTGCCAGGCTGGCGACCGGGGCTTCCGTCTGCCGTGTGGACAGACGGGGCAAGTATCTCCTCTTGAGGCTTGACGGCGACCGAGACCTGGTGATCCACCTGGGGATGGCCGGAAGGCTTCAGATTACGGCGCCCGATCTTCCGCCGGGCGACTATGTGCGGGCCTGGTGGCTGCTCGACGAGGGTGGCAGGCTGGAGCTGCACGACGTTCGCCGTTTTGGAAGGGTTCACCTGACGATCAACGGACGCCATGACAGCATCCCCACCCTGGCGGGGATGGGCCCGGAGCCGCTGAGCGAGGAGTTCACCCCGCAGGGGTTCTGGCTCGCACTCAAGCGCAGCCGAAGCCCTCTCAAGGCACAACTGCTGAGCCAGCGCCCGATCGCAGGCCTCGGAAACATCTACGCCGACGAGGCTCTCTGGCTTGCGGGCATACGCCCAAGCCGCCGCAGCGTCACAAGGGCTGAGGCCCGGCGCCTTCACGCTGCCATCAGGGATGTCCTGAAGGAGGCCATCGCCCATCGCGGCACCACCTTTCGGGACTACAGGACGCTCTCGGGGGCAGGCGGGGAGAACCTCTCACGGCTGAACTGCTACGGCCGAGGCGGCCTGCCCTGCGCACGTTGCGGGGAGCGGCTGTGTGTGACATCGGTCGGGTCCAGGACCTCCACCTACTGCCGGATTTGTCAGCGCTGAGCACCGACCTCGCGACCGCGCACCTGCCGCTCAGTTTTCACACGCCCGACCCGGCCGGAAGTGTCAGCGCTGAGCACCGACATCGCGACCGCGCCCGCGTGGCGTGCAGGCGAGGCTTCAGCTGCGCCTTCGCCGCTGCGCCGGTTGCCGCTGCGCCTTCGAACGGGCTGGGTCTGTAAGAATTAGGTTTGCCGGCCAAGCCCGAAAGGGCCACGGCCACCCGTCAAGCCCCAACGAAGACGCAGCAAGCCATGCAGCAAGCCACTCACCGCCTCACCCACTACAGCCGCGGCGCCGGTTGAGCCGGCAAGCTGGGTCCTGGCGACCTGGCGCAGGTTCTGCGCCCTCTGATCTCCTCACCGGGTTCCTCCGCGGGCGCCCCCGGGCATTCGAATTTGATCGTGGGCTTCGACACCGGCGACGACGCCGCGGTCTGGAGGAGACCCGACGGCGGCGCCACCGTCTCCACCGCCGACTTCTTTCCCCCTGTGGTCGACGACGCAAGGCTCTGGGGGCGGATAGCGGCGGCCAACGCCGCAAGCGACGTCTATGCCATGGGCGGGCGGCCGCTCTTCGCGCTGAACCTTGTCGTCTGGCCACGAGAGGAACTGCCCCTGAGCCTTCTGACGGAAGTGCTGGCGGGTGGTTCGCAGACGGCCTCAGAGGGCGGCTGGGAGTTGGTGGGCGGACACACCACCGAAGGCGTGGAACCGCTCTACGGGCAGGCCGTGACTGGCGAGGTGGACCCGGCGCATGCGCTCACGAACGCGGGCGCCAAAGCGGGTCAGAAGCTCGTCCTCACAAAGCCGCTCGGCACGGGCGTGATTACGACCGCGCACAAGCGCCTGCCCCCGGATGATCTCGATGTAGAGCCGCTGGCGTCGGCTTTCTGGTCGGCCGCACGGCAGATGTGCCGTCTCAATGACGCTGCCGCAACCGCTGCTGCGCGAGCCGGGGTGAACGCCGCCACCGACGTCACCGGATTCGGGCTGATTGGTCACCTCCAGGTTCTTTGCGCGTCCAGCGGGGTGGGTGCAGCGCTCCACGTCAGCGCGGTTCCCTTCATCGAGGGGGCGGCCGAACTCGCCAAGCGGGGATTCTCGCCAGGGGGGACGGCCCGCAACCTTGAGCACTTCGGTCGCTTCCTTGACGGTTCGAGCCCGAGGCTTGATCTCCTCGCCGATCCCCAGACCTCAGGCGGGTTGCTGCTGGCCTGCCCCTCGGGGTCGGCCGACGATCTGCTGGCCGAGCTTGAATCGAGCGGCCACGACGCAGCGGTCGTAGGGGAACTGACCGGGCTGGTCGCGCCCGGCCGCATTCGCCTGGTCGGCGAGGGCGGGGTCTGATGGTCGGCGAGGGGTGCGTCTGAGCGTGTCGACGGCTTTGGGATCGGGTGCTGCCGCACTCCTTCGGACGTCCAAGGCGGCAGCGGCCGGCGTGGTCGGCATCTCAGTCATTTCGCTGGTTGTGAGCGAGGACTTCCTTCCCTGGCGGGGGGCGCGGGTGGTGATTGTCTCCTTCGTGCTGGGGGCGATTCCTTTCTCCTACCTTTTTGCCCGTTCGCTGGCGGGAGTGGATCTGCGCACCGAGGGCACTGGCACGGTCTCAGGCACCGGCCTGTATCGGGTGACGGGCTTAGCGGCGCTTGTCTCAGGAGGCGGGCTGGATGTGCTCAAGGGGATGCCCGGTGTGCTGGCGGCGGGAGGCTCCTCCCTCGTCGCCGCCCTCGCGGCTGGCGCGGCGGTGGCCGGCCACAACTGGTCGCCTTTCCTGGGGGGATCAGGCGGTCGCGGCTTCTCCGTGGCCATGGGCGCCATGGCCACGGTGGCCTGGCCAGCGACCGCCCTTATGGCGGGCGCGCTGCTGGCGGGGCGGCTGGCGCGCCAGTCGGCCATCTTCTCCCTGGCGTCCCTGTTGGCGATGCCGCCCCTCGCGCTCAGGACGCACGGGGGCTGGGCTTCGCTGGCAGGCTGGCTGATAGTCGGGCTCATGCTCGCCAAACGCCTTGTAGGCAACCACCCCCCGCCGCCCGGGGCGGCGCGCTGGGGGATTTACAGGAACCGCCTGCTCTTCGACAACGACAGGGCGACATGACCCCGACATGACCCCGGCATGAGCGCGGCCCGCCAAGTCTTGGCGGTTAGGGACTTCCGCCGCCTGCTGATCGGCCAGGGCGTCTCAGGCCTGGGCGACTGGATGCTCACCTTCACTCTCATGGCCCTCATCGAGGAGAGATACGACTCGGCGAGCGCCGTGGCGGGCGTCCTGGCTCTGAGGCTGTTGCCGGCCGCTGTGGGCGGCGGGATGGCCGGGCGGCTGGCCAGGCACTGGGATCGGCGCAAGAGCATGCTCGTGCTGGACTACGTGAGGATCGTCGTCTGCGCGGTCATACCGCTGAGCCTGCAATTGTGGTGGCTCTACCTGTGGGCGGTCGCCCTGGAGGTATTCGGCATCATCTTCCTGTCGGCGCGGGACTCCTCAATCCCCGACCTCTCCGAGCCGGCCAACCTGCCGGTCGCCAACGGGATGATGCTGGGCTCGTCCTTCGGGGCCATCCCCCTGGGGGCGGGCCTGTTTTCGCTGCTGTCCCTGCTGCCCTTCGCCGAGGGAAGCTGGTTTGGCGCCAGCTACGCAGTCATTTTCTGGATAGACGCCTTCACCTACCTGGTGTCTGCCTTGATGATCTCTCGAATGGCGCCGCTGGGCCGACCTCTCGGCCACGACCCTGAAAAGCCGGCCGGGCGCGTCATCGACGCCCTGCGCCATCCCTTGGTGCGGTCGGTCATCGGGGCGACCTGCGCAGTCGCCATTGGGCTGGGCGCGCTCTTTCCCCTCGGCATCGCCCTCGTCAAGGACGAACTGGGTGCCACAGACTCCCAGTTCGGGGTGCTGGTGGTGCTGTTCGGGGCGGGTGCGGTCATCGGCCTGTTCTTCATTGCGCGGCTGAGATTTTCGCTGCTCACTCTCACGAAGGCAGGCGTGCTCGTGATGGGCGCGCTCGTGGCGGGGATGAGCCTGAGCACAATGCTCTGGCTGATTCTTATCGGGGCCGTGGTCTTCGGGGCGGCGGCGACCACCACGCTGACGTCGGGCATGAGCGCTCTTCAAACCTCCACCCAGGACTCTGAGCGCCAGGCGGCGTTCGGGGTCTTCCACATGATCATTCGTTCGGGCCTCGGTCTCGCTGCCGTGCTCGCAGGCCTGATCGTCGACCTGATCGACGAGGTCAGCATCGGCGACTGGCGCCTGACGGGCACCCGTCTTGTGTTGCTGATCTCGGGCATCGTCGTGGTGGCCGGCGCCTTCACCGTAAGGACGGGAAAGGCCGAGGCGTACCTGCACCCCCGGCCCACGCCGCAAGCCCCCGGGCCGACGGGCACGAACCATCCTGCGGGCGATTCGGGGCCTGAAGAGGGCCGATGAGCGTCGCCGTCATCACCGACAGCGCCGCCTCGCTGCCTGCGGAGTTGTGCGGGTCGTTGAACATAACGGTGGTGCCCATCCGCACCATTCTGAACGGCGAGGACGTAACCGAAAAGGAGGTCCCGCCGCAGGACCTGCTGGCCGGAGAGGTCTCCACCGCCGCCCCCTCCCCGGGCGACTACGCCCGGGCGGCGGCGGAATTCCGGGGGGATGGGGGGGTGATCGTCTGCACTGTGTCGTCAAGCCTGTCGGGGAGCTATTCGGCCGCCCTTGCCTGGGCGAAGGGGTGCACGGCGCCGATCGAGGTCGTCGACAGCAACACGGCTGCGTGCGCGCAGGGGCTGGTTGTGGCAGCCGCCGCCCGGGCCTCGCTGTCGGGGTGCGATCTGCCTGGCGTTGCGCGCGCAGCCAACGAGGTCGCCAGGGGGGTGCGGCTCGTCGGGATGCTGTTCACCCTCGATCAACTCGTGCGCAGCGGACGCATCCCGGCGCCTGTGGGCCGGGCGGGCGATCATCTCCGCCTGCGGCCGATCTTTGCAATACAGGAAGGCAGAATTCGCCGCGGGGCGCCTGCGCTAAGCCCGAATGGCGCGTATCGGCGCCTGCTTGCGCAATGGAGGCACTCCCGGCCGGCCGAGGCGGCCAGGCTTCACGCGGCTGTCTCGCATGCCCTCGCGCCGCAGGAGGCCGACAGTCTGCTCGAGGCGGTCTCGTCGGAATGCGCCCCGCATTTCTCGTTCATCTCGGACTTCCCCAGCCCTCTCCTCGTCTCCGCCGGGGCAGGTGCGCTGGGGCTGGCCTGGTGGTGGGAAGTCCCTCCCTAGTGGACGATCTTCGTGAGCGGAAGTTCCAGGATGTCTGTGGCCCCCGCCGCCGAGAGGTCAGGAATGAGGGTGTTGATCACCAGCTTGGGAACCACGGCCTCCACTGCGAAGCCCTCTTCCTGGCAGAGTTCGTTTACTGTAGGGGCCTTCATGGAGGGGAGCAGGTCGATCACCGCCCTGAGTGTCTTGGTGCACGTGTTCATCTTTACAAGCACTTTGTCGCGGGCCTCAAGCGTTCCAAGAATCAGCACGGCGAGCTGCTCCATTGCCGCCCGCTTCTCCTGCACCGCATAGGAGGAGGGGCTCGCCAGCAACTCGGTGTGGGAGACCATCACCTCATCGACGATTCGCAGCCCCGCCGCCTTCAGCGCCCCGCCCGTCTCGGTGAGCTCAACCACGCAGTCCACGATCTCCGGCACCTTGGCCTCGGTCGCCCCGTAGGAGAGGGCGACGTTGGCCTCAACGCCCTTTTCTGTGAAGTAGCGACGTGCGATCTCCGGGTACTCCGTGGAGACCCTTATTCCCGTGAAGAGGTCTGAGACGTCGAGAATCGGCGAGTCGTCGGCGACAGCCACCACCAGCCGGACGGGCTGTGAGGTCGCCTTTGAGTACTTCAGGCGGGCTATCGAGACCACCTCCGCCGAACTCTCCTCCACCCAGTCCCTGCCGCTGATGCCCAGGTCGAAGATGCCCGCTTCGAGATAGCGGGGAATCTCCTGCGGGCGCAGGATGCGCACGTCGGCCACCCGCGGGTCGTCGATGGTGGCGCGGTAGTCAATCGCCGCTTTTCGGCGAACCGACAGGCCGGCGCTTGCGAAGAGCTCCATGGTGACCTTTTCGAGGGAACCCTTGGGAAGGACGACTCTCAGCACTCTCTTACGCTAGCGGCGTTGGGTTCGGGGCCGCCGGGATGGGCGTGGGGGCGCCTTGGCTGGAGGGTGACCCTTATGTCCTCCCCCAGGCGGCGGACGTCCGTGATCTCGCCGCGCCAGACATCGGAGATGCCCTCGGGGGCAGCACCCCCCAGTGGGGCGAGCCCTGCGCCGCCGCCCGCCAGGGCGGGTGCCAGGTAAAACACATAGCTGTCCACCAGCCCGGCCCGGTGAAAATCCCCGGCAACCCCGGCGCCCCCCTCAACCAGCAACTGAAGCACCCCCCGGCCGGCAAGTTCCCCCAGCACGTCGCGCAGGTCACCTGAAAGCTCCAGGGCGGGACGCAGGCGCGCCCTGGCCGGGGCCGAGCCGAGCACTACCCGCAGCGGCTGCAGATCGCCCAGCGAGACTCCCTCGGGGGGATCGAAGTGCCGCACCGTGAGCGAAGGGTCGTCCGCCCTGGCGGTTCCTGCGCCCACCAGCACGGCGTCGCTGTAGGCCCTCAGGCGATGGGCGTCGGCGCGGGCCTGCCTTCCTGTGATCCAGCGGCTGGAGCCGTCGGAGGCGGCTATGCGGCCGTCCAGGGTGGCGGCCAACTTGAGGATGACATGCGGCCGCCCCAGCCTCCTGTGGGTGAGGTATGCGGCCAGGTCAGCGGTTATTTCCTCGGCGCGCACCCCGAGCGTGACCTCCAGCCCGGCGGACTCCAGCATCGCGATCCCCTTGCCGTTGACGCTCCGGTCCGGGTCCTTGATGCCCGCCACCACACGCGTGACGCCGGCGGAAATGATGGCGTGGGTGCACGCGGGGGTGCGTCCCAGGTGGGCGCAGGGCTCAAGCGTGGTGTAGAGCGTGGATCCCGTAGCCGCCGAGCCGGCCGCCTGCAGAGCCGTCAACTCGGCGTGCGCCTCGCCTGGTGGGCCGCTGCGACCTTCAAAGACTCCACGGTCGCTCACCACGACGGCTCCCACCGCCGGATTGGGGGACGCCCAGAGGAGCGCCTGTTGGCCGCAGGCCCGGGCCCTGTTCATGTAGCGCTCGTCGATTTCCGACGGGCAGCCTCTCACCTCCGGGGCGTCAATGCCGGGTCGGGCTCCCGCTGAGCAGCCGGAGGGCGTGCGGGACGACGTCCAGCACGGACTCGGCGCATTCCACCGCCCCGCGGGGGGAGCCGGGGAGGTTCAATATCAGCGACCGCCCCAGCGTCCCCGCCACGCCCCGCGAAAGGCGTCCCAGCGGATTTACCAGCCGCATAGCCTCGGCCATCCCTGGGGCCTGGCGGTCGACGACGGTCAGAGTCCCCTCCGGTGTGTTGTCGCGGGGGCCGAAACCTGTGCCCCCTGTGGTCAGGACCAGGCCTGCGAACCCCTCGCACATCCCGGCCAGCGCCTGGGCAACCTCCTCGGCGCCGTCCGGCGTCACGCGCCGCTCGACCACTTCGTAGGACGAGCGGACAAGCAGCGCCTCGATGGCCTCGCCGCCCTTGTCGACGCGAATGCCCGCGGCCACGCCGTCGGAGACCGTGAGGATTTTCGCCGCAAGCCCTGCGGCGTTCAGATCTGCCACACCCTGAGATTACCGCGCAGGGGTGGCCTAGGTGCCCAGAAAGTCGCCGTCGGAGGCTCGCGCCCCCCGCAGCCACTCCTTGGCGGACATCGACCTCCGTCCCTCCGGTTTCACCTCCAGCAGCCTCAGCGCACCGTCGGAGGTGCCCACCAATTCCCCCGACATCTCCCCGGGATCGAGGGCGGGGGAATTGTCCGCAGGCTCTGCCCTCGGCACCAGCAGCCTTTTTCCCCCGACCGTCGTCCAGGCCCTCTCCAGGCGCACGCGGCGATGCAGCTGCTGCGTCGGAAGCCGCCAGTCGAGGCGGACATCCTCTGGGGTCAGCTTCTGCGCCCAGGTGACCTCACCCTGTTGCGGGCGGGGCTCCCCCAGTCCGTCCCTGAGGCTCCCCACCAGCAGCGCGCAGCTCAGCGAGGTGAGATCCCGCCTCAACTCCGAGAGCGTGGCCGACGCGTCGATGGGCACCTTGAGGCAGGCGTGGATGGCGCCGGTGTCGAGGGTTTCCTCGAGCTGCATCAGGCACACGCCGGTCTCGGTGTCGCCCGCCAGGATGGCCCGCTCAATGGGGGCTGCGCCCCTCCAGCGTGGCAGCAGCGAGAAATGAAGGTTCACCATGGGCAGCGCAGCCAGGATGCTTGCCCTGATGAGGCGGCCATATGCCACCACAACCCCGAGGTCGGAGCCTGCATCGAGGGCCGCGTCGGGGTGATGCGCCACATCGATGCCTCGGCTGGCGGCTGCCTCAGCCACCGGCGTGGGGGCGGGCTGGGCGCGCCGGGAGCGTCGCGCAGGCGGGTTGGTGACAGCCAGGGCCACATCGAAGCCTGCGTCGCAGAGCGCCTCGAGGTGGCTCGCCGACATCTCAGGCGAGCCGAAGAAGACAAGCCGCTGCGGCGGCGTAGGCATGATCAAGCGACCGTCAGGTTCGCCGGCCGTCCCAGGCGCGCCCGGGTGCCGCTAGAGCCGACCTTGAGCCGACCCGCCCGCCTTTACGCCGTGAAGTCGCAGCGATCGAAGGGCCTGCTTGCGCTGATCGGCGTCCAGCCTCTCCACCAGCAGGATCCCGTCGAGGTGGTCTATTTCGTGCTGGATCAGGCGTGCGAAGAGGTCGTCGGCTTCCAGGGTGATCTCGTTTTCGTCGAGGTCAAACCCCTCCAGGGCGACCCGCCGGGGCCGCTCAATCTCCCAGGAGTAGCCCGGTACCGACAGGCATCCCTCCTCGTAGACCCAGCTGCCGTCGCTCTCGATGATCCTGGGGTTGATTACCACCCCTCTTCCGCACCGCTCTTCCTCGCTGTAGACGAACAGGCGCCTTCCCACCCCGACCTGAGGGGCTGCCAGCCCGATTCCCTTCGCGGCGGAGAGGGCTTTGAACATGTTCTCGCAGAGAAGGGCGACGCCTCCGTCGATTTTCGTTATCTCCTCTGCCCGTCTTCTCAGCACGGGGTCGCCATAGGTGCGGATATCCACGGTTTCAGGGTATCCAGGCGGCTTCATTGAGCACAGACCGCCCGGCTGCCGTCGGGTAGCGTTCGTGCGTCAGCGACAAGGCGCCCGATCACTATTTCTCGAAAGACCCGTCGGCGGCGAGCCGGCCGAAGACCGTGCGCCTTCGCCTGCGTGACGTCTCCGCCGATTTTCTCACCGACCACGGCGTCTTCTCGTACCGCAGAATAGACCCTGGCACTCATCTGCTGCTCGAGAGCGGGCCGCCCCCAACGGCGATGGAAGTCAGCGGGGATCCAGCCAGAAACCCGCCCGCCTTGCTGGATCTGGGCTGCGGATACGGCCCCATCGCCCTGATGCTGGCCCTCAGGGCGCCCTCCGCGGTTGTCTGGGCGGTTGACGTGAACCGCCGGGCCCTCCATCTGACGAGCCGGAACACCCGACAGGTTGCCGATCGGGTGCGCGTCGCCGCCCCCGAGGATGTGCCTGCGGAACTCGGATTCGACGCCATCTTCAGCAACCCTCCCGTGCGCATAGGAAGCGACGCCCTGCACGCGCTGCTCTCGTTTTGGCTGGGGAGGCTCCTCCCGGGGGGATTGGCGGCGCTGGTCGTGCACAAGAACATGGGCGCCGAGAGCCTTGAGCGCTGGCTTGCCAAACAGGGATGGGACCCCGTCAGGTGGGCACGGAAGGCCGGGTACAGGGTGATCGTGGTGGAAGCCCCGTCCCAGCCGTCAGGCGCTACAGGTCGAGGTGGTCCACGGCGACTCGCACCCGCCCCTTGGGGCGCTCCACCGAGCTGAGGGCGGCGCTCAGCCTCTCGGCGCTTGAGGATCGGGCAATCCAGCGGTCGGGCTCACCGGTTCTTGAGACCGTCAGGCCGCTCGGGGCGCCCAGGCGGCGAATGAACTCCTCCGCTGCTGCTCCTGAGATTTCCGCCTGGGAGCCGAACGGCGCCAGCTTGAGCCTGCTGCGGAGGTCGTGGTCGTGCTCGGAGAGGATTTCCGGGGCGGACTCCCTTACTGCCCGCAGTACAACGTGGTCGACCTGCCGCGTCTGAACCATCAGCCGCCCGTGCTCTGAGCCGAGCAGTCGGGCGCCCCGGGCCAGCAGGGCGATGGCCTGCTCGTTGGCCCGAAAACGCGGGGCGGCGAGTTCCTGGTCGAAGTCGAGGAAGGCAACCAGGTCAACGTCGTAGGCCTGATCAAGAACGGCCTCGGTTCCGATGAGCACTTGAAAGCCGTCGGGCGCCTTCTGCTCCCTGCTCACCTCGGCCACCGGCTTGCGAAGCAGGGCGGCAAGCTCCTCCGCCAGACGGGAGATCCCCGGCCTGATCGTCTTGAGCCGCATAGATCCACACAGCGAGCACAGCCTCGGGCGCTCCTGCGCGCAGCGCCCGCAGGTGAGGCGACCCTTGGCGATCTCGCTGACCGAGGCCTTGCAGACGTCGCAGCACACCAGTTCAGAGCACTTTCCGCAGGCCAGCAGGCGTGCACGCCCCTTGCGGTTCAGCACGCAGACGGCGCGTCGGGCATCCCTCAGCCGCTGATGGAGGGTCTCGGTGAGCAGGCCGAACCGGCTCTCGCGCAGGTCGACGGTCTCGAGGGGCGGCCAGCCCGGGCGCGGGCCGATTTCGAGGATCTCCTCGGGCGCCCCCAGGGCCTGGGCCTCCAGCGTCGGGACGGGGGAGGCGAGGACGCATGGGACGCCGCGCAGCCGCGCCCGCTGAACCGCCACCTCGCGGGCGTGCCAGGTCGGAGACATCTCGGAGGCGAGATGACGCTCGTGCTCGTCGAACAGCACCACCGAGCCCAGCCCGGGCGCCGGACCGAACACGGCCGAGCGTGTGCCCACCACCGCCGCAGCGCCCTCTGCTGCGAGCGCCCAGTCCGTCGGAAGCAGGGCCGTTCTCCGCCCTTCGCTGCGGAGGTGGGTCGCCAGCCGGGAGGCCTGGTCGATCCTGGGGACGATTAGGAGGGGGTCGGGGCGCCGCAGGGCCGCCTCGATCAGCGGCCTGTAGCCCTGGAGGGGCGGCACGCGAACCACCGCGACCGGACGCTCAAAGCAGGCGTCCCAGGCGGATTCGGGGCTTCCGGCGGCCGGCGTTGCGATCTTGGGAGATGCGCCCTTGGTCGAGACCGGGGGGCTGGCCGGAACCACCCTGGGGGAACTGGCGGTGGCAGCGAAAAAGCACCAGGGGCCCGCCCAGCGCCGCGCAGCCCAGCGGCAGACATCCAGGACTTCCCTTGAGGGACCTGCCCCGACTATCCCCGCGAGCGACGAGAGTTCCTCGCCGTGCGGGTCGGGAGGATCCGGCTCGATCACCCAGGCCCTCATCCTGCGCCCGTGGAAGGGAACCCGAACCACCGTCCCCGGAACGAGGCTTGCGGCTTTGCCCTCGACTCTCCAGCGCTCAGGAACGCGGTAGTCGAAGGTCTTGTCCACCGCAGCGAGGTCGGGCAGCACTCGGACGATTTGAGGCCCCCCGGCGGGGGGCTCGTTCATCTCAGTCCGAAGGCTGATTGGAGGGCCTGATACCTTTCAGAGTCCTCGTCGACCCTTTCCCAGGGGAAGTTCTCGTCCTCCCGCCCGAAATGGCCGTAGGAGGCGGTGCTCTTGTAGACCGGTCGGATGGAGGGATCGGGATGCTGCAGGTTGAGGTCGCGGATGATCCCGGCAGGGGTGAAGTCGAACACATCCTTGAGCGTCTTCTCGATGAGCTCGGGGGACACCCTGTGGGTCCCGAACGTGTCCACATAAAAAGACATGGGACTTGCGTGGCCGATCACGTAGGCGGCCTGAATCTCGCACTGCTCCGCAGCCCCCACGGCCACCACGTGCTTGGCGGCCCAGCGGAGCGCATATGAGGCAGAGCGGTCTACCTTGGTCGGGTCCTTTCCGCTCAGGGCGCCGCCGCCGTTGCGGGCCATGCCTCCGTAGGTGTCCACGATGATCTTGCGGCCCGTCAGCCCGGTGTCTGCCGCAGGCCCGCCCTTCACGAAGCGTCCGGTCGGGTTCACTTTGATCTTCGGAGCTGACTTGGCGTCGATCTCCAGCCCGTCGCGCTCAGCGCACTCCTCGAGGACGGGGTTGATCACGTGTTCTCTAATGTCGTACTCGATGGCCTTGTTCAGGTCGTCGCGGTCGGCGTGCTGGGCGGAGACAAGAACGGTATGCGCCCGAATCGGTCGGCTTCCCTCGTACTCCACGCAGATCTGGGTCTTTCCGTCGGGCCGAAGATAGGGGATCTTGCCCCTCCGGCGCACCTCTGTAAGCCTCAGGGACATCTGGTGCGCGAGGTGGATGGGCATTGGCATGCCGGAGGCGGTGTCCTTGCAGGCGTAGCCGAACATGAGGCCCTGGTCGCCGGCGCCAATCCGCCCGGAGTCCTCGGCGGCGTCCACGCTCTTGCCGAAGTCTGGCGACTGCTCGCCGATGGCCAGCATCACCCCGCAGGCGTTCCCGTCGAATCCGTACTCGCCCCTGTCATAGCCGATCTCGACGATGGTCTGGCGGGCCAGCTTGGGTATGTCCACCCAGGCTTTCGAGCGAATCTCCCCGGAGACTATGCACAGCCCGGTCGTGATCATCGTCTCGCAGGCCACGCGGGCAGACGCAATGTCCTCCGGGCGCTCGGCCGCCAGCACGGCGTCGAGCACGGCGTCGGAGATCTGGTCGCACATCTTGTCGGGGTGGCCTTCGGTGACCGACTCCGAGGTGAAGAGCCTGGTGCGGCTCATGGGTGGCTCACTAGCAGGTTTAAGTCTCGATCGGGGCGGGTTCCGACGCAGGGAAGCCGGCCACCGCCATCCGATCCCTCGAGGGTGTTTGAGGGCTCTTCCCCGCATTCCGGCTGTGAACGAAGCGCCAGCACACGATCCAGTATCTCCTCGGCAACCCGCGCCTTGCTCGAGAGCGGCACGGAAGCCCTGCCGCCCCTGCTGTCGATCATCACAACTGCGTTTGTGTCGTGGCCGAACCCCGCACCCGGGGCAGAGACGTCGTTGGCTGCGAGCAGGTCGACTCCCTTGGAGCGAAGCTTGGCCTCGGCGTTCCCGAGCAAGTCTTGTGTCTCCGCCGCAAAGCCGACGAGCGTCTGCCCACGCGGGGAGGTCTTCGCCAACTCGGCCAGGATGTCAGGCGTCGGCTCAAGGGGGATCGTCGTCGGCTTCCCAGACCTTTTGATCTTCTCCGCAGACATCCTGCTTGGACGAAAGTCAGCCACGGCAGCGGCCATGACCACAACGTCGGCGTCTCGACGCCTCTGCACGGCCTGTCGCATCTCCTCGGCCGTCTCCACCAGCTCGACTTCTACACCGGGCGGGACCGGGCGGGAAGTCGTAGCCACCACGCTCACCTCTGCCCCCCGCGCCCAGGCCGACTCCGCAATTGCATACCCCTGCTTTCCTGAGGAGCGGTTTCCCAGGTAGCGCACCGGGTCGACGGGCTCACGCGTCCCCCCGGCTGTGACGAGCACCCTCAGTCCGGCCATGGAACCCCCCTTTGCCCGCAGTTCCGACTTGTCTGCTCCTATCACCTCTGCGACCGTCGAGACGATGGAGTCGCACCCGGCCAGCCTGCCGGCCCCGAAGTCCCCGCCGGCCAGACGTCCCTCCTCAGGCCAGACCACGGTCACGCCGCGGCTTCGGAGAAGGCTCAGGTTGTCCCCGACGGCGGGGTGCTCCCACATCTCGGCGTGCATCGCCGGGCAGACCACAACGGGCGCGCGGGTTGCCAGCAGGGTGGCGCCGAGCAGGTCGTCGGAGATCCCCGCGGCGTAGGAGCCGAGGGAGCGCGCCGTGGCCGGGCAGACCAGGATCAGGTCGGCCAGCCGTCCAAGGGTGACATGTGCGATGGGGTCCTCGTCTTCAAACAGGGAGACCCGCGCCCGCTCCGATCCCAGCGCCGAAAAGGTGGCCTCACCCACAAACCGCAGTGCGCCATCGGTGAGCAGGGGAATCACGTGCGCCCCCGAATCCACCAGGCGCCTGCAGACCTCCACTGCCTTGTACGCGGCGATCCCCCCCGTGACGGCCAGCACCACTTTGCTGTCCCGGAGTGCCGGGTTGCTCATATCACGCCTTCCCCGGAAACCTGGGTTTCGCCGGGATTCTCAGGCCGTCTCGTCCTCGTGGGGCGCCGGGGCGTCCTCTCCCAGCAGGGCCTTCAGTATCTCTGCGTCCTCGTCGAGGGCGGGCTCGGTGTCTTCAGCCGGGACGATCTTGCCTGCGGCGATTTCCTCGAACGCAATCGAGAGGGACTTTCTTGATGTTGAGCTCACCTGGGGCGGCACCATGCTGCCTATGCCCTTGCCAAGCTGGCCGTGGTAGTTGTTTATCTGCCTCCCGCGGCTCGCGGCGAGGGCCACGAGACGGAAATTGCTGCCCCCCACCTGATCTAGCAGATTCTCCACGGGGGGATTGATCAGGGCTTCGCTCTTGTTGCTCATGTCTGCTCCAGGTTTAACGGTGGCCACGACTCATGCGGCCTCTCAACGGGTGAACTGTGGCTCGGTCGGCTCTTGCGCGCGGAAGCCAAGGCAACTCTGCTCAAAGGACCGTCGGCGCTTGTGCGTCTGCCGACGCCTGGCGCGACGAACTTCGCCGGGGGCCGGATCGCCACCCATTCTAGGCGTCTTCGGCATCCTTCGTACTTGTCAGACCTGGGATTTCCGGCGCCATTCCTCGATGATCCTCGCCATCGCGCCCACAGTTGCCTCGAGTTCCTCGTTCACCACCATGATTGCCCCAAGCGAAGATGCGCTGACGCGCTCATCGGGGCTAAGGGCGACCCTCGCCATCACATGTTCCTCGCTGTCGCCCCGCGTTCTCAGCCGCAGCGTCTGATCGCTCTCGGAGGGGGCGTCGAGGAAGAGCAGCAGCGCGTCGGGCAGTCGTGCGCGCACCTGCCTGGCCCCCTCCACGTTGATCTCCAGGAGGACGTCCTTGCCCTCGGGGGGCCGAGGCAGGGGAGTGCCGTAGAGGTGCTCGCCAAATCTCGTCCACTCGAGGAATCCACCGGACTCCACTGCGGTCTCGAACTCTTCCCTGCCGACGAAGGTGTAGGCGCACTCGCTTTCATTTGGGCGTCGCGGGCGAGTCGTCCAAGACCGGGAAAGCCACAAATTGTCATCCCGCACAACAAGCAGGTTGGCGAGCGTGCTCTTCCCAGACCCGCCGGGCCCGGAAAGGACGATCGTGAGGTGGGATTTCAGCCCGAGAAGTACTTGAGCAGCGACGCGCGCTGCTTTGACCCTAGACCGGAAATCTTGCGGCCCTCGGCGATTTTCAGCTCCTCCATGGCCTTGCGGGCCTTCACCTTCCCTGTTCCTTGCAGCGACTCGAGCACGGCCAGGACTTTTGTGCCTCCCACTACAGCGTCGCTGTCGGCCAGCGCGATCACGTCCTTCAGGGTCTTTGTGCCGAGGCGCAGCTCGGCCTTCAGATCGGCTCGTGCGCGTCTAGCGGCGGATGCCTTGGCTAGTGCTGCCTTACGCTGTTCGTCGGTGAGTTTCGGGGGTGTAACCATGCGGAAGATGATAGTTAACGGCCCTGGCGCGCAGCGGTAATTCGTTCCGGCGCGGATTTTGGCCTGACGGGCTGCCATTCAGCAGGGGAGACGCAGGCTAGGAGCGGGCCGAGATGTCGCTGTGGTACTCCTGCAGCGTGCGCACCTCGAGGGGTCTCTCTACGACTTCCTGCATGGCCACAACGGCAGCTGAGGCTGCGGCGACCGTCGTGAACAGGGGGACGCCCGTCTCGACCGCCGCTCGACGCACTTCGAACCCGTTCAGCGGATGCCCCCTGCCTGACGGGGTGTTAATGATCAGGTCGACCTCCCCGCCTTCGAGCAGGTCGAGTGCGCTGCGCAGCGAGCAGGCAGCCTCCTCCACCTTCGCGACCACCTCGTCGGGGGCCTCGCCTGCTGCTGCGAGATGCTCGGCGGTTCCCCTTGTGGCCAGCAGCCGGAACCCCAGGGAGCGCAGCGACCTTGCCAGCCGCAGGGCGCCTTGCTTGTCGGCGTCGGCCAGCGAAAGGAGCGCCGATCCGGATGTGGGCAATGGGCAGCCTGCCGCTATCTGGCTTTTTGCGTAGGCCAGCGCCGGGCTCTCATCGATGCCCATCACCTCCCCGGTGCAGCGCATCTCCGGCCCGAGCACCGCGTCGACGCCCGGGAACCGTTCGAACGGCAGGACGGCCTCCTTCACGGAGTAGTGCCCCGGCGGCTGCCAGCGGCCGCCGTCGGCAAGCCCCTGCACGCCCATTTCGCCGGACATTCCGGCCAGCGACTCGCCCAGCATCGCTCGCGTGGCCAGCTTCACCAGCGGGACCCCCGTCGCCTTCGAGACAAAGGGCACCGTGCGTGAGGCTCGCGGGTTGGCCTCAAGGACATGGACGCGACTCCCTTCCTTGCCTGGCCCGCTCACTGCGTACTGCACGTTCAGGAGGCCGACCACGTTTAGGGCCTCTGCGATCCGGCGCGTGTAGCGCTCGATTTGCCCCTGGGCCTCGGCGCTCAGATGCACCGGCGGCAGTACGCAGGCGCTGTCACCGGAATGCACCCCGGCCTCCTCCACGTGCTCCATGATCCCGCCTATCAGCACAGCCCCTGAGCGGTCCCGCACTGCGTCCACGTCAACCTCAACAGCCCCCTCCAAAAAGCGATCCAGCAGTGCGGGGCGCTTGGCTGAGAGGCCCCCCTCCCTGCCCAGGGAACCCCCATGCGACAGTTCCGCCATTGCCTCGTCGAGTTCTGCGAGGTCGTGGACGACCACCATTGCGCGCCCCCCCAGCACGTACGAGGGTCGCACCAGCAGCGGGAAGCCGATCCGCCCGGCCACAGCCCGGGCCTCCTCAGCGCTGGTGGCCGTGCCTCCCCGCGGCTGGGGAATGCCAAGGGATCGGCACAGATCAGCCCAGCGCTCGCGGTCCTCGGCCAGGTCGATGGACGCCGGGGACGTGCCAAGCACCATCCCCTCAGGGAGTTCGGAGGCCAGCTTGAGCGGGGTCTGCCCGCCTAGGGACACGATCACCCCCGCCACTCCCGGGCCCTCGCCCGCCGAACGGGCCTCGGCGCCCAGAACCTCCAGGACGTCCTCTGTGCTGAGCGGCTCAAAGTAGAGGCGGTCGCTGGTGTCGTAGTCGGTTGAGACCGTCTCGGGGTTGCAGTTCACCATTATCGACTCGAACCCCGCCTCGGCAAGCGCCATCGCCGCGTGCACGCAGCAGTAGTCGAACTCGATTCCCTGCCCTATGCGGTTCGGCCCTGAGCCCAGGATCACCACCTTCGGGCGCTCGGAGGGGGCCACCTCGTCGCTGTCCTCGTAGGTCGAGTAGTGGTAGGGGGTCTCTGCGCTGAACTCCGCCGCGCAGGTGTCCACCGTCTTGAAGGTGGGCATGACGCCCAGACCATGGCGGCGGCGGCGCACCTCGGCCTCGGTGGTCTTCCAGAGCCAGGCCAGCTGAGCGTCGCTGAACCCCAGCCGCTTCAGCCTCCTCCAGGCGGGGCGTCCCAGCTCGGCGGGGTCTCGGCCGCAGGCGTCAGCGCGCGCAGACGTAATCAGGGCCATCTGCTCGAGGAACCACCTGTCGACGCTGCTCGCCTCGCACAACTCGTCCACCGTGACGCCCCGGCGGAGCGCCGCCTCCAGCTGGAACACCCGCTCGGGCGTCGGCACGGAGCATGCCGAGAGCAGATCCTCCGTGCCCATCGGTTCGTAGGCCGCCTCGGCAGGGTCGCAATTGAGCCCTGACCTGCCGGCCTCCAGGGATCGCAGCGCCTTCTGGAGCGACTCCGGGAAGGTGCGCCCCATGGCCATCACCTCTCCCACCGACTGCATGGACGTCCCCAGCACGTCCTTGGCGCCTGGGAACTTTTCGAACGCCCAGCGGGGCACCTTGGTGACCACGTAGTCGATGGAGGGCTCGAAGCTCGCGGGCGTCTTCAGCGTGATGTCGTTGGCGATCTCGTCGAGCGTGTACCCCACCGCCAGGCGGGCGGCGATCTTGGCGATGGGGAAGCCCGTGGCCTTCGACGCCAGCGCCGAGGAGCGGCTCACCCTGGGGTTCATCTCGATCACCACCTGCCTGCCGTCCGAGGGGTTGACGGCGAACTGAATGTTGGATCCCCCCGTCTCCACCCCCACTCGGCGTATGCAGGCGAAGGCGGCGTCCCGCATCCGCTGGTACTCCACGTCGGAGAGCGTCTGGGCCGGGGCCACCGTGATGCTGTCGCCGGTGTGGACGCCCATCGGGTCGAAGTTCTCGATGGAGCAGATCACCACGCAGTTGTCAAAGCGGTCGCGCATCACCTCGAGCTCGAACTCCTTCCAGCCTGCGATGGACTGCTCGATGAGAATCTCTGTGATCGGGCTGGCGAACAGTCCCGCCGAGGCCACCGAGCGCAGCTCCTCGGGCGTGGCGGCCATCCCTGTGCCCCGGCCCCCGAGAATGTAGGCAGGCCGCACGATCACGGGCAGCCCGATCCTCTCCGGGGCGCTGAGCGCCTCGTCGAGCGAGCGCGCAATCATCGAAGCCGGGACTTCGAGGCCGATCTCCGTCATAGAAGCCTTGAAGCGCTCCCTGTCCTCCGCGCAGGCGATTGCCTCCGGGGAGGCGCCGATCATCTCCACCCCGAAGCGTCCCAGGACGCCGGCCTCCTCGAGGGCCATCCCCAGGTTCAGGGCCGTCTGCCCCCCCAGGGTGGGCAGCAGCGCGTCGGGGCGCTCCCTTTCCACGATGCGGCTCAGCGACCCGACCGAGAGCGGCTCGACGTAGGTGGCGTCCGCGAACTCCGGGTCTGTCATGATCGTGGCCGGGTTGGAGTTCGCCAGCACCACCCTGAACCCCTCCTCCCGCAGCACCCGGCAGGCCTGGGTTCCTGAGTAGTCGAACTCGCAGGCCTGCCCGATGACGATCGGCCCGGAGCCTATGACCAGGATTGAGCCCAGATCGTCCCTAGCAGGCATTGCGTGCAGCCGGCGAGCCGTGGATTTCCCTGAGCCTCTCGTCCATCCGGGCGAAGAGGTAGAGGCTGTCGTGCGGCCCGGGCCCGGCCTCAGGGTGGTACTGAACCCCGAATGCGGGCGCCTCCAGGCAGCGCAGGCCCTCCGCGGTGCCGTCGTTCAGATTCACGTGCGTGACCTCCACCCCTGCGAGACCGTCCACAACCACGCTGAAGTTGTGGTTCTGGCTGGTTATCTCCACTTCGCCGGTGCTCACGTCCCGCACCGGGTGGTTGCCTCCGTGGTGACCGAAGGGCAGCTTGAACGTCTCTCCCCCCAGTGCCGCCGCCAGAAGCTGATGCCCGAGGCAGATACCGAAGACAGGCACCTCCCCAAGCAGCCCGGCGATGATCTCCCTCACCCCTGAAACGGCGCCCGGGTCTCCCGGGCCGTTTGACAGCATCACGGCGTGGGGGCCACGGGCGAGAATCCCCTCGGCCGGGGTGCGAGCGGGCACAACCTCGACTTCGGCCATCTGGGCGAGTTGCCTCAGAATCGAGGTCTTGACGCCGTAGTCGGCCACGACCACGCGCCAAGGCTGCCTCCCGTCGCTGCGGGTGCTTGCGAAGCTCCACGGACGGTCGCACGTGACCGTGGCCACGAGGTCCACCCCGTCGGTGCCGGGCTCCGCTGCGGCTGCCGCCGCCAGATCCCGCGTCGACGCGGTGCCGAACGCCCCTGTCATCGACCCCTCCCTGCGGATGTGGCGAGTCAGCCGACGGGTATCCACGCCCGACAGGCACGGGAGCCTCCTGGCAGCCATGAAGCCGGTCAGGGAGTCCTCCGACCGCCAGTTGCCGTGCGTCCTCACCAGGTCGCGCACCACGAGGCCCCGGCAGTGGACGCCCCGGCTCTCGGCGTCGGCGCGGGAGGTGCCGTAGTTGCCGATGTGGGGATACGTGAAGGCGATGATCTGACCGGCGTAGGAGGGGTCGGTGAGCACTTCCTGGTATCCGGTCATGGAAGTGTTGAACACGACCTCGCCGGCCACCGCCCCGCTGGGAGGCTCGAACCCTGCCATCTCCCCCTCGAAGACCTCGCCGTCGGCCAGCACGAGCGCCGCAGCCGTCTCACCCCTGCCCATCGGCGACCTCCTCGGTTTCGTCGGCATCGTCATCCTCCTCGGCTTCGTCGGGGCCGCCGCCTCGCAGTCGCCCGGCCACCGCCGACAGCACCCCGTTCACGAAAGCCCCGGAGCGGGACGTCGAGTACGTCTGCGCCAACTCCACGGCCTCGTTCAGGATCACGGCCGTGGGCACGACGTCGCGGTGGGCAAGCTCGTAGACCCCCAGTCTCAGAATCGCCCTGTCCACGGCGTTCATCCGCTCCACCGCCCACCCCTCGGCGGCATCGCCCAGGAGGGCGTCCACGTCCTCGATGCGCCTCGACAACCCCAGCGTCAGCTCAGACTCCAGGCTCTCCAGCGGCAGGATCTGCCGATCAACCAGATCCTCCAGCGGCACGCCCTTCGCCTCAGCCTCGTAGATGAGGGCGACGACACGCTCCCGTGCCAGACGGGAGGTCGAGCGCGCGCCCGACGACTGCCTCACGCCCGAGCTATGTAGCCGCCGGTTCGCGTGTCTACCTTGATGCGCTCCCCGGGCGAGATGAACAGGGGCACAGAGAGGACAAGGCCGGTCTGGGTGGTGGCCGGCTTGGTTGCGCCCGAAACCCGGTCCCCTTTCATCCCGGGCTCGGTCTCGGTAACCAGCAACTCAACCGAGGCCGGAACCTCGCTGCCCACCACCTCGGCCCCGTAAATCCGCAAGACGGCGCTCTCGCCCTCCACGAGGTAGTTGGTCGTCGTCCCCAGCGCCTCAGCCGGCACGACGATCTGTTCGTAGGTCTCCCCGTCCATGAAGACCAGCCCGGCCGGCTCGGCGTACAGGTACTGCATCTCACGCCTCTCCACGATCGCCTGGCGAACCTTCTCGCCGGCGCGGAAGGTGCGCTCGGTCACGGCCCCGGTGCGGACGTTCCGAAGGGTGGAGCGGACGAAGGCGTGCCCCTTGCCGGGCTTTACGTGCTGAAACTCGACTACCGAG
This sequence comes from uncultured Acidimicrobiales bacterium, assembly GCA_958295925.1. Taxonomy (GTDB): domain Bacteria; phylum Actinomycetota; class Acidimicrobiia; order Acidimicrobiales; family CATQHL01; genus CATQHL01. Next base: position 2,273,204 of record CATQHL010000001.1, read on the forward strand.
TACAGCACCCCGTCGAGCTCGAGGGTCATGCCGCTCTTGAGGTCGTTGGTGCTGACTCCCACCATCTTGCTTGTTCCTCGCTGTTTCTTCCTGTGGGGCCTTCAGGGGCTCTTGGGCGAGAGGGTGAGACGGCGGCATCCGCCGCTGGTGACCAGCACCGTGTCCTCTATGCGGACGCCCCCGATCCCTTCGATGTAGACGCCCGGCTCAACGGTCACGACCTCCCCTTCGAGGAGCACGTCGTCGGAGCGGCTCCCCAGGGCGGGACGCTCGTGGATGTCCAGCCCCACGCCGTGCCCGGTGCTGTGCATGAAGTGGCCGCCCCAACCCGCCTCCTCTATCACCCGGCGCGCCGCGGCGTCCACCTCCGCGCAGCCCACCCCGGCGGCCACCGCCGAAAGGCCTGCCAGCTGGGCTTCGAGCACAATGTCGTACATCCGCCGCTGCTTCTCGAGCAGATCCCCGAAGCAGACCGTGCGTGTCATGTCCGAGCGGTAACCGTCGACGATGGCGCCGAAGTCCAGCACCACCGTCTCGCCCTCCCTGATGCGCCGGGCGGAGGGGCGGGCGTGGGGCAGGGCGCTGTTCGGGCCTCCGGCGGCGATCGTCTCGAAGGCCGAGCCCGAGGCGCCCTTGCGTCGCATGCGGTGGTCTATCTCGCTGGCGAGCTCGATCTCGGCGGGCTCGTCGGGCAGCAGCGGAAGCACCTCTGCGAGGGCTTCGTCCGCTATGGCCGCCGCTGCGCCCATGCGCTCCACCTCGGCCGGGGTCTTGCGGCGGCGAAGCCCCTCCACCAGGCCGTCGACGGGCAGCAGTTCGGCGTCGGGAAACCACTTGCCGAACGCCTTCAGCTGCGACCAGGTCACGTTCCCTGACTCGAGGGCTACCCGCTCCGCCCCGCCGACGGCTTCTGCCGCCGCCTTGCGCTGCTCCTCGCCGCTGTAGCCAATCACCACCCTGCCGGGCACCTCCGCGGCGCTGACCTCGGCAGGCGCCTGTGTCGCGTACCGCCCGTCGGTTATCAAGACCAGGTCTTCGGGGGTGAGTACAACCATCGCAGCCGAGCCGGAGAAGCCCGTGAGCCAGCGGATGTTTACGAGGCTGGTGAGCAGCATCGCCTGCGGCGGCTCAGGGGCCTCGACGCCCGCGCCGCCCAGGGCGGCGCGCACCAGCCCGGCCCTCTCCGAGAGGATGAGGGGGGGTAGGCCTGCGATCATCTCGCCTGCGGCAGTCCCGCCGGCCTCCGGCCCGGTTGCCATCAGGAGGTCACTGCCCGGGAGGCTCGTCGCCGCCGGCCTCAGCCAGCAGGGAGGAGGCCGCCTCCACCGCCAGCCTGTAGCCCGTCTGCCCGAAGCCGCAGATGATCCCGGACGCCAGGGGGGAGATCACCGACTCCCGCCTCCAGGCCTCCCGCGCCGCCGGGTTGGTGATATGCAGCTCCACCACCGGGCCGTCGAAGGCGGCCAGGGCGTCGCCTATCGCCCGTGAGTAGTGCGTAAGCGCCCCGGCGTTGATCACTATTGCGGCGGCGCGCCCCCTCGCGCCCCCTATGGCCTCAACCAGGTCGCCCTCGTGGTTCGACTGAAGGTGTTCCAGCGCTAGCCCGTTCAGCGCTGCGGCGGCTTCAGCCTCCGCCACATGATCCGCCAGGGTGGCGGTGCCGTAGATGTCCGGCTGGCGGCTTCCCAGGAGGTCGAGGTTGGGGCCCGACAGCAGCAGCAGGGGGCGGGGCTCGTTCTGCTCGCTCATCTGATCGACTCCAGGGACTCGGTAAGGATTTTGTCGGGGATTCCTTGCACCAACTCCAACCCCCCCGGTCCGTCGAGCACCATCGTCAGGCCCTCGACTGCCTTCTTGTCCCGACGGAAGAGCGCAAGCAACTCCTCGGCTTTAGCGTCCTCGGGAAGTCGGCTGAGAAGTTTGTAGGAACTCACCACACGGTAGTGCTCCTCCACCCTAGCACGGTCGATGCGCCCAAGGCCGTGGGCGACCTCGGCAGCGAAGATCAGCCCGATGGCCACCGCCTCGCCGTGCCTTAGCCCGAAGCCGCTCGTGACTTCCAGGGCGTGGGCCAGGGTGTGGCCGTAGTTGAGCAGCGCTCGCCCCCCGCCCTCCCGCTCGTCCTCCGCCACGAACCTTGCCTTGATCTCCACGCAGCGGGCTATTCGCTCGACAAGGGGCAGCCCGTCCAGCCCGGCCCCACCCAGGAAGTGGTACTTGGCCATCTCGCCTTTGCCGGAGAGGAATTCCCTTTCAGGCAGGCTCTCCAGCGTCTCCGTGTCGCAGAGCACCGCAGAGGGTTGCCAGAACGCCCCCACCAGGTTCTTGCCCTCAGGCAGGTTCACGCCTGTCTTGCCCCCGATTGCTGCGTCGATCTGAGCCAGCAGCGACGTCGGCACGAACACCGCCCGCACCCCCCGGTGGTAGACGGCCGCGGCAAACCCCGCCACGTCGGTTATCAGCCCCCCGCCCACCGCCACCACGGCGTCCGACCGGGTGAGCCCGAAGCGGGCGAAGCGGCGGCAGAGCTCCTCCACGGTGGCGAGGCTCTTGCTCTCCTCCCCGGGCGGCACGAGGACGACCTCCGCGGGGACTCCCGGGGACACGTCCACGTTGATTTCCTCCGACGTGACGACTGCCACGCGGCGCACGCCCAAGGGCAGTTTCTCGGCCAGGAGGCTGCGTACGCCCGGCCCCACCAGCACTTCGTAGGATCGGTCCCCAAGGGGGACGCGCACGGTGATCATCGCCAGTCCGCCATCTCCGGGCTCCCGCCGGCGTCCGGCTTGACGTGCACGCACAGGGCATCCACCACCGCGTCGGTGAAGACGTCGTCGGTTTCCAGGGACACGTCGGATATCTCCCTGTAGCGGGCCTCGCGCTCCGCGCTCAGGCTGGCGAGCCGATCCTGGAGCGACCTGGCCTCGCTCCCTGGGGGGTCGGAGCGGCATTCCAGAAGCGGTCGCCCGGAAGCCGAACCCACGCGCCTCGCCAGGGTTTCCGCCTTGGCCCTCAGCCAGACCACGTAAGCCTTCGCCGTCAGCAGGGCGCGATTGTCCTCGCACAGCACCACGCCGCCACCCGTGGAGATGACCGCCGGCGTTACCCCGCCCAGCAGGCCCTTGAGTGCGTCGCTTTCCAGACGCCGGAAAACGGTTTCGCCATCTGAGGCGAAGATGTCCGGGACGGATTTGCCCGCCTCAGCCGCTACAACGCTGTCGCAGTCGAAGAAAGGGCGGCCCAGCCGAGCCGCCAGCTCAAGACCGACGACGGACTTGCCGGAGCCCATCATCCCGATGAGGGCCACATGCCTCATCGATGCCCTGCCCAGGCTTTCGCATCCACTCGGGCCGCCCGCCGCCGCCCTGGCGGCGTGCGCCTCATTCATTGCCGTCCCGATCGACGCTTTCCGCCCCAGACAGTGCGGCTGAGCGCATCACTTCAAGCGGAGCGGCCCGGCCGGTCCAGAGTTCGAAGGCCGCTGCAGCCTGCTGAACCAGCATCTCAAGGCCGTTGCGCACCCTCACCCCGCGCTGTTGGGCTGCGACCATCAGCGGCGTGCGTGCGGGCTCGTAGATGAGGTCTACGAGCAGCTGGCCGCTTCGGAGAAGGCCGGGATCAACGGGAAAGCCGTCTTCAGACGATCCCCCGGGGCGGGCCATTCCCAGAGGCGTGGCGTTTACCACCAGGTCCATCTCCCCGGCGAGCAGGGCGTCGCCCACGCGCCCGGCGCCGCCTGCCAGCCTGGCCGCCTCCTCCGCACGCGAGGGCGTCCTGTTGACGATTGCCACCTCGTCGGCCCCGGCATCGGCCAGCGCTGCGGCCGCCGCCCGGGCGGCCCCCCCCGCCCCCAGCACCATGCAGCGGGAGCCTGAGGGCTGGAATCCCGCGTCGGCCCGCAGAGCCGCCAGGAACCCCGCCCCGTCGGTGTTGTGCCCTACGAGCCTCCCATCTTCGGGGACAACGCAGTTCACCGCGCCGAGGATCCCCGCCGGGCGAGCGAGGGCGTCAACAGCGGCTGCAATGTCGTGTTTGTGTGGCATAGTCACCGACAACCCCGCCAGGGAGAGCGCCCGCATTCCCTCGAGGGCGGCCTTTGCCCTGCCTGCGGGCACTTCGAACGCCAGGTAGGCCCAGTCCATCCCCAACTCGGCAAACGCCGAATTGTGAATCACGGGGGAGAGGGAGTGGCGCACCGGCGAGCCGATCACCCCGGCTGCCTGGGTGCCCCCCTGCGGCCAGGCGGGGAGGGTTGGGCGGGCGCCTCCGTTCATCAAAACACCCCCCGGCGGCGGGCGTCGTCGCTTGCGTGCAGGAACTCCTCGTAGCTCTCGGAGAAGAACAGCGTCCCGTCGCGTTCTTGCAGCACGAAGTAGAGCCAGTCGCCCACTGCGGGGTTCAAGGCGGCCTCCAGGGACTTCCGCCCAGGCGAGGAGATCGGCCCTGGGGGGATTCCGGGGAACTTCCTGGTGTTGTAGGGGGAGTCAATGTCGAGGTCCCTTAAGGTCAGGTCCGCCTTTCTCTCCCCCAGGGCGTAGAGAACCGTGGCGTCCATCCCAAGGGACATCCCGGTGTTGATCCTGTTGTAGATCACACGCGCCACCTTGGGGCGGTCTTCGTCGCGCGACGCCTCGCCCTCGATGATCGAGGCGATCACTATCACCTGGTAGGGGGTGAGCGCACCCCCGAAGATGTACTCGACGTTGTCGTAGCCCACTTCCATGGCGACCTTGTCGAATTGTGCGACGAGGCGCCCCACCAGCGCCGCCTCGTCCCCCGCCTGGGCCTGGTCTATGTGATAGGTCTCCCCGAACAGCATTCCCTCCAGGTTGTTCACCCCCTCCGGCTGGTACTTGGAGCGGATCGTCCCGCTGTAGAGCGCACGGGTGAGCTCCCCCACGTCGAACTCTGGCAGACCGTCGATAAGCCTCTCGAATATCTCGCTCACCCAGAGCCCCTCGGGGATGGTGACGCTGATGAAGGGGGGAGGCAGGGGGCCCTCATCGAGCACCTCGAGCGCCTCGTTTACCGACATGTTCTGCGCCATCACGTACTCGCCTGCCTGGATGTCCTCGTTGCGCCAGGCAAGCCGAGTGACAATCGAGTTTGGCACCACGCCCTGGTCGGCGAGCATCCGTGCAATCTCACCGACCCCGGCCCCCGACGGAATCTCCACGGAGACCTCCCCTGAGGGGTCACCGGGCGGGTCCAGTTGTCGCTGAACCCAGCCGTTCACAGCCAGGTAGCCGCCGCCCAGCATGATCGCGAGCGTGACCAGCACCAGCAGCGTGCGTGCCCCGAATCCCCAGGGTCGACGAAACCGGATCCACTCCTCATCCCCCCTCGCCCCCCGGTAGTAGAGGTCTTCGTCCTCTGCGGCCATCTCCGCCCCCAAGACAGGGTCAAGGGGCGGGTTGCCCCCTGCCCGGGGATCGCGCGGGGCGCCGGACGGCATTCCAGGTCGGCCTTCAGTCCTCTGGGCTGGGCTGGGCTGGGCTGCGCGCCCTCGTGTCCAGCCACGACTGAAGGAGGATCGTCGCCGCCACCATGTCCACAACTTCCCTCCTGCGCCGCCCGCCCACCCCTGCGTCCTGCAGGCTGCGCTCAGCGGCGACGGTGCTAAGGCGCTCGTCCTGTGTCTCCACCGGCACGTCGAGGGCGGCGACCAGCCTTGCCACTTCCTTGCCGACCGCCACTGCCGCCCGGCCGAGCGAGCCGTCGAGCGAGATGGGAAGCCCCACCACGACCGTCCCCACATCCCGCTCCGAGACCACCTCCGCTATGGATGCGTGATCGACGGCTTCATCCCCGCTTCGCTGCAGCACCCGCAGCGGGATGGCCATCTGCCCACGGGGGTCGCTTATGGCAAGACCTATGCGGCGGGAGCCCAGGTCTACGCCCAGCGTCCTATGCCCGCTGCCCTGTGGCGGTTGCTCGTACAAGCTCAAGAGCCTCGTCCAGCTTTTCTGCACGCCTTCCCCCGGCCGAGGCCAGCTCGGCGTTCCTCCCTCCGCCGCCTCCCACCAGCCGGGCCGCCCCCTTCAGCAGGTCGGAGGCGTGCAGGCCGCTGCCCGGGAGAACCGCGGCCACGAAGTTCACGCCTCCGCCCCCACGGGCAGATCCCAGCACCACGCCGTCCACCCCGGGGCGGTCGCGCACCGCCAGCGCAAGGTCGCGCAGCTCGGCGCCGGCCAGCTCGTCGACCCGGGCCACCACCACCCCCTCGCGGGCGGCTGCGGCCAGTTCCGAGGCCTGGTTCCTGGAAAGGCGGGCACGCATCGCCTTCAACTCGTCTCGCATCGCCCCCATCTCCGACGTCCATCGCCGTGACCTCTCCACTATGTCGTCCTTGGGCACCCCCAGCACGTCCGCGACCTCTGCCATCCTCGCCTCCGCCCTGCGCAGAAGCCTGACCGGCCCGTGGCCGCACACGGCCTCAAGCCGGCGGATGTTTGAGCCGATCGACCCCTCGGAGGTGATCTTGAGCGGCCCGATGTCGCCGAGGGAGCGCACGTGCGTCCCTCCGCAGAGCTCGGTGGAGTTCGGCCCCGCCTCCAGCACCCGAACCACCTCGCCGTACTTGTCGCCGAAGAAGGCGATGGCGCCAAGCGCCTTGGCCTCGGCCATCGTCGTCTCGAAGTGCCGACAGCCGGCGTTGGAGAGGATCTCCCGGTTGCTGAGGTCTTCGATCTCGGCGATCTCGGATTCGCTGAGGGCTGCGTAGTGGCTGAAGTCGAAGCGCAGGCGATCGGGGGCCACCAGCGAGCCTTGCTGCTTGACGTGCGGCCCCAGAACCTCCTTGAGCGCCCAGTGCAGGATGTGCGTCCCGGTGTGGTTGCGGCGGATGGCCTCCCTCCGTTCCGAGTCGATGCGCGCCAGCACGCGCTGGCCCGGGCGCAGAAGCCTCTCGGCGTCCGCGGCGTGGTGGAGGTGAAGGCTCCCGACCACGCAGGTGGTGTCGGCCACCCGCACGGCCTCTGCGCCGCCCGGCCCGACGCCGCCCTCGATGCGGCGGGGCGAAACGTTCCTCCGTCCCGGATCCTCGCAGCCCCCGCCGCCACCTCCCCCGCCCGGCAGGGGGAGGAGGTAACCCGTGTCACCCACCTGCCCGCCCGCCTCCGCGTAGAACGGCGTGCGATCCAGCACAACCCCCTCCGACGTGACGGCCAGCACCCTGGCCTCGTCCTCGTCGCGGTCGCGCCCCGTGAATACCGTCTCGCCGAACTGCTCCAGCGTCTCCGTGTAGACAGAATGGTCGACAGCCTCGGTTGAGCGGGCGTCGAAGTTCTCGCGGGCCCGCCGCCGCTGCGCCTCAAGCTCTTTCCTGAAGCCCTCGCGGTCGAGCTCCACACCCCGCTCCCGCGCTATCTCATCGGTTATCTCGAAGGGAAAGCCGTACGTGTCGTGCAGGGTGAAACTCACCCGCCCGGAGAGCTTCCCGCCTTCCTCGAGGGCGTCCAGCTCGGCATCCAGCAGGTTCGTCCCGACCGCAAGCGTCTCCCTGAAGCGGACCTCCTCCCGCTCCACAACGTCCCTCACAAAGTCGCCGTTGGACGCCAGATCGGGGTTGTCCCCGCCCATCACCTCCACCACCTCGTCGATGAGCGCCGGGGTGACGAGGTTCTCGCTTCCGAGGAGGTAGGCGTGCCGCACAGCCCGGCGGATGATGCGCCGCAGCACGAAGCCCCGCTCGGTGTTCGACGGAAACACCCCGTCGCTTGTCAGGAAAGCCATCGCCCGGGCATGCTCGGCCAGGATGCGCAGGGACACGTCGCTGCGCCGGGACGCCCCCACCGCCACCCCGGTCAGATCAGACGCCCGGCGGAGCAGATGCGCCATCTCGTCAATCTCGAAGACGGACTCCACGCCCTGCATCAGGCACGAGACCCTCTCAAGCCCCGCTCCCGTGTCGATGCTCGGGCGCGGCAAAGCCACGAGCGAGCCGTCGGGCTGCTGCTCATACTGCATGAAGACCAGGTTCCAGAACTCCACGTAGCGGTTCTCGTCGCCGTGGGCAGGCCCCCCAGGCGAGCCCCTTCCCTTGTCGTAGAAGATCTCCGAGCACGGCCCACAGGGGCCGACGTCGCCCATCCGCCAGTAGTTGTCCTCGTCAAGGCGCTGGATGCGCCCCGCAGGGATGCCGACGCCCTCCTGCCAGATCTGCGCAGCCTCGTCGTCGCTGAGGTGGACTGTTATCCAGAGCCGGTCAGGGTCGAAGCCCAGGTGCTCTGTCACGAACTCCCACGCCCAGGCGATCGCCTCGTCCTTGAAGTAGTCGCCGAAGCTGAAGTTGCCGAGCATCTCGAAGAAGCTGAGGTGGCGGTCGGTGCGCCCCACTTCGTCGAGGTCGTTCTGCTTGCCGCCTGCCCGCACGCAGCGCTGGACGGTGGTGGCGCGCTTGAACGGCGGGGTCTCCGCCCCGGTGAAATACGACTTGAACGGCACCATCCCGGCCACGGTGAAGAGCAGGGACGGGTCGTGCGGGATGAGGCTGGCGGAGGGCACGACCTCGTGGCCCCGCTCCGCAAAGAAGCCCGTGAAGAGGCTGCGCACCGCCTTGGCGGTCATGCCGGTCATGAGGCGCCGTCACCCAGGTGCGGCATCCCGGCAGCCAGACGCTTCAACGGTCGCCCGTCGCCGGAATCGCTGGCCGCAGCCCCAGCTCGGCGAGGTGGGCCGGGAGGATCGGGCCTGGGGCGCCGGTGAGCAGATCCGACCCCGACTGCGTCTTTGGGAATGCGATGACCTCCCTGATGTTCTCCTCCCCGGCAAGCAGGGCGGCCAGCCGGTCTATTCCGAAGGCGAACCCGGCGTGCGGGGGGGCGCCGTAGCGAAAGGCGTCAAGCAGGAACCCGAAGCGCCGCTCCGCCTGCTCCGGGGAGATGCCGAGGGCGGAGAACACCCTCTGCTGCATGTCGGCGTCGTGGATTCTCACGCTGCCCGATCCCAACTCCCAGCCGTTGACCACCAGGTCGTAGGCCATCGAGCGCACCTTCAGCAGCGACTCGCCCCCGCCGCGCACGAGGTAGTCCATGTCGTCGGGGTGCGGCATGGTGAACGGGTGGTGGGCGGGGATGGGATTTCCGTCGGCGTCGAGGGCCTCAAACAGGGGGAAGTCGGTCACCCACACGGGCGAAAGGGCGCCTTCGTCAAGCGGGGGGCGGCCGAGCTCCAGACGCAGGCTCCCAAGCACCCTGTTGACGATCCTCTCCGACGAGGCGATCAGCATGAGCAGGTCCCCCGAATCCGCCTCCAGCAGCTCGAGCAGGGTGGCCGACTCGGCGGGGGAGAGGAATCTGCTCAACGCTCCGTCGAGGGCGCTGTCGCCGCCGCGCACCCGGAACCAGGCCAGCCCCCTTGCGCCCCACTTCTTGCACATTGCGGTGAGTTCGTCGATGCGGTTGCGGCCGATTTCCGTGGCGCCTCCGGGCACGCAGAAGCCTTTCACGCATGCGGCCTGGAAGACACGCGCCTCAGTCTCGGCAAAGACGCCGGTGAGGTCCACGAGCTCCATCCCGAAGCGCACGTCCGGCTTGTCTGAGCCAAAACGATCCTGGGCCTCCTGCCAGGTCATCACCTCGGGCTTGGGCATCTCCTCGCCGGTCGCAGACAGCACGGCGTGGCCTACTGCGGTTGTAATGAAGCCCATCACGTCCTCGGCGCCCACGAAACTGGCCTCGGCGTCGAGCTGCATGAACTCGAACTGCCTGTCCGCCCTTAGATCTTCGTCGCGCAGGCAGCGGGCGATCTGGTAGTAGCGGTCGAGCCCGCCGACCATGCACAGCTGCTTGAACAGCTGCGGGCTCTGCGGTAGTGCGTAGAAACTGCCCGGCTGAAGACGGGACGGCACCACGAAGTCCCGGGCGCCCTCCGGGGTGGAGGCGATGAGCATTGGCGTCTCGATCTCCACGAACCCCTGTGCGTCCATCGACTCGCGGATGGCCGCATTCACCTTGGCCCGGATCCTGAGGTTTCCCTGCATGCGTGGGCGGCGCAGGTCGATGTAGCGGTGGCGCAGGCGCAGGCTCTCGTCCACGTCCTCGTGCGGTGAGAAGGGGAGGGGCTCGGCGCGGGAGAGGATTTCCACCGCGCAGTCGATGAGTTCCACCTCGCCCGTCGCCAGCGCAGGGTTGGCCGTGCCCTCAGGTCGCCCCTGAACCGTGCCCCTGATCTGAAGCACGAACTCGCCCTTCAGCGCCAGCCTGCGGTCGACCACGCACTGGAGCACGCCGGTGTGGTCGCGCAAGTCGAGGAACACAAGATGCTCCCCGTGCTCCCTCCGGCGGTCCAGCCAGCCGCAGACGCTCACCTGCCGGCCTTCGTCGGCGAGGCCGATCTCGCCGCAGTAGCGCGTCCTGAGTCCTTGGGCGCCGCTCATGCGGGTGTCCGGGCCTCGACGGCGAGCCTTCGTAGGATCTCCTCGCAGACCGCCCCCCGTGGGATGCGGACCTGCGCCCCCCTGGGCGCCTCGCCGTCGTCCCGTCGCATATCCCTCAAGGTGACTGTCCCGCTTGCCAACTCCTCTGCGCCGATCAGCAGGGCAAACCGGGCGCCGGAGCGGTCGGCGGCCTTCATCTGCGCCTTCATGGAGCGCTTGTCGAAGGCGCGCTCGGCGCTGATCCCGGCCTGCCTGATCTCATCCGCTAGGAGAGTGGCCTCCACGCCGCCGATTACGTCCACCACGAAAATGTCCAGATCTTGTTCCTGAACGTCAAAGGCGTCCTCCGCGTCGCACGCCAGCAGCAGCCGATCCACCCCCATCGCAAATCCTACCCCAGGGGTGGGGGGGCCTCCCAGGTCGGCCACCAGGCCGTCGTAGCGGCCTCCTCCGCCCACGGCGTCCTGAGCCCCGTCCAGCGCCAAGGAGCGCAGCTCAAACGTGGTGTGCCGGTAATAGTCCAGGCCGCGCACGAGCCGCGGCTCGATCGCGAAGGGGATGCCCAGCCGCCCCAGGGCGTCGAGCACGGTCTGGAAATGCCCGGCGGCCTCTTTGCTGAGGAACTCAGCAATGTCAGGCGCTGCAGCGGCAGCCAGCCTGTCCTCGGGGCGCTTGGAGTCGAGCAGGCGCAGGGGGTTCACGGCAAGCGTGGCCCGCCCCTGCTCAGAGAGATCCCCCAGCCTTCTTGCGAAATAGCTGCCCAGGGCTGACGAGAAGGCGGCGCGGTCGGCGGGGCTGCCGAGGGAGTTGATGAGAAGAATCACCTGCCTCAGGCCAAGGGCCTCGCAGAACCTCCAGGCCAATGCGAGCATCTCTGCGTCGGCCTGCGGGTCGTCGCTGCCGATGAGTTCCGCCCCCACCTGGTTGAACTGTCGATAGCGCCCCGCCTGGGGCTTCTCGTAGCGGAACTGCGGCCCTTCGTACCAGACCCTCCACGGCGTCCTCGGGCGGTGATTGGCGAAGGCGCGGGCCAGGGGGGCGGTGAGCTCGGGCCTCAGAGCCATCAGGCGCTGATCCTTGTCGCGGAACTCGTACATCTCCTTGCTTACGATGTCCGTCGACTCCCCGACACGCCGGAACACCTCCGCGTGCTCGAAGATCGGGGTGATGACCTGCCGGAATCCCGCCCGCTGCGCCGTCTCGGCGAACCTCCCCGTGAGGGATCGGATCCTCTCCGAGGCAGGGGGGAGGACGTCCCTGGTGCCCCTCGGCGTGGCGAGGCGGGCTGTCTGCACGGTTCAGGCTCGGCGGGAGGGGAAGAAGATGGCTATCTCGCGCTCCGAAGAGGCGTCGGAGTCGCTCCCGTGCACGAGGTTCTCGGTGAGCCGGGTGCCGAGGTCTCCTCGGATGGTGCCAGGGGGGGCGAGGGCGGGGTCGGTCGGCCCCATGAGCCGCCGGACCATCCCCACAGTGTCAGCGGGGCCCTCAATCACCAGCGCAAGGGAGGGGGATCGGCCTATGAAGTCCCTCAGCTCGGGGTAGAAGGGTTTTTCCGTGTGCTCGGCGTAGTGGGCAGCGGCCATCTCTGCGTCGATCCTCAGCAACCGGGCTGCCGCTATGCGCAGCCCCTTTCGCTCAAGGCGTGAGACGATCTCGCCGACGAGTCCGCGCTCTACGGCGTCCGGCTTGCAAATCACGAGCGTTTTGCCCATTTTCAGCTCCAAGGGGGTCTTTTTCGGTGTCTCACTCTCAGGCTATTGTGACACTTTGACCGCCTGCGGAGCGGAATGTCGGGAGGCCCCCAGGCGAACACAGCAAGCTTGGGCAGGCTTGGGCGGGCTTGACTGTGTAAACTCTCGCCCGATTGCCCGTCCCCTCGGGGTCGGATTCCGGATCAGGCATCGGAGAAAGGGTAAAGGAAGGGTTACTGGTGGAGCTTGTCACGACCAAGCGGCTGTTGCTTTTCTCGGGCAGGCAGAACATGGCCCTGGCCTCCGACATAGCCGCGCGGCTGGGCACGGAGCTCGGTGATGCTCAGGTTGCGGAGTTCGCCAATGGCGAGCTCTTCTGCCAGTTCGGGGAGTCCATACGCGGCGCCGACGTCTTCATCTTCCAGTCCCACGCCGCGGCAGGCGGCAGGTCGGTGAACGACGCCGTGGTGGAGCAGTTGGTGATGGTGGACGCCGCCCGCCGCGCCTCGGCCAAGCGGATCACCGCCGTCTGCCCCTTCTTTCCGTACGCCCGCCAAGACCGCAAGGCGGAGGGCCGGGAGCCCATTTCCGCCAAGCTGATGGCCAACCTTTTTGCGGCGGCGGGCGCCAGCCGCCTGGTAAGCCTTGACCTGCATTCGGGTCAGATACAGGGCTTCTTCGACGGCCCCTGGGATCACCTCACGGCCATGCCCGTGCTGTGCAGCTACATAGCCGGGCTGGGCGACGACCTGGTGATCGTCTCACCCGACGCTGGGCGGGTGAAAGTGGCGGAGCGATACTCGATGGCCCTTGGCGCCGACTTGGCCATCGTCCACAAGAGCCGTCTCATCGGCGAGGTGGGCGGCGTTCGGGCCCTCGTGGTGGTCGGGGAGGTGAGCGACCGCTGCTGCGTGATCGTCGACGACATGATCGACACCGGCGGCACGATCACCGCAGCGGCCGAGCAGCTCCTGAACAAGGGCGCAAGGAAGGTCTTTGCAGCGACAACGCACGGCCTGTTCTCCGGCCCCGCGGTCGAGCGAATCAGCAGGTCGCGCATCGAAAAGGTGGTGGTCACCGACACGCTGCCGTGGGGGCCCGGAATGTCCCTGGAGAAGATTGAGGTCGTGTCGGTGGCGGGGATCATCGCCGAGTCCATCAGGGCCGTCTTCGAGGACACCTCCGTGAGCGAGATCATGGGGGGCAACAACCAGGCCTGAGACACCTCGCGCGCCGGCCGTCCGCTCGAGGCCGCCGCCCCGGCGCATCGCCCCGGCTTGTCGTAATTCCTGAGGCGGTAGACTTCTGCGGCTGATTTCCCGTCGCTCATCCCGTAGCGACCCAAGCGAAATCATGCCCGTCAATTTTCGATAAAACCGCAGGTGAAGCAATGCCAGAAAACGTCTTACCGCTCGAAGTCGGGCGCAGGCTGGGGAGCGGCCCCTCCAGACGCCTGCGCAGGGAGGGGAAGGTGCCGGCCACCGTCTACGGCCTGGAGTCCGATCCGGTGAGCGTGGCCGTTGAATACGGCGCCCTGCGCGGCGCCCTTTCCACCGAGGCAGGCACCAACGCAGTCCTGCACCTGCAGATTCTCGGCGAGGATCACCTTGCGCTGGTCAAGGAGATGCAGCGCCACCCGCTTCGAAGGGACGTGATTCACGTGGACTTCCTGAAGGTCGACCCAAACGTGGAGGTGCACGTGAACGTGCCCATCCGCCTCGAGGGAAGGGCCGCCGCCGTCGAGGAGATGAACGGCATCGTCGATCAGGACGTCTTCGAGCTCGCCGTCTCTGCGATTCCCGGCTCCATCCCCAACAATCTGACCGTGGACATCAGCAGCCTCACCGTCGGGTCTTCCATCACCGTCTCCGATCTGACCTTCCCCGAAGGCGTGGAATGCCTGGAGGAAGCTTCGACGACGGTCGTTTCGGGAATCATCACCCGCTCTGCCCTGATGGACGCCGAAGCGGCGCAGTCGGCGGATGGGGAAGCGCCGACGGGCGAAGAAGGGGATCAGGGCGCCACGCAGGCAGGCTGAGACGGGCCCTCGGGCGAGGCCGCCGAGACCGCCAGCATGCGCCGGCGAGGCGGGGGCGCCCCCACGCCCCCGACGCCCAGGGACTGGATAATCCTCGGTCTGGGCAACCCCGATGCCAAGTACGCAGCCACACGGCACAACGCCGGGGCTGCGGCGCTGTTTGTGATTGCCCAGCAGCACGGCGTGCGCCTGCGCAGGTCCCGCCCGCTCGCCGCCCTCGCCGCGGAAGTGCGCGCAGGGGGGCGGAAGATGGTGCTGGCCTTTCCGCAGACCTACATGAACCGCTCGGGGGAGAGCGCAGCGAGGCTCATGCGCCGCTACGAGATCGAGGGCCATGAGCGTCTGGTGGTGCTCCACGACGAGCTCGACCTCCCGCCCGGCCGCGTCCAGGTGAAGGTGGGCGGAGGCCTCGCGGGCCATCACGGGCTGGCTTCCCTGCGCGACCACCTCGGCTACACCGGATTTGTCAGGGTCCGTATCGGCATCGGGCGCCCGCCCGGCGCCTCCGCAGGCGCTAAATACGTTCTGCGCAACGCCCCGCCCGAGGAGCAAAAGGCCCTGGCGGAGGCGATCTCGGTTGCTGCCGACGCAGTGGGCTGCATCGTCTGCGAAGGCGCCGAGGCGGCCATGAACCGCTTCAACTGACGCTCCTGCCGCCCGGTCATGGCCAGTGCCCCGCCCGATGAGCGCGCCTCCACGCATCCCTGCCGCCCTGCGCCCCCCGCCAAGGCCGCATCCGCCCATCTGGGCCTATCCGAGCGTTCCAATGCGGCGGTGAACCCGCGGTGAACCTGTGGTGAACCCGCTCTCGCAGCTGCTGGGGCAGATTGCCGCCATCCCTGCCGTCCGCTCCTGCCTCGGCAGGCGCAGCGCAACCCTGGCGGTGGGCGAGCGGGCGCAGCCGCCTGTCATCTCAGCCGTGGCCGAGGCCTCCGGCCGCCGCCCCCTGGTGGTCTGCACCGTCACCGAGTCGGCAGCCGAGCACCTCGCAGCCGACCTTAAGTGCTGGCTGGGGCCAGGGAACGTGGAGCACCTGCCGGCCTGGGGGACGCTGCCGTTCGAGAGGATGAGCCCCACCGTCGCCTCGATGGGCGCCCGCCTGCGGCTGATCAGCAGGATGGCCGCGCAAGGCTCCGGGACGCCCGCCCCGCTGGTGATCGCCTGCTCCGTGCGCGCGCTCATGCAGCGGATCACGCCGGGCGCCACCGAGTCCCGGCCAATACGGGTGAGGCTCGGGCAGCGGCTCGATCGTGACGAACTGGTCGCAGCCCTGACAGGGGCGGGATACGAGAGGGGGGTGCAGGTGGAGCGGCGGGGCGAGTTGGCCGTGCGGGGTTCGATCGTGGACGTCTTCCCCTCCACGAGCCCCTCGCCCGTGAGGATTGACCTCTGGGGCGACGAGGTTGACAGGCTGTGCGGTTTCTCCGTAAGCGCGCAGCGCTCCGACGCCCCGCTGGACTCCGTGGAGATCCACGGCTGCCGGGAGCTGACCCCCACCCCTGGTGTAAGGGAGCAGGCGGAGCGGCTCATCGCCAAGGCCCCCTGGGGAAGGGAGCACTGGGAGCGGTTCTCCCGCGGCGAGTTCTTCGAGGGGATGGAGTCCTGGCTGCCCTGGCTGAGCGCGCAGCGCCGATGCTTCGCCCACCTCATAGGCGCCGACGGCCTGGTGATCGGCGTGGATGCCGCCGCACTCTGGGCCCGCGCCTCCGACCTCATCGAGGAGGAGGCGGAGCTGGCCGGGCACCTCGCAAAAAGCTGGGGGGTGAGCCCCGCCGAGCGGCTCCCCAGCTTTCACGTGCCGGCCGAGGACATGCTGAGCGGATGCGACGCCCCCTTCTGGGCAATGAACCCCAGCCCGCGCACCCCCGACGAGCCACATGTGCACTCGCAGGCCTGGGAGCCGCCGGCCGCCGACGGCGGCCCGCTGCACCAGGTCGCCGACCTGCTGGCGGAGGGGTACCGGGTGGTGGTGGCGGCCGACGGGGCGGGTTCCGCCCGTCGCCTGCGCGAGCGGCTCGCGGAATTCGGCGTGGAGGCAGGCGAGGGTCTCAAGCCGGGGGGTGCCCCGGGCTGCTCTGTGACGGTGGCGGCGCTGCGACAGGGCTTCCTTCTGCCCGAGGCCAGGGCCGGGGTGCTCGCCGAGGGTGACCTGGTCGGACGCCGCACAGCGCACCGTCGCCGCCCGGCTGCCGCTGCCAGCCATTCCGTGGCCATCGCCGGCGAGAGCCTGCAACCCGGCGGCTACGTGGTGCATCGCAAGCACGGGGTCGCCCGCTACGCCGGAATGGTCACCCGGAGCATGGACGGGGTGGAGAGGGAATACCTGCTCCTCGAGTACCGCGACGATGGCCGGCTCTACGTGCCGGCAGAGCAGCTCGAGGCCGTGCGCCCCTACACCGGGGGCGACAGACCAAGGCTGAACCGCATGGGGGGCGCCGACTGGCAGCGGACACGCGAGCGAGCACGCTCCTCCGTCTCCGACGTGGTGCAGGAACTCGTCGATCTCTACCGAAAGCGCAAGACCGTGCCCGGCCACGCCTTCGCCCCGGACGGCCCCTGGCAGGCGGAACTGGAGGAGTCCTTCGTCTACGAGGAGACCCCCGACCAACTCGTCGCCACCGCAGAGGTCAAGGACGACATGGAGCAGCCCTCCCCAATGGACAGGCTCATCTGCGGCGACGTCGGGTTCGGGAAGACGGAGATAGCGGTTCGTGCGGCGTTCAAGGCCATAGCCGACGGGCGCCAGGTGGCCGTGCTCGTGCCCACCACCCTCCTGGCCGCCCAGCACGGCCAGACCTTCTCCGAGCGCTTCTCCGCCCTGCCCCCGAGGGTGGAGGTGCTGAGCCGCTTTCTCTCACCCGCAGCGGCCCGTGAGGTGATAGCGGGCGTTCGCAGCGGCGACGTCGACCTGGTGGTTGGAACCCATCGTCTCCTCTCCGCCGACGTTCGCTTCGCCAACCTGGGCCTGTTGGTGATAGACGAGGAGCAGCGGTTCGGGGTCACCCACAAGGAGGCGATAAAGGCGATGAGGGCCGAGGTGGACGTCCTCACCCTCTCCGCAACACCCATCCCCCGCACCTTGGAGATGAGCCTGACCGGTGTGCGCGACATGAGCGTGCTTCAGACCCCCCCGGCCGGCCGCCGCCCCATCCTCACCTATGTCGGCCCCTACGACGAACGGGCGGTGCTCGAGGCCATCCGCAGGGAACTCCTGCGGGACGGGCAGGTCTTCTTCGTCCACAACAGGGTGGAGGACATAGAGAACGTGGCCGAGGGGCTTCGCCGCCTTGCGCCCGATTGCCGTCTGGCGGTGGCGCACGGGCAGATGGACGAGACCTCGCTGGAGAGTGTGGTGATGGATTTCTGGGAGGGGCGCTACGACGTGCTGGTCTGCACATCCATCATCGAATCAGGGATAGACATGCCCACGGTCAACACCCTCATCGTGGATCGGGCCGACCGCCTGGGGCTGGCGCAGCTGCATCAGCTGCGGGGGCGGGTAGGGCGAGCGGACATGAGGGCGTACGCCTACTTCTTCACCCCGCCCGGGATGATGCTCACCGATGACGCCTATGAGCGGCTCAAGGTGGTGGCAGAGTCCACCGAGTTGGGTTCGGGCATCAAGATCGCAATGCGCGACCTCGAGATTCGCGGGGCGGGCAACCTGCTCGGAAAGGGCCAGACAGGGCACATAGCCGCGGTGGGGTACGACCTTTACTGTGAGATGGTCAGCGAGGCATTAGAGGAGATCTCCGGCGAGGGGCGCCCCCCACCGCCGCCGGAGGTGAGCATCGACCTGCCGGTCGACGTCCACCTTCCCGACGACTACATGCCCACCGAGGCCATCCGCTTCGCGGCCTACCGGCGGTTGGCCGAGGTTTCGAGCCTCCCCGACGTGGACGACATAGCAGCCGAGTGGCTTGATCGCTTCGGGCCGCTGCCGCCGACGGCTGAGTCACTGTTGGAGATGGCGAGGCTTCGGGCACTCTGCCTGGCGGCGGGGGTGAGTACGGTCACTGCCCGCAGGCAGCCTGGCCGCTCGGCGTGGGAGGTTCGCATCGAGCCCGTGAGCCTCAGGGCCAGCAGGCTCGTCCGCCTCGAGCGCCTCTACCCCTCGGCGGAGTACAGGCAAAGCTCAGGGCAACTGCGCCTGCCCCTGAATTCGCTGCCCTTGGCGGTGGGGCTGGCCATCGAAGCTTTGACGCACCTCTGCGACGTGGATGCGGGCGCAGGCGCAGGGGCCGCGGCGTGAGCGGGCCGGCGCCCGTGGTAGAGGTGGTGGGGCTGGGGCCGGCCGGCCCGGAGCTCATCAGCGTCGATACGCAGAGGCTCATCGACTCCGTCCCTGAGCGGTTTGTACGCACCCGTCGACATCCTGCGGCAGCGGCAGTGCCCGGCGCCCGCAGTTGCGACGACATCTACGACTCGGCTGCGCTGATGGAAAGCGTGTACGTGGCAATCGTCGATCGACTCGTGGCGGCCGCTCGGCGCCACGGAAGGGTCCTTTATGCCGTCCCGGGCTCCCCCAGCGTGGCGGAGCGCTCCGTGCGGCTGCTGGCGGGGGACGGGCGGGTGGAGGCGAGGCTGCATCCGGCGCTGTCGTTCGCTGACCTGGCCTGGGTTCGCCTCGCGATCGATCCGCTCACCGAGGGCGTGCGCCTCGTCGACGGGCAGAGGTTCGCGGCGCTCGCCGCGGGGCATTCCGGGCCGTTCCTGCTGGCGCAGTGCGACTCTGCGTTCTGGCTCGCCGAGATCGCCGAGGCACTTGCGCCGCCTTCCCCGGACGTGTGGGTGCTCCACCACCTGGGTCTGCCCGACGAGCGGGTGAGGCGTGTAAAGGCGAGGGATCTCGCAAGGTGGGAGGCCGATCATCTCACCTCGGTGTTCGTCCCGCGCCTGGCCGAGCCCGTGGCGGCTGCCCTGGTGCGATTCGACGACCTCGTAACGACCCTGCGGGAGCGCTGCCCCTGGGATCGCGAGCAGACGCACCGGAGCCTGCGCCGCCACCTCATCGAGGAGACCTACGAGGTGCTCGAGGCAATAGACGGCCTTCCGCCCATGGCGGGCGGAAGGGGGGAGGTTCCGGGCTCCGGCCAGGGGGCGGGCGGCGCACCTACAGGCGTGCCGCTTGAACAGGCCCCGGGCGACTCCTACGAGGCGCTCGAGGAGGAGCTGGGCGATCTGCTCTTCCATGTCTTCTTCCACGCACGCATGGCAGCCGAGGCAGGCCAGTTCACGGTTGCCGACGTGGTTCGAACCGTCGACGCAAAGCTGCGTGCCCGCCACCCGCACGTCTTCGGCGACGTCGTTGCCAACAGCTCCGAGGATGTGCGCGCCAACTGGGAGCGCATAAAGAAGGAGGAGAAGGGCCGTGCCTCGGCCATGGACGGCATTCCCGAGGCCCTGCCAGCGCTGCTCTTGGCGCTAAAGGTGCAAAAACGGGCGGAGGCATTCAGCGAGGGCGACCCGGACGAGGGCGCCAATGCCGCCGAGCAGTCAGCCGCGCGTCTGCAGGCTGCCCTGGCGGATGCGCCTAGCCGCCGGGATGAGGATTGGCTGGGCGATCTGCTCTTCGAGACGGTCAACCTGGCACGGCTCTCCTCTCTCGATCCTGAGTCGGCGCTGAGGGGGGCGGCTAAGCGGGTGAAGGAGGACTTCGCGGCGGCCGAGCTCGAGCCCCGGACGCCTGCGGGGTAGAGCCGATTGCGGCCTTCCCCCGATCGGCGAAGCCGGATTGCCGATTCGCACTCGCATTGGCCGGCTCCGATGCGCGTCTGCCGACTTGGGTGTGCATTGGTCGGCTCGGACGCTCGTCTGCCGACTTGGGCGCGTGCGGAATCCAAATTCGGTCTTTTCAAGCCCCTTTATTTGATGTAAGTTCAGCCTTACTGACAGGTTTTCCACAATTCCTCTCGTAGTTTCCACAGATTTTTCAGGCCTTGCCAACAGCGGGTCATAGGACGGCCGAGAATCCTGACAATGAGCATCATCAACCACGTCGCAGGGCGCGAGATACTCGACTCCCGCGGCAACCCCACAGTGGAGGTTGACGTTCTGCTTGAGGACGGCTCCCTGGGAAGGGCTGCCGTGCCTTCGGGGGCGTCCACAGGCCGTTTCGAGGCCACGGAGCGCCGCGACGGCGGGCGACGCTATGGCGGCAAGGGGGTTCAAGACGCCGTGGCCGCCGTGTCGGGTGAGATCGCAGCGACGCTCGCGGGTATGGATGCGACCGACCAGAAGGCGCTCGACGGGGCGCTCATAGATCTCGACGGCACCGCCGGCAAGTCCCGCCTGGGCGCCAACGCAATCCTGGGGTGCTCCCTGGCCGCCGCCCGGGCCGCCGCCGCCCACGCCGGACAGCCCCTCTACCGCTGCCTGGGCGGGGAGTCGGCCAACGTGATGCCCCTGCCGATGCTGAACGTGCTGAACGGCGGAGCCCACGCCAACAACGGACTTGACTTTCAGGAATTCATGATCGTGCCAGGTGGGGCCGAGGGCTTCTCGGAGGCGCTGCGCTGGGGCGCCGAGGTCTACGCGGCGCTTCGGTCTGACCTCGCCGCCGCAGGGCACTCCACCGCTGTCGGCGACGAGGGCGGCTTTGCCCCCGACCTCCCCAGCGCGCAGGCGGCGCTTGATTTCCTCGCAGAGGCAATCGGGCGAGCCGGGCTCCGCCCAGGCGAGGACGTCGCCCTCGCCCTCGACGTGGCGGCCAGCGAGTTCTGCGATGAAGGCGCCTACGAGCTGGCCGACGGGCGACTCTCCACAGATCAGATGGTGGAGTACCTGGCCGGGCTGGCGGACGCCTACCCGGTCGTCTCCATCGAGGACGGCCTCGCCGAGGACGACTGGGATGGCTGGGCCGCCCTGGCGCAGCGGCTCGGCGAGCGCATCCAGCTTGTAGGCGACGACCTCTTCGTGACCAACCCGGATCGCCTGCGCAGGGGAATCTCGGAGGGCGCGGCCAACTCCGTCCTCGTCAAGGTAAACCAGATAGGCACCCTCAGCGAGACTTTGGAGACAATGGAGGTCGCCTCCGGCGCCGGCTGGAGCTCGGTCATCTCCCACCGATCGGGCGAGACGGAGGACTCATTTATCGCAGACCTGGCGGTTGCGACGGGCTGCGGCCTGATCAAGACGGGCGCCCCGGCGCGCAGCGACCGCACGGCAAAGTACAACCAGCTTCTTCGAATCGAGGGGGAGCTCGGCTCATCGGCGGTCTTCGCAGGCAGTGACGGTCTGGCGCCTCGCCCAGGAAAGCCCGTCGGCCCACTGGCAACAGGGGGCAGATAGTGAGGCTGCACATCCCCCGGCTTGTGAAGATAGCGCTGGCTGTCGTCGTGTGCCTGACCGTCTGGGCCTGGGGAGTCCTGCCTTCACGGAATTACTTGGACCAGCGCAACGAGGTGGTCCGACTGCAGGACGAACTCGGCGAAGTCCGCACCGCCAACGACGCCCTCACCGCCGAGATAGCCCTCCTCCAGACCGACGAGGAGATCGAGCGCATCGCAAGACTGGACTTCGGGCTGGTCTACCCGGGCGAGGAGGCATACGCCATCCTTCCCTCAGAAGAGGGCGGCGACCAAGCAGGCGACCAAGCAGGCAGCTAAGCATCTGTCGCCCGCTTGGGGCATAATTGCTCAAGACTTGCCGTTTGGGAAGTCCGTCAGGAGGTAGATGGTCGTGAGCATCATGGGCACGAGGGTGCTTCGCAAGGAAGACCCCAAATTACTCACAGTTGGTGGCACTTACACCGCCGACCTGCGCGACGCCCGCCTGGAGGGGGCTGCCCACGTGTGCTACGCCAGGGCTTCCGCACTGGGTGCTGTGAGCGGAGTGGATGTCTCCGGTGCGCTGGCAACCCCAGGGGTGCTGGGCGTGGTCACGAACTCCGATCTGGCCGACTTCCCCCTTCAGCCTCCCCAGATGGATCTGTTCCCCGAGGAGATGTTGAGGCGCTCCTGGCTGGTGGACGACGCGGCCCTGTTCGTGGGTGAACCGGTCGCCGCGGTGGTGGCCGAGAGCGTCGTCGCAGCGGTCGACGGCGCCGAGGCCGTGGAGGTGATCTACGGCGGCGGCGAGCCTGCGACCGTGATTGACCTCGAGGACGCCGACGGGGACGCAGAGGTGATCTTCGGCGAGGTCGGCACCAACCTGGCCCTTAACCTGGAGACCGTCGACATGTCCACCGGCTTCAGCGACGGCGACTTCTTCGAGGACTGCGAGGTGGTCATCCATCAGAGGGTGGAGAACCACAAGGTGGCCGCAGTGCCGCTGGAGGGGCGCTCTGTCGCCTGCTGCTGGGAGAACGGCAGCCTCACCGTCTGGATGAGCACCCAGGCCCCCCACCTCGTTCAAGGCGTCTTCAGGAATGTCTACGACCTCTCCCGTAAGGACTGCCGCATCATCGCCCCAGACGTGGGCGGCGGCTTCGGCCAGAAGGTAAACCATTCGCAGGAGGAGATGCTCCTGCCGGAGCTCGCCCGCCGCTTCGGGCGCCCGATGCGCTGGACGGAGACACGCACCGAGAACCTCATCGGCTTCGGGCACGGGCGCGCGCAGGTTCAGCGCGTCACCCTGGGCGGCGACGCCGACGGCAAAGTCCGCCGCTACCGGCTCGAGGTGATCTGCGACTCGGGCGCCTACCCGGGCGTCGGCGCCTTCCTGCCCTATTTCACGCACCTAATGGCTTCTGGCACCTACGACATCGCTGAAATCGAGACGCGCTGTCGCAGCGTGGTCACCTCAACCGCCCCAACCCAGGCCTACCGCGGCGCCGGGCGACCTGAGGCCACCGCAGCCATAGAGCGGGCAGTGGACATCTTCGCCGCCCGCTGCGGGCGCGACCCGGTGGAGGTGCGCGCCCAAAACCTGATTGCCCCGGAGAGATTCCCGGTTACCACGGCGGTTGGAACCGAGTACGACTCAGGGGAATACGCAAGAGCCCTGGAGAAGGCGCTGGAAGCCTCCGGGTACGAGGATCTCAGGAGGGAGCAGGCCCGCCGCCGGGCGGAGGGCGATCCCCGGCTGCTTGGCATAGGCGTGAGTTGCTACGTGGAGATAACGGCAGGCCCGGCGCCAGGGGGCAAGGAGTACGCCAAGGTCGAGATCACCCCCGAGGGCGGCGCCCGCGTCCTCTCAGGGGCGTTCAGCCACGGTCAGGGGCACCTCACGACCTTTGCGATGCTGGCGTCCGACAGCCTCGGCATCCCGATCGAGCAGGTGGAGGTGATCCAGGGCGACACCGCCCAGATTGACAAGGGCGTGGGCACGTTCGGGTCGCGCTCCCTCCAGCTCGGCGGCTCTGCCGTCTGCGACGCCTCAAACCAGGTCATTGATCTGGCCAGGGAAACCGCGGCAGACATCCTGGAGGCCGCCAGCGCCGACGTGGTGTTCGACGCTGAGAAGGGGTTCCACGTCTCCGGGGCGCCTGCGGTGGCGGTCTCCTGGGCAGACCTCGCCGAGCGCGCAGAGGCGCCGTTGAGCGCCGACTCCAACTTCTTCGCAGCGGCCAGCTACCCCTTCGGCGCACACGTGGCGGTCGTGGAGGTAGACCGCGAGACGGGCGAGGTGACCCTGGAGAGGATGATCACCTGCGACGACTCGGGCCCGCTGCTGAACCCGATGGTCGCAGAGGGACAGCGTCACGGGGGCATCGCCCAGGGCGCGGCGCAGGCACTGATCGAGGAGATGCGCTACGACCCATGGGGCAACCCCGTCACATCCACGTTTGCCGACTACGGAATCATCTCGGCCGCTGAGCTGCCCTCTTTCGAACTGGTTGTGATGGAGACCCCCAGCCCGCACAACCCGCTGGGTTTCAAGGGCATAGGGGAGTCGGGCACCATCGGCTCCACTCCTGCAGTGCAGAGCGCCGTGGTCGACGCCCTGGCGCACCTGGGGGTGACGCACGTCGACATTCCCTGCACCCCTGAGAGGGTCTGGAGAGCGCTGTCGTGAACGAGGCTGGGCGGAATCGGCGTCCCGGACGCGGGCGATTTCCGCCCTGTGCTAGCCTCTCCGAATTCCCGTCGTGGCGTCGGCGGTGCTGTCGGCAATCTCGAAGCGGTGATATCGGAAATCTCGAACACGAACAGAAGACACGAACAGAAGAAGCAATTCAAGAAAGATGCACTGGAGGATGAAGGCGGTGGAAAGAGTCTCAGTCACGATCAACGGAGCTGAATACAGCCACGAAGTCGAGCCGCGAACCCTGCTCGTCAACTACATCAGGGAGCAGGCAGGGCTGACCGGTACGAACATCGGATGCGACACCTCGTCGTGCGGGGCATGCACGGTGCACCTGAACGGCGAGTCGGTGAAGTCCTGCACGCTGCTAGCGGTGCAGGCCGACGGCGAGGACATCCTCACCATCGAAGGACTCGCCGACGGCGAGCGCCTGCACCCCATGCAGGAGTCGTTCCGGGAGTGTCACGCCCTTCAGTGCGGCTACTGCACGCCAGGCATGGTGATGGCGGCGGTGTCCCTGCTGAAGGAGAACCCGAGCCCATCCGAGCGTGAGGTGCGGCTGGGGCTCGAGGGCAACCTCTGCCGCTGCACCGGGTACCACAACATCGTCAAGGCGGTGCTGCACTGCGCCGCAGGAGCCTCGGCCACGAACGGGGGTGCGCAATGATTCCCGCAGCTTTCGATTACATACGGGCGACAAGCGCTGATGAGGCCATTGCTGCCCTTGCGGAGCACGGCGACGACGCCAAGCTTCTCGCCGGTGGGCATTCCCTCCTGCCGCTCATGCGCTTCCGACTGGCGCGCCCGGCGGTGGTTGTGGACATCGGCCGCCTGAACGACCTGAAGTACATCCGCGACGAGGGCGACCACGTCGCAATCGGCGCCCTCACCCGCCACCGCGACGTGGAGACCAGCGAGGTGGTGGCCGCGAAGGTCGGCCTGCTGGGAGAGGTCACCTCGCACGTCGGCGACCCGCAGGTGCGCCACAGGGGCACCATCGGCGGCGCGGTGGCGCACGGCGACCCGGCTTCCGACATCCCCTCGGCTCTCATCGCACTCGGGGCGGTGCTGGTGGCGGCCGGGCCGTCCGGCAGCCGGGAGATCTCCGTGGACGACTTCTTCGCCGGCTTCCTCGAGACAGCGCTCTCGCCCGAGGAGGTCTTGACAGAGGTGCGCATCCCGGCCACAGACGGGGCCTGGGGTTTCGAGAAGTTCAACCGGAGGGCGCAGGACTGGGCGATCGTGGGCTGCTCGGCGGCGGTGCGCGCCGACGCCGGCGTCGGCGTCGCCCTCGTGAACATGCACCCCACCCCGATCAGGGCGGGCGCCACCGAGGCCGCCCTTGCCGGGGGGGCGGGCGCCGCGCAGGCCGCCGAGGTTGCCGCTGAAGGCTGCGATCCCACCGAAGACCTGAACGCCAGCGTGGAATACCGCCAGCACCTCGCCCGCGTCCTCACCCGCCGGGCGCTCGAAGCCGCCGGGCTGTAGAGCCTTGAGCCCAGGCCCTGCCGCGCCTGAGCGACGGCATTGAGCAAGGGCATGCCCGCCGGCGCGGATGAGGTCTTCGTCGGCCTTTCAGAGCAGAACTACCTGCCTTCCGAGGGCTTGGCCACGGCCATCTACCTCGCACTCAGCCTTCATCGCCCGCTGCTGCTGGAGGGGGAGGCAGGCGTAGGCAAGACGGAGGTCGCCAAGTCGCTCTCGGCCTGGCTGGGGCGGCGCCTCATTCGCCTGCAGTGCTACGAGGGCATAGACGTGACACAGGCCGTCTACGAGTGGGACTACTCACGCCAACTCATGCACCTGCGCACCGCTGAGGCCGCGGGCACGGCAACCGCCTCGGGCGCCGACGTGCTCGAGGACTCCCTTTACTCCGAGCGTTTCCTGGTGAAGCGCCCCCTGCTCGAGGCCATCAGCGCCTCGAACGAGAGCCCGCCCGTGCTGCTCATCGACGAAGTCGACCGCGCCGACGACGAGTTCGAGGCGTTCCTTCTGGAAATCCTCTCCGACTGGTCGATCACTGTGCCGGAGTTGGGCAGCTTCACCGCCTCCGAGCCGCCGGTGGTGGTGATCACATCCAACCGCACCCGCGACGTCCACGACGCCCTAAAGCGGCGCTGCCTCTACCACTGGGTGGAGCACCCCGACTTTGAGCGGGAGGTCTCGATCATCTCGCTGCGGGCCGAGGGCGTGGGCGCAAGGCTGGCCCGGCAGGTGGCCGCCGCGGTCGCCCGGTTCCGCGAGATCGGCCTCTACAAGCCCCCGGGCGTTGCCGAGAGCATTGACTGGTCGCTGGCGCTCGTGAGGGTAGGCGTGAGGGAGCTCGACGCCCACCCGGCCAGGCTCACCCTGGGGGCGGTGCTCAAGTACCGGGAGGATCAGGCTCGAGTGGTCGAGCACGGGCTGGAGAAGATCGTCGAAGAGGCCGTCAGCCGCTAGGTGTCCGTGACGCAGCGAACCCCGGTTGGCGAATTGCTGGGATCAAACAGCTCAGCAGTCGGCTCAAACAACTCGTCGGCGCAGGCTGCAGGGGCAGTTTCCGCCGTCGGGCGGCGGGCAGGTCCGACGAAGGCAGGTCCGACATCGCCGCCCCCCGGTGAGCAGGTCGTTGCGACATCGCCGCCCCCCGGTGAGCAGGTCGGCGAGGGGCTGGCAGGCGCCGGCCGGCAGGGAGAGGGCCGGGAGGTCTTGAGGCTGGCTGCGTCCTTCGGGGATGCCCTGCGACGTGAAGGCGTCCCGGTGGCGACGGGCAGCGTCATCACGTTCGTCTCCGCCCTTGGCTGCCTGGGGCTGGGTGCCCGCAGCAAGGTCTACTGGGCGGGGCGAGCCACCCTCATCCGCCGCCCCGAGGACGCAGGTGTCTACGACGAGGTCTTCTCCCGCTTCTGGGAGGGTCGGGTGAGCCCCGCTTCCGCCCTCCCCGAGGAGCAGACCGTTTCCCTGGCCTTCGACGAGGGGGGCGAAGACGACCGCAGCGGCGACGACGAAGCCGAAGACGACGAGATCATCGCCGTGCGCTACAGCGCCTATGAGATCCTCAGGGAGCGGGACTTCGCCACCGCCAGCCCCGAGGAACTCGCCGAGCTATACGCCCTGATGAGCAAGCTCCGGCTGCATCGCGCCTCGCGACGCTCACGCCGCCTGCGGCCGGTGCGCTACTGCCGGGGGCACCCCGACCTCCGCCGCACGGTGCGCCGTGCCCTGGCCGCTGGCGGGGAGCCCGTGCGCCGGGCGTACCGGCAGGCGGGCGAGCAGCCGCGCCGACTTGTGATGCTCCTCGACGTGAGCGGCTCGATGGAGTCTTACGCCAGGGCGCTGCTTCGCTTCACGCACGCCGCCGTGGTGGCCCGTCGACGGGTGGAGGCGTTCACGCTGGGCACCCGCCTGACGCGCCTCACCAGGGAACTCTCAACCCGTGACCCCGACGAGGCCTTCGACAGGGCGACCTCCGCGGTGGCCGACTGGTCGGGGGGCACCCGCCTGGGCGAGGCCCTGGGGGAGTTCTGCGAACAGTGGGGGGTGCGCGGCATGGCGCGGGGCGCCGTGGTGGTGATTCTCTCCGACGGCTGGGACAGGGGAGCGCCGGAGGTAATGGCCGAGAGCATGTCCAGGCTCTCCAGGGTGGCCTACCGCATAATCTGGGTGAACCCCCTCAAGGCCACTCCCGGCTACGCTCCGCTGGCCCAGGGGATGGCGGCGGCGCTGCCGTTCGTGGACGACCTGGTGGAGGGCCACTCCCTGGCCTCCCTGGAGGACCTGGCGGAGAACATCGCGGCCTAGCTTGTAGACGCACACGTGAGGAGGACGTTGCCATGAAGGAACTGCTCGACGACATTGACCGCTGGCGAGCCGCCGGACAGCGGGTTGCCCTGGCGCGGGTGACCGACCTGGAGGGGTCCGGGCCACGTGACCCGGGCGCGGCGATGGCCGTCAACGAGGGCGGCGAGGTGTCGGGGTCGGTTTCGGGGGGATGCGTGGAGGGGGCCGTGGTGGCCGAGGCGATGGAGATTCTTGAGACCGGCGAGCGCCGCACCGTGAGCTTCGGATACAGCGACGACGAGGCCTTTGCGGTGGGCCTCACGTGCGGTGGCACCATCCACCTCTTCATCGAGCCGCTGGACTGGTAGGGCGAGGGCTATGACATCAGGGATCACCACGGGGGCAGGTGGGCAGGTGACTGTCTACGAGGCCCTGGCCGACGCCCTGCGGGCCGATGAGCCGGTCGCCCTGGCGACGGTCATCGAAGGCCCCGGCCAGGGCGCCCGGATGCTGATGCGCCAGGGAATGGGCGCAATGGGCAGCCTGGGCAACGAGCATCTCGACGACGTGGTCTCGCGTGACGCTCTGGCCGAGCTGGCGCTGGGCCGCACATGCATTAGGCACTACGGGGTCTCCGGCGAGCAGCGGCGCGGCGAGGTGAGCGTCTTCGTGGAGTCATTCTCCCCCCAGCCGCGCATGATCATCTTCGGCGCGGTCGACTTCACCTCGGCGCTGGCCGACGTCGCCAAGGTGATGGGCTACAAGGTGATCGTCTGCGACGCCAGGAAGGTCTTCGCCACGACCAGGCGTTTTCCGATGGCGGACGAGGTGAGAGTTGAGTGGCCAGACGACACCTTCGACGAGTACGGCGAGCGGCTGCGCGCAACCGACGCCGTTTGCATCCTCACCCACGACACCAAGTTCGACGTGCCGGCTGTGCTGCGGGCGCTCAAGACGGAGGTGGGCTACATAGGCGTGATGGGCAGCCGACGCACCCATGCAAAGCGAGTGGAGCGCCTTGCCGAGTCCGGGGTCGGCCGGGAGGGCCTCGACCGGCTTATGGCGCCCATCGGCCTGGACATCGGCGGGCGCACACCAACCGAGACGGCGATTTCCATTGTCGCCGAGATCATCGCCGTGCGGGCCGGGCGCGCCGTGCCCTCCCTGCGGGACTCCGAGGGGCCGATCCATCGCTAGGCGCGCTTCGGGTGCAGCACCCGAAGACGTTTTTGAAGCTCTGAGCAGGCGCAGGAGGACCTCGGGGCACATCGACCCCAGCACTGCGGCTGTGCTGCTGGCCGCCGGCGGGGGCGAGCGCTACAAGTCGACGCACCACAAGCTGCGGGCGCTCTTCAGGGGCAGTCCCGTGTTCTCCTGGGCACTCGAGGCGGCCCTGGAAGCCAGGCTCGACGCCACCTACGTGGTGTTCGGCGCCGAAGACCTGAGCAATCTCCTGCCGCCCTCCGGCGTGACGGTCGTGCTGAACCCTGAGTGGAGGCGGGGCCAGTCCAGCTCCCTCCAGGCAGGGGTGCGGGCCGCCGAGCTTGACGGTCACACTGCGGTGGTGGTCGGCCTCGCGGATCAGCCTCTGGTCGGGGCCGGGGCCTGGCGCCTGGTGGCGCACGCCCCGGGCGCCGTTGTCTCCGCCAGCTTCAATGGGCGGCGCCGCCCCCCCGTGAAGCTGGAGTCGACGGTCTGGCCGCTGCTTCCCCTCGATGGCGACGAGGGCGCCCGCACCCTCATGCGCCGCCGGCCCGAACTCGTCCGCGAAGTGGCCTGCCTGGGCGACCCGATCGACCTTGACACCGTGGAGGACTTCTCCGCAGACGAAGAGTTGTCCGACCCGCCGGCGAGCGTAAAGTAACGGCAAATTCGCCCGGAAATCCCCCGCAGGGCCGATTTCGCTTTCGATTGGAAACCCGTAAACCCCATAGGAGGAAATCATGCAGTTCGACAACGACTTTGAAGTGCCAGTAGGAGTGGATCGTGTCTGGTCTTTTCTGACCGACGTGGAAAAGGTGGCGCCGTGCCTGCCCGGTGCCCGGCTCATCGGCCCTGTGGAGGACTCCGAGGATGACCAGTACGAGGGAGTGGTGAAGGTAAAGGTAGGGCCGATCACCGCCGAGTACAAGGGCAGGGCGACCATCAAGGAGATGAGTCGCGACGACCTGAAAGTGGTCATCCGGGCCGAGGGCAGGGACACCCGGGGGGCCGGAAACGCGGCCGCCGACGTCTCGGCGAGCCTCACCGCCATTTCCGATGACCGCACGAAGGTCTCGGTGAGCACCGACCTGCGAATCAGCGGCAAGGTGGCCCAGTTCGGGCGCGGCGTAATGGGCGACGTGAGCGCCAAGCTCATGGAGAAGTTCGCCCAGAACCTTGGCGGCGTGCTGATGGAGGAGGACGATTCCCCCGCCGAGGAGGCCGATTCGGCCGAGGGCGCGCCTGGCGCCGCCGATTCCGCCGAGGGCGCGCCTGATACCGACGCCGGCGCCTCCGACGCCCCCGCCTCTGACGCCGGCGCCGATGACGCCGCCCCCGCCGCCAAGCCCGCCCCCGTCGTCGAGGCCGAGGCCGTGGACATTCTCGAGGTCGTGAAGTCCACGAGGCTGAAGTGGCTTGCCCCGATCATTCGCATCATCGGGCCGATCGGTCTGGCCCTCCAAAAGCTGTTCAGGCGCCGCCGCTCCTAGTCGCCGCTCCCAGCCCCCTCCAGCGGATGCCTGCTGAGGACGGTTCAAGGCGGATTTCGAAGCCGAGCGCCGTCACCCCGCGGCGCCCGACGGCCACCAACCCTGGCCTCGACGTGGCCTCGCTGGTGGCGGAGTCGCTCGGAAGGGAGCCTCAGGGGGACTTCGAGGTCGTGGTCTCCCATCCCGACGGGCGCCCACGAGTAATCCGCAACGCCCCCTTCCTTGCCGACGGCACGCCCATGCCCACCCTCTACTGGCTGGTATGCCCGGAGGATCGTCGGGCCGTCAGCCGCCTGGAGTCCTCGGGCGGTGTCAAGGCGGCGGAGGCGGCCGTCGATTCTGAGGCGCTCACCCGCGCCCACGCCGCCTACTTCGCAGTGCGTGAGGGGCTCATCCCAGCCGATCACGCCGGCCCGCGGCCCTCAGGGGGGGTGGGCGGCACCCGCCGGGGCGTCAAGTGCCTGCACGCCCACTACGCCTGGCACCTGGCCGGCGGCAGCGACCCCGTAGGGGGGTGGGTGGCAGACCGCCTGTGCTCGGATCGTTGACCTCCCCCCTGGCAGCCGTCGACTGCGGAAGCAACTCGGTGCGGCTGCTCGTTGCCGGCCCCGACGGGGCGGAGCTTGAGCGCCGCAGCGTCGTCACCGCCCTTGCGTCGGGGATGGGCGCAGCCCGCAGGCTCACGCCGGAGGCCATCGCCCGGACCGCCAAGGCCCTGAGGGGCTTCCGGTCGGCCGTTGAGTCCGCTGAGGTCAGGTTCGTGGCCACCGCAGCCGTGCGTGAAGCCGTCAATCCCGAGGATTTCCTTGTGGCCGCCGAGGACGCCCTGGGGCTGCGGCCGGAGGTGATCGGAGGGGAGAGGGAGGCGCGCCTCGGCTTCGACGGCGCCACTTCCGGTCTCGATCGGGAGCGCGGGCCTTTCCTGGTGCTTGACCTCGGCGGCGCCTCCACTGAGTTCAGCTACGGCACTGAGCGCTGCGAGAGCGTCGTGTCCTGCCCTGTCGGCAGCGTCGGTCTCACCGACCGCTACGTCGATCACGACCCGCCCCTGCCGGAGGAGCTCTACGCCTGCCTGTCGGTGACCGAGGCCCACCTCGAGGACGTGGTGGCCGGCATCCCCGCGGCGGGTGACGCGGCCTGTCTCGTCGGGCTGGCAGGAACGGTCACCACCGCAGCCGCCGTTGAGATAGGCCTGGCCGAATACGACAGCCGGCGCATCCACCACTTCGAGCTCAGCCGCTCCGCCGTCGAGGACGTGTTCCGCACCCTGGCCACCGAGGACCGGGCCGCTCGCCTGGCCAACCCGGGCATGCATCCCGGCAGGGTGGACGTGATAGTGGCGGGCATGTGCGTGCTAGCGAAGATCATGCGCTTCTTCGAGTTCGACTCCTGCCTTGTCTCCGAAAGCGACCTCCTCCACGGCCTCATCGCGGAACTCCGGGCGGAGAGAGCCGGGCGGGCCGGTTACGGGGCGATGGGTGATCGACCTCCGGTCGGGTCTCACTCGAGCCTGCGCGGCTAGGGTGGCGCTGGGATGCTCAACGCCTTGGTGAATTCGGGCGCAGGCGCCTCTCCCGTGCTGAGAGGTCGCCGCATTACCCTCCGCCCGCTGGTTTACAGGGACTTCAAGGAGTGGCGGGAGGTTCGCGTCCGCAACAGGGGGTGGCTGAGCCGCTGGGAGCCAGTGAAGCTTCCCGACGTGTCCGACCCCGACGTGAACCGAGGAGCCTTCGCCGCCCGCTGCTCGGTAAGGGACCAGGAGCGGGCCGCCGGCATCGGTTGGGGGTTCGGCGTGTTCGTGGGTGGCGCCCTCGCCGGCGAGATGAACATAACCAGCGTGGTCCGCGGGCCTTTTCAGTCGTGCAACTTCGGCTACTGGATCGACCAGGAACTGGCCGGGAACTCCTACATCCCCGAGGCCGTCGTGATCGGGCTGCGCTTCGTCTTCGAGGAGCTGATGCTTCACCGGGTGGAGATCGCCATCGTGCCCCGCAATCAGCGCAGCCTGAGGGTGGTCGAGAAACTCGGCCTGCGTTGTGAGGGCATCTCAGAGGGTTTCCTGGAGATAAACGGGGTCTGGGAAGATCACGTCCGCTTCGCCATCACCTCAGAGGAGTGGGCGCATAGGAGCAAGGAACTCTCCGACGCCTGGCTCTGAGGGCTTGGCAAAAGCGCCGGCGTCACAGCGTAGGCTTATCGTTTTGACTCTCCCCCCCCCCCCCCCCCCAGCCATGACACGCCTTTCCCGCCTTTCCCTCTCACGCATTCTCCCACATGACCTTGTTTTCTGATTCTGCTGCTGCGGTCGCCGACGCAGGCGACGGAGGCGTCGACAACATCACCGACTGGTGCCTGGAGCAGTTCCAAGAGCGCTACGGCAGCTCGAACGTCACCAAGGACGACATCTGGGAATACCTCTACGGCGTGATGCACGCCCCAGACTGGCGGGAGAAGTACAAGCACGATCTGCAGCGCAGCCTGCCCCGCGTCCCGCTCGCAGACGATTTTGAGGCGTTCCGGCGGGCAGGCCGGGAACTGATGGACTTGCACGTCAACTTCGAGACCGTCCCCGAGCACTCCGACGTTGTGTGCCTGGTCGACGAGCAGCCCGACGAGGGCGACAGCGACGACGAGGCATACCGGATCAACGGGAAGATGCGCTGGGCCCGCAACGCCGACACGAAAAAGCGGGACGACCGCACCTGCCTGGAGGTGAACGACCGCTGCAAGCTGAGGTCCATCCCCCTTCAGGCGCACGACTACACGGTCTCGGGGCGCTCCCCCCTGGAGTGGGCGATCGACAGCCTGCGCCAAAAGGTGGACAAGCCATCCGGCATAGTGGACGACCCCAACGGATGGCATCGCTGGGCGGATGACCCCTTTGAACTCATCCGGCATCTGCGAAGGCTGACCTACCTGGGTGCGGAAAGCGCCCGCATTATCAGCGAACTTCCTGTTTCGCTGACCCGGCAGTCTTAACCCACTAAGAAGTCAAGATGCTGCTTCGAATCTCGCGGGGGGGGGGGGTAGCCCGCTTTGTCGCATCTTGACGCGACTCTCAAGGAGCTTGGTTTTGACGATCCTTCCACGGCCGTCGGGGGGCGACGGTTTGAGCATTTCGTCCAGCAGGTTTTTCGGAAGCATCCGGGCGAATTCGGCAGGGAGCGTTTCAGAGATGTCTGGCTGTGGGACGAGTGGCCCGATCGTGAAAGCTGCGGTTACAGCACCGATTGCGGGATCGACCTTGTAGCCCGGCAGACCTGGGCGTACGGGGGCGGTCTTTGCGCCATTCAGTGTAAGTACCGCAGCGCCGGCTCGGTCTCCAAGAGGGAGGTTGACTCGTTCCTCGCCGCAGTCGGGTCGCCGTTTAGTTCTTCGCTGATCGTCTCCACGTCTGACATCGCCAAGAATGGTGTGGAGAAGATTCAAAGGGCCTCCCCGCAGTGCCAGATTCTTTATTCCGCTGAGATGGACGACTGGGTGGACGACTGGCGGCTTTATGTCGAGAGCCCGGAGTCTTTCGAGATTCCCCCGCCGAGGAAGTATGAGTTGTTTGATTTCCAGCGTGATGCCCTTGAAGCGGTTTCCGGCGGGCTTTCCAGAGGCGGCCGGGGGAAGTTGATTCTGCCTTGCGGTACGGGCAAGTCGTTCGTGGCGTTGCGGATCGCGGAGCGGCTGGCGGGGGAGGGGGGGCGTGTGCTTTATCTTGTGCCGTCCATCGCCCTGGTGGGGCAGACGATGCGGGAGTGGTCGGCGCAGCGCGCTTTGCGTCTGGAGTATCTGGGGGTGTGTTCCGACGCGACTGCGGGCAGGAAGTCGTCGAGGCGGGTGGACCTGGCCGGTAATCTCGCCGAGTTGGCGATCCCTGTCACGACCGATCCCGGGAAGATTCGTGAGCGGCTTGAGGCTCCTCTCTCGCCTGGGGTCATGCAGGTGGTGTTCAGCACGTATAACTCCTCGCCGCGGGTTCAAGAAGCTGTCGAGGTCGGTGATGCGATATTTGACTTGATCATCTGTGATGAGGCGCACCGGACCACTGGCATCGAGTCGTCCGCGGGTGAGGCGTCCTATTACCGCATTGTTCATAGCGATGACTGCATACCTGCTTTCAGGCGGTTGTATATGACGGCTACTCCAAGGGTTTTCACTGAGGGTTTGAAGCGGAAGCTTGCCGTGAACGAAGACCCTGACTGCTACGACATGAACGACGAGAGCGTTTACGGCAATGAGCTTTATCGGATGTCTTTCGGCGAGGCGGTCAAGGCTGGCCACTTGTCGGAGTATGAGATTCTGGTGATAGCCGCCGGCGCCGACTCCTACTTGCAGTCGATTGGGAATTCCCATGACCTGATTGTCGGGTCCGACAAGGCGGTCTCCCTCGACGACGCTGTGAAGTTGGCGGGGTGCTGGGACGCGCTGTCGTCCCCTGAGACCACCGAGGTGTCCCCTGGGAAGAGCCCTGGGCAGATAGCGCCCGACGGTGGAGCGCCTGCCCGCTCGGCTATCGCTTTCACCAACCGGGTGGACACCAGCAAGTGGGTGGCGGGGAACTGGCGCAAGGTTGTCGACGCCATCTCCGCCGATAATCAGCAGTCGAACGGCAGGCAGCGGTCGGATTCGTTCCTGCGCCTGGATGTCGGCCACGTCGACGGCAGCACTCCCGCTTCAGAGCGTGTCAAGTATCTGCGAAAGCTGGAGCAGCGGGATTCGGCGCAGTCAAACGGTGATCAGGTGTGCCAAATCGTCAGCAACGCGCGGGTGCTGTCTGAGGGTGTGAACGTTCCTTCCCTCGATGCTGTGCTGTTCCTCGATCCCCGCAGCAGCCCCATCGACATCACCCAGCAGGTGGGCAGGGTGATGCGAAGGGCGCCTGGGAAGGAGAAGGGCTACATAGTGATTCCCGTGGTGGTCCCTGAGTTGTCAGATCCCAAGGAAGTTCTAGAGGCCAGCAGTTGGGATGTGGTCTGGCGGGTGGTGAAGGCTCTCCGGTCTCACGATGAGCGGCTCAGCTACTACGTCAATAACGCGTCCGCCTGGGAGAAGAACGCTCCTATGCAGTTCAGGGTGTCCAGACTCGGGCAGACCGAGGACGACACAGGCGAATTCCACAGAGCTCAGATGATTCAGCTGGAACTCGCACTGAACAAACAGATCGCCTCAATGGTCGTAGACATATGCGGCGATCGGAACGTTTATCCCACCTGGGGAAAACGGGCGGCCGACGTTTGCCAGCAAATACAGAAACGCATTGAATACCTGACTGGCCTTGGAGGCAAATGCGAGCCGGCATTTAAAGAATTCTTGGAGGGGCTAAAGGGTTCAGTGCGGAGAGATGTCACCGTCGGAGAAGCTCAACAGATGATAGCTCAGCACATTGTCACTATTCCTATTTTCGATGCAATGCTGGGCAAGAACGAGTTTTCGCAGCAAAACCCGGTTAGCAAAGATGTCGAACGGCTGCTGCGGTATTTCAATAGTCAGGGCGTCTATTTTGACGGTGACACTAGACATTTGACGCGCGCTTATGAAGGTATGCGCGAGGCATTCGAAGGGGCTGTTTCAAGCTCTGAAAGAATCGATATCCTCCGTCGGACTTATGAGGAGTTCTTCAAGCTGGCAATGAAAGATACCGTAAAGCGGATGGGGATTGTCTACACACCTGTTGAAATCGTGGACTTCATTATTCGTTCGGTGACAGCTATCTGCAAGCAGGAATTCAAGAAAAACATTAGCCAGGAAAATGTTAATGTATTGGATGCATTTGCTGGAACTGGAACTTTCCTAGCAAGACTATTGGAAATGCGCGACGACGATGGCGAGTACATTATTCGAGATCAAGATCTGGATAGAAAGTATCAAGAGGAACTGCACGCCAATGAGACAGTTCTGCTGGCGTATTATATTGCTGCTTTGAGAATAGAAGAAGCAAAACATTCTCGCGATGAAGAGCGATTCCAAGGCCTTGTGGAATACGTCCCTTTCGATAAGATATTGCTAACTGATACATTTCATGGTTTGCCGAGTGATATGCAATTACCTGGCTTCCTAGATGACAATATTAAGAATCGGCTAGCACAAGATATGTCCTGGATAGAGATCATAATTGGAAACCCTCCCTGGTCGTCGGGCCAGAAGTCTGCAGGAGACGACAATCCCAATATTGAGTACGATGAGATTAGCCAGAGAATCAAAGACACTTATGGGGTTAAGCACAAAGAAATTACGGGGAAAGCAGCTGGTGGCAACGCTTCAGGTAATTTGTATTTGAAAGCCCTGCGATGGGCAACTGATAGGATATTACCTTGTGAAGGGAGAGGTGACCATCCTGCAGTAATCAGTATTGTACATCCAAATTCCTTAACAGATGCTACTTCTCTAGCCGGTGTGCGAGCAACGTTGCGTGAAGAATTCAGCGACATCTATATTGTCAACCTGCGAGGAAATGCTTATAAGAGTGGTGAGGAGTTTAAGAAAGAAGGTGACAAGATTTTTGGGGGTGGTTCCCGCAACGGGGTGCAGATTACGTTTTTAGTACGTTATCCCGATGAGAATCTTTCAAAGCCAGCAACACTGCATTATGTGCAGGTGCCTGACTATATGAACTTGAAGCAAAAATTCGAGTGGCTAAAGAAACTCGGTGATATCACAAGTCCAATATTTGATAAAGTACCTATAGCTAGTAAGCATGATTGGGTTAATCTAAGTGATGGCTCCTATAATAAATTGTTGACAGTTTGCGGTAATGCTAAGCTGAATGATAGCGTTGCGGTTAATCTTCATGCTTCAGGTGTGAAGACAAATTCTGATGTATATGTCTATTCATTTAGTCGTGTGGAACTCGAAAGGAAAATGCGAGTACTCATAGATGCCTATAATGCGGCACTGTACGATATTGGAGACAGTCCTAGCTCTGCCGACTTCGAGGACGCTACCGAGAACGATCGTCTACATGCCATAAAGTGGACAGGAACGCTTAAATCAAGCTTAAAGCAACAAAAGAAAATCGAGTTCGAGCCGTGGCGAATCCGAGAAGTGTTGTATCGCCCGTTTACGAAGCTGTGGCTATACGAAGACGACCGGATTCTGTCGTCGGTAAAGACGGTCTCCAAGATGTTCCCGCGTGATGAATCGGCTGACGGATCTCGTGGTGAAAACAGGGTTTCTGCAGATGCTGGTGATCCCGAAAGCGAAATAAGCGGGGGGGGGGGGGCATTCTTGTCACAACGCCCTCGAACAAGGCCGTCTTCGGGGTTCTCGCCTCGCGATGCATCGGGGACCTTTGCGCGGTCGGAACGCAGCAGGCCAGTCGAGCGTTTACGAGACAGCGATCCTTCTGACGGGGCCGTCGAACATGGCGACATTTGGGGTGCTGTCGACCAGCCAAATTCCAGATCTGCATTCGATGGCGTCCGGTCAGCAGACGAGAGTGATCCCGAAGAAGAAATAACGCGGGGGGGGGGGGGCCTCCAAGCCACAATCCTCATTATGCGAGACACGCAGCTTCCGTTCGCGGCCTTTGCGACGAGATGCCTCCCAGATCTCCACGTCACGGGCCGACCGACTCGCAACCTCCCCAAGACTCTGCCCACCCGAACCCGGCGATCCTGATCAACCAGACGCAGCAGTTGCCGTTCGCGACCCTGGCGGCGAATCTGCTGTTCGACCTGTGCGCCACAGGTCGCCAGACCCGAGCCCTGCCCAAGTCGCCGCCCGAGCGGCAATCGTCGTAACCACCCCATCCAACAGGGTGCGCCCGGCCGTCCTGGCCACCGACGCACTGCCTGACCTGCACGTAATAGACCCGGCCGGAAGGGCGATCCCCCGCACCCAACTTTCCGCATAGGTGAATCCCGTAGAGGGATTTCACGAAACACAAAGAACTTTGTCACACCCGGGTGCAAGAATTGCATTGGAGTGCTTCGGAAACCACGATGCCTTGATTACCGACAGCAATAATCCCTGTATACGTCGTCCGCTTATTGCCGGTGTCATAGCGTAGGCTTATCGTTTGGTCCCCCCCAGCTATGACACGCCTTTCCAGCCTTCCCCGCTATGACACGCCTTCCCCCACCCGCTCGCAGACGATTTTGAGGCGTTCCGGCGGGCGGGCCGGGAGCTGATGGACTTGCACGTCAACTTCGAGACCGTCCCCGAGCAACCCGAAGTTGTTTGCCTGGGTGCCGAAAGCGCCCGCATCGTCAGCGAACTTCCTGTTTCGCTGACACGGCAGTCTTAACCCACTTAAAGGTCAGGATGCTGCTCGCGAATCTCGCGGGGGGGGGGGTAGCCCGCTTTGTCGCATCTTGACGCGACTCTCAAGGAGCTTGGTTTTGATGACCCTTCCACGGCCGTCGGGGGGCGCCGGTTTGAGCATTTCGTCCAGCAGGTTTTTCGGAAGCATCCGGGCGAATTCGGCAAGGAGCGTTTCAAAGATGTCTGGCTGTGGGATGAGTGGCCCGATCGTGAAAGCTGCGGCTACAGCACCGACTGCGGAATCGATCTTGTAGCCCAGCAAACCTGGGCGTACGGGGGCGGTCTCTGCGCCATTCAATGTAAGTACCGCAGCGCCGGCTCGGTCTCCAAGAGGGAGGTTGACTCGTTCCTCGCCGCGGTCGGGTCGCCTTTTGGTTCTTCGTTGATTGTCTCCACGTCTGACATCGCCAAGAATGGTGTTGAGAAGATTCAAAGGGCTTCCCCGCAGTGCCAGATTCTCTATTCCGCCGAGATGGACGACTGGGTGGACGACTGGCGGCTCTATGTCGAGAGCCCGGAGTCTTTCGAGATTCCCCCGCCGAGGAAGTATGAGTTGTTTGACTTCCAGCGTGATGCCCTTGAAGCGGTTTCCGGCGGGCTTTCCGAGGGCGGCCGGGGGAAGTTGATTCTGCCTTGCGGTACGGGCAAGTCGTTCGTGGCGTTGCGGATAGCGGAGCGGCTGGCGGGTGAGGGGGGGCGTGTGCTGTATCTTGTGCCGTCCATCGCCCTGGTGGGGCAGACGATGCGGGAGTGGTCGGCGCAGCGTACTTTGCCTCTGGAGTATCTGGGGGTGTGTTCCGACGCGACTGCGGGCAGGAAGTCGTCGAGGCGGGTGGATTTGGCGGGCAATCTCGCCGAGTTGGCGATCCCTGTCACGACCGATCCCGTGAAGATTCGTGAGCGGCTTGAGGCTCCTCTCTCGCCTGGGGTCATGCAGGTGGTGTTCAGCACGTATAACTCATCGCCGCGGGTTCAGGAAGCTGTCGAGGTCGGTGATGCGATATTTGACTTGATCATCTGTGATGAGGCGCACCGGACAACTGGCATCGAGTCGTCCGCGGGTGAGGCGTCCTATTACCGCATTGTTCATAGCGACGACCATATACCTGCTTTCAGGCGGTTGTATATGACGGCTACTCCAAGGGTTTTCACCGAGGGTTTGAAGCGGAAGCTTGCCGATAACGAAGACCCTGACTGCTACGACATGAACGACGAGAGCGTCTACGGCAAGGAGCTTTACCGGATGTCTTTCGGCGAGGCGGTCAAGGCTGGCCACTTGTCGGAGTATGAGATTCTGGTGATAGCCGCGGGCGCCGACGCCTACTTGCAGTCGATGGGGAACTCCCATGACCTGATTGTCGGGTCCGACGAGGCGGTCTCCCTCGACGACGCCGTGAAGTTGGCGGGGTGCTGGGACGCCCTGTCGTCCCCTGAGACCACCGAGGTGTCCCCTGGGAAGCGCCCTGGGCAGATAGCGCCCGACGGCGGCGCGCCTGCCCGCTCGGCTATCGCTTTCACCAACCGTGTGGACACCAGCAAGTGGGTGGCGGGGAACTGGCGCAAGGTTGTCGAAGCAATCTCCGCCGGCAATCAGCAGTCCGGTTCGTTCCTGCGCCTGGATGTCGGCCACGTCGACGGCGGCACTCCCGCTTCGGAGCGTGTCAAGTGTCTGCGAAAGCTGGAGCAGCGGGATTCGGCGCAGTCAAACGGTGATCAGGTGTGCCAAATCGTCAGCAACGCTCGGGTGCTGTCTGAGGGCGTGAACGTCCCTTCCCTCGATGCTGTGCTGTTCCTCGATCCCCGCAGCAGCCCCATCGACATCACCCAGCAGGTGGGCAGGGTTATGCGAAGGGCGCCTGGGAAGGAGAAGGGCTACATAGTGATTCCCGTGGTGGTCCCTGAGTTGTCGGACCCCAAGAAAGTCCTCGAGGCCAGCAGTTGGGATGTGGTCTGGCGGGTGGTGAAGGCTCTCCGATCTCACGATGAGCGGCTCAGCTACTACGTCAATAACACGTCCGCCTGGGAGAAGAACGCTCCTATGCAGTTCAGGGTGTCCAGACTCGGGCAGACCGAGGACGACACAGGGGAATTCCACAAAGCTCAAATGATTCAGCTGGAACTCGCACTGAACAAAGAGATCGCCTCAATGGTCGTAGACATATGCGGCGATCGCAACCTATACCCCACCTGGGGAAAACGAGCAGCCGACGTTTACCGAAACTTGCAGGCTCGCATAGATAACGTGACTGGCCCAGGTGGTAAGTGCAAGCCAGCTTTTGAAGAGTTTTTGAAGGGAATAAAGGGTTCTGTCCGGCGAGAGGTAACTGTTGAGGAGGCTCAACAGATGATAGCTCAGCACATTGTTACTATTCCTATTTTCGATGCAATGCTGGGCAAGAACGAGTTTTCGCAGCAAAACTCTGTAAGCAAAGACGTCGAGCGACTATTAAGGCATTTTAATAGTCAGGGCGTCTATTTTGATGGTGATACTAGATATTTGACGCGCGCCTATGAAGGTATGCGCGAAGCATTCGAAGGGGCGGTTTCAAGCTCTGAAAGAGTCGACATCCTCCGCCGGATCTACGAGGAGTTCTTCAAATTGGCGATGAAAGATACCGTAAAGCGGTTGGGAATTGCCTACACACCTGTTGAAATCGTGGACTTTATTATTCGTTCGGTGACAGCTATCTGCAAGCAGGAATTCAAGAAAAACATTAGCCAGGAAAATGTTAATGTATTGGATCCATTTGCTGGAACTGGAACTTTCCTAGCAAGACTATTGGAAATGCGCGACGACGATGGCGAGTACATTATTCGAGATCAAGATCTGAATCGAAAGTATCAAGAGGAACTGCACGCCAATGAGACATTTCTGCTAGCGTATTATATTGCTGCTTTGAAAATAGAAGAAGCAAAACATTCTCGCGATGAAGAGCGATTCCAAGGCCTTGTGGAATACGTCCCTTTCGATAAGATATTGCTAACTGATACATTTCATGGTTTGCCGAGTGATATGCAATTACCTGGCTTCCTAGATGACAATATTAAGAATCGGCTAGCACAAGATATGTCCTGGATAGAGATCATAATTGGAAACCCTCCCTGGTCTGCTGGTATGAAGGTAGCTGGTGACGACACTCGAAGTATCGAATATCCAAACATCTCCAAGAGGATAAAAGCCACTTACGGAAAGAGGCATCACGAAGTAACAGGAAAGGCTGGAGGAAAGGCATTCGGCAACCTTTACGTTAAGGCTATCCGCTGGTCAACAGACCGGATATTGACCAAAAGGGAGGGAACGGAACATCCAGCAGTTATCGGTTTTGTTCATCCAAATTCCCTTGTGGATGGCCCCTCTCTTGCCGGTGTGCGAGCAGCGTTGCGTGAAGAATTCAGCGACATCTATATTGTCAACCTGCGTGGAAATGCTTATAAGAGTGGCGAGGAGCGTCAACAAGAAGGCGACCCAGTATTTCAGCAAAGTACAAGAAATGGGGTTCAAATTACTTTCTTGGTTCGTAAGCTAAAAAAGAATCTTTCAGAGCCAGCAACACTGCATTATGCACAGGTGCCGGACTATATGGATTTGAAGCAAAAGTTCGAGTGGCTTAAGAATCTTGGCGATATTACAAGCTCAATACTGGAGGAAGTACCCATCACTAGTGAGCATGATTGGGTTAATCTTAGTGATGGCTCCTACAAAGAATTATTGAAAGTATGTGATACTTCAAAGAAAAATGAGAAAGTTGCATTTGGTAATCATGCCCTTGGTTTGACTACAAATTGTGATACTCATGTATATTCCTTTAGTCGAGAAGTACTTGAGAAAAAAGTACGTGAACTCATTGAAGCGTATAACGAAGCTCTTTACGATCTTGGCGATAATTCCAGCGCTATTGGCGTAGAAAGAGCTATCCAACAAAGTCGCCTACATGCTATTAAGTGGACAGGCAAGCTTAAATCAAGCCTAAGGCAGAAAAAGCAGATCGAGTTCGAACCGTGGCGCATTCGTGAGGTGTTGTATCGCCCATTTACAAAGTTATGGCTATACGAGGACGACAGAATCTTGTCGTCAGTAAAGACGGTCTCAAAGATGTTCCCGCGTGGTGATGAAGTTGAATCTATCGGTTTCTCAAACGCCTCGAGCAGAGGAATGGCGGATTCTTTGTTGGCTTCTAGCACGGTGGCGGATTTGAATAATTTGCGGGGGGGGGGGGGGGCGTCTCAGTGTCAGGAGGCGATCCTTCTGACGGGGCCGTCGAACATGGCGATGTTCGGGGTGCTGTCGACCAGCCAAATTCCAGATCTGCACTCGATGGCGTCCGGGCAGCAAACGCGAGCGATCCTGAAAAAGAAATAACGCGGGGGGGGGGGGGGCATCCTTGTCACAGCACCCTCGAACAAGGCGGTCTTCGGGGTTCTCGCCTCGCGATGCATCGGAGACCTTTGCGCGGTCGGAACGCAGCAGGCCAGTCGAGCGTTTCCGAGATGGCGATCCTGATCAACCAGACGCAGCAGTTGCCGTTCGCGACTTTGGCGACGAATCTGCTGTTCGACCTGTGCGTCACAGGGCGTCAGACCCGAGCCCTGCCCAAGTCGCCGCCCGAGTGGCAATCGTCGTAACCACCCCGTCCAACCGAGTCCGCCCGGCCGTCCTGGCCACTGTCGCACTGCCTGACCTGCACGTAATAGATCCGGCCGGAAGGGCGATCCCCCGTACCCAACCTCTTTGAGGCTTATCCGGTCAAATTAGTAAGGACTTGAGCCTTCATTTCTCGGCTAGCTGCTAGTCGATCGCAACGGTGCCGCGACATGGTGCAGGCTCCGTTGCGCGGAGCGAAACAGCAATCTTCAGCAGTGTCACCCAGTCAGGCAATCAAGCAATTCTCCATAGCCGACGATCTCTAAGCAGTCGCCGAGCTTCAGTGGGATGCACGTAGGGAGCGGTGTCATAGGGGTTTGGTATGTTGAGTATCAAAGGAAAGCGTGTCGTGACTACTTTTGGCCACAAGGCCAACTCAAGAATTACTTAGTTGGCCTCAGCAGGAAACCTAAGACACTCAGGAAAAGAAACAAGCATCTTTAACAATATCATACTTTACATCAGAAATATGAGAACAATAGCGGGAGAAGGCTATGAAGAATCCTAGATTAATAGAACTAAACAGTAAGCAGACAAAGGAAACAGCTAAACTTGGCATATTAGGATTCGCAGTATTTGCATGTGGATTGTGGTTCTGGATATGCCTTATCGGAACACCATCTAGTGAATTTACTACGAAGTCATTAGCAGGAGTTATCGTTTCTATGGTACTTGGTGGTTTCGCAATCAGGGGAATGATTAAAGCCATTCCCGGATATTCTGATGCTCAGTATGAGTATTTGAAGCTGAAACGTGAACTAAAAGGTAAAGCAGTGCCAAAACAAGTGAGCAAAAATAGTTATACTGCTTCTTCGATAACTTGTATTCTTGCAATTCTCGTGTTTGTTCACATTGTTGGATGTTCAATTGCTCGTCATACTCATGAGTCAGTGTATTATAGTGATTGCTCGTTTACTCATTTGCATGTACGTCTAGATAGTCATATTCATCCACTTGACTAT
This sequence comes from uncultured Acidimicrobiales bacterium, assembly GCA_958295925.1. Lineage (GTDB taxonomy): Bacteria > Actinomycetota > Acidimicrobiia > Acidimicrobiales > CATQHL01 > CATQHL01. The sequence goes on from CATQHL010000001.1 coordinate 2,317,586, forward strand.
GAATTGCCGCAAGAATATACTAATTGTATAAATAGGGAACGTAATAGTTACTAGAAATATGGTGATGCGATAGTTGCAGCGCTTCTCAAGAGCTGTTTGGGTGGATTGCAACCCGAAGAGAGGGAGAGTGGAGGTCTGACTTTGGGTTGAGGGTCGAGTTAACGCTCTACGACACCGCAGGAGACGCGGCCACCGGCACCGGCGCCTTGCCGTAGGTGTCGGGCTTCTCGTGGATGATGACGGACGATCCGTCCGCGTCGAAGAGCGGATGGACGGGACCTGACGCCAGGGTCACCGCGTCTGTGAAGTAGTTGGCTCTCGCTGAGCTGTCCACTGCTACGTGGATGTTGGGCAGGTGGCCTGCTGCAAGGCTGTCACAGGGGCTAAGTAGGTTGAGTCTTCTATGAGCGACTGCTTTGTGCACGCCTCTGACCTGCATCTCGACGCCCCCTTGGGCAACCTGGGGCTTCTGGGGAGGGATAGGCGTCTGGATCTGGCTCGCAGGGCCGAGGCGGCCTGGGACAACCTCGTGGGGCTGTGCCTGGAGCGGGGGGCGTCCTTCCTGGTCTTGGCCGGGGACGTGTTCGACGATGCGGCGGCGGGACTGGCGGCGCAGAGGCGGCTGAGCGACGGGTTGGAGCAGTTGTGCGAAGAAGGCGTGAAGGTCTTCATCTGCCACGGCAACCACGACCCGCTCAGCGCGGACTTCCGTTCGGCCTTCAATCCCCCCGAGGGGGTGGTGCGATTCTCGTCCGGCGCTGTGGAGACCCACGAGGTGGCACTGCGCAGTTCGGGGGGCGTGGTTGCCGTGAGCGGCATCAGCTTCGCCAGCCGCTCCGAGCAGCGCAACCTGGCGCATCTCTTCGGCGACGTCGCGCCCGGGCGTGGGCGCCCGCGGGTGGCGGTGATGCACGCCAACCTCGGCGGCGACCCGAACCACGACGACTACGCCCCGTGCTCGCTAGCCGACCTCGGGGTGGCGGCGGTGGACTACTGGGCGCTTGGCCACATTCACAGACGCAGCGTGATCGAGTTGGGGGCGGGACGGCGGGCCGCATATTGCGGCAACCTCCAGGGGCGCAGCTTCAAGCCGTCGGAGTGCGAGCCCAAGGGCGCCCTGGTGGTTCCCGTTGAGGGGGGCGGTCTGGGCGAGCCGGAGTTCGTTGCCTGCGACGCTTTGAGGTTCGTGCGAAGCACGGTGGAGGTGAGCCCCGACGAAAGCCTGGGGGAGGTGATCGAGGGCGTTGCACGGCTGGCGGGGAGGCTGGGCGCAGAGCATGACAGGCGACCTGTCCTCTGGAGGGCGCGCATCGCCGGTCGAAGCGGCTCTGGCGCTGGAGGCGATCTGCGGAATTATTTCGCCGAGGACGCTGCTTGGCGGGAGGACTCTGCGTGGCTGGGGCAGTTGGCGGAAAGCCTCAACGGTGGCGGCTTGTGCGGGGTGGAGGTGGCAGTGGGGATCCTGGCGGATCGTGAAAAGCTCAAGGAGGGCGGCGATTTGCGCTCCGCCGTGCTGGAGGCGCTCGACGATTTGCGGGCGGACGGCGGCGGCGACGATCGGCTGGCGGGCGTATTGCTTGAAATGCTTCCTGCCGCCTCCGGCTTGCGGGATGTCTGGACGCGGAACTGCTCCGACAGGGCAGATGACGCCGCCGACCTGGCGGAGGAGTTGCTGCTGGAGGTCTTCGCCGAGGGCATGCACCGATGAGCGAGGAACTCTGGGTGGAACGCGTCTCCGTCGAGCGCTGGGGGAGGGCTACGGGCATGGACGTGATGCTGGGCACCCGCGGCGGGGATGACGATGGCAGGGGCAATGGCGGCGCCGGCGGAACAGGCGCCGGCGGAGACGACAGGCTCGCCAGCGAGGGTGATGGCAGGGGCAATGGCGGCATCGAGGGCGCCGGCAGGGGCGCCGGCGGCGGGCTCTTCGTGGTTTACGGGCCGAACGAGTCGGGAAAGACCAGTTTCGCGGCTGCTCTCGCCTGGCTCATCGCAGGGGCGGGCAGTCAGGGAGTGCTGCGCCGCTTCGGCGGCCCAGAAGAGAAGCTGAAGGCCGCCTTCCAAGGGAGAATCGGAAACGAGGCGCTGCGGGCGGACGTTCAGGTCACGGTCACCAACCAGGCGGAGAAATTCTCTGCCGCCAGGCGGGAGACTTTCCAGGCCAATCTGTCAGGCGAAAGTATCGGCAGAGCGGAGTTCAAGGAGCGGCTGGGCGGCGTGGACTTCCACGGATACCGAAGCTTCTACTGGCTGGAGGCACTGGAGGTGGCCGAGGGCGAGGGATTAAAGGAGACGCTCTCCCTCAAGGCGATGTTCGGCGGGATCAATCCCGACGAGCAGGCTGCGAAGCTCGAGAAGGAGGCCGGAGACCTCATAGGGAGACGCAGCAACACCCCTGACAGCGCCTGGAGCCTGATGAAGGAAGACAAGGTGCTGCAAGCCCGGATATCCGAGCTGAAAGACAAGTGGCAGCACCTCGCCAAGCTTGAGGAAAGGCAAAAAGAGTTCGTCGCCGAGCGTTACGAAGCAAAGGTGCGCCGCAAGGAGGTCTCAGAACGGGCGAAATCGGTGTCGATCGCAATCGAAGCCTTGAAGGAGGGGCTGCTGGAGAGGCGTAACGAGGCCAGGGAGTCGCTGAAGGGAGCGGAGGAGCCGACCTTTGAAGAGCGGAAACTCTTCGAGGACGAGCCTCGTCTGTTGGGGGCCGTGGCCGAACTGAAGGTGGCCGACGGCGAATTGCGCCGACACGGGGGCGAGCACCAAGCGGCCGCAGCCAGGGTGCACCCTGACTGGCGAAGGCTGGTTGGCGCTGACCCCATCGGCATGCCCGAACTCGACAAGGCGCGCAGGGCCGCAGCCGTCGTGGCGGCGCGCAGCGAGGACGCAACAGAGGCCTCCAAGTCGCTGGCGGTAGCCAGGGACGAACTCCTGGACTGTGTAAAGCGGCTTCAGACTGAGGAGGACCGCTGGCACGAGCGCGCCCCCGCCGGGCTCAGTCCTGTCGAGTTCGAGCTGCAGGAGGGCGAAACCCTAGACAGGCAGTCGCAGCGTTATCGGATGCGCCTGATGGCCTCCGGGGCGCTCGGGCTGGCCGGCTGCGGCGTGGCGGCGGCGCTGGGCGCGAGCGGCCAGATGTGGGGCGTTGCGCTGGGGGTCGTCGTAGCAGTGATCTCCCTGGCGTCTGCGACCTGGTGGTACACGCGCCTGCGGGAGGTGCGGGCGCTTATCGACCTGGCCGACTGGGATACGACGACCTCGGTTCTGAACTTGCGGCGGAAACTGGCGGACGCCGAATCAGCGGAGGAGCAGGCGCGCAAGGGCGAGGCTCGCTCCAGAGAGCGTCTTGGTCAGGCCCAGGGCGATTTCGAGGTGCTGATGCTCCGGCTAGGTGTGAGCGCCGAAATGATCGGCAAGCACGCCCCCGACGCCGTGGCCAGGCTTGAGTCGGTTGTGGCGGCTCAGCAGGCGTCTGCGAATCTGAATAGGGCGTCTTCAAGGGTCGAGGAGGTGCGCGCCCGCCTGCAGGACCTGCTCGGCGCCGCCGCCGTGATTGAAGGGGCGTCGCCGGCTTCCGCAGCCTCCGGGAGTTCCGCCGATGGCGAATCCCCGGTTTCCGTGCTTGCCGATGTCGACGAGATCACGCGGTTTATCGAGGGAGTTCTCGCCCGTGTGAGGGAATACGAAAAGCTGGCGGCGGCGGCGAAGCAGGCGAACGACAATCTGCTGGTGGCCCTGAGAGGGGACAAGGCCGCCCGGAGGTTGCTTGGGCGGCACTCACTCGATGAACTCCAGGCAGAACAGAATTCTCTGAGCGCCTCCATCGGCGAGCTTGATGAGCGGCTCACCGACCTTGGCAGGCAGATAATCGAGCAGAGCGCCGAGCGCAGGTCGTTGGAACGCGGCGGCGGCGAGCCTCTGAGCAGCCGGGAAAATCTGGAGCTTGCCCGCGGAGAGATATCCACGCGCATCGAAGGGAGGCTCGTGAGCGGCCTCGCCCACCGCCTGGCGACGAGGCTTCTGACGCAGGCCGTTAAGACGCATCGGAAGACTCGTCGCCCGGCCTTGCTGTCTCGCGCGGAGGAGATGGCGAAGGAGGCGGCCGCCGACTGGACGAGCATCACGGGAAACCCCCATTCGCCGGAGAAGGACGGCGACCTGCTGGTCGAAAGCGCAAGGGGCGAGCATCCCTCGAAGCGGTTGTCGCTCGGTGCGCAGAGCCTGCTTTTCCTGAAGCTGCGGCTGGCGACCATCGAGGAACAGTCGGAGTCGCGTGGCGTGCGTCTGCCGCTGATACTCGACGACGTGCTGGTGGGCATAGACGACGAGCGGCTCGATGGCTGCCTGGGCGTGCTGTCGAGGTTCTCAAGCAGGCACCAGGTGATTCTTCTTACCTGCCACGAACGGGTTGTGCGGCGGGCACGCTCAGCCGGAGCGGTGCCCGTGGACTGGCGAGGGTGATCGCCGAGGTGGGGCGATCGAGGGTGTTTGGCGAGGGTGGGGCGATTGGCGCTGCGTCTGCCGAGGGCGGGCGCGCCGAGGGTGATCGCCGAGGTGGGCTGGCGTGGGTGATCGCCGGGGAGGTGGCGCGCCGAGGGTATTGCCGTGGGAGGGGCGGCGGCGAGAGCGGCTCGCGCCCCGGGAGGGCTAGAGGGCGACGACCGCTGCGGTCGCCACCCTGGGGTCGCTGGCGCCAACAAGCGTGCTATCGGGCGTGACCGAGAGCATGTGGGCGTGTCCGGCGAGCGGCGGCTCCTCCAGCGGTCGCACTTCGTGCCCCCGGCGCCGCAGCCCGTCGCTCCAGGCCACCGGGGCGTGGGCTTCGAGGGCCACGTCGGGTCGGCGGTCTGAGGCCCAAGTGGAAAACGCCGTCTCGCCCAGCAGAATCCAGCGCCCCGCCGTGACCGCAGCGTCCGGGGACTGCCCACCGAGCAGGTGGCGGGCCAGCAGCTGCAGGACGACCTGAGGCTGGGCGTCGCCCCCCATGGTTCCGACCGCGCCCCGCCGTCCTCCCCCCGGATCGCTGAAGATCACCGGCGAGAGGGTGTGCGGCGGGCGTCGGCGGGGCCGCAGGCAGGCGTCGTGGGAGGAGTCGAGGTTGAACCCCAGCCCTCGGTTGTGAAGGAAGATGCCGGTGCTGCCCGACACCAGCAGCGAGCCGAAGCCCTGGGCGTTGGACTGAATGAGCGAGACCGTGTACCGCCCGTCGGCGGCGCAGAGGTAGGTGGTGTCGCCTGGCGCAGTGCGATGAGAGGCGGCGGGCAGGCCGCTGCGGACGCCCCGGGTGAGCGCCTCCAGGCGTGCCGGCTCCAGCAGCACGGCCGGGTCCGCCCTGTCGGAGAGTTCGGCAGGCCGTGACGCCCCCACCGCGCAGGCGGCCTCTATCAGCCAGTGCGCCCAGTCGGGGTGCTCCGGATCGTCGGGCATCTCCAGCCCTTGCGCCACGGCCGCGGCGGCCAAAATGAGGTAGCCCTGGGAGTTGGGCGGCACTGTCCATATGCGATGCCCCCAGGCTTCCGTCGAAACGGGCTTCACCCATTCCGACTGGGGTGACTTCAGGTCATCGGCGTGGAACCACCCCCCCTCCAGCGCCAGCAGCCCTTCCCCGAACTCCCCCTCGTAGAAGCCTTCCCTGGCACCCTCCGCCACCGCTGCGAGGGCGCGCGCCGAGCCTGGGCGGCGCACCTGCTGGCCAGGCTCAAGGCCCGGTGGGATGTCGGTGTTCCCCTCCACGCCCGCCACGTCAGCGGACGCGGCGGCCAGCGCCTCGCCCGCTGGGAAGCCGTCGGTCGCCAACTCGAGCGCCGGGGCGAGGATGTCGCTCAGCGGCGCGCAGCCGTGGCGCCTGTGAAGGGCCAGCCAGCCGTCTACGCAGCCTGGGATCGTCACCGCGGCCGGATGGATGTGGCGGGGCACAGCCGAGTGACCCTCTTCCAGCAGGCGCTGCGCCGACGCCCCCGACGGTGCGCGCCCCGAGGCGTTGAGACAGTCGGGCGCCTCACCGTCCGCCTGCACGAGGGCGAAGAGGTCGCCCCCCATACCGCAGGCGTACGGCGCCACCACGGCGAGCACTGCGTTGGCCGCTATTGCGGCGTCCACTGCGTTGCCGCCGGCCCGCATCATTCCCGCCCCCGCCTCAGAGGCGAGCCCGTTTATGGAGCAGACCAGGCCAGCCCCGCCCGACGCAGAGGGTGATGGCCCGGGTACGTGATTAGCGGTCATTGTTAGGTGGATGATTGGTGGGGAGTTCGTGCGGGCCATGAGGTGGTGGCTCGGGTCCGTGATTAGCCGTCATCGCTAGAGGTTGCCTTGAGACGCCTGGCTGCAGTTAAGACGCCCGGCTGCCGCTCAGCCCCACCGAGCCGCCCGCTCCAAGGCTTCAATCTGGGCTTGAGGCTTGCCCGGCGGCCCCCGGGCCGAGATCGACGATGCTGTCGCCAACCCGGATGGCGCCCCCGGCGAGGATGCGCGCCCGCAGGCCGCCCAGCCCGCCAAGGGCGCGCAGCACGCCCGGGCGGGTGAGGCTCTGAAGGTAGGAGCACGGGGTGCAGTCTTCCACGCCCTCGCAGACCGCCTCGCCCACCGAGAAGCGCCGCCCGATCAGTCCAAGCAGCTCGATTCCCCCGGTCAGGATGTTCCGTCGCGACTCCGCGGGTGAAAGCTCAACCCCCTTCGAGGCCATCTCGTCCAGGCTTTCCTGGGCGATGAAGGTGAGTTGGCGCTTCGGCGGGACGGGGCCCCCGGTGCCCGTCGCTCCGACGGATCTGCCGGAGGGCTGACGCTCCTTCGAGTAGCGACCAGTGCCCAGGTAGTAGCGGTCTCCCTCCAGCCCCCTGTCGGCCACTGCGAACACCTCCCGCAGCGGTGTGGCGACAGCCCCGGTCTCGGCAACTATGTGGACCCCGAGCACCGTTCCTGCGAGCAGGGGGCTTTCCTTGATGTCCGTCATTTCTGTCCTTCCTCAGTCCTTCTGTCTGCCGGGGGCGTTCTGCCTGCCGGGAGCGGCAGCGTCTCCGACGCAGAGCGCCGCCATTGCCCTTCCCTTCTTCTCCGCCGCCTGCATGAGGGCTTCCAGCCGGTTCTCCAGACGCGGGATGAGCGCCACGGCTACAGACCCAATCGCAAAGCCCGCCATTATCACGCCCCACACCCAGCCCGGCGGCGGAACGAGCTGAAAGTAGCTGCGACCGAAGCCGAGACCCATGACCAGCGCGTAGAGCAGGGCCATCAGCACCGCCAAACCGATCTTCCAGGGGCGAAGCGGCCTGCTGATTACCACCAGGATGGCCAGTCCCACCCCGAGCAGTGTCAGCACGGCTGCGGTGCGTGCCTGCTCAAGCGAGATTCCCTGGGCGCGCCTTGCGATCTCGTAGACGCCGATCGTGCAGCCCGCGCCCACCAGTCCCGCCGGGATGGAGAAGCGCAGCACCCTCCGCAGGAAATTGGGCTTCACGAGTTCGGTGCTGGGCGCAAGGGCAAGCACCAGGCCGGGCAGGCCGATGCTGAACGTCCCTATCAGGCTGAGGTGCCTCGGCAGGAACGGGAAAGGCGCCCCCATAATGGCGATCACCAGCGTTATCAGCAGTGCGTAGGCGGCCTTGGCGATGAAGAGGTTGGCCACCCGCTCCACGTTGTTGATGACCTTGCGGCCCTCCTCGAGGACTCTCGGGAGTGTCGAGAAGGAGTTGTCGAGCAGCACAAGGTCGGCGACGGACTTGCTGGCGGTGCTGCCCGAACCCATCGCCACGCCCATGTCGGCGTCTTTCAGGGCGAGCACGTCGTTCACGCCGTCGCCGGTCATTGCCACCGTGTGGCCGTTGGCCTGGAGGGCCTTGAGCATCGCACGCTTCTGGTGCGGGGTCACCCGCCCGAACACGGTGGCCCGCCCCATCACTTCCCGGAGGGCCTCGTCGGCCTCTTCGGAATCCTCCCCCGACAGCTCCCGAGCGTCCATGTAGCTCTCGGCGTTCTCAACGCCCACCCTCGCTGCCACGGCGGAGACGGTGGCGGGGTTGTCGCCAGAGATCACCTTGAGTTCCACGTTTTGGCTCTTGAAGTAGTCGAGCGTGTCGGGGGCGTCGTCGCGGATGGTGTCGCCGAGGACGATCACCGCCACAGCCCTTCGCCGCTCCGCGAGGCGCGCCTCGCCTGGGCCCTCGGCCAGGGATCCCTCGGCTGCGCTGAGGAGCAGCACCCGCCAGCCTTCGGCGGAGAGCGCCTCCACCCGCCTTCGGGCGCCGGCGTCGGGGTGGTCTGCCGGGCTGTGGCGGGTCTGGTCGCTTGAGTCGCCCGCAAGGTCGTGGCGTCCACCGTCGTCGTGGCGTCCACCGTCGCTGAGAAGGATGTCTGGGGCGCCCAGGTAGTAGAGGCCGCCACGCAGGCCGTCGCCTGCCAACTCCGCTGCCGACCACTTCCTGGCCGACGAGAAGGGCTCGATCGCCACCGCCTTCCAGCCCTCCGGGGGCTCGCAGGCCTCGCCGATGCTGGCCAGCGTGGGGTTGGGCGCCGGATCGGCGGCCACCATCGCCCCCAGCACCGAGCGGACGTCGTCCTCGCTCATGTCACCCGTCGGCTCCAGCCACTCGAAGGAGATCTCGCCGGTGGTGATTGTGCCCGTCTTGTCGAGGCACAGCACGTCCACCCTCGCCAGCAGCTCCACGGTCGCGAGCTCCTTGGCGAGCGCCTTGCGCCTGGCCAGGGCTATCACCCCCGCAAGGAAAGTCAGGGAGGTGAGCAGCACCAGCCCGTCGGGAACCATCGCCACGGCGGCGGCCACCATGCCGGAGATGGCGTCGCGCCAGTCGTCGGACAGGCCCAGCAGCCGCCAAAGCAGCACCCCCGCAGCTATGGGAATGAGCCACATGAGCGCGCGGATCACCAAGTCGACGCCCCTGCGCAGATTGCTCTGAACCAGCCTGAAGCGGCGGGCCTCCTCGCTGAGGGTGGCTGCGTATCCTTCGGAGCCGATTTTCCGTGCGGCGTATCGCCCGCCGCCGGCGGTGACGAAACTGCCCGAGAGCACCTCGTCGCCCGGGGCTTTGTAGAGGGGGTCGGACTCGCCGGTGAGCAGGGACTCGTCCACCTCAAGGCCGCTGCTGGAGAGCACCTCCCCGTCCACCACCACCTGTGCGCCTGGCGTCAGGTGGAGTACCTCGTCGGCCACCACCTCGTCCACCTTCAGATCGACCTGCTCGCCGTCTCGAACAGCGGTCGCCATCGGCGTGGTGAGCACGGCCAGTTTCCTGAGTTCCCGTCGGGCCTTGAGTTCCTGGGCGGTGCCGATGACGATGTTTGAGAGGATCACGCCCACGAACAGGGCGTCGCCGGGCCGCCGGGCCGCCAGGATCAGAATCAGCAGTGTGAAGAGGACTGCGTTCACGGGCGTGAGCAGGTTGGCTCGGAAGATCTGGCCGATGGTGCGGTCGGGGTCTGCGGGCTGCAGGTTTACCCTGCCCTCGGCGATGCGCTGTGAGACCTCCTCGGCGTTCAGGCCGACGGCGGCTCTTCGTTCCCTCTCCTCATTTTCGGGGCTGCTCACGACTTTTTCGGGGCTGCTCACGACTTCAAGATGCTAGTAGGGGCGGCAGGTGGCGTAGCGGAGGCTCGCTCGAAGCGCCAGGGGCCTTCGGCGGGCATCCAGAGGCGGTGGCGGGCGCCCGGGGCGGCCAGGGCTTCGGCCACATCCGCTTTCCTGGTCGGCTGTTCCGGCGCAGCGGCTGCGTTGGCCTTTCTTGCCTGCAGCTTCACGGCCTTGTCGTAGGCGGCGTCGCCTTCCCAGACGGCGACATCGCCGCCGCCGGGCATGGGCAGCATCGCCGTCTCGTGGAAGGGGGGCCGACGGGAGCGGGAGTGCCTCATCGCCTCGTCGGCCGATTCAAAGCGCGTCAGCTCCAGCAGCGTGACGTAGGTGGGCGGCACCAGGGCGAGCGCGCCCTTGGCGTGCCTCTCCAACGCCGCGGCGGGGGAGAGCCAGGTCGCCTCCTCTGCCTCACGGCGGTCGATGCGGACTCGGCCACCTGGCGCCTTCGCCAGGAAGAACCAGGTCGCGAACTGCTGCGGGACGTATGTCGGCGGCAGCCAGTGCGAGTGGGGGATCAGGCCGGAGCGCCCTATCCGCAGGCCGGTCTCCTCGTGAGTCTCCCTTGCCGCTGCCGACATGGCTGCGGAGTAGGCGTTCCTGCTCCAGGATGACGCCGAGGGGTAGTCGGCCGGGTCGGTTCGCCCCCCAGGGAACACCCACATCCCGGCCACGAAACTCAGTTCTGCGCTGCGTCGCAGCAGCAGGGTCTCCAAACCCCTCTCGCCGTCCCGAAGGAGGATCGCCGTAGCGGCCGGGATGAGCGGATAAGGCGACACTCCCGCCCGCCTGTTCAGCCACCCTTCGTAATGATCATTGAACTCGTCGAGGGTGTTCATCGCTGTGCTTGCGTGGGCAGGGTCATGGCCGGTGCGTGGGCCTGGTCAAGGCCGAGGTAGTGAAGGAGCGCAGAATCTAATGTTGTCCGCTCATCTACGATGGAGGCGGCAGGTCGCGGCGGAGGGCGGTTATCGGCGGGAGAGAAGCGGATATCGCACCGGAGGACGGTTATCGACGGGGGAGGAGACGACTCTCCAGAGGCGGAAACGGCGGAACGGTAGTTCAGAACAGGAGGAAAGATGGAAAACGGAGGATCACACACAGAGGGGCAGTCTCGCCGTGAGGTTCAGATACGCATGCCCCCCGATCTCGAGGCAGGGTGCTGGGCGAACTTCGCGGCGATAACGCACAGCCCGTACGAGTTCACGCTGGACTTCGTGCGGATGACCTTCGAAGGCGCAGAGCCTCGCAACGGGGTCATCGTGCAGCGCATCAACATGCCGCCGCTGTTCGTCCAGCAGCTCATTGACGCACTTCAGGACAACTGGCGGAAATACGCCGACAAGGCGATGCCGCGCGAGATTCGGGATCAGCCGTAGGAATGGGGCTTCGCCCGTGCCCGGTTCTGGGCGTGGAGGCATTCCGCTAGAGCACCTTGCCGTCGCGGGTCTCCACCATCAGCGTGAACGGCCCGTCGTTCAGCAGCTCCACCTTCATCATCGCCCTGAAGCGTCCCCTGGCCACCGGGACGCCGCCTGCTTCCACGTGGGCAGCAAATGACTCCACCAACTCGGCGGCCCGATCGGGCGGGGCGGCGTTCGTGAAGCCCGGCCGACGCCCCTTTCGCACGTCGGCCATCAGGGTGAACTGGCTCACCACCAGCACCTCGCCTGACACCTCGGTGACGCTCAGGTTCGTCTTCCCTGCGACGTCGGCGAAGATTCGCAGGCCCGAGATCTTCCCGGCCGCTGCCGCGGCGTCGGCTTCGGTGTCATGCGACGCAACCCCGACAAGGGCAAGCAGGCCTGCGCCGATCTCCCCAACCACCTCCTCGCCCACGCTCACCCTGGCTTGCGTGACGCGCTGGATGAGCACGCGCATCGCCCGCTCAGCCTCTCAATGCAGCTTCAAGGCGGGGGACAAGGGCATCGAACACCTCACGCCAGTCGCCCACGAACCCCACGTCGCACCAGTCGAAAATCTGTGCCGCCGGGTCGGTGTTGACGGCGACGATGCTGCCGGAGGAGCGCACGCCCACCGTGTGGTTGAACCTGCCCGAGATGCCTGCAGCTATGTAGAGGCGGGGTGCGATGGTGTGGCCGGTGATGCCGACCTGGCGAGCCCTTGGCATGGAGGCGACGTCGGTGACCTTGCGGGTGGCGCACAGTTCGGCCCCGATGCGCCTGGCCGCTGCGTTGAGAAACTCGTAGTCGGCGACGTCCACGCCCTTGCCCACGCCGATGACCACCTCGGCGTTTGCGAGGGAGCTGCTGTCGTCGTCACGGCTGCGGGAGGTGACGCGCAAGCGCCCGCTTGGGCTCACCCGCAACTCGGCGACGTGGGGCTCGCCAGCCACGCGGGGCTCGGGCAACGGGAAGACGCCCTCCCGCACGGTTGCCATCTGAACGGGGGAGGTGCAGCCGATGGCGGCGATGAGGTGACCGCCGAAGGCCGGCTTGTCGGCGATGAGGCGCCCGTCGACGCACTGAAGCCCCACGGCGTCGCCGGTGAGACCGGCTCCCAACTCGGCGGCCAGACGTGAAGCCACCTCCCTGCCCCAGGCCGTGCCAAGCGTGAGGATCGCCCAGGGCTTGCTGGCTCGTGCCCAGCGCAGGGCGGCGCGGGCTATGTCCGCCTCGGCCAGTCGTGGGTCGGGCTCTAGATGCTGCCCGGCTGCGGGCCGTGCGTCGGGCCCCGGAGGCTGCCCGGCTGCGGGCCGTGCGTCGCTCGAACTTGCGGGGGGTTCAGGGACGGTTTGAGTCTGGGGGGCGCCCTCGCGTGCAGTCGTTGACGCAATGAACAGGAGGTGGTCTGCGCCCCAGCGCCCCAGGTCGCCACCCTCCAGGGCAGACGTCTCGCCAAGGGCGGTCACGCTGCCTTTGATCTCTGCGGCCAGGCTCGCGGCAGCGCCCAGCAGTTGGCGCGTCCCCCGCTGACGACGAGGCTCGACGATGACAGCCACTGTCGGGGAACTGCCGCCCTCCCCCTTCGGCGCCGCTGAGCCGCCTGCCGGGGGCGCCGCTGCTTCACCACGGCTCCCGCTCGTGTGACGCGTCGGCACTGCGTTGGCCCCTGCCGCCGCTGCGTCCGACCGTGAGCCCCTCGCAGCGCCCAGGGGTCTTGGCGCGTCGCAGTCACCGCCTGCCAGCGCCCCACGCTCCGAGAGCACCTCCAGGGCGCGCTCGACCTGCTCGGCAAGGCTTCCGGTCAGCATCTCCCTTCGACGCTCGACGTCAACGCTGCGTATCTTTCCCACCCAGGTGGGGCTGGCAGCCGCACCCCAGGGGCCGTCCCCCAACTCGCTGGCGCCGATGCGGCGGATGAGCGAGCCGTCCACCGTCGCCCAGATGTCCGGGCTCTTGATCTTGCAGGGGTCGCAGAGCCGCTCGGCGCAGGACAGCAGGGCGGGAAGATGCGTTTCGGCGTCGACCCACTCGTCGTCGTGCTCGAGCCGCATTCTCAGCCGTTCGCCCTCCAGTGAGAGTTCACGCACCCCGCAGGCGAACGGCAAATCAAGCAGCTGAGCCAGCTGCGGCGGCACCTGGCCGGTGTCGGCGTCCACCGAGTTGCGCCCGCAGAGGATCAGGTCGAACGGGCCGAGCAGCCTCACTGCGGCTGCCAGGGCCTTTGCCGTGGCGAGCGTGTCCGAGCCAGCGAACGCCGGGTCAGACACGTGGTAGCCGACGTCGGCGCCGAAGGCGATGGCCTCCCGGCAGACCGTGTCGGCCGAGGGCGGCCCAAGGGTGAGCACGCCCAGGCTGCCGCCGCTCGAGCGAGCGATTTCCAGCCCCTTAGACACCGCCCTGCGGCAGTAGTCGTTCATATGCAGATCCAGCCCGTCGCGCACAAGCCGGCCGTCGGCGCCGAGCTGCATGTCCTCGAAGACCGGTATCTGCTTGGCGAGCGCCAGCACGCGCAGCGGGCGGGCAGGGGCGATAGCGGCGACAGGGCTCACGCGCCCAAAGGGTAGTGGGCAGCCCGCCTACAGAACCCGGATGCTCCAGTCGTTGAGGATGAGCTCCCCGGTATTCGGGTCGTTGTCCGCCACAGCGATCTCCAGAAACGCCGTCCAAGCAGGGACCAGCACCGTTTCCTTGAAGTTTGAGCCGCCGCTCGGGGGGTAGATGAGGAATTCCACCCCAGTCCTTTCGAAGCTCTGGTAGTAATGCCCTATGGAGTACAGGCCAATGGAACTCGTGCAGCTTTCGCATGCGAATTCAATTGCTCTGGCATCTCCGCCGGTATTGAAACGGTAGACGTCGTTTCCGCTGCCTTCGAAGTAGGTGCCGGAAGCGGTACTTATTTCGACGGTCGAATCGGGGTTTAAAGGATCGAACAGCCGCAGCGTCCAGTTGCCGTCAGCGGTGATCGAAAGTATCCCGGTCGGTCCGTAGATATCGAAGCCAAACGTATGGCGACCTCTGTACTTGCCCAGAGCGGTGACGGGCCAGACGTAGGGATTTCCTGCGTTGTCCATCACGGTGACGGAGAAGTCCGTGCTGCCGTGGTGAACGGCTTCGAATATCCAGGGTTGATCAATGTTCACCCCCTCGGAGTCGAGGTACAGGATTGTCCCTTCTTCGCCGGAGAAGGAAATGACCTGTCCCGGTGAAAAAATTTCGGATTGCCCGAATTGATTGACCCCGTTTTGATAATCGGGTATCAGGCGCTCAACGAGAGATGACATGCGTCTGTCATTCGATGAATCCGATAGCGACTCTTCGTCAGTGGTGGTCGGAGCATCGTCTGCAGAGGGGAGAGGTTCATTAACGAATTCTGCAAAAGCCGCTTCTTCGGCGAAGTCTGCAACAGCCGCCTCTGTTTCCCTGGAAGCCGTGGTTTCCGGTTGTTCTGAAGTGGTGGGCGCAGGCGGTGCGGGATCAGCGGTTTCAGGCTGGCCATCGCTGGAATCGTTGGTCAAGAACAGCGAGCACCCGACAGACAGCAGAGCAACCGCCATGATGCCGGCGATATTGCCGACAGGCGCAAGAGCCGCGCACACGCAGCGTCCAGCTGCCGTCGGCTGTGATCGAAAGTTTCCCGAACGGTCCGCCGAGCGCGTTACCTCCACGACTTTTCTGCGACTCTCCCTTCTGATCATCTTCCCGTTTTTTTCACCGGACTGGTGAATTCCGTTGAAAGGGCAACACGGGTGCCTATGGAATTGACCTGGCTGACAAGTTTGTCAAGCTCGGCACGGAGTTTCCGCTCCCTGCCTGCAGCGGCCAAGTTAAGCGCAAGAAGGAGCACGACCAGTAAACCAGTTACCAGCAATATCGTGGCGACAATAGGATTGCGCATCATTAATTGATGCTGATTGCCTGCCATGGTGCTGATGAGGGTGTTCTTTATGCAGGGAAAATCCAACAAGGCGCTGAACTTGTAGCTTTCCGGAAGAAAATCCAAGAGTTCCTCGTCGGATTCACGAGTGCTATCGCGTAAATTGTTCAAGAAATCCTTATATGTAGCATCAAAGTCGTGCCTGTTCATTACGTGAGCGGCGTACCAGCCCGCCGCAGTAAAGCAGGCCTCATCGGTAGAAGGCTCCTCTTCTTCTTCTTCTTCCTCCTCCTCGTCGTCGTCCGCTTCTTCCTCTGAGTTGTCCTGAGATTCGTCGTCGTCCTGCCCATGAGCCGGGCTTGCGATTGCCAACACAGAGATCAGGGCGACTACCAGGATCATTGCTACCTTTGCCATTGTGTCTCCTTAAGTCATGTCTGCGAACCAACTTAATGGCATGGGTATGACAGGCACGGGATGGACAGTGGCGAGTTTGTGGCAAACTCTCCCGATGGCCATCGACAACACCCAGGTGCTCTTCACGCCGGACGACCTTCACGAGGTGCTTGATCGCATGGCGGCGCTGGCGGATCGGGGCGACGGCAAGGGCTGGATGAACCTGCAGCCCTGGGTTGAGGACGCCGACGCCCCCGACAACTCGCCGCTGGGTCGGATGTTCTCGGCGCGCGGCCCGGCCATCCCGATGTCAACCTGGGTGCCCGCCCACCGGCGCGGACGCCGGAGCGTGCAAGCCACGCTGGGGCTTAGCCACGTAACAGGGCGGTTCGCCGTAGGGCGCCTGGCCGACAAGGGGGTGGAAGTGCCACCCGGATGGACGCTCAAGCAAGATCACAACCGCCGCGGCCTGGTGTTCGAGATAGCCGCTGGGACGTCGGTGGAGGAGACCCTGGAATTCATGCTGGCGTCGTCCACCGTTCTCAGCGGCGTGCCGATCACCGGACGCTGGGTAGCCGACGTCGCCATTCAGCGCTAGCGCCAGCCGGCGCCGGTGACCGCCGACGAGTGCCGGGCATAAACTGGCCAAGTGAACCAATCGCCCACGCAGCCGAGCACCGGAGTGGAGGTGTCCATCTGGGAGGTGGACAGCCCGGTGGGCCGTCTTGGGCTGGCGGGCACCGGCGAGGGGTTGCTGAGGCTCAGCTACCTGCGGGCAGGCGATGAGGAGGCCGCAGGTCTGGAAGCCTTTGTGACAGATCTGATGGCCGACTCAGCCAGCTTGAAAGTCGAGCGCCTGACAGTCGAACCGGAGCCGTTCGTGGAGATTCGCCGCCAGCTCAGCGACTACTTCCACGGGCGGCTGAGGCGGTTCACGACGCCAATCGACTGGAGGGGGAGCAGGGGATTCCACCTCGAGGTTCGCAAGGCCGTCTTCAACATTCCCTACGGGCAGGTCCGCAGCTACAAGGAGGTGGCCGTCTCCGTCGGCAGCGAGGACGCCGCCCGCGCCGTGGGGCAGGCGATGGCCAAGAACCCCCTGGCGCTGGTAGTGCCTTGTCATCGCGTCGTCAACAGCGACGGGTCGAGGGGCGGCTACGGGGGAGGAACGCAGGCGAAGGACTTTCTCCTAGACCTGGAAAGCGGCGCCCTTAACCTGGAAAACGACGCAGACAAGTAGCCGTCGGGCACCTGTTTCCCGACAGGCGCCCAAGTCCGCCAAGCAGTGCGCCTTAGGCCGCCTTTCCCGTGCGCCTAAGGCCGCCAGCCCAGGCGCTTACACTCAGTTCCCCTCCCGTCGGCCAGCAGTTCCTCGATCAGGCGCCCCAGGAGGGCGTTTCCCCAGCTGAGCAGGCTCAGCCCTGGCTTGTCCTGACAGGTCGACTGGTCGAAGGTCACCCCGTAACAGCCGTTTCCCAGCTTCAGCAGCCAGGCGCCCTCGTGTTCCGGATGCTCCGTGAACCGCTCCCTGGCCGCCCCGATCTTGAAGAGGGCCGTCCGTAGGCCGTTCAAGTCCATTTCGGGGGAGAGATCCCCCTTCGGCCTGGGAACCGAGTCCAGGTTCTCCATCCGCAGCGGCGCCTCCTCGAGGCGTTCAATCATCCCTGCCAACGCATCGGCCGTCTCCGCGGACGTCCTTTGCCTCATTGCGGCCTGCTCAAACAAAGACTCGGTTGAGGCGAGCACTGGCTGGGCGTTGCCGACGACGTGCGTGAACCAGTCGTGGCGCTCCGCTATGCGCGTGTAGATGTCCTCCTCCACGGTTCCCTTGTAGAAAAAGTTGGTGACCTGCACTTTCGGGCGCCCGCCGATGCGGTCGACTCGCCCGATGCGCTGCTCCACCCGCATGAAGTTCCACGGAAGGTCGAAGTTGAAGAGGCGGGCGCAGGTCTGCAGGTTCAGGCCCTCCGACATGGAGTCTGTCCCGATCAGGATTCGCCCCTCGCCCCACCGGAAGAGTTCCTTTACCTTCTCCTTGGGCAGCGGCCGCCAGCACCCGCCGCTGGCGCTCCAGCGTTCGCCCCCCCGGCCTGAGTAGCAGAGCACGGCCTCGCCGTAGGCGGGGCGGAGCTGGTCGCGGATGTAGTCGAGGGTGTCGGTGTATTGCGTAAACACCACTGCCGTGCGGTGCCCCTCGTCGAAGCCCTCCCGCAGCAGCCGATGCAGCAGCTCCATCTTGGGCTCGTCGGGCGGCCTCGCCGAGAGGTCGCCTACGAAGCCCTCCAGCTCGGCGATCTCCTCCTGCAGGTCGCCTCCGGCAGCCCCGAGGTCTGCTTCCTCGAAGCTCGTCGAGGCTTCGAGGGCGTACACGTCGTCTTCCTCCAGCAGGTCGGCGAGGTCGCCGCGGCGGTTGCGGAGCAATTCCAGGCGGCGCTCAAGAGATCGCCTAACGGCGTGGAAACTCGACGTCAGACGACGGCGGTAGACGGTCATGACGAAGCCCAGCGGCGCGTTCCGCATTTCGCTCTGCAGGTAGGCGTTGTAGTAGCGGAGGATGTAGTCCTCGATGCGGTCGTAGAGCGCCTGCGCGTCGCCGAGGTCGCAGAACCGGTCGTCCACCTTCCTAGTGGGGATGGCGTCGTCGTCGGCCAGCAGGCCATCGTCGGCGTATTTGCGCAGGGTCGTGCGGGTCGTGCGGAAGACGCGGTCGCGCACCGGCGTGTTGGCCCGCAGCCACTCGTCCCAGCACCTGCGGCGGGTGTGCGGTATCTCCTCGATGCCGTAGCTGTCGAGCCCGGTGGCGTGAACGTCAAAAAGCCGATTGGCGCCCACCCATCCCAGTTCTTCCTTGATTGACTCCTTCACGGCCTCGTCGGGCTCTGCGAAGCCGATCTGGGCCGCCAGCATCTCCAGCAGAAAGCCCCACCGTCTTACCTGAAAAGGCTCCTGGAGTTCCTTGAAGTAGCCCTCCATCCTCTCCGCCCCGTCGCCCCAACGCTCGGGCAGACCCATTAGGGCGAGGACGTCCCAGAGGTCGTGGGTGTGCAGCTGCATCGGGGTGGCGGAGGCGGCCAGCAGCACCTGCCACATGCCGTTTCGCTCAAGCCCGATGAGGGTGGACAGGAGTTGGTTGGGGCTGTCGGAGGGCCTCGTGCCGCGCCTGCGGGCGTGGTGCACCTCGTCCACGAACACCAGGTCCCAGGCTTCGCCGTTCAGGAGTTCCTCGCGGTGCCGGCGCCTGCGGGCGAGATGCGACGATGCCAGCAGCACCGGGGCGGCGCGCCAGGGGTTGCGCCCGGGCAGGATGGCTTCGCTGCGCCCGCTTCCCCAGCAGAGCCGCCGGGCGCCGAGGTCGAGGCTTGGAACCTCAAGCAGCAGTTTCTCGCTGAGCTCCTCCTGCCACTGCTTGAGAACCGAGGCCGGCACAAGCAGCAGGGCGGTGGATACAACGCCGGAGAGCAGCAACTCCCGCAGGGCGAGGCCTATCTCGATGGTCTTGCCCAGCCCCACCTCGTCGGCCAGCAGGTAGGAGCGAGGCCAGGTCTCTACGATGCGCCGGGCTATCGCCACCTGATGCGGCCAGGGGTGGACGCCGGCGGAGACCAGGCCGACGCCGCTGCGGCTGAGCGGGGCGTCGCGGACGGCCAGCAGAAGGCTGCGCTCCTCGTCTGTGAGGGGCGTGGGCGCCGGCTCGGGCTCAAGCGGGTCGCGGCCCTCCGGCACCCAGTCGGGCTCGGGCCTGGCGAGTTTCACGAGGCTGCGCTCAACGGCCTCGGGCAGCGGCACGGTCTTCCAGCCGCCCACGTTGCGTCCCTGCCAGAGCCGCTCGAACTCTGCTACTCGATGCTGGCCGTGGCTTTCCCAGGACGCCCGCCAGGAGGCGTGAACGTCGAAGGTCTCGAAGTTCCCCGCCCAGCCCCGCGCCGACTCGTTGATGCTGCCGTGGAAGACGATGCGCTTCCCTGCAGCGTCCCCGAGGATGCCCCACTTGGAGTGGAAGTAGCCGACGTTGTCGTCGTGATCGCCGACTAGCGGCACTCCGTCTGCGTCGCACGGCAGGCCGATGCGTATCTGCAGCCTCCCCTCTCGCACGAGCCAGGCGATGACCTCGAAGCGTCTGCGCCGCAGTTCGTCCTCGAGCGGCTTTGTGTCGTCGGGGAGGTCGGCATCGTGCAGCAGGCGGCGGGCAAGAACATCGTCGAGCGGCGCCCGCCCCAGCAGGGCGTCGCGGTCGGCCTCGGTGAGCTCCGCCCCTGCCAGCAGTCGCATCACGCCGCCACCTGCGACGAAGCGGGCGACGCCCGCCGCTGCGCTCAGGAAGGCGGAGGAGGCGAAGTAGCCCGCAACCCGGTCGTATCGCACCGCCCGCTGCAGCACCGGGACGTAGAAGGCCGTCAGCAGATTCTGCGAGCCGCCGTAGTGGGGGAGAAGGTCGAGGTCGGCGAAGCCGCTGGCGCCCGTTCCGGTTGCGGCGCCGTCGCCGACAGCGCCCGAGCCGCGCTCGAGCGGCTTGACAGCGGCAGGGTCAGTCATTCAGGGGTAAGTCGTTGGCGGAGTCGGTCGCCCGCGCAATATCTTCCCCGCCTGTCCTGAGATGCTGGTCATTCAGAGGTGAGTCGTTGGCGGGGAATCTCCCCGGATCAGATTCTGCTAGGCGCTTCATTCTCGGGATGGTTCGTAGTTGGTCGGCCCATCCCAGGGAGGGTCTGCTCGTGAACAGTTTCCTCGTATGGGCGCTCTAGGTCTGTGAAGTACGACGACGTGAGCCGATCGAGGTGGCCTGCCTCTGCGATGTTCCAGTCGCCGTCGATGGTCTTCGAGCGTGGGATCGCCCGTAACAGCGCCTGAAGGCAGGCCCGGAAGCGATTGTCAGCAGCCAGCCCTCGTTCGTCCAGCCAGCGCTTGGCTGCCTCGGGCCCGTCTTCGGAGACGATGTAAAGAGCGGTGTGAACTGCGTCGATGAGGGCTTCAAATTTCTCCTGCCTCGGGCTCACTCCGTGACGCTGCTTCTCGCCGCTGCACAGACGCTCGCTGGGCTCGAGTAGCTCGACCACGCCTTTTTTGGCGATGACTATCTTGGCTTTCTTCAGGTCGTTGGCATCCAGACCTCCCGTCGCCAGCGCCAACAGGCGGGCATCGTCGTACGGGAACTTGCGCGCCTTGAAGAGTTCCCAGGCGGCAACGGTGAAGTCGGTTAGACGGTCGAAGTCGATTTCGCGCCCGACAAGCCCAGCTTTGAGGAGTCGAAGCACCTCGGTGCGAGCCATGTCCAGCGCCTCTTCCGCTCGAAGCAGCCGGGCGGCGCCTTCCTCGTCGGCTTCGACGGAGTACACCGGCCAGTGCTCTGAGAGCTTCGCCAGGGTGGGGCCGTAGGTGGAAATCATGAGGTCCACGCCTCTTAGCCCATGATTCTCGAAGCGTCTATAGGCATCCGCGGCGGCGGCGCGAATGTCGGCCGCAATGTCGTCAAGGTATGTGCGCTCTCCTTCCGCCAGGCGCGTCCTGCGTTTTCGGCAGACCAGGAGGATGGTGGATTTCGCGGCGTTTTGTTTGGCCTGATGCAAAGATTGTTCGGACTCGGTGTGAATCGGCCAGGACGTTCGGACGCTGAAGCCTGCCTGCAGCAGGGAGATGCCGAGGGAGTCCCAGGCTTCGGCGCTCTTGTGATTGAACATCACCGTCATCACTCCGTCGTCGCACAGCACGCGGCGACACTCGGCGAATATTGCCTCCATCTTGGCGGTGTAGTCGTGTTCGGCGAGTTTCTTGGCTCGCCTGCCTGCGGAGGCGAAGCGGGCGCGATTGGTGACGGCCTCCTCCTTCTTGTTTGTCATATCCTTGTCGTAGAGATCCGGCCAGATGCTGCCCAGCGTGCGCTTTTGCCAGACGTAGAAGTAGTCGGAAAGTTCGGCGTACATGACGTTGTCGTAGTAGGGCGGGTCGATGCACACCAGCGTCTGCGAACGGTCGGGGAGTGATGCGAGATTGCCGGCGTTCCCTGCTGTGACGGTCGCTTTCGGTCGCCCAGCGGGGGTCTGTGCAAGTGTGGGTGATCTTTCGTCGTCAGCGACGGCTAAGAGTTCAGCGATTTTTCCGTAGGCGTCGAGGAGTTGTTTGAGCGTCCAGGCGAAGAGCTCAGTTCCAGCTTCAAACTCGGCGAATGTCCAGCGAATGGGGAAGGCGTGCATGCTGAAAGAGTTGCGAATCTTTGGCCTAGTCGCTTGCCAAGAAGACTGCAGGGAGTTCCAATCGAGGGCTTTGTCTCCCATGAACGAGAGGAGGGCTGCTACGGCCTCCGCCCGATCAGGGTCTGAGGTTATTGCCTGTATCTCGGCTGCTACCTTGCGCCATTCTTCAACGAAGCAGCCATGTGCCAGGAGTTGCCTCGGGGTGAACATGTCGCGCCAGC
Source organism: uncultured Acidimicrobiales bacterium (assembly GCA_958295925.1). GTDB lineage: Bacteria > Actinomycetota > Acidimicrobiia > Acidimicrobiales > CATQHL01 > CATQHL01. The sequence goes on from CATQHL010000001.1 coordinate 2,339,245, forward strand.
GGTACATGCCGTAGTTGTGCGGTTCTTTTGTCTTGTTTCCTTCGGGAATACGTTCAATAGGCAGGATGTCCTGGCGTTCCCAATCGGGCAGCAGAAGCTCCAGTTCGCTCTCGGCAGCCTCCAAGGCGGCGATGTCTATCTCGGTATGTAAGCGAAAGCAGCGGCCTTTCTGAGTGCGGATCGCCGCGGCGTAGAGCAGGTCACCCATGCGCCCGGCTTTCGCCTCAGCTTTGATGTAGTCGCCATCGATAATCAAGCCGTCCCAGGGCGATACGCCTTTTCCGCGACTGACAGTGCCGCGATCCGGATCGAAGTCGACCAGCTTTCCCTCTACCAACTCGAAGGAAGGCTCGTCAAGTTCTTCATTGTTGCGGTGAGTAAGCAGGCGTACTGACACAGGCTTGTCACCTCGTCGAAGCCAACGGTTGGGAAGCAGCGGGACAGTCTTTCCGGTACGCGGGCAAGCCACCGTGCGGGCGTAGATGTAAGCCACAACTCTTTCTTTGGGGTCTTCTTTCAGAAAGAATGGTTTGAGGCGGGTTTCAAGGCGAGTTACCAGTTCTTTCCCCCAGCGCTTCAAGTCGTCCTCGATCTCCGAGCCGAAGTGTGCGGGGATTTCCACGCCCGCCTTCAGCACGGAAACCGCCACCGGGTTCAGGTCGTTGGCATGGCTCTCTAGTAGGTATCGCAAGGCTTCATAAGGGATGGAGCCACCTCCTGCAGTGGGATCTAGCACCTCGGGAATCCGCCCCCAGGCAAATTCGAGCACTTCGTGCAGCAGCAGCAATTGCTCGCTTGCAGGGCAGTTCTTGTAGGCCTGCTTGTATCCATAGCCGTTCCCTGGCAATTTCTCGCCGGTAACTTTGGCAGCTGTAATGGCTTTCTTGGCCGCTACCGGATCTCCCCAGACACCGCAGAGCCTCAAGAACCACTCTTTGTAAGCCTTCTCGCTTTCAAATTCCGGCGATCCAGTGAACCTCTCAGCCAACTCGGGCGTCCAAACTGGAAGCAGGCTGCCCAGGATGGCGGCGGCGCTGGCAACAAGCGGCCTTCGCGCCCACCAGACATGCAAGAAATAGAGCGGCGGCAGAGCGCTCGCCGCCGCACGTTCACGCACCGACTCAATTCCGATCTCCTTGACCGGAAAGTAGTCCTCAATGAATACCCGAGGGGGCTCCCGCCCTGAGTCGCCCACCCCCGCTCAGTCCTCGGCAGCGAGCAGCCGCAGCGCCCTCAGCGCCCGTCCCTCCGACGCCCCGTCGGTCTGCGCATACCAATAAAGGGCTTCCTCGCTGCTGAAGGCGCAAATCCAGCGCTCAACGGCGAATCTGCGCTCGGGCTTGCGGATGGGGAGTGCGGCGCCCACGGTCAGCGCTAGCAGCACGCCAGGGCCTTGGGAGAGGTTGAAAGGCTGCTTGCGCCTCGGGTTCACCGTTATGCGCTGGTAACCGGAGGCGGTCACGGCGTCGGTCACGCAGTGCCGGAAACGCGCCGCCCTCGCCGCAGGCACGCTCAGCACCAGGCGGGACTGCTGAGCGCCGTTGGTCTCGTAGAGCGTGAACCCCCAGCCGTCCCTCGTCGGGGTCGGCTGCAGCCGCAGCTCGAAGCGGCGCTCGCTGCTCCCGGTTACGGCCATCAGCCGCTTTCGGCCAGGTCGGCTTCGACGCTCAGGCGACCAGGGTCGTTGGCCGCCAGCACGTCGCGCATCTGCCGCCACTCCGCGCTTGAAATCGTGACAGGGCGCGCCGGGGTCAGGAGAAGCCGCATCCGTCCCGAGACGTCCTTGCCGACGTCCGCCAGCTTCAACAGGAGGTCTTCGAGCCGCTGATAGCTATCGGAGTCCCCGGCGAGTTCAGCCTGCAAGCCGCCCGACATCCCCTCGAACTCGACGGTCACCTTCACGTCCACCCGGCATCCCCAGCGGGGCAGTTGCGAGATTGCGTAGCCCAGCCGCCGCAGGTCGGACGCCCCTTCGCCCGGGTCGACCGAGGCGGTGACCCCAACAGCGGTCACCGCAGGCGACTCCAGGTCGGCTATCCGGTCTTCGACATGCTGGAAAGAGACGCCGACGCTGCCCGTCCCCTTGACCTTCCGGTCTTTCTTGCCCTCCGCCTTTATGTCGAGTTCGGCTGCCCGCACAGCGGTGAGCACCGTCAGGTCGTCCAGCCTGGCGCGCTCGATGCCCGCCACAGTCAGCGGAGTCGCACCCGCCTTGGCGGGTGACAGCACGACGATCGGCGCATCGGCCATCAGCGCCTGGGTCGCCAGCGCCCTGAGGACTTCCTTCTTGGTGGGCTCGCCGCCCAGGAGTTCCTCCAGGCGCGCCCGCAGGGCGGCCCCGCCTATCTCGCCGTCGCTCCCGTGGCTGGCCAGCGCTGAGACGATGCTCGCGGAGGTGACGGGCTTGCGCAGCAGCCCCAGTTCCCGTGCGCGCCCAGGCGAATACAGCCACGCGTCGGAGGCGATCCTCACTGTGATCGGCCTGCCCCCAGCGCCCCAGGCCCGTTCGCTCCCTGCGTCGTAGTACACCCAGATGCCGTTCTTGACGCCGGACTCGATGGCCGTCCGCACGAGCGTTGCGTCGAGCAGCATCTGCTGGCCGTGATCCCGCCAGGGCACCTCGCCCAACTCGCTGGTGGTCAACTCCTCGCTGCGCCTGAAACCCGTCGCCCTCACCAGACGGTCGGTGGGAGGGGCCTTGTCGGCGATCTTGCCGTACTCCCGCAGCGTGGACAGGATCGTCTTGGTCTGGGACTTCTTGGCCTGCCCCTGGTCTACGGGCGGGAGCTCAAAGTGCCGGAGGTCGTCGTTGCCTGGAGCCCTCTCCGGCCAGTAGAGGTGCCGGTAAGCCCGGCAAACCGCTATGGAAGTTTTGAGATTTGCGCCGTCAGCTAGCTTCTTTAGGAGCTTGCGAACTCCCGACGTGAAGTCCGATGTGCGCTGCGGATCGTCGGCAAGCCGCCTTGCGGCCAGCTCGAATTGGATTCTCTGCCGTATCGTTTCCAGCTCGGCTTCGTCGGAGACGAGCGCCACCACCCCGTTGCGGTAGGTGCGGTTGCTCTCCGCTGCGCCAGAGAAGTGTAAGATATCGAGGATGATTGAAGATGGCTGAAATGCGGGGGGGGGGGCGTTTGCGTTAGAGCCCTTGGATGCGCTCACTTGCACGTCTGCGTAGCTGAAGACGGCGAGATGCAGACGCGGCTCGTCCGGCACGTGGGCGGGCGCACTGGGCCAGTGGACGGCCTTGACCTCCCCCTCTGAGGGGAACAGCCTCACAATGCGACGGTTCAGCTCCTCCGTCACCTCCGACTTGGAGACGTTTTCCATCTCAGAGGCGATGATGCGGTTGGCGTTGGGCTCAGTCGTGAACCGCCAGCGCCCCTCGTCTGTAATCAGGTGCCAGGCTTCCGCAAGGGCCGCCCCCAGCGCTTCTACCGCCAGGGAGGGATCCTCGCCAGGCCGCAAGGTGCCCAGGTAGACGTCGTAGATGGAGGCGCCTGGGGAGGGTTCGCCCGCCACGCTGTGGGTAAACACCGCTCGGCAAGCCCTGGTGGTTATTCGCTGCGGCCATCTGCGCCGCTCGTCTATGCGCGCGGCGTGGGTGTCAGCGCCTGCAAAATCCGCTGTGGCAGGGGCGTTGAGCTCCTCCTTGCCGATTGAGGTGGTGAGCGAGGCGCGCACCTGCCCGTCCTCAAGCGGCAGGTCGCCCAGGTTGATGATCGGCATGTCGGCGGCGTCCGCCCATATCCGCCGCACCCCCTCTGCCAGCATCTTGAGGGCGCCTCTTGCCCGCTGGAAGCCCGGCAAGGGGCCAATCCGCTTGTCGAGGCAGTCGATGAGGGCGGGGTGGAAGGGATACGAGAGCCGCAGGCGCTCGCAGTAGCCCGACGGGTCTGACGTGGCCCCCTTCGCCTGCACATTCTTGCGCTCCAGGTCTGCGTAGAAGCCGCGATATGCCTCGGCTGTGGTGGCTGCTGCGGCCTCGTCCACGTGCTCGAAGAGGCGCCGGCGCAGGATGAACCCGATCTCCTCGTCCTCTGCCGGCTTCCCTATGGCCCCCTTGGGGCGCTCCATAACCTCTGCGGCTTCCCGCAGCAGCCTCTCTGATGCCACGCTCGAGAGCATTTCTGTGACCTCGTCTGTCTTCTTGCCGAAGGCGGCGGTGCCGGTGGCAAGCGTCACGATGATGCGCACGGCAGGGGCCGCCGTGGCGGCTTCGAAGAGAATCTTCAGGTTGTCGACGGTGGCGTCGGCCAGCTTTTGGACCTCGGCGTCACCGGAGGCGGCCAGCCGATGCAGGTACTGGGCGAGTTCGTCGATGACGATCACGGTTGGGGCTTCGCTCAGCATGTCCATCCAGACCTGCTTGCCGCAGCCGGTGCGGGCCGCGTCGCTGCGCGCCATCGCCTCTGCCGCCTGCCCGCCGAGTTGGCGGCCTATCTCGCCCCATAGCGTGAACGTGGTCTCTTCTTCAACTGTCAGACCGTTGAGGGGGTCGAGGCTGTCGCCCACGACCGCCGCTATGCGGCACTGTGCTGGGAGCAGGCCAGGGTCGACGAACTCCTCGAGGTTGGACGGACGGGCGCCCGAGGCGATGTGCCAGAGGGCGATGAGGCCGTGCGTCTTGCCGCCTCCGAAACTGGTCTCGTAGCGGTAGACGGCGTGCTCGGCGCTGGGGGTTTGGGCTGCCTGGCCGGAGAGTCGGGCGAACGTGCCCCTCAGAAGCTCCTTCAGCCCCTGCGTGGGGAATGTGAGGGCGAAGAACGAGTCCGCGTCGGCGTAGGTCTCATACCCTTCGGCGTCTCGGACAACCTGGTCGAGCTGGGCTGCGAAGTGCTTGTCGACCAGTCCGCCTGCGAGCACGTCGGGCCGAGGGCGGCAGGTCTCCCGGATGCTCGCCGGCTGCGTCATGCGGCTTTGCGACGCCCGATGCGGCAGGGGCCAGATGCGCCCACGTCAAATGCGTGGGGTGGGGGAGTGGCGGTGGAGGTTGGAAGTCTCAGCGAGCCTCATCAGAAATATGCGGGGGGGGGGGGAAGTGGAGTGGATGTCTGTGGGGTTTATATGAATGCGGGGGGGGGGGGGGGGGAGCGGGGGCGGGTACAAGTCTTTACGAGACTTATCGAAATTGGGGTGGGCGGACGGCTAAGCGCAGATACTAGCAAACTGGCAGCGAAACTCCCTTAGGCGGCAGGAGCTTCTTCATGACGGCGTACGCCCCGTCGGGGGGTTCGTAGGGCTGCCAGCCTGAATCTCCTTCGGGTTTGCTCCACGAGTCGGGGAAGTAGCTTGGCTGTCCCGTTAATTCCACTGCCGTGGAGCGGCGTTGGGGCCTGGCTGGCCGGTGGGCTGGCTGTGGTCGGCGTGTTCGGCGGTTCAGTAGCCAAAGCATTTACCGTAAGCGTTTGGCCCTTTTATGGCGCAGGCGTTGGTGTGGTAACTGGTGCTGATGCTGGTGTATTTGAAGGCGTCCCGCCATGTGTGGCTTCTTTTTCTGTCCGCGTTCCAGCATTCCACGCTGCCGTCGGGGTGGAGGCCGCAGGCGTGGTAGGCGCCGACGCTGAGTGCGGTGAACTCCTTTACAGGGGCGCTGCCCGGGGTGTAGGGGTAGTGGTAATTGTTGTCGACGCGGGCGCGGTAGGGCTTGTAGGTTATGGCGCACCAGGACGGGTTTAGGCAGCGGGGGCGGAGGCTGGGGAAGTTTTCGGGGGTGAGGCGGATGCCCAGTTCGGCGGCTTCCGTTTTTGTTAGTTCCTCGCCGTAGGTGTAGTGGTAGGGTCTCCATTCGCCTGTCTGATATCTGGGGAGTCCGTAGGACATGTTGAAATATGCCCAAGGGTCAACAAAATCCCCGGGCTTTTGGAAATGCACAGGGTGGCTCCATGCGCCTTTTGGGCTCCATGGGCCTTTCGGAGGGATTCGCCGTTTTGGCGTTTCGAATTTGAAGTGGCGATATCCCCAGCATTCGACTGTTCCTGCGGGGCGCAGGCCGCAGGCGAAACTGCGGCCTGCGCCTACGTAGGTGAATTCGCCTTCGGGCGGGTCGGTTACTTTGTGCCTGCCTTTGCCTACTACGTGCTTGCCGCCGGTTTCGTAGGGTTTTGTGAGGTCGCTCATGGGGATCTCGGTGATGTCGCGGTTGCTGCCCCAGCATTCGGCGGCCCCGTTTGGGCGCAGCCCGCAGGAGTACCCCCAGTTGCGGTCCACGTAGGCGGATGAGTGAATTATGCGGTAGGTGTAGCCGCCCCAGCCTGCGTTGATGGCGGTGAATTCGCCTTCGGGGGGGTTTGTTTTGCTTCGGCGGCGTTGGGCGCCCCAGCATTGGATCTCCCCGTCGGGGCGGAGCGCGCAGGCGTGGTAGTGGGAGACGCTGATTTTGGTGAACTCCCCCGCCGGGGGCGGCGCCCATTCAGGGCCCCCTGAATCCGGCCAGCATTCGAGGGTGTCGTCGAGGCGGATGCCGCAGATCCTGGTGAGGCTGAGGGCCCCGGAGATGCTTTTGAAGCGCCCCTCGAGCTGCGGGATGCTGCCTTCCCGCGCCCACCAGCAGTCCACCTCCCCGCCTGGGCGGATGCCGCACGCCGCGCCGCCTACCTGGATTTCCTGGAACTCCCCTTCGGGGGCGGGCCGCTGCTCCCCGCTTAACCGGTCCCAGCACCGCACCGTGGAATCCGCGCGGCGCACCGCGCAGGCCAGCGTGGAGTTGTTGGAGACGCTGGTGTACTCCCCCGCCGGGGCGGGGAGCATCTCGTGCTCGTCGACCACGTTCACCCAGCAAACCAGTTGGTGGTCCTCGCCCACGCCGCAGCCGAAGTGGCTGGAGATGGCCAGCAGCGGGACGTCTGGTGTGAGGGGGTGCCTGTACCGCCAGTTGCCCCTCCCCGCCCGTGAGTCGCCTCCGGGGTATTCGCCTTCCACGTATTCCGCTGGTTCGGTGCTTCCCCAGCACTCGGCTTCCCCGCCGGGGCGTATTCCGCACACGTGCCCGGCGTCCTCGAGGCTTTGGTAGGGCCCCGGCGGGGGCTGCGTCGCCCCGCCGAAGCGCCCGCCCCAGCATTCGGCTTCCCCGCCGGGGCGCAGGCCGCAGGAGAAGTCCTTGCCGGTGGCCATGTCGGTGAAGCCGCCGGGCGGGGCGTCCCAGGCGCTGCGCCAGTGCTGCTGCGGCTCTCCCCAGCATTCTGCTTCCCCGTCGGTGCGGAGCGCGCAGGCGTGCTCGACCCCGACGCTGAGCGACTTGAAGGCGCCTGGGGGCGGCGGGATGCCGGCTGCGGGGTTCTGGCCCCAGCACTCCAGTTGCCCCTCTAGGCGTATCCCGCACGCGTACCCCCAGCCCGCGCTCACCGCCTTGAACAAGCCGGGGGGCGCCTTGAGGTCAGCGGGGTCGTCGCTCCACCCCGCCGGGCGGGCCTCCATGTCCTCGCGGGCCCCCTCGTAATAATCCCTGTAGCTGTCCATGCGCCAGCAAGCCAGGGTGCCGATCTGATACAGCAGGCACGAGTAACCCCACCCCATCGACAACTCTGCGAAGCCGTAGTTCCACGCGGTGGCAGCCGCGGCGGCGGCGGAGGCGGCGGTCGTGGAGGCAGGCGAGTTCCACCATCTGGCTGGGGTGTCCTTCCCCGCCGCAGCGTCCGCGGCGGCGATGGCCGTGGCCGTGGTCGTCGTGGTGGTTGTGGTGGTGGCGCAGGCCCAGTTCAGTGAGAGGCATTCCTCGAGCGGCGGCCCGCCGCCGGACGTGGTCGAAGTGCTTGACGTCGAGGCCGGGGGCTCCGCCGCCGCCGGCGTGGCCATGGCGGCCGGCGGGGGGGCGGGCGCCTGCCCCGCGGCGTCGCCCGCCCCCGCGCCGCGAACCGGCTGGGCGGGCGGCCCGGCGCCGGCGGGCGGGAGCGCGGCGGCGGGCGGCCCGGCGGTGGGGGCGGACGCCTCCCTTGGGGGGGTCGTGCCTCCCCCGCCGCAGGAGGCGAGAGCCGCCGCGGCCACGATTACGCACAACGCCTGGCAGGGGCGCCTGCCCGCAGCGCCGCCGAGACCTCTCACGGCGCCGAGGCCGCCGCGGGGATGGACGCCACGGCGGGCGCGCCGAGCGTCCAGGCCTCCTCGGCGGGATCATCAGTGAGAATGTTCAGGCTCACCGTGGAGTGCGCGTCGCCGTGCCCGGCCACCCCCGTGGGGTGGCTCCTGGTCACCCCCGCTATGAGGAACTGCTTGCCCCTCAGGGCAGGGTAAGCGGCGACGTCGAAATCGACGGCCAACTCGAAAACCTCTTGCGCTGATCCGTCAATGGTCGCGTCCACTCTCTTGCCCGCCGCGTCGTCGTCGCTTGAGCCGGAGGCGCCGCCCGCCTCTTCGGGGGCGGCATCATCGTTGGAGCCGTCATCATCGTTAGGGGTGCTTGCTATGTCCTCGGGTGTGAGGATGATCGGGTCCCCTGTTGTGAGGTGGGCTTTGCCTTCGCTGGTTTCCCTGAGGATCTGGGGCGCCCCGGTGTCGCCGATTCGGTGGAGTATCACGTAGCGGTAGGCGTTGTAGTAGTCCGCGTCTTTTTTGTCGATGGGCGGCAGCCCGAAGCGGAGCCTGTACACGTTGCTGTTGTCTTCGTCTTGCTTGAATCCGGTGTACCCGAACGCGGCCGGTTCGTGGATGTCGTGCAGGTCGGTTTTGTCGCGTGCGGTGACTGCGCCTGACTCGCAGTTGAGGGAGTCGGGGTCTTGGGTGCTCACTAGTAGTTGGTAGTCCTCCCAGTGGTGGGTCCTCGTTCCGTAGGACATGACTGATTTCACGCCCAGGGTGCGGTGGAGGCGGTGGCAGCCGTAGCCGTAGTCGCCGAGGCCGAGGAAGTGCCCTATCTCGTGGAGGATGAACCTTTTCAGCGTCGCGGCGTCGGCGTGGCGGGTGATGTGTATCACGGAGCCGCCGATCTTCTGGGGCAGGAAGCCCCCCACGCTGCGGTCAAGGTAGGCGCAGCCGGACACGGCGGCGCAGTGGGGGGTGCTGGCGGTGTAGCCGCAGGAAGCGGCGGCGGCGGCGCCGCGTGTGGGGGACGCGCAACTGGTGTCGTCGCAGTCGCCGGCCACCGAGGTGGTGGCGGGGCAGCACCCTGCGGTCGCCGGGTCCGCCGGAACCGGGGTGGCGGGCGCGGGGCAGACGGGCCTGTAGTCCATGAGGACTATGTCGAAGGCGGTGGTGGCGGCCTTCCGCCTCTGCGTCGCATCCGTGTTCTCCGCGGCGGTGATGGCTTTCTCCGCGCACGGCTTCGCCTGCGCGCCCGTGGAGGTGATCGTCTCGGCTGTGAGGGCCGCGGGGATGGCGGCGTTCCACGCCGCCGCTGCTTCGCTCAGCCCTGCGCTGAAGTCGCCCGCTTTGGTGCAGGCGGTGAGCGTCTCACCGCTTTGCAGCTTCTCGTTCATGACGGCGGACTCCCCGTCGGGGAGTTCGTAGGGCTGCCAGTCTGAAGCTCCTTCGGGTTTGCTCCACGAGTCGGGGAAGTTGCTTGGCTGTCCCGTGAGTTCCACTGCCGTGGAGTCGCCCAGGGCGTTGCCCGCCGTGACCTTGATGTTCTGCGGCTTGTAGGTCATTTTGCCCGAGATCGGTGAAGGCAGGTCGATGTCGTCATCCTCGGCGGCGCCAGCGGCGCCATCCGGCACCGGTGTATCGGGCACTTCTATGAGGTGCAGGTGGTGCTCGTAGGCGAGTTCGGCCGGGGCGGTTATCAGTGTTTCCTCCCATTCCCCTGTCGAGTCCGCGTTTCTCCAGGCCACCTTGTAGCGCGTCAGCGGGTACCCGCCCAGGCAGGCGGGGTTACGCCAGTAGACGCGCAGTTCGCCATTTGCCCCCTTCGATGCTGTCAGCAGCAGGGCGTCCCGTACTGGGGCGGGGGCGCCTTTCGGTGTGCCTCCCGCCTCCCGGGTGAAGACAGTTGAGTTGCTTGCTGTCTGGCCTGTTATTTCCACGTCGTAGGCGGTGCAGGTTTTCAGGCCTGTGATTTCGTAGGTGTAGACGACGCCGGCGATGAGCGGGCGCAGCGGCCCCGGCAGGGCCAGCGCCGCGTCCGCGGCTGTCACCGACGCGACGCCCGTTCCGGAGGCGGGGTAGGAGGCGGTTGTGGTTTCCTTCCAGCGCAGCCTGTACTTCGTCGGGTAGTTCCCTGTGATGCGCCACGTGACTGTGAGCGACCCGTCCCCGGTGTGCACGTCCACGCCCGCGCCGGTGGTTGAGGACCTCGCGGAGGTGTCGAGGGGCGAGGGGGGCGCCGCCACGCAGCCCGCAGAGGCGCTGACACGCAACTCGCCGGAACCGCAAGGCGCAGTAGTGGTAGTGGTCGTCGTGGTAGTGGTGGTGGCCGGGGGAGGCGGCGAAGGAGCAGGCGGCGCTGGGGGAGGCGGCGCGGCGGTCGTCGTAGTGGTTGTTGTGGTCGTGGTGGTGGTGGTTGTGTGGCAGCGGGTTCCTTTGAGTGTTTTGCCTGCCGGGCAGGTGTATGTGTAGGTGGGCGGCGTGGTGAGGGTGCGGCTGCAGGTGGAGCCGCTCAGCGACCACCCCGACGGGCAGGCCTTCACCGGCGCGACCCAGGAGTAGCAGCGCCCCCCCGACAACGACCCCGTAACGCAGGAACTGCTCGCAACAGGCGCTTTATACGTGACAGTCGTCACCGTGCGTGAACAGGTGCTGCCCGATCGGCTCCAACCCGGCACGCACGAATAGCTCAGCGTCCCGTAGCGGGTGACGGTGCTCGTCACCGTGCGTGAACAGGTGCTGCCTGATTTGATCCAACCGGGCGGGCAGGTGTAGCTGAGGGTGCCGTAGCGGGTGACGGTGCTAATGACGTTTCGGCTGCAGGTGCTGCCTGATTTGATCCAACCGGGCGGGCAGGTGTAGCTGAGGGTGCCGTAGCGGGTGGTGTATTTGTAGCAGGTGCTGCCTGATCGGCTCCACCCTGATGCGCAGGAGTACACGTAAGTCAGCGGGGGTATGTAGCTCACGGAAGCCGCCCTGGTTGAAATCGCCGTGTAGCGGCACAAGGTGGGCGTCCCCCTGGGCGAGCAGGAAGCGGACGCAGCCTTGGACTCGCTGCGGGAGGTGGTGATTTTGCATGCCTTCCCCCCCTGCGCGCCGTTGGTGACGGTCACCAGCGTCCCCGCGCGCAGGAATAGCTCACCGACGCGGCGCCGTGATCCACCCGGCACGCCCACGCCGTCGCCCGCCACCACGCCGATTGGCGCTGGAACGCCCGCCGCTAGGGGCGGAGCGGCCGTTGCGGGATGGAGCGCTCCTGCGGGAACCCGCCGCAGAGCCGGATGCCCGCTTCGCAGCCGCCCGCTTCGCTGGTATCAGCGCCGCAGGAGGGTCGCCGGGCTCAGCGCGTCCTAGGAGGTCGTCGAGCCAGTCTGCGAATTTTCGCACGCCACTGCTCATTTCATCTCCAAGACCTAGAGTCAACTTCAGGCAAGCATACCCCTCAGGCGGGGTCGCGGCCGCCGGCTCTGTTGCGGCGCACGACCACTGCGGCGCCCCTGTAGTCGGTCAGCGCCTCCACCTCCGTGCCGTGAAGTCGCCTATGGCTGCGTCCGACAGCACCACGGCGGGGCGCCCGCCGGCCGCGAAGCGCCCTCTGCGCCGAGCTCGGGTAACGCTGAGGTCGGCCAGTTGAGGGTTCCAAGCGCCGGCGTTCCGGCCTTGCTGGTGTTTCCGGTATGGGTCGCCGTGTCTAAGGCGGCTAATCGCTTGTCAGGGCTTCTCGGAAGGAGCGGTGTGGTTTTCTTCTACTGAATTGGTAGTTCTGGAAGAGAGTTTGCTAGTTTGACTGTTTCTAGGCTGATTGTGACGACTCGCTTTAGCAGTTCCACAATATGGCGGAGATTGTTGCGCTCGAGCCCCCAGTCGTTTGGGTCGTTTATTATACCGCTGGGTTTGTAGGTCTTATTCCGGTATCGGTAGAGAATCCATTCAAGGGCCGGGCGTGGACCAAGTTGGTAGTCATAGGTTTGTAGGGGAATTCCTCGTAATGTAAGTTGCTGATTGACGACTATGGCTGAGCGATCCAAATCCCCTCCTTGTTTCAGGAACCTCATTTTTGTTATGTACCAGGATTTTGGATCTTTTTGGTTTGCAAGTAGCTGCCAGTCTTCCGACAGGGGATATTGAACGACTTCTTCATAGTTGACATGAAGGTTGATTAGAGTATTGCCGATTTCCACGAATCGCCAGAATTTCTCGGCTGATTCGACAGTAGGAATACGCGGCAGTTCTTTTTGGAGATCAATCTTAAACATTTCCCTGTATTGGGGAGAGTGAAGTACACTATATACATACGCAAAGATATCGTCTCTGTTCACATCTTTCCCGAATAGGGCCTGGAAATGAGAAAGGCTTTCGCTTGTTATGTTGTTATGGCGTGCAAATCTTAAGCTATCAGCCGGGGAATGAGTTGAATCGGGGGGGGGGGGGGGGCGTTAAAGCTGCCCTTTCATATGTGTACTTAGGAAAAAGACATCCTGGATCTGGGCTAAAAACAGAAAAATTTGGAATTGCATCGACGGCCAGCGCGGCGAAGGGTGTACGCTTTCCACGAAGTGTGCAATAGATTCCAATATTCTTGCTGTCACGTGTAGGGAAAATTTTGGGGAGCTTTCCGGTGTTTGTGTTTAGATCTTTGTCAAAGTACAGTTCTGTACGTGTAAATGGGCTAAATGAAGCTTTGACAAGAGCTTCGGGCCTGAAATCTATTTCTTTGCAACGCGCGAGCAACTTGAAAGTCTTATTGCACCAGCTGAATTTGGCAGGGTCTTTATCAATAAGTTTTTCAACCTGGCTAAGAATTGAGTCATTCGGGTCAAAACCTTCGTGTTTCTCTATGGGCACTCTTCGGAATTGTTCGACTTGCGAATTGTAGTGATCTATAGTTCTAATCACGTTTTGTTCAAGTTTTCTTCTTGAGAAATTCACCATCCAAGCATCTCGGCTTGTAATACACCCTGTCGATGACGCCGCAAAAATTGGAAAACCTGTATTTTTATGGAGAGATGTTCCTTTTTCGTGGGATATTGGCGTAAGTTTTTGATACGTGCTGCTTCTCTGATTTATCCAGTCACCGTATCTGTCAGGGATAATTTGTTTCCACTCTATATCCGCTACAGACTTCTCATTGCCCAGAATGTTTAGTTTGGTTTCACGGCTGTGATAATCTCCGATGTCCCGGTAGAACACTTTAACAGGGGGGCGCTGCTTGCCTGGTAGGCGTACTAGAAGTGAGACAGCGGTCTGAGTTCTGCTGCCTTCCCCAAATAGTTTGCCCCCTTCTTTTTTAGATGCTTCCCCGGCAGTTCTCTGATTGCCCCGCAAATTGTAGCAATAGATTATATCAAATTCTTTCGCAATCCGTTTGCGAAATCCATCAAATGCTTTCCCATCAATGTAGCCCCCATTGCTGACGAATGCCACGATTCCACCCTGCTCCGAATTAAGGACTCGTGTTGATGCCCATCTAAACGCTCTGATGTAAGAATCGTAGAGGTTGCGTTTTAGACCTGTTGATGCTTCAGTCAGATACGTGGATTTTATAATACTGTCAAGAACAGGGTATGAGAGGTTCTCATTGTCATCATTCTCGCTCTTTTTCCCAACAGAATATGGGGGATTTCCGAGAATGACACGTATGTCCAGAGCCATTTGTCGGTCCACTCGTTCGTTGTTTTCCCCAAATTCGAGTGCAGGCGAGAGTGGCGCGTTCTGGTTGTCTCTTGAATTGGTATGTTCGGAAGACTGGAATGTGTCGGCTAGCACTAATCCTTTGAAGGGCTCACATTCTGTATGCTGCAACTCGCGAAGAGCCATTTCTATATTTATTGCTGCTATGTAGTATGCTAACAGTATAATCTCATTTGCGTGTATTTCTGACGAATATTTTCGAAGCAAGTCATCTGATTTAATGTGTCCGCTTTGCAGTAGCCTTGTTATGAAAGTACCAGCCCCTGTAAACGGGTCTAGTATGTGGACTCCCTTATTGGTGAGGGATGTCTTAAATTCTGTGTTCAATAGGTGCTCTACGCTGGAAATTATGAAGTCAACTATTTCTATGGGTGTGTATACAATTCCCAGCGATGATGCAACTTTCGGGAGTGCCTTGCGAAAGAAGCCTTCGTAGAGTTCGCTGATAATCTTTTGTTTGCCTGCGAAGTTGTCTATTCCGTCTACCCTCTCGATAATTTGGTTGTAGAATTTGTCAAGCTTCGCGGTCTCGGCTTCCAGCGATTCCCTATCCAAGCTCTTCAGCATCCGCTCCATGACTTGCGAGACAGGGTTTCGTTTGGTGAATTCTTGATTTCCGAACAAAGCCTCAAAAATAGGCATTGTGATTAGGTGTTGCGAGAGCATGCCGACGGCAGCTTCTCTTGTCACGCTGTCGTTGAGGTTGACGCGCAGTCCGTTCAGAAATTCTTCAAACCGTTCCTCAAGACCGATTGACGAGCCTTCTAGCAGGGCGTAAATCTTCTCCTCGTGGCGTTCAGCGATCTCGGCCATGTCCCCTGTCCAGTCTTCCCAGTATCGACGGCTTCCCACCCTTGCCACTATGCGTGCGTAGATGGCGTTGCTCCATTCTTCCATGGGGAATAATTGAGGCTGGAAAATCGTCCCAAGGGAACATTTCTCTCCATTGTCCGCACTTTCGTTGGAGTCTCCGGAACTGTTGCCGATACCGATTACTTGAATTTTCGCTGGCCGCTCATTGTTGAGGTCGATCTTGTTGATTAAGGCGTTGAACGTTTCGTCGTGAGAACGAAGGGCTTGCAGTACTTGCCACACGACCTTGTATCGGTCATTGTTGTTTAATGCCGTTTCAGGCTCTTCCTCGGGGGTAATGGCAATTGGAAGAATCACATACCCGTAGTCCTTCCCCTCTGCCTTGCGCATTACCCGGCCCACGGCTTGAACTACATCCACTTGGGATTTCCGTGGTTGCAGGAATAGCACTGCGTCGAGCGCTGGAACGTCGACACCTTCGTTCAGGCAGCGGGCGTTGGAGAGAATGCGACATTCGTTAACTGGTGGCTGCTCCTTCAGCCAGTCGAGTTTCTCGCTTCGTTTCAGGGCATTTGTCTTGCCGTCAACATGTTGCGCTTCGCAGCTGAAGTTCCTTGAGAACCTTGCGGTATCGTCGTTGACGTGCTTCTCGGCTAACGACTCGGCGATTTCTTTGAGAAGATATGAGGATTTTTTCGACTTTTCGATTGTGTTGGCAAACGCAACCGCCCTTCGCATAGGCTCATCTTCATACTTGAAGCCCGACCCTGGGTTCGGCGATTTCGCCAGAGCATTGATGCAGCCCACAATTTTAACAACATCGTCTTTGTCGAAGACTTCCTTGGTTTTATTGCCTACCTTGCCAGCTTGTACCTTATTCGTGAATCTAGAATACGCTTTGCTAAATTTGTCGCGTTCCTCTTTTGGGATAAGATTTTCTGGAACGGTCAGTAATAGCACTTTGTAGTCCGATAGGAGTTCGCGCTTCACAGCTTCGCCGAACGACAGGCGGTGGAACTCAGGTCCGTAGAGATCTTCGTCGTCCATTGAGACAACTTCCGCTCCAGCATCTCTTGCCTTCTTCTTTGAAGCTTCAACATACACGCGTGGAGTTGCCGTCATATATAAGCGCTGCTTGGCCTTAATATAGTTGGAGTCGTGTATTCTTACGAAGTTTGACTCATCCTTATCGGACAGATTGACCCCAGTTGTGCGGTGGGCTTCGTCGCATACAACAAAGTCGAATTCAGGGAATCCATTCTGCTGCGCATCGTATATGACTTGAAGCGACTGGTAGGTCGAAAAAACCACTGTCATTTCACCCGGGCGACGGGTGCCTGTTTCGCTGCTGGCGAGCTTTCCAGAGTCGGTCGTGGGGGGAATGACCAGTTCGTATGGCGCAGCGTCCTCGTTTTGAGTACGCCTTCCAGCTTTCGTGTCTGAGCAGACTGCAAAAGGTCGGATTGGGATCTCGGCCTGCGCTGTCCACTCTTTGAGCGACTGCGACAATAGCGATATGGAAGGAACAAGAAACAGCACACTTCCGTTCCTCCCAGCCAAGTCCTCTGCAACGCGTAGGGAGGTGAGCGTCTTCCCAGTACCGCAAGCCATAATCAGCCTGCCTCGATCGTGCCTGGTGAATCCTTCCTTCACAGCGGCAAAAGCATCTCTCTGGTGCGGCCTGAGCTTCTTCCGATTCTTGACTGGCACATGAACGGGGTGGAGTTTGACGTTAGCCCAGTCCACTGTCAGCTCTTCCAAGTCCGTTAAGCTGAGTCGTTGAACTGGCGTGGTTTGGGCGGTCATAACTGCTTCGGCGTTCTTGCCCCAGTTGTAGCTTGTGGTGACTATCAGCCGCTTGGTGAAGGGCTCTCTACCCGATGCGGCCAGGAAGGAGTCCAGGTCTCTCTTGCTCACCCGGTGGTGCGGCTTATAGAACTTGCATTGGATGGCCGTCATTCCGCCTTCGGGGTTCTCAGCCACAACGTCGATTCCAGTGTCCGGCTGGCTGCGCAAGTGGGTCGGGCGCTCCTCGTCGGCCCAGTCCATCCAACGCATCACCCTTGCGAACTGCCGGCTGAATGTCCTGTCCGCCGAAAATGCTGCCACCATCAGGTCTTCGAACAAGTCACCCTTTTCCCTCTCGCTACGAGCCGATCGCCGCAGTCGGTCAAGAAGTTCGCCGAGCGATCCTCCCAGCGTTCCGGCGAATTCCTGCGATCCTTGAGCAGCAAGCAATGATTCGGTCACCCCGCGAATCTTATTAGGCAGGGTTTCGCCTCCGATGCTGTCGGGACTCGGCTTCCTCAAACAGGATTCAACATATTGCCGGATCAGGCAATGTTGAAGCGAGCAGTGGTGGCCGAGCCAGGCGCAATCTAGAAACGCCGACAAGCTTGGCCGTGCGCGCCCCATACCCAGCGCAGGCCGCGTCGCTACGGCGGCCGCGGGTTTGCCCCACCATGTCACCTTGGCGTTTCGGCTCTACGTAAGCCGCTGACTCGGAAGAGGCGGAGACGGGGAGCACTCATTCTTCTCCGACCTCGTGACCTGGGTTCCACGTAAGCCGCTGACTTGGAGGGGGCGGCCGCGGGGGTTAGGGGTTGGTGGGTGGTTTGTGTGGGGGGATTTGGTGGGTGGTTTGGCCTTGGTTGTCCCGGCAGTCGATGACGCGGTCGGGGCGCAGGCCGCAGGCGTGGTGGCTGCCCACAGCGACCTGGGTGTGCGGGCCTCGGGGAGGGTGGAGGACGGGGAACTTCCCCCGGAGCCGGGGGAAGTCGTCGTTGCCGGCGTCGATGAGGGGGAAGTCCCCCCAGCAGGTGATTGAGGCGTCGGCGCGGATGCCGCAGCATTCGACTGTTCCTGCTGGGCTGAGGCGTGTTAGGGGTTTGGGTGGTATGTGTGTTCTTTCCAGGTGTCGGGGTTGGGTTCTTGTTGTTCCCAGCAGTGGATGCTGCCTTCGGCGCGTACGCCGCATTGGTGTTCGTAGCCTGCGCTTACGGCGGTGTAGGGGCCTTGGAAGTTGAGTGAACTGCTCCCGTCGGTGGTCCAGCACCTGATGGCTCCGCCGGCGTGCAGGCCGCAGGTGTGTGTGCCGCCTACGCTCAGCGCCGTGTAGTCCTCCCCGCCCGCGTGGGGTTCCCGGGGGGCCCTGTGTTCGATGTTCCAGCATTCGATTCCGCCTGCTGGGCGCAGGCCGCAGGCGTGGCGCCGCCCGGCTTGCACGTCTTTGAACGCGTCCCTCGGGGGTGTGGTCAGCAGCCCCCAGGGGACTGTTTTGTAGGTGTCGTCTCCCCAGCACACTGCCCGCCCGTTTGCGCGCAGCCCGCAGGAGTAGCCCCAGTCCCCCACTTCGACGCCCTGGTCGTAGTGGTGTTCGTGGCCGCCCCAGCCTGCGCTCACTGAGGTGAGCGGTTCCTGGGGTGGGAGGATCTTGCTTTGCAGGCCGCTGAAGCCCCAGCACTCCAGTTCGCCGTTTAGGCGCAGCCCGCAGGCGAAGGTGTATCCCGCTGTTATTGCTGTGAACACCCCGGCGGGCGGGGAGGACTGCCCGAAGCTGCCCCCGCCCCAGCATTCCACCCTGCCGACCGGGCGGAGGCCGCAGGTGAACCCCTCGCCCGCGGCGAGGGATGCGAACTTCCCGCCCGGTGGGGAGGCGGCGGGGTCTTCGGGGTTTGTGTAGTTCCAGCAGACGGCCTCCCCCCCGGCGAGGCCGCAGACGTGCCTGCCGCCCTCGCGGATTTCTGTGAACACCTCGTCCCGCACCTTCACGGGATCCTCGTCGTCGCTCCCGAGGTCCCAGCAGAGCAGGCCGCCCTCGGGGAGGAAACCGCACGCCTCTATGAGAGACACCACCAGGGATGTGAATACCTCATCCGGGGGTGTTACGACCCTGTGCCTTACCTTCCCGTCCTTGTTGTTGCTCCAGCACTCGGCGCGGCCGCCCACCCTCAAGCCGCACGCGTAAGGCCCCCTCCCGACGGCGACGTGGGTGAACACGCCCTCTGGCGGGGCGAGGTGCGGGACGCTGGGCTCGTCCCCCCGGTCTTCGCTGTAGGTGGCCCAGCACGCCACCGCCCCGGCCGGGCGGATGCCGCACACGTGCTCCCCATGCGCTGTGTGCAGCGACCGGAACGCGCCCCCGGGCACGCCGGGCGCCGCGGCGGGGAGAGACGGCGGAGGCCAGGTGAAGCCGAAACCCCAGCACGCGGCCCTGAAATCCGTGCCCAGGGCGCAGGCGTGACTCCCCCCGCCCGCCACTGAGGAGAACACGCCGCCGGGCGGCAGGCTCGCCGGGCGGCGCCGCCCCGAAGCGCCCCAGCACTCCGCCGCGCCGTCCGCCCGCAGCCCGCACGCGTGCTCGATCCCCACGCTCACCGACTCGAACACGCCCCCAGGGGGCCCCGAGACCGCGGGGTTGCGCCCCCAGCACTCCACCCTGCCGCCTGGCCTCACCCCGCACGCGCTCTCCCGCCCCGCCGACACTGAGGAGAACACGCCCCCAGGCGCCGACTCGGCCCCTGGATCAGGGCTCCAACCCTCCTCCTTCGTGGTCCACTCATACAAAACAGAACCATCCGCCCCCCACCTCCAACACTCCACGCCCCCGCCCTCGTAAACGCCGCACGTATAACCCCAACCCGTGCTCACCGACACGAACAAACCACCACCCCCGGACCCGGACCCAGCAGCCCCAGCAGCCGCGGCAGCAGCGGAACCAGCCCCGGCAGCCGCAACAGACGCAGATCCAGCAGCCGCGGACCCAGCCTCAGCAGCCGCGGACCCAGCAGAAGCGGCCGCGGCGGCCTCAGCACCCTCGACGTCGCCGACGGGCGCGCCCTCATCACCGCCCCCCGGCGCGCCCGTATCACCGGCAGGCGCGGCGCCGCGGGGAAGGCCAGACCCCGAAACAGGGCCAGGCGCGGCGGAAGGCGGAACAACAGCCTCAGCGGCCCCAGCCCCCGGGGGCGCCTCAGCCTCAGGGGGCGCCCCAGAGCAGGCAACAGCCGCAAACAAGGCAACCGCAACCAGCACCCACCAACGTGAACCCGGCCACCAGGACAACCGGAAACCCATACCCCCCAAAACCCCCCTAAACATTCGGGAACGTGAAAACAGCGGATTCAAAAGCCACAATCCCGCCCTCGGCGGGAAACGCCGTCCCAGCCCTGCCCTCCCTCAAAGGCGCCCAGGCGCCGGCACCGCCGGAGCGGACTGTTCGGGAAAACCCGCCCCCCAGGGGAACCCGCCACGGAACCGGATGCCCGCGCCGCCGACACCCGCTCAGCAGGAAAGTCGACGGGCTCACCGCACCCCAGAAGATCGCCCAGCCAGTCGCTAAACGCTTGCTTGCTAACCGTCAAATCGCCCCCTAGCAGTAGACGGCGTCAAGCTAACACGAACAAAAACCGAATTCTGAAGGACGGAAACAGCGCGGCGCTCCCCTGCCCGCTGCTGGCTGCTCCTTGGTGCCCTTTTCAGGGATCCCCTGCGGTGTAGGTGCGCTGCGTCCAGGTCTTTGGGTCGGCTCCGGGGGTGTCCCAGCAGTGGATTTGGCCTGTCGAGAGGATGCCGCATTGGTGGTCGTAGCCTGCGCTGACGGTGGTGTAGGGGCCTGTTTGGAGGTGGGTGCCGCCTGTTGGATCGTCGGCCCAGCATTCGATGTCCCCGCCTGCGCGGAGCCCGCAGGTGTGGGTGCCGCCTACGCTGAGCGCGGTGTAGCCCTCCCCGGCGCCGTCGTGTGTCCCTGCCCTCTGGTAGCGGTGTCCGCGCTCCCCCCAGCATTCGATGTCCCCGCCTGCGCGGAGCCCGCATGCGTGGTAGCGGCCTGCCTCGACGTCGGTGAAGGCGCCCGTCGGGGTGAGGAGCACCGGGTCGGGTTCGTAGGCTCTCTGTGTGGTGGCCCTGCCCCAGCATTCGGCCTTCCCCCCTGCGCGGAGCCCGCAGGAGAAGCCCCAGTCGGAGAGCGCCGCCGGCAGCCAGGTGCCCCGGGCCTGGGAGTATTCCTCGAATCCCCCCCAGCCGGCGCTTATGGCCGTCAGGGGTCCGCTCGGCGGGGTGATCTTGCCCTGCGGGTAGGGTTTGCCCCAGCATTCGGCTTCCCCGTCGGGGCGGATGCCGCAGGAGTTGTGCTCTGAAGTGCTGATTGCGGTGAACTTCCCGGGTGGGGAATCGGATTCGCCGTAGTCGTTGCCGCCCCAGCATTCGACGGTTCCACTGGCGCGCAGCCCGCATGCGTGGCGGTCTTCGACCGTCACTGCGGCGAACTCCCCGTCGGGCGGTTCCCCTACGGGGCTGTTCACGCCGCTCCAGCATTTGAGTGTCTTGTCGATGCGTACGCCGCAGAGGCTGAACCCCTCGTAGTCGAGCGCGGAGAACTCTCCTTCTTCGCTGGTTCCGCCTGTCCAGCCGCTTTCCGGGTCCCAGCAGTGCAGCCCGCCGCCGGGGACGGCGCCGCATGGGGTGGACCTGCCGACGGCCAGGGCGGTGAACTCCCTGTCGGGTGAGGGGAGCTCCACCCCCGTCTCGGCGATCCAGCAAAGGGGTTCGCCTCCGGGCCTCAGCCCGCAGTTGTAGAACTGTCCGAGGTCGATCATGGTGAACCCGCCTCCGGGCGTCGGGCGGTATCGGACGCCTCCGCCTGTCGGGTAGTTGTTCCAGCATTCGACAGTGGAGTCCGCGCGTATCCCGCATGTCCGCCGCGGCCCGGATTGAATCGTTCTGAACTCCCCGCCCGGGACGACCACAGGTGTTTTCTCCGCGGTGTGCGTGAAAGCCGTGAAGTTCTCTCCCCAGCACTCGATTTCCCCGCCTGGGCGCAGCCCGCAGGCGTTCACCCTGCCTGCGGCCAGTCTCTTGAACGGGCCGCCCGGGGGCTCATCAGCGGCGGGGTCGCCGCCCCACCTCCCGGCGCCGGGCTCCCACCCCAACGGCGCAGGCTGCTCCCCCCAAAGCCAGCACACCGCCTCACCGTCGCCGAGCAGCCCGCACGAATAACCCCAACCGGCGCTGACCTGAACGAACACGCCCCGCTCCCCGGCACCCGACGGCCCGCCGGAGCCCGCCGCCGCCGAGGCCGCAACAGAGGCACCAGGCTCCAAGACGGCGGCGGTGCCTGGAGTGGCGCTCGCCGTGGACGCGCCCGCGCCAGAGGCGCTCGCCAGTAGGCTCGCTGGGTTTGCCGAGGAGACCGCGATTGTGGTGGTGGCAGCGTTAGGGGAGACGGCGCCGGGCGGATAGGTGTCCTGCTCTCCCGCGCACGCCAGAAGCAAGAAAAGCGCGAAGAGAACCAAGCTATGCAAACAATTTGCATTCACCCGGCGGGCGGAGGGCATGTCCTGATCCGCTTAAGGGAGTTCAGCGTCGTCAGGTATGGTGAACGGGGCTGAGGGCGTCCCCAGCGTCCACTCCTCGGCGTCGCCGTCGCCGTCCAGATCCAAGGATACGACCGATCTTGCCTCCCCATCAGTCAGAGAGGCGTCTACTTTAGGGTCGCCACTTGTAAGTCCCACCACGATGAACTCGTGTCTCCGGTAAAGAGCATACGTGGGATGCAAGAAATCAATATTCAGCCCCAGGCGTCCATTCCGAATATTGAGCCAAACTGGATTATTCAAAGAATCAATGAAATTTCCTCGTTTGATGGTAATGAGTTCCCCATCATCTAGGTTATTCGCAGACCCGATCGTGTCTCTGTGCAATGGCTTGTATGGCCCCGAGTAGTTCCCGTCGGAATCGGACGGTGCTCGGTGCATGATTATCCAAGCGTACGCGTTGTAGACGCTGGGTTCTCCTGTGTCGGAAGGCGGGGAACCTAGTTCGAGAAAACGAGTGCCTCTATGGACTAATGAGGAAGGGCTCCCGCAAAAATTGTTTCTTGTGAAGGCGTCTGGGGAGTAGATTTGGTGGAGATCTTCTATATCTCGGGCTGTGATGGTATCAGAGCGGCAGAAGTCGAAGTAGCCGGGGGCATGTGTGGAGGTTCCGTCGATGAGGCGGCTCGTCGGCGTTATCCCCGGCGCCCAGCACGGCAGCGCCCGCCACAGCCATCGAAAACAACAACAACGACAGAACACACGAAACCCCCGCACCGCAACACCTACGCAACACCCAAACACGCCGACGCCAAACCCGCCCACACCCACCACCACGCCGCCTGCCGCCGGAACGCCCGGAACTAGAGCGCCCGGCGCTGGAGCGTTTGCCACCGGGGCGCCCGCCGGCGCGGGCGGAATGGCTGCTGCGAGAAGGAGCGCTCTTAGGGGAACCCGCCGCGGGGCTAGACACCCGCTTTGCTGATGCCGGAGCCGCGGGCGAGTCGTCGGGCTCTACGCACCTCAGGAGGTCATCCAGCCAGTCTGCGAATGTTCGCACGTCACCGCTCATTTCAGCTCCAAGCTTTTATGTCGGTCTTACACAAGCATACCACTCACGCGGGGTAGCGCCCGCAGGCTCTGTTGCGGCGCACGACCACAGCAGTGCCCCTGTCGTCGGTCAGCGCTTCCACCTCCGTGCCGTAGAAGCCGCCTATGGCGGCATCCGACAGCACCTCGGCGGGGCGCCCGTCGGCCGCGAATCGCCCGTCGGCGAGCAGCGTCAGCCTCTCGGCGAACTGCCCGGCCAGCGACAGGTCGTGCAAGGCGCTGACCACCGTCAGGGCACGGCGTCGGCGCGTCTCGTCGATCAGTTCCAATACTTCAAGTTGACGGCCCACGTCTAGCGACGTGGTCGGCTCGTCGAGCAGCAGTAGCGGGGTTTCCTGCGCCAGTGCGCGTGCCGCCACCACCCTCTGCCGTTCGCCCCCCGAGAGCTTGTTCAAGGCGCGTGCCGCCAGCCCGGCGACCCCCAGGGCATCGAGGGCGGCGAAAGCCTTTCCGTAGTCTTCGCCGCCTGCGGCCAGACCCGGCCCTCGGTGCGGTGTGCGTCCCAGCAGCACGTACTCGATAGCGCTCATCCCTGCCGGAAGCACTGGGTTCTGCGCCACCAGGGAGACGAGGCGCGCCCTGCGGCGGGCACGCATGTCGGCGGCGTCCTCCCCGGCGATGAGCATCCGCCCCTCGTAGCGAAGGATGCCTGCGATGGCGTGCAGGAGCGTGGTCTTGCCTGCGCCGTTGGGTCCGATCAATCCCAGCCACTCGCCCTGCGGCACCGAAAGGCTCAATCCGTGAAGCACCTCACGGCGGTCGAGGCGGACGCTCAGGTTCTCGCAGCGCAGGGCGGGCGGGGCGGACGTCGGCGGGCAGGAGGTCGGCGGGCACGCTCGTCCGCTCACGCCGTCCGTCCTATGCGGCTGCGAAGGATCGCCAGGAAGAATGGGGCGCCGAAGAATGCCGTCACCACCCCTATTGGCAACTCCGCCGGCGACTGCAGCGTTCGGGCCAGCAGGTCGGCGAGCGTGAGGAACGCCCCTCCGAAGAGCAGCGAAAGCGGCAGGACGACCCGGTTGCTCACTCCTGCCATCAGACGTACCCCGTGAGGGACGATCAGACCCACGAAACCAATCAGGCCGGCGGTTGCGACCGCCGCCGAGGTGGCCAGCGAGGCCGAGAGCACCACCGCAATGCGGACGCGGCGGGGGCGCAGCCCCAGCGTGGCGGCCTCCTCGTCGCCCACCGCCAGCACGTCGAGATGGTTGCGGAAGAACATCATCACCAGCGTCGCCGCAGCGGCGTACGGCAGCAGCCTCAGCACCTCCGACCAGCCACTCGTGGAGAGCCGCCCCAGTATCCACGTGTAGACCTCTCGGAAGTTCTCCCACTCCCGCTGTATCAGGTAGGTCTGAACAGCCGTGAAGAAACTGGCCACCGCCACCCCGGCCAGCAGCAGCGAAGCCACCGTCCCTGAGCCGAGGATCATGGTTGCCCCAACCGCCGCCAGCGCCCCCAGGAAGGCGGCCGCCTCGACGCCGTAGGCTGCGCCCCCTCCGTCGGCTCCGGCGATTATGGCCAGGGTCGCCCCAAGGCCTGCGCCTGCCGCTATTCCCAGCAGGTAAGGATCGGCCAGCGGGTTTCTGAACACCCCCTGATAGGCCGCGCCGGAGATGCCGAGCATGCCGCCGACGAGGAGACCCAGCACCACACGGGGGATGCGCAGTTCACGCAGGATGGTCACGTGGGTGTCGTCGAGCCCCGAGTCGAGGCTCACGAACGGCAGCCAGTTCAGGATTTCCAGGAGGGCGCTCCAGGGGTTGACGGACACCGGGCCTACGGCCACCCCGGCGGCGGCTGCCAGGATCATCGCCAGCAACCCCGCTGCCGCCCATCGCAGCGTGCGGTTGCGTGGCGGCGCAACGACGGTCGAGTTCACGCTAGGGAGTGGCGGCGGATGCGTCGGTCAAGGGGCGGGCGCCTTTGCCAATCGGCGGGTTGGCGGGCGCTTTACCGGTCGGGGGGGCGTCGGTCATGAATAGCCGGCGAGCGCGTCCGACACGAACTCGAAGAAGTCGACTATCCGCGGGCCCCAGCGGGAGGCGACGTCGGGGGGCAGGCTCACCACCCTTCCCTCCTTCACCGCCGTGAGCCGGCTCCAGCCGGGGCGCTTGGCGACTTCCTCCGACGGGGCTTCCGTGAAAATCAAGTCGGGGTCGGCTTCAAGGATGAACTCGGATGAGAGCTGCGGATAGCTGCCAGCGTCGGCGGCTCTGTCGGCGATGCTTCGCAGACCCGCCAAGGCGTAGACACGCCCGATGAAGGTGTCGGACGTGATCGAAAAAAGGTTGGAGTCCAACTCGTGGTAGTAGGTCGCCTCAAAGACCGGATCGACTGCCGCAGTCATCACGGCGAAGCGGCCTTTCATAGAGGCGACGAGCTCTTCTGCGCCGCTCGTGTTGCCTGTGGCTTCGCCCATCGTGCGGATTTGCCCGTAGACGTCGGGGAGGTCGTCGGCTGCGGGCAAATCCAGCATCTCGGCGCCGATGGCTTCCATGCCTTCGGCAAGATCGTCAGGGGTATACGACACGACCACGAGGTCGGGCCTAAAGCCGGCTATCGCCTCCACGTTTGGGGTGAAGCCGCTGAGTTCGGTGACGGGGGCCTCCGGCGGGTAGTAGGAGTGCTCGTCCACGGCGACCACCTGTCCGCCCGCTCCGATGGCGAAGAGCATCTCGGTGTGGGTGGGGGAGAGGGAGACGATCCGCTGCGGACGGGACTCGATGGTGACGCTCACGCCGCTTGGGGTTGGGAACGTGAGCGGGAACCCCGACGCCGCCGTTGCAGTGGTTGCGGTCGCCGTGGCGGTCGTGGTTGTCGCAGTGTCAGTGGCGGTTGTGGCGGTGGTCGCGGTGGTCGCCGTGGCGGTCGTGGCTGGAGCCGATCCCGGCTGATAGGGGGATGCTTCCCCTCCCCCGCACGCCGTGCACAGCATCGTCAGGGCGACGAAGGCGGGAAGGGCGCAGCGGGCACTGAAGGGACGCGGGGCGACGCCACTGCGGCGGGCGGGGCGGACGCTGCGACGCGTCGACTTGAAGAGCATGCTTCCTCCTAGCCGTGAGCGGGTCTGGTCGGGCAGAAGGAAAACTGCGTAAACCAGCCCCTCCTCGGGGGCCAAACGGTTTAGGCGGGCGGAACTCGATCGGGCTCGCCTCCGAACCTGGAGGCACTACCGCTGCGGGACAGCGCCGGAATCTCACCGGACTTCGGTTCTCGACCGTTGGGAAGGTTAGCGGAGCGGAACCCTCCTAGCTGTCTGCACAGGAATTCGGGGCGTCCTCCCCGGCGAAGCGCGCTCCAATCCACTCAAGCATGTCACCCAAGTAGGCCAGCACGACGGCGCTGTGCCCCTCGCCCGGGTACTCGATTCTTTGGGTGGGGCCCTGGCCGGCGAGGGAACAAAGCTGACCGAGCAGGAACAGGCTGCTAACCGCAGGCACCTGAGCGTCGTCGCCGCCGTGCAGGATGAGCAGCGGCGCTGGGACGGGCTTCTGATTGACGTCGTTTTGTAGCGCAAGGTCGTCCCAGGGCTCCACTCTGAGAGGGTTGTCGACGGTCTGAAGGTCGCGCAGCTCGACATCGGCGAAGTTGGCCAACACCTCGTCTAGACACTCCTCCTCCAGGATGTCAAGCTCGGCAAGCGCCTCAGGCCTGAAGATGTCCTCAAGATTGGCATCCTCGTAGGCGTCGGCGAACGCCGCAAAGGCCATGACCAGGTATCCCCGGTATGGCCCGATTGTCAACACATCGTAGATAAGGGTGAACTGCGACGGCGGTGCCCCGCTGACCACGCCCAGCAGGTTCAGTTCGGGGGCGTACTCCTGCCACGCCTGACCCGCATGCAGCGCTGCGTGCCCGCCCTGGCTGTGCCCCCAGACCACGAAGCCTTCGCTCACGGAGAGTTCCGGCATTCCCTGGACGGCGCGCACGCTGTCGAGGACTCCGCGAGCCTCGCTGCCTCCCACGATGTAGGGATGGATGCCAGGCGTGCCCAGACCTTCGTAGTCGGTGGCCGCTATTGCGTATCCGCCTGCGATGAGGGACGCATACTGGGCGATGATGGATTCGGCCTCCATCGACGGGGCGCACTTGTCGGCCATGCCGGTGGTGCCGTGCGCCCAGGCCACTAGCGGCCAGCCGCCCTGGGGAGGGTCGCCGGCGGGTGTGGCGACGAATCCGGAAACGGCGATGTCGTCTCCCCGAATCGAGCGGGAGTGATGCAGGATGCGGTAGGCGACCAGGCCGTCGCCGACTTCGAGCCGTTCGGTGTCGATGATTTCGCCCGGTTCTCCCGCCGGCAGGGGCTGGGGAACCTTGAGGTCGCCCGGGGCGTCGTAGGCCTCGGAGCGCTCGGCGGCCTCGGAGCACTCGGCGTTCTCGTCGTTCCAGGAAAAGTCTGCGGCCTCGCACAGCGCCTGTGAGGTGATGTCGGCGGGATTTGGGGCACCGTCGCCGCTGTCGCCGCCGTAGCCGGGCGGTTCGCCGGTCGTGGTGGTGGTTGGCGGTTCGGTGGTGGTTGTTGGCGGTGTGGTGGTGGTTGTGGGCGGTGTCGTGGTGGTGGTTGTGGGCGGTGTCGTGGTGGTGGTTGTGGGCGGTGTCGTGGTGGTGGTGGTGGTTGGCGGTTCGGTGGTGGTGGTTGCGGGTGCTGCGGTGGTCGTCGTCGGTGGTTCCGTCGTTGTTGTCGATTCTGTTGTCGTGGTGCCGGATGAAGTTCCCGTGGTAGGTGGCGGCTCGCTGACCGCAGGCGGCTCAAGGCCGGTGGTCGTGGTGGTGGCGGAAGCCCCCTCGGAGTCGCCACCTCCGCAAGAGGCGGCGAGGAGGACAAGCACCGAACCGATTGCCGCCACGATGAACAGCGCAGATCTGGTACGCCTCGGCAAGGTCGTCTGCGGCATAATAACTCCTAGGCAGTAGTCCCTCGGTAATCCCTTGTCGCGGCAAATACTGTCGTGACTGCTCGGATTTCATGCCATGCTAGGCATCCCCCCTAGAAAGCAGACATGACCGCATCCTCAGACACCGCCCCGCCTGGAGAGCCGCTTTGGCGCCCCGCCCGCCCCGAGCGCAGCAACCTCTGGGGATTCCGTGAGGCCCTGGCGGAGCACGCAGGGCGGCCGCTGCCCGACTACGCCGCCCTGCACGGTCTCTCGGTGGCCGAGCCTGCCGCATTCTGGTCGTTCGCCTGGAACTACTGCGGCGTGATTGCGTCGGCAAAGGGCGAGATCGCACTCCGCCCCGCCTCCCCCGATCGGCTCTGGGACTGGCGTTTCTTCCCTGACGCCAGACTGAACTTCGCCGAGAACCTGCTGCGACGCCGGGACGAGTCCACGGCGATCGTCTTCCGCTCCGAGGACGGGAGGCGCCGGGAGGTGAGCTGGGCGGAGTTGGCAGCGGAGGTGTCGCGCGTTAAGGCCGCGCTCGATCCGCTTGCCGGGCCGGGGGATCGGGTGGCGGCGTGGCTGCCCAACGTGCCGGAGACCTGCATGCTCATGCTGGGGGCGGCTGCCGGCGGACGCGTGTTCTCATCGTGCTCGGCTGACTTCGGCGCAAGGGGCGTCGTGGACCGCTTCGGCCAAATCCGCCCAAAGGTTCTAGTGGGGGTGGACGGCTACCGCTACGGGGGGCGCGAATTCGACTGCCTGGGCAAGCTGGCCGAGGCGCGCGAGCTTCTGCCGAGCGTGGAACGGCTGGTGGTACTGCCTTACCTGCGGGAGCGACCCGACCTCACCGGCCTGCCTGGGGCACAGACCTGGGATGAGTTCCTGGCCGAGGGAGATGCTGCGCCGAGCGCTGAGGCGCACGCAGAACCCGACTTCCCGCAGTTGCCGTTTGACCACCCCCTGTATGTGCTCTACTCATCGGGCACCACCGGGGCGCCCAAGTCGATAGTGCACAAGGCGGGTGGCCTGCTGCTCAAGCACCTCGTGGAGCACCGCTTGAACTGCGACGTCCGTCCAGGGGACCGGGTGTTCTACTTCACCACGGCGGGCTGGATGATGTGGAACTGGCTTATGTCGGCGCTGGCGTCAGAGGCCACGCTGGTGCTCTATCAGGGAGCACCCGACCCGCAGAAACTCTTCGATTTGACCGACTCGGAGGGCGTCACGCTCTTCGGCACCGCGGCGGGATTCGTTGAGGCCCTCGCCAAGCAGGGCGTCTCGCCGCGCCGCACGCACCGACTCCACGCCCTGCGCACCATCACATCCACAGGCTCCCCGCTCTCCCCTAGGGGATTCAGGTACGTGTATGAGGAGATCAAGGCCGATCTGCACTTGGCGTCCATCTCGGGCGGCACAGACCTCTGCGGCTGCCTGGTGATGGGCGACCCCACAGGGGCCGTGTATGCGGGCGAGATACAGCGGCCCGCCCTGGGGCTGGCCATCGACGTCTACGACGAGCATGGGCGTCCCTGCGTGCCTGGGCAGGTGGGCGAACTGGTGTGCTCCAACGCCTTTCCGTCGATGCCGCTGGGGTTCTGGGGCGAGCGCGGGGTTGGCGACTTGGCCAAGGGCGGCGCCGATGCTGATGCTGATGCTGGCGCCGGTGCTGTGGGCGGCGCCGGGGGTGCCGATGCCGGCGCCGATGCCGGCACTGATGCCGATGCCGAGCCGAGCCGCTATCAGCAGACCTACTTCGAGCGATTTCCGGGCGCCTGGCACCAGGGCGACTTCTCCCACTGGAGCGACAACGGCGGGATGGTCATTTTGGGGCGCTCCGACGCCACCTTGAACCCGGGCGGGGTGCGCATCGGCACCGCAGAGATCTACCGTCCGCTGGAGGGCATTCCAGAAGTGCGGGAGGGGCTGGTGATCGGCCAGCCGCGTGACGGGGACGTGCGCATCGTGCTGTTCGTGCGCCTGGCGGACGGGGTGGACGAGCTCAGCGAAGAGCTCGTTGCCCGGATAAAGGCGCGTATCCGACGCGAGGCCTCCCCTCGGCACGTGCCTGCGATTGTGCTGGCTGTGGCAGACCTGCCGCGCACCCGCAGCGGGAAACTGGTGGAACTCGCCGTGACAGACATGGTGGCCGGGCGGGCTGTGCGCAACACCGAGGCGATTGCCAACCCTGAGGCCCTGGAGGGGTTCCGCAACCGAGCTGAGCTGAGCTGAGCGGTTGACGCAATCCTTAGGCGGGCAGGAATCAAGGCGGGCGCCCGATAGCGCCCCAGGGCTTTCGGGGCGACGCCTGCGGAGCCTCCTGTTCGCCCCCGCCAGCCGCCCTGATCTGCTGGCCAAGCTCCCTCGCAGCGGCCCCGACGGGGTGGTTATCGACCTTGAGGACGCCGTTGCGCCGGCGGCGAAGCCCGAGGCCCGCCCGCACGCCGTAGCAGCAGCCCGCGATCTGCGCCGCGCCCACCCAGAGTTGGTGATCCTGCTGCGCGTCAACGCCGTGAGCACCGAGTGGTTCGCCGACGACATCGCCGAGGCGGCGGTTGCCGAGCTGAGCGGTGTGGTGGTGCCCAAGCTGGACTCCATCGAAGCGCTTGAGGAGGTGGGCAACCGGCTGGCGGCTAGTGGCGTGGGGCTTCCGGTCGTGGCCGGCATCGAGACGGTGGCCGGTGTGGCGTACGCCTCCGAGGTGCTGCGACCTCCGGTGGAGGCTGCGTATTTCGGGGCCGAGGACTACGTGCTCGACCTGGGCGGCGTGCGCACGCCTGAGAACGCCGAGGTTCACTACGCACGCTCGAAGGTGGCCGTGGCGGCTCGCCTTGCGGGCGTGCTGGCTGTGGATCAGGTGGTGGTGGCGCTGCGCGACCAGGGGCGCTTTACCGCAGACGCCTCCCAGGGCCGGGCGATGGGCTATCGGGGGAAGCTCTGCATCCATCCCGCCCAGGTGCCCTGGGCGAACTCCGTGTTCAGCCCCTCTCCGGAGGAGATTGAGCGGGCGAGGCGGATGATCGAGGTGTACGAACGGGCGAAGGCGGAGGGGTCGGGGGCGTTGGCGTTCGAGGGCCAGATGGTTGACGAGCCTCTCGCCCGCCAAGCCCGGGCCGTACTGGGAAGCGTCGAGTAGAGCGACTGCCCGTCTGGTGGCCATTCCCCATTGGGGGGCCTGCTCAGTCGGGGTGCTTAAGCGCCCGGGTGCTCAGTAGTCGCCCACTGTGCTGGAGAACTTGCCCAGCAGGTGAGGGCCGGCCAGCACCGGCTCGTACTTCGGCGATTCGCCCTCGGCCAGGCAGGTGTGAATGCAGCGCACCTCGGCGTCCCAGGCCGCGTTGTGGAAGAAGACGATGCTCTGACGGCGGGTGCTGCCCTGGGCGTCGGGCGGGGGTACGCCGCCCCGGTGGAGCGTGGACACCCAGCGGTCGTTCGTCCAGCGCGCCATCATGTCGCCCAGGTTCACCACGAAGCCGCCCGGCACCTGGCCCACGGGTGCCCATCCGTCGGCGGTCATGATCTCCAGGCCGCCCGGTGCGTCGTCATATGTGAGGATGCTGAGCGTGCCGTAGTCGGTGTGCGCCCCGGCCCGTAGCTGCCCGGGCGGGGGGGATGCCGCCAGGTGGGGGTAGTTGATGGCCCGCATTGCGCTGGTGTGGTAGGCGAGGAACGGCTCAAAGTAGTCGGCGTCCAGCCCCAGGCCGACGGCCATGATCGAAAGCAGGCGGGCGGACAGGTCGGACATCGCCCGGAAGTAGACCTCCCAGGCGGGGCGCAGAGACGGGGGGTGGGGCGGCCAGTCGGTTTCTGTCAGCAGACCCTCGGCTCCTGGGGGGATGCTCGGCGGGAGCTCCAGCGGGCCAATGGAGAGGCTCTCCTTCAGATCTGGCAGGGTGGACTCCCCCAGGGAGCGGGCCAGAGTCTCGGCGGCCAAGGGGGAGTAGCCGTAGGCGTGTTCGGGGCCGGGGGCGGGCACGCCCCGCTTCTCCTCATCGGGAAGGTCGAAGAATGCCCTGGCCGCAGCCCAGGCGGCGTCGATGACGTCGTTGTCCACGCCGTGGCCGGTGATCACCAGGAAGCCCAGGCTGCGGCAGGCGTCGTCCACGGCGGCCGCCACCTCCGTCAGGGACTGGCCGCCCTTGGATGCGGGGGAGATGTCGATTACGGGGACTGCCGAGCCCCCCGCCGTGAGGGTGCCCGGCTCCGTGGGCAGGGAGGACATTGATGTCATGGGCGCTTGTCTGCTTTCTCGGGTCGGTCAGTCCCGTTTCGTCCGTCAGTCCTCCTGGGCGAGGCGCAGTGAGGCGGAGTTGATGCAGTAGCGCAGGCCGGTAGGTGGCGGGCCGTCGGGGAAGAGGTGCCCCAGGTGGGCGCCGCAGCGTGAGCAGACCACCTCGGTGCGCACCCATCCGTGGCTGTGGTCGGATCGCTCCTCCACCCGATGCTCGGCGATCTGCTCGTAGAAGCTGGGCCAGCCCGTGCCGGAGTCGTACTTGGCGCCGCTTGCGAAGAGTTGCCCGTCGCAGACCACGCAGAGGTATACGCCGTCCTCCTTGCTGTTCCAGTACTTGCCGGTGAAGGGGCGCTCGGTGCCGGCCTCCTGGGTGACGTGGTACTCCAGATCGGTGAGACGCCGGCGAAGTTCGGAACGCCGGGACGGGGCCTGGGGATTCTGGGCGCTTTTCATTCTTGCTCCCTTCGTGGCTGGATTTGCCGGGCAATGCAGGGGTTTGTTTCTGCAATGCTAGGGCAGGAGACCACGGCTACTGTCTGGGCGGGGAAGGCGAGCGGGTTTACCTCGCCGCAGGGGTGGCAAATTCCCTCGCCGCCGCTATCATGCAAATTACTCTTGGATTCCAGTATGGATTCCTCGAACTTCGAGCAAGCGCCGCTGGTGCGGGCAGGATCGATTTCAAAGCCTGTCACACCCCCTTCCTACGCTTCTCCTCGTGACCTCCAAAGGCGGCTTCCCCCCCACCTTTCCCCGACAGTAAGTCCACATCGGCACCCCACTGAGGCCCGATGACCCAAACAGTCAGGAGCAGAAAATGACGACGAGAAGCACTTCAACCAATGGCCGTTCCAACGCTGGCCGTTCCAACGCCGGTCTCAAGCGTGACCAGGCGCTGGACATGGCGCTTCGCCAGATCGAGAAAAACTTCGGGCGGGGCTCCATCATGAAGATGGGGGAGCGTTCGACGATGCAGATCGGCACGATTTCCACGGGCGCCCTGGCGCTGGACGTGGCGCTGGGCATCGGCGGCCTGCCGCGAGGCAGGGTCACTGAAATCTTCGGCCCCGAGTCGTCGGGGAAGACCACCCTCGCCCTCCATGTCGTGGCTGAGGCTCAGCGCGCAGGGGGCGTCTGCGCCTTCATCGACGCCGAGCACGCCCTCGACCCCGTGTACGCCAAGGCCATCGGCGTGGACGTCGACGAGCTGCTGCTGTCGCAGCCCGACACGGGCGAGCAGGCGCTGGAGATATCGGACGTCCTGATTCGGTCGGGCGCCATCGACGTGGTGGTGGTGGACTCAGTGGCGGCGCTCACGCCCCGGGCTGAGATCGAGGGGGAGATCGGCGACAGCCACGTGGGGCTGCAGGCACGGCTCATGTCCCAGGCGCTGCGCAAGCTGTCGGCGAACATCAACAAGACCAACTCCATGTGCATCTTTATCAACCAGCTGAGGGAGAAGATCGGCGTGATGTTCGGCTCGCCTGAGGTAACCCCCGGGGGTCGGGCGCTGAAGTTCTTCTCTTCGGTGCGCCTCGATATCCGTCGCATCGAGTCCATCAAGAACGGCACCGAGGTGATCGGCAACCGC
This sequence comes from uncultured Acidimicrobiales bacterium, assembly GCA_958295925.1. GTDB lineage: Bacteria > Actinomycetota > Acidimicrobiia > Acidimicrobiales > CATQHL01 > CATQHL01. Next base: position 2,372,884 of record CATQHL010000001.1, read on the forward strand.
ACCCGTGTGCGCGTGGTGAAGAACAAGACGGCACCGCCTTTCCGCACCGCGGAGTTCGACATCATGTACTCCAAGGGCATCAGCCGTGAGGGTTCGGTGCTTGACCTGGCTACCAACTTCGGAATCGTGGCGAAGGCGGGGGCTTGGTACACCTACGAGGGCGACCACCTCGGTCAGGGGCGGGAGAACGTCAAGGACTACCTGCGGGAAAACCCTGCCCTCATGCTGGATATCACCGAAAAGGTGCTCCAAAAGGTGATGCCCGCCAGGGCGTCGGCAGATGGCGGCGACTCCGGTGACGCCGGAGCGTCCCCAAAGGCGCCGCCGTCCAAGGCGTCCCCCAAGGCGGCGCCCGGCCGAGTCAAGGCCTCAGCCGGCTGAAGCTTGGTCTCCTCTTGCGCTTCGGGTTTGGGGAGGATTGCCACGGAGAGGTTGTCGGAGTCGACATGTATTCCAGCCGCCAAATTGTCCTAGCAGCAGGTGGTAGTTGGTGAACGGCGCAAACCCCGATCAGCTGAGCCTGCTTTCCGGCAGTCTTTCCCCAAAATGATAGTGCAGGCACTTTCGGACTATTGCGAGATCTTGGTCTTCTGATGCAGGCGCATTTGCCTCTCACAAGCTTACCGGAGACGAAGTCCGTCATTGCTTGCGAGGACAACCTCTCCTTTATGGAGAAACTGTCCGATGAAGCGATAAAACTCATAGTCACTTCCCCTCCCTACAACTTGGGGAAGGAATACGAGTCTAGAGGAACTCTAGATGCCTATCTCGAATCGCAAAGAAAGGTGGTTGGAGAGTGCATGAGGGTACTGCATCCGCAAGGTTCAATCTGTTGGCAGGTGGGTAATTACGTTAACAATGGGGCGATAGTTCCGCTTGACACCGTATTGTATCCGATTTTCCGGGAACAGTCCCTTAAGCTTCGTAATCGAATCGTCTGGCGTTTTGGGCATGGACTTCATTGCTCAAAGCGCCTTTCAGGGCGTTATGAGACGATCAATTGGTGGACGAAAAGCGATGACTACACGTGGAACCTTGATCCGATTAGGGTGCCATCAAAATATCCGGATAAGCGACACTTCAAGGGCCCCAATGTCGGCAAACTATCCGGGAACCCCAAAGGAAAAAATCCCAGCGATGTGTGGGAATTCCCCAACGTAAAGAACAATCATGTAGAAAAGACTGTTCATCCCTGCCAGTATCCTGTTGAATTGGTAGAGCGTCTGGTCTTGTCCATGACCGAAGCAGGCGACGCCGTATTTGATCCATTCATGGGCGTGGGATCATCTATCATTGCTGCGCTCATGCACGGCAGGGATGCTTTCGGTTGCGACACTGTTTCAGAATACGTAGAAATCGCTCGTGAGCGGGTTGCCAAGCTCAGGGCTGGAACTTTGAAAACCCGCCCTATGGGTAAGCCCGTCTATGACCCTGCCTTGCCCAGTGGGGGGCACTGATGCGGACAGAAGCACGCTATTCTCATTTAAATGGTGAAGAATTCTTAATCGTTCATCGTAGAGATTTATGGAAAGAAGTGCAAAAAATTATAGCAGATGTAGATGCCGCGGTCTGTAGAACAAAAGTTTCGAAAGAGAAGACCAAGACCGGAAGACTTTTGTATTCCCCAAAAGAACTAAACGCTGCGTTCAAGACTGGATTCAAATCACATGGTTGGAGTGAACGAAGAAATACCTTTTGGGTAACAAAAGATCAAGACCTATTACGAAGTATTTATACTCTGTCAGTAGATGATCAAAAACTAGCTATTGAAAAAGCTGGTCATGAATTAATAATGTCGTATAATCAAACTGACTTTGTTAAAGAGCGCGTTGCGGTGGAAGTGCAGTTAGGTAAGTACGCTTTTGTTGCGCATGACATATTTGTAAAGCATCTAAGTTTCTATGTCTCTAACATTATTGATGTTGGGATTGAGATTCTACCAATGAAAAGTCTAGAGAGAGAAATGTCTTCCGGAGTTCCGTACTATGAACGTGATCTCTTGAACATTATTAGGCAAGGACGCGGGGTTCCTGCTGTGCCATTAGTTATTATGGGTGTAGCTCCGTGATGCCTTATTCAGCTTCATTGTTTCATGGCCACGACTGAAGCTGTATTTAATGTCGGGCTTGCTGAGGCCCTGTGTGGGTGTGTGCCGGGTTGGGATATGGGCAACTTCCTGGTGGAGGAGACGCAGGTTCTTGTGGGCGCCCCGGGCCGCAAGGTGGACATTCTCGTCGCCGACTTGGGGTTCCCCCCCGTCTGCCTGGAGGTAAAGATCGACACGGGGGCCGGGCGGGCCAATCCCACCGCCGACGCCGTCGGGCGACTGGGTGAGACCATCTCGCATCATGTTGGGGCCGTAGCCGGGTTGGAGGTGAGCGCCGCCGTCGCCGCGAGGGCGACCAAGGAGGCCCGGGATTGGAAGCCCGGGGAGATTGCCGCCCGGTTGCTGCGGGCGGGCGCACCACTGGAATTCAAGGCCTGCTACAAGTCGGAAGACGCGGCAAAGGCTTCGTTCGGCGACGCGTCTTCCTGGTATTCCTTTCCGGGGAGTGGCTGGATTTCAGGGAGCGTCAAGGATTTGGCGGAGTTCATAACCCTGGTTGCCGTGCCTGGCTCGAGGATGCGAAGGGAGACCGAGGGTGTTGTGGCTTCGGTCAAGCAGGCGGCGTCGCTGCTTCATGTCGATCTTGGATATGACGACAAGGAAATGCGGCGCGTCGCCAGAGTGCTGGCGCGCCAGCACACAGACAGCATCCTGCGGGTGGCGGCGGTTGTCTGGCTGAATGCCGTCTTGATGCAGAACAGGTTGGCCCGCTCCTTGCCAGGCGAGGTTGATTCCGTCGCACAGGTGTGCGTGAACGGGATTTTCGCCAGTGCCATTGGGGGTTCCTGGAAACGAATACTCAATGTGAACTACCACTCCATATTTCACCCCGCCGAGCGGTCGTTGCCGCTCAACATTAACCCCGCAGTTTTTGCGGACTCGTTTGAGATGCTCGTCAAAGCGGCTGAAAGGATGGAGTCGGCCCGACTGGACAGCGTGGTGAATGTTGGCGGCGACCTCTTCGCCGAGGTGATCTCCGACCGGAAGCAGTCAGCCTCCTTCTACACGCGCCCGGAGGTGGCCGAATTGCTGGCACGCCTGACGATTCCCGACGAACTTCATCCGCAAGGGGCGAGTTGGGGGAGAGTGCGTCTTGGGGACTTCGCCTGCGGCACGGGGACGCTCTTGCGGGCCGGCTACCGGCGCCTTCGCTCTTTGGTTTGCGCCGGGGGCGGAGACCTCAGGGAGTTCCACCGATGGATGATGAGCGAGGGGATCGCCGGCGTGGTGCTCGATGACGTGCTCGGCTCAATGGCCGGGGCCGCTGTTGCCGCCGTCACGATCAACAAGTCCTTGCGGGGCGCAGAAGAGGGTCAGGAAGGGGTGCTTCGCATCGGGGACGACGAAATCGGACGATTGCACGTCTGGGAGGTTTCTGGAAACGGCGACCCCTGGGGCTGGGTCGGCTCTCAGAGCGTCGAGCTTGCTCGAGCAATCCACGGGTTGATCAGCGGAAGGCATTCGACCCTCGGCTCGGCCTTGGACATGACCAGCGTGGGCGAGTTGTTCACCGTAGGTCCTACCCACCATTTGATCGGTTTCGAGTTTGGCAGGCGGGCGCAGGGGGCATTCGAGTTTCACCCGATAACGGGATCGGCAAGCCCGCAGCGCGAGGTCCGCTCACTCTGGAGCGCGGACAGAAAATACCAGGAAAACAGCCGAATCAGCGTCTCCCCAACTCACTACGGGATCGTCTACGACTCCGGGCAATTGTCCAAAATATGCAACACGGCCTTCGACCTCCTGTTGCAGCGCAACATGCGATGGACATCGCAAAGCGTCCTCGCCGCCCTCTGCGACGAGCCGGCCATCGGCGGCAGGGCCTGGACAACGCTTAAGCACCCCTCCGAGGCCGTCCGGCTGGGCTTTGCGCTGTGGGCCAACTCAACTTTGGGTATGTCGGCTTTCTGGTTCACGGGAGGGCGACAGCACATGGGGCGCTCTCAGCATCAGGTGAAGGCCATTGCCGCCTTGCCGTGCCCGAACTTTGAGAACCCAGGGTATTTGGAAAGGCTTCGTGGGTTGATGCCGTTGCGAGGAGATCTGATCTCAAGAGATCTGATGCTCGCCAACAAAGCCAACGAAGACGCCGCAAGAGCCTGGTTTGACGATCTGATCTCGGAAGTCCTGGGACTGGACTGCAGGAAGGTCAGGGCGTTGTCCGACTTGTGGGTGGCCGAGCCGTCTGTGCGGGGAACAGGGCGGCGGCGCTAGTCGGGGTACGTGTTGCGGCCACGCCGACCCACCTCGAATTTGGCGATTCCGCTAGATTTGACCTTCACGCCATGAAAACCGCCGTCACCGTGTCAGCCCCGGAAGCCCCTAAGAGCTACTTCGTCCGCACCTTCGGATGCCAGATGAACGAGCACGACTCAGAGCGCGTCGCCGGGCTTCTGGCCGCCGACGGGATGCACCCTGTCGCCGTTGTCGGCGACGCCGACGTGGTGGTGGTGAACACCTGCTGCATACGCGAGAAGGCAGATCAGAAGCTCTACTCCTACCTGGGGTCGCTTAAGGGGCTGAAAAAGTCCCGCCCGGGCATGCAGCTGGCCGTCGGGGGGTGCCTGGCCCAGAAAGACCGCGACCTAATCCGGCAAAGGGCGCCTCACGTGGACGTTGTGTTCGGCACCCACAACGTGCACAGGGCTGCCGAGTTGCTGGCCCTGGCCGCCGTGGAAGGACCCGTGGTTGAGATTCTGGAGGAGACGGTCCGTTTCGACGCCGAGGCGTTCCCGTCGGTGCTGCCTGCCGAGCGGGAGTCAAGCTTCGCCGCCTGGGTGACCATTCAGATCGGCTGCGACAACGCCTGTGCCTTCTGCATAGTGCCGGCCGTGCGGGGGCCGGAGATCAGCAGGCCTTTTGAAGCCGTCCTCGAGGAGGTGCGGGACTTGGCTGGGCGGGGAGTGCGGGAAGTGACGCTGCTGGGCCAGAACGTGAACTCCTACGGGCGCGACCTCACGCTTCGGCGTCGGCGGGCCGGGGAGCCGGTGAGGATTCGCCCGCTCTTCGCCGACCTGCTGGCGGCTGTGGGCGGGATTCCCGGTATTCGACGTGTGCGCTTCACCAGCCCTCACCCCAAGGACCTGCGCCCTGAGACGATGTCGGCAATGGCCTCCACGCCCGCCGTGTGTGAGCACCTTCACCTGCCGCTGCAGTCGGGCAGCGACGCCATCCTCGCCGCAATGCACCGGGGCTACTCGGCCGAGCGCTACCTGCAAAAGCTTCGGGCGGCACGCGACGCCGTACCTGACCTCGCAGTGAGCACTGACATCATCGTGGGCTTCCCTGGGGAGACTGAGGACGATTTCGCTGCGACACTCGAGGTGGCCGCTGAGGCCGAGTACGACAGCGCCTTCACGTTCGTGTTCTCCCCTCGCCCGGGCACAGAGGCGGCGAGGATGAAGGGGCGATTCGTTGCCCCCGAGGTCGCAGGCGAGCGCATGGGGCGTCTGCGAGCGGTGGTGGAGCGCTCGGCCCGCCGCCGCCACGAGGCCCGCGTCGGCGGAACCGAGGAGGTGATGGTGGAAGGCCCCAGCAAGACCCGGCCTGAGCTCCTAAGCGGGCGTACGCGCCAGAACAAGCTGGTGCATTTCGCAGCGCCCCGGCCGATGGCCCCGGGCGCTCTCGCAGAGGTGGGGATTGTCGGGGCGGCCGCCCACTACCTGCGCGGGGAATTCGTGGCGCTGGCCTCCGAAACGCAGCCCAGTCCGCCCCGGGGCCCGAGCCCCGTCGATCTGCCCGTTTACGCGTCCCCGCCCGCCCGCAAGCGCATCCCGGTGGCCGTGCTCTGACACGACGACTGGCCATCGTCGGTCCGACAGCCACAGGGAAGACCGAGGTGGCCCTCGCCATAGCGGGGGAAAACCCGCCGGCGGAATTGTTCTCCCTCGACGCAATGGCCGTCTACCGGGGAATGGACGTCGGCACCTCCAAGCCTTCCCCAGCCGAGTTGCGCGACGTCGTGTGCAGGGGCGTCGACCTGGTGGAGCCCACGCAGGAATTTGCAGTGCCCGACCTGATGGCGGTGCTGCGTCCAGCCCTGGCGGAGGCCGGCAGGCGGCGGACGCTGGTGGTGGCCGTGGGGGGCACTGGCCTCTACGTGAGGGCGCTGCTCGACGGCCTGGACTTCCCCGGGCGCTTCCCGGATGTGCGTGCCCGCCTGGAGGCCGTGCCGGACACGTCAGTCCTCTACGGGCGCCTCCGCCAGACTGATCCCGTCGCCGCCTCCAAGATCCTTCCTGGCAACCGTCGCCGAGTCCTAAGGGCTCTTGAAGTCTGCGAAGGCTCGGGACGGGTGTTTTCCTCCTACGGCCCCGGCCTCGACCACTACCCCCGATGCGACTTCATCCAGGTAGGGCTGAGGATGCCCCGCAGCGTGCTCGACGCCCGCATTGCCCGCCGCTTCAAGGATCAGCTCGAAGCCGGTTTCGTGGACGAGGTCAAACGGCTGGCGGACGCCCCGGGGCAGCTTTCCCGCACCGCCCGCCAAGCCTTGGGGTACAAGGAACTCCTAGAATTCTTGGCAGGCGAGTGCTCGCTGGACGATGCGCAGAGCACAGCGGTGCGCAGGATAGTACGATTTGCCCGTAGGCAGGATCGCTGGTTCAGGCGCGATCCTCGCATACGGTGGATAACCATTGAGGAGGACCCCCTGGAAGCGCTTCCGGATATCCAAGGAATCATCGACCAATGCATCTGAGTAAGCACCACGTCCACGGAAACGACTTCCTCGTGCGAATCGACGACGACGACCGCACCCCCGACCCTGGATGGGTGTCGAGCCTCTGCAACGGAAACTTCGGGTGGGGCGCCGACGGGCTCGTCTGGGCCAGCGATGTCTCCTACGCAGACCTGCCTCGGATCAGCGCGCGAATGGTGCTCTTCAACTCCGACGGAAGCGTGGCGCAAGTCAGCGGAAACGGCCTTGCGTGCCTGGCGCACGCGCTGATTCTTCCAGTGCAGGACGAGTTGCCGGGTCGCCTGGCGACGGTCGAGGCGCTGACCGACGCCGGGCCGCGCGTAGTCAGAATCCGTAGCGGCTCCTCGTTCAGCAGGGGGTGGGAGTTCGGCGAAGCCAGGGTCGAGATGGGCGAGCCGCAGGAGGACGAGGAGAAGACCGAGTGGGCAAAGAAAGCCCTGAGCGAGTTGCTCGAGTCGGAGTCCTACTCGCGGTACGACAAGAGGACGCAGCTGGCCCTTAGAAAGGGTGACGCAGCAGTTGGTTTTCTGTCGGTCGGCAACCCGCACGTTGTCCTTTGCCTGCCGGACGCGGAGCGCCTCCGCAGGTTCCCCCTCGAGGCTCTCGGAGGCGCCCTGCAGGCGGTCTTTCAGCCCGTGAACCTGGAAGTGATAGCCGTGGAGGATCGCAGCAGGCTGCACATGCGGGTCTGGGAGCGGGGCGTGGGCGTGACCTCGGCGTGTGGCAGCGGGGCTGTCGCCGCGGCCTGGCAGGCCTATCGGCAGTGGTTGGTGGGAAGCGAGGTGACGGTCTCCATGCCAGGGGGGGATGCGAAGGTGCGGATTTCGCCGGAGACGTTCGGCGTCGAGCTGGGGGTGGAGGTGAACTACGTGGGCGATTGCTCCCTTCCCTCCTACTGGCGGGACTACGCCGCGTTCAAGTGGTTCAGGGGGAAGACGAAGTTGCCGGCGTGGATCAACTCCAGGCCTGAAGCCTGGACGCCTTAGGCCGCTCCCGACTTGAGCAGGGGGAGCCCTCCTTCCTCAGAACGTCCAGCAGGCGACATCCGCCGAGTCCGCGCAGCTGAGCAACCCTCCCCGTCGCACCGCGGCGCCCTGGGGGAATTCGGAACCGATGGCGCAGGCTTCATTGAGCGCACGTTTCGGGAGCGGATCGTTCTCGTGGGCGTCGTCGTGCCCCCATTCAGGCCCACGGAGGTTGAGCAGTCGCTGGACGAGCTGGCCCGTCTCGCTGACACCGCGGGCGCCGATCCCGTGGGGCGCGTGGTGCAGCGGCGCGCACGGCCTGATCCGGCCACTTTCATTGGCAGGGGCAAGGCTGCCGAGCTCAGGGAGGTCTCGGAGCGCTGCGACGCTGACACCGTCGTCTTCGACGAGGAGCTGACGCCCGCCCAGCAGTACAACCTCGAGCGCATACTGGGGCGGACGGCGATCGACCGCACAACCGTGATCCTCGACATTTTCGCCCAGAACGCCGCCAGCCTGGAGGGGAAGGCGCAGGTTGAGCTGGCACAGCTGCGGCATCGGCTGCCTCGCCTGAGGGGGTCGGGCTACCAACTCAGCCAGCAGGCCGGGGGGATCGGCACGAGAGGCCCGGGCGAGACCCAGCTGGAGGTGGACAGGCGGCGCCTGCTGAGAAGAATCGCCCGACTGGAGTCGGATCTGCGTGAGATACGAGGCCACAGGGCGGTTCAGTCCCGCCGCCGCCGCCGCAGCGGGATTCCCCAGGTGGCCATTGTGGGCTACACGAACGCGGGCAAGTCCAGCCTGCTCAACTCCCTCTGCGGGGCCGACGCCCACGTCGAGGATCGGCTGTTTGCCACCCTCGACGCCCTCACTAGGCGCTTCGGCATCCCCTCGGGTGAGTCGGTGCTGCTGATTGACACGGTCGGCTTCATCAACAAACTCCCACACGACCTGGTGGAGGCGTTCATGAGCACCCTTGACGTCGTGGTGGGCGCCGACCTGCTGCTTCACGTGGTGGACGCCTCGGCTGCGGAGCCGGAGGGGCAGATAGCCGTGGTCCGCTCAGTGCTGAGGCGGATAGGCGCGGGCGACATCCCGGATCTTCTGGTGTTTAACAAGATCGACTGCGTGGAAAGCGTGGAGCATTTGTTGCGGGCCTATCCGGGCAGCACGGCGGTTTCGGCCAGGACGGGTGAGGGCCTGGATCACCTTGCGCTGCTCGTGTCAGACCGCATTCGGGCGGGCGAGAAGGTTGTTGAGATGTTTGTCCCCTATTCCCGCGGGGAGGTCATCGCCGAACTGCATCGGGCGGGGCAGGTTTATTCGGAGTCGGCCACCGTGGAGGGGATGCGCCTGCAGGTGCGCCTTGACGCTGCGGCGCAGGGACGCTTAAGCGAGTTCCTCGCCGAGGACCTGCTTTCGGCCTCGCCCACCCCGGTGGCGGAGACCCCGAGCCCGGCGTGACCGCTGTCGGCCCGGCGTGACCGCGCCCGCCCGGATGGAGCCGTACCCCTACGACCTTCTCAAAGATCTCAGGTCGTTGGCAGACGGCCATCCGGGCGGGTGCGTAGACCTCTCTGTGGGAGACCCGGTCGATTCTCCGCCCACGGTCGCCATCGAGAGGCTTGCGCAGGCGGAGGGCGCCCGGAGCTACCCGCCCTCGGTCGGGAGCGTGAAGCTGAGGGCGGCCGCCGTCCGCTGGATGAGGCGTCGCTTCGGAGTGCAGGTGAGTGCTCGGCAAACCGCTGCCTGCGTGGGGATGAAGGAGTTCGTGGGTTCCCTTCCACGGCTGCTGGCGGCAAGGACGCCAGGGTGCGACAGCGTGCTCTACCCGGCGGTTTCGTATCCCACCTACGCAATGGGGGCACGCCTGGCAGGGCTGAGGGGGGTGGCGGTGCCGCTCGACGCGGATTGGAGGATGGATCTCGACGCTGTGGCCGAGGACGACATCCGGCGGGCGCTCTGCCTGTGGGTTAACTCGCCCGCCAACCCCACCGGTGCCTTGGAAGACCTGGTGGAGGTGTCCGCCTGGGGCAGGGAGCGCGGGGTTCCCGTCTTCAGCGACGAGTGCTACATCGAATTCACCTGGCCGGAGGGGGCGTCGGGCCGCAGCATCCTGGAGCACGGCACGGAGGGCGTGGTGGCCGTCCACTCCCTGTCCAAGAGGTCGAACTTCGCAGGGATGCGGGTGGGCTGCTACGCAGGCGACGAGGGGTTGGTGGGCTACCTCTCCGATGCCCGCAGGCACCTGGGGCTCATGGTTCCTGGGCCGGTTCAGGCGGCGGCTGCCTCTGCTTTCGACGACGACGAGCATGTGGGGGCTCAGCGGGGTCGCTATGGGCGACGGCTGAGGATGCTGGCCGATCTCCTCGGGCGGCTTGGCCTTGACGTCGACCTTCCGGAGGGGGGGTTTTACCTGTGGGTGAAGGCCCCGCGCGGCGATGCGTGGGGCTTGACGCGCCGCCTCGCGGCGGAGGCAGGGCTGCTGGTGAGCCCGGGTGAGTTTTACGGAGAGGCAGGCAGCGGGCATGTCCGGGTGGCGGCGGTGGCGCCGGAGGAGCGGATCGAGATGGCCCTGAAGCGGCTGGGGGCCACCTGACGGCAAGGCGCCGCAGTCGCCTGCAGCGACGGTATTCAGATGCCCGCGGCGGGCGAATGTTAGCCTGCGTTCATGCTTGAACTACACGACCTGAAAGGGCGAATCGGCCAGCTCTGGTCGAATCGGAGTCTCCTCAGCGAGCACGACGCCGAGGCTCGAGAAACTGTCCACGAGGCCATCGACCTGCTCGACAGGGGTGAGGTGCGTGTGGCAGAGATGCGGGACGCTGAGGAGGTCCTGGTTAACGAGTGGCTGATGCAGGCCATCCTGCTGCTGTTCAAGGTCTCGTCGATGGAGACGACCGAGATGGGGCCCTTTGAGTACGCCGACAAGATTCCCCTCAAGACCCGCTACCACGCCAAGGGGGTCCGGGTGGTGCCGGGCGCCTCGGCCCGCTGGGGAAGCCACCTGGCGCCAGGCGTGGTGTTGATGCCCAGCTACGTGAACATAGGGGCGTACGTGGGGGCGAACACGATGGTGGACACCTGGGCGACGGTGGGGTCGTGCGCCCAGGTAGGCAAGAACGTCCACCTCTCCGGTGGCGTGGGAATCGGCGGGGTGCTTGAGCCGCCTGGGGCGACCCCGGTGATGGTGGGCGACGAGTGCCTCATCGGCAGCCGATGCATAGTGGCCGAGGGTGCCCGGGTGGGGGAGGGATCTGTGCTGGGAGCCGGATGCATCCTCACAGGGTCGGTCCCGGTGATCGACGCAGAGACGGGCTGGGAACTCGGCAGGGGGAGCGTGCCGCCCTGGTGCGTGGCAGTCTCCGGCACCAGGAGAAGGACGTTCAATGGCGGCGACTTCGGGCTGCCCTGCGTCTTGGTGGTGAAGCGCCTGAAGCCGGGCGAGCGCCACGACAAGGCCAGGCTTAACGAGGTGCTGCGCGAGCACGGCTCGGCTGCCTGAAATCGGCTGCGGCTGCCGGGCGCAGAGGGGCGGGCGTGTGATGGACCTGCTAATGCTCACGGCCGAGTTGATAGACATCCCCTCGGTCAGCTATTCGGAGGCAGCGCTGGCAGACCACGTGGAGCGCCGCATCAGCGAGATGGGCTGGCTGACGGTGGACAGGCTGGGCGACAACGTGGTGGCTCGTACACGCCAGGGCAGGTCACAGCGCCTGGTGCTGGCAGGGCACCTCGACACCGTGCCCCCCAACGACAACGATCGGGCCAGGGTGGAGAGCGGGAGCGTCCACGGGCTCGGCGCCTCCGACATGAAGGGCGGTCTGGCTGTGATGCTGGCTTTGGCAAAGACGCTCCCGGAGCCCTCTGCCGACGTGACCTACGTTTTCTATGCGCGGGAGGAGGTGGAGCGATCCCGAAGCGGCCTGCTGGAGATAGAGGCCGCCCGCCCTGGCCTCCTTTCGGGCGACGCCGCCGTGCTGGGCGAGCCCTCAGGGGCTGCCCTGGAGGCGGGATGCCAGGGAACCATGCATCTTCGTGTGAGGCTTCGGGGGGAAAGGGCGCACACCGCCCGTCCCTGGATGGGGCGCAACGCGCTCCATCGGCTCGGCGGGATGCTCACGGCGCTGGGCGGATACGAGGCGAGGGAGCCTTTGATAGACGGCTGCCGCTTTCGGGAGGCGCTGGTGGCGACCCTGGTCTCGGGAGGGGTGGCTCGCAACGTGGTTCCCGACGAGGTGCTCCTTGACGTGAACCACCGTTTTGCCCCCGACCGCACGCCGCAGCAAGCCGAGGCCCATGTCCGGTCGTTCCTGTCTACGCACCTCGAGGAGGGCGACTCGGTGGAAATCGTCGAGGCCGCCGCCGGTGCGCCGCCAAGCCTCGATCACCCGCTGATAAGCGCCCTGGTAGAGGCCGTAGGGGGGCCGTCGCGGGTTAGCGCCAAGCTGGGCTGGACAGATGCCGCATTCTTCGCCGAGCGGGAAGTGCCGGCAATCAACTTCGGGCCTGGAATGAGTGAGCTGGCGCATACCGCAGGGGAGTACGTCACCGCGGAAGCACTGGAACAGGTCTACTGCACGCTCTTCGATTTGTTGACGGCAGGGCGCTGAGTTTCTGCCCCTGTGGAAATCCGATTCCAAGGGGAGCGCGCAAATTACACTGTTTGTAACTTATGCACAGTGCAGGTGCACGAAGAGGTAAAGAGGAAAGAATTTAGTCAGGTGATGAAGACTGGGCATTCGCTCGCTGCAGGGAATTCCCTCGAGGTGCTGACGCACTCTGGCGGGGTGGTCGCCCCTGTCGGGGGTGAAGGGCATGGTTTCCTTTGGGCGGTTTTCGTTGCAAAGGGGTCGGTCAGCCCCAGGATTTATGTAATTCGCAGGCTCCTTGCGTTGCTACTTGCTGCTGGCATCGCTGTCGGGCTGTGGAACTTGGGAACAACGACGGGAGCCGCATTGGCAGGGCCTGTGCCTGGGAATGTCACCCCGGCGGTCGTGCAGGATGTCACCCCTGTGGTGGTTTCGGGATCCTGATACAAGCCCTGGGGGTGGGTGCTGTAGCCGCCCCCCGGTTCAATTAGCCGCCAACCCCCGAACGATGAGGTGCTGAAAGCGGCGGTCTGCTAGTCGCGCAAATATCTGGCGAAGAGCATCCCTTCGCCGGCATGCAGGCTCTCTAGGCGCATCTTCCTCGGAAAGCCGAGTTCTTCCCCGGCGACGATGCTGCGGCCGCCTCCCACGAGGAGCGGCGAAAGCGTGAGGCAGAGTTCGTCGATAAGGCCCGCCCGCGCGAAGTGGCCGTTCAGGGTGGGGCCTCCCTCTAGCAGCGCCACCGAGTGGCCGTCGGCGAAAAGGTCGGCCAGGACAGCCTCGGGCTTGACGAGTCCGCCGTCGCAGACTCGCACATCCGCCACGCGTGTCATTGCTTCCAAGCGCCCGGGGTCTGCCCCCTGGGTGGTGAAGAGGCGGTTGCGCCTTCGACCTGTCCAGGCGTCGCCTAGCGGATCAAGCCGGCAGCCGGCGCTCACGACAGCCAGCAGCGGGATCTCCTCCTGCCCCCTCCTTAAACGGCGCATGCGGGCGTCCTCGGCAATCTCGATAGCGCCGTACTCCTCCGCGCGCAGGGTTCCCGCCCCCACCACGATGGCGTCCGCCCGCGCCCTAAGTGCCAGCAATACGGCAAAATCGGCCGGGCCGCCCAGAGCACCTGAGCGCCCCTTGACCGTCACTGCCCCGTCGAGGGAGGCGAGCATGCAGCAGATCACCCAGGGGCGGTCACTTGGGACGCTGCGCTCGACCTCTTCATACACGTCAAGGTGATCGGAAAGTATGGGCTTTTTTCCGGCGACAGGCCAGATATCTTGAAGACAAACCACAGGTTGATTCTGCCCATTCAGGCAAACATTACCCAACAGTTTTCCACAGACATTTACACAAATTCACAGCCTGTACTGGAAAATTCCCTGCAAACATGAAGAAAATGCTCATTGATTGCAGTTCTTTTTCACAATCCACTCATAAATCAGCTCCATCAGAGCCTCTTCAAACAGGAGATTGACGGGTTGAGGGCGTGTTATTGACCTACTTCATCGCTCAGTTCCGTCATCCCCCAGTGAACAACCCCAATTCCAGATCGGGTGAATTCTGCGTATCCGGCGGCTTTAATGCTCTTGAATTCGGTAAGTTGGAAATTCGGTAAGTTGGAGAGGGAAGTCAAGAAATCTGCGAGGAGGGATGGTGTCGATAACTTCTGAACGCCTAAGCATCGGGATAGAGCGTCACTTCACGATCCCCGGGGTGCATCCATACGACGCAGTGGAGTGGGAGCGCAGGCATGCCCTCATCGCCGACGCAAGCACCGGTGTTGCCGTGTTCGAGCAGCCCGACGTGGAGTTTCCGGCCTTCTGGTCGCAGAACGCCGTGAACATAGTTTCGCAGAAGTACTTTCGTGGTCGCCTGGGCGCCCCCGAGCGGGAGTCTTCGCTGAGGCAGGTCATCGACAGGGTGGTTTGCACAATCGCCTGCTGGGGCGGGGAGGACGGCTACTTCTCCAGCGTCGAGGAGGCGGACACGTTCGCGGCCGAACTCACCTATCTGCTCCTTCATCAGCAGGCGGCGTTCAATTCCCCTGTCTGGTTCAACATCGGGGTGCCAGAGGTGCCCCAGCAGTCGTCGGCCTGCTTCATCCTCTCTGTGGAGGACGACATGGAGTCCATCCTCGACTGGTACCGGGAGGAGGGGATGATCTTCAAGCGGGGATCGGGCTCAGGCGTGAATCTCAGCAACATCCGCAGCAGCCAGGAGCACCTCAGCGGCGGGGGAAGGCCCAGCGGCCCGGTCAGCTTCATGAGGGGGGCGGACGCCTCTGCCGGGGCTATCCGCTCGGGTGGCACCACCCGGCGCGCCGCCAAGATGGTGGTGCTCGACGCCGACCATCCCGACATCGAGGAGTTCATATGGTGCAAGGCGCACGAGGAGAAAAAGGCGAGAGCCCTGGCTGAGGCAGGATTCGACATGAGTTTCGACGGGGCGGACGGTGCGACGGTCTTCTACCAGAATGCCAACAACTCTGTGCGCCTAAGCGACGCCTTCATGCGCGCCGCCCTTGAGGGGCTCGACTGGGAGCTCACCGCCCGCACCACTGGGGAGGTTCTCTCCAAGGTCCCCGCCGCTGGCCTGCTCCGCCAGATAGCCGAGGCCACCTGGAGTTGCGCCGATCCGGGCGTTCAATTCGACACTCAGATCAATCGCTGGCACACCACTCCTGCCGATGGACGGATAACAGCCTCAAACCCCTGCTCGGAGTACCTGCACATCGACGACTCGGCCTGCAACCTGGCCAGCCTGAACCTTCTCAGCTTCCTGTCAGAGGACGGGCGCTTCGACGTGCGCTCCTTCCGATCCGCCGTGAGGGTGGTCTTCTGCGCCCAGGAGATACTCGTCGGACGGTCCCACTACCCGACCGACTCCATAGCAATCAACACCAGAAAGTTCCGCCAACTAGGGCTGGGATACACAAACCTGGGAGCCATGTTGATGAGCATGGGGCTGCCTTACGATTCGGCGGCCGGGCGGGCTAACGCCGCCGCTGTTACTGCCGTCATGTGCGGGGAGGCCTATCTCACCTCGGCGTTGATGGCGGCTCGGATGTCGTCGTTCGCAGGCTTTCGGGCTAACCGCTCGCACGTGCTGAGGGTGCTGGACATGCATCGCAAGGCGGTATCGGGCATCGCTGCCGAGCACGTCTCCGACGACCTGATGAGCGCAGCCGCCGACGCCTGGAATCGGGCCTGCTCCCTGGCTCTAAAGACGGGGGTGCGCAATGCCCAGGCGACCGTCCTGGCCCCAACGGGGACGATCAGCTTCATGATGGACTGTGACACCACCGGCATCGAACCCGACCTGGCGCTACGGAAGACGAAGGCGCTGGTGGGCGGGGGTTCGCTCACGCTGCTGAACCGCTCGGTGCGGCGGGCTCTGGCGCATCTGGGATACAGCGAGGCCGAGTCCGACGAGATAGCAGGGTTTGTCGAGACCCACGGCTCGGTAATCGGCGCCCCGCACCTCGCGAAGCCGCACCAAGAGGTGTTCGCCTGCTCGATAGGGGACAACGTCGTAGGCCCGGTGGGCCACGTCAAGATGATGGCAGCCGTCCAGCCATTCCTGAGCGGAGGCATCTCGAAGACCGTCAACGTGGGGGAGCAGACCACTATCGAGGAGATTGAGGATCTGCTTGTAGCAGCGTGGAGGCAGGGGGTTAAGGCCATCGCCGTCTATCGCGACAACTCCAAGTGGACTCAGCCGATGTCGGCGTCGATTGCGGGAGGGACAGGCGGTGTGGAGGCATCCGAGGCCCTGCCCGAGCCGGTGCGCCGGGAGTTGCCGCGGGAACGCCGCTCGCGCACCCTGAGTTTCAAGGTGGCCGACTGTAAGGGGTACGTGATAGTTGGCGAGTATCCCGACGGACGCCCGGGCGAGATATTTGTGAAGGTCTCCAAGCAGGGATCCACCCTGGCGGGGATAATGGACGCCTTCGCCATCGCCATCTCGCACGGACTGCAGTACGGGGTGCCGTTGCGTTCGTTTGTTGACGCCTACAGGGGAATGCGCTTTGAGCCGGCCGGCATCACTGACGACCCCGACATTCGGATCGCCACCAGCCTCATCGACTACTTGTTCAGAAGATTGGGGCTGATCTACCTTTCCGCTGAGGAGCGGGAGTCGATGGGCCTCTTTACTGCCGATTCCAGACCCTCCCTGCCTGATGCGTGGGCGGCTGCGGTGCAGGCACTTGACATCGTCCCCGGCTCGTCGTCGGGGGCTGGAAACGGTTACGCCTGGGAGCTATCGGCGAGGAGTCGCCGTGCAGATGCAGCGGCGCCGCTCTGCATGACCTGTGGCACCCAGATGGTGCGAGTCGGCTCCTGCTACGCCTGCGCCACCTGCGGCGCCACCAGCGGCTGCGGCTGACAGAGGCTCGGCGGCTGATCCTTGGCGACGTCTGGCGTCGTCTGGGAGAGGCGCAGGAAGCTTCTCATAGGAGGGCGTTCTCGGAGACCAGGGATTTCTCCGAGGGGCGCCCCGGCACCTTGAACGCGTCTCTTATCTGCTGGCGGCGCCTCCCAGGCGCCACGGGGAGGCTCAACGCCCGCCCGCTCCAGCACCACCTGGATAATCTCAAGCGACTGAGGGGCGAGTTCTGCCAGCGGGCGGTTGCGGTGGCGGCGTATTCCCAGGTCGGCCTGGACGATGCTCTCCGCCCCGAAGCGGCGGGAGAGGTCGATGAGCAGCCCCATCTCGACCCCGTAGCCCTGCACGAAAGGGACTTGCATGGCTGCTCCGCGCCGGACGGCGTACTCGCCGGAAAGCGGCTGGCTGATGTGGGAGAGTTCGGGGAAGAACAGCGAGATGAGAGGCTTGGCCACCAGTTCAGTGGTTCTCCCGCCGCCTGTGGGTCTGTCACCCAGCCAGCGCTGATAGTGGGCCTTGACCATCACGACGCCTGCGCCCTCGGCGTTGGCGTTCAGCAGAAACGGAGCCAGAAGGGAGGTCACGTAGGCGGGGGAGAAGCTCAGCAGGTCGGCGTCGCACCAGACGATCAGGTCGGCGTCGGTCACCGACAGGGACTTCCACAGTGCGTCCCCCTTTCCTCGCCCCCGACCGGCTTCGGGCAGCAGATCGGAGACTGCGGCCACTCTTGCGCCAGCCGCCGCAGCAACGGCTGGGGTGTCGTCGTCAGAGGAATGAAGCACCCAGAGTTCGTCTACCAGCGGCGGTGCTCCTGGTGCCATCAGATTCTCCCTGACGGCTTCGCAGATGCCGCCGATGGTGGCGGCCTCGTTCAGAGCGGGCAGGCACACCGCCACTCGAAGGTCGCCCTTGCGCTCGGAGAGGATGTTCGCCTCCGCCCTGGTGCAGGCGGCTGACCCGGCGGCGGGACCGGGCCAGACAGTTGCTGCGTTCTCGGCGTCTGCGGGCTCGGGCTCGACTGCGGGCGGATCTTCTGGTTCAGGCACCCCATCAGCGTGTCGCAGCCGCCGGGGGCGCGCAACCCTGTCGCAGAGCAAATCGCCGTAGCATGCCATGGCCACTTCACCGCTCAAAGGAGATCAGCCGTAGATACAGAAAGAGCCCGTACCCCCTCTTGACGATCGGTCGAAGCTTGAGTGGTTCGCTGCTGCCGGCGGCCTTCGCAGGAGTCACAGTCGGGTTGCTCCTGGCGGGTTGCGACGGGCGGCTGCCCCTGGATATGGACGCGAGTCAGCAGCGAGAGGCATCCCCTGGGGTCTTGACGGTCGAAGCATCCTCCGACAAAACCCTCCCCCTCGAGCCTCCACCCCTCCCCCTCGAGCCTCCGCCGTCCCCTCTGCCCTTTGTCGAGGCCGCTGTGCCCGAAACTCTTGCCTTGGCCGATGAGTCTGTGTCCGTCTCGTCCGACCATCTCGCCGCTGCGTCCGAGCGTTCCGGTGGTGCTGCGTCCGAGGGTTCCGGCGCACCTGATGGCGACGCCCGGGAGCAGGGTTTCAAGATCATTCGAGCCACCGACTTCAACGGGGAGCTGAAGATATACGACGCCCCCGAAGGCAGCCGACTGCGTTTCCGGGACGCTGTCTTCAACCCCACCTACTACGGCAACACGCTCACCCTGCTGGTGAGTGAAGGCAGCCCGGGCGACGAGTGGGTTGAGGTGGATCTGCCCGTCCGCCCGAACGGCAGCAGGGGCTGGGTTCGCACAAGGGGTTTCGGCTGGTCGTCGCACAACTTCCGGGTGGTGGTCGACCGATCCGAGCGAACCCTCACGGCCTTCGAGGGGGAGCAGGCCATAGCCGAAAGCCGAATTGTGGTCGGTCGGGACGATCGCCCCACCCCGTTGGGAAGTTTTATCATCGACGAGAAGCTCAAGAGTTCCGAGGCCGGTTTCGGGCGCGTCTACGGCACCCGAATCCTCACCCTTTCCGGGTACAGCGAAGTTCTGGAGGTCTTCAATGGAGGGCTTCCCAAGCTGGCCATACACGGGACATTCGACAGCGGGCAGGTCGGTCAGGCACTCTCCTCCGGATGCATCAGGGTGCCGAACGAGGTTGTGGAGTTCCTGGAGAGGACACTCCCCGTGGGTACTGTTGTTGACATCGTTGCCTAGCCAAGCCCGAGGGGGTTCAATGCGTAAGAGAGATCTGAAATGACCTCGTTCCACGCCGTAGTTGCCTACATCCAAAGCCCCCGGGTTGGGCAGATCTCGCTGGGGCCGCTCAATCTTCGGCTCTACGGACTGATGGTGGCACTGGGCGTGGTAGCCGCTATCTATCTCGCGGGGTGGCTGCTTCGAACCAGGGGAATCAGCTCGGAATTGGCCATCCACGTGGCTGTTCTGGGTGTGCCGTTGGGGCTGATTGGGGCGCGCGCCTATCACGTGATTACCGACTGGAAGCTCTATCAGGGCCGGGCGGTGGACATCTTCAAGATTTGGGAAGGCGGGCTAGGCATTCCCGGGGCGATCGTCGGAGGTGTTCTGGGCGGGCTTCTGGTTGTCCGCATACGCAAGCTCGAGGTTCGGCCGCTCCTCGACGCGGCGGCGGCCGGCATCCCGCTTGGACAGGCAATAGGGCGACTCGGCAACTACTTCAACCAGGAACTCTTCGGTCGCCCGACCGAACTGCCGTGGGGCCTGAGGATCGACGAGGTGAACCGCCCGCCCGAGTATGTGGAGTTCGAGACCTTTCACCCCACGTTTCTCTACGAGAGCCTCTGGAACGTCGGGGTGTGCTTGCTGGCGATATGGGCCTTCCGGCGCATGTGGCTGCCGTCGGGTCACCTGTTCGCCCTCTACGTGGCCCTGTATTCCGGAGGAAGGCTCTGGGTGGAGGCGTTGAGGTCAGACCCGGCCAGCCTTGTGCTGGGCGTGCGAATAAACATCTGGGTGATGGGGTTCGTCCTGATCGCAGCCGCGGCATTCCTTCTCACGGTCACCCGAAAGGCCCACAAGACCGCCGCTCTGGGGGAGGAGGCAGAAGAGCCACCTGAGCCGGATGCGGTGTCTGCGCCGGATGCGGCGTCTGCGGCGACTGTGGAGTCTGTCGAGGACGCTGAGGTGGAGTCTGTCGAGGACGCTGAGGTGGAGTCTGTCGAGGACGCTGAGGCGACGTCTGTGGAGGACGCTGTGGCGACGTCTGTGGAGTCTGTCGAGTCTGCGGCGTCTCCAGCGTCTGCGGCGTCTGCGGAGGTGCCGTCTGCGGAGTCCGTCGAGCCTCCTGCGGAGTCCGCCGAGTTCGACGAAGCATCGTCGGTGCAGAAGGAGGCGTCGGAGGCGTCGCAAGAGATTGTGGAGGCGTCGGAGAGGTCGCAAGAGATTGTGGAAGCCCCGGCAGAAGAGGAAGTTCCTTTATCGGGAGAGGAAGTTCCAAGAGAAGGATGAGTCCCCTGTCGAACCGCTAGAATAGATATCGCATAGAGAGGTCTCGGTCGTCTAGGCGTCCGAGCCGGCAACCTGGGACGGACACCCAAGGTGCCAGCCCTACTTCGGGTATGTGGCCCGGCCTAGCCCGGGCAACCAAGTGTCCCCCTGAGCAGTTGCAGAAGTTGGGCGCCCGCCCCCTGCACCGTTCGTCTCTGATTGCCACGAATTCGGAGGACAACTTGGAATCAGCAGGCTCGACGCATGCAAGGGCAAACAGGTACTTCAACGATCTGCCTGCCAGCGGCGCCTGGAAGGATGGCGACCCGCCAGGTGAGCGTCGGTTTTTTCGCTGGGACACCGGGCGTCCGTTCCTCTTGGAGGCTGGTGGCTCCCTGAACGAGTTGGTGGTGGCGTATGAGACCTGGGGTGAGCTCACACCCGACACCTCCAACGCCGTGCTGATCTGTCACGCCCTCACGGGCGACTCCCATGTTTGCAGCTCGGCCGATAGGCCTGGTTCGCCCGACGGCTGGTGGGAGGAGATGGTCGGGCCAGGCAAGTTCTTGGACACCGAGCGCTACTTCGTGGTATGCAGCAACGTGCTTGGCGGTTGTCAGGGCACGACCGGCCCGGCCTCCGTGAACCCTGACAAGTCCCGGCCTTGGGGGGCTGGGTTTCCCGCTGTCACCATCCGGGACATGGTTCGCATCCAAAAGCGCCTGACAGACCACCTGGGCGTGCGGCAGTGGCTGAGTGTGATCGGCGGCTCGATGGGGGGGATGCAGGTTCTGGAGTGGGGGGCGATGTTCCCCGAGCGAGTGCGTTCACTCGCCCCGCTGGCGGTGGGATGCTCTGCCAGCCCCTGGCAGATCGCCTGGAGCAAGATAGGACGGACGGCAATTGCCCTCGATCCGGCTTGGCGGGGGGGCGACTACTACGACGCCCCGCCGGGATTCGGGCCGCAGTCAGGGCTGGCCCTGGCGAGGGCGACAGCGCAGATCACCTACCGCAGCGACCCCTTGTTTCAGGATCGCTGGGGGAGGAGGCTGCTTGATCCTTCCGAGGAGTTCGGCCTGTGGGACCGCTACTCGGTGGAGAGCTATCTTGACTATCACGGCGAGAAGCTTGTCAACCGCTTTGACGCCAACTCCTACCTGCTGCTAAACAAGGCCATGGACAGCCACGACCTGGGAAGGGGGCGGGGAGGATTGGAGAAAGGGGTGAAGCTGATTTCCGCCCCGGTGCTCACGGTGGCCATTAGCTCTGACGTGCTCTACCCGCCACGCCAGCAGCGGGAGCTGCGGGATCTCCTGCGAGCCTCCGGCGGGGAGTGCGAGTTCGTCTTCGTGCCCAGCGAGGAAGGGCACGATGGCTTCCTGCTGGAGATCGATGCCGTAGGCGGCGCGCTGGCCGACTTTCTGAGTCGGGTGGCGATCTAAGTCCCGCATCCTGACGGGTATCCAGTGGGCGTGCGGATGGGTGTCTAGCGGGCGGGCATCATGCTGGAGGTGTTATACTTTCCCCGAATGCGGGCGTAGCTCAGTTGGTAGAGCGCCACCTTGCCAAGGTGAAGGTCGCCGGTTCGAGCCCGGTCGCCCGCTCTTCAGCATTCTCGCTTCTGTCAGCTTGATTTCTTCGCATCTCGCGCGGCCTTGCTAGAATTGCCCTACAGGCATCGGTGCCCGAGCGGACTAAGGGAGCGGCCTGCAAAGCCGTCTTTCGCGGGTTCAAATCCCGCCCGGTGCTCAAACACAAACAGCAGGTTTGGGGCCCTGAACTCCTAAGGGTCGCCAGCCTGTGCGTGGGGCCGTTAGCTCAGTTGGCTAGAGCGCTTGCATGACGCGCAAGAGGTCGGGGGTTCAAGTCCCTCACGGCCCACAAGGGAGGGTGCATTATTCTGACGATTATGTCCGCTGCGGTGATAACTGCGCCACGAATGCGGTGTGGCAACAGGTGCTGCAATACACTTGTGTTGACTAGAGCTTTTGGGAAGCTGAGCGATGAACGATTTTCTCGTTGAAACCGATCAGACCAGAGTTAACCGCACTAGACCTGGGCAGCGTAAGGATCATCTCACCAGATCTGAGCGGCGTATTGCCGACAGATTGGCCGAGGCGGTTTCCATCAATGCCGATTCCGATCGGCGCATCATCTCCGATCACTTGGCCGCAATAACTGGCTTGTCCCCCGACCGGGTAATCGTTGTTCTGACCGCTGCCGGAATGTCTTTTCGGCAAGCGCGCCGTGTCGCAAGGCTCAGGTTCTTGCTGGAGCAGAAGCTGTACTTGGCTGGTAGACCTCGGTCGCTGATACCTCCAATCGGCTACATGATTACCGTTGAGGCCCTGCCACCTCGCAAACTGTTTCGAATTCCCCCCGACAGCCCGCTTCCCCCCGACGACGCGCATCTTGCAGCGCATCTTCATGCCTGCCTTTATGCCGATGAGTACTCACACGCACACACGAATCAGCTTGACGATTTGCTGGCTATGCCGTGGGCGCGCCGCAGAGCAGTCATGGGGGCAGCTGTGGATGACAGCAACAAGTTCAAGAAGATCAGCCGACTTGTGCGCTATCACCGTCGCTGTCAAGAATTCTCCAGCAGGTCCAAACTAGGCATAAAGAAGCGGAGCCTCTCGCTGTTGTTCCCTTCAAGGTTCCGCTAGCACTTCATCTGCACGGAGCGCTGCGACGCTCAAATTGAGCTGCAACCTTTGTACTGCGCCAGCTCTGCGTCCCTCGCCCCCGTCCAATTGAGCCACCGAACCGGCTAGTCTGCACTCCGTCACTAATCATGACAAGGCCGTAAGAGGGTCTTACTGGAAGGATGGAAAGGTCTAATGATTGAGCAGCGACTGAAAGAGCTTTGGGAGCAATTATATGCCAAAAAGCCTCATATGCCTCACTTCCTGACAGATGTTCACCTGCAGGGGATAAGAGGCATTGAGAACATAAGCGTTACCTTCGAGTATCCGGTTAGTGTAATAGCCGGTGGTAATGCCAGCGGCAAGACAACGGTTTTGTTTGCTGCTGCTTGCGCCTACAAAGTTCCTGGCTCAGGGGTTAAGGATTTTGTTCCATCAACTCTGTTTCCGGATTATCGGCCTAAGGTTGGAACCCGCAAAGACGGCGGCAATGTGATTGTCGTAGCCTTTGATTACTCCACGCCTACTGGAAGAATGCAGATGCGTTGGAGAAGGGCAAAGGGCTGGAATCGGAGTTTCTTCGGTCGCCCAAATTCAACTCAGCCTGAACGACCTGTTTATCTTAGGACGCTCAGCAATTTGAGCAATCCAGCCGAAGTACGTGGAGTGTTGAGCTTGTCTCGGACAAAGATCGAGCTTGAGGAAACGCCATTGAATCCTTCACAGCGCGGGTTCGCGCAGCAGATGCTTCCTTTTCGATATTCGGAAGTAGTCGATCTGTCAAGCGGCAACAAGAAACTCTTATTTGCATCTCAAGAGGGCGGGGCCGAATACTCAGAGCTTCACATGGCGGCGGGGGAGCGTGCCATCCTGCGACTTTCCCAGGAAATCGCACAACTTGAAGGTGCGCTGGTCTTGATAGACGAGGTGGAGGCTGGATTGCATCCTTGGGTTCAGAAACTCCTCTTGCTTCAGCTGCAGCAGTTGGCTATTCGCAATGATCTTCAAATAATTGTTACCACCCACAGTCCTGCCGTGCTTGATTCTGTGCCGGCGATAGCCCGCATTTTTCTTGAGCGCGACGAGGCGGGAAAGGTCACCGTTCGACCGCCATACAGAGACCTGGTGCAGGACGCGCTCTATGGACGTGCTAGGGAGACGCTCAAAATTCTTTGCGAGGACGAAATAGCGGAAGGGCTGCTTCTAGGCGTTCTCGACTATTTGCGGCCTGGGGAAAGCATTCCAGCAGATTCGATTAGAATCGAGCACGACACGGGGGCTACAGAGTTTCCTGCACATGCGAAAGCATTTAGCACATTCGGGGTAATTGCTGGTTTTGTATTTGTACTCGATGGGGATATGCGAGAAAGCGAATTGGAAAACAAGATTCAGCGTAGTGCCAATGAATTCGTGCCTGTCTTGTATCTACCGAGCTTGAATGCTCCGGAAGTTTGGTTGTGGGACACTCTAAGGAATGTCCATTTTGAGGAATTTGGTTATGACAAAGATCGATTCTTTGCGCTCTTGAACAGGAGTGACGCTATTTACGACTCAGCTTCTTATAGCGAGGCGGAAAGAGCAAAGAGCAAGATTCAACATCTTTCTACGCAGCTGAGTTTAGAGCCACCAACATTATGCAGAATCGTGGCTCGTAATGAGGCCGGAAGAAAGGAAAGTGAGATTCAGTTATTGGTAGAAGGGCTGAAGGATGCATTAGAGCGCTGGAGATCAGAGAACGGGAAATAATGCTTGTCGAGCGCAAAGCAAGCCGGATGACTGTGGCTAAAATCCTCGCTGCCGCTCCTCAGCAGGCCTCGCTACGATGGAGCGCTCGCCCCTCGCCACGCCATCTGCTAGGCGCTGAGGGACCTCCTTTCCCCCACTGTTTCCCCCGCACAGTCCGAGCCGCATGCTGGCGCGCCCGATTTCTGGGCCCTGTCGCTGGCGTGGTTCGGTTTTCCGGCCAGCGCCGGAATTACGGTTTGCCTCAACTTAGATCAGGAGCGGTCTTGCCCGAGAAATACAGCGTCAGTGTGGCCGATGCGACCATCGAGTAAAAGGCCGTGCTTTCGCTCACCAGATTGGTATCTCAGGGTGATGCTGAGGGAGGAGTGGTCGGATGGAAGTGGAGCTGAGGGCAGGCTGTAATGCAGCGAGGCGGCAGTGAGCAGCATGCCTCCGCCTGGGTTTCCAGGATCCATCCCTCTCACCACTCATAGCATGAATCAGTTACCCCTTCGAACAATTTTGCAGATCCACAGGGTGGATTCAAAGTATACTTCTCAATTCACACATTGCAAATTGCGTACTCTTATGGGTGGCAGAAAAGAAACTGAACTAAGGCTTTTTGCCGTGGGCAGAAATTGTGTAATCAGAACCACATCGTTGAGGATATAGTAGGCTTAGTATCAGTGCAGTAAGTGGATTGACATTTGATTATTTAGTGAACAATTAAATTGCAGGTATGTGAGAGATGAACAGCGACACACAATTAGCTGAACAAGGACCGAGCCAAGTACATATTGTAAAGGCTGGCAAACTTGAGGAACGGCTGGATAAGGCACCAGATATAGAATGGCAACAAAAGCATAGCGCAATAATTCGAGAATGGCTTTCTGACTTATTCCAGGCCGAGCATTTGAATCTATTAGTTGGTAGTGGATTGACCACAGCTGTTGGTAACATGCTAGGTGCAGAAGGTGTTTGCATGAACTATAGACCCTTGACCAGTGAACTTTCTGATGCAGTTGAAATGGGGACTAGAACCAGCGCAGAGCGACTAGGCAGAGGAACTCCAAACTTAGAGGACCAGATACGGATAATACTGCAGCTGATCGGTGGACTCAAAATAATTGCACTTGCTCGTGAGGGAACTGATGAGATTGAATCAGTATCACAACATGCCAATGAACTTGCTAAAGAATTGCAAGATGAGTTGAATAACATACTTAAAGCTCTCTTTGTAGAAATTCTTAACAGCGAATCTCACATCGATCAATCATTGTCCAAAGACGAGCAGTCCAGCGAAACTAAACGTGTGTTGGCTGGATTTTTTCGTCCTTTTGCCAATAGACCTGCTTCACGTGAGCGTCTGCACATATTTACGACAAACTACGATCGTTTGATTGAGCATTGTTGCGATCTCTTAGGGCTACACATTCTAGACCGTTTTGTAGGTAACTTGATGCCTGTTTTCCGTTCGACGCGATTGCGTGTAGATGTGCACTATAATCCTCCAGGAATACGTGGCGAACCTAGATACCTTGAAGGTGTAGTACGTTTTAGTAAGCTACATGGTTCTGTGGATTGGAAAGGTCTGTCTACAGTTGAAGGTGCTACCCAAGTGCAGCGTATCGGCATTCCTTTCGGAGACGCTCATGCAGGCAGCAAAGCAAATATGAGAGATACTGATTCTCTTATTATTTATCCTAAGCCTGCTAAAGAGAGCGAAACACTAGAGTACCCATATGCAGAATTGTTTCGCGACTTTGCATCATCTGTATGTCAGCCAAACTCCGTGCTTGTCACATACGGTTATGGGTTTGGTGACGAGCACATTAACCGGGTTCTATTAGATATGTTGAACCTATCTTCGACGCATCTTGTAATTCTTTCCTATGACGATGCATCAGGCCGACTATTTTCCTTCCTAAGAAGCGTAAGGACAGATTCGCAGATCTCAATACTGATGGGTCCTGGTTTAGCTGAATTGAGCAAACTAGTGGATCATTACTTACCTAGGCCCATAATTGGACGATACTCAGTGGGCGTCAGAAATTTCGAAAGATATCTCAATATTAATGACGATAGTGAACGCACAGCAAATGAAACAGATAACAAAGTTTAGGAAAGTGGGAAAATATCTTGATGTCATTACTTCAGTTTACAGACAATTATTGTGTAGGCGCAATTGAAGAAGTATCTGCTGGCACAATTAAAGTCCTTCTTGATGTTGAAGCTCCCCACGCAATTGCTTTAAATAGCGGAAGTCCGATCGGCTTTCCAAGAATTAATGGTTATATTCTAGTTCCTAACGCGATTGGTGCAACGGTATGTTTGATCGTGTCCGTGGAGATTAAAAGAGTTTCACTTCCGCAAAGAAAAGGTACTCAAGAAGACTTTGACTTGCTCAATTTGCCATTTTCATCACGTATAATGAAAGTGATTCCGCTAGGAACTTTGCAGCCGCAATCTTCCGGAGTCAAGACATCATATGTGCTGAAACGAGGAGTTGATGTATTTCCTTCTGTCGGAGATTTGGTGATAGTTCCCAACTCTGAACAAATCAGTGCAATAGTCGGGGGTGAAACTCAAACTGAAGGACGTATTGTAATAGGCTATTGTCCAACACCAGATCGAGTACCTGTGTATGTTGATCCTGATAAGATTTTTGGGAGGCACCTGGCCGTACTTGGAAACACAGGAGCGGGCAAATCTTGTTCCGTAGCAGGTCTAATACGCTGGTCGCTTGATGCTGTAGATCGTCAAAAGATGCTTTTAGGCACGACTGAAGATGATAGTGAACGGAAATGTTTTGTTCCCAACTCTAGGTTTATCATTCTTGACACTAATGGTGAATACTTACAAGCTTTTCGGGAGTATGGAGTAAGCGTTTTCAGTGTGGAGCCAAGTAGCAATGAGACAGCGCTCGAAGTGCCAGCTTGGTTGTGGAATGGAGAGGAATGGATAGCATTTACTAAGGCATCACCGGGTGCACAAGCTCCAGTATTGCTCGAAGCTTTGCGCAACCTTCGTGCTGAGAGCAATGTCTCTGCTAGAGAGAGTCAACCTGATAATGAAATTGAGAGTATTATTGATGAAAATACCCCTTTGAGATTTGACATTCATGAACTATTAGAGCGTCTTGATCAGTTAGTATTAGATAAAGCTCCAGAGCAAAGTTTGCGGCAGTATGTAAACACATTAAAACTTAGGATCAGCGGACTTCTTTCGAATAGAATATTGCGATCAATAATCATGTCGGAGGATAGTGATCTTACTTTAGAGCATTGGCTTGCAAGATATGTAGGTTGGGGTGAGAATCACACACACGGACAAAGATTCCCTGTTTCAGTTATTGATCTATCATTGGTTCCGTCCGAAATTATTCATATTATCGTTAGTGTGCTAGCGCGAATGATTTTTGAGGCACTTCAGAGATATAAATTTCAATACAAGGAAGAATTGCCAACAGTTCTAGTGTTGGATGAAGCGCACAATTTTGTTTGCCGTGAGATTGCTGGGACGTCATCCTCTCCGGCCAGCCAAGTGTGTGTAAACGTTTTTGAAAGAATTGCTCGGGAGGGTAGAAAGTTTGGCTTAGGACTTGTCTTAGCTTCCCAGCGGCCGTCAGAACTGTCACCTACAGTACTATCACAGTGCAATACATTCTTGTTGCATAGACTGGTGAATGATCATGACCAGGAAATTGTAAAGCGTATGGTACCGGACGGGATTTCCTCACTGTTGCGTGAATTGCCTGGCCTTCCCACGCAACGAGCATTCCTATTGGGTTGGGGAGCATCTATTCCAACTCTTGTAGACATTTTGGAACTTCCAAAAGTGTCCCGTCCCAGTTCGCCAGATCCGGCCTACTGGGATGTCTGGGTTGGCAACCGCGAAAGAAACGCTGGCTGGAGTGCTATTGTCCGAACTTGGCAGAATGAGTGCAGCGATGATGAGTCTCACAGTAGCGAGTTCAAGAGTAGGAATTGTATAGATGAGTCGAGCGAGGAACACTTTTGACTTCTGCGATAATTTTTCTGCATTAATTATTTTGACTTGAAGGAAATATAGTACTGGTATGAGCATAAATATCGGAGAGTAATGGGTAATGAAAGATAATTTAATACCATTCAACTTTATCGGTCCCGGTGCTGAAAACTTGGGAAATACGGCTACTGCTATACCTATAAACAATATTATGGCTGAAGAGTTATTACACATTAAGGGAATTAGATCACTCTTAAATGAATCAGCTAATTTACTAGTATTAACACAGCAGCCAATATATTTTATTCCTGCATTTCGAGTAAAATAAGGGACGCTCAACTACTAGTATTGCATAATGGCCTAATAACAGCCAGTATAATGAATTATTATGCATGTTTCATTGATGGGACATATCCACGAAATGAGTTTTTGGATGAAAATCCAGATTTGCGTAGTAGCTTCAGAAATTCAAAAAAATTCGTAACAGAAATATTGCTCATTTCGGCAAATACAAAAAGGGTGAAAAGAAAAGTGGACGAAAAGCTCTTGCCAAGTATTTTAGTCTAAAAATTCCGGGTGTCAATAAGACAATTGGTATGTTGCAGTTACAATATAGTGGAGAAGAGGTGCTCTTACGGATGCCCCCGGAAGATGTTGAGGAGTTTGCCGAGTTACTTGCTCGAGCAAAAACATTTATTGAGAAGAAAGAGAAGCAACTTGATGCTAAATTGAGAAATTCTATTTTAGCGGAGCCGTAATTCGATTTGTGAATTGGGTACTATTTAGAGCAATTACAATATAACTTGTTACTATGAAACGTAAAATACCAGGAATAACAATTTAAATATCAGGGATCACAAATAAAAAGTGCCTCCAGTTATTATAGAGGCAGATGCAGGGCAAGAAGCCCCACCTGTTCATGATTTGTCGCACATCTATCTACCGGACTACAAAAGCAGCAATTCTGGTGGGGTGCAACTCGAGTGTCCAGTCACCGTTGACGTGGGTCTCAATGCGAGTAGAGAGTTAACGCTTATCTTCGCTGATGCTGGTGCCTAGCGGTGTCAGGCGCAAAACTCGAGGCTTGTGCCTTAGACAATGTTTTCCGACTATTGCCACAAATCGAGTGAGCGCTGTGACGGGAGGCGTGAAACCATGCTCGGATTCGACTGCTTGTCACATGAATGGCGATTGTGGATGAGGTGCCCGCATGAAGGCGGGGAGCAAGGAGAGCGACGTTCAATCTTTAGTGGTATGCCCGCAGACACACTTTCGCGATGTGTCAGAATGTGAATGGTTTGAGTGAAGTAGAAAAAGGATTGATAAGATGGCAGGGTTGCGCCCCGTTGTGGGAAACACGGGCTGTGGCGCTTCACCCGCAAAGATCGCCCGCTTTGCTGCTTTGGCCTCGACGGCTTCCGCTGTTGACGGTTCCTGGCTTTGCCGGCAGCTTTCATCAGTCTGAGAAACCGACATTTGGCGACCCTTTTTGGGCTGCCCTGTTTGGCGGCTTTGCCGTCTTCGTACTCAAGCGGATTCTATTGATGCCAGGTTTTCCGGCCTGCGCCGGAATTACGGTTTGCCTCAACCCAGAACAGGAGCGGTCTTGCCCGAGAAATACAGCGTCAGCGTGGCCGATGCGACCATCGAGTACGAGGTCGTTCACAGCGCTCGGCGAAAGAAGACAATCGAATTGAAGGTCGACATGCGAGGAGCCGTGGTCGTGCGGGCGCCCGCCGGAGCCTCGGCGGAAGCGGTGCGTGATTTTGTGCTCGCAAAGTCCTCCTGGGTTCTAAGGAAGCAGCAGGCGGCCTTGCAAGCCCCCGCGCGGCCATCTGCGGGGACGAGGCTCGTGAGTGGCGAGATGCTGCCGTTTCTTGGGCGCGACCTGTGTCTCAGTGTTCAGCCAACTGCAGACAGGTCACCCCCTTCTGTCCAGCGCGAGGAAGATCGTCTGCTCGTCTGCATGCCGTGCATGCCGCTAGACACCCATGACGACGACCGCTACGAGCACACCCGCTCGGTGATCGTGGAGTGGTATAGGGCAAGGGCCGACTTTTGCTTCAACTCCTGTGTGGACGAATGGCTGCCGAAGTTATGGGACGGCCCAAGGCCTCGTGTGATTGTCAGCAACGCCCGCAGGCAGTGGGGGAGTTGCTCGCACGATGGCACGCTGCGCATCACCTGGCGAGCCATGATGTTGGAGTTGCAGCTAGTCGAGATGATTGTCGTTCACGAGTTGGCTCACCTGTCGGTCAAGAACCACTCGGAGCATTTTTATGCGCTGATGGGAAAAGCGATGCCTGACCACCGCCAACGGAGGGCGCTGCTCAAGAATGTGGCCTGGACTCTGCCTCTTTGAGGCGGAGCGAGAGTCGGCGTGCCAAGGCTTACCCAAGACTTACCGAAGCCTCTCCGAACCCAAAGCAAGACCAAGTAGCAACGCGGAGCAAGGCTGGTATGCTTCCGAAGCGGTTTGCCGGCTTGACTTGCTCCCGTGCCTGACAGGTAAGCGGTCAGGCTCAAAGGTCAGGCTTGGCGCGCCCCCAAGTTGAATGCAAAGCTGCTCTTGCTCCCCAAGAGCCCCAGGTTGAAGGCTTGACCGCCGCGCCTCGCATCGCTAGACAAGCGGCGCAGACGCAGCAGTGATAGGTTTAAGTCTGGGAACGAAAAAAGAAAGTAGCTGAGAAAGTATTATGGCACGGGTAGCGAACTCGGTGGCTGGTCTATTTGCACGTGACATAGCGGTAGACCTGGGCACCTCCACCACGGTGATCTATGTTCGCTCCGCAGGCGTCGTTCTCGAAGAGCCGAGCGTAGCGGCAGTTCACGAGAGCACGGGCCGCCTCCTGGCGGTGGGGCGTTCCGCAAAGGAAATGATCGGTCGGACGCCCATGGGTATCAGGGCAGTGAGGCCACTGAGGGGCGGCACAATCTCGGACTTCAGCGTTTGCGAAAAGATGCTGCGATACTTCATCCGAAAGGTGCACAACAGCCGGCCAGGCAAGCCCCGGATGGTCATCTGCGCCCCCTCGGGCATCACCCCGGTGGAGCAAAGGGCCGTGCAGGAGGTTGCCGAGTACGCAGGCGCACGAAAGCCCGTGTTCATTATTGAGGAGCCCCTTGCAGCTGCGATCGGGGCGGGCATCCAGATTGCCGAGGCAAGGGGAAGCATGATCGTGGACATCGGCGGTGGCACCACCGAGATTGCGGTCATCTCCCTGGGGGGAATCGTCGTCTCAAGATCATTCCGACTGGCGGGCGATGATTTAGACAGGTCCATCAAGGAGTTCGTCGATAAGGAGTACGCCCTCGACGTGGGTGAGCAGACCGCCGAGGTCATAAAGGCAAAATACACCTCGGCCTGGCCTTTGACGGAGGAGATGAACTGCGACATTCTCGGACGCGACAGGCGTTCGGGTCTGCCCAAGACCGTGACAATTTCGACGAAAGAGTTTCGAGGCGCGATCTACGGCCCGATCCGCGACATAGCCTCCGCCATCAGGTCGGTTCTTGACGAGTCCCCTCCGGAGCTTGTGGCCGACGTCATGGAAAGCGGCATCTACCTGGCAGGCGGAGGGTCGCTTCTACTGGGCATGGCCGAGTTCCTCACGAGCGAAGTCGGGATCCCGTTCAGGCGTATAAAGAATCCTCGGTACGCGGTTGCCATAGGCTCCGGCCTTTCCCTGGAGGAGTTTTCTGTTCTGAAGAGCGTGCTGCTTCCATCCTCCTCCGAGTAACTTCGGACGCCCACATGGGCGAGATCTCATTCCTGCATCGCCGTGGCTGTTAGCACGGGCATCACTCGAATCAAGCTGGCCGTCCTGGTACTTCTCCCTGTCACGCTGGTGAGCCTGGATTTGAACGACTTTGCGCCGCTCGAACTGGGAAGGGACGCCGTTCAAGATGCCCTGAGCCCGTTGATATCGGGCGTAAGCAGAATAACAAGACCGGTGGCGGATGCCTGGAACGCGGTTGGGGGTTACGAAGAACTCAGGCAGGAGAACGAGTTGCTGCGGGCCGAGGTTGAGGAGTTGCGGGGGAGATTGTCTGAAGAGGTCAGAGACTCCGAACTCCTTGGGCAAGTACTAGAAGAACTCGAGATCCCATACATCAACGACATGCCAAGGGCGACCGCCAGGGTCATCCGGCAACTTGGCAGCTTTTCCAGCCTGAACGTCGACCTGGACAAGGGGACAGATTCGGGCATCGAGGTGGGAATGCCGGCTGTTACCAGCGAGGGGTTGGTCGGCAGGGTGATCGAGACAAGCCGCACCCGTTCGAAAGTCCGGTTGATCACCGACAAAGACTTTGAGCTTGGCGTTCGTATCGTGGGTCTCGATACCGTTTCCGTCGCCAAGGGGGGCGGAGCCGGCAGGGCTCTGGTAGTGGGGGACGGGGTTCCGTTGTCGGTGGATGTTCGACCGGGGCTGATGATCACCACCAGCGGCATTGCAAACAGCGTCTATCCCCCCGACATACCAGTCGGGGTCATTCAGGAGATACGGGTGGATCCTGACCTCAATCAGGTGCTGTTCCTACGGCCACTTGCATCGCTGGAGGCGCTTGATTTTGTGTCGATCCTGCTATACGACAATGTGCTGTGACCTGATGTCCCGACCGCCCGGTAGGGGCCGTTCAAAGCTGTCGGCCAAGAATCCGTCATGAACTGGAGAAAGCTGTCGATCGCTCTGCGGGTGGCAGCCGTCTTGCTGGCTGTTGGCGTACTGCAGATGGGTTTCTTCAACGAACTCAGGTTGTTCGACAGGGCTTGCGAACCGCTGCTCACGCTCGCCGCCTCAGCAGGTCTCACATTAGGGACGAGACGCGCCCTGATCGTCGGACTCTTTGCCGGGTTGCTCTACGACATACTCTCGGGCCTGCCGATTGGGCTTGCCATGTTTGCCTACACCTTCACTGCGATAGTAGCGGGCAGGCTGGGTGAGTATGTCGCAAGAGTAAAGTGGAGGCTTGTTCCGCCACTCACAGCGCTCGGGTTCTTCATATACGTCATAGTTGGTGAGGTCTTGGGGCAGGAGAACTTCTTCGACGGGAGATTTCCGGCGACCCTGGCAGTGGTTGTGGGTTGGAGCGTCTTCCTGGCCCCGGCCATGTTTCCGCTTTCGCTCTGGATGTGGATGCAGCCAGTGCGCAAGAGGGAGGCAGCCGACCGGCCTCTCCGCTCACCGTCATGAGAAGATTCGCCCCTCTTGGGCTTCAAAGCAACCAGGGGCGAAAGCCTGAGGAGGGAAATTCCCGGAACCGCCCCGACTGGCGAGGCTCTTCGGCGATGCGACTCAGCTTCATGGGGATAATCGCAGTCGGGCTGCTGGCGGCGCTGCTCGTGCGCCTGTGGTACATGCAAGTGATTTCGACGGAAAGTTTCTCTGCCCAGGCAGTGGGGAACATCATCCGGACGGTCTACGAGCCTGCTCCCCGCGGGCGAATCTTTGACACGGAGGGCCGTGAGCTTGTAGGCAACAGGACCGTGAACGTGGTGACCGTAGACGCCTTCGTGCTGCGAGACCAGTTGGGGCCTGAACGCAGGAAACAGCTGGCTCTTGATCTGGCCCGGCAATTTTCCCGCTCAGGAGCTCTTACGAAAGCCGCATACTTAGAGGAAAGGATGGCCGATCCCGCTTACGGGCCTTTCGACAGCATCCCCCTCGCTTATGGCGTCTCCGACTCTTTCAAAGTTTTTCTTGCAGAACGCAACGAGGAGTTTCCTGGAATCGAGGTCGTGCAGCGCACGGTGCGGGTGTACCCCTATGGGGAGTCGGCTGCCCATGTACTGGGTTACATAGACGCCATTACCGCCGAGGAGCTAGCGTCCCGCGAGAATCACCGCAAGCTCTACTCAGCGGTGGACGTGATAGGAAAGTCAGGGGTCGAGCTTTCCTTTGAGGAGATTCTGCGGGGAATTCCCGGGGAGCAGAAGATAGAGGTCGACAACATAGGAAACGTTGTGCAGGAGCTTGATTACATCCCCCCGCGACCCGGCACCGACGTTCAGCTGACGATTGACATCGATCTTCAGATTCTCCTGGAGAAGGAGGTTCGGGATGGGCTCCTCGTTGCCAGGGAGCGGCAGGACGAGTCAAAGGAGGATCGGTTCGTGACGTTTGCCGCGCCCGCCGGCGTGGGCGTGATCTTGAATCCGCAGAACGGCGACATCCTGGCGATGGCTTCATACCCCACCTACGATCCTCGGGAGTTCATAGGCGGGGGAATAGGCGAGAGCAGGTTCCAGGCCCTCCTTGCGCCCGAGGCTTTTGCGCCTTTGCACAACCGAGCCATTCAGGGCATCTACTCGCCTGGCTCCACGATGAAGCCGATCACCTCCTACGCGGCCCTCTCGACGGGGATGATAGGCCCCGCGGGGTTCTTGAGCGTCACCCAGACCACCCCGGACATCGGGTACCACGTCCTCGACAAGTGCGAAGGGCAATGCGAGTTCTCCAACCCGGACCGCGCACCCAACGGCGATGTGGACCTGCGTGCGGCCATCGCAGTTTCAAGCGACGTCTATTTCTACAAGCTGGCGGAGCAGTTCTCGGTGCGTCAGGGCTACGAGGCTGATCAGGTTCAGCAGACTGCCAAGCAGTTCGGCTTCGGCAAGAAAACCGGGGTGGCCCTGCCCTACGAAGCCTCCGGGCTCGTCCCGGACCCGGAGATAAAGCGCGAACGGCACGATGACAATCCTGAAGCCTTCCCAGATCCCGTCTGGCGGGTCGGGGACACGCTGAACCTGGCGATCGGGCAGGGAGACCTGGGAGTTACTCCGCTTCAGCTGGCAAATGCGTTCACGGCTTTCGCCAACGGGGGGACGATTTACCTTCCCAACATTGCGAGGGCGATGCACAATCCGGCCACCGGGGAGATTGTGAACATGATTGGCCCGCGGGTCTCCCGCTGCGTCTACCTGCCCGTCGGTTTCATCCGTCCCATCCTCGACGGAATGATCGGGGCGATCACACTGCGAACCAACGAACGAATCGGGACTGCCCAGAAGGCGTTCGTGAACTTTCCCCAGCAGTCTTGGCAGGTTGCCGGAAAGACCGGAACCGTGGAAGTCTCCGGGGGAAAGTCCGACACCGCCGCCTTCGTGGGGTTTGGTCCGGTCAACTCGGCGGACTACGTGGTGGCGGTGCTGCTCGAGGAGTCCGGCTTCGGGGGCTCTGCCGCTGCCCCCGTTGCGCGACAAGTCTTGGAGTCCCTGGCTCAAGAGACCGTGGAGGAGGTCGAGTCAGAGATCGAAAGACTCGACTTGGACTCACCCGTGCCACCATTCACCACAACTTCCACCTGTGGGGGTTACTACCGCTCGCTGGGCACATGAGCCTTGCAAAGAGCGCTCAAGTCCATCGGCGGCTGAAGGTTCCCTTTAAGTGGAGCAATTTCGACCTGCCGCTACTAGGCGCGACCGCCGCCCTGTCGCTGCTCGGTCTTGCCGCCATCTACAGCGCTACCCGCGGCATCGATCCGGAGAGTTTCAACCGCTTCTACCTGAATCGGCAGATCCTCTTTGTAGTGGCGGGTGCCGCCCTGCTGCTCGCTGTGGCGGTGGTGGACTACAGGAAACTGCGTTCCGCGGCGTGGCCGGTACACGTTCTGACAATGCTTGCGCTGGGCCTGGTGCTCACTCCGCTGGGGACGGAGCGGAACGGCTCTCAGGCCTGGTTCGTCGTCGGCGACTACCAGATACAGCCGTCAGAGTTGGCAAAGGCGGGGCTGATCTTCACCATGGCGCATTATGTGTCGCGCTGCGGGGGCTTTCTGAGCCTGAGGCAGTTCGTGACGGCCCTGGGCATCGCCAGCGGCCCGATCGTATTGATAGCGGTCGAGCCCGATCTGGGGACGGCCCTTGTCTTCTCCGTGGTGGCCCTTGGGATTTTGCTGGTCGGCGGGGCGCAGCTGCGCCATGTCGCCGTTCTGGCAGTGGCGGGGGTGACGGCGCTTGTCGTCTTCCTCAACTCCGGCCTCATCCGCGAGTATCAACGCCAGCGGCTCGTCTCGATCATCGATCTTCCCGGGGAGGGAATCGACGTGTTCAACGTCGAGCAGTCGCAGATCGCCATCGGCAACGGCGGCTTGACGGGGCTGGGGTTCGGCCAGGGCACGCAGACCAGGAGCGGCCTCGTGCCCGCCCAGGAGACTGACTTCATCTTCACCGTCATAGGGGAGGACCTGGGATTCATCGGCAGCGCTGTGGCCCTCTCCGTCATAAGCCTTTTGCTCTGGAGGATCTGGCGAACGGCACGGACAGCCAACGACCTGTTCGGCACGCTGCTGGCTGCGGGGGTGTTCTGCCTGATCCTCTACCAGTCCTTCCAGGCCGCCGGGATGTCGGTCGGGATAATGCCCGTGGTCGGGATACCGATGCCCCTGCTCTCCTACGGGGGGTCCTCGGCTCTCAGCACGTTTATTTCACTGGGGCTGGTCTTCAACGTTGCCCTGCGCAGGGATCGACCGTTATCCGGCTGAGCACCCGCCTCGGCCGGGGCGCACTCCCGGCTGGGGGGGATCACTATCCTGGAATCGTGGAGACTGCTGGAATCATGGAGACTGTCTGGCCGCGTCTTGAGCCCCTGCTCCCGGAGGTGCAGCGCCCAGCCCGCTACATAGGCGGCGAGGATGGCTCGCGCCCGGCCAGGCTCACGCCCGAGAAGGTGGCCTGGCTGCTCTGCTACCCCGACAGCTACGAAATCGGACTGCCAAACCAGGGTCTGCAGATTCTCTTCGAGATACTCAATGAACGGCCCGACGCAGTGGCGGAGAGGGCGTATGCGCCGTGGGTTGACCTCGAGGCCCTGATGCGCAGGGATGGAATGGGGCTTTTCTCGGTGGACAACCACCGCCCGGCGTCCGCCTTCGACATTCTCGGATTCAATCTCGCCTCAGAACTGGTCTACACGAATGTGCTGAACATCATCGACCTTGCGGGGGCGCCTGTGAGATCAGCGCAGCGCAAGGACGGGGACCTGTTCGTCTGTGCAGGCGGGCACTGTGCGTTCAACCCCGAGCCGCTTGCCGACTTCGTGGACTTCTTCGCCCTCGGGGACGGGGAGGAGGTGGTGGGTGAGATCACCGAGGTGGTCGCAGAGCACAAGGGGGCGCCTAGGCAGGAGACGCTGCAGGCATTGGCTGGCGTTGCCGGCGTCTACGTCCCGTCTCTGTATGAGGTCTTCTACGAGGGTGGCGCCCTGGCTGCCGTGCGCCCCCGCTTCGGTGGCCTGCCCGAGGTCGTGGAGAAGCGTACGGTGGCTTCGCTGGCCGACTGGCCGTACCCCCGCAGGCAGATCGTCCCGCTCACCGAGGTGGTGCACGACCGCCTGAACGTGGAAGTCTTCAGAGGCTGCACCCGTGGCTGCCGGTTCTGCCAGGCGGGGATGATCACGCGCCCTGTCAGGGAGCGCCCCGCCGAGCAGGTACGCACGATGATCTCGGATGGGCTTCGCCAGACCGGCTACGACGAGGTGGCGCTCACATCGCTCTCGACGGCCGACTACAGCGGAATCGAAGCTCTCCTTGCCGATGTGGTGGAGGCCCCGGACAACCCCTCCGGATGCCCTGCCGTGTCGGTCTCCCTGCCCAGCCTGAGAGTCGACGCCTTCACGGTGGGCCTAGCGGATCAAATCAAGCAGGCTCGACGCACAGGCCTCACTTTCGCCCCCGAGGCCGGCACGTGGCGCCTGCGCCAAGTGATCAACAAGCTCATCACCGAGCAGGACCTCTACTCGGCGGTCGAGAGCGCCTACTCGCAGGGTTGGAGAAGGGTGAAGCTCTACTTTCTGATCGGGTTGCCCACCGAGACCGATGAGGATGTGCTCGGCATCGCCGAGTTGGCCAGGAACTGCCTGGCCGTGGGCGAGCGCCATGTCAGAGGGGCTGAGGTGACGGTTTCGGTGGGAGGGTGCGTCCCCAAGCCGCAGACGCCGTTTCAGTGGTTCGGCCAAGACACGGTCGCCGAGTTGGAGCGGAAGGTGGGCCTGCTGCGCGGCGGGCTCCGCGGCCATC
The DNA here is from genome assembly GCA_958295925.1 of uncultured Acidimicrobiales bacterium. Lineage (GTDB taxonomy): Bacteria > Actinomycetota > Acidimicrobiia > Acidimicrobiales > CATQHL01 > CATQHL01. Next base: position 2,411,425 of record CATQHL010000001.1, read on the forward strand.
GGCGCGTGAAGCTGAAGTGGCACGACCCCAGGGCCTCGCTAATCGAAGGTCTTCTGAGCCGCGGCGACCGCCGACTGTCGTCGGTGATTGAGGACGTGTGGCGGGCCGGGGGGACGTTCCAGGAGTGGTCGGAGCACTTCGACGAGAGCCTCTGGCAGAAGGCTATGGCGCGACAGGGGCTGTCGATGGACTGGTACGTCCATCGACACCGCACGAGGGATGAGACGCTGCCCTGGGCGCACATCTCGGCAGGCTTGCACGAGGACTTCCTCTGGGCCGACTGGGAGGACGCCCTTGCGGCCTCCGGGCTGGAGGACTGCCGCTGGATTCCCTGCTACGACTGCGGCGCCTGCACGGGCTATGGAATCGAGCACATTGTGGCCTCCAACGTCGCTCCCGCCGGCGGCAGCCAGGGAACAGGCCAAGACCTTGAAGCCACCGGACGGTCGCCCGTGCTCCTGCTTCCGAGGCCTGCGTAACGGCCTATATGTTGAGTCTGCGCATCCGCTGGACGAAGCAGGGAAGGATCCGCTTTACGAGCCACCGGGACGTGGCCCGAATCTGGGAGCGGGGTGTGCGAAAGGCAGGGCTGCCTGTCGTCTACTCTCAGGGTTTCGTGCCAAGGCAGCGGCTTTCCTTCGGGCTCGCCTTGGCCGTCGGTCAGGAATCCGAGGCGGAGTACTTGGACATTCAGACGAACCTGCCCCCTGTGCAGGAGTCGGCCATCCACAATGCGGAGCTGAGGCACCGCCTTTCAAACGCCCTCCCCGAAGGCATGGAGGTTGTGGCCGCCGCCGCCCTCGAGCCAGGGGAGCCCTCGTTGCAGGAGTTGGTGAGCAGCTGCACCTGGGAAATCGATCTCGGCGAGGATTCCAGGCAAGCCTGGCAGGAGGACATCGGGCGTCTCCTTGGGGCTGTTGAGCTTCCTATCGTGCGGGAGAGGAAGGGGAAAAGGCGCGAAGATGACGTGAGGCCCGCTATTATTGGAATCAGGATGGCGGATGCTCAGAGAGGATGTCAAAGAGTTTGCCGCCTAATTGTCGAGTTGGCTGTCAAGCCCCGGGCGCTGAGGCCCAACGAATTCCTGGCCTTGACACACGCCCCGATAAGCGCGACTCGGCTTGTACGACGAACACATCAATGGATCAAGCGGAATGGCAAGAAGTATGAACCCCTGGCAATGGTTTCAGACGTCAGCGAAGGTTTTGCCCAGCATCACTCAGCCGTTCCCCTGGCGCGGAAAGAAGTCTGCGCATGACTAGAAGGGAACTCTCTTGTGAAATCTCACCCCGAATCCGGGAATTCCGGTGGACAGGCTAAGCGACAGCCACTCAAGGAGGATTTAGCCCGAGGCGGCGCGCGCCCGGCATCTTCGCAGCGACGATCAAATAATTCGCCCGCATCCCGCAGGGGCGGTGCCAATGGTGCTGAGGCGGCAAGGGCCTCTGCCGGCGGAAACGGCTCGAGGGGGTCCGCGCAATCAGGTGAATCCAGGCCCAGGGCCGCGCAGAGGAGGCAGCCCACGCAGGCTCGTCGCAGGGCAGGAAGCACAAGACCGAATGAGGCGGAGGCTCGTCCGAAGGTCGGAGACACCCGCCCGCCCCCAGTAGGCCCGGCAGGCAGGGGCGCCTCCTCTCGCAGGGGCGGCTCTGGCGGACGCCGCCGCCGCGATGGGGGCAGGCAGACCATGCGCCCGGTGGAGGCGGTGACTTCAGGCGAGCCTGTCCTGCTCGACGAGACCGCCATGGCGCGACGCCGCGGTCGTTCGCGAAAGGGGCGCCCGGTGGGTCGCTACCTGATGGCAATCCATTCCACCCACGACTCCACCCACGTGGCCGTGATCGAGGGACGTTCGCTGATGGAGTACTACGTCTCCCGCCCGGCCGACGACGTGACTGAAATTCACGGCAACATCTACTTAGGAAAGGTGAAGAACGTCCTGCCGGGCATGGAGGCGGCCTTCGTCGACATAGGCACGCCCAAGAACGGCATTATCTATCGCGGCGACGTCCTGTGGGACTCCGAGGATGTGGAGAGATCTTCAAGCCCTGACCGAATCGAAAAGGCGCTCAAGCCAGGTCAGTCGGTGTTTTGCCAGGTCAGCAAGAACCCCTTTGCCCACAAGGGGGCGCGCCTCACCCAGCAGGTTTCCCTGGCTGGCAGGTACGTGGTGCTTATGCCCGACAACCCCACTTACGGCATCTCCAACAGGCTTTCCGAGAAGGAGCGCAGGCGTCTGCGACGCATCATGGAAAAGATCAAGCCTCGCCCGCACGGCCTCATCGTGCGGACGGCGGCGGAAGGCGTCACCTCCAATGAGATCTCCCTCGACGTGGAGCGGCTGCTTTCTCAGTGGGAGCAGATCCGCAAACTCTCGGCGCGCTCGAAGCCCCCTGCCCTGCTGTATCGCGAGCCCGCCATGGCCCTTCGGATCATCCGTGAGGAGCTGAGCGCCGACTACAGAAGCGTGCTGATTGACGACAGGGATCTGTTCAAGTCTGTGCAGGAGTACTTGCGAAGTGTCGCCCCGGAACTGCTCGAGCGAATTGAGTACTACGACGAAGGCGCTCAGTCGCTGCCGCTCTTCGAGCGCTACCACGTATACAGCCAGCTGCGCAAGGCGGTGGACAAGACCGTGCTGCTGCCGTCCGGCGGATCGCTCGTCATCGAGCACACCGAGGCGATGACCGTCATCGACGTAAACACGGCCCGCAACGTGGGCTCCACCAGCCTGCGACAGACCATCCTGGCCAACAATCTGGAAGCCGCAGCGGAGATCCCCCGTCAGCTGCGCCTCAGGGACATCGGCGGGATAATCGTCGTGGATTTCGTGGACATGGACGACAAGGAAGACCGCAAGCAGGTTCTTTCAGACCTGAGGGACGCCCTTTCCAAGCAGACCACCCGAACCTGGGTGGGGGAGATTACCCCGCTGGGCCTGGTGGAGATCAGCAGGCGCAGGGTCGGCGAAGGCCTGCACGAGTCGTTATCGAGCGTCTGCGCCACCTGCGACGGGTGGGGAAGGGTGCTCGACGAGGGGCTGTTGGGTGCTGGCCGATAGCCGCTAGCATTCAAGGAGTATGTACGCAGTGGTTTCAGCAGGTGGCAAGCAGCACAAGGTGGCGGCTGGGGAGGTCATCCGCACTGAGCTCCTCGGCCCTCCAGGCACCGAGGTCTCGCTGCGCCCGGTTCTCCTGGTGGACGGAGCCACCGTGCTTTCCTCGCCGGAGGATTTGGCGCCAGTGGAGGTCACAGGTGCGATTCTCGACGAAACCCTTGGAAAGAAGATCAACGGGTTCACCTATAAGTCAAAGAGCAACCAACGGCGCCGCTGGGGGCATCGCCAAAGGCATTCCCTGGTTCAGATCACGAAAATCGACAGGAGTTAGCTGTGTCCAAGACCAAAGGCGGGGGTTCCACCCGCAACGGCCGAGACTCGACAGCCAAGCGGTTGGGGGTGAAGGTGTACGACGGAACGCAGGTGCGGGCAGGGGCCATCATCGTGCGGCAGAGAGGCACCAAGTTCCACCCAGGCCTGAACGTCGGGAGGGGTGGCGACGACACGCTCTTCGCAAAGGCGGACGGACGGGTGAAGTTCGGCTCTCGGCAGCGTCGCAGGCTGGTAGACGTAATAGCCGACTGAGGCACAGGGCGCTCGGGCGCTCGGTGCTCAGGGGGCGGCCTCGCAGGGCGCAGGCACTGCCTTCAATCTGCTGTCTTTAGCGACGATCCACGCCATTCGAGGAGATGGGGGGCATCCCTTGGAGATCGGGGCGTTGCACTGGGATAATGGCGCGGATGATGCTATGGCGAAGATGAACGACAGGTCACTCGCTCCGCTCCTATGAGATCGGCAGTGCGTGGCGCGGATGATGACACGGCGTAGATGAACGACAGGGCCTTCGGCAAGACAGCCTTCGTGGATGAGTGCGCCATCTGCCTGCGGGGAGGCGACGGTGGGAACGGGTGCGTGTCGTTTCGGCGCGAGGCTCACGTCGAAAAGGGAGGGCCGGACGGCGGCGACGGAGGCCGAGGCGGGGACGTCTGGCTGGTGGCGGATCGCTGCGTGGTCTCCCTGCTGGCGTTCAGGGACCATCCCCATCGCCGGGCAGGCGACGGGACGGGGGGATCCGGCAAGGGCAGGCACGGGAAGACAGGCAAGGACCTGGAGGTTCCCGTTCCGGCAGGGACTGTCGTGTCAACCCCTGACGGGGAGCGCCTTGTCGATCTTTCCGCCCCCGGCCGTCGCTGGCTCGCCGCGCCCGGGGGTGCAGGCGGGCGGGGCAATGCCCGCTTCCTGAACAACCGCCGCAGAGCGCCTCGGTTTGCCGAGCGGGGGGAGATTTCCCAGGAGCGCTGGCTTCGCCTGGAGATGAAACTGCTGGCAGACGTTGCGCTGGTGGGGATGCCCAACGCCGGGAAAAGCACGCTCATCTCCCGCATCTCGGCATCGAAGGCGCGTGTTGCCGACTACCCGTTCACCACCCTGGCCCCCAACCTTGGGGTTGTGATCACCGGCGAGGGCGAGGAGTTCGTGGTGGCGGACGTGCCTGGGCTGATTGAAGGGGCGAGCGCGGGCAAGGGGCTGGGGCATCGGTTCCTTCGCCACGTGGAGCGTTCACTGCTGCTGGTCTTCTTGCTGAGCACGGGCCCGGAGGCGGAAATGGGACCCGAACGCCAGCTCGAGGTTCTGCTGGGGGAACTGCGCGCCTACCGCCCCGCGCTGCTGGAGCGCCGCCGCCTGGTGGTGGGCTCAAAAGTCGACTTGGGCGAGGAGGTGCAGTGGGCTGATCTCAACATCTCCTCTGTCACGGGCAGGGGGGTGAGGGAACTGGTCGGGAGGCTGGGCGCTCTAGTGAGGGAGGCCCGAGAGGATGGCGACGACCGCGCCGACGATTCGCGGGCTGTCGTGCATCGCCCCCAGCCTGAGCGGGCCGAGGAGATGGTTCAGGTCATGCGGGAATACGACGCCTGGCGTGTCACGGGGAGACCGGCTGAAAGGGCGGTGGCTCTTTCAGATCTCACGGAAGCCGACGCAATGTCGTACGCACTTGAGCGTCTGGGATCGTTGGGGATTGACCGGCTGCTGGCGCGGGCGGGGGCGCGCACGGGAGAGACGGTGCAAGTGGGGGAAGTGAGTTTCGAGTACATCGAGGACGGGTTGTACGAATCCGGCGGCGGACTCCCGGGATAGGGGGTGCGACGGTGCTTGTAGTGGCAAAAATCGGCACGTCCTCGCTTACCGACGAGGACGGACACGTCGATCGCGCCGAGATCCGGCGCATCTGCGAGCGGCTGGCCGAACTCCGCTCGGACGGGCACACGGTGGTGCTTGTCACCTCGGCCGCCATCACCGCAGGGCGCTTCATCCTGGGTTTCGCGAGCCGACCCGGCGACTCCGTCACCCTCCAGGCGCTCTCGGCGGTCGGTCAGGGGCACCTGATGGCCATGTACAACGAGATATTCGCGGAGCTCGGCATCGTAGCCGGGCAGGTGCTTCTGACCCCGCTGGACTTCTTTGAGAGGAACCGCTACCTGAGGGCGCGCCACACCCTTCAAAGAATGCTGACGCTGGGCGTCCTGCCGGTGATCAACGAGAACGACGCCGTGGCAGACGACGCCATTCGCTTTGGAGACAACGACCGCATCGCCGCGCTGGTGGCACAGCTAATCTCCGCTGACCTCCTGGTGCTGCTGACCGACACCGAGGGCCTCATGACCGAAGACCCGCGCGTCTCGCCCGAGGCCTCCCTGGTAGCGGAGATTGCCAAGATCGATCAGGAGTTGGAGTCCACGGCCGGCGGCATCGGAAACCAGGACGCCAGGGGCGGGATGGCCTCCAAGCTCTCTGCGGCCAAGATTGCCACTTGGGGCGGGGTGCCGACGGTCATCGCCTCCAACGACCGCCCCCACGTGCTGCGAGATGCGGTAGCCGGCAAGCCGGTAGGCACGCTGGCGCACCCTCGGGGGAACCGTCTCAGCGCACGCAAGCTCTGGATCGGGTTCGCGCTGGGCAGCCTGGGCAGCCTGTTCGTGGACGCCGGCGCCCGGCGGGCGGTGGTCGAGCGCGGCAGGTCTCTCCTGCCCGTGGGAATCACAGGCTTCAAAGGCGAGTTCACGGCAGGGGCCGCCGTGGAGGTTGCAGGCCCAGACGGGGAGATGTTTGCCAAGGGGCTCGTTTCACTTCCGTCCGACCGCCTCGGGGAAGTGATTGGAAAGCGATCCAAAGATCTCGGCGAGGGGGCCAGAGGGGCGGTTATTCATCGTGACGACATGGTGGTTCTGGTCACGTCAGGGAGCCACGATTAGCCTCCCGGCTGCCAACACCCGCCTGCTGAGGCTGCAGTGATCGTCGAAATTCTGATGGCGGTGGGCGGTCTCGCCCTGCTGCTGTGGGGATCAGAGAGCATGGTGAGCAGTTCGGCTCGTCTTGCGGAGCGACGCGGGATTTCCCCAATCGTGGTGGGAGCCCTCATTCTTGGCTTCGGCACCAGCCTGCCGGAGTTGGTCGTGTCGAGCACAGCGGCCATCCGGGACGACGTGTCCCTCGCAGTCGGCAACATCGTTGGCTCCAACATGGCCAATCTGGGGCTTGTACTGGGGGTTTCCGCCCTCATCACCCCCATAGCCGTGGACAGCTCGACTTGGCGTCGGGTGCCCACGTCCTCGTTGGCGGCGGGCCTGTTCGCGCTCTTCATGCTCACCGGCGGTCGTCTGGAGCGCTGGGAGGGCGGGATCCTCCTGGCCGGCTTCGCCGTCGCCACCTGGCTGTATTTGCAGGTGGGGGATTCCCCCCCCTCCGCTGATGAGCAGGCGGCGCCGTTCACGCGTTGGGAGGTCTGGAAGATTCCCCTGGGTCTGGCGGCAACCCTGGGCGGGGCACAGTTGGCTGTGGAGGGGTTCCGGGGGATAGCAGAGCGGCTGGGCTGGGATTCCGGCTTCGTGGGTGTTTCCCTTGTGGCCGTCGGGACCTCCCTGCCCGAACTCTTCATTGCCCTGGCGGGCATGCGTCAGGGGCAACCCCTGCTTTCGCTCGGGAACATCCTGGGCAGCAACGTCTTCAACAGCCTGGCTGTAATCGGCCTGGTAGTCCTGATACGTCCTGGCGGCTACACGGGCGGGGGAATCCCCTGGGTTGCGGGTGGCTCGATGCTCGGAATCGTGGCTCTTTCGTGGGTGCTCCTGGCCACAGGCCGCCGCTTGTCCCGCCTGGAGGGGGCGCTGCTGCTGGCTGCCTACGCCGCCGCCCTGCCCATTATGCAGATCTATTGAGTGAAGCTGTTCGAACCTGGTCCCTGGGCTCAGCCCCTCCCGGCTTAGGGTTTAGCGCACCCCCACATGGGGGCTGTCGGAGCTTGGCCGGTCAGTCGCTCTCGGCGTCGCCTTCCCCTGCTTCGATCCCGTCGGCCGCCTGCCGGAGTTTCGCGCTCAGTGTCTCGTCGTCGAGCTCGCCGAGGTAGGCGGGAAGTTTCACCCCAACCTTCCCGGCAAGTTCCTGGATGGGCGGGAGGGAGCCGATCAGGCTCGCCAGGAAGTTGGCAGTGCTGCCACCGCCGCCCGAGCCGTTTCCGTTGCCCGAATCCCAGACCGTAACCTGGTCGATCTTCAGGTTCGAGATGGCCTTGACCTGCTCTGCCACCAGGTTGGGCATCTGCTCGGCGATGAGCATCAAGGCGGCAAGCTGGGCGTCGCCACCCACTTTCTCAACCAGCGATCCGAGACCCTCCGCCCGACGGGACAGCAGCGCCAGCAGGCCGAGCGCCTCGGCTTCCATCATCAGTCTCTGGCCGTCGGCCTCGCCCCCCTTGATTAGCCGTATCTGCTCCGCCTCGGCGCTGGCGATGGTGCGGATGCGCTCGCGCTCCACCTCGGCCGGCACCACGACGTTGGCGTGCTGCGTGGCCTTGTCGCGCTCGGCCCGCGAGCGCTCGGCCTCGGCCTCCGCCTTGAAGGACTCCTTCTCCGCTTGGGCGGTGGTGACGCGCTCGGCAGCCGCGGCGGCGCGTTCGGCCTCGGCCTCCATCTGGCGGCGCGTACTGTGGGAGCGGGCGACCTGAACCTTGGCCTCGTTCTCGCCCTCGGTGGCGGAGGCGTTCGCTGAAGCCACTTGAATGCGCTGCTCCTTGTTGGCTATGGCGGAGCCGATGTCGCCGTCCCGCTCCTGCTCGGCCACCTTGATCTTGGCTTCGTTGATGGCCCTGGCGGCTGCCTCCCGCCCCAGAGCGTCGATGTAGCCCGACTCGTCGGTGATGTCCTGGATGTTCACGTTGATCAGGCGCAGCCCCACCTTGCGGAGCTCGATGTCAAGCGAATCGGAGATGTTGGCAATCAGCTTTTCCCGATCGGCGTTGATCTCCTCGATGGGCATCGTTGCGATTACCACCCTCATCTGACCGAAGATGATGTCTCGCGCCAGGTTCTCGATTTCAGAGAGGTTCAAACCCAGCAAACGCTCGGCGGCGTTCTGCATCACGCCCGGATCGGTGGAGACGCCGACCGTGAAAGTGGCCGGGGTGTTGACCCTGATGTTCTGCTGCGACAAGGCGCCCTGCAGACGGATCTCGATGGGTATCGGTGTGAGATCGAGATAGGCCGAATCCTGAATGATCGGCCAGACCAGGGCGCCGCCGCCGTGCATGCACCTTGCGGACTCGCCCAGGCCGCCGATGCGCCCGTAGACCACCAGCACCCTGTCGGAGGGGCAGCGCCGATAGCGGGAAGCCACCCAGAGAACGGCGATCAGGAGGATCGCCACTAAACCTATAACTAGACCGATTACTGCCATTTGAGTCCTTTCCTGGCCAGACTGTTGGAGTTAGCTCGATTCTTGGGTTGGCCGCAAGTCAGATCGGCTCAACCAGCACAGTGGAAGGGTCTACCACGTCCACTACTTTTACCCGTTCCTTCGTCGAAATGGTGGAGTCTGCTTCCGTGTAGGCGTCGATGAGCCTCATGCGTCCCTGCACCATCACCTCCACCTTGCCGACGCCGGAGCGATTTCCCGTAATCGGCAAGTAGACGCTTCCCGTCACGCCGACAGCGTTGCTGTAGTCCACAGAGCCGCTCTCATCGAGCTTCGAGAAACGCCTCCAGATGAGAGCCACTGCCAAGTAGACTGCGAGTCCCACCGCCGCGGCCACTATCACCGAGATGGTTGTGGACTTGTCGGCCTCCTTCATTATCACGCCCGTCCAGCCGAAGGCGAAGAAGAACGCCGTCATGCTTCGCAGGGAGAGGAAGCCAATCCCCGAGTCCTCGCTGCTGAAGTCCATGTCGAGGTCGAGGCCGATTCCCAGGGCCATCAGGATGATTTGGAGCAGGAGCAGCGCCCCGGCAATGATCCCGATCAGGTAGAAGACCTGAAGGTCGCCGGTGAGTGTCGTCCACCAATCGCTCATTGCTCAGTTACCTCCAGCTTGCAGGCTTTGGATGGCAGCCTTGAGATGGAATGGCCTGCAATTCCAAGACTTCCCTGCAGGCTACAGGCTGAATGCGGGTATTGCCCCGGCGCTGCCATGCCGGCTGCGCCGATTAAACCAGCGCAGGTACGCTCAGGATTGTGACCTCCCGCTACTGGTTGGAGACTCTGGGCTGCCCGAAGAACCAGGTCGATTCGGACAAGCTCGCCGGGACGCTTGCTGCCGACGGGTTCGAGCCCGCCCCCGCGCCTGAGCAGGCCGACATCGTGGTGGTCAACACCTGTGCATTCATCGAGGAGGCCCGCAGGGAGTCCCTGCAGGTGATCGACGACCTGGCCGAGCGGCGGCGTGCAGGCGCACGCCTTGTGGTTTCCGGCTGCTATGCGGAGCGGCTTCCCGAGGATCTGGCCTCACGACCTGGCGTCGACGCGGTGAGGGGCTTCGGGCAGCCGGTGAGTTTCGGGCGGCGCCGACAGGCGCTGGCGGCATCCTCCGAGACTGTCCCGGAGATGGACCTCCTCAACCTGCCCAGGCCCCGTGCGAATGCCCCCTGGGCTTACGTGAAGGTCGCCGAGGGATGCGACCGGCGCTGCGGCTTCTGCGCCATCCCCAGCTTCAGAGGCCCTCAGCGCTCACGTGACATGGGCGCGATTCTTGCCGAGATAGAGGCGCTAAAGGTCTCCGAGGTGGTGCTCGTGGCGCAGGATCTGGGCTCCTACGGGCGCGACGGGGGGCGGGGCAGGCGCCGCCTGGGGGAACTCGTCGAAGCAGCCGGACGGATGGTCCCCTGGGTGAGGCTCATGTATCTCTACCCGTCCGACCTCACCAACGAGCTAATCGAGGCGATCCTCTCGGCGGGCGTGGCGTACTTCGACCTCTCGCTTCAGCATGTCTCCCGCCCCTTGCTGCGGAAGATGAGGCGCTGGGGCGACAGGGGGCGTTTCGCCGAGCGCATCGGGTTCATTCGCAGCGAAGCCCCGCACGCCGCGTTCCGCACCAACTTCATCGTGGGCTATCCGGGCGAGACCGAGGACGATCACGACGCCCTGCTGGAGTTCGTCTCTGAGATGAGGCTGGACTGGGTGGGCCTCTTCCGTTACTCAGAGGAGCCGGGCACTTATTCAGCCGGGCTGGACGGGCGGATTCCCCCGGGGCTGGTCACCGAGCGTCTGAACGAGATCCGCTCCGTTTGCGACGAGATCACCGAGTCGCTTCGGGATCGCCTCGTGGGTGAGCGCACCACGGTGCTGGTGGAAAGAGAGGGTGAGGCGCGCAGCCACAGGGAGGCCCCGGAGGTGGACGGGGTGATCCGTGTCCCTTCCGACCTTCCCGTCGGCGAGTTCTGCGACGTGGAGATCGTCTCCTCAGACGGGGTCGACCTGCGCGCCTGCAGGATCGGGCCGCGAGGCTCGAGGCATTCTGGCCGCAGGACTGGAGGCATGAGGTTGAATGGCCCTGGTGTGGCGAATATTGGCAGGCTTGGAATTGCGCGCACCACGAACAGTGCATGAACGAAGACCTGCGATCCGCCCTGAGGAGCCTCGGAAGCCCCGCCAACCTTGTGACGCTCGGGCGCATCGCCCTGTCACCGATTTTTTTCTGGCTGATCCTCATGGTTCCCGACGAGGGGGGCGCCTCCTGGTGGGGGTTGGCGGTTGGTCTGCTACTGGGGGTCTCCGACGCCTGGGACGGCCGCCTTGCGCGCAGATCGGGTGCTATTACGCGAACCGGGGCGTTTCTCGATCCGCTCGCAGACAAGGTGATGATTCTGGGAGCGATGTACTGCTTTGCGTATCTGGGCAGGCTCAGCTGGGTGCCTGTGGGTCTCATAACGGCGAGGGAGGTGCTCATCAGCGTCTACCGCAGCTGGATAGCTCGGCGCGGGGTGGCGCTGCCTGCCCGCTACCTGGCCAAGTGGAAGACCATCGTCCAGGGCTTGCCGCTCGCCGCAGCGGTGCTGCCGCCGCTGGTGGGCGTGCCCCTGGTAGTTCCCGTGCTTATGTGGTTTGCGGTGGCGATGACCTACCTGACCGGTTTCCAGTACCTGATAGACGCCCGAAAGCCCGGCGCAAACCCGCCCGCGGGCATCGGGCGGGCCGTCGGCGGAAGGGACGCCGGTATTGAAGTGTGAGGTAGTCGCCGTCGGGACCGAGTTGCTCCTGGGGCAGGTCATCGACACCAACTCCGCCTGGATTGGGGAGCAGTTGGCGTTGCTGGGAATCGACTCCCACTTTCAGACGAAGGTGGGCGACAACCTCGACCGAATCCGCTCTGCCCTGACCGACGCCTTGGGGCGGAGCGACGCGGTGGTGGTCTGCGGGGGGCTGGGGCCAACCCAGGACGACATTACAAGGGATGCCCTGGCTGCCGTAATGGGTGTTGAACTCAGACGCTCCGAGGAGATTGTGGAACGCATCCAGGGGATTTTTACAAGCCGGAACAGGGCCATGCCCCTCAGCAACCTGCGGCAGGCCGACGTGCCTGAAGGGGCGGTGGTCTGCCCCTTGATCCCAGGCACCGCACCTGGGCTTGCGTGCCCGGTAGGGGAAAAGGTGATCTACGCAGTCCCGGGGGTGCCCTGGGAGATGAAGGAGATGTTCACCGGATGGATAGCCGACGATCTGCGCCGCCGCGCCGCAAACTCGGCAGTGATACTCAGCCGCACGCTGCGCACCTGGGGTGAGTCGGAGTCCGCCCTGGCGGAAATGCTCGACGGCGTGATAGCTCGGCTTGATCGAAACCCCACCGCCACCCTGGCGTTTCTGGCTTCGGGGATGGAAGGCCTGAAAGTGCGCCTGACGGCAAAGGCCGGCTCGGAAACTGAAGCCCTGACCGTGCTGGACGCCGAGGAGGCTGCCGTGCGGGAGGCGATCGGCGACCACCTGATCTTCGCGACCGACTCAGAAACGATGGAGTCCGCCGTTCTTGAGCTCTGCCGGGGGAGGGGGTTCAGCCTGGCGGTTGCGGAATCGCTGACCGGTGGGATGATCGGCTCCCGTCTGGTGGCGGCGCCGGGGGCGAGCGACGTGTTTCGCGGCTCCCTGGTGGCCTACTCGGGGGAGGTGAAGCGGAATCTTCTCGGCGTCCCGGACGGCCCTGTGGTCTCGGCGGCTGCGGTGAGCGCCATGGCGGAGGGGGCCTGTGATCTGTTCGGGGCGGACTGCTCGATAGCGGTCAGCGGGGTGGCCGGGCCGTCTGAATCCGAGGGCGTCAAGCCGGGCACGGTGTGGATGGCCACAACCGTCGATGCCCAGACACAGGCTCGGCGCTTCCTGTTCCCCTTCGACCGGGAGAGGACACGCCAGTTCACGACCATCTCGGCTCTCAACGCGCTGAGGCTGAGGCTGCTGCAAATAGACAAAGATCCCGTGCCTTGGCACTAGTCCAGGCGCCGGTTCAGGCGTCTGATTCCGTCTAGTGCAGCGCCCGGCTTGACGGCCCAACGTCACTGGCGCCAGATCTTTCGCCCGATCGGGCGAAGCAAGTCACGAGCTGCCGGATGGCCGCTGATGCTGGCCCCCAGGAGGTACACAAGTCCTGTTGCCGCCACGCAGAGAGGGGCGGCAGCCAGGGCGTGCATGCCGCGTGTTCCCAGCAGCATGAGCAGACCCGCCAGCACAGACAGGAAGGCGGCGGGCAGCAGCTGAACAGTCAGGCGTCCAAACAGGGGGATTATCCCGAAGCGCTGGCGAACCCTGCGCCGGAGCAGCCCGAACTCCATCCAGGAAGCCAGCGCGGCACCCAGCGCCAGGCCGACCGCCCCAAGACGGCGGATGTCCGTCCCCGCCCTGGTCTCGGCGTCCAGGAACCAGAAGGCCGGCAAGTCCCCCATTCTGAAGAAATTCCCGTCGATTACGCCCACCCTGTCCAGCTGAAGCATCAGGGCCAAGCCTGCCATGGCAGAGAAGATCAGCCTGCCGGCGGCGATGCGAGCCGGGCCCCGCACGTCGCCCGCTGCGTAGCAGGTGTTCTGCAGCAGCCTTGAAAGCCCGGCCGCCACTATTCCCAGGCTGTAGGCGGCCAGCACCAGCCAGACGACCAGGGTGTCGTCGGAGGTGAAGTTCAACCGCTCGTAGAGAGCCCCCACTATCTGGCGCCCCAGTACCACGAACGCGACCATGAAGTAGACGAGGAACAGCAGCACCCTCGCGGAACCCACCACCAGCCGCTCAGTGAGCATTTCCTGGCTCCTCTGCTCGCGGGACATCTCAGGCAGGTCGGCGGCTGCCACGGCGATGGCGAACACGCTGATGGGAAGGAGGTACAGCACCTGGGCCCGATCCAGGAAAGCCACAGCCCCGGTGGCCAGCAGGGAGGCCAGGATCACATCCACGTAGGCGGAGATGGCGACCACCCCGCGCCCTGCCACTGCCGGCCCGAACCTCTTGATCACCTCCCGAACCTCCCGCATCCGGATGCTTATGCTCAGTCGCAGCCTCGGCGCGAGGCGCAGCACTGCGGGCACCTGGCTGAAGAACTGCAGCCCCCCGCCGACAAGAACCCCCCACGCCGCCGCTTCGGCAACCCCGACCTCGCCCAACCCGGCGATGCCCGCGCCGGCCACCGCTGCGATGATGGCCAGGTTCCACAGCGCCGGAGCCACGAACGAGAGGAAGAAGCGCCGATGGGCGTTCAACACCCCCAGGCACCAGGCCGCCATCACGATGAAGCCCACCCCTCCCACCATTACCCGCAGCAGATAGGTGGTGAGCTCGGCACGAAGGCCTCCGAATCCCGGCGCCACGAGAGAGGTGAGCGGCCCGGCCAGGAACAGCGCCACTAGCACCATCCCGCCAGTGATCGCAGCGAGCAGCCCTGCCACGGCACCGGCCAGGCGACCGGCCTTCTCCTCGTCGCCTTCCGCGAGAACCTGTGAGTAGACAGGGATGAATGAGGCCGAGAGGGCGCCTTCCCCTAAGAGATTCTGGAGCAGCTTGGGAATGCGCAGCGCAGCCCCGAAGGCGTCAGCCCCGGCCCTGGTGCCGAGAAAGGCGCCGAGCAGTATCTCGCGCACCAGCCCGGCGAGACGGGAGACGATGATGCCGGCGCCAACAAGCCCCGCGCGCCTTCCGCTCTGGCTGCGTCGCGATCTGAAACCCTCCCTCGGGTCGGGCTCATGGGGTTCCGGGGGGGACGGTCCCGGTGTTTGGGCAATGCGGCCATCTTAAGAAAAAGGAGTGCGCCGGGGCTTCTTCTGCCTGTGGGCGGGTGCCGGGCGCGCCGGGCTTATCCATTTGCCTGGCCACAGGTAGGATTCTTGCCATGGACGCCATGGACATCGGGTCAGCGGCTCCCGCAGCAGAGACGGCGGGGGATGCCGGCCTGCCCTCCGGCGCGATGCGGGAGATGGTCGAGGCTCTCGGCCGACGGGCCAGGGCTGCGGCCCCCTTTGTGGGAAAGGCGTCCACCAGGGCGAAGAACGATGCGCTGCTTGCCGGGGCCGAGGCGCTCCAGGATCGAAGCGGCGTTCTGCTGGAGGCCAACGAAGCCGACGTTGCAGACGCCAGGGAGGCCGGGATCTCTGCCTCCCTGCTTGATCGGCTGCGACTCTCCGAGAGCCGCATCGAGGGGATGGCCGGGGGGTTGCGTCAACTGATCGACCTCGAAGACCCGGTGGGCGCGGTTGTCGCAGCCTTCGAGCGCCCCAACGGTCTTCGAATTGAGCAGGTGAGGGTTCCCCTTGGCGTGGTCGGGATCGTCTACGAGAGCCGTCCTAACGTAACAAGCGACGCAGCGGGTCTCTGCCTCAAGTCTGGCAACGTGGCGTTGCTGCGGGGATCCTCGGCTGCCCTTCGGTCGAACAGGGCGATAGCGGGCGTCCTTCACGATGCGTATGAGTCGTCGGGCATCGTCCGCGACGCCCTGGTACTGCTCGATCACCCAAGCCGCGAGGCCGGGGTGGAGATGATGAGGCTTGACGACTGCGTGGATTGCCTCATTCCCCGTGGCGGCCCTTCCCTCATCAGAACCATCCGGGACAACGCCACCGTCCCGTACATCCTCGACGGAGACGGAAATTGCCACGTCTACGTGGACGCCGACGCTGACCTGGGCATGGCCGAGACCATCGCAGTGAACGGAAAGACGCAGCGCCCGTCGGTGTGCAACGCCACGGAGTCGCTGGTGGTGCACGCCGACGTGGCTGCAGAGTTCCTGCCGGCGGCCATGCGCGCCATGCCCGAGGTCTGTTTCGTGGGCGACGGGAAGGCGCAGGCGCTGGCGAGCGCCGCAGGCCTGACGGGGATGGGCTCGGCCACCGAGGCGGATTTTGCCACGGAGTTTCTCGACTACAAGCTTTCGGTGCGTGTCGTCGGCTCTCTCGACGAGGCGATCGAGCACGTCAACCGATACGGGACGGGGCACTCAGAGGTCATCGTCACATCCTCTGAGCAGTCGGCGGAGCGATTTTGCGCGGAGGTGGACGCAGCCTGCGTGCTGGTGAACGCGTCAAGCCGCTTCGTGGACGGGGAGGAGATGGGCTACGGGGCCGAGATCGGAATCAGCACCCAGAAGCTGCATGTGCGCGGCCCGATGGGCCTGGTCCACCTCACTGCGGTGAAGAACGTCATTCGCGGCAACGGTCACATCCGCAGCTGATCTGCGTGGCGATGGGAGGGAAATTCGAAAGTTCCGAGGACGTCCTCCGCGCCCTTGCGGGGGTTCGCTACCTGTGTGACAAGCGCGTGGCCGGGGCGGTCTACCTCGCAGACTGCCTGGAGAGACCGGTGCTGGTTGAAGGACCTGCCGGCACGGGAAAGACGCAGCTGGCCAAGAGCGTGGCCGAGATCTGCGGCGCCCGGCTCATCAGGCTTCAGTGCTACGAGGGGCTTGACGAGGGAAAGGCGCTGTATGAGTGGAACTACAGGAAGCAGCTTCTCCGCATCCAGGCGGAGCGGGAGGAGCGAGCCTGGGGGGACATTTCCGAGGACATATTCTCGGAGGAGTTCCTGCTGACGCGCCCTCTCCTCGAGGCCATAAGGGCGGAAGACCCGGTAGTGCTTCTGCTCGACGAGGTGGACCGCATCGAGGTGGAGACCGAGGCCCTGCTGCTGGAGGTCCTGAGCGAGTACCAGGTGTCGATCCCCGAGCTGGGAACGATGCGGGCCGTGCAGATTCCCCGGGTGTTTCTCACGTCTAACAGCACGCGTGAACTCTCCGAGGCTCTCAAGCGGCGCTGCCTCTACCTTTACATCGACTACCCGGAGGTCGGGCGGGAGCGGGAAATCTTGCTTGCAAAGGTGCCGGGAATCTCAGATGACCTGGCAGGGGAGGTGGCGCGCATCGTGCGATCAGTCCGCAGGCTTGATCTCAGGAAACCCCCCTCCGTCTCGGAGTCGCTGGACTGGGCGCGAACCCTGGTGATGCTCGGCGCCGAACAAGTCGACCCGGAGGTTTTCGACGAGACGGCCACCTCCCTTCTGAAGTACCGCAGCGACACCGAGCGGGCGCAGAGGGAACTGGCCGGCCTGGGCGCCCGCTAGCCACGCCGGCGACGGCGCCACAGGCGCGTGGCTGAAACCAAGGGCAGGCATCGACCGGCAGTTATGGAGTCGGTGGGCGCCTGCGAAGAGCGCAACCCTCTGCTTGAGATGCTCGATGGCTTCGCAAAGGCGCTTCGACGGGCGGGGCTCCCGGTGAGCCTCACAGAGCGCATCGACGCCCTGGAAGCCATCCGCCGCACGGACATTTCCGATCGCGAGGCCTTGAAGAACGCGCTTGGGGCCACCCTCGTGAAGACGCAGGCCCACTGGCCCACGTTCGAAGTGCTCTTTGATGTCTTCTTTTCCATCCGGGAGGGCCCCTGCGAGGGTATCGACGACACATGGCTCGACGAGTTGGCGGTCGCCGATTCCGTTATTGCCCGCGACGGGCGGCCCCCGGCGCAGAGCGAGGCGGAACTCGCGGAGATGCTGATGGCTGCGCTCGCCGCCGGAGACCTGGGCATGCTCGCCGCACTCGCCCGGGGGGCGGTGGGGCGCTACGCAGGGATGCAGCCTGGACGCCCCGTGGGGGGCACGTACTACCTCTACCGCACCATGCGCAACCTGCGGCTTGAAGAGATGATTGATGAGTTGATGGCGGGATCGGAGGCGCAGACGCCCCTGGAGATCAGGCTTGAACGTGAGGAGTTTGAGGATCGGGCGGAGATGCTGCGTCGGGAGATAGAGGCGGTGATCCGCCGCAGGCTGGTGGCTGACAGGGGTCATGAGGCCCTCGCGCGCACGCTCAGCAAGCCGCTGCCCGAGGACGTGGAGTTCATACACGCAAGCCGTGATGAGCTCGAACAGATTCGCAGGGCAGTGGTGCCGCTCACAAGAAAACTGGCTGCACGGCTGTCGCGCAGGCGCAGGCAGCGCGACAGGGGCCACCTTGACTACCGGCGCACGTTCAGGGACTCCCTTGGCTTCGGTGGGGTGCCCGTAGAGCCAAAATTCCGCCGCCCGCGCCCGTCGAAGCCGGAAATCGTGATAATCGCGGACATCAGCGGCTCCGTCGCCGCTTTCGCCCGCTTCACCCTGCACTTCATGTACGCCATCAACAGCAACTTTTCAAAGGTGCGCTCGTTTGTCTTCATCGACGGGGTCGACGAGGTGACGCACTTGTTCGAGAACAGCGACGACATGGAGACATCCATCATGCGGATAAACACCGAGGCTGACGTGGTTTGGGTGGACGGTCACTCCGACTACGGGCACGCCCTCGGCGCCTTCCGGGATCGTTACGGGAAGGCGGTCGGCACACGCACCTCGGTGCTGATTCTGGGTGACGGCCGCAACAACTACCACGCCTCGGGCGCTGAGGCGCTCGAAAAGCTGCACCGCAGGTCGCGCCGCCTTTTCTGGCTCAACCCCGAGCCACGCTCCTACTGGAACTCCGGCGACTCAATTATGGCCGAGTACAGGCCTCACTGCGACGGCGTGTTTGAGGTGAGGACGCTCAGGCAGCTGGAGCGATTCGTGGAACAGACCTTCTAGCCCGGGTGATTCTGAAGCCGGGAGGGAGACCATGGGAGGGCTTCGGGCAGGCAACTGGAACGGATCTTCTTGCCCCGGTGATTCTGAAGCGGCGGCGGCGAATCTCTAAACTGCAGTCGGTGAGTGAAAAAAAGAGCCGACGCCCGCCTGGCCCCTCGCCGAGGATGTCAATGTCGCTAGACTCGGCTCGTCGCCTGGTCCCAGGCGAGGGATTGTGAAGGACGCTCATCGTGGCGCTGACAGGGAGACCGGGGCGGGCACGCCACTAAACGCTTGACTGACCTTCTGCTTATAGACGGACACTCCCTGGCTTACAGGGCGTTCTATGCAATCCCGGACGACATGGCCACCTCCTCAGGGCAGGCCACAAACGCCGTCTACGGCTTCACGCACATGCTGATCAACCTGCTGAAGGATCAGCGACCGAGGCGGCTGGCAGTGGCCTTCGACCTGCCCGGCAAGACGTTTCGCCACGATCTCGACGAGGAGTACAAGGCAACGCGCAAGAAACCGCCGGATCTGTTCATATCCCAGCTGGAGTTGATCAGGGACGTGCTGGACGCTTTGGGGATGACGGTACTGGGGGTTGCCGGCGTGGAGGCGGACGACATTCTGGCAACCGTCGCCTCCCAGGCCCGCGACAGCGGGATGAAGGTGGTCGTCGTCACAGGGGACCGCGACGTCTTCCAACTAGTGGAGGATCCCTACGTCTCAGTGATGCTGACCCGCAGGGGGGTGTCGGAATACTCGGTCTACGACGAAGCCGGGATCAAGCAGCACACGGGGGTGAGGCCCGCCGACTACGTGGAGTACGCGGCCCTGCGGGGAGACGCGTCAGACAATCTGCCTGGGGTTCCAAAGGTGGGGGAAAAGACCGCGGCTGTTCTCATCAACGACTGCGGCGGGATCGATGGTGTCTACGAGAGGATTGCCGAGCACCCGCCGGCGCGGCGCAAGGCCCTTGTGGAAAACGAGCCCCGGGTGCGCCTCAACGTGGAGATGATGACGCTGCGGCGCGACGTTGAACTGCCTGTGTCGGTTGACGACCTTTTCTTTGAGCCCGACGTCGAGAGGGTGCGCGAACTCTTCGGCTTCCTGGAGTTCAACAGGTTAATCGAGAGGCTGGGCGAGGTCGTGGGCGACTTCGGGGAGGGTGGGGGAACAAAGCCTGTCCTCGCCACGGTGCTCGATACGTCGGATTCGGGGGAGGCGGCCGGCCTGCTGGCGGAGGCATCTGCCAAGGGCGGGCCGACCTCGATTGGCTTCGCGCCCAACCCCGAGAAGAGGCACTCGCCCCCGCCTGGTCTTGCTGTGGCGATGGAGGGCAGGGACGAGGTTCTCTGGCTGGGCGAGGAGATGCTTGCCACGCCGGAGGTCGCCCGGGCTCTTGCCGATCTGCTGGGGCCGGAGGGCCCTCCCCTCTGCGCCCACGATTCCAAGGAGGGCGTCGTCTCCCTGCTTTGCGCGGGATTGGATGTTCGAAGCTTGCGGATGGACACTGCCATTGCCGCCTACCTGCTCAACCCCTCCCGTCCGCCGCATTCCGTAAAGGAGATGCTTGAGCGCTACACGGAGTTTCACATTCCCGACGAGTTGCCGGGGCAGGAGGCAGCCCCCGCTGAGCAACTCTCGCTTGGTGGCGTGGGCGGCGGGGAGGCGCCCACGCTCGGCTTGGATGGATCGGAGAGATCCGAGGCCGAAAAGCGGGATGTGGCCACCGCAACCCTGGCCTGCTCACTCGCAGCGGCGGGGCTGAGGAAGGCCCTGGCGTCGGCCGGGATGGAAGATCTGCACGACAAGGTGGAAATTCCCCTCGTGCGGGTGCTGGCCAAGATGGAGCACCGGGGCATCGGGGTGGATCTTCCAGGCTTGAGGGCACTCACTGCGAAGCTGCGCGAACGCGCCGAGGCGTTGCGCGAGCGCGTCCTGGCCGAAGCCGGCGGAGAGGAGTTCAACCTCAACTCCCCCAAGCAGTTGGGCAAGGTTCTCTTCGGGAAGCTGAAGCTGACCCCCACGAAGAAGACGAGGACAGGTGCGTACTCCACCGACGCCCGCGAGCTCGAGAAGATGAGAGGCGAGCACCCCGTCATCGAGCATCTGCTGGAGTACCGCGAGGCTGCCAAGCTTTTCTCCACCTACGGGCAGGGGCTGCAAAATGAGGTCAACCCGGCCACCGGGCGCATCCACGCAACCTTCAACCAGACAGTCGCCCGCACCGGACGGCTTAGTTCCGACGCCCCCAACCTGCACAACATCCCGGTTCGCACAGATCTGGGCAAGGAGTTCCGTGGAGTGTTCGTGGCAGAACCAGGATGCGGGTTGCTGGTTGCCGATTACAACCAGGTCGAGCTGCGCTGCATAGCCCACCTCTCAGGCGACAGCGGCATGCTCGCAGCCTTTGCCGACGGGGCGGACATCCACGAAGCCACCGCCGCCAGGATCTTCGGCCTTGAGCCCTCCGAAGTCACCTCCGAGGCCCGGAGCGTGGCCAAGATGGTCTCCTACGGGTTGACCTACGGGATGGAGGCTTACGGTCTTTCCCAGCGGCTGCGCATTCCCACCGAGGAGGCGCAGGAGATACTCGACGCCTACTTTGGGGCGTTCACAGGCGTGCGAGACTACATGCAGGCCGCCGTGGCCGAGGCCCGCGAACGGGGATACACCGAGACCCTCTACGGCCGGAGAAGGTTCATCCCGGAGCTCCGCTCAGAGAACGCCCGTATACGACAGGCCGCCGAGCGTCAGGCCATGAACGCAGGAATCCAGGGGCTGGCTGCGGACATCTTCAAGGTGGCGCTGGTGAACATAGACCGCTCCCTGGAGGAGGGGGGGCTGCTCAGCCGCATCATCCTTCAGGTGCACGACGAGGTGATTCTGGAGGTGCCGGAGGGCGAGGCGGAAGCCGCCGGGGAACTCGTGCTTCGGGAGATGGAAGGGGCGTGTAATCTCCGGGTGCCTCTGATTGTTGACATGTCCTTTGGCGGGACGTGGCTTGACGCTAAAAATTAAATTCTCAATATCTACTGAAATTCATTGTAAATGATTTAATGCTGATAACATAGCCCTGCTTCCCCAAAAGTATCGCGTCCCGCTTCCCCGGACGTGAGCAGCAATGGAGGGAGACGGTCGTCGTCTTGGATGAGCGTGAGATGGGCTTCGGCGGAGAGCAGCCCTTCATCAAGCGCCCCGCCGCTGAGAACGGGAAATTCAACTTGGGCAACTGGCAGGATCACCTGCGAGAGCGACTCGGGGGTGCATTGCGCCGGCGGGGCATGCCTTCACCAGGGAAGGTCGTCGTCGGCTTGGCGGTCACGGCTGTGCTGCTGGTTGGCGGATGCTTTCTGCTTCGGCCCGACCCCGCCCCGGTTGTCCTGCCCCGGGCGACTGCCGTCATCCCCTCTACGAGCACCACTGCCCTGCCGCCCCAGGAGGTGGAGTTGTTCGTCCACGCCGCCGGGGCGGTGCTCAACCCCGGCGTGTACCGGCTGGCTGACGGGGCACGCGTGGTCGACCTTCTCCAAGCCTCGGGCGGGGCATCCCCAGAGGCTGACCTGGCCAGGGTCAACCTCGCCTCCCCCTTGAGCGATGGCGTCCAGGTCTTCTTCCCGTATCAGGGCATAAACCCGCCACCGCCACCGGAGGGCGCCTCCGGCCCTGCATCGGAGCCGGCGGAAGCCGGGCCGCTCGACATAAACACGGCCTCGGTCTCGGAGCTGCAGAATCTGCCGGGGGTGGGCCCTGTAATCGCTGCGGCAATAGTCGAGCATCGCAGCAGCAATGGCCCATTTGCGACGGTGGACGACCTGCTGGGGGTGAGTGGGGTGGGTCAGGCCAAGCTTGAGTTGCTCCGCCCACGAGTGGCAGTGAGTCCCTGAGCGGGCGGCCCGGTCGTGTCAGACCGCTGGATATACGCCATGTCCGTCTGTGCGCTGGGCGGGGCGCTGGTGCCCGTCGGCGGCCCGTGGCCGCCGGCCGCGGCCCTGCTGCTGGCGGCGCTGCTGCTTCGGCGTCCCCTCCTGGTGTGTCTTGGGGTGGCGGTGCTTGCCTCTTTTCTCGCCTCCACGGCCACTGCCGGTGCAGCCCGTGACGTTCCGGAGGGATCGTTCGAAGGGGAGATCAAGCTCATCAGCGACCCTGAACGGCTTATGCCTGGGACTCGCTTTCTGGCCGACTCCCCCTCAGGCCGCCTGGAGGTGTGGGGCTGGGGTCTGGCAGGGTCGCGTCTTTCCCGTCGGCTTGCAGGGGAGTCCGTGCTGGTAGGGGGGCGGCTTTCGGAACTTCCTGAAAGCCGTGACTGGCTGCGTCGCAAGGGCGTGATCGGGCGTCTCAACGTCTCAGAGGTGTTCGAAGGGAGGGGCTCCGCCCCCCACTTTCGGCTTGCCAACCGGCTGCGCGGCATCCTCGACGAAGGGGCGGAGTCGCTGGGGACCGAGCGCAGGGCGCTGTTCACGGGAATGGTCTACGGCGACGACAGGTCGCAGTCGGCTGTCACAGCCGACGACTTCCAGGCTGCGGGCCTCACCCACCTGCTGGCCGTGTCCGGGCAGAACGTGGCGTTTGTGCTCCTCCTGTTTCGGCCCCTGCTGTTCAGGCTCGGAATCCGGGCCCGCTGGCTGGCCGTGCTCGGCGTGCTGATGATCTTCGCCACTGTCACGCGCTTTGAGCCTTCCGTGCTGCGCGCCACCGTGATGGCTGCCATGGCAGCCACGGCGGGGATGCTGGGCAGGCAGTCCTCCGGCAAGCGGAATCTGGCGCTGGCTGCCACCGCCCTGGTGCTGTGGGACCCCTTGCTGGTGCACTCCCTGGCGTTCAGGCTGTCGCTGGCGGCTTCCCTGGGCATCCTCTTTTGGAGCGGGCGCCTGGCGGAGCGAATTCCCGGCCCGCGTCTGCTGGCCTCCGCCCTGGCGGTCACCGTGGCAGCCCAGATGGCGGTCTCGCCGCTCTTGATAGCTACTTTCGGGGGGGTCCCGGTGGCCGCACTTCCTGCCAACGTGCTGGCCGCTCCCGCCTCGGCGCCGGTAATGCTCTGGGGAATCACGGGGGGCTTCCTGGCGGGGCTGGTAGGGGGCGGCGTAGCGGCCGTCCTGCACTGGCCTACAAGGGTGCTCATCTGGTGGGTGGAGAGCGTGGCCGAGACCACGACACGGCTTCAGTTGGGCGACCTGGGCGCAGTGCATGTCGCTTTGCTTGCGGTGGCGCTGGCCTTGGTGGTGCTGATTCTGAGGCGGCGAGCGCCAGTGGTGGCAACCTGGGGATTCGTAGCGGCCGTGCTGTTGCTGCCGGCGGTGGCGGTTCGCAGCGCCGGGCCGCAGTTTCAGACGGAGGTGGGCTGGGAGTCCACCCTGTGGCGCACAGAGGACGCGACGGTACTGGTGCTGGCATCCAGGGAGAACTCCGAGCGGCTCCTGGGCGACATCCGCTCGGCGGGCGCGCAGCGGGTCGATCTGATAGTGGCCCGGTCGGGGAACGTGCGCTCTGCGCGCGTCGTGGGGGACCTGCTGGACCGCCACTCCTCAGCGACTGTCTGGGCGCCCAACGGGCACAAAATCCCAAAGGCGGGCGTCCCCCCCGCAGGCAGCCTGGCCGACGTGGGCGCCATGGAGGTGTTTGTGGAGGCCAACGATCCCCGGCTTGAGGTACTGGTTACCACCAGGGGCGAAAGGCCCGGCGTGGGCGGGTAACTTTTCCGCGGTGATTCTGCAACTCGGGGGGCGACGTTATGACGCCTCTGAGCGCTGCCTGGTAATGGGCATCCTGAACCGCACCCCCGACTCCTTCTACGATGCGGGCTCCTACTGGGGATTCGACGACTTTCTTCGCAAGGCCGATCGGCTTGTGGGGGATGGCGCGGACATCCTCGACGTCGGTGGGGTGAAGGCGGCACCGGGAAGCGAGGTATCAGCCGCCGAGGAAGCCGACAGGGTGCTCCCCGGTCTGGAGGCGCTTGCTCAGCGGTTCGACGTTGCGCTCTCGGTGGACACCTGGCGGGCGTCGGTCGCAAGGGCGGCCTATGAGGCTGGCGCAGTCCTGGGCAACGACATCAGCGGGTTCGCCGACCCTGACTTCCTGTTGGTGGCGGCAGAGGCGGGCGCGAGCGTCGTGGCCTGTCACGTACGCCTGGCCCCCAGGCTGGACGATCCCGATCCCGTCTACCGTGACCTGGCCGGGGAGGTGGCCGGCTACTTGTCAGAGCGTGCTGGCTGGGCCCTCCACGCAGGTCTGAGAAGGTCGCAGATCTTGTTGGATGCGGGACTTGACCTGGGGAAGAGGCCGGAGGGGTCGGCGACGTTGCTCAGGGATGGCCGGGTGCTGGGCGATCTGGGCTATCCAGTGCTTCTCTCGGCTTCCAACAAGGGCTTCCTGGGCTGGCTCTGCGGGAGGGAAATCGGCGAACGCTCTGCCGCCACCGCTGCGGCGCACGCCGTCGGGGCGCTCGGCGGGTGTGCGGTCATTCGCGCTCATGACGTCTTGCAGACCCGTCGAGTTGTCGAGGCCATCTGCGCCCTCCGACGTCACAGGAGGCAATTCGAGTGAGCCTTCCTGGGCGTCGGGATATCGTCTCGCGGCTTGTGCGGCTCGTGGGGGAGCGCCCCTGCTTCGCGATACTGCCCCGACTTCGCAGACCTGTGTTGTGATGAGCACGGCTTCGCTTGTGCATCTGCTTTCAGGCAAAGACCCGTCGGCGCTCTCCCGGCTGCTCGGCGAAGCCCGGCAGGGGCTCCTGGGAGGGGAGGACCCTTCCCTGGCTCTGACCCGGTTCACAGCCGCCGACTACACCGACGCCTCCTCCGAGCCTTCACCCGCTCCGGTGGTGGAGGCGTGCCTGACGCCTCCGATGTTCACTCCCTGGCGAGTCGTGGTGGCACGCGACCTGGCGATGCTGAATGTCAAGGCGCTGGAGCCCCTGATTGCCTACCTGGCGAAGCCGGCGGATACGACGAGGCTGCTGCTGGTCTGGGAAGACCCGGCGGGGCGGGGCGCGTCGGCCCCTCCCTCAGCGCTCCTCAATGCTGTGAAGTCGGCGGGCGGCGAACACCGCTCATCGGACATGGGCTTCGGAAAAGCCGCGGCGGAGAGATGGCTCAAGGAGCAGTGCGGCCAGGCACAGGTTCGACTGGACAATGCGGCCTTCGGTCTGCTGGCGGATCGGCTGGGGGAGGACCGGACTCGCATCTGGGGTCTCCTGGAGACCCTGGCAAGCACGTACGGGGATGCCCGGCTGAGCGCCCACGACGTCGCCCCCTTCCTGGGGGAGGAAGGCCCTGTGCCGCCATGGGGCCTCACCGACGCCATCAGCAGGGGCGACATCGGCAAGTCCCTGGTTCAGTTGCGTCGCCTGAGCAGAGCAGGCGAGCGTCACCCTCTCCAGGTAATGGCGTCTTTGCACGTCTACTTCGACCGCATAGTCCGACTTGACGGCGCCGAGGCGGAAAGCGAGGCCGAAGCCGCCGCGCTGCTGCGACGCGGCGGGGCGCTGAGCAAGGGCGGATCCACCTATCCGGCCAGGATCGCCCTCAGCGAGGCCAGGAAGCTGGGATCTCAGAGGATTCGGAGGATCTTCGAACTGCTGGCAAAGGCCGACCTGAACCTCAAGGGAGGAACCGGGTTGCCGGCCGAGACCACCTTGGAAATCCTCGTGGCTCGCCTGGCCCAGATACACCGCTGAACAGCCTGGGCGCGCCTGGGCGCCCAGGCGTCCTGGCCTCTATTCCTCGCCGGCCAGGATTCGCGAGACTCGACGGGAAAGACGGGATTTCTTGCGGGCGGCGGCGTTTGGGTGGATAATCCCCTTGGCGGCAGCGGCGTCTATGCGTTTGACCGCCAGCCGCAGCAGTTCCGGGGTTTCCTCTGAACCTTCCTGGGCGGCCTGGAGCACAGAGGAGGTGCGAGTCTTAATCTCAGAGGAAACCGAGCGGTTGCGCTGACGCTGCGCCTCGTTTTGACGGTTTCTCTTGACCTGACTTTTGATGTTGACCATTGGTTCCTTGCAGCTTTCCTCCGGCGGCGGGATACACGCCTACCTCAATTCCGCGAGCGTATGCTACTACACGGCTGCGCGTTCCGAACATGGGCCACAGGAAGCGTCAACCCCCTCGGCCCAAAAGCGCGGCGCCCTTTGACCTGCGTGGGTTATCGCCCCTGAACTCGAAATACCAAGTCGGCATGGACAAGTCCTCAATCCGCAACGTGGCCATAATCGCCCACATCGATCACGGCAAGTCGACGCTGGCCGACCGCTTTCTGGAGGCTTGCTCGGCTGTGGATCCGCGCCTGATGAGATCTCAATATCTCGACTCCATGGATCTGGAGCGGGAACGTGGGATCACCATCAAAATGCAAAGCGTGCGCCTCGAGTACGGCCCTTGGACGGTCAACCTCATCGACACGCCCGGGCACGTGGACTTCGGATACGAAGTTTCCCGGTCGCTCGCCGCCTGCGAGGGCGTGATCCTGCTTGTCGACGCCGCCCAGGGAATAGAGGCGCAGACGCTGGCCAACAGTTACGTGGCGGTAGAGGCCGATCTGGCCATAGTTGCGGCCCTCAACAAGATCGACCTGCCCGCCGCCGACCCCGACAGGGTTTGCATGGAGATGGAGCAGGCGCTCGGCATTCCTGCGGCGGATATCTGTCGAATCTCGGCCAAGACCGGCGAGGGCGTGACAGAACTGCTCGACGCCGTAGTCGAGCGCGTCCCCCCTCCCGACGGCGACCCCGAGGCCCCGCTGCAGGCGTTGGTATTCGACTCCCACTTCGACCAGTACCGGGGGGTGATCAGTTCTGTGCGTGTTGTGCAGGGCAGGCTGCGTGGGGGGATGCAGGCGCGCCTCATGCAGGCCGGGACGTCGCACGAGGTGCAGGAGCTCGGTGTACGCACGCCCCGGCCTGTGAAGGTCGACTCGCTGGGCGCAGGGGAGGTCGGGTTTCTGATAATGGGGGTAAAGAACACCTCAGAGGCGCGAGCGGGCGAAACGGTGACCGGCGGCGACAACCCCGCCCCGGAGCCGCTGGAGGGCTACCGGGAGCCGAAGCCCATGGTCTTCTGCGGCCTCTATCCCACCGACGGCGAGGAATACCTCGACGTGCGTGAGGCGCTGGATCGCCTCAGGCTCAACGACTCCAGCTTCAGCTACGTGCCGGAGGTTTCCGCAGCCCTTGGATTCGGCTACCGGTGCGGGTTCCTGGGGCTCTTGCACATGGAAATCATCATCGAGCGCCTTGAGAGGGAGTTCGACCTCGACATCATTGCGACTACACCGTCGGTGGAGTACCTGGTTACCACATCCAGCGGGAGGGAAATCCCGGTCGACAGCCCGAGCCTCCTGCCACCCGCCGGCGAGGTGCGCAGCATCGCAGAGCCGTTTCTGATGGTGAGTGTCATAGCCCCCGCCGGCCACACCGGCACCCTCATGGACCTCTGCCAGTCAAGGCGCGGCCGGATGACGGGGCTTGAGTTTCTTTCCCCTGAGCGCATCGAGCTGAGCTACAGGCTTCCCCTCGCCGAGGTGGTGACCGGCTTTTACGATCAACTCAAGAGCCGCACGCAGGGATACGCCAGCCTCGACTACGACCCCGACGGCTATGAGGTCTCAGACCTCGTGAAAGTCGACATCCTTCTTCAGCACGAACCCGTCGACGCCTTCAGTTCCATAGTTCACAGGGACAAGGCCTACGCCTACGGACGGAAGATGGCCGAGCGGCTGCGGGAACTGATTCCGCGCCAGCAGTTCGACGTGCCCATCCAAGCCGCCATCGGGGGGCGGATAATCGCCCGGCAGACGGTGAAGGCATACCGCAAGGACGTCACAGCCGGCCTCTACGGGGGGGACGTCACCCGAAAGCGCAAGCTGCTTGAACGGCAGAAGGCGGGCAAGAAGCGCATGAAGTCGATCGGTCGCGTGGAGGTTCCCCAGGAGGCTTTCGTGGCGGTTCTGAAGATGGACAGCACGTAGGCATCCTGAAGCAGGCTCATCCCATGTGCCCGCCCCGCCTACTCGAATTGATTATTCGGTTAGTCAGCGCCTAGTTGAATGTAATATCAGAGAGTATGAGCGAACATTTTTCGTATCTCTCACCTCGCAGGGAAGCCGTTCTGCGAGCCGTGGTGGAGGAGTACATCGCCAACTCATCCCCGGTGGGTTCGCTCAGGGTGCGCGACCTGGAAGACTTCGGTGTCTCCTCGGCGACCTTGCGCAAGGAGATGCATTCGCTGGAGTGCCTTGGCTTCCTGTCGCAGCCGCACGTCTCTGCCGGCAGGGTGCCCACGGAGGCCGGCTATCGCTACTTCGTGGACTCCTTGATGGTTCCTCCGCAGATGGGGGAAGACGCCTTTCATCAGATTCACGACCTCTTCGGCAACGCAAGGGGGGAGATCGCCTCGCTCCTGGAGTCGCTGAGCGCTTTGCTGGCCGAGCTGACCTGCTGTGCAGCCGTGGTGGTCGCCCCCGACGCGGAGTCGGCAACCTATTGTTCCATCCATCTCGTGGAGCTGTCCCCCCAGGTGGTTCTTGTGGTGGCCGTGCTGTCCAAGGGCTCAATCGAGCGACGGGTGCTCAAGCTCAACGAGCCCATTGACATTGAGACACTCAGATCCGCCAACGAAGCGCTTTCAGCGGCACTTGTCTCCGCCCCCTTTGGGGCCGAAGTTGAGATTCATGCTCCCACAAGGGAGTCCCAGTACATTTCGGAGAGAGCGGTTGAGGCTCTGCAAAACTCCGAGGGGGGGCTGCTCTTCGTGGGCGGGCAGGCCACGATGGCAGAGACCTACGGGGAGGTGAAGAAGATCGCACGCATGCTGGATCTGCTAGAGCATCATTACACGCTGATTGCAGTTCTGGAGAGCATCGTGGATCGCGGTATGCAGGTGGCGATAGGGGAGGAGACTGGACTCGAACCCCCGGTCGACTGTTCAGTGGTTGTCTCGCCCTACCAGGTCGACGGGCGCATTGCGGGGTCGGTGGCCGTCCTCGGCCCCACGAACATGAACTACTCGACGAACGTGGCCGCAGTTTCCACCATGAGCTCGCAACTCAGCCAGGCTCTGAGCAGCGGCTGAGGAACCCCGCCCAATCGTGGCAGGCCCTGGCTACTACGAGGTCCTCGGCGTATCCCCTCAGGCCACCGCCGAGGAGATCAAGCGGTCATACCGTCGCCTGGCCAGGGAGTTTCACCCCGACCGAAACCCGGACGATCCCGAGTCGGAGGAGCGTTTCCGTGAAGTGGCGGCCGCCTACGAAGTTCTGAGTGATCCGCAGAAGAGGGCGAACTTCGATAGGTTTGGCACGGCCGATCCTGTCTCGGATCCGTTTGACATCTTTTCGGCGTTCTTCAGCGGATTTGGCTTTGACGCCGACCCCAGGCAGTCGGCCAACGTCGGCGAGGACATTGAGGTGGTCTTGGAGCTTGACTTCAACGAGGCCGTCTTCGGCGGCCCACAGGAGATAAACGTGCGCCTCCCGGTTCCCTGCGATGCATGTGAGGCGACCGGGGCGGAGCCTGGGACCGAGGCGGTGTCCTGCGACGAGTGCTCAGGGACAGGAAGAGTGCGTCAGATGCGGCAGTCGATTCTGGGGCAGATGATGACATCGTCCCCCTGCGGGCGCTGCAGGGGGACAGGCAGGTACTTCACGAATCCTTGCAGGGCATGTCGTGGAAGGGGAAGGCTGCGAGGGGAGCGGACGTATCCCGTGGAGATCCCGCCAGGTGTGAACACCGGCACCACCCTGCGGCTGCCTGGCCGGGGCGGGGTGGGCAGGGGGGGCGCCTACGGGGACCTGTACGTGAGAATCCAGGTTGGTCCGCACCCGTTTTTCCAACGCAGCGGTGACGACCTGATCGCCCGAGTGGAGGTGTCGTTTACGCAGGCCGCCCTGGGCGGGCAACTGAAGTTGGAGACGCTGGACGGAACAGAGGAGATTCGTATACGAGCGGGCACACAGTCGGGGGAGGTCGTGGTGAGCAAGCGCAAAGGGGTGCCCACCAAGCGGGGCGGGCGCGGGGATCTGCTCGTGGAGATAAGCGTCGTCACCCCCACGGATCTCGATGACCGGCAATCCGAACTTCTGCACGAACTGGCCCTCCTGCGCGGCGAGCAGGTGGATTCCGGGAGAAGGCTGAAGCGGCTCCGCTCAACATTCAAGTCCTGAGACCGCCTAGCCGGAACCATCCGGGGGGTGACCGCTGGGAAGTGTCCAGGCTCCGAGCCCGTTACGCGCAATCAGGCGGTCGCACTCCCCCCCGGCTATTTTGCGGAGATCCATTGGAGGCTCCAGTTCCTTTACCAGTGTCGGGCTGAGGGGTTCGTCGTCTGGCCAGGAGTCAAAGACAAATATCCTGCCTGAAGCCTCTCCCAGCGCCACCGTGGAGACGCCGTCACAATTCCAGTCCCCGATAAGCAGATGGTCCTCGGGGCTTCCCACCGGATAGGGGAGGCCGTTGATTGTCACGAACCCGCTCCCGACGGTGACCCTCTCCGCGCAGCCGTCACCAGTCACGTCGAAGTATCCCTTCGATTCCGGAAGGCACTGAAGGGTCTCCGACGAATCCAGGTTTGCCGATCCGCCGGGCTCAGGCCGAGGTTCGTCTGGATGAGATGGAGGGTCCGGTGCCGCCGATGGCCGATCTGGGGCTTGCGCTTCACCCGCGCCATTTGCTGAGCCACCCCCGTCGGAAATTTCGAGAGAGCCGGCGATAAATACGGGGGCCTCGCCATCGTCGCTAACGAGCCTCACTGTCATGAGCGCGAGGGCAAGTACACCGAAGCAAAGCCCCGCCGCCCTGATGGCCTTCCGCTTTCTGAACGGCCTGCCCGATTTAAGGCGCAGCACCCCAACGCCTTTTACGATTGACCGCACTGCACGCGCCGGATGCGCCTGCGACAGGCCGGAGGGCTCAGCTGCGAAGCGCCGGGCGCCCCCGTCGGCTTCCATCGAGGTGTCCGCCTGTGGGCCGGAGGTTCGTTCCGCCTGTGGGCCGGAGGTTCGTTCCGCCTGTGGGCCGGAGGTTCGTTCCGCCTGTGGGCCGGAGGTTCGTGCTGGCTTGGCCCGGCTGCGGGTCGCATGCTCCGATCCACCAAGGCTGCTGAGTTGCCCGCTGAGGTTGGGGGCGGAGCGCACCCGCCCCGCTGCTGCTGCCGTCGCCACCGACTGAAGCCTCCCCGTCAGTTGCTTGTTCTGCTTCCAGCACAGCGACGGTGCGGCTTTCAGAACTTTGAGCATGGTTTCGCCGAGACATAAGGCGTCCCTCGCAGCCAGATCACCTGATTCCTCCGGGTCGCCCGTTTCCCGGGCGGAGGAAAAGCTGCAGAGGATGGGTTGCTGGGAAGCCCCTATCAGCACATGTTCGGGGCGGATATTGAGGTGGAATACGTTTTGCGAGTGAAGGTAGACCAGTGCTGCGGAGAGACCTTGAAACACCGCCAGGAGGTCTTCAGCCCTCCGGGGTTGCCAGGTGCTGAGTGAGTGCCGACCGGCGTAGGCGGTGAGCAGGCGCGGGCATCCCTCCCCCTCATCGAGCGCCACCAGCGCCACCACCCCAGGGTGACTGAGCTTCTCCAGCAACTTTGCTTCCCTGCGCAGTGCCTCCGTGTCGCCGCCATCCTTGGCGGTGACGAGCTCCCCGTTCCAAATATCGGACTTAACTCGCATGCAGCCAGCCTACAGGTAAATGAATATAAGTAAACGACAGTGAGTTTCATGTATTTTACTGCGATTTTTGGTGAAGCACCCGAACGCTTCGGCAACCAGTTACAGAAGTCGGCTTGTTACTGCCTGTGGATCAGTCGGGTCCTGCTGAAACCGGCGGTGCTCGGCGGGCAGTGCTGGCGGTGCTCGGCGATGCTGCCTGTGGAACAGTCAGATCCTGCTGACACCGGCAGGGCTTGGGGTGCCTGGGCGGGTGTCCTTGCCGCCGTGGACGGTGGGTTCGGCGCACCATTGCCAGCGGAGCACGTCGAGGGGCTCAAGCGCTGATTTGGGCCAGCCCAAGAGCTCTATGAACACGGCCTTGTCCAGGGCTATGCGGGCCGGGTCGTTCCAAGCCTCGTTGGCCGGGAGGAACTCCTCGGTGGCGAAATACTCGAAGATGTCGCAGGCGGCGGCGATTTCGTCATTTGAGAGTTGGCGGGGGTCCAGAGTGGCAAGCCCCGGCAGGCGGGAGATGGTGAGGTTGGCGCGGCCCTGGTGCTGGCGGGTGCCCAGCCACCAGAAACCGATGAGGCCGAGGGTGGAGTTGGCCCAAAGCGCCGCTGCTGGCTCCCAATCGGGATTGCTCGGCTCAAAGTCATTGCAGCCTCTGATACGTCGGGTTCGTAGACCTGTGCGCAACCTCCATCCTCGAGGCCGGCGCGCACGAAGTTCCCAATTTGGTCGCCTCCGATGTGCAGGAACCCCTTCGTCGCCGTCCTGTCGAGGGAGTTGACGGCCACCCCAATCTCCACCGCTTCGGGAATGCTGCCAGGTCGGTGCGTCAGGTTTGCCCACGTTGCGCGCCCATCAGTTGGTTCGCCGTCTACGTGGCAGCGGGTTGCCAACACCAGGGCTTCCGCCATTCCCGTATCAGCGGAGAACGCGCGATCCGTAGGGCCGACGGCGGCGATCGTTATCACTGCGATGTCGCGGTATTGGGATGCGAGCAGTTTGCGCGCCGGCTCCCAGGCGGCTCCCGATGAGAACGTCGCAGGCAGTATCAGGGCGACGACGCCTCCCGGTTTCACTTTGGCGTGAGCAAGGTCTATGAAGTTGGAGGCCAGCCCGGCGTTTCCGTGCCCCGCTCGTGGCTTTGGATAAGTCGTGTAGATGCCCTTGAGCAGTTTCGACATGGAGTGCTGCTCCTCACCGCTCGTTCTGAATCCCGCGAAGGAGGGGACAGGTACGCAAGCAGTTGCGACGGTTTCGTGGTTGGTAGGGCGGGTGAACGGCGGGTTCATGATTACGAGGTCGGCCTCCTCGTGGGGGCAGACTTGCTCTGCGGCCACTTCACCGGCGCCCCCGGTGGCTGTTCGGCCGCTGCCCCAAAGTGGTTGCGGCGAATGGTCGCTGTCGAGGAGGTCAAGGGAGCCGATGGATATCTCGCCTGCGGTCCCGGCGCGTTCGCCGTAGGGGAGCAGGTGTATGCGGGTCTGCCTGAACGTCACGTCTGGTTCCGCAGGCGAGGTCGGCGACACGAACACTTGAGATGGCCCGGGCGACGGCTTTCGCCTGTTCCTGCCCATCGGAAACGCTGGGCACGTCGGACATCGCGGAAATTCGGGCTACGGCGGCCTCGGCGAGCAGATGGGCGGAGCTGGGCAGCGTGTAGAAGGTGGCCAGGAACTTGCGGTCGCTGATCAGCGCCCCGAACATCTGCCCCGAGAGGTCGCTCGTGGTGGTGGCGCCCAGTCCAACGAGATCGGTTGCAAGGCTGTCGAGGTGCGTCAGAATTTCAGCGGCGACCGTTGTTGGGAATTCGTTGAGAACGTCGCGGGCCACCGAGAAAATCGGCCAGTAGTTGATGTTGAGAATTTCGTTCCAGGTGTTGAGGAGTTTTTCGGGGTTTACATTGCCGTCGGACGCTCTCTTGAACTCTCGTGCGGATGGTTTGAGAATCGAGCCCCGGTCGGATGCAATTGAGTAGTGGAAGACGAGGGCGTTCGTGATGATGGCGCAGGCCATTCGCCAAGTGTCGAGCCCTGGTTCCTGGTGGAGTTTTTCGCCGATCGCGTTTCCTGCCGGCGAGTAGGGGGATTCACCGCCTTGGCCGCCTGAGGTCTGGAGCGTCTTCTCCAGCAGCAGTGCCGCCTCCTCCACCCCTGCGGTGAATTGCTCGGCGGCGGCTTCCACCGCGTGCTGGGAGACGGATGCCCGTTCAAGGAATCCGGCGAGGTCGTCGAGGCTGCCTGATATCCAGCCTCTAGAGGGGAAACGGCTCGGGGGATTCCCGTCAATCGCGTGGAGCGAGAAAAGGCAGTACTCAAACAGGGGCCCCTGCCCCGCGGCGGGCGGGGGGGGGACAGAAGTCGGCGGACGTCCCGCTGTTCGGCGGTGCGTAAAGCGGCGGGGAGCCTGATGGCTATTACCTGATCTACTGGCGCCCCACCAAACCTGGGGGAGTAGTTTGCCCCAAGGCGGCTGATGGCGTCTTCCTCCACGGTGGTCGCAGGGTGGTATTCGGTCTCGATGAGAACGGGGCGCCACCCAGGCGGGCTGGCCACAATGTCTGGCTGCATGGCAGTCCCGCCAAGCACAGCGGTGCTCTCAGCCTGAAAGCGCCAGCTCTTCGGAAAGCGCTCGGCCAGTGCAGCGCCCAGTGCGGCGTTCATCGCCTGCTCGGAGGTTCTAGGTTGCAGAGCAGACAGGGGGGCTTTTCCTTTCATTAGTGGTTGGAAGACGAGCAGTTTCAAGACTAAACATGCTCGCTAGGGCAAAGGCGGTAATGCTTTCATGGTGAAGCGCAATTGCAACGTCAGTGCACTGTCTAGACGACAGGGAGATCTTTCTTGAACCACTGAGTGCAAATTGATTGAGTGCAGTAGTGCGTATCATATAGGTAAATTGTCTCGTGCCAAGAAAGGAGTAAAAATGAGACTAACAAAAGTGAAAATAACAAATTATAAGAGTATTATAGACTCCAATGAATTTGAAATTGGTGATATCACGTGTCTCGTCGGAAAAAACGAATCAGGCAAGACGGCCTTGCTTGAAGCTCTGTACAAACTCAACCCAATCAATAAGGTCGATGGAGAATTTGTTGTGGAAAAGGAGTACCCCCGTTCAGCGATGATTGCTTACCAGGAGGGCGTAAAGAATGGTGAAAGAAATCATGCAGATGTCGTAAGAGCAACATACGAGTTGGAGGAGGAAGACATTGAAGCGATGAAGAGTGAATTCCGGGAGCTAGTATTTGTTGAGGAAATCCCCAAGTTCACGATTTCCAAAAACTATGGCAACAAATATTCATTTGCAGGTTTGAACTTATGCTATGCTTCAACGTTAGCTAATCTACTAGGTGAAACTGGACTTGATCAAGCAGTTATTCATGAAGTGAGTAATAATAAGAATTTGATTGCACCTCTCGGGAAAGGCTTTCTGAAATACTGAACAATCAAAGTTATTCTGACAAAATATCGGCTATTAAGCCAATCATTGACGATGTTACTAGTGAAGATTTCTGTGAAATTGCCTATGAAAAAGTTCTGAGCGGCAGACTAGCAAAGTTTATGTATTTTGATGAGTATTATCAGATGAATGGCTATGAGAATTATGCTGCCCTTCACAACCGAGTCACGAGCAATGAATTGAAAACGTCTGATTATCCTCTACTTGGATTCTTGGAACTTGCGGGATTACCGCTAGAACAACTAGTGTCTCAAAATTACACTCCTACCCTAAAAGCTGCACTGGATACGGCTGCCCAAAGGGTTTCCAGAAAACTAGCAAGGTATTGGTCACAGAAGTATGAAATCGACTTTGAACTAGATATCCGTCCTTTCTATCCTAATGATCCGGCTGGTTTGAGAGATGGTACGAATCTCTGGATTCGTGTGAAAGATGTTAGTGCAGATGCTTTCTTGGAATTCAATGATCGTTCACGTGGGTTTATTTGGTTCTTTTCCTTTTTGTTGTGGTATGCGAAAGTTAGAGAGGAGCAAAACCACATAATTCTTCTGCTGGATGAACCAGGTCTTTCACTGCATGGAAAAGCTCAGGGTGATTTACTTAAGTACTTTGAGGATGAACTTGGGCAGAAGCATCAACTAATCTATACGGCTCATTCTCCATTCATGGTTGACCCCAAGAATTTTGCTCGAGTTCGCATCGTTCAAAATGACAGAGCTGAATCCACGAATAAAGAATTCCCGAAAGAGCAAGAAGGGACAAAGGTAATATCTGAGGTTCTCCGCGCGACCTCTGAGACACTGTTTCCTCTTCAAGCGGCGCTAGGTTATGATATTACACAATCATTATTTGTTGGGCCAAACTGCCTGATAGTTGAAGGGGTATCTGATTTCTTATACCTGCAGGGCATGTCGGGCATTCTCGCGAAAAAAGGTATGGAGACACTAAATTCCGCGTGGACAATTACTCCTGTAGGTGGTTTAAGCAAGGTTTCTACGTTCGTTGCCCTGTTAGGTGCACAAAAACTTAACTTGGCGGTTCTTGTTGATTACCACACAAAAGATCAGCAAAAAATTGAAAATCTCTTTAAACAAAAGCTTCTTGAGAAGAAAAATGTATTAGTATATAAAGAGTTCATCAAACGCAAAGAAGCCGACGTTGAAGACTTGTTTGATCCCGAATTTTTTCTTACACTTGTGAATGATGAGTACAACTTATCAATCAATACTACTGAGTTGTTCAATGAAACTGATCGAATTGCGAAAAGAGTAGAAGTATATTTCAAAACCAATAATTTGCCCGATAATTTCAACCATTATCGACCTGCGCGCTATTTTAATGAAAAGCTCGCTACATTTGTTGACAAGATTGACGACAAAACACTTGAACGCT
The DNA here is from genome assembly GCA_958295925.1 of uncultured Acidimicrobiales bacterium. GTDB lineage: Bacteria > Actinomycetota > Acidimicrobiia > Acidimicrobiales > CATQHL01 > CATQHL01. The sequence continues at coordinate 2,448,302 of CATQHL010000001.1, forward strand.
TTCAGAAATTGTTCAAAAAGCTGAACTCATTGCTACCAGCAGAATAGCCGACCTTCAGCCATCAGGCCAGTCAGGTGTTGGGGCAGGGGTGCCTGGACGGGTGTCCTTGCCGCCGTGGACGGTGGGTTCGGCGCACCATTGCCAGCGGAGCACTTCGAGGGGCTCAAGCACCGATTTGGGCCAGCCCAAGAGTTCGATGACCACGGCCTTGTCCAGGGCTATGCGGGTCGGGTCGTTCCACGCCTCGTTGGCCGGGAGGAAGTCCTCGTCGGCGAAATACTCGAAGATGTCGCGTGCGGCGGCGATTTCCTTGTTTGAGAGTTGGCGGGGGTCCAAAGTGGCAAGCCCCGGCAGGCGGGAAGGTGAGAGAACCGACCTGCCCGGGTGCTGGCGGGTGCCCAGCCACCAGAAACCGATAAGGCCGAGTGTGGAGTTGGCCCAAAGCACCGCTGCTGGATCCCAGTCGGGATTGTCCAGCTTGAAGCTCGGCCAAGCCCGTCCTCCAATGCAGGGCTCCGGGGTGAGACAAGATGCCAAAGGCTGTGAATTGAGTCGGAAGTCAACAGTGAAGTGCAGCCGGGAGGCTGTTTTCCAGATAGTTGCGGCACGCTCCTCGCATCCATGTCGGACTCGGCCTTGAGAGTCCGGCTGCACGACCAGGCGAGTCTCTCTTTTTGCGTCATGCCTCCAAATCATGGGGAACGTAGGTCTGTACCCTTCCGGCGTCTCGTCCCAGTCGAATGGGCCGCGTGGGGAATCGTCTGAGTTTCTGCCGTTGATGTCCCGACTTAGCGGGCCACGCTGCCCCAATTCCCCGAGAAAGGTGGTTGGCACTTCAAAGCTGCGCCCGATCCGGGGGAATACAAGTTCCCCCCGGCTCAAAGTCATCGCGGCCTCGGATACATCTTGCTCGAACACGTGGGCGCAACCGCCGTCGTCCATTCCTGCCCGCACCAATCCCCCAACTCGATCTTTACCGATCCTTAGACGAGCACTCCTTGCCTTTGCGTCGAAGGAGTGGACTGCTTTTCCAATCTCGACCGCCTCTGGGATGCTGCGAGGTCGGTGAGTAAGGCTTACCCAGTTCACCGTGTTGTTGTCTGATGCGCAGTCGTCATCGTCGCGCCTGGCGGCAATCACGAGTATTTCCGCCATGCCGGTATCGGCGGAGAAAGCCCGCCCTGTCGCATCCGTGGCGGATATCGAGATTATCTCCACTTCTCTATAGCAGTCTTCCAGCAATTTCCGGGCGGCAGACCAGGATGTGCCGTTGCAGAAAGCCGATGGCATTACCAACGCAATGACCCCACCTGGTTTGACCTTGGCGTGGGCAAGGTCTATGAAGTTGGATGCCAGCCCTGCGTTTCCGTGTCCGGCTCTTTGTTCCGTGTATGTCCTGTAGATGCCGCGCAGCCGCTTGGACATGGCGCGTTGCTCGTCGTCGGTTGCTCCAAATCCGGCGAAGGATGGGACGGGAACTCCGGCTGCTTGCGCGGTTTCGTGGTTGGTGGGGCGGGTGAAAGGTGGGTTCATGATCACCAGGTCGGCGCTGCGGTGGTCGCACACGAATTCCGACGGCAGGTCGCCTTCGCCCCCGGCGGCCTTTCGCCCACTTTCCCAGAGGGTTCGCGGCGAATGCTCTGAGTCGAGCAGATCAAGCGAGCCGAGTGAGATCTCGCCTGCAGTTCCGGTGCGTTTGCCGTATGGAAGAAGGTGGACTCGCGTTTGGCGGAAGGTCACGTCGGGATGCACGCTTGAGAGCACCGAGGCTGTGAGATGCACCGCCGAAGGCATGATGTCGGCCCCGATGAAGGTGGATTCCATCATCTCAGAATGCAGGTCGGAGTCGTCGAGACCACTTCTGCGCAGTCGCTCCCCGACACGGTGGTAGACGGCTGCCAGAAGAGCCCCCGTACCGCAGGCGAGGTCGGCAATGCGGAGCGAAACAGCGGCTTCGGCGGCAGATGTGGATCGCTTCTCGGAGTCAGAAAGGTTTAAAGCCTCGTTCAAGGCGGGCAGCCGCGCAGTCGCCAACTCGGCGAGCAGGTGCGCCGAAGTTGGCAGTGTGTAGAAGGTGGCCAGGAACTTGCGTTCGCTGATCAGGGCGCCGATCATTTGGCCAGACAGGTCCCCGGTGGTGGTTGCGCCCAGGCCCACCAGGTCGTCAGCCAGGCCCGCAAGGTGAGTGAGCATTTCCACTGCGGCGACTGTAGGAAGTTCTGTGAGCACGCCCCGGGCCACATGGAATATCGGCCAGTAGTTGATTTCCAGGATTTCGTCCCATGTTTCGAGGAGTTTCTGCTTGCTGATTCTCCCGTCGTGGCGTTTCAGCCTCTCATGGGAGGGTTCAAGCACATCGCCGCGGTCGGAGGCGATGGCCGACTGGAATACGAGGGCGTTGGCGATGATGGCGCACGCCATTCTCCATACGTCCATGCCGGGCTTTTGGTGGAGGCTTGCGGCTATGGCAAGAGCGGCGTCGGTGTATGTGCGTTCAGTGTCGGTGCCCTGGTACTTGGCCTTGGTGAGTGTCTCATGCAGGAAGACAGCGGCGGTTTCCACGCCTTCGGTGAATCGTTGGGCTGCAGCTTCGACGGTTGCCTGCGAGACGGACGCCCGTTCGATGAAATCGGCGAGGTCATCGATGCGACCCGAGATCCAGCCCTCGGCGGGGAATCGTCGTGTATAACCAAGATCGCCTGGGTGAAGATCGTGAAGGCTGTATTCGAAGACGGGGGATGCCTTGTCGGCGGCCGGCAAGGCGAGCAGTTCGGAGACGCGCCTTTGATCCGTGGTGCTTAGCGCTTTAGGGATTCTGACTGCTACTGCCTGATCCACCAGCGCGCCCCCGAGGTTGGGTGAGTATCTTTCCCCCAGACGGGATGCGACATCCTTCTCCACTGTGTCCGCAGGGTGGTATTCGGTCTCGATGAGAACGGGGCGCCACCCCGGGGGGCGGGCCACAATGTCTGGCTGCTTGGCGGTCGCCCCGCCAAGCACAGCGGTGCTCTCAGCCTGAAAGCGCCAACTCTTCGGAAAGCGCTCGGCCAGCGCAGCGCCCAGGGCGGCGTTCATCGCCTGCTCGGAGGTGCGTGGCTTCAAAATAGTCAAGTAGCTCCCCTCTTATGGCTCTGCAAAGCTCAGGTGCCTTGCGGCCGACGAAATCAAGCGTAAATGAGCCGCAAGACGGGATACGGGATTGGGTCGGCCCAGTTCCCTGCTGCAGCGAATGCTGGAGGGGGAAGGGGTGCCGAACGGGCGGTGCCCTCGCAGGAATGCCAGGGGCGGTGATGTAGAGGGGCCGCAGCCCCGAAAGGCGGCTACCCCCGTCCGCTGAGGGGGACGTAGTCGCGCTTCGGGTGCCCTACGTAGAGCTGCCTGGGGCGAGCGATGCGAGAGTCCCGCTCCAGGAGTTCGTTCCAGTGCGCCAGCCAGCCCGAGGTGCGGGGGATGGCGAACAGCACGGTGAACATCGTGGTGGGGAAGTTGAGGGCCTGGTAGATGAGCCCGGAGTAGAAGTCCACGTTCGGATACAGCCGCCGGCTGATGAAGTAATCGTCGGCCAGGGCCACCTCCTCAAGCTTCAGGGCGATGTCCAGAAGGGGGTTCTTGCCGACCTGCTCGAAGACCGCGTCGGCCGCCTCCTTGATGATCTTCGCACGCGGGTCGTAGTTCTTGTAGACCCTGTGGCCGAAACCCATCAGACGGGTCTTGCCGCTCTTGACCTCTGAGATGAAGTCGTTCACGTTCTCGTAAGTACCTATTCGTCGCAGCATTTCCAGTACCGCCTCGTTGGCTCCTCCGTGACGCGGCCCGTAGAGCGCGGCGCATGCGGATGCCACCACCGAATAGGGGTCGGCGTGGGAACTGCCCACCACCCGCGCCGTGGTGGTGGAGCAGTTCTGGCTGTGATCGGCGTGCAGAATGAAGAGGATGTCGAGAGCCCGGCTCACAGCCGGATGGCATTCGTACTTAGGTTGGGCGATGCGGAAGATCATCGAAAGGAAATTCGTGGCAAAGTCCAGCTGATTGTCGGGATATACGAAGGGAAGCCCGACCGAGAAGCGGTAAGCTGCCGCCGCCATGGTCGGGACCTTGGCTATGAGACGCACGATCTGCTTGCGGCGAATCTCGGGATCAAGCACGTGCTTGGCCTCAGGGTAGAAGGCGGACAGCGCCGCTATCGATGAGATGAGCATCCCCATCGTGTGTGCGTCATATCTGAACGCCTCGATGAATCGCTTGAGGAAATTCTCGTGGATGTAGGTGTGGTGGGTTATCTCGTCGATCCATGCGTTGTATTCCGCCTCGTTGGGCAGTTCCCCGTTCAACAGCAGATACGCGACCTCAAGGTAGGTGGAGCGCTCAGCCACCTGCTCTATCGGATACCCCCGATATCGGAGGATTCCCTCGTCGCCCACGAGTTCGGTAATGGCGCTCTCGCCCACCGCGGTGTGACTGAAGGCCTCGTCGGCGAACCAGATGTTTCCAAGCAGGGAAGCCCAGTCGGTTGAATTCACCCCTCCGTGGCGAATCGGGATTTCAACGGACTCGCCGGTTCGGTTGTCGGTGATTGTGATGGAGTCGGTCAAGAACCCTCCTGGCGATGAAGCCTTCTTCTCGATTGTCTGGGCCAAGTCAAACCGCAGGAATCATAGTCAATTGCCTGGGCAGATTCCTGCCTGGGCCGATTCCTGCCTCTCCGCCCATCACTGCAAGGGGTGTCCGGCAGCCATCGGCAGCCAAAAGCCGCGGCGATACCGGAGGTTGCCTCTTACCGCCCGGTGCCTTACAGCGGCGTGTTTCCATGGCGCCTCCTTGGGGGGGCCTCCCTCTTCGTGCTGAGCAACTCCAAGGCGTCGGCTATCACCTTGCGGGTCTCGGCAGGGTCGATGACGGCGTCGACGGAGCCTCTCTCCGCCGCCCTGTACGGGTTAAGTAGTCGTTCGGAGTAGGCGTCCTCCAGCCTGTCGCGGTCCTCTTCGCCTGCCCCCCTGTGAAGAATCCCGACCGCTCCCTTGGCCCCCATCACGGCAATCTCGGCGGAAGGCCACGCAAACGCCAGGTCGTTGCCCATGTGCTTTGAGTCCATCACTATGTAGGCGCCGCCGTATGACTTTCTCAGCGTCACGCAAACCCGGGGGACGTTGGCGCGGGCGTAGGCGAACGCCAGCTGCGCCCCGTGTCGTATCATCCCGCGCCACTCGAGGTCTTTCCCCGGTTGGAACCCAGGGGTGTCCACGAAGGTGACGAGGGGCAGATTGAATGAGTCGCAGAACGACACGAAGCGGGCACCTTTCTGCGACGCGGCGATGTCGAGAGTCCCTGCCAGGTGCTGGGGCTGGTTGGCCACCATCCCCACCGTCCAGCCGTCGATTCGAGCCAACGCTGTAACGAGGTTGGGGGCCCATCCGCCGCGGATCTCAAGGAACGTGTGGACGTCTGCCACCTCCTCCAGAATCGCCCGCATGTCGTAGCTCCCGACGGGGCTCTCAGGAATGAGTTCGGCGATTCTCTCCAGGGGCCGATCGCGGCGGTCTCCGTTGAATGAACGAGCAGGCAGATCGTTCACGTGGCCCGGGAGCATCCCAAGGAGATGGGCTGTCACCTCTGAGGCCGCCTGAAGGTCGGGGACGACCACCGATGCCACCCCGCTGGTCGAGGAGTGCACGCTTGAGCCGCCCAGGCGGTCTATTTCCACCCCGACCCCGGTGAACAGCTCCACCATTCCCGGTCCGCTCACGAACGCGTAGCTTTCCTCGGTCATCACCACGAAATCGGCGAGGCCCAAAAGCAGGGCTGGCCCCGATACCGCAGGGCCGACCACGCACATGATCACTGGAACCACCCCTGAGCAGTTCACCAGCGCCCTGGCTGCCAATCCCCAGCCGTGCGTTGCGGTTACACCCTCGGCAATGTCCGCACCGGTGGATGAGACGTACCCCACTACAGGCAGGTGCTTCTCGTTCGCCATCTCCGTCGCTGCGCGCAGTTTCTCGCCCACTCCAAGCGTGATGGAGCGATTGGGTTCATCCCCGCCGATTCGCAGCACGACCGCCTGACGGCCGCCAATGGCGGCTACGGACGCATCGGCTGAGACTTTGGAGCGTGCACGCAGTTCGACGGGGGGCATGACGGTCTTAGTGAGGCTACCGGTTGCGCCGAAATCCCCTCAGGCCGCCCTGCTGCGGGCGGCCCCCAAGGGAAACGGGCCTACGCCCCAAGGGACGCGGGCCTACAAGGGTGGGAATCTAAACTGGCGCTGTGAACCTTGCCGAGTTGAGAATCAACCCCGAACGCCTCCTGGGGCGCCTGGAGGCGCTGGCCGAAATCGGGGACACCGGAGACGGTGGGTGCTGCCGCCTGGCGCTCACCGACGAAGACAGGGAAGGGCGGGATCTGGTGGTGGGCTGGATGAGAGACCTGGGGCTCGAGGTGGTCGTAGACGTGGTGGGCAACGTGGTGGCCACCTATCCGGGGCAGACCGGCGAGACGCCGGTGATGTTCGGCAGCCACATCGACACCGTCCGCACAGGGGGCCGCTACGACGGCAACCTGGGGGTGCTGGCCGGCCTTGAGGTGATCGAGACCCTCAGCGCCGCCGCAGGGGTTGCCCTTCACCGCCCCGTCGCAGTGGCGTTTTTCACCGACGAGGAGGGCTCCCGCTTCCCGCCCGACATGCTGGGCAGCCTCGTCTATGTGGGCGGGATGACCGCCGAGGAGGCGCACGACGTGCGCGACTCCGACGGCATCCGCCTGGGCGACGATCTGGCGCGGATCGGATACTTGGGCCCCGCCCCTTGCCCGGGCCCCGCCCCTTGCCCGGGCCCCGCCCCGTTCGCCTTCGTCGAGCTGCACATCGAGCAGGGCCCGGTGCTGGAGCACGAGGGTGTCCGCATCGGGGCGGTCACAGGGGTTCAGGGCATCTCCTGGACGGAGGTGCGCATCGCCGGCCAGTCCAACCACGCCGGCACCACGCCGATGGGTCACCGCCGCGACGCCGGTTACGCAGCCGCATCGGTGAGCATGAGGGTGAGGGAAATCGCCGGGGAGATCGGCGGCACCCAGGTGGCAACGGTTGGGGAGATGGACTTGCACCCCGACCTGGTGAACGTGGTGGCGGGCAGCGCCCGGCTGGTAGTAGACATGCGCAACACACTCGAAGGCGATCTGCAGCGGGCGGAACGCCTTCTCAACGAGCACCTGGGGCAGATCTCAGCCTCTGAGGGCGTGGAGGTGGAAACCAGGCCGCTGGCTCGTTTCGAGCCCGTCTACTTCGACGAGCGGGTGATCGAACTGGTGCAGTCGACGGCGCAGAGGTTGGGCCACAGCGTTAAGCGCCTTGCCTCCGGGGCTGGCCACGACGCCCAGATGCTGGCGCGCGTGTGCCCAACGGGCATGATCTTCGTGCCAAGCGTGAACGGGCTGAGCCATAATCCAGGGGAGTTCACGGAGCCGCCCGACCTGGTGGCCGGCGCCGACGTGCTCCTGCAGGTGGTGGTGGACTTGGCCCAGAGGAAGGCCTGGTAGCAGCGACTCCCGTGCAGGGGGGCTAAAGGGATCCCTAGGCCGGGCTGAATTCCAGGTTCACCGACCTCGGTCCGCGTGTGAACACCCCCGTCTCGGAGGCCACGAACCCCGGCGCCAGGCGCATTTCAGGCAGGCGATCGAGCAGGGCGTCCATGGCCACCTCCACCTCCACCCGCGTCAGGTGCGCCCCCACGCAGAAGTGCCTGCCGAGGGCGAACTCCACGTGGTTTGCGGCGGCGTTGAACGCCTTGCCCACGTCGAGGTCCTTTCGGTGGATGTCGAAGACGTCCGGCTCGGCGAACTGATCAGGGTCCCTGTTTGCAGATCCAAGCACGCAGGCCACCGTCCCCCCCTCGGGCACGACGCCCCCCGAAAGCTCAGTGTCGACCTCCGCTTGACGCATGATCATTTGCACCGGCCCTGAATGACGCAGCGTCTCGGCCAACGCCGGGGTGATCAGGGAGCGATCTTCGCGTACTGCATGGAACTGCTCAGGGTCTTCAAGCAGCCGGCAGACCATCGAGGCCAGCGCCTTGTCAGTGGTCTCGCCACCTGCGCTCACCAGCAGGCTGGTGAAGGCCCTGACCTCCCAGTCCTCCATGCTGATTCCGTCGGATGAGGCGGTGAGCATCTTGGAAAGGAGGTCTTCGCCGGGGTTCTCCCGCCGATCCGCGATGATCGGCGTCAGGTAGTCGGCGAACTGCGCCTGCGCCTCAAGCCCCAGCCGCTCCACCTCGGGGTCGCCGGCGAAATTCGACTGGAAGTCGATTCCGAGGTCCACCCAGCGGCGGAAAGCCTCGTGGCCCTCGAGGGGCAGGCCGATCATGTGCATGATCACGTCGAGCGGGAACGGCTTGGTGAACTGTTCGCGCAAGTCCACCACGCCGTCTGACTCGAATTGGCTGATGAGCTTGTCGACCGTGTGCTCGATGATTTCCCGAACCCGCTCCTGCAGATACGAGCCTCTGAACTGCGGCCCCACGATGTTGCGATGGGCGGAGTGATCCCTCCCGTCGAGCTGCAGCATCGTACGCCCGCCGTGCAGGGGCTCGTTTTGCCATTCGTAGTTCCGGCTCGAGAACGACACCCCGTCCTTGAAAACCCGCTCCACGTCCCGGTAGCGCGAGACCATCCAGAATCCGGATTTCTCGTGGTTGTACAGGGGATGGTGATCACGCATCAGGGCGTAGAACGGGTAAGGGTCGGCGTCGAACTCCTGTGAGAGGATGTCAGGGGGAGCGGGGGCTCTAAGCATGGTCGAGGTCATGTCACTCCTTTGGGTTCAGTCAGATGGGTTCAGCTGCGACCCGTAAGAGCCGTCGCTTGAATTTGTATTTGTGGCCCTCTATTGCACAGGCCAGGGCAGTTCCCGGGCATGGCGACGCTGCGGCCTGCCTGCTCAGAACACACTGGCTGCAGCCGTCGGCTTCCTGGTGTGCTCCGCAGTCCCCTCAGAGTGCGGATGCACGTAGCCGGCGGCCTGTCGAACCATCAGGTCCCAGGTCTGCTCGAGGTAGCCCGACTTCTCGTCGATGAGGCGACGCAGGGGCAGGCGGGCCTCCTCGGGCAACTCCGGGGCGTCGGAGCCCTCAAGTGTCACATCAAGGCGCGCCATCTGATCGAGCGTCACGTGCAGGGCGGCTGCACGCGGCAAGGATCTCCCCACAGTGATTCCGCCGTGCCATGGGATGAGTACCGTGGAACTGTCCCCGATCACCCTTCCGATGGACTCGAAGTGGTCGTCGGGGCTCATCACCTGGTCTTTGTAGAAGAGCGTGCAGAGGTTGTGCCGCATCTTGAGTGGCCGGGCGAGCGACGCCAGGGCGCACACCCAGAAAGAATGGGTGTGGACAATGCAGTTCACGTCGTGGCGCTGACCATAGATACCGGCGTGGAACTCCCAGCCGTAGCTCACGAAGCGATTGCCCTCGAGCAGGTTGCCATCGAAGTCGAGTTTCATTACGTCGTTCGGGCTGACCTCCCCCAGAGTGCGGTCGAAAGCGTTGATCCACAGCGCCTCCTCCCCCTCTGAGCGCAAACTCACGTGGCCGCCGATGCCGGTATCGCAGCCGTTCGCGGCCAGGGCCCTGCAAGCGGTCACGATCCTGGAGATCATCTCCTCGGAGAGTCCCAAACCGTTCGTGGAATTGCCCATGCCCAGTCCTTTCTGCCCTGTCCCTGTGTTGGTCCCTGTTATTGCTACGTGTTTGTTGTTATTGCTGCGTCCCTGTTCTTGCTGCGACTACCCGCCCATTGCGTGCGAACCCGTAGCGCAGCGGTTCCCCCCGGGCATTCTAGTGCGGGTAGGAAATCGCCGGGGAGCGGAGGGCGCGGCGCGGCTGCGCCCGCAGGGCTCAAGCCAGCATCCCCCCGTCGATCAGCAGTGTCGCCCCGGTGATGTAGCTCGCAGCGTCGGAGGCCAGGAAGGCCACCGGCAGAGCCACCTCCTCGGGCGTCGCCCAGCGGCCCAGGGGAATGGGCAGGCCCGAGGACTCCACGATTTCGGCGGAGTCGAAGGAATCCCAGCCGGAGGTTGCGACATAGCCCGGGGCAACTGCGTTTACGCGCACCCCGAATGGCGCCCACTCCCTGGCCAGCGCCCTGGTCTGGGCGAACAGCCCGCCCTTGGCGGAGCTGTATGCGGACATCCCGTCGAGGTGGCGCAGCCCTGCTACCGATCCCACGTTCACCACCGAACCGCCGCCGCGCTCCGTCATCGGCCCGCCGAACGCCTTTGAGACCAGGAAGGGCGCCGTGAGGTTCAGCGCAACCGTCTTGTTCCAGCCTTCCTCCCCGATCTCCAGCGCAGGCGCCAGAAAGCGGGCGCCACCGGCGTTGTTGACCAGAACGTCAACCTCCCCGAATTCGCCAAATACCCGTTCGGCTGCTCTCGCCACCTGCTCCGGAGAGGTGACGTCCACCGTCGCCACCACACCCCGCTGCCCCTCCGAGCGCACCTGCCCGGCCACTTCCTCCAGGGCCGCCCCCCTGCGCGCCAGCAGCGCCACGTCCGCCCCTGCCGCAGCCAGGGCAAGGGCTATGGCCCTGCCGATGTCCCCGCTCGCCCCCGTGACAACCGCCCGCTTTCCGGCCAGTGACAAGCCCGAAGGCTGGGGCCGCCCGGCGGCGGGAGGCGGAGTCACGGCAGGGGCTCCACCTGTGACGGCCTGCCGTCGCCAGGGTTGTAGGAGACGGGAAAGGACTCCATTCCCCGACTGATCAGGGTGGGGTGCCACTCCTCGCCTTGCGGGCCTGGGCGCAGGCCGGGCAGTCGCCGCACCAGGGCGTCTAAGGCTATGGCCCCCTCCAGTCGCGCCACCGCAGCCCCCAGGCAGTAGTGGAGGCCGAAGCCGAACCCCACGTGCGCGGTGGGGTTGCGCCGGATGTCGAAGCGGTCGGGATTGGCGAAGACCTCGGGGTCGCGGTTGGCCGCGGCCTGCACCAGGTAGACCATGTCGTGGCGGCGGATGGTCAGCCCGCGCAGCGTGATGTCACCGGCGGCCATCCTCACCTGCATTTTGGAGGGGCCGTCGAAGCGCAGGATTTCCTCCACCGCGGCGCGCAGGAACCCACGCTGGGGGCTGCGTCGCAGAATATCCAGCTGGTCGGGATGATTCAGCAGGGCGCGCAGCCCATTGCCGATGAGGTTGGTGGTGGTCTCGTGACCGCCAAACAGCAGCAGTATGCAAGTGCCCGTGATCTCGTCGTCGGTGAGGGTGTCGTCGCCTTCCGCAGCGTCAATCAGCGAACAGATGAGGTTGTCCTCGGTCGTGCTGCTGTTGCGATAGTGGCGCACAAGGTCGGCGAGGTAGCCGGAGAGTTCCCCCAGCCCCGCCTGCGCCCGCTCCCGCCGCCCCTGCACGCCCCTGGCGCCGAACACCAGCACCATGAGGTCGTCCGACCACTCTTTGAAAATGTCGCGGTCGCCGGGGGGTACCCCCATCATCTCGGCGATCACCACAGCCGGCAGCGGGTATGCGAAGTCCTTGATCACGTCCATCCCCCCAAGGGGGGCGAAGTTCATGATTAGCTCCTCGGTGACCTCGGCAATGCGGGGCTCCCACAGCGAGATCGCCCTAGGGGTGAACGCCCTGCTCACGAGCTTGCGCAGCCTGGTGTGGTCGGGGGGGTCCCGAAACACCATCCACTCGCCCAGTATCCGGTAGGTCGGCGCCCGCTCTTTGCGCTGATCCTCCGTGAGCTTGTGCTCGAAGACGGGGCGTATGCGGTCGGAGGAGAAGCGGGGGTCTTTAAGGGCGGCGAGCAGGTCGTCGTGGCGATGTATGAACCACGCCCGATAGCGCTCATTCCAGTGGACGGGCTGGTGTCGCCGCAGATCGTCGAATACGGGATAGGGGTCTGCCACCCGTTCGGGCGTGAGCAGGTCGACCCCACCTCCGTTCGGGCCGCCTCCGTTGTTCACCCCGTCGCCTCCAGCGCCCCGCCTCCGTTGTTCACCCCGTCGCCTCCAGCACGATCACCACGCAGGCGTTTCCGTCGATGCCCGAGGTGCCGCCCCCCATCGTCTCCACCAGCCCCAGCCTGGCGCCGTGCACCTGGCGCCCGCCCGCCCGCCCGCGCAGCTGCCATGCGATCTCGGCTATCTGCCCCAGCCCGGTGGCGCCCAGGGGGTGACCACGCGCCAGCAGCCCGCCGGAGGGGTTCACCGGCTGCGCCCCCCCCTGTGAGGTGTGGCCGGACTCCACGAGTCCTCCGCCCCCGCCCAGGTCGCACATCCCCAGCGCCTCAGTGGTGATGATCTCGCCGATGGTGAAGGCATCGTGGACTTCAAACACGTCGATGTCAGCCACACCAACCCCTGCGGCTTCCAGCGCAGTGCGTCCCACGTCGGCCACGAGTTGCCAGCCCCAGGCCAGTTCCGAGCGGTGATCCCAGTGTTTCCCCGACGCCAGGGCGCCGGCGCGCACGGCGACCTCCCCGACGCGTCCCTCCGCTGGCCCGAGCACGGCGGCCGCCGCAGCGTCGGAGATGTCGCAGCACTGCAGCAGCGTGAGCGGATCGGCGATCATCCGAGAGGCCAGCACTTCGGCCACGGTGTGTCGGGCGGCGCGCTGGGCGCGCGGGTTGGCCAGGGCATGGCGTCGGTTCTTCACGGCCACTTGCGCCATCTGCTGAGGCGTCACCCCCAGGCAGTGCAGGTAGCGGTTCGCCGCCATCCCGTAGAGACAGGGCATTGCCAGCCCCTGGGCGCCCTCCGGGTCGGACGCCAGCGGGGTGATGGGGCCTGAGAAGTGCGCCGTCATGGTCTCGATGCCGAACGCAAGCACGTTTTCATATCTGCCTGATGTCACCGATACCCAGGCCTCATGGAAAGCCGTCGTGCCGCTGGCGCAGGCGTTTTCGAAGGTCAGCACCGGGACGCCGACGATGCCCAGATGCTGAAGCGTCCTTGTAACCACGCCCGGCTCCCCGAACACCGTGCCGGCGAACACCGCCTCGATGGCATCGGGGGCGACGGCGGCGTCTGCCAGCGCCTCGGCTGCGGCCTGCCATCCGAGCCGCACCCCGGCCACGTCAGGCTGTCGGGCGAAGTGGCTGGTGCCAACGCCCTTTATCGCTGCGCGGCCGCTCACGCCTCCCCGGTTCCTGGTGAAGAGTGACAGGAATCATCACTGGCCACAAGCGGGTCACCGTGCTCGTTGCAGCCCATCAGCCGGACTCGTGCGCCAGGCGGGGGGGCGTCCTCAACGCCGGCCGGCAGGTGTGCCAGGAGTCGCGGGCCGTCGTCGATGTCCACGTACGCCAGCGTGATAGGGGGAAGCCGGTCGTCCACCCCTATTCGCAGCACAGTCGAGCTCCAGATGACGCCGGCCGGCCCGAACGGCGCCGGGATAATGCTGTTCGCGCCGCAGGAGGGGCAGAACGGCGGGCAATAGATGAGGGCCGCTCCGCAGGTGCGACAGCGACCTCCCTGCAGCAGGCCGGCATCGGTCACGACGGGTCGGGGATCGCGACCGGAAGGTGACCCGTGAACCGTGCTCACCGCCGCGACTTTAGCAATGCCGCAGGAAATTTGACCGATCGTTTGCTAGCGTTCGCCTTGCTCTGGCAACCTCCTTGAAGCCTCAAGCCGGCTGACGAGAGCCGCTGCGGATTCACGACGCAGGCTTTGAGCAAGATACGTAGCTGGAAAAGGGTGTTCATGGCGCAGACGGCTCCGTGGCCCGGGCAACGAACCGAGAAGACAAACCGCAAGCTAGGAGAGATCGAGGCAGAGCCCGTCGCTGAGGATTGCCAAGCACGAACTTCACGATCGGCGGCATCCTCATCCCAGAGAAGCATCCAATTCCCACAGAAGACGGAATCAATCAGGAAGGGAAGAACTAATGAGCAGCATCGAAGGAAAACGGTTTGTCATCACCGGCTCCGCAATGGGCATAGGCTCCGCCACCGCCCGCGTGGCGGCCTCGAAGGGGGCGCTGGTGATGGTGAGCGACCTCGACGACGAGGCGGGCGAGGCCGTCGCAGCCGGCATCCGCTCCGATGGCGGCACGGCCGCCTATCAGCACTGCGACGTCTCCGATCCCTCTCAGGTGGAGGCTCTGATGGCAGCCGCCGCGGAAGCCTTCGGCGGAATCGACGTGCTCCACAACAACGCAGGCATCCACGAGACCGCCCTGGCTGGGGAGAACACCACCGTCGAGGACATGCCCATCGACGTCTTCCGCAAAGTCATAGAGATCAACGCGGTGGCCCCCTGGGTCTGCACAAAGATGGCGGTGCCCTACCTCAAGCAGAGCGACTACGCCTCCGTCATCAACGCCGCCTCCACTGGCGCACAGTCCGGGTATCCCCGCAACTCCGCCTACGGCACCTCCAAGGGCGGCATCCGGCTGCAGACGCAGAACCTGGCCGTTGACCTGGCGCCCTACGGCATTCGGGTCAACTGCTACGGGCCTACCGCCATCGCCACCGAGATGGTGACCCGTTTCGTGAACCAGTCGGAGAACCCTGCCGAGTTTGAGAGGGCGCTCATCAACACGAGCCTCATTCCGCGCCTCGGGCGACCCGAGGAGGTTGGCGAGCTTGTCTGCTTCCTCGCCAGCCCGGAGGCATCCTTCATCAACGGCGCATACATTCTCATCGACGGGGGTTCGCTGGCCTGGCGTGGCACCGTCGATCAGATCGGCATGGGCTGAGGCCCAGGCGTCCGCCCCGCCCCGCCCGGAGGACGAGCGTCCGCCCTGGCGGGAAGGGCGGTTCTGGCGAACACCCCGCCAGTGTCCTGCTACGACAATCCAAAAGGAGGCGAAACAATGGCAGACCTGATGGCCATCACAGGCATTCTGAACCGCGCCGGCACGGCGTACGACACAGGTGACCTGGAGTTCATCCTCGACCTGTTCCTTGATGACTCGGTATTCGAGCTGGTGATAGCCGGCAACGAACCGATGGTCTTCGACGGCAAGGAGAACATCAAGGCGCTCTTCGAGGGTGCGCACGAGACGCAGACAGATCAACGCCGCCACTGCGTCACCAACATCTTTTTTACAGATGAGACGGACGACTCCGTTACAGCCTGCTCCAACCTGATCCTCATTTCGGTGGAGCACGGAAAGCTGAGCGTGCTTTCCAGCGGCGTCTACACCGACAGCTTTGTGCTGGTGGACGGCGAATGGAGGCTCAAGCGCCGGCACCTGCTGCTGGATCTGCCCTACTAGGGCATTACCCCGCGATGAACATCGGGCAGATTCCTGCAAAGTGGGCCCGTCAAAAGCCGGGCGCGCTCGCCATCTTCGACTCCACGACAGACAGGCGGGTGAACTGGGCGGACTTCGACGCCCACGTGCGTCGCCTGGGCAACGGTCTGCGCTCCCTCGGGCTCAACAGGGGCGACCGTGTGGGCGTGCTCAGCCAGAACTCAGTGGAGTATGCGGCGCTCTATTTCGCCTGCGGGCGCACCGGCCTGGTGGCTCAGCCGATGAACTGGCGACTTGCCCCGTCGGAACTGCGGAAGATAGTCGACAACGGTGAGCCGAGGGCGTACATAACCCAGGACAAGTTCGCGGCAGTGGCCTCCGAACTGAAGGGCCTGGTCGACTCCGTGGAGCACTGGCTGGAATACGGCCCTGCAGGCGACGGCAGCTACGAGCGCCTGATAGAGGGTTCACCCGACAGCGAGCCTGAGGGCTCGGCGGATGTGGGCGGGGACGACCCGCTTTTCATCCTCTACACGGGAGGCACCACGGGGGAGTCCAAGGGCGCCCTGCACAGTCACCGCAGCGTCTGGTTCGGAATGCTGAACCAGACGGTGGCCGAGCGCATCGTGCCGAGCGACGTCTACATGCTGACTGGGCAGATGTTCCACATTCCGGTGGTGCTGGCCGTCAACTACCTGGCTCACGGCTGCCCCCTGGTGCTCATGAACTTCGACGCCAGGCTGGCGATGGAACTCATCGAGGCCGAGGGGGTCTCGGCCTTTCTGGGCGTCACGACGATGCTGAACTGGATGATGGCGGTGGAGGGCTTTGACCGCTACGACATCTCCAGCCTCCGCAACATCCAGTACGGCGGCGGCCCGATGCCTTCGCGGGTCATCGGCGAGGCGCTCGGGCGCTTCCCATGCACGCTCATCCAGGGTTACGGCCAGACCGAGGGCACCACGATGTGCTTCCTTTCGCAGGAGGATCACCTGAGTGCCATCCACGACGGCCATCGTCCTGAGCGCCTGCGTTCCTGCGGGCGTGAGGGGTTCGTCACGTCGGTGCGAGTGGTGCACCCCGACGGCACGGACGTGCCGGCCGACGGAAAGACCCCGGGCGAGATCATTGTGCGTTCAGAGGCAAACATGATGGGCTACTTCCGGCGCCCCGACCTCACCGAGCAGACCATCAGGGACGGCTGGATGTGGACGGGGGACATTGCCTGCTGGGACGACGAGCGCTACGTCTTCATAGTGGACCGCGCCAAGGACATGATCATCTCTGGCGGAGAGAACATCTACTCCGTGCAGGTTGAGGAGGCCATCGCCAGGCACCCGTCTGTGTTGGAGTGCGCGGTCATCGGCGTCCCCGACGAGACCTGGGGCGAGTCGGTGAAGGCGTTCGTGGTGCTCAAGCCAGGAATGCTCGCAGGCGAGGCCGCCATCATCTCCACCGCCCGCGCCAACCTGGCCTCGTATCAGAAGCCCCGCTCGGTGGAGTTCGTCGACGAGTTGCCCAAGGCGCCCACAGGAAAGATCCTCAAGCGCGTGCTGCGAGACCCCTACTGGGCAGACGAGGGGCGGCAGGTCTAGCCAGTGCCGCTCAACCCGGGTGAGCAAGGCCACGCGAACACAACAGGCAAGGGGCAAATATGCGAATCGGCTACCTCCTAGACACAAACGCAGGCGGCTACGGCCAGCCTCCGCCAGATGCCCGCAACTCGTCTGACACGCTGCATGCACTTGTCGAGGAGTGCCTTCTGGCCGAGCAGGCCGGGTATCACTCCATCTGCGTGCCCGACCGCCACAACCGCACGGAGTCGTACTTCGGCTCGCCGCTGAACCTGCTGATGATCCTGGCGCGCGAGACCAGTCGGGTCGCCATAGGGGCGTACTGCCTGGTCAACACCCTCTATCACCCCATGCACGTCGCCGAGCAGTGCGCCATCATCGACAACCTTTCCCGAGGGCGGCTCTTCATGACCTGGGGCCGGGGCTACCACGAGGGGTACTGGGGGCAGTTTGGCGTTCCGCGCGAGCGCATGCTCGGGCGGTTTCTTGAGAGCGTGAGGATCATCTCGCAGGCGCTCGCCACCAAGGAGGGGAGTTTTAGCGTGGACGGCAACTTCTACTCGGTGCGCGACGGCCTGCTGACGCCCAACTGCTACCAGCAGCCCCGCTTCCCGTTCTGGGGAGGAGGCCAGTTTCCTCCCTCGATCAGACGAAGCGCTGAGTATGCGGAGAGCTGGACCTGCGACGATTTCCCGATTCGGCGTGACACTTGGGAGTCTCAGGTGGGCGGCTACCGGGAGGAGGCCGAGGCGAGGGGCAAGGCGCCGTTCGTGGTCCTCATGCGCAACGGCTGGGTGGCAGACGACTTCGACACGGCTGCGCGTGAGTTCGGTGAGCACTACGTCTCTGAGATGCGCTTCTACTCTGCGGCCGGGATTCTTTCGCACCACCCCGAGTTTGACTCGCAGGAAAAAATCACCCCCGATAGCGTCCGCGAGCACATCGTCATCGGCTCGCCCTCCCAATGCAGGGAACGGCTTGAACAGTACTGCGAGGAACTCGGCGTCCAGTACTTCACCATTCGCCACCGCATGGTCACAGGGCCATCCTTCGAAGCCGCTCGGGAGCAGATCCTCCGATTCGGTGAGGAGGTGGTGCAGCCGCTGCACCGGAAGTACCCCGCCATTGACCATCCGGCCATCCCGCAGGCCTGTCGCTGGTAGGGGGGACGCTATTGAGTTGTGCAATAAATCGGCTAGCATTAGCGTCTCAAACACTCGTTTGAAATCTCGACTGCTGAAAGCATCCCAGGGAGAAAAGTATGTTTCAACAAAAGAAATCAGTGTGGCGCGTTCTGTCGCTGATGCTGGCCGTATCGGTCGTTGCGGCCGCCTGCGCTCAGAGCAGCGACAGCGCAGACGCGGCCCTTGAAACGGCCAACGACGCCAAGAGTTTGGCACAGTCGGCTTCCGAAGGCGCCAGCGCCGCCCAGTCGTCCGCCAGCGCCGCCCAGTCGTCCGCCGACGCCGCCCAGGCTGCAGCGGACGCCGCTGCGTCGGCCGCCAGCGCTGCCGCGGCTGCAGCCAACGCCGCTAATGAGACAGCCAATCTGGCGGACGCCAAAGCCGAGGGAAGCGCCGAAAAGGTGGCCGAGGCTGAAGCCGCACTTGAGGCGGCCGAGCTGGAGCTTGAAGAAGCAAAGGCCGCCGCGGAGGCAGCCGAGAGAAAGGCCGCCGACGCCTTGGAAGCTGCTTCAGCGCCCCCCCCTCCGCCTCCCCCGCCCCCACCAGCAGCAGCCGCCGGCCCTCCAGGGCTGATGGACAAGCCACAGGGCTGGGTGCCGCCTGAGGCTTCTGTGGACACCGCCCGCGCATGGCCGACCGCGCAGGTTGAGCTCCCGAAGCTGACGATTGGCTACTTGCAGGTTCTGGGCGCCTCCGAGGCTGCCCAGAGGCTGGAATTCACCGCCAAGGACGCGGTCGACTACCTGGGCTGGGACTGGGAGTACTGCGACGCCGAGGGCGTGCCAGACGCAATGCAGACCTGCCTGGCAGGTTTTGTGGCTTCAGGCGTTGACGCCATCGTCACCGACGGAACTACGGTTGAGGCGATTGCAGACGGCCTGCCTGCCGCACGCGAGGCCGGCATCCCGTTCGTGAACACCGGCGGCACGCAGAGCTTCTACCACCTCTACGCCGCATCCTTTAACCCCAACGACTACCGGCACGGCATCATCCTCGCCGAGTGGATGGTGGACAACACCGATAAAGCAGGCGAGGTTCAGGTCTCCAGCGTCAACTTCGCAGCCTGGGGCATCGACCGTGAAACCGCCCTCAAGGAGGTCATTGACGGTACGGACATCACAATCGGCGACGAGGAGGTCATCGACTTCGCCGATGCGATCAACGGGCCTGCTGACGCCGCCAGCCGCTGGCTGATACAGGCGCCCGACTCGGTTGCCTTCTGGCTGACCATTGACGTGGCGGCCATCGGCGTCGGCCCGATCATTTCCCAGACGGGGCTCTCTCCGCCCGACCGCCCGCTGGTGCTTACCTGGTACGCAAACTGCGCAACCCAGCAGCAGATGCAGGCCGGCGGCGTTGACGCCTCGGTGGAGGAGAACCTTGAATGGGGAAGCTACGTGGCCATGGACCAGATTGCCGAGTACTTCGCCAACGGCCAGCAGTTCAGCGATGAACTCAGGCCCTACTACCTCAACGAGAACGGGGACGCGGTTCAGTTCTCCGTGCCGTTCATAGTCACGCCCGACGACATTGGATCGGATTGCGATCCGGGTCGAGGCCCGTACCCGGCTCCTTCAGACCCGATGTCTGCCGGATTCGTCGAGTTCTTCGAGAACCGCTGGGCGGCGGCCTTCAGCAACATCGGCTGAGGCAACCAATCGGCGGAAGCCAACAAGCACCATCGAAAGGGGGGCACGTCGTGAGGCGTGCCCCCCTTTTCGCTGAGAGGCTAATCTTCATTGGGGTCTCGTTCGCCCTGCCGCTGGAGAGTTCCTTGATTATTTAAGGGAGGATGTCCGAGCCTCAATGGCCTGGAAGAGTTGGAGTAGCAAAGTGTCAGACGACCACAGAACATCGTCAGAAGACTCAACCGAGTTCGCAGCGGCCGATCATCTGGGCGCCTCCCGTCAACGACTGTCCTGGAGGGACTTGCTCGCCCGCTACGGCCTGCTCCTGGTTTTTGCAGGCGTCATCCTCCTGTTCAAGCTCCTGCGATGGGAAATCTTTCTCACCAAGAACTACATCACGAGCGTCCTGTTCCTGTCCTCGTCGTTCGTGCCCCTGATTTTGCTGGGGATAGCGCTGACGTTCGTCCTGGCGATGGGGGACTTCGACCTTTCCTTCGGGAGCATGATGGGCCTGGCTGGCGGAACGGCAGTGGCCTTGATGGTCAACTACTCGCAGCCCGTATGGGTCGCCATCCTGGCCACTTTCGGTGTGGCGGTGGGCGTGGGGCTTGTGAACGGGATACTCATCTCCTACGTAGGCGCCTCTTCCTTTGTGATAACCCTTGCCGGGCTGGTGGGCCTGAAGGGAATAGAGCAGCTCTGGACGAACAACCGCCCCATCACCATTCCTGTTACCAATCAGGACGGGACGGGCGAGTTCATCTACGGCGACTCTGCGTTCTATGTAGGGCTCGGGCGCAATGTCGAACTCTGGAACCTGGGCAGGCCGGTGATCATCGCCTTTTTCATCGCCATCGCAGCCTGGGTGTTGATGGACAAAACCGAGGTCGGCCGCTACATGTATGCCATTGGCGGCAACAAGGAGGCGGCACGCCTTGCCGGCATTCCCGTGGCCCGCATCCGCGCCCTGGGCTTCCTGCTCGTCGCCCTCATAGCGGCGCTCGTGGGCATCCTCAACACCGGGCAGCTGGCGGGCACCCGTCTCAACTTGGGCGACGCCTTCCTGCTTGACGCCTACGCCGCGGTCTTCCTTGGGGCGGCGGTGTTCAGGCCGGGGCAGTTCAGCATTCCAGGCACCATTGTCGGGGCGCTGTTCCTGCGAGTAATCGACGTGGGGCTTCAGGCCATGCAAATCCGCAACGCCTGGATCAACATCGCAAAGGCGGGGATCTTGATCATCGGCGTGCTCATCAGCCAGATAATGCTGCGCCGGCGCTGAGGCGGCAGGATGACGCTCACGGCTACCACCGAACCCATTGCCGACGTGACCAGCCCTTTCCTTGAGATCAGGGATCTCGTGAAGCACTACCCGGGGGTGCTGGCGGTAGACCACGTTTCCCTGGACATCCGCCCCGGCGAGGTCGTTGGGCTGGTCGGCAAGAACGGGGCGGGTAAGAGCACCGTCATCAAAATCCTGGCCGGGGCGACACAGCCCGAGGAGGGCAGCATCCTGCTGGACGGCAAGGAAATCCACCTTCACAACCCGCACGACGCCACCCTGCGCGGCCTTTCCTTCGTGCATCAGGAACTCTCGGTGGTGCCGGAGCTATCCGTGGCCGAGAACGTGGAGTTGGGGCTGGGCTACCCAAAGAGGGCTGGCGTCCTGGTCGACTTCCGCCGTATGCGCCGGCAGTCTCGCGAGGTTCTTGAGCAGTTGGGGGGCGGAATTCCGCCGCGAGCCCCCATCGGCGCGCTCCCCACTGCGCAGCAGCGACTGGTGATGATCGCCCGGGCGCTCGTGACCAAAGCCCGCCTTGTGGTGCTGGACGAGCCCACCGGCTCGCTCACCGACGAGGAGACCAGCCACCTCTTCTCGGTAATCCGCAATCTCTCCGTTGACGGCGTGGCCGTGATCTACGTCTCGCATCGGCTTGAGGAGATTCTGCAAATCACCTCCCGCGTTGTGGTGATGCGCGACGGGAGCCTGGTTGACGACCGCCCCACCGAGCGCTACGACACCAAGACGCTCATAGAGGAGATCACCGGGGAGGACGCCAGCGCCACGGCCCTGGAGCGCCGCCACAGCCGAGGAATCGGCTCCCCCCCCGACAGCGACGTGGTGCTTGATGTGGAGGGGCTGGAGGTTGCGGGGAAAGTCCACGATATTTCTTTCAGCTTGCGAAAGGGGGAGATTCTGGGGATCGCCGGACTGGTGGGGGCGGGTCGCACCGAGATGGTGCGCGCCATCTTCGGCGCCGACCACCGCGACGCAGGGGTGATTCGGATGAACGGCGAGGAAGTTTCAATTCACAAGCCCGCCGACGCCATAGCGGCAGGGATGGTGCTGCTGCCTGAAGACCGCCGCAACCAGGGGTTGATCAGGGACTTCAACGTGCGTCGCAACATCACCCTGGGCACCCTGCGCGATTACCGGGTGCGCCCGCGACTGCCGATGCCGTCCACGCGGAAAGAGCGTGACGCCGCCCGCTCCACGGTCGGGGACCTCGAAATCAAGACGCCTTCCGACCTGACCCCGGCCGCCTGGCTCTCGGGAGGCAACCAGCAAAAGCTCATCCTCGGGCGCTGGCTGAGATCGGGCGCCTCGGTGATGATCTTTGACGAGCCCACCCACGGCATCGACGTCGGCGCCAAGGAGGAGGTCTACATACTGATCGAGCAGCTCGCGGCCGACGGGAAGTCCATCATCTTCATCTCCTCTGAGTTCGGCGAACTGGTGGGCGTCTGCCATCGCGTCATCGCCGTGCGGGAGGGTCGGATAGCGGGGGAGTCGGTGGGCGGGGAGATCACCGAGCCGCGCCTGCTCGAGCACTGCTACGGCCACGTACCCGACATCGCGTAGCTTGCCTGCGCCCCTGCAGCCCGGTGGGTCGTTGACTTGATCCCGCTTCAGGAACTTCAGGGCTTGACAGGGCGTCGGTTGCCTGGGGGATTCTTCGACCTCGAGCACTACCGGAACTGGCTCACAAGCGACGTGCTGTGCGCGCCCCGCCCTTCGGACGATCTCGCCCACCCGATGTTTTGCTACTACGCGGCAATGGGGGGCATGGGTCTTTCAATCGCCGAGATGTTCGCCCTGGCGAATTCCTCTGCCTCCGAAGGCCCGATGTTCGGGGAGTGCGACATGGAGGTCTTTGAGCCCCTGAGGGTCGGCGTCCGCTACGAGGTGCGCGGGGAGATAACCGACGTGCGCCGCAAGCAGGGCGCCTCCATCGGCGTTTTCGATCTGATCACCTTCCGTCTCGAGGTGATGACGCCCGATGGAGCGGTGGCCGGGGCCTGCACCAACTCCTTCGTCTTCCCGAGGGGGGCCGGGGCGTGAGGCATGTCGCTGTCGGCGACGTCATCCCCGAGTTGGTAATCCCCAGCGTGAGCGCCGAGAAGATGAAGACGATGGCGGCGCTGCTGGCAGACCCCAACACCATCCACTGGGACGCCGAGGACTGCCGACGCCTGGGACTCGGCGACCGCCCCGTGAACCAAGGCCCGAACAACATGGGATACGTCGTGAACATGCTCATGGACTGGGCGGGAGGGCCTGCGTCGGTGAGGCGCCTGAAGGTGCGGTTCCTGGGGAACGTCTTCGCCGGGGACCGGTTGGTGGCCTCAGGCGAGGTCACCAACGTGAGGATGGGCGACGATGCGATTGTCGTGGAGTGCGACGTGCTGCTGCGCAGAGATGGCGGCGAGCCGGTCCTGCGTGGAAAAGCGGAGGTGATCCTGCCCGCTTGAACCCTGTCCGTTCATGCTCGGGCCGCGCACTCAGGGTGGGACTGCGGGGATGCGCACTCACATCACCCCTAGTCCATCCTGGAGCGGGCCCGAGCGTAAGGATCCTGGGCGACCTGAGGGGGGCGAGTTTTGCGGATCCCGGCCCAGACGTCCCGCAGTTCGGGCGAGGCCGCATACTGCCTGCCTCGCTTTTCGCCCTTGGTGGCGAGCAGGCCCGCAGAGGTCATTGAGGTCAAGTCCCTGCTGGCCTGGTATTCGCTGAGATCCTCATCGGCGGACGACTTCACGATCTTGACGTAAAAGGACCTCCATAGCCTCCTGCCCCTGGCGGCGTCGCAGAGTGCTCCGACTGCTCTTTCCGGCAGCCTGTGCCGGGAGGCGATCTGCGCGCAGGCGTCCCACAGCGCCTCGGTTTCCTGAATCCTCCGCTTGAGGGACATGGCCTGTCGGTAGTGGGCGGTGAGGCAGAATTCAATCCAGGGCCTGGCGCTGCGCTGCGGCGACCAGCTGCCTGCGGCCACCTCTTCGAGCACGCCGTAGTAGGCGGAGACATTGCGTCCGAGGTACTCCTCGATGCTGGAAAACAGCGGGGAGCGCTCACCCTCCGATGTCAGCAAGAGGGTCTGCAGGCAGCGCGCCATCCGCCCGTTGCCGTCGCTGAAAGGGTGTATGAGAGTCAGGTTGAGGTGGCCCATTGCCGCCCTGATCATCGGGGCAGCGCCGCCTTCCGCCATCTGCTCCAGCATCTCCCCCACAAGGGGCTCAACAAGCTGACGGTCGGGGGCCTCATAAACAGCGCTGCCGTCGCCGTCCTGCACGCTCACAGCCCCGGGCCGCCACTGCCCGGGGTTCTTGGAGATGTCGTGCTTGAGCATCATGAAATGCAGCGACTTGAGCAGCGACACGTCGATGCTCACAGAGGCTGAGGCGAGCTGCAGGACGAATGTCAGGGCGTCGCGGTAGCCCGCAATGGCAAGGCGGGTCTCCTCGTTGGCCGAGTGGGGCTTTTCGTCGGCGATGATGGCCGCCGTGTCGTCGACGCTTGCCGTGTAGCCCTCAATTGTGTTCGACCCCTGAACGGCCCTGGCAAAGACGGCTTGGCGAATCCCCCCGTACCAGCGTCTAGGCGAGGAGAGGTAGTAGCGGAGATCACTTCGGAGGTCGGCTACCTGCCCCAGGACATCCTCGTCGATTGCCGTCAGTTCGGGCGTTTCGTAAATCACATGCGCGATATTACCCTGAATGTTTGTAATTAATGCGCATTAGATGCTAATTATTAATTAGCATACCGGCATCTTACGGCGCTGACTAGTGCCCGTAGGCCCTTTCCCAGGTCAGGGGGTCATCCGCCCACCTGCTCACCTTTGCCCCCTGAATCGGCCCGTGCTCCGGCCAAGGCCCGCCCAGGTCGACGCGCCGCCCCCGGCTGATCACCTCCGAAATGCGGCTGCGGTCGTTCAACACGCGAATATCCGTGAGAGGATCGCCGTCAAGCACCAGCACGTCCGCAAGGCAGCCCTCGGCCAACAAGCCGAGCCTGCCCTCGGAGCGCATGGCGATCGCCCCGTTGGCCGTCGCGCAGACGATGGCCTCCATCGGCGTCAACCCGAGCTCGTTCACCAGCACCTCCGCCTCCCGACCGTGCCAGTGGCCGTAGGGGGTGAGCGCGAAGCCGCTCTCGGATCCACAGAGAATCGGCACCCCGGCGTCGTAAGCACGACGCATCATCTTGGCGGTGGCGCCGATCTCGCCCCGGAATACGTCTTCCATGCCCGCCCCTGCTCCGACCTTTTCGCCAAAGTCGGCGAGGTTGGCCAGGAAGGTGAACGTAGGGCAGATTGCGGCACCCGAGGCAATCACAGCCTCCAGACCCTCCTCGTCCATGAACGATGCGTGCAGAAGGATGTCCACGCCAGCCCGGGCGCAGACCGTCACGCTCCCGGCGCTGCGACAGTGCGCCATCACCTTCACCCCCAGCGCGTGTGCGGTCTCGCATACTGCCCGCAACTCGTCCAGGCTCCAGCTCAGCACCTCGCCGGAGCGCCCCGGCAGCAACCCTGTGGCGTGAATCTTGATCCAGTCCGCCCCGTACTTAATGTGCCGGCGCGTCCAGGTCACTGCCTCGTCCAGGGTGTTCACGACCTGCGCGTAGCCCACCACTCCCTCGTCGGGGATGAGCCGGCCGGCTGTTCCCCCCACCGCCGTCACCAGCGCCTGAACGCCGGTGGAGATGCGTGGCCCGGGCACCACGCCGCACTCAACGGCGTCTCTCAGCGAAGGCCCCATGCTGAAGAGCGTGTCAGGGTCGCAAATGGAGGTGACGCCCGCCCGCAAGATCTTTTGGAGGTTCTGCCCTGCCACCAGGGCCGTCATGGCAGGGTCGCGATGGAAGAAGAGTTCGTCGTTGGACTGCACGTCGTCGAATGTGGAGTGGCAGTGGCAGTCCACGAGGCCGGGCATGACGGTCTTTCCCCGGGCGTCAATGCGCAAAGCATCCGCCGAGGCAGCCTCGGCGGCGTCTTCCCCCACCGCCGCTATGTTGTCGCCACGCAGCAGCACGCCAGGGTTGGCCCTGGCGTCTTCCCCGCTGCCGTCGATGAGCACTCCTCCGACGATCAGGATTTCCGTGGCACCCTGCCCGCCCCGGGCATTGCCAGACGAGTTCCCGAGCCGCCCTGCCCCAGCGCCGGACGCATTGCCGGGGGTCGCAGCGCTCACAGTTTCCGCAGTTGGCTGGCTCATGACTCAGACTCCGTTTTGGTAGGCATGATTTACCAGACGAGCAAAGCTCACGGCATGGCTGTGCTCAGGCAGCCTTAGTTTATCCTCAGGGGCATCGGTGCTGTGAAGCCCACGAAAAGGAAAGGAAAGTCAGATGATTAGACACTGCGTCATGTTCAGATGGAACGACGAGGCCACCCCGGAACTTATACAGGGCCTGCGGGACAACATAGTCAAGCTGCCCGAGCGGATAGACGTCGTAAGAGCCTTCAGCATGGGGGACGACATAGGGGTCAACGAGGGCAACTTCGACTTCTGCGTCACCGCAGACTTTGATTCCGCAGAGGACTACGTCGTCTATCGCGACGACCCCTCCCACCATGAGTTCATCGCAACGTACGTGCGACCCATAGTCGGGGGGCGCGCCGCCGTTCAGTTCGAGATGTGAGACAAGCCGCATAAGTCAACCTGCAGCGGTGGAACCTGATCCGCAGGAGATGGTGCCTCGAACGGCGAGCCGTGCGGTCAGGCGATCGCCTCGCGCTCGGCTTTGGCGAGCGTCCAGCAGCCGGGAGGCTCGAAGCGGGCGTGTCCCAAGGCTGCAATGGCGGGCACCTGCCGCGCCAAGTCCAGCATGTTCACGATGCGCCCGGTGAACGTCGTCGGCTGCTGCAGAACCCGGAGAGCGCCGGCTGCCGCCGACGCGCAGTCCGCCCAGGCCGAGTGATCCTCCCCGGGCGTGTTCATCACGTATCCCTCCGAGGCGACCTGCGTGTCAATTCGATAGCAGTTGACGGCGATCTCCGGCGCCAGGACTGCCGCCGATGAAACGGTGAGGTGCTCCAGCGCCAGCTTGGACATCCCGTAGGTCAGCATCGTGGGGTAGTAGCCCTCTGAGGTGGGGGAGCCCATGTTGAGGATGCGCCCGCCGCCCTTCGACCGCTCCAGGTGCTCCCTGCTCAGCCTGGTCAGCAGCAGGGGCGCACGCAGGTTGATCCGCATCAGCAGGTCGTAGCGCCTCAGGTCGATGTCGATGTCGCCCGGGAAGCTCACTGCGGCGTTGTTTACCAGCACGTCGAGTCCGCCGAAGTGCTCCGCCGCGGCCTCAACCGCGTCCTTGGCGTCGCCGTCCCTGGTCAGGTCGCACGGCACGGCCAGGCCCTCGCCCCCTGCTGCGGAGACCGCAGCGGCCGTCTCCTCCACCGTGCCGGGCAGCCTCAGGCGATTCTGCTCTGTGGCGCGGGCTGCGCAAGCCACGCGCGCCCCCAGCCCGCCAAGGGCCACTGCCAGCGCCTTGCCGATGCCACGGCTTGCGCCCGTGAGCAGCACGGCCTTCCCGTCAAGGTCGCAGAGCGGGGAGTCTGGGCGCCCGCGGCTTGCGGTGTCCCCCGATTCGGGGGCCGTAGCGGGAACTTCAGCGGGCGCGCCGTTCGGCGGCCTGTTCGCCCGTTCAGATCCCATGTAGCTCAGTTCTCCCATCGCATGCCGGTTCGCCCGCAACCTAGCCGGACATCCCATCGGAGCCGGGCGGACTCCCCGCCGACCGGCGCAGCGAGGTCAGACCCCAGAACAGGCACCCCACCGCCAAGGCGCCGTAGATCAGGTAGCTCAGCGACAGCGGGGTGACGGAGCCTTGCGATAAGCGGTTGGGAATCGCCGCCAACAGCGAGCCGATCCCCAGGGAAAAGCTGCCCAGCACTGAAGAGGCGGTGCCGGCGATTTCGCCCATCGGCGTCATTGCCATCGAGTTGCTGATAGGCCCGATCACCACGTGCAGGGCGTTGAGCAGCGTCAGCGGGACGAACCAGACCCAAAACGAAGGTGAGCCGCCTCCGAGAGCGGACACAACTGAGAGAGCCGCCGCCAAACCGATGTACGCGACCGCCGCCGTTGCGAGCACCCGGTCAGAGCCGAAGAGACGTATGGCCCGCGCCGAGTTCAGCGCTGCTATCACCATCAGCACAGCCCCGGCACCAAACAACATGGCGAACTGATCGCCGCGACCGTAGACGTCGCTGAAAAGAAGCTCCGAGCTGGACAGAAAGGCGATGAATGCCCCGTACTCGAACGTCAGCGCCAGCCCGAAGGCGAGGGTGGGACGGCTGCGGCAAATCAATCGCAGCGCCTCCAAGGTCCGCCTGGCGCCGAGCGGACGGCGGTGAGATGGCTTGAGCGTCTCATCCAGCCGAAGCAGCCAGAGCAGGAGCACCCCTGCGAAGGCCACGCTGAAGCCGAAGACCCACCTCCAGGAACTGTTTCTCAAAATGAGCTCGCCGAGTGCGGGGCCGACGATCGGCCCGATCAGAAACACGGCCATGACCTGGGTGAGGGCGCGCGCCATTTTGTCGCCGGAGTAGGTGTCACGCAACATGGCCACCGAGGTTGACCTGGGCGCCGCTGCCCCGATGCCCCAGATCACCCGGCTGACAAGCAGGAACGAAAGCGAATTCGCCAGGGTCGACCCGACTGCCCCCAGCATGTAGAGCCCGAGCCCGGCGTAAATCACCGGCTTGCGCCCGAAGCGGTCGGAGAACGGCCCGAAGAGGGCCTGGGCCACACCCATTCCGAGGATGTAGCCGGAGACCGCCCAGGAGACGACGGTGGCGTCCGGCGTCAGCCCGAATGACGAGCGGATCTCCCCGAGGGCGGGAAGCATCAAGTCCACCCCAATGGCCGTGCTGGCCGTCAGGGCGGCCATGATGGCGATGAACTCGCGTTCACCCAAGCGGGATTTCAAAGTTCGCCAGGTTTGGAAGGTTCTGACCTGAGAGGGGAGCCCGAAGGTGGTCTCAGATGAGTTCCAGGAGCCTTTCGGCCGGCCGCGCAATAATCGCCTTCTGGCCGCGGACCGCAATTGGCCGCTGCATCAGGAGGGGGTGGGCGAGGAGCAGATCAACAACCGGCTCCGCTGAGCCAATCTCGCCTTCGGTCAGGCCCAGCTCTGAGAATCGCCGGTCGCGGCGGACTAGCTCGTTGGGCTCATTCGGAAGCAGGCGCAGGAGACCCTCTAGTTCTGCGCGGCTCAAGGGCTTCTCTATGTACTCGACGGCATCGAACTCGATGCCCCGCTCTTCGATCAAGGCAAGAGCGGTACGAGAAGTTCCTCAATGGGGATTGTGGTACAAGGTGAGTTTGCTGATTTCCAAATTTTACGCATTGCAGACTTGAAAGCCGTAGTCGCTCAGCAGGCGCAAACAAGAAATTCACAGGAGCGAATGTAGTTGTGACTACTATTTGATGCTCATGGGCTCAAATGGCGACGCTCTCATTCGGCTTGAGGAGGTCTACAAGATATACGGGCCTCAACCCCGTGGCCGCGCCTTCGATCTGGCCAAGGCGGGCCTGAGCAAGGATGAGGTTCAGCGCAGGTCAGATCACGTGGTCGGGTTGAACAATTTGAACTTTTCCGTCGACGGGGGCGAGATTTTCGTGATTATGGGATTGTCGGGGTCGGGCAAATCGACTGCGTTAAGAAGCGTCAACAAGCTTCTCGTCACCTCCTATGGGAAGGTCTGGGTGGACGGCGTGGATGTTCAGACTCTCCAAGGCCGGGAACTGCAGGCGTTTCGGCGTGAGAAAATGGGGATGGTATTTCAGCACTTTGCCCTGTTCCCGCATAGGAGCGTGGCTGACAATGTCGCCTATGGGCTGAAAGTCCAGGGAGTTCCGCGAGATGAACGGCAGAGGGCTGCGATGGAGGCGCTGGAACTCGTGGGCCTCGGCGCATATGCGAGCAATTTGCCGGAAGAGTGCTCCGGCGGCATGCAGCAAAGGGTCGGTCTGGCGCGAGCCCTGGCCTCCGACCCGGACATCCTGCTTATGGACGAGGCGTTCTCCGCCTTGGATCCCCTTATCCGCTCGCAGATGCAAGACGAGATGCTGGAAATTCAGTCCAACTTGAAAAAGACGATCCTGTTCATCACCCACGACCTGAACGAGGCGCTGAAGATAGGTGACAGGGTTTGCATCATGAAGGACGGCTCCATCGATCAGATTGGCACTGCCAAGCAGATTCTCACCGAGCCCGCCACTGCGTATGTGGCGGACTTCGTTCAGGACGTCGACCAGGGACGGGTCATTGAGGTCAACGAGGCCATGCACGAACCGACCCCGATCGGGCGGGAAATGTCGCTCTCCGAGGCGCTTGCCGCCATCGGGGACAGGGCTGGCGAATTCATCGTGGACGACAACGGCAGCCCCATTGGGCTTTTGACCTTGCCAGACGGCCTCCGTGTCAAAAGCATGGGCAACGACAACCTCGCCGCAGCCCTGCGTCAGGACTTCGAAAAGACGCGTCCAGACGCCAGCCTGAGCGACGTCTACGTCGCCGCCGGGCGAGGAATGCCGATTGCGGTGGTCGACGACGGCGGGCAGCTCATAGGCACCCTCGACCCTCGCATGATCATGGAGAAACTGGGTGAGGTCGAACGTCTGATGGATGACTTCGAGCGACAGGTCTACCTGTGAGCTCCCTCCAGGAAACGTCGACACAGCTGGCCCAGGGTGCCGTGGAGGCGTCCGAGACCGTCAGCTTCTGGGACAACCTGTTCCTGGACGAGTGGCGCATCCCCTTCGGCGACTGGATGGAGCAGGCGGTCTTCTGGGTGGTCAACAAAATGTCGCCCGTCCTCGACGTGGTGGCCTGGCCCTTCGAGTTCCTGATCGACCTCATCGTGGGGAAATTCCTGGCCAGCATCCCCTGGTTCTGGGTTGTCCTGCTCATGATGGCCCTAGCCGCAATCATCCGGAACATCCGAGTGGCGTCGTTCGTGGGGGTCGCACTATTCATCTGCGGGATTCTCGGCGGCGACTACTGGATGGAGACCGCCCGCACGATCGGGTTCATATTCGTCGCCGTGCTGATGTGCGTGATAATCGGCATACCCGTGGGCATTGCCTGCGGACGCGTGGACGGGGTCTGGATGGCCGTCCGTCCGATTCTCGACGGGATGCAGGTGATCCACTCCTTCGTCTACATGCTGCCGTTCATCTTTTTCTGGGGCATCGGCGAGGTGTCAGCGACGATGGTGACCATGGTGTTCGCCGTGCCGCCACTCATCAGGCTTACGAACCTCGGCATCAGGCAAGTGCCCGAGGACGTGCAGGAGGCCGCTCGCGCCTACGGCGCCTCTGAGCGTCGTGTGCTGCTTGACGTGCAAATTCCACTTGCCCGCCCTGCGATCATGACAGGAGTCAACCAGACACTCCTCCTCTCCATCTCCATGTTGGGGATTGCCGCAATCATGGGGGCGGGAGGCCTTGGAAAGCTGTTGTTCAACGCCATCAGCAACCAGGACATCTCCAAGGGTGCCTCGGCCGGTTTGGCGTTCCTGCTGGTCGCTTTGGTGCTTGACCGCACCTCGCAGCGTGAAGGCTCGGATTCGGCCCATCTTTTCCGCCGTATACGACGCGCCTGGGCGCACCGCCGCAACCCCGAGGCTTTGCTTGAGACGACAGGTGAGAACGCAGGGAGCGAGCTCGAGGAGGCTGAGTACGCATCAGTGGAATCTGCGGAGCGTCTGCCGCTGATGCTCACTTTTGCCGGAGCGGTGATAGCAATCCAGTCGGTGGTTCTTCCGTGGTCCACCAATGCCGGGAAGCTCAGCTCGTACGGAAGATCGTCGGACGTTTCTCTCGATGGATCCTTGGCTGGCAGATCGTTCAACGGAATGGATGCATCGGGGGGAAGCTGGTTTGGCGTCTCCGTCCTGATCCTGGGTCTGGTTGTAGCCCTCTCTGCGGTCGTGTCCTACTTCCGACCGGGCCGCGGGCCGCGTTTCCTGGCGGCCGACGGGGCAATGATCGCAAGCGTCTCCGTAACCGCACTCGCCGCCGCCCACATCCTGGCACGCCCGATCGGCGATCGCCTCCTCGATGGTGCGCCCGATCCGGGGACGGGCATCGGGGTAATTCTGGCGCTGGTCGGAGGGGTGATTGCCTCGTTGGGGGCGGTTCGCTGGATGTGGCTGTCACGCCGAGCGCCGTTTCGCCCGCTCACGAAAAAGATCTCCTGGAGCAGGCTGCTGGCAGTGGTAATCGGGCTGCTGATGCTGTTCGCCGGAATGTTCGGGGTTTGGAACAGCGACGAGCGGAGGGAAACGATCGTCGATGATGAAATTCAGGCGCAAATCGACGAACTACAGCAAGAGGCGGAGGAGCCTGGAGCAAACCTGGCGGCTATTTCGGCAAAGCTAATCAGCCTCAGATCGCAGCTGTATGAAGAGGTGACGGGAATTGGAACCAGCGACGGGGTGAGCGCCAAGGGCCACCGATTGGGCTTGTGGGCGCTGATTTCCGGCTGCTTGGCCTTACTGGCCAGTCTTCCGGCCGTCGGCTTGTTCGGAAGGGAAGACCGTTGGCTGTGGAGGTGGAACGCAGCCACTGCCGGGTTCGGCGCCGGCGCCGCCATGATCGCGCTTTCCTGGATACTCACCACCCTCCGCTCAGCCGACACCGGGTACGTGAGCGGCGTCGGAGCGTTCTTGGCTTTTGTGGGGGGAGCGGTAATTGTGTCCAGCACTGTGCCAGTTCTAAAGGAGTTCAAGCGCGAAAGGGTGTACGACGACGAAATCCTTGACAGCCCAGCCGAGGCGGGGCCGTCGGCTTCGGCGGTTTCCAATTAGTGGCAGGGTTTGCAGTTAAGTTAGAGGTGAGATTCACATTTTGGTGCCGCGCTGGGGCTTACCGCCCGCGGCAAACAGTTCTCTTAGGCATCAATAAACGATCTGAAAGGAATAAATATGAAATTTGGCCTAGCACGGGTAACCGTTCTACTAGTGGCTCTGGCAGTCGTCGCTGCATCCTGCGGGGATGCGTCTGACGGCACCGCAACCCCCGAGACTTCCCCGCCTACTACAGCAGAGGCGGCGCCCGCCACGACTGCCGCGGAGTCGCCCGCAACAACTGCCGCGGAGTCGCCCGCCACGACTGCAGAGGCGGCGCCCGCCACGACTGCCGCGGAGACCACAACAACGACGCAAGCTCCTACAGAGCCTGCAGCAGGGCTTCCTGGTGAGGGAGTATCTGTGAAAATGGGTCGGGGAAACTGGTCGAGCGGATATTTCCAGGCTGCCCTAATGCGTGAGTTGGTCGCATTGCTCGGTTATGAGGTGACAGACCCCGGAGACAATGAGTTGGCGCCCAGCCTTGCCTTTTTGGCTATGGCGGAAGGCGACTTGGACTTTTGGGCGAACACCTGGGATCCTCTCCACGACAACTGGTTTGCCAATGAATTGCCTGACGGGAGCATCGTGGGCGATCACGTGTCGAAGGTCGGAAAATTGTTGGAAGGCGGAGCGCTGCAGGGATTCCTGGTTACCAAGAGCTTTGCAGACGAGTTCGGAATTGCCACCTTTGACGACCTTGAGAATAACCCGGACGCGATTGCTGCGTACGACAGCGACGACTCCAGCCCGGGCGACGGTGTTGTCGATATGTTCGGATGCACGGAATCCTGGACCTGCGATGACACCATTGACAACATGTTCGCCTTTTCCGGTTTCGAGAACATCAGGCAGGTGAAAGCGGGATACGACGCCATGTTTGCGCAAGCCAGGGCAAAAGTCGATGCGGACGAGCCTGTAATCATCTACACGTGGACCCCCACCGCATATCTTGCTCACCTGCGTCCTGGTGACAATGTCGTATGGATCGGAATTGAGAAAGTTCTTGACGATTCCAACCCACTCGGCATCGAAGGTGGAGAGGCCCTGGATCAGCGACCCGGCGTTGCTGCTTTCGAAGCTGACTCCTGCCCGTCGGCTGCGACGCTGGGGGAATGCAGGATCGGGTTTAAGGTCGCAGACGTCATCGTGGCAGGCAGCAATGCCTTCCTAGACGAGAATCCGGCTGCGAAGAAACTCCTCGAAATCGTCCAGCTGAACATAGTGGACGTGACCGTCAACATTCTCGAGCATGAGCAGAACGAAGCCGATCCCGGCGATCTTGCCCGGCAGTGGGTCAATGAGAACCAGGATCAGGTTGACGCCTGGATAGCCGAGGCCATGGCAGCCGCTTGATTTCCTGACTCTTGGTCGGAGGCAGCACCCCATGCTGCCTCCGACAGGAGACATGCCCGAGCGGGCTGGAAGAAAGATCGGAAAGAGTGGATTATTGCCTCGTCTGACGACCTTGCTGGCTGTTCTGGCTGTGCTCGCCGCGTCTTGCGCGGGGCCGTCAGACGATGGTGGCGCGACTCCTGAAACTGCCACAACCGAGGCTGGGGCGACCCCCACGAGTTTGGCATCTCCCATCACTAATACCCCCTCGCCACAGTTTCCTGGCGAGGGGGTATCGGTGACAATGGGGCGGGGCAACTGGTCGAGCGCTTACTTTCAAGCCGCTGTCTACCGTGAGTTGCTTGCGCTGCTCGGTTATGAGGTAAACGACCCGGCCGACAAGGAATTGGCGCCCCGGCTTGCCTATTTGGCGATGGCGGAGGGCGACATCGATCTCTGGACCAACGCAACGGATCCTCTGCACAACAACTGGTTCGTCAATGAGTTGCCCGACGGAAGCGTCGTGGGTGATCACGTGGAGAAGGTCGGCAAGGTCTTGGACAATGGGATTTTGCAGGGATTCTTGATGACGAAGGTCTTTGCCGAGGAGTTCGGGATTGCCACCCTTGACGACCTGGAAAACAATCCCGATGCGATTGCTGCGTACGACAGCGACGATTACAGCCCGGGCGACGGGGTGGTCGACATTTTCGGCTGCGAGGAGTCCTGGACTTGCGATGATCTCATAGAGAACATTCTCGCCTTTTCCGGCTACAGGAACATCAGGCAGGTGAAGGCTGGCTATGACGCCATGTTTGCCGAGGCGAGGGCAAGGGCAGAGGCGGGCGATCCAATGGTGATTTATTCGTGGACTCCCACCTACTATCTCGCCTATCTGCGTCCGGGTGACAATGTCATATGGGTCGGCGTCGAGGAGGTCCTAGACGATTCCAACCCCCTCGGCCTTGAAGGTGGGGAAGCCATGGACCAGCGACCCGGCGTGGCCGACATCGAGGCGGAGTCGTGCCCTGCTGCTGTGACGCTAGGGGAGTGCCGACTTGGATTTCAGGTAGCCAGCGACGTAGTGGCGGTCCGGAAGGAGTTCCTCGAGAAAAATCCTGCAGCCAAAAGGCTGTTTGAAGTGGCAACCTTGAACCCTGTGGACGTGACTCTGCGAATTCTTGAGGAAAAGGAGACCGATGTCCTTTCTGCCGACTTGGCCAGGCAGTGGATAATTGATAATCAGGAGAGGGTGGATGCCTGGCTGGAGGAGGCCCGAGCCGCTGCCTGAGCGCCGAGCAGATTCGGCTCGAGCGCTATTCGTCCACGCCTAATCCCCAGACAGGGGCGATCTGCCCCCATACGGCTTCGGCCAGATGGTCGCCGCCGGCAATCGTCAGATGCACCCCGTCGTCGCGGCGTACCTTCACCCCGTCGATGGTCTCGGCATAGCCACCGTCGTCGCCGCTGAAGAGCCCCCAGGTGTCGACGAAGCTCACAGCCGGGTGCCGCTCCGCCCGATCCGCGTAGACGCCGTTCATCCGCTCAAGCCCCCCTGCGAGCCTGGACTCCCGCACTGGCGGCTGGCCCACCCAGACGATCTGCGTTCCTGGCTGAGAGACGAGAGCCATCACAAAATCGACGCGACGGCAGTAGAGCTGTAGCCATTCGTCGTCGAATCGATCGAGAACATCGCCTTCGTATTCCACGTTCTGGAAGTCGTTTGCCCCGAACATCAGTGCGATTACGTCGGGGGCGTCGCCTGTGAGAACCTCTGCGAGGTGAGCGGGCCAGTCAAAGAAGTCGGGGCGTGAGAGCCCTGTGGCGGCTCTGGTGTCGAGCTCCACGTGAACGAGGTCGCTGGGAGCTTTGCGGGCCAGCCCCTCCCCGAGGTCCCTGCTGAGGGAGTCGCCGCCAATGTATATGCGCAGCGGCTCCTCGACGCTGGGGGAGCGCGTCGTGCCGGTGGCCCTGGTCGGGGTGGCGTCGGCGAGGCAGACGCCTGGGACGGGGGCATGGGTGGTGGTGGTTGTGGTGGTAGTCGTAGTACTGGTAGTTGTGGTGGATGTCGTAGTCGGCTCTGGTGGGCTGGAGGTGGATGTCTCCACAGCAGGCTCCGTCGCCTCGTCCGGAACTGTGTCTTCGGCGGTGCCGCTGTCAGGTGGCCTGGTCGGGGTCTCAGGGGCTGTCGTGGTGGCTGGTTCCTGGTCGGGTGGCGCACCGGGTTCTCTTACTGGGGCCGAAACCTCCGTCGTGTCGTCGCTGAGGGGCTCGACGTTCGTCGCAACCTCCGTGGTGGGCGGGGGCGCCACCCGGGGGGGCGCAGAGGGTGTCTCCGCTTCGGTCTCCCGCACCGATCTCAGCAAGTCCTGGGCTGCTTCGCTGTTGGCGTCGCCGCCGTCTAGAGCATCCGACAGGGCGTCGGCAGGCCTGTTGAGGGAGAGGAAGTTCGCCACCCGGTCCAATATGTTCGCCGCCCCCAGGGCCACCGTGCGGGTGGTGCCGACCTCCTGCCGCTCGGCCAGGCCCACGAGGGCGCCAGAGCTCAGCAATGCCCCGAGGGCCAGCCCCAGCAGCGAACCAATCAGCACCCCTCGCCTGCTGAAGAGCCTCCTTCCAGTGGTTTCGGGCTCTTCCGAACCGCCGCGGGCGTGAGCGTCGTCCGTGGTGTCCTTGTCAAGGCGGGCGCCGGTGTCCTTGCCCAGGCGGGCGCCCGTGGTGTCCTTGCCCAGGCGGGCGTCCGGGGGGAGCCTGCTGGGGTCGAATTCAGCGTTCACTTCAGAACTGGAAGTAGATGAACGGGGCTATCCCCTCAGGGCCGAACTCTTCAATGAGCATCAGCCAGAGGGCCATTCCCACCCCTGTCACAGCCGCCGGAAGGTAGGAGACCGCCAGCACTGCCCTGTCGGTGAGCTTCTGCGAGACGAAGTGCGTGGCCAGCATTCCAAGCGCAACCGTAAGGAACACCCAGGTCAGTTGCTGAGAGCCTGCCCCACCGGTGAAGAGGCGGGCGAGCACGCCGCCGGCGGCCTCGAGCGAGTCAGCGCGGAAGAAAACCCAGGTGAGGCACACGAAATGAAAGGTGATCAGCCACCCAACGACTCCCTTGACCTTGAATCCCAGGCGGCGCTCGGCCATCAGCCAGACGCCGTGCATCGCCCCCCAGATCACGAACGTCCAGCTGGCGCCGTGCCAGAGGCCGCCGAGCAGCATCGTCAAAAGCAGGTTGCGGTCGCGTCTTAGCTCGCTGCCGCGGCTGCCGCCCAGCGGAATGTAGAGGTAGTCACGCAGCCAGCGGGACAGCGAAATATGCCAGCGTCGCCAGAAGTCCCGCAGGGTGGTGGCCCGGTAGGGCTGGTCGAAGTTCAGCGGGAGTTGAATCCCCATCAGTAGGGCCACGCCAATGGCGATGTCGGTGTATCCGCTGAAGTCTGCGTAAATCTGAACGGCGTAGCCGTAGATACCCATCAGGACCTCCAGCGAGCCGAAGCGGTTGGGGAAGGCGAACACGTCGTCCACCAGCGCCTCGGCCAGATAGGTGGCGACAACCATCTTCTTGAAGAGGCCGGCGGCAATGAGGGTGCAGCCCTTTGCGAAGTCCGCCCGTAGCTTTCTGGGCTGGTTCAGCTGCGGGACGAGTTCGTTGACCCTCACGATTGGGCCCGCAACGAGCTGGGGGAAAAAGGCCAGATAGAGGGCGAAGTCGAGGGGCTTGGCAGGCTCCGCCTCCCTTCGGTAGACGTCAACCACGTAGCTGATGGCCTGGAACGTAAAGAACGAGATGCCCACCGGCAGGATGATGTTGAGGAGCTCGAAGCCGCTTTCCATCCCGAGTGACCGCAGCAGCGACTGGGCGGAATCCACGAAGAAGCCTGCGTACTTGAAGAACCCCAGGGTGGCCAGGTTCAGCGCCAGGGCCAACACGAGCACCGCCCGCCTCAGGGCGTGCCTGCGCCGCTCCTCATTGAGGGCGTGATCTTCGCCTTCCCTGGTGTCTGCCCCTTCGGGTCGCCGCGCCAGCGGGCCAGTCCGGTGGCCCAGGCGTGCGATTGCCACTGCGGCCACTTGGTTCACAACAGTGGAGACGACGATCAGGCTCACGAAGCGGGCGTCCCAAGATGCGTAGAAGTAGTAGCTGGCGGCCAGCATGAACAGCTTCCACCAGGCTCTCCTTCCCGGCATCAGCCACCCCACGGTCAGCACCACCATGAAGAAGAGCGCAAACGTGAAAGTGGGGAAGAGCATGTCGGGCTAGTTCTCAGGCATGCCCAGCCAAGGGCTGCCGGCGGCGTTCCGGCTTAGTTGCAGCACCGACCGGCCCCGCCGGCGTGCCTGATTCTTCAGTGCTCCGCGCTAGCGGAGGTGCGGCATGACCTCCTCCGCCATTTGCGCCAAAATGTCTGCCACCGATTCGCTGCTCCAGTTGAAGTCGGGGATGATCACCTCGTCCACCCCCAGGTCGACATATCGCCTCAGCGTCTCTGCGACCTGCTCGGACGTCCCCGTCACCAGCGGATGCGCGTCCTCGAGCAGATCGGCTCGACGAGACTCTGCGACCGATTGGTCGGTGAACCCCACCAGCAGCGCCACCGAGCGCTCCACCTCAGCCGGATCACGGCCCTCGGCCTCGCAGGCACGGTCGAGCACCGAGAGCTTCGACGCCATGACCTCTGGCGACGCCCACACGTTCCACTCGTCGGCGTAGCGGGCTGCGATTGGAATGGTGCGTCGCTCGCCCCCGCCCCCGATCATCAAAGGCATCGGCCCGGCCGGCTTCGGGGCGAGCGGAGCGCCCTCCAGGCGGTAGTGCCGCCCCGCAAAGTCCGTCCGCTGGTTGGAGATCAGCCCCTTGATGATGATGCAGGCCTCCTCGAGTCGGTCTAAGCGCTCGCCGGCCGTCCCGTAATGAATGCCGTAGCGTCGGTGCTCGTTTTCCTGCCACCCCGCGCCCAGTCCCAGCACCACGCGCCCTCCCGATACGAGGTCGATGGTGGCCGCTGTCTTTGCCAGCACCGCTGGATGCCGGTAGGTGTTGCCCGCGACCATCGTCCCCAGCCGGACGCGTGGCACGACGGCGGCCAGCGCCGCCAGCAACGCCCACGCCTCGTGGACAGGCCCGAGCTCGGGATCCTCGTCTGGGTAGGTCTTGTCTGTGTATCCCTCCGGCGGGGGCATGAAGTGGTCGGGAACCCACACGCTGTGCCAGCCGGCTGCCTCGGCGGCCAGGCAGGCGGAGCGAAAGTGTTCGAAGTCGTTGCTGGTGTCCAGCCAAAATCCAAATCGCATACCGCCATTATTGCGTGTCTCAGGCTCTGAGGCTTGGATAGGGGAGTTGCTCGGCTAGGCGAGGACGGCCAGCGGTGGGCAGGGCCGAGGGGGTGCTGTGAGCGGGGTTTGGCTTGCGGCTGGCGGGGCTGGGCGGTGCTGTGAGCGGGGTTTGGCCGCTAGGCACGGCAGGGCTAAACGGCCTGCCTCAACCTCAGTCGGGGAGCTCGCGCAGCACTGTGGCGGCCTCACCTGTCTTTTTGTCGAAGGTGGCATAGAAGAGCTGCAGGTCGTCCCAGTAGTCCTCCATCCCGATCGACTTGAGTATGAGGCGATCCACCTTGTCGGTTATGTGCCTGGCCGCCTTTACGTCGTAGTTTCCGTAGTAGGCGCCTGCGGCTTTGGAGTAGAACAGGTTGTTGCTGAGGATTACTTGGAGTTCGCATGCGAAAGTCGCAGCCTCGGCATGCACTTCCGGACTAGCCGGAATGGGCATCGAGCAGAGCCCCGACTTTGTAACGTCAAATTCGTCGCTCGTGGCTGCCCACCAGAGAAGACCGATTTTGCTGAGGGTAAAAGCGAATGCAGCATCTCGTGAAACAGAGTCAATAAACTCAATGTAGGATACTTTTGATTGCTTGATCCGCGTCTTATTGAGACTGTAGGCAGGAGGCTCTTCAAGAAAGGTGCTGAGGAAGAAATAAGCAACACTCTTAAAGCCTAGTTCTTGTGTCCCTTTTTTGGAAGAGAACGATCCAATTGTCCTGTCTTGATCAATGAGACTTGTAATAAGATCTGACTGACGAGTCGAACCGATTCTTATCCAGTCAACATTTTCTGCGAGCGTCGAGGGAAGTCGAGTGTAGCGAATGGTCGGAAAGAGATGTTCACGATATTCCGTAATCCATCGGTTGAGGCGCGTGACAGATGTATCTCTAGTTTGCTCCTTTTCACCCTCTAATCCCATGATAATGCTACTCCTGACTTTGATTCCAAAATGAAAGAGTTGCGAGGGGCCCCGTGCAAAAGTGGATATCCAAAGTCGTGAAAGAGCTTCCGCAGCGACTTTTCTTGCCTTGACATACTTATTTCCGAATTGGAAGGAGATTGGCAGTATCATGGCGAAGCGTCCTGCAGGTCTTACTAGATGCAACGCTCGTTCCAAACAGGGGGCATAGATGTCTGGTAAACCCCCAGTCTGATAGCCCTGCCACCTGTAACCCTCCACTTTCTTTCGGCTGATGTATGGAGGATTTCCGATAACTACGTCGAAGCCACCTGCTTGTTGCACTTGCGGAAACTCGATGCACCAGTGAAAGGGACTATGAGATCCTACCCACTCTTCCAAGCTTGACTGTTCGGCTCTGGCCTTGTAGAGCAAGTCATCAAGACTGTTTCGATTCTGCGTCAAACGTTGATTGAGGTCACTCTTGAGTTGAGCTACACGTTCTGGGTTGTCTGCTCTTTTCTGTGCTTCAACGAATTCATTGTAAGTGCGACTGAAGGTTGAGGCAGTCGCAATAATTTTGTCAAGTTTTGCTGAGCCAAGCAAATCCCTACCTAGTCTTGACTCAGCGTCCTGCTTGTGGGCAATGCCTACTAGCAGATTGCCTGTCTTGATGTTGAAGTCGAGGTCGGGGAGCGGTTCAATCTGCTCTTTGCTGTCCAGCTGGGCGGCCAGCTTCAGGAAAAGTCGCAGGCGGGCTATCTCAGCAGCCTCGGGCATCAAATCGAGGCCGTAGAGGTTTCTGAGCATGGTCGTCTTCAGAATGAAGTAATCACGGTTCGGGTGCTCCCTGGCCTCCGTCAAGAACCGGGCAGGCGCCCCGCTCGAAGCCAACTCCTCGGCGCGTTCAATAAGCGTGAGGTACATCTCGTAGAGCACGTCGAGGGTGGCGAAGAGGAAAGCCCCCGACCCGCAGGTCGGATCGAGAATCTTCAGGTCGGCCAAGACACCGAAGGCGTTTTCAACCTCGAGCGTCGAGCCGAGCGTTGAGAGGTAGTCCTCGATTAACTGTCGAAGGTTGAGGTTGGCTGTTACCGCTGCGTCGGCGTCGGCGATACTGTTGCTTTCAAGCTCTTTCCAAAGCCGCCGATAGTGCTCAATGCGGTCGTTGGTCTCCCACCAGGACTCGCCCGGCAGGCCGAGGAAATCCGGTGCCTTCTCGAAGCGCTCCTCCTCCGGCATGCTTTCCCAGGCGTCCTTCCACGTGGGAAATTTCTGGGGGGGGGGGGGTATTCACGTTAGAGTTGGCAAGCCATTCTTCTGCCCCGTGGCGTACCGACTCGTGTATGTAGCGATCGGGGTCGGCGCTCAGGAGAACCCACGGCGAGTTCTCCTCTGGGGGCGAGAGCCGGTCAATGTAAGCCGGGATGATCGTCGACGCGGCCATATAGCCGGTTATGTCCCCCTTGGTGTAGTAGGCGCCCTGCTCCTTCTGGTTGACGTATTGCTCGAAGATGTAACCCAGAACGTCGGGGTTGATCTCGTTGGCCTTAAGCGTGGGGCGCTCGTCGAGGTGCCATTGGTATTTGTCGAAGAATTTGAGCGTCGACTCGAAGGCCGCGTCGGGAATGTTGATGTCGTAGCTCATCTCAAGCTGGTGCCGCAGAAAAATCCCTCCACCCACATATGGCACGTTCCCGACTAGGCGCGCCATGTCAGGGTCGGAGAAAACATTCTCGTGCGAGCCCAGTCCTTCGTGAAAGAGCGCCTGCAGGAATCCGCCAAAAAAACCGCACGGGGCGTCGTCTCCAGGATTCTCGAGAAACTTCCACAACCGATTTCGCAGATAGTAGAGGTCATCGTCGAGAAAGCCCTTCTTCTGCAGGAAGTAGACGAGCATCAAGCGGTTCATAAGAACAGAGCAGTACCAGGAGACCTCCTTGGAACCCTCGGGTATTCCCTCAATGTTCTCCTGCAGGCGCCTGTGGTGCTCGTGAAACTCTTTGTAGAACTTCTTCGTCACCTTCTCAGCGGAAAACGAGTGCCGCACCCTCGCCAGCACTTGCACGACCGTCAAAGAATCCTCTTCCGACAGCGAGAACG
Source organism: uncultured Acidimicrobiales bacterium (assembly GCA_958295925.1). Taxonomy (GTDB): domain Bacteria; phylum Actinomycetota; class Acidimicrobiia; order Acidimicrobiales; family CATQHL01; genus CATQHL01. The sequence continues at coordinate 2,490,661 of CATQHL010000001.1, forward strand.
AAGCAGTGCTGAGACGCTGGATCAGGTCGTCGTTGCGGGTCCCAGGAACATACCTGTGCAACACCAACTTGTAGCCGCCCGAAGGGCGCTGCTCAGGCCACCACCAGATCTGTTCGCCACCCTTGGTGCAGCCACCCTCGGTGACCACGAGAAGCCTTTCCCTGTTCAGGCGGGAAATCCGGCGCTCCAAGATGCGTCGCGCAGCGGCGTCGCGCGTCCTGCCCTCTATCAGCCAGACCCCCACGCCGCGTTTCTGGGCGATCTGCCTGGCCGACAGGCCTTTTTCGGAATCCTCAACCGTCGCTGCAGGCTGCAGCGGGTTGTCCCAGCCGAGTTTGTTGAAGAGGTCTTGGAAGTCCCCCCGGTCGAGCAGGTCGCGTATCCGGTCTTGGTTGAGGCTCACGCCCGCAACCCTAGCGAGCAGGCATTAACCCTAGCGAGCAGGCATTGGAAGCCTAGTGAGCAGACGCTTTGAGTCCTAACGAGCAGACAATTTGAAGGTCGTCGTCGGCCAGATCGGGTTCGGGCAAGCACAGTCGGTCTTCGTGATGCAGTTGGACGAGCAGGTCGGCGAGGTCGTCTGTGCTGCGCTCTCGCAGCGCCCGCGCGAGCACCTGCGTGGCCGATTCCCGCAGCGGGCGGCGGAACAGGCTGTCGAGGGCCGCGTTCAGGTCGTCCTCAAATAGCGAGCCGGCGAATTGATCCAGGTTGTTGTGGAGCCTGTCCCAGCAGCGCTTGCGGATGCCGGAGAGCGCCCCTGCGGCGTGCAAGGCGGGTGCCGTTAGAGGCCCGGAGACCGCCGCCTGCACCAACTCGTGGTGATTCCCCAGGGGGCTCAGCGCCTCGGCGTCCGGCCCGCAGCGGGCGAGTTTCAGCGCCTCGGCGGGGGTGAGCAATTCCGCCGAGCCGCCCCCTGCCGCGCCGTCCCTAGCCGTGCCGCCCTCTGCCGCGTCGCCCCCTGCCGCGCCATCTCCCACCTCGTCTGGGGTAAAGGCCAGGGCGTCGAACCCCAGGGCGCTCCGTGCGTAGGTGACGACACCCGTCGGGGCGCCCTCGCTTCGGCGAGTTGCATACACCACGTCGGGCAGGCTCTCCACCTTCGCCTTAAGGCCGGGGTCGGCTTCGATGGCCCGGCGCCAGATCTCATACGCCAGCGACACGGGGTCTACGTCCTCGGCCTCCTCGTCGTCCTCCGGCCCGGAGCGTTCGTCGTAGAGACCTCGAATCACCCGCATCTCGCCCCGATCGCCGAAGAAAGACTCGTCAGAGCCGAACACGGCGGCGTTTTCCTCGAGGCGGCGGCGAATGCGACTGCGCAGATTGATCACCTCCTCCACGTCGTCGGCGGGCAGGAAGGAGTAGACGAGCACCTTTGGCGACTTCTGGCCGATGCGGTCCACCCGCCCGGCGCGCTGGATGATCTTGACGATCGCCCAGGGCAGGTCGAAGTTGACCACGATGTGGGCGTCCTGGAGGTTCTGCCCCTCTGAGAGGACGTCGGTGGAGACAAGCACCCGAAGTTCGGTCTCGCCCTCCCCAAGGGCGCCCAGATCGGCGTTTGTAAGAGGCGAGAAGCGCCTGGCAAGGCTGGTCGGGTTGTCCGTGTCCCCTGAAACCCATTCCACCGATTTCACGCCCCGGCGGGCGAGCGCACCGGCCACGTATTCGGCGGTGTCCCGGTACTCGGTGAACACCAGCACCTTCTCTCTGGGGTGCCTCTCTGTCAAGAGCCGCTCGAGGGCGTCGAGTTTGGAGTCATTTTCCTGCCGCCAGGTGCCGAAGCGCTCAAGCATCCCCTGCAGAACGCCGACGTCGTCTAGCAGGTCGCGCTCAAGCTCGTCGGAGAACAGACCGCTGTCTATCCACCGCACCTGCCTTCCGCCGCTGGCCCGCAGATTGTCGTACGCGCTTTCCGCCGCCTTCGCCCAGTGCTCCGGGGCGCGAGACTCCAAAGCCGGCCGTGCGCAGCCGCCAAGCACCGCCTCGTCGCCCTCCTCGGGCGTCTCGTCGTCGAGCAGCGTCTCAGCCATCGGGCCAATGGGTAGCTCATCGCCTCGGCGAAGCGCCGTCAGCCAGATCCAGTTGCGCAGAAGATGGCGCTCCAGGCTCAAGATGAACGAGGCCCCCGAACTCGAGAGGCGCTTGTAGAGCATGATCAGCGTCACCCCCTTCAGGTTGCCCTGCAGCGCCCTGCGGAGGTCATCGACTATCTTCGCCTGCCCCCCTGTCGCCGGGGCGGCGTCCTCGTCGAGGTAGCGGGCCGCCGAGTATCTGGGGAGACGGAGGCTCGCAATTTCTCCCAGCGTCCGTTCGGAGACCATCTCAGCGGCGGGATCGGCCGCACCAAGCAGGTGGCGGAGGGGCTCGGGCGCTCGCTCCGGGAAGTAGAAGCGCCCACCCTCGGCGAAGTTCAGGTACTTGCGCCCGGCTTCGTCGGTCTCTGCGTAGTTGTCAACTATGAATCGGCGGGTGCGCCTCACCAGAAACTGCGACATGAGGCGCTGCCAGTCGTCGGGGTCTTCACTGATGCGGAATGCCTTGAGCGTCTGCGGCTTGCCGTCGCATTTCCGCATGAACTCCTGCCTGTCCATCTGGGAGATGGCGCGATCCGGCGAGATGCCCAGGTTCGTGTCGTCACCGACGAACAGCGCCAACTGGTTGGCCGTGTCGGCGAATTCGACGTTGTACGGGGTTGCGGTGAGCAGTATCACCTTCGACTCGTTGCGTTCGATGTAGTCCTTCAGCGCTGCGTAGTCCTGCCGTGTTCTGCGGCGAAGGTTGTGGCTCTCGTCCACGAGAACAACCCTGTAGCGGCGCATGTCGTCGAGCTCCCTGGTGGCCATCGACAAGGGGAGCACCTTGGCAAACAGCCTGTGGGCGTGGACGTAGCCCTCCCACATCTCCACGAGGTTGCGCGGGCAGACCACGAGCGTCTCTGTGCCTCGCTCCTCCTGCCAGAGGCGGGCGATGGCGGTGCCCACGATGGTCTTTCCCAATCCCACGACGTCGCCGATCATCACCCCGTTGTGCTTGTCCAGAATCCTGGCGGCGATCTGGACGGCTGCAGCCTGGAAGTCCAGCAGGGCGGAGCGCATCTCCTTGGGCAGACCGTACTGCACCAGCCCCTCCCGGGCGTCCCGCGAGAGGTGGTAGGCCATCTTCAGGTAGACCAGGTACGGGCTGAGCAGCCGCTCCGACGCCCAGGACTCCTCGAGGATGCCGATGAGGTCGTCGGTCACGTCGATGCTGAACTGGTCGCCCCAGCGGTCTTCGAACCAGTCGTGGAGCTTTCCGGTTGCGTCGTGGTCGAGGACGTCCACGTTCAACTCCCCCTGCTTCACCAGCCCAGCGAAGGTCAGGTTGGACGAGCCCACGTATCCGGTTCTGGGATTGTCGGGGCTGGCGCGGTGGCAGAGGTAGAGCTTGGCGTGAAGACGGTGCCGCAGATGCAGCCTCACCTCGGCGTCGCCGTCAGCGAGTTGGCGCTTCAGCGCCCGAAGCGCCGCCTCGTCGGCTGCGTTGGGCACGCCGTATGTGAGTTGGCGGCGGAGATCGTTGAGCGCTTTGGCCTTCAGGTGGCTGGCGGCCTGGTTGTCCATTGCCGGGCTGCGCCCCGCGCTGCTCAGGGCGCGCCGCAGATCGTCGTCGGGGCGCTCGGCCATCCCGATGAGCAGCCTTGCCTTGGGGGAGGGGTGGAGCCTGGGAAGGGCGTCCACGCTTTCTGCAAGCTGCGACCAGCCCCGCAGGTTGAAGTATCCCACGCAGGCGTCCAGCCGCCGGGCGTCGGCGAGGGAGTCGCCGAGCGCCTTGCCCAGGTGTTCGGAGATGTTGTCGAAGATTCTGGGCATGCCTCAGACGACGGGGCCGGCGGGAGGGGAGTCGGCGTTGAGCAATCCGACGAAACGCTCGTAGCGCCCGTGGGCTGTCTCGATGCATGCCTGATCGGGTTCGACGAGTTGTCCGGTGCGCGCCCATCGCAGGCCGTCGGCCAGGTCGCTCTCCAACCCTGCTGTGAGGCGGGCCGCGAAAGCCGCCCCCAGTGCTGCCGTCTCAGGCGTGGCTGCCGCCTCCACGGGGAGGGCGGTGCAGTCGGCCAGCGCCTGCAGCCAGGCAGCGGATGTCGTGCCGCCGCCAACCGCCACCAGGCGCTTCGCCGCGACGCCGGAACGCTCCACGAACCGCCTCACCGTAAAGCCCGAAGCCTCGTAGGCGGCTCGAAACAGATGCGCCCTGCGGTGCGCCCTGTCGAGGCCGTGTACCGATGCCGAGCGGTTGTTGCCGGCCGCTGCCACCCGCTCGGGACGAACCGAGGGCACCCAGACGGGCAGGTCGCCGCGTGCCGCCCCGGGCATCGCCTCGAACTCCGCTTCCAGCGGCGCGCCCAGCAGATCGTTGAGCTTGTCCAGGAACATCCCCCCGGCGCTCGACGGCCCACCGATCAGCCAGCGCCCGCCAAATATGTGGGGCATTGCCCACAGACCGGGCGCGTCAAGGTGCCGCTCGGCCACAATCCAGCAGACGAGCGTGCCGCCCAACCCCACGAAGACGTCCCCTGGCTCGACGGCCCCGGCAACCGCCAGTTCCGCCAGCCCGTCGATTATCCCCCCGCCGAGAGGCACCCCGTCAGCCTCCCCCGCGGGTGACCAGCCGGAGGCGATCGTCGGCATCTTCTCGGCCTCAACGCCCATTTCGCCGAGCCTGTCTGTGTCCCAGCGGCCTGCCCCGATCAGCGGGGTGAAGGTAAGGGCGGTGATCTCGTCGAGGGCGGCAACCCCGGAGAGGGCGAAGTTGGCCACCGTGCTGGCCGGCCAGTAGCCGTGTGCGGCGGGATGCCGCTGCGCCAGCCAGCGCAGGAAACCCGCCTGCTCGCCGTTCTCGATGGGCGGGCCCTCTCCGGAGTTGCCGCGTGCGTCGCCGTAGAGCAGGCCCTCGCACAGCGGCATCCCCGCTGCGTCCACCGCCGTCAGCGTCGGCGCAAGTGCGGAGACGCAGGCGCCCGCAATCGAGTGCGCGCCCCCCAGCGACGCAAGCAGCGACCCCCAAGCCTCCACCACCCCCTCACGCCAGGCGTCGGCGGCGTCGTGCTGCAGCAGGGCAGATACGGGCGACGACAGCGTGTGCGGGCGGCGGCTCCTCGCCACCGGCACGCCGTCGGAGTCGACCGCCAGGGCCTTGACCGACGTCGTGCCGATGTCGATCCCGACGGTGAGCGGCTCGGCGGCTTTCACCGGCCAGCCCCGGTGGTTGGCTCGGCGGCTTTCATTGACCCAGGGGCGGTCGGCTGTGTTCTCACCGGCCGTCGCCAGTCGGCTCGGCGGCTCTCACCGGCCACCTCCTGGGGCGCCAGCCGTCGCGGCCGCCGCCGGGCGCTTCCCGGCAAACTCGGCTGTAGGCCCGGGATCGGGGTTTCCGTCCACGAACGTGATGCGCCCTACGCCGGAAGATGCCAGGCGCGGCCCGGGGGTGATGACGCCCGTGAGGTTCAGCGGGTCGGCGGCTGAGATCTGAACCCTCTCACCCTCCCTTGGCAGGCCGCGCACCCTTCGCAGCTCGTCCACTGCCGCAGGGAGGGCGTACTGCTCGCCTGCGAAGCCCGTGACGAAGCGCCCGCCTCGAATCTGGCCGCGCGCCTCCAGGCGACGAAGCGCGCGCAGTATCTCCCTCCAGGGCAGTGACACGCACTCGACTCGCATCAGGTCTCGGAACACCACGCCCCAGCGAGCCAGCAGTTGCTCCGCCGTCGCCTCTGCCAGGGCGTCGGGCTCGAAGTCCTCCCCCTGGTGCGGCAGAAGTGACCAGCGCCCGACCGCCCCCGAGGGCGCCGCCCCGCCGCGCCGAAGACCTCCCTTCCTTCGTGCGGCGTGGTGGCGGCGAGCGGCCCCGTTGCCGCCCCGCGGCCCGAACAGCGACCGCAGCGCCCCAAACCCGTCGGCGCTGAGCAGCCCGCGCGCCACCCCTTCGGTGAGGCCGGCGTCGATGTCGCTTGGCAGCCTCCGGCAGTCGTCGGCCAACTCGGAGGCGAAGCGGGCCCCGTGGCGCTGAAGGGACTCGATGATCTCCGCTGCCGCCCCTGCGCCCGGCAGCGACGGTGAGGCGTGGCCGCGTGCTGCGGACGCCAGCCAGCCGAAGTCGGAGCGCAGGCCGAGCGTGACCGGGGTGGCGCGCGAGGCTGCGGCAGCCCGCCTTGCGTCGTCGTCCGCCCGCAGGCTCAGCCGCCCCCACACCACCTCGCCCGAAAGGCACAACTCGTCCAGCCAGAGGGGCTGGTAGATGCCCACCCGAATGCCCAGGACTTGCTTCTCCCAGGCCCCGGCTGCCGTCTCGAAGCCTTGCAGCTGCTCCAATATCGCCAGCAGCCCGGCGCGCCCGCGCACCTGCGTGCCAGGGGCCACGTGCTGCCAGCGGAGGAGGAAGCGCATGAAGTCCTGGGCGGAGACTGCCTGGATTTCGGCCCGCCGCCGCTTAAGGGAATAGACGTGGATGCGCGCCAGCAGGCGGCGGCTGCACCACTGCTGCTCCTCTGCTGCCTCGAAGCGGCCCGACAGCGCGAACCCCTCGGCTTCCAGTTCGGCCAGCGCCCCTCGCACCTGCTGCTCTGACAGGGAGGTGGCCTCGCAAATCAGCGAAAGGGTGGCAGGCCCGGAAATCTCGAGGTGGCCGCGCACCGCCTCTCGGGCCAGCCGCCTGTCTTCATCGTCTTCGGGAAGCGCCCCAGACGCAGCGCCGCAGGCGGGAGCACCGCTCGCCGTGGCCGCGGCGGCGGCTCCGAGCATCCTCCTCACGCCAGCCTCGTTGGCCGAGTTGCACCAGAACCCGCCCACACACGAGGCCCGGTCGCCTTGCTCCAGCAGCAGGAAGAGGCCATCCCAGCGCTCGTCTGGGCGGCAGAGCACAAGCGTCGAGAGCAGGTCGTGGAGTTCGTCGGCGTCCCGCACGTCGGCGGCGGCCTCTGAGCGCACCCGATCTATGGCCTCGGGACGCAGCGAGCCGATCTCGCTCAGGTCCACCGGCAGGCCCCTTGGAGTGCGCGCCGCCCGGGTGCGCCTTTCCTCCAGCGGTGCGTCGTCGAGGAAGGTGAACGGCCGCCCGTTCAATATCTCATGGCAGAGCGGCGAGGCCTCGGGGGAGTCGCGCACCACCACCGCCACCTCACCAGAGCGCACAGCCACTAACAAAGAGCGCAGCCCGTGAACGTCGGTTGCCTCCTGCAGGGCGTCCGCGACCGTCTGGCGGACCAGCATGTGATCGGGGATGGGGATTGGCCCTGCCAGGTTCTCGCCGCAGGCGGCCAAGCCGGGGAAGACCGCCGCCATCACGTCGTCGGCCTCCATGCGCTGAATCTGTGGAGGGTTGCGCCGCCCCCGCTTGAAGCGCAGCACCACAAGCGCACGGTTCAGGTTCCAGCGCCAGCGTACCGCGAACATGGGCGTCGGCAGGATGGCCTGGGTGAGGGTGTCGGCCACCGTCGCAGGGTTGAGCATCCGCATGACGCTCTCCAGCGGAAAGCTGTGCTGTGGCCCCAGCGACAGCACCACGGCGTCGTCGTTGGCGGCGGCTTGCAGCTCGAAGTCGAAGGTGCGGCAAAAGCGCTTGCGGAGCGCAAGCCCAAGACCGCGGTTCAGCCGCCCGCCCCAGGGGCTGTGGACGACGAGCTGCATCCCGCCCGTGTCGTCAAAGAAGCGCTCCACCACCAGCCGTCGCTGCGTCGGGAGCGTTCCAAGGGCAGCACGGCCAGCCGCCAGATACCCCACCACGGCCTCGGCGGCCTCAGCTGACATCCCGCATCGCTCGGCCACCGCTGAGCAGGCGGCTTGCGCGGCCTCGCTGCCTGTCGCCGCCATGCCCCTTTGCGCGGCCTCGCCCCCTGTCGCCGCCATGCCCCTTTGCGCGGCCTCGCCCCCTGTCGCCGCCTGTCCGCTGCCGCTGTCTCCAAGGCTGCCCGTCGCATCTGTCGCATCCGTCGCCCCGTCGAGCCAATCCAGCACCATCTCCCGCAGTTCGCTCACCTCGCGGCTCAGTTCCGGCGTGCGCGCCGGGGCCTCACCCAGCCAGAACGGCACGGTCGGCGGGGCGCCTGCTGCGTCGGCCACCCGAACGACGCCCTGGCCTATGCGCCGAATCTGCCAGGAATGCGATCCCAGCAGGAAGATGTCGCCCGCCATCGATTCGATGGCCCAGTCCTCGTTCACCGTTCCGATGAACGTGTCATCGGGTTCCAGGACGACCCTGTAGTCGGCGACATCGCCTATCGCCCCGCCCGACGTCAGTGCGGCAAGGCGCGCCCCGCGCCGCCCAGCAGCCTCCCCTGACTCGGCGTCAAGATGCACATAAGCCCCCCGCCGGCCGCTGCCCGTGTTAACTCCGGAATTCACGAACGCAAGCGTCTCCTCAAACTCCCCGCGGCTGAGTTCGGCGTATGGGGCTGCCCGACGCACCAGGTCGAACAGATCGTCCACGCCCCACCGCTCGGCGGCGCACTCGGCCACTAGCTGCTGAGCGAGGATGTCCAGCGGCGCCTTCGGCGGGCGCACGGAGTCAAGCCTGCCCGCCCTCACGCCGGCCAGCAGGGCAGCGCACTCCACCAGTTGGTCGCGGGTGGTGGGGAAGATGCGGCCCGTCGGGGTGGCCCCCACGGAGTGGCCGGAGCGCCCCACCCGCTGCAGGAAGACGTTCAGGCTGCGCGGGCTGCCTATTTGGCAGACGAGATCCACCGGCCCGATGTCGATGCCAAGCTCCAGCGAAGCCGTGGCCACGAGGGCGCGCAGAGCGCCTGCCCGCAGCAGGCCCTCCACCCTCTGCCGTCGCTCCTTTGAGAGCGAGCCGTGGTGCGCGGCGACCTCCCCCTGCCCCAGCCGTTCGGCCAGCAGGTGGGCGATTCTCTCCGATTCCCGCCGGGTGTTGACGAAGATGAGCGTTGAGCGGCGCTCGGCGACCAACTCTGTGATTCGATCCAGCATCTCCGAGAGTTGCTCGGCGGGGGCGACTGCCTCAAGCTCGCTGGGCGGGAGTTCGAGGGCGAGGTCGAGTTTTCGCCGGTGGCCCACGTCGACGACTACGCAGCCGTCGTCTGCGCCGGCGCCGTTGCTGACGCTGTCGTCGTCCGCTGTACCTGCGCCGTCCCCCTCCATGTCGTCTGCGCCGTCGCCTGCGTCTCCCACGTCCACGTCGCCGCTGTCGTGCCAGCGCCCCTCCCCGGCAACTCCCACCAGCAGTCGGCGCAGCGTTTCGATGGGCCGCTGGGTGGCCGACAGGCCGATGCGGCGTGGCCGCTCACGGCAGACGTGCGCCAGACGCTCCAGGCTCAGCGCCAGGTGCGAGCCGCGCTTGTCGCGGGCCATTGCGTGGATTTCGTCGACTATCACCCAGCGGGCGCTGCGAAGCGTCTCGCGGCTGCGCCCGGCGGTCAACAGCAGGTAGAGGGACTCAGGGGTGGTAATTACGAGGTGCGGGGGGCGACGCAGCATGGCGGCCCTCTCCCCGGCGGCGGTGTCGCCGGAGCGGACGCCCACCCGCAAATCAGGCGGCTCATAGCCCAGCGAGCGTCCGATCTCAGCGATTTCGCCCAGCGGCCCGGTGAGGTTCTCCCGAATGTCCGCGGCAAGCGCCTTGAGCGGGGAGACGTACACCACCAGCGTTTCGTCGGCCAACCCGTCGCCTCCAGACTCGACGGCCCGGTCGTGCATCTTCCAGAGTTCGTCGATTGCCCGCAGGAAGGCGGCCAGCGTCTTGCCCGATCCGGTCGGGGCGCTCACCAGGACGTGTCGCCCCGACGCCAGGGCGGGCCAGGCACCCGACTGTGCGGGCGTGGGGCCTGCCGGGAAGCGGCGCTCGAACCAGGCCCTCACCGCCGGGTGGAAGTCAGAGAGAGCCCCCCAGATGCCCGAGGGGGCTGGAGTCGGGGCGTCTGCCGGCAGTGATCTCGCTGCGACGTCTGCCGGCGGGGCGTCCGCTGCGACGTCTGCCGGCGGGGCGTCCACCGCCAGGGACACTGCTGCGACGCCCGCCGTTGCTGGGTGCGTTGCTGCGGCGCCCGCAGCCGAGGGATTGCGCGCCGCCGAAGTGCCGCCCGCCGTTGAGTGATCGTGCGCCGGCGAGGGTGGCTGAGACTCTTGGAAGACAGCGGATTCGGACACCTGCAACGACTGTAGTTGCCCCCCCCACGCCGCCTCTGCCGCTTCAAGCGGCCTTCGCCGCCTCAACATTTCCCAGACGGACTCCATATTCCCCGGATAGTCTCCTTGCGCCCTCGGCTCGCCAATTAGTCTTGGGCAATGCCCCCCGAAGCGCACTTGGCGGTCCAGGGGCTGAACGTGCAATACGGATACGCCCCCCCTGTTCTGAGCGACGTATGCCTGCAGGTTCCGCAGGGGCGGATCGTGGCCCTGCTGGGGGCGAACGGGGCCGGAAAGACGACCCTGCTGAGAGCCCTCAGCGGTCTGCTTCCCTTCCACGGGGGCCGCATCACGCAAGGGGAGGTGATGCTGGACGGCGCCCCGATAGGAAGGGTCGCCCCGGCCAGGCTGGTGCGCCGGGGACTGGCCCAGGTGATGGAGGGGCGCAGAATCTTTGCCGAGCTGACGGTGGAGGAGAACCTCAGCGTCGGCGCTGTGACGGTGCGCGACCGCCGCAAGGCAGAGGCGACCCAAAAGAGCCTGCTTGAACGGTTTCCCGCCCTCGAGGGGCGTCTCAGCGGCCGGGCGGGCTACCTCTCCGGCGGCGAGCAGCAGATGCTGGCCATCGCTCGTGCGCTGATGAGCTCGCCGAGCCTGCTGCTGCTCGACGAACCCTCCCTCGGACTGGCTCCCCGCATCGTGGAGCGGATCGCCGGGATCGTCGGCGAACTCAACAGCAGCGGCACGTCCGTGCTGCTCGTGGAGCAGAACGCCGCTATGGCGATGTCGGTCGCCGACTACGCATACGTGATGCAGACGGGACGGGTTCTCCTGCACGGTGAGGTCTCCGACCTCAGCGACGCCCCCGAGGTGCGAGATCTCTACCTGGGCAAACGGTGAGCGCACCCCACATTCTTGAAGTCAGCGGCGTCAGCCTGCGGTTCGCGGGCGTAAGAGCCCTCGACGACGTCACGTTCCACGCTGAACGTGGCGAACTGCTTGCTCTCATCGGCCCTAACGGGGCGGGCAAGACGTCGGTGCTCAACTGCATCAGCGGCGTCTACCACCCCAGGGAGGGAAGCATCGTCTTCGAGGGCCGCAACCTCGTAGGCAGGCGGCCCTATCGCATCGCAGCGGGGGGAGTGGCTCGCACCTTCCAGAACCTGGGGCTGTTCGGGACCCTCGACTTGATGGAGAACCTCATGCTCGGACGGCACATCCACATGCGCTCAGGCGTGCTGGCCGGGTCGATCTGGCTGGGCAGGGCGCGCCGCGAGGAGGTTCTCAACCGGCGCCGGTGCGCCGAGTTCGTGGAGCTTCTCGACCTCGGCGCTTTCACGGGCCGCCCTGTGGGGCTGCTGCCCTACGGGATTCAGAAGCGCATCGAGATCGGGCGCGCCCTCGCCGCCGAGCCGCGCCTTCTTCTTCTCGACGAGCCGGTGGCGGGCATGACCGGCGAGGAGCAGGAGCAGACGTCAGACCTTCTCAGGCGCATCCGCCTGGAAATGGATTTGACCATCATCCTGGTGGAGCACCACATGAACCTGGTGCTGGAGGTTGCCGACCGCCTCGTGGCGATGAACTTCGGGAAGGTGATTTCCTCCGGGCGCCCGGAGGAGGTATCCGTTCACCCGGAGGTGGTGAAGGCCTACCTGGGTTCAGCCAAGTCGGAGGTGGGCGGGCGCCCCGTCCTGGCGCCACCTGACGCCTTAGAGGGGTAGGCGTGGAGAAGTTCTTTCAGCTGACCGTCTCCGGTGTGGCCCTCGGCGGCATCTACGCCCTCGTGGCGCTGGGCTTCGTGGTGGTCTACAAGTCCAGCAGGGCGTTCAACTTCGCCCAGGGGGGCTTCGTGACCCTGGGGACGTTCCTGGTCTACCAGTTCACCATTGACTGGGGGCTGAACTTCTGGGTCTCGCTGCTTCTGGGAATCGTGTCAATGGCCCTGGTCGGGATGTTCCTCGAGCGGGTGGTGATGCGCCAAATGGTGGGCAAGCCCGCATTCGCCGTTGTGCTCGTGACGCTGGGGCTGCTCTTGATAATCGAGCAGGTCGTGCGGGCTGTGTGGACTGCGCCTGGCCTGATCCTCACGGTTCCCTGGAGCGGCGGGAACACCACCGTCGGGGGTGTCACGTTCAGCCACACCGATTTCTGGACGATGGGGGCGACCGCGGCGCTGTTGGTGGCCTTCTTTCTGTTCTTCGGCTTCACCCGCGCCGGGCTGGGGATGCGCGCCGCGGCGCTGGACCAGGAGGCGGCGGCCGCCCAGGGGGTCTCCGTTGGCCGTGCGTTCTCCCTTTCGTGGGCGATAGCCGCCGCCGTCGCCCCTGTGGCAGGCGTGATGCTTACAAGCCGGGGCGGGTCGGCCCTGACGGCGAACATCGGCTTCATCGCCCTTGCCGCCTTCCCGGCGATGATCCTGGGCGGGCTGGACTCCACCAGCGGCGCGGTGCTGGGCGGCGTCCTGGTGGGCCTGGCCGAGATCTACACCCAGGGCTATCTCGACGACGTGGCCTGGCTGGGATCAAACTTCGAGGTGGTGATGCCTTACGTGATGATGGTGCTGGTGCTGCTCTGGCGCCCCCACGGCCTGCTTGGCACGCCCCAGGTGGAGCGGGCATGACGCTTGACGGCGCCGGGCGGGGGGAGCCTCGCCCGCACACCCCCCGCATCGAGCGCACCCCACGCACGCAGGGATTCATGCGGCGGATGCTGCCCTCCCCCGAAACGGGGCCGCCTCAGCCCGCCCGCCTTCTCACGCCCCTGCTTCCCGGCGTTGGGGCGAAAGTCTCCACCGCCCTCTTCGCCGCCGGCGTGCTGGTCTGCCCGATCTTCCTTGACGACCCTTTCTGGATCACGGTGCTCGCCAACTCCGGTTCGTTCGCCGTGGCGGCCCTGGGCCTGAGCCTGCTCACCGGCTTCGCGGGGCAGGTCTCCCTTGGCCATGCCGCCTTCATAACGGTGGGCAGCTACCTCGTGGCCTTCTTCGGCGCACGCCTGGGGTGGCCGCTTCCCGCCTGGCTGGCGCTGTCGGCCGTGGTAGGGGCGATTATCGGCGCCCTGGTGGGGCCTTTCGCCTTGAGGTTCAAGGGCAACTACCTCGTTGTCGTGACCCTGGCGCTGATCTTCGTGGTGACGCACGTGGTGCGCAACTGGGAGGGTTTCACAGGGGGCTTCGACGGCGTCTCCACCAACAAGGCCCCCATGGCGCTGGGATCTGTCGACTTTGCAAACCTGGAGCTGTTCGGAAGGCAGTTCAGCCGCGAGCAGGGGCTGTACTACCTTTCCTGGATATTGGTCGGCCTGGGCGCCTTGCTGCTGCGCAACCTCGTGCGCTCACGGGCGGGCCGCGCCATTCAGGCGGTTCGCGACAGGGACCTGGCGGCGGAGACAGTGGGCGTAAACGTGGCCCGCTACAAGATCGCGGCGTTCGCCATATCCAGCGCACTGGCCACCGTTGCGGGCAGCGTCTACGCAGTGGGGCTTCGCTTCGTCTCACCCCGCGAACCGCTGGCTGAGCTCTTTCTTTCGATCCGTTTCGTGGCAATCATCATCGTGGGTGGGATGGGCACTATCTACGGCGCTGTGGTGGGGGCGCTGCTGCTGGGGCCGCTGCCGGAACTGGTGAAGCAGTTCGTGGAGTACCTGAGCTTCTCCATACCCGGGCTTGGCAGGCCGCTGGTCTCAACCCTGGCCTCCGAGAACCCCCTCTTCAGCGTCTCCGCTTTCAGCGAGATCGTCTTCGGGCTGCTGCTGGTTCTCTTCGTTGTCTTCTGGCCACAAGGCATATCGGGGATGATCCGCTCCCTGCGCGGGCGGGCCAGGCAGTTGCGACGGCTGGGCACAAGGAACGGCTGGGCACGAGGGACGGCTAGACGCAATGCCACGCCTGGGGCGTAGTCTCATTGTGACAGCCCTGCCCCGGGCACGGCAAACAATTCTGTAAAGGAGGCGACCATGAGCAGCGAGAGACCCGAACGCGTCGCAGTCGCAAAAAGCCGCATTCTCTGGAAGAGCTTGACAGCAGCCGGGCTGGCGGTGGCATTGCTGGCGTCGGCCTGCGGAGGTAGCGACGACGGAACGTCCACGGCACCGCAGCCGGCTCCCACTGAGCCGCCCCCGCCCGCCACCGAGCCGCCCGCCGGGGCGTCCGAGACTCCGCAGCCCGCCCCGCCGACAGCCGAGCCGGCAGCCGAGCCGCCCCCGCCGCCCGAGCCGCCCACCCCTGCCGATCCTCAGCCGGCGCCGCCCCCGCCACCTGCGCCCACGTCCGACGACGCGGAGCCCGCCTCACCGCCTCCGCCCGCCACCGAAGAGCCGCCTCCGCCTCCGCCGCCCGAGCCGCCTCCCGCCCCGCCCGAGCCTCCGCCTCCGCCGCCCGAGCCAGAACCCACCATCGGCTTCGACGGCAGCACCCTCACCCTGGGCTACCTCACCGACCTCACCGGTTCCCTGGCGATTCTGGGCGCCCCTCTGCTGGCGGGAGCGCAGGCCTACTGGGGCTGGGTGAACTCCAGCGGCGGAATCGCCGGCAAGTACACGGTGGAACTGGAAGTGGGCGACACCAAAGACGACATAGGCACGACGGTCACCGAGTACCAGCGCATCAAGAACGACGTTGTGATGTTCGCAGAGGTAATCTCCACGCCTCCTGTGCAGGCTCTCCTGGAGTTCCTTAACGAGGACGGCGTCGTGGCCGTCCCCGGCTCCCTCGCCGGGGCATGGGCGCGCGAGCCGCTGCTGCTGCCAACGGGCGCCGCCTACGAGTACGAGGCAATAAACCTGGCCGACTGGTACGTGAACAACTCAGGCCTGGCCAGCCCGTCCGACGTCTACTGCGTGATCTACGTGAACGACAAGTACGGCAAGGACTCCCTTGAGGGGCTGGAGTTCGCAATCGATCGCCTGGGCCTCACGCTGGCCGAGCGTCAGACCATCAACCGGGGAGACAGGGCGTTCACCGCACAGGTCACCGCCCTCTCCGACGCCGGATGCACCGTCGTGTTCGCCATCACGGTGCCGGTGGAGCAGAACGGCATCCTCTCAGAGGCGCAGGGACAGGGCCTCGACCCGGTGTGGCTGGGTCTGCTGCCCACGTACTTGAATCTGCTGGGGGCTGGTCGCCCCGACCTCTACACCAAGTTCTACGTGGCGGTGGATTCCCCCAACCTCAACGACACGTCCGTTCAGGGAATGGTCAACTTCCTGGAACGCTTCGAGCGGTTCGGCGCCGGCCCTGTGAATACATTCAACCTCTCCGGCTACGTGCAGAGCTTCGCTGTGCACGCCCTGCTGGAGTTGGCAGCCGCCAAGGGGGATTTCAGCAGGGAGGGAATGCGTGCGGCCATGGCCGAACTCGGGGAGGTGGACATTGAAGGCCTGACGGCTGAGAACTACGTCTACGGCCTGCCCGAGAATCGTCAACCCACCTCGGCAGTGAGGATCTTCCAGTTCGACCAGTCGGTGCCGCCCAACTTCCTGCGGGAGCTGACAATCTTTGACTCCCCGCTGACAGAGGCATTCGGCCTGTAGGCGCTCAGCCCTGGCCGTAGTTTGCCAGGAACCTGGCAGCCCCCTCCTCCAGCTGGCGGCCTGAGGGCTGCCAGGCGGTCACTCCGCCGTCCACCATGAGCGTCGCCCCCGTGATGAACGAGGCCTCTTCGCTGGCCAGGAAAACAATGGCGCTGACAACCTCAGAAACCTCGGCGAGTCGGGCGAAGGCGGTGGCCGCCGCGTAGGGCGCAACGTTGCGGGGGTCGGTGCTGGCCATCATCGGCGTCCCGCTCATCCCTGTGGGGCAGACGGCGTTTGAGCGGATGCCCCAGTCCCGGCAGTCCAGGGCTATGCAGCGGGCCAGGCCGATCGCGCCATGCTTGGAGGAGTTGTAGTCGGCCTGATGCTCGTTGGCAAGCACCCCCGACACCGAGGCCACGAACACGAGGTTGCCACCTCGTCCCTGCTCGCGCATCTGTCGTACGGCCGCCTGCGAGCAGAGGAAGGGCGCCTTCAGGTTCACCGCCATCGTTCGATCCCAGTCACGCTCTGCAATGTCCGCCACGTTCACGCCGGCCCCGAAGACGGCGGCGTTGTTGACGAGGATGTCCAGCCCCCCGAATGCGTCACGGGCGGCGTCCACCATCGCCTTCGTCTCCGCTGCGCTCGTCACGTCCACCTCAAAGGCGACGGCCTCGCCGCCTTCCGCCCTGATCGCCGCCGCCACGTCCTCTGCGCCCACGCCGTTAAGGTCGGCCACCACGACCGATGACCCCTCCGCCGCAAAGCGCCTGGCCGTCTCCGCCCCAAGGCCCTGCGCGGAGCCGGTGACTATCGCTGATTTGCCCTCGAGCCGCATGCCTCTCCCAGCAGGGCTCAGCCGACGTGATCCTCGGTGCCCGAGGCCGCCACGGCGTCGCTGAGCTCGTCCACCGAGAGATCGCCCTTGTGCACCACCCGGCTAATGCTCCCCCTGTGCATAATCGCGATCCGGTCGGCGGCTGGCAGCACGTGATCCATGTTGTGGTCGATGTAGAGCACCCCTATGTTCTTCGCCTTCACCGCCTCGATCGACTCGAGCACCCTGCGAGTCTCCCGCACCGAGAGGGCGGCGAGGGGCTCATCGAGCAGCAGCAACCTCGACTCGAAGTAGTTGGCGCGGCTGATGGCCAGCGACTGCCGCTCCCCGCCGGAGAGCGTCGCGGCGGTCTGCCGGGCCGAGCGAACAGAGGTGAGACCGACCTCGGCGAGGTGGGCATCGCATACTCGCACCATCTCGCTCACCCGCAGAAAAGGAATCCCCAGAACCCGGCGGAAGAGTTCCTGGCCAAGGAAGAAGTTGCGCCAGAGGCTCATCTCGCTGACGATGGCGAGGTCCTGGTAGACGGTCTCAATGCCGGCCTCACGGGCCTGGCGGGGTGAGCTGAAACTCACCGGGGCTCCCATTACCTCGATGGTGCCCGACGTGGGCGAGATGTAGCCGCTGATCATCTTTACGATGGTGGACTTGCCGGCGCCGTTGTCGCCCACCAGCCCGAGCACCTCGCCCGGGTAGATCGACAGGCTGGCGTGCTCGACGGCAAAGTTCTTACCGAAGCGGCAGGAGACGTCCTTGAGCTCCACCACCGGGGCGCCGGACTCGACGGCGGAGTCGCCCCGGGCGGCGGGCGGCGCCTCGACGCTCATCCGAAGAGGGTGCTCTTCAGGCCGCCGCGGCGCAGGACTTCCATGCGGGCGTTCAATCCGGCGAAGACGATCAGCAGCACGCCGACGAGCCCCAGGTAGTACTCGGCAGGCACCTTGATCACAACCAGGCCGATCTTCAGCGAGCCCAGGATGATCGCCCCCAGCACCGAGCCGATCACCGTCCCCTTGGCGCCGAACAGCGACGTCCCGCCCACCACCACAGCGACGATGGCGAGCAGGTTCAGGTCGATCCCGGAGGCAACGCTGGATGAGCCGAAGTCGGAGAACTGCAGAATCCCGGCCAGCCCCGCCAGCATGCCGGCTATAACAAAGTTTGAGAGCTTCACCCGCCGCACCGGGACCCCCATCGCCCGAGCTACGCCACCGCCAAGGCTGCCTGCGGCGTAGCTCCAGTTGCCGAACCGGGTCCGGCGCATCATCACGGCGAGGAGGACGCCGAAGCCCACCATCCACACGAACGGCGCAGCGAACGGCATGTGGGGGATGTCGCCCCCCAGAACCTTCACGAAGGTGCCCGCCTTCTGCTCCTTGCTGAGCGTTACAGGGAAACCGCCCAGGATGAGCCGGTTCCAGCTGGTCACCGCAAACAGGGTGCCGAGGGTGACGATGAAGGACGGGACGCCGATGTAGGTGGTGATGAGGCCGTTGACCAGGCCCACGAGCGACACGATGAGCAGGGCAGCGAAGAAGCACAGCACGATGTTCCACTCCCACTCCCGGAGGAGCCAGCCCATCACCGCAGGCCCCAGGGCAAACGTGCCCGAAACCGAGAGGTCGAATTCGCCGGAGATCATCAGGGCTGTTATAGCCACGGCTACAAGCCCCACCGAGGATGTGACGAACGCCACCGACTCCATCAGCCCGACGTTGGTGAAGAAGCCGATGTTGTTGGCGGAGAAGAATTCAAAGAGCAGGAAGAGGATCACGATGGCGAGCAGCACGCTGATCTCCTTATTGGCAAGAAGCCGCCTGCCCAGGCGCCCGAGGGCGTGGAGCGACTGGCGTGGCGGTGAGATTTCCGCTCCTGCGGCGGGTGCGGGGGGCATTGGCTGGTTCAGGTCAGTAGTTGCCAGACGGGGGGTGCGCCTTTGAACACTGGCGCACCCCCCGTCAGGAAATGATGGAAGAGCCGGGTTAGCCGGCGAATCCCGCCTCGAAGAGCGCCTCAACCTCGTCAACGTTCTCGGAGGTGATGATCAGCGTGCCCGGGTCTATGACCGGCGGGTCGATGAAGCCGAACTTCACCTTTATATATGCGCTGATCACGCCGTAGTAGGTCTGAAGGAAGGGCTGCTGCGTGAGGCTGAGCTGGACGTTGCCGTCCTTGACGCCCTCGATAACTGTGGAGTCGAGGTTCCACATCACGAGCGGGATGTCCAGCCCCAGGTCGGCCTTTGCCAGTGCGGCCGGCGTTCCCGAAGTGGTGTCCCAGGTGACGATTCCCTGCGTGTCCGGGTTGACGGACAGGTAGGTGCGGATGACTTCCTGGTTGGGTGCCGGGTCGAGGCCGGGCAGCGGCTCCACGTCGAGTTCGCCCATGCTCCAGCCGGCGTCGATGAAGACCTTCACGTAAGCCTCCTGAATCTCCAGGTGCTCCGGCGAGTCTGGCAGCGAGTTGAAGAGCACGAGCTTGTCGCCTGGGCTTACGTAGTCGAGGTAGAGGTTGGCGCTGCGCTGCGCCGCCGCGGCCTTGTCGAGGCCCACCGCCGTGGTTGAGAGCCTGCGGACCCGCGCGTCGCTGGAGTCGCCGCCTACGTAGTTGTTGTAGAACTGCACCTCTATGCCATTGTCGAGGGCCTCGATAACGGCCTCCTCGTACTCGGCTGTCCGGTAGTCAACCAGGATGGCGTCGGGATTGGCCGCAACCGCAGTCTCGATGAAACTGTTCACGTTCGCGAGGCTGAACTCCTCCGGTGCGATGTAGTTCACCGTAGCGTCGGCCAGCGAGTCGCCTGCCGCATTCGAGCCGTTCTGAATGAGGTCCCAGAACGGGTTGTTGAGCACTGAGCCGACCACCCAGATGTCGATCATCCCATCCTCCGTCTGGGTGACCTGAACCTCGTCCTCATCGGGCGTGGCGGGCTGTGGATCGGTTGAGGGTTGCGCGTCCGTGGTCGGCTCGTCCTCATCGGGCGTGGCTGGCGGCGCATCAGGTGAGGGTTGCGCGTCCGTGGTCGGAGCGGCTGGCGGCGCATCAGGCGTCTGGGTGGTGTCGTCCCCGTCGCCCCCGCACGAAGCCGCCATGAGCGACAGGGTGCAGATGGCCGCCAATATCAGCAGCCTCTTGCGCGTCGAAATCTTCTTGGTTTTTAGCTGCATCATTTCCCCTTTAAGTTGATGTGCGACAGCCGCTGCCTCGGTCTTGCGGGCCGGAAGAAGCGACTTTACGAGCTCCACAATCGGAGCCCAGGCGAATCTTAAGACGGAAGCCGATGGCTGTCAAATGCGTTTGATTCGCCCGCCAAACGTATTGCCCGCCAATGGGCTACTTTGTTGGCGTGCTCGGCCACGCAGCAGCTTCACCAGGGCTCGACCGAGCCTCCCCGGGGCGTATCGAGTCCGCCCCCTTCGACTACAACCCGCTTTCGAAGCAGGTTCAGGACGATCCGTATCCCTTCTACAGGAGGCTGACGGCCGATTATCCGCTCTATCACAACCCCGGGATGGGCTTCTGGGCGCTGTCCCGCTACGACGACGTGAGGGCCGCCTTCAGGGACTGGCGCACATACTCAAGCGCCGAGGGAGTGAACCTCGAACCTGGTTTCACCGAGATGATCGGCCCTGAGATCCTCAACATGGACCCGCCCCGGCATGATCAGCTTCGCAGGCTCATCGGCCACCACTTCACCCTCTCACGGGTTCGCTCATACGAGCCGATGGTGCGGGAATTTGCGGTGAGGCTGCTGACCGCTCTGATTGCCGAGGGGGGAGGCGACTTTGCCGCCGACTTCGCCGGGCGCCTGCCGGTGCTCACCATCTGCCGGCTGATGGGCATTCCGCTGGAGGACGAGGCCACGGTGCGGTCGCTTGCCCACGACATGCTGCTGGCGCTCTCGGGCAGCGACGAGCATCAGGCAACCTCAGCGGCTGCAGGGAAGGAGTTGAGCGGGTATTTCGCCTCCCAGGTGTCCCGAAGGCGCGACTCGCCCGGCGACGACTTGATCTCCAGCCTGGCCAACGGACGCATCGAAGGTGAGCCGCTGCCCGCCGAGGAGATCTTCGGGATGTGCCTCATCGTCTACCTGGCAGGCAACACCACCACCAGCGCCTTGATCTCCAACGGCCTGCTTTGCCTCGCGAGGCACCCCGAGCAGAGGGCCGCCCTGTCCGGCGACCCCGGCTTGATTGAGAACGCCGTGGAGGAACTGCTTCGATACGAGTCCCCGGTGCAGTGGTCTTCGCGTGTGACCACCCGAATGGTGGCGATGCACGGGCTGGAGGTGCCGGCCGGTGAACGGGTGATGCTGCTCATTGGTGCGGCCCAGCGCGACCCCCGCGAGTGGGAAGACCCGGACTCGCTCGATGTGAGACGCCCCCCCCAGCGGCTTCTGGCCTTTGGCGACGGGGTGCATCGATGCGTGGGTGCGCCGTTGGCGCGCCTGGAGGGGCGAGTCGCGTTCGAGGAGGTGTTCCGGCGCATGCCCAGCTACTCCCTGGCGGGCGAGCCGCAGCGTGTCTACATCTCCACTGAGCGGGGGCTGGCCGGCCTGCCGCTGGCCGTCTGAGGTGGGCGAGGCGCGCTCAGGCGAACGGGGTTTGGCGAGGTTGCGATGAACGCCCGATCCGACGAGGTGGTGCGCCTCTCACGCCTGCGAAGGCGCATTGCCGAGCGGCTTGTCAGGGCCAGGCGGACAGCCCCGCACGTCTGGGGGGCCGTTGAAGCCGACTACGAGGCCGTCGACGCCGTGCGCCGTGCTCACCGGGCGGCCTTCGCTGAGCGGACCGGCGAGAGTCTCACCTACCTGCCGTTCGTGGCCGCCGCCGTGGCCGGGGCGCTGGCGGATCACCCGACGGTGAACAGTTCGCTGAGCGCCGACGGCACAACGATGACGCTGCACGGGGAGATCAACCTGGGTATAGCGGTGGACCTTTCAGGCGAGGGCCTGCTGGTGGTGACCGTGCGCGGCGCCGATGCCCTGCGGGTGCCGCAGTTGGCGGAGCAGATAGGCGACCTCGCCCGCCGCGCCCGTGACAACCGCCTGGGGCGAGACGACGTGGTCGGCTCCACCTTCACGATCACCAACCCAGGGGCTTTCGGCTCGCTGCTCTCGGCGCCGATTATCAACCTGCCCAACGTGGCCATCCTCTCCAGCGACGCCGTGACGAAGCGCTGCGTGGTAGTCACTGGCGCCGACGGTGGCAGAGGTGATGGCGGGGTCTGCGACGATGGCGCGGACATGGCGGAGGTCGGGGGCGGGGCAGGCGAGAGCGTCACTGGCGGCGGCGGCGACGTCGTGGGGATACGTCGGGTGGGCGCCCTCGGCCTTTCCTGGGATCACCGGGCGTTCGACGGGTCGACGGCGATGGCGTTCCTCGCCACAGTGCGGCAAGGCATCGAGCAGAGGGACTGGGGGCGGGAGTTCTCGTGAACGATGACCCCTGGGCAGAGGGCAGCCAAGCCGTGGTGGACTGCCACCTCCACCTCTGGGACATCGACAATCACCGCTACGACTGGTTGCAGTGCGACCCAATTCTGAACACCTTTCTGGGCGACTACACCCCGCTGCGCCGCAACTACCTGTTAGGTGACTACCTGGCCGATGCGTTGCGCGAGGGTGTTGGAAAGTCCGTCCACGTCCAGTGCGAGTTCGACCCCACCAACCCCCCAGGCGAGACGGAGTGGCTGCAGGGCCTGGCCGACGAGCACGGCTTCCCGCACGGCATCGTCGGCTTTGCAGACCTTTCCTCCCCAAACGCCCAGGAGGTGCTCGAGGCTCACTCACGCTTCGCCAACTTTCGGGGAATCCGTCAGAACTTGAACTTCGAGGCCGGGCGCCCCGACCGTTCGTTCGCCGAGCGCGGCGACCTGATTTCCGATGCGGCCTGGCGGCGCGGTTTCGCCGTGCTCGCAGCGATGGGGATCTCCTTCGACTTGCAGCTGCTGCCCCATCAACTGCTGGACGGCGCGGCGCTGGCCTCCGATTTCCCGGAGACCGCCATCGCCCTCAACCACGTCGGCCTTCCGCTCGACCGCGACGCCGAGGCATGGGCCATCTGGCGGGAGGGGATGAGTCGTCTGGCGTCCTGTGAGAACGTGTCCGTGAAGCTTTCGGGCTTCGGGATGCTGCCAGGCGGCTGCTCGGTCGACGCCATCCGCCCGTTGGTGCTCGAGACGATTGAGATGTTCGGGTCAGGGCGCTGCATGTTCGCCAGCAACTTCCCCGTGGACGGCCTCAACGGCAGCTATTCGGATTTTTTTGCCGCCTTCCGCCTTGTCACCTCAGATTTCAGCGAGTCCGAGCGGGCGTCCCTCTTCGGCGGCACGGCGGCGGGCTTTTACAGGATTTGAGAGGCGGGCTAAGGCGATGGTGAAGCTGAAACTCGGCGTATGCCTCTGGAACCAGGCCGTCGAGTGGGCGGACATGCTGGAGACCGCCAAGATCGTCGACCGCTGCGGCTACGAGCACCTCTGGACGTGGGATCACCTCCTGTCGATTTATGGCGAGCCCGACCAGGCGGTGTTCGATTCGTGGACTGCGCTTGCGGCCCTCGCCGTCGCCACCGAGCGGGTGCATATCGGGCCGCTGGTGACTGCCAACACCTTCCGCTCGCCCGCCCACCTGGCCAAGATCGCAGTGACGCTCGATCACGTTTCCGGCGGGCGGGCCATCCTGGGAATCGGCGGGGGGTGGTTCGAGCGCGAGCACCGAGCTCACGGAATTGAGTTCGGGAGCGGTTTCGGGGAGCGTCTCGATCGCCTTGATGAGGCCGTCGGCCTCATCAAGGCCCTGTTCCGGGGTGAGACCGTCGTCGCCGCCGGCGGGTACTACCCTGTGGAGTCCCTAAGCCACTCGCCGCTGCCGGTGCGCGGCGACATTCCGGTGCTCATCGGAGGGCGCGGCAAGCGCAAGACCCTTCGCACGACCGCCCGCTACGCGCAGATCTGGAACGCCTACGGTACGCCTGAGGAGCTTCTCGAACACGACGAGGTGCTTCGCCGCCACTGCGACGAGGTCGGGCGCGACCACACCGAGATCGAGCGGTCGGTGCAGACCAAGCTGGTGGTGCGAGACACGCTCAAGGCCGCCGAGGACGACTACAACAGGATGATGGAGGCGAACAAGACCATCTGGATCCGCGGCGGCAGCCGGGCCGAGCCCGACATGGCCAGCCGGAAGGTGTTTCCCGACCCGGACTCGGCGGTCTGGCTGGGGACGCCCGAGCAGATGGCGGAGCGCATCGCCTCTTACATGGACGTCGGCTTCGGGACGGTCATAGTTGAGGTGCCAGCGCCGTATGACCGCGAGAGCATCGAGCGGCTCATAGGCGAGGTGGCGCCGATGCTGTCATGAACGCAGATGATTCCGGCGGCGCTCATGACGTCCCACTTGTTGTCGCCACCGGGTCGGTTCACGAGTGCGCCCAGCGCATTCTGGAGGGCGCGGCCCGGGTCGTTCTGGCCGAGGACGAGGCCCTCTTCAAGCGGCTCGCCCCCGAGGCGGTCGGCTTCATAGTGCGCGGCGACACCCGGCTCGACTGCGGGACGATCCATGCCGCAGCACGCCTGAAGGTGATCGGACGCAGCGGCATCGGCGTCGACAACGTTGACCTCACAGCAGCCACCGCTCGCGGCATCCCCGTGATAGTCACCCCGAACGTGGGCGTGGACGCCGTGGCGGAGGGGACGTTCGCCATGCTCCTCACGCTCGTCAAACGGCTGAGGGAGCTCGACTCCCTGACGCGGGCAGGTCGCTGGCGTGAACGCAACTCCGTCCTGCCGGGCGACCTGGCCGGCTGCGTGCTGGGCGCAGTGGGGATGGGGCGCATCGGACGGCGAGTGGTGGAGCTGGGCAGGGCTTTCGGCATGAGCGTGCTGGTGGCCGACCCGTTTCTGGCTGCGGGGGAGATTGAGGAGTCGGGCGCAGAGGCGGTCTCGCTCGGCGGGCTCTTTGCCCGCTCCGACCACATAACGCTTCACGCGCCGCTTCTGCCTTCCACGCGTGGGATGATCACCGCCGAACTGCTGGCGTCGGCCGGGCCGGGGGCTGTGCTCGTGAACCTCGCCCGGGGCGGGCTGATCGAGTCTTACGAAGCGCTGGCGTCTGCGCTGGCGTCAGGCGCCCTGGCAGCGGTTGGGCTGGACGTCTTCGAGCCGGAGCCGCCCGACCTCACCCATCCGCTCTTCGAGCACCCACGCGTGCTGCTCTCGCCCCACGCCCTTGGCCAAACAGTCAAGTCGCGCGAAGCCATCTTCACCGCCATGAGCCGGGACATGCGGGCTGTCCTGGAGGGGGGCAGGCCGAAGTCGCTGGCCAACCCTGAGATATACGCCAACCCGGGGTCGGGCGCCGGCACAGGGGTCGGGCGGTGAGGCTTGCGGGCCTCAGCACTGTCGTGACCGGCAGCGGGAGCGGCCTGGGGGCGGCTGTGGCTGAGCTTTTTGCTGCCGAGGGGGCGCTGGTGACCATCGGCGACATAAACGTTGAGGCCGCCGAGTCTGTGGCCCACAGCATCATCGAAGCCGGCGGGCGCGCCGTTGCGACATTTGCCGACATTTCCTCTTCGGAAGGTGCGAGCGGCCTCATCCACACTGCTGTTGAGCGGTTCGGCGGCTTGGACGTGCTGGTCAACAACGCCGGCGTGGCCAGCGCCGGGGGAGTGACAGAGGTCGTGGAGGATGACTGGGACAGGGTCATGGACGTCAATCTGAAGGGCGCCTACCTGTGCTCGCGGGCCGCCATCCCGCATCTGAGGCGCGCCGGCGGCGGGGCGATCGTCTGCGTCTCGTCGGCCTCCGGCGTAATCGGCCAGCGGGGGCAGGTGGCCTACAACGTCTCCAAGCACGGCGTTATCGGGCTTGTGCGCTGCATGGCGCTGGATCACGCAGAGGACGGAATCCGGGTGAACGCCGTGTGCCCCGGCGTGATGCGTACTCCGATGCTCGACGCCCTGAGCGAGGAGCAACTGGCCGACCTCCGGGCGATGCACCCGATGGGCCGGATGGCTGAGCCGTCGGAGGTTGCAAGGCTTGTGCTGCATCTAGCGTGCGAGGAGTCGTCGTTTACCACCGGGGCGGTCTTTCTCTGTGACGGTGGCCTGACCGCTGGCTGACTGCCGGATTGGGTGCCTGGCTGACTGCCGGATCGGGAGGCCTGACCGCTGGCTGACTGCAGGATCGGCGGTGGCCTGACTGCCAGATCGGGAGTGTCTCTGGAGGTGCTCGTGTCCCTTGGATGTGCCCGCCCATTTATCCCCGTTGCCAATTCGTCGACCCCGAGCCCCTCATTCCGTCGCCCCCCAACCCCTCGACCCAAGCCCCCAATTTGACACTATTCACCCGACTTAGTAGCCTTTCGAGATTAGTTTGGCGCTTCGAAACCGAAGCGAATCGAGAAATCCGGGAGTGGAGATGAATGTCAAGACATTCGATCACGTGGCGGTCACGGTAAGCGACACCGAGCGGGCACTGGAGTTTTACGTGGGCAAGCTAGGCCTTGCCCTCGCTGAGAACCACCAGTTGGAGGGCGACAAAGTGGACGAGGCGAACGGCTTGATGGGCGCCCGGGCGCAGTCCACAAGGCTGCGGGCGCCGGAGAGCCCCGAGGTGCTCATCGACCTCCTGGAGTACTACGAACCTGAAGGTCGGACGCACATCACGCCGATGGGCTCGGTCGGCTCCTGCCACTTCGCGCTGGTGGTCGACGACCTGCCAGGGGCCGTCGAGGAACTTCAGGGCAAGGGCGTGGAGTTCATCTCCGGCCCGGTCAACTTCGAGCTCACCGAGGGTTCTGTAAGCGTGTGCTTCTGCATGGATCCCGACGGCAACTACGTCGAACTCATGGAGGAGTACGACCACTAGCCGCACCGGGTCTCCCCCCGGTTCCTGCCCAATTGAGCCTGTTGTCCGTTCGCCCTGACTGTCGGCGCTGAGGAGCACTGTCGGCGCTGAGGAGCACGGAAATGGTCGGCGCTGAGGGGCGCGTGGCGTCCGCTATCGCACCGGGCCCCGACGTCCTGGTCTCGTGGCTGGAAAAGATGATCGAAATTCGCCTCGCGGAGGACAAGGTGATGGAGATTTACATGCAGGGGCTTGTTCCGGGCACCGTTCACCTCTGCCAGGGAATGGAGGGCACCTCGGTGGGCGCGTGCGGGGCGTTGACACCCGATGACTGGGTGGTTTGCACTTACCGTGGGCATCATCACGCCCTCAGCAGGGGTGTCGACCTGGTGGGGTTCTTCGCCGAGATAATGGGACGGGAGAACGGCGTGTGCGGCGGGATGGGCGGCTCCAGCCACATCGTCGACCGCTCCCTGGGGATGCTGGGCTCACCGGCGATAATCGGGGCGGGCATCCCAGTAGCGACAGGGGCAGGCCTCTCGGCCAAGCTGAGGGGCGAGCAGCGGGTGGCCGTGGGGTTCTTCGGCGACGGGGCATGCAACATCGGCACATTTCACGAGGCGCTGAACATGGCGCAGCTCTGGCGCTCGCAGGTCGTGTTCGTCGTCGAGAACAACCAGTACGGCGAGTACACGCCATACAGGGATTCGACTGCCCTGGCCGACGGCGGCAACATCGCAGATCGGGCCGGGGCATACGGGATGGCTTCGGCGGTCGTGGACGGGCAGGACGCCCGAGCGGTCTACGAGGCTGTCTCCTTGGCGCGTGCGCGTGCGCTGGCGGGGGAGGGGCCGACGCTGATCGAGGCGCAGACCTACCGCTACAGGGGGCACTCCCGCACCGACCCCGGGGCGTATCGCCCTCCAGGGGAGTTGGACGCATGGAAGCAGCGTGACCCCATTGGCATTCTGGGGGACTTTCTTATTACGGAGGGCGCTCTGGCCGCCTCTGGGCTTGAGACGATGTGGGAGAGGACGCAGGTTGCCGTTGACGAAGCCGCAGATGTTGCCGCCGAGGGCGGCTGGCCGACGATTCAGCAGGCCGAGGGGTTCGTCTATGCCGAGTGAAGCCGCTGTCGTAACCTACCGGGAGGCCATACGGCTGGCCCTGGACGACGCCATGGCCGCCGATGGCTCCGTCGTGCTGCTGGGGGAGGACATAGCCAAGGCGGGTGGCCCGTTCAAGACCACTGCCGGCCTATACGAGAAATACGGCGCCGGGCGGGTATTCGACACCCCGATTGCCGAGAACGGCTTCTGCGGCATTGCGCTGGGGATGGCGCTGACGGGGCTGCGGCCAGTGGTGGAGATAATGTTCAGCGATTTTCTACCGACGGCGTTCGACGCCATAGCGATGGAGATCCCCCGCTGGAGGTTCATGTCGGGCGGGCAACTCTCGGCGCCGGTAACGGTGCGCGCCAGCGGAGGGGCGGGCGGAAGATTCGGCGCACAGACCTCCAGCACCGCCGAGTCGTGGTTCTTGCAGTTCGTCGGGCTGCAGGTGGCCGTGGCCGGGTCTCCCCAGGGCGCCTACGACCTGTTGAGTGTGGCGATCGCCTCCAACAACCCGACAGTGGTGTTCGACCACAAGGCTCTGCACAACACGAAAGGGGAGCTGTTGCGGCGTGGAGTCGAGTCGATGTCGCCGCCAGGCAAGGCCGCCGTGGTGCGTTCAGGTGGGGATGTGACAGTGGTGGCGTCTCTTCAGATGCTCCGCCGGGCGCTGGAGGCGGCGTCTGCGCTTGAGGATTCCGAAGGCATCTCCGCTGAGGTGATAGACATCCGCTGGCTGCGACCGCTGGACTTTGAGACGGTGAGCAAGAGCGTGGCGAAGACCGGCCGGCTGGTTGTGGTCGAGGAGCAGTATCACGACGGCGGGTGGGGCGCCTCGCTGATTTCCCGGCTGACGACCGAGGGGTTTGCGTGGGGGTCTCCGCCGATCGCGGTGAGCATGCCCGAGCTGCTGATATCTCATAGCCCGCCCCTGGAGGATTTCATGATTCCCAGCGTCGAGCGCATCACCTCTGCTGTGCGTGCGGCTGCGGGTTGAGCAGTTTGCGGCGCATTCAAGGGGAGCGGTCGATTAGCTAATGCGCATTCCTATCCATATGCCCAAGCTGGGCTATGACATGGAGGAGGGGCGGATCGAGTCGTGGCTGGTGGCAGTTGGCGACGAGGTAAAGAGGGGCCAGCCGATTGCAGAGATTGAGACCGACAAGATTGTGATTGAGATGGAGTCGCTGGCTGGTGGGGTTCTGGCGGAAATAGTTGTTGAGCCAAGCGAAGATCTAATCGATGTCGGAACGGTGATCGGCTACCTGGAAGGGTGATCAGCCCGGCAGGTAGACCTGTCGCCTTCAATGTGATCTGTCCGGCAGGCAGTTTTGTCGCCTGGATGCAGGCTGAGTGATCCGTTGCCTGTTTGCCGGCAGTTGATCTACCTGGTTGCCGGCAGTCGGCCAAGTCCGGGTTCAGCCGAGCCGGAGAAACTCGCAATCCCCATCATCCGAGGCAATCGTCTGCCCGACCGCCACCTCATCTTCGGAACGGGTTTCCAGCGAGGAAGTCCAGTTGGTTAAATTCAGCAGAGACTGAAGCCAGGCGGTCATGAACATGTAAGGGTTTGTGTCAACTTCGAAGTTGCACGTGATTATTCCGAGTTGAGGAAAGGTGTATGACAACTTGTTGAATGACACGCCTTCACATGACTCAGGAGCGTCAAAGTCTTCTATCCAGTTCCCCCCAATGGCCGAAACAAGGGGTGCGCACATGGAGGGCAGGTTGCTGCATTGTCCAAGCGTGACGTCGGGGTAGGGGTTTTCGTCCTCAAGTGATGCGACACAGGCACCGTCCATAAACAGGGTGAGTTCCGCGCTGACGATTGCTGGATCCGTGGATGACGAGGGGTCGCTGGACTCGTCCCCATCGCCGGACTCTTCCCTGTCGCTGGACTCCTCGGCATTGCTGGATTCGCCGTCGTCGCTGGACTCGCCGTCGCCGCTTTCGCCATCTTCGGATTCCTCGTCTTCGCTATCTTCTTCGCCATCGCCGGATGCGGCCGAATCGTCCCCGTTCTCGCTGTCTGCCGTATCGTCCTCCGAATCCTCGGCCTCAGACCGGGCTTCCTCGAGCAACTTGAGGGCGGCTGCCTCGATCTCAGCATCCTCCGTCGTTTCCTCGCCGTCGCCACCGAGATCGAACCAGCTAAAATTCGCGTTGAGGGCGAACACGAGCGCGACAACTGCGATTAGGGTGGAAATGACTTCTATCGGTCTCATTCAGGGCCTACTCCCGACTTTTTCTTGCTAACGGCGATCCGCCCAAGAAGCTAGCAGGCAGGTATGACAAGCACCCGCCTTTAACGACCAGGGGAGGGAGGGATATGCCCGCTGAGCCCCTGCATGCCTGCACCCCCAGCGTAACGCGTTTCCCTGAGAGCTAGCGTGATCAATTAAGGTGGCACTGAGCAGAATCTGCCTTCAGCCGCAAAACGGATCTTGAACGAATGATAATTTGTTCGAAATAGTGGATAGTTCTAGTGCCTGCAGGTGCTCTAGACTAACGTGCATTGACGCTTTTGCTACTTCAGAAGTGTGAATGGAAACACTCCGTTTAGCAATATTGAAACAGCTCTCACACCTCCTGGAGTGCTCCCGCCACGGCGTCAACTACATGCGAGGAATCTTATGTGAAAACAATGTCGCCAATTGGTGTTTAGCGGGAGGTCAATGTTACTGACACAAGTAACCAACCCTGAATTATCCGTCGCGAACTATCCGCCAAATGGGATTTTGAGCTAGCGAGCGATGTATTGCAGATAGCGCGTTTTTGGCACAGCTAGAAACCTAGTATAAAGCTAATATTATGACAGTAGCAACCAATAACCCAAGTACTGAAGAGGCGGGAGTGTCTACAGAGAATTATACACATATATATTGAAATGGCAATAATATCGGGATCGGTATTCCGCTTCACATTATAAAAAGACTCAAAAAGAGAAACATGAAAGGTACCAAGAGGCGTGAAAACTGTCGCGGCCCTTCAATTAAAGTCAATATAGGGGGGTAGAACTACCCCCAGACACGGGTCTCGTTACCCACAGATTTCACCCCCGATTTGAAGCTTCAATATAGGGGGGTAGAACTACCCCCAGACACCAAGCGGAGCGTATTCGTCCTCTAGGCCTACGTGCGGCTTCAATATAGGGGGGTAGAACTACCCCCAGACACATGTCATACCCCTACGCTATAATGGTGATCACAAGTGCTTCAATATAGGGGGGTAGAACTACCCCCAGACACTGCCATCCTGGGCGACTACGCCATCGTGACAGTGGGGCTTCAATATAGGGGGGTAGAACTACCCCCAGACACCGGTCAATCAGCGGAATACGCCTGCCGCCCAAAGTCTGCTTCAATATAGGGGGGTAGAACTACCCCCAGACACTCGGAAAGCGAGCTGTTTGAGCTTGCCCATAAATGGAGCTTCAATATAGGGGGGTAGAACTACCCCCAGACACCAGCAGGAGCTGATTGACAGGCCGTTGACGTGCCTGGCTTCAATATAGGGGGGTAGAACTACCCCCAGACACCCTGGAGGGAGAGCCTGTTCCCGTTATGCGCCCAATCGCTTCAATATAGGGGGGTAGAACTACCCCCAGACACTAATACCAGTGTCTGTGGGGATATAGTTCTTGGCAATGCTTCAATATAGGGGGGTAGAACTACCCCCAGACACACACAGGTTAGTATGCTTAGTGGGTTAGTTGATATTGCTTCAATATAGGGGGGTAGAACTACCCCCAGACACGTATTGATGGTGTTGAATTGTATAGGGATATTGTGGCGCTTCAATATAGGGGGGTAGAACTACCCCCAGACACCAACCGGCTCTAGCCGCTACACCAAACACGAATTCACGCTTCAATATAGGGGGGTAGAACTACCCCCAGACACTGAACCTATGAAGCTTGCTACCCCGGACTCATGCTTGCTTCAATATAGGGGGGTAGAACTACCCCCAGACACCCACGGGTGCGGGGGTCACCAGCTACGAGGCTGGTCCGCTTCAATATAGGGGGGTAGAACTACCCCCAGACACCCCCCCGCAATGCCGTGGCGGCAGGCGCCGTTAATACGCTTCAATATAGGGGGGTAGAACTACCCCCAGACACATCCCTAGGCTAACCCAACGCACCGACGTAGCGGTAGCTTCAATATAGGGGGGTAGAACTACCCCCAGACACGTGTTGTCCGTATTAACGCATCTTAGCACTAGTGATACGCTTCAATATAGGGGGGTAGAACTACCCCCAGACACTCCGCCTTGATCTGGGCGTCGGTCGGCTTAGCAGGGGCTTCAATATAGGGGGGTAGAACTACCCCCAGACACATCATACAGGCATCAGGTGTAGCCCCTAACCTTCTTGCTTCAATATAGGGGGGTAGAACTACCCCCAGACACCATTCTGAACTTCTACCCATGAGCCTAAGTCGTTACGGCTTCAATATAGGGGGGTAGAACTACCCCCAGACACAGCTTCAGCGAGCGACGCAGATCACCGGTGCGCTTTGGCTTCAATATAGGGGGGTAGAACTACCCCCAGACACCTGAACGAGCGCATCACACCTATGGAATACGGCATAGCTTCAATATAGGGGGGTAGAACTACCCCCAGACACTCTGATGCTGGCTGCTGCAGTTCGTACCGCTATGCTGGCTTCAATATAGGGGGGTAGAACTACCCCCAGACACCCGCCACCGCGGGCGACGTGACCTGCAGGATTTCGTCGCTTCAATATAGGGGGGTAGAACTACCCCCAGACACCCGACGGTCTGTCGTGTCGCAGAGACTGTCTGCGCAGCTTCAATATAGGGGGGTAGAACTACCCCCAGACACGACGCTCAGAAGGCTACAAAGCGGGCTTGGAGTTTGGCTTCAATATAGGGGGGTAGAACTACCCCCAGACACCAAAGCCCATCTCCCCTCCCTCCAGGAGGCTAGGGAGCTTCAATATAGGGGGGTAGAACTACCCCCAGACACGATTCGGGGAGATTCTCCGAGCAGCCCACCCCCAGTGCTTCAATATAGGGGGGTAGAACTACCCCCAGACACGTCGCAGACGCCAGCCACCCCACCACCGGCTTATTCGCTTCAATATAGGGGGGTAGAACTACCCCCAGACACCAGATTGAGTGACAATGAGTAAACTCAGAACTAATCCTGCTTCAATATAGGGGGGTAGAACTACCCCCAGACACGTTCCCAGCCCAAATCATCCAATACTCCTGGGAGATGCTTCAATATAGGGGGGTAGAACTACCCCCAGACACCGCAAGCGCAAGCAGCATATCTGATATCTGAATCCTTGCTTCAATATAGGGGGGTAGAACTACCCCCAGACACAGCACTCTGGCTATTGCGCCTTGCGTATCTCAAGAGGCTTCAATATAGGGGGGTAGAACTACCCCCAGACACGGAGAAGGCGGCCCCGCCCCTCGTCGGCTCCGGGCCGCTTCAATATAGGGGGGTAGAACTACCCCCAGACACAGGCGCAGGGTCTTCATAGGAAGAAGGATTAGGCGCGGCTTCAATATAGGGGGGTAGAACTACCCCCAGACACTCGGTCGCTACCTACAGGTTAAAGCAATGAGCGACTGGCTTCAATATAGGGGGGTAGAACTACCCCCAGACACGGGATGAGGGAGGCGAGATCAGAATCCGAGGACACGGCTTCAATATAGGGGGGTAGAACTACCCCCAGACACTTGGTCTTTCATTGAAAGTCTCGTGTTGCCGTCGTTGCTTCAATATAGGGGGGTAGAACTACCCCCAGACACTTAGAAGCCGATTAGCATCGGCCAGTGTCAGGTCGTAGCTTCAATATAGGGGGGTAGAACTACCCCCAGACACTTCACCCCATCCCTTGAGGGAGGCCGACACCTCCATGCTTCAATATAGGGGGGTAGAACTACCCCCAGACACTCAGGGAATCCCCCCGTAAATCCGAATGGAGGCATAGCTTCAATATAGGGGGGTAGAACTACCCCCAGACACTGCGGTTCAGTTCGTAGAGCACCAGCCCCAGAGCTACGCTTCAATATAGGGGGGTAGAACTACCCCCAGACACGGTTAGGCCTGCCCTGATGAGGCCATCAGACACAATCGCTTCAATATAGGGGGGTAGAACTACCCCCAGACACGTATTTTCTCGTGAAAGACGGCGTATGGTGTCAGAGGCTTCAATATAGGGGGGTAGAACTACCCCCAGACACCAGGCAGGGCCGGTCTGAGCAGGCCGGAAAAGCAATCGCTTCAATATAGGGGGGTAGAACTACCCCCAGACACATATCCGCGGCGTCGTCGACGGCCACGTTGAATGCGCTTCAATATAGGGGGGTAGAACTACCCCCAGACACGCATCACCCCCCTGTATTTGACGAGGGGCTGCAATCGCTTCAATATAGGGGGGTAGAACTACCCCCAGACACCCAACACTCACTATCTGTAACCATATTAGCCCCAGGCTTCAATATAGGGGGGTAGAACTACCCCCAGACACTGGGGGCGTGTCCGCGGCGAGGCGCCCCAGCGCGGCGCTTCAATATAGGGGGGTAGAACTACCCCCAGACACCGCCCCACGCCGCGTTCGGGGCAAGGGTCGCCAGTATGCTTCAATATAGGGGGGTAGAACTACCCCCAGACACCCCTGTCACCCCGGCCACGGTCTGGGCGGTGATGGTGCTTCAATATAGGGGGGTAGAACTACCCCCAGACACACTCTAGGAATCCCCCCAGACCCCCTCAGCCCTACGGGCTTCAATATAGGGGGGTAGAACTACCCCCAGACACAGCGTGTGAAGTGCGCAGTCGGGACGGTGAAGCCGCCGCTTCAATATAGGGGGGTAGAACTACCCCCAGACACAGCCCCACAGAAACGGGGCAAACAGCGCATCCGTGGGGCTTCAATATAGGGGGGTAGAACTACCCCCAGACACTTATTCTTTTTTGTCACCCCTAAACCGCAACAATACGGCTTCAATATAGGGGGGTAGAACTACCCCCAGACACTTCAGAGGGGGGGGGGTCGTCAAGCCTCTGCCTTTGAAGCTTCAATATAGGGGGGTAGAACTACCCCCAGACACCATAGCAAGAGGCTTGCATGCTCTGCTGTCTGGCCAGCTTCAATATAGGGGGGTAGAACTACCCCCAGACACGCGAGCAGGACAGATTATGCTCACCGTTGCGAAGACGCTTCAATATAGGGGGGTAGAACTACCCCCAGACACCTGCGTCTGAGAGTGTTTCTGCGCCGTTACAAACGCAGCTTCAATATAGGGGGGTAGAACTACCCCCAGACACTTCTGCACTGCCCGGAATACCCACATCTTCTTAACTGCTTCAATATAGGGGGGTAGAACTACCCCCAGACACGAGTGCTGGCCTGCCAAACTTCCTGCGATTCATTATTGCTTCAATATAGGGGGGTAGAACTACCCCCAGACACCCACTCACCCAGAGCCTCCTCAGCGACCTCATCAATGCTTCAATATAGGGGGGTAGAACTACCCCCAGACACTTGCCAGACGCAGAAGGCTCCCTTTCCGCTTGTGCTGCTTCAATATAGGGGGGTAGAACTACCCCCAGACACTGGCAGACTCTGAGAGACGATCCTGAAGGCCTGTATGCTTCAATATAGGGGGGTAGAACTACCCCCAGACACCGCCCCTATAGGCAGCAAGGCAGCAGGAGCAGAGTTGCTTCAATATAGGGGGGTAGAACTACCCCCAGACACCGTGGCTGCGAATAAGGGGATTGGGGGCGAGTTCTGGCTTCAATATAGGGGGGTAGAACTACCCCCAGACACCTTGATATGTTTGACCATCCGACTTCATTGACAGTAGCTTCAATATAGGGGGGTAGAACTACCCCCAGACACAGCAGCAGCCTCCTCCTGCCAGTTATCCTTGTTGCCGCTTCAATATAGGGGGGTAGAACTACCCCCAGACACATCCAGGACTTCTTTAATCGGCTCTTCGATTTCCTCGCTTCAATATAGGGGGGTAGAACTACCCCCAGACACGTCGCATCCGCACCCCCACTATACCACGAGCCGAGCCGCTTCAATATAGGGGGGTAGAACTACCCCCAGACACGCGCGCCATACTAGATACCGCCAACGTCCACCATCTGGCTTCAATATAGGGGGGTAGAACTACCCCCAGACACTTCGAAGATCCCCTGGTCAGAGCCCCTTTTTAATTCCGCTTCAATATAGGGGGGTAGAACTACCCCCAGACACAGCCGATTTAGCCAGATTATCTCCAGGCGTCAGCAGGCTTCAATATAGGGGGGTAGAACTACCCCCAGACACCTGGCGATAACGGGAGAAGCCACCAGGGATGCCGATGCTTCAATATAGGGGGGTAGAACTACCCCCAGACACTTCCTGTGGCCCCTGCTGAAGCCCGACGCACCGGCGGCTTCAATATAGGGGGGTAGAACTACCCCCAGACACGGAACCCTCCTGGAGGATGACGTCCTCTCAGACCTGGCTTCAATATAGGGGGGTAGAACTACCCCCAGACACGAAGAATCTGAAGCTCATCTGCCACCAGGCGATGATGCTTCAATATAGGGGGGTAGAACTACCCCCAGACACGCCCGCCTAGCCGACCTCGCAGCGTTCCGTGAGCAGGGCTTCAATATAGGGGGGTAGAACTACCCCCAGACACCTCGGCCTGGGCAATCCACCAGCCCGTGTAGGGCGTCGCTTCAATATAGGGGGGTAGAACTACCCCCAGACACCATGCAGGCCGCCGCCGGGGGCACCATCGTGTGGGGGCTTCAATATAGGGGGGTAGAACTACCCCCAGACACCGAACCACCAACGCCCCCCCGACTCTTCAATCGAAATGCTTCAATATAGGGGGGTAGAACTACCCCCAGACACCGCCGAACCCGCGGAACGCGCCCACCGCACCCTAAGCGCTTCAATATAGGGGGGTAGAACTACCCCCAGACACACATCACGGTCACGTCTGCGCCTGGTGGTGCAGCACGCTTCAATATAGGGGGGTAGAACTACCCCCAGACACAGGCCTATCACCATCCCGCCCCGCCATCCAAGCAAGCGCTTCAATATAGGGGGGTAGAACTACCCCCAGACACTGTCGTAGCGGGAGGCTCTGCAGGATATCAAACGCCGCTTCAATATAGGGGGGTAGAACTACCCCCAGACACTGTTCCTTTGACTTATTCTTCATATCTTCCTTTGACGGCTTCAATATAGGGGGGTAGAACTACCCCCAGACACACGGGACTATCTCCCTATCCTGCTCCAGACCCTGACGCTTCAATATAGGGGGGTAGAACTACCCCCAGACACAGCCTTGCCCAAATAGTCACCACCACCAAAGAGCGTGCTTCAATATAGGGGGGTAGAACTACCCCCAGACACTCGTATCGGAACGTGATCCCGAATGAGCTCCAGGAGGCTTCAATATAGGGGGGTAGAACTACCCCCAGACACGGGGGATTCTCCAGGCCGGAATCGCTCAGGGAGGATGGCTTCAATATAGGGGGGTAGAACTACCCCCAGACACCCATCAGGAAGTCACCCTCGATCTGAAGGCACTCAGGCTTCAATATAGGGGGGTAGAACTACCCCCAGACACGTGTTCGGCACGTTTGAGGAGTGCACCGGCGATATGGAGCTTCAATATAGGGGGGTAGAACTACCCCCAGACACGATAGGGGCGTCTGCTCCGTCGCCTTTCGAGGTCGGGCTTCAATATAGGGGGGTAGAACTACCCCCAGACACCACCCTTGATAGGGGTCTCGTTATTAGTGATATAATCGCTTCAATATAGGGGGGTAGAACTACCCCCAGACACCCAGCAACTCATGGCGTCTTTCGTCGAGGGCGTCGTGCTTCAATATAGGGGGGTAGAACTACCCCCAGACACTTTTAGCCGTTTTGAGTCATCTACGGCATTTCCTGTAGCTTCAATATAGGGGGGTAGAACTACCCCCAGACACTCAGTTCGAACTCCTCCAGCATCGCCATTGCCCTGTCGCTTCAATATAGGGGGGTAGAACTACCCCCAGACACCTATGGCTTTTAGGCAGAGTACTCAGCAGTTATTTGCTTCAATATAGGGGGGTAGAACTACCCCCAGACACGTGAGTGTTGGCAAGCCTTGCGAGAGTGGCAGCAGGGCTTCAATATAGGGGGGTAGAACTACCCCCAGACACAAATCTGGGGTGCGGGATTCTGCGGCCTGCCGTAGGAGCTTCAATATAGGGGGGTAGAACTACCCCCAGACACCTTGACGTTCACTGGCCATCAGCGACTGGAGGTGCTGCTTCAATATAGGGGGGTAGAACTACCCCCAGACACTCTTGAGGTGCGGGCGGAGAACAACAACGCTCCGCTGCTTCAATATAGGGGGGTAGAACTACCCCCAGACACCCGACTTCAAGCGATGAATCTCCGTCCAGTCAAAGCCGCTTCAATATAGGGGGGTAGAACTACCCCCAGACACGAAATTAGGCCTGCAGAGGTCAGAAACGGAGTTAGGGCTTCAATATAGGGGGGTAGAACTACCCCCAGACACTATGCCCCTCCAGCAGCACCGAGCCGTCTTTGTAGTGCTTCAATATAGGGGGGTAGAACTACCCCCAGACACGAGCGAGCCTACCATCAGGCCGGAGTGCGGGACGATGGCTTCAATATAGGGGGGTAGAACTACCCCCAGACACGGCCAGGGGGTATACAGACATCTTGTGCAAAGTCAAGCTTCAATATAGGGGGGTAGAACTACCCCCAGACACTCAGGCGCATCTGGCGGAAGGCTTGAACGCACAATTCCGCTTCAATATAGGGGGGTAGAACTACCCCCAGACACTCGGATTCCCCCCTCCATCTGGGGGGGGGTGCAGAAGGCTTCAATATAGGGGGGTAGAACTACCCCCAGACACTCATACGGAGGGTCTTCGGGATGTTGGCCGATTGGAGGCTTCAATATAGGGGGGTAGAACTACCCCCAGACACCGACGTTTATGCTTTTAGCTACAACAACGAATTCGTGGCTTCAATATAGGGGGGTAGAACTACCCCCAGACACTAAACACAATGGAAGAGGGGATACGGAAATTCCCGTTGCTTCAATATAGGGGGGTAGAACTACCCCCAGACACCAAGCACCGAACCGACACACCAACCCGAAAAGGTGGTGCTTCAATATAGGGGGGTAGAACTACCCCCAGACACCTGGGAGCGCACGCTGGTTTTCCGTGCGAGTCAGTGCTTCAATATAGGGGGGTAGAACTACCCCCAGACACATGAAT
This sequence comes from uncultured Acidimicrobiales bacterium, assembly GCA_958295925.1. Taxonomy (GTDB): domain Bacteria; phylum Actinomycetota; class Acidimicrobiia; order Acidimicrobiales; family CATQHL01; genus CATQHL01. Next base: position 2,529,379 of record CATQHL010000001.1, read on the forward strand.
GGTGGATGGCACGACTGCCCTGGGAGGAAGCGCTTCAATATAGGGGGGTAGAACTACCCCCAGACACTGGTGGTGCGCCCGCCTCAAACTCCAACGTCCCGATGCTTCAATATAGGGGGGTAGAACTACCCCCAGACACCCCCCTCCTCCCCCAGGAGGCCCGCGACTGGCTCCAGCTTCAATATAGGGGGGTAGAACTACCCCCAGACACCTCACGCCCTGCCCACTGATCCGAGCCAGGGCGGAGGGCTTCAATATAGGGGGGTAGAACTACCCCCAGACACTTGCTCCGACAGTGCGAAGCTGCGGGATGTCCTGAGTGCTTCAATATAGGGGGGTAGAACTACCCCCAGACACTTCCAATTCACCCTCGCACTGTCCGGCAGCGTAAACGCTTCAATATAGGGGGGTAGAACTACCCCCAGACACGTTCATTCTCCAGTAGTCGTCGTCCTTGACGGCTCTGCTTCAATATAGGGGGGTAGAACTACCCCCAGACACCTTCGGCTAGAGTCGGCCTAACCAACTCGCTAGTGTCGCTTCAATATAGGGGGGTAGAACTACCCCCAGACACTCAGCACCTGCTCCTGGCGGCAGGTGGACTCCGACCGCTTCAATATAGGGGGGTAGAACTACCCCCAGACACTAGACGAGGGATCGCCCGTCTGCCCGCTCCGGCTATGGCTTCAATATAGGGGGGTAGAACTACCCCCAGACACTTGGGGGATTGTTCGGATCGATCCTGGCTGGTGGGGCGCTTCAATATAGGGGGGTAGAACTACCCCCAGACACGGAAGTGTAACGAAAGAGGGAGCGTTGGCATAAGTCGCTTCAATATAGGGGGGTAGAACTACCCCCAGACACGAGCTGGGAACGCGCCTCACCTCCCTCGCCGCGTTCGCTTCAATATAGGGGGGTAGAACTACCCCCAGACACCCTTCTGAGTGGGGGGAAGAAGCTCAAAGAGGAGAGGGCTTCAATATAGGGGGGTAGAACTACCCCCAGACACGGACGGGGCTCATCAGGGGGCCTGCGCCGAGGCCGAGCTTCAATATAGGGGGGTAGAACTACCCCCAGACACCCCGGACTCCCCGGATTGTGGCTGCGGGTTGGTTGGGCTTCAATATAGGGGGGTAGAACTACCCCCAGACACGACCATTCCGTTAAACTAAGTCGGGATTCAATAAAGGCTTCAATATAGGGGGGTAGAACTACCCCCAGACACCAAGAGAGTCAAGAACCTTGAAGTAGCGATTAAGTAAGCTTCAATATAGGGGGGTAGAACTACCCCCAGACACTTCTCGCCTTGACGACGCTCCCGCTCCGAACCGGACGCTTCAATATAGGGGGGTAGAACTACCCCCAGACACTAGCAGCAAGTATGTTGGGCAGAAAATGGATAGGCATTGCTTCAATATAGGGGGGTAGAACTACCCCCAGACACGCCTAGTCGCGAAGCAGGTCAGCAGGAGGGGCGACGTCGCTTCAATATAGGGGGGTAGAACTACCCCCAGACACCGGCCTCCATAACCTGGAGGAGCTCAGGGGCAATCACGCTTCAATATAGGGGGGTAGAACTACCCCCAGACACCCAGGGTGAGGGATTCCACCCTCTTCCCTCGGAGGAGCTTCAATATAGGGGGGTAGAACTACCCCCAGACACGGGTCTCACGGATGATGACACGTCTCTCACCCTGGGGGCTTCAATATAGGGGGGTAGAACTACCCCCAGACACCCCCAAGTCGCAGATACATCCCGTCAAAAAGGCCGTCGCTTCAATATAGGGGGGTAGAACTACCCCCAGACACGAGAATCGTCGGGGGATACACGAGGGATTCCCAAGTGCTTCAATATAGGGGGGTAGAACTACCCCCAGACACCCGCCTCTCGCTGAACTGCGCCTGCCGTATGTAGAGGCTTCAATATAGGGGGGTAGAACTACCCCCAGACACCTGCCTCAGCACCCCCTCCCCCCGCCCCGCGTAGGGCGCTTCAATATAGGGGGGTAGAACTACCCCCAGACACGGTAGAAGGCGAGATCGGGATCACCACCCTCCCCGTGGCTTCAATATAGGGGGGTAGAACTACCCCCAGACACGTGTCTGCGGGGTTACCTGCCAAGTGCGCCTGTTTGTGCTTCAATATAGGGGGGTAGAACTACCCCCAGACACACGACATTGATATCGCTTGGCATGACTTACTCGTTGCGCTTCAATATAGGGGGGTAGAACTACCCCCAGACACCTGAGACGCCAGCGGGGTGGCCGCCTTCGCGTTCCTGCTTCAATATAGGGGGGTAGAACTACCCCCAGACACAGAGCGTGAAGATGCCGGTCTCGGCGCTCCAGTAGGCGCTTCAATATAGGGGGGTAGAACTACCCCCAGACACCAATCTCAGCCTTGCGCCAACCCCACGACGGCCGAGCGCTTCAATATAGGGGGGTAGAACTACCCCCAGACACACCGCTACGTCGTCGCCGCGCTGCCGCACCCCGTCCTGCTTCAATATAGGGGGGTAGAACTACCCCCAGACACTCAAAGCCAACAGACACCGCGCCCGCACCGGGCAAAGCTTCAATATAGGGGGGTAGAACTACCCCCAGACACCCGCTGCAGCGCGGCGCGGCGTACAACTACGAGATTGCTTCAATATAGGGGGGTAGAACTACCCCCAGACACTCTTCAACGACCTGACCATGAGCTACCGCGAGGAGGAGCTTCAATATAGGGGGGTAGAACTACCCCCAGACACGGGGGCTTGTAGTAGGGGTTGTGTTGTCTTGCCCGAAAGCTTCAATATAGGGGGGTAGAACTACCCCCAGACACGCAGCCGACGGGTGTCTTGAACCAGGGGTCTGGGCTGCTTCAATATAGGGGGGTAGAACTACCCCCAGACACATCCGTATTCAACGGTCTGGCTCTCGTGAATCGGGTGCTTCAATATAGGGGGGTAGAACTACCCCCAGACACGCACATAGGGGTGGGCGGCCTGCCGCCTGGCTACGAGCTTCAATATAGGGGGGTAGAACTACCCCCAGACACAAACACTTAGGTTTCACCAAGGTTGCCAAGCGTAGGGCTTCAATATAGGGGGGTAGAACTACCCCCAGACACATAGTGGAGGGTGAATCCGACGTACACGCCCTAAGAGCTTCAATATAGGGGGGTAGAACTACCCCCAGACACAGGAACAACAATGGCTAACATAGAACCACTAACCCAAGCTTCAATATAGGGGGGTAGAACTACCCCCAGACACGCGCTTCGCTATGGCGACCATTCAGGACGATGAAGGGCTTCAATATAGGGGGGTAGAACTACCCCCAGACACCTTCCGCCCCGATACGCCTCAGGTAGGTGCGGGAAGTGCTTCAATATAGGGGGGTAGAACTACCCCCAGACACTACCGGATGGTCGACTACAACGACTGCGAGGGCTACGCTTCAATATAGGGGGGTAGAACTACCCCCAGACACGCTATGGCATTCCGGCAATCTACGCAGCAACTATTCGCTTCAATATAGGGGGGTAGAACTACCCCCAGACACTCGAATTTCAAGTGTTGGCGGGGCCGTATACCCGTTGGCTTCAATATAGGGGGGTAGAACTACCCCCAGACACGACACCGTTGCCTTGCCAAGGCGTGCGGTGCTGGTAGGCTTCAATATAGGGGGGTAGAACTACCCCCAGACACCTCGCCCTGCAGCAGTGCGGCGTTCACGCCCTCGGCGCTTCAATATAGGGGGGTAGAACTACCCCCAGACACTTTGTGACGAACGATACTTTATAGATAGGAATAATGCTTCAATATAGGGGGGTAGAACTACCCCCAGACACTATATTCAGATTCAAGTTTCTGATACCGAACAATATCGCTTCAATATAGGGGGGTAGAACTACCCCCAGACACTTATGCGACGGCAGCACCGGCGAAGTGGATACCAAGGCTTCAATATAGGGGGGTAGAACTACCCCCAGACACCGACGCCCCCATCGTTGATTCCGGCGTGACGCCGGAAGCTTCAATATAGGGGGGTAGAACTACCCCCAGACACCACGAACAGGCTCCGCCCCTTCGCGTCGGTGAACGGGCTTCAATATAGGGGGGTAGAACTACCCCCAGACACAGTGGATATGCTGGGGAGGGATATGACCTCTCTCACGCTTCAATATAGGGGGGTAGAACTACCCCCAGACACCGACATTGATTTAGCCTGGGTGGATTTGATTGCTGTGCTTCAATATAGGGGGGTAGAACTACCCCCAGACACTGGGGGTGGCTGCGGCTGCTATCTCTCCGGCGGTGCGCTTCAATATAGGGGGGTAGAACTACCCCCAGACACCACGGGCGGCTCGGTTTGGACGGTGAGTTTGGGGTTGGCTTCAATATAGGGGGGTAGAACTACCCCCAGACACCCAGCCGAGAGTCACCCGCCCCGGATCGTCGACATCGCTTCAATATAGGGGGGTAGAACTACCCCCAGACACCGATTCCCGCCTCAGGAGCCCGAATACGATTTCAATGCTTCAATATAGGGGGGTAGAACTACCCCCAGACACTCCCCCGGCTCTCAGGAATCGGAGCCCCAGAGAGCGGCTTCAATATAGGGGGGTAGAACTACCCCCAGACACTTTAGCCGGAGCGTATAGACGCCCGGTCTCTGGAGAGCTTCAATATAGGGGGGTAGAACTACCCCCAGACACCCTGGACGACACTGGAACCTGTCGCGGCCCAGGATATGCTTCAATATAGGGGGGTAGAACTACCCCCAGACACCTGCGCATCCACCTCGGATTCATTGAATTGAAGCCCCGCTTCAATATAGGGGGGTAGAACTACCCCCAGACACTTCCATGTAACCGTTGGTACGGTTACCTATTTCGTGGCTTCAATATAGGGGGGTAGAACTACCCCCAGACACACCTTCACTGAATTGAAGTCCATTGGGAGTGAACTCGCTTCAATATAGGGGGGTAGAACTACCCCCAGACACATGAGAGGGGGCGATCCTGATCATCGTGAATACTGATGCTTCAATATAGGGGGGTAGAACTACCCCCAGACACCGGTAATAGCGATATTCACCCATCGCCAGACTGTCTGCGCTTCAATATAGGGGGGTAGAACTACCCCCAGACACCCAAGATTGCCCCGCCCGCCCGCTGAAACTAGATGGGCTTCAATATAGGGGGGTAGAACTACCCCCAGACACACGCCGCGTGTAGCGTCTTGGGTGCTCGGCGCGGCGCTTCAATATAGGGGGGTAGAACTACCCCCAGACACCAGAGGCAGGATTCCCTCTGGGGATCGGAGCCGGCCGGCTTCAATATAGGGGGGTAGAACTACCCCCAGACACTTTACCTAGCATTACATAATTATCTGCATCGGCAATGCTTCAATATAGGGGGGTAGAACTACCCCCAGACACCCGTCTCCGCTAGGAAGTGCGAGTCGGGAGTCTCACAGCTTCAATATAGGGGGGTAGAACTACCCCCAGACACATGCTACACTCTATCCTATGGCAGCAAAAGAACGACCTTCAATATAGGGGGGTAGAACTACCCCCAGACACGCGACTAACTCCAGTCGTTTCCCTACGGGACTCCGACCTTCAATATAGGGGGGTAGAACTACCCCCAGACACTATCCCCTGCTGCGTCAAGAGCCTCAAGCTTAGGCTCCTTCAATATAGGGGGGTAGAACTACCCCCAGACACGCCGATACAGAGCACGCCGCAAGTCACGCTCAGCGTTCCTTCAATATAGGGGGGTAGAACTACCCCCAGACACTAGCGTTTCGGGCGTAGCTGGTCGTGATCGGGTGCTCCTTCAATATAGGGGGGTAGAACTACCCCCAGACACGTTCTTGCTCTTGTTCTTCATCCTCTTCTAATTCAGGCCTTCAATATAGGGGGGTAGAACTACCCCCAGACACAAGCCCAGAAATCGCAAGCTAGGGGCCGTACAGGGGCCTTCAATATAGGGGGGTAGAACTACCCCCAGACACTTCCGTCCTCTCGGATGAACCAACGGCGAGTGTCGTCCTTCAATATAGGGGGGTAGAACTACCCCCAGACACTAATACGCAAGAGTATTGGCGTTTGTTGGAGGATACGCCTTCAATATAGGGGGGTAGAACTACCCCCAGACACGGCCCGGCTAGGGATGATGTCTTGGGGGATACTAGCGCCTTCAATATAGGGGGGTAGAACTACCCCCAGACACGAATACCTTGAGATTGCGAAGCGTCGGGCTAACGGATCCTTCAATATAGGGGGGTAGAACTACCCCCAGACACTTGCCGCAAATCAAAGTCCAGGGCACCTGCGGGGGCCCTTCAATATAGGGGGGTAGAACTACCCCCAGACACGGCCGTGACCGCCCCGACAGTCACCCACGCCGAGATCCTTCAATATAGGGGGGTAGAACTACCCCCAGACACGCGTAGACGGATCATCGACATCATGCCGATCCAGCGCCTTCAATATAGGGGGGTAGAACTACCCCCAGACACTGCGCGGGCGGGCGGGCGTGTGTGCAGGCGGGCAGGCCTTCAATATAGGGGGGTAGAACTACCCCCAGACACTATCCCCCTAGTAGTGGTGATGATACTAGTAGGCAACCCTTCAATATAGGGGGGTAGAACTACCCCCAGACACATCCCCTGTAGGGGGCGGTTGCGGGGGCGGGCTGGTCCTTCAATATAGGGGGGTAGAACTACCCCCAGACACTTATGCAGCCTAAGTATTTGTGCCCCTGGGATAGCCTTCAATATAGGGGGGTAGAACTACCCCCAGACACCTCTCCGACATACCATATCTCTCTGTCCTCCTGCTGCCTTCAATATAGGGGGGTAGAACTACCCCCAGACACCACTAGCAATCCAACTAGAAGTAATACAAACAACACCCTTCAATATAGGGGGGTAGAACTACCCCCAGACACGCAACATCTTTTTTATTCAAGCTAATGAACTAACACCCTTCAATATAGGGGGGTAGAACTACCCCCAGACACCCACTACTAGGCCAACTAGTTCTAGGAAACCCCCCTCCTTCAATATAGGGGGGTAGAACTACCCCCAGACACTAATCTGAGTAACGACAACATCATGGTTGTGCCATTCCTTCAATATAGGGGGGTAGAACTACCCCCAGACACAAGCCGAGGCGGAAGCGAAGCGGCTCAAGGAGTTCGCCCTTCAATATAGGGGGGTAGAACTACCCCCAGACACGGTCACAGGCAATGTGGCTGACCCCCTGTCCCTGTCCCTTCAATATAGGGGGGTAGAACTACCCCCAGACACTTAGCCAACGCTTAGGATTCACTGCAACACTAAGGTCCCTTCAATATAGGGGGGTAGAACTACCCCCAGACACGCCTGCCAGGCGAACCGCTGACTGCGCCGAAGTGCGCCTTCAATATAGGGGGGTAGAACTACCCCCAGACACGTATCCATATCTAGATTCTACCGTATCGCAGCACGTCCTTCAATATAGGGGGGTAGAACTACCCCCAGACACGCACAGGCTCAGGGGCGTGCCTGGGCTTATTGTGTATCCTTCAATATAGGGGGGTAGAACTACCCCCAGACACGACGCTGCTCGTCGCCCTGCCCATCTCAAAGTAGAGCCTTCAATATAGGGGGGTAGAACTACCCCCAGACACGGGAGGGTGATCTCGCGAGCTTCGCGAGGGAGTACGTCCTTCAATATAGGGGGGTAGAACTACCCCCAGACACGTATGGCACTTCCCGCAGGCTCAACAGGGCAGGCAAGCCTTCAATATAGGGGGGTAGAACTACCCCCAGACACATGGATCTCCCTCATCTGAGGATCACGAGGGACGGCCCTTCAATATAGGGGGGTAGAACTACCCCCAGACACGAAGTCAAGGCCAGGAACAGGCCTAACCGCAAAGGCCCTTCAATATAGGGGGGTAGAACTACCCCCAGACACCGTCGCGGAAGCGCTGCTCCATCGCCTCGGAGTGGGCCCTTCAATATAGGGGGGTAGAACTACCCCCAGACACTTAAGTTGTTGATGGCTTGGTTGTGTTGGTCGGGTCCTTCAATATAGGGGGGTAGAACTACCCCCAGACACATATCTTTGCAGTGCCTGCAAGGGTAGTAGCAGTAACCTTCAATATAGGGGGGTAGAACTACCCCCAGACACTTTGCGGGCGTCGTTAGTCGTGAGGGCGTGAGGTGGCCTTCAATATAGGGGGGTAGAACTACCCCCAGACACCAGACTGGGAGGGAGTTTTACCCTCCTAGCCGTGAGCCTTCAATATAGGGGGGTAGAACTACCCCCAGACACTACCTACCTAGCAGCCTGTATACCACAATAAAAAGGACCTTCAATATAGGGGGGTAGAACTACCCCCAGACACGTATTTTTCATCCAGGGTCGTTGACTTGACCTTAGCCCTTCAATATAGGGGGGTAGAACTACCCCCAGACACGCCTCTTTCTGCTGCCCTTCTGCCCTAAGTCCCTAGCTTCAATATAGGGGGGTAGAACTACCCCCAGACACGAGCAGCTAAGTCAATTGACATGGCAGATAACTAGTCGCTTCAATATAGGGGGGTAGAACTACCCCCAGACACCCATCTGACGATGAGTGGTTATACGGCCAGTAGAGACTGCTTCAATATAGGGGGGTAGAACTACCCCCAGACACGTGAGAGGGGGGTGAGGGAGGACGTGAGGCATCTCGTGCTTCAATATAGGGGGGTAGAACTACCCCCAGACACTCCTACAGAAGGTGTAGAGAGGATAGCAGCAAGCTAGCTTCAATATAGGGGGGTAGAACTACCCCCAGACACTAATGTCTGGTTGGTGAATGAAAATCGCAAGTTTAGGCTTCAATATAGGGGGGTAGAACTACCCCCAGACACTGAAGTCTCGGTCAAGTGCTTGCGCCCACCTATGCGGCTTCAATATAGGGGGGTAGAACTACCCCCAGACACGAACAGGGTTAGCTGCAGTATCGTAGCTCTCGTCGTGCTTCAATATAGGGGGGTAGAACTACCCCCAGACACCTTACGGCATCGCAGGTAGTGATGCGAGCTTTGATTGCTTCAATATAGGGGGGTAGAACTACCCCCAGACACGACCACGGCGACGGCATACACGACCTGACGCCGCGCGCTTCAATATAGGGGGGTAGAACTACCCCCAGACACTCAATTCCAATTGGACGAGTGAGGGATCAGCGAGGGTGCTTCAATATAGGGGGGTAGAACTACCCCCAGACACCCCGCGAGTCGTCGCTGTAGAACGCCCACGTGCCCTGCTTCAATATAGGGGGGTAGAACTACCCCCAGACACGACCACGCGCCGCCGTCCCTGCTGCGGGAGGGCGTCGCTTCAATATAGGGGGGTAGAACTACCCCCAGACACCCCTGGATGGAAGTAGGCGCGGATGATGTTCGCGGCGCTTCAATATAGGGGGGTAGAACTACCCCCAGACACATATCCATCTTATTGGTGTTGGAAAGTTCCTAATCTGCTTCAATATAGGGGGGTAGAACTACCCCCAGACACTTATTTCACGCGCCGCATGGCGGGGCGCCCGATATTGCTTCAATATAGGGGGGTAGAACTACCCCCAGACACTTGAAATGCAGGTAGCTACGGGTGTAGCTACTACAGGGCTTCAATATAGGGGGGTAGAACTACCCCCAGACACTAACTAAAAGGTTGACAAGGGAAACCTGCTGTTAGTGCTTCAATATAGGGGGGTAGAACTACCCCCAGACACATACAAATCGTAAAACAACATTATCTCTCCTTAATCGCTTCAATATAGGGGGGTAGAACTACCCCCAGACACTATCCCTAGGCTAACCCAACGCACAGACGTAGCAGTAGCTTCAATATAGGGGGGTAGAACTACCCCCAGACACGAACTTGATGGGGCTGCCTCTGCTGTGGGCGAGGTCGCTTCAATATAGGGGGGTAGAACTACCCCCAGACACCGCCCTGCCGGGCCCGCATGGTGACGTCGCCCGCTAGGCTTCAATATAGGGGGGTAGAACTACCCCCAGACACGTAGTTGTCCCGTCAGATAGGAGCAGGCATGTCGGGGCTTCAATATAGGGGGGTAGAACTACCCCCAGACACTGCGGTTCGGAGAGACATCAGAAGGCCTTGCTTACGCTTCAATATAGGGGGGTAGAACTACCCCCAGACACGGCAACTCTCCAATGCCTTCCCTCGTATGTAGAGCGGCTTCAATATAGGGGGGTAGAACTACCCCCAGACACGACGGGGAAATAGAAGACGACCTCTTTTCGCAAGAGGCTTCAATATAGGGGGGTAGAACTACCCCCAGACACCACTGGCGCGTAGCGAGTGTAGGCGCAGACGGCACGGCTTCAATATAGGGGGGTAGAACTACCCCCAGACACACGACTCTCTCGTGCGAGAGGTGTAGTGCGGAGGGTGCTTCAATATAGGGGGGTAGAACTACCCCCAGACACCTACACCAACAAGTCCGCGTCCGTGGCCGGCTTGGTGCTTCAATATAGGGGGGTAGAACTACCCCCAGACACCTCGCTGGAAGGGCTTGCCCGCTTAAAAGAAAGGTGGCTTCAATATAGGGGGGTAGAACTACCCCCAGACACTGAGCACGTCAAAGAGCGCAGGATGCTTGTATTGAAGCTTCAATATAGGGGGGTAGAACTACCCCCAGACACCGGCGTGCGAAGCAGGGACTACGACGGCGAGAGACCGCTTCAATATAGGGGGGTAGAACTACCCCCAGACACGTGGTAGTGGTTGTGGTGGTACTCTGTGGGGCGCTTGGGCTTCAATATAGGGGGGTAGAACTACCCCCAGACACCCTCCAACTGAAGAAGCAATGGTAGCTACGGCGGCTGCTTCAATATAGGGGGGTAGAACTACCCCCAGACACCCAAGGCATTCCCGTCCGAATCCATACGCAATATCTGCTTCAATATAGGGGGGTAGAACTACCCCCAGACACCAGTCCAGACGACCGCAGCAGGCACAGGTGGCAATCGCTTCAATATAGGGGGGTAGAACTACCCCCAGACACGACTTCAACGAATTCATAAACGATAGCTACCAAGCCGCTTCAATATAGGGGGGTAGAACTACCCCCAGACACTCCCTCGTTGGTATCCTGGCTTTTGGTTAGCCGCAAGCTTCAATATAGGGGGGTAGAACTACCCCCAGACACAAGCCAACCATCACTTAACATAAAAGAAAAGGAAGAGCTTCAATATAGGGGGGTAGAACTACCCCCAGACACTTAGCATCAATTGTGGGGTCAACATCAGTTTGTGGGGCTTCAATATAGGGGGGTAGAACTACCCCCAGACACTTCCACCAGGCTTGGTCTTCGGAAGACGAGTCCGGCGCTTCAATATAGGGGGGTAGAACTACCCCCAGACACCCCGCTGAACCCGAACCTGGTTGCGGTGGTTGGACTGGCTTCAATATAGGGGGGTAGAACTACCCCCAGACACGAAGCAAGGGAATACGTCAAGGCATTATTCAACATCTGCTTCAATATAGGGGGGTAGAACTACCCCCAGACACGCAAATGCCGTTGGCACGATAACGACCAGTGCTGCGCTTCAATATAGGGGGGTAGAACTACCCCCAGACACTCGCTTGTGTCAAACCAGGAGCACGAAGCGGCAAGTAGCTTCAATATAGGGGGGTAGAACTACCCCCAGACACGCCGTTCAGCTCGTCCCATTCGTATCCCGACGCCAGGCTTCAATATAGGGGGGTAGAACTACCCCCAGACACGGGCTGGACAGGCACGGGGGAGGTGGATGGCGGCTCGCTTCAATATAGGGGGGTAGAACTACCCCCAGACACTGAGTCCCATCATCTGAAGCAGAAACACGAGAGGAGGCTTCAATATAGGGGGGTAGAACTACCCCCAGACACCATCTTCCCAGGCTGCGAAGTTTGGTAGTGAAAGCCGGCTTCAATATAGGGGGGTAGAACTACCCCCAGACACGCGAAGGCAACTTGTCGGGGTTCGCACGGGAGTATATGCTTCAATATAGGGGGGTAGAACTACCCCCAGACACGTAGGTAGAGACATGCCCGACAAGGCTGGGATAACGGTGCTTCAATATAGGGGGGTAGAACTACCCCCAGACACGAGAAACCCTGTGAGGACTGTCGTCTAGCTAAGAATGCTTCAATATAGGGGGGTAGAACTACCCCCAGACACACAAAAAAAGGTTGGCCGATACGCCCCCGTATCGGCGCTTCAATATAGGGGGGTAGAACTACCCCCAGACACATAGTGCCAGCAATTTCGTTTGCCATATCTGCGCCGCTTCAATATAGGGGGGTAGAACTACCCCCAGACACTTAAAGCTCGCATCACCACCTGCGATGCTGTGAGCGCTTCAATATAGGGGGGTAGAACTACCCCCAGACACTCTGGACGCAAACACTGCGCAGCTTCTACGAGTTGTGCTTCAATATAGGGGGGTAGAACTACCCCCAGACACCACGGGCGAGCGCACCGCTAGCCTCTCCGACGGCTACGCTTCAATATAGGGGGGTAGAACTACCCCCAGACACACGGTGAAGGGCGACAGGGCTCTACGTGAGATGTTTGCTTCAATATAGGGGGGTAGAACTACCCCCAGACACAAAGCAGGTGATCAAGGGCAAGTCTGGCTTCTGTCTTGCTTCAATATAGGGGGGTAGAACTACCCCCAGACACTTACACCAGAAGGTGCTCCTGCCATAATCTGCGGCTGCTTCAATATAGGGGGGTAGAACTACCCCCAGACACCCAGACGTTGATACGCCAGACGATGAAGAAATGCCGGCTTCAATATAGGGGGGTAGAACTACCCCCAGACACCGCTGATGCTGCGGGGATTGCCGCTGATGCGCAGGCGCTTCAATATAGGGGGGTAGAACTACCCCCAGACACTCGTGTAGCGGGTGTGGTCGAGGCCGCTGTCGTTGCCGCTTCAATATAGGGGGGTAGAACTACCCCCAGACACGACCCCGACGCAGACGAGACCTACCCCGAAGCCGACGCTTCAATATAGGGGGGTAGAACTACCCCCAGACACCCCGCTCTATGTAATGCTCATCTCCGCCGAATAGCGGCTTCAATATAGGGGGGTAGAACTACCCCCAGACACGATGATGATATAGAGGACGACGATGACGACGACGAAGCTTCAATATAGGGGGGTAGAACTACCCCCAGACACCGTATTATCATCCAGTGCGAGTAGTGTCAGTGCTCCGCTTCAATATAGGGGGGTAGAACTACCCCCAGACACCAACAACATATACTCTTGAGACGGATGGAGGCATAGGCTTCAATATAGGGGGGTAGAACTACCCCCAGACACTACGGGAGTGTGCGAGTTGGAAATACAGTGCTGGGGCTTCAATATAGGGGGGTAGAACTACCCCCAGACACCTCGGATTCTTGCGATACCGGGGGCTGGGGTCGTGATGCTTCAATATAGGGGGGTAGAACTACCCCCAGACACCTACTTGAGCCACCGAGCACTGCACTGCAAGACGATGCTTCAATATAGGGGGGTAGAACTACCCCCAGACACCTGCTGTGCTCCGTATTAGCGTCTGTCAGCAACCTAGCTTCAATATAGGGGGGTAGAACTACCCCCAGACACCTGCAGGTTCGTGGTGACCGTCATCGCGGTGTAAAGGCTTCAATATAGGGGGGTAGAACTACCCCCAGACACCGCCGTCACCACCGTCGCGGGCGACAACACCGCCCCGCTTCAATATAGGGGGGTAGAACTACCCCCAGACACACGCTTATGCCCATGCTCGTCGAGGCGGGAAAACTATTGCTTCAATATAGGGGGGTAGAACTACCCCCAGACACGGCATCAGCCGACCTCCACCTCTGGATGCCAGCACTCGCTTCAATATAGGGGGGTAGAACTACCCCCAGACACCTACTACCATTTAGGTTGGGCCTACCTGGCAGCCCAACGCTTCAATATAGGGGGGTAGAACTACCCCCAGACACGGCGCCGCACGGCGAACGCGACATAACCACGGATGACGCTTCAATATAGGGGGGTAGAACTACCCCCAGACACCAACACACCCCCCGGACGTTCACCCCCCGCCTCGTCGCTTCAATATAGGGGGGTAGAACTACCCCCAGACACCTCGTTGGGGGGGAGCTTCTCCTCCACCCAGGCGAGGCTTCAATATAGGGGGGTAGAACTACCCCCAGACACATCCACGACGCCCAAGCCATCCTCCGCGAATACAAAGCTTCAATATAGGGGGGTAGAACTACCCCCAGACACGGAAGCTTGTAACCCCGCTAGGCCAGGTTGTGTGAGGCTTCAATATAGGGGGGTAGAACTACCCCCAGACACCTGGTCAGGAAGTGGAGGCTGTCTTTGACGCGCAGATGCTTCAATATAGGGGGGTAGAACTACCCCCAGACACCTCTCAATCATCGGGGAGACGAGCCTCACCCTGGACGCTTCAATATAGGGGGGTAGAACTACCCCCAGACACCCCCGCGGCGTCAGCGTCGCCCAGCGCGGTGCGCTTGCTTCAATATAGGGGGGTAGAACTACCCCCAGACACTAAGCCGGTGGACGTCGAAATGATTGCCCTGAAGCAGGCTTCAATATAGGGGGGTAGAACTACCCCCAGACACGCCTGGCGGGCCGAGCGTGAGCAGGCCGTCTGCGTGGCTTCAATATAGGGGGGTAGAACTACCCCCAGACACTTACGTTGGAGGCCACCAGGAGCTATCGGGATCACGGCTTCAATATAGGGGGGTAGAACTACCCCCAGACACATAGGTAAAACCGTGAGATTGAAAGTAAGACCTAGTGCTTCAATATAGGGGGGTAGAACTACCCCCAGACACTCAATGCTGCTGGGGATTCAAGGAAGACACTTGCCTTGCTTCAATATAGGGGGGTAGAACTACCCCCAGACACGTGGTGATAAATTCCGTTGGGGTAAGGGGGTTAAGGCGCTTCAATATAGGGGGGTAGAACTACCCCCAGACACCCCGTTTTGCGGGAGCGGAACGGCTTGTGTAGCGGCGCTTCAATATAGGGGGGTAGAACTACCCCCAGACACAGGCCGTCTGCCTAGAAGCCGCTCCTCCAACCCCATGCTTCAATATAGGGGGGTAGAACTACCCCCAGACACCGGCGAGGACAACGGCGACAATATGATCGTAATTGCGGCTTCAATATAGGGGGGTAGAACTACCCCCAGACACGACTCGCGAGCCGACGGCTTCTCCCCACAACCTATGGCTTCAATATAGGGGGGTAGAACTACCCCCAGACACACGGGCGCAACTAAACGCTACATATCCGTCAACTACGCTTCAATATAGGGGGGTAGAACTACCCCCAGACACGCCTGGGGCGTCAAATCCGTGGGTATTGGCTCAGACGCTTCAATATAGGGGGGTAGAACTACCCCCAGACACCCAAAACCGGTTTTCTGTCACCATACACGCCCCAGGCTTCAATATAGGGGGGTAGAACTACCCCCAGACACGGTTGGGGCGGAATTCTTCGCTTGTAACTTCCATCGTGCTTCAATATAGGGGGGTAGAACTACCCCCAGACACATCCACCGCACCCTCCACCCAGGCGTCAACGTCCACGCTTCAATATAGGGGGGTAGAACTACCCCCAGACACCCCCAGCACTTATATGCCGCCCTGGCTGGACGGCATCGCTTCAATATAGGGGGGTAGAACTACCCCCAGACACTAATAACTCGCACCAGGGCTGGAAACGAGCAGAGAACGCTTCAATATAGGGGGGTAGAACTACCCCCAGACACCGGGATTAGCCGCACTAGTAACTGCCTTATCAGGCCGCTTCAATATAGGGGGGTAGAACTACCCCCAGACACCTGTAGCCCGGGTTTGGGGCATCCTCGTCGTAGTTCCAGCTTCAATATAGGGGGGTAGAACTACCCCCAGACACGCAACTTCTCACGGGGGGCTAAGTGGGGGCATTCCACGCTTCAATATAGGGGGGTAGAACTACCCCCAGACACGATTCCCCTCCCTGCCGGATCGACGGGTCAGGCCCGGCTTCAATATAGGGGGGTAGAACTACCCCCAGACACAATTGAGGGTGCTCGACGCCAACGCGAAGAGAGTGAAGCTTCAATATAGGGGGGTAGAACTACCCCCAGACACCGATCTCCCCCCACCCCGCCCCACCCCCCCCAGGAAGCTTCAATATAGGGGGGTAGAACTACCCCCAGACACCCTCGGATTTCCGTAGACCCCGTATCTCAGCGCTGGGGCTTCAATATAGGGGGGTAGAACTACCCCCAGACACTGATCGCGGATGGGTGGAGGTTCGAGGCAATCAGCCTGCTTCAATATAGGGGGGTAGAACTACCCCCAGACACCCGCGGCGTCCAACCTGGCTGGCCTGACGGCATTGCTGCTTCAATATAGGGGGGTAGAACTACCCCCAGACACAGTACTAAAAGGTTCACTTGCTTCCCAAGGCACATGGCTTCAATATAGGGGGGTAGAACTACCCCCAGACACCGACCTGGGCGGGCAGGTAGTCCCTGCCTACGATTTGGCTTCAATATAGGGGGGTAGAACTACCCCCAGACACCCGTGAATGTCTTTGCCAGACTGGCCGCAGGTTGCGCAGCTTCAATATAGGGGGGTAGAACTACCCCCAGACACCTAGGTTGGTGTAGATGGACTCGGCGTAGTCTCCGGGCTTCAATATAGGGGGGTAGAACTACCCCCAGACACATGTCAAGTTTTGGCGTCTTTGGAGAGAGATATATGGCTTCAATATAGGGGGGTAGAACTACCCCCAGACACACATCATTCACTCACGACCAACTCGGAAGATACACCGCTTCAATATAGGGGGGTAGAACTACCCCCAGACACCTACCGGCAGGGGTGTAGCAGCATCCATTCATGTGCGCTTCAATATAGGGGGGTAGAACTACCCCCAGACACGGTGAACCTGCCAACCCGTTGGCACAGGATTAGCAGGCTTCAATATAGGGGGGTAGAACTACCCCCAGACACGCGAAGCCTGACCCTCGGTCGGCTTCCGCAACCATGCTTCAATATAGGGGGGTAGAACTACCCCCAGACACTTGATGATGCTGTGACATTGTGTGTGGAGGATGGTGGCTTCAATATAGGGGGGTAGAACTACCCCCAGACACATTCCTGAATATAGGGCTAACCCCCAACACGGCAGGCTTCAATATAGGGGGGTAGAACTACCCCCAGACACGGCAAGAAGCGTGTGGGTACCTAAGTAACCTAGGGCGGCTTCAATATAGGGGGGTAGAACTACCCCCAGACACGCATTTCAAGCAGGTAGTCTGCTTGCTTGTAGGGCAGGCTTCAATATAGGGGGGTAGAACTACCCCCAGACACAGGATTAAAACTAGTGGGTTGCCCCTCCATATCAGTGCTTCAATATAGGGGGGTAGAACTACCCCCAGACACCTGCCCTGCGGCAGCGGGCGTCGGGACTTGCACTCCGCTTCAATATAGGGGGGTAGAACTACCCCCAGACACGTAGTAAACCCCAAGCGTTGGTTAATGGATGTTAGTGCTTCAATATAGGGGGGTAGAACTACCCCCAGACACGCAGCCCGTCTTCCATAGGTTGGGCGGGCTGCTGGCGCTTCAATATAGGGGGGTAGAACTACCCCCAGACACGGGGGGTAAACCCCCCATTCAGGCCAAAACGGGGGGTGCTTCAATATAGGGGGGTAGAACTACCCCCAGACACACGACCGAACCTCCCTCCCGCAACCCTCGGCTGTTTCGCTTCAATATAGGGGGGTAGAACTACCCCCAGACACTACGGCCTCCACGCGGCCCACAAACAAGTCTTCGGGGCTTCAATATAGGGGGGTAGAACTACCCCCAGACACCTATACGAGGAATACCCCCACGTTTACTTAATCGCGGCTTCAATATAGGGGGGTAGAACTACCCCCAGACACATATGGCTGCCCCACCACCCCCCACAGGCCCCACCGCTTCAATATAGGGGGGTAGAACTACCCCCAGACACGTGTTTGCTGAATCGAAACCTGTTGATTGTCCATCGACGCTTCAATATAGGGGGGTAGAACTACCCCCAGACACCAGCAGGCCGTTGTATCCTGAAACGCTGTTCAGGTTGCTTCAATATAGGGGGGTAGAACTACCCCCAGACACCTCACGATTTGAGGTTGCTATTGTGTTTCTGACAGAGGCTTCAATATAGGGGGGTAGAACTACCCCCAGACACGCCTAGACCGAAGACCGGCCTAGGCCTGCAACGGAAGCTTCAATATAGGGGGGTAGAACTACCCCCAGACACCATTGATTTAATCTATTTAGACCCACCGTTTAATAGGCTTCAATATAGGGGGGTAGAACTACCCCCAGACACATCGAGAGTTTGGAGCTTGAAGCCCAGGAATTTGAGGCTTCAATATAGGGGGGTAGAACTACCCCCAGACACGAGATCAGCGAAAAACGAGTGATCTCCATGCATTCTAGCTTCAATATAGGGGGGTAGAACTACCCCCAGACACGGAAGCTTGTAACCCCGCTAGGCCAGGTTGTGTGCGGCTTCAATATAGGGGGGTAGAACTACCCCCAGACACTTCAGCCCAGCGCTCTGACTACCAGAGGCTTGCGTGCTTCAATATAGGGGGGTAGAACTACCCCCAGACACTCCGGGGCTGGGGTTTATCGCTGCGGCGCCGTTCATGCTTCAATATAGGGGGGTAGAACTACCCCCAGACACGACTTTCGCCTTAAAACAATGGCAGAACTCACGCTTGCTTCAATATAGGGGGGTAGAACTACCCCCAGACACCTTGAGGAGCCTGGCTCCTTTTGGCGGCTTCCAGCGCTTCAATATAGGGGGGTAGAACTACCCCCAGACACACGAAAGAGAATGCCTGTTTCACTCTCTGCGAAATAGCTTCAATATAGGGGGGTAGAACTACCCCCAGACACATGGATTTCAGGATGGCAGAAACCCCCAGATCTCAGGCTTCAATATAGGGGGGTAGAACTACCCCCAGACACGCAGCCAGCCTCGGATCGGTAACTGATTTACGCCTTGGCTTCAATATAGGGGGGTAGAACTACCCCCAGACACGTACCATTCCAACCCATTCAAGCTTGGATTCATCCGGCTTCAATATAGGGGGGTAGAACTACCCCCAGACACCCACCCCCTACAGGGTGGTAGTTTCGCCTTAATACCCAGCTTCAATATAGGGGGGTAGAACTACCCCCAGACACATGCCTGCCACCCTGATTGCATATCCGCTAGGGGCAGGCTTCAATATAGGGGGGTAGAACTACCCCCAGACACGGAACAATTCGTAGCTAGGCCAGATACCAGGTTTTTCGTGCTTCAATATAGGGGGGTAGAACTACCCCCAGACACTCACAAGCTTTCACAAGCTAAATGTTTAACATTTCAGCTTCAATATAGGGGGGTAGAACTACCCCCAGACACAGACGAGCCTGCTGCGCACGAGGGGACTCGGCGGACAGGCTTCAATATAGGGGGGTAGAACTACCCCCAGACACGCCCCATATGCCCCGACACTAGCTAAATTGCTCCAACGCTTCAATATAGGGGGGTAGAACTACCCCCAGACACCGAAGGGGATCAGCCCCAGCGCATCTTTAGGCCAGTGCTTCAATATAGGGGGGTAGAACTACCCCCAGACACCTCGGAGTCCTCAGCTTCTACGATGCTCACCGTGCGGGCTTCAATATAGGGGGGTAGAACTACCCCCAGACACCATGGCTTGCGACATGGCTTACTATCGTTGGAATAATGCTTCAATATAGGGGGGTAGAACTACCCCCAGACACCTGTCAGCCCCAAGAAAGACCCTGCGACAGCGGCGGTGCTTCAATATAGGGGGGTAGAACTACCCCCAGACACTCTGAGTTGGGGTTACTCCGTTCGTAGCCATTGAACCGCTTCAATATAGGGGGGTAGAACTACCCCCAGACACGGGCGTCCTGCTGCACGAGCATTGCTCCGGCCTCTCGCTTCAATATAGGGGGGTAGAACTACCCCCAGACACGGGGAGGATTTTCACCTCCCTAATGCCACAACCTGCGCTTCAATATAGGGGGGTAGAACTACCCCCAGACACCAAGGAGGACAGGGGGTGGACGGACAGGCTCCCGCAGCTTCAATATAGGGGGGTAGAACTACCCCCAGACACCGGACAGCGTGAAAGCGTCATGGCTCGCCTTCACGGCGCTTCAATATAGGGGGGTAGAACTACCCCCAGACACCAATACCCTGTCTCGCACCTCTTGCGGCAGTGAGTTGCTTCAATATAGGGGGGTAGAACTACCCCCAGACACCTCGTTCGGGCAGCCCATTAACACGCGCAGCATCAACGCTTCAATATAGGGGGGTAGAACTACCCCCAGACACCATGGGTAATAGCAATAGGCGCGCCCGAATAACTAGGCTTCAATATAGGGGGGTAGAACTACCCCCAGACACGGGCGTTCTATCTGCGGGCGAAGGGCACTGCGTTCACGCTTCAATATAGGGGGGTAGAACTACCCCCAGACACCCTAATGAAAGAATAACTGATCCTGTATCTTGCGAAGCTTCAATATAGGGGGGTAGAACTACCCCCAGACACTGCATATGCGCCACAACACGATTGCGCTGAACGGTTGCTTCAATATAGGGGGGTAGAACTACCCCCAGACACCGGAGTCCCTCCAAAAGTCTGCCAATCGGTCTCGCCGCTTCAATATAGGGGGGTAGAACTACCCCCAGACACAAGTCCAACTGCACGCAGAAGCAGGTTGTGGACAATGCTTCAATATAGGGGGGTAGAACTACCCCCAGACACCCTTCTGGTGTAAATCCCGTAATCTGGCAGTTTAGCGCTTCAATATAGGGGGGTAGAACTACCCCCAGACACCCAGGCGGCGACGCCAAACGAAGTGCGTCTGGCACAGCTTCAATATAGGGGGGTAGAACTACCCCCAGACACCACTGAAGACGCCAGAAACAAGAAAGGTTCAGAAATGGCTTCAATATAGGGGGGTAGAACTACCCCCAGACACAAGGTCGGGCGAACGACTGCCACCAACAATACGCGAGCTTCAATATAGGGGGGTAGAACTACCCCCAGACACACGTGCGACGAAGCTCACGAGATGGCTAGTCGCATCTGCTTCAATATAGGGGGGTAGAACTACCCCCAGACACGTTTATTGTTGTGGAACAGGAAGGTAAGATACCTAGGCTTCAATATAGGGGGGTAGAACTACCCCCAGACACACGTCGCCCTTGAAATAAAGCGAATAGGCCGACTTGTGCTTCAATATAGGGGGGTAGAACTACCCCCAGACACCTTTCCGCAGCGGTCATATGTCTGTGGGGTGAGCTGGCTTCAATATAGGGGGGTAGAACTACCCCCAGACACCCTGCCGAGCGGAGCACAACGCCTATTCCCGTGAGCGGCTTCAATATAGGGGGGTAGAACTACCCCCAGACACTCAGCTGCTGTGCGGACACTGCAACAGCGTCAAGGGGCTTCAATATAGGGGGGTAGAACTACCCCCAGACACCCCAGGCGTCCTCGCCCACCCGCTCAACACGATCGGAGCTTCAATATAGGGGGGTAGAACTACCCCCAGACACTCAGGCAGGGCCGGTCGGGCAATCCGAAAAGCAATCGCTTCAATATAGGGGGGTAGAACTACCCCCAGACACTTACGGCGCAGGGGCCAGGCGGCTGGGCGAAACGATGCTTCAATATAGGGGGGTAGAACTACCCCCAGACACCCGCACGTCATCCGCATAAAGCCCTGCCACCTCGGCGCTTCAATATAGGGGGGTAGAACTACCCCCAGACACCCAGCGTGAAATGAACAAAATCAGGCGTGCGGAGGACGCTTCAATATAGGGGGGTAGAACTACCCCCAGACACGAGTGACTCACGGGCCGACTCGCCGCCGTCCTGAATGCTTCAATATAGGGGGGTAGAACTACCCCCAGACACGCGAAGCCAGGAAGAGCACGCCTATGCGGGTGAGTTCGCTTCAATATAGGGGGGTAGAACTACCCCCAGACACCCGCCGCCGCCTCCAGCCTCCAAAAACTGATTAGCGGCTTCAATATAGGGGGGTAGAACTACCCCCAGACACTGTCTTACCCCTAGGGTATAGTAGAGCTACAAGTTAGGCTTCAA
>CATQHL010000002.1 GCA_958295925.1 uncultured Acidimicrobiales bacterium
GATCAAGCTGGCAGAATTACTTGAACCCTTGCGATTAGAGGAGCCCGAGGGATTCGCCCTGACCACTCCTATGCGCCTAGACTTTGCTTTCGTGGAGACGAGCTTGGCCCATTTGAAGGAATCCACAATCAAACCCGCTCTAAAGGAGCTCGAAGGCCTTGCCGCCGCCGCCGAGACACGTTTGACAATAGTGAAAGCCGATAAATCTATGAAGCATAGCTTTGTCAATCGCAAGCTTCAGTGGGCTAACAGGGAAGTATCCAAAGA
Source organism: uncultured Acidimicrobiales bacterium (assembly GCA_958295925.1). GTDB lineage: Bacteria > Actinomycetota > Acidimicrobiia > Acidimicrobiales > CATQHL01 > CATQHL01. The sequence goes on from CATQHL010000002.1 coordinate 268, forward strand.
GGTGGGGGCCGCACGCATTAGCCTACAGTCCCTGCACAGGAAGGCCGAGACTGCTATCGACAGGGAACATCTCTCCTTCCAACAAGCATTGGAAGCACTACCCCAGCCAGACTTGACCAGCACCACAGGATGGTTTGAGTCCCAGGCAGACTTCGAGTCCGAGGTTGAGGAATTGGTGCGCAAGACGCAGTGGGCGCTTCGCCGCCTTTCCACACAGATCAAAACAAGCCATCTCGTGTACGATCCCAAAGCCATAACACCTGCTGATCTGGCCGCAGCCGCCGATGCAGAAATCCTAGACCTCAGGGAACGTGCTGACGCAGAACTGGAATTCGTCCAACTGGGAAAGGCCTTGGCAGTGGTGGACCACGAGTTTCGAGCGACCGTGTCCAGCATTCGAAGCGACATCCGCAAGCTCAGATCGTGGGCAAAGGTCAATCCGCGTCTGCGCCTCCTGTACGAAGATCTGCGCAGGAACTTTGATCATCTCGACAGCTATCTGACTCTGCTGACGCCCCTGCAACGCAGAGTACCTCGGGCCAAGACCATCATTAAGGGATTCTATATTAGGCGCTTCCTCATTGAACTCTTCAGGGCTCGCCTCCAAGAGGTAAACGCCGAGATAATTGTCACCACTTCATTTCGTGAGATGAAGATGGAGGGCTATGTGTCTACCTTCTACCCAGTCTTCATTAACCTAGTGGACAACAGCCTCTACTGGTTTGCTCAAGAGGGAACCAGTTCCAAGAACAAGATAGAGTTGGATGCCCGCGATGGGGTAATGATCTACTCGGACACCGGGCCGGGAATCGCATCTGACATCATTGATCGAGTATTCGAATTCGGGTTCACGACACGGCCAGGTGGGAGCGGGCTGGGCCTGGCGATAGCAAAACAGGTCTTACAACGGGCTGGTTGGTCTATTGAGTTAGCAGGTCACGAGAACGGCGTTCGATTTGTGATCGCCCCGAAGAAGGGAAAACTGTGACGGCAATCAGCGACTATTTTCGAACTGCACTCTTGATAGATGACCGGGTCATAGACGGTGAGCTTGACGATACAAACGCAAGTGCTAGAGCTGATCCTGATACTAGTGAAAACTGTGGCGAACCCGAAGTCCAAGAGGGTTTGAAGGTACCTAACGATGGTGGGAGCGCAAACCCACAAGGCGGAGAAGTGCACGGCAACCATCTGATTCAAGCATTCTTATCTGAGAATATCGTATGCAGCGTATTACAGCCCAATGGAAGAGAAGATGTCATTAGTCAGGCAGTTGATGGTGCCAAAGCAGCTGATCTACTGATACTCGATTGGATTATGTTCGGCGATGAAGAGGTTGCTGCAGAAGCCGTGAGAAAGGTTCTGGAGTTGGATTCACGTGGGCTGAGGGTCATCGTCATATATTCTGGAGAACCAAGTCTTAGATCTGTTGCTCAGCAATTGCTTGAACAATTGGAGGATGATTGTCCGCTGAAGGAGGACGACTGTCAGCTGAAGAAGGAAACCGACTTCATCTTCTCCAAAGGAGACACCAAAATACTACTCTTCAAGAAGGGCGAACAAAATGAGAGAAAGTTGGAAGAAGATGACGAGAGAACTGCTAGCTATCAACGATTGCCAAAGTTGATCCGCAAAGATCTCGAAGAGCTATGGGGAGGTCTGGTTCCCGAACTCGCCTTCACCGCTGTAAACAACCTACGTGATTCTATTCCCCGTATCCTAGCTACATTCAAATCGAGTCTGGATGCTCCGTTGCTAACACATCGCGCTATGCTCCCAGAAGTTACTGACGCTGGCCCTCAAATGTCTCGCTTATTGGCTAATGAGTTTGAGCTCGCCCTCATCAAGAGTGATTTGACAAGCCTTCTTGACGAAGATAACCTTCTGGCGCGACTAGAGAACTCTGAACTACTGTGATCGCCTAGAAGATTTGCTGACGAATTAAGACGATCACCCAAGATTAGCAAGAACGAAGAACTCAACAGACTTGACGACGAGGAACTGGTCAAGAAGGCCCTGGCCACAGGTCTTCCAAGATTGGGGCTAGTTGATAGCAAGGTGAACAAGCTATATAAGTCCTTATTGAGAGTATTCAAGGACAAGGGGCAACGAGAGGATGCCCATGAACAGTTCGCTATTCTTATGAGTTCTACTCGCTTCGGCAGCGAAGCTCCCAGACTGGAAGCAGGTATCGTTGTTGTTGCAGAGGCCAAGGTCAAGAAGGAAAATGTCAAACGTGAACAGGCGGGAGAAGAAGACTCCACTAAGGAGAAATATAGAGGTCAGGGCAATAATGAGGCCGCTGGCAATAGGAAATCTGAGTACTTGCTGTGCATTCAGCCGCTCTGCGATAGCGTTCGCCTCAGCTTTGAATGTCCTCGAAGGTTTCCGTTCCTGCCTCTCCATGTCACGAAAAATGGTCAGAGCGCGGACGTGATGATCCCTGCCTGCCACAATTCGACACGAGGAGAGTCTGTTCGCTTCAGTTCCAAACCCTACGAGCTCCGTGTACATAAGTTTAGCCCAGCGAAGGGAGATTCGGTGGTGACAGCCAAGAGGCAGGGCGATGAAGGAGACCAACCGGTCGGGCCGTGGTACTTCGAGGACACCTGTGGTCGACGTTACCGTGCCATTTGCCGTCTTCGGAGTGAGTTCACACAGCAGGCTGTTCAGCGGCTCACGTCGGGTGTGGCTCGTCCTGGTGTCGACCAGTCCGAATGGCTGCGGCGCCGCCGGGGCCGTTAGCCGCTCGCAACCGATCCGCCCCCTGACCCTCTCTCGGATGCCGACAAGTTGCCAAGCCGCCCGCGGGCGGAGGCGGGGTCGTCGTGAGCGGCAGCTTGGTCGGCCCGGTTTCAGCAGGCCCTTCCAGAGGCATAGTGGCGAGATCGGGGTTCATGAGGATCGGAGCGGGATGATGGGTGCACGGGGCGGCGCTCACTGCGACGGACACAGCAGCGGAATCGGGGTTCGCGGGGATCGGAGGGGGGTGTATGCGCCGTTCATCGCCATCATCGCGTCGGCTCTGCTGTTGCTGGGCGGCATCGCCTACGACGCCCCCAGGCTCACCGCGGCCCGTCAGGACGCTGCGCACGCCGCCAGCGAGGCCGCCCGAGTAGCCGCCATCACCATCGCCAGCGGAGGCTCCCACGCCGACGCGGTCGAAGCCGCCGAGAACCGAATGGGCGCCCATCCGCTGATCTACGGCGAGGAGATCCTGGTGGCCGAGGTCAACTGCGTAGGCACTCGCGTGGAGGTGACGGTGGTGACCGGATACGTGATGCGCTCCGTGCTGGCGGTGGCCCGCAACCGGCAGCCCATCATCGCGATAGGCGGCGCCGAAGCGGTGCTGCTGACGCCGTACGGAGAGCCCGAAGCCCTCGACTACCTGGGCGAGTGTCCCATCCGGATATAGCGCCCCATCCAGATATCCGGGACACGAGGCATATCCGGGACACGAGGCATATCCGGGACACGAGGCATATCCGGGACACGAGGCATATCCGGGACACGAGGCGCGGCAACGAACCCGGCGGGTGGACACCTCGGGCGACGGCGGGTGGCCAGCCCGGCGCCGACAGTTAGGCTTAGGCCTTCATGGTCAACCTTCCCCCAGCCGCCCCAGCCGCCCAAGCCGGCTCTAGGGGCGCTGCCTCAGGGCCTGCGCCCAAACCCGACGAATGGAACAACCTAGACTCCCAGCGGCTCCTGCTCACAGCCATCGCTTTGGTGGCCGTCCCCGTTCTCTTCTCGGTGCTGTTCGGCTCTTCCTGGGTCGGCCTGCCGCCAGTCTGGCCCGACGGGAGCGAAGGCTTTGCCGGCGGGTTGTCGGGAATCGTCCTCAATGTTGCCGGGGGACTCTTGGCCGCGGCCTGGATCGCTTCTATCGTGGTGTTCGTGATCACCCTCAGGAAGCGACTGCGACTCAGGTCTCGCCCGAAGAACGTCTCCGCAGGCGAACAAGCGTCGGAACCCCAGCCCGGGTCTGAAGCACAAGGGAGACAAGCACCACAAGCACCACGAGGGACACAAGCACAAGGGGCACAAGAAGAGGCATGGTACCGGCAGGGTGTCCCTCTGTTCCCCGAGCCGGTCGTCGACGCAGATCAGGCCCTGGCCGCGGCCCCCGGCGACGTCGAGCAGGCTCCGCCGCAGCCTGAAAGCGGGTACCCCGCCGGGGCGGGCGAATACCCCGGCGCAGAACCCGCGTTCGCGGCCGAGGCCGGCCGGTACGCCGCAGAAACGGGAGGATTCCCCGGAGGCGAACCCGGGCACGCGGCCCAAGCCAGCGGGGTCCCCGCCGGGGAGGGCGCATCATTCGGCGCAGGCGCAGGCGCGGGTTCTGTATTCGCCGACGAAGCAGCGCCCCCGGCACAGGCGGGCGGCGCATCATTCGGCGCAGGCGCAGGCGCGGGTTTTGTATTCGCCGACGAAGCAGCGCCCCCGGCACAGGCGGGCGGGGAGGAGCCCGGCCGTCCCATGGAGTCGCCGTCTGGAGAAGTCGCAGCCCGAGGGCCGCACGGCGGCCGGCACGGCGCTGAAGAGGCGCCCCCTGAGATCGTCCCCATACGGGCCTACTACCTGGCCCGCGGCGCCGACACCCTCCGCAGCGTCTCGTCCCAGTTCCTGAACTCGCCGGCACGCTGGCGGGAAGTCCGATCTCTGAACGCCGCCTACCCGGGCGTAGGCGCGCTCGGGCCCGACGACCTGATACCGGAGGGCAGCGCTCTGATGTTGCCCGGCGATCCCATGCCCTGGGGCACGCCCGACCCCGTGCATCTGTGGACTCTGGCCGAGCGATTCCTGTTCACGGCCTGGGGCAGAGAACCCGCCCCGGCCGAAGTGGTCCCCTTCTGGAAAGGACTGGCACGGGGGATAGGGCCTGCGCCGAGCGCTGTCAGCGAGCTCGACGAGGTCCCCGATGCTGAGGCCGAACTCGTCGCCAGCCCCGAGCCCGCGGCCGAAGAGCCGGCGGAGATCGCCGACATCGCCGACGTGGTGGACGAGCCGGGCTCTCGTCCTGAGCCTCCGCCCGACGTTTCGGCCCCGGCCGAAGGCGCCTACACAGAACCGCCGCCCGAACCCGACGACGAGCTTCTGCAGCAGGCGGCGCCGTCCGCAGAAGACGAATGGCCTGAGGCCCAGCCATACGACACGCCTGAGGCGCCATACGACACCCCTGAGGCCCAACCGGACGACGCATACCAGCCATACGACACGCCTGAGGCGCCATACGACACCCCTGAGGCCCAACCGGACGACGCATACCAGCCATACGACACGCCTGAGGCGCCATACGACACCCCTGAGGCCCAACCGGACGACGCATACCAGCCATACGACACCCCTGAGGCCCAACCGGACGACGCATACCAGCCATACGACACCCCTGAGGCCCAGCCGGACGCGGCCCGGCCTGACGCGTACCAGCCATACGACACCCCTGAGGCGCCATACGACACGCCTGAGGGCCGGCCGGACGCGTACCAGCCATACGACACCCCTGAGGAGGCACCAACCCCTGAGGCTGCGCCGGCCGCGTATAGGCCGGCAGCCCACGAACCGCCACAGGCGACCCCGCCCTCATACGAACCAGCCGCATACGAGCCCCCGCCCTCATACGAACCAGCCGCATACGAGCCGCCGCCCTCATACGAACAGCCAGAAGCACCCGTTCCCCCCGCCCCGCGGGAGCCTCCACCGGCTCCGACGATGCCCGCGCCACACGAAGCACCCGCGCCACACGAAGCACCCGCGCCACACGAAGCACCTCCGGCACAGCCCGAGACACCAGCTGAAGCCCCTGCCCCGCCAACCGCACACGAACCCGGTCCCGCACAACCCGAAACACCAGCTGAAGCCCCTGCCCCGCCCGCCGCACACGAACCCCCGCCAGCCGCCGCACACGAACCCCCGCCAGCCGCCGAGCCCTACGTGGAGCTTGAGGCACCGCCGCTGCCGCAGTTCATGCCATCGGTGACCGGGCCCGATCCCTCCGCGCAGATGTCGGTGAAGAGAGCGGTCACCTCGCCTCGCAGCCTGGCGGGGACGGCCATAGGCGACGCCATGCTGTTGTGGCGGCTGAATCGCATGCGGCAGCGGCTGTCGGGCGGAGCGGAAAGCCAGCCTCCCGGCCCTCTCATGGAGTCGCTTGAGCGCAGCGCCCGCATGGACTCCCTGCAACTCATCGAGGCGGCGATGCGGCAGTTGCGAGCAGTCACGGTGGCGCAGCTGAAGAGCAAGCCGAGGGTCGTGGCCGTCCGGGTCGGCACATACGGCTTCGAGGTATTGCTCGACGAGCCGATCCCGGCGCCGGAATGCTGGACCTCGGCTTCGGGCGGGTACGTGCTGGAGCTGGCCGCGGGTGTGACGCTGGAAGAGCTCGACGCCTCCGGCCACGGCCTGTCGCTGTGCCCGGCCCTGGTGCCGGTCGGCGACACCGTCGAGGGGCCGCTGCTGCTGAACATTGAAGAGATCCGCTGTCTGACGGTCTCCGGCACCAGCAGCCCGTCGATCGCCTTGCTGTCCGCCATCGTGGAGGCTCTCGGCTCGTCGCCCATGGCCGCCAACGTCCGAGTCGTCACGGTGGGTATCAACGTGCCGGTGGGGCCGGGCTGGGAGCGAATCCTCTCAATTGGCTTCGACTCCCCCCAACTCGAACAGCTCCTGTTGTCGGCGTCGACGCCTGAGTCCACGAGCCCCGGCCTCGACGTGCTGGTAGTCGGCCCGGGCCATGACGTGCTGATTCAGCGGGCCGGACAGACCGCGTCCCTGCCCGGCTCCAACCTGGCCCTCGTGGGCGCCACCTCTTCGGCTGCGGCCAGGTGGCCGTGGCGGATCCACGTGGACAACAGCGCCAGGGCCATCGTGCAGCCCATTGCCAGCACGATGGTGGCAGCGCAGGCCATGGCGCCCGAGGTGGCCGCATCCCTTTCGGCCGAAGCCGCCGACCACCTGAACGTCTCCTTCTAGTCCGCAAGCCCAGCCTCAAGCCCGAGCCCACAAGCCCGAGCCCACAAGCCCGAGCCCACAAGCCCGCAAGCCCGCAACAACCCCGAGCCCGCGAGCCCAGCCGCAACCCCGAGCCCGCAAGCCCGAGCTCCAGCGCATGATCCCGAGCCCCAACCCACAAGCCCTCTATACCCCTAACCCCCCTTAGCCTCCCCCCTGAGTTGATGCAAACACCTTCCAAGAAACCTTCAGCCACCCCTCTGAACGCCGCTGCGGGCCTAGCTCGGCGAGTCCATGGATCACGGCGAGCCCATGGATCATGGAGTCTTCCAAGCGCGCGCAACCGGCCAGGCAGGCACAGTCGACCAAGCACTCAGGACGGGCCAAACCGGCACAACGGGCCAAACCGGCACAACGGGCCAAACCGGCACAACGGACCAAACCGGCACAACGGGCCAAACCGGCACAACCGACCAAACCGGCAGAACCGCCGGGACGCCCCAAGAACGCGGGCGTCGAGAGCCCGCAAGCTGAGCGCAGCGGCCGTGCTCAGCGCAGTCGCACTGCTGGCGGCGGCCTGCGGCGGCTCGGAGGAGGCCGCTCCCGCCGGAGGCGGCTCCTCAGCGGCGGAGGGGCAGGCCGTCCAGTCCAGGAGTCTGAAAGACACCCGACCCGGGGACGGCATAGAGGCCGCGGGCGGGGTGCTCATAGGCAGCGGCGAGTGCCCGGAGAACCCAGATCCCTCGGCTCCGAACGTCCACAGCATCGCCTGGTACGGCCCCAACCTGGACCAGCTCGCCGATGTCGGCTTGGAGACCGTCGACCTCGACGATCCGGTGCTGATGGTG